>JADJES010000001.1 GCA_016708955.1 Nitrosomonas sp.
ATTATGACGAATGATAAATTGGAAAAAGCAACGGGGGGCGGGTTTACTATTAACGGCAGTAATAATGTCATCAAAATTGAGAATGCTGCGATTGGCAACACGGGTGATGTCAATATCAATCATCTCAGTCAAGAATTGCTTACCGATTTTCGCAGATTGATTGATGCCATAAAAATCGAGATTGAAGATAATCATGAACGATCCAAAGCGTTACGCGAATTGGAATTAATGCGGGAACAAATTCCAAAAGTGTGTTCTGATAATGCCGCCGAGAAACAGGAAGCCAAAGCTGGATTAAAAGAACTAGCTGAAAAATTTAAAAGTGGAGTCAGTTATACCGCTCAGGTAACCAAAGATATTTCTTCAATCAGTGACAAATTGCCCGGATTGGTTGCAAAAGTGGTGGCATTTATTAGCCTGTAATATCCGACAGTCTATTTTCTTTGATTTTTAGTATTCCACCGGCAACGGATCCAAACTACGCCATAAATACCACGTAGCCACCGAGCGCCAAGGCTGCCAAGGTTTGGCGAGTTCGAGCATGGTTTTTTTGTCGATCGGTTGCTTGTCAAGGTAGTGCAGGCTCATTGCGCGTTGCAGTCCGATGTCGTCCAGCGGCAGGACATCCGGGCGCTGCAGGTGAAAAATCAGGAACATTTCCGCGGTCCAGCGCCCTATTCCTTTCACTTCGGTCAGTTGTTTGATGATGGTTTCATCATCCCTATCAGTCCATGTAGTTTCATTCAAACTCCCTTCGGTAAAATGCCGCGACAAATCCTGCAGGTAGGTTATTTTTCGTGCGGATAATCCGCAGGCGCGCAGCAAATCCTGTTCTGCTTCCGCGATCGTGTGCGGTGTCATGTCCGGAATGGCGCGGATTACTTTTTGCCAGACGCTTTCGGCGGCTTTGACGGAAATCTGCTGCCCGACGATGGAGCGCGCCAGGGTGGTGAAAGCACAGCCCCGTGAAGTGAGCGTGGCGTCTTCAAATTGCCGGATTAACTGCTGCATGACTTTATCGCATGCAGCCAGTTCCTGTATCGCTTGTGTCCAGTATAACGGCGTCATCTCTCTGCTGAAGTGGGATTGTTGAACGCGGAGAGTGTGCGATTTTTCCGGCGGTAAAACAAGCTTGTTCAGAGTCATTCTCAAATTGTAATTAACAATTCACATTGAGTATTTCTTCTATCTCTCTTATTTATTTGAACATTTTGTTGCTTATTGGATTGCAATCGGCTTTGTCATTAAGTCTTTGTCATATAACTATAAACTTCCCAATTCTTGCTTGACTATCGTCTGTTTTTTGATTAAAGTGGGGTCTGGTGGGAGAATGTGGGAGAATTTGGTGGGCCTCGATTAATTTTCCCTTAATAAAAGGAGACAGCATGTTCCGTGGCATCACGCAGCTCAGTCTGGATGCGAAAGGTAGGCTTGCGATACCCGCAAGATACCGTGGCGAACTGATGTCTTCCTGCACAGGACACTTGATAGTCACTGTTGATCCTTCAAAGTGTTTGTTGATTTATCCTCAGCCAGCCTGGGAACCGATAGAACAAAAACTCAATAATCTTTCCAGTTTTGAATCCAAAACCCGCAACTTGCAGAGGTTGCTGGTGGGTAATGCTTGTGATGTCGAGATGGATGCTGCCGGCCGTATTTTGGTGTCACCGCCACTGCGTCAGTTTGCCAGTTTGTCCAAAGATGTGGTTCTGGTTGGTCAAGGCGCAAAATTTGAATTGTGGGATGAAACGCAATGGAATTTACAGATAGAAAATGCACTGGCTTTCAAGGATGGCGATATGCCGCCTGAGCTGGATGGCTTTTCTCTGTGATGAAGCGGTAAATCACGCAGATGCACATTGCGGTGTTGTTGCAGGAAGCGGTCGATGCATTGGCGATAAAACTGGATGGTGTCTATGTGGATGCAACGTTTGGGCGTGGCGGACATAGCCGCTTGATACTGTCACGGCTGGGTGAGCATGGCCGGTTAATCGCCTTGGATCGAGATCCTACGGCAGTTAAATCAGGTGAGGCGATTGCCGACAAGCGATTTTCCATCCGGCACAGTAGTTTTTCCGGGATGCGGCGGATATTGCAGGAAATGGGCATTACAAAGATTGATGGGGTGTTGTTGGATTTGGGGGTGTCCTCACCGCAATTGGAAGAAATTTCGCGCGGATTCAGTTTTCGTTCTGCAGGTCCGCTCGATATGCGTATGGATACAAGTAGCGGGCAGACTGCGGCAGAGTGGCTGGCAACGGTTACCGAAAATCAACTGGAATGGGTGATAAAAGAATATGGCGAAGAACGGTTTGCTAGGCAGATTGCAAGAGCGATTATTGTGGCAAGAGCGCGGCAGCCTATTGTTACCACATTACAACTTGCCGAGATTATCGCAGCGGTCGTTCGCACGCGCCAGCGTCAGCGGGAAAATATGCGGCATCCGGCGACGCGTACTTTTCAGGCGATACGGATTTATCTCAATCAGGAGCTTGAGGAGCTGTCGCTAGTTTTGCCGCAATGTATTGAATTGTTGAATCCAGGGGGAAGGTTGGTGGTGATCAGTTTTCATTCTTTGGAAGATCGCATGGTCAAGCAATTTATGCGGACAGGAGCAAGTACGGACGAGCTTCCGCGTGGCGTGCCGTTGCGGGAGAAGGAGCTGCAACGGTTCAGCAAACAGACGTTGCGCATAATTGGCAAAGCAATTCATCCGGGCGAGCTGGAAGTGGCAGAGAATGTGCGAGCAAGGAGTGCGGTGATGCGAGTGGCCGAAAGAATGAAATTAAACGGGTAATCGGATGTTCAAATTGAACATTTTCTTTATTTTTGTGGTGATTGCTTGCGCACTGGGCATAGTGACCTCGCAGCATACAGCCCGCAAGCTTTTTATGGCACTGGAGAACGAAAAAGGGATAGAGCGGAAACTGGAAGTGGAATGGGGAAGATTGCAACTGGAGCAAAGCACATTGATTATGCACGGACGCATCGAGCAGATTGCGAAAGAAAATCTGAATATGACGGCACCTGCTGCATCCAGTATACAAATTGTTTCGATCAGTAATGTAGAGGATCGATTAAATCCGGAAGGCATTGAACCGTGATAAAAATAAAACCCGAGATACCGCAAATCAAATTATCGGCATGGCGTTCATTTCTACTGCTCAGTTTACTGGTGCTGGGTTTAGTCAGTTTGGCAGGACGTGCGGCCTACTTGCAGGGAATGCACAATGATTTTTTGCAACAGAAGGGAGAATTACGCTATAGCCGGGTTGTAGAAATGAATGCAGACCGGGGAATGATTACAGACCGGAATGGGCAAATCCTGGCGATCAGCTCACCGATCGCATCGGTATATGCCGATCCGAAAGTGGTAAAGATTACCCCCGAGCAGCTCAAACAGTTATCTGGCTTACTTGAAACCAGTATGGCCGAAATAGATCTCCGGATTAAAAGAGAGAACAGCCGATTTGTTTATCTAAAACGGCAAGTGGTTCCGGATACCGCCGAGAAGATCATGAAGTTAAAGATTCCGGGTATTTTTTTAACCAGTGAATCCAAGCGATACTATCCGGAAAGTGAGTTTGCCGCGCATGTCCTGGGTTTTACTGATATTAACGATGAAGGTCAAGAAGGTGTCGAACGCGGTTGGCAGGAATCACTCGCCGGTGCATTGGGCAGCCGTCGTGTTATCAAGGATAACAAAGGGCGAATCATTGAAGATATTGAAAATATCCGCCCGCCCAAACCGGGTCAGGATCTGGTTTTGTCAATCGATAGAAGAATTCAGTATCGTGCGCATGTCGAATTAAAAGATGCTGTAAAAATCAACAAAGCCAAGGCTGGCAGCGTTGTTGTGCTGGATGCGCAGACGGGAGAAATTCTGGCGTTGACCAATTTGCCGGCTTATAACCCAAACAGAAGATCAACGATCAATAATGAAAGAATTCGCAATCGTGCATTGATTGATACTTTCGAGCCTGGGTCTACGCTAAAGCCATTTACTGTCGCAATTGCTATGGAAGTGGGAAAAGTGAATGCGGATACGGTCATGCAGACATCCCCGGGAACGCTGCAAGTAGGCAGAAAAACCATACGGGATGTCAGTAATAAGGGGGAATTGACAGTTGCCCAGGTAATCCAGCAGTCAAGTAATGTCGGGACGGCAAAAATAGCGTTGTCACTTGAGTCGCAAACGATGTGGGAGATGTTTAATCGCTCAGGGTTTGGCATGCTGACGAACTCGGGTTTTCCCGGAGAGGCCAGCGGAATACTGCGGCCATATAATAAATGGCGCACTATTGAACAGGCCACTATGTCATATGGGCATGGTATTTCAACCAGTCTGATGCAATTAGCCCGCGCCTATACAATCTTTGCCAGCGGCGGCGAATTAAAACCAATCTCTTTGTTGAAGCAGACTATGCCCGTCATGGGGCAGCGCGTGATTTCACGACATACTGCTTTGGCGATGAGCCGTATGCTGGAGATGGCAACCAAGCCCGGTGGCACGGCGCCATTGGCGCAAATTAGTGGCTATCGCGTCGCCGGTAAAACGGGAACGGCACATAAACTGATCGATGGTCAGTACGCCAATAAACGCTATATTTCAACTTTTGTGGGCTATGCGCCTGCATCAAATCCCCGCCTGATTATTGCGGTGATGATCGATGAGCCCTCCGCAGGAAAATACTTTGGGGGCGCTGTGGCTGCGCCGGTCTTCAACAAGGTAATGTCCGGCGCTTTGCGCATCCTGAATATTCCGCCCGATGCGCCGGCCAATAATGTAATTACCTTTACGGCAACACCCGAGATGGATGAAGAAGGATGAGTTTGATGACCGTCAAAAAGAAAGCATCAAAAATATTTGATAATCATCTTCTGGATGAGATCGGGGTTCCTATTGAGAATCTCGTCACGGATAGCCGCCTGGTAAAACGCGGTGATACGTTTCTAGCCTACGCGGGTGAAGTGACTGACGGGCGTAAATTTATCCCGCAGGCAATCGCAGCCGGTGCCAATGCCGTTCTCTGGGATCCGCAAAATTTTTCATGGAATCCGGAATGGCATATCCCCGCGTTGGCGATCACTGAATTGCGAGCAAAAGCAGGACTGATAGCCAGTAGTGTTTATGGTAATCCCTCACAAAAACTATGGGTGGTCGGGTTTACTGGAACCAACGGGAAAACATCCTGCAGTCATTGGTATGCGCAAGCCATGACAAGCTTAGGCAAGAAAACGGCCGTACTGGGAACATTGGGAAATGGTTTTGGTAGCAAATTAGAGGCGAGTGAAAATACAACGTCTGAAGCCACGGTGTTGCAACGCTCGCTGGCAAGATTTCTCGAACAGGGTGCACAGAGTGTAGCAATGGAAGTATCTTCGCATGGCTTGGTGCAAGGGAGACTCAACGGAACAACGTTCTCTATTGCCGTGCTTACCAATTTATCGCGTGATCACCTGGATTATCACCAGGATATGGATACTTATGCAATCGCCAAGGCGCGTTTGTTTTTTTGGCCGGAATTAAAGTATGCGGTCATTAATATGGATGATGTACTGGGTGTTGAGTTATCGCGCCAGCTCGCAAATAAGCCTGTCAGAACAATAGGCTATGGATTCCATTCTCCAGAAGAACGGTATTCTAATCAATTCAAAATGGTCTATGGTTCAAATCTCAAAGTGGATATCGAAGGTATGGAGTTTGATATTGAATTTGAGGATAATCACGAACATTTGAGAATTGGTTTGCTGGGTAAATTCAATGCATCAAACTTGCTGGCTGTCGTTGCAACTTTGTTGGCAAGTGGAATTCGTTTGCCGGATGCAGTCCGGTCACTTCAGAGTGTACAACCCATTCCGGGCCGGATGGAAAAATACGAAGGGGTTGGTCAACCTACTATTATCGTGGATTATGCACATACGCCGGATGCATTGGAGAAAGTGCTGTGCACATTGCGTGAGCTTTCACGCACCGCCAGTCAAAAGAAAGGAACAGCCGGACACAATGCACGTTTGATTTGTGTTGTGGGCTGCGGCGGTGATCGCGACAAAGGCAAGCGCGTGATGGTCGGTGAAGTGGCTACACGCCTAGCGGATGAGGTCATTTTTACCAGCGACAATCCGCGTACGGAAAATCCCTTGGGCATTATTCAAGATATTGTTGCTGGCGCAGGCACAAAGAACTATCAGATAGAGGTTGACCGGGCGTTAGCAATTTATCAGGCCATCGATAATGCCCAACCCGGCGATATTGTTCTGATTGCAGGTAAAGGCCATGAAAAATTTCAGGAAATAAAAGGACAGAAAATTCCTTTTAATGATGCTGAGGTTGTGCAACAAGTGCTGAAGGATTTGGCGATGAAAGTGCGAGTGTGATCATGATGACGGTTAAGGAAGCCGCTGAAGTATTGCACGCCGACTGGCGCGGAAAGGATGTGCTATTTACCGGCGTAAGCACAGATAGCCGCACGCTTAGGGAGGGTGACTTGTTCGTCGCTTTAACCGGGGAAAGATTTGATGGCAGCAAATTTGTTAGCAGCGCTGAGGAGAAAGGCGCCGTTGCCGCGATGATCCAACAAGCGATTGACGGCAATGATCTGCCCGCCGGATTACCCCTGATTCGCGTCAGAGATACGAGATTGGGATTGGGGCAATTGGCGGCGCACTGGAGAAGCCGTTTTGCGCTACCGGTGATTGGAGTCACGGGCAGTAACGGCAAGACTACAGTCAAGGAAATGATTGCAGCGATACTACGTCAGACGGCAGCAACCGGCAAAGCGGAAATCAATGAGCAGACAGACTATGTATTGGCAACCGAAGGTAATCTCAATAACGACATCGGTGTGCCACAAATGTTATTGCGATTGCGGCAGCAACATCGCTATGCGGTGATTGAAATGGGCATGAATCATGTTGGGGAAATTGCCTATTTGTCACGGTTAGTAAAGCCCAGTATTGCACTGATTACCAATGCAGGTGCTGCGCATATTGAAGGATTAGGTTCTGTTGAAGCGGTAGCACGCGCCAAAGCTGAAATCTTTGCAGGACTCGATCAGCAAGGAACGGCTGTTATTAATGCAGATGATAAGTATGCGCCATTGTGGCGTGAATGTGCCGGTACACGTAAAATACTCGATTTCGGTTTGCGGGAGAAAGCACAGGTAAGCGCCGAATATCAAGTTGATTTGCTGGTCAATAAAATCCGATTGAAATTGCCGGATGGCGTCGTCGAATTGAAGTTACAGGCGCCGGGCAAGCATAATGTCTATAACGCCCTGGCAGCCGCAGCAGCAGCAGCAGCATTGGGCATCAGTAAAGAAATGATCGCATCAGGATTAGAACGATTCCGGAGTGTGCAGGGGCGGATGCAAAAAAAGCTAGGTCTGCATCATGCGCTATTAATCGATGATACGTACAACGCGAATCCGGAGTCGGTGCGTGCTGCCCTGGCTGTCCTGGCAGCAACCGGGGGTAAAAAAATACTGGTGCTAGGCGATATGGGAGAATTGGGCAAATCAGCCATTGATTTACATCGTACGATTGGAAGAGATGCGCGCAATGCAGGGCTTGATCAATTGCTGACTTTGGGTGAACTCAGCGCTTATGCAACAGAAGAATTTGGTAAAGGTGCGCAACATTTTAACACCATCGACGAATTGCTCGATGCGACCGAAAGTTTGCTTGCTGATGATGTCACTCTGCTGGTGAAAGGGTCGCGCTTTATGCATATGGAACGAGTGGTCCGGCAACTGGAACAGCCAAAGAGGTTTCCATGCTGCTGACGCTTTCCCAATGGCTGGCACAGGATATCCGAGCTTTTAATGTATTTAGCTATATTACATTGCGCACTATGCTGGCTACACTGACTGCATTGGTTATTTCTTTCATTATTGGCCCGATGATGATTCGCAAGCTGACCGCCTACAAAATTGGCCAATCCGTGCGTGATGATGGTCCACAATCGCATCTTGTGAAAATGGGTACACCAACGATGGGCGGAGCCTTGATATTAATGTCCATTGTACTCACCACCTTGTTGTGGGCTGATTTAAGCAATCAATACATCTGGGTCGTATTGCTGACTACTCTGGGATTTGGTGCAATTGGTTGGGTAGACGACTATCGAAAAGTAGTCCATCGCAACCCAAAGGGGCTCTCTGCAGGCGTCAAATTCTTTTGGCAATCGCTGATTGCCATTATCGTTGCACTATATCTGGTTTCGATTGCAGAAATGCCAGCACAAACAGACATGATCGTACCATTCTTCAAGGAAGTGGCGATTCCGTTGGGTGTAACGGGTTTTGTCATACTGACTTATTTTGTCATTGTCGGCACTAGCAACGCAGTGAATCTTACCGATGGGTTGGATGGTTTAGCGATTATGCCGACTGTCATGATCAGCAGCGCACTGGCTGTTTTTGCCTATGTGGCAGGACATGTCGTATTTGCAAAGTATCTGGGAATTCCCTATATCCCGAATGCGGGAGAATTATCCGTATTTTGTGGTGCCATGGCAGGTGCTGGGCTTGCCTTTCTGTGGTTTAACGCTTATCCCGCTGAAGTATTTATGGGTGATGTCGGTGCACTGGCTTTGGGAGCCGCATTAGGAATCGTCACCGTGATAGTCCGCCAGGAGATTGTGTTGGTAATTATGGGCGGTGTTTTTGTGGTAGAAGCGCTGTCTGTGATGTTGCAGGTCGCATCATTCAAATTACTGGGCAAACGCGTTTTTCGCATGGCGCCACTGCATCATCATTTTGAATTAAAAGGCTGGAAAGAAAACCAGGTGGTAGTTAGATTCTGGATTATTACCATCATCCTGGTGTTAATTGGATTATCAACATTAAAATTAAGATGAATTTGCAAGGTAAAACAGTACTGGTGCTAGGAATGGGCGAAACGGGTTTGTCTATGGTGAAATGGTTAGTTCGTCAGGGCGCAATAGTACGTGCTGCAGATAGCCGTTTGGAGCCGCCACACTGGAAGGAAATCATGGAAACACATCCAACTGTAAAGGGCTACAAAGGAAAATTTGAAGGCAAAGTTTTTGACGGGATTGAAATGATTGCAATGAGTCCCGGTGTCCCGTTGGCGGATCCTTTTGTGCAACAAGCCATACAGCGTGGCATACCAGTGATCGGTGACATGGTTCTTTTTGCCTGGGCACTTGAGCAAAGCGGTATGCCAAAGCCTAAGATAGTGGCTATTACGGGATCGAATGGCAAGACAACAGTCACCGCGATGGTTGGCGCTATGTTGAAGAAATCAGACTGGAACGTTGAAGTGGCGGGCAATATTGGCCCCGCCGTTTTAAATGCACTCATGCAGCAAGTAGATGCGGGTAATTGGCCGCAAGCCTGGGTTTTGGAAACATCCAGCTTTCAATTGGAAACAACCCATAGCCTGAACGCAGATGTCGCTACAGTACTGAATTTGAGCGAAGATCATTTGGATCGCTACACCGGTATGCAAGATTATGTGGCGGCAAAAGCAAGAGTCTTTTTACATGAAGGGAGCGGTGAAGGCATACAGATTCTCAACCGCAATGATCCGGGTGTCTGTGCTATGGCATTGCCGGGCAGAAAGCAAATTACTTTTGGATTGGATGAACCTCCGGCACAAACCGATTTTGGCATTATGCACGATGGAGATAATTTGTGGTTGATGGAAGGGGATTTACAATTAATGAAAACCTCCGAGCTGGTTGTCAATGGTTTGCATAATGCTATCAATGCACTAGCAGCATTGGCCCTGTGTCGTGCATTAGGCGTATCCATGGATCCGCGGTTGTCAGCGCTTCGGGAATTTCGTGGATTACCGCACCGGATGGAAAAGGTTGCTGCGTTTAACGGCGTTACTTTTTATGATGATTCCAAAAGCACGAATGTCGGCGCTACTGTGGCAGCACTAAACGGGATGAAGCAGAATGTCATTCTAATTGCCGGTGGAGATGGGAAGGGACAGGATTTCTCACATATGAAACAGGCGGTTGCTAATAATGCCCGGGCAGTAGTGCTGATTGGCCGCGATGCGGGAATCATTGCTGGGGAATTGAAAGATTGCGGCGTTCCTATGCATTTTGCAGTTACCATGGAAGAGGCCATGCAGAAAAGCTTTTTACTGGCACAAGCAGGGGATGTGGTATTGCTGTCACCCGCTTGTGCCAGCTTCGATATGTTTAGAAATTATATACACCGCGCGGAAGTATTCGTCGCGGCCGTCAGAGATATTGAGAACAAATTCTTTAGTTTTGGACAGAAAAAACATTAACTGATGATCTATCAAGCAAACAATCAGAAGCAAAGGGTTCTAGCCGATTTTGATCAAGCGCTGGTGTGGTCGGTTGTACTGTTGTTGAGTATTGGATTGATCATGATCTATTCAGCTTCCATTGCGATTGCAGAGGCGCAATTTGGCGCCGACCGCGCCGGTTATTATTTATTACGGCACAGCGCTTATCTGGCTGTCGGATTGCTGTTGGGATTGGTTACCTTTCAGGTGCCTATGCGGATATGGCAGAAATATGTCACCTATTTGTTCATGATCAGTGTCCTGATGCTGGTACTGGTTTTGATTCCCGGTATTGGTCATGAAGTTAATGGCAGTCAGCGCTGGATTTCACTTTATGTGGTGAATATTCAACCCTCTGAGTTTGTGAAACTTTTTATGGTCTTATATACCGCCGACTATGTTAGTCGCAAAGCGGGCGATTTAAATTCTTTCCTGAAAGGGTTTCTTCCAATCACAGTAGTTCTATCCATCGTGGGATTTTTATTGTTACTGGAACCTGATTTCGGAGCATTTTTTGTAGTGACCGCACTGGTTATGTCTATCCTGTTTCTGGGGGGCGTCAGTTTAAAAATATTCATTGCGCTGATCGGTATTCTGGCGATTGGTTTGTATGAACTAATTTTGAGCTCAGAATACCGGATGGCTCGAGTGGTTGCATTTATGGATCCCTGGGCGGATCCGTATGGAAAAGGCTATCAGTTGAGCCACGCGCTCATCGCATTTGGACGCGGCGAATGGTTTGGTGTCGGTTTGGGGGGCAGTGTCGAGAAACTCTTCTATTTGCCTGAAGCGCACACTGATTTCTTACTTTCTGTACTGGCTGAGGAACTCGGGTTTGTAGGGGTAGCTGCAGTTATCCTATTGTTTGTCTGGCTCATCATGCGCGCTTTTGTCATCGGCAGGTTGGCGGCAAAATTGGGTAATCCTTTCTCGGCCTTGGCAGCGCAAGGGATTGGTATCTGGATCGGTGTACAGGCATTGATCAATATGGGCGTTAATATGGGCGTTTTACCCACCAAAGGGTTAACGCTACCGTTACTAAGTTTTGGTGGCAGCAGTATCACGGCAAATTGTATTGCATTAGCAGTGATACTACGGATTGACTGGGAAAACCGTCAGCGGTTGCGGGGGCTAAACGTATGAGCGCACCTACCATTCTGATTATGGCTGGCGGCACCGGCGGACATGTGTTTCCGGGATTGGCAGTGGCCGACTATCTCCGGCAAGCCGGATGGCGCGTCGTTTGGCTAGGAACTGAAGCAGGAATGGAGCTAAAGTTGGTGCCGCAGCATGGCTATGAAACCGAAGTGATTAGTTTTTCTGGATTACGGGGTAAGCGATTGATCGCCTGGTTGATGCTACCGCTGCGTTTGCTTAAAGCGTTCTGGCAGAGTGTCCGGATTATTCACCGCGTGAAGCCTGATGTGGTTCTAGGCATGGGCGGTTACCCTGCATTCCCTGGCGGCATGATGGCATCACTGTTAAATAAGCCATTGGTGATTCATGAACAGAACTCGGTAGCGGGGTTAACCAATAAAGTTCTGGCGAAGCTAGCAGATAAAATTTTTCTCGGATTCCCGGATGCCATTCTGGCTGATCAAGAAAAAGTAATATGTTCTGGTAATCCAGTACGTTCAGAGATATCACAAATAGAGGCGCCTGAAAAACGCTTCCTGGGCCGGCAGGGAAAATTGAATTTGCTTGTCGTAGGCGGCAGTCTGGGTGCGCAAATCTTGAATACCCTTGTGCCGCAAGCGCTTAAATTAATATCGGAGAATCAGCGTCCGGCGGTGGTGCAGCAAGCGGGTACCGCAAATCTGGAAACAGTTAAAAAGGCTTATGAAGAACTGCAACTGGACGGAGAAGTGATCGCATTTATCGATGACATGGCAAAACGCTACGCCGCATGTGATCTGGTATTGTGCCGTGCCGGCGCACTGACCATTGCGGAATTAAGCGCAGCAGGCGTCGCCAGCATACTGGTGCCGTATCCGCATGCGGTGGATGACCATCAGACCAGTAATGCCAGATTTCTTTCTAGCCATGGCGCTGCCGTGTTATTGCCACAAAGTGAATTGACTGCGCAGAAGCTGGCGGAATTGCTGGCAAATTTGACACGGGAAAAATTGCTCGCTATGGCAATCGCTGCGCGTAGTCAGGCAAAACCGGAAGCAACCCGGATAGTTGCTGAGGCCTGTATTGAACTGAGCGGAGTGCTGCATGAAGCATAAAGTTAAACACATTCATTTTGTCGGCATCGGTGGCGCGGGCATGAGCGGTATTGCCGAAGTTTTTGTTAATTTGGGTTATCAGGTCAGCGGCTCAGATCTGATGGACAATCAGGTAACTCAACGTTTGGCCAAGCTGGGTATAAAAGTGTATGACGGCCATACCAGCCAGCAGATAGCCGGTGCAGATGTGGTAGTTATCTCGACAGCGGTCAAGCCGGACAATCCTGAAGTGATCGCAGCCAAAAACAAGAATATTCCGGTTGTGCCGCGTGCATTAATGCTGGCAGAATTGCTCAGACTGCGCAGTGGCATAGCAATTGCCGGCACGCACGGCAAGACTACCACCACCAGTTTGATTGCCAGCATACTGGCCGCAGCAGATATGGACCCCACATTTGTTATCGGTGGAAAACTGGAAGCGGCGGGTTGTCATGCGAAATTAGGAAGTGGTGAATTCATTGTTGTCGAAGCGGATGAATCGGATGCGTCATTTTTGTATTTGCAACCAATTCTGACCGTAGTGACAAATATCGATGAAGATCATATGGAAACTTATGGTCATGACTTCAACCGCTTAAAGCAAACATTTGTAGAGTTTGTACAGCACCTGCCCTTTTACGGAATGGCCGTGGTGTGTGTGGATGATGCCAATGTGCGTGACGTGCTGCCGGCTATTACGAAACCTATTACCACGTATGGATTGTCCGAAGATGCGCAAGTTCGCGCCATCAATATTCAGTATGCAAATCATCAGATGAAGTTCACTGCCGTGGTCGGTGTTAATGGCTCAGCCCGTCAACTGGAAATCACCCTGAACTTACCCGGCTTACATAATATACAGAATGCACTGGCGGCGATTGCGGTCGCCAACGAGATCGGTGTGCCGGATGTGGCGATTGTCAAGGCACTATTAGAATTCAAAGGGGTGGAAAGGCGATTTCAACAATACGGAGAAATTAAATTCTCCGCGCAGAAGAGCTTTGCGCTTGTTGATGACTATGGTCATCATCCGGCTGAAATGGAAGCAACCATCAAAGCGGCTCGCGGTGCCTTTCCTGGCCGGCGATTAGTAGTGGCATTTCAACCGCATCGCTACACACGTACCCGGGATGCGTTCGAGGGTTTTGCCCGGGTTTTATCACAAGTTGATGTGTTGTTGCTCACAGAAGTTTATCCGGCAGGTGAAGATCCTATCGTTGCAGCGGATAGTAAATCATTGGCACGTTCCATCCGCGTGCAAGGAAAAGTGGAACCCATTTATATTGAGGAAGTGGATGACTTATCTCAAGCCATTCTTGATGTTGTGCAAGATGGCGATGTTGTGCTGGTGATGGGGGCAGGTTCTGTGGCAAAAATAGCGCCGCATATCGCCCAACTGAAGAATAAGTTGACTGTTGTTAATGGTTATGAATACTGAGAATCAATGGGGAATGACCAGTTTGTCACCAAATACAAGGTTTGCTATGTCAGCAAACGATCTATTGACCGGTGATGCGGGCATGCCTGCTCTGCGTGGTCTAATGCGTACTGATGAACCCATGAGCAAACATACTTCCTGGCGTGTTGGGGGATATGCGGACCATTATTACGTGCCGGCTGATCTGGACGATTTTGCAAATTTCCTGCAGGAATCACCTCATGAATCCATTGTTGTCATCGGATTAGGCAGCAATCTGCTGGTTAGGGACGGTGGTTTACGCAGTACGGTGATAGCACTACATGCACAATTAAATGATTTACGGTTGATTGAGCAGAATGAGTCCGGTGGTCTCATTTATGCAAGCGCCGGCGTAGCCTGTGCAAAGATTGCACGATTTGCCGCCAGGCATAATCTGGCTGGCGCAGAATTTCTGGCAGGCATACCAGGCACAATAGGCGGAGCGCTGGCAATGAATGCAGGATGCTATGGATCAGAGACTTGGGAAATTGTTGCGCAGGTGCAGATTATTAATCGCAGTGGACATGTATTTATTCGTCAACCGGGTGGGTACACAATTGGCTATCGCAGCGTAGAACTGCAACACGAGTTGACCGGCACGGTTGAAACAGAGTGGTTTGCTGGCGGGTATCTCAGATTACCGCATGGGGATCAGACTGAATCGCGTCAACGCATTAAGAAACTGCTGGCGCAACGTGTGGACAGTCAACCGCTCAATCTACCAAATGCGGGTTCGGTATTTCGCAACCCCCCGGAAGATTATGCAGCGCGTTTAATTGAAGCCTGCGGTTTAAAGGGGTGCGGTATTGGCGGTGCCATGGTTTCACCCAAACATGCCAATTTTATTGTCAATACTGGTAATGCCACCGCAACGGACATTGAAGCCTTGATCCTGATGGTGCAGAGTAGAGTAATGAAAGCAACGGGCATCGAGTTGCACCAGGAAATCCGGATCATCGGCGATGCCAGGAGGCTTACGTAGTGATAGCGCATAACTTCGGCAAAGTAGCAGTTCTACTCGGCGGCCGTTCTGCAGAGCGTGAAATATCACTGCAAAGCGGGCACGCTGTTCTGGATGCGTTGCGTCGAGGTGGTGTCGATGCTTACCCATTTGATCCGGCAGAGCAAGCATTGGAAGCACTTTTACATCAAGGCTTCAATAGAGCGTTTATCGCGCTGCACGGGCGTTTTGGTGAAGATGGCACAATCCAGGGTGTGCTGGAATGGCTGGGATTACCTTATACAGGCAGTGGTGTCATGGCCAGTGCGCTCGCCATGGATAAATGGCGCACCAAATTGATCTGGCAGGCAACAGGTATCCAATCGCCACGCTATGAATTGCTGCAAGCTGACAGTAATTTTGAACAAGTTGCTGAAACCTTGGGATTACCACTGATTGTTAAACCAGCGCGGGAAGGATCCACGATTGGTTTGAGTAAAGTGCATCACAAACAGGATTTGGCAGCAGCCTATCAATTAGCCGCACAGCATGATGGGCTGGTACTCGCTGAAGAATTCATTGCAGGAACGGAATTGACAGTTGCTATTCTGGGAGTAACGCCCCTGCCAGTCGTGAAAATTGAAATCGCCGGTGAGCTTTATGATTATGAAGCCAAGTATTTCTCGAATGAGACAAAGTACTTCTGCCCAAGCGGTTTACCGGAGGAATTGGAATCGATAATCCAAAGACAAGCATTGCGGGCTTATCAGGTGTTGGGCTGTCAGGGTTGGGGAAGGGTTGATTTGATCCTAAGTCAAACCAATCAACTTTATTTTCTCGAGGCGAACACCTCACCTGGAATGACTAGCCATAGTCTGGTGCCGATGGCAGCCAGAACTGCCGGAATTTCGTTTGAGGATCTGGTTTTGAGAATATTGGATTTGTCTCATGTGGAATAACCATCACGCTCTGGATTTGTTAGCAAAGATACTGTTTGCTTTAGTGGCGATGGCGGTGTTGTATGCAATCAGTTTGCAGCTTATTAAGCCGCCCTTATTCCCAATTAAAGAGATAAATGTGCAAGCTGTACAGGGTTCAGAGAAAGATAATACGAAATTACACAATATTACTCATGAACAGATCGAGCAACTTGTTAGAAACGAAATTGAAGGAAACTTTATTTCGGTCAATCTAACTGCAGTACGAGAAGCATTTGTAAAATTGCCCTGGGTTCGTGATGCCAGAGTAAACAGAAAGTGGCCCGATGGTCTGAATGTAATACTGGAAGAGCATCACGCATTGGCCTACTGGGGAAGTCATGCGCTGGTCAATACTTACGGTGAGGTATTCCGGGTTACCGTAGAAATGGGTCTGCCCGTTTTTACCGGACCCAATGAAGCCAGTGCGTACGAAGTCGCGCTGCAATATGCGCGTTTCAATAAAATACTGGTGCCCTTACAACAGCATATTGCGGAGATAAACCTGACTCCACGCTATGCTTGGCGTATTCAACTAAACACCGGAACAATACTGGAGTTAGGGCGAAATGAGATAGAGGAAAGACTTACCCGCTATGTTTTAGTATATAACCACAGTATTGCTCGACTAAATCAGCAAGAACCGTTGGCATATGTCGATTTGCGTTATCCAAATGGTTTTGCTATCCGCATGCCTGAAGAAATGCAGCATGTACCACGTAAATCCGGCACGAGGAGAGAAACGTGAGACCAGGGAGATGGAGCTAGATGAATAAAGCGAGAGAAAATAGAAATTTGGTTGTCGGTCTAGACATTGGCACATCAAAAATTGTGGCCGTCGTCGCGGAGGTTATTCCAGAAGGCGGCTTTGAGGTGATTGGTTTAGGCAGCCATCCTTCACGCGGATTGAAAAAAGGTGTAGTAGCCAATATCGAAACAACGGTGAATGCCATTCAGCGCGCATTAGAAGAAGCGGAATTGATGGCGGATTGCAAGATTCATGAAGTTTATACTGGGATAGCCGGCAGTCATATCAAAGGCTTTAATTCAGATGGCATGGTGCCCATTAAGGACAAGGAAGTCACCGAAAAAGATGTGGAACGGGTGATGGAAGCGGCAAAGGCTGTGAACATACCGGCTGATCAGCAAATCCTGCACATCCTGAATCAGGAATTCATTATTGACGGTCAGGAAGATGTGCGCGAACCGGTGGGTATGAGCGGCATACGGCTGGAAGTGAAAGTGCATATTGTGACCGGAGCAGTTTCTGCCGCTCAGAATATCGTGAAATGTGTGCATCGTTGCGGCCTGGAAGTTCGCGATTTGATATTGCAACCATTGGCCTCCGCGATGGCCGTGTTATCCGACGATGAGAAAGATCTGGGTGTCTGCTTAGTGGATATCGGCGGCGGAACGACAGATATCGCGGTATTTACACATGGGGCGATCCGGCATACCGCGGTCATTCCGATCGCAGGCGATCAAATAACCAATGATATTGCGATGGCATTACGTACCCCGACGAAGAGTGCTGAAGATATCAAATGCCGCTACGGGTGTGCATTAAGAAGTCTTGCCGATACGCAAGAGATGGTGGAAGTGCCGGATGTGGGTAATCGCGGTTCGCGCCAGTTATCCAAACAAACCTTGGCTGAAGTAATTGAACCCCGTGCGGAGGAACTCTACTGTCTGGTGCAAGCCGAGCTACGCCGTAGCGGATTTGAAGAATTACTTTCATCAGGAATCGTAATAACGGGCGGGTCTGCCTCATTACGCGGCATGGTGGAATTGGGCGAAGAGATTTTTCACATGCCCGTGCGATTAGGCCTACCTAATTATCATGGCAATTTAAAGGAAGTGATCCATACACCTCGATACTCGACAGGTATTGGTTTAATTCTGGCCGGTATCGAGCAGATGCAGCATCAACAGGGTTCAAGAATGCAGGGGGGTTCTGCCAAGCAGATTTTTTCCAGAATGAAGGGGTGGTTTCAAAGAAATTTCTAATTCGAAATTTCAAGAGTTGTATTTGCAGTCAAGCGGCTTTAATTTCAATGTACTAAAGGAGAAACATTATGTTCGAAATCATGAATAACGATACTCAAGAGGCAGTCATCAAAGTTGTTGGTGTTGGTGGTTGCGGAAGCAATGCAGTGGACCATATGATCCAGAATGGCATGCAAGGCGTTGAGTTCATCAGTATGAATACTGATGCGCAAGCATTGAAAGGAAATAAAGCGCCAACAATACTGCAACTGGGTACAGGCATTACCAAAGGATTGGGCGCAGGGGCAAACCCTGAAATTGGACGTGAAGCCGCTCTGGAAGATCGTGACCGGATTGCCGAGCTGATTCAGGGTGCGGATATGCTGTTTATCACTGCAGGGATGGGGGGCGGAACAGGGACAGGTGCAGCACCCGTTGTAGCACAAGTTGCCAAGGAAATGGGTATTCTAACCGTAGCTGTTGTCAGTAAGCCATTTGCATTTGAAGGAAAACGCCTTGTAGCCGCTAAGGCAGGAATGGAAGCACTCTCACAGCACGTTGATTCGTTGATCGTGATCCCTAACGATAAATTGATGATGGTGTTAGGTAATGATATCTCCATGCTGGATGCATTTAAAGCCGCCAACGATGTGCTGTATGGTGCAGTAGCCGGTATCGCGGAAGTCATTAATTGTCCGGGTTTGGTTAATGTGGATTTTGCTGACGTCAAAACTGTGATGTCCGAGATGGGGATGGCAATGATGGGATCCGCATTAGCGATGGGTGTCGATCGCGCACGTGTTGCAGCAGAACGTGCCGTTTCAAGTCCGCTGCTAGAAGATATTTCCTTGGCCGGCGCGCGTGGTATTTTGGTAAATATTACCGCCAGTCAATCACTGAAAATGCGCGAAGTCCATGAAGTGATGAATACGATTAAAGATCTCACCGCTGAAGATGCAACCATTATTGTGGGCACAGTGATTGATGAAAATATGGCCGACAATTTGCGCGTAACCATGGTTGCGACCGGGCTTGGCAGTTTAGTCAGCCAAAGCCAGAATACACCATTGACTGTTATCCATAACCGTACCGGAACCGATGACAGAGATTCAATTTATTCCTCAGAAGAGCCAGCCGTAATGCGGACAGGTAGAAGAAGCAATGCCACCGTAGCAGCGATGCGTCAATCCGGCGTTGATCCAATGGACATTCCGGCTTTTTTGAGAAGGCAAGCGGATTAGTCAGATTAAGTGTTGAAAACAGTTTGATGAAACCCTGTTGGATTACCAACAGGGTTATCCTTGCAAGTTTATGGCAGCCTAGCAGACCGCGTTGAAAGTCTATCTGCGTTGCCGCTGCGGAGTTAAAACAGACTCAAAATACTTATTTATTAAGCAGTGAATACGTTGTTATATGATTCGCTACCGTGAAGAGGGACTGGAAGGATTGATGCATTCTTAATCAACAAATGGTCTTTTCATTCACTTAATGATCATGATCGTGTTCATGTCCGCGCTCAGCACCATCTCCTTTAGGCGCAAGTGGAGTAAAGCGCGCTCCTTGCGCTTCATGCCCCGGAATTGCTATAAAAACAGTAACTGAAGTCTCTGGTGTAATTTTAAATGCACCGCTTGCTCTCATTATATTTCCATTCTCTGGCACAAGTGTTACGGCTTTCCGCTCACCATCCTTACCTGCTTGAATATTCGCTTTACCGTATCCACCCTGCACTGGAACTGGATTATCCCCATGATCTGTTACATACAATGTCAATTCACCATCCTTGGCAACTAACTCTAAATGAAAGGGACCCGCTGCACGAAGTTGGCCGCCATGAAGTGTCTCAACTGTAGCCAAATATTCATCAGTATGAGCCCAAGCAAACTGCGACAACATCACTATCGCGCTTAACAAAACTAATGGAATGATTCGTCTTATCATCAGTTTACTCGCAGAGTATTAATTAAAATAAAAATGATCAAAGCGAAAAGAATTTCGCCGCATTAGTGAACATGGTCACTGGGTGGCGGAAGAATTTCTTTTTCACTATTCAACTGAACAATCTGTTTTGTTAGAACACCGATATCTGTCCAGCCACTTTCGTCTATAGCAGGTATCCACCTTGCACGCAAATAGCCAAAGCGATCTATCAAAAACTCAAGGTGCTCCGGGATCACGCCTTCATTTAATATATCCGGATTTGTAAGCGTTCTTCGAAATAAAGCATAGCTATTTTTTATCTCTAATGAACCTTCTGTTACAACCGGAAAAGGAATATCCGCTGCCATATCCATGATTTCTTGTTTATCCAGATTACTCATCGGGATCGCTAGAATGATTGTATTAAGCTCCTGGAGCTTATCATACGATGCTTTCAATTCTTGCAGTCGTTCCTGTGATTGCGGCCACGTAAATAATACTATTATTACATTCTTCTTTTGACGAAAATCCTTTAGAACACCACTGGAACCATCATGTGCAAAATACGAAAAAATAGGCGGACCAATAGAGGGTCTCTCAGGAACAACCTCAGGGCTTTGCAAGCGCGCTTTATAACCACGCGACATGGCATGAATGTAATTGACGACGTCCCAGCGATCCTCTTCTGACAAATTACTGGAAAAGCTAGGCATACCCGTCGCAGCTATTCCATGCGTTAACCAATGGAAGAAATCTCCAGCAGTGTGTTTTGCCGTGTGTGCTTCTGTCAATAAATCAGTGGGCGGCGGATTAAAAGTTTTTGCAATAATTCCATTGCCTTTACCTTGCGGACCATGGCAAGTCGTACAATTCTGTGAGAATAGTTTCGATCCATTAGAGATAGAGATCGCGTCAAAAGGAACAGGCGTACTCTGGTAAGTTTCAGGATAAGCAACCACTGCCAGTTTAGGTAATGCTATTGCAAAGGCGGCAATTGTTAAGACAAGCGGGACACCAAGCCGTTTTTTTAGATCCCATTTGCCTTTAATACCTAACCCTATTGAGCCAATTGCCATTATGAAAAGTGTTACACCTATCCAGAAAAAAATCTGAACGTTGGGTTCTTCCCAGGTAGCATCGATTGAGAATCTAAAAGGATAGGGCCAATTCTCAACCATGGCATGCTTTGCTGGTTTGGTATTAGATACGATAGTCGCCAATAATACCAAAATCATAGCAAGAACAAATTCAACGCTTACCCACCGCTTCATTTGTTGGCCACCGCTTTGAGTTTCTTCGCCATTATTAGCTCGAATCAACAAAGGCAACCATCTGGAACGAGCTTGAAAGGCGATGATTAGAATCATCGCCAATAATGTGAGTTTTATATTTAATAACCAACCATACGAACTAGCAACCATTGCATGGTAGTCTTCCTCGATCATGCGGTCAGCAACGATAATGCCTGTGGCCATGATCATGACCATAGCTGGCAAAGCCAAAGAAGAAAACTTTTTCAAGCTATTAATACTCAGCAAATCCAACGATTGGTCTGAATAGTTCTTACTAAATATTATTAATAAGAAAGCAGGCAAAGCGCCAAACCAAATACCCGCGAAAAGAACATGCAGCGCATACGGCAGTATTGAAACGACAGACATTTCATCTGCGGCAGAATGGCTTACGAGTGATCCGATCATCAAAGGTAAAGACGCAACAACCGCGCATAGGATGTAATGCCACCTCACCCTGTAAACATGCTGAATATATAGCGCGACTCCTAACAAAACTACCGCAAATACCGCACGAGCCGCCCAAATTTTTCCTACGCGAGTCTGTTGCACGACTTCCAGCCAAGCTTCAGGCCGCCACGTATTAGCAGCAATACCGGTTGCTTCGCCTGTTGTTGTCGCCAGAATAACGAGCAATCCCAGTAAAATGACGCCACCCAACCATGGAAATATTTTTTCCAGCCGGATTACCCAAGCGCTTTCAAATACAGCTTTTTGTTGCCCAGCGATAGCAAGAAAAATACAGCTACCGAACAATATCAGATTGGCAATCAGCTGCGACCAACGCGCAAATGTAGCAACGATCTCTATCATCTTTTTTACTTTTTATCGCTTGCAACTGTGAAATTGTATTCTGAATCAACCACGTGACCATCGATAGAAAGCACCCGGAATTTTACTGTATAGCGCCCCGGTTGCATATCCGGTAATTCCAGCACAACAGACTTCGGGTCTTTTGAATCCACTTCTACTTTGTTGTCCGTAATAGATTTTTTATCCTCATTGAGTACCGAAAGCGCCGCATAAGCGGGTTCAATTTCTTCATTGAACCAGAGATGAATCCGTGCGGGCGGTGTGGAAAGCACTGCACGACGAGCGGGTTCAGCTTTAACTAAAGAGGCATGTGCCAATACTTGGCTTGCCTGCATAAGCGTCATTACCGCTACTAATACGGATAACGCTAAGAATCGCTTAAAAATAAGTCCAGGCCATTTTATTTTCATTCGTAAACTCCTTATAGATTTGTTATATCACCTTGTGAGAGCGGAGCTTTAATTTAGTTCCGAGCATCTATCAAACCAAACAGCTTCTGTTTTTTTGATCTATATTACTATTTGCTTAGACTCCTTCAAATATAGGCTAAATTTGACTTTTATCCTATTCACATTTCTGACCAGCCAATGACACCCGTGTATGCAGTCACCAATATAACCATACCAAATACGATGCGATACCAGGCAAATATCGTAAAATCATGATTACTGATAAAGCGGAGCAGCCCGCGCACCGCCAGCAGCGCGCTGATGAAGGCGGCCACAAAACCCACCGCAAACATGCCCAAATCATCCCATTCTAGAAACTCACGATGCTTGTAAACATCATAAAAAGTGGCTGCAAACATGATGGGAATTGCCAGGAAAAATGAAAATTCTGTGGCGGCTTTGCGCGATAAGCCAAAAAACAAACCACCGATAATCGTAGCACCCGAGCGTGAAGTGCCAGGAATTAGCGCAAGGCATTGTGCCAACCCGACTTTCAATGCGTGTTTCCAGTCCATATCGTCGACTTGTTCCACTTCAATCACATGTGTTCTGCGCTCTGCCCACAAAATTAGGAAACCGCCGATGATCAACGCCAGTGCAACCGGTACAGGGTGAAACAAATAGTATTTGATGGTTTTAATAAACAGTAGCCCCATGATTGC
Organism: Nitrosomonas sp.; assembly: GCA_016708955.1. GTDB lineage: Bacteria > Pseudomonadota > Gammaproteobacteria > Burkholderiales > Nitrosomonadaceae > Nitrosomonas. The sequence continues at coordinate 23,002 of JADJES010000001.1, forward strand.
GGCCGGCAGAAACGCAATCAGCAGGTTGATCACAAAACGATTGGCTGCCGGATTGGAACCGACGCCACGGATCACTTCGATGATCTTACTGCGATATTCCCAGCACACTGCCAAAATCGCACCCAACTGAATCGCGATGGTAAATACCATGGCGCGCTCATCATTGAAATCAAGCAAATCACCAACTAGGATCAAATGACCGGTGGAAGAAACCGGCAGAAATTCAGTCAATCCCTCAACAACGCCCAGGATCAACGCTTTAAACAGTAAAATTAAATCCATATCGTGTTGTTCTATGCTTATATAAGATTGAATTTGACAATAAGAACGTGCAATCAACTTTACAATTTACTGTAAATTTCCGCACCCTTTTCCTTAAACTCCGCTGATTTTTGCGCCATCCCCAGCTTCAAGGCGTCTTCTTCAGCGACCCCCTGATTGGCGGCATATTCCCGCACATCCTGAGTAATTTTCATTGAACAGAAATGCGGGCCGCACATCGAGCAAAAGTGCGCCACCTTTGCGCCATCCTGCGGCAAGGTCTCATCATGGAATTGTTGTGCCTTGTCCGGATCAAGGCTGAGATTAAACTGGTCTTCCCAACGGAATTCAAAACGTGCTTTGGACAGCGCATTATCCCGAATTTGCGCGCCGGGATGTCCTTTTGCCAGATCCGCTGCATGCGCGGCGATTTTGTAGGTAATGATACCGTCCTTAACATCATCCTTGTCCGGCAAGCCCAGATGCTCTTTAGGCGTTACATAACACAACATCGCGGTACCATACCAACCGATCATCGCAGCACCAATAGCGGATGTAATATGATCGTAACCGGGGGCGATGTCGGTCGTCAGCGGACCTAGCGTATAAAAAGGCGCCTCATCGCAATACTTCAATTGCAATTCCATGTTTTCCTTGATCAAGTGCATCGGCACATGGCCGGGTCCTTCGATCATGGTTTGCACATCATGTTTCCAAGCTATCTTGGTTAATTCACCCAGCGTTTTCAGTTCGGCAAATTGTGCTTCATCATTTGCATCATAAATAGAACCAGGACGGAGTCCATCACCCAGCGAGAAGCTAACATCATAAGCCTTCATGATCTCGCAAATTTCTTCAAAGTGCGTATATAGGAAGCTTTCCTTGTGATGTGACAAACACCATTTGGCCATAATCGAACCGCCGCGAGAGACGATACCCGTCATGCGTTTCGCGGTCATCGGCACATACGCAAGGCGCACACCGGCATGGATGGTAAAGTAATCGACCCCCTGCTCGGCCTGTTCGATCAGCGTGTCACGGAAAATTTCCCAGGTTAATTCCTCCGCTTTGCCGTCGACTTTTTCCAATGCCTGATAAATAGGCACCGTACCAATCGGTACCGGGCTGTTGCGGATGATCCACTCGCGCGTTTCGTGAATGTTCTTGCCGGTGGAAAGATCCATCACTGTGTCACCACCCCAACGGATCGCCCAGGTCATTTTTTCCACTTCTTCCTGAATGCTCGAACCTAATGCGGAATTACCGATATTCGCGTTTATTTTGACCAGAAAATTACGTCCAATAATCATTGGCTCGGATTCAGGATGGTTGATATTAGCCGGAATGATGGCCCGCCCTCGCGCTACTTCATCGCGCACAAATTCCGGGGTTATCAGTTTGGGTAATGATGCGCCAAAATCCTGTCCTGGATGCTGACGGGTTAATAGTTCATGATTTTGCGCATTGAATGCCTCAACGTGCTGATTCTCGCGAATCGCGATAAACTCCATTTCTGGTGTAATGATGCCACGGCGTGCATAATGCATCTGTGTGACATTTAATCCGGCCTTGCTGCGGCGCGGTTGTCGTTGCAAGTTAAAGCGCATGTCTGCAAGCTTAGGGTCTTTTAAACGTTCCAGGCTGTATGCAGAATTGAGACCTGATAATATTTCGGTATCATTACGCTCATCAATCCATTTTTCGCGCAATGCTGGCAGTCCGGAGCGGATATCTATCTTTATCGCTGGATCCGAATAGAGACCGGAGGTATCGTAAACCCAGATCGGCGGATTTTTTTCCGCACCTGTACTGATGGTAGTATCGCTCTGGCGGATTTCCCGCATTGGCACCTGAATATCGGTTCGCGAGCCTTGTACATAGATTTTGCGTGAATTCGGTAGCGGTTTTACTGCTGCCGCATCGACTTCAGCGGTTGTGTTGGAAAAACTTTTTGGGTTTAAAACTGTAATACTCATTATAGTATTGCTCCTTAGAAATGCCATAAAGAGCGGGAGGATAAATCCCAGCTTCCCTACGGCGGCATTATCCGCGTCAGGTATTAAGGGACTATCTCACCAAATATCAGACAATTCTGAAAACGGACCCCTAGCTGATGCTGTGAAGCTAATGGAAATGTGAAATAATTGCAAGTCTTACATCAATTTGAGAATACGGATTAGAAATGAATCTTGAACAAACTCGATTTAATATGGTTGCGCAGCAAATTCGCACATGGAATGTATTGGATGATAACGTACTGGATTTACTGTACAAAATAAAGCGTGAAGAATTTATTCCAACAGAAAATCGCGCAATGGCTTTTGTCGATATGGAAATTCCGCTGGGTTATGGCCAGGTTATGCTTACCCCAAAAATGGAGGCACGCATCGTGCAGGAACTTCACGTCAAAAAAACAGACAAAATTCTGGAAGTTGGCAGCGGCAGCGGATATCTGACGGCCCTACTGGCCGATCAGGGTGCGCACGTTTACAGTGTGGAAATCATTCCTGAACTCAAAACGTTCGCGGAAAATAATCTTAAAGCGCACGAGATCACAAATGTAACCATCGAACTGGGTGATGCTGCACGGGGTTGGCGTAAAAATGAACCCTATGATGTGATTGTTTTAACGGCATCGACACCGGCCTTACCCAATGCTTTTCAGGAAAGCTTGAATCCGGGAGGACGGTTATTTGCGATTGTCGGAGAAGATCCGGTCATGGAAGCTTTGCTGATCACCTGTATAGCGCCCGGTAAATTCACCACAACCAGGCTGTTTGAAACCAGCACACCACCGCTCATCAACGCGCTGCAACCGACAAGGTTTACCTTTTGAGTATTAAAGAAATTACATGTGTTATCCGACCCTGTGCTCGACTTATAACTGAAGCTTCATCAGCTCCGAATCCCTATCGGGAAAATCCATGAAATTCTTGCAATTTGTTTTTGTGGTCTTTATCGGCATTCTATGGCCTTGCTCTCTGCAAGCAGCCGATTTGATGGGTATCTATCAGGAGGCTTTAACCCAAGATCCACAGTATCGATCGGCACGTGCTGCTTATCAAGCTGCAGAAGAAAAATTACCGCAAGGTAGAGCCGGGTTTTTACCGAATATCACGTTCTCGGCAACACGCCAGGTGCAAGAAGTGGAAACCAGTTTCGCCGGCACAAATATTATTCAAAACAGGGGCCTTGTCCTTTCCGCGACGCAACCGCTTTTCCGGATGCAGAATATTGTCATCTATCAGCAGTCAAAAATAGAAGTCAGCAAAGCCGATGCACAATTTGTCGTTGCCGCACAGGATTTGATATTGCGGGTTGCGCAAGCGTATTTTGATGTTTTGGATGCTCAGATCGATGTCGAAGTCGCCGAAGCGCAGAAAAAAGCGATTCTGATACAACTGGAACAAGCCAAGCGCAATTTTGAAGTAGGCGTATCCACCATTGTGGATACCAATGAAGCGCAAGCACGTCATGATCTGGTTATTTCGCAAGAAATCGCTGCGCGCAATGCGCTTGAAATCAAGAAACGCACGTTACAAGGCATAATTGACCGCTTTCCTGAAAATCTCGTAGGCGCTAAGGAAATTGCCGCGGATTTGACTAATATGCGATATAGCAGCATGGACGAATGGGTGCGTGTGGCTGAAGAAAAGAACTTTGCTCTGAAAATCCAGCAAGCTGCGTATGAAATAGCCCATCAGGATGTAAAAAAAGTCTGGGCGCAACATTACCCGACAGTGGATCTGGTCGCCCAATATAGTGATCAGACTGGTGTTGGTGGTGCGATTACTGGACGTGGAATCGATCTCACATCCAAATCAATCGGGCTGCAACTTAATTTTCCCATATTTCAGGGTTTTTCTGTGCAATCCCAAGTACGCGAGGCATTGGCGCTGCAGAATAGAGCATTACACGATCTGGAGAACACCCGGCGTAACATCACGCTACAAATACGCCAGCAATATCTGAATGTCACGAATGGTATTGCGCAGGTAAAAGCACTCAAACAAGCTTTGATATCCAGTCAAAGTCAGTTAGATTCAACTATTCTTGGACAACAAGTCGGCGTTAGAACTGAAGTGGATGTACTGAATGTCCAGCAACAACTGTACTCTGCCAGGCGCGACTTAGCCAAAGCGTATCACAGCTATCTGATGTCCAGATTACGCCTGAGCGCGGAAGCCGGTGAACTGGATGAAGATACGCTGACACAAATTAACGCGATGCTGATCAAGTAATCGGCAATTCCTCGAAATGAAGGCAGGATGATGCCAAACGAGCACGGCCACTACTTCACTTCATAATTACACATGCCTTGCGGTTGGCAAGCCGTTAAAAATGGATTCGCGGCAGCCGATGCAAGGCAAAAACAGGCGAAAAGTCCAGTTTATACGTGATAAATGAGCATCTTTAGTTTGTTTTTAGCATCACAACAACTCCGATAATTTTTCAATTGGCCTTGTTAGCCCGATTGATCTGTCTTCGCTTCTTCCTTCTTTATTGCATTAGGAGTCTGGCTACGTGTTAATTCAGATGGCAGATCACGCACATGCAAATCGAGTTGTGGAAAGGCAATTTCAACGCCATGCTCGGCAAATAATGCCATGATTCTTGTATTCAGCGCATTCTGGACTTCCAGCCGATGAATTATGGTGTTAACAAATACACGAAGCTCAAAATCGAGAGAGCTTGCACCGAAAGTCAATAACCAGCATAAAGGTTCTGGTTCCGCCAGTACCCGCTCATCTTCCCTGGCGGCCTGCAATAGCAGCGTACGTACTTTATTAGGATCAGCGCTGTAGACAACCCCTACCCGGATAACAACTCGAGTAATCGTATCAGTCAATGTCCAGTTAATGAGCTGGCCAGTAATGAAGGTTTTATTGGGAATCACAATTTCTTTATTATCGAAATCAAGAACGGTGGTCGCGCGAGTACGGATACGGGTGACCCGCCCGGAAAGATCGCCGACCGTGATTACATCACCCACCCGAAACGGCCGCTCAAACAACAAAATGATGCCGGACACAAAGTTAGCAAAGATTTCCTGCAGGCCAAATCCAAGTCCGACCGTTAAAGCTGCCGCCATCCACTGCAACTGCGACCAGCGCATGCCCAAAAAACTCAATCCCACCAAGGTGCCTCCAATGACGATTGTGTAGCGCAACACGCTGGTGATGGCATAGCGTGAAGCTGCATCGATGCGGATATGTGACAATAAACTAATCTCGATCAATCCTGGCAGGTTTCTGGCGCCAACTGTGGTCAGAATCAGAGTAAAAATGCCCAGCAATACAGCTATCAAAGTGACTGGTTGCTGGATCGCGGTTCCATCTGGGCCGCTGTCGCTGAAGTGCCATAACGCGATCTCGTCCAAACGCGCGATGGCCGGCAGCACCGCAGACCAGACCCAAATCAGACCCAGCGCAAGCAGACTTAAACGCAGAGCCCGAAGCAGCCGTTTGGTCTGCGCGTTAACCTGTTCGAGCGTGATATTTTCTTCTGGCTCTGCCGTTACCTCGCCGGTTGCCACGCTATCTTGAGCTGCCTTTGTGCGTCGTTCCTCTACCCGCTGCAACATAAGCCGCCGCTCTCCGAGCAAAAACCAGCGTGAAAGCATTCCCAGCGCGATGGCAATCGTTACGATTACACCAAAGCTGGCAAGTAAAGACTGCAACATCATACCTGCAGAATAGATATAACCGGCTAGCGCCAATGTTGCAATGGCCAGCAATAATAGCGGAAGAAGCAGACGCAGCAGCTTGCGCAGCGTCGACGGCTCACCGATTACGCCTCGAACAACCCAGAGACGGCCAACATCCAGCAGGCGCCAGAGGGACCAAGCAAGTCCCACGCAACACAGCACAATAGCAACGCGCGCCTGCACATCAATAGCCAAGTCAAGCTTACGGATAAATGCCAGCGAACAGATGAAATATAGCGGTAGCACTACCACAGCAATTCTCGGCAAACCATAGCGCAGTGCGACACGACGCTGCCGGGTCCAGCGAAAATGCGCGTGACCAAGGCCGCGCTCCATACTGGTCCAGCGCAGCAGTTGCACTATCAGTACCGGCATTACCAGCAACATGCAAGCCTGGCCTACGGAATGACTGAATCGTCCGGGATCACCTATACCTTGTAGCAATTGCCCTGACAAGATCAACATGACAGGCCCTGGCAAAGTAGCCAGCAGGGTCCATCCTAATGTTTTAATGGTCGTCTGGTAGCTATCTTTGCGTATCTGATAGGTATAGATAGCTAAGGCCTCAATATGCGCTGGGGCGCGGCGCCGCAGTTCCAGCAAGACCAGCATTAACAACAGGCTGCCGAGCCAGATTTGGGGCTGCTGGCGGAAGTTGCGCAGACTCAGCTCCATCGTGGTAATGAAACGCGATGGCTTGATCAAGTCGAGCAATCCTTCCGGGAGCCGCTGCAACCAGTCTGCATCGATCATACTATGGCTTGGAATCCATAGCAGGTGACGATCTAGCATCTGCTGCAATTCTTCGGTAGCTTGGATTTGCTCCTGCAGAGTTTGCTCGCTCTTTTCCAGTGCCGAGATTCGCCGTTGCAGTAGAGGCTCCAGCAAGATTAATAATTCGGCACGCTTTTTGCAGCAAAGGGAATAGCTGGTTATTAGCATTTTCTTCGGCATGACCATCGTCGCTCGCCTCCGGGCGCGCCTCTGTCAATGTCTGAGCAACAGTGGCGAGATCGACCAGGCTTCGTTGCTGTTCGCTCAGCACGACCCGTTCCAACCGCAAATCGGCCAAGTCATTACGAATCAATTTCAGCCGGTTTTCAAGTCGAACCAGAGATTCCAGCCGGCGTCGCTCGCTCCACAACCAGCGACCAACGCGTTCGCTGGCACCCCCCACATCAAGCCGGGTTCGGCTATCACGCAAGGCTACTGCAGTGCGTTCTCGGGCTCCTTCGATACTGGCCAAGGCAGCACGATCATGCGCCAAATTTTCATTTTGTTGTATGAGTTCCTCACCCATTGCACGATTTGTAGTGGCGGCAGATGTCAGAATCGCGGCGGCGCCTGCCAGCTCTCGTTCTCGTTTAATTAATCGCTCAACCAGCGATTCCAGTTCATTCCGGCCGCGATTAGCAATGCGTTGCTGTAAATGTTCCACCCGTTTTTCATGTAATCTCAGCCGATAGCGTAGCTCACGTAGCGTCAATTCGTAAAAATTCTGGCGCAGCGTGGCGGTATCCTGCTCAGCGAGGCGTAATTCCAGTGTTACTTGTAGCTGATGTTGCTCGCCGCTACGATGCAAGCGCCGCGCTTCAAACAATGCGGTAGGTTCATCTTTCTGAGCCAAGAAAGGCACTGACAGCTCTTCGATACGACGGCGCAATGTGGTGATTTCATCTGTGGCTTGAGCCGGACGCGATAACGCCTGAGCCAAATCTGTTCCGACCGCACCGATCTGCGCGCGCAGATCGCTAATAACCGTACGTTCCTGCTCCAATATCTGTTCAAGCGTTTCTCCATCGGCGTCAGCCGGAATACGCTTGGACCATTCGAGTAACTCCTGCTCACGATTTATTGTCAAAGCCTTATGTAAGCGCTCCATTCTTTTAGGCTGGTCAACAATCTCAGCACGTAACGCTGTCAAACGCTCTTTTAGCGTTTCTGCTTCACGTTGGTTAGCACGTGCGGCTTCAAGATGATCAATGGCTGCCTGCCGCTGAATTTCTTCCATCTTGCTGCGATCGATAGCCTTACGTGCGGTATCAATAGCCTTAAACACAGATGGCTGAGTTTTTGAGTCGGCATTAGCAGGTGACACGAACGGAAGCACTAATGCGCTGAACCAAAGAATGTAAAAAAACGATTTAAAGTTCAACAAGGGTTTTACCAGCATGAATGTATAATCGTGGAAAAGAGGAAGTAGCCACCCAGAGCGTGTTTACTAGCCGGACAAGGCTATTCTACAGCACACTGAACAACGGATAAGAATTGCAAATGCTTCTTTTGAAAAGCATCTCTATTAATTCAAAAATCTTAACAAAACAACCGAAAGGCGTGCCGCGCAATATAATTCTAATCTGTGCAAAAGTAAAAAAACAATTGCGCATTATCCCAATCCGGCACCGCATTTCTCCTTCCACAAACGGCTTGCTTTATATATTGTCCGGATGCCGTACCAACTACAGGCTGATTATTTCGCTAACTTATCATTCTTGCAAGTGATAAAATAGCCAGCGAAGTCAGCCAGACAGTCGCCGCCTGTAATTCATTTTGGAATACAGGGGGAGGAAAGTCCGGGCTCCACAGAGCAGGATGACGGTTAACGGCCGTCCGCCGTGAGGCGAGGAATAGGGCCACAGAGACGAGCGTATTCAGTTACGGTGAAACGCGGTAACCTCCATCCGGAGCAAGACCAAATAGGCAGGCGATGATGTTGCTCGCAGAGCCTGCGGGTAGGTTGCTTGAGTGTACGGGTAACTGTACACCTAGAGGAATGACTGTCCACGACAGAACCCGGCTTACCGGCTGGCTTCAACCGAATTTTTAATCCGTTATATAATAAGAGCCGGATACTTTTAACAATCGCAATGATCCGTAAATTTCTCCGCAAAGTATTCAGCCGCAAAGCGCCTGCTTCCGAATCGAACGCAAAGCTGAAGCTGAATCTGAGTATTATTCCTTTCAAACACCACGGCATCCGGCGCAACCAAATCACTCCCTGTGCACTTAAAACTGCCACTACCCTTCAGCAGGCCGGGTTTTCAGCTTATATCGTCGGAGGCGCCGTACGGGATTTGCTGTTGGGATTGACACCGAAAGATTTCGATGTTGCGACCAATGCGACGCCCGAGCAGGTATACAAGCTTTTTCGCCGGTCACGCATTATCGGGCGGCGTTTTCGTTTGGTTCACGTGATGTGTGGCGCTGAAACGGTGGAGGTTTCAACTTTTCGCGGGAATTCTCCCGACGAAGAGAATAATCATGCATCAATTCAACAGACCGATCAACATGGCCGTCTTTTACACGATAATGTCTTTGGCAGTCAGGAAGAAGATGCTGTTCGCCGTGATTTCACAGTCAATGCGCTGTTCTATGACCCCGCCAAGGAAGAGATTCTTGATTACCTGAATGGCTATGAAGATATCAAAGCCAAAAAAATGCGTATTATCGGGGATCCGATACAACGCTTCCGCGAAGATCCGGTACGCATGTTACGCGCCGTCCGTCTGGCATCTAAACTGGATATGCAAATAGAAGCAGAAACCGCCAAGCCCATTGGTGATCTGGCACCTTTACTGCAAAACGTTCCGCCATCCCGCCTGTTTGATGAAATGTTGAAGCTGTTATTGTCGGGCTATGCGTTGGCTTGTGTGGTTGAATTGCGGGCGCGCGGCTTGCATCACGGTCTTCTGCCGATGCTGGACGTCATCCTCGAACAACCTTTGGGTGAACGCTTCATCACCATTGCCCTTAAGAACACCGATGCGCGGATCAGACAAGATAAAACCGTTTCTCCCGGATTTTTGTTTGCCATACTGCTATGGCATGAAGTGCTTTCCACCTGGGGTTCACTCCAGACTGCCGGTGAAAAACCTTTGCCTGCCTTATTTAAGGCAATGGATCAGATCCTTGCAATACAACATAAGAAACTTGCGATTCCTCGCCGCTTTGATGCAATCATCCAAGAAATTTGGGCCATGCAGCCGCGCTTTGAAGCCCGTAGCGGGCGTAAACCGTTCCGATTAATCACTCATCCGCGTTTTCGCGCGGCTTATGATTTCATGCTGCTGCGTTGTGAAAGCGGTGAACTGAACATGGAACTCGGTGAATGGTGGAAATCATTTCTATCCGCAGATAACGAAGAGCGGGAAAAATTGTTGCTCAACCAAACTTCGCCTAAAAAACGCAAGAGAAAACGCAGCCGTAAAAAATCCTCGCCCAGCCTCGCTGATTCTCCGGAGGATTCGACCCAAAATGGAGAAGGGTAATCTGTATTCCCCATGAGAAAAAAACCAAGTCAGGCCTTTATTGCTTTAGGCAGTAATCTGGAAAATCCAATTTCCCAGATACAGCAAGCATTTGATGAATTAAAACTGCTTCCGGGTACACACTTAATAAGCCAATCTTCGCTGTATAAAAGTGCTCCCGTTGGGCGATTGGATCAGCCCGATTTTATCAACGCGGTGGCATTGATTGAAACACATCTTTCACCGCATGAGCTACTCAATGCATTACTGGCTATTGAACTCCGGCATGGGCGCGTACGCGAATCTTTGAATGCGCCGCGTACTCTGGATCTCGATATTCTGCTGTATGATAATCTGGCATGCCGTGATGAGGTGCTTACTTTACCGCATCCGCGTATGTCGCAGCGTGCATTTGTCCTGAAACCACTGATGGAAATCGCTCCGGATTGTACTATTCCAGGTCATGGCCACATTGCGGAACTGCTTACAGCGTGCAATGAACAAAAACTGGAGCAAATCAAGGCTTGAACTAATCCGATATGCATCTGGGCACTTCTAAAAATTCAAAGTTCTAAACAACACGAGGCACGAGCAAAAAATGGTTACGCAGCATATGTATGATAGGTAAGGAAACATTTTTTGCGAGCACAAAGTGTTGTGACGAAATTTGGATTTTTAGAGATGCCCATCTGCTTTTATTACGAAATAATTGCTATCCCTATAAAGTATGAGAATTACACAAACCACTCTGCAAAAAATGGTTGAGAACAATGAAAAATTCACTGTTCTGACCTGTTATGACGCCACTTTTTCAACTATTCTGGAAAATGCGGGCATTGATGTCTTGCTGGTGGGTGATTCTTTAGGCAATGTTTTGCACGGAGAAAACACCACCTTATCCGTCACGCTGGATGACATGATTTATCATACGCGTTGTGTTGCGCGCGGCGCCAGCAAAGCATTCATCATCACCGATATGCCCTTCGGCAGCTATCAAGTTTCACCCGAACGAGCTTTTGAGAATGCTTCCAAAATTCTTGCAGCGGGTGCGCACATGGTTAAAATTGAAGGGGGTCAAATCATGGCGGATACAATCCAATTTTTGACTCAACGCGGTATTCCGGTTTGCGCCCATATTGGGCTGACACCACAATCGATTCATCAACTCGGCGGATACAAATTACAAGGTAATTCGGAGAAATCAGCCAAACAGTTGCTCAATGACGCAAAACTACTGGAAAAATCGGGAGCAAACCTGTTGGTCATGGAAGTTGTGACGGCAAAACTGGCGAAAAAAATCACCCAAGCATTATCCATTCCGACAATCGGCATCGGTGCGGGCGCCGATTGCTCCGGCCAGGTTTTGGTACTGCATGATATGCTGGGTCTGGTTCAAGGTAAAAAACCCCGCTTCGTGAAAGACTTCATGGCCGATTCAAAAAGCATCCAGGAGGCGATTGCAAATTATGTCACTGCTGTCAAAACCGGCCAGTTTCCAGGTAAAGAACATGAATTTTAATTGCTAATCTGCGTGTGAACATAATTAATGACATTACCGCGCTACGCAACAGTCTCAAAAGTGAACAACCGATTGCTTTTGTTCCGACCATGGGGAACTTGCACGCCGGTCACCTCGCGCTGATCAAGCAGGCTAAACAGTTATCCGATTGCGTTGTCGTCAGTATCTTTGTCAACCGGCTGCAATTCTTGCCACATGAAGATTTCGACCGATATCCGCGGACTTTTGACAATGATTGCAGATTGCTTTCCGAACTAAATGTCAAGACTGTTTTTGCACCCGATGAAAAAATTCTTTTCCCTACACCACAAGAATTCTTGCTAGCATTACCCCCTGTAGCAGATACTTTGGAAGGTGCATTTCGTCCGGGATTTTTTCGCGGCGTTGCAACGATAGTACTGAAATTATTCAATATTATCCAACCGGATCTGGCTGTATTTGGCAAAAAGGATTATCAGCAATTGCATATCGTGCGTGAAATGGTAAGACAATTGAATTTACCCATTGAAATTGTTGCAGGTGAAACTGTCCGGGCAGCGGATGGATTAGCTCTAAGTTCACGCAATCAATATTTGAATACAGCGCAGCGTGTGGAGGCTTGCACTCTTTATCAAACGCTCCTTCAAATCAAACAAGAAATTATTTCCGGGTGTAAAGATTTTCTGATATTGCAAGAAAATGCCACCAACAATCTTGCTCAACGTGGCTGGAAAGTTGATTACATCAGCATTCATAAACGCAGCTCTCTGCTACCCGCACAGGTTGATGACGAAGATTTGGTAATCTTGGGCGCTGCTTGGTTGGATAAAACACGATTGATCGATAATCTGGAAATATAAGATCAGCTATTTTTACATTAAAATTGCATTGTTATTGCTTTCTAAAACCAGACAGATAAAGAACAAAAAATTATGCAATCACTGAACACTTTCTGGTTATCTTGTCTTGATCATTTCAAAAAAGAACTCAATGCGCAACAATTTAATACCTGGATCAAACCATTACAAATTGATTCTGCATTAAATAGCGACAATGAAGTCGTATTGATTGCTCCCAATCGATTTGTTTCGCAATGGGTAAAAGACAACTTCATCATGCACATAGAGGTGATGGCACAGGCGTATTTTGCCAAAAAAATCCAATTTCATCTGAAACTAGCCGATCAAACCGAAGCAAAAAATAGCCTGCCGGATCCAGTACCCGTGCAAGTACAGCATGAACCCAAACCGGAGCCTAAGACTGCTTATCCGCCTGGCAAAAAAAATCCCAGTGGCCTGAATCCCAATTTCACGTTTGAGAATTTCGTAACCGGAAAAGCCAATCAACTGGCACGAGCCGGTGCTATACAAGTTGCGGAATCACCCGGTATTGCCTATAACCCGCTTTTTATCTATGGCGGTGTGGGTTTGGGAAAAACCCATTTGATCCAAGCGATTGGCAATTACGTGCATGAAAATGACAAGAGCGCCAAAATCCGCTATGTACACGCTGAGAAATATGTGTCCGACGTCGTCAGTGCCTATCAACATAAGGCATTTGATAAGTTTAAACTGTATTACCATTCGCTGGATCTCTTACTGGTCGACGATGTGCAATTTTTTGGCGGGAAAAACCGTACTCAGGAAGAGTTTTTTTACGCATTCAATGCACTCATCGAAACGCATAAACAAGTCATTATCACCTGTGATTCCTATCCCAAAGAAATTTCCGGATTGGAAGAACGGCTGGTATCCCGTTTTGGATGGGGATTAACTGTTGCCGTAGAACCACCCGAACTGGAAATGCGTGTCGCAATTCTGTTAAAAAAAGCCCAGCTGGAAAAAATCCGGTTAGATGAAAATGTGGCCTTTTTTATTGCCAAACATATCCGTTCAAACGTACGGGAACTGGAAGGTGCATTAAAACGTATATTGGCTTTCTCACGCTTTGTAGGTCTGGAAATAACGCTGGATCTGGCCAAAGAGGCATTAAAGGATTTGCTGGCTGTACAAAGCCGCCAGATATCCATTGAAAACATCCAGAAAACTGTTGCCGATTATTACAAAATCAAAGTATCCGAGATGTATTCAAAGAAACGCACACGTATCGTCGCGCGCCCCCGGCAAATGGCGATGGCAATCGCTAAAGAACTGACTTCATTGAGTTTGCCGGATATCGGCGAAGCCTTTGGTGGAAGAGATCATACGACGGTATTACACGGCTACCGGAAAATTAATGAATTAAGGATTTCCGATCCGATTGTGAGCCGGGATTTTAACGCGCTGATACTCATTTTAAGAGGTTGATAACTGTCTAACAGTTTGTGCATAACTACGCATTTTAAAGAATTGCTATTTTTATCCACAAACCATCCAAACACTATACAGTTTTCATACAAACGAAAAATTTATGCTATCTTGTTGATATTCATTTGATGTTAGAAACGATACAGAAGTATTGAAGACATTATCTAATTACTATTATTCTTTTATATAAATGCTTTTAATAAAAACTAACAGAGACACATTACTAAAACCGCTGCAAACCGTCACCGGAATTGTAGAGCGACGTCAGACATTACCGATCCTATCAAATGTCCTGATTCAGCAAAACGAAGAAAAGACCTCCTTTTTGACCACTGATCTCGAAATACAAATCAAAACGGTAACGACAAAGGATCTTGCAGCCAAGCTGGATTTTGCTTTGACGGTTTCTGCTAAAAAATTTCAGGATATTCTGCGTTCGCTTTCAGCCGACGCAGAAATTACATTAACCCGGAAAGACGACCACCTGCAGGTTAAATCCGGGAAAAGTGCATTTAACCTGCAAATACTCCCGGCAGAAGATTTCCCCGAAGTTGTTGAAGCGTCAGAATCCGATGCCACTATCACGCTGAAACAAAATGAATTAAAAAATCTTTTGCATCAAGTGCAGTTTGCAGTAGCACAACAAGATATCCGCTACTATCTGAACGGACTTTTATTATTGACTGAAGATAAGCAGTTAATCAGTGTCGGCACCGATGGACATCGTTTGGCCTATATCTCAGCCGGTCTGAACAAGGTACAAAAAAAGCAGGAGGTCATTTTGCCGCGCAAAGCGGTGTTTGAACTGACCAAATTGCTAGAAGATAATGAAGATCCGGTAAAAATAGAATATTTTCAGAATAAAGTCCGGTTTTCCTTCTCTGATATCATTCTCACATCGAAAATCATTGACGGTAAATTTCCCGATTACAACCGGGTTATTCCATTAAACAACAACAAGTTGTTTGAAATAGATCGTTTAACCTTTCTGCAAGCACTGCAACGGGTATCAATACTTTCCAACCAAAGCGAGAAATTCCGTAGTGTGCGCTTGATCGTCAGTAAAGATACGCTACGTATTATCTGTAAAAACAACGAACAGGAAGAAGCGGAAGAAGAACTTGAAATTAATTACGACGAAGAATTAGTGGATATCAGCCTTAATATTACCTATCTTTTGGATTTATTGAACAATGTGAATAGCGAAACGGTACAATGTGCCTTTGAAAATTCCAATAGCAGTGTTCTGATAACAATCCCTGGAAATAAAGAGTTCAAATACATCGTCATGCCGATGAGAATTTAACAGCATTTCTCAGCAGGGATGATCCAAATCCTCAAAAGTTGAAACATTCTTCTTAAATTTCATAACCATAAAGCGCCTAACTGATGAGTGAACCAAACACCAATGTACCCAATGAAAGTCAAAAAGACTACGATTCTGAAAGCATAAAAATATTAAAAGGCCTGGATGCGGTGCGCAAACGGCCCGGCATGTACATCGGCGATACCAGCGATGGCACCGGTTTACACCACATGGTTTTTGAAGTGGTCGATAATGCGATTGATGAAGCATTGGCAGGACATTGCGATGATATTACCGTAACGCTTCACCCGGATAACTCGGTCAGTGTATTGGATAATGGACGCGGTATCCCGACCGGGATCAAATATGACGATGATCTGAAACGTTCCGCCGCAGAAATTGTGATGACCGAACTGCATGCCGGCGGGAAATTCGACGATAACTCGTATAAAGTTTCCGGCGGGCTGCACGGCGTGGGCGTATCGGTGGTTAATGCCTTATCCGAATGGTTAAAGCTGACCATTCGCCGCGACGGAAAAATGAACCAGATGGAGTTTCGCATGGGGGTTCCGGTCAAGCCGCTGGAAATCACCGGCGAAAGCGAACGCCATGGTACCGAAGTGCATTTCCTCGCGAGTAAAGAAATTTTTGGCAATATCGAATACCACTACGATATTTTTGCCAAACGCTTGCGCGAACTTTCTTTTCTCAACAACGGCGTAAAAATCCACTTAATCGATCAACGTACCGGCAAGGATGAGAAATTCGCTTTTACCGGCGGAATCAAAAACTTTGTTGAATACATCAATCGCAGCAAATCGGTACTGCACCCTAATATTTTTTATGCGACCGGTACGAAAGACAACATTGCGGTCGAAGTTTCGATGCAGTGGAATGACAGTTACAGCGAACAGGTATTGTGTTTTACCAACAATATTCCGCAAAAAGATGGCGGCTCCCATCTGACAGGCTTGCGTGCCGCCATGACACGTACGCTTAACAACTACATGGAAAAAAATGAGCTGACCAAAAAGGCCAAGATTGAAACGGCGGGTGATGACATGCGCGAAGGCTTGTCGTGTGTCCTGTCGGTAAAATTATTTGAACCCAAATTCTCTTCGCAAACCAAAGAAAAACTGGTGTCCTCCGAAGTGCGGCCGGTGGTGGAAGAAATTGTGTCACAAAAGCTGTCCGAGTTTTTACTGGAAAATCCGGCTGACGCTAAAACCATCTGCAATAAAGTCATCGAAGCCGCCAGAGCGCGTGAAGCGGCGCGTAAAGCCCGCGAACTAACACGCAGAAAAGGCGTGCTTGACGGCATGGGGTTACCCGGAAAACTGGCGGATTGCCAGGAAAAAGACCCGGCGTTATGCGAACTTTACCTGGTCGAGGGTGATTCTGCAGGCGGTTCCGCCAAACAAGGACGCGACCGCAAATTTCAAGCCATCATGCCGCTCAAGGGAAAAATCCTGAACGTAGAAAAAGCCCGCTTTGATAAGTTGATCTCGTCCCAGGAAATTATTTCGCTGATTACCGCGCTGGGAACAGGTATAGGCAAGGATGAATACAACCCGGACAAGCTGCGCTATCACCGCATTATTATCATGACCGACGCGGACGTAGACGGCTCGCATATCCGTACCTTGTTATTGACCTTCTTTTACCGGCAAATGCCCGAACTGATCGAACGCGGCCACATTTACATTGCGCAACCGCCGCTGTACAAAATCAAACATGGCAAAAAAGAACGTTATGTCAAAGATGACCATGAATTAAAACAACACATGCTGAGCCTGGCTTTAGCCGACGCTGAGCTGTATACCGGTGAAGAAAAGCCGCCTTTGACCGGTGACACACTGGAAAAAATCGCTAATGAATATATTCTGTCAGAATCGGTGATCGAACGCATGAGTCGAATGATCGACAGCAACGTGATGCATGCACTGCTGCGCCTGCCGGATGTTAATTTGAGCAGTGAGCAAGCGGCAATAGACAGCGCAGCCCGGCTGGCATCACGGGTGAAAGATATAGAAATCGTCGCAGAATATGATGAAATACATGAACGTTATCGCCTGAAAATCATGCGCATGTCGCATGGCAATGTGCTGACCAGTTACCTGGATAATGATTTTGTGGAAAGCGGCGATTATGCGCAGATTCAGAAAACCGCGCAAGTGTTTGAAGGCTTGTTGAGTCAGGGTGCCTACATACAACGCGGCGAACGCAAGCAAAGCGTCAGTGAATTTAAACAAGCCCTTGAATGGATGTTGGAAGAAGCGAAAAAAGGCGTGAATGTGCAACGCTATAAAGGCCTGGGTGAAATGAATCCAATCCAATTATGGGAAACCACCATGGACCCGCAAAACCGCCGCCTGCTGCGCGCGCAGATTGAAGACAGCATTTTGACCGACGAAATCTTCACCACGCTGATGGGTGATGTCGTTGAACCGCGACGCGCGTTTATTGAGAAGAATGCGTTGCGGGCAACGAATATTGATATTTAAAGCAGGCCAGTCCAAAAAAATAATTGGTTACTGGTTACACGAGGCTTTTGCAAAAAACCTTATCAAAGGTTAACCAAATCAGTAACCGGTTTACGTTTTAACCCAAATGCAAAGAGAGCCGCTGTTGATTAAGCAACCGCTATTAACACCGTATCAGAGTCTATACTTTGCTTGGCTGCTGACCCGTCGCGCAGCAGGCGGCTCAGTCGAATCGCTGGCTTCAACGCTGGTCGATTCGCAAGTCGACCTCAATCCCCACCAAGTTGATGCAGCACTCTTCGCATGCCGTAATCCCCTTTCACGTGGCGTGATCCTGGCGGACGAGGTTGGTCTGGGTAAGACCATTGAAGCCGGGCTGGTCATTTCGCAGCGCTGGGCCGAGCGCCGCCGCCGTATTTTAATCATCGTTCCGGCCAATCTGCGCAAGCAATGGCACCAGGAGTTACTGGATAAATTCAGTCTGCAAAGTCTAATCCTGGAGACGAAAAGCTATAACGCAATCCGCAAGCAGACGAGTCATAGCCCGTTCGAGAATCTATCCGGCCCGGTGATATGCTCCTATCAGTTTGCGAAAGCTAAAGCGAACGATATCAAGAATATTCAATGGAATCTGATTGTACTCGACGAAGCCCACCGCATGCGCAACGTCTACAAAACCAGCAATGTCATTGCCAAAACGCTGAAGGAGGCACTGGCGCATGTTCACTCCAAGATACTGCTGACCGCGACACCGTTACAGAATTCGTTGCTGGAGCTCTATGGCCTCGTCAGCATGATCGATGATCGTGTATTCGGCGACCTCGACAGCTTCCGCACGCAATTCACTGCCTCGAGTAAAAATCAAAACTTCGCCAATTTGCGCGATCGCCTGGCTCCGGTTTGCAAACGCACCTTGCGTAAGGAAGTGCAGCCCTATGTTTCATACACCGCCCGTAAAGCCATCGTCGAGGAATTTACGCCATCCTCTGAAGAGCAGGAGTTGTCCGGGCTTGTTGCAGATTACTTGCGGCGTCCAAACCTTAAGGCGCTACCCGATGGGCAGCGGCAACTGATCTCCCTGGTGCTGTGGAAACTGCTGGCGTCGTCCACGTACGCGATAGCCGGTGCGCTGGATACTATGGCTAACCGTCTTCAAGGCGTGCTGGATGATGCAGCCAATCTCCCCGATCTGGCTGAGGAACTGGATGAAGACTATGAATCGCTGGACGAAACCGCCGACGAATGGAACGACCAAGCCCTTGATGCATCATCGTCTGCACGTAACGAACACGATGCCATTTCCAATGAAATTGCAGATCTGCGGCATTTCAAGACGCTGGCGGCCAATATCCGTGACAACGCCAAAGGCATGGCTCTGCTGACCGCCCTGGGTCGCGCTTTCGCTGAACTGAACCGCCTCGGCGCGGCCAAAAAGGCGATCATCTTTACCGAATCGAAGCGGACACAGGAATATCTGTTCTCCCTTCTGAAAGATACCCCTTATGGTGAAGGGGTCGTCTTGTTCAATGGCACCAACAGCGATGCTCGCGCACAGACCATCTACAAGGAATGGCTGAAGCAGCACGAAGGCACCGACCGCATTACCGGTTCCAAGACCGCTGATACCCGCGCGGCTCTGGTCGAGTACTTCAAGGAGCGCGGCACGGTGATGATCGCCACCGAGGCCGGGGCCGAAGGCATCAACCTCCAGTTCTGCTCGCTGGTCATCAATTACGACCTGCCGTGGAATCCGCAACGTATCGAACAGCGTATCGGGCGCTGCCATCGCTACGGGCAAAAGTTCGACGTGGTCGTGGTGAATTTCGTGGACCGCAGCAACGAAGCCGATGCGCGGGTGTACGAACTGCTGGCGCAGAAATTCCAGCTTTTCGAGGGCGTATTCGGCGCCAGCGACGAAGTATTAGGTGCGATCGGTTCCGGGGTGGATTTCGAGCGGCGTATCGCCGAAATTTATCGGAACTGCCGGGAACATGGGGAGATCAAGGCCAGTTTTGAACAGTTGCAACTCGACCTTTCCGGTGAGATCAGCGAGGCAATGGTCAAGACCCGCCAAATCTTGCTGGAAAACTTCGATGAGGAAGTGCAGGATAAACTGCGCGTGCGTGCCGAGAACAGCCGCGCCGCGCGTAGCAAATACGAGCGCATGCTGATGGACTTGACCCGAACGGAACTGGATGGCTGCGCCGCGTTCGACGATGACGGGTTCGTGCTTG
Source organism: Nitrosomonas sp. (assembly GCA_016708955.1). Classification (GTDB taxonomy): domain Bacteria; phylum Pseudomonadota; class Gammaproteobacteria; order Burkholderiales; family Nitrosomonadaceae; genus Nitrosomonas. The sequence goes on from JADJES010000001.1 coordinate 43,044, forward strand.
GCAATCCACCAGTTGGAATTGAAAACAGCGGCCTCGCGGGAATCGAGCCTGGGCGCTACGAGCTGCCCCGCCGTTCCGGTGACGCTCATCTGTACCGGATCGGACATCCGCTGGCTGAATGGGTAATCAGCCAAGCGAAGACCCGTAATCTACCCGCCGCGCGGCTGGTGTTCGACTACGAAGCCTATGGCAGGAAGCAAAGCACGCTGGAACCATACCGTGGCAAAACAGGCTGGCTGATTCTGAAGTTGATTTCCGTCGAGGCGCTGGGCAATCAGGAACAGCACTTGGTGGTTGCGGCCTGTACAGCGGATGGTATTGCACTGGCAGAAGACGATCCGGAAAAACTGCTGCGCCTGCCCGCAACCGTACAGAATGCAGGCTTGTTCAACGATGGTGAAATGACTCTACAGGCCGACATGGAAGCCCGTCAGACCGCGCTGCTGCGCGACATCAATCAACGTAACCTCGGCTACTTCGAGCAGGAAGTCCAGAAGCTCGATGCCTGGGCGGACGATCTGAAACTGGGGCTGGAACAGGAAATCAAGGAAATCGACCGCGAGATCAAGGAAGTGCGCCGCACCGCGGCCACTTCACCGGTGCTGGAAGAAAAGCTGTTATGGCAGAAGAAGCAGCGTGAGCTGGAAAGCAAGCGTAGCTCGCTGCGCCGTGAGTTGTTCGCGCGGCAGGACGAAATCGAAGCCCAGCATAACGCGCTCATCGATCAATTGGAAATACAACTCCAGCAGCAGGTTGAAGAGCGCACGTTGTTTACCGTCGAATGGGACTTGAAATGAGAAGACGGATGATCAATAGTGAGGCAAACAACCACACAGTTGAGTTAGTGTTTTTACTTCATTCAAATACGGAAAATAAATATAAATTCATTAAAATCAATAGATTTTTATATTCACTATGAAACACTGGATACTGTCGAATGGGAGAGGTCTATGAATAAAAATGTGACGATAACTGGAAAATCTTTTGAGGATCTGAAACAAATCAACGAACATGGAGCAGAGTATTGGAGCGCCCGGGCTTTGCAATTTCTATTGGGCTACAGTCAATGGCGGCGTTTTGAGCAAGCCATCGATCGTGCCATAAGTTCTTGCAAAGAATCGGGAAATCCCCCGGAGAACCATTTTGCCGGCGCCGGCAAAATGGTCGAGCTGGGATCTGGTAGTGAGCGTATTGTCGAGGATTATTGCCTTCGAATTGGATGAGCGGGACGTGCTGGGATTGCTGGGAGGAAAGATGTAAATAACTCAAGGTGTAAGTAATGGCTGCACTTGAGTTACGGTACAACAGATATAGATTTCCTGGTATCACTTTGCCGGCATCGGAAAACCGATCAATGCGAAAGTGATAGTGATGAGTGAGCAATGAACTTGCTTTACACCCATGAGGTTGTGATAATTCGGTTTAACGCTACTTTTCACGATCCAATGACAACATGAAATCAGAATCTGTACTTGGCATACAGCCGGAATTACTGCGCTGGGCAAGAAAAACGGTTGGCATGTCAGTCACTGAGGTCGCGGATTCACTCAAGCGTAAACCGGAAGAGATTGAATCATGGGAAGCGGGACATAGTGCACCAACTTATCCACAATTGGAAAAATTAGCGTACCAGCTTTACAAACGGCCACTCGCGGTTTTTTTTCTTCCTGAACCTCCAGAGGAAACCACTCCACAGCGCGAATTCAGAACACTACCAACAGCCGATCTGCAAACCCTCTCAAGAGATACTTATCTGCAAATCCGGCGCGCGCATGCATACCAAATTGCCCTGAAAGAGCTTTTTGGCGGCCATAACCCCGCCAGCCGGTGTATTTGGAAATCTTTGTCCTTATCAATCAGAGGTGATCTTGCCCAACAGGCACAGCAAATCCGGCAATTTTTCGGCGTTACGCTAGAGGAACAGATTGCATGGAAAAGCGATACCATCGCTCTGAAGCAGTGGCGGCAAGCTGTTGAGGATTGCGGTGTATTTGTATTCAAAGCGGCTTTCAAGCAAAAGGACATTTCCGGTTTTTGCCTGATGGACGAGAATCTGCCGATTATTTACTTGAATAACAGCACCACCAAGACACGCCAGATTTTCAGCTTGTTGCATGAGCTTGCGCATTTGCTGCTTAGCATTAACGGCTTTAGTAAATTCGACACGGATTACATCGCCCGATTGCCGGAATCGGAAAAACAGCTTGAAATATTCTGTAATGCTATTGCCGCCGAGATTCTGATTCCAGGGCGAGACTTTGCTATCCAAGCGGAACGATTTCCTGCAAACATTGAAGCAGCACCTGAAACACTGCTATCGGACTTGGCAGGACGCTATGGTGTCAGCCGGGAAGTTATCTTGCGGCGTTTTCTTGATTTGGGAAGAGTCTCAAGAGTTTTCTACGAAAATAAAACCATGCGCTGGTCTGCACAAAAGCAACCGGCGGGGGGTGGCAACTGGTACCTTAATCAAGGCGCATATCTGAGCGACCGTTTCGCCAAGGAAGTTGTAAGCCGCCACTTCCGCGGGCAGATCAGCTTGGAACAAGCATCCGATTTTTTGGGTATTAAACCGAAGAGTTATGCCGGTTTTGAAGAGCGCATCCTGCAAGGAAGCGGAGCATGATTTATGTGTTCGATACCAGTTCATTACGGTCACTTCAGCATTTTTATCCACGGGTCTTCAAAACCATCTGGAACGGACTCGATGAACTCGTAGTACAGCGCAGCTTGGTTTCCACGCGCGAAGTATTCCTTGAGCTGGAAAGGCAAGCAGTCAGCGAAGCGGTTCTGCAATGGGCAAAAAACAATAGATCGTTGTTCTCTACACCTACACCGCATGAACTCCAATTCGTATCAGAGATATTTAGAATTCCCCATTTCCAAGGCCTGATCGGTGCTCAGCAGCGGCTCAAGGGAATGCCCGTGGCGGATCCTTTCGTCATTGCTTGCGCCAAAATCAATGCGGGAACGGTCGTTACGGAAGAAGGCTGGCAGCGTTCCGGCAAGCGGCTTGAACTCAAACCGAATGCAGCCAAAATTCCCAATGTTTGCAGTCACTTCAGTATTCCATGTATTGATTTGGAAGAATTTATGCATCTGCAAGGATGGACGTTCTGATGTCCGGCAAACAAAAACTCGAACTCACCATGATCGGCAAGGATAAACGTCAAAATCCGGAATCGCCCATCCTGCGTGAAGAACAGACGCTATTCACCGTCGAATGGGCGTTGAAATGAAGCGCATCCCCCCTTCGCAACATGACACCTTGGAATCCCTGGCCAGTCAGATTGCCGAGATCGTTCAGCAGGCGCGCAGCCAGGTACGCCAAAGCGTTAACCAGGCCATGGTAGCCAGCTACTGGGAAATTGGCCGCCTGATCGTCGAGCATGAGCAGCAGGGGCAGACCCGCGCCGCCTATGGCACACGGCAACTGGCAGCGCTTTCCGAACGACTGACGGCTCAGTTCGGGCGCGGCTTCGATGAGCGCAATTTGAGGAATATGAGACTGTTTTTTCAGTTCTTTCCAATTCGGAACGCAGTGCGTACCGAATTGAGCTGGACGCACTATCGCGTTCTGCTGCGCGTGGAAAATCCCTCTGCCCGCGAGTGGTACCTGCGCGAAGCCATCAGCCAGAACTGGAGCAGCCGGGCGCTGGACAGGCAAATCGGCGTGCTCTATTACGAGCGCTTGTTGAGCAGCAAAGACAAGGCGCTGGTGCAGGCCGAAGCCGCGCAGTACACGGAATCCCTGGCGGAGACCCGCAAGGATTTCCTGCGTGATCCCTATGTGCTGGATTTTCTCAACCTCAACACCGGCCGCTTTCTGGAAGGCGATCTGGAGCAAGCCATCATGGACAACCTGCAAAACTTCCTGCTGGAGCTGGGCAAGGGCTTTGCCTTTGTCGCCCGCCAGCAGCGTGTGAGTTTTGCTGATGAAGATTTTTATCTCGACCTCGTGTTCTACAACTACAAGCTCAAATGCTTTTTTCTGGTGGACTTGAAGCTGGGCAGGCTCACCCATCAGGACATGGGGCAGATGGACACTTATGTGCGCCTGTACGACGAGCAAATCAAAGGCGCGGACGACAATCCCACCATTGGCCTGGTGTTGTGCAGCGAAAAAAGTGAAGCCGTAGTGCGCTATTCCGTACTGGCGGAACAACAGCAATTGTTTGCCGCCAAATACCTGCCTTATCTGCCGAGCGAAGCAGAGCTCAAACACGAACTGGAACGCGAGCGCGAACGTGCCCTGCAAATGCTGGCGCAGCGGCAAGAGGCACAAGAATGAGCGGCAAACAAAAACTCGAACTCAACTGGATCGGCAAGGACAAGCGGCCCAAGCTGGAGCCGCGCATTTTGCTGGAGGATGCTACGCTGTCGTATCACGCCAGGCATCGGGTTTCGGATAACGATAGCTTCGACAACCGGCTGATCTTCGGCGACAACCTGCTGGCGCTGAAGGCGCTGGAGCAGGCGTTTTCGGGGAGGGTGAAGTGCGTGTTCATTGATCCGCCCTACAACACCGGCAGCGCGTTCACGCATTACGATGACGGGCTGGAGCATTCGATCTGGCTGGGGTTGATGCGCGACCGGCTGGAAATCATCAAACGGCTGCTATCCGAGGACGGTTCGTTGTGGATCACGATTGATGACAACGAGGCGCATTATTTGAAGGTGTTGTGTGATGAGGTGTTTGGTAGATCAAATTTTATAGCGAACATCGTATGGCAAAACGAACTTCACGCGAAAATCGCGCAGCTATAGGTTCATCCCATGACCACTTGTTGTTGTATACGAAAAACGGTGCCATAGCTTGGAAAAACTCTCGAAATCTTTTACCTCCAAATAACGAAGGATATTCTAATCCAGATAATGATCCTAGAGGACCTTGGCGCTCAATACCGTTCAGCGCTCAGGCTTCCGACTGAATCAAATGTATAAAATCGAAACCCCAACTGGTGATTGGATTGAACCGCCTAAAGGGCGCTGTTGGGGCGCAACTGAGGTGGTTTTCAAAGAATATCTAAAAGACAATCGGGTTTACTTTCCAAATGGAGGTTCTGGTCGACCACGTATAAAACAGTTTCGAGGAGAAGAAAAGGGCCTCGTTCCAATGACTTGGTGGAGTTCGGAATTTGCAGGAGATAATGAAGCTGCGAAAAAGGAAATTTCCGCACTTTTCCCAAATGATGAAGCATTTGGGACGCCTAAGCCTGAAGAATTGATATGGCGGGTATTAACTATCGCCACCAACCCCGGCGATCTCGTCCTAGACTCCTTTGCCGGTTCCGGCACCACCGGCGCAGTCGCCCACAAAATGGGCCGCCGCTGGATCATGGTGGAGCTGGGCGAGCACTGTCATACGCACATCATTCCGCGCCTGAAGAAGGTCATCGATGGCGAAGACAAGGGCGGTATTACTGAGGCGGTGAACTGGCAGGGCGGCGGCGGGTTCCGCTACTATAAACTGGCACCCAGCCTGATCGTCAACGACCGCTGGGGCAATCCGGTGATCAACCCGGAATATAACGCGGCAATGCTGGCCGAAGCACTGGCGAAGCTGGAAGGCTTCACCTACGCGCCGTCGGAAACCCGCTGGTGGCAGCACGGCCATTCCAGCGAGCGCGACTTCATCTATGTCACCACGCAGAACCTGTCCGCCGAGCAGTTGCAGGCGCTGTCCGATGAGGTCGGCAGCGAACAAAGCCTGCTGGTGTGCTGTTCGGCGTTCCGTGGCGTGAGTGCGGCTCAAGCCGCCGAGCGCTGGCCGAATCTGACCTTGAAAAAAATTCCCAAGATGGTGCTGGCGCGCTGCGAGTGGGGGCATGACGATTACAGCCTGAATGTGGCGAATCTGCCGATGGCACAACCCGCCCCGGCCGAACCTGCCGTGAACAAAGGAAGGAAAACCAGGATGGACAGGCATACCGCCGATCTGTTTGGCGATGACGAGGGGGATGTGCTATGAGTAAAAAAAACGTCACGACAGGAGGCGAAATCGTCCAACAGGCTGTTGGACAAGCCGAGTTCCTGCTTTATCAGACCGAGGATGCTCAAACGCGTGTTCAGTTACGTCTTCAGGGTGGCATGGTCTGGATGACGCAACGGCAGCTTGCCGAGCTGTATCAGGTGAGCGTGCCGACCATCAACGGGCACTTGCGCGTGCTGTACCAGAACGGTGAGCTGGTAGCGGATCGAACTATTAGGAAATTCCGAATAGTTGCCCGGGAAGCCGCGCGGGAAGTGGAAAGATTGGTCGATCACTACAGTCTGGAGGTGATCCTGCATCTGGGCTATCGGGTGCGTTCGCACCGGGGGGTGCAGTTCCGGCGCTGGGCGACGGAGCAGTTGCAGGACTATTTGTCCAAGGGGTTTTTGCTGGACGACGAACGTTTCAAGGGCGGGCAGGACAGCGGCTATTTCGAGGAACTGCTGGCGCGCATCCGCGACATTCGCTCTTCGGAAAAAGTGTTCTGGCGCAAGGTGCTGGACATCTACGCCACCAGCATGGATTACGACCCGAACACGGAAACCTCGCAGCAGTTTTTCGCCACCGTGCAGAACAAGATGCACTGGGCGGCGCACGGGCATACGGCTGCCGAGTTGATTGCGCTGCGTGTTGATGCGCAAGCGCCGCACATGGGTTTGACGAATTGGGCAGGAGCCAGCAAAGGCGCGCCGGTGCGAAAGGCTGATGTGGGCGTAGCCAAGAACTTCCTTAACGCCGAGGAACTGGAAACGTTGAACCGCATCGTTACCGCTTACATTGAAGTGGCTGAGTTGCAGGCGCAGGCGCGGCAGCCGATGACGATGCGTGATTGGGCAACGGAATTGGATAATTTCTTGTGCATGACGCGTAAGGACATTCTGACCCATGCCGGGAAAGTTTCTGCCGAGGCTGCACTGGCCAAGGCGCAGGCGGTATATGCCGAATATCAGGCGCGGGTGCGTGATTTGCCGTCACAGGTGGAACAGGATTTCGAGGCGACGATAGCCCAACCGGTGAAGCGCCTTGAGAAGAGCAGAAAAGCCGTGTCGAAGAAGAAATCGGGAGGCGATAAATGAATCAGCAACTTGTGCAGCAACCTGCTGCACAATTGAGCACAAGCACGAAAAATTCAGTTATTCGAAATTTTCGGATAACTGCTATTGGTAAGGTTGGAGAGGAATGAGCGCCCGCGTCCAACACCATGTTGCCGGGCGATTGTCGCTGCGCCCGCCGCAAGCCGAATCGTTGGAAAGACTGAAACAGGCATTGGATGCCGCGCCGGAGATGCTGACGCAGGAGCGCTATGTCCCAGCGATACTGGCTACGCTCAAGGCGCAGTTCCCTAAGCTGGAAGACTTCGAGCGCGAATTTCCCTCGCTATGCTTTGCGCTGGCGACAGGTGTGGGCAAAACGCGGTTGATGGGCGCTTTTATCGCCTACCTGCATCTGGCGCACGGTATCAACAACTTCTTCGTGCTCGCGCCGAACCTGACGGTCTACAACAAGCTGATCACGGATTTCACGCCAAATACACCGAAGTATGTGTTTAAAGGCATCGGTGAATTTGCCCTCAATGCGCCCCGCGTCATTACTGGGGACAACTATGATCAGCAAAACATCTTCGGCGGCGAGTTATTGGGCGAAGTTCGCATCAATATTTTCAACATCGCTAAGATCACCTCGGAAGTGCGTGGCGGGAAAGAGCCACGTATCAAGCGCATGAAAGAAGTGCTGGGCGATAGCTACTTCAACCATCTGGCTAATTTGCCGGATCTGGTGCTGCTGATGGATGAATCACACCGCTACCGCGCGCAGGCAGGCATGCGGGCCATCAATGAATTACAGCCTTTGTTTGGACTGGAGGTGACGGCAACGCCTTTTGTGGAATCCAGCCGCGGACCGGTGCCGTTCAAAAACGTGGTGATGGATTACCCGCTGGCACGGGCAATGGAGGACGGCTTCGTCAAGGAGCCAGCCGTTGTCACGCAGCGTAATTTTGATGCGAAAGCACACACGCCCGAGGAAATCGAAAAGATCAAGCTGGAGGACGGCGTGCGCTTGCACGAAACTACAAAAGTTGAGCTGCTGACCTATGCCCGGGAAAACGGTGTTGCGCCGGTCAAACCCTTCATGCTCGTGATCGCACGGGATACCACGCACGCCGGGCAACTTTTGGTGCTTCTGCAGTCAGAGGCTTTCTTTGACGCACGCTATCGGAGCAAGGTGATTCAGGTTGACTCCAGCCGCTCAGGCAGCGAAGAGGAGGAAATGATTTCACGTTTGCTCGCGGTCGAGAGCGTGGACGAACCGACCGAGATCGTGATCCACGTCAACATGCTGAAGGAAGGCTGGGACGTGACCAATCTCTACACCATCGTTCCGCTGCGTGCCGCCAACGCCCGCACACTGATTGAGCAATCCATCGGCCGCGGTTTGCGTCTGCCTTATGGCAAGCGCACTGGCATTGCAGCGGTGGATCGTCTGAACATCGTGGCGCACGACAAGTTTCAAGAGATTATCGATGAGGCGAACCGGGGTGACTCGCCGATTCGTTTGAAGCAAGTCATCCTCGATGCGCCAAGCGCTGACGATAAAAAAGTCAGCGTACAAGTTGGTTCGGGCGCAATGACACGTCTGGGCCTGACGGATGCGCCCGTGGTAGCCGGTGCTCCGTCGAACGCCGGGACGGCTCCGGCACAGACTCCCGTCTTCACCACAGAAGCGGAACGACAGGCGGCTCGCGTCGTGATGGATGTGATTGGAAAGTACGAAGTCAGACGCGATCTGGTACCCACCAGCAGCGCACTGCTCACCCCCGAGGTTCAATCAGCAATCTTGACTGAGGTCACCGAGCGCCGTCTTTATTAAATCGGCCGATGCAAGGCAACTTGCTGGCGGGCGTCGATGATGGGCAGCCGAAACTTGATCTGTCAGCCGTAGTGGCAAAAACGACGGAGATTGTCGCTCAGCAAACCATCGACATCCCCCGCATCGCCGTGGTGCCGACTGGCGAAGTCACCACGGGCTTTCATCCGTTCAAATCTGAGTCTATTACCCAATTTTCAACCAGGACAACGCGAAATTGTGGGGCAAGAACTACGTACCAATGAGCAGTTTACGTTAAGCAGCGAAAGAGGACTTCGCGAAAAGCGCTTCGAGGATTACATTGTTAAAAAGCTTATCGACTATGACAACATAGATTACTTCACTCAAGCTGAGTTGCTATACGACTTGGCGGGCCAAGCCGTTGCTCATTATCAGGGGCAGAATTACTCTGAAAATGAACTGCACGAAATCCTCGATACTTTTGGCAGTGAGCTTGCTCGCTTAATTCGTGCCGAGATGATGGAGCACTTTTGGGAAGAAGCAACCGAGTATGAAGTGCAGGTCAGTCGTGGTTTTACTGAACTGAAGCCCTGCAACTACACTGCCACGGCAGGACAGACGGCGCACCATTTCCGTGAAACGCTGACCGAGACCGGGCGTATCAAGCAAATGCTATTCGGCGGTTTTTCGCGTTGCTTGTATCCGCTGCAAAAGTTCGATTCGGATACCGAGCGCCGCTTTTCCGTCATCCTGGAGCGCGATGCATTGAAGTGGTTTAAACCCGCCAAGGGGCAGTTCCAAATCTATTACAAGCTGGGCACGGAGCAGCCGGAGTACATCCCTGACTTTGTCGTTGAGACGGATACGACCATTTACATGGTTGAAACCAAGGCGCGCACGGACGTCAATACTCAAGAGGTTCAGGCCAAAGCGAGTTCGGCAGCTCGTTGGTGCAAGCACGCATCGGATTACGCAGCAGCCATTGGCACCAAGACATGGAAGTATCTGCTTGTGCCGCACGACGAGATTACCGAATCAAAACGTCTGAATGACTTCCTGCGCTTTGAAGTAAAGTGCTGAAGTCCGCCTTGCTGAAGATATCTTGTCTATTCCTATCTCTAATTGGCGCAAACTTTGACAAATCGCGCCAATAAAGTTGATCTTTTGGGGTAATAATTTTTATTGCGCCATAAAAACTTGCCGTACCGATAGAGCTGTCTGATGACTTTAGCACGAGTCCCCGAGCGACGAGCTTCCACACTTCTGGCAATAAATCGTATTGCAATACCAGTCGCACCAGCCTATTCTTATAAAAAGCCATAGTTACCCAAAATCGGAGATCAATCAATGAAAAAGAACCTTTTTATTCCAAAACTCTGTTCCATATCGCTGACGTTCATTCTGGCGCAGGGCGTTTCCTATGCCATGCCCGGCATGCACGGTTCCGGCAGTGGCGCGGCTACGGAGCATCCACGGGTGTCGAACAGTCTCGGCGGGAAAATCAATTCATCCGGATCGGAGATGGAGATTACTTACAGCGCTGACGGCAAGACGGCGATTTTTGTGTCGACCCGTGAAGGTAGTATTCAGTCGCCCGGCGATACTTACAGTTTCGATATCTGGATGTCGCATCAGGCCGACGGTGAATGGCAGGAACCGATCCATCTGGGGCCGGGCATCGACCCCAAGGTGGGGCCGAACATCAATACTTCGGCTTGGGAGCTGGAGCCGAGCTTTTCCGACGATGGCAATGTGATTTATTTCACCCGTTACGAAGCGGGCAATATGTTGTCCGGCGATCTGTACGTGGTGCAGAAAGTCGATGGCGTCTGGCAATCGGCCCGGAACTGGAACGACGTGCCGGAGCTGCCGAATATCAATACCTCGACCGGTGAAGAGCATTGTCCGATCATTGCTTCCGACAGCCTGATTTATTTTAGTTATCACCAGCCGGGTGTGACGCAGGACAGCGATATCTGGAAGGTCGAGAAGAAGGATGGCGTGTGGCAGAAGCCGGAGAGCCTGGGGCTGAAGATCAATTCACCGCAGCGCGACCATATGCACTGGACCGGGTTGTCCAAGGACGGCAAGAGCCTGATCATCACCAGCACGCGGACTGATTTGGGTTCGCGCGGCGGGCATGACGAGTGGATTTCGCATCAAAATGCCGAGGGCGAATGGCAGGAGCCGTTGAATCTCGGTGATGCGGTCAATACCGGCGGGGAGGATATGTGCTGGACGTTTACCCCGGATGGCAAGAAATTCACCGGCAGTTGGGGGCCGCATGGCACTTACGATATGGATATCCGCTGGGTCAACAAGGACGATGTGCCGTTGCTGAAGGACTTCGAACCGATCGGTCCGCCACCCAATTTGCTGAAAAACAGCAAAGCCAAAACTGACAAGCCGTTGCGGCAGTAACTATCAAGAAATAGCCTGCTTTGAATCGTATACGCAGGGATGTCTATAGTTTATCGTATCGATTTTTGGCAGGCTGTGGTTCCTGGCCTGGTAGTCCACGGCGTGTGTATGTCAGTGCGCTTCAACGATGCCGGTTTCCGGGTATTGTGTTCGTCTCCCGGATGCTGAATCGGTGATGTGCTGTTCACAGATCGCGTATTTTTTGAGAAATGACTGATGCGCTTTAGCAAAAAATATCTTTTCTACTTTATTGCAAGCTGTGTTTTCACGAGCACCAGCGTATTCGCCGAGACGCAATGCCGGTTGGATACCAAGCAGGGAATCGGGGCGCTGGGCCGCATTGAACCGCGCTCCCGGGTGATCAAAGTGTCACATAATGCGGGGCCTGAAGGGGCGCGTGTGGCGCAACTGTTTTTTCAGGAAGCCGATTCTGTCCAAGCCGGTGAGAAACTGGCGGTGCTCTCGGATCATGTTAAAAGAAAAGCGGAAGTGCAGGCAGCCGGAACGCGCATCAAGGTTCTGGAAGCGCAGCGGGCTGTTGAGCAGGTTGCGCTCACTTTTAACAAGAAAGAACATCTGCGCCATCAATCGCTTGATCCCGGCGCGGTCAGTATTTCTCTGGTGGATGAGAAACGATTGGCGTATGAGCAATCCCTCGCGGATCTGAAACGTTTGTCGGCTGAGATCACCCGCGCACAAGCCGAACAGAAAATTGCCGAAGCCGAGCTGGACAATACGCTGATCACTGCGCCGATCACCGGAACGGTCGTAAAAATCTTCGCTCGCCAGGGGGAACGGATCGGCGACAATGGGTTGTTGCAAATCGCGCTAATAAAGTTGATCTTTTGGCGCAATAATTTTTCTTGCGCCATAAAAACTTGCCATACCGATAGAGCTGTCTGATGACTTTAGCACGAGTCCCCGAGCGACGAGCTTCCACACTTCTGGCAATAAATCGTATTGCAATACCAGTCACACCAGCCTATTCTTGCAAAAAACCAAAGTTACCCAAAATGGGAGGCCAATCAATGAAAAACAACCTTTTTATTCCAAAACTCTGTTCCATATCGCTGACGTTCATTCTGGCGCAGGGCGTTTCCCATGCCATGCCCAGTATGCACGGTTCCGGCAGCGGTGCGGCTACGGAGCATCCAAGGGTGTCGAACAGTCTCGGCGGGAAAATCAATTCGACCGCGGGCTGCAGGCTGGTTTTATTCAGTACTTGACCAAACCTGTTAATATGGATGCACTATATGAAGCGATTGATGGTATTTGAATACCATAAAGTTGTGAGAATCGATAAGATTGTTTACGGATCAAATAAAGTTTCTTAATTTTTAATCTACGGAGTTTCAAATGGCTATTACTAATCCAGTAACTATTGGTTTTAAAATTATTATAGGCTTGTTTCATGCAGCACCAGGGAAAAGCTATCTGACCGACATAGAAAATCTGGCTGAAGGGAAAACCTTGGAACAACTTGCGGATGCTCTGGCTGCCACTACAATATTTACTAGCGGTATTATGGGGGGCAAGGACACAACAGCGCTTAAGGTTGCCGTGCTCATGCACAACTTTGGTGTGGTTGCTGATAGTAACCCAGGCAGCGTCGGCTCCCAAGCTCAGGCCTTCTTTACGGACAGAATTGATTCTGGTGTTGGTTTTGGCGCTATTGTCTATGAAGCGGTTAATTTCTTATCTCAAGATAGCGCTACTTTACCTGCAGCTTTTACTACAGTAGCGACCTTGCTGAGCAACAAGGCCGCCGTGGCAGCGGCTTATTCCGCAACCAATGCTTCTACCGACTTGGCTAAACTGCAAAGTGTATTAAGCGCTGTGACCGGAACAGAGTTATATACGGATGTTCAAGTGGCTGCGATTCTGGCTGCTTCCGGATCTACTACGGCAGATTCAACTATAACAGGCTCGGTGAATGCTGATATTCTCGCTGGCGGTTCCGGCAATGACACGCTGTCCGGCTTGTCTGGTGACGATACAATCAATGGCGGGGCGGGTGACGACATTATTTACGGCGGTACTGGTGCCGATATCATGACCGGCGGAGCAGGCGCTGATACCTTTGTATTTGATGCCACTGTTGGCGCCAACAGCACTGGTATAACTAGCGGTGATGTGATCACCGATTTCACTGTTGACGCCGACAAGCTCTTTTTCGATGGTGTAACCGCCGTAGCCTCCGTGGAACAAACCGCTGTACAGGCTGCTGTTACTGCTCTGGCTGGCGCCACTACTACACAGATTGCAGCAGTGATGGCTGCTACCAACAAGACGAGCCTGGGTGTATCGTTTGCTGTCTACGGCGGCGATACTTATGTCTACTATCAAACAACCGGAGGTGCTGCCGCCTCAGCTGCAGATGACGTATTCATCAAGCTGACCGGTGTTGCTTCCGGCTTCACTTTCGGAACGACCGTGGTAGATGAACTTCCACTGCCGCCTCCTCCACTGCCGCTTGCCACTACAGTCAATCTCACTGAGTTTGACGACACCTATACCACCCCCGGGGACGATGATTTTATCATCAACGGTTTGGGCGGCAACGATACCATTACCACTGGCACCGGCAACGACACCATCAATGCTGTAACGACACCATCACCAGTGGCGTGGGCAACGATTCGATCAACGGCGGTTCGGGCAATGACACCATCGCTGCACAAGCTGGCGCGGATATTATTACCGGTGGTTCAGGTAATGATTCGATTGCACTCGGTGTGGATAGTGATATGGATACGGTTATTTTCGGTGCAACTGCCGGTGGCAACGGTAACGACATTATCACCAACTTTATCTCAGGCACTGACAAATTGAACGTCGGCGCTATAACAACTAGCAGCACAGTGACTGCCGTAACAGGCGCCCTAACTATAACGAACGATAAATTGTATTTCTTGGATTCGGGTATCGCTGGCAATGCTGACTCAGCTGCTGCCGTTGCAGCCGCTCTGACTGCTGGGGCAACTTGGATTAATACTCCTAACACAGTATCGTATTTTCTCATCAACGACGATAACAGCAGCTCAATCTGGTCATACGTCGGAACAAACACCGCTGCGGTAGCGGAAAGTGATCTTACCTTGATGGGCACAATCGACGCGAAGGTAACAACCGGCGATTTGCTGTTTTCATAATTCCATTAAACCTGGGCCGGAGAAGCGCAAACGGATCCGGCTTACAAATGTAATTAATGAATTTTGATTTTTTAGTTAGAGAAAATCAAATCCCCATACTCAAAAAACTGACCTCCAAAGATTCCTTATTGTGTCATCAAGCGATAATTGAGTATGCTGATATTCATTATCCCGTTTAACAGCACAACTCACGCACCACATGTCTGTTTGATTTATTGAGAATTGATGATGTACGCCAAAGCCAGTGCTACACTTTTCCTCAACGTAATATTCCTGCTTACATGCTCCGGCGCATTCGCCGAGACGCAGTGTCGATTGGATACGCAGCAGGGAATCGGGGCGCTGGGTCGCATTGAACCGCGTTCCCGGGTAATCAAAGTGTCACATAATGCGGGGCCTGAAGGGGCGCGTGTGGCGCAACTGTTTTTTCAGGAAGCCGATTCTGTCCAAGCCGGTGAGAAACTGGCAGTACTTTCGGATCATGTTAAAAGAAAAGCGGAAGTGCAAGCAGCCGGAACGCGCATCAAGGTACTGGAAGCGCAGCGCGCTGTTGAGCAGGTTGCGCTCACTTTTAACAAGAAAGAACATCTGCGCCATCAATCGCTTGATCCCGGCGCCATCAGTATTTCGCTGGCGGATGCGAAACGACTGGCGTATGAGCAATCCCTCGCCAATCTGAAGCGTTTGTCGGCTGAGATCGCCCGCGCACAAGCCGAACAGAAAATTGCCGAAGCCGAATTGGACAATACGCTGATCACCGCACCGATCACCGGCACGATCGTAAAAATCTTCGCTCGCCCGGGGGAACGAATCGGAGACAATGGGCTGTTGCAAATCGCCGATTTGTCGCAGCTGGATGTCGTGGCAGAAGTCTACGAATCGGAATTGCCTCAAGTCAAAATAGGACAAACCGGGTGTATCACGGCGACCGGTTTCAAACGGAGCTATCGGGCGAAGGTCAGAGAACTGGGATTTCTGGTCAGGAAAAACGATTTGAATGACACCGATCCATTGTCAGATCGGGATAATCGCATCATTGAAGTGCGCCTTACCCTTGAGCCGGAGGCCGTTGCGGATTTGCAGCATCAGATTTTCCGGCAGGTTAAGGTGCGGATTACGCCTTGAATAAGCTTGCCTGGTTTTATTTTCCCGCACGCCTGGCTTGGCGCCAACTTATCTTTGATCGAAGCAAACTGGTGGCCGCTATTTGCGGGGTATTGTTCGCTTGCGTATTGGTGTTCATGCAACTGGGCTTCAAGGATTCATTGTATGCCAGCGCAGCCTCTGCACCGGTAAAATTGAATGGCGATTTATTCCTGATGCACAAACAAAGTGAGGCCATGTGGCGACCGATCCAGTTTAAGCGTAGTGAGCTAATGCGTGTATTGGGAAATCCAGCGGTTGCGGAAGCTTATCCGCTTTATCTCGGGTTAGCGCCTTTTAAGAATATCCAAACTCAGGTTAAACGAACTTTGATGGTTTATGGTTTTGATCCGGATTCGCAGATTTTCAATGTCGATGAAATTAAAAGCAAGCAGATCGATTTGCGGCTCAAGGATACGGTACTGTTTGATGAATACTCCCGTCCGGAATTCGGCCCCGTTCGCCAACTGCTCGAAGCGGACCAAAATGTGACCGAAATTAATGATTACAAGGTTAACATCGTCGGATTATTCCGCATGGGGGTTTCGTTTGCCGCCGATGGCAATGTTATCACCAGCGATTTGAATTTCATGCGCATTTTTCCCAGAAGAAATCACGGCGATATCGATATGGGTGTCATCAAACTCTATCCTGGCGCATCGGCCAAACAGGTCGAAGCGGAGCTTAAGAGCCAGTTGAACGAGTTCATCAATATTTTTACCTATGAAGAGTTGCTGAAATACGAGAAGGATTATTGGGCGAATACGGCCCCGATTGGGTTTATTTTTGGATTTGGCACTGTCATGGGATGGGTGGTCGGCTTAGTGATTGTCTATCAGATTTTGTTTACCGACATCGCCAATCACCGCAATGAATTCGCCACGCTGAAAGCCATGGGCTATGAACACAGTTATTTTATTCGCCTGGTGTTTGCTTCGGCTTTCTTTTTGGCAGTCCTCGGGTTTATTCCGGGTTATTTGCTTTCTGTGGGACTCTACCATCTGGCTGAATCGCAAATGTACATGCCGATGCCGATGCTCTTGAGCAAAATCATCACGGTGTTTATGTTTATTCTTTCCATGTGCGTCATGGCCGGGTTACTGGCAATCCGTAAGTTGAAAGATGCTAATCCGGCTGATATGTTCTGATGGGCACCTGATGTCAACGGTCATTGATGTCGAACACCTGGATTTTAGCTTTGGTAGCGGTGTTTTAACGCAACCGGTGCTGAAAGACATCACCCTCTCAATCCAGAAAGGCGAGATCGTACTCATCACCGGACCTTCCGGCTCGGGTAAAACAACCTTTCTGACCATTATCGGTGGCCTGCGCCAAGCTTTTCATGGCAGCGTGAGGGTGCTCGATCAGCAATTTATCAATAGCAGTGAGCCGGTTAAAGTCAAAGTCCGGCAACAGATCGGCTACATTTTTCAACAACATAATTTGCTTAAATCACTCACTGCGCTGCAAAACGTCAGCATGACGTTAGAAATGGGCAACACACTGACAGAACAGCAAAGACGCGACCGGTCGGCGGAAATTCTGATCGCCGTGGGGCTGGGTGATCGGCTTGATTACAAACCCGGTCAACTCTCAGGCGGGCAACTGCAACGGGTTTCCATAGCCAGAGCCCTGGTCGGGCAACCTAAAATAATCCTGGCCGATGAACCGACCGCCTCACTGGATAAACAAAGCGGTTATGAAGCGGTCAGTCTCCTGAAACGATTAGCCAAAGAATCGCAAACCACCATTCTTCTGGTCACGCATGACTACCGTATTCTGGATATTGCTGATCGGGTTGTGGAGCTGGAAGATGGGGTGATCAAGAAGATATGATTTTGCGATTTTTTCGAATTAAGGCGCAGAACCGCAACTGAATAATCACTACACAATCAGCTTGAAAAATTGATTACGTTGCGATCCGGTCAGGCAGCAAACGATCGTATTCCTTTTTGACTACACCGTAGCACTCGCAGACATTATCCTCCAATCCCTGCCGATCCAGCAGCGTAATATGGCCGCGGTGGTATTCAATCAAGCCGGCGCTTTGTAATTTACGGGCCGCATCGGTGATCCCCTCGCGGCGTACGCCGAGCATATTGCTGATCAATTCTTGCGTCATGATCAACTCGTCTGAGGGCAATCGGTCGAAACTTAACAGCAGCCAGCGGCAGAGTTGCTGTTCTATCGAATGATGCCGATTGCATACCGCCGTTTGCGCCATTTGCGTGAGAAGTGCCTGGGTGTACCGTAGCAACAAGTGACGCATGGGCAGGGAACGATTGAATTCCTGCTGCAGTAGTTGCGTTTTCAGCCGGTAAGCGTAACCCGCGCTCTGCACCACAGCCATATTCGGCATGGTATCTCCGCCCATAAAGACGGCCACCCCGATTACTCCCTCATTGCCGACTATCGAGATTTCGGCCGATGCGCCATCCTCCGTGACGTAAAGCAGGGACACAATTGCGGTAGTGGGGAAATAAAGATGACTCAACTTGCCGCCAGACTCGTAAATCACTTCACCGAGCGGAAGCGGCACCAGTTCCAGATGGTGATGCAGCCGTTCCAATTCATCCACAGGCAGGGTGGCCAGCAGATCGTTCTGACTTAGGACGTGGAAGCTATGGGAAACAGGCGTGTGTGTTGTAGGCATTGTCTGACTCCTTGCATAGGAAAAACAGAATAACTCACTGATATATCTAGACAATCGCATTGCTTCCATAATACATGGAAATCGGTCTGTGTGATAGCGCACAGAAATGACAGCAGATTTGGCGTATTTTTTAACTTGTGTGAAGCAGTATGACTCAGTGATAGCTGCAACGGCTGATTAATCCGTCAGCATTTTGCCTGGATTCATTTAAATGAAGGATCTAATTATTTATGCAACAATTTATGCAACTTGGCTTATTTGAACTGCCATGGTGGGGCTATGTGTTGATTACGCTGATCATGACACACATGACCATCGCTTCCGTGACGATTTTTCTCCACCGGCATCAGTCGCACCATGCGCTGACACTGCATCCCATTGTGAGCCACTGTTTCCGCTTCTGGCTATGGCTTACCACCGGAATGGTCACCAAAGAATGGGTAGCGATTCATCGTAAGCACCATGCCAAGTGCGAAACCGCGGAAGATCCGCACAGCCCGCAGATTCATGGCATCAGCAAAGTGTTGTTCGAGGGCACTAAGCTTTATTGTATCGAAGCTAAAAATACAGCAACGCTCGATAAATACGGCCATGGCACCCCTGACGACTGGATCGAGTGCCATTTATACTCGCGGCATCCGATACTGGGTATCGGCATCATGCTGGTGATTGATCTGGTTCTATTCGGTCCGGCCGGGTTCATCGTGTGGGGCGTGCAGATGCTGTGGATTCCACTCTTTGCCGCCGGTGTCATCAATGGCGTGGGGCACTATTACGGTTATCGCAATTTCGCGCCGAATGACACTTCCACGAACATTCTGCCGTGGGGCATTCTTATTGGCGGCGAAGAGCTGCACAACAATCACCATGCCTACGTAACTTCCGCCAAGTTATCCAACAAATGGTGGGAATTTGATATCGGCTGGATGTACATTCGCATTCTGGAAATGCTGGGCTTGGCCACGGTAAGTAAGGTGGCGCCTAAGGTTCGCTTTAATCTGCCCAAGACGCCCTGCGACGAAGGCACTTTGCAGGCCGTGATCACCCACCGCTTCGACGTGCTGGCCAAGTTTGCCAATTACCTGAAGCAACCCACAATCACTGAGATTCGCAACCTGCGCGCTCGAGCTATACCCGGTCTGCAAGATGCCCAGGCTCTCGAAGCCGTCAGGCATTGGTTGCAAAATGATATCGGTAAGATAGCGGAAAGAGAACGCGAGGCCTTGGACCAGGCGCTCCATTCCAGTCAAGTACTGAGCACGATCTACGCAATGCGACAAGATCTGGCCGCTTTGTGGAGCAGTTCCACGACATCCAAGGAGCAACTGGTAAAACAACTGGAAAACTGGTGCCGTCGTGCCGAGGAGAGTGACATCAGTGCATTACAGGAATTCTCCCGGAAATTACGCTGTTACGACTAATCGTTAGGAAGGAGAACTAAAATGTCTGTAGGAACAATACTTTTAATCATTCTGATTCTGATGCTGCTTGGTGCGATCCCAACGTGGCCACACAGCAGGGGATGGGGTTATGCGCCCAGCGGCATCCTTGGAACAGTGGTACTGATCTTGCTCATTCTGTTGCTGATGGGCCGAATATAGTGCTCGCATTGATAAGCACGCGAAAAAAAGCATAGCATTTAGGATTCTCTGAATAACTTACCCTTGTCATTCCGTAAGGAGTGAGGAATCTTTGGCAATCAATAGTATAGATTTCTCGCTTTGCTCGAAATGACAGTTATCCAGAGGTTTCTGAAAGAAAGTATGAGCGGTATCGCACATAGGCGTTCTGTGCTTTAATGCACAGAACTCTAACCCGGTTACCTATTTCATCACTGTATGTAAGCAAGTAAATGGCAGCAACCTGTTGTGGCAACACATTTATCCTTCTAAATTGGGCAAAAAATATCAGCCGGGAGCTCGCCAATGAAAGTACCAAGATTTCGCTCTATTTTCACAGCCGCATCCAAACAAGAACGCACTAAAAATTTTGAAAATTATTGGCTCTTTACGCAGCATCACAGTGGAGAGTTGCTTGAAGATGACAAAGATTTAGTAAAAAAACGCGCCAAATTTCAGTTCTTCCAAGACAATCCCGTTCAGTTACGCACACCGCTCGTCAATCCCGAAGCTTTCTATCGCAATTATGTTGCGATGCAAGATGACCCCAAAACTTTGGATCGCATGACACTCATGTTGACGGGTATGTATAAATTCGCCCGCCATGAGTGGGTTGGCATTAAAGGCGCTTGGGATGTGGTACCCAATATGGCCAATTCGCACTCGGTTGAAGACAGAATCAGCCGTGTCCATTTGGCGGAAGAATTTTGCCATGTCCGTTTGTTCGATGAAATGCTGCGTACTTGCGGTTTGGATAAAGTCGAGTGGGTACCGCTAAGTCCGATTAAAGAAAAAATCTACGAACAATTTCCTAAATTTCCCGGATTTCTAATGGATTCGCCCGCTTTTGTGACGGAATTGATGGGCGTTACTTACTATTGCCATCTCAATCGTCTGATCGACGAATTATTGGTCGATGAACCAGAAGTACAAAAGCGGTTAAAAGAACTGCTCGATGAAATTACCATTGATGAAGTTGCTCATGTCGGGCAACGAAGAAACTTTATCGGCCCTATCGGGATACGAATCTCCAAATGGCTAGTAAAACCGTTTTACACCTTGTTTTTTAACGATATCCCGGAAGTGGCTAAACTATTTGACGTCAACCAGATGATTAAAGATGGCGAGGCGTTTGATTTTAATCACTTGCCTGATTACATTATCGAAAAAAGCTGGGTTCCTTCCTACTGTAAAGTTTAAAGATTTGTAACTCTCAGGCAGCCTGATGAGTCGGGCTTCTACCCCCTCTTTTTGAATCCTTTATCGATAACTTCATCGGGTCTGATTACGCGGTTAGCATTCGCTGCCTTGCCCTCCGCAATAACCGTTATTGCGGTAAGAAACCTTCCTCCGCGCGCCACCCTCAATCACTCCTGCCTGGCAAGATAGCTAGCCTGACCGGCCTCTGCAAGCAATTTGGGCAGCATTTATGTCGACCGTTTAACGTTTATTACTTAGTAGCATACCGATCACAAAACCACTGCTGAAGGCAACAAGCGCACTGGTAAGCGGGCGTTCTTCGATAGTTCTCTCGATACTTTCTCCGGCCGCCTTAGTTTGCTTGCGTACAGCTTTTCCAGTGTCTTGAGCCAAGTCGGTAACCTTCTCACCTTGCTTGCTTGCCTGATCCTTCACTGACGTCATCAGCGATCCAAGTTCATGCCGGAGGGCGGTAAATTCCTTTCTTAGTTGATCCATTTCTTTGCTAAATTCATCTGCTGATGCCATGGTTTGCTCTCCTTTTGAACGAATAAATTCGATAATTGATTAACCCAGATACAAATTGCGGGACTAAAACTACAGCCCCGTAGTAGATGTAAAAATAATACCGCACCAATTGTCTGCGGTATGTACGGTGACACACAAAGGATGCGGATGAGTACGGATAATTGCTCAAGGGTGCATGCTTCGATCAAATGGTAAATTGGTCTCGCTGAGTAGCAATTCATTGGTACCCGCTCTGCATGATCAGATGTTACTGTTTATTTTGCAGAAGATTCTCTGTTTCCGCAGCCGTTGCTACTGTCCAAAACTGCACGAGGGTAATGCTCACCGCCTTGATAAGGGCCAATGAAAATACCGATAGGAGAAGGAAGAAATTACTTCCGCGATTGAACGGATAAGGTTTGAAAAAGTTGTCAATGCGGCTGCTACAAATATATTCAGGATTGCGATTCGGATAAGCTATCCCGCCGGATAAAAATCCGGGGGAAATAATCGGAACCATTAAACACGCGTTTAATGTGTGTTTGATTCTGTCCCATAATAAGAATGGATACTTTTTGCCCAAGTTTCGTCGGCCATATCGGGCCAGTTGTCCTTATCGAATCCTGGCGCCGCTTTGAGTCGGTCTTTCTCTTCATTTAATACGAAACACTTGTGCTCCGTATCGAGTGCCAACGCATCCCACGGCACTGCAAAAAGTTTTTCCCCTATCGTTAAGAAACCACCGAAGGACAGCACGGCGTAGCATACTTTCCCGCTTTTCGTGTCTAACATAATTAATATAGTAAAACCCCGGCTCTGCCGGGACTCCTGAAGTTTGACCGTTACGGCAATCGTCGTACCGTTCTCGTCCCCGAGACGAGGAGTCAAAGATGAAGGAGTACCAAAGTTTGAGTCACACACGCTGGGATTGTAAATACCATGTGGTATTTATACCAAGAAGCGAAAGAAGCTGATATTCGGTAAGCTTAGGAAGCACATAGGAGCAGTGCTGCATGATCTTGCAAATCAGAAAGAAAGCGTGATTGTAGAAGGGCATTTGATGCTGGACCACATCCACATGTGCATAAGCATTCCACCGAAGTACTCGGTATCACATGTTGTGGGTTTTATCAAAGGTAAAGTGCGATAGCAATAGCGCGTCAATTGGGAAGAAGAAAGAACTTCACGGGAGAAAATTTTTGGGCGCGTGGATATTTTGTTTCGACTGTGGGTTTGGATGAAGAAATGGTCAGGGCGTATATACGAGATCAGGAAAAGAAGATGAGCGATATGATCAGTTGAAATTGGATATGTAGATGCCGCTTTGCGGCTCACAAACAGCCCCTTTGAGGGGCTCCAGCTATAAGCCTCCGGCTCTGCCGGAGGTAATTTAACTTCTTTGATTTCACCCAAATCTTCCCCTTTATGATTATGGACCTCATTTCCAATGAGGGTGTCTGCGCCCATAAGAGCAGGTCCAGGTCCACTTTCGTTATTGTTTTTGTACATACCGTAGGTATCGCGATCTTCGTAGCTCATGTTCATCTCCTGTTAAAAATCAAGTTAATGCGCTTTCTTGTGGTCATTTTTTAAACCAAAGTTAGCTTGGGTTTTGCCGAAGGTTTTCCTCGATCTTGACTTGATGTTTGTTCATGACGATCTCCTAGTAAATCACTTCGACATTAACCGGATTGTTACACTAAACTTCTAGTGCATCGTTACGGTTTAGCAACGATATAGGCAAATTCTATGCGGGTATGTACGCTAGTACACATAACTAAATAAACAATCCGGCACGGCGCAGGGGTTAGATAATCCTAATAAAAACATAAGAAATCACTAGAAAATATCGAATTAGACAGCAAAAAAACGGCGGGACTGCCATCTTTAAATTTAATGGGAGTCCCGCCTTTTATTACCGCTTCACAGACACGTTGAAGCAGTCCTAACTAACTTTTAGCTTGATTGATTCTAGCTTCTCAATGGTGCTGCTTCGCTTTAGCTTCAGATTTTGCTTGCTCTAATATAGCTTTCGCGGCTTTATTGCCTGCTATGTCATCACATTTTTCTTTGGACACATCGTAATTCGCTTCTGCTTTGGCAACACTTACTTTATAGGTGGCTTCTTCAGAGGGTTTGAATTTAGCTTCAAGCTCTGCTTTTGCGACTTTTTCCTTTCCCTTCGCATCGGCTACGCAGATGTCTTCTGCATTGCCAGTCAGGGATTCGCATTTTTCCTTGTCCAATTTATACTGGGCTACGATACTTTTTTCCGCTGCTTCGTGTTCATCTTTAGACATATTTTGTGCAATGGCACTTCCGCTAAATGCAAGGCCGAGCGCTACCAAGATCGAACTGATATTGAATTTATTCATTTTAACTCCTTGAGATTATTGAACAAATCAAGCCGTAATGCACCTGATTTTTTAAGTATATAGCCAAGGTGCTAATGCGTCTGTGTGATACCGTACGAATAGCGGATTAAATCAATGACGCCCACTGATTGGGTTTGAACCACGCATAAGCTAAATAAGAATATGTGCTGCACTTTTTGAAATGGGAATTATTAGACAGTTAAGTGCGATAGCGCACGGACACTAAGCTTATTGATTGCCAACATATAAAGGGCACTTCTAAAAATCCAAATTTCGTCACAACACTTCGTTACTCGAAAAAATGTTTCCTTACATATCATGCATATGCTGCGTAACCATTTTTTTCTCGTGCCTCGTTTTGTTTAGAACTTTGAATTTTTAGAAGTGCCCTAAACATATTTCATTTTGAAATTTTGCAAAATTTCAGATGAATTGAGTGGCTAAGCGGCTGACAGTGGCAGCACCATGACACGCAAGGCGGCGAGGAATTAAATCCGAAAGAGATAAAGAATGGACAAAGCACAAATTAAACAAGATAAATTAAATCAACTCGCATGGTTAATGGATAGCTACTTTCGTATTCCAGGCACGCAGATACGTTTTGGTCTGGATGGTCTAATTGGATTGATCCCCGGATTCGGAGACGCGCTAGGCGCGGTCATCTCAAGTCACATCCTGACACAAGCAGCTCAGATGGGTGTTCCAAAGTCTATTCTTCTGAAAATGGCATTCAATATTGGATTTGATGCCATTCTGGGCATTGTTCCTGTTATTGGAGATGTATCGGATATCGTCTGGAAGGCCAATCAACGGAATGTACAATTGCTAAATGATTACCTTAACCAACCGGAAGAAACTGTAATTCATAGTCGTTTATTTGTTGGGATTTTAGGTCTTTTAGTATTCGGTCTAGTGGCTTTTATTGGTTTATTAGGTTTTCTGGTGATGCGTTGGCTTTGGTTATCAGTCCAATGAGGCTGAATTTACAAAATCATCCAGCCCCCCGCATTCGCTTGCCTCAGTCAAAAGCCTAAATAGCATCTTGCCAAAAAATCGGCATATAGAAAGTCACACACAGCGAAAAAAATCCAGATGATAAGTGCTGCAGTAACACGGCCTGACTGGTCCTGCGCCGATTCACAGGCACTGTATGCTATGGAAAAGTGGGCAGATGGCTTTTATTCGGTGAATGAGCGGGGTCATGTCTCGGTTTGCCCTATCGAAGGCCAGGCACTGCACATAGATGTCATGGATGTGATTCGCGCGGCTCGCTCTGAAGGCGCTTCTCTGCCCATGCTGATTCGTTTTCAGGATGTGATCAGTTCGCGCGTGCGACGCCTGAATCAAAAGTTTCAGATGGCGATTCAGGACAGCGGTTACGAGGGAACCTATCGCAGTATTTATCCGATTAAAGTTAATCAGTTGCAGGAGGTGGTGGCGGAAATCCTGGAAGCAGGCAAAGAATTTAGTATTGGACTGGAATGTGGTTCCAAAGCCGAATTGTTGGCCGTGCTGCCACTGATTGCAGATGAGACACTGTTGCTTTGCAATGGTGTTAAGGACTGCACCATGCTGACCCTCATGTTAAATGCGCAACAGCTTGGACAGCAAGTGGTGCCGATTATTGAAAAATATTCGGAGTTTGAGCAACTGATGAATCTGGCCGAAGCGCGCCAGATGAAACCCCGGTTAGGGGTGCGTTTGAAACTGAACACGAAGGGATCAGGGCGTTGGTTTGAGTCCGGCGGGGCCAGTTCCAA
Organism: Nitrosomonas sp.; assembly: GCA_016708955.1. GTDB lineage: Bacteria > Pseudomonadota > Gammaproteobacteria > Burkholderiales > Nitrosomonadaceae > Nitrosomonas. Next base: position 68,692 of record JADJES010000001.1, read on the forward strand.
GTTTGGGTTGACTATTCCGGAGCTGGTAAAACTGATACAAACGCTGGAAAACCGGGAAATGGCCGGGCAGCTGGAATTGTTGCATTTCCATCTGGGGAGTCAAATTGCTGATATTCAGGTGCTGCGGAGTGCAGTCAAAGAAATCATGCAGATTTATGCGGATTTGATGTTGCGAGGCCTGCAGATCAAATATCTGGATGTCGGCGGCGGACTCGGGGTGAATTACGGGGGTGACTATGACAATCCGGAATCATCCATTAATTACGGATTGCGTGAATATGCCAATGTGGTGGTGTATACGGTTAAAGAAATCTGTGATGAGCGACAGGTACCGATGCCGAATCTCCTGTCAGAAAGTGGCCGCGCCCTCACTGCGCATCATTCCGTGCTGGTGGTTCCTGTGTTGGGTGTGCATAGGCCGGATAGTCCGCCGATGTCTGATTTTCCGGCTCATCTGCCTGCCACGGTGTTACGCATGGCGTCGGTATACAGCGATGCACAATCTGCAGAGAAAAGCAGTGTGTTGCTGGAATGCTATCACGATGCACAGGAAATCCGTCTGGAAACCGAGCAGATGGCGCGTTTGGGTTATCTGTCTGTTGAACATATGGCGCAATCGGACAGTTTGTACTGGAGTATTTGCCGCGAAGTGCTGCGCAAATTAACTGCGGCTGAGTCGACCCCGGTCTCGCCCGAGCAGATGGAGCTGGAAAAGCAGCTCACGGACATGTATCTGGGAGATTTCTCAGTTTTTCATTCCATTATCGACCACTGGGCCATCGGACAGATTTTCCCGGTGATGCCCCTGCATCGATTGCAGGAAAAACCTGTGCGGCGCGGTCAGTTGGTGGATCTGACTTGTGATTCGGATGGTAAGGTGAGTCAGTATGTGTCATCGTCCGGCATCAGTGACTGTCTGCCCCTGCATGATTTTTGTCAGGATGAATCCTACTTTCTGGGTATTTTTCTCGTCGGCGCTTATCAGGAGATACTGGTGGACGCGCACAATCTATTCGGACGCGTGGATGAGGTGCACGTCTATGCGAAAGCAGAAGAAGCGAACGGTTTCTGGATAGAAGAATTGCTGAAGGGGATTAGTGTCAAGGAAATGCTGAGCCAGGTGCAATATTTTCCCAATGACCTGGGCCGGCGCATGTCGGAATTTATTCGCCGGCAGATAAACGCGGGGCATATCAAGCCTGCGGAAGGAACACGAATTCTTAATAATTATACCCAGCGTCTGGGAGATACTACATATTGTGATGTCGGCTCCAGTGAACCGTCATAGTCAGATGGAAAAATGCAACCTAGCCCGGATATTGCATGAATTCGCACGATGATCACGCATGATATTGGTTTCACAAGGGATTTTTCGAAGAAGCGGTGTAGTTATTTATACACCTGACTGAGACAATTCCTTGTGGAATCAAGAGACAAGTGAGGGCGTGTGCAATTCATGCAATATCCGGGCTAGAGCCAACCCTGCGCCCGGTACCATATTATGGCATCCCGCGCGGCTTCACGTATCGGACGGGGGTGCAATCCAAGTTCTTTCGAGCTTGCTGAGGAATCAAAAAACATATTACGACGGGTTAGGCGTACCCCGGTTATCGTAGCGATCGGAATTTTTCCACTCACATGGTCTGCCCACAGTTCACTGAACCAGGCCACAAGTAAAGCAAGTGAATAAGGAACTTTCCAACGCGGTAAAGGTTGTTTTGTTTCCTCACTCAGAATATTCAACCAATCCGAAAGACGAAGATTCTCTCCTCCCAGTAGATAACGAATTCCTGTTCTTCCCTTCTTCATCGCCAGAATCATGCCCGTCGCCACATCTCTCGCATCAATGAGATTGAAATTGCATTCCAAATACCCAGGTAACTCACCCCGACAAAAAGCTAACGACAAGCGAGTAGGTGGCGTTTGTAATCGGTCTCCGGGACCTATGGGCAAGGTGGGACTAACTACAATAATGGGAGCGCCTTCTTCCCTAACCATACGGAAAACTTCTTTTTCCGCGTGAAACTTGCTCAGGCAGTATGGACCCACCATATCATTTGCTTTGAGGCGAAGTTTCTCAACGAAACGTTCTTCCGGATTATGGGATGACAGGATGCTCTCAGTACTTGTGTACAATATCCGCTTAGCGCCACTGTCAAGGGCAGCACGCATGACATGGACGGTTCCGAGATGGTTAATCTTATCGAATTCCCGGCGGTCACGGCACCAAAGGTTAGGGTCGGCAGCAAGGTGATAGACATATTCGCAATCTTGTGTAGCTTTCCGGACGGATGGCTCATCCCGAATGTCAGCCCTCACCAGCTCAATTCGATCCAGTGGCAAATGGTCGACAGAAGCGCCTGGCCGTTCCAGCACACGAACAGATTCATTCGTATCCAGTAACTGCGTCACCAGGTGCGAACCCAGGAAACCCGCGCCGCCAGTGACCAGAATCAAGATAGAATTCCTTCCGGCAAATGATCTGCCAAATCCTGCAAATGTTGATATTGGGGATTCAAACCTTCGGAAGTTATTTTTTCAATGAGCGCAAACGTGGCGCGATTCAAAGGACAAGAAAACTTTCCAGCAAGCCGAATAAGATGGCCGGTATAGGCATCGATTTCTGTGCGAGCATGCTCGGCGTGAATATCAGGAGCCATGGAGCAATACGTCCCGCGTAACGATGGACGAAAAAACATAGCCATCAGTGCCGGCAGCCAAGGTGTGCGTAGAATCAGGGATACTGTACTGGGATGAAACGGCCCGATACACGCAAGCGGAATTTTCGCATGTTGGAGAATCGCATAATTTTCAAGAAGCAGTGCAAAAAAGAGCGCCTTAGCCAGTTGACCGGTCAGTAATTCCCCATTATCCACGCCTGCCATCGCCGCCAGTGGTGAGATGGCCGCATTGTACATCAGCTTGGTTGCTTTATAAGGCCGGATATCCGGAACAAGTTCGACAGGAAACAACTTGGCTTTTCCCAGTGCACTAGCCAGTGATATTATTTCAGCCTGTTCATCGGCAGTGATAGATCGGCGTGCTCCGATATGCAGGCTACCCGGTCGCGTGATTCGTGTTACGGGCTGATCGCGTTGGCATTCCGATACAAAAGAGGCGATACCCTCGCACGCGTGATTGCGTTGCTCCAGCTCCGGATCAAAGCCATTCTGAATCGGGACTAAGAATGCATCTTCCGGCAAACGGGCAAGTACTGCTGGATTATCATAAGTTTTAGTGCAAAGCAGAATAAAACCTTCATCCGGCGGAATCCAATCATCAAAAGCCACGATGGGTATCTGTTGCGTTCCCGGTCCAACCACCGTTATGCCGTTTTTTCTACCATAAGCGATTTTGCCGGAATGATTGTCAATCAGGACCACGGAATAACCGCCCTGGACCAAAGCCCATCCAAGCGCTGCGCCAATACCGCCTACACCAAAAATATGAATCGGCTTGTTGAGTAATCGGGGCATTTATCTAGAAATCCGATAAATTGATCGAATTAAACAGTAATGCGGGTTCCATGGAATTAGCCCCGGCCAAAATATAGTCATAGGCCTATTCGATAAATACCGCAATGAGTTATTTATCGGTTGATTTCGTCATGTCTGACAACGTAGTGAGTATCCGTTGCCGGAGACTCGGACTAGCGCCGAGCACTATTCCAGCGATTAATGCCGTCAGCACAAAATCACTGCTCTTAACATTGGACTTAGCAACAATATCGCCGATTACGGCTCCCAACTGAGCGGTGGGATCATCGGCAGTCTGCTCGGGGAGATTGTTGCTTTTGAGCGGCACCGCCCGGCTTTGCTGTGCAATAACCAATAACAAGATTGCCGCAAAGAACACCACGACACCCCCCACAATCACACCGGCTTGCCAAGGTGGAAATGTTTCCGCTAACGATAAGTACAAGCCATAAAGCATAAAAACCATGCCAACTACCACGGCCATCACAGCCAATCCCAACAGCGACATCATGATGGCTAATTTGACCGAGCTTCGCCATAGTTTGGCCTGTTCCGCAGCGACGATCTCTGCAAGCAATTTGGGCAACACTTATGTCAGCCGTTTAACGTTTATTACTCAGTAGCATACCGATCACGAAACCGCTGCCGAAAGCGACCAGCGCACTGGTAAGCGGACGTTCTTCAATATACTTTTCCACACTTTCTCCGGCCGCTTTAGTCTGATCGAGTACCTGCTTTTCCGTGTCTTGAACCAAATCGGCAACCCTGTCGCCTTGCTTTCCCGCCAGATCCTTCACTGAAGTCACCAACGATCCAATGTCTGCCCGCAGACTGTTCAAATCCTTTTTTAACTGTTCCATCTCTTTACTAAATTCATCTGTTGTTGCCATGGTTGTTCTCCGTTTAAACAAATAGATTCGATAATTTTTTAACTAAATAACAAGAAATCGAATAGTTTCTTTGCCAATTCTGATTGAGAGTTGCATTCTCAACAGAATACCTTCAAGCAATATGACGTGCTAAATTTCCCACACTGCCATTGACTCAATTGATACGTTCAGTGTTGCTCTTAGTTGTTAAGCAGATAAATGATGACCAATACGATCGCCGGTACCCCGAGCAGCCACCCTAGAAAATATTTACCCATTTGAATCTCCTTTGCAGAATTAGGACTACTGATTTGTTAACCCAATACGTCGCCGATCGAGTAGTTGTGCAGCAATGTGTAAGATTTTCATGAACGTACCGCGGTTATGAATCAGAGGGGGAATCTAAAGCCCGGCCCGATCGTGTCATACAAATCACATTGCCACACTTTGCACACATTACAGTACGAATCGGCTGTCGTATGTGCGGCGCCGCACAAAGGATGCAGATCGAGCGGATAATTGCGCTCAGCTGCGTGCTTTAGGGAGATTTTCTGTTTTCGCCGCCGGTTGTGCTGTCCATAGCTGGACCAGCGTAACGCCCACAGCCAGGATCGCGGGACCGATGAAAATACCGATAAAACCATAGGCGACAATACCGCCAGTCACACCCAGAAAAGTCAGCAGAAAGGACAAACTACTGCCGCGGCTAATGAGATAGGGCCTGACAACGTTGTCGATGCTGCTGATCACCAATACGCCCCACAACACCATGAAAATTGCCCAGCCGTAGGATTCCTGGTAGAGAAACCAAACGCTGGCACCGCCCCATATCAAGGTTGGCCCCATTGGAATCATGGCTAGAAAGAAAGTGGCGGCACCGAGCAGGAAAGCGCCCGGCACTCCGGCAATGAAAAAACCGATGGTGGCGGCGATGGCCTGCGCTAATGCCGCGCCGAAAATGCCATGCACAACTCCGGTCACGGTCTGATGGATCATTGTCAGAGGCTCTGCACCGAGACTACCGGCAAGCAGCTTCGCCATCCCATTTCGCAGCGCCTGTATCAGGGCTTCGCCATCGCGGTAGAAAAAGAAACCGATGAATGCGGCGAACACCATTTGCAGCAAGCTTTGACCAATCACATTGCCCAAGTTAAGGAGAAAATTTCTCACCGGTTCGAGCAGTTCTTTAAATAGCATCACCGCTTCCTTTCCGCCGGAAGCAAGTCCTTGCCAATAACTATTAAGTCGCTCACCGAACAGGGGCATCTCTTTAAGCCATACAGGCGGCTCAATCGGACCGCGTTCCAGGAATACTTTGACTGTGTCGAAAGTGGCAGTCACATTGTCCGCCAAACTGACAGCAAGCAGCGCGGATGGGATAATTACTAACATAATCAGCAGCATTACCATCAGTAACGATGCCAGAGCAGGTTTTTCCCCTAACACGCTGCGTAAGCGCAGATAAAGCGGCCAAGTCGAAATGCACACCACCATTGCGAACAGGATCGCAGGAATGAACGGATGGATAACCAGGTAGCAGCTAATAAAAACGATAGCGATTACGGCAAGCTGGATGAATTGCAGAATATGTTTTTCCATACTTAACCTTTGCTCATCCTTGGCTAACGCCCACGGTGCTCCTTGCGTAAGTACTTGCTGGTTTTCAGCAGAGTATCGTAATGTGCGCGCGGTTCAGCCTATGGCCTAATGGGGATTTATTTGAAGGATCAAACATAATGCTTATAAGTGGCATTTGCGCTCGATTTTTCGTCGTTCGAGAGAGCCGAGCACCAAAATTTACGAATCGTATCTTTCTATCTTTCGACAATCCACGCTAATCGGTATGTGCATTAGCGCGAATCGATTTAACAAGCGAAGCAGTTCAATCTTTAAACTGCGCTTTCAATTTGGCGGCAGTATCTTTAACAGCACTGCTGAGCGCATCCCAAGTACTCTCCACATTGTCCTTAAGATGTTCCCAAGCGTCATCGCTAGCTTCGCTCAGTTCTTCCAGCCTGTCCTTCGTGGCATCAATCTTCTGTTCAAGCTCTTTAATCTGATTGTCATATTTAATACGCACATCGGCTGCAGAACTCTTCGCTTCGGCTCTTAACTCATCTAATTTGGCTTGTGCCAACTCCACCTCAGCTTCTATCTTTTGTTGGTATGCTTTTTTCGTGCTCATAATGTATCTCCTTGGTTAATCAATTTAAAACCGGCTTTCAAACTTCATGATACGTAGGCATACTACTTACCCGCATCTTTAGCGCTTTCTTTAATTGCTTTGCCGGCATCATCAAGCTCATGACCCACGTCTTCGGCTGCATCACGAATTTTCTCGCCGGGACGGCGATCCAGTGCGTCATCAACTTTATTCATCACCTTTTCGCTGCCTGTTTGCTTGTTATCACAGGCAGGTAACATAAGAAACGTAGCGCCAATTATCAGTATAAGAAGGTAGTAAGGTTTCATGTTTATTTCTCCATTGTTGGTTTGGGCTATATCCGCCAGGCCATTGCCGCTAAACATAGATTATCTAACCGCTGTTCAAATTCTATTACTCGCATCAAGAATCGTCTGTGCGGTATCGTACAGACCGGTTTGGGAGTGTTAACTCCTTCTGCCAATAACCAAAAGAAGTTCACCAGCTAGAATGGCACTCACACCTGCCCAGACAGGGATATTGACATATTGTTTTTCATCGACCGGCAAATGGAGTGCTCCGACATTGGCTTGATGAGTCTCCTCGGTATAGCTAAAGCCACCATAGGCAAGACCTAAGGCGCCTGCGATGATCAGTATGGCGGCTAATATTCTTGTTAAATCCATTTTGTTTTCTCCGCAAAGTAATGTCGAAATTGTTTTTGAAAACGAACCGGAAGGAATCGAGCCGGAAGATTACCCTCGGCCTTGAATGACCCGGAGCACTATCACAATGAGCGCTATGACCAGGAGCAAGTGAATAAATCCGCCCATCGTGGTCGATGAAACAAGCCCGAGTATCCACAGAATGATTAACACTAACGCAATAGTTTCTAACATAGTATGTCTCCAGTGATTAATTGATAGAGAGTTTGTGAAAACAAGGTTTTGCTAATGGGCACTTCTAAAAATCCAAATTTCGTCACAACACTTTGTTACTCTAAAAAAATGTTTCCTTACATATCATGCATATGCTGCGTAACCATTTTTTTCTCGTGCCTCGTTTTGTTTAGAACTTTGAATTTTTAGAAGTGCCCTAATGAATCCGAATCCGCACTGCGTGCCTCGATTGCTGTACTTTGGGATCGCTCGTCACAATGTATCTGCGATACTTTGTTCTCATAAACCCGGAAATCTGGTTATGACAGGATTAAATACATTAAACCGGGAAGGGTCTGTGCGATAGCGCACAAAAACGATCTCTTTTGATCTTTGTATTAAGCGCTTGCAACCTTTGCTATTAGCTTGAAACGGCCATGGGCGAAGAGTCTGGGTGTATATGCATGATGGCGAACAAAGAAAACTGATTTGGGTTATTCTAGAGTACTTACTCAGAATGGAGGCTTCTATGCTCACCCCACTTCAGCCGCCTCTAACCGCCCCACAGCAAAATCATCTTCTGGCTGCCTTGCCAGCTGAAGTTCAGAGCCGTTTGTTTCCAGCTCTTGAGCTGGTGTCACTGCCGCTTGGTAAGGTCTTGTATGAATCCGGAGACACTTTGCGCCATGTCTATTTTCCGACCGACTCTATCGTATCGCTGCTCTACGTGATGGAAAGCGGCGCATCAGCGGAAATTTCTGTGGTCGGTAACGATGGCCTTATCGGCATTGCTTTATTTATGGGAGGTGAAAGCACACCGAGCCGGGGAGTCGTACAAAGTGCCGGCCATGCCTACCGGCTGCTGGGATCGCGGCTCAAAGAAGAATTCAATCGCCACACGGGTTTTTTACTACTGATGCTACGCTATACACAGGCCTTGATTACACAAATGGCCCAGACGGCAGTGTGCAATCGTCATCATTCCATTGACCAGCAACTGTGCCGCTGGCTTCTGCTTTCGCTGGATCGTTTGCCGGACAACCAATTGACTATGACTCAGGAATTGATCGCCAACATGCTAGGCGTGCGTCGTGAGGGCGTCACCGATGCGGCTGGTAGGTTGCAAAAACTCGGCGTGATCGAATACAACCGCGGACATATCACGGTATTGGATCGGCCCAAACTGGAGCAGCTGAGTTGCGAATGTTACGCCGTAGTCAAACGAGAAACTGATCGCTTGTTGCCAGAATAATTCATTACCTATATTCAATAACTTGTTGACAAAATCACCGTAATTACCAGGCACATTATACTTGTCAGAAAAATACAAGTATTTCTGCACATTTTTGTGTGCTGTAGCGCACGGACAATTGTATGACTGTCGTCTAGTCTGCACGGAGTGGAGTGTTTTTATATCTTCCGTGTACTGCTTTGTTCATTATTCGCGTTATAGGATAAATAAAAATGTCAGCAGTAATACCTGTAGTAACCAATCACCTAATCAGCTGTTTGTTACGTGAGGAACGAAACAGGTTCTTGCAGCATTGCGAGCCGGTAGAGCTGGTTTTTGGCGATATTTTGTGTGAGTTGGATCAGCCCATCCAGTATGTATACTTTCCCCTTGCCGGCTTCATCTCGCTGGTGATATCAATGGAAGGCCATCAACCGCTGGAAGTAGGATTAATCGGTAATGAAGGCATGCTCGGCGTGACACTCGCGCTGGAAGTCGCTGATGCACCACTGAAGGCGGTGGTGCAAGGCTCTGGCAGTGCGCTACGGATGACAGCCGCACAATTTCAGCACGAGTTGCGCAACAGTCCCTGCATGTTATCCACACTCAACCGCTATCTGTATGTATTGGTGATGCAATTGTCGCAAACCGCTGCTTGTACCCATTTCCATGAGATTGAACCGCGCCTGGCGCGCTGGTTGCTGATGACGCATGACCGCGCGCATGCTGATCATTTCCATCTCACGCAAGAATACCTCGCCAACATGCTCGGGGTACGCAGAAGTAGCATCACCATCGCTGCGGGCAAGATGCAACAGCAAAAGCTCATCAGTTATATCCGTGGTGACATCAATATCCTTGATCGCAAGGCTCTCGAAGCGGCTTCTTGCGCGTGTTACAACATACTGAACGATCACTACGTCAGATTGTTTCCTTAATCCTATTTTCCTCTCAGCCTCCCATTTCGCATCTTCTTTGTTTGACCTCCGGAATAATCTAACTAGGAAATAAGGGCTATGTACGATAACGCACAGAATTGCTCACTGAGTCTGATGATAATGATCGCAAGGTTGAATGCTACGCCGAAAATTCCATTTAGGAGAATTAACATGACTCATAGACTTACAAGAATGAAAGTAATCGGCGTGCACGGATCACTGCTGCAGCTTATAACCGCCGTTGCGATTCTGTTCTCACTCGTTGCTTGTGCGACAGTTCCGCAACCTCCAAACCAAGAACTCGCAGCTGCAGAAACGGCAATTAATAGTGCCGATCAAGCGCGCGCCGTGGACTATGCATCCGCTGAACTGCAGGAAGCGCGTACAAAACTTGCCGCAGCTCGCGCTGCTGTTCAGCAGGAAAAAATGATCCTGGCCCAGCAACTCGCCGAACAGTCCCGTGTTGATGCCGAATTAGCTTTAGCCAAGGCTGAAGCAATCAAAGCCAAAGAAATCAACGATGAAATGATGAAAAGTACCGACGTCATGAAGCAGGAAATGCAACGCAATACGGGAGATAAACAATGAACACGCAAATCTATCGATTTAAAAAATTGATCGCCATCACGTTAACTCCCGTTATTTTTGCTGCGTGCTCGGCGGGACCGATAAAGCCGGAAGGCGCCGACATGGCTCGGAACAATTTGATACAACTACAATCTGATCCGCAACTGGCCAGCCGCGCACCGGTTGCGATTCAGGAAGCCGAACTTGCCGTGCGTGCTGCAGAAGTACCGCAAGAAGATGTGGAACTAGGGAGGCATCTGGTGTTTATGGCTGATCGCAAGATCGCTATTGCCACGTACCAGGCACAAAGCCGTTTGTCAGAAGATCAACGCAAAATGCTCAGTGAACAACGCGATAACGCGCGTCTTGATTCGCGCACACGCGAAGCCGACAGAGCGCATATGGATGCTGAGATAGCACGGCAACAGGCCGCGGATCTGCAAAGACAGATTGCGGAGTTGAATGCCAAAGATACAGACCGTGGTCTGGTTGTAACGCTCGGTGATCTGCTGTTTGATACTGGAAAGGCTACGCTCAAGGGCGGCACAATTGGGCATCTTAACAAGCTCGCCGCTTTTCTGAATCAGTATCCGGATCGCACAGTAATGATAGAAGGTCATACTGACAATGTTGGCAGCGAAGACTTTAACTTAGGCTTGTCGCAACGGCGGGCTAATTCGGTGATGACCTATCTGATCCACCAGGGTGTCGCTTCTAACCGGCTCACGGCATATGGTAAAGGTGAAAACTTTGCAATCAGCGACAACGAATCCGCAACGGGTCGTCAGCAAAACCGTCGCGTTGAAATCATCATCTCAAACACCGCCGCTGGACAATAGATACAATAGAATCATGACATAAGTATGTTGTTAGAAAGCCTGCTCAGTACTACTGAGCAGGCTTTTTTTGCTACAAGGTAACCTCACTCTGCCACAACCAAGAATCCGAGTAATTCACCCATCCAGAACTCTGATTGCCCCTTCCTTAAGGAAACTCTGAATAACTGTCATATGTCATTCCGAACAAAGTGAGGAATCTTTGGCAATCAATACTACAGATTTCACGCTATGCTCGAAATGACAGTTATTCAGAGTATCCTTAAGGAATGAATCATTGGCTTGGAAAGGGAGACGCATTTGATTCCCCTGGCTCACTTACTCGATTTTTTCTGCAAATTTTTGTTCAACTGCCGCAAGTTTTTGATCATTACCTTTTTCATTTGCTCGCGACCTATTGCGTGTTTCAAACTGCTGCCAATGCCGCCAACCTGATCGGTGGAGCTGCGGGTGGAATAAAACATCAGCGTGCCGTCTTTATAGGGTATGCCGCCTGCCACAACATGACTGGAGTTATAGGAATGACCCACGTAAAACTGTCTGTGCAGAATGATGCCGCCCTCAGCGCCCGCGGCAATGACACGATGGCTTAAGATTGCGGTGGGCCGGTCCTCGACGATACGGTTCATCCAGAAAAACTGCTCGGTTGCAGACTTGGGTAAACCCGCAGGGTAATTCAGCCAGCCCTGTTGCAGTTGCGGAAAATAGTGCACCCAGGTTTTGCTATTAACCGCGTCTGTACGCAATTCCGTAGCCGGGTCGGCATTGCTGCCGCCGCGGCTATAGGCAGAGACCCCTGCCAAGCCGCTTTTGCGATAGTCTTTCCAGCGCTGCAGCAGGATCTCCCGATACTTTTGCGAAGCGGTTTTCAGCAGTATTTTTTTATCGATATCATCCGGTTTGGGTAGTAACGCCTGCAAGGTTTCGATTTCCTGTTTCGACAAGTTAAATTTGTTACCGGGTTCTGCTTTCAAAAAAGCTTTGGCTTCATCAAGCTGTTTTTCGCTAAATGCAAATTTCCTGAAAGTATTGATATCGGCATTGTCCGGAATCAGCCCTGAAGCGGTGATGTTGCTGTCCTGTATTATCAGGTTGCCGCGCTTCAGATACTCGAGAACTTGCGCTAACTGCACCGGCATATACATGACGACACCAATCGCCAGCTCTTTCTGGCTGGTTTCACTGACTTCGTAGGTGACAATTTCACCGCGATCAAGTTGGCTAATTTTCTCACCGCTGATGCCGAAGTTTTCCAGGAACTGTTGCGCGTTGGGCACGTTTTGCGCCCATAACAGTTGGCTGAATAGTGCGCACAGGAACAATGTAGCTTGCAGCGAACGTTTGCAGAAAAACATACTGACTCCTTGCCGGTGAATCGATTCTGGAAATAATAAAAATGCTATTCAGTAATGCGCGATAGATAGCGTTTTGCCGTGTTTGACTGACGATAGGTGGTTAATCGTGCTTTTTTCATAATCCCTCTATTCGCACTTAACAACCAGCAGCACACCGCGTGCACGCAGGTCATACAGGCTAGCTAATCCGCTCTGCATCACGACTTCTGGTGCGGGATGGCAACTTTCTTTACTGATCTTCTCGAGTGCGGCGTGACCGGTACAATTTGTGGTTTTCAGCAAAATGAATCTGGTCGTTACTATCTCGAAATACCAATAAAACGGTTTCTTTGGGTGCTATCCGGATACGCGGGCCGATTCGGTGCACTGGCCAGTTATAGTGCAGATTCGCGAGGACTGGATTCAGAATCGGACGTTGCCTAAATAAATCTCCGGTGCGATCAATTCTATCCCACATAGAGGTGCCCCTCATCGGAACAGTATGAAAGATGCTCGGTATAAAGCACCGCTTGATGTTGATCAAGGAATTGACGAATTTTGTGTAATAGCACTTCATCAAGTGGTAATGGACTGCCTATGGAAAGTGACAGGCCGTGGCAGACAAAAGGATAGCGTTCGGTAAAGCTGCGCAATTCATGCCCCGGAAGTCCGCCAATGTCAATCCAGTTCTCTGGGGCAATTTCAAAGAACGAAATAGCCGCCGGAACAGCGCTTTTGAGCTCAGGAATAAGTTCTCGCCTGAAGCCTAATCCCGCACAGGTAAGATGTTTAGCATTCATGACAAATACACAATTATTTCTTGATCAAAATTAAAAAAGGCTCCTGGCATGAAAATTAATTCGTGCCAAGAACCTGGCTTCACTTGCGTGATACATGATGATTTAATTTAACCGAGACAGAATAGCTTAATAGCCTTTTTTATCACCATGCGATTTATCACCACCGCTTTTACCACTTTTCATTCTGCTTTTTTCCATTTCATCTTTGTCGATAGCCCCATCTTTGTTGCTGTCCATCCGCTCAAACTTGAGATCGTGGTGCTTGGTCCATTCTTCCTTGGTGATCTTGCCATCCTTATTGGTGTCCGCCATGGCGGCACCGCACTTACCTTCACCTGCTTTACTCTCACCCGTTTTCTTATCCTCATCATAAGTATGGGCTTGAGCTACCATATAGCCTTTTTCCAAAGATTGTATCGCAAATGGATTTTCAGCAGCAGAAGCTGTTGACGCGAAACCGAGCGTTGCAGCAAAAGCAGAACCTACTGCGGCAGAAATGATTGATTTACTTTTAGACATGATATCTCCTCACTAATTGAATGAATAGAACGTTACTGCGCACCGAAGAATCCGGTGTTTAATTGATTGAAAAACAAAGCCGATTGCTCTCATGAGGCTACATAACTTATTCATGATTTCTTTTGCACGCACTTTGATTAGCGACCAATTATCTGCTGCGTGACATGCCGCTTTCGCAACATGCCGCTTTGCTGGATTAGGAGGGTACTTAGCATTTTTACTTATATGGATGCACGTTTTATTTAGAACATTCTTTACGCTATCAATACCACAAGTCTCCACAGTGGCGATCATCCCGGATTAATCGTGTCAACTCTGTTCGCTAACGCACGCTAATAAAAAATATTGAGAAATCGAATTTACTGAAATTTCCCCGGTCATATTTGGTAGCCGGCTGACCAGTCAGATAAAACAGCAGTTCGATGAATTTTCTTGACCAGCAGGATGTGCGCAGAAGAACGGGCGATAGTGATACGCGCAACTAAGTAACGATTGAGCATTTAGAAAGAATAACTACGATGGCTGAACCGTTCTTCTTTCATTTCTGGTTTACGCTTACTCTTACTCTCTGTTCGGCAACGAACAGATTAAGGTCACATCGTGCTGTAATCTATACAATAGGGTAGCCGGAATTGCCGATTTATTCTAAATGGAACGAATTTTGATTGCCTGCCAAATTGAAGGAGAAATACAAATGATTTTTTTAAAACATTTATAACATTAATATTTTTCATGATTTTCCTCACAGATCATTGCACTTCTCGCCTGCGGCAAGCAGCATTCGGCAAAGACGATGGGAAAAATAAATGAGGCATTCTGGAAAGCAGGGGGTGCCAGCAATAAAAAGATCATCGGTGGATAAAATATCAGCGTCATTGAACAGATTTAGCGGCAGGTTGTTGTGTGTTACTCAATGGTTGCGCTGCGATACCCATCATTACTACCCTGATTTTCTTGCTTGCCGCATTGCCCTGTTGTCAGCAGTTGTGCAAATTGCTCCGCGATAATTGGCCGGCTAAAAAAATACCCCTGCCCTTCTTCGCAATGCTGTGTTTTCAGAAAAGCTAACTGATCCTGTTTCTCTACACCTTCAGCTATTACCAGTTGCTTTAGGCTGGCGCCCATGGCGATCACGGCGCTCGCGATGATTCCGTTATCACAACTGATATCCCGTACAAACGATTGGTCGATTTTGAGGATATCGATCGAAAATTGATGCAGATAACTCAAACTGGAGTAACCTGTACCAAAATCATCTACCGCCAGCTGTATCCCCATATTCTTAAGTTGCTGAAGTATCAGGTTGCTGGATTCGACATCGCGCATCAACACGCTTTCGGTAATTTCCAGTTGCAGGTGGCAGGGATCAAGCCCGGTTTCGTTCAAAATTAATTGCACGCCCGCAACGAAATCTTTGAAGCGAAATTCCAGCGCCGAGATATTCACGGCGATTGATCCCAGTTTCAGTCCCGCTGCTTCCCAGCGTTTGGCTTGCGCGCAGGCTTCGCGTAACACCCAGCGGCCAATCGGCACGATCAAACCGCAATCTTCTGCAATCTGTACAAAGCGATCCGGCAGCACTAAACCCCATTCCGGATGCTTCCAGCGCAACAATGCCTCAGCACCGGTAATCTTTCCGCTGTCCAGGTTGACCTTAGGCTGGTAATACAAGACGAATTCCTGCCGCATCAACGCATACCGGAGATGAGTCTCAATGGCTAATCGCTCAAATGCACGGAGGTTCATGTCATTCTTGAAAAACTGGTAATTGTTCCGGCCTCTTTCCTTGGCGTGATACATCGCGATATCCGCATTCTTGATCAATGTTTCCGGATCCTGGCCATCTGCGGGATAAACACTGATCCCGATACTGGTCGTTATATACAAGACATGTTCAGCAATAGTGTGTGGTTTTGCCAACACAGTCAGTATCTTGTCGGCAGTCAAGGCAGCATCTTGTGCGTGCTTGTCCTGTGTCAGCAGTATCACGAATTCGTCCCCGCCCAACCGGCTAACCGTGTCGGAACTGCGCACACAGGTGCTCAGATCTTGTGCGATAGATTGCAGGAGTTTATCGCCGGTTGAGTGTCCGAGCGAATCATTAATGTGCTTGAAATTATCCAGATCAAGAAATAGCAGGGCAAGGTACGTACCACGCCGTTTTGCCAACTCAATGGCTTGGGTGATACGGTCATTCAGCAACGCGCGGTTCGGCAAATTAGTCAGCGAATCGTGCTGCGCCAGATAGGCCATTTTCGCGACTATCGCCCGCGCTGGTGTGACATCATGGAACACAATCACTGCGCCACGTATCCGCCCGTTTGAATCATGGATCGGTGCGGCGGAATCTTCAATCGCCACTTCGTTTCCGTCGCGCCGGATCAAAATCGAATCCGCAGCCAATGTCATCGGTTTGTCTTGCTGCAACACCAACTCGACCGGATTGGATACCGGGTTGTAAGTCTCGCTATTGATAATTCGCATCACCTCACGAATTGGATATCCGCGCGCCTCTTCTTTCAACCATCCGGTCATATTCTCCGCTGCAGTATTCAAATAATCGATATTGCCCGCCATATCCGTGCTGATGACTGCATCGCTGATGGAGTTGAGCGTGATTTCAGCGCGGGTTCTTTCTATGAAGAGCGATTCCTCGACGGCCTTGCGCTGGATGATATTACGAAGCGAGTGCGGCACCAGACTGTTGCTAAAGTAATCTTTCGACAGATGACCTTGTGCGCCGCGCTGCATTGTTTCCTTCGCAAGCATATGATTATCTGTTGCATGGAGCGCTAAGATCGGTGTTTGAGGCACAACCGCAAACAACTGATCAAATGTAGCAATGCCTTGGCTGTCGGACAGAAACAAATCTACCAGAATGGCGTCGATATCACCTGCGCGCAGCCGCTCAAGTCCATCGGAGAGGCACGTGACCCACTCAATGTCGAATGCGCCATCTTCTGATTGGCTGAGCACATTCTCCAGCGACTTGGCGTCGGTGGCATCGCTTGTGATAATCAAAACTTGATACGCCATGCAATCTTTTCTCGAAGGAAGGGTAGAGTGACTCATAGGCTTGATTAAGCTAGCTCTCGCCCGCCCGCCCGTTTCCACTGCAACGGCACACTATTGAAAGGTAAGCGAAATTTAATCACCAGGTGTAGATTCATATAGCCATTCCCGCTACTTTTTACCTTTGCCGACCTCGTGACCGATGACGCCACCAACTGCTGCACCGCCGACCGTTCCGAGAGCGCCACCACCGGTAAGGGCGGCACCGCCGACAGCACCAACGCCAGCGCCGATCGCAGTGTTCCTATCCCGCGCCGACATCCCGGCACAACCATTTAAGCTGAGTATCACAGCGATCATTAACGTAGTGATTGAAAATCTTCGTATTGTTTTCATTGGGCACCTCTTTATTAAACATCTAGATATAAGGAAATTCTTATATTTTTAATGCTATTCTCAATATCCACAAGCATCCGTGCGCTGCCGCACATACTCACTATATGATCCCTGCAATAATTTGATTGGGTAGATGTTTTTTTCTCCGCTTCCTGATAACCGCCTGCTAGGAGTCTGTCGGACTTAAGGTCAATCTACTGCGCCAGTGGGATAACGGTTCATATTTCCTCAATTTCTCGTTGCATAGATCGACTATGCGCCTAAAAATAGAGAAAATCTGCACTCGTTCTCCCACTCGGCTCGCTACGATTGCTTAAGTCCGACAGGCTCCTAGACCGGATGATCGCAAATGAATAATTCCTGTTCCTATAAGAAATAGTCAGTTGGGGAATAGATGGTTGAAAAAAGAATGCCCTCGTAATTAAACGTTATTCAAGTTAAATTTTTAAAAAATAAGGAATACTATGCACTTTCTGCCAATCATCGCATTCATGCTATTTGGGGCATCCGCTGTGAATGCTGCGATGCCTGATGATTCTTATATCGCTGGTTACGCTGCAGGAATTCTCAAACATCAGTTCCAAATCGATGCGCCTGCATTAATTGTACGTAACGGTACTATTACGATACCGGCCGATAAAGTATCTGCAGGAGATCGCGCCAAGGTTGTGCAGATACTTTCCGAAATTCCAGGGGTCGCTCGAGTGGAAGTGGGAGAACACGCCGTTCAGCGATCTGTCGCGACTGCTTCCGTGCCGGATAAAGAAATCATCCCTAAAAAAAGCGCACCTGCAATAGGCTCAACAATGCTAGCCACGGGCTTGCTACCCGAAGGTCATTTGTTTAAGCCGTTACTCGCCGATCCACGGTGGGCTCATTTCTCAGTTGCTTATCGCAATTATGTAGGCAACGAGATTGATGGAAATAACAATGGCTCGGTTAGCTTTGGTGAAACGATACCGTTTTATCGCGCCAATATCGGGCGATCCATTGTGCAATGGGAAACAGGTATTCAGGCCGCCGTCTTTAGTGACTTCAATCTGGGTGCTTCTTCATCCGATCTCATCAATACGGATTTTATTGCATCGGCCTATTCCAGTATGCGCGCGAAAAACGCATCGGCGTTTGCCCGTATCTACCATCAAAGCTCTCATCTTGGCGATGAATTTTTACTGAGAAAACTGACGAACCTAGAGCGCGTCAACCTTAGCTACGAAGGCATCGATCTCAAACTTTCTTATGAGCTTCCCTATGGGGTAAGAGTCTATGGCGGAGGTGGCGGGATTTTCCATAAAGAGCCATCGACCATCAAACCCTGGTCCGTGCAATATGGCATGGAATTCAGAAGTCCATGGCGCATAGAAAGCGCAGCAATGCGGCCAATTATGGCAGTTGATGTCAAGAATCATGAGCAAAACAATTGGAACGCCGATATATCCGCCCGGGCTGGCGTTCAATTCGATAATTTTCAGACCTTCAACAGAAAATTTCAAGTGTTGGCCGAATATTTCAATGGCAATTCCCCTACCGGTCAGTTTTTTAGGGAGAAAGTCGAATACATCGGCCTCGGGCTACATTACCATTATTAGCCCGGCTTGAATCCCATTCCTTTTGCTATGAGACCACTATCATGCCCCCATTAGCCCTTCCCCCAAATTTGCTGATCCTTGCAGTACTTTTATCAAGCTTAGTATTTGTAACCGCTTGCAGTGCCCCGCAAGACAGCGCGGTTGCGAACACAAAGCTATCCGGCAGTCAATTGGCGCCAGCGAGTGACATCGAATTTGACGCAGAACTCGGCGAATCGCCCTGGCCGGAAGAGGGAGCAACAACGTTGGCCATCACGGAAAGTATCCAGCAAACGATCAAGTCACGCTATGCGAACGATCTTCCCGCACTTCGCCATGTTCACTCCAAGGCACATGGCTGTGTACTGGCGGATTTCCAGGTTAATAAGACGCTGCAGAATGAACACCAGCAGGGCATCTTCCAGCCCGGTGCGAGCTATAAGGCTTGGATTCGCTTTTCAAACGGCGACAGCGATGCAACACGCGAAGATAAAGAAGGTGACGGGCGCGGCATGGCAATCAAACTGATGGGTGTCTCCGGGGAGAAACTCTTGCCCGATGAGAGCCATACGCAGGATTTCGTGATGATCAATCATCCGGTGTTTTTCATCAACGACCCACAAAAATATCTGAGTCTGATCGAGTCGCTCAGCAGTTCCAATATGCTGGCCCGATTGTCCGCACCCTTTGCACTCGGGATCGAAGGCTCAATTATCGCGGCAAAAATCAATGGTAAGAAAATCAGAAACCCGCTTTACACGCGCTACTGGTCGATGGTGCCTTATCAGCTCGGCACCGGATCAAACCGCCGCGCAATGAAATACTCGGCTAAACCTTGCAATCAATTGGACAACACTCCCCAATCAGATCAACTCCAGGATCCCAATTACCTGCGCACAGCAATGAAGAATCATCTCGACACAGATAACGCTTGTTTCGATTTCCTGATTCAGACGCGAGATACCCGCACAGCGGCAGGCTCAGCGCTTAGCGTCGAGATGGCTACAAACGAATGGGAAGAGAGTGCAGCACCTTTTTTCAAAGTCGCCACGATCACGATCCCCAAACAGGATTTTGATAAGCCTGAGCAGCACAAATTCTGTGAGAATCTTTCGTACACGCCCTGGCACTCAGTATTCGAACATCGTCCGCTCGGCGGGGTCAATCGAATCCGCAAAGTGGTTTACACATCCACTGCCAATCTTAGGCGCAGCATGAATGCCGTAACGCCTACTGAACCGGCAGGCAATGAAGTTTTTTAAGAATGGTCTAAGTATCTGTCGGACTAAACAGTTAATTAAGTATTTAAAGAGGAGTGATAATAAACATGAAACTTCCAAAACTTAAATGCACAGCGATCTTTGTCGCCGGAATTTTCGCAACTTCGATCTCAGCAATCGCACGTGCGGACTGGTCTATTACAGGATTGGGTACGCTGGGCGGAACATACAGCGTTGCGCGGGCTATCAACGACTCCGGGCAAGTAGTGGGCAACGGCAATGGATCGGATCACGCCTTCATTACCGGCGCAAATGGCGTAGGAATGGACTACTTGGATACCTTGGGTGGAACAGGAAGCTATGCTTCCGGTATCAACAATTCCGGGCAGGTGGTAGGACATTCTTTCACGAGCGCTGGTAACTATCATGCCTTCATTACTGGCTCAAATGGTGTAGGCATGACCGACTTGGGTACCTTGGGTGGAAATTATAGTGCTGCTTACAGTATCAACAACCTTGGACAGGTAGTAGGCGTTTCTTCCATTGCTGGCGATGCTGCTTACCACGCCTTTATCACTGGCCCGAATGGTGTGGGCATGATCGACTTGGGTACCTTGGGGGGAGATTACAGCACTGCTTACAGTATCAACGATTCAGGGCAGGTAGTGGGGGCTTCTTCCATTGCGGATTCAGCCATTCAGCACGCTTTCGTCACCGGCGCAAACGGCGTAGGCATGACCGATCTGAGTACCCTTGGCGGAACGACAAACAGCATTGCCTGGGATATTAACAGTTCAGGGCAGGTGGTGGGATTTTCTGGCCTTTATGATGACTACTCTGGTTATTATTCTGCGCAAGCCTTTATCACTGATACAAGCAGCTCAGGCGTGGTCGATCTAGGTACTCCGATAAACAGCTATGCTAACGGTATCAATGATTTTGGGCAAGTGGTAGGGGGATTAAATAGTTTTTGTGACAACTGCGGGCACAGTTCTTTTCTGTATAGCGACAACATAATAACCGATCTTTCGCTGCTTGCGCCGGTCGTCGCGGCCGGATGGACTGAGCTTTCAGCAGTTGCTATCAACAATCATGGACAGATCGTTGGATGGGGGTTCCTGAAGGATTCTCCAGGTGGCGGATCTCGTGCATTTTTGCTTTCACCAATTACCGCAGTTCCAGAGCCCGAGTCCTACGCCATGCTGCTGATCGGATTGGGATTGCTCAGTTTTATATTGCGACGCAGAAAAAAATTAACGTAGCGCATCAGGATTTTATTAAGGTAAGAGAATTGAGAGAAAAATTTATTTTAAATAAATCATATGGTTGTGTGTTTTCATACAAACGCAACAGCATTTTGACTATAGGGCACTTCTAAAAATTCAAAGTTCTAAACAAAACGAGGCACGAGAAAAAATGGTTACGCAGCATATGCATGATATGTAAGGAAACATTTTTTTCGAGTAACAAAGTGTTGTGACGAAATTTGGATTTTTAACGTGAAAGAAACCACTAAACAGGCGCAAGTAATCCTGGCCAGCTAAGACCATATAACAATTGGCGCAAATTAGGCTTGCGCTGTTTTGATAAAGCCGTGTTGAATCAGCGTTTTGATCCAACGTGCAGCATTACGCTGAACCGAAAGTTTCTCATAGTCAGTGGCGCTGTCCCGGTAATGTTGGCGCCGCTTGAACATGAAGAAGATGGTGCGTAATATTTTGTGTCCCAGTGCCACAATGGAGCGCTTGTATCCACGGCGCACGATGAGTGAGCTGAACTTTGCTTTAAAAGCAGAAGTGGTTCGGCTGGCAGCGTGAGCAAATTCACATAGAAGACGACGAACATAAGCGTTGCCTTTGCGTGTCCGCCCGGATTGGCGCTTACCTGCTGATTCGTTATTGCCTGGACAGATACCAACCCATGAACACAGGCGATCCGCGCTGCCAAAGGCATCCATATTGTTGCCGATTTCTACCAGCAGCATGGCCGCGCCGATGAGATCGACACCGGGCAGGGTTTGCAGTAACACCAGCCAGTTGTGTTCGCTTTCCAGTCCGGCAAGCAAGCGTTGGTCAAACCGAGCGATGCGTTGTTCGATTTCCTCGATATGCTGCATCAATTCATTGAGCACGAAGCGGTGGCTTTCGGTTAATTCTCCCTGCAAGGCATCGAACAATTCTTCACGGCTGGCTTTGAGCCGTCGTGATGCGAATTTCAAAACCTCCTGGGGCATTTTGTTTGCGATAAGCGCCTTGATCATGGCGCGGGCCGATTGTCCATGAACATCGCTGACCACGACACCCAGGCGTATGCCGCCATCGGCGAGAATCTTGTGTAAACGATTCTTTTCAGATGCAAGCTGTCCGGTCAGCTTTTGCCGCTGCCGGGCAATCAAACGCAATTCGCGCATTTTTGCGGGCGGAATAAACGATGCACGCAGCAATCCGGCACGCGACAACGTTGCCAGCCATTGTGCATCGTTGATATCTGTTTTGCGTCCGGGAACATTTTTGACATGCCGGGCGTTCACGACTTTTGCACGAATGCCTGCCGCCTCAATGCCGCGTAAGGACTTTTCCAGTAGATGCCGGTGCTTTCCATCACAACTTCGTCAGGCTGCAATTGAACCACCCACTGCGCCAGCGCGCGTCGGTCTTTCTTGAATGTACCAAATTGACGCTGCTCAATCCGTATCAAACCGTCGCATTCTTCGATCAGTGCGCAGGCCGTAATCTGTGCTTGATGCACATCGAGTCCAATAACACGTTTGTAAAGCGCGACCAATTCCATAATTCCTCCATTCAATTTATACTCGTGAATGGAAGGCGGCGGATGCCGGAACTGAAAATGCCTGAAGGTAATTATCTGCCTTCGGCCTGTTTAACGTGCGCCTCTATGGAAGCAATCCGGGGTTCGAGTCAGTTCGGCGGGTCACGTTAGAGTGCGGGATCAAGTCACCAAAAAATCTGTGCGACCTCTCCCCGCCACCTCCCACCTCAAAGTTTCTTTCATGATCAGGGGTGGCGTCTACTGCAATGTGCGTTAGAGATGCCCTATATGCTGTGTTTTATCAGGCGCACTATGACCTGATTCATTTATAATTTTCCTAGAATTAATATGAATAAATTCAATATCAGTTCAATCGCAGTAGCGCTCGGTCTTGCGTTTAGCGTAAGTGCCATCGTGCAAAATATGTCTTAAGATGAGCGAAGCTAAAAAAGTTAGGAATCAAACCTGACAAGTTGCTGAGAAGTACTTCAATGCGCAGTTAAATATGAAATAAAACCGGAAGGGACTACCAACTTACTCAAGGTTGGTAGTCCTTCCGGTTTTTCATGTTCTCAAATTCATCGGTTTCTCAACAAGCGGATAGGCATTGATATTACGCTTTACGTGTTAGCAACAAATAGAAATATCCTGTTTCGTCAAAAATGGCAACTTTCCGTGGACCAGCAAGATCGCTAATCTACCATCCAGATAACGTAATACAGTCACTTTAGCCTTCACATTGTGACATCGATGCTGATTAGCAGGAATCTGCAGCTTGATGTGGTTGAAACTGACGCAGTTGTCATGTCCCACTCCGCGTTCCTGGCGCTCACTGCCCAGAGAAATCGGGTTTGCGCGTGCCTGCCCATTCATCTCATACCAGAATCTTTATTTGGCGGCACATAACTGATCGCTGAGTTTCTGAGTAAGCGCTATCGACTTTTGTTTGCCCGCTCAAGCTTTTGATCACGCATTTTAATATTGTCATTGGAGTGCCGATACCTGGTATATTTGCTCCCAGTTTAGATATAGCCATTTATATTGCTGCAATACGACTACTCAAAACCTTATGATAATAAAAAATAAGTATAAATGGACAATGTATGGCATTGTTATAGGGTGCCTATTTTTCTGGTTTTCACTGCGTGGCATCGATATTCATTCTGTGTTAGAGAGCCTTAGGGCTGTTGAGCTCATGCCAGCGATGCTGGTTTTGCCGGCTGGGGTGTTATTCATGTTGATTAAGTCTTGGCGCTGGGCTGTTATTTTAGGGCCAGTGGCACGCGTGGAGTTGTCATTGCTGCATTCTGCGGTTTATATGGGCACTGCGGCCAATCTAAGTATCGCCCATTCTGGAGAGCTCCTTAGAGCAATGCTGATCGGGCGGAGATCCCACATAGCAACAACCGCTGTCCTTGCATCGATAGGGGTCGAACGGATTTTTGATTTTATGGTGGTAGTGGCGCTGTTCGGCGTTCTTTTAATTATTGACCCGCAGTTGCCAGAGTATGTTGCTGTAGCTGGATTTATCGCCCTATTTATGGTTTGGGCAGGTTTGCTAACAATTGTGGTGCTTTCGGTACCTTCGAAAGTCCGATACCATTTAAGATTGTTGGTAATTAGTCTCCTTCCGGAGAAGTTTCTGGAACTAAATAAAAATCAACTCAAGCGGGGGCTCGTGGGTTTTTCAGCATTGAGCAATCCTGCTATAGTAGTCAATGTCTTCTTGCTATCTGTCTTGCAATGGGGTTGTATTGTTAGTGCAATCTGGTTATGTGCCTATTCGGCTGGCTATGCATTTACAATCTCTATGGCAATTTCAGTGTGGGTACTTATGGTGATTGGCCTCACATTACCATCCTCTCCTGCCCAATTGGGCACGACCCAATTAGCTTTTACATTGGGTCTTTCCATGGCACTTAACGAAACACAGATTCCCTTTGCAGCCTCAGTTGTCTACACAGTCTGCTTGAATTTGCCCTACATGTTTATTGGTATGATTTGCTGGATAAAGGTCGGCAAAATCGACAGACGAATCGCATCAAAAAACGGTCTGCCGAAATCGAAAGAAGAGGAAAAAAAGTACAGCAAGATTCCTTAACAGTGCCAGTAGAGGAGAAGTCATAATGACCGCAAGATCAGGAGTGAATCGTAACAATGTGAAGACAATTTTGACACTCTTTGGAACCCGGCCAGAGATAATTAAGCTGGCACCGGTCATATGGGCGATTGAACGAAGTCACGACATTTTGCGAAGCATCAATGTCTCGTCCTCGCAGCATACAGACCTGCTACGACCCTTTATACACGAACTCGACATAAGCATCGATCATGATCTAGCAGTCATGATGCCTGGTCAGACACCAAATGCTGTATTGGCACGGGTGCTTGAAGCACTAGAACCATTGCTCCTTGCGGAGCGGCCCGATTTGGTTTTAGTTCAAGGTGATACGACAACAGCGATTGCCGGTGCATTGGCAGCTTTTTATGCAAGGATACCCGTGGCTCACGTTGAAGCAGGCCTGCGCACTGGTAATCGCCATAGTCCATTCCCAGAGGAAATGAATCGTCGTCTAATTACGCAATTGGCGGATCTCCATTTCGCCGCCACCTCAAAAAATGTTGATATTTTACTTTCTGAAGGTGTTCAGAAAAAGTGCATTGTGCTCACTGGAAACCCGGTTGTTGACGCACTCCAGCACATCCTCGCACGCTCTCCAGCCTCTTCGTCATTCTCTAAATTTCTTGACAGTTTTGCAGATAAGCGTTTGATTGTACTTACGACACATCGTCGAGAGAATTTCGGGCAGGTTATGTCATCACACCTGAAAGCGCTCCGGCGATTTGTGGGACGACATCAAGATGTTGCACTTGTTTTTCCAGTTCACCCAAATCCATCGGTGCGTGCCGTGGTTGATGCGGAATTTACCGGTGCAGAGCGAATCCACTGCATTGATCCGCTCAAATATGACGATTTTCTGCACCTACTCTCACGCGCATGGTTAGTAATCTCTGATTCCGGAGGTGTTCAAGAGGAAGTACCTTCACTGGGTAAACCACTGTTAATCCTGCGTGATACGACTGAACGGCCCGAGGTGCTTGACTGTGGTATTGGGCGACTTGTCGGTCACTCAGGAGAGCGCCTTGAAGAGATGCTCGAAGCGGCTCTCTTAGACAAATCATGGTTTGATACAGCTAATACTACGGAAAACCCATTTGGTAAAGGTAATGCCGGGGAACAAATAGCATCGGCCGTCGCACAATTTCTAGCTGCTGGCGAGGGTGACGCATGATGGATCAGACACAATCGACTCAAAACGGCAAGCCACTGGCTAGTTTGTCGCTGGATTTGGATAACGAGTGGGCTTACCTGAAGACACACGGTGATCCGGCCTGGGAATCCTATCCTTCATATCTCGCTACCGTTGTTCCGCGAATACTGCACGTACTTGCACGTCGCAAGCTGCTAATTACGGTATTTGTAGTTGGCCAAGATGCGGCTCTCGAATACAACCACGAAGCGTTAGCGCAAATTGCGGGTGCTGGGCACGAAATAGGGAATCACTCCCTGCGCCATGAGCCCTGGTTGCATTTGTACTCTGAACATGATCTCGAGCAGGAGTTGGCAGAGGCTGAGCGGCACATCCAAGCCGCGACCGGTCAGAAGCCAATAGGTTTTCGCGGACCGGGCTACAGTCAATCGTCAACTATGTTGCGCGTGCTAGCTCGGCGTGGTTATGCCTACGATGCCAGTTCATTGCCAAGTTTTATTGGTCCGATTGCACGTGCCTACTATTTTGCGACGGGACAATTTGATGCGGAGCAACGCGAGCGTTTGAATCGTCTATTTGGCAGTTGGAAGGATGGACTCCGGCCGCTCAAGCCATATCGCTGGCGTTTCAATGGAACTTCCTTGCTGGAAATGCCTGTCACGACTTTCCCGGGAATCCGTGTTCCGATCCATTTGAGCTATGTGATGTATCTAGCCGGGTTCTCCACAGCGCTGGCTCAAGCCTATTTCAATACAGCACTATGGACGTGCCGGCTGTTCAGCGTAGAGCCGTCGATATTGCTACATCCGCTTGACTTCCTGGGCGGCGAAGATGTACCTCGGCTGCGATTCTTTCCCTCTATGGGGATGAGCGGTCAACAGAAGATTGCCATTGTTGAACGATGTCTGGATAGTTTGGTTCACCGATTCGATGTGCGTTCAGTTGGTGAACACGCCGCAGTTGTAGCTACTCGAAAAAACTTGATAGAAGTCGAACCGAACGATTGATATCCCGCTATTACAATGACAATGTGCTGAGGAAAAATGCTAGATAAAAAAATTATAGTAATGTTGCCCGCATACAATGAGGAAAAAGATCTTCCCCCATTGTTGAGCCGTATCCAACTTGCCCTTGATGGATGGGCCGATTATCGAATTCTTGTGGTCGACGATGGTTCTCGTGATCGGACCGCACAGATTGTGCGTGACGCAGCGGCACAAATGCCTGTAGAGTTGGTGCAACATCCTAGAAACATGGGGCTTGGTGCAGCGATGCGTACGGGCCTCAAGGCTGCGGCACAAGAGAGCGATGTTGTGATTACATTGGACGCAGACAACTCACAAGATCTAGAATTGATCAAAAGCATGGTAGAACGTCTCGAGACAGGTTTTGACGTCGTGATTGCGTCTCGATTTCAACCTGGCGCACAGGAAATCGGTGTACCGCCGTTTCGTATATTCCTGAGTCATCTTTCAAGTGCGGGAATTCGTACATTAATCCGTTATCCGGGCGTGCGTGACTACACCTGTGGATTCCGTGCTTACCGAGCCGAGACGTTACGTAATTTGATCGACAGGTTTGGCGACAATTTCATTCGCGAAAATGGTTTTTCTTGTATGCTCGAGCTACTGCTGAACTTGCGCGCATTGCATGCTCGCGCCTCAGAAGTACCACTTATACTCCGATACGACCTTAAAGAAGGCGCCAGTAAGATGCGCATCCTGCCTACGATGTGGCGTTACTTAATACTTTGATTCGCGGATTGTTGCCGGTCTCCTGGCGTGTGGCATCAGAGCGTAAAAGACGCGGCTATGATAAAAAATCCTAAAGATATTGGCGCTACTAATATGCCAGGCATCATCGGTGCATCATTGAACATTGCCGTGGTGGGTGGCGGAATCGGTGGTCTGGTGTCAGCTTACTTACTCGCCAAGGCAGGTGCGCGCGTAACTGTCACTGTCTACGAGGCCTCTGATCAACTTGGCGGTTTGGGCACTTTCTTCCAGTATCGGAACGTATCTCTTGAACGATTTTATCATTGCATGTTGCCAAGCGATCGACACCTGCTTGGCGTGTTGCGTGAGCTCGGTCTCGAGGATGAGATTTATTGGAAAGAGACCAGTTTTGGGTTTATGCGCGATGGACAACTGTATGGCCTCAATACG
Source organism: Nitrosomonas sp. (assembly GCA_016708955.1). Classification (GTDB taxonomy): domain Bacteria; phylum Pseudomonadota; class Gammaproteobacteria; order Burkholderiales; family Nitrosomonadaceae; genus Nitrosomonas. Next base: position 96,685 of record JADJES010000001.1, read on the forward strand.
CCGCTCGAACTGTTACGATTCAGTCCGCTATCCTTGGTTGATAGAATACGTTTCGGTCTGACCGGTTTGTGGGGAAGTGTTTGTTCATCAAATGGACTAGACGATGTAACTTGTGTTGAATGGTTGACTCGGATTTCTGGGCATCATGCCTTTGAAACCTTTTGGAAGCCGATGCTGCAAGCCAAATTCGGTGATCGGTATCATGAAGTCCCCGCTCTCTGGTTTTGGACACGCTTCAACCGTGAAAAAGGCGGTGGAAAAAAGGAATGCAAAGGATACATCCGTGGCGGCTACCGACGCATCATAGCTGCTTTGGCTGAAGCGATCGAAGCGCACGGCGGCACAATTAGATTACAAGCACCCATGGAGAAATTGGATCTTACGGAAGACGGACGACCCACAGTCCATGTCGCACAGGAAAATCCTCATGTGTATGATCGCATTGTAGTAACAACCCCTATTTTCGCGCTACGCAAAGCAATGGCAGATGGTCAATTAGCCAGCGTTGCCGAACAAATTGACGCGGGAATCGATATGCAAGGCGTGGTTAATGCTGTGTTCACGCTACGTCGTGGATTAACAAAGCATTACTGGGTTGCTACGATTGATGAAGAAATTCCGTTTCAGGGTATCGTGGAGAGTACAACGCTGCTTGAGAAAACCGATACCGCTGGCGTGCATCTGGTTTATCTGATGAATTATGTACACCGTACGGACTTACGGTTCCACCAAAGTGATGCTGAGATTCTGGATGCCTACATGACCGGGCTGAAGCGGCTTTTTCCTGACCTTGTGGATGAAGATGTGATTGACCGGTTTGTGTTTCGGTCACCTTTCGTAGAGCCGATTTATACCACGGGTTATCAACAGCGCAAACCACCTACAACCTTGCTTCCGGGAAAGCTATATTTAGCTACGACCACGCAAGTCTACCCGGTGGTTACTTCCTGGGATGGTGCCGCTGGTTTAGCACACAGGGTCATTGACGAACTGCTCAGTCAGGCATAACAAATCGGATGATTTGGAAGCTATTTGGTTATTGCGCTAAGAGATCTTTAGAATACGCCAGTTCTGATAAAAATTATTACCCGATAGGTTAGATGATTACTAGGAGGCTGTCCGAGAATAGAGCGATCTACTGCAGAAAAGCTATTTTGGTCATATTTTCCGATTATTCTCGTTAAATAGAATAACTATTCGCCTCAAATAATCGAAAAATCTGTCTCAAAATAGCTTTCCCTCGCTACGATCACTATTCTTGGACAGACTCCTAGTGTAGTTTCTCGTGCGAATTAAAATTAGTCTCAATTAACTAACATGGCGGCATTCGTATATAACAATGTTCAACACATTGCTCTGGAATAATCAAAATCAGCAATGCCCTATTTCTATTATTACTTCTGGCTAAACATAGGGGAAAACTTGCTAATCCTGAAGTTTACATTGAGCAATCAGACTTGATCAGCAGGAAGAAATTTTCGAATCCGAATGAGAACGATCTATTCGGCGTGTACAACTAGACAACAAAAGAGAAGATAGCTTTGAATTCCAAATCGCATTCGTGCACTACTGACGAGCCAGACAATTTTCCTGCTTGGTGCTCGTTACGTACTTTCTGTGTGTTGCTTGTGGTGTTCCTTGTTGCGTTGCTGTTCCATTCTGATCTGGCTCCACTCGAAGAAACTCACGGGGATGCGGTGATCTACGTGGACATTTCCAAAAGAGCGGCAGAGACACAATTGTTGGCCGACTATCATCAGCATGCTCATGAAATCCCGCTTGAACCAGTTGGTTTGCTTTGGCACTTTACACGCATTGGACATGTTCTTTTACTCGGTGAAGTTGCCCGGCTATTTGGTACTACTGAAACTGCGCTTGTAGCAATGCAGTGGTTGTATCGAGTCTTCATGGCACTGGGTGTAACCCTTTGTATCGTGCTTAGCTCGCGCTTGGTCGTCTTATTTAGACCTAATAAACCCGATTCTATTTGGTGGGCAGGATACTTCCTTGGGGCCGTGTCCTATATTGCCTCAGATAGTTATCGTGGACTTCAAGGACACTTGCTTAGCGAACCTCCAGCGTTCGTAATCTTGGCTCTCTTCGCTGTGATGTTGGTAAGAGCAGTTGAGCGCCGGTCTCTAGCGGTCGGGGCTTTTGCGGGTTGTTTGCTATTCTTGGTGTTTTTCATCAGAATTGATGCGACTTTGCCGGGAATAATTTTCGCAACTGTATTGTTAGCGGCACTAATAATGTCGAGAAAGTTTGATGCTGTGCCAAGCATTATCTTTGCTGGCTTGGTTTCTTTGTTTCTTTACTTGATATATGCATGGTGGTTTTTCCCATTAGTCAATCTGCAAACCTTGGTGAATTTCTCCTCTGCAGGTAAGGAATTGTTTCCTGGGCCACCAGCCATGAGTCTATTTAGCATTGCAGTTGCCGGCGGCTTGCTGTGGGTGGGGGCTTGCGCGGCGGTGCCGATGTGGCGCGATCCTTTGGTTCGTTTTGCAATGGTGTGGCTTGGATTAGCGCTGCTTCCCATGATGATTGATAGTTTGAATTGGCGTGCAGTTCAAGCCCGTATGGGTTTTGATATTGTACTGCCGCTTTTGGTTCTTTGTGGCGAGGGCTGGAGTTTGATTCTGCGAAATTTTATAAAGCAGCGAAAAATTCGCCCTTTGTTAATCGCATTGGGTTCTGTGATGGTACTGGCATTTGTACCCTACTCATTGATACAGCAAGAAACCCGTAACTTGGTAATTAATCACCTGCCGTCTGAAATTCACAAATACCTATTTCCTTCATTGTTGAAAAATGCTGCTATCGCACCTGTATCGCCGTATCAAGACTCAAGGCTGGGCCTCCTCGTTCGTCCGTTGTCTGAGCGCCGAACTTTTGAGTATTCAAAAATGCGGGCATTAGGAGATTATTTGTATGTTCCTGAGAGACCTGCTTATTTACTATGGCCAGGAACTAAAGTGTTACATTTAGTACAACTCGAAGACTACGTAGGACTAATCCGGTTTTTTGGTAAAAAATATCCAGAAAATGCTGATATTTTTTTGACAAAGCTTCCGAACAAAGATAAGACCATACCTTGTACTGGACGAGCACCAACAATGTTGGAACCTTTGGTTTTTTGCTCAACCCTCGTCTATTCGGATTTGCAAGTTTTGCGGAAAAATAATATTCCATTGTATATTCTTGGTGTCGATGGGTACCCTTTACCAGATATGCCTCAATTAAAACTTGAAGTTTTGTTGTCAGAACCGCCGTTCGTGCTGTATGGGATTGCTGAGTAGTAGTCGATTAGTCGAGTTGCCGGTCTTTTACCAAAAAGGCTAATAGATAGAGACAGACAGGACAGAAACTCAACAAATTGCCTGAGCCTGCAAGCAAGGCAGAGGTAGTGGCCAAGAATCATGCGCGAGAGCAGTTCTTTACCCACAGGCGCTTTTAAAGGCCCGCCTGTATCCCTCACCACCGTGCCGCGCGCAAGACCTTGTGTCGGCGTCAAAGCGATCCCGCGCACATGATGCGCATCATGCTGCGCTAGTACCTCGATAATGATGCGTTCTTCCTGTCCGGCGCGCAGCACTGAGTGGATCGGCGGCAAATCGCCATCGAATCTTATATCAACGACACTGCCGCGCACCGAAACGACCACGCCGGTATTTGATAAATTAGACATTCTTCCTATTTCCAGATTCGATATCACAAGACTATAGCTTCTTTTCTCTTATGCACAAAACAGATTCTGCTTCGAGCGCATCGCGCACATGCGTCAGACGTTGCTCAATTAGCGAACGATCATGCGCGGATTCGATGCTACGATCGGCCAGCTCGGCAATCCACTGAACATGTTCACGAAGCGCCAACCGGCGGTTTGGACTAACTGTCAGGCCAGCAATGGTATGAAGCGCGCCGAGCATACGCATCATGATGGCGACATTTCCTGCGGCGCTTCTACGAATCTGATCGTATGAATCGGCCAGCAAGCTGGAAAAACTCGGAGCGATAACGATCACTCTCAATTTTTCTCCTACATAGCGGTGTGATGGTGGAAATTTCCGGGGAGCCAGTCGCGCTAGAATCATTGTCAAGTAATCCACACAAATCACGGCCGTCGATACGTCGTTAACGCCGGGAGAAAGGGCTTTTAATGCCACATCAACGATCTCCCTAATACCGAAAGCAGGATCCTGCTCCACGGTGCGGTGGCGGCCTATTTCGTAACACACATTGATGGCGGCAATTGTTTCATTATCTGGGGGAGATTCCAGAGCGAGCGATGCCAGCACAGTATTTTGAACAACGAAATCGCCGATGCCGCATTCCATCCGTGCAATGGTATTCCTGTCCTGTGCCAAGTGAAGCAGCGCATCATCATCCAGACTCTGAATGTAGCCGCTCTTCTTTGCCAGAATTACGTGCCAGTTCCGTTCCTCTATAGGCCGCGGCAGCTGATTTTCATCTTTATCAAATTCACTTTCCGATTTATCCGGAAAAAGCCGATCAATGGCCGCGATGGTTTCCTGAGCGACCGAAGCGATGATGCTGGAAGCCTGGATCGAAGAAGCGATATGATGAATAAAGAAAATGAGCACACCCACTCCTCCCAGCGCCAGAACAAATCCGAAGAATACCGCCAAGCTCGGAACAAATGTTCCCTCATCACCGCTCCGTATGGTGCGCAAAACGATCAGGCAATAAGTAAAAATACCGGCAAAAATCCCTAGCGAAGCCTGCGTGACAATGCTCCGCATAAAGTTCCGAAGGATGCGCGAGGTGTATTGGTTCGCTACCAGTGCCAGAGCCACCAGTGTCATGGAAAACGTGATGCCCATCACAGACATCATCGAACCGGCAAGTGTCGACAACATGCCGCGGGCGCCTTCCGCCCCAGCTCCAAACAGGTGCGGCCATTGAGCCAGCCAAATATCGTTCTCAGCGGAATCCACCTGGATCAACGTAATCGCAAGCACAATGCTAAATGCAACAATCACCGTAGGCATAAACCAGAAGCTCGAGCGAAAGTTGCTAAAATGTTGTTTAAGTTTATTCATAAGTCAAGATCTGATATTTCGGTAAATGGGTTATACGCTTGATCTCTTCCATTTCCAATTGCGTATTTCCGGCATGTCTTGGCCGTGCTTGTTGATGTACTGCTTATGCTCGATCAGCTTGTCCTTGAGTTGTTGTTTCAAGTAAATCCCCTTATCGCCGGTCTACGGCAGGCGGTCGATGGTGTCCATCACAAGATGGAAGCGGTCCAGATCGTTCAGCACGGTCATATCGAAGGGTGTGGTGATGGTGCCCTCTTCCTTGTAGCCGCGGACGTGGATGTTGTCGTGGTTGGTGCGGCGATAAACCAAGCGATGAATCAGCCACGGGTAGGCGTGATATGCAAAGATCACCGGCTTGTTCCTGGTTGAAGCCGTTGTGATCCTGCCAGTCGCCTTGCTGCCATTGCCGCTCGATCAGACGCTTAACTCCGGCAGTTTGCCGTAGCTTGAAGAGGTGGTGCTGTTCAATTCGCTCCATCAGCCCCTTGATTACCAAGGCCTGTCCCGCGCACCAAGGCGGAGTTCCTCGGGGAGCCGCTCAGGATGGTGACGGCGGCGAGCGTTTCGCTGCCTGGCTTTACCGCGTCGCCACATGGCAGACGGATGTTGATCCAGGCGTCAAGGGTGCCGTCCCGGCTTGGGTTGTAGCCAATCTCGGCACCTGTCTGGTGACCATACAACAGCTTGACGCTGGTGTCGGCATCAAGTATCCAGGGTGTGCGTAAAGATTCTTGGGTACTCTCGCCCAGGGCTTTATCCATCCATGCTGTGCTCTTCGCCAGTTGGACTGCGCGGGCAGCGCGTTCTTCTTCGCTATCATACTTGCATGGGGCCGGTGCTAAGTGCGCCAGTGCGCGGCGTAAACGCTCAAAGCTGATGATCTTGTTGGGGAACAACTTCATCGCCGCGCAGCCCGGCAACATGCCCATAGCGCCTCTGTCCATCCAAGATCGATAGTAGCCAGGTGCCAAGCACATCAACTACCTTGGGTGCATTGGGACTGGTGTAATCCATTGGACATCCATCCATTCACCTACCCAGCGGGTGAATAACCCGGAAACTTCCAAAAACTCGGCAAAGAATGGCAGTTGCCCAGTGCTGTGGCGCTCCCGCCTTCGTCCCAACAGACATGAAACCGGCCACCAGGGGTGGCCACGCTTTGTTCATCTGCGTTTGTTCCATCTCCTGCAAAGTAGTATTGATCGCCTCGACCAATGTCTTTTTCTCCAATTTAATTTCACCCATTGGGTGAGCCTCCTATTCTGTCTAAAACCATTACCAGAGATACATTTGTGGCAATTTTACAGGAAGCAACTGAGGAAAATAGGTTGAAGATCTCAACAAGGTTACCTGAAATTTGCTCACCTTGAACGTATCCGATTCTATTTGGGCTTTTTTTCAGAATACCCTTCCTTATTAAGTCTTTAGATGGCTGACTGACTATTTATTCCACATTACGTTACAGCCTGCCTTTGCTGCAGCAGTCAATAAGTCAATTAACGGTAACCCTCGATTTGTCATGCTCACCACAGGTTCATCCGTATCCTCATTTTCATTCTCAATTGGCGGCGAGATTTTTTCCGCATCAATAGCGGCTGTTAAGCGGCTCAATGCCGCAGGAACATCTGCCGCCAAAATAGCGCCAGGAACGGTCGCGCTGTGTCCCATCATTTTGAGCATGGTCAGTGCGTCATCTTCAAACATAGTGATATTGGCATGTGCATCAGTTGTAAATGTTATTAGCATACTATCCTCCTAGAAAATAAATTTTTACTCCGGTATTGCCAATCGTACGGGTTCGATATTTCTTCATAATGACACCTCTCTACTCACAAGATCGGGCTCGGGGTTATACCACCCGCCATCGGCCGCAATGAGCGCATCGGCTTCCATCGGTCCCCAGCTGCCGGGTTTATATAAGTGAGCTGGCTGATGCTCCGTCAAAACCCTATCAAGAACTGCCCAAGCCGATTCAACTGCATCCTGCCGGGTGAAAAGCGCACCGTTACCCGCCAACGCATCATCCAAAAGCCGTTCGTAAGGTGTTTGCTCATCTGGCTGAGCGTTGAGTAGATAAAGTTCTTTCTGGTCGCCGATATATTCTTCTCCCGCTCGCTTGACGCGTGCGGCTAAAGCGATGACAGGATGAGGCGATAATTGGAAGCGCAAATAATTAGCCCGGCCAGCAACCGGTCCAACATCTTCAAACAATTTCTGAGGAGGCGCCTTAAGTTGAACCAGAATCTCTGCAGCTGTTTCGGCCAAGCGTTTGCCTGAACGCAGGTACCACGGCACGCCTGCCCAGCGCCACGAATCAATAAATAGCCGCAAGGCACAATAAGTCTCTGTGTCAGAATCCTTAGCGACACCAGGTTCCTGAAGGTAGCCTTCAAACTGACCTCTCACCAGATCTTCCGGTTTTAGTGCATGCATTGCTTGAAATACCTTGGCTTTTTCGCTTCGCTGGGCTTCAAAATCTCGCCCGGCTGGAGGCTCCATGGCCAGAAGCGCTACTATTTGAAAGAGATGGTTCTGAATCACGTCACGCAGGCAGCCGACTCCGTCGTAGAAACTGCCTCTTCCTTCCACCCCAAAATCTTCCGAAAGCGTGATCTGAACACTCGCGACGTAATTGCGATTCCAGATCGGCTCCAAGAACGAATTTGCGAACCTGAAATAAAGGATGTTTTCAATTGCTTCTTTGCCAAGGAAGTGATCAATGCGAAAAATCGAAGTCTCAGGAAAAACCAAATGCGCAGCGCAATTGAGCTCGCATGCTGAGGCCAAATTGCGCCCAAAAGGCTTTTCCACAATGACGCGCGCATGCTCTGCCAAGCCAGAAGAACCAAGATCTTTGATGATGGCCGCGAAGAAAGCAGGCGGAATGGCGAGGTAGAAGGCCGGATGCAGCGCTCCGTTAAGCGTTTTTTTGATCGTTTGAAACGTTTCCGGGTTTTTATAATCGCCGTCTACATAACGCAACAGCGAAAGCAATTGATTTAAGACGTTCGAATCGACGTTCTTAATGCCATTTTTTATACCGTCTATTGCTCGATCGTGCAGTTGCGCTAGCGTCCAACCCGAGAAACCAACACCTACTATCGGAACCTTTAACGTACCGCGTTTAATCATTGCGTAAAGCGATGGAAATATTTTCTTGTGTGCAAGATCACCCGTTGCGCCAAAAAGTACCAGTGCGCCTGATGGCGTTAGGCTGCTAGCGGGTTTGTCCATGTCACGTACCATCCCTTGGCTTTTCATCATGACCGCCAAACTGCTTGCGCATAGCCGAGAGAATACGATCGGCGTAATCTGCCTCTCCCTGCGATTCGAAACGTCCGAATAATGCCGCACTAATGACTGGCGCTGGCACACCTTCGTCGATGGCGGCGAACGTGGTCCAGCGTCCTTCGCCCGAGTCCGATACGTGCCCTGAAAATTGCTTGAGCTCCGAATCCCCGGCAAGCGCAGCCGCTGTTAAATCGAGCAGCCAGGACGAGATCACGCTGCCTCGGCGCCATACTTCGGCCACTTTACCGATGTCGATGCGGTATTGATAGGCTTCCGGGTCACGCAACGGAGTAGTCTCGGCGTCCTGTGTTCTTGCACGAAGACCTACATCTGCATGTTTGAGAATATTGAGTCCTTCAGCGTATGCGGCCATCAAGCCGTATTCGATGCCGTTGTGAACCATCTTCACGAAATGACCCGCGCCGGCCGGGCCACAGTGCAAGTAACCCTGTTCTTCGGGACCCGGTTCGCCGTCGCGCCCGGAAGTCCGTTCTGCGGCTGCAACGCCTGGTGCGATGCTTTTAAAGATCGGATCGAGATGCCGGACTATGGTTTCCTCGCCACCAATCATCAAGCAATAGCCTCGCTCGAGCCCGAATACGCCGCCGCTGGTTCCACAGTCAACATAGTGAATACCTTGTGTCTTAAGCGCTTTAGCACGTACTTGATCATCGCGATAATAGCTGTTGCCTCCATCGATGATGATGTCGTTCGCCGCAAGCAATACTGCCAGATCTGAAACTGTCTTGCCGGTAACGCCGGCGGGCACCATCACCCAGATCACACGCGGAGAGGACAGTTTTGCAACAAAATCATCCAGCGAATCGGCATGTTGAATACCCTGACCAGTTAACGCTTTGACGGCCGCTTCATTGACATCATAAACCACGCACGAATGGCCGTCTTTAGTTAAGCGCCGCACTAGGTTGGCCCCCATGCGTCCAAGACCAATCATCCCCAGTTCCATGCAATCCTCTCATTTTTGAATAAAGCATCCTGCCCTGCAGCAAGCTGCAGGGCATTAACTGCACGTTTCAATCTGCTGGTTTTCAGACTGAGCATCTATCGCCACATTACGCCACAGCCTGTCTTTGCTGCGTCAGTAAAAAAATTAATTAAAGGTAATCCTCGATTTGCCATACTTACCCATGACTCATTCGCATCTTCATCATTAACCGGTAACGAGATTTTTTTTGCATCGATAGCGGCAGTTAATCGGCTAAGTGCTTGAGGAACATCTGCAGCCGGAATATCACCAGTCTCGGCAGCACTGTATCCCATCATTTTCAGCAAGGTAAGCGCATCGCCTTTAAATATGGTGATATCGGCATAAACATCGGTTGAAAAAATTGTGAATGTCAAAAGCATACCGCTTCTCCTTTAAAAAATAACAAATTACTATGTGCCGCGGCCTTGATGGTATCGTCCGTGTCATCCGCCAGCAAGGGAGATACCTCCAGCGATACCCAACCGTCCATTCCACCAGTGGCATCATGAATCGGACGTAACAGATCGGCAGCCTGCGTCAAATCCTCCAAGGCCAGCTCGAAGAATAACGCTTCACCCGATTTACCCTCAGCGGTTTTCTGATCGATGGCGGCATCGTAGAAATCTGCATCCTTGATCGATTTGTCAAAGATCGTCGGATTAGAGGTCAAGCCAGTCACTGAGAGTTCACTAATGTAATGGCGTAGCGTGCCGCTTGTCAGCAATTCGCGGGTGATATTATCGAGCCAAACACTTTGGCCGAGATTATGCAGTTGTTGCGTCGCTTTCATCGTGTTCCTCGTTCAGCGTATTCATAGATGGATTGGGTTCAAGCGCTTTGTATATTTTTACTTCGACCGTATGCTCCAGGCGATCGTCTATCAGTGGAATTATTTTATCGGGGCATTCGATGCCATCCGCCGTTACACGCATCGTGCTGTTTTGCATCGCATCGCCCGCATCCATTTCCATTTGCGATACGGCGATATGGTAGACAGTCTCGCGATAGCGGTAATGCAACTTGAATGTTTGCCAGGTTGCAGGCAAGCAAGGCGCGAAGTGCAGTTTATCCACTTCCAGCCTCAAGCCAAGCAGGGATTCCACAATCAGCCGGTACATCCAGCCGGCGGAGCCTGTATACCAGCTCCATCCGCCGCGGCCGGCATGCGGTGAAACCGCATACACATCAGCAGCAACGACATAGGGCTCAACTTTGTAGATCGCCACACCTGCTGCGGATTTTCCATGATTCACCGGATTAATCATGGCCAATAATTCCCAAGCACGCTGGCTGTCGCCCAAGGCTGCAAATGCCATTACGGTCCAGATAGCGGCATGCGTGTATTGCCCGCCATTTTCGCGTACACCGGGAACATAACCTTTGATATAACCGGGATCCAGATCCGATGTGTCGAACGGCGGATCCAGGAGCTGGATCAATGCATGATCGTGCCGCACCAGACGGGCGTATACAGCATCCATACCCATGCGCGAACGCACGCCATCACCTGCGCCGGAGAGTACCGACCAACTTTGCGAGATCGAATCAATCTGGCATTCGGTATTGGCCGCCGACCCCAGCGGCGTACCGTCATCAAAGTAAGCGCGGCGGTACCATGCGCCATCCCAGGCGGCTTGCTCGATACGCTGGCGCAGTTGCGCGGCTTCGGTCTGACATTGTTCGGCAAATGTCACGTCACCCCGTCGCTGTGCTAGCTCAGCGAAGCGCGTCAATACGTCGTATAGGAAAAAGCCGAGCCAAACGCTTTCACCTTTGCCGTGCAAGCCCACCAGGTTCATGCCATCGTTCCAGTCTCCGGAACCGATCAGCGGCAGACCATGTTCGCCAAATGTCAGGCTATGCCGGATGGCGCGGACACAGTGCTGATACAAACTAGCCGACTCGGTGGAGTATCCGGGCAGATCGTAATAAGAATCATCCTCGGGACTGATTGGACGGCCTTCGAGGAAAGAAATGGATTCATCAAGCACACTGGTATCACCGGTGCACAGTACATAGCGGCACACCGCCAGCGGTAACCAGAGATAATCGTCGGAACAACGGGTTCGTACGCCACGATTTGATGGGGGATGCCACCAGTGCTGTACATCCCCTTCCACAAACTGATGCGCCGCACATAGCATTATTTGCTCACGCACGCGTTGCGGCTCGGCGTGAACCAGCGCCATCACATCCTGCAATTGGTCGCGGAAGCCGAAGGCGCCGCCCGATTGATAATAGCCGCTGCGCGCCCACAGTCGGCAGGCAAGCGTCTGATACACCAGCCAGCCATTGGCCAGCACATTGAGAGAAGGATCTGGAGTTTCCACCTGGATTGCGCCGAGGGCATGGTTCCAATACTGCCATACCGCTTTGAGCGCGGTGTGCGCCGCTGCCGACCCACGGAAACGGTTTACCAGTGCGCGCGCGGCATCAGTATCGTGCTTTCCGGCTTGGCCTAAGCGGAAGATAATCTCGCGTTCTTGCCCATCGGCCAAATTGAAGTTAACCTGGATTGCCGCGCAGGGATCGAGTGCCGCGCCTGTCTTGCCGGAAAGCCTTGTGCGTGCCATCGCCGCCGGATCTTTGAGCGAACCGTTACGTCCAATGAATTCAGCGCGGTCGCAACTGATTGAACGATTGGGCTCATCGACATCGAAGAAAGCAATCCGGCCGTCAAATTCTGCGTTGTAAGGGTTGCGTGCGAACAACGCACCGCTCGCGGAATCCACTTCCGTCGTCACGTGCATGGCCGATTTCTGCCGCAAATCGCCCAGCACCCACTCCACGTAGCCGGTCGCGGAGAGCCGCCGCGACCGGCCGGATGCATTACGTACTTTCAAAACCGAGAATTTGACGGCGGCATCCATAGCCACGTATACCCACAGCTCGGAGATGATACCGCCTTCAGTATGTTCAAACACACTGTAACCGAATCCGTGCCGGCTGACATACGCATCCGTGCCGCGGCAAGGTAATGGCGTGGGCGACCAGAAATAACCGCTTTCTTCGTCGCGCAGGTAAAAAGCTTCGCCGCTTGCATCGGATACCGGATCGTTGTGCCAGGGCGTGAGACGAAACTCGTGTGCGTTCTCACTCCAGGTATAAGCTTGGCCGCTCTCGGAAATAACCGTACCAAAATGCGGATTCGCCAGCACATTCACCCACGGCGCGGGCGTCACTTGTGCGGCTGTGGTGGTAATGATGTATTCGTGCCCGTCCGACGTGAAACCGCCCAGTCCGTTGTGCAGAATCAGATCTCGCCGCGGCAACACACTGTTGGCCGGAAGATCGGCGCGGCGGCTTCGGCTTGGCCGGAAACGCGGCATTTGCACATTCCTGATGCTACGGTGATTAATCTGTTCCGCCAGCGTTCCCCGGTTGTCCGCTATGATGGCACGCGCAACCGATTGAAACAGAATGCGATCTTCGTTTGATATTTGTTCCGCGTGCCGCACGAAAATACCACCCGGTCTGTCAATGACATGCGCTTCAATGCCCGCCGCAATCAAACCGACAATCTGATCCTGAAGCAGTTGCCGGTAGCCAGCGCGATCCTCATTCCAGATCACCAAATCCACCGCTAATCCCTTCAAACGCCAGTAGGCGTGAGCTTGCACCAATTGCCGCACCAGTTCGATATTGCTTGCGTCGCTGATCTGCAACAGTACGATCGGCAGGTCGCCGGAAATGGCATAACCCCACAAACCGGATTGCCCGCGGCGATTCTGCAGCAAAATTTCGGCATCGGCGCGCAGCAAGGCGTTGGTATAAAGCACAGAGTTGGCTAAACGCCCATAGAGTTGCGCATCGGCCTCACTGGCATTGAGCTGGCGCAACACCACTTGCGCATGTGTCCAAGCGACATCAAAGACACGATCCGCAAACCGCCGGTCCTGATATTTTTCCACCAGACCTAATGCAGCAGCTCGCGTTTCTGCCATGCCGCTTATCATATCGATGGTGAGCGTTTGATCCGGATCAAGCGTGATGGCATAGCGGATGGCGGCAACCGGATCCAGCACCGAACCCTGGCTACCGGAGAGCTTCCGGGATAGCGGGCCAGCTAACGCTTGTGGATCGGCAGTAGTGTGGCCGCGACCGATGAATTGTGATCGATCCGTCTCGTAGGAAATATCATCGATGTCGGTTCCGTTTGCCGTCATCAGGTGAAACATCCACGGCGTTTGTTCGCTACCTGAACGCGGGCGGCGCGTGCAGAGTATGGCGTGGTGTTGCTCGTCAATCTCGGTCTGCACAAATAGTTTACTGAAAGCGGGGTGTAATTCATCGGCGACGGATTCGGCCAGCACCACTTCGGCATAACTCGTCACCGTGATGGTACGACGGGTGCGGGCGCGGTTAGTAATACGCAAGCGGCGTAGCTCGATATCATCTTCCGGCGACACCACAATATCAGTATGGGTCTCGAAATCGTTATCGCGGCGGCGAAATTCGGCGCGGCCTTCGGAGAAAATCACTTCGTAATGCTGCGGTTGTTTCAACGTCGGCTGATACGCGGTAGACCAGAATTCCCCGCTGCTCTCGTCGCGCAAATAACAGAACGATCCCCAATGGTCGCAAGTCGTATCTTCGCGCCAACGGGTAACGGCGAGATCCTTCCAACGGCTATAACCGCCGCCGGAGTTGGTAATCATCACGTGATAGCGGCCGTTGGATAGCAATTGCACTTCCGGTGTTGGTGTATTGGCGCTGTTAAAAACACGAATCGATGCTTCCGGCGCAGTGAAAGTCGGTCGAATGTCAGAAAATTGAGCCGTGCGCGGAAAGAACGCCATAGCCCTGGGAATCCGTTCCTGGAGCAGCAGCAGGGTTGCCTGGAACAGTGGATCCGACTCGAAGCGCTTCTGCATCGGGCGATCCAGCAGCAGATAGGCAAGGGAAAGCAGACTCATTCCCTGGTGATGTGCCATATAAGATCGCACCACCGTGCCCGATTCCCCGCGTCGTTGACGTGATGGTGTGTAATCAATGGCTTCATAAAAGCCAAACTTTCCCTCCAATCCTTCCAGGGTCAATTGTTGCAGATTCAAGCATGCTTCTTCCGGTGCCACCATCAGCGCCAACACCGTGGCATAAGGCGCAACGACCAAATCATCAGCGAGTCCGCGTTTTAATCCCAGACCAGGCACGCCAAATGCCCGGTACTGGTAGTTAAGATGAACGTCGACCAGGTTGTAGCCTGACTCTGACATCCCCCACGGTATGCCGAGCTGCCGTCCATATTCGATCTGCCGCTGAACCGCCGCCTTATAGGTCTGGTCGAGCAGCGTGTTATCAAAGTTCGGCATCACCAGGAGCGGCATCAGGTACTCGAACATCGAGCCGCTCCAGGATAAAAGAACGGGTTCGCCGCCGACGGTCGTAAGCAGGCGCCCCAAAGCAAACCAACTCTCCTGCGGGACTTGTCCCTGTGCGATTGCGACGAAATTGATCAATCGGGCTTCCGAAGCTAATAGATCGTAGCAACTCACATCCCGGCGTAACTCGTCCACGTTGTAGCCAATCGCCAGTAAGCGCGATGCCTTGTCGTACAGGAAGTCATATGCCATGTACGAGAGTTCTGCGGCTTGTAGGGCTAATCGTTCGATCGCTGAAATCCTTTCATTGGCGTGTTGAGCGGCTTGTGTAACGCTTTCTCGAAACGCATTCAGCCATTCGCGTTCTGCAGGTGCCGCAGTGCTGATGATTCGCTGCGCAATCATTGGCAGCAAACTATCCTCGATGCAGGCCAACTCCCGCAATGTTGGGATTGCGGTGATGCTGAGATCCTCAATTGATCCACCCGGTGCGGCCGGCAACGCTAACCAAGGGGCAAGAAGCGTCAATTCGTCAAGAGTAGCGCGGCTTTGCCGGACCAATGCATGTGCCCACCAATTTGCATCATTCTCGGAAGTTATCTCAGAGACGACTGCGCTGGCGTGATCCAGAGCTGGGTGGTGCGTGGAATCTTCATCTGCCTTTAAGTATCCTCCGGTTTCCGCATGCAGCTTTCGTTCTCTTTCTTCGGCTGATGCGAGCACGCTTCCTGTTTGAAACAACGCCGCCGAGGTAGCGTCAAGGCTATCGGAAAGTTCCTCCGCACGTCTCGCCAGCCGGTCAAGGTATTGCCATGTTAGTGCGAGCGTGGTTGGCGGAGAGTTGCAAGTCGATTCGATATCTGTTTGTAATTGAGTGAGCAGTTCTGATGGAATGTTTCTCATCGCATCCGCCAAAATTCCCAGCGTGTCGCGGAGACCATGGCACCAGCGTGTGTTCAGGATTTTGTCATCGGCAAGCGCGATCAGCCCCGGCCGCAAGGTTAGTAAATGGCCTGCAAGGTTACCGCTATCCACCGTCGAAATATATGCCGGATGCAGCGGTTTCAACGATTGTGTGTCGTACCAGTTGTAGAAGTGACTGCGATGGCGCTCCAGTATTTGCATGGTGTCGAGCGTATGCGCAGTGCGCTCGAGGAGTTGCCCGGCCGGAATATAGCCGAAGTCATAAGCCGTTAAATTCGCCAGAAGTGCCATCCCAATATTGGTTGGCGATGTGCGATGTGCAACTGCGGCACCGCGATATTCCTGATAATTATCCGGCGGCAACCAGTTATCTTCCGGCCCGACAAAAGTTTCGAAGAACGCCCAGGTTTTGCGCGACACTTTGCGCAAAAAAATGGTTTGCTCAAGCGTTAACCGTGCTTTGCGGCGTGCAATCGGTTGACCTATCCACCAGGCAATCGCGGGCGAACCCAACCACAGCAGCAGGATAGGCGCCGCGACCGCGAGCGCCGTAAATTTGAACAGCAGCAGATAAAATGTTGCGGCCATGGCGATTAATGGCGCAATCCACATCGTACGTAAAGTGGCGGAAAAATCCGTGCGGCTGCTACGCGCCACTTCACCTGATGGATTCCATTCGAGCAGCCGTCTGCGCGTGAACAACATGCGTCCGATTGTACGCACGATCGCATCGATACTGAAGTAGGCCTCGTAGGGAAGGCAGGTTAAGTTAAAGGCCGCTTGCGCCAAGCGCTGAGTGGTCGTGTCGAGCGCGACAGCAAGATGCTGCCTTAACAATACGTCGCACGGTTTGTTAAATAGATCCAGAATTGAGGTGATCAAAGGTGGAATCAGGATAATGCTGATCACCGCTAAAGTCCAAAGCCAGGGTGATGCCAGCACCGTCCAGCCTAACAACAACAGTACTGTCAGGGCCATCGGCACGAGACTACGCCGCAGGTTGTCGAACAATTTCCATTGTGATAGCCGCGAGAGCGAGTTATTCAGCCGCAGCGTACCCGGGCCGGGAATCCTTGGCAGCAGCCAACCCAGCAATTGCCAATCGCCGCGTATCCAGCGATGGCGGCGATTCACATCCGCGCTGTAATGTGCAGGATAATCCTCATACAAATGGACATCACTCAATAAGCCCGCGCGCGTATAACATCCTTCCAGCAAATCGTGGCTAAGAATCTGATTCTCGGGAAAGCGTGCATTCAATGCGCGCTCGAATGTATCCACTTCATAAATGCCTTTGCCGATGAATGAGCCTTCGCCAAACACGTCTTGGTAGACATCGGAGATGGCGTGGGTATAGGGGTCAATGCCGACTTCGCCACCGCACAATCGCGCATAATGTGAGCGGTTGGTGCCTTCCAAGCTCACGCTGACGCGTGGCTGAAGAATGCCGTAGCCTTCACACACGCGCTGCTGCTGTTCGTCGTAGCGCGGACGATTCAACGGATGCGCCATGGCGCCTACTAACTGTCGCGCGACATCACGCGGTAGCTGTGTATCCGTATCCAGGGTGATGACGTACTTCACGTTCGCCAGGCAAGCGGTATCGCCGACGATGCGTGAGAAACGTTTGGCAGCATTACTATGCGTCTCATCGCGCAGCAATGCATTCAAATCCGCAAGCTTGCCGCGTTTACGCTCGTAACCCATCCACATACGTTCTTGCGGATTCCAGCGGCGCGGGCGATGAAACAGGAAAAAAATACTTTTTCCTGCCGTGCTATATTTTACATTCAGCGCTTCAATCCCTGTCTGAGCCAGTTGCAACAGTAATTCGTCATCAGCGAGGGTTTCTTCGTGCGCATCGCGAAAATCGGTCAATAGAGCAAAATACAGATTGTCGTCCTGGTTCGACAGAAAGCGCACTTCCAGCGCTTCCACCAGGTTATCGATGTTTTGCGGATGCGTAAGCATCGTTGGCACGACGACCAATGTTCGCGATTGCACCGGGATGCCAGCGGAAAAATCCATGCGTGGCAGAGGTTGCGGTTGCACGAGCAAAGTCGCCAGCCAATTCACCAGAGCGAGCGCCAATTGACTGGTAGCCAGCAATCCGAGTATGCCGGTCAATACCAGTAACGCACCAGGCGCGCCCTGAGCGTATGCAACGGTTATCAAGCCGGCGCTGAAAAACAGCGTGAGCAGCACGATTGCGCCGAGATATACGCCCAGTGCGTGTTGCGACCCCATTTTCATGATTTTTTCGGCAGCAGAAGGACGGACCTGTACCCGGGCTTCGAGTTCACGTAAACCCCGGTCGATCAGATAAAAACCGACATGTGTTGCGCGTTCGCCGCTTTCTGGATGCGCCGTTTGAGCCGCATGCGCGAGTTGGATCGCACATCGAGCGACCTCAGCTTCAGTGAAGGAACTTCGCTTCGCAATTTTTTCAATCGCATGACGATAACGGTCACGGCTGGCAAAATCCATCTTGCCGTGGGCACCATTCGGATCTTCGCGCAATGTTTGCTCGACAATACTCATGCTTTCGACGAAATCGCGCCAATCCATCGCACCCAGAAAACGCAAGCTGCCAATGCTGTTGCTGATAGAAACCTGGTCGGCAGCCTGAAGTTGGTTTCCGGTATGCACCAATTGCTCGATGGTCAACCCTGATTCGGCAAGCACTTGCTCAATCCAGGTCAGTGGCAGTGCCAAAGCAAGGCTTTGTCCTTGCAGACGGCGCGTAAATTCCGATACGAATGGATTCGACATTGGCGGTTGCGAGCGCGCCATGTCTGCGATCACCAGCACCAAGCTCTTCGGATCCTTCTCCGCTACTGCCATCATTTGCTCCGCCCACGCGCTTGCCAGGTCGCAATCGACTCTGTCGGCGGCAATGCGAACGGCAACACGCCGCAGATTCTCAATTAATGCCAGCCGCAGCATAATGGGAATAGCCCACAATTCGCCTAATTTGAGAACGCTAACTGTTTGATAGGCCGCAACGAAACGACTGAGACTTTCCGAATCTATCCGCCCATCTCCGTGCGAAATGATCTCCAGTGCGATATCGTACACACGCGGCAAGTCGGCTGAAGGGCCATTCAACAAACGCGGTAGTTCCTGGTTATATCCCTTAGGCATATGGCGCCTGGCGGTGCGGATCTGCTCTTCGATTAGATAGAAGTTATCGAGCAGCCATTCGCTGGCCGGCGTAATCTGCTGGTTGGCTTTTACCACCGCGGTGAGTTGTCCGCAGACGCCGGTTAAAACGACTTCATTCGCCGCCAATCGCGTCATCAATTGATCCCGCGGGCGTTTCTGGGTTAATTTGTGCATGGCGGCGAGATGCTTGCCATGCTGTTCCATTTGATCGGCGCTGAACAATTCCGACCGAAGCGGCGGTTCATTAAAAGAGCGCGTTAGCGGAATGCCCCCATCGCGCAAGTTCGCCCTCAACTGGCGCAAATACTGGAAGAAACGAATATCTTTGACCTCCATTTAGAAATGTGTTCCGCTTTGGAAAGGAACTTCACTGCACATCTCTTGGCAAAGCCAACAATTCAATGGATAGATAACTATCTTGAAGCCTCTTGAGAAACGGTATATCCAAGCAGAATTAATTGCAGAAATGAAGGGGAGCTGAACAGTCTTGTTGGCAAAATGTGAATTACAGATTTTTATCATACACAGATATCCTAGAAAAAAATCGCTCGTCAGGTAGCTAGAGAACACCTCACTTGCAGTGATGCCGGGTCAAAAACCACACGCACACGGTTCTGGGAAACTTTAAAAGTTCCAAACAGTGTGGTGTGGATACGGGAAAGTAATTCAGCCGCTGCGGCTATGAAGATCCGAACGCTGCACGGAAAATCTGTCTGCTTGCCTCTCCGCACTCATCCTGATAACGCGCTACGAACGACTACCTAGGTCTAGTGATAAAAAATACATGGACATTCTGTTCGGCATTTGTCTGCATGGATAATCAATGCAATAACCTACCGTCACTTAACCCGCATATCATTCTTGACAGACTTCACACCATTGACTTTACGAACCACTTCGACTGCTTTGTTGATATCAGCCTGAGAATTGACAAAGCCGCTGAGTTGAACGACACCCTTGAAAGTTTCGACGTTGATTTCTGCGGATTTCAGCGAAGGTTCATTGAGAATTGCCGCTTTAACCTTCGTGGTCACGACAGTATCATCAAAATATTCTCCAGTCCCCTCTTGCTTGGACGTTGAAGCGCAACCAAATAATAAAGCCATGAGGGCAATTAAGAAGAAAGTGGAAAAACGGTTATTAAGTTGTGTCATGGTAAAGTTCTCCGGTAAGTATTCACTGAAATCAAAGTTGAAGTATTACAGGGATAGCACAACCAGTATGTGCGCTAGCACACAAAGCACCCCGTTTCTCTGGTTTGTGCGATGATTCGGGACTAAGGTTGACGACCTAATGTTAGCCCGGATATTGCATGAATTGCACACGCTCACTTGCCTCTTGATTCCAAGGAATTTGTCTCAGTCGGGTGTATGAATAACTACACCGCTTCTTCGAAAAATCCCTTGTGAAACCAATATCATGCGTGAGCATCGTGCGAATTCATGCAATATCCGGGCTAGGATATCAAGCTTATTTCATTACATTTTATAGAGTGTTTTCCCACCGGGAGAGAAATTAGCGCGATGATAGTTATTGAAAGCTTTTCATCCTGCCCGTTATGTGAATCGACATTCATTGTGCTTTTTCTCGATCGTCATAAAGCTATTCATATCAACCAGCACAAAAACTTGTCACTTCATTTTAAAAGACACGCCTCTATAAGGCTATTACCAATCATCACAATGATGCGCGTAAAGTGTGGTTTTGAATCATTAACTCATTTGGTCAAGGAGGTGTAGAATAATTCTGGATGTAGAGTAACACATACCCGAGCATCTACCTAAAAGCCCAAAAGGTTATTTTTTATTAATCAATACTTATTCATTATGCGAACAGTTTTTTTATTGTTATTGCTGGCTCTATCCACTCCAGTTGGGGCTGATGCGGC
The DNA here is from genome assembly GCA_016708955.1 of Nitrosomonas sp. Classification (GTDB taxonomy): domain Bacteria; phylum Pseudomonadota; class Gammaproteobacteria; order Burkholderiales; family Nitrosomonadaceae; genus Nitrosomonas. Next base: position 117,325 of record JADJES010000001.1, read on the forward strand.
AGCACAGATACGTCAGCTAGAGAAAACATTAGCCCGCATACAACAAGAATCACAATCCACTTATCAGCAATTTCTGATGATTCAAGAATTACGCCGTAATGAAATAGATGCGCCGCTACCGATCACGATACCGCCCAGTCCGGCCTCGAAAAGCATACCGATTCCAAAACATGAGGAATTAATTCAGGAAAAACAGGAAAAAGCAGATCGGATTAAAAAATATACCGACGATTTGGATCGCCTAAAAGCACGCTATACTGAACTGGAAAATGAAAGAAAAGAAATCTTTGATCAAATTAATTCACTTGAGAACAAGGCGGAAGAATAAATTTGTATGAGGGTATCAATTCGACCGTTCTTACGAGCAGCCTATATGCTCGATCAATTGCATATCCTTGTTTAAGATTACACCCCTATCGCAGGGTTCTGAGTACAAGCCGCAACTTACTACTTGCCTTCAAAATTTTTATACCAGATGTCATAAATTTCGTCTGACCATAAAGACTTTATCCAGACAATCACATCATCGACTTGCTGCTCCGTCAACTTGCCTTCCCAGGCCGGCATGGAACCAATATCAGGAGGCGTTCCTTTGAGTATGGTTTTCTTCAAAACTTCTGTCGAATGATGCCAGGCATGCGCGGTACTGTCTAATGGCGGCGGCGGATATTTTCCGTCCGGACCCGGTTTGCGCCAATCCGGTGTCGCTTCTCCATTGGGTCCATGACAGCCAACGCAATTTGCGGCATAAACCATTTCACCCCGCTTGATTTGCGCTTGATCAAAATTTCGTTTTACCAAACCCGTTTTACTATCGATCTGAGATTGCCCGGATAAAGCGCGAAGTGGTGCAGAATCACCACAGCCCAGTAGCAATGCCGCTATTCCGCACAGCAGTAAATTTCGCTTTGTCATTAAAAGTTACGATTACTTTAAGCGCATGACCGAACCGCTCTTCTCCGGCTCGGGATTGGCTGACTGTGACTGCTCTGCTTTCTTGGCATAGGGATCATAACGGTTATAAATGGTCGTATCCTTGCGTGCTTCATCGCGTTCTTTGATCAATAAAACATTATAAGGATCACTACGAGCACCTTCCATACCAGGGGTTCCGTGCGGCATATCCGGTACAGCCAGTCCAACTGCTTTAGGTTTTTCTTTGAGTAAGCGCAAAATGTCAGGCGCTGGCACATGCCCCTCGATCGCATAGCCGTTAACCAAAGCCGTATGGCACGAACCCAGCGATTCAGAGATACCTGATTTTTTTCTTATTTCTTTATTGCCAACATCATGCGTTTTCACGGTAAAACCGTGCTCGCGCATATGATCGACCCACTTATCGCAACACCCGCAGGTCGGGCTTTTATAAACGTCAACGGTCGCTGTGGCAGCCGCTTGTGAAGCAACACTCAACAGACTGACAGCAATGATTGATCCAGCTAATAGGGTACTTACTCGTATTTTCATTTCTTCTCCACAATTATTGTTCCACGCATCTTCTTAAAATGACCCGGCAACGGGCAGGCAAAATTAATGGTTCCCGCGCTGGTAAACTGCCAGATAAATTCCTTTTGCTCACCCGGTTCAAGTTGTACCAAATGTGCTTCAGAGTGATCCTTTTCAGGAAACATGCGCCGCATATTAGCGGCTTTCTTCAGGTCTGCCATTGAACCCATCAACATCTCATGCTTTCTGCTGCCGCCATTTTTTATAACAAACTGGATCGTTTCGCCTTCACTGACCTTAATTTCAGAAGGTAAAAACATATTATCCACCTGAGTCAACTTAATGGTCCGCGACACCTTACTTGAATCACCCGATTTACCAATATCAACTTCATTATTGGGATAGCTTGCACTCGAGTAACAATGGGTTGAAAACAAGACCAAGGTTACAAATGGTATAATCCTGTTCATAGAATTCTCCTGAAAAATAATTCCCGAACCCGTTTATCCGTCTTGCTTAGAATCCAGCTATGCTAAATTGTTCCATCTTATTTGTCTAATATTCTGCGACAAGACCCGCAGCGTTCACTCAGTGAAAAAATTCTTTTCTTTCTCACAACCTTGCCAAAATCATGCAAAAAAAACAACAGTATAATACCAATAAGCTGCATAAACGCTTAAGACGGCAAGTAGGAACAGCGATTGCTGATTTCAACATGATCGAAGCCGGTGATCGGATCATGGTGTGCTTGTCCGGCGGTAAGGATAGTTATGCCTTGCTGGATATTCTGCGTAATTTACAAGCCCACGCGCCGTTAGAGTTTGAGCTGATAGCGGTTAATCTAGACCAAAAACAGCCCGGTTTCCCTGAACAAGTGCTGCCAGGCTATCTGACTGATATTGGCATGCCTTTCCGTATTGTTGAACAAGATACCTACAGTGTCGTAAAACGTGTCATTGCAGAAGGAAAAACCACTTGTAGTCTTTGCTCACGCTTGCGTCGCGGCGTGCTATATCGCGTTGCCAGTGAATTGGGCGCCACCAAGATAGCGCTGGGTCATCATCGGGATGATATTCTTGAAACCTTGTTTCTTAATATGTTTTATGGCGGAAAACTTAAAGCCATGCCGCCTAAACTGGTTAGCGATGACGGAAAACACATCGTTATCCGGCCGTTGGCTTACTGCAAAGAAAAAGATTTAACCGCTTACGCCGAAACAGAAAATTTTCCGATCATTCCCTGCAATCTGTGCGGATCGCAAAAAAACCTGCAGCGTCAAGCTATCAAAGAAATGATGCAACAATGGGATAAAAAATTTCCCGGACGGCTGGAAACGATGTTCCGCTCCATCCAAAATATCCAGTTATCGCATCTGGCGGATACATTTCGGTATGATTTTTTTAACTTAAAAGCACAGGGGGAGCCGGTAATCGATGGCGACACCGCATTTGATGAAGAAATATTTGAGCCTACTGTTGAAGAAATGCTCATTCCGGCAGCTGAGGAAACAGACGATAGCCAACTTGCCACTAGCTAATCAGCTACGTTTTCTGTGACTTATTAGGCGGCACCCACTTGAATGTTGCTGCAACCAAGCCTGCAAAGAGGACATAAACTACCGTAAACAAGCTTTCGGGTACAGTATAAAACATGATTTTATGCAGCCATTGCTGAATAAAACTATTATTTGTTTCAATCTGACGCAGTGTGTTTTCCCATAATGTTAACGGACAAACGACACCCAGCAAGGATTCAATCACAACGAATAAAATGGCAGCCAAGTGTAAATAACGAAACCAAGGGTTTCTGACAAATGTCAGCTTAAGCCAAGCACCCAACCAGATGACCGGCAAGCTGCCAACGACAAACAACACGTAGAGAAAATGGATAATCAGTACAAGGTCAGCCAATAGCATATTTAACTTGAGGGTGGACGGTTCCCGGAATGCGCTGGCCATTCTGGAAAAAATTTTGCCGCCGGCACCGCGCCCCAGCCGCAACCGCGTTGGCACAAACCGCCCCGGGGATGGGCCCGGCGCCCCACCCCCCCGCCACCCCGTTGGCGGTGAGAAGGGCGGGGAGGGGGGTTGGGGGGGCGGCGATGGGGGAGTGGGGGGGATGGTGGGGGAGGTAAAAACAATCGTGGTGTTTTGTGGCTGGGCTGCCGCGGGGCCGGGGGGCGGGGGCGCGGGGCAAGAGAAAGGGTGAAATGAAAAGAAAAAAAAAAGAAAGGGGGATTGAATTAATATTTTGAAGAGCCCCCAAAAGAGCCCCAAAAGGGAAAAGGGCAAAGTTACACTTGACTTAGGGGTATATAGTCACATGCTCCCGGGACGTGAAATTACAAAAAGATATTAAATAGAGAATTGGGGGGTTGTGGAGAGAGTAGAAGTAAGAAAAAAAAGGGAGAGGGAGGACAAGGGAGCGCAGGGGGAGCGGGGGGTCAAAGCATTTGTTGAAGATATAGAGATAGAAAAGAGAAACCTGCGGATGGAAGTGCGGAAGTGGAACGTGCAAAAGGAGACAAAAGGATGAAAGGAAAAAGGTGAAGAGTGAGGAGGGAAAGCAGAACAGCTAGGAGGGGGGGGGGAGATATTGGTGGGGTTCAAGAGACAAGGCGGGTTATTCAGAAGCTCCTTAAGCTGATGCTATCAACTGGCCCGCTTGAATGCTGAGCGTGAGGATTCTCTTTTAGTAACGGAATCACCAATTTTTCCAGTTTGTTCAGATGAACACGGCCCAAATAGGTTTCAACAATTTCACCGGAACGATTAATAACCACGGTGTAGGGTAAAGCTGATTGCCGGTTACCCGCTGCCTCAGCCAACGCCCAGGTATGAAAACTGCCGACCAATACCGGATAATTGATACCAAATTCTTCACTATAAGCCTTGACCTTATCCGCTTGATCAATAGCAATTCCCACAAAAACCAGCCCTTGATCACGGAATTTTTCCTGCGCTGCAATAAATTCAGGGATTTCCTCGCGACAGGGCGTACACCAGGTAGCCCAAAAATTCACCACGATCACATTACCCAGCCACTGCGAAATGGCCTGATTTTCTCCCTGAATATCCGGTAGATTGGCAGTAAGAATTGCTTTTGCACCTTGCTGGCTGGCTTCACTGGAAAGAGCTGGTTGCGGACCGCCGCCCATGAGTTGGGCTCGCAACATAAAGCCCGTGGTGATTGCCAAAGCACCCAAAGCCAAATATATTAATAATTGTCTCAATTTTGCCATCTTGATTCCTTTAAATGAAGCAATGCGCGAGATGACTCGCTTTTCTGGTTGGATTTCTTTTTAGATCAGCACCGCATTCAGCACGGTCAGAAAATCATTTTTATTCAGAAAACCAATTACTTTGATATCCGGAATGTCATTACCCTGACGATCAATAAACAAAATACCCGGTGGTCCAAATAATTTAAATCGTTTGAGTAAATCCGCATCATCCGGTGTGCCATCGGTCACATCGATCTCGAGTAGAACAACATCCTTCAGGCGGGATTGCACCTTGGTATCGGAAAAGGTAAAACGATCCATTTCTTTACATGAAACGCACCAATCCGCATGAAACCTAACCATAATGTATTTATCCTTGGATTGCTGGATCTGCTCATCCAGCTCAGCAATGGTCTTTACCCGCAGGAAAGGGAGTGCTGCATGATTGGAAGCCGCAGCTTCTCCCTTATCCATTGTATTCGCGCTTGTCATACTGATTTTTGAAAGCGGCTGCAAAACATCCCGGCTGCCCGACAAAACACCAATCAATAAGGCAATGCCAACAAGCAGGGCAATGACACCGATACCCTTTAGAAATTTCTGCAGCCCCGAAGCTCTTTCCGGCAGTGGATCAATCGCATGCAGATAAATAGCCGAGATGATCAACAATGCCGCCCACAATGCCATGTGAACCACTTCGTTAATAACGGGGGAAATTAACCAGATCGCGACTGCCAATAGCAACACGCCAAAAAATCGCTTGATCGATTCCATCCATGCTCCGGCTCTCGGCAATAACGCACCTGCCGATGCGCCCAATAGCAGCAACGGAACGCCCATACCCAACGCCATGACAAACAAAGCCGAGCCACCCAAAATCACATCACGGGTTTGACTGATATACAGTAAAGCGCCCGCCAGTGGCGCTGCGACACACGGGCCTACTATCAATGCAGATAGCGCTCCCATGCCGAATACACCGGTTAAATGTCCGCCTTTCAGGTTCCCGGCCTCCCCAGACAATTTGGTTTGCAGTGAACCGGGTAATTGCAATTCATAAAAGCCAAACATCGAAAACGACAGCAATACAAATATCACCGCAAACGTGCCCAACACCCAGGCATTTTGCAGCGCCGCCGACAGCATCGCGCCCGACAATCCGGCAGCTACGCCAGCGATAGCATAAGTGATTGCCATACCCAATATATAAGCCAGCGCCAGGATAAATCCATGACCCTTGGTCACATGCTTACCACGGTTAGCAATAATCCCTGATAAAATCGGGAACATCGGAAACACGCAGGGTGTAAACGCGAGCAGCAGACCTATGCCGAAAAACCCGGTTAAAATCAGCCAGAAATCGCCGGTTTGAAACATCTGATCAATTTTGTACGCTTCGGTTTCGATGGCAGGTGCTCGGAAGGGTATTTGAAACAACTCAGCCGTCGCATCGATTCCTGCTGCCGCCGCCTTGCCGCTTACCGCTTCAGCAACAGCGCCGATTGCTGCTTTCACCGCCGGCAATGTCAGATCGATGGCTTTGTGAATGGGCGCATAACACACCCCGACCGGCTCATTGCAACCTTGATAAGTAGCCGCCAGTGTCAGCGGTTGTTCGCTCGCGGGATCTTCGCGTTTTAACGAGATAATGGCCTGAATGGGATTGTAATAAACTTCTGTCTGCCCGAAAGTCTGGTCCTCCTTCATTTTTCCGGGCGGCAAGGTTATTTTTTCAATCACCATACCGGGTTGTTTTGGCTCAAATGTAATCTTATCGCGATACAGATAATAATCCTTTGCCGGGGTCAAATTGGCAATCAGCGTATTGCCGTCGCGCACTTCCACCGTAATCTTGAACGCTTCATCGGGCGGCAAAAGTTCTTGCGGATTGCTTTGTCCCAGATTGATGCCCAGCCCCTGCAATTTTGAAAACAAGCTGAAGGAGCCGCTCTCCTGCGCAGAAATAGGTGTACTGATCAGACATAATAGGAGTAACAAAAATTGGAATAGTCGCATCGGTATTCAGTATTATTTAATCAGGTGGTTGTGTTTCATTGGCGATCCACTGCAAATAAGCAGGTAATCCGTTTAGGATAGGAACCATAATCACTTCCGGAAGTTCATAAGGATGCATGATCTTGATCAATTGCTCAACCCGGTCATAGTGCTGCCGCAAGGTTTTGATCAAAATGGGTATTTCATCCACCGATTCAACCGTACCTTGCCAGCGATAAATCGAAGTGCATGGACTCAACACATTGACACAAGCCGCTAAATGCTGATCGATCAACGCTTCAGCCAGTGCAACAGCGCCCTTTTTATCGGGGAAATTGGTCATAATAAGGATTGGTTCTAGCACAATGAAAAGGAATTTTTATTATCAGTAAATACAAAAAAACAATTTTACCCTGCTTATCGTATAAATTCACCGATGATACACCGCACTTTGACATACTGGGCATAGCTTGCCAACAAGCATATACTTTAAAAACAAATTATCGAAAGGATATGAACAGATGAAAGGATTATTTAATTTGGTAATAACGCTATCTATTATTACTCCGGTTACAATATTTTTTGGCTACATCATCATGGATGAAGGCGATCAATTTACTGCCGAGCACTATATGGTAACGGGGTTCAGCACAGTTCCGCTTATTTTCGCGCTGCTGGTTAAATTCTTGATGACCGGCGCAGAAAAGGACAAAGAATAAATAATTAGGGGGCGTTTCTAAGAATTCAAATTTCGGCACAACACTTCGTTACTCGAAAAAAATGTTACCTTACATATCAGATATATGCGGCGTCACCATTTTTTGCTCGTGCCCCGTGTTGTTAAAAACTTTGAATTTTTAGAGGCGCCCTAGGAATCTGTCGGATAGGCATTGTTTCGAATGCTTGGGTGGATAATTTCTGTCGAATTAAGCGAAAAATAGTAATGAAAGTGGTTTTTTAATTTTATTTAATTTAATAGCTTTTTCAATAAATCCAGTGGGATTATCTTGGCGTCTATTCGTTAAGTCCGACAGACTCCTGGCATATACACAAAATCAAAAGTCACCCGTGGCAAGACCACGGGGCATCGCAAGTTTAATCAATCATCGTGCCCTGTGAGCTTTCACAAGCACGCTGATAAGCCAATCCTGCCACCGCCAAATCCCCTATTGCCAGACCCCTGAAAACAAAAGCTGTCCGTTCATCACCGGTGCGGCGGCCAGCCGCATCACCAGTTACCAAGCTTGTCAGATCGCCGCAAACCAGCGCCGGATCAACCAGCGGTTTAGGCAGGCTGGCTTCCTGTTTCAGGTCATCGACAATAATCCGATCAAACGCAGACATGCTTTCCACCAGCCACGGCGCGGCCAGATCAGTCATCGTGACAAAAGCGCCGGGTTTTAACCAACGCGCATCCAGAAATGGAACCAATTGTGGTGCCAATGTTACGGAAGTAACGATCAAATCCGCATTGCTAACCGCCTCCTGTGCAGTTTGGCTGGCAATAGCCATCAGTCCCAATTTTTCTGCGCTGCGACAGAATGCATCGCGGCTAGCGGTTCCACGGCCAAACGCTTGAATCTGTTTTAACGGAAACATTGCAGCTAATGCCTGCAAATGACTGTGCGCTTGCACGCCACAACCGATAAACGCAGCGATGGATGCATCAGGACGAGCAAGTCGTTTGGCAGCTACCGCACTTAATCCGGCAGTCCGTGCCGCAGTAACCCAATTGCCGTCGATTATCGCGAGCGGCAATCCACTATGGCTATCAAGCAAAATCACCAACGCATTGATACTCTCAAACCCTTGCTTCGGGTTATCCGGATTCAGCACCAGGGCTTTCACCGCAAGAAACGGCGGATTATCGGCAGCCGCCAGTGTCGCCATCATATACCGGCCATCCGGCGGTGTGATTACCACTTTTGGCGCACTCCAAGCTTGCTGCAGATTTTGTCCAAGAATCAGGTGTTCGATGCTGGCAACAATCTCTTTAACACTCAGTTGCAGAGATTGCAGTAAATCCCGGGATAAATAACGAATACAGTGCGGCTTCTGAGCTACAGTTTTATTGCTATCACTCATAATTTAGAACTTTACTGTGTTTTTCGTTGTCTCTGCCGGATCAATTGAAAGTTGGTCATATTGACAGTCAGTGCTATAATGCTGCCCCCACCGCAACAACTAACAGCTTATTTTTGAGGAATTATTTATGTCTCGCCCTATCCGCAATATCGCCATCATCGCGCACGTTGACCATGGCAAAACGACAATGGTCGACAAACTTTTACATCAAGCCGGCACCTTTGCCGCACACCAACAGATTTCCGAGCGCGTAATGGATTCCAACGATATTGAGCGTGAGCGCGGCATTACCATTTTAGCTAAGAATTGTGCCATAGATTATGAAGGCATTCATATTAATATCGTCGATACCCCAGGCCATGCTGATTTTGGTGGCGAGGTAGAGCGTGTTTTGTCGATGGTGGATGGTGTATTGCTGTTGGTTGATGCAGTCGAAGGCCCGATGCCGCAAACCCGTTTTGTCACCAAAAAAGCCCTTGCACTGGGGCTGCGTCCGATTGTGGTGATTAACAAAATTGACCGGCCGGGTGCTCGTGCCGACTGGGTGGTCGATCAAACATTTGATTTGTTCGACAAACTTGGTGCCAGTGATGAGCAACTTGATTTTCCTGTCGTCTATGCCTCCGCATTAAATGGCTTTGCCTCATTGGAACTGAATAAACCCAGCACGGACATGCGTCCGTTGTTTGAAACCATCATCAAACATGTCCCCGCCCCGGAAGGCAATCCGGAAGAACCCTTACAACTGCAAATCAGCGCCTTGGATTACTCCAGTTTTGTCGGCCGCATTGGCATTGGGCGTATTAGTCGCGGCAAGCTGAGACCGGGCCAGGAAGTAATGGTATTACTGGGCGACAAACCGCCTAAAAAAGCAAAAGTCAATCAAGTGCTCGGTTTCCAGGGCCTGGAACGGATACAAATGAAAGAAGCCTTAGCCGGTGATATTGTACTGATCAATGGCGTGGAAGAACTGAGCATCGGTACCACGCTGGCCGATATCGACAATCCCGAAGCATTACCTATCCATATGGTGGATGAGCCGACACTTACCATGACGTTTCAGGTCAATACCTCGCCTTTTGCCGGACAGGAAGGTAAATTCGTCACCAGCCGTCAGTTGCGCGAACGTCTGGAAAAAGAGTTATTAACCAATGTTGCAATGCGACTGGAAGAAACCAACGAAACCGATTCATTCCTGATCTCCGGACGCGGCGAACTGCATCTCACCATTTTGCTGGAAAATATGCGCCGCGAAGGCTACGAACTGGCTGTCTCACGCCCGCATGTTGTAATCCGTGAAATTGACGGCGTTAAGTGCGAACCGTTTGAAATGCTCACCGTCGACGTGGATGAAGCCAATCAGGGTGCAGTCATGGAAGCACTGGGTGCGCGCCGCGGCGATTTGCAGGACATGGTATCGGATGCCAAAGGACGCGTGCGACTGGATTACCGCATTCCTGCGCGCGGCCTGATCGGTTTTCAATCCGAATTCATGACCATGACACGCGGCACCGGTTTGATGAGCCATGTGTTTGACGAATTCGCGCCGATGCGCCCGGAAATTCCACCACGCAGAAACGGCGTGTTGATTTCCGCCGAACAGGGTGAAGCCGTCGCATATGCTTTATGGAAACTGCAAGACCGCGGCCGCATGTTCGTCAGCCCCGGCGATCGCCTGTATGAAGGCATGGTGATCGGCGTGCACACCCGTGATAATGATCTGGTAGTCAACCCGATCAAAGGCAAGCAATTAACCAATATCCGCGCCTCCGGAACTGATGAAGCGGTGACCTTAGTACCGCCGATCCAACTTACGCTGGAATCCGCGATTGAATTTATTGCCGATGACGAACTGGTGGAAATTACCCCGAAAACGATCCGTATTCGCAAACGTTTCTTGCTGGAACACGAACGTAAACGGGCTTCACGGGCAGCGGCTTAGCATCTTACGAGTGATTGCTCCCGAGATTGTTGTAGAGAACAACTAAATTACCCGTGTTTGTAGCAAATGATCTGTCCGGATTATCTTTAGCCCAGGAGGGTTAGCGATGAAACGGACTTCCGCTATAAATACCGAGCAATGGTTTCATGCAATACATCCATTTTAACCGGTTTGGTCAAGTACTGGATAAAACCAGCTTGCAGCCCGCGGTCGATATCGATGGGCATGGCATCGGCGGAGAGGGCGATTACCGGAATATCGCGGGTTATGGAGTCAGTTTTAAGCGCTTCCAGCACCTTATAGCCATCCATGCCGGGTAGGTGAATATCCAGCAAGATAACTTGCGGTTTATAACGCCGCGCGAGTTCCAGACCGAACTCGCCGTGAGTGGCGGAGATCAGTTTCAGATGCGATTGTTGCCGGAGCATGGCTTCAACCAGACGCAGGTTTGCGGCATTGTCTTCGATATACAGCACCGTTTGTTGCGGTTTGCCGGTGACAATCGCTTTATCTTGTTGTATCTGCTTTTCAGTGTTTGCGGCTTCTGCTGTAAGCGGCAGTTCAATCCAGAACGTCGAGCCTTCGCCGAGGGTACTGTTAAATCCAACTTGCCCGCCCATCAGTTCGGTCAGTTGCTTGGAGAGCGCGAGCCCGATGCCGGTCCCTTCCACCTCAGTGAATTCAGCACCCAGACGCTCAAAAGGTTTAAAGAGGTATGCCTGCTTTTCCAGAGGAATGCCCAGACCGGTATCAGTTACGCAAAGCCGGAGAAAACCATTATTCTGATCATGACAGGAAATATTGATGTATCCGCCGCTCAGGTTGTATTTTGCTGCGTTGGACAGCAGATTGACCAGGATTTGCCTCAACCGGGTTGGATCGGCTAATACGGATTCGCCAGTAGGACACTGATTGATCAGGTGAATCTGTTTTGCGTTCATAAGCGGCTGGGTAATTTCTGTTGCAGTGTTGATGGCAGCCGCCAAGTTGACGGGTTGTGATACGACCACCATTGTTCCGGATTCGATACGCGCAAGATCCAAGAGTTCGTTGATGAGCTCCAGCAGATAATCGCCAGCTCGATGGATTTCGTGTACGTATGCCAACTGATGAGGCGGGAGGCTTTCATATCCGAGTAGCTGAGAAAAACCAAGAATAGCATTCATCGGTGTTCTCAATTCATGACTCATACGCGATAAAAACACACTCTTGGCGCGATTGGCGCGCTCGGCTTCGTCGCGTGCTGCCGTCATTTCTACGGTGCGTTGTTTGACTCGGGTTTCAAGTTGCTCATTGAGAACCTTGAGACTTTCTTCAGCTTGCTTAAGATCGGTGATATCTGTGATAGAACCGACCATACGCACCGGCTTTCCATCAGCATCTCGAACCGCTTCGCCGCGCGATAACACCCAGCGGTAACTGCCATTCTTGTGACGCAAGCGCATTTCAACACGGTAAGGCGCATATTTCTCAAAATGGTTTGTTATGGCTTGAACGACCGAAGCTTTGTCGTCCGGGTGAATCAGTTCAAAAAAAACAGAATCGATGTTTGGCAGCTCATCAGCTTGATAGCCGACGATTTCCTTCCAGCGCGGGGAAAGATAGTCCTCGTGCGTGATGGGATTCCAATCCCAGATTCCGTCATTGGTTGCATTCAAAACAAGGCGCGTGCGTTCTTCACTTTGACGCAAATCTTCTTCAATCTGCTTGCGCTCGGTGATATCCGTGCCAACACTGATCATGAATTCTACTTTGCCCTGGTTATCACGTAACACCGTGTTGGACCATTCGATCAATCGATAATCGCCAGATTTTGTGCGCCAACGGTTGGTGTATTGGTTGAGTGCGGTTTGCGGGTTGTTTACGTGGGCTACAAAGGCTGCCGTACGGATGGCATCGGCATCTGCCGCGGGTAAAAAAATATCCCAGGGAAACTTGCCTTCCACTTCGGCGAAGGTGAATCCGCTTAATTTCTCGCAAGCGGCATTAAATCGATAGATGCGTCCTTCATGATCCAATACAATGACCAGTGCGCCAACATTTTCAATGATAGCATTGAGAAAATCCGGGTCACGCATTGATTTTTTGTTCATTTTTCCGCCGATCATGTATTGGGAGCAGAAAGCAAAACTTTACTCAGCGTATCTGCTAACAATCAAAAGAGCGATATTCCAGGGATTGTTTATGCAGAAAACACCAGGCCTTGCTTTATACGCAGCAAAATTTTGGATATGTCTTAATATTTTAGAATAAAACAGTGCTATTCTGTTTTGCGATTAGAAGCCAAAAAATGTTTTTTACAGGCTCATCCACAACCCATGTTCTGGGTTTTTTCTTTTCAACGATTAAAGCTTACTCAAAGTGGACAACATTAAGGAAATTACCGGAGTTTTGCTCAAATTCCGTGATGAGCGGGACTGGGCACAGTTTCATAATGCCAAGGATCTTGCACTGGCGCTGAATATTGAAGCGGGCGAGCTGCTGGAAGCTTTTCTGTGGAAATCTTCTGAGCAAGCGGATATCGGCAAGGTGAAAGAAGAGCTTGCCGATGTATTTGCGTTTGCTTTTCTGCTCGCTGAAAAATACGATTTGGATGTGAAACAGATTGTGCTGGAAAAGATGGAACAGAACGCGCAAAAGTATCCAGTGGAAAAAGCCCGAGGGGTTGCCAAAAAATATACCGAGTTGTAAGGATACTGTGTAGAAACTATTTCCGGCTACCGGACGGCCAACCGCCATAAGGTGGTGAGTTCCGCGTTGCGGGCAGCGTGGAGCGGGTCGCTGGTATCCGAGACACGCGGATGGTGCGGTTTGATATTCGAATGACTCAATACTTTCAATCCTGCTACATCAATCATTTCGAGCAATTCCGCGCGTGTTCGCAATCCTAGCTGTTCGGCAAAATCAGACAAAATCAACCAGCCTTCACCGCCGGGGGTCAGATGGTACTTAAGGCCGTGCAAAAATCCGCGCAGCATACGGCTATCCGGATCGAAGATTGCATGTTCCAGCGGCGAGCTGGGCCGGGCCGGAATCCACGGCGGGTTGCATACGATCAGTGCGGCTTGTCCTTCGGGAAAAAGATCTGCTTGCACCACTTCAACCTGGGTTGTGAGACCCAGGCGCGCCAAATTCTCGCGCGCGCAATCCAATGCGCGCAAATCCTGATCCGTAGCGATGACGCGCTGGATGCCCCGGCGTGCCAGCACGGCAGCCAGCACACCGGTGCCGGTACCAATATCGAACGCGAGCGATTGCGTTGCGGCCAGTCTGGGTAATGGTGCTGCCGCGATCAATTCCACGTACTCGCTACGGATCGGTGCGAAAACACCATAATGCGGATGAATGTGCGCATGCAATGCGGGAATCTCTATGCCTTTTTTACGCCATTCGTAGGCGCCAATCAGCCCCTGTAATTCGCGCAGCGAAGCGATGTAATCTTCTGTGCGTGGCCCATAAGCTTCCAGACAAGCCGAACGTACATCGGGCGCGCGGCGTAATGGAATACTGTGATCGGCATTGCAAGGAATCAGCAACTGACCCAGGGTGCGAGCGCGTTGTGATTGCGCCTGACGGTGCAGATGAAAGGTTTCAGCGGGAGCTAGCGCCGTTTTTTGGCTTTTACGGTCCGTCCGTTTTTTGTCTATGCGCCGTGCCAGGGCTTGCAGCAATTGACGCGCATTCTGAAAATCACCCCGCCACAGCAATCCGGTGCCTTCACAGGCGAGACGGTAAGCCGTATCGGCCGTCATGCGATCATCGATGACTTGTACGCGCTTGGGTGGCGGCAGGTTTTTTTCCGAACACCAGCGTGTTGATTTATCTTCGTCCGCTTCATTCCAGTGAATGACGGGATAATCACGCATTGTGAGAATTGTAGCGGGATAATGGGGCTACGGAATAGAGGTATAAATGCATGGGAAGTATGAGAAATTTATTGATTATAGTTGAGATTTTAAGTTCAACCCATATTATACTCTTCATAAGTTTAAGTTCTGGATTTATGGTAGCACCCTTCATCCGCTTACCTTGATTGTCATGCGATAACCGCAATGACAGACCGTTAACCCTCCTGGAGTTTTATGTCTTTCTCTACTTTCGGCTTGTCCGATGAAATTATCCGTGCCGTCACTGAACGTGGTTACACGGTTCCTACCCCCATACAAACACAAGCCATTCCAGCCGTATTGGCTGGCGGTGATTTATTGGCCGGTGCACAAACCGGCACCGGCAAAACCGCCGGTTTTACCTTGCCTATTTTGCATCGCCTGTCCGACAAAAGTGTTAAAGGACCGTCCAGCGGGCGGCCGCCGATACGAGCGCTGATTCTTGTGCCGACGCGTGAACTCGCAGCGCAGGTGGAAGAGAGCGTGCGTGATTATGGCAAGTACCTGAAATTAAGCTCGATGATCATGATCGGCGGTGTGAATATTAATCCGCAAATCACTCGCCTAAAGAGCCGCGTGGATATTTTGGTTGCGACGCCGGGGCGGTTACTCGATCATGCCCAACAAAAAACGCTGAGCCTGGCGCACATTGAGATTCTCGTGCTGGATGAGGCTGATCGCATGCTGGACATGGGGTTTATCCGCGATATTAAAAAAATTCTCGCATTACTGCCCAAGCAGCGGCAGAATTTATTATTCTCGGCCACTTTCTCGGATGAAATCCAGGCATTGGCGGACAATTTACTTAACAAGCCGGTAATGATTGAGGTGGCGCGCCGTAATGCGACTGCTGACAAGGTGACGCATGTGGTGCATCCGGTGGATCGTGAGCGCAAAAAAGAGCTGCTTGCGCATTTGATTAAGCAGCACCGCTGGTCACAGGTATTGGTGTTTACTCGCACCAAACATGGCGCCAATAAACTGGCTGAGTTTTTGTTGGCAAACGGTATTCCTGCACTGGCCATCCATGGCAATAAAAGTCAGTCGGCACGCACGCTGGCATTGGCAAAATTCAAGGCAGGTGATTTGCAAGTGCTGGTGGCAACCGATATTGCCGCACGCGGTATTGATATCAGTGAGCTGCCGCATGTTGTTAACTTTGAACTGCCCAATGTGGCTGAGGATTATGTTCACCGCATTGGCCGCACAGGTCGTGCCGGTTCAGAAGGGGATGCGGTATCGCTGGTTTGTGTCGATGAAAATAAGCTGCTGACAGCGATCGAGAAACTCATTAAGCGCGAAATACCCAGTCAGGTAATTGCCGGTTTTGAACCGGATCCGCGCATTAAAGCTGAACCGATAAAAAATGGCCGTGGCGGCGAACCCCGTGGTGCAACACATTCACGCAATCCGCCAAAAAACCAAACCAGCAAAAAACCGGCCACAAAGAAACCTGCTGGTGCTGGCTTTGCGCGTCCAGCGGCACAGCACTTCGCTGAGCCACGCCGTGCTGGGGGACGGGGGCGTTAACGCGGCATCCAAATGGTTACAGGAAAGGTTCTCTGCGAAATTATTGTGCGATTGCCGGTGTAGCAGGAATTCCCCGTAGTTTAAAGCCGGGCTTCAAACCGCGTTTTTCGAACCAGCCCTGATTCATCTCCAGTGCGTAGCGTACCGGTTTGGTGGAACAGTGAGACTTTTCAGTCTCAGGTTGCATGTCTTTAAGGTTCACGATGCTGCCATCGTCGGCGATGAAGGCGATCGTCAGTGGTAGCAGCGTGTTACGCATCCAGAAACAGCGCACCTGAGGGCTGTCGTATATGAACAGCATGCCTTCGTTGACAGCCATAGTCCGGCGGTACATTAATCCGATGCTTTGCTCGTTCATGGTCTGCGCCACTTCGGCTTGGATGACATACATGCCTGCCGTTAACTCGATCACCGGCAAGCGCGGTTGCGGGCCGTTCTGAGCCATCACGCTGACTGCAGTCAATAGACCCAAAAGCGCTGTTATGAATCGTTGCAGTAAAGCTTTAGTTTGGTCATAGCGCATATTTTGTTTCGATGTTTCTCGCCTAATTAAAAAGAAACCCATTTTCATTGTTTACTCCTGATCGCTGCCTTTTGGATGGATTGTCTGATCCTCCTTTAGCGGCTCGGGGTTTTTTGCTTCAATTGGTTTGGTTTCAGTGGCCGGAGATTTGGCGCGTCGTCCGATCTTTCCGACTACGACAAAGAATAGCGGGACAAAAAAGATAGCCAGGAATGTAGCCGCGAGCATTCCGCCGAATACCCCGGTACCGATGGAATGCCGGCTGGCAGCACCGGCTCCAGAGGCAATGACCAGCGGAAATACACCCAAAATAAAAGCCAGAGAGGTCATGATGATCGGCCGGAAGCGCAGACGCGCCGCCTCCAGCGCTGCATCGGCGAGTGTCTCGCCTGCGGTATAGCGCTGGTTGGCAAACTCGACAATCAGAATCGCATTCTTAGCAGCTAATCCAATTAGCGTGACTATGCCGATCTGGAAATAAATATCATTGCTCAAGCCTTGGATCCAGATTGCCAGCAGCGCACCGAAAATTCCGAACGGGACCGCCAGAATCACCGCCATCGGAATGGTCCAGCTTTCATACAATGCGGCCAGCACCAGAAATACCATCAATAATGCGAATGCGAAAACCATTCCGGACTGCCTGTCAGCCTTGTGTTCTTGATACGAAATTCCGCTCCAATCGAGCGTATACCCGCGCGGCGCCAGAATTTCATCCGCCACTTGTTCCAGCGCGGCTAGCGCTTGTCCGGAGCTATATCCGGGCGCAGCGCCGCCGAGCACCATCGCGGAATTAAAACCGTTGAAGTGTGTGACCGGGTCGGGGCCGCTGTTGAATTCCGTCGTCACCACGGAATCCAACGGGATCATCGTCGATGTGCCGCCGTTTTGCGCGCGCACAAAAATTTTGCTGATGTCGCCGGGATTCGACCGGTATTCCGGCAATGCTTCGGTTTGCACACGGTAAATGCGGCCGAATTTGACAAAATCGTTGATGTACAGATTGCCGAAATACGCTTGCATGGTATCGAACACTTCCGAAATGGGCACGCCCAATGCCTTGGCACGCTCGCGGTCTACCGTGGCGAACAAGCGTGGCGCACTGACGCGGAAGTTGGTGCTGGCCACGGCAATTGCCGGATGTTCCATGGCTTTGGCGGTAAACGCCTGCGCTACCGCGGCAAACTCGGCAAAATTACCGCCGCTCGGATCTTGTATCTGCACCGAAAAGCCGCCGGTAGCGCCGAGCCCTTCGATCGCCGGTGCGTTAAACGCCAGAATCAGCGCTTCCGGAATTTTGGCGAATTCCTGGTAAGCCGCGCCGATGATGGCTTGGATTTGATCTTCCGGTTTGGTGCGCGTATCCCAATGATGTAACGGCACGAACATAGTGGCTTGATTGGCGCCGCGCGTGCCAAAAACAAAATTCTGGCCAGCCAGCGTATCGGTGGAATGCACAGCGGGATTTGCTTGGAAATAACTTTCGACGCGGTCGAGCACTTCTTTGGTGCGCGTCATCGAAGCACCGTCCGGCAATTGCACCACGGTAATGAAATAGCCCTGGTCTTCTTCCGGAAGGAAGCTTTCCGGCACGGTTTTGAACAAACCTGCAATAACGGCAAGCAACAACACAAACAGTGTCAGCGCCAGCACTGAGCGCTTGATAATGACGACAACAGCGCTGGTATAACGGGTCTGCATCCAATCAAACAAGCGGTTAAACAGTTTCCAAAATCCTTTCGGCTCTTCATGACCCGGTTTCAGCACCAAAGCGCACAACGCCGGACTCAGGGTCAGCGCGACGAATCCGGATATCGCCACCGACAATGCGATGGTAATAGCAAACTGTTTGTACAATTCGCCGGTAATGCCGCCCAAAAAGGCCACCGGCACGAATACCGCAGCCAGCACCAGCACGATCGCTACTACCGGTCCGGATACTTCGTCCATGGCCTTTTTCGCCGCATCCCTCGGTGCAAGCCCGCCTTTGGTGATATGCCGCTCGACGTTTTCGACCACCACAATGGCATCGTCGACAACGATACCGATTGCCAGCACCATGCCGAATAAGGTCAGGGTGTTGATGGAGAATCCCAATGCTTCCAAACCGGCTAGCGTGCCGATCAGCGAAACCGGGACGGCGATGGCGGGAATCAACGTGGCGCGCCAGCTTTGCAAAAATACGAAAACTACCAGAATCACCAGCAGCGTCGCTTCAGCCAGCGTCCTCAACACCTCTTTGATCGAAACTTCAACAAACGTAGTGGTATCGTAGGGAATATTGTGCGACACACCGGCTGGAAAATGCTTTGCCAATTGATCCATTTCCGCGCGCACGCTACGCACGGTATCGAGCGCATTCGCGCCGGGCGCCAGAAACGTCAGCAAAAACGTATTCGGCTTGCTGTTCCAGCGGCCTTCCAGATCGTACGATTGCGCACCCAGCTCGATGCGCGCGACATCCTGCAACCGTATCATCGAGCCATCGGGAAAAGCGCGTACGATAATGTCTTCGAATTCTTTGACTTCGCTCATGCGCCCGCGGGTAATCACCGGAATCGTCAATTCG
This sequence comes from Nitrosomonas sp., assembly GCA_016708955.1. Classification (GTDB taxonomy): domain Bacteria; phylum Pseudomonadota; class Gammaproteobacteria; order Burkholderiales; family Nitrosomonadaceae; genus Nitrosomonas. Next base: position 136,525 of record JADJES010000001.1, read on the forward strand.
GTGCCATTCGGTGTCGGTTCACGGCCGATTCTTCCTGCCGGGAAATCGCGATTTTGCTCGCGCACGACCGCGACAATATCAGTCGGTGTCAGATTCAATTGCGCCATGCGCACGGGATCCAGAATCAGGCGCATCGAATAGTTTTGTCCGCCGAAAATCATGGCGTCGCCAACCCCCGGCAAGCGCTTGATATTATCGAGAACACGCAGCAACGTGTAGTTGGACAGATACACATCGTCATGCTTGGGATCGGTGGAACTCAGCGCAACCACGGCCAGCAAACTGGGCGAGGTTTTTTTCACGGTAACGCCTTGACGTATCACTTCGCTGGGCAGTTGCGGTTCGGCCAGACGTTGCCGGTTTTGTGTCTGTACTTGCGCAATATCGATATCGGTACCGATTTCGAACGTCAGCCGCAGCATCATGTGGCCGTCGTTGGTGCTGACCGACTCGTAATACAGCAGATTGTCGATGCCGGGCAATTGTACTTCGATTGGGCGTGCCACCGCTTCCGCGACGACTTCCGCGCTCGCGCCCGGATAGTCGGCGTCGATTTGCACCATCGGCGGTGTAATTTGCGGAAATTGCGCGATTGGCAGTTTCTGCAATGCCACCAGACCAAAAACGACAATGATGATCGATAGCACCGACGCGAAAATAGGCCGGTCAATAAAAAAATGCGAATTCATGGCGCAATCTGCCCGGTGGATACCTCGGAAGGCGGAGATGTTTTCGCCGCGGGAGTTTTGCCGGCTTGATACGGAACAGCGTCCACTTTAACGCCCGGCATGATGCGGAAGAATCCTTCCGCTACCACGCGATCTCCGGGCTGTAAGCCACTTTCGATCAACCAGTCTTTGCCACGCCACGCGCTTGCCAGCACCGGTCGCATTTCCACCTGTTCTTCGGCGTCGATGACAAACACAAATGAACCGGCCGGCCCTTGCTGCACTGCGCGTTGCGGGATTAAAACAGCATTGTGACGAACATAGCCTTTGACGCGAACTTTGACGAATTGGCCGGGATACAGGTATGCGTGCCCTGGCGCAAGATTACCTTCCGGATGCGGAAACTTAAATCGTCCCTGCAAGGTACCGGTTTGCGGCCGTATTGTGGCTTCGGCAAAATCCAATATCCCTTCGTGGGGATACACGCTGCCATCGGAAAAAGTCAGCACGCCGCGCAATTGAAAAATATCCGGGCTTTCCACGGTTTGTTCCGTCAATTCCCGGCGGCGGCGCAACAGATAGTTTTCCGGCACATTGACGCTGACATACAGCGGATCAAGCTGTGCGATGGCCGTCAATAGCGTCTCCTGCGCGGAGACCAAGCGGCCTTCGTAAAATTGGCTGCGTCCTATCCTGCCATTGACCGGTGCGGTGATCAGCGTATTGTCCAGATCGAATTTGGCTTTGATCAAATCGTTTTGTGCCGCTTCCAACGCTGCTTTGGTTGCCCGTACTTCGGCTTCGGCATCGTCGACATTTTTCTTACTGACCGCTTGTTTTTCCAGCAGCGGTTTGATGCGTGCTAAATCTTGCTGGGCCTGCTGCAAACGTGCCTGCATTTGCGCTACTTTTGCCTTGTTGCTGAGATGAATCGCTTTGAACGGCACCGGATCGATCAGATACAACCGATCGCCCTTTTTTACATTGCGTCCTTCAGTGAAGTAAATCTGCTTGATAATTCCGCTGATCTGCGGGCGAATTTCTACCGGGCGGAAAGCTTCCGTTTGTCCGATAAATTCGGGTTCGTCGGCGATGGTTTGTGTACTCACAGTAACCACTTCCACTTGCGGTATCGGCATCGGGGGGCTTTCCGGCGGCTGTCCCGCGCAAGCGCTGAGCAGAATTAACAAAAATCCAATGCCTGCGGTCAGCATGGCGGGTCGAATTCGGGAAGTTGATGGAATAATCCATTCAAATGTTTGCTGCATAAGCTCCTCAAAGTATTCTGATTGAAATAGGAGGATTTATCACAAAAAGTGATGGGAGGAACGGACTAACCGATAAGTTCCAGTCCCGCAAGCGCTTGCAAACCTACCCCGAGATGTCTTTCCGCGCGGGTATTGCGCTCAACACCCAGCCACCACCCAACGCTTTGTATAGTTGCACGATCGATACCAGATGTAAGCGATGTGTCGCCATCAACGCGGATTCGGCCTCGAATAGAGTGCGCTTGGCCAATAATACGTCGACATAGCTGGTGATGCCACTCTGAAAGCGCAAATTCGCCAATTGCAATGCCGAGCGCAGCGCTTCGACCTGTTCCTGCTGCGCTTTGTGCTGGGTATTTGCGGTATGTACTGCGGTCAATGCATCCTCGACTTCCTTGAAAGCCACCAGAATGGTTTGCTCGTATTGCGCCAATGCCTGGCGCGCTTGTGCTTCCGCCGCGCGTTGCTCAAAACCGAGACTTTGCGCGTTCAGCAACGGTCCGGCCAAACCGAGACCGCTGGCGCCAAACTGACTGTTGGAGAGTAGCAAATTGGACAACGCCGGACTGGCTACGCCGAGAAAACCGGTAATTGATAGCCGCGGGAAGCGCGCGGCTTTGGCCACGCCGATGCGCGCTGTAGCTGCTGCGAGCGCTTGTTCGGAGCGCAAAATATCCGGACGCCGTTGTAACAACTCCGACGGCAAACCGGCGGGTACTTCCGGCGGCATCTGTTGCTCGGCCAGGGAATGACCGCGCGCAACCGGCGCCGGATTACTGCCGAGCAACACACTCAGTTCATTTTCTTTTTGCCGCAGTTGCCGTTCCAATCCGGCAACCTGTTGCACGGCATTGGCACGTGCCGCATTGATCTGATCGAATTCGATGCGGGAAATGATGCCTGCATCCAATTGCGCTTGTGACAGACCAAGCGATTCCTGCCACGAAGCCAGCGTCTGCTGTGCAATCTCGTATTGCCTATCCAGTTGTAGCAAATCAAAATATGCCTGCGCCACTGCACTGACCAAGATTAAGATCACGGCATGGCGATTTTCCTCGCGCTCGAGAAGATCGGCACGTGCCGCTTCATTGGCGCGGCGGATTTTTCCCCAAATGTCCAACTCCCAATTCAAAGTCGCCTGACCATAATAATTAAACGGTGTCGGAAACCCGGGAAAGCGGAACCCGCCCATCCTGCCGAAAGCCGGCGCATTGGCATCAAATCCCAAATTCGGAATAAAATCCATACGTGCCGCGCCCAATCGCGCCTCAAATTCCTCCACACTTGCCACCGCCTGCTTGAGATCCTTATTTTCCTGTAAAGCTTGATGGATCAACTGCTGTAGTGTTTCATCTTGTAGCAATTCCCACCAAGGCAGGTTGGCGATCGATTTCCCTTCTATCTGAGACATGCGAAATTTCTCAGCGGTATCGACTTGCGGGCGCAAATAGTCAGGCCCCATGGCACAAGCTGTTAGCAGCAAACCGGGAAGCAGCAATATTAGTCGAAGCCAGTGGCGATAACGTTTCATTTGAGTATGGAGAATAGAAGGGTTGTTCCCCTCGAACAGGAATGGGGTGAGAATCCCATATATCTTGTATCGATGTCAAACACGCCAGGAAAAAGCGATAGGATCCCTCATGGTGTTTGTATTGAGAAGTGATTATATTGCAGATTATGTCGATCGGCTTAACCGAAAATCACACTAAGTTCTTGGATTTACGATCGGCTATAAGATATTCTGTGAAGTACCGATAAATTATACCGAGCTAACATTAAGGAAGCTCTGATTAAGTTGACTACACTGGTTCGAAACCACCACAAATCAACATATTACCGTTCGTCCTGAGCCTGTAGAAGGACTTAATCAGAGCTTCCTTAATTGTTACAATTTAAACTAGAATCTGCTGAAAAAGAAAGCTTGCTATGCAAAAAGATTTATCCAATGAATTAGTTAGGTTAAAAAAACTCTATGAATTGAGCATGACTATTTCGGGTGATCCCGTTGAAGTATTCAGGCATATTGCAAGAATTATTGGTGAACTGTTCGAACTAAAAATTGTATGCCTTTCAAAAATTAATGGTGATACAGCTCGATTTCCTGGCGATCTACCATGAGGGTCAGATTTTCACCGATGCAGGTTCGTGTGAACTCGCCATTACACCGTGCGCAACAGTAGAAATGGCCCAAGATGTGAGGATATATGATCACGTAAAAGAGCGGTTTCCCGATGCGCTATTCCTTCAGCAACACAATGCCCATTCCTATTGCGGTTTTCCTTGCTTGGGGAACGATGGAAAAGTCAAAGCGGTAACGTGCCTCCTTGACGATAAACCCCGTGAGTACACTGAAGAGGATATAGAAATACTTAGAATTTTTGGTCAGCGCATTGGTATGGAGATTGAGCGTCAAGAGCATATTCAATCCGTTAAAGAATCGCAACAACGCATTGAATTCCTTGCAAACCACGATTTTCTGACCGAATTACCTAACCGCATTCTACTAATTGAGCGTTTTAAGTTAGCGATTGCATCGGTTAAGCGAGAAGAGGTCGCTGTTGGTTTGATATCCCTCGATCTGGATCACTTCAAGGTAGTTAACGATTCTTTTGGTCACCACGCGGGTGATCTCCTGCTCAAAGAAGTCGTTTCCCGGCTTAAAACATGTGTCCGCGATTTGGATACCATCAGCCGTCAGGGCGGTGATCAATTTATTATTCTCCTGCCGGATATTTACGAAGCGAATGATGTGGCGATTGTTGCGCAAAAGATTCTTGAAATATTTAGGAATCCATTCTTGATTGATGGCGATAGTGTCAAAATAACCGCAAGCTTAGGCATTGTATTATTTCCAAAAGACGGCAATGACCTTAGCCAGCTTCTGCAATATGCAGATACTGCCATGTATCATGCCAAAGATTCGGGCGGGAATGGATACCAATTTTTTAATGAAGAGATGGCGGCCAGCTCTAAAGAACGATTACATATACTGAATCACCTTCGGCAGGCCCTTGGATTCAATCAATTCAAACTTTATTACCAATCACAAGTTGATACGATAACCAGGAAAATCATCGCCTGCGAGGCTCTGATACGTTGGGAAACACCGGATGGCTTTATTCCACCAGGAAAATTTATTCCCGTGGCTGAGAATTCCGGGATCATCCTTGAGATCGACTCATGGGTTGTTGATGCAGCTTGTTGTCAGGCTAAAATCTGGCAAGATGCGGGGGCGCCCTTAGTGGTCGCCGTCAATATATCCGCATCGCAGTTCAAACGAGGAAATATTATCGAACTAGTCTCAACAGCGCTTGAACGGCATCAATTAGATCCCAGTCTATTAGAGATTGAACTGACTGAGTCGATACTCATTCACGATACCGAGACCATACGGCAAGTACTTTCTCAACTAAAACAATTGGGTATAAAGCTTTCTATCGATGATTTCGGCACGGGCTATTCTAATTTATCCTATCTGCGTATGCTGCATTTAGATAAGATCAAAATTGACCAATCATTCATTACGCATATGGCTATCAATGAAAATGACAAAGTTATTGTGCGCTCGACGATTGATCTGGCGCATAATCTTGGCTTAAAAGTTATTGCGGAAGGCGTAGAAACAGCCGGTGCAGTTGAGTTGCTAGAAGAATTTGGTTGCGATCAATTGCAGGGCTATCACTTTGGAAAACCGATGCAACCCGAGTTGTTCATGAATTTTATTAAGTAGTCGAAATATAAATCCTTCTCACTTTATTGGATTTGTAAGTACAGAGCCGCTTTTGCTTACTTCTTGTTTTCCGGTTCGGAATGACAAATGCGAGTGATTCAGAGCTTCCCTAGGGATTGTTTTTGGCAACTGATCGAATAGATTTATGGAACCGCAAAACATAAACTTGCGTTCATTTATCAGCTACACCTATAATCGCACTCTGGAAATCACGCCTTTTCAGCGAATGCAGCAAAAAGGTTTCACGTGAAACATCTCTGATAAAACCCTCTCGCATTACCAAGAAATTTAGTAACGCTAACAATATCGCAGGCTTTGGCACTATGAGCAATCACACAGATTTTGAAATTATTGTTGTTGGTGGCGGCCATGCCGGAACTGAAGCGGCATTGGCGGCTGCACGCATGGGGCACAAAACATTGTTGCTGACGCACAACATCGAAACGATTGGTCAGATGTCGTGCAACCCATCTATCGGCGGCATAGGGAAAAGTCATCTGGTCAAGGAAATTGATGCTTTGGGTGGTGCGATGGGAATGGCGGCGGATGAGGCTGGGATTCAGTTCCGGGTGTTGAATTCGAGCAAAGGCCCGGCGGTCAGAGCGACGCGCGCGCAGGCTGATCGGGTATTGTATCGTCAGGCTATCCGGGGCCGCATCGAGAACCAGCCAAATCTGCGAGTGATGCAGCAGGCGGTGGATGATCTGATTCTTGAACAGGATCGCGTGATTGGTGTTATCACACAGCTTAATATCAGAATTTATGCGCGCGCGGTGATATTGACGGTCGGTACATTCCTGGGGGGATTGGCGCATATCGGCAAAACCCATTTTAAGGCGGGACGTGCAGGTGATCCGCCGTCGCTGTCGCTGGCACAACGCTTGCGCGAAATGGAATTTCCGGCAGGGCGGTTGAAAACCGGCACGCCGCCGCGCATCGACGGGCGCAGCATGGATTATGCCAAGCTGCTGGAGCAACCCGGCGATCAACCGGTGCCGTCGTTTTCGCTGATCGATACCGGTATTCAGCATCCGCGCCAGATTTCGTGCTGGATTACCCATACCAATGCGCTGACGCATGACGTCATCCGTGACGGTTTAGTCGATTCACCGTTGTTTACCGGAAAAATAGAAGGCGTCGGCCCGCGCTACTGTCCGTCAATTGAGGACAAAGTGGTGCGTTTTTCCGCGCGCGAATCGCACCAGATTTTTCTCGAACCGGAAGGCTTGGGCACGCACGAAATTTATCCGAATGGTATTTCAACCAGCCTGTCGTTTGAAGTGCAGGTCAAATTGATTCATTCCATCGCCGGATTGGAAAATGCGCATATCACACGGCCGGGCTATGCCATTGAATACGATTACTTCGATCCGCGCAATTTGAAGCGCTCGCTTGAAACCAAAACTATCGGAAATCTGTTTTTTGCCGGGCAAATCAACGGCACGACCGGTTATGAAGAGGCTGCCGCGCAGGGTTTATTGGCCGGGGTTAATGCCGCGCTGAAAATTCAAAATAAGGCGTCGTGGCTGCCGCAACGCAACGAAGCCTATTTGGGTGTTCTGGTTGATGATTTGATCACTTCCGGGGTGACGGAGCCTTACCGGATGTTTACCAGCCGCGCGGAATATCGCTTGCAACTACGCGAAGACAACGCCGATCTGCGTTTGACTGAAATGGGCAGAAAGCTTGGTTTGATCGATGATCAGCGCTGGGCGGCCTTTACTGATAAGCAGGAAGCGATTGAGAAAGAGCAGCTAAGGCTTAATTCGGTACGTTTGCTGCCTGGCACATTGCCGGAAGATGAGGCCATGCGCGTTCTCGGAAAAGGAATAGAGCGGGAATATACATTAATGGAGCTGTTAAAACGCCCTGATGTGACCTATGCTACGTTGATGACGTTACCTGGTGCGGGCGAACCGGTAGACAATGTGCAAGTGGCTGAGCAAGTTGAAATACAGACGAAGTATCACGGTTATATCCAGCGGCAGCAGGAAGAAGTGTCGCGTCAAGCGCAATATGAAAATACTTTACTGCCAAAAGATATCGACTATAAGGTGGTTAATGGGCTTTCCAATGAAGTGCAACAAAAATTGAATCAGCATAAACCGGAAACCATTGGACAAGCTTCACGAATTTCCGGTGTCACACCGGCCGCGATCTCATTGCTGCTGGTGCATTTAAAGCGTGGATTTGGAGATAAAAAGCAGAGCGCATGAGCTTGTTACAGCAAATCACGCAAAGTTTGCGGGCACTCGATTATGATTTTGCAGCGCAGGAAAAGCCGCTGCCCGGACTGATCGAGCACTATTTATTGCTGATCGAGAAATGGAACAAAATACATAATTTAACCGCTATCCGGAATCTGCAAGACATGCTTTATCAGCATGTGATGGATAGCCTGGCTGTGCTGCCTCATATCAACGGCCCACAGATCATTGATGTCGGCAGCGGCGCCGGTTTACCGGGAATACCGATTGCACTGGCAAGACCGGATTGGCAGGTATTGCTGGTTGAAAGCAATCAAAAGAAAGCGTCTTTTTTGCAACAGATCAAGATTGAATTGGCATTGCAGAATGTTGCAGTCATCGGGCAGCGCATCGAAGACATCCGCTTGGATAAGAAGGTGAATACCATTATTACGCGCGCATTTTCCGGATTGGGTGAATTTATTGATTTATCCCGGCAATTGGCTGTGGACAATGATGAAAATTGCCGCTGGGTCGCGATGAAGGCAAATTGTTCTGAGAGTGAACTGAAGCAAATTCAAGCCCCTTTCAGTATTGAAAAAAGCGTATCGCTGGACGTGCCCGGGCTTGATGCAGCCAGGCAGCTGATTATCATTAAAAAACTAACTTCGGATTAACGGCTTGTTAAAACACTTGGCGGCAATGATTCAGCCTAATGAATGCAGGAGCTAAACCCGTGACGAGAATTCTCGCCATTACCAATCAAAAAGGCGGCGTTGGAAAAACTACGACCAGCGTGAATCTGGCTGCAAGTCTGGCCGCGTCGGGAAAACGTATTTTATTAGTCGATCTCGATCCGCAAGCCAACGCCACAATGGGCAGCGGCACCAACAAACAAACGGTCAAAACCACGGTTTATCATGTTTTGCTCGGCGATGCGGCGATACAAGCGGCGCGCATTACCGGCACGCAAGGCAAATATGACTTGATTCCCGCCAACCGCGATTTGGCGGGCGCAGAAGTTGAAATGGTTGATTTGCCTCAGCGGGAAGCGCGGTTGAAGACAGCGCTCGAAGCCATCGGGCATGACTATGATTACATTCTGATTGATTGCCCGCCCGCTTTAAACTTGTTGACCCTCAATGGCTTATGTGCGGCACAGGCGGTGATGATCCCGATGCAGTGCGAATATTACGCGCTGGAAGGCCTCAGTGATCTGGTCAATACCATTAAGCGCGTGCGTCATAATTTTAACCCCGCATTGCGGATTGAAGGTCTGCTGCGAACCATGTTTGATCCGCGCAATATATTGGCACAGCAGGTTTCTGACCAATTGCAAAAGCACTTTGGCGATAAAGTTTATCGGACCGTGATACCGCGCAATATTCGGCTGGCCGAAGCGCCCGGTTTTGGTTTGCCCGTTTTGTATCACGACGCACAATCAAAAGGCGCGCTGGCTTATCTTGAACTCGCTAAAGAAATACTTGACGCATGATCGCAAAATTAAGGAATCGGTAAAATGACAAAACAAAAAGGACTGGGAAGAGGTTTGGATGCCTTATTGTCAGGCAATGGGAATGCCGATTTTGCGGAAGAATCACTGCAAAGCCTTGAAATAGCCAAGCTTCAACCCGGTAAATACCAACCCAGAACCAATATGGATCAGGTGGCTTTGGCAGAACTAGCAGAATCAATCAAAGCGCAAGGTGTCATGCAACCGATTCTGGTGCGGCCCGTCAATGCGGATCAGTACGAAATTATCGCGGGCGAACGCAGATGGCGCGCAGCCCAGTTGGCTGGATTGACCGAAGTGCCGGCGCTGATACGAAAAGTAGCCGATGAATCCGCGCTCGCTATGTCGTTGATTGAAAACATACAACGTGAAAATCTGAATCCACTGGAAGAGGCCATGGGTATTCAGCGTTTGATTAATGAATTTGGTATGACGCATCAAACGGCAGGTGAGGCGCTCGGCAATTCACGCAGCACAATCTCCAACCTGCTGCGTTTGCTCAACTTGTCTGCGCCGGTACAGGAATTGATGATGCAGGGCAAAATTGATATGGGACATGGACGTGCTCTGTTGTCATTAGCGCCGGTGCAACAAATTAAAATTGCCAATGTGATCGTGCAAAAACAGCTTTCCGTGCGCGAAACAGAGAAAATCGTCAACCAGATTGAACATCCTGCACTTAAAAAGGTGAGAAAACCCGATAGAGATCTGCTGCGATTACAGGAAGATGTTTCCGAGCGTTTGGGTGCGCAGGTGGCGATCAAGCCAAAGAAGAATGGCCAAGGTAATATCGTCATTCACTATACCAGTTTGGATCAATTGGATGATATTCTGAGTAAGTTATAAAATAGTCCATCAACATTAGCTTGAACAAGGAAAATTATGGATGCAAGATTGCTGGATATTTTGGTATGTCCCCTGTGTAAAGGGCCGCTGATCTACAAAAAAGAAGACAAGGAACTGATCTGTAAGCCTGACCGGCTCGCTTTTGCGATCAAAGACGGTATCCCAATTATGCTGGCAGAAGAAGCGCGCAGGATACCGGACGAAGTAGAAATTAAATAATTCCCATTTAATAAAATACGATGAATTCAAGTATTCAGCTCGAGCCCCGTGTGGCGGCTATTTTGGGCGCATTGATTGCAGATTCCGCGGCATTGGGCCTGCATTGGCTTTATGATCCCGAGCGTATTGCACAGATCGAAAAAATTAAAGGGCTGGTTTTTTTGCAGCCCGATGCCAATGATTACGCAGACACCAGTGGATATTTTGCGCATGGCAATAAATCTGCGGGTGATTCATCCGGGTATGGTGAGATATGCCTGCTGATGTTGCGGCATTTTGCACAGCATGGCCAATTTGATCGTGTTGCGTACCAGACGGAATACCGCAGTCATTTTGGTCCGGGTGGCGCTTATATCGGTTATGTCGACTCGCCCACACGCCAGACATTGCAAACACTATTACCGCTCAAACCCGAAGAATTCCCGGAAAACTCCGGCGCCGATGATGATCAGTTCGCCGCACTGGCAACGATACCGGTGGTAGTAGCTACGCATACCGGGTCGCAAGCAGCGATGAAAGCTAAAATTGAACAGGTCGTGCGACTGACCAATCATAATGACACAGCGGTTGCAGCCGCGCAGTATGCGGGCTGCGTTTTGCTGGAAGTATTGAACGGCAAATCCATCAGTCAGGCGCTCACGAATGCATTGCCGCACGCTGGAGAAAAATTGCTCCCTCTGCTTGAAGAAGTTATGCAAAGCCACGTGCTCGATAGTGTAGCAGTGGCTAAACGCTTTGGATCAGCCTGTCACGTTCTGGAAGGATTGCCGGTTATTGCGCATATTACTCAACATGCACCCGATTATCGTACTGCTATCGAAGAAAATATCCGCATCGGCGGTGACAGTTGCGGCCGTGCCATCATGCTCGGCGCGATCATGGCGGCTTATACCGCGCAGCACAGTGCGCAGAGTTCTTCTATTCCGCTTGAGTGGGCTGCACGTTATCAAAAGTTATCTATCGCGGCACATGCTTGCGCGCAACTCGGAGCGCCAGTGGATAAATTCTCGCAGAATGGATATAATTTACTGAATAATTAGTCAGTCTTTAAAATACGAAGAAAAAACAATCATTCTAACCATTCACTTCATCAAGATTACCTGCGTTGCAAAATCAAGAACTAAAGAATGCCTTAATTCCATGCTTGCTACAGCAAGCAGATCAGGTGAGATGACACTAAAAAACAAATAGCGCATCCGGCATGTTCGTCTATTGGCCATTTCATTACTATAAATATTTATTAATTCTGGAGGAAAAATGAGTCACACGCTATACGAAACCACTATTCAGCGGGTACAACGCTGTGAATTAGCCGTTCCAGGTTCCAATCCGGGGATGTTTGAGAAAGCACTCAATAGCGGCGTAGACTTTGTTTTTCTCGATTTGGAAGATGCCGTTGCGCCCGATGACAAAGTACAAGCACGCAAGAATGTCATCCAGGCGCTCAACGATCTGGACTGGAAAGGTCATGGCATCACGGTTTCAGTGCGCATTAATGGCCTGGATACCCAGTATATGGTGCGCGATGTCGTTGATCTGGTGGAACAGGCCGGGCATAAGATCGATACGTTGCTAATCCCGAAAGCCGGGGTTTATGCAGATATCTATATGGTTCAAGCCATGGTAACCCAGCTCGAAATGCAGCAAGGCCTGAAAAACAGAATCGGCCTGGAAGCATTGATCGAAACCGCGCTGGGAATGGCTAATGTGGAAGACATTGCGCGTAACGGCACGTTAGGACGGCTCGAAGCATTGCACTTTGGTGTTGCCGATTATGCCGCCAGTAACCGTGCCAGAACCACCAATATCGGCGGTCTGAATCCGGATTATCCTGGCGATCAGTGGCATTTTGCCATCAGCCGCATGATCGTGGCTTGCCGTGCTTATGGTTTACGTCCTATCGATGGCCCTTTTGGCGATATCAAGGATCCGGATGGTTTTGTGTTGGCTGCTAAACGTGCAGCGGCATTGGGCTGTGAAGGAAAATGGGCGATTCATCCCACGCAAATCGAATTGGCGAATGACGTATTTACACCGCCAGCCCGCGAAATTGAAAAAGCAAAACGTATTCTGGCCGCACTCAAAGAAGCTGCCGCGCAAGGTAAAGGCGCTGCTGCGCTGGATGGCCGATTAATCGACGCAGCCTCTGAAAGAATGGCCAATAATGTGGTGAAAGTCGCTGAAGCGATTGCAGCAAAAAATGGATAAGGCCGCACTGAGCGGCCTTAATCTTTATGGCCCGGTGTATTGCGGCAAAATAAAATTATCGAATTGAATTTAATGCGATTATTAAGGAAATTGAAGTGAATATTCACGAATATCAAGCAAAGGAAATTTTGGCTGAATACGGCGTCAAAATTGCTGAGGGCGGTTTAGCCTATAGCGTAGTGGAAGCCGTACAACGTGCCAGGGAAATTGATGGCGACGTATGGGTTGTCAAAGCACAGATTCATTCCGGTGCGCGCGGTAAAGCGGGCGGAATCAAGGTTTGCAGAACACATAATGAAGTGGAGCAAGCTGCCGAGGCATTGCTGGGAAAGAATCTGGTGACACATCAAACCGGACCCGCCGGAAAAATCTGCTCCAGGCTATATATTGAAGCAGGCACCAGTATTGCCAAGGAAATGTATCTGTCATTCATGATTGATCGCAGCAGCGAGCGCATTATTATGGTCGGTTCAGCGCAAGGCGGTATGGAAATTGAGAAGCTGGCTGAAACCAATCCGGAAGCGATCATCAAGATTTATATCGAACCGGCAGTCGGATTGCAGGATTTCCAGGCGAGAAAAATGGCTTTTGCGTTGAATATCGACAGTGCGCAACTGAATCACGCGGTTAAAACGATCAAAGGCTGCTACCGCGCCTTGCGCGATCTGGATGCCAACGTGCTGGAAATCAATCCATTGGTGTTGACCACCAACAACGAAATCGTTGCGCTCGATGCCAAAATGGCTTTTGACGAGAACGCATTGTTCCGCCGCCACAAGATTGCAGAGTTGCGTGACAACACGCAAGTCGACAATCGTGAAGTTGCTGCCGCGGAAGCAGGCTTAAGCTATGTCGGCCTGGATGGGGATATCGGCTGTATGATTAATGGCGCAGGTCTGGCGATGGCGACCATGGATATGATTAAACTGGCTGGCGGCGAGCCTGCCAACTTTCTTGACGTCGGTGGCGGTGCGTCAGCGGAGCGTACAGAAAAAGCTTTTCGTTTGGTGTTGGCCGATGCCGGTGTTAAAGCGATGCTGGTGAATATTTTTGCCGGTATCAACCGTTGTGATTGGATCGCAGAAGGGGTTGTACATGCGGTCAAAAACATTGATATGAAAATACCGCTGGTGGTTCGTCTGTCGGGAACCAATGTAGAAGAAGGCCGCCGCATTATTGCGGATAGCGGCTTGCCGATTATCACAGCCGATACGTTAGCGGATGCCGCGGAGAAAGTCGTACGCGCACGTAACGAAGTCGTCGCAAGAGAAGCCTAGGAGTAAAAATGGCGATATTAATCAACGAAAATACACGAATTATTGTTCAAGGCTTTACCGGAAAAATCGGCACCTTCCATGCACAGGAAATGATTGACTATGGTTCCAATGTGGTCGGTGGCGTCACCCCCGGTAAAGGCGGACAAACCCACCTGGGATTGCCGGTATTCAATACCGTCAAAGAAGCAGTCGATCAGGTCGGCGCGGAAGCCAGCATTGTCTTTGTACCCCCTGCATTTGCTGCGGATTCCATCATGGAAGCCGCCGATGCCGGTATCAAATATTGCGTATCCATCACCGATGGCATTCCGACGCAAGACATGATGACGGTGAAGAATTTCCTGCGCCGCTTCCCCAAGGAAGAACGCATGCTGCTGGCAGGCCCCAATTGCGCGGGCACCATCAGCCCAGGCCGTGCCATGCTGGGAATCATGCCCGGACATATTTATATCCGTGGAAATGTCGGTGTGGTAGGCCGTTCCGGCACATTGGGGTATGAAGCCGCCGATCAAATGCGCTTGCTGGGAATCGGGATTTCAACCTCCGTCGGCATTGGCGGCGATCCGATCACCGGCAGCTCGCACCGTGACATTCTGGAAAGATTGGAACAGGACCCTGAAACCAAAGTGGCGCTGATGATCGGCGAAATCGGCGGTCCGCAGGAAGTGGAAGCCGGCAGATTCGCCAAAGAAAATATGACCAAGCCGCTGGTAGCTTATATCGCTGGCCTGACTGCGCCGGAAGGACGGCGCATGGGACATGCTGGCGCCATTATTTCTTCCGCGGGTGAAAGTGCGGCGGAAAAAGTAGCGATTCTGAAAGAACTCGGCGTCACCATTTGCCCGACACCGTCGTTGATGGGACAAACTGTGGCGGAAGTATTGGCTAAAATGTAATCGTTTTGTTGTTAAAATAAAAACCCGGGAGCTGGTGTTTCCGGGTTTTTTGTTTTATCTATAAGACACCAATGTCTATCGAGCACGGTAGGTTGGGCTGACAAAGGAAGCCCAACATCAAACGGGGATGAATCGAACCCGGTTCTTGTCGACAGATAGCTGTTTTCAGCGGTAAAACGAAAGTGTCTCTTTATCGCGAACAGTGAATGTTGGGCTTCCTTTGTCAGCCCAACCTACAATTAGGGTCTGGTAGGATGTGCCGACCGCAAGGAGGCGCATCAATCAAGAAATAGTTTAAAAACAGGAAAACAAACAAAATGACAGAATACCGGCGTGCCTATATTCCCGGAGGTTCCTGGTTTTTTACGGTTAATCTTGCCGAACGCAAGAACAATAGGTTATTAGTCGAAAAAATCGATTTACTGCGTAGCGCATTTGAATACACCAAACAGCGCTACCCTTTTCGCATGGATGCCGTCATTATTTTGCCGGATCACTTACACTGTATCTGGACGCTGCCACAGGTTGATGCAGATTTTTCAACCCGGTGGAAACTGTTGAAAGGTTACTTTTCCCGTCACATAGCCAAAGGAGAAGGAATTTCTGCCAGCCGGAAATCCCGCCGGGAAAGAGGAATATGGCAACGTCGATTCTGGGAGCATCTTTTGCGTGACCAAAATGATTTTAACCGGCACGTCGATTATATTCATTGGAATCCTGTTAAACATGTTTTGGCAAAATGAGTAAGCGATTGGCCTTATTCCAGTTTTCATCGTTATGTTGAACAAGGCGTCTATCCTGAGAATTGGGGAAATCATGAAGGCTATGATATCGAGGGGCTTAAATGATGCGTTTGATGCGCCTCCTTGCAGTCGGCACATCCTGCATAGCTATTGAAATTCCAGAAGTACATTGGCTTAACAGGCCGTTGAAAAACTATCTGCGTTGCCGCTACGGTGTTAAAAACAGGCTCAAAATGCTCATTTATTACGCATAAACTGCGCTTTTTCGCCTGTTTTTGCCTTGCATCGGCTGCCTCGAAAACGTTTTTCAACGGCCTGTTAAAAGCCAAATTTTATTAACCGCCGCTCTATTATGCTTGCGGCATTTTTTGAACGCGATCAGAAGATATGGAACACGAAGATAAACCTGGAAACACGCCGCCGAAAAGAATTCACCCAATCGCGCGTTTTCTTTTTCTTACCCGCTGGTTACAGTTGCCTTTATACCTGGGATTGGTATTAGCGCAATGTGTGTATGTATTTCATTTCTGGATTGAGCTATCCGATTTGATTGGTGCGGTCTTAGGAAATCAAAATTCATTACAGCATATTCTCGACACAGTCACGATTAAAGGCGCAGAAAGACCCGCGAAGTTAACCGAAACGGCCATTATGCTGGTTGTGCTGGGTTTGATTGATGTGGTGATGATTTCCAATCTGCTGATCATGGTGATTATCGGCGGTTATGAAACCTTTGTCTCGCGCATGAATCTGGAAGGGCATCCCGATCAACCGGAATGGTTGTCGCATGTGAATGCTTCTGTTTTAAAGGTTAAACTGGCAACAGCCATTATCGGGATTTCGTCGATACACCTGCTGAAAACCTTTATCAACGCCAGTGCGTACGATGAAAAAACATTGCTTGCACAAACGGGCATACACATGGCTTTTTTACTTTCGGCCATTGCCATTGCCTATTGTGATCGCATTATTATGCAAACCAGTCAACAATCGGCTGAACACTGATACAGCAATCGGCTTGATCTCAGGCTACAGCCGTAACATCATGCAATAACCGCAGTATTCCCTGCAAAGCTGTAGCCACAGCCAAACGCCGTATGGTTTCACGATTTCCTGTAAAAAACCGGGTTTCTTGTTGCACTAAACCCTCTTTGATCGCCCAGGCAAAACAAACCATTCCCACGGGCTTTGTTGCAGTCCCGCCATCGGGGCCGGCAATCCCGGTGATCGATACGCTAATCTGCGCACGGCTTCTGTTCAGCGCTCCGAGGGCCATTTCCTGTGCAGTTTGCGCGGATACGGCGCCATATTGATCCAAGGTCGCTTGCTGAACGCCCAGCATGTCACATTTGGAAGCGTTGCTATACGTGATAAACCCCCGCTCATACCAGGCTGAGCTGCCTGCCACGGCAGTCACGGCTTGACCTAACCAGCCGCCGGTACAAGATTCGGCGGTTACCAGCAGCAATCCACGCTGAGCAAGGCGTTCCCCTACTGTCATCGCCAAATCGTAATGATCTTGATTTATATCAGAAATTTTAATACTCCATTTTTATATTCTGGTCAAAGGCAGACCATCCAATTAGAGAGAAACTTAATAGCTCGCCAGCTGATTAACATAGAAGGCTGTTGAGAAACTATCCGCGGTGTTAAGACAGGTTCAACCAGGTTCGACGGATTCGCACTTTGTGACCGGGATTCATAATTCAGCGGCGTGTTTCAAGTTTTCATCCATAAACGCGCCCAATGATTTTATCCAGAGTGGTTGCATAAAAATGAAACCGATATTGTGCCCGCCTTCCAGTTCCAGGAATTGTTTCGGCTCCGGTGCTGCCTGAAACAACTGCTGGCCATGCTCAAACGGTATGATTTCATCCTGCGGGCTATGCGCGATAAAAACCGGGCAAGTCACCGATTGCAGGGATTTGCGTGTGCCGTAATCAAAACGGCTGATCCAGCGTACCGGCAAGAATGGGTAAATCTCTGCGGCTAAATCGGGGACTGAAGTGAATGTGGAAGCCAGCGCCAGCAAGCCGGGCTTTTCCTGAACTGCTAGCCAAGCTGCTACCGCACCGCCTAGCGACTCTCCGAACAATACAATCTGCGCCGGTGCAATGCCTCGGGTTTCAGTTAGATAACGCCAGGCAGCCTGCGCGTCGAGATAAGTGCCGGATTCAGACGGAACGCCGCTGCTTTGGCCATAGCCGCGATAATCAAACAGCAGCGTGTTGTAGCCAAGCCGCTTGAACATCGCCAGATAATTGATGCGGTGGGAAATATTTCCGGCGTTGCCATGAAAAAACAGCACCGTGCCTTTGGCATTGGGCACGGGCACCCACCAGCCGTGCAGTGTTTCGCCATCACTTGTGGCGATGTTAACAGACGTATAATCCAGGCCGATCGCCTCCGGCGTAATGCTGAGCTGTTTTCCGGAAAATAAACCAAGCGCGGCTGGCCAAAATACACCAGCAGAACCACGCCCAAGTAGGCAACAGCCAGCATGATGAGCAGATTAAGCAGCATACGCATCGCTAATGGTTAGGGCTCTTGAGATCAATCACGATATCCGCACCCAGACTGCCGGTGGTAAATGCGGAATCGCTGAATTTGGGAAAGCCGAACTGTTGCCCGGGATTATTCGATAAGCCAAAAGGTTCGCGTGGCAACATATTCCAGTGTTTTTTTAATTTACGATTGCCATCGATATCGTGATAGACCGCCACTGCGTAGGTGCCGGGCTGTTCGAGATTCATACACACGATCTGCTGCCCTTCTGCCGCCGGAATACGCACCTTGCGTTTGCGTCCTGCTTTGAAGAGAAAATGTTCCGGGTCATCGTACAACTCAACGTTTAAAACACCCCCGGCCCCCACATTATTCACAGTGATCCTGACCTGAGCGATGCTGGCATTACAGACATCCGGCGCCTCATGCGGTTTGATATTGAAGGGTTGTGAAGCGCTGGTCTGAGTAGAAAGCAATAAACTCATGATAATAATCAACGCCTGTATAAAAAATCCTGTTGCATGCGAAGAATTTACAGGTAATGGCGCGGTTTTCATTGACTCAAGAATTGTCATAATGCGGTATGAATGGTTTACTATAACTGCGTATTCTAGACCAATAAAAAATAATTAGCGGGATTCATGAACAAAGCGCAACTGAAAAAACTCGAAGCCGATCTGTGGAGCGCCGCAGACAAGCTGCGCGCCAACTCCGACCTGAAGTCCAGCGAATACGCCACGCCGGTGCTCGGCCTGATCTTCCTCAAGTTTGCCGACAACAACTACCGTCGCCACGAGCAAGCCATTCTCGCTGAATATCAGCAATTACAGGGTACCCGGCGCGAGAAACCGGTTTCTGAAATCGCCATCGAGCAATGCGGTTTTTACCTGCCCGACCATACCCGCTACGATTATCTGCTGAATCTGCCGGAAGAAAAGGACATCGCCAAAGCGCTCAAGGAAGCGATGAAGGCTATCGAGGAATACAAGCCGGAACTCGAAGGCGTGCTGCCGAAGGACGAATACGCTGCGCTGACGCGCACCGACAAAACCATTCCGCAACAATTGCTGAGAACCTTCGCGGACATTCCCGCCAACGCGACCGGTGACTTGTTCGGGCAGATTTACGAATACTTCCTGTCCGAATTCGCGCGCAGCGAAGGCCAGAAAGGCGGCGAGTTTTTCACCCCGCGGTCGGTGGTGCGGTTGATGGTCGAGATCATCGAACCGCATGGCGGCAAGGTGTTCGATCCCGCCTGCGGCTCCGGCGGCATGTTCGTGCAGTCGGCGCAGTTCATCGAGGCGCACCGCAATGAACTAAAAGGCGCGGACAGCGGCGTGTATGTCTGCGGTCAGGAAAAAACCCAGGATACCGTCAAGCTCGCCAAGATGAACCTCGCCGTCAACGGCCTGCGCGGCGAAATCAAGCAGGCCAACACTTATTACGAAGACCCGTATGACAGCTTCGGCGCGTTCGATTACGTGCTCGCCAATCCGCCGTTCAACGTCGACGACGTGAGCCTTTCCAGCGTGGAAAAGGACAAGCGCTTCAACACCTACGGTATCCCGCGCAACAAATCGAAAGTGAAAAAAGCAGACGAAGGCAAGGAAACCGTGCCCAACGGCAACTACCTGTGGATCAGCCTGTTCGCCACCTCACTCAAGCCGCAAGGCCGCGCCGCATTGGTCATGGCCAATTCCGCCTCCGATGCGCGTCATTCCGAAGCCGACATCCGCAGAACGCTGATCGAGCAAAACCTGATCTACGCCATGCTGACGCTGCCGTCGAATATGTTCTACACCGTCACGCTCCCAGCCACGCTGTGGTTTTTTGACAAAGCCAAGAAAGATGACAGAATTTTGTTCATCGACGCGCGCAACATTTTCACCCAGATCGACCGCGCCCACCGCGAATTCAGCGAAGAACACATTCAGAACATCGCCCTCATCAGCCACCTGCACAAAGGCCAGCGAGAGAAATTCGTGCAGCTCATCGAACGCTATTTCGCTGCCGGTATGGAGCGGCTGATCGAAAACAACGAAAAGATCGAACCCGTGTGCGCGCAACTGCTTGATGTGCTGGACGATGCAGGCGGCAAACAAGCGGTGAGTGAACTGTTACAGCATTGGGCGGAATTGAACAAACTTAAGACACACTACCAGCAATATTTAAAACAAAACGGCTCTGTCATTCCGAGCGACAGCGAGGAATCTTACGCGCACGATAAGATTTCTCCCGATGATCGAAATGACAATCGGGGGGATCAAAATGACAGCGGTGCTACGGGTAATAGTGTCATTCCGAACGAGAGTGAGGAATCTTATGCTTGCACGGAATCTTCCACAGCAACCGTCAACGCCAAGAATCAGGCACAACACCAGTTGCGCAATGCATTCGATCCTTTTTTCTCCGCACTGCACGAAGGCTTGAAGCGCCTGGACAAGACCGTGCGGCAGCACGAAAAACAGCAAACCGAACAGGCGCAGCAGGAAGGCAAACGCACATCAATTGACCGCAGAACAAAAGCGCTCAAATCCGCGCTGGAAGAATTGCACCAGGATGTGAAAAACGCGGAAATCTACTATCAGCATATCCACTGGCTGCAAGAGCGGTTTCCCAACGCGCAATACGAAGACGTCACCGGTCTGTGCAAACTCGCCACGCCCGAGGAAGTGCAGGAACAGGATTATTCGCTGAATCCGGGGCGTTATGTCGGTGTGGTGATTGAGGAGGATGGCAAGAGCGAGGAGGAGTTTATTGCGGAGTTGCTGGCGATGAATGATGAATTGAACTGTTTAAATAACGAAGCATCCAGGCTTGAGGCCGCAGTAACCTACAATATTCTCCAAATTGTGAATGAAACATGACAAATTGGACTGAATGTAGAATCAGTGAGGTTGTCAGCGTCGCACAAGGGCTCTGCATTAATACCAAGTCAAAACACTTGTTATCTGATTCGGGTTATCCGTTATTGCGAATTACTGATCTAATCAATGATACCGAAGAGCAGTATATCGACAAGCATAGAGTTCCAAAGAAGTTTATTGCTAAGCCTGATGATTTAATCTATACGCGCACCGGCCAAGTTGGGTATGTGTTCAAAGGGCGAGTCGGTATTGTTCATAACAATTGTTTTCGTGTCATTCCTAATAAAGAGATTTCTAGGCAATATCTATTCTGGTTTCTGAAAACGGTTCATCCGGCAAGTGCGTACTTGTTAGTCAGAAATGCATGTTGAAATAAAGTGAATTAAAGGTTGAAATTATCTCTGATTTTCAACGAAGAGGTTTTTCAACATGTCGACCAGTTGCTGTATCACGCCTTTGGTATAGTTGGTTATTATTATCAAAGTACCTGTTTTATTGCGGGTGTCATAGTTGTCGCAATCCAAGCGGATCATTGGCGAATGAGATGTCCGGTATGTAAAAGTCGCGAGATACATTACCGAGGAAAGTTGGTTCGACGCTTCAGGACAATACCGGTAGGTCAAAAAAGCAGTCTATATCGACCTTCCAGTTCAGCGGGTAGAATGCACCCGATGCCAAGCAGTTCGTCAGGTAAAGATACAGTTTGCTGATGAGCACAAGCGCTATACACGTTCTTTCGAAAGATTGGTTTTGGATCTCTCTAGGCACATGACCATCCAGGCAGTAGCACGCCATCTTGGAGTGAGCTGGGATCTGGTTAAGGGAATACAGAAGGACAATCTGAATAAACGTTATCGGTTGCCGAAATTGGCCAAGATAAAACGCATTGCGCTGGATGAAATATACCAAGGCAAGAAGCTGGGTTATTTAACGATAGTTCTGGATCTTCAACGTGGGGCAGTGATTTTTGTTGGCAATGGGAAAGGTGCCGATGCACTGATTCCGTTTTGGAAGCGTTTGAAACGATCGGGTGCACGGATTGAAGCGGTTGCGACCGACATGGGGCCAGCATACATCAGTGCGGTGCGGGCTAATATCCCAGATGCAACGCTAGTGTTCGATCACTTCCATATTATTAAGCTGTTCAACGAAAAGTTGACAAAACTGCGTCGTGATCTGCAACGAGAAGCAGAAAATGGGTTGGGCAAACCCGTTTTGAAGGGCATTCGCTGGCTGTTGCTGAAGAACCCTGACAACCTGGATGACAAGCGCAATGAACGTCAACGTCTGGACGAAGCATTAAAGCTCAATGAGCCCTTGGCAACGGCCTATTACATGAAAGAAGAGTTACGCAATATCTGGCATCAACCGGATAAACTCTCAGCTCAAAATGCATTGGATGAATGGGTAAAAAAGCCGCTGCTTCGGATGTCAACATGCTCAAGCAATTCTCTAAAACTATTGCAGCACACCGCTCAGGTATCCTGGCTTATTTCGATTTTAATGGTTTATCAACCGGGCCGTTGGAAGGTACCAACAACAAGATAAAAACTTTGCACAAAATGGCCTATGGTTTCAGAGATGTCGAGTTCTTTAAACTCAAAATTATGGCGCTGCATGAAACCAATTATGTCCTTGTCGGTTAAACCCAAAAGTACGCACTTGCCGGATGAACCCTGAAAAAACGAAGTTTGCCTATGACTTTTCGAACGCTGTAGCTTCAGGCGCTGCTCAACCGGATTTAGGTCACTCATTATTTCTGAGCATGCCATTTAAGTATCCTGATATTTCTACACAACAAAAAATCGCAGCAATTCTCTCCGCTTATGACGATCTGATCGAAAACAACCAGCGGCGCATCGCGCTGCTGGAAAAGATGGCCGAGGAAATCTACCGCGAATGGTTTGTGCGCCTGCGCTTTCCCGGTCACGAGAAGGTGAAGAAGGTCAAAGGCGTGCCGGAAGGTTGGGAAGTGAGAACGCTTGCCAGTATTGCAAGTGAGATTAAAAGGGGAATTAAAAAGAAAAACTTAGCTGATGCGGAGAGATATCTTGGTCTTGAACATATTCCCCGGCGATCAATTTCAATAAAGGAATGGGCGACAGCAAGTACGGTAGAAAGCGACAAACTGCTGTTCCAAGATCGCGACATTTTATTTGGGAAAATCCGACCTTATTTACACAAAGTTGCACTTGCACATTTTTCCGGTGCTTGTTCATCGGACACGATAGTACTTCGGCCAAAGGAAAAATTTTACGAGGGCTACCTTCTATTCACGATATTCAGTGATACATTTATTGAGCTTGCTACGATAGCATCCAAAGGGACGAAGATGCCGAGAGCAGATTGGGGATTTCTCAAGCAGCTTGAGCTGGCTATTCCAGATGCAAAATTATTGAAGGTGTTCCAGACAAAATTCGAGTTATTATTTTCGCAAATAGTGAATTTGCTTCGAGCTAATGAGGTACTAACTGCCTCGCGCGATCTGCTTCTCCCCCGCCTCATCTCCGGCAAACTTTCCATCGAGCATCTCGACATCCGGTTTCCGTCCGGTATGGAGGAATCGGCCTGTGATTGATTGCATCATCAAACGCGGCCGCAAACCGCCTGTCATTTCGACAGCATGGAGAAATCCTGTATTGCGGCCCAGATTCCTCACTGGCGTTCGGAATGACAAGCGTGCCGGTTGGAATGGCAGGACACAGGAATGGCGCGAAAGCGTTGTTGCGATGGGCTTACAGTGCCCAAGGGTTGAACACTTGCGGGTACAGCGTGAAATCCTGCACGTTGCGGGTGACCACGGTGAGGCCGTGGCATTGGGCGGTGGCCATGAGCAATCCGTCCATCACCGGCAACGGTTGTCCGGACAGTTCGGCAGTCGCGGCGATTTGCGCCCAGACATGCAGCGCGGCGGTATCAAGCGGCAGGATGCGCCCGGCGAAACGCTGTTCCACCTTGCCCAGCCAGGCGGTGAGCTTCTGGCTGCGGCGCGGATCGGATGCGCGCAATTTGAGGATGCCTTTCTCGATTTCCCCCAGGCTGATGACGCTGATAAACAAACTGGATTCATCCTGTTCGTCCAGCCAGCGGATGACTTCCGGCGCAGGGGTTTTCCGGACATATTCGGACAGTGCGCAGGTGTCCAGCAGCCAGCTCATAGCGCGATGGTGCGTCCGGTGTCACGGCTGCGGGAAATATCCAGATCATCCGCAACGAGACCGGGTTGCAGCAGTGCGTCAGAGAGTTTGCCTTCACGGCGCGTGAGGCGGGCGTATTCTTGCGCCGAAACCACCACTGCCGCCGGTTTGCCGTGCACGGTAACCGTTTGGGCATCGCCGCTGGCCGCTTGTTTGATGAGTTGGCTGAAATTGCTTTTCGCTTCTTGCAATTGCCATTCTTTATGCATGATACCCTCCTATTATTCTGGTCAGACTGGACAGAATTTAGCACAAAGCGGATGGATTGGCTATGTTCCATTTTCAGTAAATTTTTCATCGAGCAAATCGACATTTAGGGAAACTGAATAACTCGCATTTGCCATTCCGAACGGAGTGAGGAAGCTTTAATAGTCAATGCAATAGATTTCTCGCTCTTGCTCGAAATGACACTTGTTCAGGGTTTCCTTAGTTTCTCCCCGAGCATGGGGAAAGAGATCAGTGCCTTCATTACAGAAGGCGACTATGGGTCACCTGTCATTTCGACAGCATGGAGAAATCTTGTGGTTAAGATTCCTCACTTGCGTTCGGAATGACAGCATAGGGACGGAGATGATAGTGTGAGCAGAATATGACAGGTTTGCCGACTGGGAGGTGAAGCTGATGGACAAGATCTATTATGTTTACCTGCTGACCAACTGGAACAATCAGGTGATGTATGTCGGTGTTACCAATGATCTTGAGCGCCGAATCTATGAGCACAAAAATAAGCTGATTGATGGGTTTACCAAAAAGTATCATGTCGATAAGCTGGTTTACTTTGAGACGACAAGCGATGTGCTGGTGGCTATTGAACGGGAAAAACAGATCAAAAAATGGCGGCGCGAGAAGAAGAATCAACTGGTCATTGAAATGAATCCTGAATGGAAGGATTTGAGTTTGGAGTGGGAGTAGGGTTTCTTCTGGAATCTATTCCGGGTGAAACCGAGGGAAACAAAATGACAGGCTTTGGTTAGAAATGACGTGCTATCAAAGCGAAGTAAAAAACTGTCATTCCGAACGGATGTGAGGAATCTATGCACTACAAGATTTCTCCCGTTGGTCGAAATGACAGGTGGGGACGAGCTTACGTGTTTGATCGTTACTTAAGCTTGTTCGCTAGTTAAGGGAAACCGCTTTCCCTTAACTTAGGCGACGATTAAGTTAAAGCAAAATAAATCCGGATAGAAAACTGAATGCCTAACTTTATTTCCGAAGACCAGATCGAGCAAGCGCTGGTGCAGAAGCTCCAGCATCTGCACGGCTTCGACGTGCTCGATTGCCATACGGACAATGCGGAGGATTTGAACGACGGTTCAAACCGCGCCAGCAAACGCGATGTGATCCTGGTGGATCGGCTGCGCGAAGCCGCGCTTCGTCTGAACCCCGATATTCCGCGAGAAGCCATCGAGAGTGCTTTGGAAAAACTGTGCGAGCGGCGGCAGGCAATGACGCTGATTGCCGCAAACCAGGAAATCTACGGGCTGTTGCGCGACGGCATTCCGGTAACGTTCGACAATGCGCAGGGACAGTCTCAGCAGGAGCGCGTGCGGTTGCTGGATTTTAACGTGCCGGGCAATAACCGCTTTCTGGCCGTGACGCAACTGTGGATCAAGGGCGAGCGCGGTTTCCGCCGCCCGGATGTGTTGCTGTACGTGAACGGTATTCCGCTGGTGTTCATCGAACTGAAAAATTCGAATGTGAAGCTGCGCAACGCTTATGACGACAATCTGACGAATTACAAGGCGGAGATTCCGCAGCTTTTCCTGACCAATGCGTTTTGCGTGCTGTCCAACGCCGTCGAAACCAGAGTCGGCAGCATCACGGCGCAGTGGGAGCATTATTTCAACTGGCTGCGCGCCGATGATGAGAAACAGAAAATTGACCGTGTGGCAATCCGCGCGCAAGGCACCAGCCTGGAAGGTGTCATCGAGGGTTTGCTGCCGCAGCAAAAGTTGCTGGATTACGTGGAGAATTTCGTTCTCTATTACAAAGACACGCAGAAAATCATCGCGCAGAACCACCAGTTTATCGGCGTGAATCGCGCGTATGACGTTTTCCTCCAACGTGAGGAACTGGCAGGCAAGCTCGGGGTGTTCTGGCATACGCAGGGATCGGGCAAGAGTTTCTCGATGATTTTTTATGCGCGCAAAATTTTCCGCAAACAGACCGGCAATTTCACTTTCGTCGTGGTGACCGATCGCGACGATCTGGATGGACAGATTTACCGTAATTTCCTCAACACCCGCACGGTGAGCGAGGCCGAGGCGGCGCAGCCGAAGAACAGCGAGGAGATGCGCAAATTCCTCGGGCAGAACAAACGCATCGTTTTCACGCTGATCCAGAAATTCCGCTGGGACAAAGGCCGCGAATATCCCGAGCTGTCAAATCGCGACGACATTATCGTGATTGTCGACGAGGCGCACCGCACGCAATACAAGTCGCTGGCGGAGAACATGCGCAAGGGCTTGCCCAGGGCGAACTATCTGGCATTTACCGGCACGCCGCTGTTGGGGCGCGAACGCAAGACCAATGCGTGGTTTGGCGGTTATGTGTCGGAATACAATTTCCAGCAATCGATGGATGATGGTGCGACGGTGCCGCTGTTTTACCAGAAACGCGTGCCGGAGGTGTTGATCCAGAACGAAGGATTGAGCGAGGAGTTTTACCAGATTCTGGAAGATGAGAATCTGGACGAGGCACAGCAGGCCAAGCTGGAGCAGCGTTTCTCCACAGAAATCGAAGTCATCAAACGCGACGACCGGCTGGAAAAAATCGCGCGGGACATCGTTTATCACTTCCCCCGGCGCGGTTATCTCGGCAAAGGGCTGGTGGTGTCGGTGGATAAATTCACCGCCGTGAAGATGTACGACAAGGTGCAGCGGCTATGGAAGGAAGAGATAAGAAGCCTGAAAGGGATTATCAGCAAAACTGCTAACGCAATAGAGAAGCGGCGTCTGGAGCAGCGCGTTGAATTCATGCGTTCTGTTGAAATGGCCGTGGTGATTAGCGGAGACGCGGGCGAGGAAGAAAAATTTGCCGCGCAGGGTTTGACCATCAAACCGCATCGGGAACGCATGGATAGGCTGGATGAACATGGGCACGATATTGAATACAACTACAAAGACCCGGAGCATCCGCTGCAACTGGTGTTTGTCTGTGCCATGTGGCTGACCGGCTTTGATGCACCGACACTTTCCACGTTATATCTCGACAAACCGATGCAAGGCCATACGCTGATGCAAACCATCGCCCGCGCCAATCGCGTGACGTCGTGGAAGATCAACGAGGTCGAGAAGCGCAATGGCGAAATCGTGGATTACTACAATGTGTTCCGCAACATGAAGCTGGCGCTGAAAGATTACGCGCAAGGCGGCGACGAGACCGAACCGCCGGTCAAGGAAAAAGCGGAACTGTTTCGCTTGCTGGACGAAGCGATTGAACAAGGCTTTGCGTTTTGTCACGAGAAGGCGGTTGCGTTGCGCGAGGTGCTGGGCAGCGATGATGTATTCAAGCAGGTCGGGCGATTTGAGTCGTTTGCCAACACCTTGCTGGCCAACGACGAGTGGCGCAGGAGTTTCAACGTGTATGAAAACACCATCACGTCGCTGTATGAGGCGTGCAAGCCGGAGGTTTTGGGACGCGGCAAGGGGCGCGAGGTGGCGGCGTTCCAGTATTTGCGCGGCGTGATCGAAGCGCATATCGAACAGAAGGACATCGACGCGATCAGCCGGAAGATCGCCGAGCTGCTGGATGAAAGTGTGGTGGTGGATGGCGCGGATGCGCTTAAAGCACAACAGAAAGATGCGGAATATCAGATTATTCAAAAGGGCAAGACTTGGGATTTGAGCAAAATCAATTTCGACAAATTGCGCGAGGAATTTAAACAAGCAACTTACAAGCATATCGAGATCGCCGATTTGCGCGCTTTTTTGCAACATAAACTGGAATTGATGCTGCAACAGAATGCAACGCGAACAGATTTTGCCCAGCGCTTGCAGCAGATTATTGACACCTACAACGCTGGCGGTTCATCCACCGAAAACTACTATGAAGATCTGATGCAATTCACCGAGGATTTGCGGGCAGAAGATGAGCGCCACATTCGCGAAGGCTTGAACGAGGATGAGCTGGAACTGTTTGATTTGCTGAAAAAAGACAAAATGACACAAGAGGAAACACAGAAAGTCCGGCTTGCTGCAAAGTCACTGCTGCATCGCCTTCTGCAAGAACACCCCAAAGTACTGGTGCAGGATTGGTATAAGGATACGCAAACCCAAACCCAGAAAATGGTGCGCTCTGCGGTCGAGCAAGTATTGGATAGCAATCTACCGGAAAGCTATGATCGCGTGCTATTCCGCGAGAAATGCGACAATGTGTTTTATCTGGTGCTGGAATATGCCAGTCATGGCAGGAAGTGGGCCGCTTTGAAGTTTATGTTATTGCTAAATGCTCTATGCCAGAATTTAAATCCCGCGTCTTGGCTTCAGCACCTTCGAGTTTAATTTGCAGACGTAGCTCATTCACGGAATCAGCGTTCCGCAGTGCGTCTTCATAGCTTATTTTTCCTGCCTCATAAAGCGCAAATAATGCGGCATCAAAGGTCTGCATGCCCATTTCACCGGATTTCTTCATAATTTCCTTAATTTCGTGGACATGCCCCTTAAAAATAAGATCTGCGATAAGTGGCGAGTTCAGCAGCACTTCGATGGCCGCTACGCGCCCTTTTCCATCTTTCGCCGGTATCAATCGCTGTGCGACCAGCGATCGCATATTCAACGACAAGTCCATGAGTAACTGGGCCCTGCGCTCTTCCGGAAAAAAATTGATAATGCGGTCAAGCGCCTGATTGGCGCTGTTTGCGTGTAACGTGCCCAAACAAAGATGGCCGGTTTCGGCAAAGGCAATGGCATGCTCCATGGTTTCACGATCACGTATCTCGCCGATTAAAATGACATCGGGTGCTTGCCGCAGTGTATTTTTTAGGGCTGCTTCCCAAGATTCAGTATCCACACCGACTTCACGTTGCGTAATGACACAATGGATATGTTCGTGCACATATTCCACCGGATCTTCAATGGTAATAATATGGCCGAAGCTATTTTTATTACGGTGCCCGATTAAAGCCGCCATCGAGGTGGATTTTCCAGAACCGGTGCCGCCGACAAAAATCACCAGGCCCCGCTTGCTCATTACAACTTCCTTGAGTATCTGCGGTAACCCCAAATCATCAAACTCAGGAATTTTGGTTGTAATGGTACGCAGCACCATGCCGACCCGTTGCTGCTGGACAAAGGTGTTAACCCGGAAACGCCCGATTCCGGCGGGACTAATCGCAAAATTACATTCTTTGGCAGCTTCGAACTCAGCCGCCTGCTTGTCATTCATAATCGCCCGGGCTAACACCTCGGTATGCTGTGCGGACAATGATTGCTGAGAAACCGGTGTCATTTTTCCATCAATTTTGCATGCGGGTGGAAACCCGGCTGTAATAAATAAGTCTGATGCCTTTCTGCTGAGCATTAAGCGCAGTAAATCAGACATAAATTTTGTTGCTTGTTCCCTATCCATAGCATGCTCCTGGCGTTATCAATCCACTGATCGATCAAATCCTGAAATTATCCTTATTCATGGCTTTACTGCGCGCTTCGGCCATTGAAATAACATTGCGTTTCACCAGATCAGTCAAATTCTGATCCAATGTTTGCATGCCAACATTTTGGCCTGTTTGAATTGCCGAATACATCTGCGCAATTTTGGCTTCCCGGATCAAATTACGTATCGCTGGTGTGCCAATCATTATTTCATGTGCAGCAACGCGCCCCTTGCCATCCTTGGTTCTTAACAGTGCTTGCGAAATAACAGCACGTAATGATTCAGATAGCATCGCGCGCATCATTTCTTTTTCTTCTGCGGGAAAAACGTCAATAATACGATCCACGGTTTTTGCGGCAGAGCTTGTATGTAATGTGCCAAATACCAAATGACCTGTTTCAGCCGCCGTCATTGCCAAGCGTATGGTTTCCAGATCACGCAGTTCACCTACCAGAATGATGTCAGGGTCTTCACGCAACGCCGAGCGCAATGCATTGGAAAAGCTTAAGGTATCCCGCCCTACCTCGCGTTGATTAATCAGGCACTTCTTACTCTCGTGCACAAATTCGATGGGATCTTCAAGAGTCAGAATGTGACCGTACTCATTTTCGTTAATGTCATTGATCATTGCCGCTAATGTGGTGGATTTTCCTGAGCCGGTAGGGCCTGTTACTAAAACGACACCACGCGGTTGTTTAGCGATTTCAGCAAATATTTTGGGCGCTTTGATATCTTCCAGACTCAAAACTCTTGATGGAATCGTTCGCATAACTGCTGCGGAACCACGTTGCGTATTAAATGCATTGACGCGGAAACGTGCGAGATTGGGAATTGCAAAGGAAAAATCACACTCCAGGTGTTCCTCATAAAATTTGCGCTGACTATCATTCATAATGTCGTACACCATCGCGTGCACTTCTTTATGTTCCATCGCTGGCAAATTGATGCGCCGGATCTCGCCATGTACCCGGATCATCGGTGGCATGCCCGCAGATAAATGCAAATCTGAAGCGCTATTCTTAACCACGAATGTAAGCAGCTCTACTATATTCATTGCGATGTCCTCTTGTGACGATAGGTAACGTCAGGTGAAATTTTCGAATAAGAATTCATCAATCTCAAGTAAGCACTACCTGAGTTAGCTCGTTAATCATCGGTAGGAGCAGATGAAAATTGAGTAATTCTGGTCAGAGAATGCATAGAAAATGGATTCCATCAACTTGACAGGATTTGCACTGTGCACCTGTCAATTGCTTGGTTTTATGCGGGTTGATTGATTGCATCACTGATCCGGTTGGCCCAGGCTGCTGCTTCCAGTTCCATTTTGGTGAATTCACTGATGCTCAGAAAACCCAAGTCTGACAGCATCGATGAAACTGTCTCAAATTCACCTTTCTCATGGGCCTCTATCAATTCCAGTTGACGACCCAGATATCCACGCCGATTTAGCAAAGCTTCGCTCATATCTTTCTGTATGCTGAGCGAACTCACCAGTTCGAACATTTCTATCCCAAGTAAGGTATCCAGCAATGATAGAGTACCCACCATAAAAGCGCGATCCTGGTGATTCTTGTCATGCGGGCGATCTGCTATGGCGATGAACTCAAGCAGCTTGCCACGTACAGTGGCCGTTTGCATTAATGCATCTGAGGCGTTACCGCCCTTCTGCTTTGCGGCATAAAGTAATATCTGTATCCAGCGTTGGAGTTGTTTCCGGCCGAGTATCATAATGGCTCGTTTTATCGAGTTAATCGTTCTTGGCAAGCCACTTGCGGCTGAATTTACCATGCGCAGCAGGTTATAGCTTAACCCGGGTTGATATTTGAGTTCATTCTCAATTTCAGTCACATCACTGTCTTTAACAACAAGCAATAAAAGCTTTAGTAAGGCTAGCTTGGATGGATCAATCCGTTTGCCCGAAATAATTTCCGGCTTCGCGAAATAAAAGCCTTGCAACATTTGAAAATTCAAAGCGATACAGCTCCTGGCCATTTCCTGGCTTTCAACTTTTTCTGCTAGAAACAATACCGGCCAGCGCTTTAGTTTCTTTATAAGACTAATCAGGTCGTTTTGTTTCAGTGCGGTGATATTGATTTTGACTACATTAATTAAAGGCATGATGCGATCAAATCGTTTATCCAGTTGAATAACATTGGAAAGTGCCAGTTGATAGCCTTTTTGTTTCAAAAACGTACAGCGATCAATGATTTCATCATTAATTTCGACGCTTCTTAGAATTTCAAGAACTACATGCTTTTTGGGAAGCATGCAAATGGCATCATGCATTAATAACTCAGTGTCGACTTTAATAAAACCACGCCGTTTTCCTATTACATTTTCAATTCCTAATTGTCCGTAGGTATCGATGATGACATTTGCTGAAGCGGCAGAATTATCTGTGACATTAACTGTGTTATGTTGGTCGGAACGGAATAAAAGTTCAAATGCGACTAAGTTTTGTTTGCTGTCAAGAATCGGTAACCTGCCAAGATAAACTTCCTTCATATATTCTCCTGTATCTTCCATCTATCTTGCACGCTTTTGTTTATCGTCTTGAATTAAGCCAACTTGAGTGTTAGCGTGCGCATCGTAAGATATTGTAATAATTGAAATACCCTTTAGGGAACCTCTGGTGATTTCAAAGAGAAAATTTCTCTGGAAATATACTATTACTGGGATAAACGGCTAATTTGCCCGGTGCGGCTTGGTGTTTTCCAACATAGCCGGACACGGTGTTTACCAGGCTGTGTGTAAAGATAATGACATTCATCGATATTAGGCTTTTGTAATTTCTAATGCCTACCGTATGGCATTGAATACTTCTGTGACTTGTAATTTTGCCACTGTCATCACTGACTCAATAATTTCAACTGACAAACCAAGGTAGCTCCATGTCTTGAGTGCACGATCAGGTATTGTTTCTTCGTGATTTATTTTCTGATTTGTACAGGGCTGAATATAGTTAGCAATATTGATAGCTGCGCAAAGGGTGCTGGCGTCATACTCATATTCCGCATCCTTCATGGGATCGAATTGGTATTCAACCATTTTCCAAATATTAGGTGGTAATTTCCATTGCTTCAGAAGCTCAGCACCTAATTGCGCGTGGGTAAAGCCAAAAATCTTACGTTCTGCCTGGATTACTGCGTCCTCACCTTGGTTCATGCAACTCAATACTTTTGCAGATTCTTCCGGGTACTGGCTGAAGAGTATTAATCTCCCAACACCATGCAACAATCCAGCGATAAAGAAACGCTCTCTACTGTCAACACTCGATGCCAGTAGCCGCGCAGTTACACCACAAGTGATACTGTGATTCCAAAATGTGTCCATGTCGACCAGATCGGATGAGATGCCCTTAAATGTAGACGTCACTGATGATGCCAAAACTAGATTCCGCAGTTCTTTATGCCCAATTATGGAGATTGCTTTTAAAATAGTTTCTACTTTGCCAGAAAAACCAAAGTAAGTGCTATTCGCGAACTTTAATAATTTCGCGGTTAATGCTGGATCACTTGAAATCACCTGCTCCAATTCATAATTGGATGCGTCCCCTGAATCAATCAAATCGTTTATACGAATCACAACATCCGGTAAGGAAAAAATTGAGCGAACATTCGTGGCTATCGTGCGAGGATCCATTTGAGTCTCAGTCAAGAAAATATCAATTAACGGTGGTCTTAATTTAATTGGATAGTCGGTGGTAACATCTGATTTTGGCGATGGAATAACTATTTTCTAGTCTGTACTCGGATCCCATTGGAACGCTTCGCAAGCAAAACCAAAATGCTCATGCGAAGATTAAACCAATATGCGCAGCAATGCGTTGACGATTAAGCGGAGAAAACGGTCTGATTTCGTGTAGAAGCGTGGTGCGGTTCCGGCTGATTCCGCCGGATATAGGCTATTTTACTGAGATAAGTGACTGATATTTAGCTTGTAGTTGTTCCTTGCTTTCAATCCTATCAGGATTGGTAACAATACAATCTACGGGACATACTTCGATACATTGCGGTTCATTGTAGTGCCCAACACATTCCGTGCATAAGCTCGCAGCTATCATGTAAATTTCTTCACCCTGAGAAATGGCTCCATTAGGGCATTCGGGTTCGCAAACATCACAGTTAATACATTCGTCAGTAATGATTAATGCCATTTAATTCTCTCAAAACTATTTTGTTATTTTTTCGCGTAGTTTTTTTGCTACCAGCGGGTGTACAAATGCATCCGCATTACCGCCCAATGAAGCAATCTCACGCACAATGGTTGCTGAAATAAACATATATTGTTCTGATGGTGTCATGAATAAAGTTTCCACATCGGGGTACATACTACGATTCATCCCCGCCATCTGGAACTCATATTCAAAATCTGAAGCGGCACGCAAGCCGCGCAAAATTATTCGCGCGTTCTGTTGCTGCAAGAAATTCATCAATAAACCAGAAAATGCCATAATTTTGACATTCGGACAGTCTGACAATACCTCGTGTGCCATTTCTACTCTTTCTTCCAAAGAGAAAAATGGTTTTTTACTGCTGCTTACGGCTATCGCTACGATGACTTGATCAAACAAACGCGAAGCACGCCGGACCAGATCTTCGTGTCCACGCGTTATTGGGTCAAATGTGCCAGGATAAATCACTTTATCCATTCAGTGCTAGCTCCAGAAGTTGATAAGATACGGCACCAGCTTTTGCGCTATGTTTTGCACACCAGTGTTTATCCGCAGTCCAATGGCTTTTAGTCTCAGTGTAAACCAGCCCGCCTTTTTCCAGATGTGAAGGCAGTAACGGCAACAATTTGGGTAACAGTTCAAGACGATAAGGCGGATCAAGAAAGATAACATCAAATTTCCGTAGATCAGAATTCATAAAATTTAACGCATTCATAATTCTAAGTTCAACTTGCGTAGCTTGCAATTTTTCCTTATTTTCATGCAGCGCATTATAAATTCTCACGTCTGTATCGACCATAACCACTTGTGATGCACCACGAGAAGCGGCTTCAAAACCCAATGCACCACTTCCAGCAAACAAATCGAGACAACTCAGGCCAGTTAAATCCTGCCCCAGCCAATTAAACACTGTTTCACGAATTCTATCGGGGGTTGGTCTTAAATCTGGGATTGCTGGAAAAGTCAGCAGACGGCTGCGCCACTGACCGCCAATGATACGGACTTTCCCTCTAACTAAAACCATGGACCAAGCATTTACTCGATTGCTCCCACGACAACAGTGACCATGCCGTCCGGTTGAATTCGCCGCTGGAATGCTTGCCGGATTTGTTCGGTTGTTACTGCTTCAACCGCTACCAAATAATCCGTTAGATAAGTCAGTGGTAAATTATAAAAGCCGATCATGGAAAGATAGCTCAATATTTTGCTATTGCTTTCTATTCGAAGCGGGAAACCGCCAATGATATTTTGCTTGGCAGCCAGCAATTCTTCCTCTGTTACACCACTTGCAACAAAATCTTTAAGCACTTTCTGGGTTAATGCCAACGCTTCTTCTGACTGCTCCTTTTTTGTCTGCAAACCTATTTGAAAAGGCCCTTGTTCTTTATAGGGAGAAAAGAAGCTGTAAACGCTATAAGCCAAACCGCGTTGCTGGCGAACTTCTTCCATCAGACGTGAAATGAAACCTCCGCCGCCCAGTATGTGGTTTCCGACTAATAGTGGAAAATAATCCGGATCACTTCGACGCAGGCCCGGATAGGCCAATTGGATGTGGCTTTGTGTTGCCGGGTGAGGAATTCTTTTTATTCCTGCTACGGGTATTGATACTGCAGGAATTTCAGTTTTCTGTCCACTGGAGGAAAGATTGTCAGTTAATTGTTCCGCAATTGCCGCAGCTTCAAGCCGAGTCACATCGCCAATGATTGCTATCACTGCGTTCCCGGCAACATAATAGGAGCGATAGAAAGCAAGCAAATCTTCCCGCTGCAGCCTATTCAGCGCATCAATCTCTCCCAGCTCATTGAATCCGTAAGGGTGGCTGCTATAGAGCATTTTCATTAATTCACGCTCGCCAATGTAATCTGGCTTGGTGCTTGATTCTTTAATGCTCGAAACTATTCTTGCTTTTTCCCGCAGTAATATTTCCTGCGGGAATTCCGGGAACTGAATAATGCGTGCAAATACATCAAGTGCTTGCTTGCGCTCCCGCTCACTGCTCAAAGTACGCAGAGCTAATCCGGCACGATCGCGGTCAAAATTATTTTTTAATTGCGCGCCGACATCGGCTAACCCTGTGGCAATTTGGTCTTCAGATAGGCCGCCCGCGCCAAGACTGAGCAAATGCCGTACCAGATTGGCGCAACCTGATTTGCTGGCAGTATCCATGGCACTACCCGCAGCAAACTCTACATTGATATCCAGCATGGGCAAATCGTGATTTTCAACAAAATAAACTCGTGCCCCGGAGGATGTTTGCCAGTACTGGATCGGCAGAGAAGCCAATGCCCATTGAGAATAAAAACTAAACAGTACAATACCTATGAATCGCTTTATTTGCACGAAAGCCTCCTGCAGCTCAAGTATTTCAGTAATAAAGGCCTATTAGCCACTATTGCGCAACCCAGCGGTTACACCATTAATCGTAAGGTGGATGGAACGTTTAACTTCTTCACTATCTTCACCGGACCGGTAACGGCGCAGCAATTCAACCTGCAAATGGTTGAGCGGATCAATATAAGGGGTTCTGTTGCGAATACTCCGTGCTAGCGTAGGATTGTCTTGCAGCAACTCAGTATGGCCGGTCACGGCAAACAACCATTTTTGACTTCTTGCCCATTCTTCTTTGATACGCCCAAAAATCTGCTCACGCAATACCACATCTTCGACTAATTCTGCATAGCGGGATGCAATACCCATATCTGTCTTAGCTAACACCATGTCCATGTTCGACAATAATGTTTGCATAAAGGGCCATTCCCGATACATCTCCTGTAATAATGCCAATCCCTGCCCATCCTGATCGGCATGATTGACAAAAGCTTCTATTGCATGACCGAATCCGTACCAGCCCGGCAGCATCATCCGACTCAAACTCCAGCTAAATACCCAAGGAATTGCACGCAAATCTTCAATCGCATCGGAATTCTTACGTGACGGCGGCCTGCTGCCAATATGCAGCCCCGCCATTTCGCGGATCGGCGTTGATTCCAGGAAAAATTGCTTAAATCCGGGTGTTTCGTACACCAAGTCACGGTAAGCTGCAAAAGACACGGATGCCAATTTCTCCATAGCCGAATAATAACGATCCGAATTCGTGCCGATTGAATCACGACTCAGCAAGGTTGCTTCCATCGTTGCTGCCGCCAATGTTTCAAGGTTCCGTCGCCCAATTTCAGGTTCAGCATATTTACTGCTGATCACCTCGCCTTGCTCGGTTACACGGATTTGACCATTAACACTTCCTGGTGGCTGAGCCAGGATACTTTGATAACTCGGTCCGCCACCCCTGCCCACCGTACCGCCGCGACCGTGAAACAAGCGTAATTCAACTTTGTGTTTGGCGAAAACTTTAGTGAGTTCAATTTCGGCTTTATAAATCTCCCAATTCGACGTGATAAAACCCCCATCCTTGTTGCTATCAGAGTAACCCAGCATGACTTCTTGCACGTTGGCACGCGAATTCAGCAACTTGCGATAATAGGGCAGTGAAAATAACTGATCCATAATAACGCTACAGCTACGCAAGTCCGAGATTGTTTCAAATAATGGGATAATATTGAGGTGAAGTTGCGGGTTTTCTCCGGCTTGCAACAGGCCGACTTGCTGTAACAGGAATGCTACTTCCAGCACATTAATGATATCGGTGGTCATCGAAATGATGTAATTCGACATCGTTACACGTCCAAAGCGGCGATGAATTTCGGCGGCGCATTGCAAAATTCGCAGTTCGGATTGTGCCAGATCAGAAAATTCAGCGTACGAGACCAGTATCGAACGCGGTTGACTAATTTCTTTAAGCAGCCACTCCGTACGATCTTTTTCACTTAGCTGCGCATATCCTTTCCGGCCTGTGCTGTATTCGAATAATTCGCTGACGACTTGCTCATGGATCTTGCTATGCTGGCGCATATCCAGCGGTGCTAAATGAAAACCAAATACATCCACGGCGCGGCTGAGATTACGTAATGCGCCACGTGCTATCCAAGATGATTTATGCTGTTTGAGCGAATGGATGATGGCATTGAGGTCATGCAAAAATTCAGTACTGCTTGCATAAGGTGCTCTGGTTTCGGTCGGCGTGTATTGCGTGACCTCATGACCTAATTGATGCGCGGTTGCAACCAAACGTGCAGCGATACTGAGAAAAATCCGCCGGTACGGTTCGTCAGACCGGTTAGGAATATCCGGTGCGGTAGCAGCCAGTTGTTTAACTTCATCGCTGACTTGCACCAATTGCTCGGTCAGACTCATAGAGCGGCCAATTTTCTGCACGGCATCGATGTAAAAATCCAATGCCACCGACGATTGACGTTCCACCGCCCGTAACATGACATCATGCGTGACAAAAGGATTGCCATCACGATCACCACCAATCCAGCTACCGATGCGCAAGAACGATGTGACATACGGAGCATCTTTACCCAAGCGGCGTTCGAGCAGGTCTTCTATTTTGGCATAGATGTAGGGGATCTCTGTCAAAAAGGTGTAGCTGTAATAC
Organism: Nitrosomonas sp.; assembly: GCA_016708955.1. Lineage (GTDB taxonomy): Bacteria > Pseudomonadota > Gammaproteobacteria > Burkholderiales > Nitrosomonadaceae > Nitrosomonas. The sequence goes on from JADJES010000001.1 coordinate 174,912, forward strand.
GCCAAGCCATTCTCGATTTCATCATACACAGACAAGCGGGTGGGACGTAACATGCGAGTCTGCCACAATATCTGAATGGTAGCGCGCAAGCCTTCCTCATTGTGGCGCAATTCATTTGGCGTGAGTTCAGTCCGCGCACGTTCTTTCAGCAAACGCTCAATGGTTAATTGACAATCCAGGATACTTCTTCGTTGGACTTCTGTTGGATGCGCTGTCAAAACCGGTGATATCATCGCTTTGCTAAAAAAGTCTACTAAGACTGTAATATCTTTTCTGCTTTCCAATATGCGTTCCAGTGCTAATGTCACACTTCCAGCCTGCGGCGCGGATCCCGCGCGAAGATGTGCGCGCCGGCGCCGGTTGTGATGAACATCCTCAGCAATATTGGAAAGTAATGAGAAATAACTGAATGCACGAACGACGGGCAATGAATCTTTGTCACTCAACTGATTGAGTATCTCATCAAGCTCACCCCTCGCCTGTAGATCTTGGTCCCGATGAAAACGAATCGCAGTCTGGCGTATATTCTCGACCAGCTCAAAAGCACTATCCCCATCCTGTTCACGTAACGTATCGCCCAGCATACGTCCTAGGAAACGAATGTCTTCGCGCAATGGTAAGTCTTTATCATTCACCAATTTATTGTTGGCAACACTATTCTCTGAATCAGTTGCGCTCATCGCATCACACACACACTTAAAAATGGATCCGACATGCACTTGCAACACACCAAGTCAGTGTCGGCCATGCTAAAATGACTACTATTATTAAGAATTTTTTGTAATTTTTTCATTTTATACTATTAATGCCCAATTCACTTTTATCTCCCCAGAAAATCGTCATTGCATCACGAGAAAGCCTGCTTGCAATGTGGCAAGCTAAGTTTATTCAGAAATGTTTAGGCGAATTATACCCGCAAACTGAAATCAGCATACTCGGCATGACAACGCGCGGCGATCAAATACTGGACCAGTCATTATCAAAAATAGGCGGGAAGGGTCTGTTCATCAAGGAATTGGAGCAAGCTTTAGAAGATGGACGTGCTGATATTGCAGTGCACTCAATGAAAGATATGCCCATGAATGTGCCTGAGGGATTCAAGCTCGCTGCCATTACTGAACGGGAAGATCCTCGCGATGCTTTTGTTTCCAATCAATATGCTAATCTGGATGCACTGCCAGAAGGCAGCATTGTTGGTACATCAAGCCTGCGGCGAGAAAGTCAACTGCGCGCGCAATTTTCTCATCTTCAAGTACAACCATTGCGTGGTAATGTGCAAACCCGGTTACGTAAACTCGATGAAGGGCAGTATGCTGCAATCATCCTCGCTGCAGCTGGCTTAAAACGGCTTGGATTATCCGCTCGCATCACAGCACTGCTGAATCCTGAACAAAGCTTACCTGCAGTAGGACAAGGTGCTTTGGGTATCGAATGCCGGGCTGACCGCACAGATTTGGTTGAGTTGATGCAACCTTTGCATCATCAGGCAACAGCTTTTTGTGTGGAAGCAGAACGGGCATTAAGTCGTGTGTTGGGAGGTAGTTGCCAGGTACCATTGGGGGCGTTTGCAGAAATTATCAATGGCACACTTGAGTTACGTGGCTTCGTTGCACAACCTGATGGTAAACGCATCATCAGTGGCGCATTAAATGGCAAGCCAGAAACCGGTATCACTATGGGACAGCAGCTGGCAAAAAAACTAGTCAATGAAGGTGCTGATGAAATATTAGCAGCCTTGGTCCCAGCAGATGGTTGGAAATAGCGTTGCCTAAAAACAAGCAATTAGACGGCATTAATATTCTGGTTACTCGTCCAATGCACCAGTCTGTTTTGCTTGCAGAAGGTATTCGCGCTATGGGTGGCAATCCAATTCTACTTCCGGTACTGGAAATAACGGATGTAACAGATTTAAATCCTTTAATTGATTTAATTAGCCGCCTAGATGAATTCGATTGGGCAATATTTGTCAGTCCCAATGCTGTCAACAAAGCCATGCAGTTAATCAGCAAGCAACGTATCTTGCCTTTCCATTTAAGATTTGCCGCCGTCGGTAAAGGCAGTGCAGATGCTTTAAAGCATTATGGCATCAACGAAGTACTCGTTCCAGTTGAGCATTTTGATAGTGAAGCATTACTGCAGCAGGAGCAATTGCAAAACATGATTGGCAAAAGAGTTGTTATTTTTCGTGGTAACGGCGGTAGGGGGTTGCTGGGAGACACACTCATGCAGCGTGGCGCATTCCTCGAATACGCAGAATGCTATCAACGCAGGAGACCAGATGTTGATACGACATCATTAATAACTGCTTGGGCGCAAGGTGAGATACACGCCGTGATTATCACAAGCAGCGAAGGATTACATAATTTATTTGACATAATAGGCAAGCTTGGCCAACAATTACTGAAATCGACCCCGGTTTTTACAGTTCATGAACGTATTGCCCGGACAGCGAAAGAATTGGGGCTGGGGAAAATCGTAAAAGCGACATCTGCTGGAGATGAGGGTTTGCTGGAAAGTCTGCAAGCGTACTTTCAGGTAACCGGGAAACAGTACAATTTATAAGAGAAAACACTCGGTAAGGCTAAAGCGTTTATAACATCACTTGTGCTTATCATGGCTGGCGTCTATGTAATTCGTGATTCACATTAACAATGATCGACTCTACTGCAATGAGGAGAAAATATGAAACTGATACTCTGGCTATTGGCACTATTTGCTGCTGCTGTAGCTGTTACACTTGCTGCAAAGAACACGACGGGGCGCGCTCTGTTGGAGATGCCACCCTATCAAATAGAGCTATCACTTGATCACTTCATAATTGGGGTAATCGCAGCATTTTTTGTTTTTTACATTCTAGTTCGATTTATTCTCGGAATATTAGGGTTCAGTCGACGGTATCGCCATAAAAAAACAGACGAGATGTTGCTTTCTGGGTTAAAAGCTTACCTTGAGGGCGATTTTGTTAAAGCACAAAGGAATACAGCCATTGCATTAAAGTTAGCTGACTCATCGACGGCTCAAGCAGTTTGCGCTGTCATTGCAGCTCGCTCAGCAAATAAGCTTAATGAAATCACAGCGCGAGATCAGTATCTGAACACTGCACTTCATACAGCACCCGATGAAAAATCGTTATGCCTTGCCACTAAAACTGAATTCCTGCTGAATGATGGGCATTACGAAGAAGCGCTCAAAACATTACGGTCACTGTACTCGGATGGCGGCTTACAATCGACTATCGTTTTACAACTGGAGCTGGAAGCGCAACAACAAGCCGGGAATTGGGATGCAGTCATTGAGTTAACTGAAATACTGGCAAAACGTCAGTCAGCCAATAAAGCACTGATAAAAGCATTAAAGCACGACGCACAAATAGAAAATATTAGAAGTAAAGCTTCGGATTTGCCGTCACTCAATCAGTATTGGCAGCATATATCACCCATGGAGAAAATGGATAGTAAACTTTGTGTCGCTGCCGCGCGCGCATATATCTCAATAGGAAACTGCAAGATCGCAAATCAAATCATTGAACAGAATGTTCCCATTACATGGGATAACGAATTGATTGAACTCTATGCGGAATGTCTAGATTACCATGTTAACAGGCAGATTGAGTGTGCTGAAGTCTGGCTTAAATCACAACCCAATAACGCGCAATTGTTATTGACACTCGGTAAACTTTGTACGCACTGTGAACTTTGGGGTAAAGCGCAAAATTATTTAGAAGCCAGCTTATCTGTTGAGCCTGGGCATAAAGCGCATTTTGCTTTAGCTCAACTGAATGAGAAATTAGGTAAACATGAATTAGCTATGAATCATTATAATAAAGGGCTTGAATTAACACTCAAACAACTCAATTAAAGCTAAAGCAGCTAAGATTCTTGTACAACTTGGGGATTGCTGGTTGAAGGTGTAAATACATCGGAGAAAAAAGCATTTTTCGGTAAATCGCGAAGATTGGTAAAGTCGTGGTAAGCAGCTTTTACCATAGCTGGAGCGCCACAGGCATATACCTGATGTTTTTCCAAACTGCGAAAGTCATGCATGACCGCTTCATGTACCAAACCGATTCTCCCTTCCCAGTTGTCTGTTGGTAAGGGTTCAGACAGCACAGGAATAAAAGTGAAATTCTTGTGCTGTTGTTGCCATTTTTCTGCTAAATCCGCTAAATACAAATCAGCTCTTTTACGAGCACCCCAGTAGAGTGTCATTTTTATTTTATTGTTTCGATAGTTCTCTTGATGAAAAATATGTTCAAGAATACTTTTGATTGGCGCAAATCCTGTACCGCTCGCCAGAAAGATAATGGAAGTATTCTCAGGTGTGTCGCGTAAAAAGAATGAACCTAAAGGTCCTGTGAAGCGAAGCATATCTTTGGCTTTCATGTGCGTAAAAACATGTTCAGTAAATGCGCCTCCAGGATAGTTACGTGCATGTAATTGTAAAAATTCATCATCATGCGGTGCATTTGCCAAAGAAAAACTTCTTCGTTTTCCATCTTTGAGCAGGATATCGATATACTGCCCTGCTAAAAACTGCAGTCGCTGATTAGTAGGAAGCTTCAGGGAAATAATCATCACATCAGAAGCGACAAGCTCAAGATTATGTACACGACACGGCAATGTTTTAATTTCAATATTCTTAGTAGCACCAATTTCATGACATTCAATAACCAGATCGGTTAATGGAAAAGCGCAACAAAATAATGCCTTACCGGCTCGCTTCTCTTCTTCAGTCAAGGTTTCTTCACTATGGTGGCCATAATCCACGGTTCCTTGTATGATTTTTCCTTTACAAATCCCACAGGAACCATTGCGGCAGCCATAAGGCAGCGAAAAACCCTCGCGGAGGGCGGATTCAAGAATAGTTTCTCCAGATTCTACTTTTAGAATATGCTCGCTAGGTTTAATAATGATTTGATACGACATTGAATGGCAGACAAATAAAAAATACAATAATAAGAAACAAATAGTTTATATGAAAAGAACCCTGTTAATTGTTGGTTGTGGTGATATAGCCTTGCGGGTAGCGTCACTATTACAGACACATTACCGAATTCTCGGTTTATATCGTAATCTAGATAGCGCTGACCATCTGCGGTTACATGGCATTATCCCAATTTACGGAAATCTTGATCTTCCGAGAAGTCTCGAAAAACTCGCTGGGATTGCACAATTAGTTCTACACTTGGCTCCCCCACCCAATCAAGGATTATATGATCGCAGAACCACGCATCTACTGTCCGCATTAACCAGGCGAACAGAACGGCAAGCGGGGATTTTACCACAACGATTTATCTATATCAGTACCAGCGGGGTTTATGGTGATTGCCAGGGGGCGTTAATAGACGAGACATATCCAGTTCATCCGGAAAATGGTCGAGCAATACGACGCATTGATGCTGAAAGACGGATACGTAACTGGGGAAAGCGTAATCATATCTCCGTTTCCATTTTACGGGTGCCGGGAATTTATGCAGCAAACAGATTGCCATTAACACGTTTGCGAGAAGGTCATCCGGCATTATTGGATACTGAAGATAGTTATACCAATCATATTCATGCAGATGATTTAGCTCGAATAATTTATGCTGCCTTGCGGTATGCAAGGCCAAATAGAATCTATCATACCTGCGATGATTCGCATCTGAAAATGGGAGAATATTTTGATTTGGTTGCAGATCACTTTGGTTTGCCGCGCTCCCCCTCGTATCACCCGCGATCAAGCTCAAGAACAGATATCACCTACAATGCTATCTTTCATGAAAGAATCCAGGCGGCTTAATAACCTAAGAATGAAAAAAGAATTGCATGTCAACTTGTTATACCCAACAATTTATGATGGGATTAAAGCTGTTCATACGAAGAACGAAGAGCTAGTGAAATCAAAGATAGAGCACAATACTGCGAAAATTAGCACTAAGTAATACACGAAACTATGCCGTTAGCACCGCACAAGATAAAAATAATCTTTTGATATTTGCTGTCAACAACGGTAGCAGAATTTGAGTCTTTGCGATGTTTTTCTAGTATTTTTTCACGGATACTCTAAGTTTTTGAGGAGCTAATTATGGCAACTGTGACAGCAGCGCACACAGAAAATAAACTAAAAGAAATTAATTATTCGTGGGAAGGAAAGGACAAAGCCGGCAAACAGATAAGAGGTGAAATGCGCGCAGCTGGAACAGTCATTGTTACTTCTACATTACGCCGCCAAGGTATCAAAGTCACAAAAATAAAGAAAACTCAGTCCGGTGGCAAAATTACTGACAAAGATATAACGTTATTTACACGTCAGCTGGCTACTATGATGAAATCTGGTGTGCCACTGTTACAAGCCTTCGATATAGTGGGCAGAGGGCACAGCAACCGAGCTTTGAGTAAATTACTTTTGGATGTTAAAGCCGACGTAGAAACCGGTAGTAATTTGACAGATGCATTTCGCAAATACCCGCTTTACTTCGATGAACTATATTGTAATCTTGTGGGGGCAGGAGAAGCTGCTGGTATTCTAGATCATATTCTGGATCGTTTGGCAACCTACAAAGAAAAGATTCAAGCCATCAAGGGGAAAATTAAATCTGCACTTTTTTACCCTATTTCGATTATTGTGGTTGCTTTTGTCATTACTGCGGTAATTATGATTTTTGTAATCCCTGCTTTTAAAGATCTATTTGAAGGATTTGGTGCTGAATTGCCTGCTCCAACGCTTCTTGTAATGACCATTTCAAATTTCTTCGTTGCGTATTGGTGGGCTATTCTAGGTATTCTGGGCGGTGGAATTTATGCTTTTTTATATACTTGGAAGCGCTCGGTCGCAATGCAACATGTTATGGATCGTTTTGCACTTAAGTTACCTATCTTCGGAGAAGTTATTCGCAAAGCCACGATTGCGCGCTGGTCACGCACGCTTTCAACCATGTTTGCTGCAGGTGTTCCACTGGTGGAGTCATTGGATTCTGTCGCGGGTGCGGCAGGGAATCATATTTATTTTGAAGCCACCAAGAACATACAAATTGAGGTCAGTACGGGCAATAGTTTGACCTCTTCCATGGCCGGCACCAATGTATTTCCGAACATGGTAATTCAAATGGTCGCCATTGGTGAAGAGGCCGGTTCGCTTGATTCCATGTTAAGTAAAATTGCTGACTTCTACGAAGCAGAAGTAGATGATGCGGTTGCCGCGCTGTCAAGTTTGATGGAGCCAATCATCATGGTTGTATTGGGAACACTAATTGGCGGTATGGTCGTTGCGATGTATTTACCAATCTTTAAAATGGGTATGGTTGTTAATTAAACGCGACTCCCAGAATCCAATCCTATTACATAATAACCATGCCATTACTATCCATGCTGCAAGATACACCAGCCTTTTTTATTTCATTTATCGCAATAATCGGGTTAATGATCGGCAGCTTTCTGAATGTCGTGATATACCGGCTTCCTGAAATGATGAAAAGAAATTGGCTGCAGCAGTGTGCAGAGCTACATGGTGAAGCAGGCAAGGCGTTGCCTACATTTAACCTGATTACCCCTCGCTCAGTATGTATCCATTGCGGACATAAAATAACCGTATGGGAAAATATTCCTATTGTTAGTTATCTTGTTTTACTAGGACGTTGTTCTCAGTGCCATGCACATATTTCACTGCGTTATCCTATTGTAGAAGCAGTAACGGCGCTTATGAGCGGTTTTGTTGCCTGGTATTATGGTTACGGTTTGATAACTATTGCGGTATTGATTTTTGTGTGGGCGCTCATTGCCCTTGCAGTCATTGATTTGAATACGCAACTACTGCCGGATGACATAACCATGCCACTATTATGGGTGGGCTTACTGGTCAATATGAACGGTGGTTTTACTGATATTCAATCTGCAATTATTGGCGCTGTGGCAGGCTATCTTTCCTTGTGGTCAATTTACTGGTGCTTTAAACTTTTCACGGGTAAAGAAGGTATGGGTTATGGTGATTTTAAGTTGTTGTCTGCTATTGGCGCGTGGTTAGGATGGAATATGCTTCCGCTGGTCATACTTTTCTCATCACTGGTGGGTGCAACTGTTGGTATTGGATTAGTGTTAACTGCTAGACTCAAAAAGAGCATCCCCATTCCATTCGGTCCTTATCTGGTTGGTGGGGCACTTATTGCTCTTTTTTGGGGAGAAAAACTGAATTATGCTTATCATGGTTTATTCTGATTTATGACCTTTGTCGTTGGATTGACTGGAGGGATTGGTTGTGGAAAATCGAGCGCCAGTCAATTCTTCTCAGATTTGGGTATTGACGTCATTGATACCGATGTAATTGCTAGAAAATTAACTCAGCCGCATGGGTTAGCTATCAATCTGATTCGAAATACATTCCAAGATGCTTTGATTACGGTGGATGGTGCTTTGGATAGGGAAAAGATGCGTAACCTAATTTACTCGGATAGCAACTCACGACTCAAGCTGGAAAATATTTTGCATCCGCTCATTCTAAAAGAAACGGTTCAGCAAATTGCACAAACCCAGTCTTCCTATACCATTGTTGTTGTTCCCTTGCTATTTGAAACGAATGATTACGACAATATTATTCAGCGTATTCTAGTCGTTGATTGTGAGGAGCGGCAGCAAGTTTTACGTACCATGGCGCGTAGCAATTTGTCTGAACAACAGGTAAGAGCAATTATGGCAGCACAGATCTTGCGAAAAGAGCGTTTACAAAAAGCTGATGATGTTATCATCAACGATAAGGATATTGATTCCTTGAAAGCACAGGTAATTCAGCTGCATCATAAATATCTTATTCTTTCAGAGAAGAAACTGGATGCAGAGATTTGACGGTTAAGAAATTATTTGGGAAATTTAATTTTTTTGTGAAATAATCTTATCTAAGGCAAGATTTTAATATCTCTAATCTTTCTTGTGGATGCATAGCTATTGTGATTTGTTACGAACACCCGCTTAATGAACGTATCCGTACCCTTCTGCGACTTGAGGATTTATTTAATAAAATTGATTTCTTTTCAACTAAAGATACCGCAACTGAGCATCATGCTTCGCTCATCGCACTATTTGAAGTCCTTGAAATTACCAGTCGCGCAGATATTAAATCAGATTTATTACAAGAGCTTGAACGACAAAAGCAGATACTTGAGATGTTGCGCAGGAATCCGGATGTTTCTGAGGCAGCACTCGATAATGTACTCAATGATATTAAAACTACTTTCCGGGAAATGCTGGATTTCCCCGGAAAGGTTGGAGAGCATTTAAGAGAGAACGAATGGCTAATGACGATCAAGCAGCGAATTGGGATACCGGGTGGTTGTTGTGTGTTTGATTTGCCATCTTATCATTATTGGTTGAATTTAGACCCGGTCAACCGACACAGAGACTTTGACGAATGGTTAACACCATTTCAACCCATACGCAATGCATTTGGGATTGTGCTTTACCTATTAAGAAAGAGTGGAAAAACTTTGCAAGTTGTCGCAAATCGAGGTATTTTCCAGCAAACAGGCTCGGAATATTCGGCCCATATGCTAAGATTGAACTTAAGTGACCAATTGCCATGTGTACCTGAAATCAGCGCAAATAAATATGCTCTGAATATTCGCTTTATCCCCACGCAATCAGGTCAAAGAAACAAAGTTTACGAAGGGGATATTACATTCGAACTAACCTTCTGTAATCTCTAGGAGTCTATCGGACTTAAAGCTAATCTACTGCGTCAATGAGATATTATGGCTCATATTTTTTTAAGTTCTTGTTGCATAGTCTTGCTATGCGCCTCAAAATTGAGAAAATTTGCACTCGCTTTCCTATTGGGCTCGCTACGATTGTTTAAGACCAACAGACTCCTAGTCAAGAGCTAAGTCATTCAGTGAAATGACTTAGCAATCAATTAATCAACCTAATGCGATACGTTGATTAATTTGCCCAAGTGATTGCTCAACTTGATCAACCAGAATAAGACATAATTCACCATCCTGCAAATTGGATAGCGCCGCATCAATTGCAAGTGCTTCCCCAAAAATTTCACTTATTTTTTGAGTGCGACGGGCACTACCCAAACCTTCTCGTAACAATGTCAGCACTTCCCCATCCGCACGACCACGTTGACACTGGTCTTGATAAAGCACTACTTCATCAAATGCGTCACCAAGTATCCTTGTTTGCTGGCGAATATCTTCATCACGTCGATCCCCAGCGGCACTAATAACTACTGAGCGTTTTTTTGATGGAATATTATCAATGGCGCTCACAAGTGCCTGTATCGCATCCGGATTGTGGCCATAATCGGCGATTAAAGTAGCATTGCGGTAATTGAAAAGATTAAAGCGGCCAGGTGCGGTCTGTACATTACTTACAAAACCAGCTACGCCGGCATGAATAACCGCCCAATCCAATCCAAGCGCCCAACCGGCGCCAACAGCAGCCATCACATTTTCTATTTGAAAGTGGATACTGCCATTCTTTGTCAGTGGGATTTCGTTCAATGGTATCCGGTATTCATCTCTTTCACCCATAGCGACAATACAACCATCTTTTACATAGATGACACGTTTATGCTGCGCATGGTGCATTGCTAGCACCGGATGGTGGTTATCACGTGCATAGAAAATCACTGAACCAGGACAATAGTCAGCCATACTGGCGACGAGTGGATCAGCGGCATTGAGCACTGCAAAACCGATCCTTGGTGTTACATTCTGCACAACGATGCGTTTAACTGCTGCCAGTTCTTCCGCAGTGTTGACATAAGCCATACCAAGATGGTCGCCCATACCAATATTGGTCACTACAGCAACGTGGCAGTGATCAAATCCCAAGCCTTCGCGCAATAATCCACCGCGCGCAGTTTCTAAGACAGCCGCATCGACATCAGGATGAAAAAGAATGTTCCTTGCGCTTTTTGGGCCGCTACAATCCCCGGTATCGATACACTGTCCATCGACATATACGCCGTCTGTAGACGTAATACCCACGCATTTGTTGTCTTTTTCTAAAATATTGGCAATCAGGCGCGTTGTCGTTGTTTTTCCGTTGGTTCCTGTTACTGAGATCACTGGAATGCGAGCATTCTGCCCAGGAGGAAACATGTAATCGATGATTGCTTCACCCACTGCACGCCCTTTACCAAAAGAAGGCTGCAAGTGCATACGCAAACCAGGTGCTGCATTAATTTCGATAACTCCGCCGCCTTGCTCTTCCAATGAATTCATAACATTGTCGCAGACAACATCGACGCCGCAAATATCCAAGCCAACTACTTTTGCAGCTGCAACCACCCGCGCCGCTAACTCAGGATGAACATCATCGGTCACATCAGTTGCTGTGCCGCCGGTTGATAAATTGGCATTGTTGCGTAACACAACGCGCATTCCTTTGACCGGAACCGATTCGGCCGTCAATCCCTGCGCTGCCAGATGAGCTATGGAAATCTCATCCAGATGAATTTTAGTCAATGTAGAAACGTGCCCTTCTCCACGCATTGGGTCGCGATTAATTTGCGCTACCAATTCATAAATGCTATGCACGCCATCGCCAATAATTTGTGGCGGGTCTCGACGTGCAGCGGCAACCAGCTTGTTACCAACAACCAGCATGCGATAATCATGCCCGGGAATGTAACGTTCTACCAGAACATTATCACTGATTTCGGTTGCGATCATATAAGCAGTCTTTACTTGTTCTGCGCTAACAAGATTAACGGTTACGCCCTTACCTTGGTTACTATCTTTTGGTTTTATTACTACCGGGACACCTATTTCGCAAGCTGCTACCCAGGCGTCCTCTATACTTGCTGCCTCTCGACCGAGAGGGACAGGTATACCAGCTGCATGCAACAAGGCTTTGGTCAATTCCTTATCCTGCACAATTGCTTCTGCAACAGCGCTGGTCATATCGCTTTCAGAAGCTTGAATACGCCGCTGCTTACTACCCCAACCAAATTGCACCAAACTGCCTTCCGTTAAACGGCGGAACGGAATTCCGCGCGCGATAGCTGCTTTAACAATAGCGCCCGTGCTCGGCCCTAAGCGTATATCTTCGTTGAGTTCACGTAAGCGGTGAATAGCATCTGTTAAATCAAAATCAGTATCATCAATGGCGGCAATACACAAAACTTGCGCCAGCTCAAAAGCAAGTTTGCCAACTTTCTCTTCAGTGTAACCGACTATGACGCGATAGGTATCGGCATCTGGTGTTAGAGTAGTATGGCTAAAGGTTATCGGACAACCTGCTTGAACTTGTAAACCGAGTGTGGCAAATTCAAGTACATGCGCTATCGTAACAGCTTCATGATGACCAGCAGGTTGCAGTAAAGCAATGTCAGGAAAACGCTCACGTAATCGTGACTCAAACCCAGGGATGGCAACAATATTATTTTCGAATCCATTGCAAACGATAGTTGCTTCAATAGAGGTGTGCTGACTCCATAAATTTGGTCCACGCAATGCTCGAATACGTAAAACTTTCATAACTTGATTCCTTGAGTTTGTAATCCGATTGGGGGATTTTGATTTTCTGGCCTATATTTTTCCTGACTGAAACCAAATGTTTCAATTCCGATACGTATAAGATCAGGTTCAATACCTAATGCCCAAGCAGTTCCGGTAGCTGCTAATACATTTTCTATTTCACGCGCGCTATGTTTGCCAATTGATTCAGATATTTCCATCAATCTGACCAGTGGTAATTCATCAGCACCGGTAACAAGCATGATTGTGTTATTACGTACTATTACAGCGCGCTTACCTTGCTTATGACCCGTTCCGTTGACGCGATGCTGAGCAATTACTGGCAAGTCCGGGTTAATGCTGAAGAAAATTACCTCGCCATGACACAATTCGGATATCTCAACCAACATTTCATCCTTGGCATTGAGCACTGCAGCACCGATGGGTAGCTTTACACCTTTTTCCACATCATCGACAGCCGCAGCTGTCGGCGTTACAACATCAACTTGTGTGCGTAGTACAGTAAAAACTTGTTTCAGGGTTTCGATTCCATGGCGGCCAAAATGACTGGCTGGGTCAACATTGGTGATGACGCCAACCTGACAGCTATCGTATACCAGACCCTCATTGAGTATGGATTCAAAGCCATTCTCAAGCACCGCGGCTTCGACAGTCGGGTTCATCAGTGTACGGTTAGCTGCTGCCCAATTGGCGCTGTTGTTTTTATCAATTTGCCTGTAATCCTGATACAGACCATTGCTGCATGCCAAGCCGGTTTGTTTACCTGAAAGAATAAGCAATCTGGCAATAAGATAAGCGACTGTTGTCTTACCGTAACTACCCGTAATTCCCACAATAGGAATTCGACCGTTATCTTGATCGGGAAACAAATGATCAACTATTGCTTTCCCAACAGGACGAGGTGTGCCCACTGCCGGTTTAATATGCATCAAGAGGCTGGGGCCGGCATTTACCTCAACAATCGCACCGTTTTGATCGCTCAGTGGGCGCGAAATATCGCTGGTTACCAGATCAATACCGGCAATATCCAGACCAATGATACGCGCAGCAAGTGACGCGATGGATGCGGTACTTGGGTGAACTTGATCTGTTACATCAAATGCGTGGTTACCATTACGCTGAATCAGAACTTTGATGCCACTCGATACAATTGAATCACTATGATAGCCTTGGCGGGCAATCTCCATTTGAGCTGCATTATCCAGACGGATTAGATTAAGCGGATGATCTTCCGTTGATCCACGGCGAGAATCGGAATTGATTTGAGATTCGATTAGTTCAGCTATAGTTGAAGCGCCATCCCCGATTACTGATACCGAGTCGCCTTGCGTAGCAGCTATGAGCCGTCCGCCAACAATTAACAAGCGATGTTCAATACCTGAAATATAGCGTTCAACTAATACTTCCGTGCCTTCTTTTAAGGCCATGTGATATGCCGATTCAATTTCTTCGCGGCGGCTTAATTCAATGAAAACGCCGCGCCCATGGTTTCCATCGCAAGGCTTTACGACTACCGGCATACCAATGTCATTCGCTGCTTCCCAGGCAGCTTCAGCGCTGTCAACGATACGTCCTTCTGGAACAGGTACGCCACAAGATTGTAATAATGCTTTTGTCAAATCCTTGTCACGAGAAATACTTTCTGCAATAGCCGGTGTACGATCTGTCTCAGCGGTCCAGATGTGCCGGGAACGAGCACCATATCCCAGTTGCACAAGATTTCCCTTCGTAAGGAGCCGGGTGGCAGGAATATTGCGTGCGACAGCAGCATCTACAATACAAGCTGTAGAAGGACCAAGCCAGAGTGAATCAACCAAGTCCCGAAGATGTCTGATGGTACCTTCGACATCATACGATGGGCTGTGAGATTGCTGAAAATTCATAGCTGCCAGCACCAATTCACGCGCAGCATACAGAGCAGTTTTTGTAATTTCTGCATGCCAGGCACTTAATGCAACTTTATATACACCACGTACCGAGGTTTCGCGAGCTCTGCCAAAACCACCACGCATTCCAGCCAGATTTTGTAGTTCCAATGTTACATGTTCAAGAATATGGCATGGCCACGTGCCTTCCTTTACACGGCGTAAAAAACCGCCGCGTTCTTCATAACTGCAGCGGTGTTCGATCAGTGACGGAAGCCATTCTGTCAACCGCTCATAAAAGCCTGGGATTTTATCCGAAGGAAAATCTTCAAGTTCACCAATATCAACCGTTGCTTCGAGAGCGGGGTAATAAGTCCAAATATTTGGGCCATTCAAATGCTTGATTTCAAGAAACTTAATATCTTTGGCACTGTTGCAATTTAGATTTGGGCAGTCGGACATAAGATTTGAATCAGAAAGAAGAGACGTTATTAACGCTGCTCAAATTAATAGGTTTACAAGAACCCAAACAATTTTCAAATACATGATCCAATTTGTTTTGGATAAACCCATTTCTTAAGCCGCTTTGAGTTTTGTTACCGGAATTTGGGAGATGTTGATTGACTGCCATTGGTTCTCAAACCAGTTGAAATGCCGCTGCGAACTTGCCATACCTTCCTCGATTGGATCGTCAGCAATTAAATAATTGCTATAAATGTAAACAACAATTGTTTGTCCAATTAATTTTTCTTGTTGACAAACATTTGTTTGAATCCAAAATAGACAACAACACGTTTTTAGGGTTTTTTACTATTTATCGTTTTTAACGATTTTCATTACAGAATAAAGGTGTCATTTGGAAGACATGCCGTTGCACATTATGCTGATTGCATTGGTGTTTTTACTGATTCTGTCTGGTTTTTTTTCCTTGTCGGAAACCAGCATGATGGCGATTAATCGTTATCGTTTGCGGCACCTCGCCAAGCAAGGACATCGTGGCGCCCGGTTGACGGTAAAATTGCTTGAGAATACGGATCGGTTACTGGGTGTTATTTTACTGGGAAATAATTTACTTAACACGGCTTCTGCAACATTGGTAGCTGTCATCATTGCTACTTTCTTTGCCCACGATGACTTTGCATTACTGATTGGAACGCTTGCCGTTACTTTTGCCATTCTGATATTTAGTGAAATTACGCCAAAAGTCATCGCGGCGGCGTATCCGGAGCGGATTGCTCTTGCGGCAAGTTATGTGTTAACGCCATTGCTGGCCATTTGCTATCCGATTGTATGGTTCGTTAATTTGTTTGTTAGTGGGCTGCTGATTCTGTTTCGATTGAAGCCCAAGAAGGGTGAACTTGAACAGAAAATAAGTACGGAAGAACTTAAAACACTGGTGTTAGAAGGCGGGCATTTCATACAACATAAGCACCAAAGCATGCTGTTGAACTTGTTCGATCTTGAAACCATTACGGTTGACGATGTGATCGTGCCACGTAGTCAAATCGAAGCGATTGATCTGAACGCGGATGATGATGTTATTCATACGCAATTGTTGACTTGCCATCATACCCGTTTACCGATATACCGCGAACGCATGGATAACATTGTCGGTATTGTTCATGTGCGCAAAGTACTGAACCAAATGCAGGGAGGAAAAATAACGGCCGCCACTCTCAAGAAAGTCATGCGTGCTCCTTATTTTATTCCTTCAGGAACATCGCTATTTTCACAATTACAATTATTTCAGGAGAACCAGAAACGAGTTGGTTTGGTGGTCGATGAATATGGTGAGTGGATGGGATTGGTTACACTGGAAGATATTATAGAAGAGATTATTGGAGAATTTACGACACAAGCGCCGACCCAAACCAGCACTTTTCTGAAACAGGAAGATGGCGGTATTATAGTAGAAGGCAGTACTTTGTTGCGTGAATTAAATCGCAAACTTAATTTTCAGTTTCCACTGGATGGTCCCAAAACTTTGAATGGCTTGATACTGGAATATTTTGAAGATATTCCCGAAGCAGGAACTGGACTTAATATTTCCGGTTATCCGATGGAAATCATTCAAACCAAAAACCGGGTTGTGAAAACTGTTAAAATTTTTCCTGTTTCATTAGAAACAGAAGCGAAGAACCTTGAGTAGTTTTAAGATTTTCTGGAGACGAGCTGCGGGCGCTGTTAAGTTTGCAAAATGATTGCATTAAGGACTATCCAAGTTGGACGAGAGTTATAAAAGCGGTTATCCTGTCGGCCGGTAAATGGCATAACAGTTCTTTCATCAAAGCGCCCATAGCTCAGCTGGATAGAGTACCGCCCTCCGAAGGCGGGGGTCGCACGTTCGAATCGTGTTGGGCGCGCCAATAGCTATATCGTTTTTGTCAACGCATTGCCTTGATTCTCACAACGTTATTTTCATTACTTGAAGCGCTACAAGGTATACTAAAAAAGTAAGAAATTTGTAGTTTGCAGGTCACATAGCTATCAATTCGATAATGCATATCCTATCATTCGTGTCATATCTGAGCTTAAAGAACATATTGGGATGTTTACTGGAATCATACAAGCGGTGGGTGAAATAAAACAGATTTATCCTATCCAGGGGCACAGCGATAACGGATTGTCGCTAGGAATTTCTGCCGGGAAAATGGATCTGAGTGATGTCATTGCGGGTGACAGTATTGCTGTGAATGGTGTTTGCCTTACGGTTACGATGCTAGCCGGTAACCTGTTTACAGTAGACGTTTCTCAGGAAACGCTCAGCTGTACACAGGGGCTAGATCAGGTGGGTATGCGCGTTAACTTGGAAAAGGCCATGCGCTTATCTGACCGATTAGGCGGACACTTGGTCAGTGGTCATGTGGATGCAACTGGGACAGTCGTTAAATTTGAGCCAGCCGGAGAGAGCTTTGTATTGATCATTCAAGCACCAGAGTCGATATTGCGATATCTTACCCATAAAGGTTCTATCACCGTCAATGGAGTGAGCCTGACAGTTAATCAGATTGAAGGGAATGAGTTTTCTGTTAACCTCATTCCGCATACCTTGGCGGTAACCACGCTGCAAGAACTTACGCCGGGAATGCGTGTAAATCTGGAAACAGACATGCTGGCGCGATATGTGGCAAGATTATTAAATATTTAAGGTTAACCGGGAAAAACAGATATGAGAATCAGTGCTATCCAGGACATTATTGATGATCTGAGGCTGGGTAAAATGGTCATTCTTATTGATGAAGAGGATCGCGAGAATGAAGGGGATCTGGTTCTGGCTGCTGATTTTGTGACGCCGGAGGCTATCAATTTTATGGCTACCCACGGTCGTGGACTGATTTGTTTAACACTGACTGAGGAAAGGTGCCACCAATTAGATTTGCCTTTGATGGTGTCAGCCAATCGTGCTCCCTTGGGCACCAATTTTACGCTTTCCATAGAAGCAGCAAGCGGTGTAACCACAGGTATTTCTGCCGGTGACCGTGCACGTACCATTCAAGTCGCCGTTCAAGCGGATGCCAAACCACAAAATATTGTGCAACCAGGGCATATTTTTCCGCTAATGGCCCAGAAAGGCGGTGTCCTGGTTCGCGCAGGGCATACTGAAGCCGGTTGTGATTTAGCCAGAATGGCTGGTTTGACAGCAGCCTCGGTGATTTGTGAGATATTGAAAGAAGACGGTAGCATGGCGAGATTACCCGATCTCATAGAATTTGCACATAAACATCAACTCAAAATTGGCGCGATAGCCGATTTGATTCAATATCGCAGCCAGACTGAAAGCTTGGTAACGCGTGTTGCTGAGCGCGCAATTCAAACGCTGCATGGAGAATTTCTGCTGACAGCGTATCGTGATGAAATAGCCAATACAACACACTTGGCTTTGGTTAAGGGCGAAATAAACCCAACAACCGAGACCTTGGTGCGCGTGCATGAGCCGCTGTCGGTCATAGATCTATTGGATATTTACGATAATACGCATTCTTGGAGTGTTCATGATGCCATGAAGTTGATTGCCGAAGCGGGGCAAGGTGTTATCGTTCTCCTACATCGCAAAGAAAGTCCAGCTAAATTGATTGAGCGCGTTCAATTGAGGGAATCTCGTTTTCCCGGCTCAATCAAGACGGATCTTCGTGATCACGGTATTGGCGCGCAAATACTGAAAGATCTTAACGTAGGAAAAATGCGATTGATGTCAGCGCCAAGAAAAATGCCCAGCGTGACAGGATTCGGCTTGGAAGTAACCAGTTACGTCGATACGCTCAACCTATAAAATTTAAATCTTTAGTGATCAAGAATTGATCACGATTAATCAATAGACTTACAGGAGTAAGATATGCCGTACTATGACGATATTCTTGAATTTGAACCGAATCTGGATGGAACTGAACTGCGTATCGGCATTGTCATGAGCCGTTTTAACATTGATGTGGGGGAAGGTTTGCTCAGTGCCTGTACCGCAGAGCTTAAGAAAAATGGTGTGCAAGATTCGAACATACTGCTTGTGACCGTGCCTGGAGCATTGGAAATTCCACTGGCATTAAAAAGAATGGCTCTGTCCGATCAGTTTGATGCGTTGATTGCATTGGGTGCGGTAATCCGGGGAGATACTTATCATTTTGAAGTCGTTGCGAACGAATCCGCGCGGGGCTTAATCATGGTACAGATTGAAACAGAGATTCCTGTCGCCAATGGGATATTGACTACGGATAATGATGATCAAGCGATTGCCAGAATGAGCCAGAAAGGAATGGAATCTGCGCAGGTTGCATTGGAAATGGCTAATTTGCATATAAAAATTGATGAAATCGATTTATGAGTAGCACGCTGACCGACACAAATTCCACCACAAACCAAAAGACGGATAAACATAAAAGCCGCCGCCGGATTGCACGCGAGTTTGTGTTGCAGGGCATTTATCAGTGGCGTGTTGCTGGCGGCACGGCGAATTTTATTGAGCAACAATTACGGGAATCCGAAGAATTTAAGCATGTAGATGAGAAACACTTCGCGAACTTACTGCAAGGTGTGCTCAAGGATGTTGAGGGACTGGAAAGATGTATCCAACCCTGCTTGGACCGTCCTTTAAATGAACTAAGTCCGGTGGAATTTGCAATTTTATTATTGAGCACTTTTGAGTTAATGCATTATCTGGAGATTCCTTATCGCGCAATTATCAATGAAGCGATAGAGTTAGCCAGAACTTATGGTGGCAGTGATGGGTATAAATATGTGAATGGCGTGCTGGATAAATTGGCGATTCAATTGCGCGCTGTTGAGATAGCAGCACCAAGAATGTCAAGAAATCAAGTTTAGTATTAATACGGCGTGTGTTCAGAATTCGATATTATTCGCCGCTATTTCAAACGGACTGCAACTCAAGCAGTGCTGGGAATTGGTGATGATGCTGCACTGATTAAAGCCACTGACAACAAAGAATTAGCTATCTCAACGGATGCTCTGGTGTGTGGTAAACATTTCTTTGCAGACACTGATCCTTACAAACTTGGATGCAAATCCTTAGCAGTTAATCTCTCGGATATGGCTGCAATGGGCGCAAAGCCTCGCTGGGTTTTGCTGGCTTTGACGTTGCCGGACAATTTGGCGCAAAATAATAAAGCCTGGTTAAGTGAATTTAGTGCGGGGTTTTTTGCACTGGCCGATTCGTATCAAGTGGAGTTAATCGGTGGAGACACGACTTCCGGGCCATTGAATATCGGTGTGCAAATCATAGGGGAAGTCGAGGTAGGCAAAGCATTGCGCCGTAGTGGCGCCAAACTGGATGATGATATTTGGATTTCCGGCCGATTAGGCGACGCTGCCTTGGCACTTAATCATAAGTTACAGCAAATAACTCTCGAACCCAATGAGATTGCGTACTGTCTGCCTGCATTACTGACACCAACCGCAAGGATTGAGTTAGGACAACATTTGATCGATCTGGCGCATAGCGCTATTGATATATCCGATGGATTAGTGGCGGATCTGGGGCATATCCTGACCGCTTCTGAAAAAGCGGCCTACATCAATATGACCGATATCCCATGCTCGCCGGTATTAAAAAAATACTTGCAGCAATCTCTGGTAATGCGCTGTTTATTGGCCGGCGGAGATGATTATGAATTATGCTTTACAGCCCCGAAAATAAATCGCGAGAAAATTGAAAATCTTTCTGCTAAATTGGCTATTCCTCTTACCCGCATCGGTGAGATTTTTTCAGGTGAGGGTTTGATTGTGAAAGATGCCAAGGGGAATGCAATCACATTGGAGACCAAAGGATATGACCACTTCAGTGCCTAAAGCCTATGACTTGTCGAGTGACCAGTCTACTCAATTTCAACCGGATTTTGCTTTAATTTGCAGTCATCCCGCCTATTTCATCGCTTTTTCAGGCGGTGTCGGATTAAGCCCCATCGCTCCCGGCACGATGGGAACACTGGTTGCATTTCCATTGTTTTGGCTACTTAATTATTATCTCAATCCAATTTATCTTTTATTATTGATAGACATCATGTTTATTGTAGGCATCTGGGCGTGCGGTCTTAGCGGCAAGGCTTTAGGTGATCCGGATCACGGCGGCATGGTCTGGGATGAAACCGTGGCATTTCTTCTGGTTCTTTTTTTTACGCCGGCTGGATGGGCGTGGCAGTTAGCCGCATTTATTCTATTTCGCCTGTTTGATATTGTTAAGCCGCAGCCTATCCGATACTACGACCGCAATCTGGAAGGCGGTTTTGGCGTCATGTTTGATGACATGGTGGCGGCGTTTTTTACGTTACTTTGTTTAGCCGGGTGGAAAGCCTGGGTGTTATCCGAGGGGTATTTTTAGCAAAAATTTCTTCAACATTTGGGTTGTGTCTGGATAACCTAACCTGGTTAGCTTGCCTATTCATAAATTTGTACTTCAGTCTTGTGCGAAAGGAAGACATTCGCCAGCAAGCTCAAAAGGAGACTGGAATCAATACCGAATTTTATCCTGGTGGGGATACTGAAGTATTGCTGAAAGCTTCGACTGATCCTGGCAGCTTCGATATCTATGAGTAGTGGTTGGATAGCATCAAGATATTATTATGGATGGCAAATGCTATTCAGCCAATCGATATCAAAAAGCTGAAGTATTGGGATGAGATCAACGGCTTAAGTAAGACTGGGCGATTGACTGATCAGGCGTTGATTGGTCTTGGCGATGCACCCCAAAAATATTGCACTAACAGCCTGATGGTTCGCTCGGTCCTACGGTTTCCAACCACATCAGTTTTCTGCCTGATGTAAATAACACTAATTCATATGGCTACAATGCTGCAATCATCCTCAAGGGAATTCCCTATGAAACGGAAAGCTGGGGGGGTTATTGGATGAGCGATATCATGACAAAGTAGCCATCGTCAATGCACCTGCAATTGGGATTTTGACCTTGCGCTGGCTGCTCAAGCGCAAGATCTGATGACCTTTAAAGATATGGGCGATAACATGAGTTGCGCAGAAATCGACTTATTGTTCGAAATTGTCATCGCAAAGAAACGGCAAGGACATTTCCGTGGAATCTGGATATCCGTGCCGCATTCAGTCGAATTGATGGCATCGGAACAGATTGCTCTTGCCAGCATGTTTTCACCGGCAGTGAGTAAACTAAGTGGTATGGGTCAGACTCATTGATTTGACCTAAAGCAGTATCAATAGATTTTTGCGCAAAACATGTGAAATAATCCCACTCAAATAGATGGTGTGATTTTTTCCCGCACTATGTTAGAATTTTTTAATTAATATTAATGCTGTAAATTAACCAGTGAATAATTTTTATGCACGCTGTCCGTCCAATTAATTCAACTTTCCCCCCTACGCTTGTTAATGCGCTGCGCTGGGTGCTACGTCCATTAATTAAGTTAATGTTGGCAAAAGGAATTACCTACCCCTTTCTGTCGGAGATGCTTAAAGATTTATTTGTAGACATAGCAGAAAATGAATTCAAGATCGGTAAAAAACCTTTGACCGACAGTCATTTGAGCTTACTCACTGGTATTCATCGCAAAGATATCAAGCGATTACGCCATGGCCCCGACTCCGAAACCGAAACTATTCCACAAAACAGGTTCATCCGGCAAGTGCGTACTTGTTAGTCAGAAATGCATGTTGAAATAAAGTGAATTAAAGGTTGAAATTATCTCTGATTTTCAACGAAGAGGTTTTTCAACATGTCGACCAGTTTGCTGTATCACGCCTTTGGTATAGTTGGTTATTTTTATCAAAGCACTTGTTTTATTGCGGGTGTCATAGTTGTTGCAATACAAGCGGATCATTGGCGATTGAGATGTCCGGTATGTAAAAGCCGCGAGATACATTGCCGGGGAAAGTTGGTTAGACGCTTCAGGACAGTACCGGTAGGTCAAAAAGCAGTCTATATCGACCTTCCAGTTCAGCGGGTAGAATGCACCCGATGCCAAGCAGTTCGTCAGGTAAAGATACAGTTTGCTGATGAGCACAAGCGCTATACACGTTCTTTCGAAAGATTGGTTTTGGATCTCTCTAGGCACATGACCATCCAGGCAGTAGCACGCCATCTTGGAGTGAGCTGGGATCTGGTTAAGGGAATACAGAAGGACAATCTGAATAAACGTTATCGGTTGCCGAAATTGGCCAAGATAAAACGCATTGCGCTGGATGAAATATACCAAGGCAAGAAGCTGGGTTATTTAACGATAGTTCTGGATCTTCAACGTGGGGCAGTGATTTTTGTTGGCAATGGGAAAGGTGCCGATGCACTGATTCCGTTTTGGAAGCGTTTGAAACGATCGGGTGCACGGATTGAAGCGGTTGCGACCGACATGGGGCCAGCATACATCAGTGCGGTGCGGGCTAATATCCCAGATGCAACGCTAGTGTTCGATCACTTCCATATTATTAAGCTGTTCAACGAAAAGTTGACAAAACTGCGTCGTGATCTGCAACGAGAAGCAGAAAATGGGTTGGGCAAACCCGTTTTGAAGGGCATTCGCTGGCTGTTGCTGAAGAACCCTGACAACCTGGATGACAAGCGCAATGAACGTCAACGTCTGGACGAAGCATTAAAGCTCAATGAGCCCTTGGCAACGGCCTATTACATGAAAGAAGAGTTACGCAATATCTGGCATCAACCGGATAAACTCTCAGCTCAAAATGCATTGGATGAATGGGTAAAAAAAGCCGCTGCTTCGGATGTCAACATGCTCAAGCAATTCTCTAAAACTATTGCAGCACACCGCTCAGGTATCCTGGCTTATTTCGATTTTAATGGTTTATCAACCGGGCCGTTGGAAGGTACCAACAACAAGATAAAAACTTTGCACAAAATGGCCTATGGTTTCAGAGATGTCGAGTTCTTTAAACTCAAAATTATGGCGCTGCATGAAACCAATTATGTCCTTGTCGGTTAAACCCAAAAGTACGCACTTGCCGGATGAACCACAAAACATTTCACTGGGAGCTCGGCTCGTCAGTCTCTGGACAAGTGATGCACGGTACCTGGACGAAAACAATCAACCCAAACCATTGCCAAGGTTTATGAAAGAGGGGGGGGATATTTCTTTTGAAGGATTGGTCGCCAGTGTGAGCTGTGATATTCGCTCGCGCGTCGTGCTTGATGAATGGTTAAGACTCGGCGTTGCTCATTTTAATGACGAAAATCGTGTGTGTCTCAATACCTCCGCATTTATTCCTGCCCATGGCTTTGATGAAAAGGTCTATTACTTTGGTCACAATTTGCATGATCATGCGGCAGCAGCCACCAGTAATCTACTGGGTGAAAATCAACCATTCCTGGAACGGAGTGCTTATTATGATGGCTTGAGCGTGGATTCCGTCAAACTACTTGCCGAGCAGTCAGAACGCTTGGGGATGAAATCCTTGCTTGCCATCAATAAATCGGCTATGGATCTGGAAAAAAATGATGCTTTGAAAAGCAGCTCACGTTATCGCATGACGTTTGGTATTTATTATTATAGTGAACCGGTGGAGCCTGAAATGCCTTCTGATATAAAAGAAAATCCGCATAACTAAGTTATATAAAGGATATTTGTAAATCTGGATAAAAAAATTTCATTGACGGCGATATATCGTAGTAGTTTACCTATATTAAGTTTCATCGCGCTGACATTCGTATGCTCAGTAAGTGCGTTCGCAAAAAATTATTGCGATAACGATACTTCAACGATTAATCCTGTAATCCTTGCAAACTCTGGTATCGGTGGTACGGGTACAACTCAATCTGGCATTGGTGGCACGGGGTTTCGCGATGGCGAAACTAGCGGTGTCGGTAATCTGGAAGGTGGAATAGGCGGAACTGGAATTGTCGTAAGTGACGGTGGCATCGGTGGCACAGGAATTATCGGCATCATCACTGGATTTGCAAGTATTTGTGTCAATGGTATAGAACTCCACTATGGCAACAATACACTTGTTTCGGTAGATGGGCGTCTATCTACAATCCGCGATCTTGCCGTGGGCCAGGTAATTGCCGCACGCTCACTTGAAACAGGTCATCAGCTCACAGCACAAAGCATTGCGATAATCCATGCTGCTGTTGGACCGATCAGTCGCGTTAATACTGAAATGAGAGAAATGCACCTTTTAGGTCAAATCATACAAGTTGATCCATCCAGAGATCACGGTAATTTTTCAAACCTGGAAACCGGTGACTGGGTGCAAGTCAGTGGTCATAGACTTTCGAATGGTACGATTGTCGCATCACGTATTGAAATAATCCTGCCACTTGCGGAAGCCAGATTAAATGGCCATGTGACCCAAATTGATGCGCAGGGCTTTGAAGTCAATGGTACGCGTATCAATCATGACGCTAATTTACTTCCAGTTGGCATAGCCCAAGGTATGGAAGTACTGGTTGCGGGTCATTGGGATGGCGTCAGCCTGGATGCGCGACATATCCAGACAGAGCCTACTCGACTAAGTATTGGGAATGTGGAACATATAGTAATCGAAGGATATGTCCATGCAACCACAGATAAGGAATTAAATTTGAGTGACCGGATTATCATACTGGATCCGAGTACTCAGATTGCTGGCGATGCAACGGGTGATCTCAAACTGGATCAACTTATCCAAATCAGTGGCCGGCTCGATGCGGATCAGCGCATTAGTGCTGAACGCATTGAACTGGTGCAAGAATTGCCAGTGCAAATTCAGGAAATGTATGAGAGGAGCCAAATGGATGGCGGCAACAATGCTAATAGAGATAGCTCAGACAATGAGTCGGATGTTAAATCTTCTCTAAGAAACGAAAATATTCTAAGCCATGACAGTGGATATACAGACGGTAGTTCTCATTCGAATGACACACCAATTTCATCTAAAGATGAGGAAAGACAGATAATTTAGGCTCTGTATGAGGAGCGAAAAACGGAGGAGCTATACGACGGCCGAGTCAAATTCCTCTGACATTGTCTTTGATATCACATCGCGTTTAAAAATCCCGACAGCCAGTATTAACCAGAATCTGGTAAGCAGACAGGTCGATTATGCTGCTCAGGGGGGGGGTTAAAACGGTGTCCAAATTCAGATTTAATGCCACTTTTGGCTATCGGATACTGGGTAATCCATCCGGCATTATTTTCATAACGTCTTGTACGGTGCCGCGGGAATGGGTTGCCGATCGTCGTCGGATTCAACAATCGGGACAAGCTTCAATGTAGGACAATCACCGCTGAGACTGCAAGACAACGGAGATCTTACGTTCTATCTATCACACCGGGTCAGTGATAGATTCCGTATAGCTGTTTGTATTCCGAATATCGGCAACACTTCTTTTTATGTTTGGAAAAAGGTAAATCAGATCGCAGGCGATATGTGTAGCTTAGTATGAGTATCGTTGTTTAGGTGTTTTCGCTCTAACGCACATTGCAGTAGACGCCACCCCTGATCATGAAAGAAACTTTGAGGTGGGAGGTGGCGGGGAGAGGTCGCACAGATTTTTTGGTGACTTGATCCCGCACTCTAACGTGACCCGCCGAACTGACTCGAACCCCGGATTGCTTCCATAGAGAGCGCACGTTAAACAGGCCGAAGGCAGATAATTGCCTTCAGGCATTTTCAGTTCCGGCATCCGCCGCCTTCCATTCACGAGTATAAATTGAATGGAGGAATTATGGAATTGGTCGCGCTTTACAAACGTGTTATTGGACTCGATGTGCATCAAGCACAGATTACGGCCTGCGCACTGATCGAAGAATGCGACGGTTTGATACGAATTGAGTAGCGTCAATTTGGTACATTCAAGAAAGACCGACGCGCGCTGGCGCAGTGGGTGGTTCAATTGCAGCCTGACGAAGTTGTGATGGAAAGCACCGGCATCTACTGGAAAAGTCCTTACGCGGCATTGGAGGCGGCAGGCATTCGTGCAAAAGTCGTGAACGCCCGGCATGTCAAAATGTTCCCGGACGCAAAACAGATATCAACGATGCACAATGGCTGGCAACGTTGTCGCGTGCCGGATTGCTGCGTGCATCGTTTATTCCGCCCGCAAAAATGCGCGAATTGCGTTTGATTGCCCGGCAGCGGCAAAAGCTGACCGGACAGCTTGCATCTGAAAAGAATCGTTTACACAAGATTCTCGCCGATGGCGGCATACGCCTGGGTGTCGTGGTCAGCGATGTTCATGGACAATCGGCCCGCGCCATGATCAAGGCGCTTATCGCAAACAAAATGCCCCAGGAGGTTTTGAAATTCGCATCACGACGGCTCAAAGCCAGCCGTGAAGAATTGTTCGATGCCTTGCAGGGAGAATTAACCGAAAGCCACCGCTTCGTGCTCAATGAATTGATGCAGCATATCGAGGAAATCGAACAACGCATCGCTCGGTTTGACCAACGCTTGCTTGCCGGACTGGAAAGCGAACACAACTGGCTGGTGTTACTGCAAACCCTGCCCGGTGTCGATCTCATCGGCGCGGCCATGCTGCTGGTAGAAATCGGCAACAATATGGATGCCTTTGGCAGCGCGGATCGCCTGTGTTCATGGGTTGGTATCTGTCCAGGCAATAACGAATCAGCAGGTAAGCATAAATCCGGGCGGACACGCAAAGGCAACGCTTATGTTCGTCGTCTTCTATGTGAATTTGCTCACGCTGCCAGCCGAACCACTTCTGCTTTTAAAGCAAAGTTCAGCTCACTCATCGTGCGCCGTGGATACAAGCGCGCCATTGTGGCACTGGGACACAAAATATTACGCACCATCTTCTTCATGTTCAAGCGGCGCGAACATTACCGGGACAGCGCCACTGACTATGAGAAACTTTCGGTTCAGCGTAATGCTGTCTCGCGTCAATTATCTTGGCCGCTTTGACGACAATTATGATGGCCGGTTGAGTTTGTTGACTACTTCATGATTTTTTCTGGTTTTTCCTCCTATAACTTTCACTGTCGATTTCGATGATGGTTGCGTGATGGATGATGCGGTCGATGGCGGCAACGGTCATCATGGTGTCAGGGAAGATTTGATCCCACTGGCTAAAAGGCTGATTTGACGTGATGATGAGACTTCC
The DNA here is from genome assembly GCA_016708955.1 of Nitrosomonas sp. Classification (GTDB taxonomy): domain Bacteria; phylum Pseudomonadota; class Gammaproteobacteria; order Burkholderiales; family Nitrosomonadaceae; genus Nitrosomonas. The sequence continues at coordinate 202,759 of JADJES010000001.1, forward strand.
GCTTTCATAGCGATGTGCAATGAAGTCAAACAATACTTGTGTTTCCGAATCGGTCTTTTTGACATAGCCGATATCATCAACGATCAGTACACGGTATTTATCCAGCCGCGTCATGGCGGACATCAAGTCCAGTTCTTTCTTGGCTTGCTGCAGGAGTTGAACGAGTGCGGTAGCTGATATCCATTTGACGCGGATGCCTTGTTCAATCAAATGCAATCCCAATGCTGCGGCCACATGTGATTTGCCGACACCGGATGGGCCGATCAGCAACACATTGTCTGCCTGGCTCGCCCACTGGGTATTGTCGCGCAGTGCGATGATTTTTTTCTGAGCGGCTTGAGGCAGTTCGGGCAACGCCAGAGTGGCAAAGCTTTTGCCGCGCGGCAGTTTGGCTTCATGCGTCCAGTTGCTGATTCTGCTTTGGAAACGCTGAGCGACTTCCTGTTCGCACAGGGCGGCAAGATATTGGCTGTAGCCCCAGGCGTGTTCTGCGGCTTGATCCTGGAAGTGCCGGTAATGCTGGCCAAAGGCAGGGAGTCTGAGTTCCTTGAGCATCAGTGGGAGCGATTCAGACATGAGCTGCCTCCTTGTGTTACCAGTTTCCGCTGAGTAGTTGATCGTAGGTATCCGCAGTGTGTTGTTTGATTGGGATGTCCGGCTGTGGCGCATGCTGCCGCAGAAATCGCTTTTGCAGTGTTTGCAGTTCAGGTAGCGGATTTTGTTGCAACAATTCAGCAGCCAACTGGCTCTCGCAATCATAGTCGTAGGCAAAACGCAGTACCGATACCATCCATTTGCAAGCGAGTCCGGGATCAAATTGTTGTTGTACCCGCGCCCACAGCTGATGATACTGTGGCGTTGGCAACAGATCATCACGCAGTCGGGAAAGCGAAAGGCTTGTGGCTTTGCCGCCAATGCATGAATCACATGACGGTAATCGATGCGCCGGGCGCGTCCTTCCGGCGTTTTCGGATACGCACGCGGTAATGTAATGACCGGTGTCTGCCCGGCAAAGCATTCTAAGCGATCGTGGTAGAGATGAACGCGGATGTTCTCACCAATGAGTCTGGATGGCACGCTGTAGAGTCCCCGTTTGACCGCTATGGTGCTGCTTGTGGTCACTTTGACGGTCAGTTCGCTGAAGTCCATGAAGCGGTAGCGTGGCAGTGGCTGGAGATGCGATTGCTCTTCCGCCAATCGCCCCCTGCAGCGCTTATTGAGCTTATCGACGATCCGTTCAAGAAAACGGCGGTAGGCGCCCACACTTTCGAAATCCGCAGATCCTCGTAATTTGATCGCCTGCTCGATCCGATGCTTGAGCGAACCATGGGCATTTTCTACGGCGCCGTTTTCATGGCTGATGCCCAGGTTATTGACCGTAGGCTTCATGCCATAGTGTTGACACAGCGCCGCATAAGATTGCGTGAGTTCTTGTTTTTGGCTCGCATTGACGTATGCGGCACTCAGGCTGTCAGTGCGATGTTCCTTGGGCGCGCCGCCGAGTTTATGCAAGGCGGTCTGCAATCCATCGGCCAATGCACTATAACTTTCCCGCCCCGGATGATATGAACAGCACGCCAATGACTATAAGCCAGACGAAACTGATACAGCAGGTGATCAAATGGCTCGCCTGCGATCGTAATTGCCGTGCGCGGCCGGGTAAAATCGGACAACCCCTGGTGCCCGGCAGGCACCGACTGGCAAAACATGACAGCCTTACCGGGACCTTGCGTTGCGCGCCAGTGTTTTACACGGCGCTGCAAGCTTCTGAGCAACTTCTCCGGGTATTGACCGGGATATCGGTCATCCAAGTGCTCCCAAAGCGTAGTCCCGGTCAGTTCAGGTTCCAGTACAGCAATGGAACCAACTCGGTCTCCCAAACCAACGCAAAAGGATCCTGGCGCGTGCGCCACTGCCGTTGCGATTTCTCCACCCGCACACCCTTCTCAATCCTGCGGCCACTGCGGATACTTACCCCGCTTTCGCAGCCGCTGTCTCCTGACCATGCCCTATCTGACGATTCTTCATATAAATAGTGTCAGCCCGAAAACCCCATTTTTTTGCCAGCAAGCTACCTAAATTTTCAATCATTCCTGAAAAATGCAATGAGGATATGCATTCAAAAAAGCTTCCGATTGCATTTTTTTGGAGGCGTAGTACAAAAAACTCGATTTTTACCCAGCACCAGCCGCTGATTGCTCACAATCAGGTACTTTTGGCGCTAGATGAAAAATTTATTTTAGGCTGTTCGCTGGTATTTTAAACTTTTCTCTTTCGCTTTGCGCGCACGTTCCACATCTTGCGGCCACAGGATGTCACCCATTCGGCGGATGTTCCTGGTGACAATGGCCAGTGCAACATAACGTTTAAAACCATCGATGCCATGGTCTGGGCATTTGTCTAAACCATGTATCTCTAGTGCGTTGATTGCTGACTCTACCGCCGAGTGTGCATGACGGGCTTTAACAAATTCTTCGGTTCGTTCTACCGCTTGACGTTCTTTGCTTAGTTTGCCTTTTCTGGGGAGCGTGACCTGGTCGAGATGCTGGATCAGTTCAGCTTGGTTGGCGGGTGAATGAAAGCCTTTGTCGAAGCTACAGGCGTTGAGTTTGGGAAAGCGGTTTTTTAGCTTCTGCGATCATGGATACTGCAATCTGATCATCGGTTTGTTTTTCCATCACGTGATGATGCAAGATGAATTGATGCTGGTCTTCCAGGATGCATACTTTGACACCCAGCTCAACCGGTACGCCTGCCTTACCTTTGCTTATCCATTCGGTGTGCGGCTCAAATAGGGAGAATACTTTTTCTTCGTGTGGAATCACTTCACCTTTAATGACACGACGCTCAATTTGATCGATTTGGCGTTCGGCGTGTTTGATGTAGCCTTCAATTTCAATCTTTTGCAGCAGCTCAGTAGACGCAATCGCGGCCAGTTTGGTTAGGGTGGTCTGAATTTTGTCTAAGTGACTTCTGGCTTGGTCAATATAGGCCTGGTGCGCTTGCGTAACTTGTGCGTCGATTTTGTCTTGTCGTGCTTTAGCGACGCTGCGCTTTTTGTTCTGTGCACTACGCATCAGTCGTTTTAATTGGCGCAGGTTGTAGCTATATTGCCGCCAGTCGCTTAATTGTTGCCTTTCACACCAGTGCGCCGTCAGCGTAATCGCTTTGCGCAGGGCATCCCACAATAAGTTGATGTCCGTTGGAAAATGCACATCGGTTTCAACAACAAAGGAGTCGCACCGCCCACGCAGGACTCCTTCGCCCTTTTTTAGGAGGGCATGCCCTCCCGCAACTATGATTTGGTTTATTTTGTCCAGCAGTTCTGGTGTGAGCAGGTTGACGTTCTCCACCAAGGTTTGATACACATATTTCTTGTCTTCATCATACAGATGATGTCCCAACATTTCGCGTAAGGTTTTATGCTGGTTAACCAGTTCGTGAAGACGACCATAATCAGCATTTAAGTCCAGCCGCAATACGCCACAAACCAGTATGCTCCACAGGGTCATGCCAGGACGGCCTGTGCTCTTATCTACCTTGGGAGCAATTTCACTTTCCAGTAATGCAAAAACGCTCTGGCGCAATTCCTCGTTCATGTACAGGTGCTGTAACCCGCGCAGTATCTTCGGTATGTCATCGCGGGATCTCAAATCGAATTTGATTTGTGATACATCAATTTCACCCAATTCCATCTGTGTATTTTGGACTACGCGCATTTGTGCTCCACTCGAACGAAGTTTGTTTTTGACAACGATATTTTCGCCGATTTCAATCGAAGTTTGGGGTTATTTTGCTTTAAAATGCACCAGAACTACCTAATAACAGCAGTTTGGCACAATATTTCAGAATTCTTTATCACCATAACTACGGGCAACCTGTTGTTTCTTATTCGGATAGAGGGTTTCCGGGCTGGCACTAAATAGCTTCCTGTTGATGAGTGATATGTTTTCCAGGCAAGTTCTTGCTCCTTGTATAGGGAAGAACTCATACTGATACTTTCACTCAACCGGTCAAGATAATTGTCGCCTGACCGGACAGGTTAATTGTCGTCTAATATAATGCTGCACGTTGGATCAAAACGCTGATTCAACACGGCTTTATCAAAACAGCGCAAGCCTAATTTGCGCCAATTGTTATATGGTCTTAGCTGGCCAGGATTACTTGCGCCTGTTTAGTGGTTTCTTTCACGTTAAAGATCGCCGTGACCTATTTACTTTATAAATACCAGGTGTTTAGGTGGTTATTTAAAGGTAACTTAATAGCTTCTGATGCTATAATTCCTACAAATGGGCACTTCTAAAAATCCAAATTTCGTCACAACACTTTGTTACTCGAAAAAAATGTTTCCTTACATATCATGCATATGCTGCGTAACCATTTTTTTCTCGTGCCTCGTTTTGTTTAGAACTTTGAATTTTAGAAGTGCCCAAATATTTCTGAGGGAATAAATGATAAATAAATCATCAAGTTTAGGATCACTCGAAATGAGTGATGAGCTGATATTTTTCTCGCATGAAAAAACCAATTTGTTAGATCAATATAGCGATTCTTTTAGAGCGCATGTTTTTCACGACTACGTTGAGTGGAAAAAAGAGAAAGTCCACTCGCCGGTAGTAATAATCACCGGGGGTGATCAAAATTACATTACTTCCATTTTGGACAAAATACGAAGAGACGAAGATCTATTTGCATCTTTATGTTTCGTAACGGAATCAGTCCCTGCATCTTATAGCAGTCTTGTCGATGGGCAATTGCCGCAACCGCTACAATTAAAACAGATCATTAGTCAATTCTTAGATCTTTTCAGTGCATACAATAATAGTGAAGCGCATATCTCACATTTAGGGCGATTAATTAAATACCTATGGTTGCGGCCGAATTTCATTCTCCACCCCTACCAGGAATGGCAGCACCTACGTTCGTACCGTTATCCTTTATTAGAAGCGCTGAGTCAGGATAAATCTGATTCCTTTGAATGGTTACAAAGTCTCTCTGCTTCTAAGTTATTGGAACCCGTTGCGCTGATAGATCGGCAAAGGGAGTGCACCTTTTGTCATTCCTCTCATTTAAGCTTTATCGATATTTGTCCGAGCTGTCATGCAATTGATATTGATCTGCAGGCATCTCTACATTGCTTTACCTGCGGATGTGTTGATGTGCAGGAAAAGTTTATCCATAGTGGCGCGCTCATTTGTCCAAAATGCAATACTCAATTACGGCACATTGGGAGTGATTACGACCGCCCGATTGAAAACCACCGCTGCCATGTCTGCCATCAAACATTTGTAGAGCCCAATGTATTAGCGCGTTGCACCGTGTGTGAAAAAGAAATGATGCCGAATGACCTTGCTTCAAATCGGATTCAAAGTTGGAAGCTAAGCGACAGAGGAAGGATTATAGCTGTGCGTGGCGAAGTCTTTGACATTGCAACGAGCTTTGATCAATTAAATTTTATTTCTAAAGACCTATTCATTCATGATCTTGATTGGTTATTGATCTCATCCCGGCGTTATCCGGATATAACATTCAGCTTGTTTGGTATTTATTTTATAAACTTGACAGAACTGATAGATCTCATCGGGCATACGCAGCTATTGCAAATGCTTGAATCCTTTGCGCAGCGGTTGCGCAGTATGCTTCGTACACCTGATTTATCGACACGCACGGCTGAAAATATGCTGTGGTTATTATTGCCGCATACCGACGCACAAGGTCTCAGCAGCTTCCAAAAACGTATCGAAAGTAGCATGCAATTATTGCAAGCAGAGGGTGATATGAAACTGGATTGTTGTTTCATAAGCGTTGCTTCTTCTCAAATACTAAAGTCAGAAACTGCGGAATTATTGCTTGCTCGATTATATGGTGAGTTAATTTAAGTCATGCAAACTTTGACACAAACCGGACAGATTCTGCTGGTCTTTCTGCTACAAGATCAAGGCACAATATCCTATTTGCTTGTGTTTGTCCCATTTGTGTTATTCCTTGAATTGCCATTGTATTTTATGACCTGGTTGGGGATTTTTCGTTATATTACGCAAGATACCTATGAGATACCTTTTATTTCACCCGCTACCCCTCGCGTTACTTGTGCCATTACTTGTTATGCGGAAGGAAAGGCAGTGCAGAATACGGTTATTTCACTCTTGGAACAGACTTATCCAGGGCATATAGAAATCATCGCGATGGTTGACGGAGTCCAAAAAAACCAAGCGACCTATCAAGCGCTGAAAGATCTCATCCCGCGGATTTCATCCTATCCCAGACGATCATTTATTATTATTGCAAAGATTCAGCGCGGTGGTCGCGTCTCCTCTTTGAATGCAGGATTGAGTCGTGCCAGCGGTGAAGTATTTCTTGCGCTGGATGGCGATACCTCATTCGATAATCAAATGGTTTACCGGTCTGCTTTGCATTTTCAAGATGATAATGTCGTTGCGGTTACGGGACCCATGCGTGTGCGTAATGCCAAGAAATCTTTAGTAACCCGGCTGCAAAGCTTAGAGTATATGTTAAGTTTGCAAGTCGGCAAGCTGGGTTTGACGAATCTGAATGCGATTAATAACATACCCGGTGCTTTTGGTATCTTCAGAAAATCTTTTCTCCAAAAAATTGGAGGGTGGAATACGGGTACTGCCGAAGATCTCGATTTAACGTTACGTATCAAGCAATATCAAGGACGCTATCCACACCTTCGGTTTGAATATGAGCCCGGTGCCGTATCGCATACTGATGCGCCTGATAAATTCAGTGATTTTCTAAGTCAACGATTAAGGTGGGATGGAGATCTCTGGTATACCTACGCGAATAAGCACAAGCACGGGATTTCTGCAGCAATCATGGGTTGGGGTAATTTCCTATTTATACTTTGGTACGGCATCCTGTTTCAAATCATTATGCCTTTTACCATCGTGCTCTATATGATCTATATGGCGATCACGCAACCTTTGCCGTTCTTTTTAGCCAGCATGGTATTAGTCTATCTTTTCTATTTCTGTCTGATACTGGTTCAATTTGTTTTATACCTTGCGGTCCTTTCGGACAGAAAATGGGAAGACTGTAACGCCTTTTTGGTATTGCCAATTTATCCATTATTTCTGTTCATAGCGCGTCTCTGGAGTGCGGTTGCTCTTCTCAATCAAATGTTCAACAAAGGTCACTTAGATTCTGCCATGGCGCCCTGGTGGGTTCTGAAAAAGGGTAAACAATGAAGATTCATTGCTACCTGTTACAGATATTGCTCATTTTGCTACCTACCAGTGCTGGTGCTGAAGTCAGAACACTTGCGGATTTTTATTTGCATTTGGATCAAGCAGCTTCCGTTCTGAAGACACAAGCAGATCTTGAAGCACAGCAATTTCATTTGCGGGCTAACGAAGCACAGAAGGGTTGGGAGGTATTTGGCGGCATATCAGGAGGTTACCAAAAAAGTCCATTTGCAAGAGAGCCTTTCGGTAACTTCTTTGACCCAATGGCCCGAATCGGTTTGCGTTACCCTTTACTGGGCAGTGCAGAAAGACAAGATCGTGCGATTGGTGATGCGGAAGCCCAAGTCAGAATTGAGAATGTCCGTCATGAATGGAGCAAAAAATTAGCTGCACTATTTATAGAAGAGAATTACGCAGCTTATTGGAGCGCTGAGAAAATGCTGGCGCTAAATCATGCCTACACTCATCTGCGAAATGCAGGCATCGAAAAAACATTGCGCCAAAGACATGAAACGGGATTGCTGCTCATGTCAGATTATTTCGAGTTTTTATCCGCTTTTGAGCAAGCAGAGCGGATGCGATTAGAGTTTATAAACAACAAAGAACAAGCTTTAATGCGATTGGCACATTTAACGAGTACCCCCGTCACACCTTTTGAAGCAATTAAGCCCGGGCTAAACGAGTTAACAAGTAACTTAACTTATGATATCAAACAACTTGATCTGGAGATTCTGCAAACTCAAATAGATAATTTACGCAAGGTGAGGGAAACACAGAACTGGCAAGGGATTGATTCCGATTTATCAGTCGTTGCATTTGGCGGACCCGCGATACCACATCCTTCCCCTGATTCAATGCAATGGGGATATGGGGGGGCTGTGGGGTTCAATTTTAGGATGCCGCTTGAAATCGTTAGCTATCGAAAAAATGAACAATCCCGTTTAAATAGCCAGCTCATTAGCTTTCAAGCTGAATATACGCGCCGGGATCAGGAATTAAATCTGGAATTTCGTTCTATGCTAGGCCGTTATCAGCAGCTCATGCAACAAATCAAATTTCAGCAAACCCGGATTGATGCGGCTCGGGAATCTGTGCGTGAGCGGTATTTACGCTTGCAATCATTGGATGGAGATGTGCTTGAAAAATATATTCAAGCTATTAATACGTATTACCGGACTGCCATTGAATACGTGGAAGCGGAGGCTGAACAGTGGAAACTGCATGTTCGTCTGCGTCAGTTTGTTTCCTCACCTGGCAGCACGAGTGAAATCGCTCGTTCAGGAACGGATCTGGTTGGAATGCTTGAACCATTGAAGAAAGCTGACCAGTTTTTTGAGAAGCGAAGTGCAAAAGAAACAAAACCGCTGAAATTAGTCAATTTGAACGATCGATCAACAGCAAGCCGATCAAATTCAACATCGGTGAATTTCTCAGTCTATGCCTGGAATTATGACGATATTATTGGCCAATCTGGATTTTGGGAAAAAAGCCAGGCAATGGGAATAAACCGCCTATTGCTTTCTTTAAATGAAAAGCAGATTGCATCAATTGCTACTCATCCCGCCGTATTAAATAAATTCTTGCGGGAAGCCAGGCATCAGGGTGTAAAAATTGAATTATTACTGGGTGATCCAGATTGGATTCTTCCGAAAGAGCGTATGCGGTTACTGGAAATTATCAAGCGATTAAAATCTATTCATTTTGATGGATTACATCTTGATATTGAACCCGATCAACTTGCTGGAGAATTGGCTGGAAAAAATAAGCTGGAAGAGTTTATAGAAACAATTCGTCAAGCCACTCGTATTTCTCCCTGGCCGGTTTCAATTAGTATCCATCCCCGTTATCTGGCGAAAGAAACATCCTTTGACCTATGTATACCCTGTCAATTGAGATCGTATGGTGTAAAAGAAATCACGGTGATGTATTACTCTATGAATTTAAACATCATTGCAATGACAATGAAATCGGCTATGCAACAGTATCCAGAACTCATGTTTAGCCTTGCTCAGAGCCTAGAACCTGAATTAGCTGTAGAAAACAGCTATGCACACAAGCCGCAAGCATTTTTTAGGGACACAATGCAAAAGCTTTATAATCATTTGCGAGCCTCAAATTTTAATGGACTTATCATTCAATCATTGAAAGATTGGGAAAAATATATTCATGAAAATCCGCTTTAGTCAACCAGAGCACAGAATGCCGAATGATGATCGGGGCATACGTATTCAGTATGGAGAGGCAAAACGCCCCAGAAAACCCTGGCGTTGGTATTTGATTTTAATCGTTTCTAGCCTTCCCTTGTTGTATCTGATTGGATTGGTATTGCAAGAACTGATAATTGTCAAAGCGGACGGGCGCATCACGGTACCCCATATCATCGTGCGCGCATCGATTGATGGCTATGTAAAGCAAGTATTTGTCAAATCACTGCATAAGGTGACAGAAGGTGAAGAGCTGGCCATATTGGAGAATTTGCCATTGGAGGATAGTTTTCAGCGGTTAACAACTGAAATTAATTTTCTGAATGGGGAAAAAAATAAGCTACAACGCCAATCAGGCAATACGGCGTTGCAGTCTATGCCATTGTTGAAGTTTGCCCAGGAACAAGAAAAATTCTATCAAAATCGTTTGCATCAATATGAATCATTATTTAAGCAGGGCGCAGCCACACAGGCTGAAGTTGCAACAGCGCGTAATCAATATCATGGTGCGCTTGAGAATTTAGCGCTGCATGAAAGGTCGCAACGACGGGACCAAGGGTTTCCTGCAGATACTTTTCAGATGGCGAGCCGGATTAGTCAATTAAATTTAGAACTGGAGCAAATTAAAGCGCAGAAGAAACAGTTACTGCTTACAGCGCCCGCAGAAGGATTAATCACAGAATTATTTGTGCAGCCCGGAGAATATCTAGGGAAAGGCCAGCCGTTTTTAGACATCATCTTTCCTGAAAAAGCACATATTAGCGCATTCATTCCACCGAAATATCAGGATTATGTGGTAATTGATCAGATCGTTACGGTAATTTTTCCCAACGGAGAAACTGCCAAAGCTCGAATTACCTCTATTCCGGGTGTGACACAAAAATCACCGGCAGACGGCATTAATTTACTAGAATACCCTCGATCAGCCATATTGGCTCACCTGGAATTTATCAATCCGGTAGAAACACCATTAATTAATGGTGCGCCAGTTGATATTCGTTTTCCATTTTTTCAGTGAACGGATAGATTTAACAGGCCGTTAAGTTTTACGTTTTGCGTAAAGGCAGATCAGATCGCAAGCGATATGTGCGGCAGCCAGTGCCGTGATCTGGCTGTGATCATAGGCAGGCGCTACTTCAACGATATCCATGCCGATCAAATTGAGCCCGGTAAAGCCACGAATGATCGCTAATGCCTGAGCAGTCGACAGTCCGCCGCAAACCGGTGTGCCGGTACCGGGCGCAAAGGCTGGATCCAGGCAATCAATATCAAACGTGAAATAAGCTGGACGGTCGCCAACAATATGCTCAACCTCCGCAATCACTGCATCCGTGCCGTGCCGATGCACCCAGGTGGCATCCAGGGTGTGGATGCCCATGAAATCATCGTTCCATGTGCGAATGCCGATTTGTACCGAGTGTCTGGGATCAATCAATCCGTCTTTCATCGCCTTATAGAACATTGAGCCATGATTCAGTGAGCTAGGCGAGTCGTCTGACCAGGTATCGCTATGCGCATCAAAATGGATCAGCGCGAGTGGTTCGCCAAACTTTTCGGCATGCGCTTTCAACAACGGATAAGTAATATAGTGGTCGCCGCCGAAAGTCAGCATGCGGGCACCGGATCCCAAAATATGACGGGCATGATCGGCAATCGTTTCATGGATTGTCATCGGGTTGTGCACATCGAGATAACAATCGCCAAAATCAATCACTGAGAGATTCTCGAATGGATCAAAACCCCACGGATAAGGTTTTAGCGAAGCGACTTCTGCCGAAGCAAGCCGGATTGCCTGCGGACCGAAACGCGCGCCCGATCGGTTGGTTACAGCCAGATCGAACGGGATGCCGCTGATTACCAGTTCGGCGCCGGTCAGATCTTTGCTGTATTTACGCCGCATGAAAGAACTTACACCCGAGAAGGTTGGTTCACGCAACATTCCATAGGGATTCTCGCGCGCTATGGCGCCATTAATCTTAATGTGGCTGTCATTTGTCATATTGCTGCCCCTCAGTGGCCGGTCGTGCCATATTTTTCTTGATCATCGTTTGTTGCAGGCGATCTCAAGCATCAATCTAACATGAAAATATGGTTAACTGGAACAGATTCAAGATTTTGATAGATGACCAAGATCCGTCCGATGGATATTTGCGATAGGATGTAGTTATAATGATCTGCGTGTATAACTTTGGTATTAAAGACGCTATGCAACAATCAGTCTATCGCAAACATATTAGTGTAATGTTGCTGACTACCGGTCTGATAAGCGGTTGTGCTTCCATGTTTTCCGGCACTTCGCAGCGGTCGACAGAAGTGCGCGGTGATCAAGCGCCTAAACTTACTGCTCCTTACAACAAGCCTTATAAAGTACAAGGGGTGACCTATTACCCATTACGCTCAGCAGCCGGATACCGGGAAGTCGGCCATGCATCTTGGTATGGTTCGGAATCGGGCAATCGCACAGCTATGGGTACGCGCTTTGTTCCACATGGTTTAACCGCAGCCCATAAAACGCTTCCGTTGCCTTCCAAAGTCAGAGTCACTAACCTGCACAATGGCCGCCATGTTGATGTCCTCGTCAATGATCGAGGCCCTTTCAAAAAAGGCCGAATCATCGATTTATCGCATGGCGCCGCAAAGAAAATCGGCCTGCATGGCGTGGCCAAAGTCAAAGTTGAACATCTCGACGATAAAATCAGCCAGAAGTAAATGCTTTTCACAAGCTGTGGAATGCTTGCTGAACTATAATGTTTTGTTCAAATAACATTCGCCCGAAGAAGCGGAAAACTGGATCTATAAAGAACAAAGATGTCAATCCATTTTCAGCAAGGTTGCTATGCTGCGCAAATACCATATTGTGGAAGTAGCTCATGAATGACGTAAAAGCGATGCGCCTGAAGAGCATCGTGGAATAGCTTCCAATTGCTTTTCAAAAACAGGGGGCTGTATCCATACTTCTCATGTTTGTCGTCGGTATCTTTTGTAGTGCCAAGAGCCTCATATTTCCAGGAACCAACTCCTTTTGCAATATATGTCAGATTCACGGGTAAGAAGCCGAAATAACCGTTTGAAATATGTTGCAGCCACATTTTATGTCTTTTCTCGCCATCCTCTTCCCGGATATCTCGAAATAATTTCTCAATTTTTTGTTTATCTTCGTCTTTCAAACCTGGAACATTGGCATTCGCGTCACCGATTCGAAAACGTTGCATAGCCATGCACAATTTGTCGGAGGCTTCTAAAAAATTCATAGAATTATCTCTAATGACTTTCTTCTTGTTATGATCTTTATAACTCCATTTGAGATAGGGGCGATCCGGATAGGAGAGCGCTGCTCCATGGCCCAGTGGTAATATATCGCCAACCAGTTTACTGGTGATGTCATCGAACTTATCGCCAAAGAATATTTTCAATCTTGATGCAAGAGAATTACCGGGATTATCTTCATCGTTAAGCTTGCTGATATCGTTAACTTTATGATTGACCCCAGCAAACTCCTGATGAGCCCATGTATCAGCATAGACATGCATCGTAATACCAAGTCTATGTAAACCATATGGACTGTTTTTATTTTTGATACATGCGCTTACCATATCTTTTGCAACAGGGCTGTCGGGTCGGCAGATGATTTTCTCGTCAAAATTATCAGTCGAATCTTCTTCCGATGTGCATCCATTGTTACCAGGTAAAAAATGAAAAGGTATCCAGACATGATGATTAGCCAATTCTTCAAAATTTCTGTAATCAACCGTTTTATGTGCTGAACTTAAGTGGCTATACATGGCATTGTTAGTAAAGTGAATTACACCAAAGTTTGTTGCATCATCGACATATTGCGCTGAATAGGCAATGATATTTGCCTCGGGATGTTCAAAACCGGCCAGTCGCGCCAATACGTAAGTTGTCGCGTGATGAAAGTCTATTTGCATGATCACTCCTTTAAGTGGATTAAATAGATTTTGTAAAATAGTCAATGCAAGTTTTTTGTTCGGCAGGTGTCATAAAACCTTTGTGTTGATAGCGGGCAGGTAGACCAAGCTTTTGCAGCTTGTCGCTCCACAGCGGGTTATAGGGCATTAAAGCACACGATTTAACGCCATGCTTATCGAGAAATGCGGCAATTCCCTGGAGATTTTCTTTTGTCGCCGTGATTCCCGGAATAAGCGGAATTCTCGGAATAACCGGAATGTTCGCATCCGCAAGCAATCGGGGGAAATTGTCCAAAATACGCTGATTCGATTGCCCGCAATATTTTTTACTGGCCTCATCGTCGATTAGCTTGATGTCATAATAGATCAAGTCAAGCCAGGGGAGCATTTTGTCTTTGAAATGCGGATAATCGAAAAACCCGCTAGTCTCTATCGCCGTGTGGACGCCTTCGCGCTTCAACGCCTGCAGCAGTTTACTGGCAAAATCCATCTGCAATGTTGCTTCGCCACCCGAGAGTGTCACGCCGCCACCGGTTGAAGCAAAAAATGGTTTGTCTTGCAACAACCGATACATCAATTCATCCACCGTATACCACGTGCCAATCTGTTTGCCGTGAATATCGGTTTCGGGTTTAACGGCTTTCCCTTCTGGATTCTGGCACCAGATACAGGAAAGGGGGCAACCTTTAAAAAAAACTGTTGTGCGGATTCCGGGCCATCTTCGCTGCAATCGCGCTTGATGTCGAAAATAAGCCCCTTATCGCTCATAAAATATCCTTCATGGCCAGTTGAACATTCTTACCAATAGCGCCAAATTTAAACATGTGCCCGAAATTGCCGGTAATCTGCACCAGGTTTTCTAGCAATAATTGCACGACATCCGCATCCGGGCGCTCAGCCAACCCCAAAATAGCCTGGGTATCTTTAAAGCGAATCACCAAATCGACCTTGTTTGGATCGTGCTCAATCTGCTCGGCGTGCGCTTCACTAAGCGCCTCCGTCGTGACAATAGCAACTGGATTCAGTTGCTGGCCGAAAGGTGTTTGGATAAACAGCGCTTTTGGGTCGGGACAAAATTTGATCAGTACATTCATGTCATCTTGCGGTTTCCGGGTACGGATCAAGATTTTCCCCTGGTAATAACGAATACCGCCAGGAACATTGGGATCTTTGATAACAAAATTGTTTTCAAAAAAACGCTGCGCTTTCTTGGCTTGGGATTCACTTAAACCCGGATTGATCAGGAAGCCGAAGCCGAGCTTGATCATTACAGCCATGCCAGCGGCTAACATCGTACCTTCCATGCGATTCAGCATTCCGCCGAGATTGCCGGTTGATTCGCCCAGCTGGATGCCGGATTTCAGAATATAGTGAATACCGTCCGGTAACGCGGGAATAGTGGCATGCATCGTTATGCTCCTATGGTTTCATGCTGTTCAACACCGCTTTTCATATCAAAATTGGCGCGATCGATGATTTCTTGCCGCATCAACGGACTCAACGTGACATAGTAGGCGGAGTAACCGGCAACCCGTATCATCAGATCTTTATACGGCGCCAACGCTTTTTGCTCAGCCTCGCCGGCATCAGCGCGGCTTGCCGCCGTCGCAGCGGCGTTTGCCGCGATAAAATCTTCTATTGACGTCACGCAGAGTTGAACGAGAACACCATTCTGGTCCATAAAGGTTTTCATATGCGTAGCAAATAATTCCGTGTCTTCGTTGAAGTGAGATTTGCCACGTGGTGTCAGACTGAGGTTGTAGGTGTAGCCGTTTTGTACAGTATCCGCGTCGACACTGGCCACGGATAGCATATGATCAAGCAACATCACCGGATCGCCATTGGCTTTGACGATGCCGGGACAGGGCGTGATTCCGCTGGCAAACGAAGCGCTATCCATCCGGCCATTCGGTGTGGCCCGGCTTAACATGCCAAAGCCAGCATGGTTGGTCATGCTCCAGTAACCGGTCAGGTAGCGCCCGCCACGGTGCGTGCGGTACTTGAAAAAAACTTCCTGGATCATTTTGGTCAACAGCCGTGTGTATTTTACCGCCATCGCATTGTTATAAATGCCGCCGGGCGTTTGATCGACACCGGCGCCATATTTGGGCGCCAGACGGATCAGACGCATGCACGCTTGTAACCGTTCCGGTGTCATCGTTGTAGAACTCGCGCCGGAACCGCCGGTAAGCCGTTTCTGGATGCGATCCAGCAAACTTTTCACTAAACTGTGCGCTTCTGCTTCTTTACCAGTTGATGCGTTATGGCCGAAATTCGTATCCAATACCGCAATCAGTTCCTGCGCGGACATTTTGCCGCCAAACACCAGCGCATCGATCACGCAAAAGGAATCAATGACATCGGCAAGTCCGATCACGGCCACACCGGAAGAGTTGTATTTGGCGCCGCCGGAGGAAACATCACGGAACTTGGCGCCGTTTTCTCCCGGTTTATTCGTAGGCCCGTCAAACAATCCCGACAATAATGGTGAAGGCCGTACTTTTTCCAGTGTGCGTCCCAGATAATTGTTGAATTGCACGCAATGCCGCGCCATTTCATCGAGCTGGAAACGGAAGCTGCCGATGAAATCCTGCATCGACTGCATAGCTGTCAATGGCGGGGAAGTATAGTCTGGTTTGCCATAAAACAAATTGGGATCCTTTTTACCGATGCCGTCGCTACGGTGCTTGCCGCCAAACATGGCCAGCTCCAGCACCGCTGGCAGCACCAGCAAGGTGGAACCTGTGTGGCCATAGTGTTTATGATCGGCATTCTGTTCGATGCAACCAATCGACGCGTAATCGTGCGCATCCGCTAATGCTTCGTCAGCCGTCACATGATCGTGCTTGGCATAATAATTCGCCATGCTACGAATCACCGGAACATCGCCGTGCAACGCGGGCGTCGCGCGGGTAACCAGATTCACTTGGCAAATACGCTTCAGATAAGGGGAAATCTCGCCCGCCCTCAAAGGCGTGCCATCCGGTGCGCGATGATGGACCTCCTTATGATACCGGGCATGTACATTCGGATCGCGAATAGACAGCATTTCGGTTGCTTTTAGAATGATGTACGTCATGTCATTAACCGCATCGACGGTTTTACCATTCTCAAAACGCGTGCCGCCCACGGTTAATGCCTGGTTTGAACCGCTACCGGCAAACAGTACCTCCGCGCTTTCCGGCGACAACGGCACATGATCGGAACAACGCAAAAAGAAGTGGCACATCAATTCGACCGCCCGCCGGGTGTACGCTGCTTTTGCCGCATCGTCCGACTGTTGCTGCCAGTCGCGCAGGTAGAATTCGTTCAGCGTCTGATCCAAGCGGCCAAGGGAAAGGCCAAAATTGGTATTTTCTTGTAATAACAAGTGGTAACAAACCCAGATTACCACCATCGCTTCCGCCAATGTATTCGCAGGTTCTGCCGGGATCTTGCGACAGATTGCGGCAAGCTCGCTGTTGCCGGCTTTTTCGGCAGCATCGGCTAAATGCCCGGCATAGCTCTTGGCGCCTTCATACACGGTGATGACGCTTTGCGCAAATTCAATTTTTTCCGGCGTATCCGCGACACCACTTGCAATATCTTTCTGCAACTGCGCGATCAGGCCATTGAAGCCAAATTTAAGCACCCGGCTAAAATCAGGCGCGGTGTGCGATACAGCCGTAGCTTTATCGGACAGATAAAAAGCAACACGCTCAAACAGCTCCTGACATTTAGGCGTTTCACCCGCTCTTTTTTTCAGCGGCGGATCAATGGATGGTTTGCCTTCGCACATACCGCCATCGACTTCATCGCGCTTATCGCTAGCATAGTTGGCCGTATCGTAATCGGTGTACCGCGCCACTTCTTGCACTGTGCGTCGTTCAAGCCAGAAAGGGAAAATTTCTTCGTTCAGCCGCCTGGCTACTTCTGGTTTGATTTTGAACGGATTCTGCGGCCGCTTTGAAAGCGTTCCCAATTCGGGCCAAATGCAATAACCGCTCATATCCATATATACAACCGGACCAACAAAGCTGGCGGTCGTTTGCCCTGGCAACAAATCGGTGCTTCGCACCAGCGGCGTTTTATGACTGAAAACATGCTTCAGTGCTTGAGCGCGGCGTGTAACCGGCGGTAGCGCCGCGTGGTCTGGCTGGCGCAGAAATTCGGTTAACAAACGGGGCAGCTCATCACAAATTTCCGGAATCCATTCCGGATCGAACAATTGATTGCGCCATGCCTGTACCACCGGAAAATCGCTGAGCTTAATGTCGTTGAGTGCAAGATCGTGTAATGTTTTGATCTTGTCAGGTGTGGTATTAGGGATGGGAAAAATAGAGATATTATCGCTGAACGCGGAAGTATCCGCCGTTCCGTGTTCAAGATCAATATGGATTCCGCCTCGATTTAGTCTGTCATTACTCATCATTTCCTCCGCGCTGATTAAATCAATGTATCCAAACCTATCGCCAGCCTGTGATATTGCCAAGTATCATCAAGCAGCAAAAAATAGCCAAACAGTTGATACCGGTACTCCGCAGGATCGACTGACGAATGGAATGGCTTATCCAATGCTGTGGAATAAATCAGTTGCCCCAGATAAAGGCCGTCGGCAATCTCAACAATCTCATCGAGACAATAGCCAATCGGAACAGGCCCGCCGATCATTGGAAACCGGTAATGAAACTGAAATACTTTTTTCTTTTTACCATCGCCGTTATTCATAGACAAAATCGATTCCCGGTCATCTACACCGAGAAAAATATAGCCTTGCCGCGCAAACGGTGATGGCCCAGCCGCTGATATGGCCTGCAGTGATGCATCCGGAACACGGTAATTCATATCGACGATACGCATCAATGGATCGGCGGCGATGATGCGCTTATCCTGAATATTGTTGCCATCGACCCAATGCAATACCGCTTCATTTTCCCAGAATGCCTTGTCTTCCTCCGACATGCCTTTATCCCAGGCGCCGCTTTTCAAATGCTTGGCATAAACACCTTCAGCGTCCCAATAATGTGCTTTGTTTTTTTCCACCAGCGCGTAGTGCGGTGCACTGGCCAGATGTGTTTTGAGCGCTTGCACGCGTTCAGGATAACGATCGGCTAAATCGTCACTTTCATCGAGCAGCATGCTCAATTTTCGCGCCGAGATTTTTTCATAGGATTTGCCAGCCCACGGAAAAATATATTTGCCGATGCTGTGCCACATCATATTGAGTGCGTTCGGAGTCTCGTGCGGTAGAGCCAGATCGGCAAGACGGCTGGGGAAAAGATTTTCATCGTCCGGTTTGCCGCCTGGATCGGGACAGAAGGTTTCAGCAAAGCCGCAGTGCAGGTTAAGTGTTGCGCCGTGGTAATAATCAAAGCCGGTTGTGCGGTTTGTTTCACCATACCAATCCGTTGTTTCGTTGCTGTCAACGCGGACGTTATAACCGTGCGCGCCGTGTCCTTGGAATAACCCATTCTCCACCGCTGGAGCTACGCCGCGGCGGAATAAGCGATTGAGTTTCTCAAAATGCTTTAAGTTGTCTTGCGGATTGCTCTGTGCGGAAATTTCGCCGCTGATGCGCTGCAGCATTTGCAAAATTGACTCGCCTTCCTGCAACATTTCAGTGACTTCACTATCTTCCACACCCTTCGGTGATTCTTCCAGGATGAAAGTGGTAAATTTGTGCTTTAGCGTTTCGTTCTGCTTCCAGCCTTCAACCCAATCGGTCATTTCTGGCCAACTCTGCGCCACTGCTGTTGCTGTTTTCTGTCTTAGACATCATCGAGACGGATGTTTTTTGATCATATCCCAACTCGCTGAAGCCTATTTCACCCGGACGCGGGCATAGTTGCGGAAATGCATCATCCGCATAAAATTCTTTTGCATAAGCAGGATCAACCATCAGGAAAAATCCGTTATTCTGATAGCCGTATGGATCCTTTTCCTCAACCCAACCCACAGGAAAAATTTGTTTGATATTGTCGATCATCGAACGGTACGGGTAGTTATCACCGATCGATACCATTTGGCCATTCGGCAAAGCAAAGGCTCCCAGACTGTAATGCTGCGTGGCGAAAACCAATTGACCTAAATAAATACCGTCGTCTATACGAACAATTTCATCGATCAAGCGCGTCATGGGATACACCGGGCCAAGGTCAGGCCAGCGATAATTCAATTGATATACTGCTTTGCCATTCATTTCCGGAACCGCTGAAGTTCCCAGATTGCAAAGAAAATAACCCCCGGTTTTGCTGTATGGGATCGCTTTCTCTTTATCCAAATTTTCAACTAGCAGCTGGCAATCAAATCCGGTCGCCGCAGGATTCATTGGGCGGTCTTTCAGTTTCCATAATTGTGTCAATGCTGGCAGCCCGATTGCTTGCAATGCATTGGGATCAGGCGGTTCACGAAAAAAATTACGCCCGATACGCGCCAACTTTGGATCATAACTGCTCATGGTTTTGTTGTCATTACGGGTTTTTTTCCCCACGGTTTCGCGCGACACCGGTTCAAAAGTTTTGCCCATCCACAAGCCAGTATCGGCATACGTTGCATTCCAGGCAGTTGCCATCCATTCGATATTAGCCATGATGGATCTTTCTTTGCCAGTAAATTGGATAGCTTCCTTGAAATAATCGCTGTCTCGTATGGAAACAGGAATACCAATCATTGGACCACTGATCACCTCCGCTGTGCCGCATTTAAATAAGGTATCCAGTTTTTTATGAATCTCCGGCCAATGCTTTCGCTGATTGTTATCTGCCAGGATGCGCTGATACCCGCTCAGCAGCGCAAAGAAACTGCCGTGATAATCGTTTCTCAGAATATCGTTTAATGCGTTTACCAGTGATTGCTGTTCATCAGTGGAGCCGGTTACGAAATTGCTGCTGTTCAGAAAGGTTGTCATGATTTCCCCCTTACCATTTTTTGTTAAGTGAGGCTAATTTGCATAAACATCAGTAATATGTGGCAATTTCCCAATTGTATTATTTTGGATAGCTCCTCGCCGGAAGCGCTGGTCCATTCAATGTATTTGTTGAATCTACCAAATCACATATCCAATATCTTCAGAATAACCAGAATGATGAATAACACTATTGATCATTATCAATAAATCCTAATTGTTCTTGTCTATTTACAGGGCTGATTTTTTCAGCATCTGCATAGATTCTCTTGTTTCTCCTGCGCAGGAGTGTATTGTGCAATTCCTCTACGCATCGGATCGCAATTACCTGCTCGCCAAACAAAACATTTCTTCAAATTGATATATCATTACCCCTTCTGGGGGGAATGTGGTCTTGGTTAAAATTACCGGAATGATTGGAGAATAAAAATTCTTGAGCGTTGGATAAACGTGAAATGACCACACGAACTATACCGGCTGAGCGCGCTGGCGCTATGTTATCCGTTATCAAGGAGTTTCAAAGCCTGTCACCCAAAGATATAGAAATGGTTGCGGCTTCTTGTCAGTGGCATCGCTATGAAACCGGTAATGAAATTGTGCGCTATCATGATCACACTAACAGCGCTTTTTTCATCGCCCAGGGGTGAAATTCGTGTCATGTATCATGGCTTGTCGGGGCAAGAGGTTATCTTGTGTGATTTGCCAGGGTAATGTTTGGGAGGATGACCCTGGCCGGTGATGCGACCAGGCGTTGGCCTGTCGCGCGGATTTCGAATCTGATTTATTCAATCGCCAGATAGCCGAAGTCATTCTAAGCGCTTCCGGCAGTCGCCGTTTGACCGACGCGATATGATTCAACACTGGCGTGCGAAGTATTCAGGGGCGTGGCGTCGCCGCCTCTCGGCCCACCCAGCTGATCGCCAATCTGGTCAGCACGCATCGTGAAGCCGTATCGCGAGAACTGAATAAGCTGGTAACAAGTAAGCTTATTATGCGGCAGGGCACGATTGCTGTCGGTGCAAGCTGACTGAAATGGTCAATGCGGCGCGCGGCGGTCTCTAATGGAAATCTTGCAGTAACATTTCCTGATTACAATCTCTTGATTATTTGTTATGCCGCGCTTAAATGTGGCAAACTTCGCAGTTGAACTTATTACGGGTCTATTAAATTCGTGTCCCCTTATGAACTTTTCATTGGTTTGCGTTATACGCGCGCCAAAAAACGCAATCATTTCATTTCATTCATTTCATTAATTTCTCTGATGGGCATCACGCTGGGAATGACGGCGCTCATTACGGTCATGTCGGTCATGAATGGTTTCCAGAAAGAAGTGCGCACACGGATTCTAGGCGTCGCTTCGCATGTTCAGATCGGCAGCATTCATGGCAATCTGAGCCACTGGCAGCAAACCGCAGAAGAAGCAGTTAAGCACCCATTCGTAGAAGCTGCCGCACCTTATGTCAATGCGCAAGGCATGCTATCGCACAACCAAGTTGTTCAGGGGGTTGTTGTGCGCGGTATTCTGCCAACCATGGAGGACAAGGTGGCGGATTTTGGAAGAATGATGGCTAGCGGAAAGCTGGATAATCTGGTGCCGGGTGAATTTGGTATTGTCATCGGCATGGAATTGGCGCGCTCTATGGGTACTTTCCTCGGTGATAAAATCGTTTTAATTTCGCCGCAAGGGCAGGTCACGCCTGCGGGCATTTTGCCACGGCTGAAGCAATTCACCGTGGTCGGTATTTTCGAAGCGGGGCACTTTGAATATGACTCCGGATTGGTTCTGATTCACATGTTTGATGCGCAGAAACTTTATCGCATGGATAACGATGATGTTTCCGGTGTGCGTCTAAAACTGAAGGATTTGTTTCTGGCGCCCCAAGTTGTTCAAGAATTACCCGCGATGCTGACGATCGACAGCTATATCAGTGACTGGACAAAACAGCATGCCAATTATTTTCGTGCAATCCAGATCGAGAAACGCATGTTATCGTTGATTCTCGCATTGATTATTGCGGTGGCGGCATTCAATATTGTTTCCACATTGGTAATGGCGGTGACCGACAAGGAATCGGATATCGCGATTTTACGTACCCTCGGCGCAAGCCCGCGCAGCATCATGAAGATATTCATTGTGCAGGGAACGTTTATTGGCGTTTTTGGCACAATTTTGGGGGTTGCGGGCGGTATGTTGTTAGCCTACAACGTGGGTGAGGTGGTGGCGTTTATTGAAAGTTTGTTCCACGTTCAGTTCTTATCGCGAGAAATTTATTACATCAGCACCATTCCAACCGATCCGCAGATGGCGGATATCACCACCGTTGCTGTGACATCATTTGTCCTCAGTCTGCTGGCAACGATTTATCCAAGCTATCGTGCTTCCAAAGTGAATCCGGCGGAGGCGTTACGCTATGAATGATACTGTTATCTCATGCCGCAATCTGGTCAAGCAGTTTTCTCAGGGTGATTTGGCAGTTCCGGTATTAAAAGGCGTTAATCTGGATCTGATTAAAGGGGAAATGCTGGCGATTGTCGGCGCCTCCGGTTCCGGCAAAAGCACGTTGCTGCATATACTCGGCGGATTGGATGCGCCGACAAGCGGGAATATCCGGATTCTCGGGCAAGATATCGCGCAAATCAATGAAGAAGAGCGCTGCCGGTTACGCAATGGGTCGCTCGGCTTCATCTATCAGTTTCATCATTTGTTACCGGAATTCAGCGCGCTGGAGAATGTGGCTATGCCGCTGTTGATTCGTAGGTTGCCGAACCAGGAAGCCTATGACCGGGCGGAAGATATATTGAAACAGGTTGGCTTGAGTCACCGCTTGACACATACACCCGGTGAATTATCCGGCGGTGAACGCCAACGCGCTGCGGTTGCGCGTGCATTGGTTACACAACCCGCCTGCATCCTGGCTGATGAGCCTACCGGAAATCTTGACCGGCAGACAGCTGAGAGCGTCTTTGATTTGATGCTGGAGTTGAATCATAGAATCAATGCCAGCCTGGTCATTGTCACGCACGATTCCCGTCTTGCCAATCGTGCTCAGCAAATCAAGCAATTGATCGACGGCGTTCTATGCGACATTCCCAATGCATAACGACTACGTAAACACACCACCGATCTCTCATCCATTTTTATAGCCGGCTTATGCGTACTTTATTTACGTACATCATGGTCTTTCCCCGGCGCAGCGCTTTTGTTCTGGTTGCACTGCTGATTGCCGGTATCGCTGAAGGATTGAGTTTAACAGCGCTGCTGCCTTTATTATCGATCGCTGTTGGTGATTCAGGCGAGACGGGCGATTCAGGCATCGGTAAATTCATGGAGAAAGCGCTGCAAGATATCGGCATTGAACCCACGTTGGATGCGATCTTGATCATTATCGTTGGCGGTATGTTTCTCAAAGGTGTGGTGTTGCTGTTGGCTAATCGTCAGGTCGGTTACACCGTTGCGCATGTGGCGACGGCCTTGCGCCTGGATCTAATTGAAGCTTTGCTGGCTAGCCGGTGGCAATACTATTTACGGCAACCCGTCGGATCACTTGCTAATTCGGTTGCGACGGAAGCTTATCGTGCGGCCAACGGTTTTGAGCACAGTGTCAACGTGCTGGCGCTCGCTATTCAAGTGCTGGTATACGCCATCGTCGCATTGTTTATTTCATGGGAAGCGACACTGGCTTCATTAATTATCGGCTTATTCCTGTTAATTGTGTTGAATCGCTTAGTCAGCGCAACCCGGCGTGCAGGTAACAAGCAAACCCAATTGCTACGTAATTTATTAACGTACTTATCCGATGTGCTCAGTTCGGTGAAATCACTGAAAGCCATGGCGCGTGACAATGTTGCCGACGCTATTCTGCACGAACAGACGCAACACCTGGAAAAAGCCACGCGCCGGGAAGTGATGAATCGAGCTGCGCTAACCGCGCTGCAGGAACCCATACTTGCCGCTCTGACAGCCAGCGGCTTATATCTTGCATTGGTGGTGTGGCAATTATCCTTGCCGGAAGTTATGTTGATGGTTTTTTTGTTGACGCGTATTTTGGGATTGCTGAATAAAACGCAGCGCAGACACCAGCAACTGGCCGCGCAAGAAAGTGCTTATTGGGCTTTACGTAAGGCTGCCGAAGACGCGCGCGCGGCGGCAGAGAGGGCAACGGGAACACTGCAACCTACGCTGCAAAAAGGCATTACATTGCAGCATGTCAAATTTGATTATGGCCAGAAAACTATTTTCAAAGATCTGAATATCGAAATACCGATCAACTCATTTACTGCGGTCATGGGGCCATCCGGCGCCGGCAAAAGTACATTGCTGGATCTACTCTGTGGATTGGCCGAGCCGCAATCCGGAGAAGTTCAGATTGACGGCGTATCGTTGCATGACATCAATCTTCGCCAATGGCGCCACATGATTGGCTATGTTTCGCAAGACACTATTTTGTTGCATGATACGGTGATGAATAACATTCTGGTCGGCGAACCCGCATTGACTGCCGCCGATGCAGAGCGAGCGCTACGCCAGGCCGGCGCTTGGGATTTTGTCAGTGCTTTGCCGGAAGGATTGCAAACGGTTGTGGGTGAGCGCGGAGGATTACTTTCCGGCGGACAACGCCAGCGTGTCGCCATTGCACGGGCGCTGGCTCACAGCCCATCTTTCTTAATTCTGGATGAACCTACCAGCGCACTGGACCCGGAAAGCGAAAAAACCATCTGCGAAACGCTACAGGAATTGGCCAAGGATTTGACGGTTATTGCTGTCTCGCATCAACCGGCTGTCATTAATGCCGCAGATCGTGTATTTATACTTTCCAATGGCGTGGCGGAACCGTTATCGCAGGCAGTGCCGCAGATGAGTAGCGCACTGAGCAGTTAGAAATTAATTTAAATGCCATTCACTCGGTTGATTTGCATGGAATCTGCGCGAGCTCTTGTGTGGCGTCACTCCAGGCAAGTGAGCGGTAGTCAAAGCCATTCTCGATTGCTGGTTTGATAATGTCGAAGAAGGGTGATATGTCGAAATCGCGCGGTGTGTATAGACTGTGATGACGAATATGGTAGATTTCAGCATAGCAATCAGCATGCATCGGATTATCTGACCAGGTGCGTTGAATCTCCGGCAAGATTGGGTAGTGCACCGATTCGAACGCCTGCGCGATCAGGGTTGAACAGATAGCGCGTGTCGGGTCGCTGCTGCCTAGGGCCAGAAGGCGTCTGCGGAATCTTGTGGGAACGGGCAGAGTGGGAAGAAGATAGCGCAGGAGATCGAAAATGTGCTTTAGGTCATAGTGCTGACCGATACGTGCAATCACATAATCGACAACCCGTTTGCGATCCTCATCGTTCAAACCGACAGGACGGCAAATCCGGGTGTGCATTTGCGCATAATGTGCCAATGTTATTGCGCGCACCCCCTCCTTCAGATCGGCTTCAATTAGTACCTGAGGTAGCTGCCAGGGTGCTCTGGAAGGCAATACATCGCCGATGTACAGGGCTGCATGTGACCAGGTGGATTGCGTAAGATATTTGATAGCGACACTGACACGGGTATTTCCTTCAACCAGTAGGACATCTCCGGGTTGTAAGGCTGCTGAGAGCTTTTCCTGGCTGATCGTAGCAACTTGAGTACTTTGCCGCACCGGCTTGGTTAGGAACCGTGCCAGACCACGACCTACAATCTCAGTTACCTGACCCATAAATTCTTCCTTATGACGATAAGTATTGGCTTGATTCCGATATTTACATGGCTATGTGAGGTAAAACAGCGATGCATCGAACAATTTCAACATTACAATTTTATTTAATGAAAGCAGCTTCTATTATATGTGTCTACAATGCGTTTTGTGATAGGTAATTTGCCTGTTAATGATGAATGAGCATACTTTCTATTTGATGGCACTAGTAGTCAGTCATTAAAAAACAAAATGATGTCAGATAATCTTTAGGTATGTTATTAAGAGATTTTTGTTGTGAGAGCAAACTATCATGCCTGCCATTGAATCCGCGCAAAATTAATCTGAGCGATAATGAAAGACAAATCTTGCAAGCCGTAGTGTAAAAAGGCAAGAGCGCCGTACGCAGCCAAACACGTGCTCGCATTCTGCTCAAGGCTGCAGAGGGCTCGCGAGACAAAGACATTATAGATGCGCTGAATGTCTCGCCGTCGATGGTGGCAAAGATGCGACAGCGCTGCGTGGAAGAAGGGCCGGAAGCGGCCTTGAAAGATCACCCGCGTCCCGGCAAGGCGCCAAAACTCAGCGATAAACAGGCAGCTCATCTCATTGCGGTGGCCTGCAGCGATGCGCCCGATGGCCATAACCACTGGACACTGCGCCTGCTGGCGGACAAAGTAGTGGAATTAAATTACGTCGATTCCTGCAGTTACGAAACCATTCGCCAGCTTTTAAAAAAACACGCTTAACAGGCCGTTGAAAAACGTTTTCGAGGCAGCCGATGCAAGGCAAAAACAGGCGAAAAAGCGCAGTTTATGCTTAATAAATGAGCATTTTGAGTCTGTTTTTAACACCGCAGCGGCAACGCAGATAGTTTTTCAACGGCCTGTTAAACCCTGGCAAAAGCAGGAATGGTGCATCCCAGAGGTCAGTTCCGATTTTGTGGCGGCGATGGAAGATGTTCTCGACCTGTATGAAGAGCCCTATGATCCGATGCGTCCGGTCGTCTGTTTCGATGAAAGTCCCAAGCAACTCATCGCCGAAGTGCGTAAACCACTTCCACCCGAACCGGGTACGCCGGCGCGTTATGATACCGAGTACGAGCGCAAAGGTGTCTGTGACTTGATGATGATTTGTGAGCCTAAGCGCGGCTTTCGTCAGGTTGATATCACCGACCGGCGCACCAAGATTGAGTTTGCCCAGTGCATGAAGCACATTGCCGATATTTATCCGCAGGCCAGCGTTATTCGAGTGGTTTTGGATAAACCCTTAACACCCACAAAATCGGATCCCTCTACGAGGCCTTTCCGGCCGAACAGGCGCACGATTTAGCGCGAAGACTGGAATTTCATTACACTCCCAAGCACGGCAGTTGGTTGAACATTGCCGAAATCGAGCTGGCTGTGTTGTCCAACATGTGTCTGACACAACGCATTCCAGACAAAGATCATCTACTACGCCGTGAGATAGAAGCAAATGTCAATGCCCGCAATGCCAAAGCCTGCTCCCGTCAATTGGCGCTTCACCTCTCAGGATGCTCGCCGCAAACTGGCACGTTTGTATCCTCGTTTTTCAAACTGACTGACTACTAGGCGAACACTACACCACTTTGCTGAAGCCCGACTAAATCAATGTTCGTTGCATTGACTTCAGAATTAGCGGCAATTTCCAGCAACTCCGCTTGAGTGAATGATCCGCCACTGCCCTGTAGCAATCCGACATAAAAATCATGCTCTGCGGCCGATGGTGCTACGCCTACTACATTCTGGAAGATCTTATCCACAAAGTCCCCATTACTGGGATTGCCCAACACGCCGATCACGAGTTGCGCTACTTGCAACATACTTTGGCCGGAATCGAACAGATTGAGTCCGATACCGACATAATCCGGATGTTCGCCAATGGTAGTCGCATCGAACGCGGCACCGATAATTCGAACCGTGTTGCTGGCTGCTTGCCCGGCATTAAGATCAACAGCAATATTTTTATCGGTAAATTGAAAACGCTCAATACCGGAAACTGTATCGTTGCCATCGGGCCCGGAAATGCTGAGACCGGTACTTGTTCCAAGAATTGAGTAGTTCGCACGATTGCTGTTGTAGATTGCAGTATCAACACCCAAGCCGCCACTCAGTGTGTCATTGCCTCCCGCGCCATTCAGCGTGTCCTGTCCGCCAGCCCCCAAGATAAAGTCATCCCCTGATGTACCTGCTAAATTGTCCGGCCCATCTGTTCCGGAGAACACATTGCTGGGTATAGTGCCGGTGTTACCCGCGAAATTTGTGGGGGAATTGACTCCAGTCGAGCTATCGGGGTTGAGCGACCGTATTCCGTCAGCCGGTAATGAAGCGTAATTTATCGCGCCCCCAACCATCCCGGGAAAACTCACAGCACCACTCACAGTGAACAGAAATCCATTCGGAATGATGTAATCGGGTGTAACAATGCCCAACTCCGCAAACCCTTGCGTCGCAACCAGAACTGACTTATTGGTTGTCGTCTCATTGGGGAGATTCGTGGTGATATTGAAAGTGTTTGTAGTGACGCCATTGGTCGAGGTAATTTTATGCCCCGCCCACTCGTGCTGGCCATTCGCATCCCCTTCAAACTCGATAAATTGAACAGTTCCATTAGCATTCGAATAGACTTCGTTAATGTGGAATAAGTGAAATGACATTTTTTTCTCCTTAGATCAGCCGTTGAGAGCGCAGTGAAGCTACTAACATGGTACATGAATAATTTCGATGCCAGATTGTCTCATTGACTGACCTCAAAATATATAATTCTATTGTTCGTATTATAAAGTTGCCGCCTTAATAAGGGAATAAGTGTATTGCTTATTTTTTTCTACGCAAGATGCCTAGAAATTTTCGGGTTGTGATTTGCTTCAAGAAAATTTTGATGAGGTCCTTAAAATTAAATAATGAGCAGCGAAGTATGCGAGATTAGTTTTCTCGCCGGATCTGTTCCGGGTTATTTCTTTCTCCACTGCCCATCGATCTGAATCCAGGTTCCTGCCGGGACTTTCCGGATGATTTCTGCGGCGTATACTTTTCCTACCTGTTCAATGTCTATGCCCTGTGCCGCGGCTTTTTCCTGGTAAATGGTTTTGCGCTTGGCGTTAATCGCATCGGCTTCCGCCTGAGCACCTGCTTCCCTTGCCACGACATAACCCTCATACGTTTCACCAATCGCACCCGATGCGCGCAGATCATCAAGCGCATCAGCCCATGCCGGTGTTGCGCAAAGTGTTAACGCCAGCAGAATAGCACCGCTGATTCCTGCGAGCGGTTTTTTAACTGTCATTTTTGGAATACGCTGCATAGTGTTCTCCTTTCTCGTTTAATATCAGAAAATGCCGGGGTTGGCCGCGATATCTTTCTTGGCTTCTTCTTCAAGCTTTACCCGAATATCAGCATCCAGTTTGATATTGAGATTAATCGTAATCGGCTCCTGCGGTGTTTCCAGCTTGACTGTCGGTGCGCACGCAGTAATCACCAGGCAGCAAAGGATCAGGATTACTGTGACGCGTATTGTGTTTGTCATTCGATCAATTTTGCGCATGATTGCACTCCTTTCTAATGGATTTCCCAGTCTATTTTGACTGGAAACCGGTAATGAGCCTAACTGTGCTCTATGGCGATAATATGATGCAATCTAACTTAATGGCGCCTGAATGCGTTGCGCAGAATTTCATGGGATAAGCTGTAGCCCTGATTAATCGTCTGCAGGATTTTGTCAATATCACTTTCCAAATTGATATTCAAGCGGAAAACCTGCCCATCTTTAACTGCGGGATTATTTCCCAGCAAGGAAAGTTTGGCGATCAAGCCGTGTGTTGCCGATTTATCCAGATCCAGTGACAGCTCGGTGTAATGAAAATCCTGCACAGCTTGCAGCAACAAATTCATCTCTTCACCCGCGGTGGCTAACAGTTGCGAAGCTTTTTCGGATTGGAAGCGCAAAACACCCGGTGCCGCTGCTGCCAGACGGCCTTTTCTTATCATAACCTGATTATCTTCCAAGCGGATCGGAATCTCACCATCCAGATGCCCGCTTCCGGTGAGCCCATCGATTTGAATCAGGTTAAAAAAGGTTCCCAGATCGATGTTGTCCAAGCGGACCAGAACATCAGTGTGTGCAGCGGCAGGATTAATGATCGCGGGTGCCAATGACAGGATGCCATCCATCATGGAAAATTGCGCTTTCTCAAGCACGATACGCGGCGGATCAGCAGACTCGATCTGGTAGGAAACCAGCAGATTCTCAACCGGAATGCCGAAATCAATGCGCCGGATCGTGAGGGTTTGCTGCGGCAGGCTGCTGGGCGGAGATAAGTTCTCTAAATGGAGCGATGCGTTGAGATCACCTATTTTGGCGGTTTCTTGAGTAAATGATACATGGCGCAATTCAAACGCGCCGCGACTGCTATGCACTCCCTGATTGGACCACTTGAATTGCGCGCTCGCGCTGATTTGACCGCTCACCGCTTCCAGCTGGGATAGAACGGGGGAAAGTGCGCTGGGCTGCAAGCGATCTGGCGAGAAATTGAGCGAAACAATCTCCGCTTTTAGCATCCCGTTACCGCTAATGGGCGAATGCTTGCCAGTAATTTTTAAATAGCGTAAATCCGGTACGCCGCCTGCAACGTTTAAAGCATACACCGCTGGCTCCCCTTCAGCGGCTTCATTCCGGATGCTTCCGGAAATGGACAACGCTGCGAACAGCGGCCCGGGTGCCAGGTGTTGCAGTTGGCCGATGGCAAAATCAGCGGCAGTTCCGTTTTCCGGGTCATTCAGATGCAGCGTGGCGGAGATAGCCTTCAATTGTAGTTGAGGTTGGGGTAACAATACCGCCGTATCGCTGAGGGTAAAACGTCCCTGATACTTCTCTTTGGCGTCGAACGCTCCGGTCAAGGCTATTTTCCCTGGATGAATCTGTGCCTCAATAGCCGGAGATTTGTCTTGATCAACCAGCAAAGAGAAATCTGCAGGTAGCACAGTGATATCATGTTTGAGCGCCAAACCCTGCGAATTCTTGACCAGCTCCAGAGTGACTTGGGAAATTGAAAACTTCAAAGGATTCTGGAAGCGCAAAGCAGCACCGGAGTCAATCTTGCCCAAGGTAATTTGTCCCGGATTGCGCAGTCCGATGCGCCAGCTATCCTGATCGAGGTCAACCTGCATCGGCAATGAGACAGTTATCCGCTTGATATTCAAAGGCTCACTGGTCAGTTGGCCGCCATCGATTTCCACATCGAGCTGTCCTGACCAGGAATCCGCTAATCCGCGGATATCTCCTTTAACGCTGATTTGATCAATGGCCATGTCAGGCAATATAAATGCTGCTGAGTTTTTACCAGCCGTTTCAGAAACTGGCTTCGCTGACTTTTCTCCTGACAACTTAACTTTGGATAACGCAAACTCGGTACCGAAATGTTGTAGCCGCATAGCCGCAACTGCAAACGTCGCTTCACCTGCGAAACTGGAAATTTTTGCTTCGGGCAAGTTCAGCATGCCTTCTGCAACAGTGACCTTGCCCCGCATGTTCCCCTGCCTATCTAGAGTCGCAGCCAATGTGCCTTTGGTTTGACCGAGTGAACCGGAGACTACGGCGCTGAAACGTATCGCCTGAGTGTCCGGCTGGTCTTGTTGGATGTCGCCAGACAGCGCAATCGTGGCATTGCCAGCCGATGAGTGAAAGTGAATTGCTGAGTCCTTCAGTGAAAAGTTAGGCAACCAGGGTATGTTGATATCGCTTCCAGTCTTTAACGACATGGTTTGCAGCGAATCCGAAGGAGGGCGTTCTTCGTCCAAATCGAGCGCCCATTGCAAATCGTTAATCTCAACCGATGCCGGTTTCCCGGCGAGCAGTTCCTGCAGCTGCCAAGTCACCAGAATTTTTCCAACACGCAATTCCTGATTTTTACCCGCTGTCAGATCCTGCAAGCGGAAGGTATTGAGCGAAATATCGAGCGCCGAAATGGATTGTAGTGGCATCCCCTGTTTGCCCAATTGGTGGCTGATCAGTGCTTCCAGCAGGGGATTGCGGAGTGCATAGAGACTAACGCCAGAAAAAATAATCAGACCGGCCAGAGCCAGTAACCCGGCTTTTAACCGTTTGCCCATTTGATAAATTGGTAATGGTTGTAATAGCGCATTTTATTTCTCGATTAGATTTTACTGATTGGTTTCGATAGCACTGCTATGACAAGATATCATAACCTACTAGTACTGCCTGGTATCCTTTATGTTTGGGCAATGCCCGGCAAGAATAAATCGCGACCGGACCGTTTATCCTTTTATACTATGTCTCTTTTATAATTTTTTATTTCAGACTCTTAATAAATATGGATTTACTGACCCAGGGATTGCTCGGCGCCACGATGGCGCAATCAGGCGCCAAGCAGCAGGAAACGCGACTTGCGACCGGCATTGGTTTTTTTGCCGGAATCGCTGCGGATGCCGATATTCTGATTCAGTCGTCGAATGACCCGTTATTGAATATCGAGTTTCATCGTCATTTCACCCATTCGCTGTTTTTTGTGCCGTTCGGCGCTTTGATTGCAGCGCTGCTGCTGTGGCCATTTCTGCGCAAACGCCTGCCCTTTGCCCGTCTGTATCTCTTTGCTTTGCTCGGCTATTGTTTGAGCGGCGTGCTGGATGCTTTTACCAGCTATGGCACCAATCTGCTCTGGCCAGTGAGCGATGCGCGCGTGGCGTTTAATATCATTTCGGTATTGGACCCGGCTTTCACGCTGATCCTGCTGGTCGCCGGGGTGATTGCTTTCAGGAAATACAATCACACGGCAGCACGGATTGGATTACTGCTCGCGGCGGTTTACCTATCATTCGGCTGGATGCAATTGCACCGTGCTGAAACCGTTGCGGAAACACTGATTGCCGAAAGAGGACATCGCGCGGAACAATTGCTGGTGAAACCGACGCTCGCCAATCTGGTACTGTGGCGTTCCATCTACGAATTTGAAGGCAAACTCTATGTAAATGCGATCCGGGTCGGTTTATTTTCCGAGCCGCACATCTATCCGGGAGAATCCGTTGAAAAATTTGTCCTGGAACGCGATTTGAGCACATTGCCGCCGTCGTCGGTGCTGGCAAACGATATTGCGCGTTTCAGTCATTTCTCGGCAGGATTGCTCGCGATTCGTCCGGAGCAACCGAATGTGCTCGTGGATGTGCGTTATTCCAATTTACCGATGACGCTCGCACCGCTCTGGGGCATCGAAATCAACCCGGAACAACCGGATCAGCACGCGAAATATACGCTTTACCGGGATTCATCCAGCGCTACACGCGATAAGTTTTTGAAGTTGTTGCTGGGTGAGCATATTTTGGATTGATACAAATTGATTTTACAGCCATCTACTTTGAGAAATTTTCAGGCAATTTTCGCCTATGACCCAATGATCCCTTTCTTTTCTGTTCGACCATGAGAGTCTATCTTTCTTCCACATTGAACGACCTGGGTCCTGAGCGGCAGGCGGTCAAAGAGGCCCTTGGCGGTGAGTGCACGGTTGTCGAAAGCTATAGCGCCGACGAGCGCAGTGTGCGGGAGAGCTGCCTTGCTGATGTGGCTGGGTGCGATCGATACATCGGCATCGTCGGTCGTCGCTATGGGTTCATTCCTCCCGGTGAGTCCTTTTCCATTACGGAGCTTGAATACCAACAGGCACGTGAACATAAACTGCCGACCCTGATCTTCGTCAAGGATGATTCTGCGATCACATTGCCTTTCAGCGATGCAGGCACAGAAGATCGGGATCCAAAATTGATCGAATCGTTTAGGCAACGGATCAATAGCGGCGCCGATGATGCTTCTCGTGGAGTACCCTTCAAGACCCCGGCGGATCTAAAGTATCAGGTCTTGAAAGCTTATCATGATCTTTCACGTCGGCATGACAAGCCCTTACCCAAACGCATCATAGGCCGTCCCTATCCGGGCTTGCGTGCTTTTTCGACCACCGAGTCAGATCGGTTCTTCGGCCGGGATGCGGAAATCGAAGCGTTGGCTGAGCGTCTCATTGACCGCAACGAACGCTTTCTTGCTGTGATCGGGCCTTCGGGCTCGGGTAAATCCTCGCTGGTATACGCCGGGCTGATTCCAACCCTGTCTGAGCGCTCTATTGTAGGGGGTATCTGCTGGATTCCAGTCAGTTTTTCCCCGCGCGAATTGGGCGATGATCCGTTTCAACCCCTGGCGGCTGCCTTGAGCAAATCATTTCCAGATCAAAACTGGCGTGTGCCGGATCTGACGCAGCAGCTGCGAACGCATCCCGCCGATATTGCCACTGTGGCGAGCGATGCGCTGGGGAAAGATGGCGCAGCCGTCCAGCTTCTGCTGTTCGTCGATCAATTTGAAGAAGTATTTTCCAGTAAAGTGGATGAGAGTGTACGGAGTAATTTTTTCAAGTTGCTGATAGCTGCGGTAGAGTGTCCGTTGATGCGCGTGGCGGTCGCTATGCGTTCTGACTTTTACAACCAATGGCCGCAAGATGAGCCCTGCATCGCATTACTGCGCTCGGGACATTTTCCGGTTGCCGTTCCGGGACCGGCAGCGTTAGAAAAAATGATCACCGGTCCAGCTCAAGCGGCGGGACTGACTATCTCCCGGCGCTTGGTGCAACGTATTCTGGAAGATACTGGATCAGGTCCGGGCGCATTGGCACTGGCTGAGTTTGCTTTATCCTTGTTGTATGACAAAAAAGATGGCGATGTGCTGACCGAAACAGCTTACACCGCCATTGGCGGTGTTGCCGGTGCGATCAACGGTTTGGCTGAACAAGCGGTTACGCAGGCTGAGGAGGCGCTTCAGCAAGATGCGCAAGTATTGGATGACGAAGCCATTTCACGTTTGTTTCTAGCCATCACCAGTGTGGAGCAGCGCGATAATGAATCGAGTGGTGCGTTGGCTGTGGTGCGCCGCCGTGCGGTCAAAGGTGATTTGCCTGGGGCTACTTTGATCTTGGCTCAGCAACTTGTTGACAAGCGTATCTTGGTCAGCAGGGAAGGCAGCAACGAACAACCGGCTGTTTGTGAAGTGGCACATGAGGCTGTGTTCAGCCACTGGGAACGTTTCAAGGATTGGTACGCGCGCTATGCAGCGGATCTGGCCCTGTGCCGTCAAGCCGAGCAGGCAGCACGGGATTGGGATAGGAGCAATGATCAGAAGCGGTCTGTCCTGAAGTGGGGCTGGGAACGGCAAAAGCCCGCCATTGAAGCGTTGCGCAAGCTGAACCAGCTTGCATTGCCTGCTCACGATGCGGATTTCTCTGATTCGAGCATCGCGACCTGGCAGACCCTCGAACCACAATTGCCGTAGCCTCTACGTCACTTTCTCACCCCGGAACCGTTGGCACTGCTTGACGAGCTGAATACTGACAGTACGCTGCATCACCGCCGGGAAGAAATTGGCCTGCGCCTCAATCAGATGGGTGATCCGCGACGCGGCGTTGGACTGGATGACAATGGCCTGCCCGATATCGTGTGGGTAGACATACCGGCCGGTGAAGTCACCTTGGATACTGAATCCCAGGAACACTTCACGGTGCGCCCCTTTCGCCTGGCTCGCTACCCAGTCACCTGGGCGCAATACCTTGCCTTTCTCGATGCAGCGGATGGTTATTGCAATCCAGCCTGGTGGGAGGATTTATTGAGGGTGGAGGAACCCGGTCGGCAGCTTTGGTCTTTTGCCAATTACCCGGTGATTAATGTCTCCTGGTACGATGCGCTGGCCTACTGCCGCTGGCTGAGCTTAAAACTGCAATTGCCGATTCGATTGCCCACCGAGTGGGAATGGCAGTGGGCCGCCGTCGGGAGTACGAAGCAAGAATATCCGTGGGGTGAATGGAACGAGCAGCGTGCAAACAGTTATGATGCAGGTATTAATCGTACGGTTGCGGTAGGTTTATACCCTCTGGGTCGCAGTCTGTTTGGGGAAGACGTTGGGGTAGACGATATGGCTGGCAATGTTTGGGAATGGTGTTTAAACGAACATGCTGTGCCAGAAAATTGTCAACTATCAAGAAGCGAGGCCCGCGTGGTGCGCGGTGGTTCCTGGCGCTATGATCCGAACGACGCGCGCTCGGCGGCGCGCTACTACTACCCTCCGGACCTCCGCTTCAACTATGTCGGTTTCCGGGTGTTATGCGAGTCCCCCATCGAATAGCGGATCACCGGTGCGCTGAACGCTGAAGCGCTTGAATTTTATTACCTTTGATTTTGTGCCTGTGCCAATTATTACCGGCTATTCTACCTTGAAGCAAAATGGACAATGCGTACGTGAAAACGTATGATGCGCTATTGGGAGGTTTTTATGACAACGTTGAATGTAACCGAAGCCAGGGCTAAATTATACAGTTTGATCGATGAAACGGTATCCAGCCATCGGCCTATTATTATTAAAGGGAAACGATCAAATGCGGTGCTGCTTTCCGAGGAAGACTGGAATGCCATTAATGAAACACTTTATCTGGTTTCCATGCCTGGCATGCGTGAATCGATTAGGGAAGGTTTGCAAACCGATGTTGATGCTTGTAGCAAAGACCTGGATTGGTGATGTGGGTGCTTTGCTATACGCATCAAGCAAAAATGGATGCCAAAAAACTTGCAGCAGCCGGATTGAAACAGAAGGCGCTCGCGTTGCTTGATGTCATTCGTAATGATCCTTATCAAAATCCACCGCCTTATGAAAAATTAGTGGGCGATTTGTCGGGCGCTTATTCTCGTCGCATCAATATCCAGCACAGGCTTGTTTATCAAGTATTGGAAAAAGAAAAAATTGTAAAAGTATTGCGGCTGTGGACGCATTATGAATAAAGCATTTTGCGAGGCTGTCTACTTTTTCAAGTGAATAATCCATTTCTGATACAACCGCTCCGCCACTGCATTCAGTGTTGCCACGCGCTCCGGCAGATTCTTTTCAATCTCGGCGATGGATTGCACCGATGGCTCGTTCAGGCTGGCGAGTTCTTCCGCGCCCACGCTGCACCAGTCAATGACCAGGCGCTCGGTCATTTCCACGTGGCATTGCATGCCTAAGTGCATCCCCAGTGCGAAAGCTTGATTCTCGCAATACGGGCTGGACAGGATGCAAGTGGCGCCTTGCGGAATGCTGAACGCTTCGCCGTGCCAATGAAACGATTGGAAAGTGGTCAGGTCATCAAACCAGGCACGCGCAACCGGGTTATCCGGCACATTGACTTCGCCCCAGCCCATTTCTTTAACCGGGTTGGCGCTGATGATGCCGCCCAACGCTTTGGCCATCAATTGTCCGCCCAGGCAATGACCCAATACCGGCACATCCGCTGCAACCGCCTGACGAATTAACGCCAGTGAGTTTTCAATCCACGGCAAATCGTCATTGACGCTCATCGGCCCGCCCATAAATACCAGGCCGCTGAATTCATCAATACTGGTTGGCGGTTTTTCACCGGTGTCTATTTTAATCAGTCGCCAGGGAATATGATTGTTGTCGAGAAATGTGGCAAAATAGCCTGGCCCTTCGATGGGCAGATGTCTAAAAATTGCAACCGGCTTCATAGAATTGTCCTGCCATAATTTTTGAATGATTTAATAACGAATTTTAGCTTGTTTTGCAGCAAATTTTCTGCTGAAAATCCCGGCAATTTTTTCTTTGATACTTGTGAAACAAACATACACCGCCAACCGTAACACCCGAATCGTCATTCTCCCGGAATGGGCAAATCCATGTCAGTAAAAAAACATACATTCGATGATTTGGTGCGTATCGAACAGGTACGCAAGATAGAATCCGCTAAAGCGGAGGATTTGTCGTATGCCAGTATTCAGGAGTTGCCGAGGTCTGCCAATGGTGATTTCAATTATGCGGACTTTATCCAGCGATTGAACACGCGCGCCAAGCGGCTGATTCAGGAAAACACGCTGAACGATGCATTGCAGCAGCCGCACCGGCAATTTATCCGCGCGCGCCGGATTTGTCTGGGGCTTGCCATCATTCTGGGCGGGCTGGCGGCGAGCCAGGCGGTGGGAGATTATTCCACGCTGAATATTTACTGGTTGCTCGCGGTACTGCTGGGATTTAATTTGATTTCCCTGTTGCTATGGATTTCAGGCATTACGCTGAATCTGCAAAGTTTAAGCAGTGGCATTGTCGCGCAATTGGCCAGTTGGCTGCCTTACCGGCACAAGAAAGACCCCACGATTGCCTCACTGGCATCGCACGCCTGGTGGGAGAGCTGTTTAACCGGTGATGCCGGCAAGTGGCGCATCAGCGTACTCACGCACAAATTCTGGTTAACTTACTTGGCTGCCGGCATGGTGTTACTGATACTACTCATGCTGGCCAAACAATATAATTTCATCTGGGGCACCACATTGCTGCCGGACAGCACGCTGCCCAGACTCACGCAAATTCTCGGCACGCCTCTGGAGGCGATGGGATTAAAAATACCGGATGACCCGCAAACCGTCGCCAGCCGGATAGGCGTCAGCAAGCAGGATGCGGAAACCCGGATGGCCTGGGCTACCTTTTTAATTGGTGCGTTACTGGTCTATGGCATATTTCCGCGTCTTTTTGTGCTCGGCCTCTCGCTCGTCATGCAAAAATGGAGTGAGCACCGGTTCAAGTTGGATCTTTATTTGCCCTACTATATTGAACTGCGTCAGCGTTTGATGGCGCGTGAAGTGAAAGCCGAGGTCATTGATGCCGATCCGCAGGCTGGCGTCAAACCCGCCGAAGTTACGCTGCCGCCAGCGAATGTCGCCATTCCATCGAATGCGCAGGCTTTTGGTATTGAGCTGGATCAAACAACAAACTGGCCGGAATCAGTAACTTGCCGGTTGAATATCATCGATCAAGATTCTCACGACGAAGCCATTGCATTGATAAAAAATCTTAATGGCCCATTATTGCTGGGTGTGGCCGCGCATCGCTTGCCCGATCGCGGTGTGCAACGCCTGATCAAAGAACTGGTCGACAGCAGCAACGGAAAACCCTGGTTAATCCTCTTGAGCAAACCATCGGCTCCGGTTGCGAATGCGCGCGAATTTGCCTGGTTTCGTCTGGCGGAAGCCTGCGGCATTCCCGCAGAACATGTGATTACCCGATAAACTATGAGCGTAAGAAATCCCCATCGCCCGCATACCGATGCTTTGCTGAATATAGCCGTCGTCGGGCATACCAACACTGGCAAAACATCGCTGATCCGCACCATGCTGCGCAGCACCGAATTTGGCGTTATTGAAGACGGTGCGGGCACTACGCGGCATGTCGAACAAGCGGCGATATCCGCCGGCAACGAAGCGATTCTGAATTTGTACGACACGCCCGGTTTGGAAGATTCACGAGCGTTATCCGCGCATATTAAGAAGCTGGCCGCAAAATCGAAATCTCTGTCACCGGTGCAGGTGCTGGAGCATTTCGTGACGCATGTTGCCGTCAATGATCCACTCGAGCAGGAAGCGAAAGTCATCCGGCAAGTGTTACGCAGCGATATTCTTCTCTATATCATCGATGTGCGTGAGCCTTTCCTGGAAAAATACCGCCTGGAACTGGACATACTCACGCAATCGGCCAAACCGATTCTTCCGGTGTTTAACTTTATCGCCGGGCATGACCAGGAACTGGCGAAATGGCGGGAGCATCTGGCTGTTTTCCACATGCACGCCACGCTGGAATTCGATACCGTCGCGTTTACTTTTGAAGCGGAGAAGCGGCTGTATCAGAAAATGCAGACTTTGGTGGAATCCCATTACGACCGGCTGCAAAAGCTGATTGATTACCGTGCCAAATTATGGAATCAGCTTTGCTTGTCCGGCGCCAAACGGGTTGCTGCGCTGATTGTGAATGTGGCCTGTTATCGCGAGAGTAAATCGACCCAAAATAATCTGATCGCGCATTCACTGCTTGAGGAGCGGTTGCATGAATTTGTCCGGAAAGCCGAGCAGCATTGTCTGCACGACTTGTTATCCATTTTTAATTTTTCGGAAAAAGATGTCGCGATCCAGAAAATTCCGGTTAGCAATGGTCACTGGCAATTGGACATCTTCGCCCCCGGCATACTCAAAGCGTATGGACTCGACGTTGGCAGTGCCGCAGCCAAGGGTGCCGCCGCCGGAGCGGGTATTGATTTAATGGTCGGTGGCATGAGCCTGGGTGCAGCCACTGCATTGGGCGCCATCGCCGGTGCCGGCTGGTCGACCTTCAAACGCTATGGCGATGAGATCAAAGCGACCGTCAAAGGCACGCAGTGGCAGTGCGCCGACGAAATCACGCTGCAAGTATTGTATCTACGCCAAAAACACCTGCTGAATAAATTAATGCACCGAGGTCATGCCGCGCAGGACACCTTGCATGTGGACAAAGCCGATAGTGAAAAATTACCCGATAACTGGAGCAAACTGACCAGCACCTTGCGCCAGAATCCCGCCTGGCAAGAGCCTTCCGCCGTTCGTAGCAACAATCCGCAATATCAGGAGATAGAGGCGAAACTGGTGGGTGCGTTGCTGGATGAGGGCGCAAATTAATTGTTTGCTCCCGTCTGGCCCGCCCATCCTGATCGGCTCGGAAAATGCCTGCGTATAGGCAAGAGTTAGGGTTTTCTGGCGGTTACGATACTGTAATAACCAGAGGCTTTGTGGATTTGAATTTCTTCAAATCCTATTTCCTGCAACATCGTTGATAATTCCAGGCCGGAGTATTGCTTTCCTTCGGTCCAGCCCATCATCATCATGCCAAATGCAGCCGGAGCAAAAGGCCCTGTTTTGTCGTCGTTGCATAGCATTTCATGGATCACGATACGTCCGCCATCCTCCAGATATCTGAAGCTTTTCGCAGTCAGGAAATGACATTTTTCCGGCGGCCAGTCGTGGTACATATTTGAGAAGAAATGGAGGTCGGCTGATGGCCAATGATCACACCAAATATTGGCCTCATAGGTTTTGACGCGATCCTGCAAGCCATACTCAACAATATACCCTTCGGCCACTTCGCACACTTGAGCGAAATCCAGCACTATCGCCTGTAGATTGGGCAAGCGCAAAGCTGCGCCAATCGAGTGCGCGCCCGAGCTGCCGCCGATATCCAGCATCGTCCGGTACTGGGAAAAATCCATTACCTTTGGCCACACCAGCGCTGAAGCCATGCTCATACTATGCATGCCACAAGTAAAGCGGTGCAGCAACTCGATTTGCTCTTCATGCGTCTTGAAAATATCTCCGCCGCCGTAAGCCTGCGGGGAATCTGTCAGAATTGCTTTTTCCAGGCTGGCAAAGGAAGATACCTGATAATTATCGATCATCAGATCCCAGAAAAAACCGAAGTAATTAGAACTGCTTTCTAGCAAATATTCTTCTGCGACAGCCGTCAGAGAATAACGCTCTTCTTGTAATGACAAGAAACTCAAGGCGGTCGCTACGGTCAGGATCGCCTC
This sequence comes from Nitrosomonas sp., assembly GCA_016708955.1. Taxonomy (GTDB): domain Bacteria; phylum Pseudomonadota; class Gammaproteobacteria; order Burkholderiales; family Nitrosomonadaceae; genus Nitrosomonas. The sequence goes on from JADJES010000001.1 coordinate 244,088, forward strand.
TGCCGGGCGCTGCTTAATATTTAACGCGTCGCAGATCTCGGTTAGAGTACGCGGACCATCCGCCAGCAATGAAAAAACTTTCAGCCGATGCGCCAGCAGTAACGCTGGATAGCCATAAACCGCAAAGACTACGTCCCATACCGGACGATCATCGACTCGTGGTGCCTGAATAGTGGGAAAAGTATCTTGTGCCATCAGTCCTCCTTTAACTTTATCCGGTTTACAAAACACCCGTCGCAAGTGTTCATTATTGATTGTTTACTACCTGGGCTGTTATACCGCGCGGTTTAACGTGATTCTGGATTGGCAGAAGCTTTTGCGGTTCTTTCTGCTTCAACCAAACGTTTGATATTTTGAACTGTTCGGTCAGCGCCCTCTTTGATGGCAACACGAACCAATCCTTCAAACGGCCGCATAATCGCTAAAATCTCAAGCAGCTCAAAAGAAAATGTCAGTTTGGTTGATTCTTCAGGATTGATAGCCTGTAATTCATACGTACAGCGAAAAGGATCAGAAACTCCAATAAGCGTTAAGCGCACGCCGGGTTCATAAGCGGAGATTTTAAATTTAGATTCTGTCCGGCGTCCTTGGTCGATACGCACCTGCCGTCCTTCGGTTCCCAGTTTTATCGGGCCGGGAGTGATTTGCTCAAGTTCTTTAACTTCTGGTGACCATTTTGGATAATTCTGAAACAAACCTTCTCCGACATACTGGAAGATCTCTGCGGCCGGACACGCTACGACAGTATGCGCCTTGCCTAAGACCGGCTCGGTGGAGCCTAAATTGAGCATGGAACCTAAATTGAACATATTGCTTAGTCCTTTCTGACTGGTGGATGCCCAATCCAGTTTATTGATTACGATTGACTTAGACGGTAAACGAATAAAGAATAGATTTCAAGCACTATCTTAGCAAGTTAGGCAAGAAGAGTCTGTTCGGTATGTATTGTAATTGGCTAAGAAAAGCAAAGTGCGATTTGTATGTGTGAAAACAGAATCTTTTTTTCAGGCCGAATGGTCTCTCCATTCGCGCCGCTGGTAAAGTGAGTCTGATTGTAATCCAATTGGAATTTTACATTACGATTGAGATACCAATTGATCCTCACTCCGAAATCCTACACTTTTCCGGAATTCGTATTAAGGTGAGAATTTCCTGTTATACCCAATTTGAGTATTGAGGTGCGGAGCAAGGGACAACCGGGCAGGAAATGCTTCTAATTTGGAAAGTTGTAGTGCATAGATAAAGAAGTTTAAGAGGGGTTGAGAAGCCCCTCTATCGCTTAGAATTAGCTCAACACGCTGACATCGTCCCAACTAATTTGGTCCGGTTGTACGCCTACCAGCGTGATCGATACATCATCGCCAAAGTGAACGATGAAATCTTGACCGTCGTGATGGACATCTGTAACAAAACTAGCCAACTGCGCGATTGACGTGAGACCAAGGCCGGTGTCAAATATAATAAAGTCATCTTCGCTCGAGTTGAAGTCTCCAATTCGTAAATGTGCAGCCTCACGAATCACGAAATCGTCAGCCCCGTGCCCGCCATGACTATCTTCTCCGCCGCGTACTGCGATATTGTCATCATTATCTGACGGTGAAAATGAGAGGCTATCTTCAAACTTAAAGTGATGTCCGTCATCAGGGGCACCTGAAGAACTTTTCCATTGTTCGGAAACACGCAGATAAACAGTATCTCCATCCACATCAGCATAGTGGGTGATCTCAGTGCCAAACGGTTTAACTTCGGTACGGATGACTTCACTTCCCACTACGTCATAAGTTTCGCTGCCATCGTCATCAATTGATTTGGATTTCCATACGCCATCGTCCAGTTCAAATGCCGCGGTTACCTTGCCGCCTACAATGTCAAATTTAAAGGATTTATGGCTGTCACTGCTGGATGAATCATCATGTCCTGAGCTCATGTTCTTCTCCTAAATAATATAAGTGCATCTCTAGGAGTCTGTCCAAGAATAGTGATCGTAGTGAGGGAAAGCTATTTTGAGACAGATTTTTCGATTATTTGAGGCGAATAGTTATTCTATTTAACGAGAATAATCGGAAAATATGACCAAAATAGCTTTTATGCAGTAGATCGTTCTATTCTCGGACAGACTCCTAGAAATCCAAATTTCGTCACAGCACTGTGCTGCTCGTAAAAAATGTTTCTTTATATATTATATTATATCATGCATATGCTGTGTAACCATTTTTTGCGCGCGCCTTGCGTTGTCTAGAACTTTGAATTTTAGTGGCGCCCTTAACTTAAGGTCCAAGAATGGCTTAAATTTTTAGGTCGCAGAATGCGCAACTTAACAGTGTTGGAAGGTTAAAAGAGCTTTAAGCCTGTTCTATGTAGTTAATTATAAATTATAATAATTGATTGTAATCAACAACTTGCTATAGGCAATGCACATAATCCAAGGTAAAATCTCGAGAAATAAAAAGGCTCGTTGATCAAAATGAGCAACGAGCCTTTTTTATTACTTCAGTTATTTATAATCTGAAGTTTCACCGTTTTGCACTAAACTTTACATTTTCGCTTAAGCAACCATACGCAATAATGCATCGATAAAAGAATTTTGAATGGGTTTATCTGGTTTAGGGCAAAAGCTAACAAAATCCTTATTGAGTGCAGCCTGAGTAATCAGTTTTCTGACATCGGAAAGGCAAAGTGACTTCGATTGTTAACAGCGTAACAACGCTGCGGTGTTTTATCAAGGTGATCGGCGTAAATCCAGGTTACGGTGGCGGCCATCATGCAGAAGTTGAGATGATTGGTAACGGCATGGTAGTTTCGAGTTTGGCTTTTTGAGCTACCGATTTCCTGCTTGATCTCTTTGAAAGCGGCTTCGATTTTCCAGCGTGCGCCGTAGTATTCGATAATCTGCTCGACGGTGAGATCGAGATCGGTGGTAAAGAGTGCGACCCATTGTGATCTTCGATAGATCCAAACAACGCGCACGGCACATTTGAGTGTTTTCAACATCATGATGTTGTCAAAGGCCAGAACATCGCGTTGTTTGCCGTAGAGGTTAACCGAATAAGTGGTAGCGCGTTCATGGAATTTATTGGCCAGCGTTGTGGCATTGCCCATCTTGTCGCCATACTTTCTGGATCGGCCGAGCTGATGTTTTTGGTGTTCGGGTGGTAACGCAAACAAAGTGGTATTGACGCGCAATCTGGAAAGCATATAACAGTGCTGTCCAACGGTTTTGCGCATCGGTTTAAGCAAGCCGTCGTTTCCAAACCAGCTATCGGTAACGATCAGCAATGGGGTGCCAGGAAAAGCGGCAGAAATTTCCAGCAGCATTTCGATGGCCTGCTCAAATTTGGTTTGAAACGATGGTATCTTGCCCTCAACCCTAACCTTCTTGGTCGCTATCGTTTTTCCATGTGATAGAAACGAAACGCCAGCGGTAAGCAAGCCCAGCGGCCTTTGACAATTTTTAATAAACCGATGGACACAACATTTTGTGACCAGGGGTATTTTCGATTGATTGGTCTTGGCAGCATGATCAAAGAAAGACGCGCAGCCGAAAATCTTTTGCCAGTCTTGGGATTGATGGTGTCATCCAAGGCCAGCAATAGCCGTCCTTTTGTCGTCGGGCTGGGTATCAGAGACCACAGCGTCGTCCAGAGGCGTGACCAAGGCAATTTTGATGAGGCCATGAAGATGTAAAATCGGCGCTGACTAAGCGACAGCCCGAACAATACCTGCAAGCATCGCAATAGGTTGGCGCTGCGTGAAGAAGTGAAATGAGTGATAACAGCCAGGAGCGTATAAACAAACCAGACACCTCGTTCATCGCCTTTGCAACGGTGGTTAAATTCCTGCTGGAGGGGGAAGAGGATATTGCGTAGAATGAACATGCGGCGATGCCTTTTTTATTATTGGTTTCAGTTACTTAACAGATGAAATTATAACAAAAACCGTGCGTCGCCGCAATCATATCTTACTGTATTTAAAGGATATATTTCGATTTTTTCCCTACTGTCAACAGGGTCGATATCAGTACTATTTTGTCACTCAAGAAAAAATCCCGATAATCCAAAATTCCAGACAATTGAATCATCGGCTCATAAAAAAAGCGTGAAACTCCAGTATAATGATTACCTAGCTTACCGCTAGGTAATCATTTATAGGAGAAACCTAGAAACATGAAAATACCAAAAACAAACCACAATTCCATGTGGCTTTTGTTATAGACCATAAGTTTCTATTAGTGGTTTTAATGGGAATTCTAATGATTTTAGATAGCCATCAAGCAGGATTATAATTAGAGCTTACTCAGAAATTCAGCGCAAACTTTCCTTCAATTGGAATACGCTCGCGATATTCCTGCCGGCGTTGTGCTTTCAGGCGTTTGATCTCATCTTTGTTTTCAGGTGTACTCTTTGACGGACGTCCCAGTGGTTTGCCTGCAAAGCGGATATGCTTGCATTCCAGATAGCTGCGATTATCACGTGTACATCTCATATTGTTGCCGGTACAGATGGGGTAATACCCAGTAGCGGTGCAATAACCAATTGGGTAACGGTATGGGTGTGCCAAGCGGATATTCCGTCAGCATCGCTTCAATATGATTTAAATTCCGCTGCAGGAACTGCAATTCCTGCCTGATACCGGCACGGCGTTTTCTGTTGGATGGCCGTCTCAGCTTGACTAGGCTGAGATAGGCTTTTCTGGCAATCTCGCGATAAGTGCGCGGCTTCTTTTTCTGTGGGCGATTACTTTTTGCATGCAGTTCATCAATGATACGCTCACTCAATTCACGCGCTTCGTTCAGCAGTCCAAGATCTGTCGGATAGCGTATGGCCTGTTCTGCAACGGTGGCATCCAGTATTAATTTGCCGTGATTGCGCGGCGGCTCATCTGCCAAAGATTGCTCTGCTTCCATTGCGGTACCCGTGTCGCAGCTGCCTACCTCACCGCTGTTTGATAAGAATCATGCCCGGCGGTGTATCAAATCCTTCGAGTGGCAGTTGCTTTTGGCTGATATAACGAATCATAGTGCACGGTTTTTGGTGTTAATTTACATATTTATGTGCACTATTTTACCAAAAAATACAATATTGTTAAACTCAATCAGTTGGTTATGCTTTTTGAGTAAGCTCTATTCACATGGCTATGTGAGGTAAAACAGCGATGCATCGAACAATTTCAACATTACAATTTTATTTAATGAAAGCAGCTTCTATTATATGTGTCTACAATGCGTTTTGTGATAGGTAATTTGCCTGTTAATGATGAATGAGCATACTTTCTATTTGATGGCGCTAGCGATCTCCATTGTTATCGTGACAGCCTGCGTGGTATTACATTACGAGGCATTGCATTTCTTAAGCCGTACGGTGGGCATACATATGCATAAACGCATTGGGGTGCTAGTGGTGATGCTTGGATTGTTGGTTGCGCATGTGCTGGAAATTCTTATATTTGCGCTAGGCTATATCGTCATGCAATATGGCCTTGGATTGGGGCATATCACCGGGATGAGTGAAGGTAATTTGTTTGATTTTATTTATTTCTCATCCGTTGTGTATACGACGGTCGGATTTGGCGACTTATTGCCGGTTGGAGCCATACGGATATTAACCGCTGCTGAAGGTTTGGCAGGATTAGCGATGATTACTTGGTCGGCTTCTTTTACCTTTCTGGCGATGCAACGTCTATGGCCGCATTTATTGACACAATCGGACCGCAATTCTAAAGATTGACAAAAGCTAGAACAACATTAATTTTGACATTCAAAAAAATAGATAATCTTGAAATGTTGGCGGTAACTGAAAGTTAAGCGTGTGATGCATTCACAAATTTCTGAATTCATCACGTAGAAGAAATACCTTATAAATCAATTAAAAACTTGGATGGATTGATTTTGTGGAATACAGAACCATCCATCCAAGTTTGTTTTATTCGGTACTTTATTTAAGGCTGCTCATATCCTGATTCAATTTGCTTTTACATTGCTCCACCTTCCCGCCCAAATCTAGCAATCCAGCAGTTCTCATACATTCGTTATATTCAAATAAAACGTCATTCTTTTTCTGAGCAATTTCTAACGAAGTAGATAAGTGCTTAACTTGCTGAGCAATATTCTTTAAATTGATATCCGAAATTGTGACGCCAATCCCATCAATACTTTGTTTTGTTTCATCCAGTTTCTTCAATGATTCTTGATTGATTTTTCTGGCCTGCTCAGCAAAAGCCTGATTGGCTTTGCTGGAGTAATTTTTTAATTCATCAACGTTTTGTTGGGTAATGCCAGCCAATTTCTCCTGATAATTGTTGAGCTCACCTTGAACAAAGGTATTGATGCCTTCTTTGAAGCCATCCAATGAACTGTCAATTTCCTGCTTAAATGCTTGCATCTTCTTTTCGACTAATTGTTTGACGTCATCATCCAGCTTCTTCACGATCGTGTCGGAGATTTTTTCAACAGGAGGCCGTGAGTCGATAATTTCTGTTTTGGCTGCATTCAAGCTGGATTTGATGTCATCGGTGAGCACTTTTTGCTTATCATCAATTTGGCTAAGCGCATCTCTTTCATTCTCCGCAACCAACCACGAAATCAGCAGAAGATCTTTTTTCTTCTCCTGATCAAGACCAAGAATCAGTTGATCCAGCATGCTGGTAGCAACTTCTTTATCCGCGAGATCTTTCAAATGGCTTAAATTAGCAGAATTTAATATGTCCTGCAGGTTGCCATGAATCTCTTTAACATTCGCATCTGCTCTGGCTAATACAATCGACTGGCGATAGAGTTCATACGGCAAATAAACCAGTGCCAGGACAGCGCACACAACGGAAGCTGCAGTTTTCCATCGTTTGTTTTGAATAAAAAAACTCAATCCGAGAAATACTAAAGCTAAAATGAAAACGGGCATTAAAATTTGCACGATCTCTAGCCAGCCTCTTTCTATCAATGCTTCAATCGAAACAAATTTCAACACTTTGGCAATAAACTCGTTCATCAATGACTCCCCGTACGACGAAAAATGTAATTAAACGTAACAGCTTTTTTTAGGATACTGATAATTTATCATGGTATATCCGATTTGATTGAACAAACTTTGGAATTTGTTACTGCGTGTGTAAGCTGGACACACGTGTACCCAGTAAGAAATTTCATCGGGGAGAAATATGCGCATATCTGGATGTTGCATCCTAAAAAATGTAGTGCGGGTTAGTGATGCGTAAGCATCGCGTAACCCACCCTACATTTCTTTCTTCTCAGGTTTTGGCGATAATTTCTTGTAACTCTTGAAACAATAAGCGAAAGCTTTTTGGCGGTTTATCAGCTGCTTTTTCCTTGTGTGCACTACGGATCAGCAGCCTCAGGCGCTGTAAGTCGGCTTGCGGGTATTTCTGCGCAAACTCGGTGAGTGCATGCTCATCAGCGAGAAGACGTTCGCGCCAGCGTTCGAGCTGATGCAACCGAGCGGTTTGGTGCACCGATACCTGATGCCAGGAATCGAGCTTTTGTTGGATCGGCAGTGCATCAATTTCGCGCATCAAGCGGCCTATGTATTGCATTTGCCGGCGGCGTGCACCGTGCTTATTCATGGGCCTGGCAAGGTTGATGGCGTCGACTAAAATTTCCGGCAGATCAAACTCGCTCAATTTCTTTTGATCCAGCTCTACCAGTTGCTCGCCAATTTCCTGCAATGCGTGCATGTCTTTCTTGCGCCGGGTTTTGCTCGGCGCTGTGTCTTGTTCGATATCGTTTTCCGGGGTATTTTGCACGGTAACCTGTGTAATGCGGTGTCAAGAAGCTGCTATCATAGCGCTTTACAGGAATATTTTCGCCTTTGATTTGTTTTCACGATTGAAACTTTTTATCTAAAATCCAGTTTAAATTCTCTGCCACAACGCTATTTATGAACAATTTACCCGTTTCAGATTCCCGATTCTCTTATTTGCTGAGCACACTGCAACAAATCGCCCAAGACATTTTGGCGCATGCCAAGAAAGGCGGTGCAACTGCTTGTGAAACCAATGTCTCCGATGGTTTTGGTCAAAACGTTACAGTGCGCCAGGATGCGGTTGAAACGATTGAATACAATCGTGATAAAGGACTGTCGGTGACAGTTTATATCGGGCAGAAGCGCGGCCATGCCAGCACCTCCGATTTCTCGCCGCAAGCTATCAGTGATACGGTTGCGGCAGCATTGTCGATTGCCCGCTATACCGCGGACGACGACTGTGCCGGATTGGCGGAAGTAGAATTGCTAGCAAAAAATTATCCGGATTTGAATTTGTATTACCCTTGGCAAATCACAGTTGAAGAAGCTATCGAACTGGCTAAAGAGTGCGAACAAGCGGCCTATGCGGTTGATAAGCGCATAACAAATTCCGAGGGTGCCACGGTTTCAGTCAGTGAATCGCAATTTATCTATGCCAATAGCCTGGGCTTTATGGGGGGATACCCGCTTTCCCGCCATAGTATCAGTTGTGCCATGATCGCTGAACAGGGCGACAGCAAGCAACGGGATTATTGGTATAGCGTTGCGCGTGATGCCGCTGATCTGGAAGCAGTGAAAAGTATCGGAAAAAAAGCCGGTATGCGTAGCGCGGCACGCCTGGGCGCAAGGAAAATTGCCACCTGTGAAGTGCCGGTATTGTTTGAAGCGCCAATCGCTTCCGGTTTGATCGGACATTTCGCTTCGGCGGTGAGCGGCGGCAACCTTTACCGGAAATCTTCCTTTTTGCTGGATAGCATCGGACAACAGGTTTTTGCACCCGATATTCAGATTCTTGAATTGCCGCATCTGCACAAAGGCTTGGCCAGCAGCGCATTTGACGATGACGGCGTGGCGACGGTCGAGCGCAAGGTGGTGGAAAATGGCATCGTGCAAGGTTATTTTCTGAGCAGTTATTCGGCTCGGAAACTGGGATTGCGCACAACTGGAAACGCCGGCGGCACGCATAATCTGATTATGCGGAATGCGGCACCGATGCGTTTTGATGCGCTATTAAAGAAAATGGGTACTGGCTTGCTGTTAACGGAGTTGATGGGACATGGTATCAATGCGGTGACGGGCGATTATTCGCGCGGCGCTTCCGGTTTTTGGGTGGAGAACGGGGCGATCAGTTACCCGGTTGAGGAAATCACCATTGCTGGAAATTTGAGAGACATGCTTCGGGGAATTTTGGCGATTGGCGACGACGTCATAGTGCGCGGATCCAAACAGTGCGGGTCGGTTTTGATCGACCGCATGACCATAGCCGGTGGTTGAAAACGTTGCATGGATGGGTCGTTTCAACATTAATCCTTAAAATGGCACTGATCCCTGGTTTTACGCGCAAAGCGGTTTTTGACTGGGCTAGCGCTGACCTCGCACCAGGTTGTATAGTCACTTCCGATGGATTGGGTTGTTTTGCCGGGGTTACTGATGCCGGCTGCCAACACCGGGCAATCGTCGCGGACGGTCGCAAACCCAAAGAATTACCAGAATTCAACTGGATCAACACGGTCTTGGGCAACCTCAAAACCAGCCTGGGCGGCGCTTATCATGCATTCGATTTCGCCAAATACGGAGCCCGTTACCTCGGTGCGTTTGTTTACCGTTTCAACCGGTGCTTCCATCTTGAAGCGCTCCCTCTACGTCTGTTCGTCGCTGCAGCCACTCTCGGGCCTCGCCCGGCACGTTGGCTCCGGCAAGCTGCAGAATCTTTCTAATCAGGTTAATAGATGTCCTTTTGGGTTTTCGGTTCCACCGTACTTTGGGTAGACCGGATGATAGTGTGCCGACTCCTTCTGGTAAGAGGCATCAATCGCAATTAGGCTTCTTTCGCCAAGATTGGGCATATATTTTATGAGACGACTTTGGACAAACTATTTATTAATTATATTGTTTTATTGGATTATTTTGACTTTGTTGGATTGTTTTGGATGATATTTTGGCGGAGAGGATGGGATTCGAACCCATGTGCCAGGTTACCCTGACCAACTGATTTCGAGTCAGCGCCGTTGTGACCGCTTCGGTACCTCTCCGGTTTCTGGAAATAATACACCCGTTTGATTCATCTTAGTTCAAACGGGTGTAGAAACTGATGCAAGCCCTGCTCTTAAGCACTTGCTACCATAACTTCACGCATTTTCTGTAGCGCTTTAACTTCAATCTGACGGACGCGTTCTGCGGATACGCCCAGCTCATCAGCCAGTTCATGCAGGGTGGCCGTATCTTTTTCACTTAACCAGCGAGCTTTGATGATGTGACGACTTCGATCATCCAGGCAGGCCAACGATTGTTGCAAACCTTTTTCACGTAAGAAGCTGATCTGCTCACTCTCCAGAATTTTTGAGGGTTCTACGCCGTCTGTCAGATAGCTGATCGGACTGAAAGTGTCATCCTCGTCGTCCGACATCGGTTCCAGCGAAATATCCGAGCCATTGAATCGCTTTTCCATTTCGACCACTTCTTCGGATTTGACGCCAAGTTGTGTCGCCATCGCCTCTACTTCCCGCGGATTCAGTGTGTCCAAACCCTGCTTCATGCTGCGCAAGTTAAAGAATAGTTTACGCTGCTGCTTGGTGGTGGCAATTTTAACCAAACGCCAGTTACGCATAATAAATTCATGGATCTCAGCTTTAATCCAATGCACTGCAAAAGACACGAGGCGTACGCCACGCTCAGGATCAAAGCGTTTGACTGCCTTCATTAGACCGATATTGCCTTCCTGAATCAAATCGGCTTGTGGAAGACCATATCCTTTGTAACCACGCGCTATTGCAACCACAAAACGCAAATGCGACAAAATTAATTTTTGCGCAGCTTCAATATCGCCCTGATTCCACAGGCGCCGCGCCAAACTGCTCTCTTCCTCTTGGGATAGAATAGGGAAAGAATTAGCAGACTGAATATAACTTTCAAGACTTCCTCCCAGCGAAGGGAGTGTTAAAGCATTCGTCATTATAATAATCTCCTGATTATGGTTTGTGCCTAACTTTATCTTTTGAATTTATTTTAGCACTCAGCTAATAAGAGTGCCAAATTTTTAAAAAGTTTCGTTACCAAGCACTTCCACTTACCTTGGTTCTATTTGCCAGAGATGGTTCGCAACGGATAGGCGCGCACCAAGCCATCCCAGCCAGGCTGAAAACAATAACAAGCTGATGCTATCAGATGGAGAAAGCTGCTGGAGTTGCAAATCAAAGTCATAAAGTAGTGCAAGTGTACCTAGTTCTTCATTCAGTGTATGTATGGCTAATGTCATGATAAGCCATGCGGTGGCACCGCCAGCCAGTCCCTGAATGGCACCAAAATAAAGAAATGGGCGTCGGATAAAGCTGTCGGTTGCGCCTATTAATTTGGATATCTCGATTTCATCCCGTTTGGTAAGAATTTGCAAGCGGATAGTATTAAACATGATGGCGATAATTGCGACACTCAGCAGCGTTGCTAGCATCAATACAACAAAACGTCCCAGTTTGAACAATGCGTTCAGGCGTTCGGCCCAGGCAGAGTCAAATTGCACATGTTCGATTTCCGGCCAGCTTTGCATTGTTGCACGTAATTTCTCCAGATTTTCAGGCATGTTTTCCAAGGTATGCACAATAAAAGCATCTGGTAGCGGATTACGCGCCAGGTTGACACTGATATCAGCAAGCCCATTACTTTGCTGTAATTGATGCAGAGCAGCGTCTTTCGAAATGAACTGGAAGCTTAAAATCTGTGAATCTTTTTCCATCCGTTGTTTGACACTTTCAATATCTTCTTTCTTAATATCCAGCTTAAGAAACAAACTCATTTGCGGGGAGCTCACCGTTTGTCCGGAAATGGCGCTCAGATTTTCCATGAGTACATAAACACCCGTTGGCAAACTCAATGCGATACCCATCACGATGACACTGAGCAAGCTCGTAACAGGCGTAGCAATCAGCCGCTTGAGCGTGAGAAAAAATACGAAGCCATGTTGCATCAACCATGCGCGTATCATACTGCCAATTTTCCTTGTTTCAGCGACAAAATACGATGTTCCGTGTCCCTCAATAAGGATGCATCATGAGTTGCAATCAGCACAGTGACGCCCACCTGATTGAATGATGTGAACATTGACATAATATCCTGAGCATATTCGATATCCAGATTACCGGTTGGCTCATCCGCAATGAGAATGCTCGGACGATGAACCACGGCACGCGCAATACATAATCGCTGTCTTTCTCCGCCTGATAACGCAATGGGCATGGCTTTTTCTTTTTTTAACAGACCAACTTTATCAAGCGCTGCACGTACTCGGCCAGCTATTGTTTTGCTATCAAAGTTACTGATTTGCAGGGGCAATAATACATTGTCAAAAACATTTCGATCAAACAAGAGCTTGTGATCCTGGAAAATAAATCCGATCTTGCGGCGTAAATACGGGATAGCGCCCAGCTTGAGTTGCGCGATGTTTTGCCCGCTGAGCGTAATCGTGCCGGAAGTCGGGCGCTCTATCGCAGCAATCAACTTTAATAACGTGCTTTTGCCCGCACCTGAGTGACCGGTCAGAAACACCATTTCACCGGATTCAACCGTAAAATCAATGTTATTCAGCGCAACATAACCATCCGGATAACGTTTGGAAACATTTTTGAAGATGATCATACTATCGCCATATACAAATAACCATCAATCAAACATCGCTTCGACAAACTCTCTGGCGTCAAAGGGTCTTAAATCATCCAAGCCTTCGCCAACGCCAACAAAACGTAGTGCCGGCGGATTCTGTGGATATTGCCCGGCAATCGCTGCTACCACACCGCCTTTGGCGGTGCCGTCCAGCTTGGTCAGAACCAGGCCAGTTACATTCAGCGCTTCATCAAAGGCCTTAACCTGTGTGATCGCATTCTGCCCGGTATTGGCATCCAGCACCAACAACACTTCGTGCGGCGCATCTGGCATAGCTTTGGCTATCACACGTTTTACTTTTTTATTTCTTCCATTAAATGCAGTTGCGTGGTCAAACGTCCAGCGGTATCTGCCAGCACAATATCAATACCCCGTGCTTTGGCTGAATTGACCGCATCAAAAATCACCGCCGCCGGGTCACTTTTTTTATCTGGATCACTATCGGGCGCAATCACGGTGATATTGTTCCGTTCGCCCCATACAATCAGTTGTTCGCGTGCCGCTGCGCGGAAGGTATCACCTGCGGCCAGCAATACCGATTTGCCTTGTGATTGGAAATATTTGGCAAGCTTGCCGATAGAAGTTGTTTTTCCCACGCCGTTGACACCTGTTATCATGATGACAAAAGGTTTTTGTATCGTGGTATCAAATGGTTGAACAAGCGGTTCCAACATGGCAACGAGCGATTCCTTAAGCGCTTGTTTTAATTGCACGGAATCCGTTAATGCATCGCGCCTCACTTGTTTGCGGAGATCTTCAAGTAATTGATGGGTTGCGGTGACTCCAATGTCGGAAGTTAACAAAATAGTTTCCAGTTCTTCGTAAAGCTCCTCGTCTATCTTGCCGCCTCCAAATAAGCTCGATAGCTGTTTACCCAAATGCTGCCGGGTGCGTGAGAGGCCTTGCTTGAGCTTGCCTGCTAAGCTCACTGATTCGGCTGACCTGGATCAGACTCAGACTCAGACTCGGCATTAGGTAAAACCGCCGCTTCAATGGGATCCTCAGGATTCTTTTTGGATTTAAAAAAACTAAACATTCTGGTAGGCTCTAATATGCATTGCAATTCTCAAAGCTTAATTTTATTCTGTTTACACACACTTGGGTTAGTAAAAATGAAACCTGATCATCGTATTACTTTTTTCGCTTCTTTTCATTTTCCGGGTTGTTGCTATTATCGAGTCTGTTAATCTCATCGCCCGCGCTTGCCAATCCGCACGAGTATTTGCTCGATAATGGTTTGAAACTGATTGTAAAACAGGATCATCGCTCACCGGTCGTAGTGACACAGATCTGGTACAAGGCGGGTAGCATTGATGAATTAAACGGCGTAACCGGGGTTGCGCATGTGCTGGAACATATGATGTTTAAAGGCACAGAAAAAGTGCCTAATGGTGAATTCTCAAAGAAAATCGCCGCTGCGGGCGGGCGCGAGAATGCTTTCACCAGTTACGATTACACCGCTTACTATCAACAATTGCACAAACGCAGTTTGCCTATGGCGATGGAGTTGGAATCGGACCGGATGCGTAACTTGATCCTAACCGAGGAAGAGTTCTCAAAAGAAATCAAAGTGGTTATGGAAGAGAGGCGATTACGCACGGATGATCAAGCGCGCTCTTTGTTGTATGAAAAAATGATGGCCATGGCTTACCAGGCGCATCCATACAAAAACCCCATCATTGGCTGGATGAACGATCTGGAAAATATGCGCGTAGAAGACGCGCAGGAATGGTATGACCGCTGGTACGCGCCAAATAATGCAACACTGGTTGTAGTCGGTGATGTTGATGCGGAGGAAGTGTTCAAACTGGCACAAAAAAACTACGGCACCATACAAAAGCATTCTTTGTTACCGATAAATGCCCGCAAACCGCAAACTGAGCCACCCCAGGTGGGCACCAAAAGGATAACAGTCAAAGCGCCGGCAGAATTGCCTTATCTAATTATGGGCTATCATGCCCCAGGAATTAAAAATGTAGCAACAGACTGGGAGCCTTACGCGTTGGAAATACTGGAAGGTGTGCTGGATGGTAATGCTTCGGCCAGATTGAACAAGTCATTGGTACGCGAGAATCAAATTGCCAATTCCGCAAGCGCTGGTTACGGAGCAATGGCCCGTGGTCCGAGTATCTTTTTTCTCAGCGCAGTGCCGCGTGCCGGTAAAACGGTGGTAGAACTGGAACAGGCATTACGTGGCGAGATTGAGAAAATTATTAAAGAAGGTGTCACGGAAGAAGAACTTGCCCGGGTTAAAGCACAGGTTGTGGCTAGCCATGTATATCAACTTGACTCGATTTATTCTCAAGCCATGCAGCTTGGAAGGCTGGAAAGTATGGGATTGTCATTTCGTGATGTTGATACCATACTGGAAAAACTGAAAGCAGTTACTGCCGAACAAATACGTGAGGTCACCAAAAAATATTTCAATGATGATAGTTTGACAGTAGCTGTGTTAGACCCGCAACCATTGGATAAAAAACTGCCCGCTACGGCACCGGCTGGGCTCAGACATTGAGTTAATCGCATTCACCAATTGCTCTGACAATTACTTTGATAAATCAAATTACTGTCAGAGCAAACTTGCGTTTTGTTTAGCCTGTTAAGCAATATTTATTTTTTAGCATTGCCATGCGCGTGGCCGTCATCTTTCTGTTGATCGTGTTTGTGCATATGATCCATCATGCCGTGCATTTCTGCTTCTTCCAGAAAGCCGTCTTTGTTGGCGTCCTTTTGATCAAACATAGCCTCATGGTGCTTCATAAACTCTTCCTTACTGATCTTGCCATCTTTATTCAGATCCACTGAAGACATCATATGCGGACATTGATGGCCGTGGTGATCGCCGGACTTCATGTCACCGTGACCTGCCGTTTGCCCGCTTTGGTGTTGGTGTTGGTGGCCGCTGTCTTTAGTAGCATCAGCCGCGGAAGCAGTTGTTGCTCCGAGCGTAAATAAAAAAACAGTTCCAACAGCGACAGCAATCAAGTTTCTTTGGTGGAGCATCTTGTTTCTCCTAATAAAGTAATGAGTGAAAGATAAAATCTTCTTTCGATTTTTTAGAAATGAACATCCCGGGAGAGTTCGAAAAACAGCTTCAATACCAGCGTAATACTATAAATGAGCATAAAGTAATGATGCGATTTCAAGCAACAATAAAATGCTGGCGGTAATATTTAAGTTCGTTGATGGAGTCGTAAATATCTGCTAGCGCTTCATGTTTACTTTCTTTGGTTAAGCCGGATGCTATTTCCGGCTTCCAGCGTTTGACCAGTTCTTTGAAGGTGCTGACATCCAGATTGCGATAATGAAAATACGCCTCCAACTGTGGCATGGTGCGTACCATAAAGCGCCGATCCTGGCAGATTGAATTACCACACATGGGCGATACGCCGGAAGGCACATGCAATTTTAGAAATTCGATCATTTGCACTTCAACTTCAGTTTCGTTGAATCGAGAAGCTTTCACCTTGTCGATCAAACCCGATTTGGAATGGGTAGATTTATTCCACTTGTCCATGCCGTCAAGCACTTCGTTCAATTGATGTACTACCAGAACGGGTCCTTCAGCGACTACATTTAATTGCGAGTCGGTAACAACCAAAGCCACTTCAATAATGCGATCAGTATCTGGATTGAGTCCGGTCATTTCCATATCGACCCAGATGAGGTTATTGTTATCTTGTGCCATAATTGTTTTGATTTTTTTGAATGCAATGCGTTTAATTGTGTCATATTGGCACTAGTCCGTCACTTTTAAAACAAAGAAGGAAATGCCGGTTCATTTTACAGCAATCATCTGATGATGAATGAATCCAAACTTTAGAGCTCAAATTATTTAATTATGCAAACATTTACATTGGTTTTTCTTATCGCATTATTGCTCACTACATCGACGCAAATTTGGCTGGCAATGAGGCATGCGCGTTATGTACGTGCCCATCAGGATAAAGTGCCGGAAGAATTCGCCAGCCAGATCAGTTTAAGTGATCACCAAAAGGCTGCGGATTATACCTGTGCTAAAACACGTGCAGGATATCCAGGCATACTGCTGCATGTCTTGCTGTTGCTCGTTTTCACGTTGGGTGGCGGGCTGAACGCGTTAAGTGATTTCTGGGCAGGCTGGCTGAGTAACTCGTTGGCACATGGCATGGCGCTGATTATCAGCACCTTCTTTATCATAAGTGCCGCTGAGCTTCCGTTGAGTTATTACCGTACTTTTGTCATTGAAGAGCAATATGGATTCAATAAAATGACTCCGGCCATGTTTTTTACCGATCTGATCAAGCAAGCCGCGCTAGGTTTGTTACTGGGTGCGCCTTTGTTATTTTGTGTGCTGTGGCTGATGGAAAAAATGGGGGACAGTTGGTGGTTATATGCCTGGGTGGGTTGGATTGCTTTCAATTTATTTATCTTGGCGATTTTCCCCACCTGGATTGCGCCGCTGTTCAATAAATTCACCCCGTTGGAAGATGCCACGCTCAAGACGCGCATCGAGCAATTGATGAGCAAATGCGGTTTCAAAGCCAGCGGACTGTTCGTCATGGACGGCTCGCGCCGGAGTAATCACGGTAATGCGTATTTCACCGGATTTGGCAAAACCAAACGCATTGTGTTTTTCGATACCCTGCTGGCGCGCCTCAGTTCGGGTGAAATTGAAGCGGTACTGGCGCATGAATTGGGGCATTTCAAACATCGGCATGTGATCAAGCGTATCGTGATTTCATTTGCAATGAGCCTGGCTTTTCTAGGAATATTGGGCTATTTAATGGAGCAAAGCTGGTTTTATGAAGGTTTGGGTGTTTCGGTCTCTACCGTGCCGTCAACCGCCATGGCATTGCTATTGTTTTTCCTAGTGATGCCGGTATTCACCTTCTTGCTGCAGCCGATATCGAGCATTTATTCACGCAAACATGAGTTTGAAGCGGATGCCTATGCTGCACAAAATTCATCGGCGGATGATCTAATCCATGCGCTGGTTAAGCTGTATCAGGATAATGCTGCGACACTCACGCCGGATCCTTTGCATTCTGCCTTTTATGACTCACATCCGCCGGCATCGATCCGTGTGGCGCACCTACAAAGTCAGGGACAGTCATGAACAATACCGTATGTGACTTAACTTCCAAACAATGCAAACCATGCGAAGGCGGCGTACCGCCGCTATCTGCCACTGAAATTTCGGTCTTTTTGCAGCAAATCGAGGGGTGGCAATTACAAGATAAGCAAATCAGCAAAACCTATGCATTCAAGAATTACTATCAAACGATGGCTTTTGTGAATGCGGCCGCGTGGGTTTCCCATCGGGAAGATCATCATCCGGATATGATGGTTGGCTATAATCAATGCGTGGTCACCTATACAACGCATGCGATTGGCGGTTTATCCGAAAATGATTTTATCTGCGCAGCCAAAATCGACAAGCTGTTTGCAATTTGAGTATCCGCCAGAAAAACGCAAAGAATAGCGTTGAGTACTTAGCCGGACAGATTGTTGCCGCATATGGCAGGCACTTCTCCGTTGAAACGGAAAAAGGCGAAATTGTATCCTGTGTCATGCGTGGCAAGAAAGGCGGTGTGGCTTGCGGGGATCAGGTTGAATTACAGCTTACCACCACCGGGCAAGGTGTCATTGAATCGATAAAACCGCGTAAATCGCTGTTATACCGCAGTGACCCCTTCAAGGAAAAAATCATTGCGGCCAATGTAACGCAAATCATCATAGTCGTGGCGGCAGTTCCCAGCTTTAGTGAGGAATTAATCAATCGTTGCCTGGTAGCCGTTGAGAGCGAAAATATCGAAGTATTGATTGTACTGAATAAAGCCGATCTCACAGAACCCACTCAAGCAGCAATGAACATACTCTCGCTATACAAGGATCTTGGCTATCCTGTACTGCAGCTAAGCGCCCTCAAAGATATTTCGGCGCTCCAACCCTATTTGCAAGGCCATCTCAGTGTCTTGGCTGGCCAATCGGGTATGGGCAAATCAACTTTGCTCAATGCGCTGATTCCGCAGGCCAAACGCGCCACCGCAGAAATCTCGGTAGCATTGGATTCCGGCTGCCACACCACCACCCATTCACAGCTTTACCATGTGGACGCTAACAGCGACATCATCGACTCTCCCGGAATCCAGGAATTTGGCTTAAACCATATCAAAGATGAGAATCTGGCATGGGGTTTTATCGAATTTCTTCCTTATATCGGACAATGCAAGTTCAGCAACTGCCGCCATACCCGTGAACCCGGCTGTGCCGTGACACTGGCCGTACAAGCAGGAAAAATTCATCGCAAACGATTGGATTTTTATCATCGATTGTTGCGACATGAAAGCCTCGATACAAACGAGTAAAAGAAATGCTGAATAACGCACTACCCTGGTAATAGTTGCACGCCAGTTACAATAATGCGTTATTGACGCATCGCATCCTCTGCGGCAAGATGCGGACTGCATGACAATTCAGAAAAGCTGCTGTCATCGCTTCCAATCTTTTTAACTCATTAATCTTATGACCATTATTCCCAATCGTCAGTGGGCATTGATTGCCGGTCCATTGCTCGCAATCGCTGTTGCAGCCGGCATGAATCAATCTGGCTGGGAAGGCCAAGCCTGCTGGACGGGCGCCGTGGCCATTCTGTGTGTTGTTTGGTGGATATTTGAACCGATCCCCATCCCTGCAACGGCTATTATTCCTTTGGCGGTTTTTCCACTCACTGGCGTTTTGCCGCAAGAGAAAATAGCTGCGGCGTATGGCAGTGAACTGATTTTATTAATGCTCGGTGGTTTCATTTTATCGGCAGCGATGGAGCGTTCCGGTGCGCACCGCCGGATTGCACTTGGGATGGTCAATGTAATCGGCGGAACCAGTAGCCGCCGTATTGTGCTGGGGTTTATGGCGGCGACAGCGGCGCTGAGCATGTGGATATCAAATACCGCAACGGTGTTAATGATGCTGCCGATTGCATTGGCCGTTATCGCGCAAAGTCCCGACAAGAAATTAGCCATTCCACTGTTACTGGCGATTGCTTATGGCAGCAGCATCGGCGGTTTAGGCACGCCGATCGGCACACCGCCAAATCTGGTTTTCATGCAGCAATATGAGAGTTTTACCGGAACAGCAGTGAGTTTCTCGCAATGGATGAGCTGGGGTCTGCCGGTGGTACTGATTTTCTTGCCGATTGCCGGATTATGGCTAACGCGCAAACTGGATTACCGGGGTGAATTGACGATCCCGCCTGCGGGTGACTGGCGCCCGGAAGAACGTCGCGTGCTAATCATTTTTGGTTTGACCGCGTTGGCCTGGGTAACGCGTCTTGAACCTTTCGGTGGCTGGAGCACTTGGCTGAGTCTGAAAGGTGCTAACGATGCGATTGTTGCGCTAGTTGCCGTGGTGATTCTATTTCTGGTACCGAATGGGCGTGGCGGAAAATTGATCGACTGGGAATCCGCAGAACGTGTGCCCTGGGGTATCCTGATTTTGTTTGCCGCTGGCATTGCCATTGCCCAGGCGTTTGTCGAATCCGGGCTATCCCGCGCGATCGCCGATCAATTGGCTGTTCTCGCCAGCCTGCATCCGCTCGTGATGATCACGACCATCGCACTGACTGTCACTTTCCTGACCGAAGCCACCAGCAACACCGCAACCACGATATTACTGATGCCGATCCTGGCGTCCGCTGCACTTGGCGCAGGGATCGACCCTGCTCTATTGATGGTACCTGCCGCGATGAGTGCGAGCTGCGCCTTCATGTTGCCGGTTGCCACTGCGCCGAACGCCATTGTATTCAGCAGCGGTCATGTCACCATCGCCAATATGGTTCGAGAAGGGTTGACGTTGAATTTAATCGGGGTGGTGGTGATTACTCTGGTTTGCTATTTCTTGGTGATGTAACGTAAGTGTCCAATGCTACCACCTGTTATTCATCCCGTTTAAGGAAGCTCTGATTAAATTGATTACATTCATGGTTCGACAATCTCACCACGAACGTAATCAATAGATTACCGGTCGTCCTGTCGAAGGACTTTATCAGAGATTCCTTAAGGGCGACTCTAACGCACATTGCAGTAGACGCCACCCCTGATCATGAAAGAAACTTTGAGGTGGGAGGTGGCGGGGAGAGGTCGCACAGATTTTTTGGTGACTTGATCCCGCACTCTAACGTGACCCGCCGAACTGACTCGACCCGGATTGCTTCCATAGAGAGCGCACGTTAAACAGGCCGAAGGCAGATAATTGCCTTCAGGCATTTTCAGTTCCGGCATCCGCCGCCTTCCATTCACGAGTATAAATTGAATGGAGGAATTATGGAATTGGTCGCGCTTTACAAACGTGTTATTGGACTCGATGTGCATCAAGCACAGATTACGGCCTGCGACTGATCGAAGAATGCGACGGTTTGATACGAATTGAGCAGCGTCAATTTGGTACATTCAAGAAAGACCGACGCGCGGCGCAGTGGGTGGTTCAATTGCAGCCTGACGAAGTTGTGATGGAAAGCACCGGCATCTACTGGAAAAGTCCTTACGCGGCATTGGAGGCGGCAGGCATTCGTGCAAAGTCGGAACGCCCGGCATGTCAAAAATGTTCCCGGACGCAAAACAGATATCAACGATGCACAATGGCTGGCAACGTTGTCGCGTGCCGGATTGCTGCGTGCATCGTTTATTCCGCCCGCAAAAATGCGCGAATTGCGTTTGATTGCCGGGCAAGGAGGGGACCGGACAGCTTGCATCTGAAAAGAATCGTTTAACAAGATTCTCGCCATGGCGGCATACGCCTGGGTGTCGTGGTCAGCGATGTTCATGGACAATCGGCCCGCGCCATGATCAAGGCGCTTATCGCAAACAAAATGCCCAGGGGTTTTGAAATTCGCATCACGACGGCCAAAGCCAGCCGTGAAGAATTGTTCGATGCCTTGCAGGGAGAATTAACCGAAAGCCACCGCTTCGTGCTCAATGAATTGATGAGCATATCGAGGAAATCGACACGATCGCTCGGTTTGACCAACGCTTGCGCCGGACTGGAAGACAAACTGGCTGGTGTTACGCAAACCGCCGGTGTCGTCTCACGGCGGGCCATGCTGCTGGTAGAAATCGGCAACATGGATGCCTTTGGCAGCGCGGATCGCCTGTGTTCTGGGTTGGTATCTGTCCAGGCAATAACGAATCAGCAGGTAAGCATAAATCCGGGCGGACGCAAAGGCAACGCTTATGTTCGTCGTCTTCTGTGATTTGCTCACGCTGCCAGCCGAACCACTTCTGCTTTTAAAGCAAAGTTCAGCCCTCATCGTGCGCCGGGATACAAGCGCGCCTGTGGCCTGGGACACAAATTTACGCCATCTTCTTCATGTTCAAGCGGCGCGACATTACCGGGACAGCGCCACTGCTATGAGAAACTTGGTTCAGCGTAATGCACGTTGGATCAAAACGCTGATTCAACACGGCTTTATCAAAACAGCGCGCCTAATTTGCGCCAATTGTTATATGGTCTTAGCTGGCCAGGATTACTTGCGCCTGTTTAGTGGTTTCTTTCACGTTAAAAATTCAAAGTTCTCGGACAGCCTCCTAGAAGGCTGTCATTCATGGCTTTGCGTGCGTAGCGATGTTATTTCTCAGAAGCCGTTTTCAGATTAATTCGGCTTTTATTCTAGCGATTCTCGCCTCGCGTACCTTCGTGTTAATTGCCAGGGGTAATTTTGTGGGATCCGCAATACTCTGGTTCAATTCCCCAGCAATTGCACCGGCATCAACACTTTTCGCTGCAGCATAGGCCTGCTGAAACCGTTCGGCCTGAACATAAGGTTTTGCTGCGTAGCCGGGGCGCCCGTGGAAGTCACATGCACAGGCTTGCAAAAATTCTTCGAATCTTTCGGGTTTCCTGTAGGCGTCAACCGCTTGCAGTATATCCGCCAGCGTAGAAGGCTTGAGTTCTTCCGCCCGATGCACATTACCGTGATAGCGGGCGACCAGTAGCGCCAGGTCACGCGAATCCTTGGGAATTCTGATGCGCTCGCATAAATTCCGCGTCAAATCAATGCTACGCGCTTCATGACCGATATGGCGCGGCCATTCCTCGGGCGGTGTCGTGCCTTTGCCTAAGTCATGCGTCAGCGTTGCAAAACGTACTGGCAATGAATAATTTTTTTCAGCAGCATGATCGATGGCCAGCATGATGTGCAGCCCGGTATCGATTTCAGGGTGTGTATGCGCCGGTTGCGGAACACCAAACAACACGTCGACTTCGGGCAGGATACGCGCCAGGGCGCCGCATTCGCGCAGCACATAGAACATTCTTGAGGGGTTATCTTCCATCAGTCCGCGCGCGAGCTCTTGCCAGACACGCTCCGGCACCAGTGCATCCACTTCGCCGTTATGCACCATCTCACTCATCAGCGCCAGCGTTTCCGGCGCAATGCGGAAACTGAAACGCGCCGCAAAACGCGCAGCTCTGAGGATACGTACCGGATCTTCGGAAAATGCAGGACTCACATGGCGCAGTATGCCGGCTTCCAGATCCGCAACGCCATTAAACGGATCGATGATATTGCCTGCTTCGTCCTTGGCGATCGAGTTGATGGTTAGGTCACGCCGCGCCAAATCTTCCTGCAAAGTGACTTGCGGTGAGGCAAACACTTCAAATCCTTTATACCCAAGTGAAATTTTTCGTTCGGTACGGGCCAATGCATACTGTTCGTGCGTTTGCGGATGCAAAAAAACCGGAAAATCCTTGCCGACCGGACGATAGCTTTGCCGTTCTATTTCTTCTGGCGAAGCGTTCATAACAACAAAGTCATGATCTTTGACGGGCAATCCCAGCAGTTCATCGCGCACGGAACCCCCTACCAGATAAGTTTTCACTATTGACTCTAACGCTGAATGAATGAGAATTTAACCAACGGTTATTTCGCCGCCCGAACAACGCCCAGACGCTGCTTAAGCGTTGGCGAATCGTTCCCATGATCCAGAACTTTGGCGTAATACATCGAGTTCTTCAAGACCTTCTTGACGTAATCCCGCGTTTCATTAAAAGGAATCGTCTCAGCATAAATCGCACCTTCCAGGGGTACGGTATTATCGCGCCAGCGCCTGGCTCGTCCCGGTCCGGCATTATAGGCGGCTGAAGCCAGCAACGGCTGATTGTCCAGCGTACCGAGCACATGCTTGAGATAATACGTGCCCAATTGCAGATTGGTATTCACATCCACCACGATATTCTGGCGGAAATTTTGTATGCCCAATTGCTTGGCAACCCATTCGGCAGTGGCGGGCATCAATTGCATCAGCCCTGCGGCCCCGGCATGGGATTTGATATCCGCAATGAAGCGGCTTTCCTGCCGGATTAGACCATAAACCCAGGCTTCATCCAATTCGTGTTGCCGCAAAACCTTTTTGAGTGTTTCCCGGTGCGGTGATAAAAAGCGCAAACTAAAATCATGCTGCGATACGGTCCGGTTTGCGGTGTTAATCGCACGGTCATACATACCATGACGGCGGGCTACTTCCGCTGCAGCCAGTAACTCCGGGTCGCTAAAATTTCGGACGGTCCAGCTCCATTCACGGTACGCTTCGGTACGTAAATTCATACGGGAGAAAGCCAGGGCGCGTTGAATGCCGGGTTTTCGATCCATTGCGATCACTTCGCTATTGCTGACGCGATATGCTTTGTCCGCAATGCTGAGCATAGTACCCAGTTCTTCTCTTGCCAATTGACCGTAAAAACTGTGCTCATCGCTGAGCGGAATAAGAATGTTATGCGCTTCCAGCGCTTCCCCTTTTGCTTTTAATGCACGGGCTTTCCAGTAACGCCACGTATCAACCTGCTGCTCGGCTAGCGACATTCTGTTGATGGTTTTCAGGACTTCATCCCAGTTGCTAACCCGTAATGCAGCACGTATCTGCCAGGCAAGCACAGTGTCCGAAGGCGGGTAAGGTTGCGTGGTATTTTGCGCTTCCCTGAACCAATCCAGAGCGCGGGAATCATGCCGCATTGCAGCCCGGTGCCCCAATCTTCCGAGGAAATAAGACCGATCCGATGCGGTGAGCTGATCTTTTATTTTTAGCCACTGCACATACGCTGGATTGGTATCGTTGCGCAGTAAGCGCAACAATGAAAACAGCACAATCTCACGATCACTGCGCGTCCTGATTTTGCTTTTCAGCGTTTCCAGGTAACGCTGCGGATTCTTAGCGGCATTATTCAAATCGGCACTGTTCAGCGAATCGTTGCTGGGCAAATAACGATTAATATGTGTAGCCACTCCGGTTTGACCTTCTTCCAGCGCAGCCCGGATCCGTGTCCAGATATCTTGCTGAGAAATCTGCCCGCTGGAAATGAGTGCCTGAAAAACGGGCGTACAGCTATCCGGCATGCTGGTGGGCGTAGACCATAATGACCGCGCATCCGTCAACGCCGTTTTATCCTGAGCACTCAGGCGGCGCTGATAGTAATAGCACAGCAGCTCGGTATCCTGGTTGCCCAGCAACGGGTATTCGGCATCAAAAAGCTGCCATTGCTGATTTTTGCCCAGCATCTTGAGCCAGTCGGCCCTTAATCGATCTGCAATCAGACTGCCTTCATAGCGTTGCAAAAAATTTCTGATCGTTGCGATATCGGTCGATTGCAACACCATGCGGAATTGATAATATTCCACGTAAGGCCATAACGCGTGGCGTTGCAGCCGCCTGGCATAATTGTCTAAGCCCTTCGCATCGCCAGTTTGGAATGCTTGCCGGGCGGCAAGAAAATCACTATCCTGGTTTGCTGATAGCGTTCCAGCACAAGCTAAAAGGATTAATCCAAAAAGGTAATTTCTCATAGCTAATAAGGTACAACGAAATGGAGACTACAATAAAGAGACGGAAACGAGCGCGCTGCAATCAATCCGGATTATCGCAGCAGCGCCACGATAATCCAGTGTCATGTTTCAAGTTTATGTGAAATTTAACGGCCAGTCTCTAAAGGGCACTTCTAAAAATTCAAAGTTCTAAACAAAACGAGGCACGAGAAAAAAATGGTTACGCAGCATATGCATGATATGTAAGGAAACATTTTTTCGAGTAACAAAGTGTTGTGACGAAATTTGGATTTTTAGAGATGCCCTAAACCGGCAATAATTATCAGATAACGCCCTGACCCAACATGGCTTCGGCCACTTTAACAAAACCGGCAATATTGGCGCCATCCACATAATTAACGCTGCCATCGGGTTTGGTGCCGTACTTCAGGCAGGATTTGTGAATGGCCTGCATAATTTCCTGCAAGCGCACGTCCACTTCTTCGCGTGTCCAGGACATGCGCATCGCATTCTGGCTCATTTCCAGTCCGGACGTAGCCACACCGCCCGCGTTACTTGCTTTACCCGGCGCATACAATACCTTGTGATGGATAAAACATTCGACGGCTTCCGCAGTCGATGGCATGTTGGCGCCTTCGGCAACACAAATAACGCCATTTTTAACCAAAGTTTGCGCGTCCTCGCCATTGATTTCATTTTGTGTCGCGCACGGCAATGCCACTTGCACCGGCACATGCCAAGGTTTTACGCCCGGCAGGTAAGTCACATTGACACGTTTGGCATATTCATCCAGACGTGCATACAAATGATTCTTCACTTCGGCCAGTATCGCCAGTTTTTCCGGAGTAAAGCCAGCTTCATCCACGATCGTCCCGCTGGAATCGGATACGGTAATCACCTTGGCGCCTTGCGACATCGCTTTTTCCACGGCAAATTGCGCCACATTGCCCGAACCGGAAACAGAAACCCGCATGCCTTCCAGATAACGCCCGGCCTGCTTCAATACCTCCTGGGCAAAATACACCGTACCATAACCGGTTGCTTCCGGCCGTATCAATGACCCGCCAAAACTCAATCCTTTCCCGGTAAACACGCAATCCGCGCGATTGGATAATTTTTTCATCATGCCCGCCATGAATCCGACTTCACGCCCGCCCACGCCGATATCGCCGGCAGGAACGTCGGTGTCCGAACCGATATGCCGGAACAATTCACAGATAAAAGCCTGACAAAAGCGCATCACTTCGCCGGGGCTTTTTCCTTTCGGATCAAAATCGGAACCGCCTTTACCACCGCCCATCGGCAGCGTCGTCAATGCATTCTTAAAGGTTTGCTCAAACGCCAGGAATTTAAGAATCGATAAATTCACCGAAGGATGAAACCGGACACCGCCCTTATAAGGCCCAATGGAAGAACTGTGTTGTATCCGGTAACCGCGATTGACTTTGACTTCACCATGATCATCAACCCAGGACACTCGAAATATAATCACCCGCTCCGGCTCGACCAAGCGATCCAGTAAGCCATGCTCCGCATAACGTGGATGTTCCATAATAAAAGGCCACAAACTCTCCACGACCTCAGTAACCGCTTGCATATATTCCGGTTGATTCGGATTACGCTCAGCCACATACGCGCTGAACTCTTAAAAACTCTTATATTTCATTTCATTTCCCCAATTAGTGAAAGGTTATTTCAAATAGCCTAATTCTGCCAAATTAATGTACAGGCTGCACTGTATTTTTATTAAAAATGGGATTTTTTAGAAGTTATTTTCCAATACGAAGATAAATTGAAATATTTATCCTTCTTGCCAAGGATAGGCGATTCAAGTTAACTCGTCCATCATAGGATAAATCTGTTGAAGGAGATTTAAGAAATAGCGGGTAAATGGATTGCTATTTAGCGTTTTGATTGTGAGAAATGGTCATAAGATTTTTTGCGTATTTCATACGCGAATATATTAATCACATATTTAGAAAGGGAAAGCCAATGCTAGGAGGATTTTTAAGCAATGGATGGAAACAATATCTGCTCAACCTATCGTTTGTGGTATTTTTTGCCGCTGGCAACTCAGCGGTTATAGCCGACACCTCTATACCGGTAGGCACACAAATTCAACCACCTACAAAGTTTGTGTGGTCACGAAATAGCCTGAATACTTACGGGCTTTCAGAATATATCCTTGAATTAAACAGTACAGCATATCCATACTACGCATCCTTTCAACAAGCACTTGAATCGCTAAGGCGTGAAACATGCACAGAATACGGCGGCGCTTGGTTATGCCATCCTATTGAAGAATATCCTTATTCACCGGGTTATGATGGGTGGATCTGGGGCTATAAATTTTGCCGAACCTATGAGCCTGGTTACTGTGGTTGGCATACAGCATCACAGCAAGGCATTTGCCCTAATAACTCAGTCGGATATAGTATTAAGGATGCTTATAACATTGAGCGATATGGGTATATTGCATGCTCGGTATCTTCTGAACCAGATGGTGAGAAAGATCTAGCAAAACCGAAAGAATGCGGAGATAGAACTCCCAATCCGGTTTATATAGGACTAGGACGTAAAGAACTTACTGCGCCTATTTATCGAACTGGTGGCAGTAACTTTCCCATAGATTTCCAGTTATTCTATCAACACAACGACAAGAAAAGATCAGGCATAACTTGGCGGCACTCATACTTTAAATTCATAGTTTTAGACAGTCAGCAGATTCCTACGAGCGCGCGAGTCTATCGTGGTAAGGGTGCGCTTTTATTTTATAGAGATCAAATTACAGGCGAGTGGCGTAGTGATGATGATATTAATGATTCATTGATTGAGCATATTAATTCAAGTAATCAAAGAATAGGATGGACTTATAAAGACAAATTCTTCGACAGAACAGAAAAATATGATGCTTACGGAAAACTCATCTCGATCGAAGATCGTTGTGGAATTGTTCACAATCTAACATATAACTCAAGTGGTGGGATTGCAAGTATTATTGATAGTTTTGGGAATAAATTACAATTTACTCACGATGTTTATGGTAATTTTTCTACCTTAGTCGATCCCGCAGGTGGTAATTACCAATTTACTTATACAAGCAACGGCAACCTCACCGCAGTCACCTACCCCGATGCCAAAACCCGCACCTACCACTACAACGAATCTATCTACATCGAAGGTGGGGCCAATTTGCCCAATGCATTAACGGGTATCACGGATGAAAACGGCGTGCGTTATGCGACTTATACGTATGATACGCAAGGCCGCGCAGTGGTGACCGAACATGCGGGTGGTGCTGACCGGTATGTACTGGGCTACAGCGCCGATGGCAGCAACACCCTTGTGACCGATCCGCTGAATAGCCAATACACGCACACCTTCCAAACCATCCTTGGCGTCGCCAAAAGCACCGGCCAATCGCAACCGGCCGGTTCAGGCTGTAGTGCCGCTTCCAGTGCAACCACTTACGATGCTAACGGCAATGTCGCCAGTCGGGCCGATTTCAATGGCAATAAGACCTGCTATGCGTATGATCTGGCCCGGAACCTGGAAACCGCCCGGGTTGAAGGTTTGGCTGCTGGTGCCGCTTGTCCGGGGGACTTGTTTAACTATACACCCGTCGCCAACAGCAGCGAGCGCAAAATCCTCACGACCTGGCACGCCAGTTTTCGGCTACCCACGCTCATCACTGAATCCAAACGCGAAAGTAGCTATGTGTATGATACTCATGGCAACGTCACACAGCATCAAATTAAAGACACTGCCACCAACGCCACGCGCACGTGGAATACCAGCTATAGTTATCACCCCAGCGTTCCCGGCGTGATCCTGCAAAAACCGAGAACGGCCCGCGCACCGATGTGACCGACACCACCACCACCAATTATTACGCGCCGGATGCAGTTTGTGTCGGCGGTCACAAAGGTTGCCGTACACAAATAGCAAGTATCACCAATGCATTGGGTCATGTAACGCAGATCACCCGCTACAATGCCCACGGCCAGCCGGAAGAAATCATCAATCCGAATGGCTTGACCACCGTACTCGCCTACGATACGCGCCAACGACTGCTGTCGCGCACCAGCGGCACGGAAATCACCAGCTATCAATACGACGGCGTGGGACAAATCAAAAAAATCATCCTGCCAGATAGCAGTTTCTTGAGCTACACCTATAATGCCGCGCATCGTTTGACCAATATTGCGGATAATCTCGGCAATCGCTTGCAGTATACGTTAGACAATAAAAATAACCGCACCAAGGAAGAATTGTTCGATCCGCTCAATAACCTAACAAAAACCCAACAACGCGAATTCGATGCCTTAAGCCGTCTGTAGAAAGACATCGGCGCACAAAGCCAGACCACCCAGTACCAATACGATGCGCAAGGCAACCTGAAGCAGACCACCGATCCTTTGCTGCATACCACAGCCTATCAGTTTGATACGCTCAATCGCCTCAAAGAATCCATCGATCCTGCCAACGGCCATACCCGGCAAACCCTGGACGCACTCGATCAGCTCACACAAGCATCCGATCCGCGAGATATTGCCACCACCTACACGGTCAACGGCTTTGGCGATATGACCCAGGAAATCTCCGCCGATCGCGGCACGATTAATTACACCTATGATACCGCCGGTAATCTCAAAACGATGACTGACGCACGCGGTGTCAAACATACCTATACCTGGGATGCGCTCAATCGTCCGAGCAAGCGTACCCATACCACGGTCGCCGGTGTGCCTGGAACGATTGCATTGACTTGGAGTTACGATGCCGGAGTTAACGGAATCGGGCGCCTGACCGGCATGACGGATGAATCCGGCTCTACCAGTTTCAGCTATGACTTATATGGCCGCCTACTCAACAAAACCCAAATCGCCAAGATCGGCAACATCAATTACACCCAGACACTGGGCTACCAATACGACAGTTTCGGCCGCCTGAGTCAAATGACGTACCCTTCGGGCACGCAAGTCAGCACCGCCTATGGCGCCGATGGCCGCCCGGTTGAGATCCGTGTCAATGGTAACCTGCTACTGAGCAATATCGCTTATCAACCGTTTGGTGAACCGAAAAGCTGGGTATGGGGAAATAACCAGGCGTATACACGCAGTTTCGACACCGATGGCCGACTCAAAACCCATCGCGTCGGCAGCGACACCCGCACGCTGACCTACGATGCCGCCAGCCGCATCACGCAAACGACCGATACCAATCCGGTAACTAACCGCACATATGACTATGACGCGCTGGATCGCTTGATCAGCCAATCGGACAACAGCGGATTCAAGCTGTGGGGATATGACGCCAACAGTAACCGCACGACTGCGCAATTTGGCGGCACCGGCTATCCGTATACCATCGCCAGCACCAGCAACCGCCTGACGAGTGCCGCCGGTCCGGTTGCCAAGAACTACAGCTACGATGCGGCCGGTAATCCGCTAAGCGATGGCGCCACCACCTTCACCTGGAACGCCGCCGGAAAACTCGCAACCACGGTCAAAAGTGCTAAGACCCACACGTACAAAACCAACGCGCTGGATCAACGCATCAGCAAAAATGGCCCGCTGAGTTCCAAGTTTTTCTTCTTCTATGATCCGGCGGGGCAACTGATCGGAGAATACCGGGACAATTCCAGCACGGCCACACCGGCGGATGATTGGCTGGTCCGGCAAGAAACCATCTGGTTAGAAGATATTCCGGTCGCCGTAATCCGGAAAGCCGCCGCGACCAGCCCGATCCAGGTTCACTTCATCCACGCCGACCACCTCAACACCCCGCGAGTCATCGTGAATCAAAGCAACACCCCCGTTTGGCGCTGGGACAACACCCACGCCTTCGGTGCCAACCTGCCCAACGAAGACCCGGACGGCAACAGCCAACTCTTTGAATACCACCCCCGTTTCCCCGGGCAGTATTTTGATAAGGAAACCGGTCTGCATTACAACTATTTCCGGTATTATGAGCCGGAGACCGGACGGTATATCTCGCCTGATCCGATTGGGTTGGCGGGGGTGTGAATGTTTTTGGGTATGTGGGGCAGAATCCGCTGAGTTTTATTGATTCTCGTGGATTAGATGTGACGATAACACTTTATCCAGGTGCTTTTGTATTCGGACATGTAGGTATTGGAGTTAACACACTTAATACAACAGGATTTTATCCTGTGCCTGCCGCATCAAATTCAAGAGTTCTTAATGGACTACCAGTTTCAGGTGTAATGCAATCAGATATGCAAGCACCCATAAAGTCAATTACTATCCCGACAACCGCAGAACAAGATCAAGCAATTCAAGCCGCAATCGACCGGCGAATGCAGGACCCTGGCAATTATCGCCTTTATGATAGAAACTGCACTACAACAGTACGAGATGCGCTTCGTGCTGGTGGATTAAATATACCGCAAACTATTCTTCCAGGAACTCTATTCAATAACTTACAGCAACACTACGGATCGGCAAAATAATGAGCATGACAAAATTTATTACCTTGTTTGCAATAGTTGCTGGAGTATTAGTTCCATTAATATTCAAAGCAATTTCATCAGTAATCTCAGTGTTTCCGCCCACACTTACAAACATAATGCTCATTGTCTGGCCTAGTTCTTTGATGATGTTAGCACCTACTAGTAGCGAAAGCTTTTTCTCAGAGGTTTTTTTAATCTCGATGGCTTTGAACGTGGTGTTATATGCTGTTATCGGGACAGTCATTTGGTATGGCTTCTTCATGAAGAATTACTGGGTTCTTTTTATCCTTGCCATTACAATGGGTTATATATGGTGGAATTTACTGACTCTGTAATTTATCGATTCTTGCACAAACCTGGAGATAGCAAGTAGCCCGGATATGCTCGCGCCATCCGGGAATTGACTTGACCCAAACATTAAAGCTTAGTGTGGAGAAAATAGCCAGATGTACACACGTAGTTTCGACTCCGATGACCGGCTCAAAACCCATCGTGTTGGCAGCGACACCCGCACGTTGACCTACGATGCCGCCAGCCGCATCACGCAAACGACCGATACCAATCCGGTGACTAACCGCACTTATGATTATGACGCGCTGGATCGCCTGATCAGCCAATCGGACAACAGCGGATTCAAACTGTGGGGGTATGACGCCAACAGTAACCGCACGACTGCGCAATTTGGCGGCACCGGCTATCCGTATACCGTGGCAACGGATAGTAATCGCCTGCAAAATGTTGCCGGACCGGTTACCAAGACTTACAGCTATGACGCAGCCGGCAATCCGTTGAACGATGGCGCCACCACTTTTACCTGGAACGCTGCCGGAAAACTTTCAACCACAGTCAAGAAAGCCAAAACGCACACGTATAAATATAATGCCCTGGATCAGCGCATCAGCAAAAATGGCCCGTTGAGCTCCAAGTTTTTCTTCTTCTATGACCTGGCGGGGCAATTGATCGGAGAATACCGGGACAATTCCAGCACGGCCACACCAACCGATGACTGGCTGGTGCGCCAAGAAACCATCTGGTTAGAAGATATTCCGGTCGCCGTAATCCGGAAAGCCACCGCCACCAGCCCGATCCTGGTTTACTTCATCCACGCCGACCATCTCAACACCCCGAGAGTCATCGTGAACCAAAGCAACACCCCCGTTTGGCGCTGGGACAACACCCACGCGTTCGGCGCGAACTTGCCTAACGAAGACCCGGACAGCAACGGCCAGTTATTTGAATACTATCCACGCTTCCCGGACAGTATTTTGATAAGGAAACAAACTTGCATTACAACCATTTCCGGTATTATGAACCTGAGACCGGCCGGTACATCAGCCCTGACCCGATTGGGTTGGCGGGGGGTGTGAATGTTTGGGGTATGTGGGAGGAAATCCGATTACAAGTTTCGATTCTAATGGATTGGATATAGAGTATGCAAATCATGGTGTTGGTCTCAGCCTTAATCACTCAAAGATAATTATTACACCGAATAATCAGGCTCGCTATGTAAACGACGCCAGATTTCAAAACATTGATGCAAGTGGAAGGCGATTTGCAACTTTAGGTGCTGGCCCCAACGGAGCATTGTTTCTAGAGTCTGGTATTAATCGAAAGCGTGACGTAAATGAGCCAAGTACTTATAGAAAAAAGCTTAGTATTCCTTGTCAGTATAGTGATGAAGATGCGGCAATCGAGAATTTGCTTAAGCTTGCAAATTATTACAATAATAACAAGATTCTTTATACATTAATTCCGCAAAGATTCTTTGGTTTTGCTACAGGTTACAACTCGAATAGCTTTATTTCTGGTCTAGGAAATGCGGCTGGTTTTGATATGCCAAAAGCTGGAGATACTGGCGCTCTTACTCCTGGATACCAGAATCCTGTTCCAGCCAATAGGTACGAATAAAAAATGGTTAATCTATCAAAGTCATTTTATATTTTACTGATATTCATTATTGGAATAACGCTTATGGCTTGTACAAACGAAGATCAAATTAGGGAGCAAATGCTTAAAAACTGGAGTTTCACGCTTTTTTTATGAGCCGATGATTCAATTGTCTGGAATTTTGGATTAT
The DNA here is from genome assembly GCA_016708955.1 of Nitrosomonas sp. Taxonomy (GTDB): domain Bacteria; phylum Pseudomonadota; class Gammaproteobacteria; order Burkholderiales; family Nitrosomonadaceae; genus Nitrosomonas. Next base: position 278,056 of record JADJES010000001.1, read on the forward strand.
CGGGATTTTTTCTTGAGTGACAAAATAGCAAGTAGCCCGGATAAGCTCGCGTCATCCGGGAATTGGCTTGATCCAAACTTTGAAATCTTGCTATGAAGGAAATGGCTAGATGCACACACGCAGTTTCGACACCGATGGCCGACTCAAAACCCATCGCGTCGGCAGCGACACCCGCACGCTTACCTACGATGCCGCCAGCCGCATCACGCAAACGACCGATACCAATCCGGTAACTAACCGCACTTATGACTATGACGCGCTGGATCGCTTTGATCAGCCAATCGGACAACAGCGGATTCAAACTGTGGGGATATGACGCCAACAGTAACCGCACGACTGCGCAATTTGGCGGCACCGGCTATCCGTATACCATCTCAAGCACCAGCAACCGCCTGACGAGTGCCGCCGGTCCGGTTGCCAAGAACTACAGCTACGATGCGGCCGGTAATCCGTTGAGTGATAGCACCACCACCTTCACCTGGAACGCCGCCGGAAAACTCGCAACTACGGTCAAAAGTGCTAAGACTATTAGACGACAATTAACCTGTCCGGTCAGGCGACAATTATCTTGACCGGTTGAGTGAAAGTATCAGTATGAGTTCTTCCCTATACAAGGAGCAAGAACTTGCCTGGAAAACATATCACTCATCAACAGGAAGCTATTTATATGAAGAATCGTCAGATAGGGCATGGTCAGGAGACAGCGGCTGCGAAAGCGGGGGTAAGTATCCGCAGTGGCCGCAGGATTGAGAAGGGTGTGCGGGTGGAGAAATCGCAACGGCAGTGGCGCACGCGCCAGGATCCTTTTGCGCTGGTTTGGGAGACCGAATTGGTTCCATTGCTGTACGGGGAACCTGAACTGACCGGGACTACGCTTTGGGAACACTTGGATGACCGATATCCCGGTCAATACCCGGAGAAGTTGCTCAGAAGCTTGCAGCGCCGCGTTAAACACTGGCGGGCAACGCAAGGTCCCGGTAAGGTGGTTATGTTTTGCCAGTCGGTGCCTGCCGGGCACCAGGGGGTTGTCCGATTTTACCCGGCCGCGCACGGCAATTACGATCGCAGGCGAGCCATTTGATCACCTGCTGTATCAGTTTCGTCTGGCTTATAGTCATTGGCGTGCTGTTCATATCATCCGGGGCGGGGAAAGTTATAGTGCATTGGCCGATGGATTGCAGACCGCCTTGCATAAACTCGGCGGCGCGCCCAAGGAACATCGCACTGACAGCCTGAGTGCCGCATACGTCAATGCGAGCCAAAAACAAGAACTCACGCAATCTTATGCGGCGCTGTGTCAACACTATGGCATGAAGCCTACGGTCAATAACCTGGGCATCAGCCATGAAAACGGCGCCGTAGAAAATGCCCATGGTTCGCTCAAGCATCGGATCGAGCAGGCGATCAAATTACGAGGATCTGCGGATTTCGAAAGTGTGGGCGCCTATCGCCGCTTTCTTGAACGGATCGTCGATAAGCTCAATAAGCGCTGCAGAGGGCGATTGGCGGAAGAGCAATCGCATCTCCAGCCACTGCCACGCTACCGCTTCATGGACTTCAGTGAACTGAGCGTCAAAGTGACCACCAGTAGCACCATAGCGGTCAAACGGGGACTTTACAGTGTGCCATCCAGACTCATTGGCGAGAACATCCGCGTTCATCTCTACCACGATCGCCTGGAATGCTTTGCCGGGCAGACACCGGTCATTACATTACCGCGTGCGTATCCGAAAACGCCGGAAGGACGCGCCCGGCGCATCGATTACCGTCATGTGATTCATGCATTGGCGGCAAAGCCACAAGCCTTTCGCTTTTCCCGACTGCGTGATGATCTGTTGCCAACGCCACAGTATCACCAGCTGTGGGCGCGGGTACAACAACAATTTGATCCCGGACTCGCTTGCAAATGGATGGTATCGGTACTGCGTTTTGCCTACGACTATGATTGCGAGAGCCAGTTGGCTGCTGAATTGTTGCAACAAAATCCGCTACCTGAACTGCAAACACTGCAAAAGCGATTTCTGCGGCAGCATGCGCCACAGCCGGACATCCCAATCAAACAACACACTGCGGATACCTACGATCAACTACTCAGCGGAAACTGGGTAACACAAGGAGGCAGCTCATGTCTGAATCGCTCCCACTGATGCTCAAGGAACTCAGACTCCCTGCCTTTGGCCAGCATTACCGGCACTTCCAGGATCAAGCCGCAGAACACGCCTGGAGCTACAGCCAATATCTTGCCGCCCTGTGCGAACAGGAAGTCGCTCAGCGTTTCCAAAGCAGAATCAGCAACTGGACGCATGAAGCCAAACTGCCGCGCGGCAAAAGCTTTGCCACTCTGGCGCTGACCGAACTGCCTCAAGCCGCTCAGAAAAAATCATCGCACTGCGCGACAATACCCACTGGGCGAGCCAGGCAGACAATGTGTTGCTGATCGGTCCCTCCGGTGTCGGCAAATCACATGTGGCGGCAGCATTGGGATTGCATTTGATTGAACAAGGCATCCGCGTCAAATGGATATCAGCTACCGCACTCGTTCAACTCCTGCAGCAAGCCAAGAAAGAACTGGACTTGATGTCCGCCATGACGCGGCTGGATAAATACCGTGTACTGATCGTTGATGATATCGGCTATGTCAAAAAGACCGATTCGGAAACACAAGTATTGTTTGACTTCATTGCACATCGCTATGAAAGCGGAAGTCTCATCATCACTTCAAACCAGCCTTTTAGCCAGTGGGATCAAATCTTCCCTGACACCATGATGACCGTTGCCGCCATCGACCGCATCATCCATCACGCAACCATCATCGAAATCGACAGTGAAAGTTATAGGAGGAAAAACCAGAAAAAGTCATGAAGTAGTCAACAAACTCAACCGGCCATCATAATTGTCGTCAAAGCGGCCAAGATAATTGACGCGAGACAAAGACCCACACGTACAAAACCAACGCGCTGGATCAGCGCATCAGCAAGAACGGCCCGCTGAGTTCCAAGTTTTTCTTCTTCTATGACCTGGCGGGGCAATTGATCGGAGAATACTGGGACAATTCCAGCACGGCCACACCGGCGGATGACTGGCTGGTGCGGCAGGAAACCATCTGGTTAGAGGATATTCCGGTGGCCGTGATCCGGAAACCCACCGCAACCAGCCCGATCCAGGTGTACTTTATCCACGCCGATCATCTCAACACCCCGAGAGTGATCGTGAATCAAAGCAACACCCCGGTTTGGCGCTGGGAAAATACTCACGCCTTCGGTGCCAATCTGCCGAATGAAGACCCGGACGGCAACGGCCAATTGTTTGAATACCATCCACGCTTCCCGGGGCAGTATTTTGATAAGGAAACAAACTTGCATTACAACTATTTCCGGTATTATGAACCGGAGACCGGGCGGTATATCTCGCCGGATCCGATTGGGTTGGCGGGTGGGTTGAATACTTATGGGTATGTTGGAAGTAACCCCATAAATCAAATAGATTCTTTAGGCCTTTTTGAGGTTCTTATCAACGATACAGGAGGCAGAAATGGCCCCACTTATGGTGGAATCATGACAATTAAAGGAGAAAATGGCCAAATTGTGACGGTTCCTGTTAGTACATGGCCTAATCCAACCAATCCTAGCCCTGGTATTGTAACTGGGAGTTTTCCAGGAACATATGGCGCACGGGCACACCAAGGCCGCATTAATGGTATCACTATTAACAATAGAGCTCCTGTGCCAACTCTTGGACCTAATCCAGCTCAAGGAGGAAGGAGTTTTGCAACTGGAATAAATATCCATTGTGGATATAGAGCAAATCGCCGCGGTTCGGCCGGATGCATTACGATTGATCCCGACTATTGTCTGCAGGTATGGGATATCTTGAGGCCAGGTGAAACCGGTAATATAACTATCCAGCGTGGAGATTAAGATGTCTTTGTTGATAAAAACTATGGTTATAGTTTTTATACTGATTTTCGCAATGAAAGCATTAAATGCTAATGATAGCCAATGTCGCAAGAATTGCTTCAAGCTAGATATTGAGTATCTTATTAAAAATCACGAAAATATTTACAGAGATAATCCAGAATCCTTCTGGATATTGTTAAATGAAATGAGAGAAAAAGCATATTTAGCTGATTCTTTTAATGAAATTAGTCAATTCATGGAACTGCTGCAGATGGATAATTCTCCTGCTGAAGTTGAAGAATTTCTGTCGGAAGGCCTTGAGACTTTATGTGCTGAGAAATCGGTTCTTTTTAAAGAAGCAATGCAGCTATTAGATTTAAGTTTAAGAATGAAATTAAACGAAAAATTAAATCAGCCATTATTTCGCGAAAAAGAAGAATTAAGAACCTGTCGATATCGAGGTTTGAATGATTGATTTGGTCAACTTTTAAAAATTTTAGGTGGTGGGGTTGAGGAGCAAAGCATTGGACAAAGAGTATGAAAAGCATGGAGACGGTCACGAAAACAACGGGGTCAGCAAGTAGCCCGGATAAGCTTGCGTCATCCGGGAATTGATTCGATCCAAACCTTGAAAGCTTGATGTGGGGAAATAATTAGGTGTATACACGCAGCTTCGATTCCGAGAGACGACTCAAAACCCATCGTATCGGCAGCGACACTCGCACGCTCACCTACGATGCGGCCAGCCGCATCACGCAAACGACTGATACCAATCCGATGAATAACCGAACGTATGACTATGACGCGCTGGATCGCCTGATCAGCCAATCGGACAACAGCGGATTCAAACTGTGGGGGTATGACGCCAACAGTAACCGCACGACTGCGCAATTTGGCGGCACCGGCTATCCGAGGAAGAAAAAGAGGAAGAAAAAGGGGGCAGACCCCTTTAATTCGCAGTGCGTTGGTTATGTACGTGTGCGTTTTGGTGTTATTGACGGCTGTCGAGAGCTTGCCCGCAGCATTCCAGGTGGTGGCGCCATCGCTTAGCTGATTACCGGCGGCATTGTAGGTATAGTTCTTCGCAACCGGCCCGGCGACGTTCGTCAGGTGGCTGCTAGTGCTCGCGATGGTATACGGATAGCCGGTGCCGCCAAATTACGCACTCTACCCATGCTTTTCCCTATCGTGGGTCCAGAATATGTTATTCAACAATCAGAAAAATCCTCATGTTATGATGAAATGCCAGTTAGCTATAATTCTGAAAGTAGGGAGGCTTCATGAAATGATAGGAAGAAATGAAATGAAGATTCTGGCAGAGATATTACGTCAATCAGGAGGCCTAATTCTTAAATACTGGTGAGGCATAGGGAAAATCCGGCGCTATTCTTGCCGGAGTTTGTTGTCAATCATTGAGAAAGGAAAATCATGAGCAATCCATCCGTTACTTGGGCTGAAGCTGCCTTGAAAGCGATTCGGCACATCGGTGAGTCCAATCATCCTGATCCAAAACAGCGCGCTCGCATCGGTCCGCCGATGGTGGCGCGTTCTTTGGCGATTTTACATACAGCAATCTATGATGCTTGGGCTATTTACGATCCGCAAGCGTTGCCAACACAGTTGCGGCTGCCGAGAAAATCAAACGGATCTGATCCTCAGCGAATTCGTGCGATGAGTCAGGCGGCCTATCAAGTGCTGAAGAATCAGTTCCCTTCCGAAACTACAATTTTTGACGCCACCATGACTGGCTTGGGTTTTCCAACTACTAGCTCGACGGAAGATGTCAACTTGCCGGAAGGGGTCGGTAACCTTGCTGCCAAAGCTGTACTTTCAGTAGCAGCGGACGATGGCGCCAATCAGCGTGGAAATCTCACGGAAAGTGGGAATATATATGCGGACTATACCGGGTATGCTTCGGTGAATCCGCCTATTGTTACCATGCTTCCGACTATTCCGGCAGACATACCCCATCCTGATCGCTGGCAGCCATTAGGCTATACAGATGCTGCACAAGTGCTGCGAGTACCTTCCTTTATTGCCCCGCAATGGGAAAACGTCAGACCATTTGCGCTTACCAGTGCAGGACAATTTCGTCCCAATTTGCCCGTGGCGCTGACATCTCAATCGTTCTTAGATCAAGCACGACACGTCATTGAGATGCAGGAACAGCTTGAGACCAAGCAAAAAGTGATCGCAGAGTATTGGGCAGATGGTCCAAGTTCAGAGCTTCCGCCGGGACACTGGGAAGTTTTTGCTATTTTTATTTCTAATCGTGATGCACACACACTGCATCAGGATGCAAAGTTGTTTTTTGCTCTGGCTAATGCGATCCATGATGCCGCCATCGCTACATGGGAGGCTAAACGTTTTTACGATTACGTGCGGCCGGTTACCGCGATTCGTCATTTATTTCGCGGGAAGAAAATAAAAGGTTGGAATGGTAGCAGTGTTACTACTATTAACGGAGAGGCCTGGCGGCCATATCAGGTTGCGACTTTCCCTACGCCACCCTTTCCTGAGTTCACATCCGGTCACAGTGGCTTTTCTATGGCAGCAGCGGAAGTTCTCAAGCGCTTTACCGGTAGTGACTCATTTGGCGCAAGTTATACTCAGCCTGTACCATTACGCGTTGAACCGAATCTAGCCGCTGCTGTTGGTGTGACGCTGAGGTGGGATACCTTTACAGAAGCGGCATTAGAAGCAGGCGAGTCGCGGCTCTATGGCGGTATTCACTTTTATGAAGGTAATGTCTCTGGTTTAAGCCTCGGTCGTAATGTAGGTGTGCAATCTTATGAAAAGGCCCAAGGTTATTGGTCAGGGCGAATCTAAGGGCCGTAGGGTGCAATAGCGGTCTTCCGCGTATTGCACCGCGGGGAGTTCATGTGACGCAATACGGCTATTGCCTGGATCGTTGGGGTCAGATACAAAATCATGAATTCTGATTACAGAAAATATATGTGATTCATCGATAATATTCTCAATTCGCGACCTGTCTCATGCTTGTGAGTAAGCTTTAACGTGAAAGAAACCACTAAACAGGCGCAAGTAATCCTGGCCCAGCTAAGACCATATAACAATTGGCGCAAATTAGGCTTGCGCTGTTTTGATAAAGCCGTGTTGAATCAGCGTTTTGATCCAACGTGCAGCATTACGCTGAACCGAAAGTTTCTCATAGTCAGTGGCGCTGTCCCGGTAATGTTCGCGCCGCTTGAACATGAAGAAGATGGTGCGTAATATTTTGTGTCCCAGTGCCACAATGGCGCGCTTGTATCCACGGCGCACGATGAGGAGCTGAACTTTGCTTTAAAAGCAGAAGTGGTTCGGCTGGCAGCGTGAGCAAATTCACATAGAAGACGACGAACATAAGCGTTGCCTTTGCGTGTCCGCCCGATTTATGCTTACCCGCTGATTCGTTATTGCCTGGACAGATACCAACCCATGAACACAGGCGATCCGCGCTGCCAAAGGCATCCATATTGTTGCCGATTTCTACCAGCAGCAGGGCCGCGCCGATGAGATCGACACCGGGTAGGGTTTGCAGTAACACCAGCCAGTTGTGTTCGCTTTCCAGTCCGGCAAGCAAGCGTTGGTCAAACCGAGCGATGCGTTGTTCGATTTCCTCGATAGCTGCATCAATTCATTGAGCACGAAGCGGTGGCTTTCGGTTAATTCTCCTGCAAGGCATCGAACAATTCTTCACGGCTGGCTTTGAGCCGTCGTGATGCGAATTTCAAAACCTCCTGGGGCATTTTGTTTGCGATAAGCGCTTGATCATGGCGCGGGCCGATTGCCCATGAACATCGCTGACCACGACACCCAGGCGTATGCCGCCATCGGCGAGAATCTGTGTAAACGATTCTTTTCAGATGCAAGCTGTCCGGTCAGCTTTTGCCGTTGCCGGGCAATCAAACGCAATTCGCGCATTTTGCGGGCGGAATAAACGATGCACGCAGCAATCCGGCACGCGACAACGTTGCCAGCCATTGTGCATCGTTGATATCTGTTTTGCGTCCGGGAACATTTTTGACATGCCGGGCGTTCACGACTTTTGCACGAATGCCTGTCGCCCAATGCCGCGTAAGGACTTTTCCAGTAGATGCCGGTGCTTTCCATCACAACTTCGTCAGGCTGCAATTGAACCACCCACTGCGCCAGCGCGCGTCGGTCTTTCTTGAATGTACCAAATTGACGCTGCTCAATCCGTATCAAACCGTCGCATTCTTCGATCAGTGCGCAGGCTGTAATCTGTGCTTGATGCACATCGAGTCCAATAACACGTTTGTAAAGCGCGACCAATTCCATAATTCCTCCATTCAATTTATACTCGTGAATGGAAGGCGGCGGATGCCGGAACTGAGAATGCCTGAAGGCAATTATCTGCCTTCGGCCTGTTTAACGTGCGCTCTCTATGGAAGCAATCCGGTTCGAGTCAGTTCGGCGGGTCACGTTAGAGTGCGGGATCAAGTCACCAAAATCTGTGCGACCTCTCCCCGCCACCTCCCACCTCAAGTTTCTTTCATGATCAGGGGTGGCGTCTACCGCAATGTGCGTTAGATAGAATAATCGAGCAATCCAAATTTACTTGCTTTCATTACTGTTCTTATTTTTATACTCTAATGCTCGCCATACTGTCCTGACATCAACAAGATCATGTTGAATCAAAAGTGTAATGGCAATCTCTTCAATAGCTGCATAAAGACAAAATAAGGCAGCAATCCTGAAGGGCCAGTCGAGCAATCCGGTAAAAAGTAAAATGTAGCTTACTACGGTTACAGCCACAGCGAGTTTAACACTCCATGTGTGGTAGCTAATAATGCTATGAAATTTGATGAAGCCAACGATCACTGGTAGAGTAAAACTAAGAACAATGATAATAAAATAAAGTTTCTCTCGTAGCATGATGTCTGGCCATAATATCCAGGCACAGATTGCCATTGTTGAATAGATTATGAAATCACCCCAACTATCAAGGTGCGAACCCATCGTAGTTATTTGGTTTAATATCCTGGCAAGAAACCCATCAAGTACGTCGGTAAATACCGCAAATAACAATGCCCCAATAAACCAGTAGGGTTGTTGAGTAAATGCAAAGTAAAACAATACTGGCGCCATCAATATCCGGATTAGGCTAACCATGTTAGGTAAATTAAATATTTGATCTTTAATGTGATCCATAATAATAACCTTCGGATAGTTAACTTACCCCCGGCAGAGCCGGAGGCTTATCGAACGAGTCTTTCAAAGGGGCTATCTTTGAGGGCCGTAGGGTGCAATAGCGGCCTTCCGCGTATTTGCCCACGGGGAGTTTTCATGGGGCGCAATACAGCTATCGCCTAGATCGTTGGAGTCAGGTACAGAATCACGAATTCTGATTGTAAAACAAAAAATATCTTCATCGACAAAATTCTAAATTCGCAACCTGTCCCTATGTTTTCAGAAACTGCGTGTGTGCATCTGGCCATTGCCGACACCAGCGTCAAACTGTTGTATGGTCACCAGGCAGGTGCCGAGATTGGCCACAACCCAACCAAGCCGGGGCGGCCGAGCCATACTTTGCACACCTACTGGATCGGCAACATTCGGCTGGTGCTCGATGTCGAGGTACAAAGCGGTAAAGCCAGTGCGGCGAAACATGGCCTGCCACGCTTGTGCCAGCTAATCGAGCGGCAATGGCAGCAAGGCGACTGGCAGAACGCAGGGCAAGGCTTTGACGCGGTGGAAGGCAAACTCCGGCTGACGGGCTGGAGTGGTGCGCGGCGTGTAGTGGTACTGCGGCGGCGAATCAAAGACAGCATGGCGGCAGCCGAGACGAGCAATGAGAACCAGCAGCCGACGCTCCACTTCATTGACCATTCAGACAAGGTTAAACTCTGGGAGTACGCTATATTGGTGACCAATACAGACTACTCCCTCGACGCCATTGGCCAGTTATACCGGGATCGGGCCGACTGCGAGAATGGCTTCGATGAGCTGAAAAACCAATGGGGCTGGGGTGGCTATACCACGCATGATCTGGAACGTTGCAACCTCTCGGCGCGGGCAGTCGCGCTCATCTACAATTGGTGGAGTTGGTATGTCAGACTGGCACACCCGAAGACACGCCTGGAGGCAATCACTAGCCGTCCCATGCTGCTCAGCGGCATTGCCCGCCTGACCCAGCATGCCGGTCAATCCCGATTGCTGCTCACTCTGACTCACGCAGCCGAAGATCATATCAAGTCGATGATCGCCAACGCCAATATACGAAAGAGTCTTGATTATGTTCTGGAAAATGCGCCTCAGTTGACCAAAGCGGATCGTTGGGGCGTACTTGCACGCTATATCATTAACAAAATTATTGCGACCAAACCGAAAAATTCACAGCTCCTCGACTTCCTTCCACCCTCTTTGGCCATTGAAGTGACCTAACAGAGGAATTTAGGATAAAATAGACTTGCCCAGACAAAACAGCAAAATCTCACTGAAAAGGGCTACTCACTGGATCTAGGCTGGCTATTATGGGGATTTGGCAGTGTGGAACATAATTGAATTTCTCTCGCCCAAAAACCTGTCAAGTATTTTTTAATTATTGGGGAGGGGTGAGTAGTTACTTATCGCTTTTTGAGTATAAAGATAAATTCATCCACGGTCTGCGACAAAGACAATAACTCATTCCCCGTTTGCTCGGCAAAAACCTGGAAATCAATCATGGAACCCGGGTCAGTGGCCACAATTTTCAAAGTTTGTCCGCTGGTCATTCCAGCCAGCGATTGTTTGGTGCGCAAGATGGGCAATGGGCAAACCAAGCCGCGTGCATCCAGTTCTTTGTCTATTTTCTGCATTTCGGTAAAGTAAGTTGGCTAATATCAGATTCTAAAGAGTCTATTTCTGATCGTTGTTATTCTTCTTCAAGAAGCGATCAAGAATTTGATTGAGTTGATCCGGGTTAAAAGGTTTAGGCAAGAAAGCATTCATTCCCGCTTTCATAAATTCTTGTTGATCATGTTCTTTCGTGTTAGCGGTTAGAGCAATAATCGGCATATCAGTCAGGTGCAAATCTTGACGAATTTGCTGGGTCGCTTCCAGTCCATCCATTTCTGGCATTTGGATATCCATAAAGATTAAATCGAACGGATGAGACTCTGATGTTCTGAGTAAATCCAGGCATTCAACGCCATTTTTCGCAAGATTCACGGTTATTCCCAGATTAGTTAACAAATCAGAGATCAGTAATTGATTGACTTCATTGTCTTCGGTAATCAGGATATGCGCACCGGCAAATTGCTTCCGGGCAACACTGTATCCTTGTTTCTGATTGCCTTTGTCAGCAGCTTCGCTAAAAAGTGCTGCAACAGTATCAACCAAGCTTAATGGCGTGAACGGTTTGATCAGGACGCTGATCATTCCTTGAATTTCGTTCTCTTTTGAAAATAGAGGATCCTCTAAATTACTGGTGATCAATATGATTTTAGGCCGGCGTGAATCAGGTAGCGCAACCTCAGTCGCATGGATAGTCTCGCGATACCCTGTATTGGCCAAATGTGTGGCAAATAACAGCAAATCGAATGGTAAGGAATCGGGATCAGCAAGCTGTTTAAGGGCTTCAGCATAGCTGCTGTTAGCAACAGCGTTCCAGCCCAGAGATTGCACTATTTCCGAGAGTACCGCACGGGTTGTTGCATGATCATCAATAATCATCACCTTAAGCGACCGAAGCGGATCGGGGATGGATACCCAGGGATCCTGGTGATGGTCTATCCGATGCAATTGAACCGTACAATGAAACCGGCTGCCTTTGCCATAGTGACTTTCGGCCACGATATCACCGTTCATTTGCTGGGCTAGCCGATGTGAGATGGACAAGCCTAAACCGGTACCGCCAAAACGGCGTGTAATGGAACTATCGGCTTGCGAAAAAGCTTTGAAAAGATCCGCCATTTGCTCACTGGTTATGCCGATGCCACTGTCAGTTACGCTGAAAGCAAGGGTGACCGTTTCAGAATCTTCGGTGTTCTCAATTGTGATGCGGATAATCACTTCACCTTGGTCAGTGAACTTAATCGCATTGTTAGTAAGATTGACGAATATCTGACTCAACCGTAACGGGTCGCCGGTAAAATGCTTGGGGACATTCGGCGCCACATAAAAAAGCACATCGACAGCTTTGTCTTTTACTGCTACTGAAGCCATTGCCGATAGATTTTCCAGGATATTATTCAAATCGAATGGAATATTATCCAATTCGATTTTATTTGCCTCGATCTTGGAATAATCCAAAATGTCGTTAATGACACCTAGCAGAATCTTCGAAGACCCTTCAATGTTGCGTAAATAGGCGTTCTGCTGGGAGTCAAGCGAGCTTTTGCTCAACAGATAAGCCATGCCCAGCACGGCATTCATCGGTGTGCGGATTTCATGTGACATCATGGCTAAGAAGCGGGTTTTGGCAATGCTGGCAGCTTCTGCTTGCTGACGTGCGTGTATCAGCATGGTTTCGCGTTCTTTCCGGCCGGTAATGTCCTGATGGGTTCCAAACATCATTAACGGCTTGCCGTCATCTGTCCAACTTGATACTCTGCCACGATCCAGCACCCAGATCCAATGACCTGCTTTGTGCTGCATTCGTGCTTCACATTCGTAATAGGGAATTTTCCCGGAGAAATGATCGTTAAGGAGTGCTTCGGATTGCTTTAAATCATCCGGGTGAGCAAACTTGAGCCATGTTTCAATGGATGTGGGTGCAAGTTCATCGAGGCTGTAACCGATTATCTCTGCCCAGCGCTGATTGAAAATGACTTCACCGGTTTGCACATTCCATTCCCAGGTGCCGATATGCGTTCCTTCAATGATATTGGATAAGCGCAGGCGCTGGTATTCCAGTTCCTTACTATATTGTTTGCGACTGGTAATGTCGCGTGATGAGGCATAAATCAGTTTTTTTCCTGAAATCTCCAGCCTTCTGGCGTTGATTTCAACATCAAAAATAGTGCCGTCCTTACGCCGGTGAAGCGTTTCAAAAACGCGCGGCGTTTTCGAGACTTCACGCACCGCGCTGATCAGTTTTTCTTTCGGGATCATGGCATCCCAGTCCATTACATTGAGTTGGGCAGTTTCTTCGTAGGTATAACCGAGCATCGTGGCGAATGAACGGCTAAATTCCACAATATTTCCATCTTCATCCAAAATATGGACGCCATCACTGGCGAGGTCTAGTAAGGCTTCAAATTTTAGGGATATATTTTTTAGTTCCGTGATGTCTGTGGCATAGCCATTCCAGATGGTACTTCCATCATTCTGTTTCTCGGGTTTTGATTGTGCGTGTATCCACTTGATTTCATTCTGCGCGGTAACAATCCGGAATTCGGAGTACCAGTCATTCAGTGTATTTAAAGATTCCTGTATCGACAGGTTGAGTGTTTCGGAATCCTCGGAATGAATGAGTGAGAATACCGGAGAAGCATCTGAAATCAATTTTTCAGGGAGTATGCCAAAAACGTCTATTATTCCTCTACTGACATAAGGTAAACAACTCCGCCCATCGGGGAAAAGCTGGAATTGGTAAAGAAAACCCGGAATATTATTGGATAAATCTTCGAGAAATTTATAATTCAGAATCAGTTTAGATTCCAGATTCTTACGTTCTGTGATATCAACAAAAGTGATTAGGATTTTTTTAACTAATGCTGATGACTCAAATAATGAAACGGTACTGATGACACTAAGCTGGGAGCCATTTTTGCGCTGGATAACCACTTCAAGCGGTTCGATATCTGTTTTTTCCAGTAGTGCTTTCTCGAGATTCTGAGTGCACGATGTTGTTACCCATTCACGATAGGTGCTGTCGGGATAAGCTTTAAGACCCCAGTCAGTCAATGTTGGTATATCTTCCTGTACATAGCCAAATAATTTTGTAAATGATCTATTCATGAAAATAATGTTTTCATGCTCGTCGCAAATGGCTTTGGGGATTGGTGACGTATCGATAATTTTGAATAGATTGGCTTCACTTTTTCGCAGCTCTGCTTCAACCCGGTTTCGCTCAGCGAATAGCACGCTGACAAACTGCGCGGTGAACGAAATACCGAGGACAAAATGTCGGTCTCCGGAAACCCCCCAAAACGAACCCCAAACCCGGCCCCCCCCCCCAACCCCCCAAACCCCCACCCCAACCCCCCCCCAGACCAAGAACCACAACAACCCCAACCCCCCCCCCCCCCCCACCACCCGCCCCTCCCCCCCCAACCCCCAACCCCCCCCCCCCCCCCCCCCCCCCCCCCCACCCCCCCCCACCCCCGGGCGCCGCCCCCGCCCGCACGGGCCCCGGGCCCCAAAACCAACCCCCCCCCGACGGGGCGGGCGCCGCGCCCCCCCCCCCAACCAACCCCCCCCCCCCAACCCCCCGCCCCCCGGGCGCCCCCCCCCCCCCCCGGGAGGGCCGGGACCCCCCCCCCCCCCCCGGCCCCCCCCCAAGCGCCAAAAACCCCCCCCCCCCCCCCCCCCCCCCCGGACCCCAACCCCACCGCCCCCCCACCCCGAAACCCCCCCCAACCCACAACAACCCCCAAACCAAAAAACCCCAACCCCACCACAACCCCCAAGTGGGCTGTTGGGAAAAACTCCTGCCGGAAGGGGCCTGTCCCCAGACGCCTGGCCGGCTGACCCGGGGCCCCGGGGCGGGCCGGGGGGGCCCGGGCCCCCCCCGCCCTATGTTCATGTCGAAGATATGTGGATTCCCATCCACGACAAAGGGACCAAATCCGTATGAAGTTTCATACAGCGCGAGTGTGGTAACTCCGCTGCAAATAAGGGATACTGCGGCTAATCCACTTTTTATCGCAATCCATAGCAAAAGCGGTACGTAGATAACCAGAGCGAGGGCAATACTACTGAAAGCAGAATTGCCAAAAACCAGCCAGGTTGCCGGTAACATCAGAACAATCGGCACGATCGCGCTTTGGGAGGATTGCAGGATACTTTTGATACGGCCGGACGAAGAAAAGAGAATCAGTAAAAACGGGGTAACCAGAAGTTGCCCCAAGCAGTTCCCAAACCACCAGTATGCCCAAACTTGTAAGTAGTTCTGTGATTCTGGAATGGCATTAAAGAAGAGCAGTGTTGCAGTGCCCAAGGTGGCGCTAAATGGCTGCAGAATCAAAAAAATCAGAGCAGCCAGGCGGCTGAAATCATGTACGCTACTAAGTGATGAATCAAGCTTCCAGCGTTTAAACAAGGTTGCCCCAATCACTGCTTCGATGCTGTTAATGGCAGAAATAGTCAGGGATGGCAAAAACTCAAGGCCGGTGCTTAAAGCGAGCGCGAGTTGTCCCAAAAAAATACCTGGCCAAACCCTGCGGCCAAATAGGATGATAGCGGCCAGTGCAATACCTTCAGCCACAAAGAAAACTGGGGTGACAATGAAATGCGAGACAGTAATTAGAAAACTAATATGCCCAAAGGTAAAGTACAAAGCAGCCAATACCAGCAACTGAAATATATAATGACGGTATGAAGCTGGTTGATTGTTACTTGGCATGAATTATGGCTTAAAGTAATTGAATAAACAGTTAAAGCCGATTTGAGTGGAATAATTTGAGTAGTAAAGCCTTAGGTGTAGAGATTATCACGGCAATGATTAAAACAAAATGTTCGGTAGCGCTGATCGGTATCTGGGTGTTTTTATTTGCAAGTAGTTTCATGTTCTATCCGCACAGTTCTGCGCGAACACTCAAAACCAAACAGAAACTTCGTTGGTGATAGTTGATTCCTCCGAATGATTATTCGTGGTTTGTATTTTCCGGTATTCATTGGATTTTGGTATTAATTGCTTTAAGGTGCTTTTTTTATCAAGTTATATCCGAGCTCAACAGGTAAAATACTCAATTGAATATATAAATAATGCCATTTGATTGGTCTGATCGATCAATCAAAAGAATGTATTATGAGTAATCATATAATTTTAGTGCTTTGTTGTGCTGTACTTTCAAGCTTTTTATATTTGAATCGAAGGGCATTATTTTGTGATGTTTCCTTACGATTGATTCAATACGGGACGCCTCTAAAGATATTTCTGGGCTGTGTACTTAATAACAGATGATTTTCTTGTGGAACCAATAATTCGAGTTTGTATCTGAATTGGCAGTGAAATATTTTCAGGATGCCTAATTTTTATGCGTTTTCTCCTTGCACTGATGAAGCGGCCGAGTAGATTATGCTGTACTTAATATTTGTTATTGCAATGACGGCACTTATTGTCGGGCCGTCTTACTGGGTCAAGCATACCCTTAAGAAGTACAGTTACCCCGAAGATCGATATCCAGGTACTGGTGGAGAGCTGGCGCGCATTTTATTGGATTGGGCCAACTTACAAGCGGTTAAGGTGGAGGTGACGGAGCAAGGTGATCATTATGATCCGTTAGAGAAAGCTGTACGTTTGACAGCGGACAAATTTAATGGCAAATCGTTGACAGCAATTACCGTGGCTGCGCATGAAGTGGGGCACGCAATCCAAGACCGGGATGGTTATTTGCCGCTAAAATTACGTACGCGATTGATACAAATCGCTGCTCCGGCTGAAAAACTGGGTGCTGCTATTTTGATGATGGCTCCTGTCATTACAGTGATTACCCGGGCGCCGATCGCCGGTGCATTGTTTTTTGCCGGTGGCTTGTTAACGTTGGGTACCGCGACGGTCGTGCATTTGATTACCCTTCCGATGGAAATGCACGCGAGTTTTGCACGTGCACTGCCGATGCTGGAGCACGGTAAGTACTTGATTCAAGGGGATGAGCCGCATGCACGTAAAATCCTGCGCGCAGCTGCCTGGACTTATGTTTCAGCCTCTCTTATGACACTGCTCAATATCGGCAGGTGGTGGGCAATTCTTCGACGCTAGCTGTTTTGGATTTGTATGGTTCCAGTATTTTATGCTATATGCAGTCTTGACCCTGTCATATAAGCGACTTACCATGCGAGTATTTGATGGTAACTATCTATTTAAATACAAGTAAAATAATCATCAGCAATCTCTTCAGTTAAAAAGGACAAATATGATGCATTTGGTTAAACGACAAAAGGCGAAAGCCGAGCGTGGGTTTACACTTCTTGAGTTGCTCGTTGTGATGGTCATCATTGGTTTGCTAGCTGCCTATGTCGGGCCGAAATACTTTTCACAAGTCGGAAAATCGGAAATTAAAATGGCTCAAGCGCAAATCGATGCGTTGGAAAAGGCATTGCATCAATATCGTTTAGATGTGGGAAGCTATCCAGCAACCGAGCTGGGATTAACTGCACTGGTCACACGGCCCAATAATGAACCAAGATGGCAAGGGCCTTATCTTTCAAAATTGCCGCCAGCGGATCCTTGGGGACGTGCCTATGTCTATAAATATCCTGGCGAACGCGCGGAATTCGATTTACTCTCCTTCGGGAAGGATGGGCAGCCGGGCGGTGAGGGTGAGGCAGCTGATATAACAAATTGGTAAATCCTAGTAATGCGTTATGAAGTGAAAGCAGTTTTGTCCGGGCAAGGTACTGTGTACCTTGAACTGGAGGCTAACAGCGAAGAGGAAGCTCGTCTTCAGGTTGTTGAGCAAGGTGGCATGGTTTTAAGTATACGGCGAAGCTTCTCTGGTTTTTCACTGAAATCGAAAAGCCATTTTCCATTAGTGCATTTCAGCCAGGAATTGCTTTCACTTCAAACTGCAGGGCTCAGCCTGGTAGAAAGTATTGAAACCTTGCTGGAGAAAGAACAAGACACCGGTAATCGCAAAATTATCCAGAATATCCTTGCAAGACTTTATGAAGGTGTAACCTTCTCACAGGCACTGGGAGAGTATCCCCAGGCATTCCCGCCTTTGTATATTGCAACAGTGCGTGCCAGTGAACGTACTGGAGATCTTGCGGAAGCTTTAACACGATTTATTACTTACCAAACCCAGATGGACTTTGTACGCAAGAAACTGGTCGGTGCATCGATCTATCCTGTGCTGTTGCTGGTTATCGGTTTTCTGGTTTCTATCTTCTTGCTGGTATTTGTTGTTCCAAAATTCAGTGCCATTTATGATGATATGGGCAGTGATTTGCCCTGGCTTTCGCTATTATTGATTAAATGGGGGCATTTTGTTCATGAACGTGGCTGGGAATTGGCCATTGCAACGGTGATCCTGCTGGCCGTGACAGTTTACACAGTAAGCCGGCCAGCCTTTCGCGCCAATGTCATGCGATTATTGTGGCGCATTCCCGCGATTGGGGAGCACATGCGTGTTTATCAACTGGCGCGTTTTTACAAAACACTGGGAATGCTGTTGCGTGGCGGAATTCCGATTACCCAAGCACTGGAAATGGTCAGTGGGTTGCTGCAACCCCATTTTCGACCAAACGTGAATGCGGCTGCCAAGCATATTCGTGAAGGCAAAACAATTTCCAGTGCGATGGAACTCGAAGGGCTAACAACCGCAGTGGGGAATCGTATGCTCCGCGTTGGCGAGAGAACTGGTTTGATGGGAGATATGATGGAACGAATCGGTAATTTTCATGATGAGGAAATCGCCCGTTGGGTTGAGTGGACAACCAAACTGATTGAGCCGCTATTGATGGCGGTCATCGGCATTGTGATTGGCGGTATTATTATTCTTATGTATATGCCAATATTTGAATTGGCAGGAAGCATCAATTGATTGAAGCATCAATACAATCCGGGAACAAGCAACCGATTGATCTCAGTCGCCTGGCTGATGTCCGGCGGAGAGCATTCGAACAAGGCATTTCTGTTATCCAGATATTGGATGAAACCGGCGGCTATACACCCGATGAACTGGTACAACAGCTAGGAAAACTACTGCATATGCCGGTGCTGGAAATGAAAGCGATCCATGCCTTGAGTCCGGCATTTGATCGATTGCCTTTTGCGGAAGCAATCATGCATGAATGCGTATTATTTCGTCGAGACCAGAACTATTTGCTCGCTGTCAGTAATCCATTTTCAAACAAATTACGCGCATGGGCTGAAGAACGTTTTGATATGGCTGTTGAATGGTATTTGGTACATCCGGCTGACCTGACCGCTTTTTTTACTCAGCAAGAGAAAACCATGCGCGCCATGGATCAAGTATTACCTTCTACTGAGTTAGACAATATACAGAGCGGCATCGAAGATTTATCGTTAAAGAGTATCAATGCGGGTACCAGCCAGGTTGTTCGGCTAGTGCATTCTACCTTGTATGACGCGCATAAATCCCAAGCCAGTGATATTCATCTGGAAATGACAACAGGCGCGCTCTCTATTAAATATCGCATTGATGGCGTGTTAACATCCATTGGTGTGATGCAGGGCGCCGACCTGGCTGAACAAGTCATTTCGCGGATCAAAGTGATGTCTGAATTGGATATTGCGGAGCGCCGGGTGCCGCAAGATGGCCGATTTAAGATTTCTATCCAGGGACGGGAAATTGATTTTCGTGTTTCCATCATGCCGAGTATTTTTGGCGAAGATGCTGTCTTGCGTATTCTTGACCGGCAGGCGTTGTCCGATCATATTGAAGGATTGACATTAAACCAACTGGGTTTTAATCAAGCAGCCATTGCAATTATTCGCCGCCTTAGCTCGGAACCCTATGGGATGTTGCTGGTTACTGGCCCAACTGGCAGTGGTAAGACGACATCGCTGTATGCCGCAATTTCGGAAGTGAATCATGGTCATGACAAGATCGTTACTATTGAAGATCCGATTGAATATCAGTTGCCCGGTGTTTTACAAATACCGGTTAATGAGAAAAAAGGATTGACTTTTGCACGGGGGCTGCGGTCAATCCTGCGTCATGATCCTGATAAGATAATGGTAGGTGAGATTCGGGACGCCGAAACAGCGCAAATTGCCATACAGGCTGCGCTGACCGGGCATCTTGTATTTACAACGGTTCATGCCAATAATGTGTTTGATGTCATTGGACGCTTTTCCCATATGGGTGTGGATCCTTACAGCTTTGTGTCGGCTTTAAACGGGATCGTTGCGCAGAGATTAGTGCGTTTGTTATGTGTACACTGCGCGGTGGATGAACGTCCGGATGATACACTGATTGCAGAATCCGGAATTTCCGCCGACGAAGCGAGTCAATTTAAGTTTCGTAGTGGAAAAGGTTGCGGCCAATGCCGGGGAAGCGGGTATCGGGGAAGAAATGCGATTGCCGAGATTCTGATTTTGAATGATGAAATCCGCGAACTGATTGTTGCACAAGAGCCGATACGGCGTATCAAAGAAGCGGCACGAAACAATGGCACGCGTTTTCTCAGAGAAGGCGCTTTAGATATGGTCAAGCAAGGATTAACCAGCTTAGAGGAGGCAAACCGTGTCACGATTGTGGCGTGATCAGATTCAAGTTTTTCTGGCGCCTGAACGGGTGGATTTGGTTCGTTCAGCGCGAGGTTTTAAGCCGGTGCAATCCGCTAAAGTGACGGTATTATGCGAGCCTGTTCAAGGTGTGCCGATGTGGGAATCCGCCTTGCGTCAATTGGAAGAAAAACTGGGGGATGCGGCTGGCACGGAACTGGCGATTACTCTGTCAAATCACTTTGTTCGCTATGTTGCATTGCCGCCGCAAGCAGAAATAACCTCACCGGAGGAAGTGAAATCTTATGCCACTTTTCGTATGCGCGAAGTTTATGCGGAGCGTGTTGATTCTTGGATACTCAGTATCAGCGAATGGAGTCCGGTGTATGGTGCGGTTTGTGCGGCAATACCTCGTGATTTGATGGCACGGGTGGAAGAGATGGCTCTACGTTATCAATTTAAACTGAAAGAAATCGAGCCTTATTTGGCATCCGCTTATGATCGATGGCAAAAGCTGTTGAGTGGCAACAAAATATACTTTGTTGTGATAGAGACCGGGCGAATTTGTATTGCCCTATTGATAAACGAAACTTGGCACAGTATACGTAATCAACGAATTCTGCAAAATGCGGGGAATGAGCTTCTCGCTGCGCTGGATCAGGAAGCGGTGCTGTCCGGTAATAAAGAAGCTATTGAGCTGGTTCATTTGTTTGCGCCCGAGCATCCGGATTTAATGTTGCCTGAGAACTGTGGATGGCGTGCTGTGCCGATACAAACCGGGCAAATACCCGCGCTTGCGCATTATCCAACTGTGTCGGCCGATTATGCCAGGATGAATCAATGCCTCGCTTAAGATTAAAGTTTCCTGATCATGGGCAGTCCGTTCCGCGTATTGATTATTCAATCCTGTTCATTGGATTGTTAATTCTTGCCGGTGTGCTTTTGCAATTCCAGCAAATCACGGAAGAAGTGAATTACTGGACTAATCGCGTCGAGCGCTTGGAAAAACAGCAACAACAAAAGACCTCGCCACGTACTCGTGGAACGCCACGGGTCAAAGAATTTAGTCAGGAAATTCGCAAAGAAATCATCCAAGCCAATGCGATTTTGGATCAAATTAATTTACCCTGGGAAGCCTTATTTGATTCAATCGAAAATGCGGCTACTGAAGAAATCGCGTTATTATCATTGCAACCAACCGTCTCTAGCCGGACATTACGTATCAGTGGTGAAGCTAAGAATATGTCCGAGTTACTCGATTTTGTAGAAGCGCTGGAACGTGAATTGACTTTTGAAAATGTACATTTGTTAAATTACAAAATAAAACAAGATAATCCACATCGTCCGATTGTTTTTCTTCTGACTGCAGCATGGATTCAGGCCTCTTGAAAACTGAAACACTCCAAACACAATTAAATCAACTGGCGTTGCTACTGCGCTGGCAGGTAGGCCGCCTTGGTAATATTGGGAAGATCGGCCTAGGCTTAATTGTGGCTAGCGGTATCTATTTCTTTTCGGCAGTTTTGCCGCAAGAATCAACGCTGCTGAAACTGAAAGAACGCGCTGATCTGCTCCAGATGCAGGCGTTATCCAAACAAATGCCTGGCGAAACGGAAAGTGGAAAACAAATGAGTGGTGAACAAGCACTGCAAGCATTTTATGAGTTTTTCCCGCGTATTGACTCATCACCATTCTGGATTCGTGAATTGGTGCAACTGGCTAAAAAACAAGGGGTGGAACTCAGCAGCAGTGAATATCGTCTGGTTAATGAAAATGACGCACGTTTAGCCCGATATGAGATGATATTGCCGGTAAATGGGAGGTATCCTCAAATACGTGCTTTTATGGCTGATGCATTGGAAGCTGTTCCTGCCATGGCAATTTCCGCTATCGCCATTAAACGTGAGAGTGTCACCTCTGAAAAACTTGAAGCGCGTCTTGAAATTAATCTTTTCTTGAATAAATAAGATGGATCAGGCTGAGAAAAAACGAAAACTGATGGTAGGCGGTGCATTGATTGCAACACTGATCGCCGCGGTGCTGGTTGAAGAGGAAGAGACAGTCATTGATACAGTGGATACCATACAGCCGGTCAAGCCATCCGGTGATCGAATAAGGAATCAGGAAAACAATGTTGAGCAACTCGATGTGAGTAAACTGGGGCAAAGAAAATTCAACGCCCTGGCTGGAGAACTTTTCGCATCTACTACTTGGGCACCCAAGCAACCTCAAGTTAATCCGGAAGAACAGGCTATTATCGCCGCACAAGCTGCAAAAGCATCTGCCCCCCCTCCAGCGCCGACAGCGCCACCTTTGCAATTTAAATATGCTGGAAAAGCAATTGTAGACAATGAAACATGGGTTTTTCTCTCTCAGGCTGGGGAAAATCTTATTGCTAAGCTGGGTGGAAAAATTAACGATAAATACCGGCTCGACTCAATCAATGACGATGCGATTACAATGACTTATTTGCCACTGAATACCAAACAGATACTAACGATCAATACTAAGATGGCGGGAAATTTTTGATGAGAAGCTGGAGAATTCTATTCCTTAGCCTGTTGCTTGCAATTACAGCAGGATGTGCCATCAATAACAAAACATTCGGTACCCGGAATATCGTATTTGATGACGGGCAGAAACTGATTACTGAAGGTAAGTTTGAAAATGGATTGCAAAAACTCGAGCAAGCGGCGCGCGAAGAGCCCGAAAATAGAGAAATTCGTACCGTACTGATACGGTCGCGCGAAGAAGTTCTTGGTAAATTATTTTTTGAAGCTGATAGCATGCGGTTTTCAGGTGACCTGGACCAAGCCGAACAAGGATATCAGCGTATTTTGAACATATACCCACTTCATGAACGGGCAAAGGAAGGCATCGAAGCGTTAAAATCAGAACGTCGGCATATTACAGCCGTTGATTCTGCGAAGGCGTTGCTGACACGAAATGATGTAGCCGGAGCAGAAATAATTGTGCGTGCTGTATTGCAGGAAAATCCCCAACAATCGCACGCTCGCGAATTGATTTCACAAATCAATTCGCGCATGACGCGCCCTGAAGTGTCTGATCTGGCGCTGGAATCCGCTTTCAAGAAAGCATTGACCATGGAGTTTAAAGATACCGACTTGAAATCGGTATTTGAAATCATGTCGCGGACAGCCGGTATTAATTTTGTTTTTGATAAGGATATTCGACAAGAAACAAAAATTTCTATTTTTGTTCGCAATAATACGATTGAAGATATTCTCAAACTATTACTGATTACTAATCAACTGGCTTATAAGGTGCTCAATAGTAACTCGTTATTGATATACCCGGGTACACCGGCTAAACAGAAAGATTATCAGGAATTGGTCGTGCGCAGCTTTCATATTGCCTATACCGATGTAAAACAAATGGTTGCCATGATCAGAGGTATCGTCAAAGCGAAAGACATCTATGTCAATGAGCAACTCAATCTATTTATCATGCGCGATACGCTTGAGGCTATCCGGCTAACGGAACGATTGGTGTCACTGAACGATTTGGCGGAACCGGAAGTCATGTTGGATGTTGTAATCCTTGAAATTGCGCGTAACAACGATTTCTTGCTGGGTCCTAAAATTCCAACGTCACTTACATTTAGTGGTTTTGGTGCAACAGCCGCTACAGCAGCCACTGCCGCTACCGCTGGTCCAGGTGCAGCTTTAATTAGCCAAATGGGTTTTGATGGTCTTAAAAGTTTTGGTATGGATAGTCGAGCCGTAATAGATTTTAAACAAACTCTCTCAAATGCTGATATTCTGGCAAATCCTCGAATTCGCGTAAGTAATAAAGAAAAAGCCAAAATTCATATTGGTGAAAAGCGGCCATTTTTCACTGCCAATGTTCAGCCCGGTATTAATTCTATCGTTACTTCAACACCGACTTTTATCGATCTGGGGGTCAAGCTGGATGTTGAGCCACGCATCGGTATAAATGATGACGTCACGATGAAAATTACGCTTGAAGTAAGCAATAGAACTGGAGATCTGCAAGGTCCGAGCGGCGCAACTGCACCCATCGTCGGAACTCGCACTGCTGAAACCATTCTGACATTGAAGGATGGAGAAACACAGGTGTTGGCAGGACTCATTGATAACAGAGAGACAAGATCGGTGGGTGGGTTAGCTGGATTGTTAAATATTCCCGGTCTTGATAGATTGACATCCAGTCAAAATATTGGGCGGACAAAAACGGAGATTGTGTTATTAATTACTCCGCGAATCATTCGCAATATTCCCCAGCTAACCAACCAGGAAAGTGAATATCATTTTGGCACTGCCAGCGAGGCGGGTAAATTGCCGGTCACCATTAAAAGGACTGAAGCGCAATCACTGTCCATCGCGCCTTCTGGACCGAACCGTGGTGCAGCAAGAAGCATAGCTGATGCTTTCGCGCCATCGGATGATCAAATCCCTCCCCCGAATCCTTTTGCCAGTGCTGCTTCGAGCGCAACGGCTACCCCGGCACTTACGCTACAAGCGCCAACCAACGTGGGCTTGGATAAAGAATTCTCGGTAAATGTCCGGTTGGTGGGTGCAAAAGCTACGGTTAATACTGACCTGCAATTAACTTACGAATCCAGTGTGTTGGAAGCGCTGGATGGCGGAGATAAATCCGGGACGCGCACAATCAAGTTAGGTAAAGATCTCCCTACTGGTTTGGCGACACAGGTTCGCTTTAAGGTGATTGCAGCAAACCCGGGCGCAACAGAAATTAATGTCCAGAATGCTGTCGCAGAAGACCTGGAAAATGGCGCTGCTGTTGAAGTAACACTGCCGCCACCAGCAAGTGTTAATATCAAATAAGCGGAGCATGAGAAGTTTGCTCGGGATTTCTGGTAAATCCAGGGGTTTTACGCTGATTGAGCTAATGATTGTGGTGGCGATCATGGCCATTCTGGCCACAGCCGCAATGCCATTGCGTGAACTCATGGTGAAACGTGAAAAAGAACAAGAGTTGCGCGTTGCCCTGCGGCAGATACGCTCGGCGATTGACGCCTATAAACAAGCAGCGGATGAAGGGCGTATCACCAAGAAAGCCGATGAATCCGGTTATCCGCCCCGGCTGGAAGAATTGTTCATGGGGGTGCCAGACATCAAGAGCCCGGATAAGAAGATAATTTATTTTCTGCGCCGCTTACCCAGGGACCCGATGTTTATTGAACTGGATGTCGCCGGTATAACGGCTGCTCCAGCTGTAGACACCTGGGGAAAGCGAAGTTATGAGAGTCCCTGGGATAGTCCCAAAGAAGGTGATGATGTTTTTGATGTTCACTCACGCTCAGAAGACATAGGTCTTAATGGCATTCCTTATAGGGAATGGTGATGGATATGTCCGGCAAGCCGAAGTGCAAAGGGTTTACGCTGATCGAATTACTGGTGGTCATGGCAATCATCGCCACTTTATTAAGTATTGTTGCGCCGCGTTATTTCAATTCACTCGATAAGGCTAAAGAAGCCGTTTTACGTCAGGATCTCGGTATCATGCGTAACGCGATTGATCAATTTTATTCCGATTTTGGTAAGTACCCCATTGATCTGGAAGAGTTGGTTGATAAGAGATATTTGCGTAGCGTCCCGATAGATCCATTCACGGAGAATAACAAAAGCTGGATTGAAGTACCTCCCAAGAATCCTATGGAGTCAGGTGTCTATGATGTTCACAACAACTATTCAGGACGCGCATCGGATGGTTCTTTTTATGAAGAATGGTAAGCGATTCAACGTATTCAAATTTTCGCAGCGAAAGTAGTATGCCGCAGCTAGAAAATGGTTTTGTTTATCTATGGGCTTTGTTTGCAGTTGTTTTGGCTGGGATTGTAATGGCAGGAACGGGGCAGGTATGGCAAGCCAAGTCTCAGCGGGAAAAAGAAGCCGAATTGTTGTACATTGGCGAAGAATTCCGTAAAGCAATCATGTCTTATTACAATACAGGTACTAAACAATATCCGGAATCGCTGGAAGATTTGCTTCAGGATAAACGTACTCCGGCCATTAAACGCCATTTGCGTAAAATCTATAAGGATCCGGTAATGAACACAACTGAGTGGGGTATCGTTGCAGAGCCTCCACCCGGCAGTACCGCAGCAGCCAATAACAATAAGAACGCAGCGCCTGGTAATAGCCCGGCATCCATTAGTAACCCAACATCGGGTAATAGCGCAGCGCCCAGCAATAATCCGGCATCCAGTAATACCCCGGCACCCAACAGTACAGCACCAATTAGTAGCCCGGTAACAACCTCCAATATTAGTAAGCGAATTATTGGGGTATATAGCCTCTCTGAAAAAAAGCCGATTAAAAAAGATAAATTTCCTGAGCATTTTGCGAAATTCTCGGAAGCACTAACCTACCAGGATTGGAAGTTTGTTTATAAGCCGGGTGATGCCAGTAGCTCGACAAAGCCAGCTTCAACGCCATCAAAACCGGGGGCAACTTCACCAACTGCTTCACCCTTTGCGCCACAGTCTTCATCGAAGACAAATCCTTCGTCTTCTTCTGGGCAATCTTCATCGTCGGGAGCTGCCTCACCCTTCGCACCGCAATCATCAGCACCGTCTAATCCCAGCGCGCCCTCATCGGGTTTTCCACCGCAACAATAGCGGTAATTTTATAAGACCAGCTTTCTATCTTTCTCAGGCATGGAGTTGTCGATCAACTCGATCCGAGTGACGAGATTTCGTGGCCTTGTCGGACGCAAATTGCGAAAATATGAAAGATCTCATGGTAACGGCGGGGATTTATACACAAACAATTGCCAATGCATCATTGACAGCAATCCAAATCTAAGTCTAAGTCATCAATAAAAGGAAACGATAAGTTAAAGTATTTGTATGAAATTACAGTACATTATTGAGTCATATCAAATGATTCAGAAGGTTATAAAAGAATCAATCAATGATCCAAGCAGTGGTTGATTTAGTTTAGAGCTTCTTCACGGATGTAAGACAATGCTGATGTTAATTAATTGCCCTTTTATGCTAGTCTGTTTTGTATTGCTGTTTCCTACTGAATCTGCCATTCAATTGTTTAATTAGAATATCCCCATTACAGTCCTCTTCGCTATGAAAGAAACTGTTTAACGGTCCCTCTTTTATCGAGTCTTGAACTGGAAAGCCCGCGTATCAGCAGCGATTTTTTGAGAAATGAAAAAAATAGTTGAAATTGTAAACCAGTAATTTGTAGGGATTACTCAATACAAATCGCTATGCCAAATGGGTATGGAATATGAGTGAATACATAAAGATACTGATCGTTGAAGATGAAAAGATCGTTGCAATCGATCTGAAAAGACGTCTGACCAAATTAGGTTACCAAGTCACAGGAATGGCTGCCAGCGGTCAGAAAGCGCTAGCGTTGATAGATCAGGAATTGCCCAATATTGTGTTGATGGACATTCACATACAGGGAGATATTGATGGTGTTGAAGCTGCCACCATACTGCAAAAAACACATAGTATCCCAGTCATTTACCTGACTGCTTATTCTGAAGAAAAAACCCTGACTCGGGCCAGTGCAACCAAACCCTACGGCTATTTGTTAAAACCGTTCTCCGATAGAGAATTACATATCATTATCCAAGTTAGCATAGAGCGTTACCAAAGTGACATTCTGCTCATAAAGAATGAGCAACACTTTCGTCTTGCACTGGAAGCCGCACGGCTGGGCACGTGGGAGACAACAGCAGATTCTCATGAGATATTCATGGGTAAAAGTCCTGAGGGAAATCTTCAACCGATATCCGACTGGAAAAGCTTCTTTCGCACAATTAATGAAAATGACAGACAGAAAGTGTCTGAGTTTATTGATAAGCTACGCGGTAACAAAGGTTCCACCGCTGAGATAGAATTTCGTGTTACTCCTGATGCAGGGAAAATCTATTGGTATAAATTGTATGGCAAGTCATTTAAAAATCGCAACGCAGGAAAACACCAAATAGTCGGTGTTTTGCAGGAAACAACCGAGAGCCATCTTGCAAAAGACCGATTAGCACAAGCTGCTACAGTTTTTGAGTGTGCTTCAGAAGGTATCATTATCCTTAATAAGGATAGGCAGTTTAGTTGTGCCAATAACGCCTTTTATGAGATTACCAAGTTTCAACCGCGTAATCTAAGAAATAAAGAATTACCATTTCTAACCAGCCGTTCTCTGGGCGAAGATAGCTACCATAATATATGGCAAGGTATCGATAAGAATGGTCATTGGCAAGGTGAAATCAAGGCATTTAAGAGAAATAAAGAAACGATGTATGCCTGGCTAACGATTGGATTCATTCCGGCGGATATCAATGATGAGAAGCAGTTCGTGGTGATGATATCGGATATCACAGCTATCCGGGAAACACGAGAACAGCTTACACAGATTGCGTATTACGATAATCTAACAAATTTGCCTAACCGTATGTTGATCATGGATCGGCTAAAACAAGCCCTTGCAAAAGCATCGCGAGACGCATCGCTGCTGGGTGTTTTGTTTATCGATCTGGATAACTTTAAACGCATTAATGATACCCTGGGCCATAGGCACGGTGACTCGATGCTGTGTTTCGTTTCACAAAGAATGCTTGCGGTATTGCGGGAAAGCGACACCTTGGGAAGGCTGGGCGGCGATGAATTTATCGTGATTGTAACGAATGTCGAATCCCGCGATGCGCTTATCAAAGTCGCTGAAAAAATACTGGAGTGTCTTTCTAGTCCGGTGGTCATTAGCAATATGGAGGTCGTTCCATCCTGCAGTATCGGCATCAGTGTTTACCCGGATCATTCCAATCATCCCGATGATTTATTGCAAATGGCGGATACGGCCATGTACGAAGCAAAGAACAAAGGACGTAACAGTTACGCTTTTTACCACCCCTCTTTGACGCAACAGGCCGTCCATTACATGACGCGAGAGAGGGAGCTGCATCATGCTTTAATGAAAAATGAATTTCTGCTTCATTACCAGCCACAATATTCTTTAGCGAAGGAAAAAATAACTGGAGTTGAAGCGCTGATCCGCTGGCAACACCCTGTTAAAGGATTATTGTCTTCCGCAGAAATTATCCCTGTCGCTGAAACTAGTCGACTTATCGTTGAAATTGGCAACTGGATTCTGACGGAAGCGTGCAGACAACTTAATCAATGGCGAGCCGAAGGCCTAAATGATTTGCGAATTGCCGTTAACATTTCAATCCGCCAGCTTGCGGATAAGCATCTGCAAAAATTTATTGCAGATTTATTGCAGCAGTATTCTTTGCCTGCGCACTTACTCGAGTTGGAAATCACAGAATCCTGCTTGCAGGATGAATTGATTTACATTACCTGTTTAGAACAATTGAAAAATTTGGGGATACCTATTTCCATCGATGATTTTGGAACAGGGTATTCCTGCTTGAGTTCACTGAAGAATCTCCCGATACACCGGTTAAAAATTGATCAAAGTTTCGTGAAAAATATACCACACGATAACAATTATTGTGCCATTGCGGCAGCTATTCTGGCATTGGCCCAAAAGCTCCAATCTGCAGGTTACCGCAGAAGGTATCGAAACATACGATCAAATTGATTTTCTTAGTAATCTTGGTTGTGATGAGTTGCAAGGTTATTTGCTCAGCAAACCGGTCGGTCCGGAACAGATACCTTATTTAATCAATAAATTACCAGATCGGCTACGGGCATTAAAATTTTAAACTTTTTCCTGTTTATATATTATTCAAGGAATAAATAAAAATATGTCACGGACCCGATTTAGAAGCTTCAGCAATACGGAAGAAATGATACATCTTGCTGTGGAAGCTTCTCCCAATGGCATGGTCATGACGAATTCTGATGGAAAAATTGTCATGGTTAATTCCGCCACCGAAAGGCTTTTCGGTTATTCCAGACAGGAATTAATTGGCCAATCCCTTGAGATACTTGTCCCTGAGAGATTCCGGAAGCAGCACCCTGAATATCGGCAAGCCTATATCAGCGAATCAAAATCACGCCCGATGGGTCATGGCAGAGAACTCTATGGTTTGAACAAGAACGGAAAAGAATTTCCGGTTGAAGTGGGTCTGAACCCGGTTGCAACTGAGAATGACGGGATTTTTGTATTAGCTGCTATCGTCGATATCACTGATCGCAAACACGCTGAGGGAATGATACACCTGTCAGTTGAAGCCTCTCCCAACGGTATGGTCATGATCGATCATAATGGAAAAATTATGATGGTAAATTCTACTACTGAGGAATTATTCGGTTATCAACGTGAAGAATTGTTAGGCCAATCTATTGAGATATTGATCCCAAAATCGCATCGCGGGCATCATCCACGATTAAGAGGTAATTATCTAAAGAATCCAAGTAGACGTTCTATGGGCCATGGCAGGGATCTTTATGGTTTGCACAAGGGCGGAAAAGAATTTCCCGTTGAAGTGGGGCTGAATCCGATCCAAACGCCCAGCGGTATTGTGGTACTTGCTTCCGTAATTGATATTACCGAACGGAAACAACAAGAAGAGCAGCTCAAAGCAGCATTAAAAGAAAAGGATTTATTTTTGGCGGAAATACATCACAGGGTCAAAAACAACCTCCAGATTATCGATAGTCTGCTTGGTATGCAGTCTGATTTGTTATTTAATAGTACGGCTATCTCTGTTCTGAAAGAAAGCCAAAATAGAGTGAAATCCATGGCTTTGATACATCAAATCTTATATGAATCATCGGATTTCTCTCGCGTTGATTTTTCCAGCGTTACTCAATCCTTAGTCGATAGCCTTTCGACTTCTTATGCCATTGACACTTCCAGAATAAGAATAAATATTGATGTTGATCAAGTATTTCTTTCAATTGATACAAGTATTCCTTTAGGATTAATTCTTAATGAGCTATGCTCGAACGCGATGAAATATGCATTTCCTGAGAACGGTTCTGGAAATATTAATATTACTTTAAAGCATTTGAATTCAGAAATTTTACAGGTGCTCATTACTGATAACGGTATAGGCATACCGGAGGAGCTAGATATCGAAAATATTGCATCTCTTGGCTTACAGCTTGTTCATTTGTTGAGTGAACAGATTTCAGCGGAATTGATTATTCATCGTAGAAACCCGACAAGCTTTCATCTCAATGTTCCATTATCTATCGAGTAGGCAGACTACATCCAGTTAATGTGAAGAATTAACCCTTCTCTTGGGGTATTTCTGGCAACTGTTTCCACTGATGTGGAAAGGAGCATCTTCACAAATCTCCACACTGACCGTTTCAGTAGTTCCGGCTCCAGTTCCAAACTGGAAACTTACGTGATGTTGTTGTCTGGACTAGGATTGTTGGGTTCTGCTGCGCGTCGCAGGCAACAAAACGTTTAATTTGAATTTAAGCATTAAGAAAAAAGCAATCTTCTTTTTAGAGCGCTCCTTTCTAATTTGCCTAAGCTTTGTAGTACAGTAAGGTTTTTCCTCGTTCTAATCAAACGAATTATCTATCCTATCAGTTTAATTTTCGGTACTGCGATAAGCCGTCACCTGAATTTCAATTTTCATGCGCGGATCGGATAATCCCGCAGCCAGCATCATGGCCGACGGCCGGACTTCTCCCAGATACTTGCGCATAACCGGCCAGCATTTTTCAAAATCCTCGGCTTTAGGGAACACATACGTGACGCGCACCACATCTTTCATGCTTGCGCCTGCTTGCTGTAGCGCAGCATCGATGTTTTTAAAACACTGCTCCGCTTGTTCCAATAAATCATCCGAAATCGTCATTTTGCTGTAATCAAAACCTGTCGTGCCGGAAACTAGAATCCAATCACCTTCAACCACTGCGCGCGAATAACCGATTTCATTTTCAAATGTGGAGCCCGAGCTAATGAGTTTACGTGCCATACTGTTTTATCCTTCTTATTTGATTTAAAAAATTTTGCGTAAGATACCACTATAATTGCGCAACGAGTCAGTTGCAAAGCAAGTTTTTAACCGGCACTTCCAAATCTGTAAACAACAATGGCACTCACACTGTACTGGCATGATTATGAAACCTTTGGCGCCGATCCACGGCGAGACCGCCCTGCACA
This sequence comes from Nitrosomonas sp., assembly GCA_016708955.1. Classification (GTDB taxonomy): domain Bacteria; phylum Pseudomonadota; class Gammaproteobacteria; order Burkholderiales; family Nitrosomonadaceae; genus Nitrosomonas. The sequence goes on from JADJES010000001.1 coordinate 310,314, forward strand.
ATTTGCCGGGGTGCGCACCGATGAAGCGCTGAACGAAATTGGCGAGCCGCTGGTTATTTATTGTAAACCTGCTCGCGATTTCCTGCCGCATCCGGAAGCCTGTTTGCTTACCGGAATTACACCGCAGCTAGCCGATGAGAAAGGCTTACCTGAACCGGAATTTATTGCGCGCATTCACGCCGAGTTTGCGCAACCGAATACCTGCGGTGTCGGCTACAACTCGCTGCGTTTCGACGATGAAGTCACACGCTTCACACTGTATCGCAATTTTTATGATCCGTATGCGCGCGAATGGCAGCAAGGCAATTCGCGCTGGGACATCATTGATCTGGTGCGCATGACTTACGCCTTGCGTCCCTCTGGTATCGCTTGGCCGCAACACGAAGAAGGGCAACCCAGTTTCCGTCTGGGGGATCTGATGGCGGCCAACGGCATTCTGCATGAATCCGCGCATGATGCCTTGTCCGATGTGCGCGCCACCATTGCATTGGCGCGATTGCTACGCACGCAACAACCGCGCCTCTACGATTGGCTTTTTCAACTACGCGATAAACGCAAAGCAGCAACTCAGCTTGATTTAGCCACGCATAATCCGGTATTGCACACAACACGCATGTACCCGGCCAAAACCGGCTGCACGTCGCTGGTAATGCCATTGATCGCCGAACCGGGGAACAACAACAGCGTGCTGGTTTATGACTTGCGCCAAGATCCAGACATGTTCCTGCCGCTGGATTCTGATGAGCTGAGTCAATTGCTATTCACCCGCAACGACGACTTGCCCAAAGGCATGCAACGGTTACCGGTCAAATCGATAAAGATTAATAAATGCCCGGCGCTGGCACCAAGGAATACGCTGGATAATGAGGCCGCTGAGCGCATCGCGCTTGATTTGGATGCATGTTACCGGCATTGGCAAGCACTGTGTACGCAACAGGATTTTTTTCAGCGTGTAGCCACTGCGTACACCAGTCGTGCGTTCGATCCTTCCGGTGATGTGGATGTGGCGCTGTACGATGGTTTTCTGGATAATGCAGATGCTGCATCGCTGGCGCAAATACGGCGTGCTTCACCGAAACAACTGGCGAAAATGCGGGTCGGTTTTCATGACCAACGGCTCCCCGAGCTGCTATTTCGCTACCGCGCTCGCAACTGGCCGGAAACATTGACTCAAACAGAAGCACAACGCTGGGAACAAATGCGTCTACAACGCTTGACACAAGGCGATGGCGGCGGGAGCATTACTTTTGCCGAATTTTCGGGGCAGATTGCGTTATTGCGTGAGACGCTTAAAGCGGATGAGAGTGCTGGGCGGATACTGGATGCGCTGGAATCGTGGAGTAAGGATTTGTTGGATTCATAAGAAGCTTTCTTATCGATAGATATCTTAATTAAGATGGTATCCTGCTAAAAAACCCCCTGTGTCAGGCTGGTTGTCGCCTGAAAGTATTGTCACATATAGCTTACAGCTTGATTTAGGCAACTGAGGTCCGGTTATTATTTCCAATAATAAAATATTGACAATACAATGTTTCTGCTGTTTTTATCACAAATCCCAACCGAGGTTTCTAGATCAATGCTTGCTTTGCAGGTATATTTCTATATCCTTCCGAAAGGGCCTCGAATAGATTCATGATCTCCTGTATTGGCGATTCACTCATTTAGATAAATCGAGCAACTGATTTACTATGATTCTTGTTGAAAATTTTATGCGTTTTAGCAACACGGCTTGCGCCCATCACTGTTACCCATGACAGTTATTTTAGTCGTATTCTCTCTCGCCTGTATCGGATACATTGCGTATCTTCACAGCCGCAACGGCAGTCATCGAGACTCCATTCGTACCCGGGCAATTGAAGCCATTATTGAAACAACGCGCTATGGTGTCATCGAAACAGATGTAAATGGGATTATTCTTATCTTTAATCCCGCCGCCGAGAAAATGCTGGGTTATCAAGCAGAAGAAATTATCGGAAAGGTGACGCCCGCAATTATCCATGCGCATGATGAAGTCATAGCTCGAGCCATGGAATTGGGCATCGAGCCCGGTTTTGATGTTTTTGTCAAAAATCCCCGGGAAAAAAGAGAAGTTGAAACCAGGGAATGGACTTATATTCGCAAGGATAAATCAACCTTCACCTCATTTCTATCGATTAGTGCGTTGAGAGATGGCAGTGATCGTTTGATCGGTTATGTGGGTGTTTTTGAAGATATTACTCACTTAAAAGAGTGGCAGCAAGCTCAAAAAATGAAAGATGAATTTTTAGCCAATGTCAGTCATGAGCTTCGCACGCCGCTGAATGCCGTGATGGGCCTATCAAAGCTAATAGAGGCGGAGGTGGAATCCGATCCAGAAAAAATCAAAGAGTATGCGCATGATATTCATTTGTCTGGAAAACATCTATTAGATATTGTCAACGAGTTGCTCGACTTCTCAAAGATTCAGGCCGGTAAATTTCAAATTGAAAAAATGCCGTTATCCCTGAAAAAAGTCTTTAAGGACTGCTATGCAATTTTGCTAAGCTCTGCAAAGGAAAAGTGCGTCACACTTCACTGTAATCACCAGCAAATTGATGAAGAGCAGTACGTAGAAGGCGATGAGATCCGGTTAAAGCAGGTAATCAATAACATTATTTCCAATGCGATCAAATTCTCGGAAAATGGAATCGTTGACATTTACGCGCAATATCAAGATCAGATACTCGTTGTTGTCATTAAAGACAACGGTATCGGAATGAATGAAGAAGTAGTCAAAAATCTCTTTAAACCTTTTTATCAGGGCGATGGTTCAATTACCAGAAAGTTTGGAGGCACCGGTTTAGGTCTGACCATTTCTAAAAACATCATTGATATGATGGAAGGATTCATTGAAGTTGAATCGGAAGCAAAAAAAGGATCCACCTTCAGATTAACCATCCCGCTTAAGCCAGTCAATCGAAAGGAAAATCCAGTCTCCAGAACTATCACAACCCTGCAAAGGTTTGGTCGGCGCTATCATGTATTGGTGGCGGAAGACAATCCAGTAAATCAATTAGTATTGGAGCAAATTTTATATAAATTTGAGTTAAATGTGACCAAAGCCACCAATGGCAAAGAAGCTTTTGATTTAGCACTGAAAAATAAATTTGATCTTATCTTGATGGATATGCAAATGCCCGAAATGGATGGCATGCAGTCTACTCGCATGTTAAGAGAGCACGGCGTGCTGGTCCCAATAATAGCCTTTACTGCGAATGCTTATCAAGATGATAGAAATGCATGCCTCGAATCGGGTATGAATGATTTTATTACCAAGCCGGTAGACCTCGATACGCTCAATACGATTCTAAAGAAATACCTGAAGGCCTAATTGCTCTTTGTTGTATTCCAGCTATTCTGCTCTTGCTGCCGCATCATGCCCTTCATATTTTCCAATACTTCCCAAAGGCGTCAATCTAATCTAAATCACCCATACAACTGCCGCTTCAGACCACAACGATTTAGTATGGTCGCGCTGATTTCCTCAATCGAAATGCGTGTCGTATCCAGAAAGGGAATATTGAATAATTGGAATAGCGATTCCTGCCATTGAATTTCCCGCTGGCATTGCGCCAGTGAAGCATATTGGCTATTCGGACGGCGTTCCTGCCGGATGAAGTGTAGTTGTGCGGCACTGAGTGTCAGTCCAAATAACTTGCCTCTGAAATTTTCCAATACCTTCGGTAACTGCTGAGAGAACATATCTTCTTCCGTCAGCGGATAATTCGCCGCGGCGATGCCATATTGCAACCCCAAATAAAGGCAGGTGGGCGTTTTACCGGAACGCGAGACGCCAATCAGAATGATGTCCGCTTCGGCAAAATTCTTCGGATTGACGCCGTCATCATGCGCCAACACGTAATTGATCGCGGTGATTCGTTTGAAATACGACGGATGATGTTGCAAGCCGTGCGAACGTCCAGCCATGCGGGCAAATGGCTGATGTAATTCTTCTTCAATGGAACGGATAAATGTTTCAAAGAAATCGAATATGCGACAGTTGGCTTGTTTGATGATTTCAATGATTTCCGGTTTCAACAAAGTACTGAACACCAACGGCCGATACCCGTCGCACTCGGCAGCGTGATTAATCTGCGCTAATACGGCTTGGGCATTCTCAATATCGTCGAGAAAAGGTACGTTGACCGTCTCCCATTCGATGCCGTCAAACTGCGTCAATAAACTGTGCCCCAGTGTTTCCGCGGTGATGCCGGTACGATCGGATAAATAGAAAACTGTGCGTTTTTGCTGCGTCATTGTTTGCCCAGATTTACCAGATCAAGCCAGGTTTGCATTACCGAATCAGGGTTCAGCGACAGACTACTGATGCCTTGCTCATAGAGCCAGGCGGCAAAATCCGGGTAATCCGAAGGCCCTTGCCCGCAGATACCAATATATTTCCCTTGCTTGTGGCAAGCATCAATAGCCATTTTCAGTAATTTCTTCACGGCGGGATTGCGCTCATCGAACACATGCGAAACCAAACTGGAATCGCGATCAATACCGAGCGTGAGCTGGGTCATATCATTGGAACCAATGGAAAAACCATCGAAGTACTGCAGAAATTCTTCCGCGAGTAACGCGTTGGAAGGAATTTCGCACATCATGATCAAGCGTAAGCCATTCTGGCCGCGAACCAGCCCTTGCGATGCCAGCAGCGCAACCACTTGTTCCGCTTCTTCGAGTGTCCGGCAGAAGGGGATCATGATCTCAACATTGGTCAGCCCATTTCATCACGCACTTTGCGTAAAGCACTGCATTCGAGCTCAAAACAATCCCGGAAAGCCGCTGCAAGATAGCGCGATGCGCCCCGGAAACCGATCATTGGGTTTTCCTCCTGGGGTTCGTAGCGGCTGCCTGCAAGCAGATTCGCATACTCATTGGACTTAAAGTCGGATGTGCGCACAATCACAGGATGCGGATAGAAAGCGGCGGCTAACGTGGCAATGCCCTCGACCAATCTTTCCACATAAAAGTGAACGGGGTTTTCATAACCCGCAATACGGCTGCTAATTTCAGTTTTCAGTGCATCGGGTAATTGATCAAACTCCAAAAGCGCTTTGGGATGGATGCCAATCATGTTGTTAATGATGAATTCCAGCCGGGCCAACCCGACGCCCTGATTGGGGATGCGGGAAAATGTAAAGGCATGCGACGGATTGCCAATATTCATCATGATTTTTACCGGCAAGTCAGGCAATTGACCGGTATCCGCCGTGGTATGCTCGAATGGCAATAGCCCTGCATACACATAACCGGAATCGCCTTCGGCACAAGAAACCGTGACTTGCGCACCCTCCGCGATATGTGCTGTCGCATCGCCACAACCGACCACGGCAGGAATCCCCATTTCCCGTGCAATAATGGCCGCATGACAAGTGCGGCCGCCGCGATTGGTAACAATCGCAGAAGCCCGCTTCATAATCGGCTCCCAGTCCGGATCGGTCATTTCGGTAACCAATACATCACCGGATTGAACTTCGTGCATCTGCTCAATACCCCTGATCAGGCGGGCTGTGCCCTGGCCAATTTTATGTCCGATCGCCCGGCCTTCTGCGAGCACTTCTCCCTTGTCACTGAGTTTGAATCGTTCTATGACTTGGTTAGCGCGGCTTTCCACAGTTTCCGGACGAGCCTGTACGATGTACAACTGGCCATCCAATCCATCCAGCGCCCATTCAATATCCATCGGGCGGCCATAATGCTGTTCAATAATCAGCGCTTGACGCGCCAATGCTTCCACCTGGCTATCCGACAAAGAAAAGCGAGTGCGGCGCTCAGCTTCAACATCGCGCGTAAGCGTGAGCGCATCGCTGGCGCTTTTTTTATCGCCATAAACCATTTCAATGGCTTTCGTGCCTAAACGCCGCGAGAGAATGGCCGGACGACCGGCAGTCAATCCGCGCTTGTACACATAGAATTCATCCGGATTAACAGTGCCCTGCACAATGGTTTCGCCCAGCCCATACGCAGCGGTGATAAAAATCGCATCGCGGAAACCGGATTCGGTATCCAGCGTGAACATCACACCACTGGCGCCTAAGTCGCTGCGCACCATTTTCTGAATCCCGGCGGACAGATACACCTTATCGTGCGGAAAATGTTGATGAACGCGATAAGCGATGGCGCGGTCGTTATACAGTGACGCGAACACCACTTTGATCGCTGCAATAATCTGCTCCAGCCCGTGAACATTCAACAACGTTTCCTGCTGACCGGCAAACGAAGCATCGGCTAAATCCTCAGCCGTTGCTGATGAACGCACCGCAAAAGAAACCGCATCATCCCCGCTGCCTGCTGCCAGTTTTTCGTAGGCTTCTGACACCGCTTGCAAAATAGTATCCGGTAGCGTGGCATCGAGCACCCAACCGCGAATAGTCTTACCGGCGGCGGTCAGCGCATTGATATCATCAATATCCAATCCATCCAATACATGATTGATACGATCAACCAGTCCATTGGCAACCAGAAACTCCCTATAAGCCTCTGTCGTAGTGGCAAAACCTGCCGGTACGTTCACACCAGCCTGCGAAAGGTGACTGATCATTTCTCCCAGCGAGGCATTCTTACCACCAACCAAGCCTACATCGTGCATCGTCAATTGATCAAACCAGGCGATATATTGCGTCATTGGGAAACTCCTATCGGCGAATAATTAACAAGTAACTTTTTGTGGGCGGTCACGCAGCAAATTTAATGCTGGCTGTCTTTTAATAACGGGCAATGCCCGGAAATTGCATGGCGGCATGATAAATCATCTAGGTAATCAGATGCCTGCCGCAAATACTCCAAGAACGTCTGCGCTACAATCGACAATTGCTTGCCGGATGGATACGCAAAGTACCAATGCCGTTCAATTGGAAATCCTTCAACATCAAGTATCGCAAGCTGCCCCATTGGCGCATCAAGTGCCAGGGTATGCCGAGACAAGACGGCGATACCCAATCTACCGACAATAGCCTGCTTAATCGCTTCGTTGCTGCCCAGTTCCATGCGGACTTTCAATTTATGACCATGTTCTAAAAAAAAACGTTCTGTCGCTATTCTTGTTCCAGAGCCCGGCTCACGCATGATAAAGGGTTCATCGCAGATGCGCTTGATGCTGATCTTTTTTTCGCGAGACAATGGATGATCGGCGGATGCCAGCACAACCAGCGGGTTGTCCAGAAATACTTCCGCTACGGCATCAACAGCATCCGGAACTTGCCCCAAGATATATAGATCGTCTTGATTACTGCTTAATCTTTCCAGAACCCGCTCGCGATTCGTCACTATCAGTGCAACGTCTATGCCAGGGTATTCCTGGCAAAACATGCCCAATAAACGTGGCGTAAAATATTTCGCGGTAGTGACCACCGCAAGCCGCAATTTTCCTGATTTCAAGCCTTTCATATCCGATGCGATCATTTCAAAACGGGAAAAATGTTCAAAAATACCCAGGCAGGTTTGATACAGCTCTTTTCCTGCATCGGTCAGATAGATTTTTTTACCGATTTGTTCAAACAAAGGTAGTCCAATCTCATCCGTCAGTTTCTTGATTTGCATCGATACCGTCGGCTGCGTCAAGAATAACTCTTCAGCTGCGCGAGTAAAGCTTTTCAGTCGAGCAATCGCTTCAAAAACTTCAAGTTGCCGCAACGTGCTGTGACGCATGAATCTCTCCTTTTTTATCTGCCAATAAAAAATCTATCATAGATAAAAATCTATCACAACAATAGAAACATTTGATTGTTATTTATGGTTCAAAAATTCTACTATATTTTCACCCGCTGATGTCTACTTCCTAACTAAAGTTTATAGCGTGGGTTTTTCAATAACTTGGAGAAAATTATGGCTTCAGAAACCATGAAAGAAGGTAAAGAACGTTACAAATCCGGCGTCATTCCGTACAAAAAAATGGGCTACTGGGAACCTAGCTATGTACCCAAAGATACAGACGTCATTGCGCTGTTTCGCATCACGCCTCAACCGGGGGTAGATCATGAAGAAGCAGCGGCAGCAGTCGCAGGTGAATCTTCTACGGCGACATGGACCGTGGTATGGACTGACCGACTGACTGCATGTGAACTCTATCGTGCCAAAGCATACAAGTCTGAGCTGGTTCCAAACACAGGTCCGGGCACTAAAAACGAAGCGCAATACTTTGCCTATATCGCCTATGATATCGATTTATTCGAAGAAGGCTCAATCGCAAACTTAACCGCTTCCATTATCGGCAATGTATTTGGTTTCAAAGCGGTCAAAGCCCTGCGTCTGGAAGACATGCGTATTCCCGTTGCTTACCTGAAAACTTTCCAAGGTCCTGCAACAGGTATCGTGGTAGAACGTGAACGTTTAGATAAATTTGGTCGTCCGTTATTGGGTGCAACGACCAAGCCAAAACTGGGTCTTTCCGGACGTAACTACGGACGCGTTGTATACGAAGGCCTGAAAGGCGGCCTGGATTTCATGAAAGATGATGAGAATATTAACTCACAACCTTTTATGCATTGGCGTGATCGTTTCCTATATTGCATGGAAGCAGTCAATAAAGCATCTGCGGCAACCGGTGAAGTCAAAGGTCATTATTTGAATGTGACGGCCGGCACGATGGAAGACATGTATGAAAGAGCGGAGTTTGCAAAATCTCTGGGTTCAGTCATTATCATGATCGATCTGGTGATCGGCTACACCGCAATTCAGTCGATGGCAAAGTGGGCACGTAGGAACGACATGATATTGCATCTGCATCGTGCGGGTAATTCGACCTATTCACGCCAAAAAAATCACGGCATGAATTTCCGTGTGATTTGTAAGTGGATGCGTATGGCGGGTGTCGATCATATTCATGCAGGTACGGTTGTTGGGAAGCTTGAAGGTGATCCGCTGATGATCAGAGGCTTTTACGATACCTTGCGTGACACAAATACTGAAAAGAATCTAGAACACGGTCTGTTCTTCGATCAAGATTGGGCGTCGCTTAATAAAGTCATGCCTGTCGCTTCAGGTGGTATTCATGCAGGCCAGATGCATCAGTTGATTGATTATCTCGGCGAAGATGTGATATTGCAGTTCGGTGGCGGTACGATCGGCCATCCTCAAGGCATTCAGGCAGGCGCAGTAGCAAACCGTGTAGCACTCGAAGCGATGATTTTGGCGCGTAATGAAGGCCGGGATTACGTCAAAGAAGGTCCGCAAATTCTTGCAGATGCTGCCAAGTGGTGTACGCCGCTCAAACAAGCGTTGGATACGTGGAAAGATATCACCTTTAACTACGATTCTACTGATACCGCTGACTTTGTGCCCTCCACAACTGCAAGCGTTTAACCATTTTAGGAGAAACAATCATGATGACCAATCCAGGTAATATTCTCACACAGGGGCAATTTTCTTTCCTGCCCCCATTGACCGACAAGCAAATTTCAGCTCAGCTCAAGTATGCGTTGAAAAATGGCTGGGCAATCGGAATCGAATATACGGATGACCCGCATCCACGTAACACGTACTGGGAAATGTTTGGCAATCCTATGTTTGATTTGAAAGATCCGGCAGGAATTTTGATGGAAATTAATAGCTGCCGCAAAACTTTTCCAAACCACTATATCCGCGTGACTGCATTTAACTCAACACGTGGAGTGGAAAGTCCGACCATGTCTTATATTGTCAATCGGCCTAAGAAAGAACCAGGCTTTGGTTTGGTGCGTCAAGAAGGAGCTGGACGGAGCATTAGTTATACCATTCACTCTTATGCAACCGACAAACCGGAGGCTGAGCGTTACTAACAGTTAGTGTAAGATTTCTCTCTCTCCGTAAAGGAGGGAGAGAAATAGTGAGTAGTGTAAGCGTGATGGCATTAAAAAATTTAATCGATTAAGTATTCCATAGTAGCCACTAAAGATTAAATGCACATAATTGATATGAATGCCACAGTATCTATCCCATGAGACCTCAATGAGTAATCAAACATGCCTAAGCAATCTAAAAACTTAACTTCGCCCAAAGATACCGTGATTGATTTGGATGCAGAGTTCCGGGAGTCTAATATCCAAGAAGTACTGGATAAACTAGATAGTGAGTTGATTGGCTTAATTCCTGTGAAGACTCGTATTCGCGAAACGGCTGCATTGTTGCTGGTCGATCGTGTTCGCAAACAAATGGGATTATCTGCGGAAGCACCCAGTTTACATATGTGTTTTACTGGAAATCCCGGCACTGGGAAAACAACAGTAGCCCTGCGCATGGCAGAAATCTTACATCGCCTTGGCTATGTGCGTGAGGGGCACCTGGTTTCAGTGACCCGAGACGACTTGGTCGGTCAATATATTGGACATACCGCACCCAAAACAAAAGAAGTGATAAAGAAAGCGATGGGAGGCGTTCTTTTCATTGATGAGGCTTATTATCTTTATAAACCAGAGAACGAACGTGACTATGGTGCAGAATCAATAGAAATTTTGCTGCAAACGATGGAAAATAATCGCGATGACTTGGTTGTTATTTTGGCGGGCTACAAAGATCGCATGGACAAATTCTTCCATAGTAATCCCGGCATGCGCTCGCGCATAGCGCACCACATCGACTTTCCGGATTATGGTGCAGATGAGTTAGTCGCGATCGCTAAGTTAATGTTAGAAAGTCAGAATTACTGCTTCAGTGCAGCCGGGGAAAAGGCGTTCGGGAAATATATCCGCCTGCGTATGAAGTCAGAGCATTTTGCCAATGCGCGCTCAGTTCGTAACGCGCTTGATCGTGCTCGGCTACGGCAGGCAAATCGATTATTTTCCGGAACAAAGAAATCATTATCCAAAACTGATCTCATCACATTAGAAGCGGAAGATATTCTAGCGAGTCGTGTTTTTCTTGAAAGTACCTTGGATAGTGAATCCAAAACAAAAAACAAAAAATAAAAATTACAATATATCGATAGCGATGGAAACGCTGACTCTCCCTTGGCGAATTTTCCCTAAAACGATCGAAGCGGCTTGTTATAACCGCGGGCGGCTTGCGCTGCTGCGACTAGGCTATCCTTTGCGGGTGACATTACAGCAGCATCGCGGATTAGAAGTCATTCTAGACAAGGCCATGTGGCTATGCGTAGATAGTAATAAAGACGATCAGCCCATTTTGGCATGGCGCGAGTTTCAGATTCGTGGGCGACATAGTTTACACCAGCCCGTTTCTTGTGAATTGTGGCTATACCATAGCTGTGCAGGTCTTATCATGGGATCCGCTCTGGATGATTTGAATCAGGCACTTGAAAAAATTATGCATTGAGCCAATTTTTTCACACCCCTAAATTTCAGAGGATAAAAATGCCACTTGTAGATATGCGCGATATGTTGAATCATGCTTATCAAAATAACTACGCAATCGGTGGTTTTGGACTGGTAAGCCTGGACTTCTTGGAAGCTATTATCACGACAGCCGAGTTCTGTCGTTCACCAGTCATTCTCAATCTTTCTGAGCCGCTCTTCCACCAACATGATTTTAGCCTGATCATGCCGGCTGTCGAACGAGCTGCGCATCACGCCAAAGTGCCGGTTGCTATCCACTTTGATCATGCAAAGAAACATGAATCCATCGTTCAAGCGATTAATCTTGGTTGCAACAGTGTCATGCTGGATGTTTCTTCAGAAACATTCCCAGTCAATATCACTCAAACCAGCCGTGTTACAGAAGTAGCTCATGCCTGCGGCACAGCAGTTGAAGGAATACTCGGTTTTGTAGGCGGTGTGGAGGGAGAAAATGCAATCAATAACTTGGGAGAAGTCGTCTATACCTCTTCAGAAGAAGCTAAAGTGTATGTCGAACGTACCAAAATTGATTTCCTTGCTGTTTCCGTTGGCACAATCCATGGCCGCCAGCCCAATCGCAGCACTAAATTAGACTTCAAACGTCTGAAACGCATTAACGATGAACTCGGCATTCCACTGGTGCTGCATGGCGGAAGTGGATTAGTTGAGGAGCAATACCATAAGCTGATTTTAAATGGTGTCGCTAAAATTAACTGTTACACGGAACTTTCCGATATCGCTGCCGCAGTAATTCGTTCCAATAGCCAAAAAAGCAACAAAAAGGGCTATATTGAATCATTGCACGGTGTTAAAGAAAGCCTCCAAGAACAAATCAAATTGTATATGCATCTCTGGGGATCAGCGGGCCGCGCAGCGGAAGTTTTGATTCAGTGCCGCCCTTGGCAGCCTGTAGAACAAATCATTGTTTGTAATGTTGAGAGCCGCTATCTACAGCAATTTGATACGCTGACTGAACAGGCACGTAAAACTTTAATGACAATTCCGGGTGTGCGCCAAGTTTTCTCGGGCTGGGCATTATCAGAACCGGGGCAATATCGCCTTTGTTGGCGAATCCAACTGGCACACGCAGATGTTATCAACAGTTACCAATCTCATCCGCACTATAATGCTTTCTACAATCAAATATCCCACTCGACTGATCCTAAAAAGATCAACACTACTTTTGCCGCGACGCTATCCAGTACAAACCATCAATTGAAGGAATCTGTAAGTGCATAATCTATCCTTAAACTCCATAGCATCAGAGCTATAAGCAGCAATTGCAGCATGCCCAAGATTAAATGCAAGGATGTATCGCCAGGTTGGCCATCAGCAAAATGGCCAACCAACTTACGCTTCATTTACCGACAGACCTTCATCCCGGTCTTTTTGTACAACTTCGCTTATTTTCTTATCAATTCAGACAAATGATTGAGCAATTCTTCTTCTTTATAAGGTTTGCCAAGAAATATATTAACTCCCAGATCCTGGGCAATTTTCCGGTGTTTTTCTGCAGTTCGTGACGAGATGATAATGATCGGGATATGGGCCGTTTCCGGGTTCGCGCGTATCCATTCAATCAATTCAAAACCATTCATTTTAGGCATTTCCAGATCGATCAGCATGACATCCGGAACGCTGTCCTGAAGAATTTCAATCGCTTCCTTGCCATTCTTAGCAATCAACACATCACAACCTTCCCGTTCCAACAGGCGGCAGGTTACTTTGCGCACCGTCAGTGAATCATCCACCACCATGATGGCGGGCGCCTTGATGGGTTTCTTCTTAGCGAAAGCCGTTAATTCGGATAGCGGTGTACTGAGCGCTTTCTGAACATCGTTACGTTGTATCAGTTTCACCGGATTCAGGATCAAAATAACTTCGCCATCGCCGGTAATCGTAGCGCCTTCAACACCTGGCGCATGTGCAAGTTGTGAACCGATGTTCTTGACCACCACTTCGGTATTACCGATTAGCTCATCGACATGCACGGCAAGATATTGTGTCCCGCTGTGCAGGAATAACACTTGGCTATGTTTGGTGGTTTCCGGAATATGATCTGTCTCACCCAGTAAATGCGACAGATGAGAGAACAAGTATTTTTTTCCATTAAACTCGATCTGACGATCCTGATAGATTGTTTTAAGCGTATCGGGATCGAATTCCCGGTTATGTTCGACAATAAAAGCAGGAATCGCATAGATTTGTTTCCCGGCGCGGACCATGAATGTCTGTGCAACGGACAGCGTAAGCGGCAAATAAATCGTGAACGTAGTTCCCTGGTTGGGAACAGACTGGACACTGATGCGGCCACCGAGCATCGAAATCTCATTCTTGACGATATCCAGACCAATTCCGCGACCGGCAATTCCGGTGATGGAATCAGTTGTTGATAAGCCTTGGATGAAGATCAGCGACATCGCCTTGTCATCATCCAATATTTCATTTTCCTGGATCAAGCCAAGCCGTTGCGCTTCCTCACGAATGCGCGGCAAATTCAAACCACGGCCATCGTCACTCAGGGTGATGATCACTTCGTTGCCTTCCTGACGCAGGTGGATAGCGATTTGTCCTGTTTCAGGCTTGCCTGCTTGTTGTCTTAGCACTGGTTCTTCGATGCCGTGGGCTATCGCATTACGCAGCAAATGTTCCAGAGGGGGATTAATTTTCTCTAATACACTGCGATCAATTTCAACTTCTGCACCCTGGATTTCCAGATTGGCTTTTTTACCGACATCTTCCGCCACTTGCCGGGCGATACGATAATAACGTTCGGCATAATTACCAAAGGGTATCGTGCGGATTTGCAGCAAGGATTGCTGGAGCTGGCGGTTAATCACGGATTGCTGCACGACCGCTTCTTCAGCGACAGTTTGTGTTGTACGTAAGCTTTTTTGCACGGTGATAATGTCATCGACACTTTCAGCCATCAGCCGCGTCAGTTCCTGGAAGCGGGAAAATCGATCAAACTCGAGCGGATCAAACGCAGGCTCACTTTCATGCTGCTGCGCAAGATGCGATTGCATTTGCGTTTCCGCCTGAATCTCAACTTCGCGCAACTGATCGTGCAAGCGGTGCGTACTTTCAGTAAGATCCTGCAGCGATTGTTTAAAATTGTTGAGTTGTGCTTCAATTTTGGAGCGCAAAATGCTGGCTTCTCCGGAATCATTAATCAGGCGATCAATCAACTCGGAGTTAATACGCAAAATGGTTTTTGACTGAAGCAATTCGGTTTTTTCGGGCACAACACCTATGGGTTCAATCCTATCCGCAACTGTATCCGCAGCGATTTGATTTTCCAGGAGCGGCAGCACCTCAATACGTTGAAGCTGTTCAATCTTACCGCTGATGGCATCAAATTCACTTTCGAGCTGGTCCAGCGTGGCGTCGGAAATATTGCGCGTAAGAAAAGCTGCTTCCACATGACTTTCCATCGCATGGATCAATTCGCCAAGCTGCAACGCTCCCGTCATGCGGGCACTGCCTTTCAAGGTATGCAACAATCGCAGTAGCGCATGATGAATATCTTCGTCTTGCGGCAGCATGCGCCAGGCGCGCAATTTACCGCCCATTTGCGGAATAATGCCTTGCGTTTCTTCAAGAAACACCGGAAGCAGCTCAAGATTGATCCGATCAACTGCTTCGGCGGTAAACGGCACAGGTTGCACAGGCTTAGTTTTTGTTCCGCTGGGTGAGAAATCCGGGAATACGACTGGCTCTTCCGCTTCGGCTTCAAACGAGGCGTCTAGGTCAACAAGGCTGTTAGCCGTTGCTGCTGAATCCATCCCCTGCGTTTCAATTGCTTCTTCACTGGTTAATAGCGCTTTGGCTAAAAGCAATAATTCACCGGCATCAACCTCTGTTGCGCCCTGTTCGCGCAGATTCCTGCACCACTCGCCATAGGCCTGATGCGTGCGCGTGATTAAGTTTATTAATGGATCGGAAACCGGTCTTTTTTCAGTTAACCAATGATTCAGGACTTGTTCCAAGCGCCAGGCCACTTCACTCATCTTCTCCAGCTTGACCATGCGGCCACTGCCTTTGAGTGTATGAAATCCACGCTGCAAAGCGGTGAGTGGCTCACGATCGGTTGCATCGATCCGGCACTTCTGCAATTCAGTGGCAATACTTGCCAGCACTTCCTCCGCTTCTTCCAGGAAAATAGCGAGCAATTCCGGATCGGCATTGGCACTGGGACTTGCCGCTTTAACGGCTGCTATATCCGGTTTTGCCGCGACGGCAGCTTTTGGAGCGGCCGTTTGCGGCGGTAACGGTGCATTGGCGGGAATTGCTGCGATCTGAAAAAGCTTGATCGCTTCCTCGACAATCTGCTGACTCTCGGGTTGCCCGCTTCTGAGCGCTTCAATAAAGAAACCCAGACTGCTTAATCCATCCACCAGCAAGATCTGTTCTGTCTCAACAATTTCATAGCCCGGCTTTAACAGTTTTTCGACCAGGTTCTGACAAAGATGCAACAAGGTGTGCGCACGTTCCAAATCCAGCATGACCAAAGCGCCGGATACTTGCTTGAATAAGCCAGGCAGCACGGACAATTCTGCACGTTTGGCGCGTTCAAAAAAGAATTTATCCAGAATGGTCTCAATTTGACCCAGATTGGTCAGAATTTCCTGTGCAACCTGCGCCAGTAATTCTTTTTCCTGTGATTTACTTTCTAACACAGTAAACGCCGGAGCATGCGGCAGCGCACTGACATTGCCTGTGGCAATGCCGCGCAGACGGGCGGCAATCACATCGATCTGCTGCGATAAATCCGGGGGTAACTGGTTAAAGTCATCGATAATACTTTCAACCAGTAACAAAGCAGTCGCCATTTCCATCGCCAGCTCTTCACTGGCATCCTGAGGCTGATCATGCAAAAAAGTAACGGTACTATTAATGGCATCGATTAATTTAACTAACGGCGCACATTCGGTTTGCTGCGCTTGATGGTTGAGCCAATCAATGTATTCAAGCAACGAGGCCAGGCTTTCCTGATGTCCTGCACAAAACTCACGCCAGATGTCATTCGCCTCCATCAACGTGCTCCGTAGCCTATCCAGGATGGGATGCAAGGTTTCCGACTGTTCAAAAGTCAGCGTATCCCGGTCTGCCGTCAGACCGGGCCAGGTATAACTGTTCTTGATATCGCTGATGCGCTGACTGGCTGATTCGCTGTGGGCAATGTGGTACAGCAATTCACGCATTAATGGTGCAGTACTACCCAGTGTTCCAGCGGCAAGATGACGTATGGTTTGTTCAATCTTTCCGCACAGGCGGCGCACAGAAAGATCGATTTGATTGTCTTCCAGTTGCAATAAATCCTCGAGAAAACCGGCAGCCACCCACCAGAAAACCCGCCCTTCAGTAGCTCCCGGAAATTCTTCAAGCTGATTGACCGCCGCAGTCATCTGCTGCAAGCCATCTTTATTCGATGGATCACGCAACCACTTGAGCAGACCAGCCTGATATTCGGCGCCCAATTGTTTGGCGAAGGATTTGCCCGTTAAGGCATTAATCTGCGCTGATTCCGCTTTTAATGCCGGGCTAGCTGTTAATCGGGGGAAAAACAAATCACTCTCGGGCGCATTTTCAAAACCATACACCTGCATCAACCCGCGATACGCTGGAAACAGACGCAGCGGATTTTCTTCTGCGCCTTCAATCAACTCATTCAGGTAGTAAAGCAATGCCTTGGTGGATTGTTTCAGCGCATCGAAAATCGGCGGACTGGGTTCAATCTTCTTGCTGATAAGCGCTGCAACCAATTGCTCCATCTTTTCAGTGACGATGGTGATGCTTGTCAGATTCAGCATCTCCAGCAAGCCATCCAATTGATGAATATAATTCAGGCAATCTCTGATTAGCTTGTCATTGCCAGGATGCTTGCTATAAACATCCAGATTCTGGTCAATCAAAGCGAATACTTGATAGATTCCATCTTTGATTCCGATAATCGAAGCAATATTAAGTTTGGGTTGTGCGCTCATTTTTAATACCATCTATTCCCTATTGAAATCGAAATCAACATTACACCTTGAAATTGGATACCGATGCTTTCAGCTCGGATGCAAAACCGGTAATCTGTTTGATTGACCCCGTGGTTTTCAACGTCCCTTCGGTATTCTGCCGGGTAATATGCAGAATCTCTTCCATATTGGCAACTACCTTATGCGCTGCCCGTGTTTGGGTATTCGTGACGTCAAAAATACTGGTAACCAGTTGAGCAAGCTGCTTTGAAACTTCTTCTATTTCTTCCAGAGCCCGCCCAGCCGCATCGGAGCGTTTGGCACCTTTTGCCACGCCGAGCGTACTTCTTTCCATCGCTGCGATGGCATCTTGTGTGTCGCCTTGAATCGTGACAATCAATTCACTGATTTGTTTGCTGGCTTCTGCTGAGCGTTCAGCCAAGCGTTGCACTTCTTGCGCAATCACAGTAAAACCATGTCCGGCTTCACCTGCGGCGGTTGCCTGCAGCGCTGCATTTAAAGCCAGAACATTCGTCTGGTCGGTGATATCGGTGATCAGTGCAACAATTTCACCGATTTCCTGTGAGCTTTCTCCCAGGCGCTTGATCCGCTTGGAGGTATCCTGAATATACGCACGGATTTCATTCATTCCGGCAATGGATTCACGCACCGCCGAGGTACCTTTTTCCGCAGTGGATAATGATTGTTTGGCGACTTTGGCGGATTCTGTCGCCATATCGGATATCTGACTGATGGATTCCGTCATGCCTATCACTGCAAGGGTGGTTTGTTCAATTTTTGCCGTTTGCTGTTGTGCTGCTGTTAATAATCCCGATGAAACATATTGCGCCTGATTAGACGATTTAACAACCAGCGCGCTGGCCTGATTGACCTGTTCCACCAGTGTGTGCAATTCTTCAATCGTGCAATTGATGGCATCCGCAATCGCACCGGTCATATGGTTCGTGATATCCGTGCGGATGGTCAGGTCGCCATCGGCGATTCTTTTCATATCGTCCAAAAGCGTCACGATTGCCTTTTGTGCTTTCTCAACTTCATTTCTGCTTGCCAAATCTTGATAATGTGCATTTCGGCGTACTGACTGGACAAAAAATAGGAACGCAAGCACTGCGCATGCACCAAATGTATAATTCAGCGCGTTGAATAAAGAGACAGTATGCCGATTTTGTTCTTGAATTTCACTATCCAGCGCGCGCGTCATATCCAGCATGGCTTCACTGTTGTTCGCAACTTCATCCATAGCCAACTGGGTAGTAAAAGTTACCGGTATTTCTTGTTGAATCACTCGAAGGTGATCGTCAAACCTTCTCAGCAACGAATAAACATGTGACAATAAATCCTGGATAGTCTCATCCTTGTTTGAGGCTGCCCCAAGTCCATTATTCCCTTGACTTAGCATTTGGGTAATCGCTGAAATTTGTGCGTGATCCTGAGCAAGCTGCGCGGTGATTTCTGACATCGAGAATTCACTGGAAAGAAGCGCTCTAACATTTTTTGCTACCGTGCGCGCATGGATTTTTATGGATTCCATCGTCCGTATTTCTTGCGGCAGATTACCGATTTCTACCATACGGCCAATTAATTCTTCGATGCGTCTGGCCAATTGACTCTGCGTAATCTGGATTGTTTTGATGCTGCTGTTTAGCTTAATCGAAGATTCTTTATGGTTCAAAATCAGAGCAACCTTTTTAGCCTCAATCTGCCAGTTTTGCTGATAGGCATTCAGGATTAATGCAAGCGATTGATCTGCGGCTGGAACGATCTTGTTATGATCATAGATCCCGCCCTGAGATAGCAATGCAATATATTGATTTAACAGATATTGGCTGTCCTGTAACTCGGCAAATGCATTGGCATTACCCATGTGCGCCTGCTGTGCGGCCTTTGACAAACGTAAATGCTGCATCTCCAACTGCGCAACCAATTCCGGTTGAACCGTATGATGCCTGGCTTGATTGACGCTGATAGCCAGTGTGATCAACAGTAGCACAGTAAAAAGCATCACGATGCCGCCCATTATCCAGCTAGTGTTTAAAATGGAAGTACTCTTAGGAATACTTTTCTTTGCCGGTAAGGTAATCACCGGCAGTTTCTTTCCTATGGCAACCATTCTGGTTGTTAATCCAAATTTAGATAAATTATCTTCCATTGTTTTCTCCAGCATTGATACGGGCTTGTCTGGATATTCAGGTTTTTTGATGGCAGACGACACCAGACACGATTGTTGTCAGGTGATAGCTTAACCGCTGGAACGTGGGGTCAAAAACAAGATAAGACCTGTAAAACAAGGTCTTTTAGGAGTTTATGAATTTATTGTGCTTTATGTCAGAAAATTCAAGAACAAACCACTACATCAGATCGATCGCAGAAGAAAACAAGCCGGACATACTCGAGATACTTTAAGAAAAAAATCACATCGCCGCAAGCAGCGAGGAATTAAACCTGGAAGAGACTGAAAAAATGGTAGCGGCTTATCCGTGAAGCTTTACAGTCACTTTGCGGCGGCGGGCCATAGCACCCATCAACCCCAAGCCTGCCAGCAACATGGCGTAGGTTTCCGGTTCGGGAACGGGAGACAGCAAGAAGGCGTGTCCATTGGTAATACCCAAAAGATCATTGACTGCTGTTCCCACAATCGCACCGTGATCGTTGATGCCGGCAGCTTCTTTCAGCACCCAGCCAGCGCTTGCCAGTGCGGGATCGAGTAAACTGTTTAAGTCTATCAGGGTAGCGCCGTCCCAGAGCATTGCGTGCTGGGAGCCATCAGCCATTTCGCTCCAGCCTACAACTTGCCCTAAATTATTGAGCGCAAGCGCCGAGCTATTTGTACCGCCTAAGGTACCCAGATCGGTCAAGGCAGCGCCATCCCAAAATGTAGCATGCTGAGCGAGATCACCCGTGAGATAACTCCAGCCGGCAATTTGCCCGATTTGGTTTATTGCCAATGCATTGCTGTCAATACCTCCGAGCGTGCCAAGATCGGTAACCGAACCACTGTTAATATCCCACAATGTCGCATGGCTAGCGGCATCACCGGTTGTGAAGCTATTTCCCACAGCGAGTCCGGCGTTGTTGATTCCCAGGGCTTCGCCTGTTTGCTCGCCGAGCGTATCTAACACAGTGGGTGTCGTGCTGTTGTCCCAGAGTAGCGGTTTGTAGGAGTTGTTATCGGCAGCCACTGCGGCCCCGACCACTTGCCCGAGATCGTTAATGCCTTGCCCGACACTCCAGAATTCGTCTTTGCGTCCGGCCAAATCTTCGAGGTCAGTTCGAACGCCGGCAGCGTTCCACGTCGAGGCAAAAAACCAGAAACCGCGGTCTGCATAGCCGCCTGCGATGGCGCCTGAAGAATTAATGCTCCAGCCACGACTGTCTAAATCACTGGTGGCCATGGTAGCACCATCCCAGATCGTAAGAATTTCTCCATCATCCCTGATAGGGGTTCCGCGGCTGTTACCATCCGTGATTTGTCCAGCGTTATTGATGGCAAGCGCCATTGACCAGGGCCCGCCTGCGGTGCCAAGATCATGGAAGGCATAACTGGCCGCATTGGCCTGGCTGGCAGCCAGAAACAAGATGCCAGCCGCGGCTAAACCGGCAAGCTTGATACTGGAATACTTGATCGTTTTAGATTTCATATCTTTTCCTTTATAAGTTTGGAGTGGATGAACTTATCCGCTCTCTGCAATAAGCAAATTGAAAAAAGTGGTAGCAGCTTATCCGTGAAGCTTTCCAGCCACCTTGCGCCGGCGCGCCATCACACCCATCAACCCCAATCCCATCAGCAACATGGCATAGGTCTCCGGTTCGGGAACCGCCGAGACTAAGATGGTGCCGTTGACGCCCAGGCTCCTCAGCGCTGCGGATTGACTGGCATAGTCACTTCCGCCTACGAATACGGAGTAATCACCCGCCGCCAAGTGAAAGCTTTGTGTAACCACATTATCAAGTAAACCGTCGCCACCGGGGATGATACCCGTGCCGTAGTCCTGACTGCCATCGTAGGCGTGGCCAATGTAGGTAAAGACACTCGGCGCGACAACTGCCAGAGATTCTTCGCCAGTGATTCTCCAGTCGTGCAATGCTCTGAATGAACCTTCAGTAATGGCTCCGCCACTATCCACGTCACGAAGAAATAGCGATCCGGCCGAGTCGTCGTGATCCGGACCGCCTAGAGAAAGCGGGTCGTGGGGTAAACCCGAATAGAGCGAGAATCCCGGGATGAGTCCGTTGCGTCCGCCACCGGCGACCGCTTGCTCAAATGAGAGTTGGACATCGGCATCGCCGGTCAGCGTGAACTGGTAGACGGCCAACCTGTGCGTATCGGCCCAGTCGGCATCGCTGCCATCGATCCAGCCGAAATTGCCGGGAACACTGGTCGAGATGGACGCCGTTGCATCGCTTGCGCCATCGAAAGTACCGAAATTTTTCGTAGAAATGTGCGCCATGGCAGGAGCCGAGACTAACCCCGCACCCAAACCGGCAAGAACCAGTGCATTTTTAAGTGAATGTTTCGTAAGCCTCCAACCCTTCCACATTAACATCCTGACAAATCATCGTTATCCTCAAACCTTTCACAAGGAGGAACGATGTCATCATCAGAAGCACGACGAATTCATATCGAAGCATGGCAAACCAGCGGGATGTCTCAGGCGGCTTATTGCCGGGAACATGGTTTGAATACCAAGACGTTTGGCAATTGGGCTCGCGAGCATCGTGCTGGTCAGGTCGTTCGGTCACCTGCATTGGTTCCGGTAACGATCAAACCAATGCCTATACCAGCGAATACGATGCGTCTTCACGGCCAGGGCGATCATGTGTTGGAGCTGCCGTCGACGGTTTCGCCGCATTGGTTGGGGGAGTTGTTGAAGTGTCTTTGATTGCGAATCCGGGGAAGATTTGGTTGATGGTTGCGCCGGTGGATATGCGTCGCGGCATTGACGGGTTGTCGGTGTTGGTGGAGCAGGCGTTGCAGCGATCGCCTTGTGCGGGTTCGGCGTTTGTGTTTTGCAATCGCGCGGGCAATCGCATCAAAGTGTTGCTGTGGGACGGTACCGGCGTGTGGCTGTGCCAGCGGCGTTTGCATCGGGGACGGTTTGTTTGGCAGCATTCCGGCGAAGGTGGCATTGTGTTGACGCAGCCGCAATGGGAGTGGTTGATTGCCGGGGTGGATTGGCATCGTTTGGGGTTGCAATCTTGCGGGATGAAATATAGCTAAAGCCAATATTGACGCCATTTCTCATGGGTTTTTGCGGTATAATAACGCCATGAAAACGCACGTAAAACAGTCGATTGAATTGGATCATCTGAATCTCGCGCCAGAGGCTAAAACCGAGGTATCGAACCTGATTCAATCACTGCTTACGCAAGCACAAAACGAGCTCAAACTGCTGGAAGCGAAGAATCAGGCACTGAAGCTGGAACTGGCACATTTGCGCCGCATTCGTTTCGGTGCGAAGAGCGAAGCACTGTCGCAGCCACAATTCAGCCTGTTCGAAGAAGACTGGCAAACTGATGCGGCGGCGATCGAAGCGGAAATCGAGCAACTGCCGCTGCCGGTTCCGCAAAACCAAGCGTGCACGCACTGGGCGCCAACCTCTACCGGATCACCTGCCGCGCATCGAACACCGCCATGAACCGGAATCCTGTCAATGCAAACAGTGCGGCGGCGATCTGGTAAAAATCGGCGAAGACGTCACCGAACAACTCGACGTTAAACCCGCCGAATTCTTCGTGCACCGTCACATCCGCCCGCAATACGCCTGCCGGGCTTGCGAAACCGTGGTCGCGGAACCCGTGCCACCCGCCATCATCGACGGCGGCATGGCAACACCCGGCTTGCTCGCCTGGATCACCATCGCCAAATACCTCGATCACCTGCCGCTGTATCGCACCGCACAAATCGCCGCCCGGGAAGGTGTCACTTTATCGCTTTCCACCCTGGCGGAATGGATCGGACGTGTAGGCGTGGCACTGCAACCGCTGGTTGACCGGCTGATTTTGCACTTATTGCAAGGCCGTGTGTTGCACGCCGACGAAACCCCGGTGGCGCAACTTGATCCCGGCAGCGGAAAAACGCAACGCGCCTACCTGTGGGCATATCGCAGCAACGATTTTGAGTTGGGGCCGCGCATCATCGTATTCGACTACCAAACCAGCCGTAGTGGCAAACATGTGCAAAACTTCCTCAACAAGTGGCAAGGCCACTTGCTGGTCGACGACTATGGCGGTTACAAGGCTTTATTCTCCAAAACAGCATCACCCTGCACTGAATTAGGGTGCTGGGCGCACGCGCGCGCCGCAAATTCTTCGACCTGCACCAAGCCAACGCCAGCACCGTTGCATTCGAAGCATTGCAACGCATCGGCAAACTTTACGCCGTCGAAGCAGAAGGCAAGCACTCATCGACCGAAGCCCGGCAGATACTACGTGCAGAAAAAAGCCTGCCGATCCTGCAATCGTTGCACGACTGGTTACTGCAAACCCGCTTTCATACCGCCGATGGCGGCGGCACCGCCAAAGCCATCGATTACACCTTGAAGCGCTGGCAAAGCCTGATCCGCTACGCCAGAAGCGGACACCTGCCGATTGACAACAACCCCGTCGAAAACACTATTCGCCCCATCGCGCTCGGCAAGAAAAACTGGCTGTTCACCGGCTCCGAGCGCGCCGGGAAACGTGCTGCCGCCATCCAAACCCTACTCGGCACCGCAAAACTCAACGGCCTTAACCCCGCACAATGGCTAGCCGGCACCCTCGAAAAACTCCCCGCCTGGTCTAACAGCCGAGTCGATGAGTTGCTGCCGTTCGCACCAGAGGTTATTGAAGCATTGCTGAAGGAATGTGGCTAGGTGGTGGAGTTGGAGGCTTACCATCATCAGTGCTTTCGACTATAAATGCCTGGCTTTGAAATGTGAGCGTGACATCGGCTTCAGATAGCAGGGTAAACCTAAAGCTGTTAAGATGATGCGCATCGCCCCAGTCATTATCCGTTCCATCCGCCCACCCATAATTACCGCCGATACCGATTCCCGATTTGGTCATTGAACCAGCGCCATCATAGGTACCCAAATCAGGAGCAGTGATATGTGCCATAACAGGCGCCGAGCCCAATCCTGCGTGCAAGCCTGCAAGAATCAGTACATATTTAAGTGAATTTTTCATGTGTGATTTCTTATCTAAATAAAGTTGCGAGCGTTAATGAGCAAAAAATGCAAATACCGTTTACGGTAAACCACGAAGAGTGAAGAAAAACGGTAACTTATTAACGACTATCCATCCAATCGCTTTGCCGCATTGTTATGCGAATATAGCAATGCGGCAAAGCGACAAATTGTCACAGACCATCTATAGGAATAATGGATCTCGTGTCCTTAAAGCAATAAACCGTTCAGGATCTGGTTACGTAGTTCCGGTGACATGGCGATTAATATTTCGGCAGATGGAGATCGAGCGAATCCGAGGGGTTCAGGCAGGTGTAACGTACAGTCGAATTGCATAATTCTTGTAATGCGCGGTAACGTTGAAATTCTTGACATGGAAAAAGCAATTTTCAGTTGAAGCTTAATGTCATCCAATTAGCATTAAGGGCATCTCTAAAGTCTGGTTGGATCATCCAAGAAATAATTTATAGGCGGGATTCTTGGTTTCGTCCCAATAGTGATAACCCAGTTGATTCAGGAATGCTTTGAAGTCAGATCTTTCTTCCGGAGGAACTTGAATTCCGATCAGCACGCGGCCATAGTCGGCACCATGGTTACGATAGTGAAACAGACTGATATTCCAGTTATGGCTCAGGTTATTCAGGAAATTCATCAACGCGCCGGGACGGTCGGGAAATTCAAAACGGTAAAGAATCTCATTTTTAACGTCATGCGCGTGCCCGCCGACTAAATGACGAATATGCAGCTTGGCCATTTCGTTGTTGCTCATGTCTTCGGTGGCCAGACCGCTTTGTTTTAATTCACTGATCAGTTTCTGGGTTTCCTCCTGATTGCGCACCGATACGCCAACAAAAACATGCGCCACTTTCGGATCGGCATAACGGTAGTTAAATTCGGTAATGCTTTTGGCACCCAATAAATTACAGAATTTTTTGAAACTGCCGGGTTTTTCCGGAATCGTCACGGTCAACACAGCCTCACGCCGTTCACCGATTTCCGCCCGCTCTGAAATATGCCGCAGCCGGTCAAAATTCATATTGGCGCCGGACGCAATCGCAACCAGCGTTTTATGCAAGATCTTTTCACGCGCGACGTACGCTTTGATGCCCGCAACGGAAAGCGCGCCGGAAGGCTCCAGTATCGTGCGCGTATCTTCAAATACATCCTTGACTGCCGCGCAAATGGCGTCGGTATCGACCAGAATCACTTCGTCGACCAGTTCACGGCACAAGCGGAACGTTTCCTTGCCGACATGCCGCACCGCCACACCGTCCGCAAATAAACCCACTTGCGCCAATTTAACCCGGCGGCCGCTTTGCAACGAACGATACATCGCATCCGAATCGACCGGCTCGACGCCAATGATTTTGATTTTCGGATACAGCCGTTTCACATAAGCCGCTATGCCGGATATCAACCCGCCGCCGCCAATCGGCACAAAAATGGCGTGAATACTCCCGGTATGCTGCCGCAAGATTTCCATGCCGACCGTTCCCTGCCCGGCAATCACGTCCGGATCATCATAGGGATGAACAAACGTGGCTTGCTCTATTTTTGCCAGTTTTATCGCGTGCTCGTAAGCATCGTTATAGGAATCGCCATGCAAGGCAACTGTCGCACCCAGTGCCATCACTGCATGCACCTTGATTTGCGGTGTCGTCACCGGCATCACGATCGTAGCGCCACAGCTCAACCGCTTGGCAGCTAATGCCACGCCTTGCGCATGATTACCGGCAGAGGCCGCAATCACGCCGCGGTTGCGCACCGCAGGCGATAACTTGATCATTTTGTTATACGCGCCGCGCAGCTTGAAAGAAAAGACCTGCTGCAAATCTTCCCGCTTTAATAACACCTGATTATGGATGCGCCCGGATAAATTGGCAGCAAGCTCCAACGGACTCTCGATCGCAACATCATAAACCTGTGCGGTCAGTATTCTTTCAAGATAATTGTTTTTCATAACGGAAGGTGGGTAAATCCAGGTAAACTTTTAATCTGGAACTGTAACGGAGATTTTAACACGATCAGGGTGGTGTAAGTTTTGTTGCCATGATGAAATTTCTGGAAAATAGTTACTGAAAATTTAAGCTTATTTAGGAATTCACATATGTACCCAAAACATCATAGAATCAGATTCATTACAGCAACCATCATGGTCATTACTCTAAGTGGTTGCCTCTTCTACCAGCCAGGTTTTAGAAATGGGGCGAGATACTTACTCCGTAACCGCAACTGCCGATGGATATCGCCTTGCATCACAGGCGAGAGAAAGTGCCTTTCAAGCGGGAACAGAAAAATGCACATCACTTGGCAAACGCTTTATGCTCACTAATGAATCAACCACTCGCACACGTATGGGAATTGACACCACAGTAACCGTGACATTTCGTTGTTTGAATGAGAGTGATCCTGAATATTTAAGACCAAATGTTCGATAAGCATCCGATTTCGTAATCGAAGACCAAAGAAAGCAATAATTGAGCATGGTACTTCTCTTGTTCTTGCTGTTCCAATGGATCGATTAAAGATGCAAGCTGCTTATCCACTGAACGCCAACATTAATCGTCATCAAAGTTATGCCAGAATTTGATACTGAAAAATTTCTCAACACACCAATCTACGCATTTGACTTCAAATTCATGATCGGGGATGTGAAGGATTTTCTCGAGTTCTCGGAGAACAATATTGATTTGCAATACCAACGTGAGTTACAAGCGATCGCGCATCGAAAAGACAGGGATCAATTTCCGTCAGATTATTGCGAACATTTGGAAGGGGTAATCAATCATCGTTTTCGTGTAAGTCTGCCTCTGCGTATACGCTACGGTGCATTGTTGTCATTTATAACATCAGTAGAATGGTCAGTGAAATTACTTAGTATGAATGCTCTTTCTCCCGTTCCAGAGATAGGTAATACTAATCACACTGTAAAGGTTCTTAAGGAGTTTTCGGCGCGCGCTCAATTACCTGCTCAGTCGACGATTGAAGAGTACGAGGCTTTGGTCAATGTTCGAAACTGCATAGCTCATAGTGCTGGAATCCTCAGAACATACAAGTTTAAAGATACATTGCCAGTTTCCGTGGCACGTCTCCAAGGTTTCAATCTCGAAAATTGGCATATCTTCGGTGATCAAGTGTGTATTGAACGGGATGCACTAAATCCTTATATTGATCGGATGAAAGAACTTGTTATCGATTTGCACCGCACGATGCACGAGAAAGGACTCACGCAACCATGAAAGCTATAACTAAAAAGCTATTGCGAATCAACTTTTGATAGCTTCTAATTTTAGATTAGCCCGGATACGCTTCTCGACGCAAGGCCTATCATAAACGTAACAAATTTTTCCCCAAGCTTCAAGTCTATCCAGTATCCGCATAGCATTCTCATTCATTTAGTGTGCTTCACGTAATAATGCAATCTGCGCAGCAAATTCAGCAATAGTAATACTCCCGCCGCCATCGCCTTGTGTCAAGCGCTGCAGGCGCATCTGTTCCAGCGTTGTGCTTCTGTCTGGGTCAATGTTTCCGGCCAATTGCGGGCGCGGTAGCGGAACAGCAGCTCGGGAAGCCGCGGATCATGAAAATCGAACCGCATTTTCGCCAGTTGTTTCGGTGAAGCACGCCGTATCTGCGCCAGCGATGCAGCATCTGCATTGTCCAGAAAGCCGTCATACAGCGCCACGATCTACATCGTCGGAAGGCTCGAACGCACGGCTGGTATACGCGGTTGCCACACGCTGAAAAAAATCCGGTTGGGCACACAGTGCTTGCCAATGCCGGTGACATGCATCCAAATCGAGCGCGATGCGCTCAGCGGCTTCATTATCCAGCGTATTCCTTGGCGCCAGCGCCGGGCATTTGTTATGACCGGTAACCGCTGCATGCCTTCGGGTAAGTCGTCGTTGCGGGTGAATAGCAATTGACTCAGCTCATCAGAAACAACGGGTCACAGAAACAACGGGGTCACCCAGAAACAACGAGAAACAACGGGGTCAGGTACCGAATCACGAATTCTGATTTAAAACGAAAAATGTATTCATCGACAACATTCTCAATTCGGTACCTGACCGTTCGCAGTAACAGCAGAAACAACGGGGTCAGGTACCGAATCACGAATTCTGATCTAAAACGAAAAATGTATTCATCGACAACATTCTCAATTCGGTACCTGACCGTTCGCAGTAACAGCAGTGAATCTAGCGGGTTAAAGTCCCGTCCGAGGAGTTGTCCGTGCGCCTCGGTAGCATGAGGAAGCGGCGTCGTGGTAACGCGGGGTCGTAAGTTTCCACACAGCAAGAGAGCAGGCCGTAACGCAAGTGAACCTACATGTAGCCTCGTAAACGAGCTGGAGGAGCCGACCCTGTGGTCAGAAGGGGAAGGCCGTTGGATGGGTGCTGAAATAACGGAAGTGGCATCCATCGACTTCCGGGGTAGCAGGGTCGGCATGTTCTCGAAGATTTATTGCCCAGTGCTGGAGACCCGGTGCGGTGGTGGGGAGGCCATCGGCTGTTGCGCATAAGGAAACGAAAACGCTGCAGGCCGTATCGGGAGTCGGAGGGGTTCATAGTACCGTTTGAGACCGAGGGACAACATAACCCCGGACGAGGGAAGGAACCCTACTTTGTTCATGCAACCAAAGAGTGGAGGAAAAGGGGATTGCCATGACGCTAACCACCCCTGAAGCAATCAGGACACTACAGAGGAAGCTTTACATCAAGGCCAAGCAAGAACCGGCCTATCGCTTCTATGCTTTATATGACAAGGTATGGCGGACAGACATCCTCATGTTTGCTTACCGCCTTGTACGCGCCAATTTTGGTAGTCCCGGTGTTGATGGGACGGACTTCGAGGACATAGAGCAGAAGATAGTATTAGACGACAATTAACCTGTCCGGTCAGGCGACAATTATCTTGACCGGTTGAGTGAAAGTATCAGTATGAGTTCTTCCCTATACAAGGAGCAAGAACTTGCCTGGAAAACATATCACTCATCAACAGGAAGCTATTTATATGAAGAATCGTCAGATAGGGCATGGTCAGGAGACAGCGGCTGCAAAAGCGGGGGTAAGTATCCGCAGTGGCCGCAGGATTGAGAAGGTGTGCGGGTGGAGAAATCGCAGCGGCAGTGGCGCACGCGCCAGGATCCTTTGCGTTGGTTTGGGAGACCGAGTTGGTTCCATTGCTGTACCGGGAACCTGAACTGACCGGGACTACGCTTTGGGAGCACTTGGATGACCGATATCCCGGTCAATACCCGGAGAAGTTGCTCAGAGCTTGCAGCGCCGTGTAAAACACTGGCGCGCAACGCAAGGTCCCGGTAAGGCTGTCATGTTTTGCCAGTCGGTGCCTGCGGGCACCAGGGGTTGTCCGATTTTACCCGGCCGCGCACGGCAATTATGATCGCAGGCGCGCCATTTGATCACCTGCTGTATCAGTTTCGTCTGGCTTATAGTCCTTGGCGTGCTGTTCATATCATCCGGGGCGGGGAAAGGTATAGTGCATTGGCCGATGGATTGCAGACCGCCTTGCATAAACTCGGCGGCGCGCCCAGGAACATCGCACTGACAGCCTGAGTGCCGCATACGTCAATGCGAGCCAAAACAAGAACTCACGCAATCTTATGCGGCGCTGTGTCAACACTATGGCATGAAGCCTACGGTCAATAACCTGGGCATCAGCCATGAAAACGGCGCCGTAGAAAATGCCCATGGTTCGCTCAAGCATCGGATCGAGCAGGCGATCAAATTACGAGGATCTGCGGATTTCGAAAGTGTGGGCGCCTACCGCCGTTTTCTTGAACGGATCGTCGATAAGCTCAATAAGCGCTGCAGGGGGCGATTGGCGGAAGAGCAATCGCATCTCCAGCCACTGCCACGCTACCGCTTCATGGACTTCAGCGAACTGACCGTCAAAGTGACCACAAGCAGCACCATAGCGGTCAAACGGGGACTCTACAGCGTGCCATCCAGACTCATTGGTGAGAACATCCGCGTTCATCTCTACCACGATCGCTTAGGAATGCTTTGCCGGGCAGACACCGGTCATTACATTACCGCGTGCGTATCCGAAAACGCCGGAAGGACGCGCCCGGCGCATCGATTACCGTCATGTGATTCATGCATTGGCGGCAAAGCCAGCGCCTTTCGCTTTTCCCGACTGCGTGATGATCTGTTGCCAACGCCACAGTATCACCAGCTGTGGGCGCAGGTACAACAACAATTTGATCCCGGACTCGCTTGCAAATGGATGGTATCGGTACTGCGTTTTGCCTACGACTATGATTGCGAGAGCCAGTTGGCTGCTGAATTGTTGCAACAAAATCCGCTACCTGAACTGCAAACACTGCAAAAGCGATTTCTGCGGCAGCATGCGCCACAGCCGGACATCCCAATCAAACAACACACTGCGGATACCTACGATCAACTACTCAGCGGAAACTGGGTAACACAAGGAGGCAGCTCATGTCTGAATCGCTCCCACTGATGCTCAAGGAACTCAGACTCCCTGCCTTTGGCCAGCATTACCGGCACTTCCAGGATCAAGCCGCAGAACACGCCTGGGGCTACAGCCAATATCTTGCCGCCCTGTGCGAACAGGAAGTCGCTCAGCGTTTCCAAAGCAGAATCAGCAACTGGACGCATGAAGCCAAACTGCCGCGCGGCAAAAGCTTTGCCACTCTGGCGTTGCCCGAACTGCCTCAAGCCGCTCAGAAAAAAATCATCGCACTGCGCGACAATACCCAGTGGGCGAGCCAGGCAGACAATGTGTTGCTGATCGGCCCATCCGGTGTCGGCAAATCACATGGCCGCAGCATTGGGGTTGCATTTGATTGAACAAGGCATCCGCGTCAAGTGGATATCAGCTACCGCACTCGTTCAACTCCTGCAGCAAGCCAAGAAAGAACTGGACTTGATGTCCGCCATGACGCGGCTGGATAAATACCGTGTACTGATCGTTGATGATATCGGCTATGTCAAAAAGACCGATTCGGAAACACAAGTATTGTTTGACTTCATTGCACATCGCTATGAAAGCGGAAGTCTCATCATCACGTCAAATCAGCCTTTTAGCCAGTGGGATCAAATCTTCCTGACACCATGATGACCGTTGCCGCCATTGACCGCATCATCCATCACGCAACCATCATCGAAATCGACAGTGAAAGTTATAGGAGGAAAACCAGAAAAATCATGAAGTAGTCAACAAACTCAACCGGCCATCATAATTGTCGTCAAAGCGGCCAAGATAATTGACGCGAGACATCGGGGAGGACAAGGGCGGTACCAGGAGAAATGTGGGTGGCGGGAAAGCCAACAGTAAAGGCACGCCGCAAGGCGGCGTCATCTCGCCGCTGCTGGCGAATTGCTATTTGCATTTGCTTGACCGGATATGGGGAAAGCATCAACTACGCTGGAAACTGAAGGCGTGTATCGTCCGTTATGCGGACGATTTTGTAGTGCTGTGTGCGGGCAAAGTAGATGCGCCCTTGAATGCAGTGCGGCGAAGTATTGGGCCGTCTTGATCTCACGCTTAACGAGACCAAGACCCGCATTGTTGATGCCAGACAAGAAAGCTTCAACTTCTTGGGTTTTGCAATCAGGGTGAGCAAGGGATGGAAGTCGGGAAAAGTTATCCGCATGCCTGCCCGGCAGCGAAATCTCTTGCGAAAATCAAACAGCGTATAACGCAATTGACCGCACGAGAGCGCACACCGATACCGCTGGAAGATATTGTCTGGAGCATGAACGTCACCCTTCGCGGGTGGGCGAACTACTTCCATTATCGCAATTCCAGCGTCATATTGGGAAAGGTGAAAACGCACGCAGAAGAGCGCTTGCGCATACACCTGATGAAGCGCCACAAGATCAAGGATCGCGGGATAGGCCTTGGCCGTTTTTCGAGCCAGCAGCTTTATACGAAATATGGGCTATACAAGGTTCCGACAACGGCAGGCTGGAAATCAGCGCATGCCTAGTGTGAAGAACATCGGAAAGCCGTGTGCGGGAATTGGGGTTAGCAGGGATGTCGCCGAAGGCGATAACTCGCAAAACCGCATGCACGGTTTGATGAGGAAGGGCTGGTGAAGTTGACTATGGAATGGTTATTGAGGCACAGCCAAACGAAAGGAGCGGAAACAGATAGGCAACTCCTAATGGCGATCGAAAGCTAGTCCTTTACTCTACCCATGCTTCCCACAAGTTCAAAAATCAAGTGCACCACCCCGTATTCCCCGTTTTGCCAGCGCGGCAAATCCAGGTGCACAAGCATCATTCAGGCGAGATTGTTCGCGGGCATCCAACTCATGCCATGTGGCAGTAGGCCGCTTTACCGACGACATAACTGCATTGCACCAAGCTGCATTGGCATTGGAATCAGGAGATACGAACTCAATCATATGCGCAATGGTGCTGCGAGTGTCGGTTAGAATCGACTCATACTGCAACGTGAGTTGCTGCGCAGCAGGAATGCTATCCAACACGTCCACTCCGGCCATAATTTCTCCGCTCCAGTAGTGCCCATAGAGAGAGGGCGGCACGTCATAGTCAAGAAAATCCTTGCCAGAGAAAGATTCTGGCAAGAAGGAAACCAGTTCGTCGGGTAAATCATCCTGCCAGCTACGATCATCGGATTCGTAAGGATCAACACCCAAAATTTCGGTGATCTGGAATACCAGCAATACCATTTTGAAACCATTGTGGCGTTGCATTGATAACGCACAATCACGACCATCTCGCACAATATGGAGAAATTTTGCATTTGGAAAATGTTGATAGAGCCTTTCGATCACACGTAAGGAGCCGCCAGAACGTTCTACCCAAATACTTTTACCAAAGTGTGCGGCAAGCCAACCAAATAGCGCATGATAATGGGCTTCTGCAGTAGCCATTCCGCGAGCTGCCATCACCGCATGAATCTGATCAAATAACGCATCGCACTCAGGTGTCAGATTCGGGAGCGTGGTTTGCAGTATGGCGGGTACACCAGTGCTTGCATTAAAACGAACGCCCGTTTTGAAAGGATAAAGCACCTCTTTCATCGCAATGTCGTGCGCCAACATAATGTTTTGCTTGGCGTAGGCCCCACTGACAATTTGCCAGAACTGTGCACCATCAATTTTCATGACTGGAAACGCCTGCGAAATCAGCGTGCCCAGATCCGTGACAAAAGTGAAAAACTCCGACAGGCTTAGCACATCTGGGTGATGGTTGAGTAAATTGGAAATGAGTGTTGAACCACAGCGCCCAGTTCCAACTACAAAAATTTCATTCGACATCACACCCCCCTAATGTTAACGAGACACGGGTACTTGGTTACGCGTTTTGGCAAGTTGCGCACAATACCAGTCGCAATATTCGTTCAAATTATTAGCAGTTACTGCATACTGTGTGGTATTGGCATGCTCCCCCAACACCGCATTGCTGGCCCTACGGTCAAACTGTTTATAACCGGTCAGATAAGAATTGTAGAACTCTATTTTTTCGTTAAATTTTTCGTCAATCCAAGCGTATTGCGTAGCGTCTTGCACAATTTTTGGTGGTGGGAGACCAGCCGTTGCAAACAACACTTCCAGCGCTTCCCCCACAGTGGGCACAGTCTGGTTGGTAAGATGAAAAATAGCGTTGCTAGAGTCAGAGCAGGCAATGGCAACAGCCTGTCTTGCCACTTTATCTACGGGAACTAAATTCAGCGGCACTTCGGGATCGACACTCATGCGGATAGATTCACGCTCAAGATAGCCGTGCTGGACACGCGCCATCATCCCTTTGAACTGAATTAATCGACGCAAAAAGCCATACAAGCCGCTAAAGTTAATCGCATGATAAGTGCGGCTATGACCAATAACAATACTGGGTCGGAAAATGCGGTACTTCATATCCTGTTCAGCATAAATCAACTGCTCTGCTTTCACCTTGCTACTTTCATACACATTACTGCTTTGCACTTCGGCCATTGGCGATTCTAAAATGACACCTGTATTTCGCCCTGCCACATATGCAGTGCTGACATAATTGAAATAACCAACATTTAGCGCACACGCCAGAGCCAGCGCTTTGCGCGTACCTTCGACATTGATGCCATAAATCTCAGCGGCAAAACGCTCCTCATAATTGAGAGATGCCGCACAATGCCAGAATTGTGAGATGCCGCTCGGAATGGATGTTGCTAGTGAAGTAATATCGCCCAAGAGATCCGCTTCTACCGCATAACAACGTTTTTTGACCTGGTTGATCAGCTCAGGCGCATAGCCCGAACCCTGAATCACCTGCGCAAGCTGTTGATGCAGCCGCTGCTCCACGCTTGTGTTTTTCGCGCGTACCAAGCAAAACAGTTCAGCATTGTTTTGTTCCAATAATTCCAAAATCAAGTGCGCTCCAACAAACCCAGTCCCGCCCGTAATCACGATCTTCTCGTTCATTCCTTGCCTTTTTCACAAAAAGATCGCACATCATAATGTAGCGTTTTTGTTGTTGCACGCTTTTTGGCGAATGTAAGGCTTGGGCATGGCTATTCCAAGGCAATCGGGCTTAAAGAGGCTTGAAAATAGAGCCAAGATGAGGTTTTAGCTTTATTATTTTGATTTCAAATGATAAAGAAACCGATAGTATCAATTATTCATCACTTTTCAAGCATTGGAGACCCGAGAGTAGTCAGGCAAAAGAAACACCAGTAACAGGATATATTTTTAATCGCCTTATGCGTTGTTATCTGTGGGACGACAATTGTGGTTATTGAAGAATTTGGCAGAGCCACAAGAAAAGCACAGAAAATTGGTTGGATCCATTTGATTTTTTTGACTTTTTGTGACAACTGAGTCGGAATACAGTCATCTTTTGATCGATTATCACCGTGTTTGACAATTGAGCCAGCTTTCAGTACATTCAGTCCATAGGGAAAAGGTGGTTTATTTTTCCTATACCCTCAAGGTAATTGCTTCGCAGGGGCGAAGCAATTTCATCCCAAACCAAAGGAGCCGTACATGTTCTCACTTGTCAGAGTTTATGTTTATGTTTATGTGTTTGTGGCGGCCGTACTGCTAGGATCGGCTTTCAGCGTATCTGCCGCCAACCTCGTTACGAACGGAAGCATGACAGGCCCGACGACAATCGGCAGCCCCCCACCAAGCTGGAACTCGGTGAGCACTGATGGTGACACCATCCCGGTCGGAGGCCTCAGTGGCTGGGGCACAGGCATTGGCGCCTCGCCAGACGGGGGGACATTTCTCGCGATTCTTAACAACGGTGGCGGAGGCGCCTTTGATGCTGCTGCTCAGACTGTTAGCGGCTTTACAGTTGGAGCGATTTACACGCTAGAGTTCAGCTTCTCGAATATCGGTCTGGATTTCACAGCCGCATCTAACTACGCCAATCCGGGCTTCGTTCGTGCCAATATCGCTGGCTTGGATTTTGATACGCCCGTGCTAACTCACGACGGATTCGGTAGCCAACGGTGGTTCAGCTTCTCTAGCTCATTTTCAGCCACTGCAACTTCCATGGATTTAACCTTTTCCGCTGTACGGGAAAACAGTGGCGTTGGTGGTTACGCTGGCGGCGTTGATGGTGTATCCATCTCCGCAGTGCCAGAACCCGAAACATACGCCATGTTGATGGCTGGTCTGGGTCTGATGGGCTTTGTAGGCCGTCGTCGCGCGAAAAAATAAACGCCTGATTTACGTTCAGAGTGCAGAAAAAAACGGGAGCTTCGGCTCCCGTTTTGCATTTCCCAATAAAAGCAATAAAAGAGCAATAAAAGGGGCCTTGGTCATAGGAAGGAATGGGGTAAGAACCCTTTGATTTTATTGTGTCTGATTCACTACGAAATCATTTCCTTCCCACCCAATCCATAACACTCGCAAGCGCCGCCGGTAAATGTTCCGGTTGTGTGCCGCCCGCCTGCGCCATATCCGGCCGTCCACCTCCTTTGCCACCAACTTGTTGTGCAACAAAATTCACCAGTTCACCCGCTTTGATCTTGCTGGTCAGGTCAGCACTCACACCGGCAATTAGCGTTATTTTCCCGTCTTCGATGGTACTCAGTATGATGGCACAGGTTTTCAGTTTATCTTTAAGTTGATCCAGCGTTTCGCGCAAGGTTTTGGCATCGGCATTTTCCAGATTGGCGGCCAGAACTTTGATGCCTTTTATATCCTGTGCTTGCGCAGCCAGATCATCGCCTTGTGAGCTCGCGAGTTTGGTTTTTAAACGCATCAGTTCTTTTTCGGTTTGCCGCACATTGTCGATAATTTGGGCAATTTTTTGTGTGACTTCCTGGGGATTGGTTTTTAAACTTTGCGCGATTTCCAGCAATTGTGCTTCGCGTTGCTGCACATATTCAACGGCTGCTTTTCCGGTAACCGCTTCAACACGCCGGATACCTGCGGCTACGCCCGATTCAGTTACAATTTTGAAGAAACCGATTTGACCGACTTGCGGCACATGTGTGCCACCGCACAATTCGGTGGAGAATTCGCCCATGCCGATAACGCGCACCACATCCGTATATTTTTCCCCAAATAGCGCCATGGCGCCGCGCTTGATCGCGTCGTCGTATTTCATCGTTGCCGATTCAACAACCCAGTTGTGCCTGATTTGCTCGTTAACCAGGCGCTCGGTTTCGCGAATTTCATCCGCTGTGAGCGGGGCGTTGTGGGAAAAATCAAAACGCGCGCGATTGGCATCCACTAATGAGCCTTTCTGCGTTACATGAGTGCCCAACACCTTGCGTAGCGCAGCATGCAATAGATGCGTGGCAGAATGATTGTTGGCAGTGCTGGTGCGGGTTAACGGATTAACCTTTGCCAGCACAGTATCTTTGATCACCAACCGTCCACTGCGCAATAAGCCTTTATGGCCAAACACACCGGCTTGTATTTTCTGGGTATCCGCTACGGCAAAGGTGCCATTGGCTGCCAGCAACTCACCACTATCGCCAACTTGTCCGCCGGATTCCGCGTAAAAGGGTGTCTGATCCAGAACAACTAAAGCCTCGTCACCGGCCTCGATGAAATCTACCGCGCTGCCCTGTTTATAAATGGCCAAAACTTGTCCTTCATGTTGCAGAGCCTCATAACCATAGAAAATGGTTTGGCTACCCGAATATTCTATTCCTTCCTGCATGGTAAATTTGTTGGCAGCACGGGCTTGTTCACGCTGACGCGCCATAGCCTGCTCAAAACCGGCATGATCGATGGTTATCCCGCGTTCACGGCCTATGTCGGCAGTCAAATCCAGCGGAAAACCAAACGTATCGTAGAGCCGGAATGCTGTTTCGCCATCGAGTACTTTTATTTTACGGCTCAATGCTTCTTCCAAAACTTGCATGCCGTGTTCCAATGTTTCAGCAAAACGTTCTTCTTCTTGTTGTAATACGGCCGCGACACGTGCCTTTGCTACGATTAATTCCGGATAGGCTTGCCCCATGACTTTACTTAAATCTTCTACCAGTTGATAAAAGAAAGGCTGTTTTTGTCCCAATTGATAGCCATGGCGAATGGCGCGGCGGATGATGCGCCGTAATACATACCCGCGACCTTCACTGCCTGGAATGACGCCATCGGTAATCAGAAATGAACAGGCGCGAATGTGATCGGCAATGACTTTCAATGAGTTATCAGCAAGATCTTCCGTGTGGGTTACACGCGCAGCGGCTTTAATTAGGCTTTGGAATAAATCTATCTCATAGTTACTGTGAACCTGCTGCATGACTGCAGAAATCCGCTCCAGTCCCATGCCGGTATCCACTGACGGCTTGGGCAGCGGATGGAGTGTGCCCGCGCTGTCACGGTTATACTGCATAAACACCAGATTCCAGATTTCAATGTAACGATCACCATCGGCATCGGCAGAACCAGGCGGCCCCCCTTTCACATCCGGACCATGATCATAAAAAATCTCGGAGCAAGGACCACAGGGACCGGTATCGCCCATTTGCCAGAAATTGTCCATGGTAGCAATGCGCACGACTCGGGACGGATCGACACCGATTTCATTCAACCAAATATCTGCAGCTTCATCGTCTTCTGCATACACGGTTACCCATAGTTTTTCGCGTGGAATTTTGAGTGAAACGGTGAGAAATTCCCAGGCAAATTGAATGGCATTGCGCTTAAAATAGTCCCCAAAACTAAAATTTCCCAGCATTTCAAAGAATGTATGATGCCGCGCGGTATAGCCAACATTTTCCAGGTCGTTATGTTTGCCGCCCGCTCGCACACAGCGTTGCGAACTGACTGCACGGACATAAGGCCGTTTATCCTGACCTAGGAACACATCCTTGAATTGCACCATGCCCGCGTTGGTAAACAAAAGAGTCGGATCATTACCCGGCACTAAAGGGCTGGATGCAACGATGGTGTGGCCGTGAGATTCAAAAAATTCAAGAAATTGTTGTCGTATTTCGCTGCTTTTCATATTCTTTGCTGTTGCTCGTATCGTTCCAATTCGGTAACCGTCAAACCCATAGCTTCGCCGTTGATGATCGCCAGAATTTTGACTCTAACCCGGATAGTAATTTCCTCGTTCATCTTGGGCAAATCGAATTCTGTCAGAACCGTAATTTCCCCGCTTTTATCTTCCAGCACATAGGATTTTAGATTGACCAACGGCAAGCGTGTAGGGTTTTTGGCAATGCCTCTCAATTTTACTTCTTTGCCATCAAAATTGACTGGCGACGTATTGATATCGTTGATGGACACTATTTCATCAGCACTGGCATGATTACCTAGCAATACGATTGCCAGTATGAGCGTCATCTGCACAAGCAGCTTTTTCATGAATTCTCCTCTTCAGCTTGCGATAAAACTTGTTGTATTATTTCCATTGAGAAACCTCTACTCATCATGAAACGCATTTGCTTACCACGCTCTTCTCTTGTATTGGGTAATTGGTCGAATTTCTTTTGCCAGATTTTAAACGCTGTATCCAATTCAGTTTCCTTAAGCGTTGGCAAAATACTGTCAATTAACTGTTCGTCAATGCCTTTTTCTTTCAACGCATAAACGATACGTTGGCTACCAAACCGCGATCTGCGTGTACGTATAACTTGTTCAACCACTCGTTCAGCCGATAACAAACCGTTTTGTTCCAGCTTATCCAATACGTTGGATATAGCTTCCGGTGTGGAAAATCGCGCGTAAGCAGAAAGTTTCTGTTCGAGCTCTAAACGAGAGTGTTCTCTTTGTGCCAAATAACGCAAAGCACGTATTTCTAGAGGCGATCGAGTATCCACACAAGTTTATTTTTCTTTTTCAGGTTTTTCTTTTTCAGCTTTCTCTTTTACAGGTCTCGCCTGATCCACAATGCCTACAATCGACCGAATCTTCTGCTCAATTTCATGGGCTATCTCTTTATGATCCTTCAGATATTCACGCACATTATCTTTTCCTTGCCCGATTTTTTCACCTTTGTAGGCATACCAAGCACCCGATTTGTCGATAAGTTTATGCAATACACCTAATTCGATAATTTCACTATCACGGGAAATGCCTTCACCATACAGAATATCAAAATCGGCCTGTTTGAATGGCGGCGCTACTTTATTTTTGACTACTTTTACGCGTGTTTCATTGCCAATTACTTCTTCACCTTTTTTGATCGATCCGGTACGGCGAATATCCAGGCGGACTGACGCATAAAATTTTAATGCGTTGCCACCCGTCGTTGTTTCGGGATTACCGAACATAACGCCGATTTTCATGCGAATTTGGTTAATGAAAATAACCATGGTATTGCTGCGTTTGATATTTGCGGTCAGTTTGCGCAAAGCTTGTGACATTAATCGTGCTTGCAATCCCATTTGAGGATCGCCCATATCGCCTTCAATTTCCGCGCGTGGCGTGAGCGCTGCGACCGAATCCACCACAACAATATCAACCGACCCCGAACGCACCAGCATGTCAGCTATTTCTAGTGCTTGCTCTCCATTGTCGGGCTGAGAAATCAACAGTTCTTTAACATTGACACCAATTTTCTGCGCATATTGTGGATCCAATGCATGTTCTGCATCAATAAACGCTGCGGTACCGCCAATTTTTTGCATTTCGGCAATGACTTGCAATGTCAGCGTAGTTTTACCCGAGGACTCAGGTCCATAAATTTCAATGACCCGGCCGCGTGGCAATCCCCCCACGCCCAGTGCAATATCAAGTCCCAACGAACCGGTAGAAACAACCTGTATATCATAGGCGACATCATTTGCGCCCAGTCGCATGATTGAGCCTTTGCCAAACTGCTTCTCGATTTGAGCTAGCGCAGCATCAAGCGCTTTACTTCTGTTTTCGTCCATGATTTTTCCTGTTAAGAGTCAATCAAATTATCGCATAACCTGCACCCAATCAACGTAACTTGTTACAAAGTTGTTTAGCTTCGCAAAAAATACCGGAGTAAAAAACTCGAGTATCTGGCCCGCCTACGATATAATTGCATGATGTTGTTGAAGTGGCAGATATAAATCGGCACTGCATTCAGTAAATTTTAATTGGTAACAAAGGGAGAAAAGCTATCCGAGTCATTTTATTAGGTGGCCCTGGTGCGGGGAAAGGCACTCAGGCCAATTATATTAAGGAACATTTTGGTGTTCCACAAATTTCTACAGGTGATATGTTGCGCAGTGCTGTTAAAGCAGGCACTGAATTGGGTATTATGGCTAAAAAAATAATGGATTCCGGTGGATTGGTTTCTGATGATATTATTATTAATTTAGTCAAAGAGCGTATCGCGCAACCTGATTGTGTGAATGGTTTTTTGTTTGATGGATTCCCGCGCACGATCCCGCAAGCCGATGCCATGAAAGCGGCAGGTGTACCGATTGATTTTGTGGTTGAAATTGATGTCGCAGATACTGAAATTATTAAGCGCATGTCGGGCCGTAGAGTTCATCCAGCTTCAGGCCGTACTTATCATGTGGATTTTAATCCACCCAAAGCACATGGCCGGGATGATGTCACAGGGGAGCCGCTTATACAACGTGATGATGATAAGGAAGAAACAGTCAGAAAACGGCTAGAAGTCTATCATCAGCAAACTGAACCGTTAATTGACTATTATTCAGCGTGTTCGGCAAGCGGCGGGAAAGGTGCACCGCACTATATCAAAATAGCTGGCATAGGTACGGTTGAAGAAATACGCGATCTGATTTTTGCAGCATTAAAGTAAAAAACCAGCCGCATTCTTTGGTTCAAAGAACAGAATTAAAAACTCAGGAGCGATGAGTCGCACCTGGGTTTTTGTACGTACAGATTAGTAGGATACAAATAGTTTACTTACCATTTGATTAATCAGGAGAAAAATATGGCAATTAAAAATGCATTTTATGCCCAGTCCGGCGGCGTTACGGCAGTAATCAATGCTTCTGCGGCGGGTGTTTTAGAAACAGCACGTCAACATACTGATAAAATTGGCAATGTCTATGCAGGTCGCAATGGGATCATCGGTGCGTTGACCGAAGATTTGATTGATACCAATGCTGATTCAGCCGCAGCGATTGCTGCGTTACGCCACACCCCATCGGGTGCTTTTGGATCGTGCCGCTACAAATTAAAGAGTTTGGAACAAAATCGACGCGAATACGAGCGGCTGATCGAAGTATTCAAAGCGCATAATATTGGTTATTTCTTTTATAATGGCGGCGGTGATTCTGCGGATACCTGTCTTAAGGTTTCACAATTATCCGATACGCTTGGCTATCCCCTTCAGGCGATTCACGTTCCCAAAACGGTTGATAACGATTTGCCAATCACTGATTGCTGCCCTGGTTTTGGCTCTGTTGCCAAATATATCGCGGTATCCACACGCGAGGCGAGCTTTGATGTAGCCAGCATGTCCAAAACATCAACTAAAGTTTTTGTGCTGGAAGTAATGGGCCGCCACGCAGGATGGATTGCCGCAGCGGGTGGATTGGCCTCGAGTCCAGATTGCGAGATTCCAATCATCATCCTGTTTCCAGAAATTACATTCAACAAAGAAAAGTTTCTTGCCAAAGTGGATCGCTATGTTAAGGAATATGGCTATTGCTCGGTTGTCGTATCAGAGGGTGTCAAGGGTGAGGATGGTAACTTTCTTTCCGACCAGGGACTTCGGGATGCCTTTGGTCATGCGCAACTAGGCGGTGTTGCGCCGGTAGTAGCCAATATCATCAAAGATGGTCTGGGATTAAAATATCATTGGGGCGTTGCTGATTATCTACAGCGTGCTGCGCGCCACATTGCGTCAAGAACCGATGTGGAACAAGCTTATGCAATGGGTAAAGCGGCGGTGGAATATGCTATAGCAGGACATAACTCAGTCATGCCAACGATAGTCCGTCAATCCAATGCACCTTATAGCTGGGCGGTGGGCATGGCTAAGCTTGCTGATGTGGCCAATGTCGAGAAAATGATGCCGGCTGATTATATCAGTGAAGACGGATTTGGCATTAGCCAGGCATGTCGCGAATACTTATCGCCATTAATTGAAGGTGAAGATTATCCGCCCTATAAGAATGGATTGCCTGACTATGTGCGGTTAAAAAATATAGCGGTTGAGAAGAAATTGGGGGAGTTCAAAATTTAAGGAGTAATTTGGATTGAAACAGCTCGGGTGTTGTAATGGAGTCAAACAATAATGCGCAAGTCATGTAACAATCTAAATTTCATTAATATTTGATACATTCTAAGGGCAAGAACAGATAAAATGCGTCCTGATTGTATTTAGGTTTTGAATAAGTGAAGTGTTTAATAATGTGGAATTAATTAGGCCAAGATTCCACATACGATTTTGATGGTCTGACTTTAATTGGAGTTCTTTATGGCTAACGGTTTTATTATCGCAATAGGTAGCGCGATCATAGCCCTGATATTCAGTGGTATTTGGATTAGGGGCATTTATGTTCAATCAACTGGTAATCAGCGTATGCAGGAAATTGCTGCTGCCATCCAAGAAGGGGCATCTGCATATCTTAAGCGCCAATACATGACTATTGGTGCCGTGGGTGCGGTTTTATTTGTTGCCCTTGCAATAGCGATCAGTTGGGATACAGCCATTGGTTTTGCGTTGGGTGCTGTGCTCTCTGGTGCTGCCGGTTTTCTTGGTATGAATGTTTCAGTTCAATCGAACGTACGTACAGCGCAAGCTGCGACAGTCGGGTTGAATGAGGCGCTTGCAATTGCCTTCCGCGGTGGTGCTGTCACTGGAATGCTGGTGGTAGGTTTAGGCTTACTGGGTGTTGCCGGTTATTGCGCCACATTGTTTGATGGCGCAGATCCCAGCCAACCAATTAGCGATGTGATTAAACCTTTAATCGGTTTTGCATTTGGCGGATCACTGATCTCTATTTTTGCTCGTTTGGGTGGCGGTATTTTCACTAAAGGCGCTGACGTAGGTGCTGATCTGGTTGGAAAAGTAGAAGCCGGTATTCCGGAAGATGATCCACGGAATCCAGCGGTTATTGCCGATAATGTGGGCGATAATGTCGGTGATTGCGCAGGTATGGCTGCTGACTTGTTTGAAACCTATGCGGTAACAATCATCGCCACCATGATTTTGGGTGCACTACTGTTTTCAGCAAATACCATTGATGCTGTGATTTACCCATTAATGTTAGGCGCCGTTTCCATTATCGCTTCAATTATTGGTTGCTACTACGTCAAGATGCGCGAA
This sequence comes from Nitrosomonas sp., assembly GCA_016708955.1. Taxonomy (GTDB): domain Bacteria; phylum Pseudomonadota; class Gammaproteobacteria; order Burkholderiales; family Nitrosomonadaceae; genus Nitrosomonas. The sequence continues at coordinate 354,389 of JADJES010000001.1, forward strand.
GGCGGCAAGATTATGAATGCGCTCTATCGTGGCTTGGCAGTAGCGGGAGGTATTGCTTTATTTGCTTATCTCCCTGTAACTGTTTGGTTCATGGGCGATATGTCTCTTGATATTGATGGCACAGAAGTAGCTGGCGGCATGCTGGTTATGCGTATATTCCTGGCTGCAACGATCGGGCTGGTGCTTACGGGACTCATGGTTGTCATTACTGAGTACTACACTTCAACGGATTATCCACCTGTACAGCATGTTGCTGAGGCATCAACTACCGGGCATGCAACTAATATTATTGCTGGCTTGGGTGTTTCAATGCGTTCAACCGCTGCACCTGTATTGGCTGTTTGTATTAGTATTTTGCTGGCCTATTCTCTAGCAGGCTTGTACGGTATTGCTATCGCTGCAACAGCGATGTTATCCATGACGGGTATTATTGTGGCGCTGGATGCATACGGTCCAATTACTGACAATGCTGGCGGTATTGCCGAAATGTCAGAAATGCCAGATTCAGTTCGCGCCATTACTGATCCACTGGATGCTGTTGGCAATACGACCAAAGCAGTTACCAAAGGTTATGCAATTGGTTCTGCTGGCTTAGCCGCTTTGGTATTATTTGCCGATTATACGCATGCATTGGAACATGCTGGACATTCAATAACTTTTGATTTATCCAATCACATGGTTATTATCGGCCTGTTTATCGGCGGTATGATTCCTTATTTGTTTGGTGCCATGTCGATGGAAGCTGTCGGACGCGCCGCAAGTTCAGTGGTTATTGAAGTGCGTCGTCAGTTCAAAGAAATTCCTGGCATCATGGAAGGCACGGCCAAGCCGGATTATTCACGTGCAGTGGATATGCTGACCCAATCAGCTATTAAGGAAATGATGATTCCTTCATTATTGCCTGTACTGATTCCGCTCCTAGTGGGTGTGATCCTAGGGCCACAAGCTTTAGGCGGTGTACTGATGGGTTCTATCGTAACCGGTCTGTTTGTTGCAATTTCCATGACAACAGGTGGCGGTGCTTGGGATAACGCAAAGAAATATATCGAAGATGGACACTATGGCGGCAAAGGTAGTGACGCCCACAAAGCATCAGTAACCGGTGATACAGTCGGCGATCCTTATAAAGACACCGCTGGGCCAGCGATTAACCCACTGATTAAGATTATTAACATCGTGGCTTTGTTAATCATTCCACTGTTGTAAATATACTTTTTAAGTTTAAGTAATTTAAAAAGCACACCAGTTTCTTGGTGTGCTTTTTTATTTGCTGCCTTATGCTTAAACTAAATTCCGTTTTTAGGGAAAACCACTCAATCGCCATTTTTTTTGATCTATCTCAGTAGATCGTTCCATCCCAGAATTGTCGTCAAGTAGACGATAAAACCATATAGTGCCGATTAATCGAGGGTCTCGTTTTCCAGTGAAAGCACCTTGATAAGGCATATGACTTACAAGTTAACATTGTCCCAAATCCCTTGTTATTAAAACTCACTAGCAAGCCGGTGAAAAACCGTTTCCGAGGCAACCGATACAAGGCAGAAATAGGCGAAAATACAGTCCATACCTGATAAATTAGCGTCTTGAGCCTGTGCTTAACACCGCAGCGGCAACGCAAACAGTTTTTCGACAGCCCGCTAGATAACAACCAGCAGTACTCCACCATTAAACGCCGCCCGGCTGCTTTCTACCTTACAAAATTTTATCTCACTTCTAGTGTGTGAAAACTCACCGAGAATTTCTTTGATGTCATCAATAATGCACTCACAGATGATTTATTTCTAATAATCAATTTAGTGAGTAAATAAGCATGTTAAGCAATTTAAAGACTGCACAGACTATTCTGTCTTGGCTATTAGCTATTTCTTTCGTTATTGGTATTTTGATACTTCCTCAGTATGTTTTCGCGGAAGATCTCGATGATGAAGATACTCCTCAAGATCTAATACTGAAAGGAGATGGTAAGTGTACGGTATGTCATGATGAAAATAGTGATAATCCAATACTTGCAATTGGGAAAACCAAACATGGTACCACTGCTGATCACCGAACCCCGACATGCACTAGCTGCCATGGCGAAGGTGGAGATCATGAAGATACTCCACACAAAGCACCCATGCCCCAAAGAGCATTCGGGAAAAAATCAGTTAATCCTATTGAGGAAAGAAATAACACCTGTTTAGCTTGTCATCAAGGCGGCAAGCGTATGCATTGGTCTGGCAGCACACATGCTAACCGCGATGTTGCGTGTACATCCTGCCACACAATTCATACCGAGCAAGACAAAGTGCGCAATCGGATTACTCAGCCAGAGGTTTGCTTTAACTGCCACAAAGAAATGCGTCAACTAATCAACCGTCCGTATCGCCACCCCATTCGTGAAGGCAAAGTGACTTGTTCGGATTGTCACAACCCGCATGGTTCAGCCGGTCCAAGCAAAATGGTGCGGGATAGCATCAACGATACTTGCTATACCTGCCATATGGAAAAGCGCGGTCCTTTTGTCTACAACCATCCGCCGGTGCAAGAAAATTGCGCGATTTGCCACAACCCGCATGGCACGACTGCGCCTAATTTATTGCGCACTCGATCACCATTCATATGCCAGGAATGCCATGAACCCAACACACACCCAAGGCAGCTCCGGGACACTCACTGGCGCTTATGCAAGAAATACCCTCGCTCGCGGATGCCTGAATTGCCACACACAAGTTCACGGCAGCAATATGCCTGAAAACATTCGCAATGAAAGCATTTTTCAGCGTTGATCTAGGAGGTGAAGAAAATGTTTACTACTACTCTTGACCCAAGAAAGTTTCAATATTCAATCGCATTTTTCACATTCTTAGCGGCCACAACCTCGGTATATTCGTCGGAAACGAATAATGATCCTGTTAAAGAACTCGCAAAACCTAGAAGTGTCGTCAATATCGGTGCAGGCCAATTGTTCAATGATAATGCGCGATTCGGTCAGTATACCGGTTTGCGCAATGAAGGGCCTTATGGAATCTTTAATGTCGATATATCCAAGCGCTATGACGATACAGGAACATGGTTTAAATTGCTGGGGCGCAATTTAGGATTACAAAACCGTGATGTGCATTTTGAGCATAGCAAACAAGGCAACTGGGGTTATTTTATCGATTATAGCCAAATACCTCGCTATGAGCCATTCACTGTCAATACAGCGGTTACAGGTATCGGCACCACTGATCCCCACATTCCGACTTCGCCAACAACGGGCAATCCTGCACAGCTAAGTACCGAGCGCCACTCGATTGGATTTGGTTTTAACAAATTCCTTCCTGGCAATCTTGAACTTCATTTTCATTTTCGTAATGAAGAAAAAGATGGGGATCGCATTTTTGGGCGCGGAAACCGGCTTGGTGAGCCTCGGCTTAGTGGTTTTAATGGTATGCCAAGCCCGAGAGCAATAGGTGGCTTTGAATTTATTCCAGAGCCCATCAACTCAACCATCCGAATTTTTGGCACTACACTAGATTATGTAGGAAAAGATCTGCAATTGTCCGGAGGTTATTATGGGACGATGTATAACAACAAAAATGCATTACTAACTCCTGTCGGCGGCAGTACCGTTGGGGGTATTTTTTCACCCAGTGAATATACGCCGATTTCCCTTGCACCAGATAACCAATCGCATCAGGGGTTTCTGTCGGGCGGATATAGTTTTACGCCGACAACTCGTGGCACGTTCAAGGCTGCTTATACACGAGCAACCCAAACAGACACATTCTCCCCATCGCTATTCACCGCACCCGGCATTGGTTCCAATTTAGGCGGACGTGTTGATACTGCGCTCGCACAGGCCGGATTAACAGCGCGGCCGCTACAAAAATTATCGATAAATACCAATTTTCGCTTCGAGGACCGAGACGACAAAACGCCTGTTTTATTTTATAACCCTATGGCAACTTTGCATGATTTAAACGGAAACACATGGAATGGTCTGAACAATCCACGCTCTTTCAGAACCATATCCAGCAAATTTGAAGCAAGCTATGCACTACCGCATAATTTTCGTTTGATAGGCAGTGTTGACTATGAACACAGAGATCGCACCGGAACGGCGACCAATACCGGTCACCGCTTCAGAACCGATGAGCTTTTCTATCGTGCCGAATTGCGCCGCTCGTTATCCGATACCATTACCGGTACGATTTCATACATCCACAGCGATCGTTTTGGTTCAAGTTTTCTAACGAATACGACAGGTTCCGGCGATCCGTTCTTTAATCTTATCGCACCGTCCAATCTTGCAGACCGCAGCCGGGATAAAGTCCGTTTTCTGGCTAACTGGGATCCGATTGATTCATTATCAATACAAGTTTCGATTGATGAATCGTTTGATAATTATGGCCATCGGGCAGGCTCGGATCTGGGATTGCGCAAAGGTTCCGCAAGAAATTATTCACTAGATGCTACCTATACATTTTCTGAGCGGCTGCAAGCTACAGCATGGTTCTCACGAAATGAAACCCATATTAATCAGGCTTCCAGAAACGCGATTACGGACAGCGGAATTCGTGAAATTTGGGGAGCCAATCTGCATAACATAGGCACATCTGTTGGCCTGGAAGTCACCGCCAAACCAACCGACAAACTTGAAACTGGCGCAAATTTCATGTTCTCGGATAACACCGATAAATTCAATCAAAAAGTTACACTTGAGCCGCAAGTAAATATTGTACCGAATCTCACAACGCAGTACTCCAGCTTGCGGCTATTCGCCAGATACGATATCCGCAGGAACTTAGGTGTACGCTTGGATTACATTCTTGATCACTTTAAAACCAATGAATGGACTTGGACGGGATGGCGTTATACCGATGACACCACACTGACCCAAGACACCAACCAAATGGCTAGCTTCGCCTTTCTTTCAGTTCTTTATAGCTGGCAATAAATAAATCCGTTTTTTCGTGCGTTAGTGCTGTCTGGAAATTGCTCAAATTACCTCATGTGAATTTTCTCACAGACAAAGGTAAATCATAGTGTTATTATTCAATTCGATTGATCTACATTAATTAATAAAGGTAAGTAAATAATGTTGGATATAAATTTGTATCACACATTTTTTGCGAAAAGCCTTAATGGCTATATTTTACTAATCACATTTTTAATTTTAGCAATTCTTTCATTTGGATTACCTAAGATCGTATTCGCGAAGGAATCTTCTTTTCCTGAACAAGTTGTTGCATTACAAAATAAGAAAGTTTCTTCAGAACATACTTCTTTGTTCCTTTTAACCGTTCAAGCGTTAATGTTTTAAGCCCGTAAGCTTGGGCGCGTTGTTGCTAAGAATGCATGGAAAAAGACTTTGCGATATTTAGCAGGCCGTTGAAAAACTATCTGCGTTGCCGCTACGGTGTTAAAAACAGACTCAAAATGCTCATTTATTAAGCATAAACTGCGCTTTTTCGCCTGTTTTTGCCTTGCATCGGCTGCCTCGAAATCGTTTTTCAACGGCCTGTTAGGACATTTTAAGGAAGGAAATCTTGACCATCAAGGAAGGAGACCATGACAGAGAACAGAAATAAGCATCTTGATGTTTAATTTATGCGGGTTTATTCCGCATCTATTTGGCCACATGCTTGTGGTGGAAACTGAAAGATTGGAAAATATTTCATTAACATCCCTGCAGCATACATGCTGCAGGGAAGTTTTACTATCTGAACTGTCTTTCTTGTCCGGCTAGACTGTACCCAGATAGTGAATCAGCCACTAAAATCGTTCTCACTCAATGAGCGATAACAAGAAAATTTCATGGGCTACACTTTTCATTAACATTTTCAACCATCTTTGTTAGCTTTGCGATATCAAGAATATGCAGCTCATGGTCTTTGCGCAGAATTAAATTGGCTCTCTCCAAATTATTTAATTCTCGTGTGACTGCTTCACGATGCGTACTAACCAGATTCGCCAATTCAACATGTGTTGGTACGGGTGAAATAATGACGATATTAGATCCGGTGGTTTGTTTTTTTGCCAGGCGCAGTAGCTCAGCCTGGATACGATTCCGCACAGCCAAGGTACTGAATTCAAAGACACGCTCAGTCAGTCGGCGTATCTGCTCAGTTAACCGCTGCAAAATAGCAAATGCGATCTGCCGGTTGCGATAAATCAGTTCGAGGAAATCAGATGAGGAAATAGACGCTACTAATGAATTTGTTTTAGCGACAACGGTTGCAGAGCGTGAACGACTATCAATTGCTGTTAACTCACCAAATAGCTCACCCGCAGGCAGGTCGCATAAAATCACTTCTTGCCCTGACATCGAATAGTAGTGCACACGCATTTCCCCTTGTGTGATAAAGAAAACACTATTGGAATCGTCATGATACCTAACAATCTCCTCGCCAGCCTCATAGCGATGCCAGTGACAGACTTGCGCGATCGTTTCCAGATCAGAGGAAGGCAAGCCTTTAAACTCCTTGATGATTGAAAGTATGGCACAAGCGCGATCAGGTGGAATATTTCTTGTGGTCGTTTTCTCAATCATTAGAAGCTCCTTTCAAGCTTAGTTGCGAGGATAAACGTATGATCATGTACTCACATGAATATTTTACCCTTAAAACTGAAGTTTAGAGGACGCAAATTGCTACATTCAGCATATAATATAGTTGTGGTTTTTTTATTCTTGTTCACTATCATTCAACTGAATTAGTTTCAAAGATAACAATAAATAACATTTAGCAGAAGACCGTAGCTGTTAATCTGAAAACTGGAGATTTTCTATCTAGTTTAAAAAAGGGAGGGGGTATGTCAGTAGAAAAACATCTAAATAAATTAGAAATCACAGTTGAACAGGCCAATAATTTTATTTCAGCAAATATTAATGATCCCGAAAAATTATTTGTTGCAGCTTCTGATAATGCTGTTACAACCGACATGCTACGGAAATTACAAATTATTCAACAGACGCTATTAGAGAATATTTTGCTGCTGCAGGGTTTGACAGTAATGATCTTGATCAAACTCATACTCTGGTAAATTTTGATTCAGGTTCTTTGGAGAGTCTTCTTGATTACGACAAGAATACCGAAGGAATATTGTCTATTAATTCCTTTCGAGCTAAAGTGGAACCATTAACTCGACATCCAGATTATGACAGTTATTATAATGAAATCTTCTTTGAAAAAACTTATGCATTCCAAGTAAAAGACGGTGTCTATGATCCGGAAGAATCAGGTATTAAACATCTAGGTAATATACCAGCGACTGATGAAAATCTAGAATCCATATTTTATGGTTCGCTGATAAATATATTCTCGAGAATTGAAGAGCATGAACTGACACAAATCACAAATTTTTCAGGGGATAAGAATTCCGATGAATATCGGGCACTACTTTTTAACTCTATTTCAAGCTTACCCATTGATCCAATTGACAGTAACACATTAGAAAAAATGTAATTGACGACGCTGCGCGGATTATTGTTGAACACCAAGCTGGTGGAATCGTTGGATTACTGGATACAAGCTTTCTCGGATTAGCTTTTATTTAATGCAGGAATAATAACGGGTTCAAATTTGGAATCTTTTTTTGATACCGGAAGCTCACACTTCCGGTAATTTAGTCATATAAGTGATTATTTGCAGGCTAAGTGCTCAATTTTCACCTATTTAGTTTGGGAGAAGCAATCCCCAATTAAGGAAGTACACAGCTGCAGGTTTTTTCAGATACTAGTTTGCCCCCATCGTATACCGGCCCAGAACATTCGTGTCTGTATCTTGTAGTAGGACAATGGCCGGCATAAACCAAACTACTTCCGCTGGCATATTGCAAAACAAATTCTTCGAGAGATGAGTGTTCATCAATCGATGGTGCAACAAGTTTAGGCATGAGTATTTTTATTCCTTCATCTTTAGTTACAATAGCGATAAATTTTATATTATCTTCATTTGAAACTTCATCCAATAAACTTTCTTTTGAAAAAAGTTTAATTGTTGGTTTAATTACTTCCGATTCGAAAATATGAACTGGTGACGAATTAAGGCGATCGATTGTTACAAATAAAGTAAATGCAAAATAAATAACCAGTAAGCTAAAAATTACTTTAAATACTCTCATAATCCATAAGCCTCTTGTCGATTCTGCTGATATATTCATCATTTTCCCCTTTAAAAATTCAAAGTTAACTGAACAAAAAGTGCACGAAAAGGTGCATAGCGTGGTGGCATCGGTTGAGATGCATAGAATTGTGAGTTTCTAAAATAAAAGTCCTCGTCGAGAAGATTTCGACCTTCGAAACTTATTAATCCCCTCCTCTGTGGCAATCTATATCCGATTGAAGCATCTAATAAGAAAAAACTGCTCAACCCTTCAATCTTAAAATCTCTGGGATATCCCCCAGCCTTCTTAAAAGCATCTATAGTTAATTTATCACCAATCCTTTCCAGGTCTTGTCTAACATAAGTCCCTGTGAGTTTAAGAAAAATACCGTTTGGATTGAAATAATTCAAGCTAACAGGAATGCTTAGTGTCTGAATATTGTTGGGTTCAATGCCATTCACGAAGTGTTGTTCTTTTCTGCTGAATTTTTCAAATTGTAGTTCATTGGTGAATGACCAATTGGTTGTAATCTGTCCATATAGATATGCACTATATAGTTGTTCTTTTTGAGTTTCTGAAAAGCCTCCTGAAAAAGGCATGTCTAATTGGCGAACAGATCCTTCCACGCCACCATAAATGTCCTTTGAGAACTGCACATCCAAACCAATCCCTTTTCGCTTTGATTTTGGACCAATTGGATCATCGTACAGTTGATTAAAACCCGCCACTTGTGTCGGTTCGATTGTTTGTTGCGCAATCAAACCAGATTTGACAGTTTCAACCCAAGCAGCTCTTACTCGAACAGTATTGGCAATATTCCATTGCAAACCAATTTTAGGATCTATCTCATTAAAGTGAAGTGGTTTAATCGATTCGATTTCACTTTTGTTCTGGTACGAATTGTAGCTTACCCCAAGCGTAGCTACTAGATTGGTTAGTAAATTTACATTTGAGTAAAAATGTAAATTATGATTCTGCTCTTTATTTAATATATTGTCATTGCATGATTTTTCAGTGCAAGCTCTAGGATTCTTTAATTGTGCCGAGCGATTGGCCCATATTTCATAGACTCCTCCTCCCGTTACAAAATTGATAAATCGCTTTCTTAAATGATGCTGTGCTTCAACTTGATAGGCTTCTGAATTTGCGTGCGAGAATTCTGCTTGAAGACCGTATGAATTCTTTTGGAAGAAGTCGAAAGTACGATGTTCGTCCCTGTTTTTATACATTGCAGATACAATGAAATCTTGTTCAGGTGAAATCGCATAGCGAAAACCAGTGCGGACTGTATCTTCATTATATTTCAGAGAGCTAATCTGAGAAAAAAAGTTTGGATTAAAATTAAGTGTAATATCGCCATGCTGGGTTTCACGCGTACGGAATTCTGCCTGAACGTTAAATTTTGGTGTAAATGCATGCTGAATGAATGCATTATAGATGTTGTGTTTCTGATCATTGTTTGGACGAAAACCATTTGTTTCATAATGAAATTGCCCAAGACTTATTGATGTTCGATCATAGAGCTTGGAAAAAACCATTTCATTTCCCAGAGTGCCATTATTACCTGCAACACCTGAAACGACCAGTTGTGGCTTGCTAAGTTCCATTAGGGGTGCAAATTCATTGAATCCTGGCGCGGATGGCCCCGTATTGTTAATAATATTGAGATCAGCGATCGCTGCATGTGGCTGTACCGGGTTGACGTTAATTGGTTGTAATAGCTGTGCTTGAAGTAATTCACTGACACGTGCGACTTCGTGACGTGGGATATTGGCGTAGGTATCGGAAAGAAAACGATGCGCCGAGTGATTGGCTGGGTCAAAACTGAGTGATTTTGCTGTTTCCATCACAGCGCGTCTTTCAAATCCCAGATTCTCAAAAATTCGCGCCAAGCTTGAGCCGCGCGCGGCTTCATCGCGATCGAGCAAAAACTTAGAGCGATACACCGCACGATTATCATTCAGTTCAATCGATTTCTGGATGTCTTGCAGGGCTTCAATCGGTCGATTCTGGGTTTGTTTTTGAATCGCATCATAGAACCATGGCGTTGGATCTTTGGGATCACGCTCCTTGGCCAGATCAAACTGAGTACCGGCAAGGGAATAACGTTTTTCCTCAAAGTAGGCTTTACCCAAGTAACTGCGAATGAGCGAGTTGGCCGGATCCAGGCTGGCTGCAATTTCCAGTTCTATTCGGCCAGCTTCCAATTCACCTTCGCGTATCAAGGCTAGTCCTAAACCAAGCCTCGGCATCGGATCGGCTTGATCCAGCGCAATGGCTTGGGCAAAGATTGTTTTTGCTGTTTTAGTATCGATTTGCAGTAGATGGGCAAAACCTAATATGGTTTGTGTTTTCGCCAGATCAGGATTCAAGTTCACGGCATGCTGCGCTGCATCCAAGGCGCGATCCAGATCACCTAAAGACATTTGTAATTCGGCGGAGCGTGCCCAGGCAAGCGCGTTTTGTGGATCTAGTGTAATTGTTTTTTGAACACTTTCTAATGCTGCTGTGATCTCAAAGTGTGCTTGTTGCGTATAGGAAAGCGCCAGGTGTGCAGCAGCGGAATCTGAATTGAGTGTCACTGCTTTTGTCGCTAAATCGAGCGCTTGATCTTTTTCATTTTGCACTACGGCGATGATCGCAAGCAGTGCATGCGCGTCACTGTTGTCGGGTTCATGTTTGAGTACTTGCTCGATATTCTCTTTTGCTTTATCCGCTTGCCCGACAGCTAATAAACGACCCGCTTGATGCAGCTGAGAACTAACACCATTTTTATCCTTGAATTGATCGTCCTGCCAATAATCGAAAACGGCTGGGTAATAGAGGGCCCACTGCACGGCATCGGTTGGGTGAATAATAATTTCTTTACGCGGAGCTTGCCCCTTGAGTGTAATGGCTGCTTCGTGATCTTTAAGCAGCAAGCTACCCAGCTCATTACTGGCGGATACTTTACCTTCATAGACAACAATCCGGGTACTTTCTTCGCGCAAGCCAACAAAGAATTCTGTTCCTTCGACACTCGCGTTGACAAACGGTGTTCTTATTTTAAACGGCTTAGGAGTGCGCGTGATGATGTGGATCGCGCCTTCGAATAAATCCAACAGTGATGTGTCTCTTGCTTCTTGTAATGCAGGGAAATTTATACTGGTTTTTTGATTAAGCCGCAACATGCTATCGTTACTTAAGCGTAGCGCTGCTCGACTTTGCGATCGGGCACGAATCATATCACCTGCACAAAGTGTTGTATCCATGCTAGCTTGTTGCCAAATTTTCTCTTGCGCTCGGCGCAGTTCGATAATACCTTGCATGGATACAACCCGAGCAACTTCCAGCCGGCAAGCATCTGTCGCATAAACTTTGCCTATAGATGAGACAAAAAAAGTCGCCGCAAAAACAGTGAACATCACTGCCAAGAATTTTCTGTGATACCAGTAAATCGCAATTGTCTTGCATATTTTCATTATTCATCTTTCTTTCCATTCGCTTCTTGAGCTAGCGAATACTGATTTATTATTTATATGCCAAAAAGAATCAAATAATTGGGCTAGTTTGATTTTTCATTATACGAGGTAGATGACCTTATAGCTAGACAGGGTATTTGATATTTATCAAATCTGATTGAAAGTATAATTACAGAATTATTTGTTGTATGTGAGAATTCTCACATACAGGTAGCTTTTACTTATTTCTTCGCTAATACTATTACTATTTGCTGTCGATTCTTGAGGTAGGCCATGAGCCTGTTGGAGGTTCATCTTTGTATTGCAAGCACAACGACAGAAAGAATTGCGTTGGGCCATCAGTAGGACACACCTTGAGAATGTTGTAAAAACCTTGACTGGCTTCAATCCATCTCTGTAATTGGTAAGCATTCAATGCGCGCGAAGATTTCACATAACCACAATTGTTTTTCACTGGCTGATTGCCGATAGGCCATCAGCTCCAATAGCCTTACCGGGATTGTTTTGCCCGGCAATATAAAATCACCAAGCGAGCGTGTGAGAAAACCATCTAAGCCACCGACTACGTCACTGGATAGTAAGATACGTGTTTTGAGAACTTTATTGGCACCTTGAATCCGATTGGCTGTATTTACGACATCTCCAATGACGTTGTAACTTCCATCCCCTCTTCTCAGTGACATTTCACCAAAATGCAAACCAATCCTGGTTGGTAGCAGTAGTCTACTATCCGACTGTGATTGGTTAAATCGCTCGACTGCGGCAGCTAAATCAAGGGATGCCTGGCATGCCTTCGTTCGCAGAACGGCATTTTTCGGGTCATCAATCCATATTGCCAGCATTGAATCTGCAATCATATCCATGATGTGTCCTTCATGTTGTCTAATTGGGTTTTTCAATACGTCGCGATATCCATTTATCAACTGACCCAAATCCCTTGAATCCATCAGCTCGGATAATGTTGTGTATCCCGCCACATCCGTGGTTAAGCAGGGGCTGTAAATGCCTTGCTCATCTTTGTTTTCTAGTATTTTTTCTACGGTTTTGTTGGGATAAGAAGAACCTAATGATTTTCTGATTTCCGTTAGTTGTATCTCGAGTTGCTTACTTTTCCTCTTTTCTAAGTGATGCTTTTGTATTTCTGCCAAAATAAAAGCAAATAGTATTTGTGCAAATGGGATCATCATTGGTAACCAAACAGCGGTTTCCTTGAATAGGTAATAGGCGCAGAAGGTGTAAATCGATATAACAAAAATACCCAGTACAATAGATTCCCGGGTAGACAAAAGCAGGAAAACAATTCCCATCACAAAGCCTAACAGGAATAGAATGCCTAGAGCACCCGAAAGTGCTAAAGGTCTGATAGGCTTGTTCTCCAATAAATTGGCAAAAGCCGTTGCAGCAATCTCGACTCCGCTTATGAAAAGGCCGTCTGGATTTGAAAATACCGTATGATAATCATCTCGCACGATATCTTGCTCGGGCTGCGTGGCTCCTGAAAATCCGACAAAAACAACTTTATCCTTGAAATCGATCCCTTCCGGTAGGTTTTTATCAATGTTATTTTCATGAAGTTGTAACACTTGATAATAAGGTACTGTTGTAATACTGCGTGGCGGTCCATAGAAATTTAGGTAGCTCTTTTCGTGACCTGAATATAAATTTAATAACGAAATGACCATCTTCTTTTCAGTGAGGCTCATATTTGAATCACGATTGAGCTCGGCTTGTATCTTTTGAGTCAATTGCGGCTGATTAATGAAGGTATGGCGCAGTGTTAATACCAAATCTTCGATATCACTATCTTTTGAATGAGAAGATAATTGTTCGGTTATTGTTGGATCTGCTGCATGTAGTAAGCGAACAAAATCGTCATATATAGGCAAGGTGAAAATTTGTAGCGCAATGACTGGTGCTGTGGGAATATCTCCAGCACTCGCTTTAAAAGTCCAATAATCATTGACCCGTTCTGCTTTAGGTAATGGAAAAGGTGCGCGAGCTTCAGTAGCATCTGCAATGATTGGCAGGAGCGGCGCAGGGCCTTCTTCAAAAAGGCGATTTTGTTTTTGCTCATCGTCTAGGAATAATCCCGTATCTCGATAAACCAATCGTTCGATTAATACGACATTTCCCGCTGTTTTTATCGCATGCGCTAGCTTCTTGTCGTTCTCTGGTACAGCACTGGGTGTGTCAAAAATAAGATCAAAAATGATGACACGCGCACCCGCCTCGGTGAGCTTCTCAATCAGGCTGGCATGTAAGTCGCGCGGCCATAGTCGAGGTGTAATCGGTAAATCCAATTGGGTAGCGGAAGGCTGGTCAATCGCAACAACAATCACATCAGCAGGCGCAGTGATCGCACCGCGCAAATGGAATAGCAAATTTAAACCAAACTTTTCTTCAAGTTCTAACCCGAATGGTAATAGGTATACAAGCACACCGAATAAACCGATAAAACTACCTAAGAGTAGCTGCTTAAACCATTTTGCCATGCTGGTGTTCCAGACCTACTGATAACAAGATTTACAGAAACGATTTATAAAACATTCAAAATAACTTGAAATCATAATCTAGAAAACGGTCTTTAGAACTCCACGGTCTTCATTATAGCAGCCAGATAGACAAGCACTTAGATTCCAATATTAATTACACATGGCTGTACTGGTGATAGCATCTAATTTTTAAAATGCGCCTCTAATTCCTGCAACGATAGCTCGCCCTGGCAACGGTGCAGTATCTTTCAAAAACGAAGTATGTACACGCATGTCGCTATCCAGCAAATTTCTACCCTGCAGGAAAAGCGTATAGTGAACGGATTTGGTAAGTTTCATGTGATAGCCCATTTCGGCATTCATCAGCGTGTAGCCGGAAGTTTCAGTTTCCAACACGGCCACGCGATCCTGGCGAGTTACCCGTGTAAGGTTAAAATTGGCTTGCCAAGCATTTTTCCTGTAATCCAGATCAAAGCCGAAGCGTTGCGGAGTCATACGTGGAATATTGCCATTATCCTTCAGTCTGCCGTACACGATATCGGTAAATAGCCGCAAGTTAAGCGTATCCGGTAATAATGCAACAATAGCTTCGGCTTCCACACCATAAAATTTTGCACGCGTTTGTGAAAAATCCTGAACCAGAAAAGCGCCATGTCTATCCAATAGGCCCTCATCATTAACCCTATCCGCGAAGCCATCGCGGTCGCTATCGCGACTTTGCTGGAAAATATAATCATTGATGTAGTTATAGAATAAATTTACTTTTCCGGTGATCGTCCCCGTGGTTTTTTGCAGTGCAATGTCAAAGTTATTCGAAGTTTCTTTTCTCAAGGCTTGATCCCCTTGCTCAAAAGTATTGGTGGCTACATGCTTACCGTTGGCATACAGTGCGACAGTATTCGGAGCACGTTGTCCGCGCGTGGCGGTCAAGTCGATCTGATAACCATCCATAAATTTCCAGGCACTTCCTGCGGATACGCTATACAGATTAAAGTCACGTGTTTGAAGCAGCGCGGCTTGCGGGTTATGGGTGGCATGTTCAAACCGCCCGCCCACCTCAAACCGCCATTGCTGCCATTCACGCTTTTCAAGCATAAATAATCCAGCCGATTGCGAGAGACTGGATGGCACGAAAGCCTCATCGCCTTTGGCGGAAAAATTACGATTCTGTAACTGAATGCCTATGACGCCTTGCCACTGAGCGATCGGGGAATGTATAAGTTCGGCTCGGCTATCCAATTCGTTATTTTTAAAACGACTGCCAACATCACCACTTTGTTCGAGCTCCTTGTGCTGGTAATCATTATAATTAAAGCGCATCTTGAGTTGCTGGAATCCTTTTAATGGATTATCCAGATCGCCAGCCAAACCATATCGAGTCTGATTCATGTCGATTTTTGCACCTTCCGGACCGGGAATGCCGTAAAAATTTTCCAGCCTTGAAACCGACATGCCCACAAAGCCGCGGTCACCGATATAGGAACTGCCCACCGATAGATTACTCGAATCGATTGCACTATTTCTGATAAAACCGATTTCACTATTCGGATCATTGGGGTTAGCCCGCCCGGGAATATGAACATCATTGGTTTTTCTTTTGGCGCCTTCAATATTCCAGGACATTCTGCCCAAGCTACCTGAGGCATTGAGCGCGCCATTACGTTCTTCCAGAGCAGAATTGAAGCGTCCTTCAAAGTTAGCCTGGGGTGTTTTAAATAAGCGATCAGGTATACGATCGTTGACGACATTCACCACACCGCCGGATACACCGCTGCCGTACAACAATGTGGATGGTCCGCGTAGTATTTCGATGCGTGACGCATTTAAGGTTTCTGTTGCCACGGCATGATCCGGGCTAATGATCGACAGATCACCCGTACCAACGCCATTTTCTAGAACCTGTACACGAGGCCCATCCTGTCCTCGAATAATTGGGCGGCCAGCACCTGGTCCAAAGCTACTGGAAGTCACTCCCAGTTCATGCGATAGCGTATCACCCAGATTGGTTTCACGTTTCCGGCGCAGGCGATCGCCTTGCAATACAATATCAGCCTTGACCCCAGACGATTCAGCCGAGCTTGCATTCGGCGCAGTAATTTGGACACTCGGCAACTCGACGTTCTTGTTGGTGCTTTGTGCATGACTATTGGATATTTCGAACAGGAAAAGTGCCAGAATAATGGTTACTGTTTGAGAAATCTTGTCTTTATACAACCCAACAGCATTACTTAATTTATGATCAGAATAATCCATGCAGCTTTCCTAATTAAATAGGGTGTTTGGTGTGCAACTGAGTTGCACCAATGAAACATCAATCAATCAATACAAATAACAATCAATAGACTGTTTGGTGACTAATTCAGATCTGGATTAACCGTTTAATGAATCAGATAGAATGAAGTGGGGGTGCGCGTGAATGATAGGGAAATATTTTGTTGTCAGAATGATGCTTGACTGTCAGTAATGACAAGTGATGATGTGCTATAGGGTCACAAAGAGGTGGCCCAGAAGCAATTAAAAAGATATTTAATGCAGAGAGCGCAAGACAATCCAAACAGACTTCATCGAGATCAGCGCCATCATCAGCCCCGGTTTCATTGGCATCGAGCACATCGGCTTGTGCAAAATGTGTGAAAGCATGCGCCATAGAAAAGACCGGCACAGACAATAATGCTAACGTCAAAATCAGAAATAAGCTTTTGCGTATCATTGGAAATTCAAATTGGTTTTCTAACCATAGAAGACCACTCGGCTCTTTTTACTCTGTAAAGTGAATTTTTTAACTACAGTCGGCACAAAGACCTTTTACCGTTAGCTCAATTTCTTGAAATCGATAGCCAATCGGCAAAGGCCAGCTTCGCTCAATCGGCAAATCGCTCAGGCAGATCACCTGTGCACAACGGGTACATTTAAAATGTGCATGTTGTTGATGTGAATGTAATTCCCGGTTGGCATGATAACGCCAGACCCGGTCGTCACTGGTTACTTTGTGAATCAGGTTTTTCCCGGCGAGCCATTCGAGCGCGCGATATAAAGTTACCCGGTCCAGTTGCAAAGTTTGCGGCAAACGCTGCTCAATTTCCCGGTGCGTAATCGCTTGTTGTTCCGCCAGCAATATAGACAGTATTCTAATTCTGCCTACCGTTGCCCGGCCGCCGCTGAGCCGGATCAATTCCTCAGCATTTCTGTGAAGCTTAATAAACATAAAGGCTATGTCACAATTGGTTGTTGAAAATGGCTTTCAACCTTCTTTTAATCAATGGTTAAGTTTTATGGTTATCAAAACCTCAGTGCTTTGGAAAATTCAACAGTTAACTGTTACATGGCCAACATAAATATAATTAAATAAACGCAATAACGTTGCAATGATTTTAATGGAACGAATTGTTTAGTACAACAAGCAATCTGTTCGCGCAAGAATCCGCGCTTTGATACAAAAATGATTTTTCTGCACCAGAGTTTCATGGATATCAATGGGGGAATCAGAGCCGAGAGATTCGGCTATCAATGCATGCTGAGATTTAACGCTTGACATTCCAACGATGGGAAGGTTTAGCATTAAAGACTCCACAAACAATTGATACAGGAGTTGAACATGAAAAACCATTTACATCACAGTCATCCTACGGCTAACGAACAATCATTGAACAGGGTTGCGTTCATGGCGACCGTGCACTGTCTGTCGGGCTGTGCGATCGGTGAGGTTGCCGGTTTGGTGATTGGAACGGCACTGGGCTGGAGCAGTGCGGAAACGATAGCGCTTGCGATAACGCTCGCTTTTCTGTCCGGTTACCTGTTGACCATGCTGCCTATTCTACGCGCAGGATACAGCTGCAAGGCGGCCATGCGTACTGCTCTTGCGGCCGACACGGTTTCGATTGCGATTATGGAGATCGCCGATAATCTGATGATGTTGACGATCCCCGGCGCGATGAATGCATCGCTTGATTCGTTGCTGTTCTGGGGCAGCCTGGCGAGCGCCTTGGTTATTGCAGGCATTGCCGCATTTCCGGTCAATCGCTGGCTCATCGCACGAGGCCGCGGCCATGCGCTGGCGCATGCTTATCATTGAGGTGACGGCATGAATATTGGACAGGCAGCACGCGCTTCAGGCGTATCGGCAAAAATGATCCGCCACTACGAAGCGACCGGTCTCATTCCGGAAGCGGCGCGTTCTTACTCAGGCTATCGCCATTACGATGAACGCGACATTCATACCTTGCGGTTTATCCGCCGGGCGCGCACGGCCGGTTTCAGTACCGCGCAAATCAAGCAACTGCTGTCGTTATGGCACGACCGGCAACGCCCGGCGCGCGAGGTCAAGCAGCTTGCCGCAGCGCATCTGGCCGAGTTGAAGGAGAGGATCACTGAACTGGAATCGATGGCTCAAGCGGTGTCGCAATTGATGACGCATTGCCACGGCGATGATCGCCCGGAATGTCCGATTCTGGCATCTTTGGCCGGTGAAGATGGCGCGCAAGCGGTTATCGAGACACGCGGCGCGAGCCGTCCGCGAGCCCGTGTGCGCCGGTCAATGCCGCGCGGCGGCCAATAACCCGATGTCATCGGGATGAACGCCGGTAATTTATCCCGGTGATCTATTTCAATTGTAGGAGCTATATCATGAAAACAGCCGTATCCATTATTTTTATCCTTGCCTTGATGTTCGCGGGCTTGCTGCGGGCAGACGGCGATCACCGCCATTCAGGCGCTTTGAATGAGGAAAAATTGGGAAAAGTCATTTTTCCGGTTTCATGCTCGCCGGTAGCGCAGGAGCAGTTTAATCAGGCGGTCGCGATGCTGCATTCCTTCTGGTACGACGAGGCCGGAAAGATGTTCCGTCAGGTGACCGTTACCGACCCCGCTTGCGTCATGGGCTACTGGGGTATTGCAATGAGCCTTTATCACCAGTTATGGGCAACGCCTCCGGCCGCAGCGGAATTGCAAAAGGGACGCGAAGCGCTGCAGCAGGCGGAAAAGCGGGTGATCAGAACGGATCGGGAAAAAGCCTATCTTGCGGCGGTTGCATCCTTGTACCAGGGCGACGAGAAAGCGGATTACGGCGCCCGGAAGATCGCGTATCAGAACGCCATGGAACAGGTCTGGATGCAAAACCCGGATGACCGGGAAGCCGCGGTGTTTACGCCCTGGCGCTGATCTCCACGGCTGCTCCAAAGGACAAGACTTATGCCAAACAGAAGAAGGCGCTGGGTTTGCTGCAAAAGGTACTGGAGCGCGAACAGGGTCATCCCGGCGTGGCGCATTACATCATCCACGGCAGCGATTATCCCGGTCTGGCCGGGCTCGGGCTCAGCGCAGCCCAAACGTACGCGAAGATCGCTCCGGCCGTGCCGCACGCGTTGCACATGCCATCGCACATTTTCATCCGGCTGGGACAGTGGCCGGAGGCTGCGCAATCCAATCTGGCGGCGTACCATGCGGCAAAAGACTATGCCCGGAAAAATGCTGTGAACGGAACCTGGGATCAGCAGTTTCACTTTATGGACTATATGATGTACGCCTATCTGCAAACCGGTGAGACGGAAAAAGCCAGGGAAGTCGTGCAAGAACTGCGCGGCATTCAAAAAGCGCAGCCGGAAAATACCACTTCCGCCTATGCATTCGCGGCGATTCCGGCGCGGTATGCGCTGGAACGCGGCGAATGGCGCGAGGCCGCGGGATTAACCGTTAGTCCGGCCGCTTTTCCCTGGAATCAATTTGGCTGGTGCGAGGCTATCACGCATTTTGCCCGCGGCTTGGGCGCTGCCAGAAGCGGACAAACGGATGTTGCCCGAAACAGTCTGCAACGGCTGGAGGTATTGCGCGATGCCGATAGGGCCGCCAATAAAGACTATACCGCTGATCAGATCGAAATCCAGCGCCTGGCACTGGCGGCCTGGGTGGCTCATGGGGAAGGCAAAGTGGAAGAAGCCGTGAAATTCATGCGTGCTTCGGCCGATCTGGAAGATGCAACGGAAAAGGACAATGTTACGCCGGGCGCAATCATACCCGCCAGGGAATTGCTGGGCGAGCTGCTGCTGGAATTGAAACGGCCCGGCGAAGCGCTGCAGGCGCTCGAAGCCGCGCTGCTGCGCACGCCGAAGCGCAGCAATGGCCTTTATCGCGCGGCTCAGGCGGCAAAGCTTATTGGTGACCAAGCCAAGGCCAGCCATTATGAGCAGCAGTATCAGCAGTTGCGGGCACCCGCTCAGCTGCATTGATCCGCGTGTAATCTTTGCGGATTTTGTTTGTCAAATCCGGAAATTGTTTATAATAAAAAACATGAACGCACACAACTACAAATGGCTATTGGTTTTCTTCATGCTGTGGCTGCCATTGCAAGCCGCTGCAGCGGCTGTTTTGTCAGTGTGCGTGCAGGAAAAAAACTTCATCCATCAGCATGACCCAGCAACGATAACCATTGACAGCCATCATCATGACGGTTGTCATAAGCAATCGGCTGAGAATACAACCGATCATTGGCTAGACAGTTTGCCATGCGACGATGCTTCTTGTAATGCCTACAGTAATACGCCGATTCTGTCCGATTACACTGGGCCGGTACTCGTTGACAATATTTCTGCTGTCATTTCATTAAATTCCGGTTTCACGTCATTTATTCCGGAACAGCCGCAACACCCTCCATTACCCGCTTCCCTTTAGAAATCCGCCTGTCAGTCACTCAGGCAAAAAGACTGGTTTTGCACGAATTGCGCGCCCGGATGAGTGCCGCGCAGACAGTGCAAGGCCGTAAACCATCATGGATCTGTTCATCAATTGATTGAACCGATGAGATTACCTGTCAGGAGGCTCGTATGTTCCTTACATTTTTTATTAAAACGCATCCGCGGCAATACCATTCCGCCGGGAGGCCGCGATGAACCGCGCCGGCATGATCGTGATGGTGCTGATTGCCGGCACAGCCGCAACGGCCGTGCGGGGGCACGAAGCGATTGTGGACAAGACTGAACCAGCGGTACTGACGCACGCTGTTGTGCAAAAAGCCTTTGCAGCATCCGCTTCGCATCATGAAACATTGCTGCCGGACTTGATCGCGGAAGCGCTGGAAAATAATCCGGAAATCCAGGCGGCGCAGCAGGAGCGCGAAGCCGCACGGCAACGCATAGCTCCGGCGCAAGCACTGGACGATCCCATGCTCGAAGCCGGCGTGATCAACGCGCCATTGGCTTCGTCGCCGTTTAACCGCGAGGATATGACGATGAAAATGATCGGCCTGTCCCAGCGCCTGCCGTTTCCTGGCAAACGCGGATTGCGCCGGGAGGTTGCCAGCAAGGATGCCGAAGCGATTGATCAGGGCTACCATGAAACGGTTAACCGTGTCGTGCACGATCTTAAAACCGTTTATTTTGATCTGGGGTTTACGCTGGAAATGATCAAACTGGTTGAGAAAAATAAGCAAACGCTGGAGCACTTTCTGCGCATTGCCGAGCAGCGCTATCAGGTCGGGCAGGGCAGTCAGGCGGATGTATTGAAAGCGCAAACGCAAGTATCGCGGATGCAGGACAGGCTGCTGGGTCTGGCGCGCGAGCAACCGGCATTCGAAGCGGAACTGATTCGCGCCCTGGGACGCAGCACACGGGGCGAGATTCCGGTACCGGCGCCGTTGCAGACTCAGGAAATTCCCCTGGTGCTGGAAACATTGCAGCAGGAAGCCTTGGCGCAACGCCCTCAGTTGCTGGCACTGCAAAGTCTGATTGCGCGCAACGGGAAATCCGTTGATCTGGCGCGCAAAGCCTACTATCCGGATTTTGATGTGCGTTTTTCCTATGGTCAACGCGACAACATGCTGGACGGCATACGGCGCGACGACATGGTCAGCATGACGGTGGCCGTCAATCTGCCGGTATGGCGCGGCAGCAAGATCGAGCCGCGCATCATGGAAGCGCAGGCGATGCGTGATCAGACAGTCAGCCTGTATCAGGCGCAACGTAATGAAATCGCGGCAAGATTACGGCAGCAGATCGCCATGGCGGAGCAAAGCCTGAAATCGGTCAAGCTCTATCAAAGCGCCATTCTGCCGCAGGCGAAACTGACCGTTGAATCCGCATTGACGGCCTATCAGGTGAACCGGGTTGATTTTCTGACCTTGCTGGATAATCAGATGACAGTATTTGATTACGAGACCAATCTCATCGCCGCGATGGCCAATTACAACAAGGCGCTGGCGGAGATTGACTGGCTGGTTGGCAAGAAGCAGCACTAACGTTACTGATTACGGAGCTTGCTATGCAATCCATGATTAAACCGGTCAGCGCAGGTATTGCGCTGATCATCGCACTGGCCGCCGGTTACTGGTGGGGAAATACGCAGCCGCAACCGGCAATCGGGGAGACTGCATCCCAGACAGCCGGCGGCGCGCAAAAAATTCTTTATTACCGCAATCCGATGGGGTTGCCCGATACCTCTCCGGTGCCCAAAAAAGATCCGATGGGGATGGATTATCTGCCGGTTTATGAAGGCGGTGAGCCGCCCGCGGATCAAAACGCCGTGATCATCAGCGCGGAAAAGGTGCAGAAGCTCGGTGTGCGCACCGAGGCGGCGGCCTTGCGCGAACTGATCCGCACTGTGCGGGCTGTTGCGACGGTGCAAGCCGATGAGCGCAAACAATACACCGTAGTAACCAAGTTTGAAGGCTGGATTCACCGGCTGCACGTCAATACCACGGGGCAGGCTGTCAAAAAAGGCGATGCGCTGATGGATGTATACAGTCCCGAGCTGATCAGCGCGCAGCAGGAATATCTGATCGCGGCAAGAGGACTGCAATCCGTCGCGGATGGTGATGCGGATGTGCGCGCCGCGATGCAGCGGCTGGTGGCAAGCGCACTGCAGAAACTGCGCAACTGGGATATCGCGGAAGCCGAGTTGCGGCGCTTGCAGCAAAGTGGCGAAGTGCGGCAGTACCTGACTGTGCGTTCGCAAGCCGGCGGCGTGGTGCTGGAAAAGAAGGCGGTCATGGGGCAACGCTTCATGCCGGGAGAAATGCTGTATCAAATCGCTGATTTGTCGACAGTGTGGATGCTGGCCGATGTGTTCGAGCAGGATCTCGGCATGATTCATCCCGGCCAGCTGGTGACCATCCGGGTGGATGCCTATCCCGACAAGGTTTTCAACGGTGAGGTGGCGTTTATTTATCCGGCGGTGACACCGGAGACGCGCACCGCCATTGTGCGCATCGTGCTGCCTAATCCCGATGGTGTCTTGAAGCCCGACATGTATGCACGGGTCGAATTCGCGTCGTTTCACAGCAAGGATAAAGTGCTGACCGTGCCGGACTCCGCCGTGCTGGATACTGGCACCCGCCGCGTGGTGCTGGTGGATCTCGGCGCGGGCCGCTTTGAACCGCGCACGGTGAAGCTCGGCATGCATGCCGATGGTTATGCCGAAGTGCTGGGCGGGTTGCGTGCCGGGGAAGCCGTGGTGGTCAAGGCGAATTTTCTGATTGATGCGGAAAGCAACTTCAAAAGCGCGCTCAACAGTTTTGGCCATACCACTTATTATCCGGTGACCGGTGAACAGGAAATCGCGCCAAGCTCAGCGGTTTTGTCGTCTTCGCAAGTGCAATACCGCGGCGAAGGGCGCATTGAAGCGATTGATTTCACGCATGCGACGGTAACCCTTGCGCACGGCCCGATTGAGAGCCTGCGATGGCCGGCCATGACCATGGATTTCCGTTTTCTGGAGCCCACCTTGCTACAATCGTTCAAGCCGGGACAGAAAGTCATTTTTGAAATCGCCGAGGAATCGTCCGGTGAGTTTGTCATTGTGCGTATCCAGCCAGCGGATACCTTTCATGATCATTAGGAGTTTGCTGGAATTGAGACTGATCTACTGCACCAGTGGGAGTAGCGATTCATATTTCCCCGATTTTTCGTTGCATAGTCTCGCTATGCGCCTCAAAATCATGAAAATCCGCTCTCGCTATCCCACGTGGTTCGCTACGATCGCTCAAGCCCGGCAAACTCCAAAGGAATTCCGGCATGCTTAAAATTATCATCGAATGGTCGATCCGCAATGTTTTCCTGGTGTTACTCGGCACGGCCTTTATCGCCGGCTGGGGTATCTATGCATTATGGAAAATGCCGGTCGATGCCATCCCCGATTTGTCCGATGTGCAGGTCATCATTTATACCGAATACCCCGGCCAGGCGCCGCAGGTGGTCGAGGATCAGGTCACCTATCCGCTCACCACCGCCATGCTGGCGGTGCCGCGCGCAAAAGTGGTGCGCGGTTTGTCGGCATTCGGGGTTTCGTTCATCTATGTCATTTTTGAAGACGGCACCGATATTTACTGGGCACGGTCGCGCGTGCTGGAATATCTGAATTTTGCCGCCAGCCAGTTGCCCCGCGATGTGCGTCCCGCGCTCGGCCCGGATGCAACCGGCGTCGGCTGGATTTACCAATATGTCGTCACGGGCGAAGACCGCATGCTGGACGAATTGCGCACCATCCAGGACTGGTTCCTGCGCTATCAATTAACCACCACGCATGGCGTGTCGGAAGTCGCCAGTGTCGGCGGCTTTGTCAAAACCTATCAGATCACGGTCGATCCGCGCCGCCTGCAAGCGTATGACATTCCGTTAAAACGGATCACCGAAGTGATCGCCGCCAGCAACCGCGATGTCGGCGGGCGCGTGATTGAGCTGGCGGAAACCGAATACATGGTGCGCGGCCGGGGTTATCTGCGCGGCATCAGCGATCTGGAGAATCTGGTGGTCAGGGCGCATATCGGCAAACCGGTGCTGTTGCGCGATATCGCCCGCGTGGAACTGATTCCCGGCGAACGCCGCGGCATTACGGAGCTGAGCGGCGAAGGCGAAGCGGTTTCCGGCATCGCAGTGGCGCGCTATGGCGAGAATGCGCTGGATGTGATTCATGCTTTGGAAGCAAAAATCGATCAGATCAAATCCGGCTTGCCCGCGGATGTTTCGATAACATCGGTTTACAACCGTGCCGAACTGATTCACCGCGCCATAGCGACGCTGAAGGAAGTATTTATCGAACAGATCGTCATCGTGGCGCTGGTGTGCGCGATATTTCTGATGCATGCGCGCAGCGCGCTGGTGGCAATTATCATGCTGCCGGTCGGCGTGCTGATTGCGTTCATCGCCATGGCGCAGCTCGGCATTAATTCCAACATCATGAGCCTGGCCGGAATCGCGCTGGCGATTGCGGAAATGACCGATGCCGCGATCGTCATGGTCGAGAACGCACACAAACATCTGGCGCGGCTCAGGCCGGGGGAATCGCGCACCCAGGCGGTCATCGCCGCGTGCCAGGAGGTCGGCCCGTCGCTGTTTTTCAGTCTGCTGATCATTACCGTATCGTTTCTCCCGGTATTCGCGCTGGAAGCGCAGGAAGGGCGCATGTTCCAGCCGCTCGCGTATACCAAGACGTTTGCCATGGCCGGTGCGGCGCTGCTGTCGATTACCCTGGTTCCGGTATTGATTTTGTTATTGATCCGCGGCCGCATTCCGCGCGAGCAGGATAATCCGTTGAGCCGCCTGATGATCCGCTGGTATCGGCCGGTTGTCACCGGCGTGATGCGCTGGAAAAAATCAATTATCGTCATCGCCCTGGGCGTGCTGGGTGCTACCGTTTATCCGGCGCTGAAGCTGGGAACGGAATTCATGCCGGCGCTGAACGAAGGCACGCTGTTGTACATGCCGGTCACGCTGCCGGGCATTTCCGTGACCAAAGCGGCGGAAACCATGCAGACGCAAAACAAGATCATCATGAGTTTCCCGGAAGTGGCCTCGGTGTTTGGCAAAGCGGGGCGCGCCGATACCGCCACCGACCCGGCACCGCTGGAAATGACCGAAACCATCATCAATCTGAAACCGGAAACAGCATGGCGTCCCGGCATGACGATCGACAAACTGATTGCCGGACTCGATCAGGCGCTGCAAATTCCCGGCGTCGCGAACGCCTGGACCATGCCGATCAAGAACCGCACCGACATGCTGGCGACCGGCATCCGCACGCCGGTCGGCATCAAGGTATTCGGCAACGATCTGACTGAAATCGAAACCATCGCGCGGCAGATCGAGGCCGTGGTGAAGGCGGTGCCCGGCACGACCAGCGCGTATGCCGAGCGCATCACTGGCGGCTATTACCTGGATATCGAACCGGATCGCCTGGCGCTGGCGCGTTACGGCCTGGCGGTCGGTGATTTGCTTGAAGTCATTTCGGTGACGCTGGGTGGAGAAGTCATTACCACTACGGTGGAAGGGCGCGAGCGGTTTGATGTCGCCATCCGCTATCCGCGTGAACTGCGCAGCGATCCACAAGCCATCGCCACGCAAGTGCTGGTACCCGCGATGGGCGGCACGATGATTCCGCTGGGTCAATTGGCGCAAGTCAAGCTGGTGCAGGGGCCGCCGAGTATTCGCACGGAAAATGCGCTGTTGTCTGCTTACATCTTCGTCGACATCCGCGACCGCGATATCGGCGGTTATATTGCCGATGCGCAACAAGCCGTGCGCGATCAAGTGCAATTTCCGCCGGGGTACTATGCGACCTGGAGCGGGCAGTTTGAATATATGCAACGCGCGACTGAGAAATTGAAACTGGTCGTGCCGCTCACCATTTTGATGGTGTTCTTGCTGGTGTATTTAAATTTCGGCCGCTTGACTGAAACGCTGATCGTCATGCTGTCGGTGCCTTTTTCTCTGGTCGGCGGTATCTGGTTGATGTATTGGCTCGAATACAATCTGAGCATTGCCGCAGTCGTCGGTTTCATTGGCCTGATCGGCATTGCCGCGGAATCCGGCATGGTCATGCTGGTGTTTATCGACCAGTCGCTCAGTACGATCTCCCGGCAGCGCAAAGCACTCGCGGAAAAAGTAACGCTGACGGATCTCTATGAAGCCGTCGTACAAGGCGCGGTCTATCGAATACGCCCGGTAATGATGACCATCGTGGGCAGCGTGGTCGGCTTGCTGCCGGTTATGCTCAGCACCGGTACCGGTTCTGAAATAATGCGCCGGATTGCGGCGCCGATGGTGGGCGGTATGGTTTCCGCTACGATCCTGACACTGATTATTTTCCCGGCGGTATATGCGGTGGTGAAGGGGATGTCGTTGCAACGAGCATTAAAAGGAGAAAAAGTATGAGGCTTGCGATCAGTTAAAGGCTTTTGCTTGAGGAAGTTTGATCTGCATCAGTATATGGTGTCTTGGCGTATACGACGATAGCAACACGATCCACAAATAAATGATTTCTTATTGGAAAAATAAGTATTTTGCTTATTGATTGTGTAATAAACCCGGATTACATTGATAAAAAATGTCCAATTTTGTTTGGATTTCTTGATTCTTTGTAATGTGAAACACCTTAATACCACGGAAACAATCACATGAGGATAATAATCATGAACACTCAATTCAAAAAAACTCAAAAGGGTCGCAATCTTTCTCTCAGTAATTTCCACTGTATCAATCCCTTCAATGGCGCATGCCGATTGGTCATTTGTGGTACTAGGCAGCTTTGGTGGAGGAGGCTTTAGTGGTGCTTCGGACATCAATGATTCTGGGCAAGTCGTCGGGTGGTATGAGGTTGTAGGTCCAATTCCGTATTCTCATGCATTTATCACGGGTCCAAATGGTATAGGCATGACTGACTTGGGTACCTTAACGTGAAAGAAACCACTAAACAGGCGCAAGTAATCCTGGCCAGCTAAGACCATATAACAATTGCAAATTAGGCTTGCGCTGTTTTGATAAAGCCGTGTTGAATCAGCGTTTTGATCCAACGTGCAGCATTACGCTGAACCGAAAGTTTCTCATAGTCAGTGGCGTTGTCCCGGTAATGTTCGCGCCGCTTGAACATGAAGAAGAGGGTGCGTAATATTTTGTGTCCCAGTGCCACAATGGCGCGCTTGTATCCACGGCGCACGATGAGTGAGCTGAACTTTGCTTTAAAAGCAGAAGTGGTTCTGGCATCGAACAATTCTTCACGGCTGGCTTTGAGCCGTCGTGATGCGAATTTCAAAACCTCCTGGGGCATTTTGTTTGCGATAAGCGCCTTGATCATGGCGCGGGCCGATTGTCCATGAACATCGCTGACCACGACACCCAGGCGTATGCCGCCATCGGCGAGAATCTTGTGTAAACGATTCTTTTCAGATGCAAGCTGTCCGGTCAGCTTTGCCGTTGCCGGGCAATCAAACGCACTCGCGCATTTTTGCGGGCGGAATAAACGATGCACGCAGTAACCGCACGCGACAACGTTGCCAGCCATTGCGCATCGTTGATATCTGTTTTGCGTCCGGGAACATTTTACATGCCGGGCGTTCACGACTTTTGCACGAATGCCTGCCGCCTCCAATGCCGCGTAAGGACTTTTCCAGTAGATGCCGGTGCTTTCCATCACAACTTCGTCAGGCTGCAATTGAACCACCACTGCGCCAGCGCGCGTCGGTCTTTCTTGAATGTACCAAATTGACGCTGCTCAATTCGTATCAAACCGTCGCATTCTTCGATCAGTGCGCAGGCCGCAATCTGTGCTTGATGCACATCGAGTCCAATAACACGTTTGTAAAGCGCGACCAATTCCATAATTCCTCCATTCAATTTATACTCGTGAATGGAAGGCGGCGGATGCCGGAACTGGAAAATGCCTGAAGGCAATTATCTGCCTTCGGCCTGTTTAACGTGCGCTCTCTATGGAAGCAATCCGGGGTTCGAGTCAGTTCGGCGGGTCACGTTAGAGTGCGGGATCAAGTCACCAAAAAATCTGTGCGACCTCTCCCCGCCACCTCCCACCTCAAAGTTTCTTTCATGATCAGGGGTGGCGTCTACTGCAATGTGCGTTAGTCACGGCGGAATAACTGATCTTTCGTTATTGGCTCCTGTGGTCGCAGCC
The DNA here is from genome assembly GCA_016708955.1 of Nitrosomonas sp. Lineage (GTDB taxonomy): Bacteria > Pseudomonadota > Gammaproteobacteria > Burkholderiales > Nitrosomonadaceae > Nitrosomonas. The sequence continues at coordinate 383,298 of JADJES010000001.1, forward strand.
GGATGGACTAATCTTGTTACTTTCAGCATCAACAATAATGGACAGATGGTTGGGGAGGGTATGCACAATGGAAATCTGGAGGCATTTTTATTGTCTTATACTCCCGATACCGTATTTGACCCTAAACCTATTTATATCCCGCCAGTACCCGAGCCAGAAACTTACCTGATGTTGCTGGGCGGATTAGGTTTGATTGGGTATCTGGTACGGCGTAGAAAGGCAACTACTATTTAATTCAGGCTTGGGTGTAATCTGGAATGGGAGCGTTGGCTCCCTTTTGTTTTTTGAGTGCTTTCCGTTGATTGCAACTGGCAAAAGGACGGCTCGGTGTGCGATTTACGTCATTCTGTGTAGCGCTGGCCACAACATTCACGTCATGCTGCCTGCAATCCTGGATTTCCGCTTGCGCGGGAATGACGATGTGAATCGCGCAGCGATTATTTAAGGCAGATTGCAATGCCAAGATTTGCCTCATTCCCGCAGTCATTTTTCGATCGATTATCACAGCGTTTGACAGTCGAGGCGGCATTCAGTACATTCAATGCTCACCGAAAAAGTGATTTATCTTTCCTAAACTTGAGCATCATTGGTTCTTCAATTCAATATGTCTGCACCGGATTACAAACAATACACCTGCAATCTTTGTGGTAAAGAGTCTGTGGTAGTGCCAGATTTCCATCGCGAGGGAGGGGCGTGCCAACACTGTGGATCGATTGTCCGTTTTCGTGCATTGATGTTCGCACTGTCACACCATTTTTATGACAAACCAGTTGCGTTTGCAAATTTTTCTCCTGACCGGAACCGAAAAGCGATGGGGTTGAGTGATGCGCCGCATTATGCGGATAAGCTTAATAATCTATTTGACTACACAAATTATTTTTACCATGCAGAACCATTCTTAGACATTTGCAATATAGAAAATATGGCAGTAGGTAGTTACGACTTACTGATTAGCTCGGATGTTTATGAACATGTTTCGCCACCCCGTCATGTCGCGTTTGTTAACAGTTGGCATTTGTTGAAACCGGACGGACTGATGTTGTTGACAGTCCCTTATACTATGTTGCCAAAAACGGTTGAACATTTCCCGCATTTGAATCAGTTTGGGATTGTTCGGGATCAGCAAGGTATGCTGTTGGTTAATCAACGCAAAGATCAGAGTATAGAGGTATGTGACCGGTTAACCTGGCATGGGGGAGAAGGTTCAACACTTGAAATGCGAGTCTATGCAGAGGCGGATTTATTGCAAATTATTGCAGATGCTGGTTTCAAGAATATTAAAGTTTGGTGTGATGATTATCCGGAATTTGGCATTTTGCAGGCACAGCAAGGTGGTAGTTTCGTAATCAGTGCCACTAAGGATAGTAACCGTATACCGATTGCCGTTACACAACATGATCCTTATATCGATAATATTTATCCTGAAGATGCTGAGGTTGATCATTTTCTGGTTAACCGGCCGATTCGTATCACAGATGAGCGAGCCAAAAAAGCCATTGCGCAATGGAAAGATGAGAAAGCCGTTAAAACGGCTTCACCATTTTCCAGAATAAAGCGATATTTACATAAAAAGTCCTGATTAGAAAGATTCTTCAGCCAAACCCGATTTTTTCTATTATAAGGCGCATACTGACCCAAACAAACCCATCAAAGAGAAATTGCCATGGCCATGAACCGTATCCAATTCCAAGCAGGCTTGTCCCTACCTGCATTCCTTGCGCAGTTTGGCACAGATGAGCAATGCGCGGATGCATTGAAGCATCCCGTTGGCCGCAAGGATTCAGCTGCCCAGGCTGCGGCAACGCGAATTACTACTTGCTTAAGGTAGGAAAACACAAGAACTTCCAATGCAAGTGCTGCCGGTTACAGACATCTCTGATCGCAGGCACCTTGTTCCAAAGCACGCACTTGGCGCTAAGCATTTGGTTCTTGGCAATTTATCTGATCAGCCAAGCCAAGACCGGCTTGTCGGCACTCGACCTTAAGCGGCAGTTGGGCGTGAGTTACCCCACGGCTTGGCTGATTCAGCAGAAGCTGATGCAGGCGATGGTCGAACGGGATGCCAAGTATACGCTGTGTGGTAATGTCCAGGCGGATGACGCTTACCTTGGCGGAGAATTGGCTGGTGGCAAGGCAGGCCGGGGCTCCGAGAACAAGGTACCTTTTGTGGCGGCGATCTCGCTCAGCGCCAAGGCCGTCCCCTGTATATTAAATGGCACCGGTTCCTGGTTTTACGCGCAAAGCGGTTTTTGACTGGGCTACCGCTGACCTCGCGCCAGGTTGTATAGTCACTTCCGATGGATTGGGTTGTTTTGCCGGGGTTACTGATGCTGGCTGTCAGCACCGGGCAATCGTCGCGGACGGTCGCAAGCCTAAGGATTTGCCAGAATTCAACTGGATCAATACGGTTTTGGGCAACCTCAAACCAGCCTGGGTGGCGCTTATCATGCATTCGATTTCGCCAAATACGGAACTCGTTACCTCGGTGCGTTTGTTTACCGTTTCAACCGACGCTTCCATCTTGAAGCGCTCCTCTACGCCTGTTCGTCGCCGCAGCCACTACCGGGCCTCGCCCGGCACGTTGCTTCGGCAAGCTGAGGAATCTTTCTAATCAGGTAAAAGTTTACGAAGTACGCCCGGCCGGAGTGACGTAAGGAGCTCCAATATTTCCAGTCATGCCGCCTGCAATCATGGACTCCCGCCTGCGCGGGAATGACGATGCGCAACGTCCTGAGGATCAAACCTTACCATTGGCCTAACGTCTCCAAAAATCTCGAGCCGCAACACTCAAGATACGACCAACTTGCACTCCAGTGCTTCAACAATCTTAGCAATGGAAATCTCAGGTATTTTTCCAGATACGCCGGATACCATGATGACTTATGATTCCGGGAATTTAACTTACATTAAGCACAAAAAATAATGCACCCGCAGCATATTGCACTGGCCATCGCGGTGGCGGTGATTGGGGGATTCAATTTCGTCATGATCAAAGCGGGGCTTGACGAGCTGCCGCCGATTCTGCTGTGCGCATTGCGTTTCTTTTTTGCTGCGTTTCCGGCGGTCTTTTTCATCCGGCGGCCTAGCATCGCATTCCGGCAAGTGGCGGCTTTCGGGTTTGTCATGTTCGCATTGCAGTTCACTTTGCTATTTTTCGGCATGGCTGCCGGGACAACAGCTGGTCTCGCTTCGTTGCTGTTGCAAGTTCAGGTGTTCTTTACCATCTTGCTGGCAGTCATGTTTCTGCATGAAAAGCCATCTGTTTGGCAGATCGCCGGGGCGATTATTTCATTTTCCGGTATCGGGCTTGTCGCCGCCAATCTGGGCGGTGATATCTCGGCGCTGGGCATGGGCCTGATCATTGCAGCAGCGGCTTCGTGGGGCGCGGGCAATCTGATTTCCAAACGGTTCGGCAAGATCGATATGCTGGCGCTGGTCATTTGGGGAAGTTTCGTTGCCTGGCCGCCGCTCTTGCTGGTGTCGTTCATCTTTGAACAAAACTTTTGGGATCTCGAAGGCTTATCCAGGCTCACGTGGCGCTCTGCCGCCGCCATTGGCTATAATGCTTATCCGGTTACCTTGTTGGGCTTTGCGACATGGAGCTGGCTATTGAGTCATTATCCGGCTGCGACAGTAGCGCCATTTTCGCTGCTTGTACCAGTGTTCGGGTTGACGAGTTCCACATGGGTGATGGACGAACCCATCCATCCGTGGAAAATCGGTGCAGCTGCTTTAATTATTGTAGGTCTTTGTATAAATTTGCTGGCAACTCGCCTCGCCGCACGCAACTATCGGAAATAATCTGATTTCATGAAAAAGCAACCTCATTTTATCCCGGCATTACATTTCCACTGGTTGACGCGCTGGTACGATCCGATGATGCGATGCTTGTTTCCTGAATCGGGAACCAAGGCGGCATTGATTGCGCTGGCCCATATTCAGCCCGGGCAGATTGTGTTGGATGTGGGTTGTGGTACCGGCACACTTACCGTGCAGATCAAACAAACCGAGCCGGGCGCCATAGTCTATGGGCTTGATACGGATCTTCAAGTGTTGGACATTGCGCGAAGGAAGGCCGAACAAGCGGGAGAAGCCATCATCTTGCAACAAGGTATGGCGACTTGTCTGCCCTACCCGAATGCAAGTTTCGACCGTGTGTTCTCCAGTCTGATGCTGCATCATCTGACGCGGCACGATAAACAGCAAATGCTCAGAGAAGCTTTTCGCGTATTGAAGCCTGGTGGCGAGCTGCATATCGCGGATTTCGGCAAGCCACATGATTTTGTCATGTGGTTAATCTCTTGGATGATGCGCTGGTTTGAAGAAATTCACGATCACATTTTGGGTCGCTTGCCGGTATTTATAATGGATGCCGGATTCCACCCGGTAGAAGAGACTGCTCAGCATCGTACCTTGGTCGGCACGATTTCTTTATACCGTGCCAGTAAGCCGATGAAAAATGATTGATCCAGCTTTGTGGGATAGTCTGTTTGGATTTTAGAGGTAGGGATTTAAAAAATTTCCTGCCGCTCAGTCTATGACTCGAGATCTTTGAAGGGATGGGGCTTAGCAACACCAAATCCTTGCGCATAATCAACGCCGATTTCCTGTAGTTTTACGATGATGTCGTCTGATTCAACTAATTCGGCTATTGTTTTAATTTCCGTTTTGTGCGCGAGTTGATTGATAGTTTTTACTTTATCGAGATCTTCCTCATCACGAAGGATATTGCATACTAAACTGCCATCAATTTTCAGGAAATCGACTTTCATTTTGTCGAGTAAATTTAATGACTCAGGGTTTCCGCTAAAGCTACATAGCGAAACCAGGCAACCCAGCTCTCGAATTTTCTGCGTAAAAATAAGTGTATCGGCTGTATTGGCTTCTGCATCTGACACTTCAACCTCAAAGCAAAAATTGGAAGCCGGGGCTTTTATTTTTTGTAATTGATCCTGAATGAAGCCAGGAAAGGCCCGGTCACTTAACGTATCTTTAGCGACATTAACATAAAATACAGAGTTGGATTTTGGGTGGACTGATAACCACTGGGCGATATGACTGATTATCCACCGGTCCAGTTTGGGCATCATTTTAAATTGATCGACAAGGGGTAGAAATGAGCCCGGTGGCATCAAGTTATTTTCTTCCTCATGCATACGGATGAGAATCTCATAATGTGAAACTGACGTGATAGTAGATTTGATAGGGGTGATTTCCTGGCAATAAAGATTAAATTCCCCCCCTTCAATTGCCTGAGTAATGCGTGCAGCGGTAATTCCTGATTTGGATGTTTGAGTACTCGGTGGCAGGTTTGTATTGTCTTTAGTCAGTATTTTGTGGGGTTTTTCTGGCTCTGGTTTGGTTGAGCTTTCTAGTTTCTTTTTTGAAAAATCACGGTTTTTTTCTTGCGCCCGGGGAGTGTGTAACGTGTAGAAACCGACAGTCTTTCCCTTGCTATCAAGATGAGGAAGATATTGCTCGGTGAAAATATAAGGGAAGCCCTTGGTCGATTTAAGTACACGTTCGTTATGCACGGTTTTTCCGGCTAGTATTTCTTCGATACTATTTTGGATATCAGAGAAAAATTCTTCATTTGAGAATTCCTTTAAAAGCCTGCCATCTATCTGATCTGGCTTTAATCCAAACCAACGGCGAAAAATTCTGTTATGGTAACGGCAACGAAGATCACTATTAAAATAAGCCAGCATGACAGGCATGTTTTCATCAACAAACTGTGATTTTATTTTGCTTTCAGATGCTGTTTTCTCTGCCCATAACCGGTGCTTAATCTCATTCCCGAGTCTTTCCTTGCTAACTTGGAGTTGATCTGAAAAGTTTTTGATATTTTTTTCTGAATCTGCTACTTGGATCATTGTTATTAGTATTACAAAGACCAAGGAAAACCAGAATGCTGCTAGCAAGTGTGATGGGATTTCATTGATAAAATAGGTGTCAGCTATCAGAACGATTGCAAGTATTAACGCAATGCAAATTGCGAGATAAGGTTTAACGTTACTAAGAAGAGAGATTTTTTGCACGATGTTTCCTTATTCTTGCTAGTGTGTTTCTATATGAGCGGGAAGTGGTTTAGTTATACGCCAGAATTTCCATAAATCAGAGCGCGTTATCTCAAATCGCTGAGATGAAGTTTCGTTAAGCGCTGTGATGGTCAATTGGTTGATTTTTCCGTTCTTAAGTGCTTTATATGCAGGTAAAAACCAATTCTTGTCCATGCTCACAAGTGTCTCACGCCAGTCATAAGCATTTCTATATTTGGCTTTTCCTTGTAAAGCATCCAACACCACAAGATGATTCCCGGATATTTGGGTTTGGAGCCATTCCTGCGCATCGGCAGGTAACTCTGAGTGGCTAGTGTCACTGGCTAATGCCAATGCGCGCGGAAGGTCATTATCACTCCATACATACGTATAAGGAGACTGTGTTGATTGCGGCATATTTCCTCCTCCCCAGAACCAAACGCTGTTAATGGTCAGTTCTCCACGAGATTCACGAGCTTGATTAACTGGGTGCTCATAAAGCAGCATCTGAATCTCATTAAAAATTCGATGCCATGCGATACTTTCAGAGCCTGATGGTAGAAAATTATTAATGTTCTTGCATGTGACATGGCTAAGTATGTGCGTGAAGATCTCCGGTGCTTTCGATGTTCGGATATACCAACGGTCAGGGCATAATGGCAAAAGAGAAATCATGATTGCCCAGAATGAGATTAAGATCCCGCACTATTTGCTCGGCTTCTTCTATAGAAATTTGGAAAGCTTGGCTATCAGCTAACATGATATGGTTTTGTTCAATACGTAGGTGAACAGGATCGGCACGCATCCAGAAATCTTTACTTGTTTTCGCCAAAGCAGGTGCGTCAGTGATTAGCATGAGCGGTGCAATAGGCCAGTCATTTTTCTGCTTTGCTATATTAAACTCCTTACATAGCCACGCTTCCATTTCCTGTGGAGGAGTCGTCATAGCGGTACTTTTTGATAACAGTACTTCTAAAGAAGGCGCCGATAGATCATTATAGATTTCTGTTTGCAAGATATCAGGCCAGAATAGATTGGGAACGAGGAGGTTTAATTTCATTGTGTAGGTGCTGTTGAGTAATTCTGGAGATTGAGTGAATGCTGCTTATCCGAAGTAGTGATATATATTAAACAAAAATACTAGGGTGAGCGATAAGTAGCAACAGGTTTCCCAGTCGCGTGGAAAGGCTTCGTATTTACACGTATAATAGTTTAAACACGGGGCTTTATTTTAGTTTGAGAAAATTTATCATGCAATGAAGAAGAAAAGTGACAACATTCTCATCCAATAATGTTTAGCTGACCGGGAATATTTAGTAATAGCACATATAGTATTCGAATACTTGGAGATGTCATGTATCAGCATATAAAAATACCTAGTGATGGGGAAAGGATTCAGGTTAATGAAAATAATTCGTTAAATGTACCTGATAATCCAATAATTCCTTTTATTGAAGGTGATGGTATTGGTGTTGATATTACCCCCGTAATGCAGAGAGTCGTCGATTCTGCGGTTAAGAAAGCATATGGCGGGCAACGCAAAGTTTCGTGGATGGAAATCTATGCGGGCGAGAAATCAACACGAATTTATGGGCCTGATGTGTGGTTGCCGGAAGAGACTCTACAGGCCGCTAGGGAGTTTGTGGTTTCCATTAAAGGCCCGCTGACAACACCGGTTGGTGGCGGTATACGTTCGATTAATGTTGCGCTTCGACAACTGTTGGATTTATACATTTGTTTACGGCCAGTACGTTATTTTAGTGGTGTACCCAGTCCAGTGAAGAACCCGGAGAAGACCGACATGGTTATTTTCAGAGAAAATTCTGAAGATATCTATGCGGGTATCGAATGGGAAGCAGAATCAGAGTCCGCAAAGAAAATAATTGCTTTTCTGATTAAAGATATGGGGGTGACCAGTATACGTTTTCCTCAGACTTCTGGTATTGGGATCAAGCCTGTTTCGAAAGAAGGGACAGAGCGTCTTGTTCGAAAGGCAATTCAGTATGCTATTGATAATAAATGCCAATCGGTTACTTTGGTGCATAAAGGCAATATTATGAAGTTTACTGAGGGCGCGTTCAAAAGATGGGGCTATGCTTTGGCTGCTAAAGAATTTGAAGCAGAATTGCTGGATGGAGGGCCGTGGATGAAATTGCCGTCAGAAAAAGGCGGGGTTATTATTAAAGATGTGATTGCCGATGCTTTCTTGCAGCAAATCTTGTTACGTCCAGAAGAGTATGATGTAGTAGCTACTCTGAACTTAAATGGTGATTATATTTCGGATGCATTGGCCGCACAGGTAGGTGGAATTGGGATTGCGCCCGGAGCAAACCTCAGCGATTCTATCGCTATCTTTGAAGCAACACACGGCACAGCACCTAAATATGCAGGAAAAGATCAAGTAAATCCTGGCTCAATCATATTATCAGCAGAAATGATGTTGCGGCATTTAGGTTGGGCAGAGGCAGCCGATTTGATTATCAAAGCGATGGAAACAACTATTCAGGACAAGATAGTTACCTATGACTTTGCGCGACAGATGACTGACGCTAAAAAGGTTTCTTCTTCGGATTTTGGTAGTGCAATGATTGAGCGCATGTAGTATGTGAACTAAGAAAAAACCCCTTGCCATGCTAACAAAGGGGTAATATAAAGTTATACCTTCTTACGTACTTTATTTCTATTGTATTGTTATTGCTAATAAAGCGGTTTAAGCCAGTATTTTTACGAAAGTTAAGCGGATTGGATATTAGAGGCCTGTTTTCCCTTCGGTCCTTGAGTGACATCAAAACTCACTTTTTGGCCTTCTTTAAGAGTTTTAAATCCAGACATATTGATTGCTGAGAAGTGTGCAAACAAATCTTCGCTGCCATCGTCGGGAGTAATAAAACCAAAACCTTTGGAATCGTTAAACCATTTTACTGTACCTGTTGCCATTTCTACTTCCTATATAAAAACTGGGCCGGAAACCCTAACACTATTTGAATTTCAAGACCATTGACGGATATAACCGGGACCGCAGAGAACTTGAAGCCAAACGCCATTTGCAGTTTTACGCAAATCCAGGGTTAAAGTCAAGCCGTTACAACATATTTGTGCGCAAGAACTAGGTAATTATCTCAAGATACTTGAAAATTTTGTCGTAATCGTCAAAGATGTCGATAATGAAGTTGAAGTATTTAGTACAATATATTTTTATAGAAAGAATGAGTAGGGAAAACAGTTATGACGGAGAGTAACCCAGAAGCCGTTATGCTTGTACAGGAGAAAATTGAACGAAAACCTCCTTCCATGTACAAAATTTTATTATTGAATGATGATTTCACACCTATGGAGTTTGTGATTGAGGTGTTGAAAATATTTTTTTCCATGAATCAAGAACAAGCAACACGAATAATGTTAGAGGTGCATATGCAGGGAGTCGGTGTATGTGGTATATACCCAAGTGATATTGCAAGTAGGAAGGTCAAGCAGGTGGTTGAATTTGCGAGAAAAAATCAGCACCCACTTAGGTGTACAATGGAGGAAAACTGAAATGATTGCGCCAGATTTGGAAGTCAGTTTACATATAACGTTTGTAGAGTCTAGACAAAAACGTTATGAGTTCATTACAGTAGAACACTTACTGCTGGCAATGCTGGATAATGCAAGTGCCGCTGAAGTATTAAGTGCTTGCTTGGTAGATATTGATGGTTTGCGATCAGTATTAGCGGACCATATTACACGCCATACACCGGTAATTAATGGTCAAGAAGAAGTTGATACGCAACCTACATTAGGTTTTCAGCGCGTTATTCAACGAGCGATATTGCATGTACAGTCATCCGGAAAGAAAGAAGTTACTGGCGCCAATGTTTTGGTATCGATTTTTGGTGAGAAAGATTCACATGCCGTCTATTTCTTGCATCAGAGAGGTGTAACGCGTTTGGATGTAGTGAATTACATTTCACATAATATTCGGAAAGTACCGCACGAGAATGACACTAAAACTGGAAATGAAGGGGACAGTGAGCACGAAACCAATTCGAGCGGAGGCGTGCTCGAGAATTACACGGTGAATCTCAATCACCTGGCGTTAATTAATAAAATAGATCCCTTGGTGGGGCGTGAGAAGGAGATTGAGCGCGTCATACAAACGTTGTGCCGACGCCGTAAAAATAATCCTTTATTAGTTGGTGAAGCTGGTGTAGGAAAAACCGCAATTGCAGAAGGCTTGGCAAAACGTATTGTTGAAGAAGATGTGCCTGATTTACTTTTGAAGCATCAAATTTATTCGCTTGATATGGGCGCTTTATTGGCGGGCACCAAATATCGCGGAGATTTTGAACAACGCTTGAAAACATTGCTAAAACAATTAACTGATAATCCAATGGCCATCTTGTTTATAGATGAGATCCATACACTCATTGGTGCTGGCGCTGCTTCAGGTGGCGTTCTGGATGCATCCAACCTGCTGAAGCCGGTTTTAAGTACTGGGCAGCTACGATGTATCGGCGCCACAACCTTTAAGGAGTACCGCGGGATCTTTGAAAAAGACCATGCACTATCAAGGCGTTTTCAGCAGATAGAAGTTAACGAACCCAGTGTAGATGAAACAGTAGCTATTTTACGTGGCTTGAAATCACGTTATGAACAACACCATAAGGTTAAGTATACTGCCAGTGCATTAGTTTCTGCAGCAGAACTATCGGAACGTTATATTAATGATAGGCATCTGCCAGACAAAGCAATTGATGTGCTGGATGAAGCTGGTGCTGCACAGCGTATATTGCCAAAATCGAAGAAACGGAAAGTTATCGGCAGAAGTGAGATTGAGAATGTGGTAGCCAAGATTGCGCGAATTCCTCCACAAAATATTTCCACGAACGATCGCAACAAATTGAAAACATTGGGTCGTGATATGAAAGCCGTTGTTTTTGGGCAGGACAATGCAATTAATGCGTTGACTGCGGCTATAAAAATGTCAAGAAGTGGACTGGGAAATCCGCGGAAACCCGTGGGTTCTTTTCTTTTTTCAGGGCCAACAGGTGTCGGAAAAACCGAAGTGGCAAGGCAATTAGCCTATGCCCTCGGCATTCACTTGCATCGATTCGATATGTCTGAATACATGGAACGTCACGCAGTATCCCGTCTGATTGGCGCACCACCAGGATATGTGGGCTATGATCAGGGTGGATTGTTGACAGAAATAGTGATTAAACATCCCTATTCGGTTTTATTATTAGATGAAATCGAAAAAGCGCATACAGATATTTTCAATATTCTGTTGCAAGTCATGGATTACGGAACGCTGACAGACAATAATGGGCGTAAAGCAGATTTTCGCAATGTCATCATTATAATGACTACCAATGCAGGTGCTGAATCCCTTACTAGATCTTCGATGGGATTTACAAAATCAAAATTTGCAGGGGATGAATTAGTTGATATCAAAAAACTGTTTACTCCTGAGTTCCGTAATCGGCTAGATGCGATCATTTCATTTGCTTCTTTAGATCAGGAAATTATTTTGCAAGTAACCGATAAATTCCTGATTCAGCTTGAAACACAACTTCACGAAAAGAAAGTGGAGGCAACGTTTACGGAACAATTGCGTAAGTATCTTGCAAAACATGGTTTTGATCCACTCATGGGTGCCCGGCCTATGGAACGGCTTATCCAAGATACGATTCGTAGTGCATTGGCTGATGAATTATTGTTCGGACGCCTAATCAATGGCGGTAAAGTAACGGTTGATATTAATAGTGATGAGAAAGTAAAGCTTCTCTTTGAAGAAGAAGCCGCAATTATTTGATCGATAGCTGAGACACATACAGAAAAACTGCTCTATTGTTTCATTGTTCTGGAGAGACAGGTTATGGGGTACAAATTTTTCTACACTATTTCTATCCCTAGCATGGACTGCCTCCGTTCAGACTTACCAGTGGAGATTGGAGGTGTCTTGACCCAAAATTTACTATTACAAGGGATAGCCTCTCTACTTTCTTACAACCACTCCGTTTGGATAAATCGGACGGCAATAAATATTGGTATTGATAAAGAAAAAAGTGACATTAAAATTCCTACCTTTCTGCAGATTTGCTGAGAATTTCTCAGCCGATGTAAAGATCGGTTTAAAATCACTGATGAAGATTATTTGCAAAAAAGAAAATTCTTTTCTTTTTTATTCTACTGCTTGTGATCAGCTATCTGCGTTTCGGTAGGTAATGGTAATATACGTATTTACTCAGTTTAAAAATATTTCAAAGGATTGGTATCACCATGTTTTCTCAGAAACAAACTATAGAAAATGTCGACCCAGAAGTATGGCAGGCGATTAAAGGCGAGATACAGCGGCAGGAAGAATATATTGAATTAATTGCATCGGAGAATTATGCAAGCCCCGCTGTTATGCTGGCTCAGGGTTCTGTTCTAACGAATAAATATGCCGAAGGTTATCCGGGCAAGCGCTATTACGGCGGCTGTATGTATGCTGATCAGGTTGAGCAACTGGCTATTGACCGATTAAAGGCGCTCTTTGGTGCTGAATATGTCAATGTGCAACCGCACTCCGGTTCGCAAGCTAATGCAGCTGTCTATCTATCAGTGCTAAAGCCTGGCGATACTCTGCTGGGCATGTCGCTAGCGCACGGCGGGCACTTAACGCATGGTTCTAGCGTTAGTATGAGCGGAAAGATCTTTAATTCGATTTCTTACGGCTTGCATCCGGAAACTGAGCTGCTTGATTATGATCAAGTTGAGCAATTAGCCCACGAACATAAACCAAAAATGATAGTTGCAGGCGCCTCCTCCTATGCGAGAGTCATTGATTGGAAACGTTTCCGCAAAATTGCTGATGCTGTAGATGCCTACCTGTTTGTCGATATGGCTCATTACGCCGGATTGGTAGCTGCTGGTTTTTATCCTAATCCGGTTGGCATTGCAGATTTTGTTACGAGCACTACACATAAAACATTACGCGGTCCGCGTGGTGGTATTATTATGGCCAAACCTGAACACGAGAAGGCACTAAATTCCGCCATTTTTCCACAAACTCAGGGTGGCCCATTGATGCATGTGATCGCGGCTAAAGCGGTCGCATTTAAAGAAGCTGCCAGTCAAGAGTTTAAGGATTATCAGGAGCAGGTCATTGAGAACGCTCGTGTAATGGCAAAAGTACTGATCAATCGCGGCTTGCGAATTGTCTCAGGCCAAACAGATTGTCATATGTTTCTGGTTGACTTGCGTGCGATGAATCTGACTGGTAAGAAGGCAGAAGAATCACTTGAACTGGCACACATTACGGTTAACAAGAACGCCATACCTAATGATCCGCAGAAACCATTCGTTACCAGTGGTATCCGTGTCGGCTCACCGGCAATGACCACGCGAGGTTTCAAAGAATTGGAAGCGGAACAATTAGCCAACCTGATAGCGGATGTACTTGTTGCACCTGAGGATCCAGCGGTTTTGTCACGAGTGGCCACTGAAGCAAAACGATTGTGTGCAAAATTTCCAGTTTATGGGTAGCTTTGCCAAGTTGGCCAGATATTGAAAGATGATCTGACTTACTTGATTAATACTGGCTAAGTTTTGGTATGAAATGTCCTTTTTGCTGTGCAGAAGACACCAGTGTGATTGACTCACGCGTGAGTGAGGATGGCCAGAAAATACGACGACGGCGGCGGTGCCAGTCTTGTGATAAGCGTTTTACGACATACGAAACAGTTGAATTACGTTTACCTCAAGTTGTAAAGCATGATGGTAGTCGAGCTGAGTTTGATCGAAACAAACTGTTGACGGGATTTAAACGTGCGCTCCATAAACGCCCTGTTCCCACAAGTTACGTGGATGCAGCGATCGACCGTATTGTACAAAAATTTTTAAGCATGGGGGAGCGCGAAGTTTCATCACGTAGTATTGGTGAGAGTGTGATGCAAGAACTTTATAAGCTCGATGAAGTAGCTTATATCCGATTCGCATCCGTCTATAAAAGCTTTCAGGATGTGGATGATTTTCGTGATGCGATCAAAGAAGTACAAAAACCGAATCAATAATTGCAATCAAAGAAAACAACCTAAATCAGCCTATGTTTTGCTGGTCATCTATCGGAATACAGTAGACCCGGCGAATTAATTGCAGTCAAATTTTACAATTTCTTAGATGTTCTCTCCCGCCGATTATGCTTTCATGTCGTATGCGCTACGGTTAGCTGAGAAAGGGCTTTACGGTACAACACCTAATCCGCGTGTAGGTTGTGTGATCACCTATAATGAACAGATAGTCGGGAGCGGTTGGCATGAGAGGGCTGGACAACCACATGCTGAAATTAATGCATTAAATAATGCTGGGGGGGCAGCGCGTGGCGCAACAGTTTATGTCACACTGGAACCCTGCGCCCATTATGGACGCACGCCGCCATGTGTTAATGCTTTGATTACTGCAGGCATTGCCAGGGTCATCATAGCCATGAAAGATCCTAACCCGCTAGTATCAGGTCGTGGAAAGGCCTTATTGGAATTGGCCGGAATTGACGTACAGGTTGGTTTATTAGAAGCAGAAGCACGTGCGCTGAATGTGGGTTTTGTTACGCGCATGATTCACAAGAAACCATGGGTCAGAATAAAAACAGCTGCAAGCCTGGATGGTAAGACTGCTCTGAATAATGGTGTTAGTCAATGGATTACCGGAGAACCTGCACGACAGGATGGGCATCGGTGGCGCGCACGTTCATGCGCCATCCTGACAGGTATTGGTACAGTAAAATCCGATAATCCTCAGTTAACGGTCCGTCACATCAAGACACACCGCCAACCAAAAAGATTGTCGTAGACAGTCATTTAGTAATTCCGTTGGACGCTAAATTACTTCAAGCTGGAGAAGAGGTATGTATCTTTACCGCGAATAATGGCAATCCGGAAAAAAATGAGGCGCTGAGTAAAATGGGTGTTCGGGTTATAGTTTTGTCCAATACCCAAGGCCGAGTCGATCTGGAGAAAATGATAACGACGCTGGCTGATTTTGGAATGAATGAAGTATTGGTGGAAGCTGGATGTGGGCTGAATGGCGCTTTAGTTGAAGCTGGATTAGTTAATGAGATGATTATATTTCTTGCGCCGCATTTGCTAGGTGATAATGCGCAGGGAATGGTTCAGTTACCTGAATTAATGAATCTTGAAAAAAATAAGACGCTCAAAATAAATGATTTGCGCATGATTGGACAGGATATCCGGATAATTGCAAGGTTTCTATAAAATAGATTTTTCTTTATTCACGCTGCGGTTTTTTGGCAAGCTTGCGCTGTAATGTACGTCGATGCATATTCAATATTCTGGCAGTAACTGACACATTGTTATCATTCTCGGTGAGAACGCGTTGAATATATTCCCATTCGAGCCGCCCTACTGATAATGGATGTGCACTGATAGCTATATTCGATTCGCCAGATGTACGTTCAAAAGCAGCCATAATATCATCGGCATCTACTGGTTTTGCAAGATAATGGGTGGCGCCGAGTTTTATGGCTTCAACCGCCGTAGCGATACTGGCATAACCCGTTAGCATAACAATTCGGGTACAGGGATCTAAGGTTTTTAGTTTCTCAACCAGCACCAATCCGGATTCGCTGGATAATTTCAGATCAACAATTGCATATTCAGGTGCTGAAGTTTCGGCCAACTTTAATGCATCATCAATAGTATATGCGCACGTTACGCTGAAGCCACGCTTTGTCATCGCCTTTGCCAGTACATCACAAAAAACTTTATCGTCATCGACAATGAATAGGCTGGGATACTCGTTGCTGTCGGTTAATAAAAGCTCGATCATGATATTATTGGCTCTAATAGTGGCAAAACTACCTGTGTGCAGGCACCGCCACTCTCAAGATTAAACAAACGAACACTGCCTCCAAAGCGCTCAATATTTGCATTCGCCAGAAATAAACCGATTCCAAAACCTTGCCCAGGCGTCTTACTGGAAAAAAAAGCTTCACCGGCGCGTTGCATGGCTTCTGCCGACAATCCTTCGCCATCATCAATAATCTCAAGATGTAACATTAGATTTTCCCAATGGCTCTTGATCTCTATGCATTTAGTAGAAGCATCTGCAGCGTTATTAAGTAGATTGAGTATGGATTGGCTCAATAGCTGGTTATCCATAATTCTGGGTGCAGGCTGAGTGCCTGTACGGTGATAAGAAAATTTAGCAGAAGGACGTATCAACTTCCATTTATCAAGAACCTGATCAAGAAATTCATCGACAGGAAGTTCGCTGCCGTGCTCAGTTCTGTCTTGACCCGCTTTGGCAAGTAACTGGGTCAAAGTTTGCTTGCAGTGGGCAATCTGATCGCGCAGAATATGAATATTGCTCTGGAATTCAACATCGTTTTTATATTCTTGCTGTAATTCTCCGGTCACAACAGCCATAGTTGAAAGTGGCGTGCCAAGTTCGTGTGCTGCGCCGGCTGCCAGTGTTCCCATAGCGATAATTTGTTCATTGCGCAATGCCTGTTCTCGCGCTTTAGCAAGATCCCGATCCCGATCTCGAATCGAGGAGCTCATTTTAACGACGAACCATGCAATGATTACAGTACTTAATACAAATGCTAGCCACATTCCTGATACATGCAACGCAAATTCAATGAGATGATTGCTATGTTCGTGCGGTAATGGTACATATTTAAATAATAGCAGCGTATAACAAGAAATTGTGACCATAGCCATAACCCATGTATAACGCCAAGGCAGTGTGGCAGCTGCGATCGTCAAAGGCAATAGGTATAGTGAAATAAATGGATTGGTTGAGCCGCCGCTGAAATACAACAGTGTACTCAATGCCAGAACATCAATCATTAATTGTAAAAAGAACTCAGTATGGGATACCGGCCATTTTCGGTGTAACCGTACCCATGTCAATAAATTTAACAGCGAGAGTATTGCGACGACAGAGATCATTTGCGCCCATGGAATTACAATATCGATGGCCCAGTACACAATTGCAAATGTCAGGCACTGAGCAACGATGGCAATATTCCGGAGCCAAAATAAACGTTGTAAATTTTTACTGAGGGGCGATTGACTGAGGTCACTAAACATTATTGTGGGGATATCGTAAATAATCTTTTTTTGATTGCGAGCTAACTTTGAACATTAACTTAAATTCTCTTGAAATGCTATGCGACAAATTGTCTCAGGGTGAGTTGAATAGAGTTGTGTCAGAAATTTGATTCGCAATGCGGACTTCTGGGAAAGTTGTTGACATACAACCACATTGTGCTAAAGATTGTTTAATTATTTAGCTTTGATGAAGAATCCCTGGTTTTGAAGAGATTTAATCAACGTGAGTGTTTATCAGAATCATGGTAACCAATAGTTTTTTCGGTTAGAATCGTGGGCTACTTTATCTTATGCTAATGAATTAGCATTATCTTTTTGAAATTATTTTATGATTCTTATCCTTGTTCCCAATACCCGGCTGGATAGTCCGGAATATAAACAGTTGTTGGCGCATCTTGCCAATTTTTCAGGGATATCGACGCGTGTTCATACTGAAGTAGGTACTGAACAAACGCTGACAGAGATATATTTAATAGGTAACACTAAAGTGTTATCTATTGAGGATGTTAACTCGCTACCTTGTGTTGACCGAGTAGTTCGGGTTTCCGAGGAATATCGGGTTTTAGGACGACACAAGGATGATGATCGCCCGACACATTTTGATTATAACGGCGTTCGTTTTGGGCAGGACACTCTGAATGTGTTCGCAGGATTGTGTGCGGTTGATACCATTGAGCACGTTGAAATGATGATGAAAGCATTGCGTGATCATGGACAGACTTGTACGCGGATGGGTGCTTATAAGCCACGTACCAGTCCTTATTCATTTCAGGGGCATGGCAAAACTTGCCTTCCTTATGTTTTTGATGTGGCAGGAAAGTACGGCATAAAAGTTATCGCGATGGAAATTACGCATGAATCCCACTTGGAAGAAATACGTAATGCACTGTATCAGACGGGTAATGCAACGGGTGTTATGCTGCAGATTGGAACGAGGAATACACAGAATTTTGAGTTGTTGAAAATTGTTGGCCGTCAGCAGAATTTTCCAGTACTGATAAAACGCGGTTTTGGTATTACTCTGGACGAATCATTGAATGCCGCAGAGTATTTGGCTTCGGAGGAAATCGCAAAGTGGTTTTTCGGGTTGCGCGGTATGAAAACAAATATGGGTGACCCGCATCGTAATTTCGTTGATTTTTCGCATGTGCCTGTTGTAAAACGGTTAACTCGTATGCCGGTTTGTGTTGATCCTTCGCACTCAGTGGGCACTCGCGCAAGCTCGCCGGATGGTATTCTAGACGTAATGCATGTAACAGCTCAGGGCATCATAGCTGGTGCTAATATGGTATTAGTTGACTTTCATCCGGCACCCAGCAAAGCATTGGTCGATGGACCACAAGCACTGCTAATGAAAGAATTACCGCAATTTCTGGAAGATATTCAAATAGCACGGGAAGCTTATGAAAAACGTGTCGCATTGACAGCACGCTATCGAGAGATATAAACGCAGTTAAATTTCAATGCTTGAGATTTGTGATATTGAATGCGAAATGCGCAATCACTGAATTAAGTCTAGGCAAAATATCCATTGTTGGGGATAAATAAATGATCAAAGTACTACTTTCGAATCCTAGAGGTTTTTGTGCCGGTGTGGATCGTGCGATAGAAATTGTTGAACGTGCGCTCACAATGCATGGCGCGCCGATTTATGTGCGCCATGAAGTTGTGCATAACCGTTTTGTGGTTGAGAATCTGGAGAAGAAAGGCGCTGTTTTTGTAGAAAATCTGGATGAGGTGCCACAAGATAGTATTCTGATTTTTAGTGCGCACGGCGTATCGCATGCTGTCCGGCGGGAAGCTGCAGATCGCAAATTGAAGGTATTTGATGCGACCTGCCCGCTGGTTACCAAGGTTCATGTGGAGGTAGCCAAGATGCGCAAGGATGGAAAGGAAATCATTATGATCGGCCATCAAGGCCACCCGGAAGTTGAAGGTACGATGGGGCAAATTGACGGTGAAAACAAAGGAATGTATCTAGTAGAAACAGAGATGGATGTTGATGTCCTGAAAGTTAATGACGAGGCCAACTTAGCTTATGTAACACAAACCACTTTGTCAGTTGATGATGCTGCGCGCATTGTCGATGCCTTGAAAAGACGATTCCCTATGATCACTGGCCCTAAGAAAGATGATATTTGCTATGCCACGCAGAATCGTCAGGATGCAGTTAAAAAAATGGTGGATCAATGCGATTTGGTCATTGTAGTGGGTTCTCCCAATAGTTCAAATTCTAACCGGTTATGTGAAGTGGCAAGAAATGCCAATGTGGAAGCCTATATGGTAGATCGCGCCGAACAATTGCAGGAAGATTGGTTTCTTGGAAAGAAAATCATCGGTATTACGGCAGGTGCTTCTGCCCCGGAAATACTGGTGCAGCAAGTGATATCCCGGCTAAAGCAAATTGGGGCCGAACAAATCGGTGAGGATGTAATGATAGAAGAGTTAAGTGGGGTTGTTGAATCGGTTGTGTTTCCATTACCGAAGGCCTAATAACTAATCTATATTCCATCCCATTTGATATGGAGTGACATCAAATGGTTGCGGGGCGCTTGTTATCTCATTTACCAGGATCTCCGCACTAACTGGTGCCATTGTGACGCCATAGCGAAAATGACCGCTGTTTATAAATAAATTTCTGATCAGCGGATGTCGAGCGATAGTAGGTATGTTATCCGGTGATGCTGGACGCAATCCTGCCCAATGTTGCTTTACGGACATTTCGTGAAGTATTGGCAAAATAGCCTGCGCACGTATTAACAGATTGTCATGTGCTGATATTGTAGTCTGTTTATCAAAACCCACGTCTTCGAGTGTACTGCCAACAAGTAAATGGCCATCTCGGCGAGGGATGATATATAAATCATGCTGTACAAGAATGTTATGTACTGGCGGTGTATCAAACTTAAATAACAGCATTTGTCCTTTTATCGGTTTAATATCTAGTCTGAGTGCGTGTTTCCCCAATACTTCTTTGCTCCACGCACCAGCACTAACAATAGTGTAATCTGCAATAAACTCACCGCAAGACGAAATAACGGACTGAATGCGCTTATGTGCTGTTTTCAGGGTATTCACTGTACAGCTTTCTATGATTTTCCCGCCTAATTGCGCAACTCGGCTAAGTAGTGCGCGTAATAATCTTGGATTACGAACTTGTGCAATATCAGGCAAGAATAACGCGCGGTCACATGTGCTGCTGGCATGAATCTCAATGTTGTTTCTGGTGGATGGAGTACCCAGTATGCCCCGTCGCTCTATTTTAATTTTTCTTTTTGAACACCACTGCTGTGCAGATTCTACATCGTTGGGTGGCAATATCAGCATACCGGATATTTCATATTCCGGATCAATTCCAGATGCTTTGTGTAAGACTGAAATCCAGGCCGGAAATTGATTCACGCTATAGCTAGTTAGGCGCGTGACATCGTCAGAATAATTCCATGGACAAAGCGGCGATAAAATACCACCGCCTGCCCACGATGATTCTTCCCCGGCTTTATTGCGCTCGAGTATCGTGACTTTCGCACCTTGTAATAACAGGCGCTCCGCCGTTGCAAGCCCTATGATTCCTGCCCCAATGACGATTACATCTTGTTCCATGATGGATTGATTACTTATTTATTATGTTTACAGAGAATTGAAAATGCTTGGTATGAGTGATTGTAACCTAGGCTGCTCATAGTGCGATCGACATTGAGTGAGTGACTAAGTTGAATGGGGATGAAATAGAGTTTTTTTGCTAAAGTTAATTAACCTAGTAACCGTTAAACCTGAGGTCTTTCTAGTGCATAAAATAGATCAGAGTTAAAAGCAGATTTCTTGGGAATTTTGTAAATGAAGAAGAAACAAGTCATGGAAAGGTCAAATTATCGTGGTTTTACGCTGATTGAATTAATGATCACGGTGGCCATTGTTGGTATTTTGTCAGCCATTGCTTATCCATCCTATACACAATATATGATAAGAGCAAATCGTGCGGCAGCTCAGGCAGAGATGATGGATATTGCCAATCGCCAACAACAGTTTCTGCTTACTGATCGGGGTTATGCGAGCAAAACAACCTTGGAAGCAAGCGGCTATTCACTTCCATCGAATGTAAGTAGCAAGTACAGTTATGCAATTGTAATTGGAACTGGAACGGTACCTTCATATACGCTTACATTTACTCCAACTGGACCACAAGCAAGTGATGGGGATCTCATGCTCACTAGCGAAGGCGCCAAAACTCCTGCCGATAAATGGTAGCTCAGGAAATGAGAGTCTTATGTAATTCAAATCCTGTGCTTTCAATGCGTGGTGTTTCGCTTATTGAGGTTCTTGTTACTATGGTTATTCTGGCTGTTGGATTATTGGGATTGGCTGGATTGCAAGTACGCTTGCAATCTTCCGAACTCGAATCATATCAACGCACACAGGCACTAATCTTGCTTGAGGACATGGAGAACAGGCTGTCTTCTAACCGTAGGATTGCTGCAACATATGTTACTGCAACGGCAAATCCCCTAGGGACAGGAGATAGTCAGCCTACTTCCTGCGCAGGTAATGGTCAGAGCTTTGATACATGCCAATGGAGCAATGCTTTAAAAGGTGCTAGTGAACAATCTTCGACATCAACGAATGTAGGTGCAATGATAGAGCACGCGGCTGTATCGAAGATCTTGGGACTGGTGACCAATTCATGATTACCGTGGCGTGGCAGGGCATGACTCCGATTTCAGCCCCAGCCTCAACTTGTGGCACCGGGCTATATGATGGTGAAACTGGTGCAAAATGTGTTAACGATTTGTGCCGCCGTACTATGAGTACAATCGTACGTATAGCTAATCTGGCATCACCATGAGTGCACGTGCAGAAAAATTAAATGCTGCCTCACACTGCTGGGTACGCGGTCAGCAAGGTGGTTTTTCTCTGATTGAGTTAATGATCTCAATTACATTGGGATTGTTGATCATGACAGGTGTGCTTGCACTATATTTGGATTTAACCAAAAGTAATGCAGATCGGCAAGAATGAACCGGCAGGTTGAGAATGGCCGATTTACCTTGCAGGTATTGCAGCAAGAGTTATGGCACGCAGGTTATTGGGATACTTATGTTCCCTCTTTGCCGTCTATTACGCCGCCTACGGCAGTGCCCAATCCATGTATTGCATTCTCTGATTGGGATGCAATCTACATTAACAACATGTTTTCAATTCCTGTACAAGGCTATGTGACAGGAGTTTCTATACCAACTGAGTGCTCTAGCATTGTAACGAACCGGCAATCGGATTCTGATGTGTTGGTGATTCGCTATGCGTCAACCTGTGCCGCTGGTGTGGCAGGGTGTGAGAACTATAGTGCAGGTAAATTGTACTTGCAAACTCAGGCGTGTGGAAATACGGGGCATGCCAATTATGTTGCGAGTGCCGCTACAACACCGGTACTGGGTACGCCCGGCGTTTCAGTATATAAAAAAGACTGCACCACGGCCGCTGACAAACGGAAATTAATAATTTCTGCTTTTTACGTGCGCAATTATTCCGTCACCTCAGGGGATGGCATTCCAACATTGATGCGCACCGATTTTGATTTGAGTGGCGGCGTTGTCCAAATGCAATCAGCACAACCGATCATAGAAGGCATTCAAAGTATTCAGTTTGAATACGGACGGGATACTGATGAAGATGGCAGTGCAGATATTTTTGATGATTGCGCATCCTGCACAGCATTGGATTGGGCAAATGTGGTAGCCGTGCAGGTGCATGTCCTGGCACGTAACTTAGAAGCTTCTTCAGGGTATGTTGAGAATAAAACTTATCAACTTGGATCAACTACATTAGGGCCTTTTAATGATGGCTTTATGCGTCATGTTTATACCAGCTATGTTCGCTTGGTAAATCCGTCGGGCAGAAGAGAAAAGCCATGAAAAATCAACATATTCTCTCGCGGCAAAGCGGCGCCACTTTAGTGGTTGGGCTTATTATGCTAGTTTCTATTACTTTGCTGATGATATCTGCTTTTTCACTCAGTGGTGGGAATCTGAAAGCGGTTAGTAACATGCAATTCAGGAATGAGGCTATTGCAGCAGCTAATATGGGCATTGAGCAAACGATAAATATTAACTTTGTGGCAATTGATCCAGCAAATTATCCAGAGACGATAGATATCGATATTGATCAGAATAATACGACCGATTATGTTGTGAGTATCAAGGCTCCTCTATGCATAAAAGCCACATTAGCACCTGTCAATCCTTTGGCTTTGAGCGGGATAAATTCCAATGTAACTAATTCGTCTGATTATTTGACTCTATGGGAAATTGAAGCGACAGCGCAGAATCAGGCAACAGGCGCATCAGTGGTAGCTAAGCAAGGTATCAGCAAGCAGTTGACACAAAGCGAGTATTTACTGTCTGCATGTTAAATATCAAAATCCAGAGATGAGAGGATATATGCTAACACCGTCAAAAAATAATCTGCTAATTGCGATAATTTTATCGTTTTTCAGCACAATCTCTGTAGCAGAAGACATAGATCTATTTACTGGAGTTGCTCCTCCCGTCTCTACAGATATTCCCAATATTTTGATAGTATTAGACAATACGGCAAATTGGAATGCTGCGTTTATCAATGAAATCAATGCGCTATCCACGGCACTCAGTGGCTTGACTGTCAACAAATTTAGAGTTGGTTTAATGATGTTCAGTGAAACGGGGGCAGGAAATAGCAATCCAGATGGTGGTTATGTGCGTGCCGCGATACGTTTGATGGATGCCAACAACAAACCGATCTATCAGAATCTGGTTAATAGCTTGCATATACTTAACGATAAATCAAACGGCGGCAAGCTGGGTTTGACCATGGCTGAGGCGTATTACTATTTTTCTGGAGCAGGTGCATACGCAGGAATAGCTAATAAAGATAAACGAGATTATACCGGTAATACATCAGGAGCCTCGGCGTCTAACGCAGTATATGCATTAAGCGGGAATGCATTATCATCATCCAGTGATACTGGTTATGAAAGTCCGGTGAGTTCGGGGTGCCAAAAGAATTTTATTATTTATATCAGTAATGGTCCCGTTCAGGACAATGCTTCAGACACTTCAACCGCTAATTCAAAGTTGTCTGCTGCGGGAGGAAATACGGCAGAGATCGCACTTTCTCCTAGTGGATCACAATCGGGAGTTGCCGATGAGTGGGCACGTTTCATGGCAACGACTGCTTCAACCAAGATAACGACTTATACTGTTGATGTTGATCCTGGAACTACGGGCCAGGGCCCAGGATTTACTGCGTTATTAAAAAGTATGGCGACTCAAGGCAAAGGTAAATATTTTTCAGTCAATTCTTCAGTTAATAGCGGAGCTCAAATCGCGGATGCATTGAATCAAATATTTACTGAGATACAAGCAGTTAACACTGTATTTGCTTCCGCAAGCCTGCCAGTAAGTGTTAACACACAAGGCACGTATCTTAATCAAATATTTGTTGGCATGTTCCGTCCAGATGCCAATGCAAATCCTCGTTGGGCAGGAAACCTTAAACAATATCAATTTAAACCAAGCTTAATAAATAATACCGTCGCGATAAGTCTGGCTGATGCTGATGGTGTATTGGCAATTAATAAAAATACCGGATTTATTACGCAATGCGCTCGAAGTTTCTGGACACCCAGTACAACGAGTATGGATACGTACTGGTCTTTTGCACCACAAGGCTCATGTACCACGATTGCTAATTCGGATCAATCCAATACTCCGGATGGCGATATTGTGGAGAAAGGTGCTGCAGGTTATATGTTACGTGCAACTGCTCCTGCGTCACGTATTGTTAAAACTTGTGATCCAGCCAGTTGTACCGGATTAAGCAATTTTGATAATGCTAATACTTCAATTACACAAACGTTATTGGGCGTAGCTAATAGTACTGAACGCACTAACTTGATCAACTGGGTGCGTGGTCAAGATGTGAAAGAGGAAAATACGAATACAAATACTACCGAGATGAGACCATCTGCACATGGAGATATTGTCCACTCTCGGCCAGTTGCAGTTGATTATGGCGGGGGTACTGGTGTAGTAGTATTTTATGGCGCCAGTGACGGTATGCTCCATGCCATTAATGGTAATCAGTCGAGCAGCATTGGCAGTTATCCTGCCGGTAGTGAATTATGGTCATTTGTTGCGCCAGAGCATTATGGACAGCTCAAACGCATTTATGACAACAGTCCCGCCATTACACTACCCAGTGTGAATGACGCGACAGCCAAGCCCTATTTCTTCGATGGGCGTATCACGGCTTATAAAAGTGGCAGCACAGTCTGGATTTATGCTGCGCAACGACGTGGTGGGCGAATGATTTATGCTTTTGATGCCAGCACACCTACAAGCCCAAGCTTGAAATGGCGTCAGGGCTGCCCTAATTTAACCAATGATACCGGATGTACTTCAGCAAGCTTCAGTGGTATCGGACAGACTTGGTCAGCAGCCGTTAATTTGAAATCATCGGGCTATGTTTCAGGATCGACACCTTTGCCGATGCTTATTTTTGGCGGCGGGTATGATACCTGTGAAGACGGTTCAAGCGGGAGCGATCTGAATACCTGTTCTGCACCTAAAGGAAACAAAATTTTTGTACTGGATGCCAATAGTGGCACGCTACTGACCACATTATCCACTGACCGAAGTGTAGTGGGGGATGTGACTGTTGTACCCAACACTGTTACCGGGCTGGCTGAATATGCTTATGCGGCCGATACGGGGGGGAATCTTTACCGGGTCACAATAGGTTCTGCTGCACCTGCAAGTTGGACAATTACGAAAATTGCATCGCTGGGATGCAGCACAACCGATTGTCCCGGTGGTGTCGCCAATCGCAAATTCATGTTCGCGCCCGAGGTAGTTGTATCACCTGATTACAATATAATTTTAATAGGTTCAGGTGATCGCGAACATCCTCTCTTAAGTCATACGACGACTACCAGTGTCGATAATGCCTTCTTTATGATTAAAGACAAACCATCTGATGCTGCCTGGTGGTCATCAGAAACGGGTAGTTGTCAGTCGCTTGCATTGGCTTGTATTAACTCACTGCTTGCCATAGATCCAGATAGTACGCTTCTGCCGACAGAGTCACAGCTGGCTGCCAAAAAAGGTTGGTATATGCCATTTGGAGCTGCCGGAACTTCCCATGATAAAGAGCAAGTAGTAACATCAGCAGTTGCTGTAATGGGTGTTGTTACCTTTAGCACACATACACCAACTCCGCCCGATCCAAACATCTGTGGATCAAACTTGGGATTGGCGCGTGTATACAACCTTGGGTTTATGGACGGTCGCCCTGTTGGTACTACAAGATTTGTGCCGATAACAGGAGGTGGGTTGCCACCCTCACCTGTAGCAGGAATGGTGACAGTGATACATCCAACAACAGGTCAAAATATCACAGTGCCATTTTTGATTGGAGCAAGCCAAGATTCTCCTTTAGAAGGATCGTCACCTAGCCTATAGCATCCCCACTACTTATAAAGGTCGGGCTTATTGGTATCTTCAACATTAATATAAAATGATTAGATTGAGAATTATTTCTACAGACCAGATGGTTCAAAGTTGCCGTGGCGTGACCTTAATTGAGCTGCTGGTCGCACTGTCGGTATTTTCCATTTTATTGACCGTTGGCGTACCGTCTTTCAGTCAATTTACTACGAGTACTCGCCTAAGTGGTTATGCTAACACGCTATTCTCACATATGGCATTGGCTAGATCGGAAGCGGTAAAACGTAATGCGCGTGTTGTTATCTGTAAAAGTTCTGATGGTTCAACATGCACCAGTTTGGGTAACTGGAGCCAAGGGTGGATTGTGTTTGCTGATTTAGACAATAATGCAAGTGCTAATGCTGGCGAGCAGATAATTACTACGATGTCTGCATTATCAACTGGCTTTAGTTTATCTGGGAATACTAATGTCAGTAGTTATATTTCTTATGATGCACAAGGAATCCCAAAGCTTACCACTGGTGGGTTTCAATCTGGCACAATCACGCTTTGCCCAGCTGCGCCAGCAGCATCCGGTAATGGGCGCGATATCATATTAAGCAGCAGTGGCAGATCGCGCATCGCCAAGATCACCACCTGCTCATGACTTGAATATCCTGATTGATAGGGTAGAGTAGGCTGAATCCGCAAATAATCTGACAGAAATGTGTTATTCCCGAATTTCCTGTTCAATCTGGTCGGCTGTTACATGGCGGACATCCTTGCCCTTTACCATGTAAACAACATACTCGGACATGTTTTTTGCATGATCGCCAATACGCTCGATTGCTTTGGCGATAAACACTATCTCTAGGCAAGTGGAGATTTTTCTTGGGTCTTCCATCATGAACGTAATCAATTGCCGTAAGATGGAACGAAATTCCTCATCTACAAATTCGTCCTGCCGTACAATTTGCGCGGCTGCATTCAAGTCTAACCGGGCAAAGGAATCAAGTGCCTTATGCAGCATGTCCATAGCAATACTGGCGACATGCTTGATTTCAATAAAGCGTGGAATATGCATACGATCTGTTGAATAGATCAATTTCGCCATACGTGCAATTTTCGCAGCTTCGTCACCAATACGCTCCAAATCAGTAATGGTTTTAATAACCATCATGATCATACGTAAATCACCTGCGGTCGGCTGCCTGCGCGCAATGATCTGATTGCAGATCTCATCAATCGATACTTCCATTGAGTTAACGCGATGGTCACGCGCAATGACCTGATCAATCAATTCTTCATTACCGCTTGTCAACGCCTCAATAGCATGCTCGATTTGTTCTTCAACAAAACCACCCATTTGCAAAACACGTGTGCGCACTTCTTCAAGATCAGCATCAAACTGCTTGGAAATATGTTCTTTGGTTACCATGGCGTGCCTTTTGTTGGTATGGACTATGTGATGAGTAAATTTTGCAACAGATAAATATTAGCATTATAAATCAGATAGTAATTGTCCGCACCCCATTATCAGTTCCCAATAATAAAGTATCTGCTGAACGCCGGGCAAAAAGACCATTTGTTACAACACCCGTAATCTGATTCAGTGTCGCTTCCAGTTCAACCGGATTCAAAATTTGCAAGTTATGTACATCAAGAATCACATTGCCATTATCAGTGACAAATCCCTTGCGTAAAGCTGGCTGTCCTCCGAGGTGCACAATTTCACGTGCGACATAGCTGCGTGCCATGGGTATGACCTCAACGGGTAATGGAAAGTTGCCAAGGACACTTACCAGTTTGCTTTGGTCTGTAATGCAGATAAATTTGCGCGCGACAGCGGCCACAATTTTTTCCCGCGTTAAAGCACCGCCGCCACCTTTAATCATATGCAAATGCTCAGTAATTTCATCCGCACCGTCTACATAAACGGGCAAATCAATGACATTATTGAGATCAAGTACTTCGATACCGCAACTCTTCAGGCGCTGAGCAGTCACATCCGAACTTGCGACAGCACCTTCAATTTTATTTTTTATTTTAGACAGCTCTTCGATAAAGTAATTGGCGGTAGAACCTGTGCCCACCCCAACAATACAACCAACCGGAATATGCTGGATTGCAGCTGCTGCTGCAGCGCGTTTTTGTTCGTCTTGTGTCATTATGGCCTTATGTTGACAAAAAATTAATATCGCTTATCAGGATAGCGTTATCTGTAAATTTAAACAATGCTTCTAGCTGCCGAAAATAAAATTTGGAGAATTCGGAAAAGGATATACAAAATTATTACGGCAATAAGCTTTCAAGAATAAAGTTTGATGATACTAAGAGAAAGTGAATTTTCACATAGTTATATGAAGATATAATTAAAAAAAAAAAAAAAAAAAAAAATGAGGGTATTGTGAGGGGAAAATTAATAAAAAAAAAAAAAAAAAAAAAGGAAAAAAAAAAAAAAAAAAAAAAAAAAATTAAAAAAAAAAAAAATTTTTTTGCTAAAAAAAAAAATTCCCTCCAAAAAAAAAAACAGAAAAAAAAAAAAAAAAAAAAAAGAAAAAAAAAAATTTTTCTAGGGCAAAAAAAAAATAATGAGAGTTAAAATAATTAAAAAATAAATTTTATATAATAAGAAAAATAAAAATTAGGGAAGGGGACATAGAGAAGGAAAAGGAAATTTTGCTAGTTTTTTTTTTGGGCAAAAATGAATTAATTTTTGTTGTTAAAAATGAAAGAAACCCTTTGTTTCCGCTTATAACAATCCGTAAATAATAAAATTTCTTTAGGAAAACATTGGTCACGCTTTCAATTTGAATGTTACTGGAGCAAGTAAAAATTGAGTCAAGCGCAGTGACTTGTTAGAAAAACGGATCAAACCCAGATGAGGGAATCCGGTAGCCTTTGAGCCATGATTTGAACTGTTTTACATCATTGAATAGCATCAAGTCATGTTGAATGCGGTTAATTTGATTTCGTAACGTTCGCATGTCTTCATTCAACAGAGCAAACACCCGTTTGGGCGTCAAGTGCGCATACGGTGCAAGCCCAGTCATTCGCCTGATGTCCAATTCCATATGCATCACTTCTTGCTGAAGTTCTTCCAATTGGTTCTGCAAGATTTTGTTGTAATGCTTTAAGCGATCGTCGGCAATATTGTTAATTTTGCTTTGATCAATTTGCTCGACATTCAGTTGTAATTCGAGCAGTTGCAACAAATCTCTTTTTCCATAAGCAACCGTTACTTTCTGCATTAATTCGGTTTTACGTTCTCGCTCCGCTGGATCCAGCTCTCGATCCGGATGCAGCACTGCTACCAGTTGCCGGTAAACTGCTTGGATCGATTTGCTGACGTTGGCCTCCTCTTCCTGCTCACGTGCTTCCTTCTCCAATTGTTTGGCGGATTTTTTTCGCTTGGAGCGGGACTCTTGGGCCTGTTTATGCCGCTCCTGCATTTTCTCAGCCAAGCGCGCCGCCATTTCTTCAGGATCGGA
Source organism: Nitrosomonas sp. (assembly GCA_016708955.1). Classification (GTDB taxonomy): domain Bacteria; phylum Pseudomonadota; class Gammaproteobacteria; order Burkholderiales; family Nitrosomonadaceae; genus Nitrosomonas. The sequence goes on from JADJES010000001.1 coordinate 413,381, forward strand.
ATAGTCAAATTCATCATCGTCCAGTTCAACACCGAATTCCTGTTCGAACATAGATTTAAAATATTCACTGGCCATTTCATCGGCTTCCTGAACTGCAGCATCGTAATCCTGCTCGCTGTAACAATCATAAAGCGGCTTTAAATCCTCGCGCCCGTGTTGACCGATCAGCTCCTCGCATATACTGGTAATCAGGTGTGCGATTTTATCTCGCTGGTTGTGAGCGAGTTTTTGGGTTGTATACAAAGCATCCAGCATCACCACCATATCTGCTTGATGATTGCGGAACGTATCGCGTAACGGAGTCAGTTTTCCGGCAATTTCCTGTTGGAATTGAGGAATCACCTCCTGCCATGTGGCCAATAGTTTCTTCTGAGTATCAATTTTCTGAATCAATCCATTGAATTTTTTCTGTGCGGCAGAAAGGTTGGTCTCGTGCTGGGTTTCTTCAATGCGAACGGCTTTAATTTTGTGATGTGGCATAACATGATGCGGAGCAGAAGTAAATGTGTGAAATTTTAACCTAATGCGCCGGATTATTATTTAAAAATCTGACATCTTGGATGTTATCAGATGCAAGTAGCGAAGTTTTTCTCACAGTTCCGCCACTTCAATTCCAACGTGCGATCCAAAAATATGGTAATCGTTTGATAAGAAGAACCTAATTGTGTGGCTTGAGAACTGCAATATGCTTAATCAAACCATCCGGAGTGAAGTAAATGCGCTCTAATCCTTGCCGTATCACCCTTTCACCGGAAGATCCATCCAATCCGGTCATTACAAACGCAAATTCCACACCGTTATCTTCAATGCCCCGATATTCTGCCACTTCCCAATGCGCATCGGAGAAACGGGTGAAGAAACTGGCCATCATGGCATGAATCGCCGTACTGCCTTTGTATTCGCCGAAATAGGCGGAATGGTAGGTGGCGTCGTCAGCGAACAAGGGTTGAATAAATGGGAGATTGTGATCGTTGGATAACGTCACATAGTTTCTTGTCAGTTCAATAAGTTTATCGGTATCCATCGCATTTTATCTGTCAAAAACTTCACAAAACTGCTCGCTAAGAATCACTTTGATTGGGATTCCGCGCGGGTGAAAATCCACTCATCCCGGCTGCTGGCATCTTCACTAAACTGGTAACCTGCAAAATCAAAGTGCTTGATATCCTCTGAGTTCGTGAGTTTGTTCTGGATGATATAGCGGCTCATCAAGCCACGCGCTTTTTTGGCGAAGAAACTGATGATTTTGTACACGCCATTTTTTTCATCTTTGAAAACCGGAGTGATAACGCGCGCGTTTAATTTGTCCTTCCGCACGGACTGGAAATATTCAATGGAAGCCAGGTTGATCAGAATATCAGTTTTTTGTTTTTGCAAATCCTGATTGAGCGCTTGGGTGATTTTATCCCCCCAGAATTCATAAAGATTATTGCCACGCGAATTCTTAAACTGAGTTCCCATTTCCAGCCGGTAAGCCTGCATAAGATCCAGCGGGCGCAACACGCCATACAATCCGGACAGAATGCGTAAATGATCCTGCGCAAAAGCCAAATCAGCAGCGGTCAGTGTATCCACATCCAAACCTGTGTAAACATCTCCTTTGAAAGCGAGCACTGCCTGTTTGGCATTTTTCATGTCAAATGGGCGCTTCCAGGCGAAATAGCGGTTTGAATTCAGAACAGCGAGCTTAGGGCTGATCGACATCAACTTGCCGACTTGATCCGGTTCCAGTTTTCTGAGTTGGCCGATCAATTCGGCTGAATCATCGAGAAAACCAGGCTGCGTATGTTCCTGGGTGATAGCTGGCGTTTCAAAATCCAGTGTTTTTGCTGGCGAAATAACAATAATCATCATTCATCCTGAAATATAGAAAATGTTATCAGATTTCCGCATTGAATAACGGTGAGCTCTGATTCTTTAACAGGCCGTTGAAAAACGTTTTCGAGGCAGCCGATGCAAGGCAAAAACAGGCGAAAAAGCGCAGTTTATGCTTAATAAATGAGTATTTTGAATCTTTTTTTAACACCGCAGCGGCAACGCAGATAGTTTTTCAACAGCCTGTTAAGTTGTGCATGATCCCATGATAGGATGGTCCGGTATACACAGCGCTTAATCGACTATGAACATTGTTCCAAAAATTCTAACGTTACATACCGACATGCGCCGCTGGCGCAGGCAAATACACCAATATCCGGAAACCGCATTTGAAGAAACCGCAACGGCGCAGTTGATAGCTGAGAAATTGCAACAAGCCGGTATCGAAGTGCATCAGGGTTTGGCCAAAACCGGCATTGTCGGAGTTTTGCGCCGCGGCAACAGTACCAACAGCATAGCCCTGCGCGCCGATATGGATGCGCTATTTATCCAAGAGCAAAACCGCTTCGAACATGCATCCTGTAACAGCGGGAAAATGCATGCCTGCGGTCACGACGGGCACTGCGCCATGCTGCTCGGTGCAGCCCATTACTTGGCCCGCCACGGCCGTTTTTACGGGACTGTTTATTTTATTTTTCAGCCAGCGGAAGAATGCCGCGCCGGTGCTCACCAAATGATCAGCGAAGGCTTGTTCGAACAATTTCCGGCGCAACGGGTTTTTGGCATGCATAATTTTCCGGATATTCCGGTTGGACATTTCGCGGTGAAAGCCGGGCCCATGATGGCCTCGTTCGATTGCTTTGAAATCAATCTGAGCGGTCAAGCAACGCATGCCGCGATGCCGCACTTGGGCAACGATGTTCTGGTCGCCGCGGCGCATTTGGTTACCCAATTACAAACCATTGTCAGCCGCCAGATTGATCCCGCCGATGCCGCGGTGGTCAGCGTCACCCAGATTCATGGCGGCAATACCTGGAATGCGCTGCCAGATTCCGCTGTGGTGCGCGGAACATTCCGCAGCTTTAAGAATTCAGTGAGAGAACAACTGGAACAAAGCATCAGCCATCTTGCCCGGAGCGTTGCACACGGTTTTGGGATTCATGCCGACATTCGCTTTAATCCTGAAAACCCCGGCTATCCGGTTACAGTCAACAGCCCGAGTGAGACCGCCAGCGCGATCCGCGCTGCTACCGCTGTCGCCGGTGAACATTGCGTCAACACCGCACCAACCCCCAGCATGGGCGCCGAGGATTTTGCTTTTATGCTGCAACAAAAGCCAGGCTGTTATATCTGGATCGGCAATGGCAGTTCGGAGGGTGGCTGTCTGTTACATAATCCGAACTACGATTTTAACGATGAGATATTACCGCTTGGTGCTGCCTATTGGGTCAAACTGGTTGAAAATGAACTGCCTGATTAGTCTTTTGTTTTTAAAAGTGGACTCAACTTGGAAATGCAATCTTGCTTCGATTGCACAAATTTATTGTTTGATCAGCTTGTCACGATCTTTGCGAGACCTTTGTAGAGACCTATAATTCGGTTTTTTTAGCTACTTTGGAGAAATATGAACATGACCTATCGAATACTGACTGAAGTATCTGCCAGCATCTCTGAATTGAAGGCTAATCCAATGAAGGTTGTTGCCAGCGGCAGTGGCATGCCTATTGCCGTATTGAACCACAATGAACCAGCCTTTTACTGCGTGCCCGCTGCTGCTTATGAAGCAATGATGGAGCTACTTGACGATGTAGAACTTCTGAGAATCGTTAAAGAGCGAATGAACGAGCCTGCCACCAAGGCATTGCTTGATGACCTATAAGCTGGAATTCAAGGAATCTGCACTCAAAGAATGGAAAAAATTAGGTCACACCGTTAAAACGCAATTCAAAAAGAAACTCAAAGAACGCTTAGAAAATCCCCACATTCCATCTGCTGCACTATCCGGTGCAAAGAATATCTACAAGATCAAATTGCGCCAACTTGGCTATCGCCTCGTTTATTCCGTTGAAGACGAAACCATCACTGTAACCGTGATCGCTGTTGGCAAAGGTGACCGAAATGAAATTTATGATATTGCGCTTTCAAGGATGCATGATAAATCCTGAGTCATCGCGACGGAATTAACCAATGATTCGCCAGAGACATCCTTTGAGGCGAATGGTTATGCATAGTAATTTGAAAAAGGAAATAAGCAATTTTTCGGAATCTGCATACATTTCTTTCAGGGCACTTCTAAAAATCCAAATTTCGTCACAACACTTTGTTACTCTAAAAAAATGTTTCCTTACATATCATGCGTATGCTGCGTAACCATTTTTTTCTTGTGCCTCGTTTTGTTTAGAACTTTGAATTTTTAGAAGTGCCCTTTCAGAAATAAATGCAAAACACAAAACGCGACCACAACGATGGGCAGGGTAATTGTACTATTGAATAGTACGGTACCAGAGCGTTAACTGAATTTGCTGGGTTGCTGGGTTAAGCTGGCTAGAGTTTTTGCCTCTTCCAGCAAATGCCGTAGCGCTTTGTTGACCGCCTCATCATTAGGGAAAGCCTCTGCAATATCAGGTTCAAGAAGTACCACATTGGTTTCCGCCTTGATACGATTTGCATACTTGCCGCGTACAATTTTACCGAAATCAGACCGCTTATATTCCGGTCTCAGTTCGTCTGCCATTTCAGGTTCAATCTTCTTCATAAATTTGCCTCTCAGCATTTGTGGCCAATCGTGCCGATATGATTCTAATTGCATTTCCTCTTTCCGTATGCAATCCCTCTAGTGCCGCAAGAACAATTATTCTTGGTTATAGACCCGACCCCCTTGTTTCTTTGTTTGAAGAATCGGGCATTTCTCAATTATCGCGGCCACTAATGCCGCAAGAACAATTATTCTTGGTTATAGACCTGGCCCCTTGATTCTAGGCCCCTTGTTTTTGAAGCCTGTTCCTTTGCTTTAATCAATGCCTGATCGGCTAACATTACACTGCGGCTTTTTGGTGATTCCAGGCTGATTCGTCCAAGTGCTCCAGTGCGATAATCCTGTAGCAGCATGAGAGCAGCTTTTTCCAGATCAGGAACACCCCCCTTGAGCAGGTAACCGCGCCGTTTTGCGACTGCTTCGACAATGCCCGCACCATCCAGACCTTCGACGGAGAATCCGTAACGGTTCACAAGTAGGCTGGGGTAGCCTGCCAGCAGGATGTCGCCCAGAAAACTGGCCACTTCTTCATCAATTATGGCATTTCTCCCCACCGCATGGCTTGCGGCCAGCATGAAACCGTCGCTGTCATACTCAATCTTTGGCCACATTAGCCCTGGCGTATCGATCAGCGTCATTCGTTCATTCAGATCGAATCCCTGCTGGTTTTTGGTCACTGCCGGCTCGTCGCCTACAGCTGCCACCCGGCGCTTCAGCAGCGCATTTGTCAGTGTGGATTTCCCTACATTGGGGATGCCCATAATCATCATGCGCAATGGTTTAAGTCGGTTATCACGATGCGGGGCAAGCATCTCGCACAAACCGGGAATCTTGGCGACATCTCCTGGTTTTTTGCAGGATAGCGCTACGGCCTTGATTCCTTTTTGTTCATTGTAGAAGTTCAGCCACGCTGTAGTGACAGCAGGATCCGCCAGATCGGCTTTATTAAGGATTTTCAGGCAGGGCCGTTGCCGATGCAAGCGGAGTTCCTTAATGACAGGATTGCTGCCTGATTCCGGCACGCGTGCATCCAGAACTTCTATTATCACATCGATGCGTTCCATGGTTTCGGCTGCCTTTTTGCGCGCAGTAACCATGTGCCCAGGAAACCATTGAATGGACATTCGTAATCAACTATCTAACTAAAGTCGTATTTTACTCTTCGCTGACTGATACGTCATGCTTGTCGTTACTTTAGCAGGCCGTTGAAAAACGTTTTCGAGGCAGCCGATGCAAGGCAAAAACAGGCGAAAAAGCGCAGTTTATGCTTAATAAATGAGCATTTTGAGCCTGTTTTTAACACCGCAGCGGCAACGTAGATAGTTTTTCAACGGCCTGTTAGAGTACATATGAAATCCATGTACATTCAATATGCTAAGTTTGGCGCGTTCGCAACCCCCTCTTTCGATCAGCAGATAGTTGCTTCTCAATTGACCTTCCCGCCTATTAATATATCTATTTCCATTAGTGTCCGGCAATTCAGTTGAATAAATTCAGTTTATTATAACTTTCTGGCGTATCCATTAGCACCTCGGTATTTTTAACCAATTGATCGATAGGTGTTTTCTCGAAAAGAGTCAGGCTTAAAATCTGTAGAATTGTGTAAAGCGAGGCTTCGGTATTGAGCCGCTTTTTCACGATGGCAACCAAGACATAAACCGATATGGCAATCCATATCTGCGTTTTGACTGCGTTCTCAGTAGTTCCGTAGAAACGCTGGGCCATGCACAGAAACTGATCGAGATGCGAAAAAGTCTTGGTGGGATATTTGGAGGGGTAGCGTTGCACACAGCGACGGAATGTGTGAAGGGGTAAATGCTCCATGAGTTGTGCGAATACCAATTTGCCTGAATTCATGATGAGAAACCACGTAGAGAAACTTCCAGTTTCGCAAAAAATTCACTTTCAAATCGGTGACACCCAAAAACATACTATTTGATTCTACAGATCAATCTCTTATACAATCACCTTGGTTAAATTGCCGGACACTACTGTAATCGGGTAAATCTACTGTAGTTCTCATGATGTCTCCTCATACAGTACATACAAGTGTAGGAATTATGCATAAATGATTAAGGTTATCGTTTGGATTAAGATAGCTGAACGGAATGTTTTTTGAAGAGTGAGAGCATTTCTCAATTATCGCGGCCACTAATGCCGCAAGAACAATTATTCTTGATTATAGACCTGGTTCCATGATGTGGTGCCATGATGTGGTGTGATTATAGACCTGGTCCCTTGATGGGTGTGGTCCCTTGATGCTGGGTGACAGTTGTAGCCAGCTAAATAGCATTTAGATCAGCCTGTGCTTGGGCCAATTTCTGGCTGGCCGCCTGCAATGCGGGGCTTAGCGCTTTCGCTTTACTGATCATATCTTGGCGCAAGCGTTGTAGATCCGTAGCCCCCGCGTTGAGGGTAATTTCTAGCGTGCGTTTACGGGTCGCAATCTTGGCCCGCACGGCGTTCTTATCAGCTTCGGTTACCGCCAGATTGGGATTGAAGACAAACCTGCGTTCACAGGCTTTCTGCCAATCCACTACGGCCCGCGTTAAAACTTCCCCAAAGCCTTTCACGGAGATAACTTTGTTCCAGGTGGCATCCGCTGCTGTTTCAATCCCGAATGACCTCAAGGCGGCCTTCTTGGCTGGCCCAACGCCGGAAATGGTAGCGGCATCAAGAAAATGGCGTTCCAAGAATTGGTGTTTCTGCCGGGCTTCCGCCGTAGCGTGCAGGTTGGTGATTTCCGTTTTCTCACGTTCTGGCAGATGTTGGTATTCGTCCCGGAGCCGGGCTAGGTCTTGTTTCTTCTTGGCGAATGCTTCCGGGCTGACCTCTTGGCGAATCCGACCAACGATTTGATCGTAAGCCTGTTGTGCCGCGTCACGGGCCGCCTCGCGTTTAGTGCGCTCGGCTTTGCGTTCATCTCCACTCCAATCACTCACTACCACCCATGCCCACCAAGCCCCGCCCAGCACGAAGAACCACGCCCCGGGGATAACGGCAAAAAGCCAAAGCGCAACCCCAACAATTACGATCCGCCAGAATGTAATCACCCCTTGTTGTTGGATGCCCGGTGGTAATGGGGTGGGTTTAACCGCAATGGCGGCGATGTTTGGGATGGGGATTGCTGGAGGTGGCGGCACGGCTTCAATCGCCGCCCAGGCCCGCGCCAAAATAAAGCCAGTGGACCCGGTGGCGGTAATCCCCACTTGGATATCCAAAAAGTAGATAACCCCGTGATCTTCCAACACACACCACGGGCACCGGCCAATGTGGCCAGGATAGACATGCATTGGTGTCATCGCACAACGCTTCGATTGCCCCCGTAAGTCGTCCAAGGCGGTTACCCATTGCTGGGCCGTGGGGCGGCTTTTTACGCCATTTTCCGTAAACGCCAAGGTGAACATGGCTTGAATGGGGTCGGGGACAATAGAGATCGGGATGGATTTGGGTGGGGGGTTAAAGCCTCGCCGCTGCCCGTCGGGGGCATAGGCATAGCGAAAGGCTTGGATGTCCTTTTCCAAGGCTTCGCCCGCATCGGCTCGGAGTGGCACCCCCGAGTAAGGATGCCGCCCCCCAAACAGCACGTCGAAGATCAACAGCGCCAAGCCAAAGTTGTCGTGATTGCTGGTGCGGGGCACTCGATCAAATAACGCGGCCCCTTGGAGTTCAGGTGGGGTGAAATGCGCGACACCAACTTTGCACAGGTGCGTTGTGCCATTGGCGTTGATCTGAAATGAGTCGGTATCAATCAAGACCACCTTGCTATCGGCGCCGACCAAGACATTGCCTTGGTTGACGTCGCCAAGTACATGTCCATGGTGGTGGATTGCGGCAAACGCCGCCGCCGTATTGCGCGCCGCAAAGAGCAGGAAATCCCACGCCTTATTTGGGTAGTCTTGGCGCCGATGGGCCGGGCTATACAGCATATGGATCGGCGCCCGACCACTGATTTTGGCATCAAGAACCCAACAATCGGCCCGTTGGGAATTTTGTGCAGGGCCTCTTGGGGCCAGGCCGCGTAACTCAGGAGTTCCTCATCGGCCGTGGCTGCCATAAAGCGTAGTTTGGCTTGCTTCGGCGCGTCCGGCTGGTGGTGCGCGTTGTATAACTTCGCGACCCAATGATGGTTCGTGGGCACCTCATAGACCGAACCTCGCCCCCCTTGCCGAGTTCCCGCCCAATTTCAATGGTCTTACCCGTACTGGTGACGAAAGTTTTCGTCATGGCGCACCTACCCGACCCAGTGGGCGAGGGCCAAGGTTTTGTCGTCGTCGGTACGCTCGTTCACGGCCGGACTTTGGAGGAATCGCGCTAATTCGGCTTGAAGATAATCCTCTTGCTCGACTGTCGCCGTTGCCAAGACTGTAAAGAAGGGGGTGAAGAAAGGCGCGTGGGCAGTATTGGTTGCCATGTTCAATGCCAACCGCTGGACTCCATCGGAGAAGACCGCGACTTTGTCAGCGCGGGTAGGGAAGATTGTCACCATCAGCACATCAATTGCATTTTCGTCGGTAACGAAGTTGGTCATATTGGTGTATTCCCCAGCCATCGGGGTAATCGGCACTACCAGTCCGTTGCCGACATCGACCACAATCCCGCCGTCACCAATCTGCATTAGGAGCGTGGCGAAGGGGGAGGCGACCACGCCTAAGAAGGTGCAAGCGTAGTCACGGGCCTTCGCCCCCTGCTGATCTGCGGCCGCATAGATTTTTTTTCGCACGGCTTGGATACATTCCACGGCCCAATGGTCATTGAGGGCGAATTCCGACAGGGCATAGTGTTGGCCAACAAATGCTGTGGCGGCTTCAATAGCCAATTCAGCACCGGTGCCGCCGTGGGCGGCGCTACCGGCCCCGTCCGCGACAAAGATAGTTAGGAGGGGCGGTTTGGCCGGATCGGTTTCAACTTGAGCGAGGCAACTATCTTGGCACACCGTGCCGGTAACTGTGTGGGATGTCCCGACCGCAGAGGCGGCCACTATACGCCACGTCACACAGAGGTCCACCCTTGCGGTGGCTGCAACGGAACTTCCGTGCCCGGTGTCGACTGCGATACCGAGCGCAAGGAGCTCGACAACCAACTAAACAGATCCCGGAACCGTAAGCCATCCAGCCGCAATGGTTCCCGCACTCTGATTTGTTGCAAGGTATCCATGTTGGCGCCCTGAACCCCAATCGCGAAGAAAGCAAATTTCTTGGATGCTTCGCCTTCCCGGACAGCGGTAGCGGCCGACTGCCATTCATCGGTCGGGCCACCATCGGTAATCAGGAACACCCATGGGCGATAGTAGGAAATCCCATTGGCCCTGTATTCATCTTTGCGTTGGCGAACCATATCCAACCCCTGTTTGATTGCGCTACCTATCGGGGTATCACCTTGCGCCATCAACGTTGGGGGCAAAACGACGACGCCCCTTGAAAGGGCAAGGCAATCTGCACAGGCCCGAAGGTTACGATTCCGACTTCCACCCGCTGCATGGCCAAGGCATCTGCTGCCAGTTCGTCCTTAAAAGTGGCCAAACCGGCATTCAGTTCGGCTATCGGTTGCCCTTGCATCGAGCCGGACACGTCCAGCAGCAATAGGCACGGGCAACGCGGTGCCGGGTTGTCGGCAAACTCAGTCGTTCCGAAGGAAATTTGTTCGGTCATTTCGTTTTCTCCGTTTGGTGTTTGTTTCTTGCTTGTTCGGCAGTTTGAAAAGTCAAGGGCGGACGTCTGCAACCTCAAGAATTAGACATCCGAAATGACGCAATATAATGCGTCAAAAATGAAATCTAACACAAAAAGCTGCATGCTATCTCCTTGTGTGTTATGAAAATGCGCCAATTTAGCTTTCAATATTACTGACTTTGTTAAACCCACAAGTCGATAGGGTAAGTCAATCTATAGAAAAATACCTCAGATTTTAAGTCAAGAACCTTGGAGTTACTTAAGAAAGCACTTGCCATGTGATTCGTTTGATCAGATTTGCCGGTAATTCTCTTGGTGAAGATTGCCGCAAATGGCCAGTACGATCAATTGCTCATCATACACTTCGTCCATCATCCGATAGTAACTTATGCTTTACAGTTTCCCAATCCAGAATTGGGTCTGCTGGATCGCGCAAAACTTCTACAGCACGGGAAATATCTTCAAAATCGTCAAGATAATATTCAACAGCCTGTCTGATCACATCGGCACGCGTTCGATGCAATTTTGCTGCTGCTTCATCCAGCGCGGTGATCAGTTCATCCGGTAGTCTTAACGATATTTGACGCATTTCAGTTCTCATAGAGTAGTAGGAAAAGAGATACTTCAGCTGTTAGTGCTCAACTTCTGAATCAACTCCTTAATCCGCATCACCCGCTTATTCACATCCTCAATCTTCACCAGAATTTTCAACCGATCCTGGCCGGAGAGCGAATATTCGCGGCTGCTTTGAATCAGTTGGATGATTTTTAGCGGGTCAATCGGCGGGTTGGGAATGAATTGCACTTGGATACTTTCCGCGCTGGCATCAATGCGTGTGATGCCGAGTGGTTTTGCGGCGATACGCAAACGATGGCAGTCGAGTAATGCCCGCGTTGGATTGGGAAGCAGGCCAAAGCGATCGACCAATTCCCGTTGCATGTCGTCGAGCTGTTCGTCGTCGCTGCAATTGGCCATGCGTTTGTACAGCACCAAGCGTTCGTGAATGTCATGGCAATAATCTTCCGGCAATAAAGTCGGAACGTGCAGATTGATTTCTGTGGCAACGCCCAATGGGTGCTGCATATCGGGTTCTTTGCCTTGCTTTAAGGATTGGATGGCAGAATCCAGCATCGAGCTGTACAGACTAAAACCAATTTCCTGCATTTCACCGCTTTGTGATTCGCTCAGTACCGCACCGGCGCCGCGAATTTCCAGATCGTGCATGGCAAGATAAAACCCGGAACCGAGTTCTTCCATCGCCTGAATTGCTTCCAGGCGTTTTTTGGCTTGCGCGCCGAGCGCTTCTTCAGGCGGTGTCAGCAGATAAGCGTAAGCCTGATGATGCGAGCGGCCCACCCGGCCGCGTAGCTGATGCAACTGTGCCAGGCCGAATTTGTGCGCATTGTTGATAAGGATGGTGTTGGCGCTGGGAATGTCGATGCCAGTTTCAATGATGGTGGTACATAACAGGATGTTGAAGCGTTGCTGATAAAAATCCCGCATGACATGTTCCAGATCGCGTTCGCGCATTTGCCCGTGGGCAATATTGATGCGTGCCTCGGGTAACAAACCGGATAGTTTTTCATACATCAACTGAATGGTGCTGACTTCATTGTGCAGAAAATAGATTTGCCCGCCGCGTTTCAGTTCGCGCAGACAAGCTTCGCGAATAATACCCATCGAGAAACTGCTGACAAAGGTGCGGATGGCAAGGCGGCGTTGCGGGGCTGTGGCGATGATGGAGAAATCACGCAGCCCTTCCAGCGACATCGCCAACGTACGCGGAATCGGTGTGGCGGTGAGTGTCAGCACATCGACTTCCGCACGTAGTTTTTTTAATTCTTCTTTCTGCCGCACGCCGAAACGGTGCTCTTCGTCAATAATGACCAGACCTAGATTTTTGAAAATAACATCTTTCTGAATCAGTTTGTGCGTGCCGATAATAATGTCAATTTCGCCTTTGGCCAGGCCCGCTAGCGCCAGCGTTTGTTCTTTGGCGGATCGGAAGCGCGACAGTTCAGCAATTTTGACCGGCCATTGATCGGCGATCAGGCTAAAGCGGTCGGAGAAATTCTGGAAATGTTGTTCAGCCAATAGCGTGGTCGGAACCAGGACAGCAACTTGTTTACCGTCGGCAACAGCGACAAAAGCTGCGCGCAGTGCCACTTCAGTCTTGCCGAATCCGACATCGCCGCAAATGAGGCGATCCATCGGTTTCCCTGAGGTTAAATCTGCAATGACCGCTTTGATCGCCGCCGCTTGATCAGCGGTTTCCTCAAAACCGAATCCCTCGGCAAATGCATCGTAATCATGCGGCCTAAGCGTAAAAGTATGGCCTTCGCGCGCTGCGCGCTGAGCATACAGATTCAGCAGTTCCGCCGCCGTGTCGCGCACTTGCTGCATGGCTTTGCGTTTGGCTTTATCCCATTGACCGCTGCCCAGCTTATGCAATGGAGCGGATTCCGGGGCAGCGCCGCTGTAACGCCCGATCAGATACAGTTGTGAAACCGGCACGTAGAGCTTGTCGCCGCCCGCGTATTCCAGCGACAAAAATTCACTCAGCTCGCCCGGTTCACCTTCCCCCACATCCATGCTGACCAGCCCCAGATAGCGGCCAATGCCGTGCTGTTCATGCACCACCGGATCGCCGGGTTTGATTTCCGACAGGTCGCGCAGAATATTATCGGTCGAGGTGGTCTTGCGCGCCTCACGTTCACGCCGCCCATAGACATGGGTCGAATACATCTCACTTTCGGTGATAAACGCGAGTTGCGCTGATTCCAGGATAAAACCGGTGTGCAGCGGTGCAACACTCAGCATGAAGGGCTGAGAACTGCTCAGAAATTGCGCGTAATCCTGACAACTGTCCGGGTGTAGGCCATACTGATTCAGGTATTCCGCGATGAGTTCGCGCCGCCCCATACTTTCCGCCAGCAGTAGGATGCGTCCGCCGGATTGCGTGAAACGGGTGACGAATTCAGCCAGTTTTTCCAGTGGATTTTCCGCATGGCGATTGACCTGAACAGAGGGCAGCGGGCAAGATGATTTTTTAGCCGCCAGCTTGAGATCTTGTCCATTGGATAGAATCTCAATGCGCGCATACGGCTTTAATTTGCCGAAGAAGCTATCGCTGGATAAAAATAACTCCTGCGGCGGCAATAGCGGACGATCGCTATCACCGCGCAACAACTGATAGCGCGATTGGGTGTCGCGCCAGAATTCGTCGATGACCGGACGGACATCCTGGTGCAGGCAAAGCAGCGTGTTTTCCGGCAAGTAATCAAATAAGGTTGCCGTCTGTTCAAAAAACAGCGGCAAGTAATATTCAATACCAGCGGGTGTCAAGCCTTTGCTGATATCTTTATAGATTTGTTTTTTGGATGGATCGCCCTCGAATTTCTCGCGGAAATTACCGCGGAAGCAGGTGCGCCCGGCCTCATCCAACGGAAATTCTCGCGCAGGTAACAGGCGGATTTCTTTGACCGGATAAATGCTGCGCTGGGTATCGACATCGAACGTGCGAATGGTGTCGATTTCGTTATCCAGTAAATCGATGCGATACGGCAGCGGGCTGCCCATCGGGAATAAATCAATCAAGCCGCCGCGCACACTGTATTCACCCGGCGAAAAAACCTGCGTGACGTGCGAGTAGCCCGCGAAAGTCAGTTGACCGCGCAATCCGGCCAGATCCAGAACTTCACCTTGTTTCAGAAAAAAAGTATGCGCGGCGAGATATTCGCGCGGCAGCATGCGATACAGTGCCGTAGTCAATGGCGCAATGAGCACATCACAGGCGCCATTCATTACTTGATACAGTGTTGCGAGCCGTTCCGAAACGAGATCATGGTGCGGTGAAAAAGTATCGTAAGGCAGTGTTTCCCAGTCCGGTAACAGATGCGCTCTTAATTCCGGTGCAAAATAAGGAATTTCTTCCAATAATCTTTGCGCATCCAGTGCATTGGCAGTAATGATCGTGACAGGTTTTGCTTGCTGGGCAAGTTGCGCGAGAAACAGCGCGTCGCTCGAACCATCAAAATCAGCGTAACGTAACACGGTGCCGGGTGCGGGTAGGGTGTGCTGTTGCATTTTAAGCGGTGTCACAGTATTGCAATGCCATGAAAAGACTGATCTTGAATAAAAACCGCATATTATAGGCCAGTTTTAAGTCATCTTCTGTTTCGCATGAGGGGAAACTCTGAACAGTCCTCATATGTCATTCCGAACAAAGTGAGGAATCTTTGGCAATCAATGCCATAGATTTCTCGCTACGCTCGAAATGACAGTTATCCAGAGTTCCCTTAGTATTTGCAGTCGGCAGATTTTTTATTAAAGCGCAAATTTTCGCTTTATTCATGGTTTGAATCTGAATCAAATAAGACTATCCTTAGCACAGTGTCTTAAAAAGACTGATATTTATCGTAGAATATAAAACGCTTAATCGAGAAAATAGCTGATTTAACGGATTGAATATGCGCGCTTTCATAAAATCAAACATGCAAAAATTGGAGAAAAGAGTTGCCTCGTTCGCAGTCATGGTGATGGCGGTTGCTTGCTTGACCGCACCGGTTTTTGCGCAAAGCTTTTCTGCAACTTTATTGACTGAGGAAAATAAACAGAAAATTGAACTGGCTGTCTGGCGATACGCGATTGATACGCCACTGCTTTTGGAAACAATCGATTGGTTTCGCGATCTGACGCGGAATTCTCAGGAATCAGCCGCCATCGCCGAGCTTTCCCGCCTGAAGTTTATGATTGCACAACTCGAAATGGATAAAGATCGCCGTGTTCAACTGTTTGAACGTTGCATAGCCATCGCTGACCAGGCGATTGCTTTGAACCCGAATGATGTGAGAGGTCTTTTTTGGAAGGCCGTTGCAATGGGGAAAATGGCTGAAGATAGCGGTATAGTGAATGCATTCAGAATGCTTCGGCCGATGGAAAAAATGCTATTGAAAGTAATCACTCTGGATGAAAAATACGAAAACGCCGGCGCGCACAGAGCGCTGGGCCGTATGTATCACAAACTCCCGGGATTCCCCATTAGTTTTGGCAGTAACCAGAAAGCGCTTGCGCACTTGAAGCGAGCACACGAACTGTTTCCCAGAGACGTCATCACGCGCGCTTTTTATGCTGAAGTACTGTATGACGAAGGCAGGCAAGCAGAAGCACGCAGGCATGCGGATTTTGTTCTGGCGACACCGATTGACGAAGAAGATGCGCTGGAATTCGCTGAATATGTCGATATCGCGCTGGGCGTCGTTAAGAAAACCAGCAGCTCAGATATTAAATTGGGAAATTACTAAAATACCAATAATCACACAAGTTTTGTCAGTACCTCGTGAATAATCGCCATATCCGAGGATAGCGAGAAATCTACGCTATCCGATAAACTTACCGCATCAAAATTACCCGGCTGAAATGGTATGACAGAAACTGTTATTGATTTAATCCGCCACGGCGAGCCAGCAGGCGGGCGCCGTTATCGCGGTCACAATATTGATGATCCGCTTACCGAAAAGGGATGGTCGCAAATGTGGAACGCCGTTGGTGAATATGCCGCATGGCAGCAAATCATCACCTCCCCGCTACAACGCTGCCAGAAGTTTGCGCACGAATTGGGGGAGCGTCATGGAATCAATGTCATTGTTGAGCCGCGTTTTAAGGAAGTGGGATTTGGCGTATGGGAAGGGTTGAGCCATGATGAAGTCAAGATTGACCGAGCCGTTGAATATCAGGCTTTTCTGAAAGATCCAGTCAACCAACGACCGCATGGCGCGGAGCCGCTCGACGATTTTATCCAGCGCGTTGGCTCAGCTTATGAAGAAACCATCGAGCACTATCGCGGAAGCCATGTTCTAATCGTTGCGCATGCCGGTGTGATGCGTGCCATTATTGCAAAAACAGTCCATGCCTCTCCGTCCGGTCTGTATCGAATCAAAATCAGCAATGGCGGAATCACGCGTATTCGCTATACAAAAACTGGGGGCGTATTGGAATTGCTGAATGGGAAGCTGTCTGATTGAGAAACAGAGCGATTTTCTCCCGTTGCCAGGTTCAATCAGGTGATCTCGATCCAATGAATCCCGCCACCAGGAGAGCACAACAAGAAATAGGGTCTGCCAAGCAATAACCTTCTATCCCCGCACTTCAAATACATTGCTTTACGCAAGCAGATGCCTATAATGTACATACCTTCTGTACATTATAGGTTCCCCCATGACATCAGTGAATGTGACCGAATTACGCCAGCATTTACCCGAATATCTTAAACAAGTTCAAGCAGGCGAAGCAATTGCAATAACCTTGCACGGCAAAACCATTGCCCATATCATTCCTGACCACACAAAAAGCGAACGTGAGGCAGCGCTTAATCGTCTGGATGCACTGCGTGGCACAGTCATTGTTGGTGACATCCTTGCTCCTTTGGATGAAAAATGGGAAGGCGATGCTGATAATCTGTGATACCCATATTTTGTTATTCTGGGCAGATTGCCGCGAGCGTTTGACGATAGCCGCTCAACAAGCTGTGGAGCATGGCCTGACGGACGGTAAGTTGGCCTGTGCCGCCATTAGTTTCTGGGAAATCGCTTTGTTGTTCCGTAAGAACAGATTGGTGCTGCCTGCGCAACATACACCTGCTTCGTATATGGATGATATTGTTACGTCAATGGAGCTGCAGATTCTTTCTATCACACCGGCTATCGCTGCATTAGCAGAAAGCGGCATTATTCAACAGGGTGATCCGGGCGATAGACTGATTGCCGCGACAGCCATTGCGCATCAAGCGCCGCTCATTACGGCCGATAACAAACTCCATTCGATACCTGGTTTGCGTTGTATTTGGTGATGATGGTTTTTGATCGTTGCATCTCAGCGCCATAATGAAATTTTCCATTCACACACGACACGTAGCATTGGGTTGAGCAGGCTACAGATTCCGAAGCAATCGAGCTCTTTTAGAAAAGGAATAGCAGCGCCAATCCAATTCCCGCTGCCGTTGCCAGCATACCCCAGATGCATTTTTTTGCCAGCAACCCGTTGCCGATGAAGAAAATAAGGCCGAGTTTGAAACCGATGTTGGAGAGTATTGCGAGTGAGATGGCCGTTACCGCTTGGATGCCTTCCAGTTTACCCAGTTCATATAAGCGCAGGCTCGACAGGGTAATGGCGTCGACATCGGTGAGACCGGAGATTAGTGCGACGGCATACAATCCGCTGCTGCCAGCGATGTCGGATAGCCATGCGGAAAAAAACAGCACGATGCCATAGATCAATCCGAAAGCCGCTGCCGTGCGCATTTCGGTTGGATTTTTGGTTTCTGGCACAAGTAATTCATTCTGTTGTTTTAACTGATACCACCAATGCACCGTAACACCTAATCCCAGCAGAAAACCACTCCCTAAAATGGGCAGCAGCTGCGGCAGTATGGCGGGAGAAGCCACTGCACTGACGATCGCTAAACGGATTAGTACCGTCAAATTGGCAAGCAGGATAACTACGACAGCGAGCGGGATAAAGTTTGGGTTTTCAGTGCTGCGGCGGGCGTATACCAATGTTGTGGCGGTGCTGGAAACCAGCCCGCCGAATAAGCCCAGCACCGCACTGTGGCGCGGACCGATCAGTTGTAGCGCGACATAACCCGCCAGACTGACGCCGGAGATCAAAACCACCATTAACCAGATCTGGTATGGGTTGATCGCTTCATATGGCCCGTAGTTCTTGTCCGGCAGTATCGGCAGAATGATAAAAGTCAGCACGGCAAACTGCAGTATGGAAATTAAATCCCGCCGGCTTAGTTTTTCGGTAATGCCATGCAGTTCTGCCTTAAAGTACAGGAGTACCGTAGTGATAATGGCCAGCATGATAGCCAGTGTGTCGTTGCCATACCAGACGGCAGCGCCCAAACCATAGCACACTAGAATAGCGGCAACCGTGGTGGTGCCTGGATCGACACTGTCATCTTTGGCACGAAAATAAGCTGCGATTGTCATCAGACCAACGATGAGCAGACCACCCAGCAGCAGCCAGGGCGTGGCTTTTTCCGACAGCATGGCGGCCAGCGTGCCGAATAACGCGACCAGCGCGAAGGTTCTTAATCCTGCTCGCGAACCTGGGCTGCGTTCGCGTTCCAGTCCGATTAATAAGCCAATCGCAAGACTGGTCACAAAATGTGGCAAAGCAGCCAATTCGCCATTGAGTGTGAATTCAGTGTGCATCGTTGGTTACCGGGTTGTCTGCGTGAAACCAATGCTCCAGCAGCAATTGTAAAGTTGTTTTGCCATTATATTCATTGATCTGTAAGCGATAAACCGCATCGATGAGATCGGGCAGCGGGTCGTTATGGAAAAACAAAATGCCGTCGTAAGCATCCTCTGATTTCCGCGGCGCTTGATCTTGGCTACTGGAATCCAGTTTTCTTAATTTCAGTTTTAAATGTTTTTCGCCTACAATGCGCTGGCTTTCGACATAAAACCGCGCATTGAATGACGGTTGCGGAAAACCTTGTCCCCACACTTGCCGGTCAAGGTATTCAACCAATTCCAAATTAATGTCAGAGGCCTCCAGATCGCCATCGGTTTCGATCACGCGCGTCAAATCGGCCGGTGTCAGCAGGGTTTGTGCAACTTGCTCAAAAACATCGCAGAATTTCTCAAAATGATGGGCATGGATCGTCAATCCCGCTGCGGCTGCGTGACCGCCGAATTTGAGGATCAGCTCAGGATGCCGCTTGGCAACCAGATCCAATGCATCGCGCAGGTGAAAACCATTGATCGACCGCCCGGAGCCTTTGATTTCGCCGTCATTGCCGGGTGCGAAAATGATGGCCGGGCGATGATGTTTGTCTTTGATGCGCGAAGCGAGTATGCCGATGACGCCCTGGTGCCAATCGGTATCGAACAGGCAGATGCTGTAGGCGGCCTGTATTTCCGGTTGCCGGGTTTTGAGCGTGTCTTCCATCTTAAGTAACGCGCTTTCCTGCATCGTGGATTCGATTTCCCGGCGCTGCCGGTTCAGTTCATCCAGTTGTTTGGCAATTTGTACCGCATACGCTGCATCATCGGTGATTAAACATTCAATACCCAGCGACATATCGTCCAGACGCCCGGCTGCATTCAATCGCGGTCCCAGCATGAAGCCCAGTTCATACGTGGAGATTTGCTGATATTCCCGCCGCGACACCTGCAACAGCGCGTTGATACCCGCACAACCGCGTCCTTTACGGATACGTTGCAGCCCTTGCTGTACCAAAATGCGATTGTTACTGTCCAGTTTGACCACATCGGCGACCGTTCCCAATGCCACCAGATCAAGAAATCCAGCGAGATTGGGTTCCTGCCCGGATGCGGTGAAAGCGCCGCGCTGGCGTAATTCAGCGCGCAGCGCCAGCATCAGGTAGAAAATAACGCCCACACCGGCGATACTTTTGCTCGGAAAAGGGCAGCCGGGCTGGTTAGGATTGACTATGGCCATGGCCGCGGGCAATTCATCCCCAGGGAGATGGTGGTCGGTAATCACCACTTGCATGCCCAGCCGGTTGGCTTCGGACACGCCTTCGACGCTGGCGATGCCGTTATCGACGGTAATCAGGATATCCGGTTGCTTGGCGGTATGCGCCAAATGCACAATTTCCGGGGTCAATCCATACCCGAATTCAAAACGGTTCGGCACCAGGTAATCAACAATCGCACCAAATTTTCGCAAAATCCGGATGCCGATCGCGCATGCTGTTGCGCCATCGGAATCATAATCCGCTACGATCAGCAGGCGTTTTTTTGCTGCAATGGCATCGGCCAGCAGCGCTGCCGTTACCGTGATATTTTTCAGTTGCCCGAACGGAACCAGGTGTGCCAGCTCTGTTTCAAGCTGACTGGAATTTTCAATGCCGCGTGCGGCATATATACGCGCAAGTACCGGCGATAATCCGCTACCGCTGAGAGCTTCGAAAGTATGCGAATCATACGTGCGGGTGGTGATTTTAGACATGGGCCGGGCCATGCGCAGGCGATTCCGGATAGCACGCGAAAGTTTTATTCTGCACTGGTTTCCGGCGCTGCTGCGAGTTTTTCCACCTTGAGGATGTGCAACCGGCGGCTATCGGCGCGTTGCACGGTAAATTTGAAGTTGCCGATAACAACCGATTCGTGCCGGATTGGCAAGCGGCCAAATTTGCTGAGAACCAAACCGCCGATCGTGTCATAGTCATCGTTGCTGAAACCGGCACCGAGCACTTCATTGAAATTTTCAATCTCGGTAATCGCCTTGACACGATAAAGTCCGTCCGCTTCCATGACGATGTTGTCTTCTTCTTCGTCAAAATCGTATTCGTCTTCAATTTCCCCGACAATCTGTTCGAGTACATCTTCGATGGTGACCAGACCGGCTACACCGCCATATTCATTGACGACAATGGCCATGTGATTCCGATTGCTGCGGAAATCCTTGAGCAGAACGTTCAGCCGTTTCGATTCCGGGATAAATACGGCCGGTCGCAACATGTCGCGCATAGCGAATTCTTCTTCACTGGCGTAATAGCGCAGCAGATCTTTTGCCAGCAGGATGCCGATGATGTTGTCTTCGCTGCCTTCGGTGACCGGGAAACGTGAATGCGCAGCTTCAATCACAAACGGAATGAATTTTTCCGGTGTCTCGCTGATGTCGACGATATCCATTTGCGAGCGCGGCACCATAATATCGCGTGCCTGCATTTCTGAAACCTGCATGACACCCTCGATCATGCTGAGTGCGTCCGAATCCAGTAAATTGCGCTCAAAGGCAGAATGCAAAACGGTAATGAGTTGTTCGCGGTCTTCCGGTTTGCGGATCAGCAAAGCGCCTAACCGCTCTAACCAGCCGCTTTTAGGAGGAGGTTCGTCCATGATGTCGAGTGAGTCCAGTTGAAGTAAAAAAAAAAGAGAGTAAAGATTTTCTTCGCTGCTTACCCAAGCAAAGATTATTAATAGGATTATTGTGGTGAAATTGCGTTGCCATGCTCTGTATATGGATCATCATAGCCAAGCCGGGCTAGTATTTGTGTTTCCATTTGTTCCATCACAACTGCTTCGGCATCTTCAATATGATCATACCCTTGCAAATGCAAAATCCCGTGAACAGTCAGATGCGCGTAATGTGCAATCAGGTTCTTATGCTGTTGCTGCGCCTCTTTGCTGACAACCGGCGCGCAAAGCACGATATCGCCCGTTAAAGGCTGCGTATCGTCATAAACAAAAGTTAGCACGTTCGTCGCATAATCCTTATTGCGAAATTGATGGTTCAGTTCACATCCCTCCGCTTCATCCACAATGCGTAAAACAATCTCAGCTTCCTGTGTCAGTGCGGCTTTTACCCAGCGGCGGAACTGCGGCCGTGTGGGTGCGTCTGTGCTATTTGTCGCATACTGCACCATCAGCTTGAATGATTTCTCCATGCGAAAGCCTTGTCAAGATTCCTGCTTACGCTTGTCGTGTTTTTCATAGGCATTGACAATGCGTTGTACCAACGGATGTCTAACAACATCTTCGGATTTAAAATGCGTGAAAGCAATACCGCGGATGTCTTTGAGAACTTTCTGAACTTCCACCAGCCCACTTTTTTGATGTTTGGGCAGATCGATCTGTGTCACATCGCCGGTAATCACAGCCTTGGAACCCAAGCCAATGCGCGTTAAGAACATTTTCATTTGTTCCGGCGTGGTGTTTTGTGCCTCATCCAGAATAATAAATGACTGATTCAGCGTGCGTCCGCGCATAAAAGCCAGCGGTGCGATTTCAATCGTATTACGCTCAAATTGCTTGCTGGTTTTTTCAAATCCCATTAAATCATACAATGCGTCATACAGCGGGCGTAAATAAGGGTCCACTTTCTGGGTCATATCGCCGGGTAGAAACCCTAAACGCTCGCCCGCTTCAACCGCAGGACGGACCAAAATCAGGCGCGATACCAAACCACGTTCCAGCGCATCGACCGCGCTGGCTACTGCGAGATAAGTTTTGCCAGTACCAGCCGGGCCAATGGCAAAAGTGATATCGTGTTCCTGAATTTGTTGCAGATACAGCGCCTGGCGTTGGGTTCGGCCATATAAATTGCTGCGGCGTGTGAGTAGCGCGGGCTGTTTGATGGTTGCAGTCTTATCCGAATCATCGGCTTGGTTTGGCACGTTCTGCGGGCTCAGTGCTTCGATCAAACCAAGTTGAACTTGCTCCAGACTCAGATGCTGCTGCGATTGGCTGTAGAAATTGCGTAATACTCGCGCGGCTAGTTCTGTCTGGACGGATTTTCCAGATAAGCTGAAATGTTCACCGCGACGTGAGATGGCTACATCCAATGCTGTTTCAACCTGTTTGAGGTTTTCATCCAAAGCGCCGCAAAGATTCGCGAGTCGCTGGTTATCGGCTGGCGTGAAAGAAATTTCGAGGGGTGTAGGTTTCAATATCAAGCGATGCTGTTACGATAATCTAATTCTCTCAGCGGGCGGGATACTTTGCAAGTAAAAACCTTCTGTGAGCATTCTTTAGTCATGCAATATTTCGCCGCGCAACGTATGTGATCGTGCTTCCGTGATGCGCACGTTGACAAAACAGCCGACCTGCTCAGGATTGCTCGTTAAATTAACGACACGATTATTATCCGTGCGCCCATAAAACTCATCCGCATTCTTTTTGGATACACCTTCCAGAAGTACTCGCTGTATCGAACCGATCATTTGTTGACTGATTTTTGCGCACTGCTGATTAATTTGCGCCTGCAATCGATGCAGCCTTTCGAGTTTGACTTCCTGTGACGTGTCATCAGGCAGATCAGCAGCCGGTGTGCCCGGACGCGGACTGTAGATAAAACTGTAGGAATCGTCAAAGTTCATATCTTCAACCAATTTAAGGGTTGCTGCAAAATCCGCCTCAGTTTCTCCGGGAAACCCAATGATGAAATCAGAAGTTACTGAAATATCCGGGCGTATCGCACGTACTTTGCGAATGATCGATTTGTATTCCAATACACTATATCCCCGTTTCATCGCCGCCAGCACCCGGTCGGAACCGGATTGCACCGGCAGATGCAGGTGGTTGACCAGTTTGGGCAAATGACTATAAGCCTGAATCAAACGGGTGGTGAATTCTTTCGGATGTGAAGTAGAATACCGAATGCGCTCGATTCCCGGTATTTCGTGAAGGTATTCAAGCAGCAAGGCAAAATCAGCGATCCCGCCGTCATTCATCACGCCCAGATAAGCGTTGACATTTTGCCCCAGCAGCGTGATTTCCTTGATGCCTTGATCCGCCAGAATAGCAATTTCTGTCAACACGTCATCCAATGGACGTGAAACTTCCTCACCGCGCGTATACGGCACCACACAAAAACTGCAATATTTGCTACAGCCTTCCATAATCGAAACAAAGGCCGTGACGCCTTCGGTACGAGCGAGCGGCAGGTGATCGAATTTTTCGATTTCAGGAAACGAAATGTCAACTTGTGAACGGCCGGTTGACTTGCGGGTTTCGATGAGTTGCGGCAACCGGTGCAGCGTTTGCGGCCCAAACACAACATCCACATACGGTGCGCGGCTGACAATTGCTTTGCCTTCCTGGCTGGCGACGCAGCCACCCACACCAATCAATAAATTGGGATTGTTTTCTTTCAGATGCCGGACACGGCCCAAATCATGAAATACTTTTTCTTGCGCTTTTTCGCGTACTGAACAGGTATTGAACAGAATGATATCGGCTTCTGCCGGATCATCGGTGCATTCCATGCCATAAGCGGCGTGCAGGACATCGGCCATTTTCTCCGAGTCATATTCGTTCATCTGGCAACCAAAGGTTTTAATATAAAGCTTGTTACTCACGAATTGTCTGGTGCTGTTTTAAAAAAAGAAAAAACGTTTTTTAGGCGCTGGTATCTGCTGCCCTTCATGCTCCGCCGCTTTCACTTCGTCCGGGGTCAGAATCCAGACGCGGTGCAAATTTCCCATGATGTCCAACTGGTAGCGAACAGTCCCAATATAGTTCGCCACGCTCGGCAAGATTATCAGATTATCAACACCCCGGATTTGCCCGCCAGGCGCCATTATCATTTTCTGACCATTGATAGTGAACTGCGGAAAGGAAACCGCGGTTAGTTTACCCAGTTTGCTGTCGGGCGGGAAATTTCTTTGCAGTTGGCTAAAAACAGGATGCGAAAGCGTGATCAATACAATCACCAGAAACAATTGCATCAACTGTGCTTTTTTCATAATTTTACTGGACAAAAGCTGGATAAAAGGCGAATGGATAATAAACGTTACGAATCAGGAGTTTGAATCTTAGTCTATGCCTAATTTCTTATATAATCCTTATGATACGCTAAAGGGAAATTTGGTATCAACGAATTTGTAGCTCCCGAGTAATAAATGATGAAACGACTCTGGATGAATGCAGCTGATACCTCAAATCAAGTAATATTCCCGGCTAAACCAATCAACGTCAAGGATATGTCTAAATTAGGCTGACAGGTCTTCACGAATTCCCTGTTTTTCCATCAGTTTTTTGTCCCCACTGCCTGTTCTACAATCTCCTAGCCAACTTTACAATAAAGGCTAATTAATGTTTTCATAATTTGAGTTGCTTCCGGGCTTACCAAACTGTAATAAATGAATTTTCCTTTACGTTCAGTCATCACAAGCTTTTCTTCCCGCAGTACCGTGAGTTGTTGTGAAAGTGTTGGCTGTTGAATTCCTAATATTTTTTCTAATTCGCCAACATTCCTGGTCCCCTGACTAAGCTGGCACAAAATAAGCAGTCGATCTTCATTCGCTAACACTTTCAATATTCCGCATGCCCCCGAAACAGATTCGCATAGGGTTGAAATGCCTGGAGAATCTAATTGCGTTTTCATGGAATTTATTTATAAAATGAGTAATATGTTTACATATGATATATACAGTGATATATTGATGTCAAGTATAAACGTTTAGTTTCTATTGATCCAAGCTAACGACGTGCGGACGGGGAAGATGCCGCCGGCGGTAGAAGAAAATGGCATTTTTTTTCAAATCTTTTACAAGTGTCTTTCAGTGGCCTCTGTCCATGAGTAAAGTTTATGAAAAAATAGTATTAAATTCGAGCATAGCAGTATCGCTTTAAAATTACCTTTAAGTCAGAGTAAATTTAGCGTAACCTATTTATTAAAAATGATTTTTAAATTTTCAGGAGAACTAACCATGCTTGAAGAAAAATCTATAACTTCTACTGCCGGGCTCTGCTTTCATTCTTATTATCTGTATTGAGGCAGGTTGATTTGCACAAAGCCCTTCGTTTAATAGAATCAGGATAAAAAACGGAGGGCAGAGATAAAATTGCCACACTTTATTAAATTAGGAGGTTGAATGCATTACGTTATTTCAGCAACTTGGGGACCAACCGATGTCACACGGGCTGCGTTACCGTTTATTTTTGCGGCCTCTGCCTTGCAAGCAGGAGATACAGTAATGATGATGCTGTTTCATGATGCAGTCACTATCGCTGTCGACGGAACTCATCAGAAAATGGTTCCTTTCGGCCCACCGGCAAAATTCGCTGAGGTGTTTTCCAACCCGAATGCTAAGGTTCTGGTATGTAAACCTTGTGCTGAGGTGCGATCCATCAATGAAGATATGCTGGTAAAGAATGCTGCTTTTGGGGGCATGAGCGATCTGCATCAAGATGTATCGCGTGCAGATGCGAAATTCATCAGTTTCTAATCGGAGAATTTGTGAAAAGCAACGAAGAAAAGGAGGCTAATGATTTGTTGAGCTAAGTGATCATCGTGCAATCGGCACTTCTTCATGGCTGATGCTTGATTTTAATGTGGCCATCCAGTTAAAACGTCTTTTGTAGATGTTTACGTAACACCGGCAAAATTAACTGTTCAATAAGGAGAGCAGCATGGCTCGTATTGTAATTTTAGGTGCAGGTATTGGCGGCGTACCCATGGCTTTCGAAATGAAGGAAATGGTAGGCAAGAAACATGATGTCACTGTGATTTCCGATACGCCTACTTTTCATTTTGTTCCCTCAAATCCTTGGGTTCCTCCAAAATGGCGTAAACCGGAAGATCTAAAGATTGAGTTAGCGCCGGTGATGAAAAAGAAGGGCATAGAATTCATTCAAAAAGCGGCAGCGAAAGTTGACCCAGTTAATAATCAAGTTCAGTTAGCTGATAACTCAACCGTTGCTTACGACTTCCTGATTATTGCCACCGGCCCGCGTCTAGCGTTTGATGAGATTCCCGGCCTGGGCCCAAATGGCTATACTTCATCGGTCTGTCATGTTGATCACGCCGCCATTGCCGCGGAAGATCTGGATAAGTTCATGCAAAATCCTGGCCCGATTGTTGTCGGTGCAGTTCAAGGAGCATCCTGCTTCGGCCCTGCATATGAATATTTGATGATCCTCGAGACGGAATTACGTAACAGGAAAATCCGCGATAAAGTACCCATGACTTTCGTAACCTCGGAACCTTATATCGGCCATTTGGGCTTAGGTGGGGTTGGCGATACCAAAGGCTTACTAGAAAGCGCCCTACGCGACAAAACCATCAAATGGATAACGAATGCCAAAATCGACAAAATTGAACCGGGTTTGATCTTTGTCACGGAAGTGGATGAGGATGGTAATGACAAGAAAAAACATGAGTTGCCTTTTAAACACTCAATGATGCTGCCCGCTTTCACAGGTGTTGATGCCGTGCGCCATGTCAATGCGGAAGGTTTGGTTAATGCGCGCGGCTTTGTTCTGGTGGATGAATATCAACGTAATAAAACATTTAAAAATATATACTCTGTTGGTGTTTGTATCGCTATTCCACCGATTGAAAAGACACCGCTGCCAGTTGGTGCACCGAAAACCGGCTATATGATCGAATCGATGGTAACAGCCACTGCGCATAATATTGCCGACGAATTGGCTGGCAAAGAGCCGACACACAAAGCAACATGGAATGCTTTGTGTCTGGCTGATTTAGGCGACACCGGAGTAGCTTTTCTGGCTATCCCGCAAATTCCACCGCGTAACACCACCTGGTCGGCTGAAGGTAAATGGGTGCATCTGGCTAAAATCGGCTTCGAGAAATATTTCATGCGCAAAATACGCAAGGGCATTAGTGAGCCCTATTATGAAAAATTAATACTTAAGCTATTGGGTGTGACCCGGATAAAAGAGAAGGGAGAATAAAATGACAATTGATAGAGCAGTGCTTGCAGTTGCCGGCAGCTTTATTCTAATCAGTTTAGTGTTGGCACATTTGCATTCTGAAAACTGGCTATGGTTTACTGCCTTTGTAGGTGCTAATTTGTTGCAATCGGCATTTACCGGATTTTGCCCAATGGCTATGATCCTTAAAAAATTAGGCATTAAACCGGGCAGCGCATTCTGATCGCGCGCAATTGCGGCGCGTCGCTTTAATAAGCTAACGCCCCATTGAGTGTCATATTCCTTATCGCGAAGCCTATTTGGAACATAAAAAAGATGCTTTTTATCAATTCTCTGCGATTATTTTTGGCGCAACGGAGAAGTAACTCAGTCTGCAAAACATACGCAAAGATATGCTCAAAACAACCAAAGACAAACTGGCGCTAAGCCTCTTACCGATACTTATTTTTTCGAACCTGTCGTTAGGCGCAGATCATCCCTTCCAGAATGTCGCCACACAAACATCACAGGAAAAATTAGCTCCCCTATCGTTCACATTGAAGCAGGCTGTTGATCACGCACTAGCCAACAACCCTGATTTGCAAATTGCGATAGAACG
The DNA here is from genome assembly GCA_016708955.1 of Nitrosomonas sp. GTDB lineage: Bacteria > Pseudomonadota > Gammaproteobacteria > Burkholderiales > Nitrosomonadaceae > Nitrosomonas. The sequence goes on from JADJES010000001.1 coordinate 441,380, forward strand.
CATCAGTCATGCAGAAGCTCAATTAGGCATCGCTCTGTCCGCGTTTTATCCGCAAGTAACCGCCAGAGCCAGCTATGAGAATTCCAACAATCCGGCTCAGGTATTTTCCATGATCTTGGCACAACGGGATTTCAATGCTAATTCTATCCAAGACATTAATAACCCCGGTTATCGGCAAAACTTCCGCCCCGAAATCATAGGGAGGCTATCACTCTTTCGAGGCGGGCAAGATTATCACCAAAGTAAAGCCGCTGAGCTGGGCATCGATGCGGCTGAATTTGAGCGTTCAGCAGTACACAATGCCTTGATTGAAGCCGTAACTACTTCCTATTATGCTTATCTAGCCGCACTGGAAGCGCAAAAAGTCGCTCAAGATTCCACTCATGCAATTACCAGTGAGCTGAATCAAACACAACTAAAATACGATGCGGGAACCGCTCTTAAATCCGATGTATTATCATTGGAAGTAAAATTGGCAGAAGTACAAGATGCCGGAATCAGAGCCGCCAATGGCATTGAGTTATCCAAAACCAGCATTGCTAACTTACTTGGTCTTCCAAGTAATCAAGCCTTTACTATTTTATCTCCCCTTTCCATATTAACCAAACCCAAATTGACGACTTCGTTTAATGACCTGCTTGATCTGGCAATGACGGAGCGCCCGGAAATCAAGGCAGCCGCCAAACAAGTGGAAATCAGAGTGCATCAGTTAAAAATCGAGCAAGGTGCTTATTTACCTAAAGTAGATGCTTTTGTGAGTTATGGTCAAAATAGCCAGCATCCAGGCTTTTCTGGTCAAAGAGACAATGTTACCGTCGGTGTTGCTGCAGAAATGAATCTGTTTTCAGGATTCAATACCAAACAACGCATCAGCGCTGCTGAACGAAAATTAGCAGAAGTGCGTGAAATGGAAAGAAAAACCAAACTGGCTATTGAACAAGAAGTAAAAATTGCTCTTCTAAAACTTGAAGAAGCTTTGGCCCGGCTGCGTGTCACCGAAGCTTCAGTGCGAGCGGCTAATGAGGCGCTAAGATTGGTTAATGAAGAAAGACGCGCAGGCATGGTCACAGTAACTCGTTATATCGAATCTGAGGTTGCTAGGAATAAAGCGCAATCCAATTCTATCGCAGCCCATTACGATGCCCTCAATGCTGAAACTGCGTTAAGAAAAGCAATTGGCGACTGGAAATAAAGGGGGTTCTCATGTCACAGACTGACCGCAGGAATATCAAAAAAATTGCCACTATTTTTTCAGTCATTTTAGCTTTGATTCTTTTGTTACTTTACATGCAAGGCGCTTTTGTCAGTAAAGTGCCCCCCGGATCAAGCCCTCAGGTTAATCATTCAAATCCACCTACAAACGACACGGCTGTTGTTATAAAAAAACAGATTGACAATATCCTTACCTGGCCAGGAACGGTGAAATCAAGAACCGTTGCCAATATTGCACCGAAAATGACCGCTCGAATTATTGAAATCAAAGTTAATGCGGGCGATGCGGTTAAACAAGGCGATCTCATTGCGCGTCTGGATGAACGTGATATTAAAGCTCGGGAACAGATAGCACTTGCTACACTGGCAGGTGCAAATGCCGAAGCAAATCGTGCCAAAGCAGATGAACAACGCATCCGTAGCTTGTACAGCAAGGAGGCCGCAACGCGAGAGAATTTCGACGCAGTCATTGCGCGAGCTAAAGAAACACAAGCCCGCGTCAATCAGGCAACAAGCACTGTTCGTGAAGTCCGAACGCATCTTGCTGATACATTATTGCTAGCTCCATTTGACGGTATCGTGGTCAAGCGCCTTAAACAACCCGGTGATATGGGATTGCCTGGCGTACCCATAGTGACTATGCAATTACCCAAAGGATTGCGGCTTGAAGTTGATGTGCCCAGCACTTGTGCTGGCCGTTACAACATTGGAATGGACGTCATGGTTCATATTGATACTTTGGGTCAGAAAATCAGTGCACAGATTAACGAAATAAGTCCGGAAATTGACCCACAAACCCACACTCAACTGATAAAAATCGCATTGCCTGCAATTGAAGGCTTGAAACCAGGGCACTTTGGATGGCTGGAACAAGCATGTGATCAGCATGAAGCATTATTGATCCCTGTCAGTGCAGTTCAACATATCGGTCAATTGGAAATCGTTCAGGTATTGTCAGAAGGGCGGCCACAGATGCGTCATATCAGAACGGCTAAAACCTTTGGCAATCAGATTGAAATTATCTCAGGTTTACATGCAGGGGAAACTGTCATAACCAATCCACAGCGGGCACAATAATGGACGATCAGCAAAAAGAAAGTCCTCATCGTGGTTTGACGACAAAGATTGTTAAAATCTTTACCACCTCACAGCTTTCCATTCTTTTCCTGATTGTTTCTTTGCTAGCAGGAGCTGCAGCCCTCATCCTCACCCCTCGCGAAGAAGATCCGCAGATTGTTGTGCCCGTTATGGATGTACTTATTGAATATCCGGGCGCTTCTAGCGAAGAAGTTGAGAAATTGGCGGTTACACCCCTAGAGGTTTTACTAAAGCAAATTCAAGGGGTGGAATATGTTTATTCCGTCTCCAAGCCCGGCGCGGCGGTTGTAACCGTTCGTTATTTTGTGGGTGAGAATTTTGACAGTAGTCTGATCAAAACTTGGGACAAGATTCTTGCTAACCAGGATATTATTCCGCCCGGCGTGAATCATTGGAAAGTGACTCCTGTTGAAATCGATAATGTTCCTATCGTTTTGATGACACTCTCGGCACAAAATAATGATTATGATTCCATGGCATTACGGCGCGTTGCCGACGAACTGATTGTTTCACTGAGAAGTGTTCGCGATGTCGGCAAGAGTTGGGTTGTTGGCGGCGAACAACGGCGGGTCTCCGTTTATGCCGATCCTGCACGACTGACCACGCATGGAATAACTTTGGCTGAAGTCACTCAAGCGCTGGTGAATGCCAATGTCAATCTGCAAGTGGGTAGCTTTAAACGTGACAATCGCGAAATTTTTTTGGAGGCAGGCCCGCATTTCAGTTCATCAAAAGAAGTGGGAGCCACCATTATTAAAAGTGTTGCGGGGCGCCCAATTTACCTGCGCGACGTCGCACATATCGAAGACGGCCCGGCTGATGTCAATCATTACACTCGCATTGGCTTTGGTCCCGCGGTTGAGTACATGCCGACAATTGGCAATGCCACCGGCATCGAACCGAAAACTGGGCAAGAGCGCCAGATGGTCACCATCGCTGTTTCCAAACGAAAAGGCAGTAATGCTGTCAATGTCGCCGAGGCCGTCATTGCGACAGCCGAAAAAATGCACGGCACGCTGATTCCCAAAGATATTCTGCTGAGCATTACGCGTGATTACGGTGAAACCGCTAACCACAAGGTCAACGAGCTGGTTAAGCACTTGTGTTTTGCCATCGTGATTATTGTGGCCTTGCTTGCTTTTTCGCTGGGGCTGAAAGAAGCCTTTATTGTCTCCATCGCTGTGCCGATGACTTTGGCGCTCACTTTATTGCTGGATTACATTACCGGCTACACTATCAACCGTGTCACTTTGTTCGCCTTGATTCTTTCTTTGGGCTTGTTGGTTGATGATCCCATAGTGGATGTCGAAAATATCCACAGGCATTATAAATTACGCAAAGAATCACCGTTAGATGCACTTTTGACAGCAATCGATGAAGTCAGGCCACCAACCATTCTGGCGACTTTCACCGTGATTGTTTCATTTCTACCAATGTTTTTCATCACCGGCATGATGGGGCCATACATGGCACCGATGGCTTTTAATGTTCCGATAGCGATGCTTGTTTCACTCATCGTTGCCTTTACTATCACCCCTTGGGCGAGTTATAAGCTACTGCAGAGTGACTATCACAAGCATAGCCACGAAATTCCTCTTGAATTAAATCAGACTATTACCTATCGGGCTTATTGCGCAACACTAAGGCCATTATTGGAGACGCCTGGCCGTGCCAAATTATTTTTGCTGATCGTGTTGATTGCTTTTATCGGCTCCGTTATGTTGGCCGTTACCCGTGCAGTTCCACTCAAATTATTGCCATTTGACAATAAGAACGAATTACAAATCATGATCGATATGCCGCGCGGTTCGACACTGGAACAAACGGATGAAGTCGCCCGTGCTCTGGGTGGCTATCTTGCTACCGTCAACGAAGTCACCGATTATCAAATCTATACCGGTTTGGCATCCCCAATGGATTTCAACGGTATGGTGCGCCAATATTATTTGCGCAATGGAGGGCATTTGGGTGAAATAAGAATCAATTTATTACCTAAAGATAATCGTGTACAACAATCGCATGAAATTGCTTTACGTATTCGACCTGAAATAGAACGATTAGGTAAACAATACGGTGCTAACCTTAAAATCGTAGAAATTCCACCGGGCCCGCCCGTGCTTTCCAGCTTAGTTGCAGAAATTTATGGCCCACCTGAGGCCAACATTGATAGCTTGGTGGCTGTTTCCAAGCGTATCCGAGCCGATATGGAAAGCACGGAGGGTGTGGTTGATGTTGATGATTTTTCTGAGGCGCAACATGACAAGGTACATTTCCAACTAAATCGTGAAAAGGCTGCCTTATCTGGTGTCAACGTTGCGCAAGTTGCAGAAACCCTGCGTATTGCTGTTTCAGGACAAAGCGTCGGTATTGTCCATATCGACAGCGAGCGCCAACCCCTGCAAATTATGCTACAACTGCCTCGCGCACTGCGATCATCAATCCCGGATTTATTGGCTTTGCGAGTTAAAACAGAACAAGGCGATCTAATTCCATTAAGTGAAATAGGAATCGCTACCACCCTCAAAGCAGACCAGCCTATTTTTCACAAGAATCTACAGCGAGTGAATTATGTCGTTGCAGAAATGGCCGGCCGCAGTCCGGTAGAAGCCGTTTTTGATCTCAAAGACGCTTTGGCTGAACGGCCGCTACCGGAAGGTTTTGTCGCTGAATTTGCTGGTGAAGGTGAATGGAAAATTACTGTCGATGTTTTTCGTGATTTAGGACTTGCTTTTGCCGCTGCGCTGGTGATGATTTATGTCCTGTTAGTTGGACAAACCGGATCACTCACGGTGCCACTGGTAATGATGATCGCCATTCCACTAACAGTCATCGGTATCATGCCCGGTTTTTGGCTGCTTAATCAATTTATGGCGACACCCATTGCGGGTTACCCTAATCCGATTTATTTCACAGCCACTGCCATGATAGGCATGATTGCCCTGGCCGGGATTGTCGTGCGAAATTCTATTATTCTAATCGACTTCATAGAACGTATCCGTATCCGTGCCAATGTCACACTGGCAGATGCCCTGATTGAAGCCGGCGCAATACGATTGCGCCCCATATTCTTAACCGCTGGCGCAGCTATGTTTGGTGCTTTTGTCATTATTTTGGACCCAATCTTCTCAGGATTGGCATGGAGCTTTATCTTCGGTATTTTTGCCTCTACCTTATTCTCATTACTAGTCATTCCGGTGGTTTATTTTTTAATAAACAAGGAAGTATGACTGTAAATTTACGCAAGTGAATCAATGCTTAGATTTAATTCATTTTTTCATTAGTAGAACCGCCATAAAAGACAGAAATATCGGTTCATCCGGCAAGTGCGTACTTGTTAGTCAGAAATGCATGTTGAAATAAAGTGAATTAAAGGTTGAAATTATCTCTGATTTTCAACGAAGAGGTTTTTTCAACATGTCGACCAGTTTGCTGTATCACGCCTTTGGTATAGTTGGTTATTTTTATCAAAGCACTTGTTTTATTGCGGGTGTCATAGTTGTTGCAATACAAGCGGATCATTGGCGATTGAGATGTCCGGTATGTAAAAGCCGCGAGATACATTGCCGGGGAAAGTTGGTTAGACGCTTCAGGACAGTACCGGTGCGGCAGTCTATATCGACCTTCCAGTTCAGCGGGTAGAATGCACCCGATGCCAAGCAGTTCGTCAGGTAAAGATACAGTTTGCTGATGAGCACAAGCGCTATACACGTTCTTTCGAAAGATTGGTTTTGGATCTCTCTAGGCACATGACCATCCAGGCAGTAGCACGCCATCTTGGAGTGAGCTGGGATCTGGTTAAGGGAATACAGAAGGACAATCTGAATAAACGTTATCGGTTGCCGAAATTGGCCAAGATAAAACGCATTGCGCTGGATGAAATATACCAAGGCAAGAAGCTGGGTTATTTAACGATAGTTCTGGATCTTCAACGTGGGGCAGTGATTTTTGTTGGCAATGGGAAAGGTGCCGATGCACTGATTCCGTTTTGGAAGCGTTTGAAACGATCGGGTGCACGGATTGAAGCGGTTGCGACCGACATGGGGCCAGCATACATCAGTGCGGTGCGGGCTAATATCCCAGATGCAACGCTAGTGTTCGATCACTTCCATATTATTAAGCTGTTCAACGAAAAGTTGACAAAACTGCGTCAGTGATCTGCAACGAGAAGCAGAAATGGGTTGGGCAAACCCGTTTTGAAGGGCATTCGCTGGCTGTTGCTGAAGAACCCTGACAACCTGGATGACAAGCGCAATGAACGTCAACGTCTGGACGAAGCATTAAAGCTCAATGAGCCCTTGGCAACGGCCTATTACATGAAAGAAGAGTTACGCAATATCTGGCATCAACCGGATAAACTCTCAGCTCAAAATGCATTGGATGAATGGGTAAAAAAAAGCCGCTGCTTCGGATGTCAACATGCTCAAGCAATTCTCTAAAACTATTGCAGCACACCGCTCAGGTATCCTGGCTTATTTCGATTTTAATGGTTTATCAACCGGGCCGTTGGAAGGTACCAACAACAAGATAAAAACTTTGCACAAAATGGCCTATGGTTTCAGAGATGTCGAGTTCTTTAAACTCAAAATTATGGCGCTGCATGAAACCAATTATGTCCTTGTCGGTTAAACCCAAAAGTACGCACTTGCCGGATGAACCGAAATATCTGAGTAATACCAATTCTCGACAGATTAGTGCTCCTTTCTGTAATAGAAATTACATGGAGCTTACACAAAAGAAAAAAGAATTAGCCTTTTGAGCCAATCCTTTTATTTGTTGGTGGGTCTGGCTGGACTCGAACCAGCGACCAAGGGATTATGAGTCCTATCCAATCAATAAGTTACAATACACCACAACAAACTAAAGCAATTCTATCAAATAGTTAATTCATTACTCCTGTTGCTGCTTGTTGTGTATTTTGCTGGTTTTTTATCTGTGAGTGCCCCACCAGTGCCCCATTATTTGCTGCGGGGTAATTGCCACATTCCTTGTGGTGATATTTTTTTAATCTTTAGAAAATTGACCACAAAAGGGTGCTTCAGTAAGTTATTAGTGAGTTGTTTCTAAGAAACTTTAAACAAACCCATATCCAAAGCAATGCCCAAACTCTAACTACGTTCGGTATCGCACAGATTAATCTCCATTTTCCCAGATATGCTAATATCAATTGACTCGGGAAAATAGAAATTTTCTGTGATCATTCCTTCGATTGATTTTAGTGGAGTTAATCAATATGAAAAATATTACTTTATTTGCAAGTATATTATTTATGGTTGTTTTTTCTTTAAGCGCAATGGCGGGAGATAATCGACTAATTGATGCAATTCAGCATACACAAAGGGCCGTTACTGCGGTAGATGGCATGGATGTCGCCAAACATGCAGAGATGGCGAAAAACCATGCGAACGCTGCGAAAACTGATAAACATAACAAATACGATGATAAACAGATGGATGATGGCATTAAATGCTTAGATGACGCTATTAAAGAAGGTATGGATGGTAATGCTGAAGCTGCCAGGAAAGCCGCGAATGATGCTTTAAAACACTTTACTAAGGCTACAAATTAAACCCATAAGTTAACTCCCCAATATCGTTCACATGTTTATTAATAAGCTGTACTGTACACTGACCTCTGGTGAAAATTAAATCCCAATTTGTGAGCTCAATGAAATGCAAAAACACGTTTACACCAGGATTTTATTTGCCTGCCTGCTACTGATCAGTACTCAGCTGTCTGCAAAAAATATTCAGTATGTTAGTGACGAGCTCACTATACCGATGCGTTCCGGCCCTACGACCAGTCATAAGATTTTAAAATTTTTGACCAGTGGCACGATGGTTGATGTATTAGATTTATCGGATGATAAAAAACATACTCGGATTGTGTTGATAAAAGATGAGAGCAAATCTGGCTGGGTAGAAACACGCTTACTGATGTCTCAACCAAGCGCTCGTGAGCAACTTATCGCAGCCAATAAAAGCAGCCAGGTGCTAAAAGAAAAGCAGGCTACGTTGAAAACAGAATTAGCAGAGTTACAGAAGAAAAACGCTGAATTTCAGGAAGTGCAGAGCCAGCTAGAAAACAAATACTTGGATCTGCAAAATACCCTGCTCAAATTAAGAACAAATGCTGCGGAACCCATTCGTATTGCAGATGAAAATGAACAGTTAAAACAGCAGTTGCATAATGAACAGAATAAAAATATTGATCTGATCAAAAAGAATGCATTTCTGGCTGATCAAAACATCAAACAATGGTTTATGATTGGAGCTGGTGTCTCTATTGGCAGTTTGATTCTGGGGCTGTTAATTACCAGAATTCGATGGAAGAGAAGAGATAGTTGGGGTGATGTTAGGTAGTTTTGATTTTTCTGATTTTCTGAAGAACAAGCTTCTGTATCTGGTTAATCCGCGTATAGGAAAAATAAATGTTTTTTTGCCAAAATTCAGGGTGTGTAATTGGCTTGAATAACTGCCTGCTAAGACAATAAAAATTCGTAATCACTAGGTCCGCAGTTCGATTCTTCGCAACAGCATCATTAATTCATATGGTTATACTACGTTAATATGTATAAATCTATTACGGGGCACACCGGGGTTACATTACAGAAAAACAGCACGCAATAAAGCGAGAGCAAGTAGTTCGGCACAATCATTATTTTTTAAATGAAATAAGGTCGGTTAATACGCTATTGCATTAAAATTGGTATCTAATATTTTTTGATTAAAATCAAGTTTACCGCGCTTTGCCTTTTGTTAATGCGCTATTTCATTCTAAACATATTGATATTATTTTTATTTAAAAATCAATTTTCTGCGTTTTATGCCCTGGAGCGTCTTCTCTCTCCTATCCAAATTGAAATTGAATCTTTTCTTTCAAACGTCATTCTGGTCCGTTGTTTCGCTTAATTTCTGCTCATCACTGGTTAACGTTTAACATCTACGTTCCCATCTATTCGTCCCCCCATGGTTTGCGTCAAGTCAAGATGCTTATGTCTCCATTCACTAGCGGATTCAAAGAATCACACGGCATACCACAGGCTATTTGTCCAGAAGCCATTTGACGGCATATCTTCAAGTTCTGAGCAGGGTCACTTATTTTCATAACTTGGAGCCCCTATAAAATATTTCTGTAAACCCATTTATAAATCTGACCCACAAGAACAAATAGTTAATTCATTACTCTTGTTGCTACTTGTTGTGCTTTTTGCTGACTTTTTATCTCTGAGTGCCCCATTATTTGCTGCGGGGTAATTGACAAATTCCTTGTTGTGATAGGTGTTAAACCTATAGAAAACTGACCACAAAAACCACAAAAGCGCCCTGCAATAAGTTACGAATGAGTTGTTTCTAAAAAAACTTTAAACATGATTATTACGAATAGAGCATTTAGCCAGCTTGTTTAAAGCATTAGAATAAATCCATATCTTTATACTTATTTTTTCTCTGTGATTTCGGAAGTTTTAATTATGCTTGCTGACACTGTAAGAGCTTCTGAATTTTGCTTTAAAAAGATTAAAATTATTAAGATATTTTATTCCTGTCTTTTAATCATTTTATTATCCTCTCTATCAGCATGTCTGGCAGAAAACCATTTACATCAAGCAATTAGATATTCTGAAGCTGCAATTATGGCTGATGATGGGAAAACCATCTCGAAACATTCAGAAATAGCAAAAATTCATGCTCTTTTAGTTCAAAACCAAAAAAATATTTCATCGGCAGATCGTATTCATATGGCTGTTGGGATTGTAAGTTTGGATCAAGCCATTGAGAAAGGAAAATATGAAGCTGATGATTCAGCAAGGAAAGCTGCAAGAACTGCCATGTTTCATTTCAAGGAAGTTAGACAATAAACATTGTTATTTGAAAGGCAGAAACAAACTTTTAATTAAATTGTCTCTATAGTTAGAGGTGAATCCAATGAAAACAGATAAACAAGTAGGGGGAATGTGCTATTCATTGTTTAATCATTTGCAATGTATTGCTGATTTGCATATTCCAGAGATTAATTATGAAACTGCTATGCAGATTCCTGAGAATTCTTATCAATATCATACCGTTGCTTTTTTCCATAACTTGCGCTTAGCTGCTCTTGAGAACAATTTCGCCAATCTTTTGACATGTTGTTACTATGAATCCGAAGATTTTGAACAGTTTCAACGTTTAACGCCTTTCTTGTGCTCTACAAGTCATCTATTGTGTAGCCATACCTTGCAACCATATCATCAAGTAGATGAAGACAAAGTTCTTGATTTTTTCATGCGCTTTGCTGCCAATTTCTCTAAAGAGAATGACTTGGGTCAATTCATTCAATTTAAAATTATCCCTTTCATGCACAGTTTTCAAATACACAAGGAAGAGATAATCCATTTGTTTCCGCAGCAACGGCAAGCAGCGACCCAATTACTGCATTAACTTTAATCCTTCTTACTTTCAAGAATCGCGCCGCTGACCAGTTCACCGAAGAAACTGAAGAATCTCTGACTCTTTTCACCGGAGAGCTTTTGCATATGGTTGTTTTGGGGGGAGAGATCATGATAATGAATTCGCTTTATCATATTACAGACAATTACGAATCACTGATTTTCATAAATAATGTCGTATGATTCGGCAGATTTTATTGCCCCAGTACAAAAAGCGCTCGGTTCGCTGAACGATACTATTCCCTCGAGTCGATATAGCATTTCCCGACTCAGAAAATAGTATGTCTTATAGGAGGTAACTCAAGTTTTGAATGTATACATGAGCTTATCAAAATTAGAATTGAATTAATAACAGATATTGCATTAATCTTTTGTGTTTTTTCTAATCCTGTCCGCATCATCTTCTATTCGATCGGCCGTATCTTCAGCGGCTTTTCTTACTCGATCCGCATCATCTTCCTTTTTATCCGCTATTGTTTCACCGGTTTTTTCTATAGCTTTTTTATTATCTTTATCTTCCTTTCGTATTTGATCGGCTCTATCCTCTAGGCGATCTGCTTCCTTTTCTGCTGGGTCGCTTGCAGAACAAGCCACACCGGTAAAAATAATTAATAAAATAGCGGTTATTGATGTCGAAAATTTCTTAAATTTAATCATTTTTTAATCTCCAGTTGATTGTACTATTTTTTGGAAGCCTCCATTCTTTATGGCGCATGAATAACTTCCTTGATTAGGATATTTCAATTAAGGACTTTCATCTGTGCGGTAGCATACCTTCGAAGATGGTAGGTGTGGGAATCATTAATTAGTTTTTAGGTTTAATTGGTTATATGTCGCGACGTAAAATAAAACTTATCATTTAATTCAAACTAAATTTAATCCAGAAAGGGGGCATGCTGCCCGTTCCCTAACGCGGTTTATTGGGCACGTTATTGCTAAACAATACACTCTTTTGAACATCGATGAAGAGTCACGCAATTCTTTGCTATCTTTTTGTACGTCTCTTAATCGCTACTATGATTAGCCATATAAAGGATGAATTAAAAATGTAAAAAAATAGACTTAAAAACTCCATTCCTTCATAGAGAAATCTATTAAAAGGGATTAGGCTTCTAGCGAATCCATTTAAATGATACGAAAAACAGCTGATAAAGACATTGGCAGCCGGATATATTTCATATAACCAATTTTCTTTCTGACCTATTTGTAGGCTATAGTATATGGCTGTGAAAACTAATAATGCAATTAATGGCCTTATATAGCTTTGCCCAAAATTAGAAAAGAAACCGTTATAAAATAAAATTATTTTTTCGTGCCATATCCCTGTTTCTCTAATTTCTTTTCTATATTTGTTCATTTCCTCGGCAAAATATTTGTTTGCTTCTATATTATTTTCTGTTTTGATGAATGAATTTTTTATTATTCTGAAGGTTTCCCGATTCGAATTAATCGGATTGACAGAAGTGCCTAAAAAATTAGGGGATTCTTTCGGATTGATAGTTTCAATATCCAATCCACTAAAAAATTTAGTATTTCTGAAATTAGCAAAACTATAAAAAGTTACATACTGAAATAAAGCAGCATTTTCTTTGTCATTTTCGCCAAACTTACATTTCTCAAAAGCTACAAAATCATTGAATATACTTTTTTTTATTTTAAATTTTGATAAAAAATTAGTTTCATACATGTCTGCTAGCTTTGAATAATTTGTGTTATTTATTTCAAAATCTTGCATAACTGTATTATTTTTAAATTCAAATTTAGACACAAATTTGGAATCTTTTATAACGAAATTTTTGATATTGCAATTATTTAAAAAAAACTTTTCTTCAAAATTGCACCTTGCAATACTAAATTGTCCTATTTCTGTACGGATATCATTATTGTTTTCAATAAAACATTTAGAAAAAATAACACGCTCTATTTCCAATTTTTTCTTAAAATTACAGTTATTAAAATAGGCTCTTTCAGTATAAACATATGCATTTTCCGGTATTAAACTAACATTTTCTTTAAATTCGCAGTTTTTATATATTAATGAATCGCCCTCGATGGATTGTGTAAATGCTTTTAAAATCCATTCTGATTTAAATTTACAATTTTCATAGGATATATTCTCTCTCTTTGTTAATACTTCATCGCACTGCCAAAACTCACAATTTTTAAATAAAATTGGGTTCATCCGGCAAGTGCGTACTTTTGGGTTTAACCGACAAGGACATAATTGGTTTCATGCAGCGCCATAATTTTGAGTTTAAAGAACTCGACATCTCTGAAACCATAGGCCATTTTGTGCAAAGTTTTATCTTGTTGTTGGTACCTTCCAACGGCCCGGTTGATAAACCATTAAAATCGAAATAAGCCAGGATACCTGAGCGGTGTGCTGCAATAGTTTTAGAGAATTGCTTGAGCATGTTGACATCCGAAGCAGCGGCTTTTTTTACCCATTCATCCAATGCATTTTGAGCTGAGAGTTTATCCGGTTGATGCCAGATATTGCGTAACTCTTCTTTCATGTAATAGGCCGTTGCCAAGGGCTCATTGAGCTTTAATGCTTCGTCCAGACGTTGACGTTCATTGCGCTTGTCATCCAGGTTGTCAGGGTTCTTCAGCAACAGCCAGCGAATGCCCTTCAAAACGGGTTTGCCCAACCCATTTTCTGCTTCTCGTTGCAGATCATGACGCAGTTTTGTCAACTTTTCGTTGAACAGCTTAATAATATGGAAGTGATCGAACACTAGCGTTGCATCTGGGATATTAGCCCGCACCGCACTGATGTATGCTGGCCCCATGTCGGTCGCAACCGCTTCAATCCGTGCACCCGATCGTTTCAAACGCTTCCAAACGGAATCAGTGCATCGGCACCTTTCCCATTGCCAACAAAATCACTGCCCCACGTTGAAGATCCAGAACTATCGTTAAATAACCCAGCTTCTTGCCTTGGTATATTTCATCCAGCGCAATGCGTTTTATCTTGGCCAATTTCGGCAACCGATAACGTTTATTCAGATTGTCCTTCTGTATTCCCTTAACCAGATCCCAGCTCACTCCAAGATGGCGTGCTACTGCCTGGATGGTCATGTGCCTAGAGAGATCCAAAACCAATCTTTCGAAAGAACGTGTATAGCGCTTGTGCTCATCAGCAAACTGTATCTTTACCTGACGAACTGCTTGGCATCGGTGCATTCTACCCGCTGAACTGGAAGGTCGATATAGACTGCTTTTGACCTACCGGTACTGTCCTGAAGCGTCTAACCAACTTTCCCCGGCAATGTATCTCGCGGCTTTTACATACCGGACATCTCAATCGCCAATGATCCGCTTGTATTGCAACAACTATGACACCCGCAATAAAACAAGTGCTTTGATAAAAATAACCAACTATACCAAAGGCGTGATACAGCAAACTGGTCGACATGTTGAAAAAACCTCTTCGTTGAAAATCAGAGATAATTTCAACCTTTAATTCACTTTATTTCAACATGCATTTCTGACTAACAAGACGCACTTGCCGGATGAACCTAAAATTGAACCTATTTTTTCAAAAATTTTGAAATAACTAAATTCTGACTCTATTCTTGGAAAGTCTACACCTTCAAATATGAGAGATATTTCAGTAAGAAATTTATAAGTATTTTCTTGCTTTTGATCAGCCAAAGATTTTGAACGTAAATAATTACTTACCGTGGATTCATTTGCATAACCTGACGCCACACCTTTTAAAGTTAACTCTTTAGATGTAGTTATTTCTATATATTTACATAATTCTTCATAGAACGCTTCATCAAAATCCTTATTGTAAAAAGATCCGTTTTTTTTGCAATGAAGAATGCATTTTTCTTTTGATTTATATACATATCTATTACATTCATTATGATTGCAATGACTCATTTATTTTTAACCTCAAGTGAAAAGCAGAATGCTATGTAAACGATTTATGCAGCATTCATTCTGTTTAATGCTGCTTACATATACATAAAGATAGGACATTTATCTTATTATCACGTACTAGACAAATAATTTTAATATTCTTGAATATTTTATGTTTTCTTACCTTAATAATCTTTACTGGCACATCCGATACACACGCAACAAATTAGTTAAACGCAATATTACCGGTATGTCTTGAAGGAAAAAACGCCTGATTGGGTCAGGCTTTGTATTGATGAATAGAAGTTTTTGTGGTGGAAATTTCCCTATGCTCTGCAAAATAACCGCTTAAAATTAACCCTGGCGCGCTGATTATTTGCTTAATATTTGATTCAATCGTGTTATCAGTGAAGGATAGATTTCCTTGCCTGCCTGCGCCTGCATAATAGGCGATAATTTAAAACTGTTTTCAGATTGTAGATAATCATCAACTTCATTCATATAGATAAGAAAAAGTAGTTGTTGTACTTTAACCAATTCTTCCGCTGATACACTAACGCCATTCTCTCGTAGTGCTGTACCTAGTCGGTCCTGCAAAACGCTTGGAAACCATATAAATGTTGGAATTCCTGCGGATTAGCAAACCCTGAAATCCCTGGGAAATTATAATATAGGCATCAAAACCTGAGGGAATTAGGGGAAACTTAAATGCCGACCGATGATTTTTTCCATGCTCGTCTAGATCAGATGATTGATCTGCACCATCCCTTGGCGGTGTTGGCAAATCGACTGCCGTGGCCCGATATTGAAGCAGCACTTGCACCAGCTTTCGAGCGCAAGAATCGTCAAGGCCAAGTGGTAGAGTTCAGCGATATTTTTGGCACAGCGTTAGCGACTGTGGGCACAGGAGTGAGTGCTGCGGGCCGACCTCGTTTGCCGATTCGGTTGATGGCTTCCTTGCTGTATCTGAAACACGCATTCAATCTGAGTGATGAAGAACTGGTGATCCGCTGGTCCGAGAATGTGGTCTGCAGTATTTCAGCGGACAGGCGTATTACATTCCCTTTAATAATTATGAATAATTCATTTAATACATATAATTAATTTTTAGTTCGTTATTAACTAACGTTTCGAAGTTCATTTTAACCCAAGAATACCCTTGGAAGGCTTGATTTACTTGGCTTCCAGCCTCAATGTTCTGACATCAAGTTGCAGGGCTTGCACGAAGAAGCTTTGTACATGACGTTCAATTGTTGCCATGATCTGAGAGGCCGTATCACCGATCAGCATTTTCATTTCGTCCATCGCGCCCGCAATCACAGACCGAAAGACCTGCCACAATCTGGCGGCATAATCGATCGACGTGGCGTTCGCCGTGAGCTGTTGGCGTACATCCGCGATGCCGCTGGCCTGATGCTTCGACTTGGCAATCACCAGCATACAAAACCGTATGGCGGTCAAATGGATAGAGGCGATATAGGCGGCATAGTGACTGCTTTGCTCTTTGAGAAAGCCCAGATATTGTTTGGCTTCCTTGAAGTACACTTCAATCGCCCAGCGCATCGCATACAGTTCCAGTATGCGATGCGGCTCAAGGTTAGTGTCCGTAGTCAAGAATACCGCCCAGTCATGTTTTCCGGGCTGCGCTTTTTCAGGCTGGGCAATGCCGCGAACGAATAGCAGGCGCACCTTGATCCATTGATCCGCCTCGTCTGGCGAGCTACTCAAATTTAACTCAACATCCAGTGCCTTCGCCTGATACGGCTGCTCTGGTATTTTCTGCCACTGGCAGCGAATGCAGGACTGGTAGAGGGTATTCACATCCCTATCCCGGTGGATTGCTTGCCCTCCCTTGCATTCGGTTAGCCGATATTTCATGGTGTTCTTCTTCATCCGCAGAATCGATGTCAATAGTTGCTCGTCGGCCAGGCGGATTATCGGTTTGGTGCCGAACCACGCATCTGCCAGCAAGTAATCCGCCTCGATCCCGGCGCGTTGCGCCCGGCGGATCATGTCTCCAGCCATTTGAGGCTTGGTCTGGCTTTGCGCCACCCGATAACGTTTTGCAACGATACTGCGGCCATCACGGAATGGTTGATGTAGCTCTTGCGCCTTCGTTGCGCTGATAAACAATTCGCTATCGATGGGCACAAAGCCTTCCGTGCCGCTCATGCCCAGGGTCAAAACCTGTTGCCCCATAATGTGCCGTCCCGATGTGTGGTCAAAGTGGCTGGATACGCCAGGCATCTTTTTCCATGGCGCACCTGAATGGAATCATCCAACACAAACGCACGGATATGGCTCGATGTCTTCGCGCCTCGGATCGCTTGTCGTGCGACATCCCTATGCAGATGACGCCAGTTCCAGTCTTCCTGATTCAAAGCCGCATACAGGGCATCTTTCTCGGCACAGGAGAAGGTCTTCAATGACTCCCGCGCAAACATGCCAATCGAGTCCACTTTCAACCAGACCCAAATCATCAGGCAGTACACCAGCTCATGCGCCGACGTGCCGGAGCGCTTGGGAAAGCCGATTCGATTCAGCCGCGCTTTCATGCCCATGTGCTTCCACAGATCAGCAAACAGATTATCAATGAGGCAACCTTCGCCCCGTAATAGATTAGCCGTCAATTCTGGAAGTTCTATCGTTTTTGTGCCATGATTCATCGCGGTCTCCTGAGTTGTTTTGGCTGTTTGCAAGACATCCATTATTATACTCTTTGTGAGACCGCTTTTGTTATTATAATCAAATAATTAAGCGCGCTTTTATGGGGCTTTTGAACTCCGAAACTTTAGTTATTAATAGGGCAATACAGGGGCAGTTAAGAATAAAATATGCTAAAAAATGTCTTTTTTATAAATTACAGGATGAAATGACCGGACAATTTTATTGTCGTTGGTGTTGGTGGATTGTTGCGGCAATATGCCCCGCCAGTGCCCCATAAAAGAAAAAAGAGGTTAGAAATTAATCTAACCTCTTGATTTGTTGGTGGGTCTGGCTGGACTCGAACCAGCGACCAAGGGATTATGAGTCCCCTGCTCTAACCAACTGAGCTACAGACCCCTAAATTATTATTTTTAATTATTACCAGTATCCAGGAAACTGCGTAAACGCTCCGAGCGCGCCGGATGGCGCAACTTGCGTAATGCCTTTGCTTCAATCTGACGAATACGTTCACGTGTGACGTCGAATTGTTTCCCAACTTCTTCCAAAGTGTGATCGGTATTCATCTCAATACCAAAGCGCATACGTAGCACTTTGGCTTCTCGCGGCGTCAAAGAGTCAAGTATATCCTTTGTTACGCCACGTAAGCTAGCATAAACTGCTGCATCGGCTGGCGCCATCGTTGCGGCATCTTCGATAAAGTCGCCGAGATGCGAATCTTCATCATCCCCAATCGGCGTTTCCATAGAGATGGGCTCTTTGGAGATTTTAAGAATTTTACGAATCTTTTCTTCTGGCATTTCCATTTTCTGTGCCAACACCGCCGGCTCCGGCTCTTGTCCAGTTTCTTGCAGGATTTGCCGTGAGATGCGATTCATTTTATTGATTGTTTCAATCATATGCACCGGTATCCGGATAGTACGTGCCTGATCTGCAATAGACCGGGTAATCGCCTGACGAATCCACCAAGTTGCGTAAGTTGAAAATTTATAGCCGCGCCGATATTCGAATTTATCGACCGCTTTCATTAAACCAATTTTACGATTGATTTCCTTCAGGTCCTTGATTGGAATGCCAATCTTATCTTTGAGCGCGAGTAAATTTTGCTGCTCTTCCAGAACCGAAGGCCTATAGTGCTCAAGTGCCTGACTGTATGGCTTTCCAGCTTCAATTTCTTGCTTTATCCACTCAAGGTTTGTTTCATTCCCAGGAAACGTCTTGATAAAATGGTTCCTTGGCATTTTTGCTTTGGATACACATAGATCCATTATTTTACGTTCATAATTACGTACATCGCCGACTAATTCACGTTGCGTATCACAAAGCTTCTCCACCATTTTTGCTGAGAAGCGAATAGCCATCAGTTCAGATGATATTTTATCCTGCAACTCAATATATTCCTGATGATACGGCCCATCCTTTTCAAGGAGGTTTTGCATCTCGGTATAAATTTCACGAATAACTGAGAAACGTTCCAGTGCATCAGCTTTTAATTTCAATAAATCTGCACTGGCAATAGCAGCGCTGTCCCCGTCTTCATCTTCGTCTTCATCGCCAAGATCGTTGGCAGCTAATTCTTGCTCTAGTGACTCTTCAGAAAACTCTTCATTAATAATATCCTGAGCGTTTGCGTCCAATAGCCCATCAACAACTTCATCAATGCGTAAAATATCTTTTTCAACTTCAGTAGCCAGATCGACAATTCTTGCAATAATCGGCGGGCAAGCAGATATTGCTTGAATCATGTGGCGCAGACCACCTTCAATACGTTTTGCAATCTCAATTTCGCTTTCGCGCGTTAGCAAACCCACAGAGCCCATTTCCCGCATATACATACGGACAGGATCGGTGGTGCGTCCAAACTCAGAATCCACAGTAGAGAGGGCCGCTTCTGCTTCTTCCGCCACATCCTCATCAGCAACAGTTGTTGCTGCATCCGACATCAGCAATGTTTCCGCATCCGGTGCTTCATCATGCACCGATATACCCATATCATTGATCATGCTGATGATGCCTTCTATCTGCTCCGCATCCAGCATATCATCAGGCAAATGATCATTGATTTCAGCATAGGTCAGGTACCCGCGCTCTTTGCCCAATCCAATAAGCATTTTCAGGCGCATGCGACGCGCTTCGATATCTTGTGGCAGTGAATTACCACTATCTATAACAGAAATCGCTCCCGCATCAATTACTTGGTCAATTCCAGTCGTTGCTTTATTTTTCTTAGGCACTCTACCTCTGGTTTTCTTGGCATCAGTCGATTCAATATCATTTTCTCCAATGATTGATTGAGAAACCTCCGTAGCAGCATAAGCTGCTCTAGCGGATATTTTTATATCAGCGACGTCTATGCTTGTTGTTTCTTCTTTTGCTTTTTTAGCAGTTATTTTTAACTTTTTTTCAGTTTTAGCTACTAATTTATTAGGCTCTTCTTTCTCTACCGTTTCGGTATCGATATTATTATCTTTTTTAGTTGTTGATTTCTTGGTAACTTCATTTTCTTTTGATTCGACCGCTTTTGTCTTTGGCATATTGGATTCCCAATAATATTGGATAAATTAAAAGCTGAAAGCGTTAGATTATATCAAAATTATATATCACTGACACCTGTAGCTGATTTCATTTCATAGCCAATCGTTGGAGCTCTCGCTTCTCTTCGTCGGTTAACCTCTCCAAAGATTTGCTATGTAATTCTGTCATACGTTTATTACGTTGCGCTTGCTGTAATTTCTCTAATACTTCTAAAAACTCTTCCTCCAAATCAATCGCACTACCCCATTCCAAGGTTTCACTTTCAATATCTTCCAGTAATGCTCTATATGGGCTATTCTGCAAATAAGTCAGTATTGAATGTGTAGATTTACTTGCTATCAACTGAGGGTGCGTATCAAGAAAATTAACAAGAGCTTTTAATGCAGCAACTTCTTCATTGTTTTCATTACATTGTACAAGCAAATATTTATCTAGTTTAGCGATATAATTCGGGCTATACAATAGCATCCTGGTTAACCGGCGATAAGGAGTAATCGGTTGTTTTCTCTCCGCATTCTTGATCTTATGCATCCTGGGTGCACGTTTTATGTGCAACAATTCTTCTAGTTCGCCTTGACTAATCCCGCTCAATTCCCCCAAGCGTCTTACCAGCATCACAGATAATGCTGGCGCTGCCACTTGCTGCAATAGCGGCTTCGCATCACTGACTAACTTGGCGCGACCCTCACTAGTCTGGAGACTTGCCTCTGCACATAATTCCTTGAATAGAAATTCTGACAAGGGCATTGCTTGTTTAAGTTTCTGTTCAAAAGATTCCTTTCCATACTGGTTCACGTAACTATCTGGATCGGCTCCCTCGGGTAAAAAAAGAAAACTCAAATACTTTCCATCCGAGAGCAATGCCAAACTATTCTCAAGCGCACGCCAAGCGGCTTTTCTGCCCGCTTTGTCTCCGTCGAAACAAAAGATAATATTCTCTGTCTGACGTAAAAGTTTTTGTATATGAAGGCTGGTGGTAGCCGTACCCAGTGCTGCCACCACATAATCAATCCCGTGCTGCGAGAGCGCGATGACATCCATATAACCCTCTACAACAATCACACAGTTGGCTTCACGTATCGCGCGACGCGCCGAGAAGAAATTATATAACTCCCGTCCTTTCTCAAATAAAATTGTTTCCGGAGAATTCAGATATTTCGGTTCCCCCTGCTCTAATACCCGGCCACCAAAGCCAATTATCTGGCCTTTCTGGTTCAGAATCGGGAACATAATACGATCCCTGAATCGGTCATATTGCTTGGCTTCATCGTTGATTATTACTAATCCAGCTTGCAGCAATATTCTCCGGGTTCTCTCAGATTTATAATCAGTAAAAACGGCTTCGAGATTTTGCCAGCCAGCTGGCGCATAACCAATTGCAAATCGTGCTGCTGTCTTCCCGAATAAGCCGCGCTTCTTAAGATAGGCAATGGCTTTTTCTGAAATTTTGAGTTGCTCTCGATAAAAACGAGTAGCAACTTGCAGAACACTTAACAGATCCTGTGGCGATATCTCCGGATCATTACTGCCCAGGTCGTTAACTGGATATTGCGATAAATCATCCGAAGCAGCCTGTTTGGAAAAAGTATCTGTCTGCTGCTCAGGTACCTGCATCCCAACATAAGCCGCCAGATCATGCACAGCCTCAACAAAACTCAATCCGCCATATTCAATTAAAAAACTAATTGCGTTCCCGTGCGCGCCACAACCAAAGCAATGATAAAACTGTTTAGTCTGGCTGACAGTAAATGAGGGCGTTTTTTCACTATGAAACGGGCAGCAAGCAACAAAGTTAGCACCTGCTTTTTTGAGTGGAACGTGACGATCAATCGCATCAACAATATCAACACGATTGAGTAGGTCATAAATAAAAGGCTGAGGAATCATTTACCGAAAGCAATCAATAACACCCAGCTTCAAGTATAAATAAATTACATCAACTATGGTTTCGTTTAAGAAAACAATGCCAAAGTAGCTGGGTAATTTCAGGCTGATATTTTTCCTTTAATCAGCGTTGATACTTTAGCCATATCCGCACGCCCAGCAAGTTTCGGTTTTAATATGGCCATAACTTTACCCATATCCTGCATACCTTTTGCTCCTGATTCTGAAATTGCATCAGCAATCAACACATCAATTTCAGAATCATTAAACGCTTGCGGCATATACGCACTTAATACAATGACTTCATCTTTCTCAATATTGGCCAGATCCAGCCGCTGCGCGGCTTCATACTGCGTGATAGAATCCTTCCGTTGCTTGAGCATTTTTTCAATAACCGCGATCACCGCGGCATCATCAAGCACGATGCGTTCATCGACTTCACGCTGTTTGATAGCGGCTTGTAACAAACGTATGGTATCCCGCTGTTTGGTATCACCCGAGCGCATAGCTGCTTTCATGTCTTCAGTAATTCTCTGTTTCAGACTCATAGTACACCAGCGCAACGGATTATTAGTTGTTAGCTTTGATGACTATTCCGAGATGCTCGGAAATAGCATTATTCGCTACACTCAAATTTATCTTATTCCTATTTACTACGACTTAATAAAGCTTAGGAGGTAACAATTGACTGCGCAAACGCTTGTAGTTACGTTTTACAGCTGCTGCCAGCTTCCGCTTACGTTCTGCAGTTGGCTTTTCATAAAACTCGCGTGCCCGTAATTCTGTCAGTATCCCTGTTTTCTCAATGGAACGTTTAAAACGTCGCATCGCAACTTCAAATGGCTCGTTTTCCTTAAGCTTGATCGTCGTCATAAATAGGCAAAACCCTATGGTTAGTTTATAAAATAATACAATTGCATTCTATTTTGCTTCACACCCAGCAACGGGACGCAACAAAAGCTTTAAATTATAACACCAAGAAGTTTTCTATAAAAGATAAAGTTGCGCCAGAACTAGCAAGCAGAATCACTGGGAAAAACAGATTTATACCAAGACCGGCCAAGTGAAGCCATGACCAAGTTACCCCATGCCGGAAAAAGATACAAACAAAAAAGGTAACTACTCTCCCCATACTTTATAGGCTTCACCCGCCCAAGCTATATGAATAGCGATAAGTGGGTTATACCCCTTGTTGGCCATGGACTGCAGATAGCTTGAAATACGGCAATAGGCATGTGCATATTCACTGGCTCTGAAACAACCTGAAACCTTTTGCTTGACCTTTGATATTCTCAAGTCGCGTTCTGCTCTGTTATTGGTAAACGACACATGGGGATCTTTAGCGAACAGCAGTACCGCTGCTTCATGAATTTTCAGTCTTTCCCAAAGATTGTGCGCATCAGATTTGGCAAGTTTGCCGCGCTTACCGCTGGATTTGGGTGGAATGATTGGCAGTTCATTTCCGGCACGCGTCAAAATATTCCGGTAACGTTTTTGTAGATTGACGAACGCTTTATCGCTCAAACATTTTTCAGTACTCTTGGAGACCTGTTTGCAGGTTTCCTGCAGCAGGCGTTTCATATCATATTGCGCGCTCAGGCATAGTCATGTGTGTCGACGATAGAAGTCAGTTCACGCAACAAATGTGAGCCGCACAGTCTATGACTACAGCCATGGTACGATAAATAGGATGATCAGCAGTCATAAATAATGGCGCCACCATAGCACCATATAGCGCGGCAGGATGTTAATCCTATTTTCCTCAGTTGATTCCAGTAAAATTGCCACAAATGTATTTCTGGTAAGGGTTTGCGACAGAATAGGAGGCTCACCCAATGGGTGAAATTAAATTTGAGAAAAAGACACTGGTCGAGGCGATCAATACTACTTCGCAGGAGACGGAACAAACGGCGGCTGAACAAAGCGTAGCCACCCCTGGTGGCCGGTTTCATGTCCGCTGGGACGCGAAGGCGGAAGCGCCAAAGCACTGGGGCACCGTTTTTGCCGAGTTTTGGAAGTTTCTGGGTTATTCGCCCGCTGAGTGGATAGATGTCCAATGGATTACACTAGTCCCAACGCGCCCAAGGTAGTTGATGTGCTTGGCACCTGGCTATTATCGATCTTGGATGGACAGCGACGCTATGCACATGTTGCCGGGCTGCGCGGCGATGAAGTTGCTCCCCGGATACTCGGCATGAACAAGATCATCAGTGACGAGAGTCTGCGTCGCGCACTGGCACACTTAGCACCGGCCCCATGCAAGTATGGTAGCGAAGAAGAACGCGCTGCCCGCGCAATCCAACTGGCGAAGAGCACAGCATGGATGGATAAAGCCCTGGGCGAGAGCACCCAGGAATCTTTACGCACACCCTGGATACTCGATGCCGACACCGGTCGTTGTCAAGCTAGTTGTCGCCTGAACGTATGAATTTATGCTGTCTTTTTGAGTTTTGAATTAACCTCCTTTTGATCGGTTTTTTTGGGAACGCGTTGATCCGGGTTTAAATGAACGGCACGAACTGGCTGCCAGTTCCGAGTAACGCTGCTCCAGCGTTCCGGATGCTTCTTCTTCGCTTCTTCATACACATTGACACGCTTCTGCAGCAACTCGGTATCCAGGTTGGCATGGCGTTCTGCCGGGGTTACAAAGCGGATGGCACTGTGACGATGTTCATGGTTGTACCATTGGATAAACATGCCTACCCACCGCCTGGCGGCAAGGAGGCTTTCAAACGCTTGGCTAGGATAAGCTGGACGGTATTTCATCGTCTTGAATAGCGACTCTGAATAAGGATTATCGTTACTGACTGCCGGGCGGCTGAATGATGGTGTCACACCCAATGCTTGCAGGGTAGCCAACAACGTTGCGCCTTTCATCGGCTGCCGTTGTCCGAATGCAGTACCACCTGGTCCGGCGCGATATTTTCTCGTATGCAAATATCGCGCATGACATCGCTGGCCAGTTCACTGCTTTCTGTATCATAAACTTGCCAGCCAACGATTTTGCGGCTAAAAATATCGATGAACAAATACAGATAAAAATAGACACCCAACACCAGCGTGGGCAGGTAAGTAATATCCCAACTGACCAACTGATTGGGCGCTGCGCTCTATTAGGGAAGTCATTTGACCTCGTCCTCCCAGAACGCACGGAACTTTTTTTGTAGGATCAGCAATGCTGCCGCCTCCGCCTCCGCCTCCGCCTCCGCCTCCGCCTCCGCCAATGCCTTCTCTTTGCGCACCAATTCACGCTTGAGTTTCTCATTCTCGTCAGCACAAAAAGCTGCTCTCCAGCTTGTCAAATGATGTACAAATATACCTTTCTCACGACACCACGCACACAAGATCTCTCCAGACAAGCCATAGGTTTCATGCAATGCCACCAGTTGCTCAGCAGCAGTCCAGTCCTGGGGCCGTTTTCCTTTTGTCGACGTTACACCAGGCTTATCCAACACTTTCCTTTTCATCCAATTTTTTACCGTATGAAAACTAACGTTCATCTCCTCCGCGACCGATCGCACCGTCCGGTCTCCTCGAGAATATACCTTGACTAACGCCTGTTCAATAAACGCTTCTGAATACTTTGATTTCACGATTGACTCCTCTTCAAATAATTAATTCTTAGAGGCGACAACTAGTGTGGTGTCTTGCAAATGACTTTACATTATTTTAATTCTGCCTATACTCGAAGCACGAACTGTTTTGAGGAGAGAATCATGGCAAAGACGAAGATTGCACTTGAGGAAGAAGAGAGACGAGAGCTGAACAGGCGGTTACGCGCCAGCACCGTGTCAGTACGGGATCGACAACGTGCACAAATCATCTTGCTGGCGGCTGAGGGGCATACGCAGGAAGCAATCGGTGCGAAAGCCGGAGTGACACGTGTGACGGTGAGTCACTGGTGTCAGCGCTTCGTCAAGGAACGGTTGGGCGGTCTCGCGGACGCACCTGGGCGTGGCCGCAAGCCTTCGTTACCCGACACAGCGGTCAAGAAAGTGCTGGAGACAGTAACACGTCCGCCCGCCAACTTGGGACGCTGGAGTTGCCGCACTATGGCGCGAGCGGCGGGTATTTCGACGGCCAGCGTGCAACGCTTGTGGGCGGCAAACGATATCAAGCCGCACCTGACCCGAACCTTCAAGCTGTCGAACGATGCTCATTTCGAGGAAAAATTCTGGGATGTCATCGGCCTGTATCTCAATCCACCGGAAAAAGCGCTGGTGCTGTGCTGCGACGAGAAATCACAATGTCAGTACGCTGGAGCGTACTCAGCCGGGCTTGCCGCTGGGCATCGGGCATATCAAGACCACAACTATCTCCGAACAACACCGGCATCAGGAGTGGCTGGCATTCCTCAAGAAAATCGAAAGGGAAACACCGAAAGATTTGGATATCCATCTGATTGCCGACAATTACGCAACCCACAAGTACCCAGAGGTAAAAGCATGGCTGGCTAAGCACCCCAGATTCCACATGCACTTCACGCCAACTTCGTCCTCATGGCTTAACCTGGTCGAACGTTTTTTCCGCGATCTGACTGACCAGATCGTCAGTGGCAGCTTTGCTTCAGTTAAGGAACTGGCTGATAAAATTCTCACCTATTTGGCTGACCGCAATCAAAATCCAAAACGTTACGTTTGGAATGCCAGGGGTGAAGAAATTTTGCGGAAAATTCAGCGTGCCCGTAACGCCATGATGGAGTCACAGGCCACAGTCTAAATGTGCGCACTTTTGAGAGACACTACACTAGGTGCATAAATCTCTTAAGTATCTCTTCAATGAATAATCGGCTAATAGAACAAAGTGTTAATAGAGTTTTTGCTTATATTGCGAGTCAGTTTATGCGCCAGAACGTATAAATTTATGCGCTTTAACTTTTGCGATACCTCCACAGCTAAGTTTGTCGATCCATAACCGGGATGAAGTATCTATTGTTAGAGAATATCTATGAACGCAACCGCATCGATTGTTTCCAAAGTCTGGAGTTTCTGTACCACGCTACGCGATGACGGCGTGGGCTACGGCGATTATCTGGAGCAGCTCACGTATTTGATTTTCCTGAAAATGGAGGCTGAATACAGCCAGCCGCCGTATAATCGCAAGGTGGATATTCCTGCCGAGTACAACTGGCAGAGCCTTAAGCTTAAGCGTGGCGCGGAACTGGAGGTGCATTACGTAACGCTGCTGATGGAGCTGGGCAAAAAGCCGGGAATGCTGGGGACGATTTTTACCAAGGCGCAGAACAAAATCCAGGACCCGGCCAAGTTGTACCGCCTGATCGATATGGTGAACGAAACCCAGTGGGTGACGATGGGTGCGGATGTGAAGGGCGATATCTACGAGGGACTGTTGGAACGCAGCGCGGAAGATACCAAATCCGGCGCGGGACAATACTTCACGCCGAGCGCACTGATTCGCGCGATGGTGGCATGTGTACGACCAGAACCGGGAAAAACCATCGCTGATCCAGCCTGCGGCACGGGCGGATTCTTTCTGGCGGCATATGATTTTCTGGTCGCCGAGCATCCGATGGACAAAACGCAAAAGGCATTTCTGAAACACGAAACGTTTTTCGGCAATGAAATTGTCGCGAGCACGCGCCGCCTCGCTTTGATGAATATGTTTTTGCATAACATTGGCGAGATCGACGGCGACAGCATGATTTCTCCCAATGATGCGCTGGTGGCGGATTCCGGACGCCGCTTCGATTACGTGCTGGCGAATCCGCCGTTCGGCAAGAAGAGCGCGATGAGTTTCACCAACGATGAAGGGGAGCAGGAAAAAGACGATCTGACCTATAACCGGCAGGATTTCTGGGCAACGACTTCCAACAAACAACTCAATTTCGTGCAGCATATCCGCACCATGCTGAAAACCACCGGACGGGCTGCGGTGGTGGTGCCGGATAATGTGCTGTTTGAAGGCGGGGCGGGGGAAACAGTACGCAAGAAACTACTGGAATCACCATTTGCACACGATCTTGCGATTGCCTGCCGGCATTTTCTACGCCAACGGCGTGAAAGCAAACGTGCTGTTTTTCGATAACCGCGAGGCCAGCAAAGAACCTTGGACGAAAGAAGTCTGGTATTACGATTACCGCACCAATATCCATCACACGTTAAAAAAGAAACCGTTACGCTTTGAGGATTTGCAGGAATTCATTACTTGCTATAACCCGCTCAACCGCCACGAGCGCAAGGAGACATGGAACGAGCAAAGCAGCCCGGAAGGCCGCTGGCGCAAATTTAGCCTTGATCAAATTGTCGCGTGCGACAAAACCAGTCTGGATATTTTTTGGCTAAAGGATAAGAGTTTGGCCGATTTGGACAATCTGCCCGAGCCGGATGTGCTGGCGGGTGAAATCATCGAGAACTTGGAAGCCGGGCTAAACAGCTTCAGAGAAATTGCGGCTGCGCTGTCAGATCAAAGTCAATTTAACCTATTTTCCTCAGTTGATTCCTGTAAAATTGCCACAAACGTATTTCTGGTAAGGGTTTGCGACAGAATAGGAGGCTCACCCAATGGGTGAAATTAAATTTAAGAAGAAGACACTGGTCGAGGCGATCAATACTACTTTGCAGAAGACGGAACAAACGGCGGCTGAACAAAGCGTAGCCACCCCTGGTGGCCGGTTTCACGTTCGCTGGGATGAAGGCGGAAGCGCCACAGCACTGGGGCAATTACCGTTTTTTGCCGAGTTTTTGGAAGTTTCTGGGTTATTCGCCCGCTGGGTGGATGGATGTCCAATGGATTACACTAGTCCCAACGCACCCAAGGTAGTTGATGTGCTTGGCACCTGGCTATTATCGATCTTGGATGGACAGCGACGCTATGCACATGTTGCCGGGCTGCGCGGCGATGAAGTTGCTCCCCAGATACTCGGCATGAACAAGATCATCAGTGACGAGAGTCTGCGTCGCGCACTGGCGCACTTGGCACCGGCCCCATGCAAGTATGGTAGCGAAGAAGAACGCGCTGCCCGCGCAATCCAACTGGCGAAGAGCACAGCATGGATGGATAAAGCCCTGGGCGAGAGCACCCAAGAATCTTTACGCACACCCTGGATACTCGATGCCGACACCAGCGTCAAACTGTTGTATGGTCACCAAGCAGGTGCCGAGATTGGCTACAACCCAACCAAGCCGGGACGGCCGAGCCATACTTTGCACACCTACTGGATCGGCAACATTCGGCTGGTGCTCGATGTCGAGGTACAAAGCGGTAAAGCCAGTGCGGCGAAACATAGCCTGCCACGCCTGTGCCAGCTAATTGAGCGGCTCGTCCCCGAGGAACGCCCCGCCCTGGTGCGCGGTGACAGTGCCTTTGGTAATCAGGGGGTAATGGCCGAGATGGAGCGAACTGAACAGCACTACCTCTTCAAGCTACGGCAAACTGCCGGAGTTAAGCGTCTGATCGAGCGGCAATGGCAGCAAGGCGACTGGCAGAACGCAGGGCAAGGCTTTGACGCGGTGGAAGGCAAGCTTCGGCTGACGGGCTGGAGTGGTGCGCGGCGTGTAGTGGTACTGCGGCGGCGAATCAAAGACAGCATGGCGGCAGCCGAGACAAGCAATGAGAGCCAGCAGCCGACGCTCCATTTCATTGACCATTCAGACAAGGTTAAACTCTGGGAATACGCCGTTCTGGTGACCAATACAGACTACTCCTCGACGCCATTGGCCAGTTATACCGGGATCGGGCTGACTGTGAGAATGGCTTCGATGAGCTGAAAAACCAATGGGGCTGGGGTGGCTATACCACGCAAGACCTGGAACGTTGCAACCTCTCGGCGCGGGCAGTCGCGCTCATCTACAATTGGTGGAGTTGGTATGTCAGACTGGCACACCCGAAGACACGCCTGGAGGCAATCACTAGCCGTCCCATGTTGCTCAGCGGCATTGCCCGCCTGACCCAGCACGCCGGTCAATCCCGATTACTGCTCACTCTGACTCACGCAGCCGGAGATCATATCAAGTCGATGATCGCCAATATACGAAAGGGTCTTGATCATGTTTTGGCAAGTGCGCCTCAGTTGACCAAAGCAGATCGTTGGGGCGTACTTGCACGCTATATCATTAACAAAATTATTGCAACCAGACCGAAAAATTCACAGCTTCTCGGTTCCCCTCCACCTTCTTTGGCCATTGGAATGACCTAACAGAGGAATTTAGGTTTAAGGAACCTCTGAGTAACTGTCATTTCGAGCAGAGTGAGAAATCTATGCTGTTGATTACCAAAGATTCCCCACTGTGTTCGGAATGACAAAAGTGAGTTATTCAGAGGCTCCTTAATGGATTGCACTAAAGAAAGGGTTCTGGCACGAAATAAAATTTCTATTTCTGAGACCAGTGCTTAAGTTTCTTGCTGCTGTCAAAGTACAGATACGTTCCGGTTCCAACACCTAGAAAATCATTCCCAACAACTAAAAAGTCAGATCCAGGAAGATGGTATTCCCATGTGTCTCCACTTGGGCTTTTGACTGTTCCATAACACCATTTGCAAGGAAGTCCCCAGGAAGCTATCACTTGTTCTTGTGTCATGCCAACGACTAGTTCCTTAAGATCGATCGCCCTGCGTATTTCTTCCGGCATGCTGGTGTCAGATAATACATCTTGTCTGATTCTATTTTCTCTGACTGATCCGCATCCATTAAGCAGTAGGATTGCTGCTATTAATGTAATAGAGAGTTTCTTATTCATCGAGAAAATGATCCATTGATAATTAAATTTTCTGCTACTTTTTTATTTTAGTCTGTATATGGACAGATAGGGTGGTTTATTATTGAAAGTAACCGAGAAAATACCTTGCCACAGCTTGCAATTCCGTGGTTGGTGGCAAGTATCCAATATAACCCCGGTAAAGAAAAAGGGATTAGCCTTTTAAGCCAATTCCTTCTTTGTATTGGTAGCGAATCCCAGATTCGAACTGTGGACCAACGGATTATGATTCCGTATATAAGAGCATTTATTAGTGTTGATTGTCATTCTATAAAAATATAAATATCATAATAATCAAATAATAAACAGTATCAACCTTAATTGTTGTGTTGATTAATATTCGTCTGTATACTGCAAACGCGGTTACAAAACGGTTACAAATATTAAGGGCGATATTATGGCAAAGATAAAACTAACATTCGGGCGGGTTACTCGCTTCAAATGCCCTGATGATGCAGCACAAGCCTTTTTATGGTGCGATGAAGTACCCGGTCTTGCAGTACGTGCAACACCTGGATCAAGTCGCAATCGTTATATTTTTCAATCAAAAGTTAACAAGCAAACAAGGCGGATAACCATCGGCGATGTGAGTATATGGAGCATTGGGGATGCCCAAATAGAAGCACGCCGCCTTCAAACCATCATTGACCAAGGCATAGACCCGCGCCAAGTAAAGGCCGATCAAGCCGCCGCTACGACAGCCGCCACCATTGCCAAGAAAGCGCAGGAAACCCGCGAAACTATCACAATTAGCACGGCATGGAACGAGTATATAGAAGACCGCAAACCATTTTGGGGGGCGCGTCATTATCATGACCATGTTGAAGTGGTGCACCAAGGCGGAGAAAAACGGGCGCGTAGTAACAAATTGACGGAACCGGGTGTGCTTGCATCGCTGGCAGCGGTTAGACTGATCGACTTAACGCCGGATCGGGTGACACAATGGGCAAAGATTGAAGGAGTGAAGCGGGCGGGGCGCGCGCGTTTTGCTACTAGACTACTAAGCGTATTTTTAAATTGGTGTTGTGATCATGAGCAATACAAAACGATTATTGATGGCAATCCAGCGAAAAATAAAAAAGCACGCGAGCAATTAGGAAAGCCGGAGAGTTTAAGCGACGTACTCCAAAAACAGCAATTGCCAACATGGTTTGCTGCCGTAATGCAAATTGGTAATCCAGTAATGAGCGCTTATTTGCAAGGTTTATTGTTAACAGGCCGCCGACCCAATGAATGGGCCTCTTTACGCTGGGAGGATGTAGATTTTAAGTGGGAAAATATGACCGTGCGCGATAAGGTGGAAGGCTTGCAAGTGATCCCGCTCACGCCATATCTGGCGTATTTGTTAGGATCTTTACCGCGCCGTAATGAGTTTGTATTCAGCAGTCCGACCGCCGCTGGCGGACACATTGTTGAGCCTCATGACGCTTTTAAAAAGGCTTGTGCCATAGCTGGTATAGAAATGACTCTTTATGGTCTACGCCGTAGCTTTGCAACGCTTAGCGAATGGGTAGAGACCCCTGCCGGGATAGCCGCTCAGATACAAGGACACAAGCCAAGTGGAGTAAGAGAAAAACATTATATACGCCGCCCGCTTGATCTTTTGCGAATGTGGCACGTCAAGATTGAGTCATGGATATTAGAGCAAGCCGGGATTGATTTCTCGCCAACAATAACTGCGCTTCATAGAGTGAAGTAATAGTACTTGTATTTGTCAGAATGTAACTTATAATTCACAAAATGTTCAAAGTTTCCGATTACATTTCTGATGATGGCTATGATCCTTTTAAGAAGTGGCTGGAAAACTTATCAGATCGACAAGCCCGAGCGCGTATCTTGGTACGAATACAACGACTAGCAGCCGGAAACTTTGGGGATTGCAAACCGATTGCCGAAGGTATCTGGGAATTGCGAATAGATCATGGCGCAGGCTATCGGGTGTATTACGCCAAAGCCGGAGAAAAACTAATCTTAATCCTGGCAGGTGGCGATAAGCGGAGACAGCGAGCTGACATTGAAACCGCTCTTGAATATTGGAATAACTGGAAGAGGAAAAATAAAGCATGATTAAATCATCCCGCCCACATGATGAAGTCGTAGTGGAATTGCTGCAAAATGATCCGGCTTTTGCTGATGAATACCTAACCGCTGCACTTGATGAAGCAAATCAACCTGGAGGACGCGAAGCTTTATTAGCGGCGTTGCGTCATATCGCGGAAGCGCAAGGTATGGCCACCGTAGCGGAACGCGCAGGAATCCCGAGAGAAAGCCTTTACCGGGCATTATCCACAAAAGGAAACCCAACGATAAAAACCCTGCTTGCTGTAATCAATGCAGCAGGTTTGAAGCTATCCGTGCATCGATGATGCGTTGCTGGCCTGACAGTGGCTTCTTTCAAAGGACGCTGAAAAGGAGCGTGTATGACAACAAAGCGCGGCTGGCTAAGTAAACTAAAAACTCTCAAGACGAAACCACGGGAGCTATCTCCTGTCGAGTGCGATGAATTGATATTGCTGCTAGGCGGGACTACCCGGCCAAATCATCGTCCTGAAGTGAGATTCCTGGGAGGTTCTCTTCGGCGTGGAAACTGGACGGCAATAGCGGGTGTGGTTTTCAGTTTTCTTGAGAATGCTGAGCGACTGGCGCAGCTTGAAGCGGAAATACAGGAATTATGCAGCCCGGACTTCATGGAAAAATATCTGGCTGAATTGCCGTGCCGGTGGAGTGAAGCGCACACGTCCGAAATGACGGCAGAGAATCGCGACGATGCCGTGCGTATTACCGAAGAAAGTGTTGTCGTCGAGATAGCGCGGCGGAAAGACAGAGTTACGGAGCTGCGCCAAATATCCGCAAAGAATCGTGCCCAAGCTGAGCGCATGGCTTCGGAATGGTTCAGGAAGCATGGTATAACCCTAACCGCGAAACAAATTCAAAATGAGCTTTGCGCGATACAGCAGGCGGCTAAACTGAAAAGCTTGGGGCTGGGCGAATGGCGCGAACTAATGGCAATTGAGAATGCGAGGGTAGCACGGCGTAATGCGCGCACACTTGAAGGAATCGAAAAAGAAGGAGGTTCACAACCAAACAAGTAAATAATTTTGCCTTCTTAAGTCCGCTATATCGGCAGTCGTTTGACATTCGTATTTAATACGATGTTTCAACGCCGCTAAAAGGCAAAGGACAGTTCAGAATGCAGGTACCAACAAATCAACCCCCCGTTCTACCGGAAGCACTCGCCGCACATAATCAGCAATTTCCCCCGCTCGAATCGTTAACGCGTCCAACAGTACCAACAGAACAAGCCGCCTATTACCTGGATAGAAAACCACAGACGATGCGCGCCTGGGCATGCCTGGATAATGGCGCAATACGTCCGCTTCGCATCAATGGCCGTTTAGCTTGGCCTGTGAAGGAAATCAAGAAAGTTTTAGGCGTAGGAGCTTAATCACATGCCTAGAAATAGAAACGCCCTTCTGACAAAGGGCGCGGGTGTTACGGATAAGCCACATTTTAACACATACGCGCCTAATCATTCAGCAATAGAGCAATTATTCCGCCAAGCAATGCAAGCCGCTGGAATCCCTTACTCCGGTGAGTTCATGGCAGATGGACATCTGCACAGATTCCACATTGAAGGCCACAGGAAAGGCACAAAAAACGGCGCTTATACCCTGCACCTTGACGGCTGCCCATCGGGGTATTTTCAAGACTACAAAACTGGTGTTTCACAGACTTGGCGAAGTGGTAACGGTTACCAGTCTATGCCGCATACAAACGTTAAGCAGATCAGCGAGGCCAAGCTTCTACGCGATGCAGAACAACGGATGAAACATGCAGCAGCAGCGATTAAGGCTCCTCCAATCTGGAACCGATCCAAACCTATCACCGAGCAATCAAAACACGCCTACCTAGTAAATAAACGCATCCAGCCACACGGAGCGCGGTTATATAAAGGCGCCCTGGTTATTCCGATCTATAACCAATCTGATGAGCTGGTTAACCTGCAATTCATTAATCCCAAAGGTGAGAAACGCTTCTTATCTGGCGGACGGAAGCGCGGCTGTTTTCGTATCATTGGCGGTCTATCACAGCGCATTCTGATTTGTGAAGGATTTGCCACTGGTGCAAGTCTTTTTGAAGCATCAGGACAGCGTGTTGTTGTTGCGTTTGATGCTGGAAACCTGCTACCAGTTGCAAAGAATATCCGAGAGCTGGCACCAGATACGGAAATCATCCTTTGTGGAGATAACGATCTATCAGGCATAGGCCAAACTAAAGCGCGTGAAGCCGCATTGGCTATTGGGGGGAAGGCGTTGATTCCGGCGACACCAGGCACAGATTGGAATGATGTTCTGACAGGAGGAAGTCAGAATGCTTAATCAAGAAAATATTTCTCCCGGCCAATACTTTCAAAAAGACGTTGCCAACGTTGCCACCTTGAATCTTGATGATGCAGAAATCGTTCAAGATGAAACAAACCGACATGAATGGCCAGAACCACAGCCACTGACGGCCAAAATCGAACCTGAACCTTATCCAATCGAGTCACTACCTGCCATCGTTAAAGCAGCTGTTGACGAAGTGCATGGATTTGTTAAGGCACCTGTGCCGATGGTGGCGGCTTCAGCAATATCTGCTTTGTCTTTGGTGATACAGGCACATTATGATGTAGAGCGAGCAAATGCACTGCATTCACCGACCGGCTTATTCATGTTAACGATTGCCGATAGTGGCGAGAGAAAAACTACTTGTGACAGATTCTTCACTAAGGCAGTTACCGATTATGTGGCTGCACAGGCTGAGGCCGCGAAACCTGCAATCAAGAACTACAATGCAGATATGGATTCATGGGAAGCAAAACGCGGAGGTGTTAAAGATCAAATCAGGCAGCTTGCAAAAAGCGGAAAACCAACAGGCAACCAAGAAGCTGAGCTAAGAAACCTAGAGCATAACAAGCCAGAACCGCCACGTATCCCGCGCCTGATGTACGCAGACGCAACGCCTGAGGCACTGGCCTACAGCTTAGCCAAACAATGGCCTAGCGGCGGCGTGGTGTCCGCTGAAGCCGGTATCGTCTTCGGTTCTCATGGCATGGGTAAGGATTCGGTAACGCGGAATCTTGCGACACTAAACTTGCTTTGGGACGGCGCAAGTCTAAAGATAGACCGCAAAACCAGCGAATCTTTTACAGTGATCGGCGCAAGACTTACAGTCGCTTTACAGGTGCAGACCGAGACATTAAACAGCTTCTTTGAAAAATCTGGTGCATTGGCACGTGGTACTGGATTCCTGGCGCGGTTTCTTGTTAGCTGGCCTGAATCAACACAAGGTTACAGGCCATTCACTGAGGCACCAGAGAACTGGCCACAACTTGCTGTATTCAATCAGCAGATAACAAAGATATTAAATATACCCGCACCAATTAACGAAGACGGCGCACTTACACCGCAAATGCTGACCTTGACACCTGAGGCCAAGGTTGCATGGATTGAGTTTCATGACGGCATTGAGATGCAGTTATCTAGCGGTGGTATTTTGTTTGGTGTGCGCGATGTAGCAAGCAAGATTGCAGACAATGCGACAAGGATGGCGGCGCTATTCCACGTATTTGAAGGCGGTGTAGGTGCGATCAGTTTGGACGCATTCGAGAGAGCAAGCGCGATTGTGGCATGGCACCTGAATGAATCACGCCGTTTCTTTGGCGAGATAGCATTACCTACTGAATTATCTGACGCTGTACGGCTTAACGATTGGTTGGTTCAGCACTGCAAGCGAGAACATACGCATTATGTCGCAAAGCGTGAGGCACAGCGGCACAGTATCAGGGATGGTTCCCGGCTTGATTCTGCTATTACTGAGCTTGAAGCTTTAGATCGTATTCAAATCAGAAAAGACGGAAAGAAAATATCAATCTGGTTGAATCCTAAAATCCTGACTCAGGAGCCCGCATGACATTACTTGAAATTATACGGAAAAAGAAACTTGTGACAGTGACAGACGTGACAGGTGTGACAGTTACGCCTGTATTGAAACCAAGTGTCACAAGTGTCACTCCTGTCACTGTCACAAATCAGAAAAGCGGCAAAGTGGTATTCCCTGAAGATATCAAACTTGAGGAAAGAAGAATCAAAGTTTTGAAGATGCTGGCAGATCAATCAGGCATTCAACGCGCCTTTTTGACTGATACCTAGACAGACCTTAAAAATGTAATAGTCACAATCGCCTTGAGGGATCAGTACACATTCGAGATGCAGATACCAAAGCACAGATATGATCCGTTTATGCTGCTGGAAATGATTGAAAAAGGATCGGTACAGTGACCAAGAAAAAGGAAACAAAACATCTGGAAGTCATTGACGGTGAATTAATACCGGCTGATCCTACCCCAAGCAAATTAAGCTTGTGACTATCATGGACTGCAAACGAGAAATGGCCAGAGTCTATAGAGATTCGCGTCAAGGTAGGATTGATATTCAAGACGGTACGCGGCTGGTTTATATGCTGTCACAGATAGGTAAGTTAATTGAAGTGAGTGAACTTGAGAAACGGATTGAATTACTTGAGAAGGCACGAGATGACCACAACTAAGCAACGCATCAAGGCATTAGAGATGATGCCGCATAGAGGATTAAGATTACTACCGCACGTGGTAGATGAGCATACAACTGATGCAAAAATAGAGCGGTTAAGACGTAACGGACGCGCGGTATATCGCGAGAATGATCCAGCCCTTTATGATGAGTTTGTTTGAGAGTATGGCAACACTTAAACAACGATTGGATTTACTTGAGCAACGCCGTCATAAAGTTAGCGCTTATCCTGAAGGCTGGCCGGTGCTGGTGCCTGATTATTATACGGATGAGCAGATTGAAATATTAAAGGTTGAAATCGGGCGAGTTGATATTTACCGCGAGAATGACCCGGCATGGGCTGAAATATTCATCTGATTCGGCGATTGCAAAACACTGCAAAGTAACGCAGCCATTTGTAAGTAAAATCAGAAAAGAGATTATAACGGTTATAACCCATATTCAAAGTAATGGTAATGAAAACGAAGTGGAAACGGCTTCCACTTCTGCCCAGGAGCCCGCGTCAGACCTAGAAACCGAAAATGAAAAACGCATAAAATATTGGAGAAACAAAGTGAAAAATCTTAAAGCACGAATCGCCAAGCTTGAAACAAAGCATTCAGACCCACTAATTGACGCTTTCCACGAATCGGCGTGTTATTTTGCGCGAGAGCAAGGCAGACCTGAGCCAGAAAGGCTGGGTGATATAGTTGAGGCAATGAAGCAATTGGCGGGTTATTTACCTGACTAAACAATGACTAAATTCTTTGAAACCCGATCGCAACCTTATCACAAAGGGTTTCGAGACCAATACGCGCGCGTAAACAATGACTAAATCCCTTGCAACCCGATTGCAACAGCTTGAAAACCGCGCTCTTAAGCGACGAGTTCCCCCCTTGCTATATTGCTCATCCAGTCAACCCTTTGATGAAGCAAAGGCAGTGTATGAGCAACAGCATGGTTTTAAATTGCCAACCAATGCGCGTATTATTGAATTTGTTGTTATATGATTGATGGACGCAGGATATGCGGCGGGATGAAAAGCTGGCCAGATGCTTTCTAAGATGCCTAAACATCCGAGTTGCGTATAATGAACTTTAGTAAAAATGGGGTAAATGATGGAACTTCTAGTTTTTATTTTGGTTTTTTTTGGCGCTTATGTAATTTTCTTAATTATTACAGACAATTTTAAAAACCCATTTAAACAAGCAAGCAATGTCGAGCGGGTCCCCATCACCAAGCCTCTGAATTTCTCAAATAAAGACAAACAAGTAATAATTCAGTGTGCGCAAAGAATGGTTGACATTATCAATGAGTCACTCCAAATCTCTAATAACTCAAAGAATCCAAGTACAAAAATCTCCCGTTTGAGAGTAGCCAGCGACAATCTTCACCAGTTAAAACAATATGCAAGCGAGTACCCTTTCATAACTCTTACCGCTACTTCAAAAGTAGAAAAATCGATATCTGATTTGAATCAGGAATTTTTGACCGCTGGTTATTTTAATTTAAATGCCAAGGAGATACACAGGGCCAGAGATTTACTCAAAGAAGCCACGCAACTAAAGAAAGAAAAAAGATATAACGAGGCTTGTGAGAAACTGAAAGAGGCATATTCAGCAAACGGGTCAGAAGAATTAATGATTCAAGATTATTTAAGATTGCCTATGTATCTGCAATTAGCAGGAAAGAGCAATGAGGGATGGAAAGCTTTGGATGAAATGCGTCTACAAAATAAAGACAATTTCAATGAATCGACTATAGCAAAACAAATAAAGATATTCTTTAGAAAAGAGAAAAAATATGAACTAGCCGTACTTTTCTCAGCATGGGAGATCTGTGAGATTATCGAAAGTGATGAAGACATGATCCAAAGTATCATCAATATGTCCGATGAAATTGCTGAATCTCCAGGTGAATGGATAGGTGAATTATTCCTACCTAGATTTAGTTCTTATAGCGGAGCTATTCAAACTGGAACCACTCCAAGAGGCAACCCTATACGTCATTATGGATATCTTGAAATTTATCAAAGATTAACGAAAACCAAATCGCTTGAATCTATAAAAGAAGCAATATTAAAAGATCTAGTAAAAACGGACTTCATTGATAAAGCTGATGAAATATCAAAAGATCTTCAGAAATACATCCTCTCGAAAAAGGAATATCATTTGAATGAGGTGATGATAGTTATGAAAAAATATATAACAGGGGATTTATCAATAACTGAAGATACTCTTTTGTTAAGCGAAGGAAAGGCTATCAGCAGCGTTTAAAGTTCTGGAACTGGGCAGGGTTTAACCTGATGCTATTGGATCAAGCAACCCGGACACATTGAGGATGAATGATTCTTTTACTGGAGTTTCACGCTTTTTTTATGAGCCGATGATTCAATTGTCTGGAATTTTGGATTATCGGGATTTTTTCTTGAGTGACAAAATACGGTTCATCCGGCAAGTGCGTACTTGTTAGTCAGAAATGCATGTTGAAATAAAGTGAATTAAAGGTTGAAATTATCTCTGATTTTCAACGAAGAGGTTTTTTCAACATGTCGACCAGTTTGCTGTATCACGCCTTTGGTATAGTTGGTTATTTTTATCAAAGCACTTGTTTTATTGCGGGTGTCATAGTTGTTGCAATACAAGCGGATCATTGGCGATTGAGATGTCCGGTATGTAAAAGCCGCGAGATACATTGCCGGGGAAAGTTGGTTAGACGCTTCAGGACAGTACCGGTAGGTCAAAAAGCAGTCTATATCGACCTTCCAGTTCAGCGGGTAGAATGCACCCGATGCCAAGCAGTTCGTCAGGTAAAGATACAGTTTGCTGATGAGCACAAGCGCTATACACGTTCTTTCGAAAGATTGGTTTGGATCTCTCTAGGCACATGACCATCCAGGCAGTAGCACGCCATCTTGGAGTGAGCTGGGATCTGGTTAAGGGAATACAGAAGGACAATCTGAATAAACGTTATCGGTTGCCGAAATTGGCCAAGATAAAACGCATTGCGCTGGATGAAATATACCAAGGCAAGAAGCTGGGTTATTTAACGATAGTTCTGGATCTTCAACGTGGGGCAGTGATTTTTGTTGGCAATGGGAAAGGTGCCGATGCACTGATTCCGTTTTGGGAAGCGTTTGAAACGATCGGGTGCACGGATTGAAGCGGTTGCGACCGACATGGGGCCAGCATACATCAGTGCGGTGCGGGCTAATATCCCAGATGCAACGCTAGTGTTCGATCACTTCCATATTATTAAGCTGTTCAACGAAAAGTTGACAAAACTGCGTCAGGATCTGCAACGAGAAGCAGAAAATGGGTTGGGCAAACCCGTTTTGAAGGGCATTCGCTGGCTGTTGCTGAAGAACCCTGACAACCTGGATGACAAGCGCAATGAACGTCAACGTCTGGACGAAGCATTAAAGCTCAATGAGCCCTTGGCAACGGCCTATTACATGAAAGAAGAGTTACGCAATATCTGGCATCAACCGGATAAACTCTCAGCTCAAAATGCATTGGATGAATGGGTAAAAAAAGGGTTCATCCGGCAAGTGCGTACTTGTTAGTCAGAAATGCATGTTGAAATAAAGTGAATTAAAGGTTGAAATTATCTCTGATTTTCAACGAAGAGGTTTTTTCAACATGTCGACCAGTTTGCTGTATCACGCCTTTGGTATAGTTGGTTATTTTATCAAAGCACTTGTTTTATTGCGGGTGTCATAGTTGTTGCAATACAAGCGGATCATTGGCGATTGAGATGTCCGGTATGTAAAAGCCGCGAGATACATTGCCGGGGAAAGTTGGTTAGACGCTTCAGGACAGTACCGGTAGGTCAAAAAGCAGTCTATATCGACCTTCCAGTTCAGCGGGTAGAATGCACCCGATGCCAAGCAGTTCGTCAGGTAAAGATACAGTTTGCTGATGAGCACAAGCGCTATACACGTTCTTTCGAAAGATTGGTTTTGATCTCTCTAGGCACATGACCATCCAGGCAGTAGCACGCCATCTTGGAGTGAGCTGGGATCTGGTTAAGGGAATACAGAAGGACAATCTGAATAAACGTTATCGGTTGCCGAAATTGGCCAAGATAAAACGCATTGCGCTGGATGAAATATACCAAGGCAAGAAGCTGGGTTATTTAACGATAGTTCTGGATCTTCAACGTGGGGCAGTGATTTTTGTTGGCAATGGGAAAGGTGCCGATGCACTGATTCCGTTTTGGAAGCGTTTGAAACGATCGGTGCACGGATTGAAGCGGTTGCGACCGACATGGGGCCAGCATACATCAGTGCGGTGCGGGCTAATATCCCAGATGCAACGCTAGTGTTCGATCACTTCCATATTATTAAGCTGTTCAACGAAAAGTTGACAAACTGCGTCGTGATCTGCAACGAGAAGCAGAAATGGGTTGGGCAAACCCGTTTTGAAGGGCATTCGCTGGCTGTTGCTGAAGAACCCTGACAACCTGGATGACAAGCGCAATGAACGTCAACGTCTGGACGAAGCATTAAAGCTCAATGAGCCCTTGGCAACGGCCTATTACATGAAAGAAGAGTTACGCAATATCTGGCATCAACCGGATAAACTCTCAGCTCAAAATGCATTGGATGAATGGGTAAAAAAGCCGCTGCTTCGGATGTCAACATGCTCAAGCAATTCTCTAAAACTATTGCAGCACACCGCTCAGGTATCCTGGCTTATTTCGATTTTAATGGTTTATCAACCGGGCCGTTGGAAGGTACCAACAACAAGATAAAAACTTTGCACAAAATGGCCTATGGTTTCAGAGATGTCGAGTTCTTTAAACTCAAAATTATGGCGCTGCATGAAACCAATTATGTCCTTGTCGGTTAAACCCAAAAGTACGCACTTGCCGGATGAACCAAAAAAGCCGCTGCTTCGGATGTCAACATGCTCAAGCAATTCTCTAAAACTATTGCAGCACACCGCTCAGGTATCCTGGCTTATTTCGATTTTAATGGTTTATCAACCAGGCCGTTGGAAGGTACCAACAACAAGATAAAAACTTTGCACAAAATGGCCTATGGTTTCAGAGATGTCGAGTTCTTTAAACTCAAAATTATGGCGCTGCATGAAACCAATTATGTCCTTGTCGGTTCAACCCAAAAGTACGCACTTGCCTGATGAACCTTATTTTGATTTGCTCATATTGTTTAATGTTGATAAAGAATGGTTACAAAACGGTTACAATTTCCAGAAAATAAAAAAGCACTTAGGATTTTTAGTCTCTAAGTGCTTGATTTATTTGGTAGCGAATCCCAGATTCGAACTGGGGACCAACGGATTATGATTCCGCTGCTCTAACCACTGAGCTAATTCGCCATGTGCTAAGACGCAAGAGGCGGCATTCTGCCTTTGAGGGGATGGTTTGTCAAGTTCAAAAATGTGACTTGACAAGGGTTTATGCGTGTTTTCATAGGATTGATGCCAGTTCGCTCATGCTTTAATTCAGTGTTTAGGATTAAATGTCGACTTAAATGGTACGGGTATGGGATTCGTTGAGTTAATGAATAAAATCCTGTGCGCAGCGAGTATGCAGTTTGTGTTACCCGCCCGTTGCAAAGCGGCTGTATAATCAGTTTTATGAAATTCGATATGATAGTGATTGGTGGTGGACTTGTAGGCGCGAGTTTGGTGACTGCGCTGAAGGATAGCGGATTGAAAATAGCTCTGATAGAGCCGCATGAATCCATGCCATTGCCGCGAGATGAGAGTTGGGATAGCCGGGTCTATGCGATCAGTCCAGGGAGTGTGGCTTTTCTGGAAGAATTGGGGGTGTGGCAGCGCTTGGAAGTTGAGCGTGTGGCGCCGGTTTATGAGATGGTGGTGTTTGGTGATGACAATAGCGCGCACATTAATTTTAGCGCGTATGAGATTGGCATACCGGAGCTGGCATTCATCGCGGAAAATCGCCAGCTGCAAACAGCTGTCTGGGAAGTGCTTAAATACCCGAACGAGAATATACAAATACTTTGCCCAGCAAAATGTACTGCAATTGTTTGGCAGGAATCGCATGTCGATGTGCAGTTGGCAGACGGCAGTCTGCTTCAAACTGCATTGGTGGTCGGTGCGGATGGCGTAAATTCCTGGGTGCGCAGGCAAGCTGAAATCGATGTGAAACAACACGCCTACAACCAGATTGGTGTGGTGGCAAATTTTAGTGCGGAATTGTCGCACCGCCATATTGCGCATCAATGGTTCAGGCGGGACGGCGTGTTGGCATTGCTGCCGTTACCGGATAAGCGGGTTTCCATGGTTTGGTCTACCAGTGAAGAACAGGCGGAGATACTGCGCAATTTACCGGCGGAAGATCTTTGCCGGCGGGTGGAACAGGCCGCTTCGCATACGCTGGGTGCATTGCAACTGATTACACCGCCTGTGGGTTTTCCGTTAAATTTTGTGCATGTGGAGAAATTGATCAAGCCACGATTGGTGCTGATCGGTGACGCAGCGCATGGCATACATCCGCTGGCCGGTCAGGGTGTT
Organism: Nitrosomonas sp.; assembly: GCA_016708955.1. Classification (GTDB taxonomy): domain Bacteria; phylum Pseudomonadota; class Gammaproteobacteria; order Burkholderiales; family Nitrosomonadaceae; genus Nitrosomonas. Next base: position 484,857 of record JADJES010000001.1, read on the forward strand.
AACCTGGGTTTGCGGGATACTAGAGAACTTGCAGCGATACTCGGTGCAAAGGGATTGCAAACTGATTGTGGTGATTATATGTTGTTACGGCGTTACGAGCTGGCGCGCAAGGAAGATATATTGGCTTTAGAGTTAGTGACCGATAGTTTGCAGAAATTATTTAACAATTCTAATCCGACACTGGCCAGGTTACGGAATCTAGGCCTTGAAATAACTAATCGCTTGCCGCTGATTAAGAATCAACTAATGCAGCACGCTTTGAATTAAATTACATTTTTAAAACTGGAGTCATTATGACTATGCGCTGGAAGTTTTTCATTTCAATCTTGGTATTTGGTTTTTTTTCTGAAGCAATCTGGGCTGATGAAACAGCTTTAAGAAAGGCCATTCAGCCTCATTTTGCGGATAGTAAAATTGAAAGCGTGAAGAAAACGAATTATTTAGGATTGTATGAAGTGGTTGTGGGTGATGAGGTTTTTTATACTGATGCTAAAGCCGATTATTTTTTCTTTGGCCATGTGATCGACACCAAGACCCGGATGAGCATGACCAATGAGCGGATACAGGAGATCAAGGCTGCTCGCCGTGTTCCGCTAGATTCTTTGCCGTTGCAATCGGCGATCAAGATCGTGAAGGGTGACGGCAAGCGCCGAGTGGCCATTTTTACCGATCCTAATTGCCCGTACTGCAAGCAATTGGAAAAAGAATTGCTCAATGTGACGAATGTTACGATCTATACCTTGCTGTATCCGGTGCTTAAAGGATCTATGGAATTATCCAAAAAAATCTGGTGTTCAGATAATCAAATTAAAGCTTGGGATGATTTTATGCTGAAGGGTGTTGCGCCATCGAGTAAAGATTGCGAAACGCCTCTGGACGCAGTGGTGAAGTCTGGCCATGAGAATAAAGTAAACGGTACACCAACACTAATTTTTGCAGATGGTTCGGTTGTGGGCGGCATGATTCCGGCGACAGCAATTGAGGAGAAACTGGAAAGTGCAAGTAAGAGCAAATAAAGTTTCAAGTTAATCACGCTAAAAAGCTTGCTGGAGTAGCTCATCAGCAAGCTTTTTTTATTGCCGTGTCAATACGGGTGCCGTATAGCTACGAGGCATTAACACCCACATTTTTCCCGATTGCTTCATTCTGCCCGCCTGATTGCCAGCTTCATGGCCAAATCCCCAGAAGAAGTCGGCGCGTATTCCGCCTTTGATGGCACTGCCGACATCCTGCGCTACCATGAGCCGGTTCAATGGTTTGTTGGTGTTTGGCCAGGTGGTTGCGAGAAATACCGGCGCGCCTTGTGGAATTGAAAGCGGATCAATGGCGATGCTCCTCCCCGCTGTTAAAGGCACCCCCAAAGCGCCGATCGGACCGGATAAATCTGCGGGTAGTTCACGAAAAAATACGTAACGTGCGTTTTGTTGCAACAACGCAGGCAACTTGCTCGGGTTTTGTTGCCCCCATTGCTTGATGCCCTGCATGGATGCTTTTTCCAGAGGGAGTTCGCCGCGCTGTACCAGAAGTTTACCAATAGAGTTATACGGATGGCCGTTCTGGTCGGCAAAGCCTATTTTCATCATTTCTCCGTTATCGAAAACGATTCTACCGGAACCTTGGATGTGCAGAAAAAACAATTCCACTTCGTCTTCCACCCACAAGATCTCATAGCCGTTCAATATTTTCGGGTTAGTCATGATTTCTGCCCGGCTGTAATAAGGGACTATTTTGCGCCCATCCAGGCGGCCACGCAGGCGCAGATCTTTAAGTTCCGGATAGGCCGCGCCTAAATCAATGGTCAGAAGTTCGCTGGGTGTAGCATAAATCGGGTAGCGATAACGGCTGGAGGGTTTTCGGCTGCCTTTGAGCAGTGGTTCGTAGTAGCCCGTCACTAATCCTTCTTCACTGTTATCGGTATTGATAATCTGGTAGGGCGTGAAATAGCTTTCAAAAAAATTTCTCAGCGTAGTGTTATTGGGTTTCTGCAGTGAAGTAGCCGCTTTGCAATTTTCTTTCCAGACTGGTTGCTTGCTTAAAACCGTGCAACTTTTCAAAAAAGCCTGCCATGCAGGTAACAGATCATCATCCGTCCAGCCAGTTAACGCAGACCATTGAACGCGTTTATGGATGGATTTTGTTAGTGGCTTCTCCGGCGGTGGTGTAACGGTTTCAGCCGGCTGACTCGGTGGCAGAGTGGGGCTGATTGTTCCGGTTGTACAGGCGGCGAGCAACAGGAACGAAACGGCTACAATAAAACTTAATTGGTTTTTCATCAAATATTGGTTAAAGTGACGGCTTGATTATTAATGATATAGCAAACTTAAACTATGTGGTTACTTGCAGTCGAAGCAGCTGTGGTATTAGGTTTATTACTTTTTGTTGTCTGGTGGACCATGTTTTCAGGTAAAAAAAAGAAAGATGATGAAAACAAAGATTGATAGCAGCGGCCATTCAACGCGTCATTATATATTCTGATTGAAATATTGCCAGATTATGACCCGTCAGACTGGATTCTCAATGTCAATAAACTGATGCTGGATGCCGAATTTTTGTGCAAGATGGTCGCCCAATGCTTGTACACCATAACGCTCCGTTGCATGGTGTCCCGCAACGATAAATGCGACACCGGATTCCCGTGCGGCATGAACATTTTGCTCTGAGATTTCACCGGTGATATAGGCATCAACCCCTTGCTGGATCGCTGCTTCAAAATAGCCTTGCGCGGCACCGGTGCACCATGCGATGCGCCGGATAGATTTATCGGGATCACCGATCATCATCGGTTTGCGTAACAAAGTCCGTGATATTTTTTCACCCAAAGCACTCAAGGTCGTAGCTTGAGCTAATTCTCCTTGTACTGCGACATCCTGATCACCAAAATGACCCGTTTCGATAAATCCCAGTTTTCTCCCCAATAACGCATTATTGCCAAACTGCGGATGCGCGTCTAACGGCAGATGATAGGCAAATAAATTGATTTGTTGGTGCATAAGCAATGCAATGCGGCGGCTTTTCATGCCGGTTATGCGCGTATCCTCTCCGCGCCAGAAATAGCCATGATGAACGAGAATGGCATCTGCCTTGGCTGCTGCGGCCGCTTGCAGAAGATCGAGTGAAGCCGTTACGCCGCTAATCATGGTAAGAATGTTGCTGCGCCCTTCCACTTGCAAGCCATTTGGGCAATAATCATGGAAGCGGGGTATATCCAGTAATTGATTCAGATGGTTTTCTAACTCATCTCGATGCATTGATTTTCTCCTTCGCGCATATACTACTATCAATAGTGCCGCAATAATTTTAATTTTGGAGTAACACGCTTTGATGTACAGACTCTGGTTGATTTTTGCACAAACGGCAACAGTATTGCTGGCTATTTTTTTTGTGGTCTCTACGCTACGGCCTGAATTGCTTCCCTGGAAACCCCGGGGAGAAATCGTGATGGTCAAAGAAGCCGAACCCGTCGTTGATACGGAAAGACCAGACAGTTATTCCAAGGCGGCCGAGATAGCTATGCCGTCCGTTGTCAACATTTTCACCCGTAAAGAAATAAAAGAAGAGCCTTCTCATCCGTTGCTGAATGATCCCATGTTTCGCAGATTCTTTGGTGAACAATCTGAAACCAAAGCGCGCCGTACATCCAGCCTGGGTTCTGGCGTGATTGTCAGTCCTAATGGCTATATATTGACCAATCATCATGTGGTGGAAGCTGCGGATGAAGTTGAAATTGCCTTGGTCGACGGTAGAAAAGCCAAAGCGAGCATTATCGGCTCAGATCCCGAAACAGATCTGGCAGTGCTGAAGATAAAACTGAAAGAATTACCTGCCATTACTTTTGGCCAATCACAACAAGTTAAAGTGGGGGATGTGGTGCTTGCAGTAGGAAATCCCTTTGGCGTCGGGCAAAGTGTTACCATGGGTATAGTCAGCGCAATGAGCCGGAGCCGGGTTGGGATTAATACTTTTGAAGATTTTATTCAAATCGACGCGGCAATCAATCCGGGTAACTCGGGAGGGGCGCTGACCGATACGTCGGGAAATTTGATCGGTATAAATACAGCGATTTATTCCAGCACCGGTGGTTCACTGGGCATTGGTTTCGCCATTCCTATTCATGTTGCTAAACAGGTCATGGAGCAAATTATCCAGTCCGGCAGCGTGACTCGAGGCTGGTTAGGTGTCAGCATGCAGGATATGACACAGGACATGGCAGAATCATTTGGTCTGGATAATCCAATAGGGTCCTTGGTAGCGAGCGTGCTCAGAGATGGTCCGGCAGACAAGGCGGGCATCAAACCAGGCGATATCATCATAGCTGTCGAAGGTAAGCCGATGAAGAATTCATCAGACATGCTTAATCGGGTTGCGGCGTTGTCGCCCAATGACAAGGTTGCGGTCACTGTGATCCGCAATAAGCAGGAAAAAACAATCCAAGTCAAAGTAGGTATACGGCCTAAACAACAGTAATCGCATTCAAGAAAACAAATCTGAAGCAAACTAAAATTTATGAAGAATCTATTACCAGCTAACGGATTTTTATCCGTGATTGCCCAATGGTTTAGCGCTAATATTCTTGCATTAGGACGTGAAATGCGGCTGTCTTATTTGCCGCCGCTGATGGTTTATGTTGCTGCAGGTATTTCCGGTCTGACAGGTATTGTTGGCACATTCTACGTGAAGGAAAAGCTTGGTCTTTCCGCCGAATTTCTAGCCATGCTTGGATTCTGGATGATGTTGCCGTGGGCGCTAAAAATGCCTTTGGGTCATTTGGTCGATCTGGTATGGCGTTGGAAAGGTTTGCTGGTGTATCTAGGGGCCAGTTTGATTATGCTGAGCTTGCTGATTATGATCGGATTGCTTGGGCATACCGAAGCCATGGCTGCCATGGCTTCGGTTGAAACTTGGTTTGTGATATCAGCTTTACTGGCACCAATCGGTTATGTTTTACAGGATGTGGTGGCAGATGCCATGACCGTTGAAGCAGTGCCGCGTGTCGATGAGAATGGTCAGAAGCTGGATCCGGATAAACGGAAATTGATGCATGTCACCATGCAAACCTTGGGGCGTGTCGCGATTATAGGTGGTGGTGTGCTCGTATCCATCGCCAATGTTTTTATACTGCGCGATGCGGGTGCGCTGCCAGAGGCTGAAAAAGAAGCTGTTTACTTATTTGTTTATCAATTGGCATTAATTATTCCGCTGGTTTCTATTTTTGGCGTGGTCTTCGCATCTTGGTTACAGCGGCGTGACATGAAGCGCTTTCTTGCACAGGGTCATAGCCGGCAGGAAGCGGGTAAATTACTGGGTCTTCATTCGGAACCGCCATCCATTAACTGGTGGATTCTGGGTGGAGGATTAGTTTTTACTGTCCTGTCATTGGGCGTCGGTCTGAGCCGTATACCCGGTGGAGAAGAAATCGTATTTATTATTTCCATGACAATTGTTATATTTCTGATGTGGCGATTGACTGAAGAGCTTGAACCGGATGCGCGTAACGTGTTGGTCGGTACAGCCGTTATGATATTCGTATTTCGCGCGATTCCCGGGCCGGGTGCCGGTTCCACTTGGTGGATGATCGATACATTGGGCTTTGATCAGCAGTTTCTCGCCGTATTGTCTTTGGTTGGCGCCGTACTGACACTATTCGGTATGTTTATTTTCCGCCGCTTCATGGCTGAACGCTCGATTGCTTACATCATCGGCTTTCTTACCATCGTAGGTACCTTCCTTTCGGCGCCGATTATTGGCATGTATTTTGGTCTGCATGAGTGGACTGCTTCAGTAACGGAGGGTGTTGTCGATGCGCGTTTCATTGTGCTGATTGATACCGCACTGGAATCGCCGCTGGGCCAGATTGCCATGATTCCGATGCTGGCTTGGATTGCAAATTCCGCACCGGAAAAGCTTAAAGCTACTTTTTTTGCGGTGATGGCATCCTTTACGAACTTGGCCTTATCGGCTTCGCAACTGGGAACCAAGTATCTCAATCAGTTTTATGAAGTGAAACGCGAGGTGAAAGATATTGCCTCAGGTCAAGTGACTATTCCTGCAGACTATAGCGAGTTAGGGCATTTATTGATTACTGTTACAATTATTGGTTTTGTATTGCCGCTGATGACGATTCTGATCGTTAAACACTCACGCTTTCGTAACGCCTGATTAACCCCGGTTCTATTCAATTTCTTCACAGACTGTATAGTCAAGTATCTGAAATATAGATGATTCATATGCGGCTAAATTAATTCCTGCTGAATCCGTTATCACTTTTGCCGGTGTGCATAGCGGTTCCGAGTTATGTATGCGGGTATTTTTTAATCTACAAAAACTGAAGCGCTTTTCATATTCTGTGCATCAGTATTTGTTTTTGCTAAAGGAGATGCTATGAAAAAATTATTTTTTATTATGATTCTGTTATTTGCATTTACTGGTACTACATTTGCAGCTGTCAATATCAATACAGCTTCGCAAACTGAGCTGGAAGCTCTGCAAGGAATTGGTCCTGCCAAAGCAAAAGCGATCATTGAGTATCGTGAGAAAGTCGGTCTCTTTGCTTCGATAGATGATTTGGAAAAGGTCAGTGGTATTGGTTCTGGAACTGTCAAACAACTGCGTGATGTTGTTACCGTAGAAGGCGAGAAAAGTGCAGAGGCTCCAGCTAAACCGGAGTAATGTTTTTGTTGTAGATTAAAAAACCCCTTCTGAAGAAAATTCAGAAGGGGTTTTTATTTGAATGTATTGCAGTGTTTCATTGCAAGTCGCATGTGTGATAATCTCATACGGTCTATTATAAAATTTGCGTTCATGTATAAAACGATTGAGAATTTTGTTGGTAATACGCCTTTAGTAAAACTTAAGCATCTGCCTGGCACAACCAGTAATGTCATCCTTGCTAAGCTCGAGGGTAATAATCCGGCCGGTTCGGTAAAAGACCGGCCGGCGTTGTCGATGATTTCTCATGCGCAGCAACGTGGAGAAATTAAACCGGGCGATACGCTGATTGAAGCAACCAGTGGCAATACCGGTATCGCGCTGGCAATGGCTGCCGCAATTATGGGTTATCGCATGGTATTGATCATGCCAGAGAATTTGAGTATAGAACGGCGGCAATCCATGAGCGCATACGGCGCAAAAATTATACTCACTCCAAAAGCAGGAAGTATGGAGCATGCGCGGGATTTAGCGGAGAAGATGCAGAATGAAGGACAAGGAATAATTCTTGATCAATTTGCTAATCCGGATAATCCTTTGGCGCATTACGAAGGTACGGCGCCAGAAATCTGGCGGGATACCCAAGGAAAGATTACACATTTTGTTAGTAGTATGGGAACTACCGGTACGATTATGGGTTGTGCGAGATTCTTTAAAGAACAGCGATCAACGATTAAGATTATTGGTGTGCAGCCGGAAGAGGGAGCGCAAATTCCAGGCATTCGCAAATGGTCCCCGGCTTACTTGCCTAAAATATATGACCCGAAACAGGTTGATGAATTGTTATACGTTTCTCAAAATGAAGCTGAAGACCTGACGCGACGGCTGGCCAGAGAAGAAGGAATTTTTGCAGGCATCTCATCAGGGGGTGCCTTGGCGGCTGCGTTAAGGATATCCGCTCAAGTTGAGAATGCGGTGATTGTGCTGATTGTTTGTGACCGCGGCGATCGTTATTTGTCTACCGGGGTTTTTCCTGCTTAGAGAAATTTGCACGGTAATTGGGCGTACTTTCAATTCTAAGTAACTGTGACAGGGAATTTGTTGCAATAAAGCTCAATCGTGTAACGTTTATAATTTATAATTTGCCTATCTGAGGCGGGATGTAAGAGAGCTGTCTGAGTTCATTATTAGACGTTCTAAGAATAAAGTATTCAGGATTGCATCAGATCGGCCTGTTGTCTTGTAGGTTTTCACATGGCACTGGAGCTGGTTAATAATGCACAGAATTCAGATTCTGTTAGTCGTCTTAATAAGATAAGCAAAGTATCAATACAATTTAGGTGTCCAGCGCGGAATGTTAAACAATAGCTTTTCACTCCCTATTCGTGTCTATTATCAGGATACTGATGCGGGTGGCGTGGTATATCACTCAACATACCTGAATTTTATGGAGCGTGCACGCTATGAATGGCTCAGGGCATTGGAATTTAATGTCAATTCATTGACTGAAATTCATAAAATTTTGTTCATGGTGCGTTCGCTTGAAATTGAGTATTTCAAACCCGCAGTACTGGATGATTTATTGAACGTGACGGTAGCAGTTGCAGAGATAGGCAGGAGTCGTATCACGTTATCTCAGGAAATTTTATGCAACCATGCCAAGCTAGTGAGTGCCACGATTCATGTGGTGTGTGTCGGCGCAGAAAAACTCAAGCCAATGAGTGTCCCTGTGCCATTACGTGAGAAAATTGGGAAGTTCGCATGAGTACAACAGTAACACAAGACATGTCATTTCTTCATCTGATCAGTAGTGCCAGTTTGCTGGTACAGCTGGTGATGTTGATTTTGGTATTGATTTCACTGTCATCGTGGTGGTTTATTTTTCGTAAATTATTCGTCATCCGCTATGAAATAAAGAAAACAGATGAATTCGAAGATATTTTCTGGCGTGGTGTCGATTTGAATGCATTGCATCAACGCATCATAAGTTCACGTTATGAGTCAGGCAGCTTGGAGCGAATATTTGCTGCCGGTTTTGGTGAATTTAACAAGCATCCGGTCGGATCTGATCTTGACGCAGTGATGGAAAGTACCCGCAGAGCCATGCGCGCTACCTATCAACGGGAAATGGATTATCTGGAATCTCACTTGTCATTCCTGGCCACGGTTGGATCAGTCAGTCCCTATATTGGCTTGTTAGGCACCGTCTGGGGAATTATGAACTCTTTCCGCAGCTTATCCAGCGTTACGCAAGCGACCATTGCACATGTTGCACCGGGAATTGCGGAAGCCTTAATAGCAACAGCGATGGGATTGTTTGCGGCAATTCCGGCGGTAGTTGCTTATAACCGTTACGCCAGCAGAACGGATCAACTGGCAACACGATTTGAGAGCTTTATGGAAGAATTATCCAATGTGTTGCAACGGCGAGCAGCCGAATAGAAAGAATTGAGAGGATCTTATGGCGCGTCGTGCCAAACATCGATTAATGAATGAGATCAATGTGGTGCCGTACATTGATGTAATGCTGGTGCTGTTAATTATTTTTATGATTACAGCGCCGATGATTAACCATGGACAGATCGAGTTACCGCAAATTGGTAAATCTTTAGCGACACCAGTAGCGCCTCTGGAAGTGATCATTAAGGCAGATGGCAGCCTGACCTTGCGGGATCGTGCCAAAACAGCGGCAGAGCAGAAAGTAGACAGAAACCAATTGATTGAGGCCATTAAACAAAAGCAAGCGCAAAATGCTGAGCAACCGGTTGTGATTGCAGCTGACAAAAATGTGCGTTACGAAGAAGTGATTAAAGTAATGGATATTCTGCAGCAGAATCAAGTGCAGAAAGTGGGTTTGCTGGCTCAACAAAAATGAACGATATGTAATGAATGTGAGCGTCTTACGCAATTCATCCCCTTCCGAACCTAGAATATTATTGGCTGGTGTACTGGCGTTACTGGTACATCTTATTTTCGTTGCAATAATGATTTTTGGTTTGGATTGGAAGGACCATCCACCAGAAGGCATGGTTGTGGATATATGGACTGAGTTACCTAAACCTATCCAGGAACCAGTCAAAACTCAACCGCCCCCAAAGCAACTTAAACCAGTTCCAGAGCCCGTCAAGCCTAAACCGGAGCCGGAACCACCTAAACCGGAGCCATCCAAACCTGAACCAGCCAAACCAGAGCCGGTTAAGCCTGAACCAGTCAAACCTGTGCCACAGAAAGCAGTTGTGGAGCCGCCTGTAAAAAAACCCGATATCGCGTTGAAGCAGAAGCCTGACCCAATTAAAGAGACTAAGCCGGATTTGGAAGAGCAAAAGAAAAAAGAACAAGAAAAAATTAAAGAGCAAGAAAGATTAAAAGAACTGGAGAAGCAGAAAGAACTTGAGAAAAAGAAAGAATTAGACAAACAGAAAGAGCTTGAAAAGCAGAAAGAATTAGACAAACAAAAGGAACTAGAAAAGCAGAAAGAAGTGGAAAAACAGAAGGAATTGCAGAAACAGAAAGAAAAAGAGCTGGCAGCACAACAGCAACGTGAGCGGGAAGCAAAAGCGCAGCGGGAAGCCGAAGCGCAACGCGCTGCACAACAAGCTGCGGCAAGGAATCAGGTAACGAATGAAATATCGAAATATAAAGCGCTGATTCTTGCCAAGATAAAGAGCCGAATCGTGATGCCGCCGGATTTGCCAGGTAATCCGGTTGCTGAATTTAACGTTACGCTGCTTCCAGGCGGTGATATTCTCGATGTCCGGTTAAGTAAGAGTAGCGGGCACGCGGCGTTTGATAATGCAGTTGAGCGCGCAATCTTTTTGTCAAAACCATTACCGTTGCCGCCTGATCCTGCATTATTTAATGAATTTCGTAATTTGAATATTACGGTGCATTATCGCGAATGATTGTTATAATCAATGAGGATTTTTTTGTTTTGTGAAAATTTAATACTTATGTCAATACATCGGCTCAAACCTATTTATCGTGCGTTGATTCTGCTTTTATGTCTGATCAGCGCACCTGTGTTCGCTCAACTGAATATCGAGATTTTTGGTGGCGGAGCATCACGCATTCCTATTGCGATTGTTCCTTTTGCTGATGAAAATAAACTTCAACAAAGTATTACGCCAGTGATTAGTGCCGATTTGCAACGGACTGGTTTGTTTAAACTGGTGGATCCCGCTGGCCTGTCGCCGCACGCGCCTGTGGAAGTCGTGTATTCCGACTGGGCTAATCGTGGCGCTAATGCATTGGTAATTGGTCGTGTAGTACCGATATCCGGCGATCAGGTGGAAATTCAATTCCGCCTGATGGATGTCGCAAAAAAATCACAGTTGACCGGATTGGCAATCACGGTTCCTACGGCACAATTGCGTATGGCGGCGCATCGTATTGCGGATGTTATCTACGAAGCATTGACGGGCGATGTTGGGGTATTCAGTACTCGTATTGCTTACGTGTTGAAACGCGGCAATAAGTATGCGCTTCAGGTCGCTGATGCGGATGGCTATAACGCACAATCCATCATTGAATATACGGAGCCGATTATTTCTCCTGCTTGGTCACCCGATGGCAGTCAATTGGCTTATGTTTCATTTGAGAACAAAAAGCCGATTGTTTATGTGCAAAAATTAGCGACGCGTGAGCGTCGAGCGGTTGCCAGTTTTAAAGGCAGTAACAGCGCACCCGCCTGGTCTCCGGATGGTAAAAAACTGGCTGTTGTATTGACTGGGCAAGGCGGATCGCAAATATTTCTGGTGAATGCTGATGGAAGTGGCTTGCAAAGATTAAGCAGAAGTTCTGGGATTGATACGGAACCAAATTTTTCACCTGATGGCCGATACATTTTATTTACTTCCGATCGTGGCGGCAGCCCGCAAATTTATCGAATGCCGGTAACCAATACTGAAACCAGTAATGCTGAGCGGCTTACTTTCGAAGGCAGCTACAATGTCAGTCCGGATTATAGTCAAGATGGTAAAGGTTTTACTTTTATCCATAGGAACAATGGTCAGTTTAACGTAGCTGTTCAGGAAATTGGATCACGGCAGGTCCAGATACTGACAAACTCCAAATTTGATGAGTCGCCTAGTTTTGCGCCTAACGGTAAGATGATCTTATATGCAACTGAGATTAACGGGCATGGTATATTATCCGCAGTTTCCAGGGATGGACAGACAAGGCAGCATCTTTCAGTACAGACAGGTGATATAAGAGAGCCGGCATGGGGTCCTTTACCAACTTGGAAGTAATATTTTAATTTAAAGGAGTTATAAATGAGGAAATTATTAGGAATTTCATTGATTGTTCTGTTATCTGCTTGCGCCAGCCAAACCACGCAACCAGAAGTTGATGATCTCACCGCAGGTGCCGGTACCGGCTCGGAAGGTAGTGATTTGATGGGATCAGGTTCAGGCAGGCCCGGCTATTTCAGTCAACTGCAGGATCCTAATAGTATTTTGTCCCAGCGCAGTGTTTATTACGATTATGATAGTTACTCTGTTAAGAGTGAATACAGAGAGCTGGTGCTGTCTCATGCCAGGTTCTTGCGTGATAATTCGAGTGCCAGCGTAATTCTGCAAGGGAATACCGATGATCGTGGCAGTCGTGAATACAATCTGGCTTTAGGGCAGCGTCGTGCCGATAGCGTCAGAAATATGATGACCTTGGCTGGTGCACGCGATGAACAAATTGAATCTGTCAGCTTGGGTGAAGAAAAACCGCGTGCATTGGGACATAGTGAATCGGCATGGAGTCAGAATCGCCGCACAGATATTCTCTACCGGGGTGAATAAAGATGCTGATACGCGTTTTCTTACTGTTGTTACTGCTGAGCTGTAATGTCAGTTATGCATCTTTGTTTGGTGATAAAGAAGCACGCGAACAGATTACCGCATTACGTAAGCAAGTCAGTGAAATGGAAGCGCGTATTGCTAAGATGGAGCAGGCACTGAACAGCCAAGCGTTACTTGAGCTTTATGCGCAAGTCGAAACGCTTGGACTCGAACTGGGAAAACTGAACGGACAAATAGAAATGCTGAGTAACGATAATACCCTGTTACAGAAGCGGCAGCGGGATTTCTATATTGATTTGGACAATCGGCTGCGTCAGATTGAACAACCTGGTAAGAAAAGTTCTTCTGCTCCTCCAGAAGAGCCAGCAAGCTTTTCCGATAGCACCTCGGCAACGCCTTCAGTCAGAGAACAAACAGCAGCGCCGCCAGCTGGCGCAGTGATACCGGAAACTTCGTCCTCTGATGGAACTTATTCCGGCGCGCCTGATTCAGGGGTGGTATCAGCAAATGAATTAGCACCTGCAGGACCAGCAGAAAATAGCGCCTATAAAGAAGCGTATGACTTATTCAAGAATGGTGAGTTTGCAAATGCTATCGCACAATTTGAAAGCTTCCTGGGGAATTATCCGCAATCCAATTTGGCACCTGGCGCTGCGTATTGGATTGGCAATGCACGCTATGCACTGCGGGATTATCAACTGGCAATTGACGCACAGAGAAAATTGATTAACACGTATCCGGATAGCAGCAAGGTGCCGGATGCATTCCTGAATATTGCCAGCAGCCAGCAGGAAATGGGCGATAGCAAGGCAAGTAAGCACACGTTAGAAAATCTGCTGGCAAAATACCCGAATAGTGACGCTGCAAAAAAAGCCAAGCAACGCTTGGCTAACATCAAATAAACTTATCGCTTGAACAAATAGCCGTTCAATTGTTGTTTTCTGCATTACCTTCAAAGTAATATAATCTGTTTCTTTTCCCCAGGCGATCAATCATTATGCAAGTGTTAGAGACGACAACCTTGCGTATCAGTGAAATTTTCTATTCGTTACAAGGTGAAACCAGCCGAGTCGGTTTGCCAACGGTTTTTGTGCGTTTGACGGGTTGCCCTTTGCGCTGCGGTTACTGTGATACCGCTTATGCTTTTGCCGGCGGTGAGAATCTGTCGATAGCAGAAATACTGAACCAGGTTGCTTGCTACCAAACGAATTATGTGACGGTGACCGGGGGCGAGCCTCTGGCGCAGAAAGCTTGTTTGGATTTGTTAGCCGCATTATGCGATGCACAGTATTCCGTATCACTTGAAACCAGCGGCGCATTGGATTTATCCAGAGTAGATGTGCGTGTGTGCAAAGTCATGGATATCAAAACCCCGGGTTCGGGTGAAGTGGCTAAAAATAACTGGTCCAATCTTGCTCATCTGAAACAACATGACGAAATCAAGTTCGTACTGTGCGATGAGGCAGATTATCAATGGGCTTGCGAAATCATACATACCAGGCAGTTACAGCAAATATGTCCAATCCTGCTTTCACCCGTTTATGGCAGCTTGGATCCTGCGACACTGGCAGCCTGGATATTGCGCGACAGCTTGCCGGTAAGGATGCAGATTCAGATGCATAAACTGCTTTGGGGAGAGGGGCCCGGACGGTGAAGTTTTTAAGGCTGATCAACGCATGAAAAAAGCGGTGGTATTGCTATCCGGCGGATTAGATTCTGCAACCGCGCTGGCGATAGCCCGGAACAGGCAATTTGAGTGTTATACCTTGAGTGTCGATTATGGCCAGCGGCATCGATCGGAATTAGAAGCTGCAAAAAAAGTCGCACAATCTTTAGGTTCTCAAACCCATCAAGTTATCAAACTCGATCTGACAACATTTGGTGGATCGGCACTCACAGACCGCTCAATTGAAATTCCAACTTCTGGAGAGAATACAAATATCCCCGTCACTTATGTGCCTGCCAGGAATACCATTATGCTGTCTTTGGCGTTGGCATGGGCAGAAACGCTAGATAGTCAGGACATCTTCGTCGGTGTGAACGCAGTCGATTATTCCGGCTACCCGGACTGCCGCCCGGAATACATTACGGCTTTTGAAAATATGGCCAATCTGGCAACCAAAGCAGCCATTGAAGGCAAAAAACTGACCATTCATGCGCCACTCATGCACTTGACCAAGAAAGAGATTATTCAGGAAGGAATTGCTTTAGGTGTCGATTACAGTTTAACCGTTTCTTGTTATCAGGCTGATGAGGCGGGGCGGGCTTGTGGAGTTTGTGACTCCTGCCGTATCCGGCGTGCTGGATTTACTGCGGCAGGCGAAATTGATTCAACACGTTATCTGATTACTCCATAAATTATTACAAATGATCTGAAGTAATTTGGGCAGTATCTAACTGCTACTTCTTCTGAGGATTGTTTTTACTACTTTGCTCGCGCATCTTTTTATCGAGTTTTTCCATCTGCTCAGGTGTTAATACAGCCTGTAAGTTTGTGCGTGTTACCTCTTGGATTTGTTGTAATTTCTTTCGTTCTTCGTTGAATACCGCTTCAACTTTCTTCTTCTCATTATCGAGTATGGCTTCGACTTTGGATTTTTGCGTATCATTTAACCCAAGCTCTTTACTGATTCGATTGATAACTTCCTTGCTATCTGGAGCTGAATTTTGCTTCTGAGCCAATGCCGAAATTGGGTAAATAAGAATACATAAAATCAGAATCAAACTAATGGTTTCTTTTTGCATGATAGTTTTCGAAAGATTATAAGTAAATTGCATGATTAATTTAATGGAATGTCCTGATTACGTTTTTCGATAAGTTCAAGGGGACGAAAAGGTATTAAGTACGTTCATGGTGAATTTCCGAACCATGAACGTAATCAATTGGCTCGGAATTTCTTTTAAAAAAGCCCTGAAATGGAACGTGCCAATCCATTGGTCAATTCAACGGCAGCCTCTTCGTACAGCAGATTCACCTTGTTCGCGGTGCTGACTACGCGAGTACGATATTTATTCATTTCGCTGACTTTTGTGGAAGACTGTCTTCTTGCACCCCCCACACCTTGCTTCGCATCTTGTTGCCGATCTTCACGGACAATGACACCTTCCTCGGCGCGTTCTGCTATCTCAATATCGGTAATCGCCATAAACGTGACATCTTTTACCGAAGCATCCGCAATGGTACTGACGAGACCAAACGCAGCCGCACCGGCCAGCCCACCGATACCGGCACCTGTCCACCCGTCCATCGCAGCGCCAGCGGCTGTTCCCACTGCAGCACCCAGTGCAGCGCTTCCCATACCACCATAGCCAGCTCTTAAAGCGGCTTCTGCGGCGGTAGGGCTGGCCTTATCGACACTGAGAACATTCGCTTGCAGCCAATAGTGGGCTTCTTTCGGATTAGTGGTGATGCGGTAACCTCGACCTTCCAGCGCTCTGGCAACCGTGGGTGTGATATCAAAATTGGTCTTGTCGGAGGTGTTGCGAACATTCAGATAGACGATCTTTCGATCCGGTTCAACGGGATCCAGAAAAATGGAGTCACTCATTTTAGTCTGCACATCCAGATCTTTTTTCGCAATGGATGTATGCACTGCCGCACACCCGCTTAAGACCAAAGAAAATAGCATGATTCCGGTTAGTATCCAGGTATTCTTGTTAATGGGGTAACCCATTTCATCTCCCTTTTAATGATTAAAAAATAAAAAATTAAATTGCTTGAATGATCAAATCAGATTGCCGGTTATTTTTGAGCATAATGGTTCTAAATATTACCAACCGGAATAATAGGGACGAAAATTATTTACGCCATACAAACCGCCATAATAGGGGCGCGAGTATCCTCCGAAATAGCTGCCATAACCAAAGTTGCTTTGCCCTAAAATACATCCCAGACCAAAACATCCCGGTGCATAGCTTTGCGTTTTAGTTGGTGTGCCTCTTTGTGTGGCTTCTTTGAGCGCAGAAGTCAAAGCGGCATCGGTTGGAACGTTGAAGCGCTTGTTGATGGTTTCCGCATTAAATTTTCTTTGAATTTCGCTTAAATCCGGACTTGCAACTGCACTACTCATCGATACGGCTAGCAGAGCGGTAGAAAAAATTGAGCTAAATTGTATTGCGCGCATTGAACACCCCCTAATTCCAAAAGAGAAGATAATATTATCAAATGTAGCGTTAACCGTCATAAGTATTTTTTAGTACCGAATCAATGATTTGTTTGAAATGCGGTATGAATCGAAAGACACGAAAAAGCTGACCAGGGATGCTGTTAAGGATTGATTGTGAGCTCCTGTCAGATATCTCCCCCTTGGGCGATGCCTTTTCAGACTTGAATCGACACTGATAATAACTGCTCACTCAGCGGTGCTGAATGAGCAGTTATCTATTCATGGATTGCTTTAGTTTAGAACTCTATATCTCTGAAATTTCCTGCAAAGGCGCCAGTATCTAGAGCAAAACGAAATGATGTGGAATATATTTTTGCTTGCGCAGTGCTGCCAAATAACGTAACGCTTAGACGGTCACGGATCTCCGTTCAATACATACCCCCAGTTTCTTTACCCCATGGATAATTCCCAGCTTAGCAACGCTGACTTTAACCCACGGTGATCGAAATTCGCTCAGAATGGTTTGCGCGATATGCTCAGCCAGTGCCTCCAGTAAGGAAAAATGTCTGTTTGCCAGAATCTCGTTAATTCTTTCGATGATCAACGCATAATCCAGCGCATCTTCGATTTTGTCGGATTGGCATGCACGGCTGGTTGGCAATGCGATTTCCAGATCCAATTGAATCGTTTGCGGAACGATGCGCTCCCACGGGTAGATGCCGATTAAGGTTTTGGCTTTAAAGTCGTGCAGAAAAATAATATCCATTGGTGATTAAGCGCTAAAATGTGCGGGTTATTCGGGAGCTTCCGGAAGTCTTGCGGATGTGAGCGATACGGGATTCTATTCTATTTTGTTCGGGTGGTGCGAATACTCATGACGATATTGGTTTTTGCTCTGTTGGCCTATTTGCTGGGGTCGGTTTCCTTTGCGGTGGTGTCCAGTTGGATTTTTAAATTGCCGGACCCGCGCACCTATGGCTCAAAGAATCCGGGGGCGACCAATGTTTTGCGCAGCGGCAAGAAGGCTGCGGCGGTTTTGACGTTATTGGGCGATGCCGGGAAAGGCTGGTTGGCGGTGGCTTTGGCGCAACATTATGCGCCACTTTGGAATCTTGGGAATGAAGGGGTTGCTGTGGCCGCATTGGCAGTATTTCTGGGTCATGTTTTCCCGGTATTTCTGCGTTTCCAGGGCGGCAAGGGTGTGGCGACTGCGGTGGGCGTGTTGCTGGGTTTAAATCCCTGGGCCGGTTTGATGGCGATTGCGACTTGGTTATTGGTCGCCCTGATCTGGCGCATATCCTCCTTGTCCGCATTAATTGCAGCGGGGCTTGCGCCGATTTATGCCGTCGGCATGTTGGGTTTTGAAGCGGGTACGCTGGCAGTCTTGCTGATGTCGTTCGTGCTGATTTGGCGCCATCAATCGAATATTATTAATTTGCTAGCGGGTAAGGAAGGGCGCATCGGCGAGAAAAAAACGCCCGGTTCCTGATCAATCATCCGGTTCTTCAAGCATTTCCAGATTCCAGCGCGCATTGACGGTAAAACTGCTTGCCGGTGGCCAAATCTTATCAGGCGAAGCTTGCAAGCGCATTGCGCCAGCAAAGGCAATCATGGCGCCATTGTCGGTGCAAAATTCAAGCTCCGGATAAAAGACGGTCGCTCCTTTTGCTGATGCTTTGCTGCTGAGATTCTGGCGTAATTGATCGTTGGCGCCCACGCCTCCGGCGACAACCAGTTGCGTAAGACCGGTCCGTGATAAAGCGGTCAGTGATTTTTCTGTTAATACTTCCACAATCGCTTCTTGAAAAGCCAAAGCAATGTCCGCGCTGGTTTGTTGCGTGATTTCCTGTTTGTTGATCAGGGTGAGTACCGCGGTTTTTAGCCCGCTAAAACTGAAATTGAGATCTCCGCTATTGAGCATCGGCCGCGGAAGTTTGAATCGCCCTGCCTGACCCTGCCGGGCCAGTTTTGATAAGGCGGCTCCGCCCGGATAACCCAATCCGAGTAATTTTGCAGTTTTGTCAAAAGCCTCGCCTGCTGCATCATCAACCGTTTCACCCAGCAGTTTGTAGCAACCGATCGCATCGACTTGCATTAATTGCGTGTGGCCTCCCGATACCAGCAACGCGATAAATGGAAAGCTCGGTGCCGGTGTGGATAACAGCGGCGATAACAGATGCCCTTCCAAATGATGGATGCCCAGGGCAGGAATTTTTAGGGCGAAACTCAGTGCAGCACCAATACTGGCACCGACTAAAAGCGCACCAGCCAGACCAGGGCCTTGGGTGTAAGCGATAGCATCGATTTCGTGCAACTCACATTTGGCTGCATGCAACGTTTGCTTGACCAGGGGTAGTACACGCCGGATATGATCGCGCGATGCCAGCTCAGGCACCACACCGCCATATTCACTGTGCATTTCAATTTGGGAATAGAGCGTGTGGCTCAGTAGACCGCGTTTTGTGTCAAAGAGCGCGATTCCGGTTTCATCGCAAGAAGTTTCAATGCCTAAAACTAGCATCAGGAAAAGTGGCGGAATGGCCTGTTAGTATTTTTCAATCCAGAACTAAGTTTGAAAAAAGCTTGTTGAAGAAAAGTATTCAAGTTGGGTCTGTTCTTGGCGGGTTATGAAATGTTTTGCTGCTATTCTAGCATTGCTGCACTCAATCAGAGTGATTACAAGATGAATTGAAGAACCTGGGCTGTTTAGAAAATCAGGTCTGTGCTAAAGTTCGGCTTTTGCATTAAAGCGTGGGGTGAATTATGGATTACAATTACGAATCTGAACATACAAAATTTATGCGTGAATTTCTGGAAAAGAATCCGCATGTGCAAGAACAGCGATTGGCCGCAAGAAGTATGTGGTGGGATAAAAATCAGAATAGAGAAGAAAACAAGGAGTTTAAAGAATCTTCAGTTCCCATGAAGCCTTATGTTTATTTCAATGGATAGCATTTTGTAAAGATCAGATTGCCCCTGCGGGGTCGCTCTGATTTCTTCAGGAGTGTTTGTTATGAAGATATTGATTGTGCTGTTAACCGTATTCTTCATGGCGGCCTGTGCGAACTTATCCGATTCAAAAGCAAAAGCCCAACTTTTTGAAGAAAAGTTTGTGGGCGAGCATGCGGTTCTCGCGAGTTGTGTGGCTAATAAACTGCAGTCCGATGGCAGGTCATTTATGCGTGCCCTGCAATTCAGAAACCGGCAATATCCGGATATGCAAGCATCGGAAATTCATGCATACGATACAAGATATCTGCACAACGCTTATTCGACTTACGCACCCTCGAATCCCGACGCTATTCTCATCTATGGCAATCCGGTGCCGGAAATTCTGTCAGCCGCGCAGCGCAGCGAGAATGACAAATCTGTTTACGCGTTTGCTTTGCTGCTACAAAAAATTGATGACACAACGGTTAATGCGTCCTTGAAGGGAGATTCATTCATGGGCAATATCGCCTGGAAAATCCTGCAATCGTGTGCGGCTTCTGCAGCCAAGCCGTTGGTTCCGTAATCTAGTCCTGTCAATTGTTATTTCCGGATTTTGCGAGTAATACATCTAACGCACGTGCGCTTAAAATGCGCTTGAGAATGCCAAACAGATAAGTGGGGAATGTTACAAAATAGCGCGGCTGCGGTTTGGCGGCTTCCAGCGCGTGGATTACCCGCTTTAGTACCGCTTCGGGCGGCAATGTGAAGGGAACGGCTGGACCCTGCTTGTTCAGGCGCGTTAATACACCCTGATATTTTTCACGGTGAAAGCTGTTTTCAATATCGATGTATTTTGCCAGTGCCTTGACGGCATTCATGCGAAACTGACTGGCGATCGGCCCCGGTTCAATCAGACTGACGTAAATGTTTGTGCCTCGTAGCTCTAACCGTAGCGTATCACTGAGTCCCTCAATGGCATATTTGGAAGCATTGTAGGCACCCCGGAAAGGTAGAGAAACAAAACCCAGTACCGAGCTGTTCTGGATAATTCTTCCGTAGCCTTGGCGGCGCATGACCGGTATCGCAAGATTGGTGAGCTCCTGCCAGCCAAAGACATTGGTCTCGAATTGCGCGCGCAGGGCATCGCGATTCAAATCTTCCACGGCACCCGGTAATCCGTATGCGCCATTATTAAATAAGGCATACAGTTCACCATCCGTACGGCGCATGGCCTCTTCAAAAGCAAAGTGAATCGAGTTTGAATCGGTTAAATCCAGACGGAAGCTTTCCAGGCCTTCAGCCAGCAGCATTTCAACACTGTCCCGTTTTCTGGCTGTGGCAAACACACGATAGCCGCGCTCATGCAGTGCTTTGGCCACACAGTAGCCGATCCCGCTTGAGCATCCTGTAATAAGTATGGTTTTTTTCATTTGCTCAGATTAACCTGTAAATGTGTAATTTTTGTACCGGCTATTTTTCATAACTTGACAACAGATTCAATGCAAAGATAGCATCAATTAGCGATATAAACCTTTCGATAGTAGAAAATAACATAAGAAAAGACCGTTTATGGCAAAAATTTTATTCCGTTTAAATGGCGTATCCGATGATGAAGCAAATGATGTGCGCGAATTGTTAACCAACAATGCGATTGATTTTTATGAAACATCGCCGGGTAACTGGGGGGTATCGATGCCGGCAATATGGCTTAGCGATGACGATCAATTTGAGAAGGCGAAAGAATTACTCAATGTTTATCAAAATGAACGAACGGTCAGAATGCGGGAAGAGTACGATCGCTTAAAACGAGAAGGAAAGAATAAAACCTTCGTGGACTCTATTGTGCAGAATCCTGTGCGTTTTACGATCCATTTGGCACTTGCGTTGTTGGTTATTTATTTTTCTGTCACGCTGGTTCTTGATCTTGGTAAATAACAGAACAAAATAGTAACCCAGTCATCAATATTCATCGAATGCGGTATGATAGTAATCCAAATCCAGAAACATCATTCTAAGAAGGAGAAAAATATGAAGTTTACTTTGAAAGCAGTCGCTGCAGTACTTGTCATAGCTCCGCTTTACGCCAATGCAGGAGGAGATCCTGAACATGTTAAATTTCCAGAAGGTTATGAAAAAACCTTTACAAAATATGCAACCATGAATCGTGCGAATCAGACACAGGTTGCTAAGTTGTATGCCAACGAAGTTGCGATTTCCAGCTATACACAAGGGAATATGAGCGCTTCCGGTGCTGTCATGATTATGGAAATATATACGCCCAAAAAGATGCGGATGGCAAGCCTATTGCAAGTAGTGACGGTACCTTTGAAATTGATTCGTTGTCAGCAGTTGCTGTGATGGAAAAGAGGGATAACTGGGATGCCGCTTTTCCGAAGGAAAATCGTACTGGTGACTGGGGATTTGCTGTTTACAATCCGGATGGCACTGCAAAAAGTAATGATCTGAATTGTGTGCAATGCCATACACCGCTACAAGCACAGGATTATTTATTCACTTATCAAAAATTGGTTGATTTCGTGAAGAAATAATCAATCCAAATGAATTGAGAAGACAATCTGTTGGTGCGGATCGTCTTCTCACTGATGGTGCGATGTTTTTTGAGGTATTATAGGGGCTAAGTTGTTCAGGGCGGGTGGAGATTTACTAAATCTTTTTAATGGCCGGATCAATAATACGGATGAATGATCCGTAGCATAAGGCCTCAACCATAACTAATAATTGCGCAAATCATCATATTGACTCCAATTTGGCCGATTCGATCAAATAATTGCGTCGAAAAATAACAAATCAAAAAACAGTTTTCATACTGTAAACAAAAATTATTCCACAAATAATTCTCTACTAAATCGAGACAAACTCGATGCATGCATTCATTGGCATTTTATGTAAGAACATAATTTTAAGGGAATTCATATTTCTTGTGAACTACTCTAAGGAATCAATAAAGGAAAATTCATGAGGGATGTTGTCATTCTAAGTGGTGTACGCACGGCTATCGGTGATTATGGTGGCGCACTTAAACAGATTACTCCATCTGACTTGGCGGCAAAAGTTGTGCAAGAAGCGGTGTTGCGGGCTGGAATTAATCCAGATGAAGTTGGACACTTGGTTTTTGGCAACGTGATACATGGAGAATCTCGTGATATGTATTTGGCGCGCGTTGCTTGTGTCAACGGCGGCTTGCCGCAGCATACTTCGGCATTGACAGTGAATCGGCTGTGTGGAAGCGGTCTACAAGCGATCATATCGGCGAGTCAAAATATTCTGCTGAATGACACCGATGTGGCAGTCGCCGGTGGTGCTGAATCCATGAGCCGGGGAGGTGTGGTTCCGGGTGCGTCTTGTTGTCGTGCGTTTGATTAAGGTTGATTTCTCTGTTTTCCGGGGTTCTTGTTGCTGTTCGCGGTTGTTGGTTTTTTTTCGCTGTTGCGGGTGTCTGTGTTGCTCGGTCTTGGCGTTGTGTCGGTTGTAATCTGGGGGTTGGGGCCGGTGGTGGCTTTTCGCGGGTGGGGGTGCGGTGGTTTGGTGGGGCGTTCTTTCGGTGGTTTGGCTCTCTGGTGGGGGGGGGGGCGGGCTGGTGGGTCGGGTGTGTTTGGTGGTGGGTGGGGGTGATTGGGGGGTTTTGTGTCTGGTCGTGGGGCGGTTTTGTTGGCTGGGGGTGGGCGTTGGGGGTTTGGTCGGGTCGGGGGGTTGCGCGGGGGCGTCTGTGCGGTGCGGGGCTTGTGCCGCTGGTGTTGTCCTTCCTTTTGCTGTCGGTGCGTGTCTGCGGGCGTGGGTGGGGCGTTTGGGCTCGCGGCTGTTGCGAGGGGGCGCGCTGCGTCGCTGGCGAGCTTAGCTCTGGCCTGGCGGCGGGTTCGTTCTGGTGGTACTCGCCTGCTGGTGATGGGAGGGCCGGTGTCCTGTCAGCTTCTCCTTGCGCGCCGGTTCTGGCTTTTTCGTTTTGGTTTTCCCGGGCGTGGGGTCATCTTTGCCTGGCTTGGTTTCGGTGTCGGTCTACTCATTGGCGCTGATTGTCCTGTCGGTTAACCCTCGCCTTGCGGATGAACCCTATTTGTTACCTGCTTTGCGGTGGGGGCAACGCATGAATGACGGCGGTACGGTAGATATGATGATCGGGGCATTGACCGATCCATTTGATAACGTACATATGGGAATTACTGCCGAGAATATTGCCGCTAAATGGCAAATCAGCCGTGAAGTGCAAGATAAATTTGCGGCAGAAAGTCATCGACGCGCCCTGCATGCGATAAAAAACGGTTATTTTAAAGAGCAAATATTGCCTATTGAAATAACGACCCATAAAGAAAAAATCCTTTTTGATACTGACGAGCATCCCCGTGAAAACACAAGTATGGAGACTTTGGCTAAACTGCATCCTGTTTTTCAAAAAGATGGCACCGTAACAGCAGGCAATGCCTCCGGTATTAATGATAGCGCTGCTGCATTGGTGCTCATGGAAAGTAAAGCAGCGCAGAGATGCGACTTGAAACCGTTGGCGCGGCTGGTTTCTTATGGTCATGCCGGTGTTGATCCAAAATTTATGGGCATCGGGCCGATACCGGCTGTTCAGAGTGCTTTGCGGCGTGCGAATCTTAAAATAGCTGATCTTGATGTCATTGAATCCAACGAAGCCTTTGCTGTACAGGCGTGTGCTGTAGCAAAAGAGCTGCAATTTGACCCGGAAAAAACCAATCCGAATGGCGGCGCTGTTGCGTTGGGCCATCCGATAGGGGCGACTGGCAGTATCTTAACGATTAAGGCTATTTATGAACTGCATCGTTGTGGCGGCAGATACGCCCTGGTGACAATGTGCATTGGTGGCGGTCAAGGAGTGGCCGCAGTATTTGAAAGACTATAAAAGCTAGACTTTACACCGCGGAGAGTATTTTGACAGCCTGTTATAGATTGATGGGTCAGAATTTTACATTGACTGAGTAGAATGGTTCAGCTATAGTTACGCCTTTTTTAAGCGTATGTAACGCTGTCTGTTCCAAGGGCGGGAAGAAAGCATGTCTTGGATAAAAAATAGACCGCTCAATATTGTTCTGCGTTTGCAATTGTTTGTTACATTGATAGCAGCACTTGTTATTTGGTTTTTCCTAAGTATGCATGATGCAGTGTCGGCGGTACTAGGCGGGGCAGTAAGCGTGATATCCTCGGCAGCATTTGCGATAATTATATCCCGGAACAAGGGGTATACGGCTGAAGGGACGATTAGAACCGCATTAAGGGCTGAAGCAGTAAAAATAATATTGACTGTGAGCATGTTATGGATGGTGTTTAATAATTATGAGGATGTAAATGCATTCGCATTTATTGGAACGTTTATCCTCAATGTTTTAGTCTATAGCATGGCGTTATTTGTATCAGACGAAACAAAATAAGATAAATTTAATGGTAGAGCAGGCAGCGCATGGCATCGGATACAGAACTTACTCCAACATCATACATTAATCATCATTTAACTAATTTAACATCACAAGTCGGTGAAGGCTCATTTTGGGTTCTGCATGTTGATACCCTGGTTACATCTTTAATTCTTGGTGTTATTAGTTTTGGGTTTATTTGGCTGGTTGTTCGTAAGGCAACGCCTGGTGTGCCATCAAAACGCCAGGCATTTGTTGAGCTTGCGGTTGAGTTCATTGATAATGAAGTTAAGAATACATTTCATGGTAACCGACATGTGTTTGTTGCACCTACAGCGTTAACGATATTTGTGTGGGTTTTGATGATGAACGCTATGGATATTCTGCCAATAGACATTATGGCTTGGATCTATGAGCATGCATTCGGTCTGCATAATTGGCGGACAGTGCCGACGACTGATGTAAATACAACGTTCGCATTGGCTCTTTCAATATGGTTCTTGATGCTTTACTTCAATGTAAAGATCAAAGGCTGGGGAGGTTGGATGCATGAACTCTTTTGCACGCCATTTGGAAAAAATCCGCTGCTCTGGGCATTGAATCTGTTGTTTAATTTAATAGAGTATGTTTCTAAGCCGCTATCGCACTCGTTGCGTTTATTCGGGAATATTTACGCGGGCGAAATAATTTTCTTGCTATTAGGTATGTGGGCAGCAACAGGTGTATCGGGCGCAATTTTTGGTGCAATTTTGGGAGCAGGTTGGGCGATATTTCATATCTTGATTGTTACCTTGCAGGCTTTCATTTTTATGATGCTGACAGTAGTCTATATATCAATGGCACATGAATCTCACTAGATTTATAAGCTTTATTTTTGTAGCAGTAGCATATTTTTAATCTTTAACAAAGGGAATCTAAAATGGAGAATTTGCAGTATTTGGCAATGATTCAGGCATATACTGGAATAGGTATTGGTTTGATGATTGGACTTGGTGCAGCGGGCGCATGTATCGGAGTTGGGGTGATGTGTAGCCGTTTTCTTGAAGGCGCGGCACGCCAGCCAGAAATGATACCTACTTTGCAAGGCAAGGTATTTCTTTTGCTCGGCTTAACCGATGCTTCCTTTATTATTGCCGTAGGTTTGGCAATGCTGTTTGCATTTGGTAATCCATTGCTGGCAGTTATTCAATAATAATGTTATTGCTGGATAGATCAGATTTTACAGGCTTGTCATGAATATTAACTTTACTTTAATCTCTCAGGCGGTAGCCTTTTCAATATTTATTTGGTTTACTGTTAAATTTGTATGGCCACCGTTATTGCGTGCAATTGAAGAGCGTCAAAAAACTATTGCCGATGGATTGGCGGCTGGCGAACGCGGGCGTCATGAATTAGAGTTGGCAAGTCAACGCTCTTCTGATGTATTGAAAGAAGCCAAGCAGCGTGCCTCAGAAATAATTTTGCAAGCTGAGAAACGAGCCTCAGAGATTGTTGAAGAGTCTAAAAGAACAGCAAAAGAAGAAGGCGATCGTATAATCGCTGGCGCAAAGGCGGATATAGAGCATGAGGTATTTAGTGCAAAAGAAGCGCTGCGTCAACATGTTGCTGAATTAGCAGTTGCCGGTGCAGCAAAAATACTGCGACGTGAAGTCGATGCTAAAGCGCATGCCGATATGCTTGCTTCTATTGGGGAAGATTTGAAATAATGGCTGAAGCGATTACAGTTGCAAGACCTTATGCAGAGGCTGTGTATAAGATGGCAGTTGCTGGTGATAGTTTGGACCAATGGTCAAAAATGTTGCAACTTGCGGTAGAGATTGCAGAGGACAAGCATGTAAAGCTACTCATTGGCAATCCTGTAGTTTCTGCAAAGCAGCTCGGAGAATTATTTCTGGAGATTGGACGAAATAAATTTAATTCAGAGGCTCGTAATCTGATGATGTTATTGGCGGAAAATAAACGAATAACAGTACTGTCGCAGATTAATCAATTGTTTGAACAATTAAAAGCGCAACACGAAGGTGTGCTGGACGCGAAAATTGTGAGTGCGTTTACAATGGAAAATAAGCAACTGAAGAAACTGATCGATGATCTTGAACAAAAATTTAAGCGCAAGATAGAGGCACAAGTAAGTGTGGATCCGGAATTAATAGGTGGAATTAAAGTTGAAATTGGTGATGAGATTCTTGATGCCTCAGTTCGCGGTAAACTTGAAGCCATGGCCGTTGCCCTTAAAAGCTAGGAGTTAAATGAAATGCAGTTAAATCCATCCGAAATCAGTGAGCTGATTAAAAAAAGGATTGAAGGACTTGTTGATACAGCAGAAGTCCGTACGCAAGGAACTATTGTTTCTGTAACGGACGGTATTGTGCGTATTCACGGTTTGTCAGATGTGATGCAAGGTGAAATGTTGGAATTTCCCGGTAATACCTTCGGTTTGGCGCTGAATCTTGAACGAGATTCAGTAGGCGCAGTTATTATGGGCGCATATGAGCATATCTGTGAGGGCGATACAGTTAAATGTACGGGACGTATTCTCGAAGTGCCTGTTGGAGAAGGATTGTTGGGGCGTGTTGTGAATTCACTGGGGCAACCTATAGATGGAAAAGGACCAATTACAGCAGTAAGGTCTGAGCCTATCGAAAAAATAGCGCCGGGTGTAATTTGGCGTCAATCTGTCGATCAACCAGTTCAGACAGGTTTGAAATCGGTAGACTCGATGGTGCCGGTCGGACGTGGACAGCGTGAATTGATTATCGGCGATCGTCAGACAGGGAAAACTGCGGTAGCTATTGATGCGATCATTAATCAGAAAGGTCAAAACATGTTCTGTATTTATGTTGCGATCGGACAGAAGGCTTCTTCGATAGCAAACGTGGTACGTAAACTGGAAGAACATGGTGCAATGGAATATACCATTGTAGTGGCAGCAACCGCGTCAGAATCTGCAGCAATGCAATTTATTGCACCTTATTCTGGATGTACTATGGGTGAGTATTTCCGCGATAAAGGTCAGGATGCGTTGATTGTTTATGATGACTTAACGAAGCAAGCCTGGGCATATAGACAAATCTCATTGTTATTAAGACGTCCGCCAGGTCGTGAAGCATATCCAGGTGATGTGTTTTATCTTCATTCACGTTTGCTTGAAAGAGCAGCAAGAGTCAGTGTTGCATATGTTGAAAAGGCTACTGCAGGTGCAGTAAAGGGTAAGACTGGATCACTAACTGCTCTGCCAATCATTGAAACGCAGGCTGGTGATGTGACTGCTTTTGTGCCAACTAATGTGATTTCAATCACAGATGGACAAATATTTTTGGAAACAGACTTGTTTAATGCAGGTATTCGCCCAGCAATTAATGCAGGTGTATCCGTTTCGCGGGTTGGTGGCGCGGCACAAACAAAGGTTATTAAGAAATTAGGCGGTGGTATACGTCTGGCATTAGCGCAATATCGTGAATTGGCTGCGTTTGCCCAGTTCGCATCTGATTTGGATGAGGCGACACGCAAGCAGCTTGAGCGTGGAAAAATGGCAACTGAATTGATGAAGCAATCGCAGTATGCAACACTGAGTGTTTCTGAGATGGCGCTTACTTTGTTTGCCATTAATAATGGTTATTTTGATGATATCGAAGTGAAGCGAGCATTGGCATTTGAATCTGCGCTGAAGAGCTATATACGTAATCAGCATGGAACGATTCTTGATAAGATTGAAAATACTAAAGAACTAGATGCGGAAACTGAAAAGGATTTGACTGCTGCAATCAAAGAATTCAAGCAAAACGGAACATATTAATAATGGCTGGCAGCAGAGAAGTACGAAATAAGATAAAGAGTGTAAAGAATACGCAAAAGATAACGCGTGCCATGGAAATGGTAGCGGCTTCCAAAATGCGTAAAGCGCAGGATCGTATGAAAAAAGCGAGGCCTTATGGAGAAAAAATACGTAATGTCGCTGCACATATGAGCCGAGCAAATACAGAATATCGCCATCCTTTTTTGATTGAACGGGATACGGTAAAGCGTATTGGTATTATTATAGTGACTTCAGATAAAGGGCTTTGTGGTGGGTTGAACACTAATGTTCTACGTAAAGCTATAAATCAAATGAAGGCTTGGCAGGCGGAAGGTGAACAAATTGAAGTTTGTTGCATAGGCAATAAAGGCCTAGGATTCATGAGTCGAATCGGTGCAAATGTTACTTCACAGGTTATAGGACTAGGAGATGCGCCGGATATGACAAGACTCATAGGCGCGGTTAAAGTAGTATTGGATGGATATACGCAAGATCAATTCGATCGGGTGTATGTTTTTTATAATCGCTTTATCAATACTATGAAGCAAGAACCCGTGATGGAACAGTTGTTGCCATTGACAGACGAGCGTATGCAGAAAGAGGAACAAGGCAACGATAAGCCTAAAGCTTCATGGGATTATATTTATGAACCGGAAGCAAAGTCTGTTATAGACGATATTATGGTACGTTATGTCGAGGCATTGATATATCAGGCTGTCACTGAGAATATGGCGTCCGAACAATCTGCTAGGATGGTAGCGATGAAAGCTGCATCTGATAATGCAGGAAGTGTCATTGATGAGTTGACATTGATTTATAACAAATCAAGACAAGCGGCAATTACCAAGGAATTGTCGGAAATTGTCGGCGGTGCGGCTGCTGTTTAAAACATTTTTAGTATTTAGTTAGGGAACAACAATGAGTCAAGGAAAAATTGTTCAGTGTATTGGTGCTGTGATTGATGTGGAATTTTCACGTGAATCTATCCCAAAAGTATATGATGCGTTAATAATGGAAGGTTCTGAACTTACGCTGGAAGTACAGCAACAGCTGGGTGATGGCGTGGTGCGCACAATTGCACTGGGATCTTCTGATGGGTTGCGCCGTGGAATGATGGTTAAAAATACGGGCAAACAAATTACTGTCCCTGTTGGAACCAAAACATTGGGACGTATTATGGATGTGCTGGGCCGCCCAATAGATGAAATGGGTGAAATTGGTGCAGAACAATACATGTCCATTCATCGAGAAGCGCCAGCATTCGACGAATTGTCAGCATCTACCGAATTATTAGAAACTGGCATTAAAGTGATTGATTTGATTTGCCCGTTTGCAAAGGGTGGAAAAGTTGGATTATTTGGCGGTGCTGGTGTTGGTAAGACCGTTAATATGATGGAGTTGATCCGTAATATTGCGATTGAACACAGTGGGTATTCCGTATTTGCTGGTGTGGGTGAACGTACTCGTGAAGGAAATGACTTTTATCATGAGATGAAAGAATCGAAAGTACTTGATAAGGTTGCATTGGTTTATGGGCAAATGAATGAGCCACCTGGAAATCGTTTGCGCGTGGCGCTGACTGGCTTGACCATGGCGGAGTCATTTCGAGATGAAGGTCGTGATGTATTATTCTTTGTTGATAATATTTACCGGTATACCTTGGCAGGGACCGAGGTATCAGCGTTGCTGGGACGTATGCCATCAGCAGTAGGTTATCAACCGACACTGGCTGAAGAAATGGGCCGTTTGCAAGAGCGGATCACATCGACAAAAACAGGCTCAATCACATCAATACAAGCTGTTTATGTACCAGCTGATGACTTAACGGATCCATCTCCAGCAACAACTTTTGGTCACCTGGATGCAACCGTTGTGTTATCGCGTGACATTGCTTCGTTAGGTATTTATCCAGCTGTCGATCCGTTGGATTCAACTTCGCGCCAGCTTGATCCACAAGTTGTGGGTGAAGAGCATTACAATACCGCACGTGCTGTACAGCAAACTTTGCAACGCTATAAAGAATTAAGGGACATCATTGCTATTTTAGGTATGGATGAGTTATCACCTGAAGACAAATTGGCAGTAAGTCGTGCGAGAAAGATTCAACGTTTCTTATCACAACCATTTAACGTTGCTGAAGTTTTTACTGGATCTCCCGGAAAATATGTATCGCTCAAAGATACAATCAAAGGTTTCAAAGGTATTGTTGAAGGTGAATATGATGAGCTACCAGAGCAGGCGTTTTACATGGTAGGTGGCATCGAAGAAGCCGTTGAGAAAGCCAAGACCCTTCAATAAATTTAGAGAAAATATCAATGGGCACCATTTTTCATCTTGATATCGTTAGTGCTGAAGAATCTATTTATTCCGGCCCAGTGGAATTTTTAGTTGCGCCAGCACAAATGGGTGAAGTAGGTATTTATCCACGTCATACTCCGATGTTGACAAGAATCAAATCTGGGATGGTGCGTATCAAAGCACAATTAAAAGAAGAAGAACTTATATACGTGTCTGGAGGTATGTTAGAAGTACAGCCTGATATAGTTACCATACTAGCAGATACAGCGGTGCGCAGTCATGATCTTGATGAAGCCAAATCTATCGAGGCAAAACGAGCAGCAGAAGAAGCGATGAAAAATAGAGAGTCCGAGTTAGATTATGCGAAAGCCCAAGCAGAATTAATCGAAGCCATGGCGCAATTGGCTGCAATTGATAAATTAAGAAAACGCGGGCACTAATTAAATAACTGAAAGAAAAAAGGCGACGTATGTCGCCTTTTTTTTGTCCGCTATCTGAATTTTTGCTGATTGTATTCAATCAAGTTTCTTTGGTCAGCTTAATAAATGATAAAGTATTAAGTAACAATAGTCGTTCCTGATCATCCTCAAACTATGCTTCTTATAAATGAGAGGCGTGTATTCCATTATCGCTGATTGAATTGAATATACTTAAAAATAAAGGGAGTTCAATATTTTGACCAAGCTTAATGTTGTAATACTAGCAGCAGGTGAAGGAAAACGCATGCGCTCATCTCTTCCGAAGGTATTGCATACTTTGGCGGGATGTTCATTGCTAATGCATGTAACCAACACAGCTCGTCGCTATCACCTGATAAAATCTGCATTGTCATCGGTCACGGAGGGGAGATGGTAAAGCAATCAGTTCTCGGCGATGATTTAACTTGGGTTCCGCAACCGCAACAATTGGGTACCGGGCATGCACTAATGCAAACACTGCCGTATCTTGATAGAAATGGTTTGACACTTGTGTTGTATGGAGATGTGCCGTTAATCAGCATTCAAACATTGCGAGAATTAATAGCTAAAGCAAAAGAAAAGCACTGTGTGTTGTTAACTGCTGAGATCGAGAATCCCTTTGGTTATGGCAGAATTGCGCGCGATCCTGATACAAGAGCAATTAAAGCTATTGTAGAGCAAAAAGACGCGAATACTGAGCAACTGGAGATTCATGAAATTAATACTGGAATAATGCTGATACCCAATGATTATTTACATAACTGGTTGCCAAAAATCGAAAACAAAAACACGCAGCATGAATATTATTTGACCGATATCATTGCCTTGTCAGTTAAACAAGGCATTCAAGTCGAATCATCACAAACCAGAAATCTATGGGAAGTAATGGGCATTAATAACAAGTCTCAGCTTGCAGAACTTGAACGAATCTATCAAAAACACTGTGCTGATAAGCTTTTGCATCTGGGAGTCAGTTTGATAGATCCGTCGCGAATTGATATAAGAGGAGAGCTTGTCTGCGGATCTGATGTTGAAATTGATATTGGCTGTATTTTTGAAGGAAACGTCAAGCTTGATGATTTTGTTCAAGTCGGCGCGCACTGTATATTAAAGAATGTAAAAGTTGCATCAGACACAACTATACTACCTTATAGCCACATTGAAGATGCCGAGATAGGTGAAAATTGCAAGATTGGACCATTTGCGCGGATACGACCCGGAACCAAGCTATCAAACAAGGTGCATATCGGTAATTTTGTCGAAGTGAAAAATAGTCAAATCGCTTTAGGTAGTAAAGCAAATCATTTAAGCTATATTGGTGATTCCATTGTTGGGAAAAATGTTAATATCGGCGCCGGAACAATTACTTGTAATTATGATGGTGCGAATAAGCATCAAACGATTATAGAAGATGATGTATTTATTGGATCAGACACGCAGCTTATTGCGCCGGTGAGGGTTTCTAAAGGTTCAACAATTGGTGCTGGATCGACTATCACTAAGGAAACGCCGGAGGGCCAGCTAACTTTATCCAGATCGAAGCAAGTGAGTGTTTCTGGCTGGAAGCGTCCGCAGAAGCCAAAAGTATAGAATAGAATTATTGATTCAGTAGATTCTGCTTTATCAGCTTTAATTGCAAGGAGAATACACGATGTGTGGAATAGTTGGTGCAGTAGCCAATGATAATATTGTTCCAATGTTGCTGGAAGGATTGCTACGCTTAGAGTATCGAGGGTATGACTCTGCCGGACTGGTTGTCACGTGTAATGGCCTGCAAAGATTGCGCACGACGGACCGCGTAACCGAATTGCAGAAGCTTGCAATTAAGCAGAAGACACAGGGGCTTGCGGGCATTGCCCATACACGCTGGGCGACGCATGGAGCACCGTCAGAGCGTAATGCGCATCCCCATTTCTCCGGAACTGTAGGAACAGATACTAGAATCGCTATCGTGCATAATGGAATAATTGAAAACCATGAAATAATGCGCAAGCGCTTACAGGCGGAAGGATTTGAATTTATATCGGATACCGATACCGAAGTTATTGCACACCTCATAGCATTTAATCTTAAGCGGACCGCTGATTTATTAAAAGCAGTTTGCGAATCTATTGCTGAATTACAAGGTGCTTACGCAATTGCTGTGATGGAAGAATCTCGACCTGAAAAGCTTGTTGTTGCACGTAACGGAGCGCCATTATTGCTGGGTTTGGGTGAAAGCGGGAATTATGCGGCTTCTGATGCATCTGCATTACTAAAAGCAACCAGGAATATGATTTATCTGGAAGAAGGCGATGTCGCTGAACTGACATGCAACGGATATCGCATTGTCAACTGTCTTAATGGCGGTTTAGTACAAGAAGTGGAACGCACGGTTCATGAAAGTAATCTAGCGAGTGAAGCAATAGAAATGGGGCCGTATGCACATTTCATGCAGAAGGAGATATTTGAACAACCGAGTGCTGTGGCAAATACGCTGGAAATGGTATTTAGTGCGCAATCTATTTCACCCAATTTATTTGGAAGCGAAGCTGAGAAAATATTTAATAAAACCAGCAGTATTCTGATACTAGCCTGCGGAACCAGCTATCATGCAGGCTTAGTTGCTCGTTACTGGCTGGAAACTGTTGCTGGATTGCCATGTAATGTTGAAATGGCGAGCGAATACCGTTATCGTGACCCCATTGCAGACCCAACTACTTTAGTGGTTGGCATTTCCCAATCGGGAGAAACTGCAGATACTCTGGCGGCCATGGGTTATGCGAAGAAACTGGGCCATCAATACAGCCTTGCCATTTGCAACGTACCGGAAAGTGCTCTGATACGTCAAACTGATCTGCGTTTTCTCACTCGTGCAGGTCCGGAAATTGGTGTGGCCTCGACCAAAGCGTTTACTACGCAGCTAGCATCACTTTTACTGCTAACGGTGACACTGGCTAAGATGCGCCATAAATTATCTATCGAAGATGAACAAGAGATGATCATGGCGCTACGTCATTTACCGGTAGCTCTGCAGCATGCACTACAAGTCGAGCCGCAAGTGAAGATTTGGGCAAAAAGTTTTGCACAAAAGCGCCATGCATTATTTCTTGGACGCGGTGTTCATTATCCAGTTGCTATGGAAGGCGCACTTAAGCTCAAAGAGATTTCTTATATACATGCTGAAGCCTATGCAGCTGGAGAATTAAAACATGGTCCGTTAGCTTTAGTAGATAGCGAAATGCCAGTTGTTGCAATAGCGCCAAATGATCAGCTGTTGGGTAAACTGAAATCGAACTTGCAAGAAGTGCATGCGCGAGGTGGTGAACTCTATGTATTTGCGGATGCAGATTCCCAGATAGTGCAAGGTGAGAATCTGCATGTAATCCGATTAGCAGAGCATGCTGGTTTACTCAGCCCAATTCTTCATACGATCCCGCTTCAGCTATTGGCTTATCATGTTGCCTTAGAGAAAGGAACTGATGTTGATAAACCACGGAATCTAGCTAAAGCAGTAACGGTAGAATAAGGACAATCTGATAAAGATGGGAATAAATGTATTTAAATTCTGAAATATGTTATGTAAAATAATTAATCGTTTTAAGTGACTAGAGTTCAGTATTTTATCCATAAGCTATGGGGTGGTAACATAAATCTACTTTCATAAAGGGCACAGATAAATGGCAGGTCATAGCAAATGGGCCAATATCAAACACAAAAAAGCTGCGCAGGATGCGAAACGCGGTAAGGTGTTTACGCGGCTTATTAAGGAAATAACCGTAGCTGCTCGTATGGGTGGCGGGGATCCGGATAGTAATCCGCGCTTACGCTTAGCGGTGGATAAGGCATACGATCAGAATATGCCGAAGGACAATGTGGAGCGTGCGATTAAGCGTGGTAGTGGCACTCTGGATGGCGCTGATTATGAAGAAATTCGTTATGAAGGCTATGGCATAGCGGGTGCTGCTGTGATGGTTGATTGCATGACAGATAATCGTGTTCGCACTGTGGCTGATGTACGCCATGCCTTTACGAAGTATGGTGGCAATCTGGGTACGGACGGTTCCGTCAATTTCTTATTCAAACACTGCGGTCAATTAATTTTTGCACCAGGAACCAATGAAGATAAGCTCATAGAAATCGCATTGGAGGGTGGAGCCGAAGATGTGATCAGCAATGAGGATGGTAGTATCGAAGTAATTACTGATCCCTATGAATTTATAAACGTTAAAGAGGCATTGGAGAAAGCGGGATTCAAGGCTGAATTGGCGGAAGTGACCATGAAACCAAGCAATGAGGCTGTATTGTCTGGTGATGATGCTGTGAAAATGCAAAAATTACTGGATGCTCTGGAAAATCTTGATGATGTGCAAAATGTATACACCACAGCAATTCTTGAAGAATAAATATTATATTGGCAGGTGACAAAATCCGTATTCTTGGCATAGATCCTGGTTTACGTATTACCGGTTTTGGTGTGATCGATAAAATTGGAAGTAATTTAACCTATGTCAGCAGTGGTAGTGTTAAAACCTTTGAAGGTGAATTGCCTTCTCGTCTCAAATTAATTCTGGATAATTTGAGTGAAGTTATCACGCAATACAAGCCCGAACATGCTGCTATTGAGCAAGTTTTTGTTAATATCAATCCCCAGTCTACATTATTACTAGGTCAGGCACGTGGCGCGGCTATTTGCGCTGCAGTGATGAATGATCTGATCGTGGCTGAATATACTGCGTTGCAAATAAAACAAGCCGTAGTGGGTAATGGTCATGCCAAAAAAGATCAAGTGCAAGAAATGGTTACGCGGCTACTTAATCTGGCAGGCAGTCCAAGTGCTGATGCGGCAGATGCATTGGCTTGTGCGATATGTCATGCCCATGGTGGAATGGGGCTGGGAAAGATTGCGACAACGGGCTACCGCATGAAACGAGGGCGTTTAGTATGATAGGGCGAATAACCGGAATTTTGCTGGAAAAGCACCCACCGCAGGTACTGTTGGATGTTCAGGGGATTGGTTATGAAATAGATGTGCCAATGAGTACTTTTTATGACCTTCCGGCGACCGGTGTACAAGCAACATTGTATACGCATCTTCTGATACGTGAAGATGTGCATCTGTTATTTGGTTTCGCAACAGAATCAGAGCGTCAGACTTTTCGACAACTGATCAAAATTACGGGTGTGGGTGCAAGAACTGCACTGGCGCTTTTGTCGGGGTTGAGTGTGACTGATTTGTATCGCGCTGTGGGAGAGCAGGATAGTACGCGACTCATTCGAGTGCCCGGTATCGGGAAAAAAACAGCTGAGCGCTTATTGCTGGAGTTGCGGGATAAGCTGGGCACTACAGGGATTGACTTAGACCAGAGTTTATCGAAGCCAACCAATGGCAGTGACATACTCAATGCATTGTTATCACTAGGTTATAATGATCGGGAAGCGGGTTGGGCCATTAAGCAAACCGCATCGAATGCAACCGTGTCCGATGGCATACGGCAAGCGTTGCAACTATTATCTAAGGAAAAGTAATCAGAACGTGACTTGGACCTAATGAATGATTGAAACAGATCGACTTGTTGCTGCAGCACCTGCGTCATCCCAAGAAGAAATTCTGGAACGGGCGCTACGCCCAAAACAACTGGAAGAGTATGTCGGTCAGGAAAAGATTCGTGGGCAACTGCAGATATTCATAGAAGCAGCCAGAAATCGCCATGAAGCGCTTGATCATGTTTTGTTATTCGGTCCACCAGGCTTAGGTAAAACTACGCTTGCACATATCATTGCCAGAGAAATGGGCGTTAATCTGCGCCAAACTTCTGGTCCGGTTCTGGAACGTCCGGGTGACCTTGCAGCTTTGCTGACAAACCTGGAGCCTAATGATGTTTTATTTATCGATGAAATACATCGCCTTTCCCCGATGGTCGAGGAGATACTTTATCCCGCTCTGGAAGACTATCAACTTGATATTATGATTGGTGAGGGGCCAGCTGCGCGTTCTGTGAAATTGGATTTACCCGCATTTACCCTGGTTGGCGCTACTACGCGCGCAGGTATGCTTACTAATCCATTGCGCGATCGTTTCGGCATTGTTTCACGTTTGGAATTTTACACACCGGAAGAGCTTAGCAAAATTGTCATCCGATCTGCTGGGTTATTGAAAGTGGAAATATCGCACGATGGTGCATTTGAAATTGCGCGTCGCTCGCGTGGTACACCACGGATTGTTAATCGATTATTGCGTCGTGTGCGTGATTTTGCAGAAGTTAAAGCTGATGGGCATGTGACTCATGCAGTAGCCGACGCAGCATTAAGTATGTTGGATGTGGATGCAATCGGGTTGGATGTCATGGATCGAAAGTTGTTGTTGGCTGTAATAGAAAAATTTAGCGGGGGGCCAGTTGGCGTTGATAATCTCGCGGCGGCAATAAGTGAAGAGCGTGACACAATTGAAGATGTGCTAGAGCCTTATTTGATTCAGCAAGGATTCTTGAAGCGCACGCCAAGGGGGCGCATGGCAACTGCAGCGACTTATCAACATTTTGACATCGCACTACCAAGAAATGGGTTAAGCGGCGCTTTCTGGGAAGATAATAACTTATAATCAATCATTTTATCGTTCACGACTTATGCAAATTCAAACATTACGCATCATCGTAGCTTTATTACTTACCCTGGTTGTTATGTTGTATTTTTATACCAATCGAGAAAAAGATTATTACAGTAAGAGTGCAGAACCAGCTGTTGCCAGGATACTGACTGAAATCTCTGGCTGGGAAAAGCAAACGCTCTTGACACATTTGGCACCAGAAGCTAAGCAAACAGTGAGTGACGAACAGCTGGATAAACTAATGAATCTGTATCGCAGCTTTGGTAAATTTCGGTCTATTGAAGAACTTAATTTTTCGCGTACAGTCAGTGCATTTTCACTTGTGGGTGAGAAGCGCATCAATTATTCAGGCATTGCAAAATTTGATGCCGGGCTCGTAAATATGAATATCACTTTATTAGAACGAGGAGGATTCTTTCTTGTTTACAACTTTACATTAGCAAAAGCTACACAAGAATAGGGTAATTAATTGATCAGTCTAATTCATGCTATTATGCCTTGAACTATATCTGGGTTATTATAGTCTTATTTGTCGTTAGAATAGTCTTGTATTAATTTTATAGTGGAGGCGTTTTATTATGAATCAAAATTACTCAACAGCTGCTCAAAGATCATCGTCAGCTATTGCGACAAACAAAGTGTTACGCAGTACATATATGCTTTTATCCCTGACATTATTGTTCAGTGGTCTTACTGCCGCACTTTCAATGTTCATGAATATGCCGCCAATGACATACATGATATCTGTAATTGGGGGTATGGTGATTGCTATGTTTGTTCTGCCTCGTTTTGCTAACTCATCAGCCGGTATAGGAATTGTTTTCCTCATTACGGGTATGCTGGGATTTGGATTGGGGCCAATACTGAGTATGTATGCTTCATTGCCTAATGGTGGAAATATCATTACGTTGTCGCTAGGAGGCACCGGTGTCATATTTATGGGATTGTCAGCATATGCGCTGGCTACACGAAAAGACTTCAGTTTTATGGGTGGCTTCTTGATGGTGGGTTTTCTTTTGGTGCTATTGGCAGCGCTAGCGAATATATTCTTGCAGATACCGGCCATGTCATTGATGATTTCAGCTGTAGTTATCATGATTATGAGCGGTTTTATCTTGTATGATACCAGTCGCATTATTCATGGTGGTGAAACTAACTATGTGTTAGCGACTATTGGCCTGTACATGACAATATTCAATATATTTATTAGCTTACTGCACATACTGGGTATAATGGGTAATGACGATTAAATTCCCGCCGGTAGATATGAATATTCAAAACCCCGGTTTAACCGGGGTTTTGTTTTAGACGAAAGAGTTTTGTAAAAGAAAGCTTTCAGGAAGAGAGCAATATGAACTGGATGGAAATTATTTCTGCTTTGGCGCTTGTAATGTTCATTATTGTCCTGTTACCAGCTACCCGGAATATGATGAAGAATAGCGCAAGGGGCACATCAGCAGATTGGATGGGTTTTGTTATCCCTGTCGTTGTGGTTTTTTTATTTATTATGTTTTTGGTTAAATTAGTGTAATGCGGATTTGCAGGGCCTGCGGGCATTCAAGAAAAAATTATATTCGGCAAACGTATCTCTTCTAACTTTGCTGTTCGAGTATTAAAGTGTGTCTGTATATCTTAAATCAGTAGTGTCCGGTTAAAAGTTTAAAAATTAGTGGTTAGGCCCCCTGTTCTGGAATGTAAGGCACCTTGTAAGGCTTGTTGCAACTGGTTTTTCTCAAAAATAGAGACCGATAAAATCTGTAGCAAAGTGTAGGCGAGGCATCAATTTGAAGTTCCTTTTTGACATGGCGATTGAGTAAGTGGCGGAGTTTGCGTTTTCACCGCATTGTGGATGACGTTTGACGAAGATGTTGCTTGATCCACTGAGACAACTCACTTGCCAGCGGCTTGACTGGGCACGGGGGGCGGCGGGTCGGGCGTCCGGGGGGCGGGAGGCAGAGGCGGCGGGAATTCTCGGTACAACTCAGATTGCGCACGGGGCAACTCCATGGGTGTGCGAACGCGTTTCCAAAGTTCATAGCCACCTCCAGAGGGTTCAACTTGGACTACTCGAACCTGAGTTTGCGAAATATGATTTCAAATCGGCACAAATAATTTCTCTGGAATCCTTGTAAATACTGGACTCTACCGCTTCAACAGCTAATTAAACCGGACACTACTGATCTTAAATGGCTGCAGCGGTAAACTTTTGGCGAGACGTAAAACTTGACGCTAACGCGTGGAAGTTATAGTCAGCTGAGAATATAGAAGTACACTGAAAAAAGTAATAAGTGAATTCTGCATCCTACCAATGCTCTTTAGGCTTGTTCAGAGAAGAATACCATTTTAAAAGCAGGGGAATATTGCTATAAAAATCATGATTTTTCCTTGTTAGGGCAGCGGTGGCGTGCTAGAATTTCCATTCGATTAA
Organism: Nitrosomonas sp.; assembly: GCA_016708955.1. GTDB lineage: Bacteria > Pseudomonadota > Gammaproteobacteria > Burkholderiales > Nitrosomonadaceae > Nitrosomonas. The sequence goes on from JADJES010000001.1 coordinate 525,284, forward strand.
TTAGCATGTAGAAGATTCTATAACTAAGAAAATCTAAGTTGCGGATAGTGAGGGATTTCGGCAAAGGAAATGTAGCTATCGTCAATAATGATGTGGTTTTAACAAATAGGATTTTGGCGGATGACTTGCGTAACTGGCTGAAGAGGATAAGCGTTCAGGTTTGTAACGTTTTAGTCGCACCTGAAATCTGTAAAATTAGTAATCATGTGGGGGGGAATATGAGAAGTAAATTAGTAGCAACCCTAGCGGGGGTATTCACTCTCGCTTTGTACTCAAGTATGGCAGTGGGGTCTAAATATAATTTTCCAGAGCCGCAGAGTATCATCGCGAGAGAAACCTATGATATGCATATTTGGATTATGTGGATATGCTTGGCAATTTTTGTTGGTGTGTTTGGTGTTATGTTTTACTCCATACTCAAGCATCGTAAATCTGTGGGATACAAAGCAGCAAACTTTCATCACAGTACTACAGTAGAGATTATCTGGACAGTAATACCTTGTATTATTCTTGTGGTTATGGCAGTGCCTGCGACTAAGACGGTTATTGCGATGAAGGATACTTCTAGTTCGGATATGACCATCAAAGCAACGGGCTATCAATGGATGTGGGGTTATGACTATCTTCAAGGTGAAGGAGAGGGGATTAGCTTCTTTAGTAAATTGTCGACACCACGAGCTCAGATAGAAAATAAAGCACCTAAAGGTGAAAATTATCTGCTAGAAGTTGATAACCGTGTCGTTGTACCAGTAGGTAAAAAAGTGCGTGTTATTATCACGGCAAATGATGTGCTTCATGCATGGTGGGTACCAGCATTAGGTGTTAAGCAGGATGCAATTCCGGGTTTTATTCGTGACACTTGGTTCACGGCTGATAAGGCAGGAATTTATCGTGGTCAGTGTGCTGAGTTGTGTGGCAAAGATCATGGATATATGCCAATTGTAGTCGAAGTGATGGAAGCAGGTGAATATACGAAATGGGTGGCAGCTCAGTTGAGTGCATCTGCAATTAAAACATCAATGCATATAGAAAATAAGTAAAAGGAGATAATTATGGCAGCAGTACATGGTGACGCGCACGGTCACGGACATGATGATCATCATCCCAGTGGGATAATGCGCTGGGTTACAACGACCAATCACAAAGATATTGGTACGATGTATTTGTGGTTTAGTTTTGCGATGTTTCTGGTTGGTGGGACATTGGCAATGGGTATACGAGCTGAGTTATATCAGCCGGGTATTCAGATTTTAGAACCGGAATTATTTAATCAATTCACGACACTGCACGGCCTGATAATGGTGTTTGGTGCCATTATGCCGGCTTTTGTAGGTTTTGCTAACTGGCAAGTGCCGATGATGATTGGTGCGCCAGATATGGCCTTTGCTCGGATGAATAACTGGAGTTTCTGGTTATTGCCTGTGGCAGCTACATTGCTGGTTGGTTCATTTTTTGTGCCAGGTGGTGCGGCAGCAGGTGGTTGGACGTTTTATCCCCCACTTTCAACACAGGGTGGCTTAGGTGTAGATCTAATGATTTTTTCAGTTCATATTTTAGGTGCATCCTCAATTATGGGTTCGATTAATATCATTACAACTATTCTGAATATGCGTGCTCCTGGCATGACAATGATGAAAATGCCTTTGTTTGTATGGACATGGCTAATTACTGCTTACCTGTTAGTTTTGGTTATGCCAGTACTGGCTGGTGTGGTAACAATGCTACTGACAGATCGTCATTTTGGGACAAGTTTCTTTAATGCGGCTGGCGGTGGTGATCCAGTAATGTTCCAACATATTTTCTGGTTTTTCGGTCATCCAGAAGTTTACATCATGATTTTGCCATCGTTTGGTATAGTTTCTGAGGTGATTCCAACATTCTCACGTAAACCATTGTTTGGTTATTCATCAATGGTGTATGCGACAGCGTCTATTGCGATATTATCTTGTGTTGTGTGGGCGCATCATATGTTTACAGCGGGAATGCCGACAGTAGGTCAGTTATTCTTTATGTATGCGACGATGTTGATTGCTGTTCCAACAGGTGTAAAAGTGTTTAACTGGACAGCAACAATGTGGCGTGGTTCGATGACATTTGAGACTCCTATGCTGTTTGCAATCGGTTTCATTTTCCTGTTTGTAATCGGTGGCTTTAGTGGTGTGATTTGTGCGATTGTCCCAATTGATATACAAGTTCAAGATACTTACTATGTAATTGCACATTTCCACTATGTTCTAGTGTCTGGATCACTGTTTGCCTTATTTGCTGGTGCATATTATTGGATACCAAAATGGACCGGACGTATGTATAACGAAACATTAGGTAAATGGCACTTTTGGTTATCTATGTTCTTCTTTAACTTGACATTCTTTGTTCAGCATTTCTTGGGATTAGCTGGTATGCCACGTAGAATTCCAGATTACAATTTGCAATTTGCAGATTTTAATATGATCTCTAGTCTTGGTGCCTTTGGATTTGGACTGACGCAACTTCTTTTCCTCTACATTATGATTAATTGTATTCGTAGTGGAGAAAAAGCACCGCAGATGCCGTGGGATGGGGCAACAACATTGGAATGGACGCATTTGCCAACACCAGCTCCATACCATAGTTTTGAAAACCCGCCGATTGTCAAATAAAGACAGTAGAGATAAGTATGTCACAAGAAACTGATTTGAAGCGTAAAAAGCTTAGAACAGCAATGTTTCTGTTAATTACGGTTGTAGCCCTTTATCTAGTGGTTATTATCAAACAATGGTAGATAACAAATTAGAAGTAAATATAGTAATGATGAAAAAGTTGTTGGTTTTCACATTGATAATGTTTGTTTTTGGCTATGCTCTTGTACCATTTTATGAAAAGTTTTGCGAAATAACCGGAATTAATAATTTGCTACAACCGGATGTACTAACTAAAGAAATCCGGGTGGATGAAGAGCGCTGGATAACTGTGGAATTTGATGCCAATACAAGGGGTTTGCCTTGGCAATTTAGACCGCTCCAGTCCAGCGTTCGTATTCACCCAGGTCAACCAGTTAATGTGATGTATGAAATTACAAATGATTCAGAACGTGAAATTAACGGACAAGCGATACCGAGTTATAGTCCACGTTTTCTGGAAAAACATTTGAAAAAATTTGAGTGTTTTTGTTTTACAAAACAGGTGCTTAAGCCAAATGAAACTAGACAGATGCCAGTGCAATTTATGATTGAGCCAAGCTTACCTGTAGATATACAAACGGTGACAATTTCATATACTTTTTTTGAATTACCAGCAGGCGTAAGTGCGGTTAAAAAATAAGGAAGCTTAAGAGGTGGACAAAACTAATGAAAAACAAGCCAGCGCAACTATCTGGCAAATTGCTAAAGCAGTAATGTCTGCCTTTATGGGAATTCGTAAAAAGAGTGATCTTGAAAGTGATGCTGAAATATTGAAGCCAGTTCATGTGATTACTGGTGGGATCATTGGTGCAATACTATTTGTAACTGGTGTTTTGTTAGTGGTTAAATTTGTTCTGAGTTAGAAGTTGAATAATCATAAGTAGAAGGAGATAAGAATGAGTCAAGAATCCGGACATTATTATGTCCCAGCTCCATCGGCATATCCAATTATTGGATCGACCGCGCTGTTATTTTTAGGATCAGGTGCAGCCCTGACCATGAATAAAATTGAGCTTGGATATGGTCTGTTAGCAGTAGGTTTTGCCATACTGATTTATATGTTATTTGGTTGGTTTGGAACTGTAGCAAGGGAAAGTGAAAGCGGAAAATTTAATGCGCAAGTGGACAAATCTTTTCGTTGGGGAATGAGTTGGTTTATCTTGACCGAAGTGATGTTCTTCTGCGCATTTTTTGGTGCATTGTTTTACATGCGTAACTTTTCAATTCCTTGGCTGGTAGATGAAAGTTCCGTATTAGGGAATAATTTCTGGTCTTCGTATGATGGTACATGGCCAACCGCAGGACCTGGCGTACATGAACAATTCACACCGATGGGAGCATGGGGATTGCCCGCTTTCAATACGTTATTACTTTTATTGTCAGGTGTAACCTGTACCTTGGCACATCACGCACTGAAAGAAAACAGACGCGATGGCCTCAAAAAATGGCTGCTCGCAACCATATTTTTAGGCGCATTATTCATTGGCTGCCAAGCTTATGAATATATTCATGCGTACAATGACCTGAATCTCAAGATGACAACGGGAGCCTATGGCTCGACCTTTTTCATGTTGACAGGATTTCACGGGTTCCACGTAACTGTGGGTGCAATTATGCTGACAGTAATCTACTTCCGTAGCTTAGCTGGACACTTTACACCTGAACATCACTTTGGTTTCGAAGGCGTGGCTTGGTACTGGCACTTTGTTGACGTTGTATGGTTAGGTTTGTTTGTTTTTGTATATTTGATGTAAGAGCAAACAAGTAGTAGAGAAGATTCCAGCTTTTGCACTAATGATTAGATTTAGTTAGAAGAAACAATTTCTAGTAGCGTGTGAAAGTCTGGAATTTGTCATTTATGAATTAAGAAAAGCGATTCACTAACTTTTCTTCTAAAGCTGATTAAAATATTAGGGTGTCAATTTCCTAAAATTAATAGTCAATTGAGTATCATAACTTATACAGACAAAAAATGATTGTATTGGGATACCGCTTTGAACCAAAGTTATGGGCGGTTTTTGTTACTGCACTGTTTGTGATTATATTTATTGAGCTGGGTAAGTGGCAACTATCTCGCGCTGACGAAAAAAATGCACGACATGAGCTTCTTGAGCTATATGCTAAGCAACCTGCAGTGACATTGCCAAATACTTTGATCAGGCTAGAGGATTTTCAATATCGGGAAGTTGAAGTGCAGGGTGAGTTTATTTCGGAACACACAATATATCTAGATAATAAAACTCATCAAGGACGTGCCGGTTATCACGTAATTACACCACTCAAGGTTTTGAATAGCGAACTGCTTGTTGTGATCAACAGAGGTTGGATTGCAACAGGAAACGATCGGTCAGTATTACCGTATGTCAGTGAAATTGATGGGGTCGTAAAAATAAGTGGATTAGTTGTAGCACCAGAACTGAGGACATTAAATCTCTCTGAAATGGTAACGGCGGGCAAGGTTTGGGATAATTTTAATCTGATGCGCTATCAAGAGGTTACTGGGAAAGTAATTCAACCGCTGATGGTATTGCAAAGAAATCATATGGAAGATGGTCTGATACGTGACTGGGATAGACCAGGATCAGGCGCTGACAAAAATTTAGGTTACGCAGTTCAATGGTTTTTATTAGCGGCAACAGCAATAATAATTTTCATAGTGTTAAATGTTAAACGAAAAAATTCAAAAAGCGAATAGGCGTAAATTTTTACTACTACTGGCGTTGATGTGTGCTCCGGTTGTAATTTCTTATGCCTTATATTTTCTGGAATATAGACCAGAAAGTAAGCACTATGGTGATTTGATACCAATCGTTAAAGTAACGGGAAATGGTACAAACCAAGCTGATAATACGATCCTTCGCATGAAGGATCTTCACGGCAAATGGGTGTTAGTAACAGTAGATTCTGGGCACTGTGATGAAGCTTGCCAGGCGAAATTATATTTTATGCGCCAAGTTACGATTAGTACAGGGGAAAGAGAAGCATCGAATTGAACGGCTTTGGCTTATCAATGACGATGTCGTTCCAAATGCGGAATTAGTAAAAGAGTTTGAAGGTACATTGGTTGTTAATTCAAAGGATAGTGAGATTCTTAATTTCATTGAAACTGCAGAACTGCAAACAAAACATATCTACTTAATTGATCCAATAGGTAATTTGATGATGCGTTTTCCAGAAAACGTAGATGGTACGAAAATGGGGCATGACATAAAACGATTGTTACATGTTTCGCAATTGGAACATTAAAATTACTTTTGATTCCTGTAGACAAGATCTGCATGAATCAATATATAAAATATTCAATGCAAATGAATAAAGGAGATCAAAGACATGTCTACTAGTATGACTTGGCATGAAACAGCAACGCGCATTAATCAATTCTACCGTTTAACAAAACCGCGTGTTGTATCATTGATTGTTTTTACCGCAGTGATTGGTATGTTTCTGGCAGTACCTGGTGCAGTACCTTTGGATATCCTAATCTTTGGTACGATAGGTATTGCACTTGTGGCCGGAGCTGCCGCCGCATTAAATTGCCTGGTAGAACAAAAGATGGATGCCGTGATGGCGCGAACAAAAGGAAGGCCGCTTCCACAAGGCAAAGTGAGTGTTCCAGAAACTCTGTTCTTTCTGTTGATTGTTGGTGGCTTGGGGCTTTTTATTCTGTATCACTGGATCAATGAGCTTACTATGTGGCTGACACTGGGCACTTTTGTAGGCTATGCCATAATATATACCGTGATTCTGAAACCGCTAACGCCACAGAATATCGTAATAGGCGGTGCCTCAGGGGCTATGCCGCCTGTGCTTGGGTGGGCAGCAGTTACGGGTGATGTTACGGCGGATGCACTGTTATTATTTTTGATTATATTTGCCTGGACACCACCTCATTTCTGGGCGCTTGCGCTATACAGAAAAAATGAATATGCATCGATTGGTATGCCTATGCTTCCGGTGACACATGGCGATCAATTTACAAAATTGCATGTGTTACTGTACACAATCATTCTGTGTATTGTGACAACCTTGCCTTATGTTACTCAGATGAGTGGATTGATTTATCTGGCAAGTTCGATCGTGTTAAATGGAATTTTTATGTACTATGCAATAGAAATTTACAGAAACTATAGTGATCAATTAGCACGGGAAGCGTTCCGTTATTCGATTCTCTATTTAGCACTGCTATTCGTGGCACTACTTGTAGATCACTACTTCTTTTTTTAAAATTTAAGTTTTAAGTATCAGAAATATTGCGCTTGAAATATGTGGTTGCCACATATTTCAAGCGCAAATTAAATACAGTTATTAGATTGGCTAAGTTTTAGGAAATAATTTTCCAGGATTAAGGATATTGTTAGGATCGAACAGATGTTTGATGCTTTTCATTAAATCTAGTGTTGTATGGTCTATCTCTTTCGTTACAAAAGCTCGTTTTTCGCTACCGACACCATGTTCTCCTGATAATGTACCTCGAAGCTGGATAACCAAGTCAAATATCTCATCCAAACAACGTTCCGCTCGTTTAACTTCTTCCGTATCATCAGGGTTTATCAATAAATTGACATGGATATTACCGTTCCCGGCATGGCCAAAATTTACATTGTGCAGGTGATGTTGCGTACTTAGTTGTGTCAAGCCGTGTAGGAATTGGGGCAAGGTATTGACTGGTACTACGACATCTTCATTAATTTTCTTGGGTGCAATTTCACGCAATAAAGGGGATAAAGCCTTGCGGGCTCTCCATAGTGCTGCGGAATCGTCCACCTGGTTGGCATGAATCAATCCACCGGTTCTGCATGCCTCAAGAATTGCGGATAACGCATCAGGAATGTCATTCTTGGAACCATCGATTTCAATCATCAGCATGGCGGATGTGTCCGCGGGTAGCATGTCAGGATAGCGGCCACGTATCAAGTTTAACGAGCCGGAATCCAGAAATTCAAGAGCGCTTGGCAGTTGTGGTAGTGACATAATATTAACGATAGCTTCTGCACAACTTGATAGATCGTGGAAATGTGCTGTAATGCCTGCGACAACACTGGGTAAAGCAGTGAGTTTAAGTGTTGCCTCGGTAATCACCGCGAGTGTTCCTTCGGAACCAATTAAAAGACGAGTAAGATCATATCCAACGACACCTTTAGTGGTGTAGCAGCCGGTTGTAATGAAGTTTCCCGCACCGGTAACGGCTTTCAAACCCAGAACATGTTCTCGCGTCGTGCCATATTTAACCGCATGAGGACCACCCGCACTGGTGGCTATATTTCCACCAACGCTTGAGAACATGGCGCTGGAAGGATCGGGCGGCCAGAAAAAACCAAATGGCTTGGCTGCATCTTGCACGGATTGATTCAAAACACCAGGCTCAACCACGACAACACGATTCGCAGGGTCGACAGAAATGATATTGGTCATGCGTTCCATCGATAAAGCAATGCCACCAAATTCTGGCAAGCTACCGCCCGCAGTACCGGTACCACGCCCGCGGGGAATCAGTGGAATCTGATATCGATTGCATAGCGCCACGATGTGTTGCACTTCTTCTCTGGTTAGCGGAAACAGTACGGCATCAGGCGGAAATATTTTTCGGCTGTTATCGTAGGCATAAGAATAACAATCAACCGGATCGGTATAAAAGCGATCGGGAGGAAATGCCACTTGCAAATCAGCTATCAAATTATCGGGTAACATGAAATTAATTCAGATATTCGAAAACTTTGACGACTTTCTTTACGCCAGAGGTAGAGCTGGCAATTCGAGCTGCGTCATCCGCTTCTTGCCGCGTAACCACACCGAGCAAATACACTACCTCATTTTCGGTCACAATCTTGACGTGATTAATCTGAAACTTGCGTTCGGTTAAAAAACGAGTCTTTACTTTGGAAGTAATCAATGTGTCATTGCTGCGGGACGCCAGCGAAGTGTTTCCGGCAACAGCAATTTCATTGTAGATTCTGCGTACATTATCAACACCCATAATCAGTTTTTCAATATCCGCCTTAATGGTTTCTGTCGGTGCTTCTCCCGTTAACAGAACCATGCGATTATAACTGGTGATATTAATGTGTACTTTATCGCCAAATTGTTGATAAATACGCCGTGACCCTTTTAATTCAATGCCCTCATCTTCAATGAACATGCCACTGGTTCTACGATCCTCGGAGATATATGCGCCGGTTCCTGCTGCCGTACCAACTGCAAACATCGGAACACAACCTACCAGAAAAGGGAAGAATAAAAAAAGAGCCAGCCAAGTTTGATTGAGATATTTCATTTAATTTACTCCACAGAATTCAAAATTTCATGCCCGATAATACAGTAAAATAGCCGGATCACGAATAATCCATAGCCTAAAACACAGCATTACAAAGTGACTTAACAGGCATTATGAGCATAGAAGAATACCAACATACTTTAACTGAACAAATCCAAAGTGCGGGTAAAGGTGATACTTCATCTACGGTGCTGGGTGTGGCAGTGGGAGAGGATCGCTATCTGATTCCAATGACTGAAGTCAGCGAAGTCATACAAATACCCAAATTAGCGCACGTTCCGTTAACGCAGCCCTGGTTTCTTGGTTTGGCCAATGTGCGCGGGAATCTCTACGGAATCACGGATTTAGGTGTTTATCTGGGCGATAATCCAACGGCATTCAACCTAAAATCACGAATACTACTCGCTTCTCCAGGGAATAAAATGTTTGGTGGTTTCATCGTCAACAGTATGCTGGGCATCAGAAGCTTGTCTGAATTCACACCGGTTAAATCGGCCAAAAAGAAACTGCCTAAGGGTGTTATCGCAAATTATAAGGATACAGAAGGGCGGCTATGGCGAGAATTAAGCCTGTATGAATTGATTCGCGATGAAAAATTCTTACAGATCGCGCGTGAATGAATTGCCGTTTGAAGATATGCCGATACGTTTTTATTACAAATTATTTGATAAGTGATTAAGAGAATCATGTCGACTTCCCACGCTGTAGCAAAAGATAAAGCCAAAATTCTGTCTGAGGCATTGCCTTATATACAACGCTTTCATGGTAAAACCATCGTTATTAAATATGGCGGGAATGCCATGGTGGAAGAAAATCTTAAACATGGATTCGCGCGCGATGTCGTGCTGTTGAAACTGGTTGGTATGAATCCGGTGGTGGTTCATGGCGGCGGCCCGCAGATCGATGACATGCTCAAGCGTGTCGGTAAGCAAGGTGAATTTATCCAAGGCATGCGCGTCACCGATGCGGAAACCATGGATTTGGTTGAAATGGTATTAGGCGGATCGGTCAACAAAGACATCGTGAATCTGATCAATCGCCACGGCGGCAAAGCCGTTGGGTTGACGGGCAAGGATGGCGCGTTTATCCGCGCCAAGAAGATGCTCATGGCAGATCGCGAGACAGCGGGAAAATGGATCAATATCGGTCAGGTGGGTGAAATCGAATCGATTGATCCCTCGCTCATTGCGCTGCTCGATACGCAGGATTTTATTCCGGTCATTGCGCCCATCGGTGTGGGTGCCGAAGGCGAATCGTATAATATCAATGCGGATCTGGTCGCCGGTAAGCTGGCTGAAATTCTCAAGGCGGAAAAACTGATTTTATTATCCAACATCCCCGGTGTGCTGGATAAAGATGGCAATTTACTGACCGGCCTTACCGCGAAAAGAGTGGACGAACTATTTGCCGATGGCACCATTTCCGGCGGTATGCTACCCAAAATCGGATCCGCTCTGGATGCCGTCAAGAAGGGTGTCAAATCTTGTCACATCATTGATGGACGGGTAGAGCATGCACTGCTGCTGGAAATATTGACCGATCAAGGTGTGGGGACTTTGATTAAGGAAAACTAGAAAAATCTTTGACTGACTGTCATTTCGAGCGCCGCGAGAAATTTACAAAGATTCCTCTCTGCGTTCGGAATGACCAATGTCAGTTATTCAGGATTTCTATAGGTGCAGAAGAGGCCTTGGAATGCTACCAGCGCTTCCCCAATGCCGTCAGAATGCCGCGCAGAATCTGTACTTCCTCTTTCTCCAGCCGCGCCCGTGCGAACAAACGGCGGATGCGCTGCATCAACAGCTTGGGTTTTTGCGGATCAAGAAAATCGCTGGCAATCATCGCCTGCTCAAGATGCGCATAAAATAATTCCAGATCATTAAAACTAACGGGTGATCCAATCGGGGATGCAGGTTCTTCGTTTTCTATCAGCGCCATGCGTAGTTCGTAAGCCATCACTTGCACAGCGCTCGCTAAGTTCAGTGAACTGAATTCCGGGTTGGCGGGAATATGAATAATGATCTGGCACTTATTCACTTCCGCGGTGGTCAGGCCGGAGGTTTCTGCGCCAAACAGCAATGCGACCGGCTGTTGCCGCGCATAACGCAATAATTCCCGTGCACCCTGCCGTGCATTGAACACATCATGCGAAAGGTCGCGTGGCCGCGCCGTCATTGCTGCAACCATCACGGTGTTTTCCAGCGCTTCATCCAATTCGGTGCAAACCTTAATTTTATCCAGAATATCGCGCGCGCTCACAGCACGGGCATCCGCCTCTCGATCCGGGAAAAGCCGGGGATTGATCAGATACAATGCGCTTAATCCCATCGTTTTCATCGCACGCGCAGCCGCGCCGATATTGCCGGGATGGCTGGTATGGCTGAGAACGATGCGAACATTATCAAGCGGGCAAGGAGCATTCATAGTGAAATAGGGTTGTTGCCAAAAAAGGAAGAATTGTGGATTGTATCAATCAATACGAGAAACGGAGGTGCCATGACCAGGATTCCCTCGGTGCAACTCCGGATACCGGATTCTAACAGAGGTATGAACTGAAAGCAGTGGGCTGTCAGTGTGTTGTGTCAGCCGCAACAAGAAGAGTTTTTACCGAAACATTGAATCAATAATAAAAAACTTGTTGTTTCGTAGCGGCTACCCCGGGACCACGAACGAGGAATGCCCGGGATGACAAAATGGGGAGCAATAAATGGGGGGCTAAGGGCGAAGGAAACAACCCCGGAGCTCCTACCGTACTCAAGCTCACACTACACCCCAGAAAGGCAACTAAGCCGTCAGGTCGCGGTGGTCGCTGATGGTTTCGAGGGTTTTACCCGGCCGCGTTTGCAAGTGCAGCGGCGGGTGAGTTTTCCCCAAAATGCAGGCTTTTTAGCCCCGCTTTATCTTCGGCATGGGGTTCGACACTAAGTAACAATCCGAACGAGCGGTTACTTAAGGAATCTCTGAATAACTCACCTTTGTCATTCCGAACGTAGTGAGGAATCTTTGGCAATCAACAGTATAGATTTCTCGCTCTGCTCGAAATGACAGTTATTCAGAGGTTCCTTAAGCAGTGCTGTGGGCAAGTATGCAACGCAGCAAGTCCGGTGTTTATATGATACTGGCACAATCATTAATTTTGTTCGGGAGTAATGGAGATGGGAACACGCGCGGCAGCAAAATCTTTACGGTCAATCTATCAACTTAAAATTACCCTAAAAGGTTTTCGTCCGCCAATATGGCGCAGGTTTTTAGTAGCGAGCACAGTCAGCCTGGAAGATGTGCATGATATTTTGCAAATTGTGATGGGATGGACCGATTCCCATATGCACGAGTTCTCTAAGGGAAGTGATCGTTATGGCGTGCCGGATGCGGATTTTCCTTCGGATATTCTGGATGAAGCCAAATACCGGCTTGATCAGGTATTAAAGAAGGAAAAGGATAAGCTGAACTATACTTATGATTTTGGTGATGGCTGGGAGCATGAAGTCGTTCTGGAAAAAATCCTGCCGTTTGAAACAGGCGTTGCTTTGCCGGTGTGTCTCAAAGGCAGCGGGGCTTGTCCGCCTGAGGACATTGGCGGAATAGTGGGGTATGCGATGTTCCTGGATGCGATTTCGGATCCTGAACATCCGGAACACGAAAGCATGCTGGAATGGATAGCAGAGGATATCGACGGTGATTTTGACCCGGAATATTTTGATTTGGCTGAAGTGAACAATCTGTTGCAGGGGTGATGCGATGGACTGGCGGGACGCTCGCCGAAAAGTAAGTGTGGAAACATGAATAATCGTTCATCAGGAAATTGTACCCAATTATGGCAACTAAGGACGACAAGGCGGCAGGTAGCGGACCAAGCCAGAAACCGCAGCAAGAAACTATGCTGGATGATGAATTTTCGCTCGAATTGCAGGAAGCATCGCCAGGTAGAACGATGCCGAGAAAAGAATCCTCTGGGAAACGCACACCGGATCAACGAAAAGAGAAGAATCAGTCTTCCGAAGTGCTCAGTTACCGCCATGACGATAAACGCACCAACAATCCGCATGTCGGCATGGTCGATACGCATTCGGACGGTGTGGAAGGAAAAACCGCCTGGCAATACGACCCGCATATCGATCCGGCGCTGAATTTTGATAGCAGCCGCTCAACGATTGAAACCTTGATCGATGATGCGCTGGCATCGGGAGACAAAGAGCAGATGCAAGCGGCACTGGAACAGCTCAAACGCATGCAGTCGCCGTATTTGAACTGGAGCGGCAAGTCCGAACGCACCAGTTTCGCAGTGGATACCGTGTCACTGCATGTGCACGAACGCATTGATCCGGCGACGATTCTGGCGGCGGTGCAGAAAAAGCTCAAAGACGGCAAAGGAAAACCCAGCGCCGCAATTCAACCGGATTTGTTCCATGCGCCGTTTGAAAACCTGCCGCTACGCGAAGCCATCGATTTTTACAAACACGACCGCGACTGGGCGAACCGGCTCATCGCCGGGGATTCGTTGCTGGTGATGAATTCGTTGCTGCAAAAAGAAGGCATGGCCGGGCAGGTGCAGATGATCTACCTCGACCCGCCTTACGGCATCAAATACGGCTCCAATTTCCAGCCGTTCGTCAACAAACGCGACGTGAAAGACCGCAGCGACGAAGATCTGACGCAGGAACCGGAAATGATCAAGGCGTTTCGTGATACCTGGGAACTGGGCATTCATTCGTACCTGACTTATCTGCGCGACCGGTTACTGTTAGCGAAAGAACTGCTACACGAATCGAGCAGCGTGTTTGTGCAGATTTCGTATGAGAATTTGCATTTAGTTAGGAATTTTATGGATGAGGTGTTTTGTGCTGAGAATTTTTGCTCACTGATATATTTTTCCACTACTACTGGGCAAGCCAGCAAACTGCTACCGTCCAGTGGTGATTATATTCTTTGGTATGCGAATGACAAAACGCACGTAAAGTACCGGCAACTGTTTCACGATAAAGCAACTGGGGATCTAGCCAGTTATTCTAAGGCCCGACATAAGGACGGGCGGATTCGAACAATAACCAAGTACGAACAAGGCAATCACGAAAAAATTGGTGATGAGTGGATGGTATTTTCTGCCCAGAATCTGCGTTCTCAAGGCGGTGGAGATGAGGAAAGTCGAAAGTTCGCTATATTCGGACAAACTTTCGATTGTGGTTCAAATCATCACTGGAAAACTCCGCCAGAACCAGGAATGCAACGGGTTGTTTTTGCAAATCGAATCGTGGTGAATGGAAATACTCCCAACTATATGCGATTCATAAAGGATCACCCTGTTTTTCCAATAACGGATAGATGGCTTGATACAGCTATTGCAGGATTTTCTGGCGACAAAAAGCAATATGTAGTTGAGACACCTAACAGCGTCATCGAACGTTGTATTCTTATGACCACCGACCCTAGCGATCTGGTGCTCGATCCAACCTGCGGTTCCGGCACCACCGCTTTCGTCGCCGAAAGATGGGGTCGCCGCTGGATTACCACCGACACGTCGCGCGTGGCCGTGACCCTGGCGAAGCAGCGCTTGATGACCGCAAGCTATGATTATTTTGAACTCAAATATCCGCACGAAGGATTGCGGAGCGGTTTCATCTACAAAACCGTGCCGCACGTCACGCTCAAGTCCATCGCCAACAATCCGGAGATCGACGAGATTTATGTACGCATGCATCCGGCGGTTGAGACTGCATTGGCGGCGTTGAATGCCATTCTTCCGGATTCAGCGTCATTCCCGCGCAGGCGGGAATCCAAGGTTTTTGTTGCATCACTGGATTCCCGCCTGCGCGGGAATGACGATTCAGCAGGTCAAAGCGGGAATGAGGGTGATTTGAAAGAATGGCAAGTGCCCTTCGATTTTCCGGTCGATTGGCCAGAAGCCGCAAAAAAACCATTCGATGCCTTCCATGCCGCGCGTCAGGCGATGCAGAAGCAAATGGACGCATCGATCGCCGCGCATGCGGGGCAGGAAATTCTGTATGACCAGCCAGCGGTGTCCAAAAGCAAATTGCGCATCACCGGCCCGTTCACCGTCGAAGCGGTGCCGTTTGCCACGGTGCTGGGGCTGGATGAAGCCGAGCAACCCAAGGAAGCGGATATTGCCGTGGCGCGCTCGGGCGCGACCTGGCGGCAAAGCCAATGGCGCGATGAATTGCTGAAAGCGGGCATCCGCGGCAAAGGCGGGCAGAAAATCCAGTTGCTGGATCTGGTGCCACTGCCCGGTGCGAAATATATACACGTTATCGGCACGGTGGCCGACACCGGCGACAAGGTGGCGGTGAGTTTCGGGCCGGAGCATGCGGCTCTGGAACAACGGCAGGTGGAGATCGCCATGCGCGAGGCGGGCGAGCTGTTTCCGTTACCGAAGATGCTGGTGTTTTGTGCGTTTACCTTCGATCCGGAAGCCGCCAAGGATATCGATACGATCAAAGGCATTACCGCGCTGAGAGTGCAGATGAATACCGATTTGCTGACGGAAGACCTGAAGAAAGGGCGCGCCAGCAACGAGTCGTTCTGGCTGATGGGGCAACCGGATGTGATCGTCAAGCAGATCAAAGCCGGGTGCTATCAGGTGGAAGTGCGCGGCTTTGATTATTTTGATACCAAAACCGGCGAACTGAAATCCGGCGGCAAAAAGAATATCGCGATGTGGGCGCTGGATACCGATTACGACAACCGCTCGTTGTTTCCGCGCCAGGTATTTTTCCCGATGGCCGGGAGTGGTGATGGCTGGAACAAGCTGCGCAAGGATATTCGCGCCGAGCTCAACGAGGAGTTGCTGGAGCAGTTCCACGGCACGGTGTCGTTGCCGTTTGAAGCCGGGGAGAACGAATGCATTGCGGTGAAAATCGTCGATGACCGCGGCATTGAATCGCTCAAAGTGATTAACCTGGATCGGATAGCCGTCTGATGACTGATAAAACCCCATCCTCGCTGATTATCAATTCCCCGTACGAGAAACCTGCCCGTTATTGGGATCAGGACGAGAACGGCAAGTTATTAACGGTCACGCAAGGCCGGCGGCCCGCGGCGTATGAGTTGTATGACACACGCACCAATACGCGGCGTGTCGAAAAGCTGGAGCTGGTCAACGCTATTCGCGAACGCGTGGATGCATGGCGTGATGCCGGTTGGCCCGGCGTGACCAGTGTTACCCGGCAATTATTGGAACATTGGCGTGAGCGCGGCGAATGGGACGGCGAGGGAAAATGCTGGATTGGCGGGCCACGGCAATATCCTTTTTACTTTTGTCAGCTGGAAGCGATCGAATCGCTGATTTGGTGGCTGGAAGCGCCGCAAGATCATAAACAAGGCATTTTCTTACAGGGCGACGGCGGGCCGTGGGAACGCATTTGTAGCAAAATGGCCACGGGGTCGGGCAAGACGCCGCTGATGGCGTTGATCATCACATGGCAAACTTTGAATGCACTGCATTACCCCAAAGATACGCGTTTTTCCAAGGCGGTGTTCATCGTGGCGCCGGGGCTGACGGTAAAAAGCCGTTTGCAGGTGCTGTATCCCGGTGATGAAAAAAATGTCTATGATGAATTTCGCCTGTGTCCGAACGAGGCGATGCGGCAAAAGCTCAATCAAGTCGAATTATTGATCGAGAACTGGCATACCTTGATGCCGCTGAAAGAGCAGGATCGATCCGTGGTTAAAAAGGGCAAGGAAAGCGATGAAGCCTTTGCCCGCCGCGTATTGGGCAAGCTGGCGGCGTGCAAGGATCTGGTGGTGATCAATGATGAAGCGCACCATGCCTACCGCCAACGCGCGGAAATGAAAGTCAGCAAGAAAGAAGCGGAAGAATTGGGCATTGATCTGGATGAGGCGACGCGTTGGATTGAGGGATTGGATCGCATCCATAAAACCCGGCGCATCCGCCGCTGTTTTGATCTCTCGGCGACGCCATTTGCACCGACGGGCAAGACGAATACCGAAGCGGGATTGTTTGCATGGGTGATTTCCGATTTTGGCTTGAATGATGCGATTGAAGCGGGTTTGGTCAAAACACCGCGCATTGTCGTGCGTGATGACGCGATGCCGAATGCGAAAAGTTATCGCAGCAAGCTCTATCATTTGTACCGCGAAGAAGAAGTCAGAGAGGATTTAAACCGTAAAGCGAATGCCACCGACCCGTTGCCGGATTTGGTGCAAAAAGCCTATGCCATTCTGGCTTATGATTGGCAACTGACGGCGCAGGAATGGAGCAAGAGCGGGCACGAAATTCCGCCGGTTTTATTAACGGTCTGCAACCGGACTGAGACGGCAGCGCGTATTGAAAAATTTTTCAACAGCGGTGACTGCCTGATTAAGGGTACTCAGGCACCGGATCAAACGTTGCGGGTGGATTCCAGGGTGCTGGAAAAAGCGGAGCGCGGGGAGTCTGTCACCAAAGACAAAGACTATGATCAGCGCTTGACGGAAATTATCGAAGCAGCCGGTTTGCCCTCGGATAAAACGGAAGATTTGCTGGCATTGAAGCAGCAGGAACAACTGCGCGCTTTGGTGGACACGGTCGGAAAACGCGGCCAACCCGGTCAGAAACTGCACAATGTGATTTCGGTCGCCATGCTGTCCGAGGGATGGGATGCCGCGAATGTGACGCATATTATGGGATTGCGTGCATTCACTAGTCAGTTGCTGTGTGAGCAGGTGATTGGGCGGGGTTTGCGGCGTGTGGCGCATGATATGGATGAGCAGGGCTTGTTTTTGCCGGAATACGTCAATATTTTTGGCGTGCCGCTGTCGATCTTTCAGGATGTGGGGGAAGAAGGAGAAGCACCGCCACCGCCTAAACCGAGTGTGCGCATACAAGTCGAACCAGGCCGTAATCACCTTGAAATTCGATGGCCCAATATTCAACGCATTGATGCCGTGCTGAAGCAGGAATTGGTTATGGATTGGGAGTCTGTCCAGCCATTGACACTCGATCCGATGGATACGCCGCTCAATGCGGAAGTGGCGCCATCACTCACCGGGTTTGCGAATCTATCGATGGCTTCTGAGATTGATCTGGAAAAAGCCGTGGATGACTTCAGGCTGCAAAACCTTATTTTCCGTGCTGCCAGAAAGCTGTATTTACAAAGTGCGGATAGCTTTGGTGGCGATAAGCAATTTCTTGCGGTGCAACTGATTCGTATCGTGGAAGCGTTTCTCGACAGTGACAAACTGGATATTCCCAGCCTTTGGCATCAAGATTCGATACGCAAGCAGATATTGTTTGCGCTGAATATGGATACGGTGGTTGGGCATGTGAGCCGGTTTGTCAGCGCGCAAAATACCGAGAAGCTTGAGGCGATTTTTGATGAATTGAATCCCATAGGCTCTACAGCGCGGATGCGTTCCTGGTTGACCACGCGGCCTTGTCTCGCCACTGAAAAGTCGCAAATTAGCCATGTGGTTTACGACAGCGCATGGGAAAAAGCCGTGGCGGATCTTTGTGAGAAAGTACCGCAGGTGGTTGCATGGGTGAAGAATGATCACCTGGATTTCATAGTGCGCTATCTGTGGCGCGGCTCTTCGCGCAATTTTACTCCGGATTATTTAGTTCGGCTGAATAACGGCAAAACGCTGGTGCTCGAGGTGAAAGGTGTTGATAGCGAACAAAACCGGGCGAAGCGCGCTGCGATGGAAACTTGGATTAAAGCTGTCAATGAACAAGGCGGTTTTGGGCATTGGTGTTTTGAGGTGGTGTTTGAACCTGCGGGAACCCGGGATGTCTTGGTAAGGCATGCGGGGATCGAATAAGCTATTTAAAGCGGTTTGATACAGGCTAATCAATTTCTAATTTTAGATTATCTAATCAACCTACTAGGTTAATCTTTAACTGGGAAAATTGTGATGGACATACTGCTAATATAAATAAATACTTGAACTTTCTCAGGAAACGTGTATCTTACGTATGTCTTTTGGATTCAAGTTATTAAATTGTGATGCTTTTGGTTGACCATTTTTCCTTGATATTCGATGGCTACTATGGATTACCATAGACGTAAATTTTTAATTATTAAGGAAATAACATGGCAACAGGTATTGTAAAATGGTTTAATGACGCTAAAGGTTTTGGTTTTATTACTCCTGACAACGGGGGGGAAGATTTATTTGGACACTTCTCTGCAATCAATAGCAATGGTTTTAAATCATTGCGCGAAGCTCAACGCGTTACCTTTGATGTAACAACAGGACCTAAAGGTAAACAAGCTTCAAATATTGTGCCTGAATAAATTAGAGTATCAATAACAAAAAACCCCGGTTATCCGGGGTTTTTTGTTGGTGAATCAGATAGTCTCGCGTTTTTTATATTTCTTAAGCTCTTATGCTTTTTCTTGCATCCTCGATAAGTAAGATTCCTTGTTATATCATGGAAATAATCTGATGTCGCAGGTGCCCGAAGTAGATCCGGTTTGGCACTGGATTCGCCAAGAAGATCTGCCCCGAGGTGAATCCAGTCAGCGCGAATCTTGGACATACCATCTTCAATACAAGTCTTACGGGTAGCCAATCCGCATATCGCATATCATCACGCTTCTCCAGCGGAAAGACTTTCCCGTGCATGAGTTAACGAAGAGCATCATGAACCACACGAGCCTCGCCTGATTTTCTTGTATTAAGAGCAGGCTCACTGCCACCATCCCAAGCGTAATATCTGGGAAATCCTGCTTGAGATACGGTAGCATAGCGTCATTTTCAAAATGATCTGATTATTTACTATGCCCGTTAATATTCTTCCTTTATTTCCCGAAAATTTATTGCCCGTAGCGGGCGTGGCGCTTGGTATTGCCGAAGCCGGTATCAAAAAGGCGAATCGCAAGGATTTGCTGGTGATGGTGCTGGATGAAGGCGCCAAAGTGGCCGGGGTGTTTACGCAGAACCGTTTTTGCGCCGCGCCGGTGATTGTGGCGAAGCAGCATTTGGTGCAGTCGCCCATTCGCGCGCTGGTGATTAATACCGGCAATGCCAATGCCGGCACCGGTGAAGCGGGCATTCAGCATGCTCTGGCGACTTGTTCCGAATTAGGCCGGTTATTGGGTTGCACAACGCAGCAGGTATTGCCGTTCTCGACCGGTGTGATTATGGAGCCTTTGCCGGTCGATAAGATTATTCAAGGATTGCCTGCCGCGGTGTCCAACTGCAAAGCGAATAATTGGTTCAACGCCGCGCACGCGATCATGACGACGGATATCGTGCCGAAGGCGGCATCAAAGCAGATACAAATTGACGGAAAAACGGTAACGGTGACCGGCATCGCTAAGGGTTCCGGCATGATCCGTCCGAATATGGCGACGATGCTGGGGTATGTGGCGACCGATGCGGCCATCAGTCAGGCGTTACTACAAGAATTGGTCAGGTACGCGGCGGATCATTCGTTTAATCGCATTACGGTGGATGGCGATACGTCGACCAACGATGCGTTCATTGTCGTGGCAACCGGAAAAGCCGGGAATGTGGAGATTACCCAGCAAGACAGCAGCGAATTCGCTCAATTGCAGCAAGCCGTGACCGCGATTGCCGCCGACCTGGCGAAAATGATCGTGCGTGACGGCGAAGGCGCAACCAAATTTATCACCGTACAAATAGAAGCGGGCAAGGATGCGGAGGAATGCGCTAAAGTGGCGTACGCGATTGCGCATTCGCCGCTGGTCAAAACCGCGTTTTTCGCCTCCGATCCGAACCTGGGCAGGATTCTCGCGGCCATCGGTTATGCCGGGGTCAATGATTTGAATGTGGATACCATTCAGCTTTATCTCGATGATGTGCTGGTGGCGGAGAAAGGCGGGCGGGCAGCCAATTATCAAGAAGCGGATGGACAACGCGTGATGAATCAAGCCGAAATTACTATCCGTGTGGTGCTGAATCGTGGTTCCGCTTCTACCACCGTATGGACCTGCGATTTTTCCTATGACTACGTCAAAATCAACGCGAGTTATCGCAGCTAAACCAATATCTCATGAATGATTTAGACAAGCTCTATGAGCGGGCGGACAGGCTGCTTGATCACCTGGAAAAGTTTTTGCCGCCCGCACAGCCAGAACCTGACTGGCAAACGGCGATTGCTTTTCGTTGGCGCAGGCAAGGGAATGCGGGGTATATCCAGTCGATTACGCATCCGCACCGGATTGCGCTCGATGCATTGTGCGGCATAGACGATCAGAAGCAGCGGATTGACCAGAATACGCAGCAGTTTGTGCAGGGATTTTCTGCTAATAATGTGCTGTTGACCGGTGCGCGCGGCACGGGAAAGTCCTCATTGATCAAAGCGCTATTGAATAAATATGCAGGCGATGGGTTGCGCCTGATCGAGGTGGAAAAACATCACCTCGTAGATTTGCATGACATTGTGGAAAAGATTTATCAGCGCCCGGAGCGCTTTATTCTTTTTTGCGACGATCTGTCGTTTGAAACCGATGAACCGGGGTATAAGGCGCTTAAGGTTGTGTTGGATGGATCGATCGCCACGGTTTCCGATAATGTTGTGATCTATGCCACGTCGAACCGGCGTCACATGGTGCCGGAGTTCATGCGTGATAACCTCGATACACGACACATCGGCGAGGAAGTGCATCCGAGCGAGGCGATTGAAGAGAAAATTTCGTTATCGGAGCGTTTTGGTTTGTGGGTATCGTTTTATCCGTTCGATCAGGATCAGTATTTGGACATCGTGCGCTATTGGCTGGCTTATTTCGGTATTCCGGAAATGACCGCGCTGGCGCGCACCGAAGCGTTGCAATGGTCAATCGAGCGCGGCTCGCGCAGCGGGCGGGTAGCGTGGCAATTCGCACGCGATCTGGCTGGCAGGCAACAATCGGCTGGCGATCATTCCTAGTCAATGAATCACTCAACCACTCCAATTGCCGAATCAACGCCTATTGTTGAAGTCGTCGCAGCGGTGATTCTGCAGCCGGATGGCCAGTTCTTGCTGACGCGCAGACCCGGTGGCAAGGTGTATTCCGGTTATTGGGAATTTCCCGGCGGCAAGGTTGAACCGAACGAATCGTTGTTGCATGCGCTCGAGCGGGAATTATGGGAAGAGCTGGGCATTCACGTTCGTCAAGCTCATCCTTGGTTAACAAGGATTTTTACCTATTCACATGCTACGGTGCGCTTGCATTTTTTTCGCGTGGTGGAATGGGAAGGCAAGCCTTTGCCCAGGGAAAAGCAAGGATTATCCTGGCAACAGCCGCATCAAGTTGAGGTGTCTCCCATCCTGCCCGCCAATGGCCCCATTTTGCAAGCGCTTTTGTTGCCGCCGGTTTATGCTATTACCCAAGCGATGGAGATCGGGATTGAACCGGCATTGAAGCAGATTGAACAAGCATTGCAGAATGGCTTGCGCTTGCTGCAGATTCGTGAGAAACAAATGGCGAAAGATGTGCTGCGGGAATTTTCCTTGCAGGTACTCGCGCTTGCGCAGTCTTATCAAGCGAAAGTGTTGATAAACGGCGATGCGGAACTGGCTCGTGAGATGGGTGCCGATGGCGTGCATTTTACGTCATCGCAACTGATGGCATTGTCGTGCCGTCCTGATCAGGAATATGGATTATGTGGCGCATCCTGCCACAATGCCGAAGAGCTTTTTGCTGCAGAGCAACTGGGGCTTGATTTTGTCGTGTTAGGACCGGTGCAATCAACGCTCAGTCATCCGGGATTATCGCCACTGGGTTGGGAAAGATTTGCCACGCTGATTCGTGATTATTCATTGCCGGTTTATGCGTTGGGCGGACTACATCCGGAAGATTTGCCGATAGCACAAGAAATGGGTGCGCACGGCATAGCCATGATACGTGGTATCGTATAATTGATTGAAACGATGCAGTGGAAAACTGATTAATGGATTATTCCGTGAATTCATACGTTGCCGGATTGGTATAAACCGCTACCTGATTCCTGCCGCCTTTTTTGGCGGCGTATAATGCTTTGTCTGCTCTGTCTAGCAGGGTTGTGCCGATAAATTCGGCATCGGGTGGTTGGGCGGTTAATAAGCTTCTTAAACTGGCCATGCCGATTGAAATCGATACATTGAATTGTTTGTCATGAAAATTCAGGGTTGTGGAATAAATTGCCTGGCGTAGACGTTCCGCGATTTCATGAGCAGCTTGTAGTGTTGTCGTCGGCAGTGCGACGACAAATTCTTCCCCGCCATAGCGAGCCACGATATCACAGGATCTGACTTGTTCTTTGATTAAGCTGACCATGTGCCGTAACACCAAGTCACCGGTTTGATGCCCGTAGGTGTCATTTACATTTTTGAAATGATCAACGTCAAGAAACATGCATATAAGATCATCATCCCAGCGGATGCATCTGGCAATCTCATCTTTGAAACGCAAGTCGAAATAGCGGCGATTATAAGCCTGTGTTAAGACATCCTGATAACTGACTTCCTTGATTCTTTGCTGGTTGAGGCAATTTTCTACTGCAACGGCAGTCATGGCTGACAGTTTCTGCAGAAAAAGCGTTCCAACACCTTGTTGGTAGCGGTTAATGTCATGGCTTAACAACAATAATGCACCGATGATTCGATCGCTACGTAGCAGTGGCAAGAATGCAGCACTTCGGATTTGAGCTTTATTTTTTAAATTGACTGTCATCCAAGGGTATTTTTTTAATACTTCAGTACCCAACATTGGATGGCTGACCAATGATTGGATGATCTCCGCATCTTTTAAGGTATCAAGAATCAGTAGCTTATTCTCAAAGTTCAAACGAGCTTCTTCATCGTGATCAAAAAACAGGCGTTCGGTATCTCGATGATGATCGACGAGACATAACACAACATCCAGGAGTTGGAAGCGCGCTATGGTTTGGGATAACAGTAAATCGCGCAATTGTTTGGGCGTGCTGGCCCCGATGATTTCGAAACCAAAAGTTTCATATAATTCCTGTTTTTTTTCATTGGCTCTGGCCTGTTTGATTAAATGATCCAGCTTGCGCTGTAATTGGCGATTCTTCTCATAAATCGACTCATCCATTAGTAGGCTCATTGGTTTTGTTATCTTCCAGATTTTGCTCTGGCTCAGGAATTCGGTAAGATTCCTGAGCCCACTGTGACAAATCATTTGTTTTGCACCGTTCGGAACAAAATGGGCGAAAGCGGCTAGCCGGTTCCCAGATTACACGCTTACCACATTGAGGGCAATTGACTGTGCGTTGTTGCATAAAAGTGAGTCTTTGTTGGGTTGTTAAACAATAAGTACTTATGTTCCAGGAAAACATAAGTAGAATAGCTGAAAAATCATTGTGCATAGGCATTGATATTGGATAATCTAATATAAATTGCCACTTGGAGTGTGGAGTCCGGCAGGCCTAGAATAAACTAAATCCATTCACTATTCTTGCAGAAATTTAATATTGTTTCAGCAGACATTGTGATATTTTTTGTTTTTTTAAAACTTCGCACCAGTTTGCTTTAATTTTTCAAATTGCGTTTAATTATTATTTAAAGGTTGGCAATTCTGGCTACTCGACAAGAACTTTCAGATTTTCTGGCTGAAACCGAGAGGCGCGCATATAAACAAGCATTGTTTGCGGTTCATGATGAACATGTGGCATTGGATATTGTGCAAGATTCCATGATGAAGCTCGCGCTAAAATATGCTTCGAAGCCGATCGAAGAGTTACCGCTTTTGTTTCAGCGTATCCTGCAGAATACCATTCGCGATTATTATCGACGGCAAAAGATCCGCTCATTATGGACTACATTGTTCTCAGCGTTCACACCCAATGATCAGAATAAGAGCCAGGAAGACTTCGATATTCTTGAAACTCTGCAGATTAAGCCGGAATCCAATTTTGCAAAGGAGCCCGACGCGCAGCTTGAGAGACTGCAGTTGATTGGTTTAATAGAAAAAGCGATGGAAATTCTTCCGGCACGTCAACGAGAAGCCTTCATGCTGCGTTATTGGGAAGAAATGAGTTTGGCGGAGACGGCTATAATTATGAAATGCTCGGAAGGGAGTGTAAAAACCCATTGCTCGCGGGCAGTTCATGCATTAGCAACAATTCTCAGAGAGAAAGGAGTGAAATTATGAACGAGCAAGAGCTGGGAAAAGAAATTGCCAGATTTTTAGATTCCGGTGCTGATGAGACTATTAAACAGAGTACTTTGTACCGGTTGCAATCTGCCCGGAGAACGGCTTTGGAAAATTGTCAGCCCACATTGAGGATTATTAATTCAGGTGATGGCACTTCCGTTTATGGCGGACATGATGAACATTTTAATACTGGAAAGCTATTATTGCTCCTGGTAGCGTTATGTACTTTTGCCGTGGTGTCTGCAACGTACTGGCAATTCCTGGAAAAAGGTAAATCATCTTTAGATACCACGGTGCTGGTTGATGACATGCCGGCAGATGCTCATTTGGAAAATGAGCCAGAGCTGGATGATGACATATCGATAGATGCTTATATTGATAATGTGCTTAAACTGGTCGATGACTTATCGGTAGACGCGCACAGTGATGATGAACCTGAGCTGATTGATGATATACCGACAGACACGCGTATTGAGGATGAGACTGAATTGACTGACGAATTACCGGCAGATACTCACGATGATAATAATGAGCTTGATGAATGGTTAGATTCCAATAAATAGTTGTTATTGGGCTGCTTGTCATTTTCACCTGGTGTCTTATATAGAATTTGGCAGAACCTCCTGGAAAGAATTAAAACCGCAGCAGCGTGATCTAATCAATCACAATAGGAGCTGGTATCAATGCGAGTAGTTCCGGGAGGATCCAGAAAGAGGTCTCAGATCTCGGCAAACGGCTATCAGCTAGTAAAATACGCGCTTGTTTGATTGCGCCTCTCCACTTAATTTTCTAGAGAAATTCTTATCTTGTCTTTTCTTGCAGCTTAGCGAATGCAGCAAATCCAGAGTTTATCACTGAATAATCTCCCATCAATCTGGGTCGAAGCACTTTCTTCACAATTAATCGCTGAAGAAAATGTACTTGCCTGGCTTGAAATTGATCTCGATACACAACTCCATTTCGCCACCAGCCTTGTAGTGGTGACCAATAAGCGCGTACTGACCAAAATGGCAAGCGATGAAATTTGGCAAGAATGGCGTTATCAAAAAGACTTATTGCTGACGCAACGAGATTACGCCGGTGTCGGCTGTCTTGAGTTATTTGATGCACATGCACGGCTGGCTTATTGGCGTTACCGTTTAGGTAATGATATAGCAGTGAGTCGACTCATCGCATGCTTTACGCAACAACGTGACTATTATCTTACCGGTAAGCTGCCGGTAGCGGAGTATACACAGATTCAATGCCCGAACTGCACTGCGTTCCTATCCTCTGAGCAGGAAGAATGCCCTGTTTGCGACAAACAGAGTCATGCACCACCTTCCACCTGGACTTTATTGCGTTTGTGGCGCTTCGCAAAGCCCTACAAGGGCCGCTTGCTTATTGGATTTTTGTTGACCTTATGTAGTACCGCCGCAACGTTGGTGCCGCCCTATTTAACCATGCCGCTGATGGATAATGTGTTGATACCGTATCAGAACGGTCAACCGATCAATACGGATTTGGTAACGCTATATCTTTCTGGTTTGCTGGTTGCCGCGGTACTTGCTTGGATGTTGGGTTGGGCTCGAACGTATATGCTGGCACTGGTTTCGGAGCGCATTGGTGCTGATCTGCGTACTACAACTTACGAACACCTTCTCAGTCTTTCCCAGGAATATTTCGGCGGCAAACGTACCGGTGATTTAATGGCGCGTATCGGCGCTGAAACCGATCGTATTAATCTTTTTATTTCATTGCATTTACTGGATTTCGCCACCGATGTCATTATGATTGTTATGACAGCTGCGATTCTGATTTCAATCAATCCGTGGCTGGCGCTTGTGACGCTTGTGCCTTTACCGATTATTGCATGGTTGATTCATCTGGTTCGAGACCGATTGCGAATTGGTTTTGAGAAGGTTGATCGTATATGGGCTGAAGTGAATAATGTGCTTGCGGATACTATCCCTGGCATCCGGGTGGTGAAGGCATTTGCACAGGAAAAGAGAGAAGCGGCGCGTTTCCACGCCGCAAATCAGCGGAATTTGCAGATCAACGATCGGGTGAACAGAATCTGGTCGTTATTTACACCGACCGTAACGTTACTGACAGAAGTCGGGTTGCTTGTCGTGTGGGTATTTGGTATTTGGCAGATATCGAAGGATGAAATTACAGTCGGGGTGCTTACCGCCTTTCTTGCTTATATTGGCCGTTTTTATATGCGACTCGATACGATGAGCCGTATTGTTTCCGTCACGCAAAAAGCCGCCGCAGGCACCAAGCGGATTTTTGACATTCTGGACCATGTTTCCAGCGTTCCGGAATCATCTAATCCTGTGCATTTGTCGGCAATTCAGGGTCAAATTGAATTGCGCAATGTCGGTTTCCGTTATGGAACGCGCAGCATCACGCGTGACATCAATCTGGTTATCAAGCCCGGCGAAATGATTGGTTTGGTTGGGCACAGCGGTTCCGGGAAAAGCACCTTGGTCAATCTGATCTGCCGTTTCTATGATGTTACCGAAGGAATGATTCTGATCGATGGGCATGATATACGCTCTTTACCGATTGCTGAGTATCGCAAACATATTGGGCTGGTACTTCAGGAACCTTTTCTGTTTTATGGCACCATTGCGGAAAATATTGCCTATGGTAAACCGGATGCAACGCGCTCGGAAATTGTTTCAGCCGCTCGCGCGGCTCATGCCCATGAATTTATTCTGCGCTTGCCCCATGGTTATGATTCGCTGGTGGGTGAGCGCGGGCAAGCGCTTTCTGGTGGTGAACGTCAACGCATCTCGATTGCTCGCGCACTATTGATTGATCCGCGTATTCTGATTCTGGATGAAGCGACTTCTTCGGTCGATACCACAACTGAAAAAGACATTCAGAAGGCATTGGACAATCTGGTGCTTGGCCGCACAACGATTGCTATCGCGCATCGTTTGTCGACTTTACGTGAGGCGAGTCGGTTGATTGTTCTTGATCGGGGTAGAATCGTCGAAATTGGAAATCACGCCGAATTGATGGCACGCGAAGGCTATTATTATCGCTTGTATCTGGCCCAGGCGCGTAATGTCGATACTGAAGATCGGGCCATTGTTTCCGTTACGGAGCATAGTGCTGCCGGGGAACGTATATGAGTGGTGCAGATGGATATCAATTAAACCGGAATTCATACGGGCGATTGGTTTTTACCGATCGATCCGGCTTGATGCAGGAAGGTGTAGTGCCGGTACGATCATTTCCGATTACTGATCCAGATCAGGGTATTGCTTTGATCAATTCGCATGGCCGTGAGTTGTTATGGATAGAGCGATTGGCTGATTTGCCGGAAGATTACCGTGCACTCATAGAATCAGAGCTTGCGAGCCGTGAATTTATGCCCGAGATAAAACGTGTTCTTAAGGTCTCAAGTTTTATTACACCGAATACCTGGCAAGTTGAAACGGATCGCGGTGAATCTACTTTTATTCTCAAAGGTGAAGAAGATATCCGCCGTCTAACTGCATCATCGTTAATGATTACGGATAGCTATGGCATTCATTTTCTGATTCGTGATCGTTTGGCGCTTGATCGCCACAGCCGCAAATTACTGGATCATTTTCTTTAATGCCAGCTCTCGGTTTATAGCAAAGAAACAGATGCCTATTTGCCAATGCAGAAATGAGAAAAAATTTCCCCAAGCAGATCATCAGCAGTAAATTGCCCTGTTATTGCCGATAGGGCATGTTGTGCAAGTCTGAGTTCTTCGGCAAGAAGCTCCAACTGCGATTCATTTTCAGTGAATATTTGTGCATTTTCCAGATTTTCCTTGGCCTGTTTCAGTGCTTCCAGATGGCGTTGCCTGGCCATAAAAACCCCCTCACCGGAGTGATTGAGTTGCCAGCCGACGATGTCCAGTATTTTTTGGCGCAGCAATTCGATGCCCGCGCCGGTTTTAGCCGAAAGATGGATGCTGACATCAGTTTTTTCACCTTCAATTCTGGGCTGCTCATTCAGGAGGTCAATCTTGTTGAATACAGTGATTAGGGGTTTTTCAATTGGAATATGTTTCTGTATTTGATCTTTTGTATCAGGCTGATGTTGACTGCTATCCACCAACTGAAGCACCATGTTGGCATTCTTAATCGCAGCATGCGTGCGTTCGATACCTTTTTGTTCGACAACATCACTGGTTTCTCTCAGACCCGCTGTGTCAATAATATGAATGGGTATACCGGCAATGGCAATAGTTCTTTGGATAGTGTCTCGAGTGGTTCCTGGGATTTCTGTAACGATGGCGGCATCCTCTTCAACCAGTTGATTCAATAAACTGGATTTGCCGACATTGGGTGCGCCTACGAGAACGATTTTAATACCTTCCTGCAACAAGTTTCCTTGCCGTGCTGCGGCGAATATTTGCTCAAGTTGGATATAAACATCATTCAGTCTTTCTTTAATCTGCAATGCCTTAAAGTTATCAATCTCATCTTCGGGAAAATCAAGAATCGCTTCTATGAGCATGCGTAGCGAAATCAATAAACTTACCAGTTCTTCAATCCTGGCAGAGAACTGACCTTGCAAAGAGTTGATCGCGCAGCGCGCAGCTTCATGGGTGCTGGCTTCGATGATGGCAGACACGCTTTCAGCCTGAATTAGGTCAATTTTATTATTGAGGTAAGCGCGCAGTGTAAATTCACCAGGTTGCGCTAAGCGAGCACCCGCAGAAAGGCATCGATTAAGCAATAGATTCATGACCGCAGGGCCGCCATGTCCTTGCAATTCAAGTATGTCTTCGCCAGTGTATGAGTTGGGTGCGGGAAAATAAAGTGCAATACCTTGGTCAATTATTTGGCCATCAGTATCCAGAAATTTGCTGAGGCTGGCGTAGCGCGGTTCTGGGATTTTTCCTATTAGCGTCTCTGCCACGTGCTGCAGATTGCTGCCAGAAATACGTATTACGCCAATTCCGCCTTTACCAGGAGGTGTCGCAATTGCTGCTATGATATCAGGGCTTACTATGAATAGTCTCCATGGTTACTACTTTAAATTACCGGTTATTCATCATCATAAATAACCGGTAATTGATGCGCTATTTTTTCTTTGTTTTCTTGCCAGCAGGTGCACTTTTTGTTTTTGCTGGCACTTTATTTTTAGTAGGCACTGTGGCAGGTGATTGCAGTGTATCGTTCTGCTCGGTATTCGCAGTAGATATTACTTCTTCCTTGCCAGTGTTTTTATCTTCCACAACAGAGGGCGCAGGCAGTTGAAGTTCTTCTGTAGGCGGTTCTGGATTATCTTTTCTTTTTTTCTTGTTTTTGTCCTTATTAGCTTCTTCTTCAGCCTTGTTCTCGTACATCCGCGTTATTTGCCACTGCTGGGTGATCGAAAGGATGTTGTTGCAGAGTGAATAAAGCACGAGTCCAGACGGGAAAAAGAAAAAGAAAATGCTAAACGCAATCGGCATGATCTGCATTACTTTTGCCTGCATTGGATCTGCAGGGGTGGGGCTGAGTTTAGATTGGATCCACATCGATACGCCCATAATTACCGGGAGTACATAATACGGATCAGGGACAGACATATCCGTGATCCATAATGCAAACGGCGCATAACGCAGTTCAACAGCAGCCATTAATGTCCAGAACAAAGCAATAAATACGGGGATCTGGACTAAAATGGGTAAACAGCCGCCCATCGGATTGATTTTTTCTTCTTTGTAAAACTCCATCATCGCTTGATGCATACGCTGACGATCACTGGCGTATTGTTCACGTATCCGTTGCAATTTAGGAGTGACTACCCGCAGTTTAGCCATGGAGCGATAGCCGGCTGCAGATAGCGGAAAGAATATCAATTTGACAGTCAACGTCAAGAGAATAATTGCTGCACCCCAATTATCTGTCCATGAATGGTAGAAAGAAAGCAACCAAAACAACGGTACAGCAAGCACCGTTAACCAGCCATAGTCAACTGTGAGTTCAAGTCCCGGCGCCAGCTCAGCAAGTTTATTTTGCTCTTGAGGGCCTGCGTAGAAAGGCATTGTTATGTTTTTAGTTTGCCCTGGTTCTATCGTGCCTAAAGGTGCAATAACACCAGCAGTATATTGGTTAGGCGCTAACTGTTTTGCGTAGTACTCACGGGGTGTATTTTGTGCGGGTAGCCAGGCAGTCAAGAAATAGTGTTCCAGCATAGCTATCCAGCCATTATCTGCATTGGTTGGGTATTCTGCTTTATTTTTTTCCAGGTCAGAAAATTTTATTTTTAGAAATTTATCCGCCTCCGTATACATTGCAGCGCCAGTATAGGAGTGAACCATTGTACTGGCATCGGTAGGGTCGTTTGCATCCCGAAACATCTGAAAATATGAGAATGGAATAATTGTAGTATCACTATGATTCTCTATCTCAAAATTGACATCTATCACATAGCTACCGCGATGGAAGGTGTAAATCTTGGCTACTTGTATACCATCCATTTCGGGTGCCAGGAGACGTATCACTATCTTGTCCTGACCAGGCTCAAGTTCATAGCTATAATTATTCGAATCTATCGTATATTTCGTCTTGTGATTAGGTAATCCATCGCCGATTAACCCTGATTGTGCGACATGGAATCGCGCGGTTTTATCCAATAATAGTTCGTATGGTTTACTTTTATCTTCTCTGGATGGGTGTTGGATTAAACCAAGTTGCCGTATATCGCCGCCTGCTGTGTCAATTTCAGCAACGACCATATCCGTTTTGATGTGAATTTTTTCCCCTATTGTGAATAGATTAGGCGTTACGTATGGGCTGCCGTTATCTATTCCGGAAGAAATTCCAGGTACTCCGGTTGACGAAGACAATTCATCGCCTGGTACTGGTAACGGATCATGACGCTGATTTGATGAATTCGAGACCGCTCCGGGCATTACTTGTGAAGTGGGCGGATATAGTTCTTTTTGCCACGCGTCCCACAGAAAAAGTAATGAGGTTGAGAAAATGATAATAAGTACAAGTTTTTTTGTTTCCATTATTTATCTGATCAGGTAGGTTTTTTTCGACAAAGCTGTTTGTGTGCGATGCATGTCAATTGATCGTGCAATTGGGTTCTTTGTTGTATTTTCATTTTATGGCAGAGCTACGTTGTCGATAGTTTTGTAGGAATAAAGTAGTAAATTTTCTATATGTGATGGTGGAAATTAATACTTGATCAGGGAACCGGCTCATAACCACCTTTACTCCAAGGGTTACATCGCAGTATGCGCCAGATACTTAATCGTGTTCCATGAAATAGTCCATATTTTTCGTATGCTTCACAGGCATATTGTGAGCAGGTTGGACTAAAACGACATGAAGGTGCCGAAAGTGGGCTGATGCAGTACTGGTAGAATTTTATAAAGGCAATAATTAACCGTGACATTGCTGTAGCTGGTGCATTAATAATTGCGTTTCAGTGGCCAGTTTTATCGATTCATTCCTAGCAACAGAGCGTCGTAATCGTATTACCCAATCTATTTCATTTGTTTCATCATTGAACCGGTTTCTACGAAATGTCTCTCGCAGTATACGTTTAATCCGATTGCGCTTAACTGCATGCCGTTCAAATTTCTTTGAAACGATTAACCCAAGCCGCGCATAACCAAGTCCATTCGGTTTCATATAAATCTGGATTAAATCACCACTAACCTGATATTTTAAATTAATTATTGCAGCAAATTCTGTTGCTTTATGTAGTCTGCAATTTCTCGGTAGGGTATGAATCTCAACAAATCTAAAAATAAAATTTTTTACCAAAAAAATTAAACACTCAATCGAGCGCGACCTTTTGCGCGACGAGCGCGAATTATCGCAGCACCACCGCGTGTTTTCATGCGCACAAGAAACCCATGGGTACGCTTTCTTCTTGTAACTGAAGGCTGATAAGTACGTTTCATTTTTCTCTCTAAATTTATTTAGTCAATGGAACCGCGTATTACAACTTGTTATGGGGTCTGATGTCAATATTCTTTTTATGAATCAACTACAGTCTCTCATAAGATAGAATGGTAATAAGCATGAATAGGATGATCAAGTAATTGATAATATGAGCTATTTATCGCTGATTATTAATAATCGCGTATTTAAATACTGAAGTCCCGTTTTGCCTCTAACACCGCAGCCGAAAAGTTTTGATGGGTTTATCTGTTTTGGCAAGCTAACTTTAGCGCAATCAGTTTTCTGACCGGAAGCAGCTTGTTAAGTTTGTTCGCAGTTGAGATGGTTGTTAACGCGGTAGTTGGCTTTTGACCACGTTCCGTTCTCTTGAAAGCGGCTTTTGGCTCGACGGTGAGATCGAGACGGTGGTAAAAGTGCGACCATGTGATCTTCGAAGACGTTTGCCGGGGGCCGGGCCGGCGCCGCGTTAGGAAAAAGGTTTCTTTATTCGGTTGCGGTTTTCAGAAAGCGACTTTACATTTCTTTAACTGTATGGTATTCAGAGTGGAAATAGCTATTTGTTGGAAGATCCTGTATTTATTTTTCGATAAGATAATGTAATCTATGGGTAATAAATGGCTGTTTTTATTATATTATTAAACAATGCATGTGGGGTTTGTTATGGCTAATGTAGTCGCAATTTCGAACAATCGAAGCCAGGATCGTCGTCAAAGTATGCCTTTTTTCTGTCCTTTTCATTTGGGAATAAAAACTGGCCGGAGATTTGGTGAGCGTAGAGCAACGAATAGAGGGGAGGCAGTGTATGTGGATTGTTATTCAGGATATTTGATGCTGTGTACCATCGCTATTCTATTCTTGAGTATTGGTGACGCTTTTTTTACTCTGAACATCTTAGCTAATGGCGGTGAAGAACTTAATTGGTTGATGGCGATTCTTATTGAAGACAATGTGGAAAAATTCGTTGCCTTCAAGTTGGCACTCACATCAATGGCGCTTATATTGCTTGTCATTCACCATAACGTTCAACTGACTGGAGGAATGCGGGTAAGGCACCTTAAGTATATGGTTCTAATTGGATACAGTGTATTAATTGGCTATGAGCTATATTTGCTGGAATTAGCTGTTGTAAATTGATGATGGTTAGGCGGGGAGAGTCGAGAGGCTATCGAAAATCCCAGCAATTGATTTATTCATAGAAGCGCAAGTGGTAGTCCTAAATTCCTCTGTTTTAGGTCATTCCAATGGCAAAGCAAGGTGGAAACGAGCCGGGAAACTGTGAATTTTTCGGTCTGTCCGCAATAATTTTGCTAATGATATAGCGTGCAAGTGCGGACCAACGATTCGCTTTGGGTAACTGATGCGCATTTGCCAGAACATAATCAAGACCCTTTCGTATACTTGCGATCATGGATTTTATAGGATCTCCGGCTGCGTGAGTCAGATGAGCAGTAATCGGGAGTGACTGGCATGCTGGGTCAGGCGGGTTGCCACTAAGCAACATGGGGTAGCTAGTGATTGCCTCCAGGCGTATTTTCGGGTGTACCAGTCTGGCATTGTTCAAGTTCGGCAAATTCCCAGCCGATTCAATATGTTTATCATGGTTTATTTTCTTCTTAGAGCGGGTGTCAATATTTAAGGAAGCTCTGGTTATTGATTACATTCATAGTTCGACAAGCTCACCACGAACGTAATCAATATATTACCGTTCGTCCTGAGATTCTATGGTTTACGTCAAGCATTTTGTAATCCGTTCACGGTTAAAAGTTGAATGGTAATGGTGGATAGGCCAAGCGGCGCAACTCACCGGGACCGCGTTTGGATAAGCGTCTGAGACTGGTTTTGTGACCGGAGTTATTCGCTATGGGGTCGAAAGCAGTGAACACGACGAACGCATCGGCATTGCGGAAAAGCACTCGCTCCAATGTGTTGGCCACCATGCCCACCAGAGGGTCGACTCCGAAGAGGGTTTGCAAACGTTGTGCGCTTCCTCGTGTTGCGGAGATTGAGCGGCAATGGCTGACATGGTGACGCGCTCGCTGAATGGTAATGCTTTGGACAGGAAAACTTTGCGCGGCGCATGCAACAACAACTGTGTCTTTGGCAATATCCACACCGACGTTAGCTTGCGTTCAAATCGGCGGTCTACATGTTTTTACAGCCGTTAGATTCTTCATCGACGTTTGGAGTGCGAGTGAGAGAGTTCTCACGATGTTTGTCCGTAACTTGGCAGATGCTAGTCGATGTCCCTCCATCACGACTCTTCCAAGTTTCGCAAGAATTAGCCAAAAACACCATACAAGCTTATCGAAGGACTTAATCAGAGCTTCCTTAGGGTTTATTTGTCGGTGGTTATTTGGGAAGCTCTATTTTGTTTTGCTGGGAGTCTGTCGATCTTAAGCAGTCGTAGCGAGTTAAGTGGGAGATCGAGCGAAGATTTTCTCAATTGTGGCGACAACTGTATTTATGCTTGCTGGTTTTATGGCAGCCGTATTTGATGCGGCATGTAAGTATTTACTTTTTAACTCGGATAGGCCTAAATGAGGGGGGATTCAAAGGGTTAACTTTATGGCGTTGCTGTCAGGGATGGTTTTCATTTTGGGAATTATCTTGTATGGCATGATAAATCCTGCCATAGTTCTGACGTTTCTCGAAATACGGGTAGCTGGGATTCTTCAGTGCGATGGGTTGGGTGGTGTTGTAGCTATAGATTCTATCGCTTTTTCGTTGGTAAATTACCGTAAAAACAAATGCTTGTGTTTGTCTGTGTAGATGCCAGTTGTCACAAAAATAGATGGCTTCTTACTTCCGGGAAATCTTGTGTTTGGTGTTGGTTGAGGAATAGCGGGCATTTGTCCCAGGGTCAGCTGTGGTGCTGGCTGGCACAGGAAGTATTGGCGCGCTGGTGTTTCATGTTGCCATGCTAATAGACATGGATATTTACCAAAACCTGAAAGGACGTGGATAAACTACTTACAGATTGTATGAAAATAAACTAGAATTTTAACCATTTTCAATTTAATGCATTTATTATTCAGGCTTTAACCTGCTATGTACTAACGTTAGGTAGATTAATTATGAAAACAGAACCAGTTTTAAACGATATTGCAGCGCTACATACATCTGCTTCGGCTGCTTGTTCTTTGCTGAAAGTACTGGCCAATGAAGACCGATTACTCATCTTGTGCGAACTGAGTCAGGGAACCCGGAATGTGGGTGAGCTTGAGGAATTGCTGGATATTCATCAGCCCACACTCTCGCAACAACTGACTGTTCTACGGGAAGAGAATCTGGTTGCAACAGAGCGCAAAGGTAAATATATCTACTATAGCGTGGCGAGTCAGGAAGCCCTAAAGATTATGGAGACTTTGTATAGTCTGTATTGTAAGAATCAATCCACCTGAAGGAATAAACATCAGTCACGATGCAGAGAGCTATTTTACGATAGGATTTTGGCAGGAGCGTAAGTTTATACTGCGATGAGTTGTGACTGATTGATAACGGAGTAGGGTATGCGTCTGCGTCTGGATATTACTAAGCTTGATCACAAACTGTCGGTCGCCGGTCAAATTAGTATTGACGACATCACCGAGATTGCAACCGCTGGTTACAGATCAATTATTTGTAATCGCCCGGATTATGAGGGGGCGAAAACCAGCCGGGTAGTGAAGAGCTGGAGGCAGCGGCCAAGTTACTGGGTATTACTTTTGTCTATTTACCAATCAGGATAGGTAGTATTCCCACAGAGCGCGCGGAAGCTTTTCAAAAACTAATGGTTGAGTTACCCAAACCGGTTTTGGCATTTTGCGGTTCTGGCATGCGTGCGACCGCTTTGTATGGAATGACTCAGCAGAATGTTCAAGGCGGCCCAGAAGCGCAGGAGTCTGTCGTAGCAACCTGTAATTGGGATAATGCCTTTGATGTAGTCGTCGTAGGCGGTGGTTCGGCTGGCATCGGTGTTACTGCAAGTCTGCTTAAACGGCGGCCAACGCTGCGTATCGCAATTATCGAACCAAGCGGTAAACATTATTATCAGCCTGCTTGGACATTGGTGGGAGCCGGTGCTTACGACATCGCCGAAACAGTGAAGTCGATGGCTGACATTATTCCCAGGAATGCGGAATGGATTCAGATAGCTGCATCTGGATTTGATCCGGAGCACAACAGAGTGCATTTATCTGATGGTCGCGTGATGGGATACCGGCAATTAATTGTTTGCCCGGGCATACGTCTGGCATGGGAAAAGATTGAAGGATTGGAAGAAACACTGGGTAAGAACGGTGTTACTTCAAATTACCAGTATGATCTGGCGCCTTATACCTGGTCCCTGGTCAAAGAACTTAAAGCAGGGAAAGCAATTTTACCCAGCCGCCAATGCCGATCAAATGTGCGGGCGCGCCACAGAAAGCCATGTATCTTTCTTGCGATCACTGGATGCGCGCCCAATGTTTGGAAAATATGGATATTGAGTTTAATACAGCAGCAGCTGTGTTATTTGGCGTGGCTGATTTTGTTCCACCCCTAATGGAGTATGTCAGACGCTACCATGCAAAATTGGTATTCAATTCTAATTTGGTTAAAGTGGATGGGAATAAAAAGATCGCCTACTTTGAAAATAAGGGCAATGATGGAACGGTAACCCTCGAAGCGAAACCTTTTGATATGCTGCATGTAACACCATCACAAGTCGCTCCGGATTTTCTTCGCAATAGTCCTCTGGCAGATGCGGGTGGTTTTTGCAAAGTGAATGAAAAAACGCTGCAGCATACCGATTACCCGAATGTGTTTTCACTGGGAGATGCCTGTTCATCTCCGAATACGAAAACGGCCACGGCAGCTAGAAAGCAAATTGTTGTTGTGGCCGAGAATCTTCTGGCAGCAAAAGAAGACCGGGAGTTGACCGCTTTCTATGATGGTTATGGCGCCTGTCCGCTGACTGTGGAAAATGGCAAAGTCATACTGGCTGAATTTGGTTTTGGTGGAAAGTTATTACCTACGTTCCCACTTGATCCAACAGTGCCGAGAAAGCTTAATTGGTTTCTTAAAACGACAGTTTTTCCATGGATCTATTGGAATGGTATGTTAAAAGGCAAGGAATGGTTTGCTTGCCCTGGTAAATTACGCTGAGCATATGGATATACCTCTGATCAGCATTCTGGTCGGCGTTATTACTGGCACTGACTGGTGCGAGTGGTACGATCATTGCAGCCCCGCTATTGATGTTCGGATTGCATCTGGTTGTTGCTGAGGCCCCTCCGGTTGCTTTATTCGCCGTGTGTTTGTCTTCAGTTATCGGCGCGTTAATTGCGCATCGGCAAGGGAAAGTGCGTTATCGGGTAGCGGGTTTATCGCTATTGCCGGTATCATAGCTGCACCCATCGGCATATGGCTGGCGCAGAAACTGCCTAATGCGCCGTTAGCACTTCTTATGGACTTGTTGGCCGTGCGCCCGGGCATTGGCATTTTCCGGAGTTGCACTGGATTCTTATCGGGGTTGTTTCTGCAACCTTTATCGGCGGGATGAATTGGATTGTTGCGCTACCTTTTGCTGCCGGCTCATTAGCGGGTATGTTGATCGGGCGAATTATTGCTCATTTCCTTGCTGGCTCAAAACTACAGCAAGGATTTGCTGTAGTTTCCATGGGAGTGTCGGTGTGGATGATTATCAGATTGTTCTGGATGGGTTGATAGAAAAGATCAAAGCTCAGTTCAGCATGATTTCACGAAGTTTTTCTTCCAGCGGCGGGCGCAAACCGGTTTTGCGGGCCTCCTCAATGGCTACTTCCGGATCAACCCCTTTGGTGATTCGATAGCTGGCCCACATGGCGCTTGCCCGGTTACCCGATCCACAGTGAATCAGTATTGGGGCTTGAGCCGATTCGATCACTTTGGTAAATGCGGCCACCTGTTCTTTAGTGATTCCAGCAACGGTCGTCGGAATGTTGACGTACATCATGCCGGCAATATCGACCAATGCTTTCTCCTCCATAACACCTTCATTTTTGGTGCGCAAATCAATAATGGTTTTGAAACCAGTGGCTGCCAATGCTGGCACACCGCCCTCGCTAATCATGCCAGATAAGGCAATTTTTTCCGTAGCACGGTGGTAGTTTTGTACCGCAATAACTTGATGGCCAAAAGGTACCCGGCCAGAAGCCTGCGTCGTGCTGGTAAACAGAATGGCCACAAGTGCCATCAGAATGATAGAGTATTTCATAGAAAGCCCCATTTGCTGTGTTAAGTGAGAAACGAATGTTTTCATTGTAGCTGTACTGAATAATTAAATACAAATTATTCCTACCAATTCTGGTCTATTAGATAGGCGCAACACAGCCTGACCAACCATGTAAGAGAGCTGCTTATGCCATATGAACAAGTTTCTGCATCCGATAAAACACCCGCATGGCATAGCTATCCACCGCAGCAGGTGCTGGAAGAATTTAAAACCGAGATTGTCGGTTTATCGCAAACGGAAGCGAAGCTGCGTCTTGAGCAGTATGGCGCAAACCGATTGAAACCACCCAAGCCACAAAGCAGCGTTATTCGCTTTTTGTTGCAATTTCATAATGTACTGATTTATATCTTGCTCGCTGCATGCAGTATGACCGCTTTTTTAGGGCACTGGGTCGATAGTGGCGTTATTCTCGGCGTGGTGGTTATCAATGCCATCATCGGCTTTGTTCAGGAAGGCAAAGCGGAAGAAGCGCTGAATGCTATCCGGCGCATGCTGTCGCTTAACGCGATCGTTCAGCGTGATGGTCAGCGGATACAGATGCCAGCTGATCAACTGGTACCTGGCGATATCGTAGTGCTGCAATCCGGTGACAAGGTACCGGCTGACTTGCGATTGGTCGACTGTAAAAGCCTGCGTATCGAAGAAGCAGCGTTAACTGGGGAATCGGAAGCTGTCGAGAAATCCATCCACGCAGTCGAGGCAGTGACGGCGATCGGGGATCGGTTTTGTATGGCATATTCGGGTACGCTGGTGGTTTATGGCCAAGGCTTGGGCGTGGTGGTTGCTACCGCTCAACATACCGAGATTGGGCGCATCAGTCAGATGATTGCGCAAGTCGATAAACTGACATCACCTTTATTGCGGCAAATGGCGATCTTCGGCCGCTGGCTGACGCTGGTAATTTTGCTTCTGGCAGCTGGAATTTTTGTTTATGGATTGTTGCTGCATGATTATCCGATCGATGAGATGTTTATGGCGGCTGTCAGCATGGCGATCGCAGCGATTCCAGAGGGGTTGCCTGCCATCATGACGATAACATTGGCACTTGGCGTACAGAATATGGCGCGACGTAACGCGATTGTTCGTCACCTACCTGCGGTAGAGGCACTGGGGGCGGTGACCGTCATCTGTACCGACAAGACCGGAACGCTAACGCGTAATGAAATGACTGTGCAAAACGTGATTACTGCTGAGGTTCAATTACAAGTTAGTGGCGTGGGGTATTCACCAACAGGTGGTTTTAGCCGGGATGGAAAAGAAGCTCCGGTTACGGATTACCCCGATACGCTGGATATGTTTCGGGCAGGGATGTTGTGTAACGAAGCATCGGTGCATCAGCAGGATGGTACCTGGGTCATTCACGGTGATCCGACGGAAGGCGCGCTCATTACTTTAGCCATGAAAGCGACGTTGGATCCGCTCTTTGAACAGGAAAACTGCCTCGAACGGATGTCATTCCGTTTGAGTCGGAACATCGCTTTATGGCGACGTTGCATCAGGATCATGCCGGGAATAGCCGAATATATGTCAAAGGTGCACCGGAAGAAGTGCTGGCAATGTGTAGCCATCAGCGAAGCCAAGGGGAAGATCATCTGATTCAGCTTGATTTCTGGCATTCCAAGATACACGAAGCAAGTGCGACAGGACAGCGCATTCTGGCCATAGCCAGTCGTGCGATTCAAATAAAGCAGCAAATATTGCAGTCTTCTGATGTTGAAGCAGGTTTTACGTTGCTTGGTCTGGTGGGAATTATTGATCCGCCGCGTGAGGAAGCCATTGCTGCCATAGACAAATGTCATACGGCAGGCATCCGCGTCAAAATGATTACCGGGGATCATCGTATTACCGCTTGCGCGATTGGCGCAAAATTAGGCATTGGTAATGGTCAGAACGCGGTAACCGGAATTGAACTGGATAAGATGGATGACGCACAACTGCGCAAAGTGGTCGGAGAAATAGATATTTTTGCACGTGCAAGCCCTGAGCATAAGCTCCGGCTGGTTACGGCGTTACAGCAGGATGGTGAAATTGTTGCTATGACCGGTGATGGTGTGAACGATGCCCCAGCTTTGAAACGCGCCGATATCGGTGTTGCCATGGGGAAAAATGGTACGGAAGTGGCCAAAGAAGCGGCTGAAATGGTGCTGATGGACGATAACTTTGCTTCGATTACACATGCGGTGGAAGAAGGCCGCACGGTCTACGACAACATCCGCAAAACGGTTGTTTATATTCTTCCAACCAGCGGCGGTATGGCGGGTGTTTTGATACTCGCCATTATTCTGGGTATGGCATTACCCATCACGCCGGTACAGATTTTATGGATCAATATGGTGACGACTGTAACTTTGGCAATTTCGCTTGCATTCGAGCGACCTGAAAGTGGGGTCATGTCACGCCCGCCCCATGACCCTAATGCGCCTATTTTGTCTGGATTTCTGGTGTGGCGTATTGTTTTTGTTGCACTGCTGATGATGGGCGGTGTCTTTACATTGTATCTATGGGAAACCGTGCAAGGCGCGAGT
Organism: Nitrosomonas sp.; assembly: GCA_016708955.1. Classification (GTDB taxonomy): domain Bacteria; phylum Pseudomonadota; class Gammaproteobacteria; order Burkholderiales; family Nitrosomonadaceae; genus Nitrosomonas. The sequence goes on from JADJES010000001.1 coordinate 566,910, forward strand.
ATCGAACTGGCCCGGACAGTGGTTGTGAATGTGCTGGTGATGTGTGGAATAGTCTATTTGTTCAATTGCCGCTATTTGATGGCTTCCGTCTGTTCGCGCCGAGGGCTGCTGGATAATCATTATGTTTTATTGGCTGTCGGGCTTTTGTTGATACTGCAATTGCTGTTTACCTATCTGCCTGTGATGCAGCAGCTATTTGGCACGACTGCTCTGGATGCAGCGGCTTGGGGACGCATTATCGCAGTCAGTTTGCTGCTGTTTCTGATCATTGAACTTGAGAAATACATACTGCGATGTAGGGGTGTTAATAATTTGTAGTCGTGAGTGGTGCGATTTACATGGGCTGGAATTTGTTGATTAACCTGTCTCATAGCAGAACATTTATGGGGCATTGATGAAAACTGAAATATTGAACAAGCTTCGTTCTGAAGCACTGCTGCTGCCGGAGGCAGAACGTGCCGAGTTGGCGCATGCTTTGGTTAAAAGCCTGGATGCGCCAGATGATGCGGGTGCATTAGAAACTTGGAATAAGGAAATTCTGCGCCGCCTTGTTGAGATTGATGCGGGCACCGCGAAGTTGATTGATCGAGATGAATTTCAACGGCAAATGCAGGCACGGATTGGCGGCTGATTGTGCGCCGGGTAAAGCTTCTTGTTGAGGCCGCTAACACAGACATTGAGTAGCGCCACTGCGAAAACGACAGGAAACATAGTGTGCTTTTTCGATACAGGTATGAATGACCTGTTCAGGGGTTTAGTCTCTACCGCGAGTAGTAGGGTGCCAATGAGCGAAGCGCATTGCACCGGAATTTACATTTGGCGCAATAAGTGCCATGCTCTACCTTGGTTTTGATTTAGACTATCTCTCGATTGATGCGCCTCTTTACATCGGCACATCCTACCGTGCTTGTTACGAACAAGAGCATCCGTTCTTGCTGATGACTGGGGACGATTAATGGATGATTCTTTGTATTCTTACATACTTCTAATAGAGGGGTTACCTTGAGAAAACTAGCATTATTTGGAATATTTCTTTATCTTTTAACGATTAGTAACTTGGCGGTTAGCTATGGTCAAAGTTTGTTTACTGGTTCATTTTGGCGAATTCTAGATCCCACGAGATAATGTATCTACGGTTAACTCAAACTAAAGATTCTGTGGCTGGCTCTTTAATTATTGTTACGCCAGATAGCCGTGGAAGTACGAAGAGTAATACTTTGGTGCTGCGTGGGACTGTTGATGGAAATGCCATTACTTTGATTTCAGCCAATCTTCTTGGAGATAGTGTAATAAATGGAAGAAAACAAAGAGAGAAAATCGTGCTTATGTTTTCAACTGATTCAGGAGCATATCAAATGTAACTTTTCTCCCTACAACTGAAGATCACTACAATCTATTGCTAAAGCAATGGCAAGAAGAACTTGCTACTAGTCATAAGCGACAGCAAAGAGAACTAACTGCTATTCAGAGTGAAAAGCAAAAATTAACGAAACTTGCCGAAACTCTTTCTGATAGTATTAATGCAGCCAAGTCTACTAGAATCAAGCAGAATCTTGATGATTTAAAATCATCATTAGATGATGAGCAATTTGCACTTCAGGATCTTGAAAATGATTTCGCCGAATTAAGAAGTAATGCCTCCCTCCGGCCGATGACCTGTTATCAGGCTCATTCAATAATGGACTACGATTATAATTCCAGAATGGCATATAGCTATCACTCAAGACTCGGTTATTCTCATAATAAATTTGTGACTCAACTCGAAGAGTTAGAAAAACGTCTTTTGAACGTTGAACCCCTGACTACTGAGATTAAACAGATGGCTCATGCCTTAGATCAAGCAATTAAGGATCGCAAGTTTTCTCTACCAAAATTAAGTGTTATGCCAGGTGGTGAAAGGCAAGTTCTGGAGCAATATCAGGTGCTAGCTACTTCCGCAAGAAATGATTTGCCACCTTTAAAAGCTGCTCATTCAGGTATCTTGAGTAAAGCGCAAGAGATCATGCGCGAGGGAGAAAAAACACTCATGAAAACGCAAGCATTAGTGAGGTGCGATTAAGCCATGGTTCCTGAAGTTACCGGTGCTATTTTTCGACAGTTTTTTGCCAAAATACCAGCTTGGCTTATCTGCTATTTCTATGGACCTGACAAGATCGCGAAATTGATTGATATTGATCTGCGCAGTAATTGCCCAATCAATTTTAATTTAAACGCAGACGTTCCTGAAATCAGCTTGTACTTTTATTTTAATAACAGAAGCCCTTTTGATTTGATTCTTGATCGTTTACTGATTGAATTGTGGATCGGTCAACCAGTATTAAACGGGGTTGTATTGAGGCGGTATGTTATTCCAAAAGGTGAATGGCGAGACAACATTTATTTTTCTTGCTCACTTACTTCGCAACAACAAAATCAGATTAAAAAGAGTTGTAATGGCCAATTATTGTCTGCTTCTATATCTTTTTCCATTACAGTATACTTAACGTGAAAGAAACCACTAAACAGGCGCAAGTAATCCTGGCCAGCTAAGACCATATAACAATTGGCGCAAATTAGGCTTGCGCTGTTTTGATAAAGCCGTGTTGAATCAGCGTTTTGATCCAACGCAGCATTACGCTGAACCGAAAGTTTCTCTAGTCAGTGGCGCTGTCGGTAATGTTCGCGCCCTGAACATGAAGAAGTGGTGCGTAATATTTTGTGTCCCAGTGCCACAATGCGCGCTTGTATCCACGGCGCACGAGGTGAGCTGAACTTTGCTTTAAAGCAGAAGTGGTCCGGCTGGCAGCGGAGCAAATTCACAGAAGACGACGAACATAAGCGTTGCCTTTGCGTGTCCGCCGGATTATGCTTACCTGCTGATTCGTTATTGCCTGGACAGATACCAACCCATGAACACAGGCGATCCGCGCTGCCAAAGGCATCCATATTGTTGCCGATTTCTACCAGCAGCATGGCCGCGCCGATGAGATCGACACCGGGCAGGGTTTGCAGTAACACCAGCCAGTTGTGTTCGCTTTCCAGTCCGGCAAGCAAGCGTTGGTCAAACCGAGCGAGGCGTTCCTCGATATGCGCATCAATTCATTGAGCACGAAGCGGGTGGCTTTCGGTTAATTCTCCCTGCAAGGCATCGAACAATTCTTCACGGCTGGCTTTGAGCCGTCGTGATGCGAATTTCAAAACCTCCTGGGGGCATTTTGTTTGCGATAAGCGCCTTGATCATGCGCGGGCCGATTGTCCATGAACATCGCTGACCACGACACCCAGGCGTATGCCGCCATCGGCGAGAATCTTGTGTAAACGATTCTTTTAGATGCAAGCTGTCCGGTCAGCTTGCCGTTGCCGGGCAATCAAACATGCGCATTTTTGCGGGCGGAATAAACGATGCACGCAGCAATCCGGACGCGACAACGTTGCCAGCCATTGTGCATCGTTGATATCTGTTTTGCGTCCGGGAACATTTTCGACATGCCGGCGTTCACGACTTTTGCACGAATGCCTGCCGCCTAATGCCGCGAAGGACTTTTCCAGTAGATGCCGGTGCTTTCCATCACAACTTCGTCAGGCTGCATGAACCACCCATGCGCACGCGTCGGTCTTTTCTTGAATGTACCAAATTGATCTCCATTCGTATCAAACCGTCGCATTCTTCGATCAGCGCAGGCCGAAATCTGTGCTGATGACATCGAGTCCAAGAACACGTTTGTAAGCGCGACCAATTCAAATTCCCCATTCAATACTCGTGAATGGAAGGCGGCGGATGCCGAACTGAAAATGCCTGAAGGCAATTATCTGCCTTGGCCTGTTTAACGTGCGTCTCTATGGAAGCAATCCGGGGTTCGAGTCAGTTCGGGGGTCACGTTAGAGTGGACAAGTCACAAAAAATCTGTGCGACCTCTCCCCGCCTCCCACCTCAAAGTTTCTTTCATGATCAGGGGTGGCGTCTACTGCAATGTGCGTTAGAATCAAAGATTGGTATGGTATCTGTGACAAGCAAATTCAACGCTCAGATGTACCTTGTAAGTACTGAGTTAAGATTTTATTAATTGATTCTAGCGTTAAAAATAAGCTGTTTCAAAAACCATGACCGATGCTGGGGTACGCTGCATTAACCAAGAAATCGGCAATTTTGAATCAGGATTTTCACTCAATCGATCCAGCAATCGCCGTTTACTCTCCCCGGTAACCACCAACGCAATATGCTCACTATTGGCTAACATTTCCAATGAAAGACTGACGCGCGGCGATGGCGCAATCGGCGGTGCAACCGCAACGCAGTGATGAGTAAGAGTAAATCAGGATTCATCCCTGGAAACAACGAAGCAATATGCCCATCTTCTCCCAAGCCTAATACCGTTAGGCTCAATGGCAGCGGCAAACGCTCCAAGCGTTGATGAATTTCATCAATGGCAGCAAAAGGATTGTCGTGATGGGTTTTTAGACCAACGAAACGAGTATTTTCAGGAAGGTGATTCATCAGGTGTTGCTTTACCAGATGCTCGTTGGATTGTTCATCAATAACATCAACCCAGCGCTCGTCACTCAGCGTGACGGTGATTCGATCCCAGGGTAATGCACATTCTGCCAGTACGGGCAGGTAATAACGCGGGGTGTTGCCGCCGGGGACGACTAGCGTGGCCTGTTGTTTTTGGGCTAGCGTATTTTGCAGTGAGGTTGCGGCAAAGTCGGCAAAGGCCTGACTCAGTTGTTCGATATTCGGGAAGACATGGCGTTGCATCGGGAAGCTGATGCGCTTACGCGACTAACCCGCGTAAATCGGGAACGATTTCCACATGTTCGGGAAAAGGATTCGGGTCGCCGGGGAAGACGCGGCCCAGGAATGCGGTGTTGTTGGCTTGTGCGCCTTCCAAATCCGCCATGGCATCGCCGATCATCAGCACCGATTCGGGGCTGAGTGCATGAGCGGATAAAATTTCTGCGATGATGGTTTTCTTGAGTGCCGGGGCGCCGCGCACTTCGGTGAAATAAGGTGCTAGCCCGCGGCGTTCGACGATGACTTTGAGTTCTGTTTCCGGTGTGCCGGAGGCGACGAATAATGGGATTTTTCCGGATTGCTGGCGGATCAGTTCGACTGCGCCGGGCACGGCTTCGGCGGCAATGACGGCTTCGACGACCAATTCGGAAAAGCGGATATCCAGTTGTTTTTCTTCCGCTTCCGTTAATGGCGGTTTGTTGAGGAAATGCTCCTGGAAATGGCGGAATTTGCGGTAGCGCGACATGCCGCCGTTCTGGGTGTGAAATTGCACCACTGCTGCGACGATGTCTTCGCCGTAAGGGCGGTAAAGTTCCGCGAACGCCTGGGTTTTGATTTTTCCGGATTCCACCACGACGCCGTCAAAATCGAAAATGATCGCCTGCCAGTCGAAATTTTTCATGATTAGGCGCGGTTGTCCGAGGTGGCGGGGGTGGCGTCGTCGTTTTCATCGGAATGATGCAGGTCTTGGTGAATTTCCCGCAGGCAATCGAGTATGCCTTGTCCCAGATCGACATGTTCATTCAGAACCAGTTTGCGGCCAACGCGGGGTTGAAACGCGTAGGGCGTAATTTCGTAGTGGTGCACGGTATTGGCTTCGTCAAAATGCAATTCAACCGGCCACGGCAGGATTTCCGAGATCATCGTCATGACATCTTTGATGCGTAATCTTTCCTGACCGGTCAGAATCATGTGCCGGTTGGCGAATTCCGGCGCCAATATTTGTACGCTCATGCGCGCAGCATCTTCCACATGGATATATTCCCGCATGGCGTCGCCGCTGCCCTTATAGGTAATGGAGTGATGGGCGACGGCTTCGTGCAGCATGCGATAGATGCCGTTGCGTTTATCAGAGCGCCGGCCATACAGCGAGCCATAGCGCAGAATGCTGTAATCCAGGCCGTAGCGCTCATGGTAGGTTTCCGTGAAACGTTCCGCTGCCTGCTTGCTGGCGCGATAGAAAGAACCGGATTCGGAATAGACATAAATGCTGCTGGCGAACACAAAACGGCGCGCTCCGGCAATGCGCGCGGCTTCCAAAGCGTGCATGTTGCCCAGCACATTGATGGTTGCAGTGGGAATGGGTTTGTCGTTGGCTTCATCGATATCCGCAATCGCGGCAAAGTTATACACGATGGATGTTCCCTTGGCAGCCTCGATCACTTGGTCGAGATTCATGATATCGCCAATGATCATTTCCTGATTACTTTTAAGATAGGGCGAAGGGCTGCGGTCAAATAACCGTACCCGGTAACCTGCAGCCGATAATGCGTCGGCAACATGGCTGCCCAGAAAACCGCTGGCGCCAAATACAACAACCGTTTCATTCACCATAGTGTTATCCGTTATTGATTAGACCTGCTTTGATTAAACCCTGCAGTAGATTTTCAGCCGCTTCAATTTCCATCAGTTGGCGTGATTCCCGGGCTAGAGAGCCGACATGCGATGTCAGGATGACATTGCCGCTTTCGATTAATGGGCCATGATAAGGTTCCTGCTCGAACACATCCAAGGCGGCGGCGCTGACTTTGCCTGCTTGTAATGCGGCCAAGAGCGCGTCTTCGTCGACCAATCCGCCGCGCGCGGCATTGATGACAATCGCCTCAGGTTTCATGGTCGCGAATGCCTTGGCATTCAGCAGATGATGCGTATCCGGTCCGTAAGGCAGATGCAGCGTGATAATGTCCGCAGTGGCCAGCAATTGCTCCAGGGATATCAATGCGACATCGGCAGGCACCTGACTTGCATACGGGTCGTGTGCGATAACCGTGGCTTCAAATGCCTGGCACAGGCGCGCAACGCGCCGGCCGATATGCCCCATGCCGATGATGCCCACCGTTTGCGCGGCCAGCAGACGGCCTTGCGTGCGCGGCCACTCGCCTTTGCGCACCGACTGATCAATCTGACGGATTTGCCGCAGCAGGGTCAGTATCAATCCCATCGTCAGTTCGGCTACCGCTTGTGCAGGTGCTTCCGGCGTGTTGAAAACCGTAATGCCATGTTTTTTTGCCGCCGCCAAGTCGACACTGTCCAGTCCGGCGCCGCAGCGCGAGATGACTTTCAGATTGCTGGCAGACTGAAATACGCGCTCGGTCAGTGGTTCAATCCCGGCGATCAGGCCGGTTGCGCCTTCCTGCAGTAATTCAATAATCTCATCCTCGGTGAGTTTGCGCCGGTGTGGATTGGTGATAACTTGCATGCCTTTTTGCAGCAAATATTGGATATGCGGGTTATTGTCAATGTCGAAGGAAGAAGTGGAGATGACAAATGCGTTCATGGCGTTTTAAGTGTTGCGCGGATACTTTTTAAGTGAGTTCGGCAGATGGAATCCAGAATACGAATATCCAGACCATAGCCGAGAAAATTAAAACCTGCTTGGATGCGTTGTTGCAATGCTTCCAGATCCGGTTCGATGACATGAATGCCGCCGGGTTTGTTGGCACGGCGGCCAGCTTCCAGAACTTGCGCAATGGCAGCCTGCACATCCGGGTGGTTGAGATCGCCGGGGCGTCCCATCGAACCGGATAAATCGTACGGGCCGATGATATAGGCATCGATACCTGGCACAGCCAGAATGCTATCAATGGCTTTGACGGCATCGACATGTTCGATCATCACGACGATCACCGCATTTTCATCCAGCCATTGCCGGTAAGCCTGGAAGCTGTTGCCATAGCCTTGAGCGCGCGCAAGGCCGACGCCGCGTTGCCCGCGTGGCGGGTAATACACACCATCGACAGCGGCTTTGGCTTCAGCGGCGGATTTGATCATCGGCACCATCACGCCAGTTGCCCCGGCATCCATAACGCGTTTGATCTGATCGGGGTGATTTGATGTCAGGCGCACGATGGCCGGACATTGTTTAGCGTCCAGCACTTGAATAATGGATTGCACTTCGCTGAGTTCCAGCACGCTGTGTTCCATGTCCAGAACCAGCCAGTCAAATCCGGCTGCCGCCATGATTTCGGCAATGGATGGATGTCCCAGTGTGACCCATGAGCCAATGGTTAATTCGGATCGGTTTAACCTTGATTTTAGTGACATAATTATTCCTAGTAGCGGCTGAGCAACGGATCGGATTCCATCAGTTTCTCGACACGTGCGAGATCCGCCGTGGTATCCACCGCCTGGGTATTATATTCGGTGTGTACCATTTTAACCTGGAGGCCATGTTCGAGCAGGCGCAGCATATCGACCGATTCCAATTGCTCAAGTGGTGTGGGTGTTAAGTGGGTGTATTGAAACAACACGGCACGGCGAAACGGGATAATGCATACTTGCTTATACGCGGCGGTATCGGCAAAGCCGGTTTTGGCCAATGTCGGGATCGGGCGGCGCGACATGTACAGGGCGTCACCTTGTTGATTCATGACTACTTTGATGGTGTTGACGTCCAGATAATCGGCTTCGTGATCAATTTTGCGCACCAGATTGACGCAACCCAATTGCGGATCATGTTTAAACGGTGCCACCGCGGTATCAATCATGTTCGGGTGTGTCATCGGTTCGTCACCTTGCACCATGACAATCAGATCCGCATCAAGTTGGGTGACGGCTTCAGCTACGCGATCGCTGGCGCGTTCGTGCGTATCGGCGGTCATAATCACCTGTGCGCCAAAACCTTCCGCGATTTGCCGGATTTCTTCATCGCAGGTTGCAATGTAGGTGGCATCGAGCGATTTGCTCATGGCGACGCGCTTATAAATATGTTCAATCATCGGGCGGCCCAATATTTTTGCGATGGGTTTGCCGGGGAAACGTGATGAACCCATGCGGGCGGGTATTACAGCGATTGTTCTCATTGAGTTGTCGTGTGGTTGGTTAATATTTACGCGTATAAAAAGCTAAACACTCAAAAGCTTTGTTGATTATCAGGTTTTTCTTGTTTCTTGGGCAATACTTATTGTTAAATTTAACGGATTTCTTGCATGCTGTGATTTTATCCCGAAGGGATATGGCCACGTTGCTGGTAATTGAATAATTGCAAGAGTAGAATGGCGCTTTTCATAGAATCTTCTGTTTAAACTGGGAAAATAATAGAGATGCTGCATATCCTGAATATATCTGAAACCCTATCATGGCTATGAAAGCCCTTTTTTTTCTTCGACATTATAACGATATTGATCATGTTACCCCGGTCATTTACAAGTGGACAGAGTCGGGGCACCAATGTGATGTGGTACTGATTGGCTCAACACAATTCCGTCGTGATTTTCGCATTAAATATTTAAGCCAACTGGAAGGTGTGCGTGTTGCGCATATAAAGGAGCTGTTTCCGCTGGTCGAGTATTTAAAATGGCGCTTGCAAATGCTGATGTTGACGCGCAATGTCCGGCGCATAAAAATTCTTGGCCGGTTGGCGGAGAAACTTGCCGATCGTTTTGATGAAAAACAGCGCGAACCGTTGTGGCGGCATACCGCGGAATTCCTGTTGAATAGATGTTTTGGCGAGGTGGGGAAAGGGGTTGTGGCATTTGACTGGATTGAACGGAATTCGGTGATCTGTGTGGAATGGGTTGAAGTGGTGGTAGCGATGGCAAAAGAAAGAGGCCTCGGTACGGTTTCCTTGCCGCATGGTGATAGTCCGCATGCCAGTCAATTGATTCGCCGGGGTGAAAGACACTTGAAACCCGATATCACATTTTCGGCAGCTAAGATATTTGATAGGGTGGTGGTGCCCAATGAGTTATGCTCCATCCGTTTCCGTCCGTTTCTGGAAGGTAATCAACTTGCCGTATTAGGCTCGCCGCGATATTGTGAAGAGTGGCTAAAAATACTTGCCGGATTGATGCCGCCTTCGCCACTCGTTCGTTCGGATAGCCGCCTTAAAATTGTCATGTTCCTGAGAAAAGCCAACTTTACGACATTCTGGGAAGAAGTCGGTGAAGTGGTTCATATGATAGCCGAATTTCCCGGTGTGGAATTGATCATCAAACCGCATACGCGGAGCGGCTGGAAACAGTCGCTGACCAAAGACAGTTCGATCAAGCAATTGCCTAATGTGCGTGTTGCGAGCGATGATGCGCATTCGGTGCATTTGATGAACTGGTCCGATGTCATTATTGATTTGGCCACTTCAGTGGTATTTGAAGCCGTCAGGGCAAGAAAGCCAGTGCTGGCTGCTGATTATTTAATCGCAGCTCGCTCAGCTGTGGCCTATTACATGCCCGAAACAGAGATGAAATGCCGCGATGATGTGTATGAAAAAATCAGTTATTTTTTAACCAATGGCTGTGACTCCTTCTATGTTGAAGAACACCGGCAGCGCTTTTTAAAGGAAATGCTGGATTTTCCGGATGCCGATGTGCTGCCCCGTTATGTAGCGTTACTTGAACAATCTGCGTGTTGAACCACGCTGCTTTTCCCCGGCTGATAAGAGTCAGGGTTTATCCCCATAATTCGAAAAAGGGATCATGATGCAGGCCAAAGATATATTAAACGAGTTAATCGTGGCGGCATACAAACTTAAAGGCGGGTATACAGATGTGCAGGTTAGAGACCAGCGTATTTTAATTTCAGTCGATCACTTGCGCACACTGAATCGTGCGAGAACGTATTCGATCAAAGAGCCGGATACATTGGATTGGCTGGATAGCTTTGAACCCAACTCCTGTTATTTTGATATTGGTGCCAATATCGGTCAATATTCCTTATATCCGGCCAAAAAATATGGCGACAAAATTCAAGTTTTTGCGTTTGAACCGCAAAGCAATAATTATTATGCACTAAACAAAAATATTTATTTTAATGACCTCAAAGAAAATATTTTATCGTATTGTGTTGCGGTATCGGGTCAAAGTGAATTTTCCAAATTGTATATACCTAAATTTATCCCGGGTGGGAATCGGTCTCAATTTGGAAAAGAAGAAGACATTGAGAACTTGAAAATGTCTGCCACACACATCCAAGGAATGTTTGGTGTGACGCTGGATGATTTATGCAGTAAGTGGGGATTCCCCTATCCGAATTATATCAAGATCGATGTCGATGGCATCGAAATTTCCATTCTTAAAGGCGCGGAGTCTGTATTGGCGCACCCTGCGTTGCGGTCTGTCATTATCGAGTTAGGTACTGATGAGGAACAAGCAAAAGCGATCGCTTTAATGGAGCAGGCCGGTTTCGAAGTGAAGCAGCGATCAACCCAGAACTGGGGAGAAGACTATCTGATCTTTGAACGGATCTAGCCTGTCAGTGCTTATTTTGTATCGTTTCACGTTTTAGACGAAATCGGATGGTTGCAAACACGTTTGCCTACAATTTATGAATACACCCGTTGCGCCATCCGTTGATGTCATAATACCGGTCTATAATGCGCCAGAGTTGACCAAGCGGTGTATTGATTCTGCTGTCACTGTTCTAGGTCAGTCAATAAGGACTATTTATATTCAAGACGATGCATCAGACACAGCGACTTGTGCGATGCTCGATCACTTGCGTTACCGGCAGCTTCATGTTTATCACGCACCTGAAAACCAGGGGTTTGGCAAATCGGTCAATGATGCGGCTGCTCGCTCGGATGCGGATTGGGTGCTAGTGCTCAATTCGGATACCGAAATTCACGAAAATTTCTTGCCATTATTGTGCGAAGCTTTTGCAGATGATCCGGAATTGGCGGTTATCAGTCCAGTACAAGACAATTTTTCCAGGTCTAAACTGGAGTGCTATCAACGGCGGCCGGGCGGTTATATTGCTACGTATCGCTTCCAGGGGTATGCTTTTTTAATCCGGCGCACTCTATTTGTCACAATAGGTGGATTTGATGCGCAATTTGGCCGAGGCTATTTTGAGGATACAGACTTGGGGCGCCGATTGATTCAGCAAGGATGGCGTATGGGTGTGCATCCGGATGCATGCATCCACCATACTGGCGGCGCATCATTTGGACGTGGCCGGTCGTATCGGTTATTGGCAAAGCGCAACCGTGCATTATATCTTTCGCGTTATCCTGAAGCACGCCGCAATATTCTGCTGGTTTCGGGCCCCTATACATTGGCTGATTTATCTGCGCAGCTAACAGATTCGATTGAACAGGTATTGCGGCAAGGTGGCGGCATTCATTGGCTGACACCATTGCCATTACCTCAGTTATCTTGTCTGCAGATGCGTAACAATCCAGCAAGTATCAAAATGGCAATCAAGCTGATGGTGCGAGGCCGGTCTCGCGCGGATAAGCGCATTTCTGCGGTGTGGATTTTGCCAGATGCACCCGTATTGTTGCGGATTCTATTGGTATTTTTTGCTCGTGTGCGCAAATTGGAAATACGGAAATGGGAAACAGGGCAGTTTGAATTTGCCGAACGATTGTCAGATCCGCTGCAGAATTTATCAGCGAAGCCTGTTCTAAAACAAGTGATTACCAAACAGAATTCAGAATAGTTGCAATGCCCAAACTATTCAGACTTTAAACGGTTTTTTGAAAACAGCCCTCTATTGGTTTTATGCCAGCTAATATTACACGTCAAGAATTATTGATAAGGTTTGTGCTGGTTCTTGTCTGCCTGGGATTCTGGCGTAGCGAGGTGAATTTTGTTTCTTTCCCGTTGCTTGGAATAGCTTGGTTGTTAGACGGCGGTTTGTATCGATTGAATCAGACTATCAAAGAACCCTTTGTGCAGGCAATTCTTCTATTGTGTACACTTTTGCTCTTAGGTTTGTTATGGAGTGAACTGCCAGGAAATGGGAGAATGAAATGGTTAAAGTACTTTATCTTATTGATTTTCATTCCATTCTACTCTTTATTGAATAGAGAGCGCTTACCCTGGGCGATAGGCGGGCTGGCGGCAGGTTATTTGGGTGTTCTGTTTGTAGGGGTCTATCAGTGGTTTGCCATGGGGGTTCAGGGTATTCCGCTCGTGGGAATGTCTTATCTGAGTTTTTCAGCCATGCTTGGGGTTGGTGCAATAATGGCAGTCGGTTTTGTTGAGATGAGTCGGTCAAAGAAGCTAGGGATATTGTTGTGGATTGTGGCGATTGCGTTAATATTTATTCAATTTCATCAGAATGGCAGAATTCTTCTCCTCGCAACGCTAATCGCTGTAGTGCTTATGGCATTCTTGCGCTACAAAATAGAAATCAGAAAATTTATAGGTATTTTAATTTCTTTTTTGATAGTTGCCACGATTTTTGCTTATAGCAGCCCTGTTTTTCAGGATAGATTAAGTCAAGTTAAAAGTGACATCGAATTGTTACAGCGGGGAAATTACAACTCCAGCCTAGGATATCGTCTTGCCATGTGGGATGTCGGGCTACACGCTATTGCTGAGCGTCCCTTGTCGGGTTATGGAACAGGTGCGCCTGAGCGCTATTTCGACAATACGATTTTGACGTACAAAAATGGCCTTTATAAGGATTTGCCGGAATTTCAGAAAACTTTCCATTATCATAATGATTGGATTGAAATTGGCATGCATATCGGTGTTCCCGGTATGCTGGCTTTACTGTTTTTGTACTGGGGTTGGTATCAGGCATTTAAGAGAAGCCGCATAGCGATACTGGGTGCAGGACTGGTTAGTTATATTATTCTGGCAGGGCTCACCGATGCTTTTATTATTTTCAGCAGGACGCCGGTTCTTTTGCTGCTGATCACTGGGATCGTCATGTGCTGGTACAGACACGGGCCAAAGAGGATTTAAGCATATTATGCAACCAGGCCGGATCAACACTGAAACAAGCTCTGCTTGTTATATGTGCGGTAAACAGGGAAAGATAGTGTATCGAAATCTGGCAGACCGGCTTTTTGGCGCGCCAGGGGAATGGACATCTAAAAAATGTACAGATGCCGATTGCGGTATTGTCTGGTTAGATCCGAGGCCGACGATTGATGAGATTGGCAAAGCTTACCAGAATTATTATACACACGATCAAACAAACCAACGCAACAAACACGGCTGACACAGATAGTTCGCAGCATTTTGCATACCCTGAGCATTAGCTTTCTGGGGTTACGCAGCGAGCGCCACAGTTATAAGTGTATGTATCTGAATAAAATTGCACCAGGCCGGTTACTGGAGGTGGGGTGTGGCAACGGGAAACGATTGGCGCGAATGCGGGATTTGGGCTGGGATGTCACAGGGCAGGAGATTGATTCAGTGGCCTCGGAGTATGTGCGCCAAGAAAAAGGTATTCCCGTGCATTTAGGACCGCTTGAAACCATGGATACTCCGGGAGAATTTGATGTTGTGATTTTGAGTCATGTCATTGAGCATTTGCATGATCCGGTTGCTTTGCTGAAGATGTGTCACCTTCTGCTTGAAAAGAACGGTCTATTGGTATTGCTGACACCGAATGTTGCAAGCTATGGCCATCGTAAATTTGGGGCTGGCTGGTGTGGTCTTGAATCGCCTCGGCATATTCATCTATTTACCTGTAAAAAATTGGTTCGGCTTGCTCAAAAATCTGGCTTTAGTAATCCAAATTCTTGGACGACACCGATCGGTGCTTATGGAATTGGCCAAAGTAGCTCATCGTCAGCAGAAACTACTAAAGCAGGATGTCAGTTTATGACAACTCGTGATGTGTTAAGAGGATTCTGGTTTCAGTTGACTGCTTACCTAGTTTTTCAATTCGATAAAAATTCTGGTGAAGAATGTGCGTTGATGGCGACAAAGTGAACAATTCTGTCCTGATCTGCTATTCCTAGGGAGGAGATGTGGTCGATTCTCAATCTCCGGTTACTCATGATTCAAATGTGTTAATTCCTGTTAATCCGGAAATTGAGGACTACATGCGCAGTTTATTAACGCAAACTGACCATCCTATTCTCGCAGAAATGGAAGAATTTGCACGGTTGAGAAGCTTTCCAATTGTTGATCGCTTAGTTGGCGTTTTTCTTGAAACGCAAGCGAGAATGATTAGCGCAAAGCGGGTATTTGAGTTCGGTAGCGGTTATGGTTATTCGGCTTTCTGGTTCGCGAGGGCAGTTGGTGCCGATGGGTGTGTCAATTGTAGTGACACTGATGCAATGAATCGTGAGCGTGCAGAGAGGTATCTTTCCGCTGCTGCTTTATGGCAACGTATAGAGTTTTGTGTGGATAGGGCGCAGGATGTTTTTGCACGGACTGAAGGTTTATTTGATATTTGTTATAACGATGTGGATAAGGGCTATTATCCGGAGATCTGGCTTATGGCCAAGCATCGGATACGTCCCGGCGGGCTTTATATTGCTGACAATGTTTTGTGGCATGGCCGTGTAGCCTTAAAGCATTGCCAGGATGTTGAGCATGGCTCAACAGAAGCGATTGTAGAACATAATCGGCTAATTTTTAATGACCCGGGTTTTGATACATTTATTAATCCAATACGTGACGGCGTCATTGTTGCGAGAAAGAAATGATACTGGCTATACTCAAGAAATGGTAACGAGCTGTTTGGATCTTCCGGCAGTATATTCTCATGGCAGTTTAATGGATAAATTGGTATAGTTAATAATTGCATTTGTAGGCTGTCCAAGAATAGAGCGATCTACTGCAGAAAGCTTTTTGGTCAATTCCATTTTTCAAGGAAATAATAATATGCAAATTCATGTTTATGATACATATGTTAAAGCTAAAGATGGGCATACGATGCATTTCGATGTGTTTACAGCCGTGAAGGATGATCAAAAAGCTGTTGAATATGCAAAGCAATGGCTTTCTACAATCGGCGAAGGGGACGCAATGGTTACCAGTAAAGAATGTAGTTTCTGTCATAGCCAGAGTGCGCCTGCAAATGTGACTGATGAGATCAACAAGAATGGTTTTTACATTTACAAGATGGAAGGTTGTTAAGCATTGATTGCCGATTGTAAGAAATTTAGAGATTAAAGATGCTGCATCTTGGCTCTGATCAATCACTGAAATCGTATCGACCATCCTACTCAAGGTTTCCGAAATGAAGTATAAATTTAGAAAATTAATAATAGCTGGTGCTGTTTTTACGTTGTGTAACTCGGCTCAAGCCGCAGAACCCAAATTGATAGGCGAACATGGTGACTGGACGGCCTATATGTTTATGGAAAACAATAGTAAAGTTTGCTATATGGTGAGTAAGCCCAAGAAATCAGAAGGGAATTATTCAAAGCGCGGTGATGTATTTGCTTTAATCACGCATCGTCCTGCTGAGAAAAGTAAAAATGTTTTTAGTTATATTGCGGGTTATGCATACAAACCTGGCAGTGAAGCGACAGTCACAGTAAATAACCAGAGTTTCCGTCTTTTTACCCAGGATGATTCGGCCTGGGCTTCTGATGAAGCAACCGATAATAAAATAACGGATGGTATAAAGCGTGGAAATTCATTGATAATCAAAGGCGCATCAGCACGCGGTACGGAAACAACTGATACGTTCGGTTTAAGTGGCTCATCAGCGGCGCATAAGGCAATTTCGTCTGAGTGTGGCGTGAAATAAATTTATTAGGTTTGCCTCGAAGAATCCCGAATATGTTTTGTATCAATAACAGGAAAGTCTATGCGTGACCAGATAGTTATTTACCAGAAGCCTACCTGTAGTAAATGTAGAGCGACATTATCTTTGCTTAAAGAGAGCGGTGAAGAATTTGAGTCAATTAATTATTATGAAACCCCATTAACAATTGATAAATTGCGAGAGTTGATTCAGAAGCTCAATATGCCGGTGCGTGATCTTTTACGCAAAGATGAGCCATCTGCGGGAAACTTAGGTGCTGCGTCGGATGACGAAATCATTAAAGCAATGGTGGAGAATCCAGACTTGATTCAGCGTCCCATTGTCGTGCGTGGTAGCAAAGCCAGATTATGCCGACCACCTGAGAGCGTCATGGAATTGCTCAAGTAAAAGAGGGTATAGAAAAATCGTATTCTTAAACGTTAGATTCCGTACAGTGATAGCTACAAATGTACGGAATCCTCTCCTGATTACCTGTGCTGGGACTTATACAGCAGTTTCTTTCGGTGTATCCGATGATGAAGTGGAATTCTGCTCTGGCAGAGTCAGATTTTTACTATTACTACTGCGAGCAGGTAGCTTTTCACGGATACGTGCCGATTTCCCAGCACGGTCTCTAAGATAATAAAGCTTTGCCCGGCAAACTGCCCCCCTCCGTTTGATTTCTATACTCGCTATCAATGGCGAGTAGGTTTGAAAGGTGCGTTCTACGCCTTCCCCGCTTGAAATTTTGCGAACTGTGAATGCTGAGTTAAGGCCGCGATTACGCTTAGCTATCACCACACCTTCATAAGCCTGTACACGTTTGCGGTCACCTTCAACAACATTGACATTAACAATTACTGTATCTCCTGGGGAGAAAACAGGTATTTCTTTGTTAAGGCGTTTTATTTCTTCTGCTTCCAATTGTTCAATTAAGTTCATCGCTTCTTCCTCTATTTGCCGATTTTACCTAGATTTACAGGATTGTTTGAATTCTTCCAAAAGTTTTTCTTCTTCAATTGTCATGCCATGTGCAAATTTTAATTCAAATAAATCAGGTCGTTTTAACCATGTTCTACCGAGCGCTTGTTGTAAGCGCCAACGTCTAATATGCGCATGGTTTCCTGACATTAGTACTTCTGGTACAGAGCTGCCTTTATATAACTCAGGGCGAGTGTAGTGCGGATAATCCAATAGTCCATCGGCAAACGAGTCCTGATTTGCTGATTCCGGATGACCCAGTGTACCTGGAATTTGTCTAACGATACAATCAATTAATATCATTGCAGCCAACTCACCGCCTGAAACAACATAGTCGCCAATAGAAATTTCCATATCCACTTCACTCATGATTAGGCGTTCATCTATGCCTTCATACCGCCCGCAGAGCAATATTAAACCCGGAAGTGTGCTGAGCTCTTTGACCATTTCGTGATCAAGCCGCTTGCCCTGGGGGGTCAGATAGAGAGTCTGAGTTTTCTCAATACCTAAAGCATTTTGCCTTGCTTTAGCCTGAGTGATGGCATCTTCTAATGGTTGTGCCATCATGACCATTCCAGGGCCTCCGCCATAAGGACTGTCGTCTACTGTGCGATGCTTGTCGTGGGTAAAATCGCGTGGATTCCAAGTGTTAAGTCGAAAGAAATCGTTCCTATTTGCCTTTCCTGTTACGCCATATTGCGTAATGGCATTGAACATTTCTGGAAATAGTGTGATGACATCGCACTCAAACGCCATTGCCTGTCACCTTAATAGTCTATATCCCAATCAACTATGATCCGAGAAAGCTCCAAATCAACTTTTATGATAATCCCTTCTATAAAAGGGATGAGCATTTCCTTTCCTTCTTGATCCATGTGATGTAGGCGTAATACATCATTCGCCCCCGTTTCATACAAACCTACGACCTTGCCAAGCTCCTCGCCTTTTAAATTGATCACTTCAGTACCTACCAAATCTGACCAATAGTAGCCACTGTCTCCGTCATCTGGTAAATCTGGCAACTGGCTGCGTGGAATCGCTATTTGCATTCCCTTGAGCTTCAAAGCTTGTGTGCGGTCAGTGCATTCCTTAAACTGTGCGTTTAAGATATTGCCGTTAATATGCCCAGCAACAACTTGTACTTCCTGCCACGCATTATTTTCTTTTCTTAGCCACCATGATGGATATTCCAGTAATCCATCAATATACTCAGTGTAGGGATTAATCTTTACCCAGCCATAGATCCCAAAAGGGCCGATAATATGACCCATTATTACCATCGGTATAGCTGGTTTTTCTATCTTAGCTATTTGCTGGTGCTGCTTTGGCGGCTGAAAATTGTTTGATTAGCCGGGTTGCTGTTGTTGAGAGCTGAGCACCTTGGGATTGCCAATAGGCGACCCGATCTAGTTGAACGCGCAATGTTTCTTCTCCACCAGTAGCTCTTGGGTTATAAAAGCCAACGCGCTCTATAAACCGGCCATCGCGTGCGTAGCGGGAATTTGCCACAACCATATTAAAGAACGGACGTTTTTTTGCGCCACCCCTTGCCAATCTGATAATAACCATATTTTTGCCTATAAGCCTGTCTATAATTATGAAGCTTGAATTGAAATAACTTTTAATTTTACAGTAATTTCTGTAATTCTGACAAGTGATAAAATAACCATGGTCATTGCGGCTACAAGCTTTTAACGAGCGGAAATTAACAAACGTGTTAAACATACGCTTCTATAATGGAATTGATAAATTGCTTCCAAAGTTTTCCAAAGATTTTATTATTAATGAATCAAACCAGTGTGTTTCATGCGGCTTATGTTTGCCGCATTGCCCAACTTATCGATTGCTGAAATCAGAAGCTGATTCTCCGCGTGGGCGTATCGTTTTGATGAATGGGGTTGTTAATGGACGCATTCCTTTGAATGCGCGATTTATTCTACATATGGATCGGTGTTTAACATGCCGGGCTTGCGAATCTGTCTGTCCGAATAATGTTCCCTATGGTCATTTAATTGATAAAACACGTGCGTTGATTGCTGATCAATCAAAATCTCTGGTAGCTACTCAGAAGTCAGGTGCGCGTAGTATGCTGGAAAGGCTATTGCTTACCAGGCCTGTACGCTTAGATCGCTTGCGTCGATTGTTCTATTTCATACAGAAAAGTGGTTGGTTACGATGGCTACAAAAACTGAGTCAATTGGAGAAAAATAAATTATTTAAATTTGTTGTGCAGCTTCCATTGGTTAAGTTTCCCCATGCAGCGTCTGTGGCTGGGATGCGCGCTTCGGGTGATCGTTGGCGGGAAATCTATCCAGCGGAGGGTGAAAGGCGAGGTGAAGTCGGTTTGTTTTTAGGGTGTGTGGCGCGGATAACGGATGTTGCAACATTAAATTCGAGTATTTATGTGTTAAATCGCTTGGGCTATACCGTTCATGTTCCGCCGGATCAAACTTGCTGTGGTGCCCTGTATCAGCATGGTGGTGCAATGAAGCAAGCAGCGTCATTGGCGCAGCAAAATAAATCAGTTTTTTCTGGACTCAAGGTAAAAACAATTATCAGTGCCGCATCAGGATGTGGAGTGCAGTTGCTTGAGTGCGGAGTGGCGGATGAACATACTCAGATCGTAGATATCAGCCGGTTTCTGACTACAGCTGAAGGATGGGAAGGTGTGGAAATAATGTCATTGCCACAAAAAATCTTGGTGCATGATCCATGCAGCTTACGTAATGTATTAAGAGATCAAGTATATCCGTATAAATTGATTGCACGTATTCCTGGTGTACAAGTAATGTCTTTACCAGGTAATGATCAATGCTGTGGTGCTGCGGGGACTTATTTCATAGATCAGCAGGAAATTGCGAGTAGGTTACTGGAATCCAAGCTATCTGCCGTGATGGATAGTGGCGCGCGATATCTGGTGACCTCAAACATTGGTTGCGCAATGCATATAGCCAATGGATTATACGAGAAAGGAATAGACATAGAAGTGTTGCACCCAGTTACATTGCTGGCAAGGCAAATGGGTTTGGAATTATAATGGAAGCCAGTTTTTTTGAGTGTAGGCAGGATGAAATTTAAGTGTACCTGAATATGTACATATCGGCCTATAATGTACGCTCAATTCTATCGGGACGAAGTGAGGACTATGATTAATATTGATAAGCTTATCATTGGCTTTGACGGTGCTTTACGCACTCTGCTGACGCCAGCTCAAACTTTGCGGTCCGTCCCCGGTAGTGAATTGCCAGAAGCTGAGTTGACGGATATAGAGAAACGGCTATCGTGTGCATTAATGCGCGTGAATCATGTGGGTGAAGTCTGTGCGCAAGCGCTGTATCAAGGGCAGGGATTAACGGCGCGTAATGAGGCGGTACAACAGACACTGATGCAGGCTGCACGCGAAGAAACAGAACATTTGGCTTGGACGGAGCGCCGTATTGCTGAACTAGGCGGACGTAAAAGCTTACTCAACCCATTATGGTATGGCGGGTCTTTTGCTATAGGCGTTGTAGCGGGAATGCTGGGAGATAAATGGAATTTAGGATTCCTGGCTGAGACGGAACACCAAGTAGGGGCGCATCTAGCCGGTCATTTGCAGCTTTGCCTCATAATGACGAGAAGAGCCGTGCCATTGTGACGCAAATGAAAATTGATGAAGCCAGTCATGCGACCATGGCATTGTCATATGGAGGCGCAGAACTGCCGCTACCGGTCAAGTTCACTATGAAACTTGGATCAAAAGTAATGACTCAAACAGCATACTGGGTTTGAGCGTGACAAGTATGATATTTGTTATGTTCTGTATTGGGCAAGAAAGAGAAATCAGAGCGATCAAGCAAGCAATTAATCAGTGAAGAAAAACTTCTGCAATGAAAAATGTTAATCTGACACATCATTTTTTAATCGCTATGCCAACAATGGCAGACTCTGTATTTTCCAAGACTCTGACGTATATTTGTGAGCACAATGAACAGGGCGCGCTGGGTATCGTCATTAACAGGCCCACTGATCTGACTTTGTTCAATCTTTTTAAACAACTTGATATCCCGCAGATGGACTCTCTCGCAGAATCAATACCTGTGCTTTTTGGTGGGCCTGTGCAATTAGACTGCGGATTTGTGTTGCATCATCCGGTAGGTAAATGGCAGTCTACCCTTGTTGTCAATAAAGAAGTAGGCTTAACCACGTCACTGGATATCTTAAAAGCCATAGCAAATGCCGAGGGACCTGAGCAAGTGCTAATTGCGATGGGTTACGCTGGCTGGGCTGCGGGTCAAATTGAACATGAATTAGCACAGAATGCATGGTTAACGGTGCCAGCATCGGCAAATGTGATATTTGATATGCCATCCGAAGAAAGATTACCTGCTGCAATGCAATTACTGGGTATTACTAATTATGTGAATCTATCCAATGAAATTGGGCATGCGTAAATATTATTGCGGATGACAGAAAATTTCTTCGGATGTGCAACCGGAGTATCAGTTACTAGACAAGCTTCCACAGGGGATTGTATTAGCATTTGATTTTGGAAAGAGCCGTATTGGCGTAGCTATCGGCAATAATATGCTAGGTATAGCACGTTCCCTTGTGACAATCGATAGCGAAGTGACAGAACGGCGTTTTGTTGTGATAGCTCAACTGATCGAAACTTGGCAGCCGGTTTTATTGGTGGTCGGTCTGCCCATGCATAGTGATGGTGCAGCGCATGAGCTTACGCAACTAAGCCAGCGCTTCGCGCGACGTTTGGCGGGGCGTTTTAACATCAAGGTTGTCTTGCAAGATGAACGTTATACTAGCCAAACGGCCAGTGCCGCGTTGCGCGAAGTGGGAATTACCGGGAGAAAACAAAAATCAGAGCTGGACCAAGTTGCGGCACAACAAATACTCCAATCATTTTTTGACGAACAGCATGCAATTACCTGACGCTGAGATTTTACTCAAAAGTCTTGCAAAAAAAATACGATCCGAAGGAGGTAAGGATTTTGTGCTTGTGGGTATCCATACGGGTGGAGTATGGCTGGCGGAACGTCTGCATCAGGAACTAGGAATTACACGGCCGCTAGGAACGCTGGATGTGTCTTTTTACCGCGATGATTTCGATAAAATCGGTTTGCATTCACAGGTTAAGCCATCGGAAATACCTTTTGAAGTGGAAGGAGCGCATATTATATTAGTTGATGATGTGCTGCATACCGGGAGAACAATTCGTGCGGCAATCAATGAGTTATTTGATTATGGTCGCCCTGCTTCCATTAGTTTGGCCACTTTGGTTGACCGGGGCGGCAGGGAATTGCCGATTGCTGCGCAATTTACCGGCATAGCGCTTGAATTGCCAGTCGATAAAATGCTGGAATTGAAAAGGGAAGAGAACGGAAAGTTAAGTTTAAATTTGTATGATAAGCGCCTTCCAGAATGATCAATAGGAATCCACAACTGGATGAGAATGGTGTGCTGCAGCATTTGCTGACAACGGAAGGATTGCCAGCATCTATTTTGTTGCATATATTGGATACCGCCGAATCATTTGTGGGTGTCACTGAACGAGATGTCAAAAAAATCCCATTATTGCGTGGAAAATCGATATTTAATCTTTTTTTTGAACCCAGTACACGCACACGAACGACATTTGAAATTGCTGCCAAACGTTTGTCGGCAGATGTCATCAATCTCAATATTGCAGTTTCTGCACAATCCAAGGGCGAAACATTGCTGGATACCGTCAACAATCTTTCCGCGATGAATGCGGACATGTTTATTGTGCGGCATGCACAGAGCGGTGCTGCTCATTTGATTGCCAAGCATGTCCGGTCAGATATTCATGTGATTAATGCCGGTGATGGGAGTCATGCACATCCGACACAAGCTTTGCTGGATATGTTTACAATCCGGCGCTACAAGCGTGATTTTCATAACTTGCGCGTGGCTATTGTCGGCGACATTCTGCATTCCAGAGTAGCACGCTCCCAGATTCATGCATTGACTACACTGGGCGTGCCGGAAGTACGTGTGATTGCACCTAAAACTTTGTTGCCAAGAATGGTGGAGCGTCTGGGTGTGCACGTTTATCACGATATGGCTAAAGGATTGAAGGATGTTGATGTGGTGATGATGCTGCGTTTACAAAATGAGCGGATGAAAGGCGCGAACTTACCAAGTCCGGAGGAGTTCTTTAAATACTATGGCCTTACTTCGGAGAAATTAGCTCTCGCCCGGCGGGATGCGATCGTCATGCATCCTGGTCCGATGAATCGCGGTGTGGAGATTGATTCTGCGGTCGCTGATGGCAAACAGTCGGTAATTTTGCCTCAAGTCACATTCGGGATAGCAGTGCGTATGGCAGTGATGTCAATTCTGGCAGGCAATCAGGTCTAAAGGCTGTCACCATGAAAATTCATATTAAAAATGGACGACTGATTGACCCAAAGCAGGGGGTTGATGCTGTTCAGGATATTTTTATTGCGAAAGGTAAAATCATTGCAATAGGTGCTGCGCCTAATGAATTTCAGCCCAGTCGTGTTATTGATGCTAAATCGTTAATCGTGTGTCCGGGTCTGGTTGATCTATCTGTGCGCTTGCGTGAACCGGGACTGGAGTATAAAGCGACTCTTGAATCCGAAATGGAGGCGGCGGTTGCCGGAGGGGTGACAAGTTTTGCCTGTCCGCCGGATACGGATCCTCCGTTAGATGAACCGGGTCTGGTAGAAATGCTGAAACATCGTGCCAAGAATCTTAATCAGGCACATGTTTACCCCATCGGTGCGCTCACTCAAGGACTACGCGGTGAACGTTTGACCGAAATGGCCGAATTAAACGACGCGGGCTGTGTTGTTTTTGGCCAGCCGGATGGCTTGTTACCTAATTTACGGGTGCTCATGCAGGCGATGCGATATGCCTCTACCTTTGGCTTTAGCGTGTGGCTACGTCCACAAGAAATTAGCTTGACTAATGACGGGGTTGCACATGATGGTGAAGTGGCAACACGGCTGGGCCTGCCCACAGTACCGGTTTGTGCGGAGACAATTGCTATATCGAATATCATTTTGTTGGCCAAAGAAACAGGCGTCAGAGTGCATTTGTGCCGGATTTCCAGTGCGGAAGGGTTAACAATGGTTCGTGCCGCTAAGCAGCAGGGTTTGCCGATCACTTGTGATGTGACGATTAATCATCTGCATTTATCTGATATGGATATTGGTTTTTTTGATTCGAATTGTCATCTGATGCCGCCATTGCGTGGTTTGAGTGACCGGAATGCGCTGCGCAATGGTTTATTGGACGGTACGATTGATGCGATTTGTTCTGATCATGCGCCGGTAGATGAGGATGCTAAATTGCTGCCGTTTGGTCAGTCTGAGATTGGTGCAACAGGCGTGGAATTATTGCTGCCATTAACTTTAAAATGGGGTAATGAATTGCGCTTGCCTTTGCTTAAAGTATTGGCAAAAATTACATCCGATCCATCAGGAATCCTGGGAATTGATGCGGGGGATCTATCTGTCGGAAGTGCCGCAGATATCTGTATTTTTGATCCTGATTATTATTGGAAAGTAACAGCACCAGCTATTTTGAGTCAAGGGAAAAATACGCCTTTTATGGGTATGGAGTTACCGGGGAATGTTAAATATACTCTGGTGGATGGTCATATTGTTTATGAACGCTGAACGACGGGATAACTTGTTTATCCATAAGAAATAACACAATGCAATTTGTTTAACTGATTAATTGGAGCAACATGTCAAACCCATTACTTGATTTTTCTGGACTGCCTCGTTTTGCAGAAATAAAGGATGAACATATTACGCCGGCCATCGATGTGCTGCTGAAAGAGAATCGTGCGGTAGTTGAAAAAGTGCGTGGCGATGATCGTCCACCTACCTGGAAAAATTTTGTACAGCCAATGGTAGATGCGAGTGAACGATTGTCACGCACTTGGGGGCAGGTATCGCATTTAAATTCGGTGATGAACAGCCCGCAGCTTCGGGAAATCTATAATGAGAATCTTCCGATTATTACTCAGTTTTATGCCGAATTGTCTCAAGATTTGCTGTTATTTGAAAAATTTAAGCAGTTACGTGGAAGTAGGGAATTCGATCAATTGACTCCAACGCGAAAAAGAATTATAGAAAATGAATTGAGAGATTTTCGTTTAGGGGGGGCAGAATTGCCATCTGATAAAAAACAGCGATTCTTGCAAATCCAAGAAGAGCTATCGAGCTTATCTTCAAAATTTAATGACAACTTATTGGATGCTACGAATGCTTATTCATTATTCATTGAAGATGCAGAAACTGTAGCGGGTATCCCTGCCGATGTATTACAGACAGCTAAGGAATTGGCTGCAGCAGATTCCAAGGCTGGCTGGAAATTTACCCTGCATATGCCATCGTATCTTCCGGTGTTGCAATATGCAGAGAATCGGGATTTCCGGGGAAAAATGTACCGTGCGTATGCCACCCGTGCCAGTGAGTTGGATGATCAGGTTGGAGCGGATAAGGATAATATGCCGCTCATTAACAAGATATTGGTGTTGCGCCTAGAGGCGGCGCAAATTCTGGGTTACGAGAATTATGCTGAAGTTTCATTAGCAACAAAAATGGCGACTTCTCCGCAGCAGGTTCTGGATTTTCTTGGAAAGTTAGCGGTTAAAGCAAAGCCATATGCTGAGCGGGATTTGCAAGCGCTCCGGCAGTTTGCAGCAGAGAAGCTGGATCTGCCGGAACTGGAAGCTTGGGATTTAGCTTATGTTAGTGAAAAATTGCGTGAAGAACGCTATGCTTTTTCTGATCAGGAAATTAAACAATACTTCCCAGAGGATAAAGTACTCGCAGGCATGTTTAAAGTGGTGGAAAAGCTATATGGTATCCGTATCGTTTCCGCAGCGGCTTCAAGCAATATTCAGTGCTGGCACCCAGATGTAAAGTTTTTTGATATTCATGACGCCAATGGCCAACTAATCGGTCAATTTTATTTGGATCTCTATGCACGACCTACAAAACGCGGTGGTGCCTGGATGGACGATGCCGTTACACGCCGGCGAATTGAAAATCAGCGAACGGGAAGCCATGCCATACAGATTCCTGTTGCATACCTCACTTGTAATTTCTCAGCACCTGTAACTATTAATCAACAGATCCGCCCGGCTTTATTTACGCATAATGAGGTGATCGTATTATTTCATGAATTTGGTCATGGCTTGCATCACCTGCTGACACAAGTTGAAGATTTGGGTGTGTCAGGCATCAACGGTGTTGAATGGGATGCGGTGGAGCTGCCCAGCCAGTTTATGGAGAATTTTTGCTGGGAATGGGATGTGCTGACTGGGATGACGAAACATATTGATACAGGCGAATCACTACCCAGAGCCTTATTTGATAAAATGTTAAAAGCCAAGAATTTTCAGAGTGGGCTGCAGATGCTACGGCAGATTGAGTTCGCACTTTTTGATATGCATGTGCATTTTGATTTTAAGCCAAATGGTGACAAGACTGTGTTACAGTTATTGAATGATATTCGCAGAGATGTTGCTGTAATTATTCCACCCGACTTTAATCGTTTTCCAAATAGTTTTGCGCATATTTTTGCGGGAGGTTATGCGGCGGGCTATTACAGTTATAAGTGGGCAGAAGTATTGTCAGCAGATGCGTACAGTATGTTTGAAGAAACCGCCGCCGATGGAGTTGTCAATGCAGCGACCGGTTCACATTTTCTTGAAGAGATTCTTGCGGTCGGGGGCAGCCGTTCGGCACTGGAGTCGTTTATCGCATTCCGGGGGCGTGAGCCTGAGTTGGACGCTTTGCTGCGCCATAATGGGATGGAAACAGCCTGACCTGAGTGGAAAGAACTGTATGGTGTTGCTGACTAAATATTCTTATAAAGTAGTAAGAGTATTTGTCGTATATTCAAGACTTGATATTTGATTTATTAAAGGCTTTTTAATTTTTGCGTGTATTGAACCATTTTTATAAATGTGGCAAGATCCATTGAATTTTTACTAGAATAAATAAGAACATGATTAATATTATCCGTTTCAAAGTTACTGCTTATCTGGTGTTAGGTTTATTATTAACTGGTTGTGCTTCAATGAAAACGAATAACCAGAATGGCCCTTATGATCCTCTGGAACCCATGAATCGCGCTGTTTTTAATTTTAATGAAATGGTGTATGACAACGTTTTTGATCCGGTTGCCAGAGGTTATAAGAAGGTTACTCCCGATCCTATTGAATTGGTGGTTGGAAATTTTTTCTCCAATCTAAACGATGTGGTGGTGATAACTAACTCTGTTCTTCAATTGAATTATAAGAGCGCACTCGCTAGCAGTACACGATTATTGATTAATACTACTTTTGGTATATTTGGCTTAATCGATATTGCCAGTGATATCAGTGCAGCAAGCGATATTAATCTTAATAAGCGTAATGAAGATTTCGGTCAGACACTGGGACACTATGGTATTGGCAGTGGGCCATATATCGTACTGCCTTTGTTGGGGCCAAGTTCCGCGCGTGATACGTTTGGACTCGCAGTTGATAGTTTCTTTATGGATCCCGTTACACAAGGGGTAACAGGAGTTTTTATGAAAGATGTAGCTTATCTTAATACGACTGCGCTACGTTTGCCGGTTGCTACTGCAAGGACGATCAATGCGCGCGCACAGTTTCTTGATGACGATAAAACTCTTGAAGAAGCTGCATTGGATAAGTACGAATTCACGCGTGACGCCTATTTACAAAGACGTACTAGCTTAGTGAACAATAGTAGTGAGGCTAAATAAGAAATACTGAAGCTGATTTTGGTCTTCAACTGTTGCTAACTTTGAAGTAATTGGCATAGCGTTCCTTATTATAGGCATTGTTATAGGCGGATTAAATAAAGCACATTGATTGATGGAAAATTTTCCTAAATCAATGTGCATATTTTTTTATCAATTCAGATAAATAAAATGAGAATAGATGAAAAGATTCCAATGGGCACAAATTCAAAGTTAAAGCAAAACCGGAAAAATGGTCGCAGCATATGCATGATATGTAAGGAAACAATAAATGAAAAGATTCCAATGTAATATATGCGGACTTATTTATGATGAATCGACTGGAGATCCAGAGCACGGTATTAAAGCGGGCACACGGTGGGAAGATATTCCAGAAGGCTGGACTTGTCCCGAGTGTGGCGTGTGTAAAATTGATTTTGAAATGGTGGAAATCTAATGGGTAATCCGGTGGTTATCGTAGGAAGCGGATTGGCCGGTTATGCGGTGGCGAGAGAGCTGCGAAAACTGAATGCGGAGATTCCCATCGTTATGATATCTGCTGATCACGGTGGTTTTTATTCCAAGCCAATGTTGTCAAATGCTTTATCAACCGGAAAAACTCCCGAATCTATTCTGAATGGCGATGCTGTTCAGATGGCGTCACAACTGAAGATTACTATCCGCTCGCATTGCCGTGTGACGGCTATTGATCAACCTGGATGTGCTGTGATATTAGTTGGTGGTGAAAAAATATTCTATGATCAACTAGTTCTAGCATTAGGTGCTGATCAAGTGAGTTTGCCATTATCGGGAGATGGTGTGGCAAAAATACTAACTGTTAACGATCTTGATGATTATAAAAAGTTTCGTGATGCACTGGCTGGGAAAAAAAGGGTTACCATTATTGGTGCAGGTTTGATAGGTTGTGAATTTGCCAATGATCTGGCAACTGCTGGCTACCATGTAGATGTGATAGATATCAGTGCTCAGCCGCTAGGACGTCTTTTGCCGTCTGAGGGTGGTAGTTTTATACGGCAGAAACTGGAAGAATCGGGTGTGGTTTTCCATTTAAATGCTTCAACGCAATCGATTGATCAGGTACGCGAACGTTTATGCATAACGTTTGCAAATGATGCATCGATCGAAACCGATATTGTTTTGTCAGCTGTGGGATTGCGCCCACGCACGCAACTTGCTGCAGCAGCGGGTATTCCGGTTAATAGGGGTATTGTGGTTAATCGTCTGCTACAAACCCAGTTTAGTAATATTTATGCATTGGGTGATTGTGCGGAAGTTGAAGGAAAAGTATTACCTTTTGTGATGCCGATTACGCATGCAGCCCGGGCTTTGGCGGCAACACTCTCAGGTAATCCAACCCCAGTCCTCTATCCCGCAATGCCAGTAATCGTAAAAACACCGGCATGCTCAACAGTAGTTTCGCCGCCGGATTTTAGTATCCAGGGGGAGTGGCATGTAGATGCTGATAAAGATGGTGTAAAAGCACTTTATCGGGATGAAACTGGAAATTTATTAGGTTATGCATTATTGGGCGCGGCGACTAAGGAAAAAAATAACCTTACCGCCCAGTTACCTCCTGTATTGATGTAAGAAACATTTTTTCTTTCTGGTAATCAGTTTTTTAATTGGCGATTAATATAAATACTGTGTATTTGCAACGATGAAATTTCTATTTGATCTTTTCCCGGTTATTTTATTTTTCTTGGCTTTTAAGCTGTATGATATTTTTATTGCAACCGCTGTTGCTATCGTGGCCGCGATTGTGCAGATTGGTTGGCTCTGGTTTCGCCGTCGTCAAGTGGATAAAATGATGTGGATAAATCTGGCTATTATCGTAGTTTTTGGTGGCGCTACATTAATATCCCAAGATGAAACATTTATTAAATGGAAACCCACAGTACTGTATTGGCTCATTGCAACTGTTTTGCTGTTATCGAATCTAGTTTTCAGAAAAAACTTAATTCAGACAATGCTAGAAAAACAGATTGTTGTGCCGTCGTTTGTTTGGAGCAGACTCAATCTGAGTTGGGTTAGTTTCTTTCTAACAATGGGCTGTATCAATCTTTATGTCGCATTCAGTTTTTCGGTAGACACATGGGTTACATTTAAATTATTTGGTGCTACAGGATTAATGTTTGTTTTTATAATAGTGCAAATGATGATGATCGGGAAATATCTGAGAGATATGCCGTCGGCAGTAGTTGAAAATGTAACTGTCAATGAGCTAGATATTCTGGAAAAAATAGAAAGTAAAGCGAGTAAAGAGAGATGATGCTATACGTCATAAATGGTGAAGACATTCCGAATAGTCTGGAAAAAAGAATGGCGGTGCGTCCAGAACACTTAAAAAGAATTCAAGCATTACAAGAGGCGGGACGTCTAATTCTTGCAGGCCCCTATCCGTTTATCGATAGCCAAGACCCTGGACCAGCTGGTTTCTCAGGCAGTCTGATCGTGGCAGAGTTTGAATCCTTGGAGGCAGCACAGGCTTGGGCGGACGCAGATCCTTATGTTAGTTCAGGCGTTTATCGAAAAGTGACCGTTAAACCTTTTAAAAAGGTGTTGCCTGCATAGGATGCTTGTAATTGTACTTCTCTCAATAGTTTCAAGTTGTTTCAATGTAAATGGTGGTATGTAAAGATTCACGCCTATTAAGTTAAGGCGTATACTTTCTTTCGGCATATATTCTGGCGAATATAAATTTTATCCAAATCACATAAAAGGAAATTCCATGCGTTTGACGAAATTTTCACAAGTAATGATAGTTAGCATTCTGGGTTTGGTCACCCTATCAGCTCAAGCTCAGTCGACAGGCGTTGTGGCTAAAGTGAATGGTGTGGCGATTCCGCAATCGCGCCTGGAATTGATGGTGAAAGCAAATATTGCGCAGGGCCAGCCAGATGGTCCGGAGATGAGAAAGGCTTTGCGTGAGAATCTAATTGCAGAAGAAATTCTCGCACAAGAAGCGACCAAAAAGAAACTGGATAAGGATCCAGAAGTGATTGCGCAACTTGAATTGTCTCGCCAGGCAGTACTAGTCAGAGCATTTCAGGCGGATTATATAAAGAATAACGCAGTCAATGATGATACTTTACGTAAAGAATATGAAGTTCTGAAAGTACAGATGGGTGATAAAGAATATAAAGCGCGACATATTCTAGTGGAAAGCGAAAGTGTAGCCCGGGATATTATCGCTAGTCTCAAGAAAGGCGCTAATTTTGCCAAAATCGCTGAGGAAAAATCTATAGATGATGGTAGCAAGGAAAATGGCGGTGAACTTAACTGGAGCCCACCAGCAGCTTATGTCAGACCTTTTTCTGAAGCACTGGTGAAGTTATCGAAAGGGGGATTGACAGAACAACCCGTGCAGACTTCTTTCGGCTGGCATGTAATCCAGTTAATGGATATACGGGCAATGGAAGTCCCTGCATTTGAGGAAGTAAAACAGAATATACAGCAACGGGTATTGCAACGTGAATTCGCGACGGTTGTACAAGATCTACGCAGTAAAGCAAAAGTAGAATAATTACTTATCACATTTTGCATTTATACCCTGATTAGATTGGATTGTAAGGTTGTTTTATACCGAAACAATCCTTTCTACTCGTGGTGCTAATGCACAAAGTAGTTCATAGCTGGTTGTTTCGGCACTTTGAGCGACTTCATCAACAGGTATTTCCTTACCCCAGAGAACAACCGGACTATTAAGTCCCGCATTCTCAATGCCGGTCAAGTCCACAGCCAGCATGTCCATCGATACCCGACCCAATAACCGGCTACGTTGATTGTCCACCAACACCGGTGTATTTGTCGGCGCGTGACGTGGATACCCATCTGCATAGCCGCATGCAACGATACCGATGCGCATCGGATGATCAGCCTGGAAAAGACCGTGATAACCGACTCTATCCCCGGTTTTTAATTCATGTATCGCAATAATTTTACTTGACAGTGTCATGGCCGGTTGCAGATTAAGCTCTAATGCCGTTTTGTCCGGAAATGGCGAAGCACCGTACAACATGATACCGGGGCGCACCCAGTCGGTATGGGTTTGGGGGTAGCGGATGATCGCTGCTGAGTTTGCGAGTGAGCGCGGATAATTGTACCCTTTAGTAACTGCCTGAAAGCTTTCCAGCTGCCGCATCACATTTTCTTCCTCCGCGGGATCATCAGCGCAGGCAAAATGTGTCATCAATGTAATTCGTTTCGCACGCTGATTCTCGGTCAGTTTCCTAATTGTCTGTGGAAATTGTTCAAGTGCTAATCCCAAACGATTCATGCCGGTATTGATTTTTAAGAATAAATCTAGATCGTGATATTTAGAATCAGACAACATAGCAATTTGCTCAGTATGGTGAATAACAGCACTGAGTTGGTACTGTTCAAATAGCGCTAATTCTTCTATTGAGAAGAAGCCCTCCAGAAGTAGGATCGGTTGTTGATAGCCAGCATTGCGTAAACATATTGCAGCATCTAATTCGAGGAGTGCAAACCCATCAACATCTTTTAGTGCGCTGGCAGTGTGGAGTAATCCATGGCCGTAGGCATTCGCCTTAAGGATTGCCATGATGCGTGCGTGTGGAGCATATTGACGTACTATAGTCAGGTTATGTGTTAGCGCAGAAAGATCAATAAAAGCTTGGGTAGGGCGTGGCATTAATTTATGTTCGGAGTAAGCAGATGCGAGTATGATTCGCAGGTTTTTTATAATAATCTAAATTCGGTGTACTGATTCAATTTTCATGTGGTTTTCGTGTAGAGATACTTTAATTCTCTAGTTGGCATGATATGCTAATCTCGTGTTCTCAATCGAATTATCGACTAATGGAAACAGCAATCAGTGTTTTTTCTGATGTGGCTTAAAAAAAGAATTGTTTTGTAACTAATTGTTGTGAAATATAAACTTGCGAGGAATTGGATTGGAACGCGGTTTTTACACCATTATGGCGGCGCAATTTTTCTCTTCTTTGGCAGATAATGCGTTGCTGGTTGTGGCGATTGCTTTATTGATCGACTTGCATGCGCCCGCCTATTTAACACCTATGCTGAAGTTTGTTTTTGTGTTGTTCTACGTCATTCTTGCTCCTTTTGTCGGTGCATTTGCAGATTCTATGCCAAAAGGACGTGTCATGTTTATTAGCAATACCATTAAAATCCTAGGCTGTGGATTATTATTTATCGCCGCGCATCAATATTTCGCTATGGCTGCCTATGCGGTTGTAGGTTTAGGCGCAGCAGCTTATTCTCCAGCAAAATATGGCATCTTGACAGAATTATTGCCACCGGAAAAATTGGTGATCGCGAATGGATGGATTGAAGGATTAACGGTGGCATCCATCGTATTAGGTACTGTAATGGGCGGTATTCTGATTACGCCGGCAGTTGCA
Source organism: Nitrosomonas sp. (assembly GCA_016708955.1). Taxonomy (GTDB): domain Bacteria; phylum Pseudomonadota; class Gammaproteobacteria; order Burkholderiales; family Nitrosomonadaceae; genus Nitrosomonas. Next base: position 600,417 of record JADJES010000001.1, read on the forward strand.
AGTGTATTAATGGAATTTAACTTTCCTGTTATTGACACGGGAATTGATAGCGCATTGGAAAGCAGTATTCTTTTGATAGCCATAATTTATGCCATTGCAGCGTTATTTAATCTGTACATTCCAAATACAGGCGTTGATCACCGTATTCCGAAGAAGAATCCATTTTATCTGATTCATGAGTTTGCCCATTGTATAAAGCTGCTATGGACAGACAAACTCGGGCAAATATCGCTTGCAGTGACAACGTTGTTCTGGGGAGCGGGTGCAACGCTACAGTTCATTGTATTGAAATGGGCGGAAGTGGCACTGAACTACCCTCTCAACCAAGCCGCGCAACTTCAGGGTGTGGTTGCGGTGGGAATAGCTATCGGCGCTATTATGGCGGCTCGATGGATTTCGTTGAGGCATTCAGTAAAAGTGATTCCACTGGGTATTGCGATGGGTATAGTTGTGATGGCTATGATTCTAGTAAAAGATTTGTGGATCGCAATTGTTTTGCTGATGTTGATTGGCGGATTAGCCGGATTCTTCGTTGTGCCAATGAATGCTTTGTTACAACACCGCGGACATATCCTGATGGGAGCCGGGCATTCCATCGCAGTACAGAATTTTAATGAGAATTTAAGTATTCTCACGATGCTGTCACTGTATGCCGTGCTGATATTGCTGGAAGTGCATATCTATACGGTTATCGTCGCTTTTGGATTATTTGTATCGGTTATGATGGCGTTGATCAGAAAATGGCATTTGCTCAATCAAAGTAAAGAAGATTCACTGCATTTGATTGGCGCAAGAAAGATACATTAATTATTGAATCGGCCATTAGATAGTGTGATTTCTCAAGTTCAGAAAGACCGGGATTAAGCATTCCTATTAATTATGTCAAACCATACTGTACGTAGTTGTTAAGGCTCAGTCTATGTCTGTTTCGACCAAGGCGGAGCGCCATCAACTGCTTGAACGTTATCAACAATCTACTCCAACGGAGCAGGCTGCAGTCAATTTGTTGGCTGTAGCTTGGGGAGGACTCAGCAAATCGCAAATCACTACACCATTGCGCAAGATTCTGGGCGCTGACGAAGCAGCCAAAATCAAGCTGGAGTTGCTGCAGCGTAGCGGCCTGATCGAAGTCGAGAAATCGTCGTGGAGTAGTCACGGTCTAAGGTGTAACAGGCTTATCGTCGAACTGGTGACGCGCGAACTCGTCGCGAAAGGTACTTTCGAACGCTATGTCGAATTGGTGCGCCTCGCCGCGCCTTTGCAAGCAGGCTATCAGAAAACCGCCAAAGGCGATTTCCAGTTTCGCAGCGATGACGAACTGATCCGGGAAGTGCGCATTGGTATTTACCGGGCGGACGAGCTATACATTGAGCGCTTATTCTCAATGCTGGAGCGGATGAAGTATTTCTACTGGAATGGCTTGCCGCAACGCTGGCCAGAACCCGTGCCGATTTATGCGATGGTTTGCGACAATCCTTTCGAGCGAGAATGGTTCGTGCGCTTGCCTGCAAAAATCAGAGAACCGGCCCTGCCGTTAATCCTGTTGCAGCAGGCGGGGAGCTGGAGGTTAGATGCAGAGGCCTTCGATCTGTTACGCGAAGCGTGTGAAGGGTCAGCCGCACCACCCGAAGATGGGCAACTCTGCATGGCGCTGATCTCGATTTTAAGGGGTGAGACGCAAGCCGCGCAGGCTGCGCTGTCCCGGTGCCAGGCCGGCTACCGGGAGCGTGCCTGCTGGGGATTACTCTTTCTGCTGAAAGGGGACCAGGACAATGCTCTGCAGTATTACCGGGAAGGGTTGAGTTTATTACGCAAGGAGCAAGGCAAGCGTAAGGTTTTCTTTCCGGGTGTTTTGGGATTTTTCTTTGTGTTGGGTCTGTTTCAGCGCAACCAACCAGGCGATATGGAGGAGGCCAAGAAACTTCTGGAGATGATTCCAGAAGATCATCCTTTTGGTTCCGTATTCCATTTGTTGGGGTTCGTTCCGGCGCTGGAACGGAATCAATCCGGCGCCCTAGCACAATTGAATGCGCTTCTGGCGCAGGTCTCTCGAACCGGCTTCATGAGCCCTTGGAATTTCTGGATCGCCTTGTGGCTGCTCCATCAATATGAATCAGCTGCACAATTAACCCATTATCTGTTGCAGGCGGAAGCTTATCAGCAACAGGCTGCCGATTGCGGATATGGATGGCTGGCGGCAGAGTTGGCAGCGTTAATCTCACGGATCGCCCCGAAGCAGACCGGCATGAAAAAAGCGGCCGATGTTTTCGAACGCGCCAAGGATATCAGGCTTCTGGTCAGGCGTAGCCAGTATCAGGAGCCTTGGGAGCGTGCCCTGAACGCCATCAAGAATACCGTGGTGCGCGGTGCGGCTGCGGGTAAGGACGAAACAGCCGAATATCGTCTGGCTTGGTTGCTGTCACGCGAACGCGCTTATCTGGGCTTTGCGTTGGAGGCGCGGGAACAGAAACGCAATGCCAGTGGTGGCTGGAGTAAAGGTAAGCCACTTTCGATGAAGAAGATTTCCGAGATGGCGGAATCGGCGTCCTATTTTTCCGCGCAGGATCGCCGTGTGGCCGCGCATATCGCCCCAGACCGCTTTACTGGCGGCTATTCCTTGTCCAGCCGCGGTTGGCTGGCGATGGCGGGTGCATCCACCGTGTTCTGGAAGGATAGCGGCGTTGCCGTGGAATTGGTCGCTGCTGAGCCGGAGCTACGGGTCAACAAAAAGGCCAACGGCAAGCAGGTAAAAATAGAATTCTGGCCGCTGTGCGATGAGGAGGAAAGTATAGTGCTGGCCGAGGATGGCCTGACACGTATCAAGATCGTCGAACTTAAGCCGGAGCACCATCGCCTTGCGCAAATTATCGGCAAGGGAATCGTGGTTCCGGCTTCTGCCCAGGAGCGCATTTTGGCCAGCCTAAGCTCGGTATCCACCCTGGTGACTATTCATTCAGACATTGGCGGCGGGGAACTTGCCGCCGCCGAGATAGTTGAGGCGAATGCGCATCCCCGTGTACAACTGATTCCCGAAGGCGAGGGACTGCGCGCCGCCATCCTGATCCGCCCCTTTGGAGACCAGGGTTCTTATTACGCCCCTGGTTCCGGCGGCACCAGCTTGATCGCGGAAATCGGCGGTAGACGCCTGCAAACCCAGCGTGATCTCATGCTTGAGCGGAAACTGGCAAACGAACTCATCGCCCTTTGCCCCACTCTCGGCAGTCAAGCCCAAGAAGTGATAGCTTTTCAATGGCTGTTGGTTGATGCCGAAAGTAGTCTTGAGTTTTTGCTGGAGCTGCAGGAAGCGGGTGACAAGGCCCAGATTGAATGGCCGCAAGGCGAGAAACTCAAGCTGTTGGGGCAGGCCGGATTGAATCAGCTTAGCATCAAGATCAAGCAACAGCGTGACTGGTTCAGCGTCAGCGGCGAGCTCAAACTGGATGACGGACAGGTGTTGAACATGCAGCGCTTGCTGGAATTAACGGAAGGCACCCGGAGCAAATTCATCCGCCTCGATGAAGGCCGTTTCCTGGCCCTGACTGAAGCGTTCAAGAAGCGTCTGGACGATTTGCGTGCTTATTCAGAAAAATACGGTAAGGATCAGCGTCTCCATGCGCTGGCGTTGCCGGTCATGGATGAAATTGCTGAAGAAGTGGGCGAGTTCCAAGGAGATTCCGCTTGGCAGGCGCAATTGGAGCGGCTGCGCCGGGCAGAGCAAGTCCAGCCGAAGCTCCCGTCTACTTTGCAGGCGGAGTTGCGAGATTATCAGCGCGCCGGTTTCGAATGGCTGTTCAGGCTATCAGCCTGGGGCGTGGGTGCTTGTCTTGCCGATGACATGGGTTTGGGGAAGACCCTGCAAGCCTTGGCCGTGATCCTGAGCCGGGCTGGTGAGGGACCAACCCTGGTGGTTGCGCCGACCTCGGTTTGCATGAACTGGCAGAGCGAGATCCAACGTTTCGCGCCGACTCTCAACGTTCAAATCCTGGGCGGGGGCGATCGGCAAGCCCTGATCGAAGGTTTACGCCCGATGGATCTTTTAATTTGCAGTTATGCCTTATTGCAGCAGGAATCTGCCGGCAAGCTTCTGGCCGTACCAACCTGGCAAACTATTGTGCTGGACGAAGCCCAACTCATCAAGAATCCGGCGACCAAGCGTTCCCAGCAGGCCATGGCCCTGCAAGGGCGGTTCAAGATCATCACCACCGGCACGCCGGTAGAAAACCATCTGGGCGAGCTTTGGAATCTATTCCGATTCATCAATCCCGGCCTGCTCGGTTCTCTGGAAAGCTTCAACCGCCGCTTTGCCGGACCCATCGAGCGCAATCAGGATCGTGAGGCGCGCCAGCGGTTAAAACGCATGATCCAGCCTTTCATCCTGCGACGGATTAAGACCCAAGTTCTGGACGAACTGCCGCCGCGCACCGACATCGAGCTGCAAGTGGAGCTGAGCGAACAGGAAGCCGTATTCTACGAGGCCTTGCGCCGCAAGCTGTTGAACGAACTGAACGAGACCCAGGGGCCTGAGGAAAATAAACGTTTCAAGGTATTGGCTGCGATCACTAAGCTGCGCCGGGCCTGCTGCAATGTGCAACTGGTAGCGCCGGATCTGGGACTTTCCAGCAGCAAGCTGGCGTTGTTCGGCGAAGTGTTGGATGAGCTTCTGGACAATCGCCACAAAACTTTGGTATTCAGCCAGTTCGTCGACCACCTCAGCCTTATTCGCAGCTATCTGGACGAAAAAGGCATCGCCTATCAATATTTGGACGGCCAAACTCCGGCGGCGGAACGTAAGAAGCGGGTGGATGCATTTCAGGCCGGACAAGGCGATGTTTTTCTCATCAGCCTAAAAGCCGGCGGTGTCGGCCTGAACTTAACGGCAGCGGATTATGTCATCCATATGGACCCCTGGTGGAACCCGGCTGTGGAGGATCAGGCCTCCGACCGCGCCCACCGCATCGGCCAGCAGCGCCCTGTCACCGTGTACCGGCTGGTAACGAAAAACACCATCGAGGAACAAATCGTCTCGCTGCACAGGCACAAGCGAGATTTGGCCGACAGCGTCCTGGAAGGCGGCGAAATCAGCGGCAAAATCAACGCCCAGGAATTGCTGAACTTGATTCAGAAAAGCAGCTGAAATTTCTTCTCTTCTCAGATTTTTCAAGAAGGATTTCATGGCTCAATGGCACCCTCATTAAACTTTTTGTTGATGCACGCTGTGCCCACGCTCATAGTAGAAACACGAGATCTCGAATTGAGAATATAGCCGACGAATTCGATATGGTTTTGTTTGGCGGTCTTGTGATGCGCGCATCACCTGTTTCGGACTCGTAATTCGGTACCTGAGACCTTGGTTATGCGCTATTAATTGCATCCAACAACAACTGGGGGTTATTCTGCGCAAGAATAAAGAGCAAGAATTCTTTATTCTAGGAGTCTGTCGGACTTAAGCAATCGTAGCGAGCCGAGTGGGATAACGGTTCATATTTTCTCTATTTTTAGGCGCATAGTCGATCTATGCAACGAGAAATTGAGGAAATATGAACCGTTATCCCACTGGCGCAGTAGATTGATCTTAAGTCCGACAGACTCCTAGACACCCTTTTTCTTCAGATATTTTGAAAGTTTTTAATCATTTTGCAGCATTGGTTGAACGGTATGCAGAAGATGATGCAAACTAATAATAATTCTTTGTTTGACTGTCATTTAGCCAGTAATACAGCACAAATGCAGAAACAGTGCCCCACCGTTTTTTAAACACTACACACCTTATGCGCACATGTTAAAGTAGTGACAATTTTTTATTCAGTCAATGCAAAAAACATCATGATACCGACTTCTCCTGACAATACGCTGATTCCAGTTACACTGCTGACGGGCTATCTGGGCAGCGGCAAAACTACGTTACTCAATTACATCATGCAGCAACCGGCGATGGCGGACACTTTGGTGATCATCAATGAGTTCGGTGAAATTGCGCTAGATCATTTGCTGGTCGCGCACAGTACCGAGAACGTGGTGATGGAGATGGGCAGCGGCTGCCTGTGCTGTACGATCCGCAGCGATCTGGTCAAAACACTGCAAGACATTACCTGGCGCTTTTCGCGTAATGGGAAGCGGCAGTTTCACCGCGTGCTGATCGAAACCACCGGCCTGGCTGATCCCGCGCCGATCATCCATACGTTGATGGCCGATCCGCAGATTACCAGCCGTTACCGGCTCGACGGGATTGCGGCGACCATCGACCTGGCCACGGGAAACCAGACGTTGAGTGCATATAATGAAGCGGTCAAACAGGCTGCGATTGCCGATTGCCTGCTGCTGACCAAGGCCGATCTGGCGAAACCGCAGGACAAGGGTGCTTTGCTTCAGCGGCTGGATGCCATCAATCCCGCCGCGGAACGCTGGCAGGTTGCGCATGGCCGGATTGAAGCGGAAAAACTTCTGAATTTGGGATTGTTCTCAGCCGAGAAAAAAACACCCGATGTGGCGCGCTGGCTTCGCGAAGAAGCCTATGCGGCAGACGCAGCGCACAAGCCTGACTATACCGCGCACCATCATCATTCTGACAATCACGATCACCACGCGCACGACATCAATCGGCACGACGATCATGTCCGGGCATACTGTTTTACCACAGATCAGCCGGTTTCCCGGCATATTTACGCAACCCTGCTGGAGCAGCTGTTTTACATGGGTGGGAAGATGTTGCGTATCAAGGGAATTCTGAACATCGAAGGCACCGACCACCCCATGGCCATGCATGGCGTGCAGCACATCCTGCACCCGCTGACGCCATTACCCGCTTGGCCGGACAATGACCGGCGCTCGAAAATCGTATTTATCACCAGTGATATGGAGCGGGAAACAGTTGAGCGTATTTTTAAGGCTATCACGCATGTAGCGGGGCGCGGCTAAGAACTGTTCAGGATCTCACTGAAGGAGGCGCATTACTGCTGAGATCCGGTGCCGGAATGAAGAATCAAAGACCAATATCAAGTTTGTGGGTAGGAAAAAAATGCTCTTTTTCATAAAAGATGAAGCTACTGGGAAACGGATGGATTGCCGGGCATACGGACAACTGATCAGAAATTCACAAAATTAGTATTGGTAAAATAAGTCATAAATATTTATTGAATAAAAATATTATGTTATTGACTGCATAGTTGATTGAGCAAAACATAAATCTTTCCAAGCTTTTGCTTTTTCTGGGAGAGCGCGCAATAAATAGGCAGGGTGGTAAGTGACTATCAGGGGTATGCCTGAATAATCATGTATTTTTCCACGCAAGCTGGAAATACTGTCTTCACACTGGAGAAGGTTTTGTGCAGCAACCTTTCCTAATGCAACAATAAGTTTGGGTTTGATCAGAGCAATTTGCCTCGTCAGATAAGGTTCGCATTGACGAGCTTCATTGGCATTGGGGTTTCTATTATTGGGCGGGCGGCATTTTACGATATTGGTGATGTAGACTTGCTGGCCACGGTTCAGCTTAATAGCTGCTAACATTTGATCGAGTAGTTTGCCGGCCTGGCCAACAAAAGGTTCACCGGTTGCATCTTCTGTGGCTCCCGGCCCTTCGCCTACAAAGAGCCAATCCGCATTCTCATCGCCGGCACCAAATACTGTTTGAGTACGTGTCTGGTGTAAAGGGCAGGCAGTACACTGGGATACCGCTAATCTGAGTTGATCCCAATTCATTTGATGGATTTCCTGGCGCTGCTGTGAATCTTTTGCAGGATCAGGCGGAGATATCAAATTTCTGACTTCGATTGATTGTGATTCAAGCAACTGATTCTTTTTCCGGGGGCCTGATTTCAGCTGCCATACCGGTAGCAGATTCAATTCTTTGAGTATTTGTCTGCGCCGCGTATTCATAACATCAATTGCATGACAAGCGCATCTTCACGTCCGCACATTGCCGGGTAATAACCTTTGCGCGTTGCAATGTGCTGGAAACCCATTTTTTTATAGAGCTGTGCGGCACCGTGATTCGATTCTCGTACATCCAGGAATATCGATTTTGCATTTTCTCCCCTGGCATGCTGAATAAAATGCTGGAGTAGCTTTTTTCCCCAACCTTTTTTTTGCCAGTCTGCAGCGATACCAATGGTGAGAATATGTGCTTCTTCAGGACTCATCATCATGATCCCATAACCGAACAGCACATCAGCCTGTTCTAAAACCTGACATACATAATCGGCCTTGAGTGAATCGGCGAAATTTCCCGGTGACCAGGGGAAAAGAAAAATTTCTCGCTCGATCAGGATGACACGATCTAGATCTGCCGGATACATTTTTCTGAATTCGGCTGTCTGCTGCAATGTGCTATTCATCGCTCATTTTCCTTCAATGCGACTTTGTTACGTATATAGACAGGTGTTACATTAGCTGGATCAGTATTAGAACCATCAGTAAATTTGGGTAGCGCAAGTTGTGCTATTTCCCCAGCTTGCGGGTGGAGCTTGAAATGAACCTGGTGAATATTTTCGCCATACAGTGCTGATAATTCTTTGCGATAGACATCAAAACCACTACCGCATCCAATCCAACCATTACCCGCTACCGAGGGCGCATGCTGCGGTAAGCAGAGTGTTGGCGGACTGATAACTTCCCACTCATAATTTGTTAATTTCTGATATGCGGCATGATAAATCTCGCCCATGCGGGCATCAAGTGCCACAATGATTTTCTGTTCCTCAGTTTGCTGTGCCACTGCTTCAAGCGTGCTAATTCCTATAACTGGCAGATTGGTTGCATACGCCAAACCTTGAGCGACACCGCAAGCTATGCGCAGACCCGTAAAAGAACCTGGACCTGCGCCAAAAGCGATGCCATCTAATTGCTGCAATGCAAGTGCAGACTCTTCGAGCAGTTCATGAACCATAGGCAGAAGAATTTCAGAGTGACGGCGCTCAGCAAGAATTTCCTTGTTGAATATTTTGCCATCCAGGTACAGTGCAACAGAGCAGAATTCAGTAGATGTTTCGAGGGTAAGAATTTTCAAAATAGTTGGGTGACAAGGGTTTTAATTGAATGTAAACAGGTAACTTTGAGTTAAGGGGTATTTATATAGGATAAATTCTTCGATCAATATTGGCTTATTTCAAGTTCCACTGTTTCAGTGGAATATAATCAACACCGTGCTCAGTTTGTTTGGATTGAATAAGAGACCACTCATTCACTTCCCATTTGATTGGGATAGGTAGATCGATTTCTGCAGAATGAGTTGCTTTCCGGATTAGCGTAACATGTGGTTTGTAAATGTACTTATCAAATAAGAACCCAGCTTCTGACAGAGCAGTCTTCAGTGAATCAACGAGAAAGAACAGTTCGTTAGGGAATTGATTTGCCTGGATATAAGTAATTTGATTGCGTTTCCAGTAGCAGACTTTGTCTAAACTTAGCTCAAATTTTTTTGCTGATATGTTTTTCATGGTTTGCTGCAGTGCTTCAATACGGTGCGTGCTGATATCTCCAAGGAATAACAACGTAAGATGGAAATTCTGTGTTCGAACTTTGCGTCCACCGTAAGTAGATTCCAGTATTTCGGCTTGATAAGCCAATTGTTTTTGTACTAATTTATTAGGAAAAATAGCGAAAAATACCCGAATAGATTTTATTTTTGTATCGGTACCTTATTAGTCAATCGCGTTTTCCGTACAGCTAATTAAGCATACAACTTCTGCCACAATACCTTCTTTACGGCCAATTGCACCTAAATGCTCGGCTGTTTTAGCTTTAATATTGATGTTATTAGTATGCGTTTTCAGATCCTGCGCAATATTTGCAATCATCGCAGGAATATGAGGCGCCATTTTGGGAGCTTGAGTAATAATAGTTGCATCGATATTGATAATTTTATAACTACTATTTGCCAGCAAGCTGTATACATTGCGTAATAACACGCGGCTATCGATATTTTTATAGCGCGGATCAGAATCAGAAAAATGTTTGCCAATGTCTCCCAATGCTGCGGCACCAATAAGTGCATCACAAATTGCATGCAGCAACACATCCGCATCGGAATGCCCGAGTAATCCTTTTTCGTAAGGAATCGTTACTCCGCCAATGATCAACGGACGACCTTCAACTAACTGATGTACATCAAAACCTTGTCCTATTCTTAACGTGCTCACGGATTATTCCTTTTCTGTATTATCAATTCTGCTAACGCCAGATCTTGAGGGTAGGTTACTTTAAAATTGTAAGCATCACCAAGCACAAGTTTTGGCTGAAATCCTAAGGCCTCAACAGCGCTGGCATCATCTGTCACATTAATGCTTGTCGCGCTACGGAGTGCATGGGTGAGCAGGTCATAGCGAAACATTTGCGGCGTCTGTGCTTGCCATAAATTTTCTCTGGATTCAGTATGTGCCACACGATTTTCAGTGTTACTGCGTTTTAAAGTATCTGCAACAGGCACTGCCAATAGTCCACCAACATCATCTGTGGCTAAGTTATTGATTAGTTTGTCCAATTGAATTGAAGTTAAACAGGGTCTGGCCGCATCATGTACCAATATCCAATCATCCGTATCTACCAGGCCTTTTTTTTTCGCTGCTGTAAGGCCATTAAGTACACTATCTGCCCGAGTTAGCCCGCCACAGCTAAGCACAACTAGTTTTTCTGAGAATTCAGACCAGTCATACTTGAGCCATTCGCTATCACTAGGCGCAAGTACGACGAATACGCCAGCAATGAACTGGTTCTGGCATAGCGTATATATTGCATGATAAATCATCGGTCTGTTATTCAATGCTAGATATTGTTTGGGAAGCTCATTGCCCATACGTGCGCCTGAGCCTGCCGCTGGAATCAGTGCAAAAAACTTTGACATTATTGAATTTATGAAAAAATTGATTAAGAAAACGAACTGGAATGTGAAAAATGCATGAATCACACGCAATATTAGCTAATTATTATAATTTTTTTACTGATCGATGGTTTTAAAAGTTGAAACATATGCATAAAAATTTCTCCAAATTGCAAAGGAATAATGTGGATCACGAAAGTTAACGACAGGTACACATGATATCAGTGCACTAAAAGGTATAATTAGAAATTCAATTTTAGGTGAAAAATATGGAAACAGAACAAATCAATGCAGTTGCGAATCATCTTCAGGATCTGGGTAATCGAGCTAATGAATTACGGAGGTTTCTTTGACTTCGATACAAAACAGACCCGGCTGAGCGAATTAACTCGACTTCTTGAAGATCCGGCGATTTGGAATGATAGTAAACGCACCCAAGAGATCGGACGTGAGAAAAAATTGCTGGAAGATACCGTTTTTACATTGCAATCGATGGAACAGCAATTACATGATGCGCAGGAGTTATTTCAAATAGCGAAGGATGAATCTGATGGAGCTGCTTTAGAGAGTATAGAGATTGATGTTAATAATGTGGAGAAAGTAATAGCAAATTTGGAATTCCGGCGCATGTTTTCTGATCCGATGGATCCAAATAATTGTTTTGTGGATATTCAATCAGGTTCTGGAGGAACGGAGGCGCAAGATTGGGCAGCTATGCTGGAACGCATGTATTTGCGCTATTGCGAAAGACAGGGCCTGAATGTTGAAATTCTGGAAGAATCGGTAGGGGATATTGCTGGCATTAAAAGTGCCACCTTAAAGGTTACCGGTGAATATGCATATGGTTATTTGCGCACGGAAACCGGGGTACATCGTTTGGTAAGAAAGTCACCATTTGATTCGGGTAATCGTCGCCATACTTCTTTTGCGAGTGTATTTGTATATCCTGAAGTGGATGACACCATAGAGATTGAAATTAATCCGGCAGATTTAAGAATAGATACATTCCGCGCCTCAGGTGCAGGAGGTCAGCATATTAACAAAACCGATTCCGCAATCCGAATTACGCACAATCCAACAGGAATAGTTGTGCAATGTCAGAGCGGCCGATCACAGCATCGTAATAAAGCCGATGCGCTTGTGATGCTGAAATCAAGATTATATGAGGCAGAGCTACGTAAGCGTAATGAAGAAAAGCAAGCCATTGAAGAGACCAAAACAGATATTGGCTGGGGTCATCAGATTCGATCCTATGTTTTGGATCAATCACGGATTAAGGATTTACGAACAAATATAGAAATTGGGAATACGCAAAGTGTATTAGATGGAGATCTTAGCCACTTTATTGAAGCAAGTCTCAAGCAAGGCGTTAAATAAAAAACCACTCGAATAAAGCTGAGTAATTGTATTTAAGAGCATTTCATGAAATGCCTAATAAGCTCAATTCGACTTATTTGAATAATGTGTAAATATGTCTTGACCAGCATTTCGGAGTCTGTATAATTCGCCTCTCGCTACCAAGCAACAGATTAAAAAGTAGCAACGCTCTTTAAAAAATTACAATCGATAGGTGTGGGTACTTAGTGAGAAAAAGGATTTGAAATAGAATCCTAAGAAATATTAAGTACTCGCAAGAAAAATAGATATTGGTTTATAATCAACATCAAAACAGTCAAGCGAGAGTTTTAACAGAATTAAACTTAAGAGTTTGATCCTGGCTCAGATTGAACGCTGGCGGCATGCTTTACACATGCAAGTCGAACGGCAGCACGGGTGCTTGCACCTGGTGGCGAGTGGCGGACGGGTGAGTAATACATCGGAACGTGTCCTGAAGTGGGGGATAACGCATCGAAAGATGTGCTAATACCGCATATACTCTGAGGAGGAAAGTAGGGGATCGAAAGACCTTATGCTTTTGGAGCGGCCGATGTCTGATTAGCTAGTTGGTAAGGTAATGGCTTACCAAGGCGACGATCAGTAGTTGGTCTGAGAGGACGACCAGCCACACTGGGACTGAGACACGGCCCAGACTCCTACGGGAGGCAGCAGTGGGGAATTTTGGACAATGGGCGCAAGCCTGATCCAGCAATGCCGCGTGAGTGAAGAAGGCCTTCGGGTTGTAAAGCTCTTTCAGTCGAGAAGAAAAGATTGCTGATAATACCAGTAATCCATGACGGTATCGACAGAAGAAGCACCGGCTAACTACGTGCCAGCAGCCGCGGTAATACGTAGGGTGCGAGCGTTAATCGGAATTACTGGGCGTAAAGGGTGCGCAGGCGGTTATGTAAGTCAGATGTGAAATCCCCGGGCTTAACCTGGGAACTGCGTTTGAAACTACAAGACTAGAGTGTGGCAGAGGGGGGTGGAATTCCATGTGTAGCAGTGAAATGCGTAGAGATATGGAAGAACATCGATGGCGAAGGCAGCCCCCTGGGTTAACACTGACGCTCATGCACGAAAGCGTGGGGAGCAAACAGGATTAGATACCCTGGTAGTCCACGCCCTAAACTATGTCAACTAGTTGTCGGGTCTTATTAGACTTGGTAACGTAGCTAACGCGTGAAGTTGACCGCCTGGGGAGTACGGTCGCAAGATTAAAACTCAAAGGAATTGACGGGGACCCGCACAAGCGGTGGATTATGTGGATTAATTCGATGCAACGCGAAAAACCTTACCTACCCTTGACATGTCAGAAAGTTTTCAGAGATGAATTCGTGCTCGAAAGAGAATCTGAACACAGGTGCTGCATGGCTGTCGTCAGCTCGTGTCGTGAGATGTTGGGTTAAGTCCCGCAACGAGCGCAACCCTTGTCATTAATTGCCATCATTTAGTTGGGCACTTTAATGAGACTGCCGGTGATAAACCGGAGGAAGGTGGGGATGACGTCAAGTCCTCATGGCCCTTATGGGTAGGGCTTCACACGTAATACAATGGCGCGTACAGAGGGTTGCCAACCCGCGAGGGGGAGCTAATCTCAGAAAGCGCGTCGTAGTCCGGATCGGAGTCTGCAACTCGACTCCGTGAAGTCGGAATCGCTAGTAATCGCGGATCAGCATGTCGCGGTGAATACGTTCCCGGGTCTTGTACACACCGCCCGTCACACCATGGGAGTGGGTTTCACCAGAAGCAGGTAGTCTAACCGTAAGGAGGGCGCTTGCCACGGTGAGGTTCATGACTGGGGTGAAGTCGTAACAAGGTAGCCGTAGGGGAACCTGCGGCTGGATCACCTCCTTTCAAGAGAAATCTCATTTGAGTACCCACAACCTATCGATTGTTTATAGGCAGAGCTAAGAGCCAGTAATTTGTACTGAGTGTCCGCCTTGGCGGATGGTGCTTAGACTCATACTAGGGTCTGTAGCTCAGTTGGTTAGAGCACACGCTTGATAAGCGTGGGGTCGGTGGTTCAAATCCACCCAGACCCACCAACATAATCGGGGGTGTAGCTCAGCTGGGAGAGCACCTGCTTTGCAAGCAGGGGGTCATCGGTTCGATCCCGTTCACCTCCACCATAATTTGAATTTATTAATATAATAAATTCAAATATGCTGAAGATGATTATTCATTACAGTCATTGCATGCGTGGTTATGCCTATAATAGAAGTTTCTTGTTCTTTAAAAATTTGGAAAAAGTAAAGTTTTTTATTTATGTTTAGCAATGGGTTAAAAGTTGCGAACATAATTAATAAACAATGGGTTAGATTGTATCTTTGTACTGCATGAAAGTGCAATACATACAAATACCTATAATAATAATAGTAAGTTATTAAAGTTATAGGATCAAGTGAATAAGTGCATGTGGTGGATGCCTTGGCGATTACAGGCGATGAAGGACGTGGAAGCCTGCGAAAAGCTTCGGGGAGCTGGCAAACAAGCTTTGATCCGGAGATATCCGAATGGGGAAACCTGACTCTTGCTTAATCAGTTTTTATGAAATATAGAAGAATTGATTGAGCAAGAGTCAACCTTGACTGAATATATAGGTTAAGTGTAGCGAACCTGGAGAACTGAAACATCTAAGTAACCAGAGGAAAAGAAATCAACTGAGATTCCCAGAGTAGTGGCGAGCGAAATGGGAAAAGCCTTCAATATTTAGCATTTGAATTAATCGAATTTTCTGGAAAGTTAAGCCATAGTAGGTGATAGCCCTGTAGGTGAAAATTCAAATGTGGAACTAAGATTGAGATAAGTAGAGCGGGACACGTGGAATCCTGTTTGAATATGGGGGGACCATCCTCCAAGGCTAAATACTCGTAATCGACCGATAGTGAACCAGTACCGTGAGGGAAAGGCGAAAAGAACCCCGGAAGGGGAGTGAAATAGATCCTGAAACCGCATGCATACAAACAGTGGGAGCGGACTTGTTCCGTGACTGCGTACCTTTTGTATAATGGGTCAGCGACTTACATTCAGTAGCAAGCTTAACCGAGTAGGGGAAGCGTAGCGAAAGCGAGTCTTAATAGGGCGTTTAGTTGCTGGGTGTAGACCCGAAACCAGATGATCTACTCATGGCCAGGATGAAGCGAGGGTAACACCTCGTGGAGGTCCGAACCCACTAATGTTGAAAAATTAGGGGATGAGCTGTGGGTAGGGGTGAAAGGCTAAACAAATCTGGAAATAGCTGGTTCTCTCCGAAAACTATTTAGGTAGTGCCTCACGTATCACCTTTGGGGGTAGAGCACTGTTATGGCTAGGGGGTCATTGAGACTTACCAAACCATTGCAAACTCCGAATACCAAAGAGTGCGAGCGTGGGAGACAGACATCGGGTGCTAACGTCCGGTGTCGAAAGGGAAACAACCCAGACCCTCAGCTAAGGTCCCCAAGACACAGTTAAGTGGGAAACGAAGTGGGAAGGCATAAACAGTCAGGAGGTTGGCTTAGAAGCAGCCATCCTTTAAAGAAAGCGTAATAGCTCACTGATCGAGTCGTCCTGCGCGGAAGATGTAACGGGGCTCAAACTGTGCACCGAAGCTAGGGATTTACATTTATGTAAATGGTAGGAGAGCGTTCCGTAGGCCTGTGAAGGTGGCTTGTAAAGGCTGCTGGAGGTATCGGAAGTGCGAATGCTGACATGAGTAGCGATAAAGGGGAGTGAAAGACTCCCTCGCCGAAAACCCAAGGTTTCCTGTGCAACGCTAATCGGCGCAGGGTGAGTCGGCCCCTAAGGTGAGGCAGAAATGCGTAACTGATGGGAAACTGGTTAAAATTCCAGTACCTTTGTTCAATGCGATGTGGGGACGGAGAAGGTTAGCTCAGCCGGGTGTTGGATGTCCCGGTTCAAGCGTGTAGGCGTGTTGCTTAGGCAAATCCGAGCGACTAAGCTGAGACGTGATAACGCAACGTTCTTAGGAACGCCAAGTGAGTGATACCATGCTTCCAGGAAAAGCCACTAAGCTTCAGTTGAATGAAGACCGTACCGTAAACCGACACAGGTGGGTAGGATGAGAATTCTAAGGCGCTTGAGAGAACTCAGGAGAAGGAACTCGGCAAAATAGCACCGTAACTTCGGGAAAAGGTGTGCCCTTTGTATGTGTAGCGCCTCGCGCGTGAAGCAGAATAGGGTTGCAATGAAATGGTGGCTGCGACTGTTTAATAAAAACATAGCACTCTGCAAACACGAAAGTGGACGTATAGAGTGTGACGCCTGCCCGGTGCCGGAAGGTTAAATGATGGGGTGCAAGCTCTTGATTGAAGCCCGGTAAACGGCGGCCGTAACTATAACGGTCCTAAGGTAGCGAAATTCCTTGTCGGGTAAGTTCCGACCTGCACGAATGGCGTAACGATGGCCACACTGTCTCCTCCTGGGACTCAGCGAAGTTGAAATGTTTGTGAAGATGCAATCTCCCCGCGGCTAGACGGAAAGACCCCGTGCACCTTTACTGTAGCTTTACATTGGACTTTGATAACATTTGTGTAGGATAGGTGGGAGGCTTTGAAGTGGATTCGCCAGAATTCATGGAGCCAACGTTGAAATACCACCCTGATGTTGTTGAGGTTCTAACCTAGATCCATTATCTGGATTGGGGACCGTGTATGGTAGGCAGTTTGACTGGGGCGGTCTCCTCCCAAATTGTAACGGAGGAGTACGAAGGTACGCTAGGTACGGTCGGAAATCGTGCTGATAGTGCAATGGCAAAAGCGTGCTTAACTGCGAGACTGACAAGTCGAGCAGATGCGAAAGCAGGTCATAGTGATCCGGTGGTTCTGTATGGAAGGGCCATCGCTCAACGGATAAAAGGTACGCCGGGGATAACAGGCTGATTCCTCCCAAGAGTTCATATCGACGGGGGAGTTTGGCACCTCGATGTCGGCTCATCACATCCTGGGGCTGTAGCCGGTCCCAAGGGTATGGCTGTTCGCCATTTAAAGTGGTACGTGAGCTGGGTTTAAAACGTCGTGAGACAGTTTGGTCCCTATCTGCCGTGGGCGTTGGAAGTTTGAGTGGACCTGCTCCTAGTACGAGAGGACCGGAGTGGACGCACCTCTGGTGTACCGGTTGTGACGCCAGTCGTATCGCCGGGTAGCTATGTGCGGAAGAGATAACCGCTGAAAGCATCTAAGCGGGAAACTCTCCTCAAGATGAGACTTCCCGAGGGTTTAACCCTCCTAAAGGTTCGTCGAAGACTACGACGTTGATAGGTCGGGTGTGGAAGCATAGTGATATGTTAAGCTAACCGATACTAATTGACCGTGAGGCTTGATCCTATAACTTTAAAAATTTAATTTTTAGTTTTGTATTGATAATATCTAATCTAATTTACTTTTTCCAACATTCAATTTTAATATAATTGAATGCCAAGTTACGCTTGGCGGCCATAGCACTTTGGACCCACCTCTTCCCATCCCGAACAGAACCGTGAAACGAAGCTGCGCCGATGATAGTGTGCATTCGCATGTGAAAGTAGGTTACCGCCAGGCACTCCATAAAAACCCCTCATCAAAAAGATGAGGGGTTTTTTTTATGGCGCACCCGTCAGGGCACACTTACTTGGTAAGCCTCCAATCCAGGGTAATCGGGCTAAAAGAGGCTTGAGAACAGGAGCAAGATGAGGCATTAGGTTTATCATTTTGATTTCAAATGACAGAAAAACCGTATCCCTCCAACCCCACCACCTACCCACATTCCTTCAACAATGCTTCAATAGCCTCCGGTGCGAACGGTAGCAGTTCATTGATTCGGCTGTTGAACTAAGCCGCTATCGCGGAGATCCCCCTCAGCAGCCAGTTTTAATAACATAATTCATCCTCACCCCGGTCGTTGTCAAGCTAGTTGTCGCCTGACCGGACAGGTTAATTGTCGTCTAATACGTTACACCGGACTTATCCAACACTTTCCTTTTCATCCAATTTTTTACCGTATGAAAACTAACATTCATCGTATCCTCCAACCCCACCACCTACCTACATTCCTTCAACAATGCTTCAATATCCTCCGGTGCGAGCGGCAGCAATTCATCAATCCGACTGTTAGGCCAGGTGGGGAGTTTTTCGAGCGTGCCGGCTAGCCATTGTGCGGGGTTGAGTCCGTTGAGTTTGGCGGTGCCGAGTTGGGTTTGGATGGCGGCAGCACGTTTTCCGGCACGTTCGGAGCCGGTGAACAGCCAGTTTTTCTTGCCGAGCGCGATGGGGCGAATAGTGTTTTCGACGGGGTTGTTGTCAATCGGCAGGTGTCCGCTTCTGGCGTAGCGGATCAGGCTTTGCCAGCGCTTCAAGGTGTAATCGATGGCTTTGGCGGTGCCGCCGCCATCGGCGGTATGAAAGCGGGTTTGCAGTAACCAGTCGTGCAACGATTGCAGGATCGGCAGGCTTTTTTCTGCACGTAGTATCTGCCGGGCTTCGGTCGATGAGTGCTTGCCTTCTGCTTCGACGGCGTAAAGTTTGCCGATGCGTTGCAATGCTTCGAATGCAACGGTGCTGGCGTTGGCTTGGTGCAGGTCGAAGAATTTGCGGCGCGCGTGCGCCCAGCACCCTAATTCAGTGCAGGGGTGATGCTGTTTTGGAGAATAAAGCCTTGTAACCGCCATAGTCGTCGACCAGCAAGTGGCCTTGCCACTTGTTGAGGAAGTTTTGCACATGTTTGCCACTACGGCTGGTTTGGTAGTCGAATACGATGATGCGCGGCCCCAACTCAAAATCGTTGCTGCGATATGCCCACAGGTAGGCGCGTTGCGTTTTTCCGCTGCCGGGATCAAGTTGCGCCACCGGGGTTTCGTCGGCGTGCAACACACGGCCTTGCAATAAGTGCAAAATCAGCCGGTCAACCAGCGGTTGCAGTGCCACGCCTACACGTCCGATCCATTCCGCCAGGGTGGAAAGCGATAAAGTGACACCTTCCCGGGCGGCGATTTGTGCGGTGCGATACAGCGGCAGGTGATCGAGGTATTTGCAGGTCGTGATCCAAGCAAGCAGTCCGGGTGTTGCCATACCGCCGTCGATGATGGCGGGTGGCACGGGTTCCGCGACCACGGTTTCGCAAGCCCGGCAGGCGTATTGCGGGCGGATGTGGCGGTGCACGAAGAATTCGGCGGGTTTGACGTCGAGTTGTTCGGTGACATCTTCGCCGATTTTGACCAGCTCGCTGCCGCATTGTTTGCATTGGCAGGATTGCGGTTCGTGGCGGTGTTCGATGCGCGGCAGGTGATCCGGCAACGGCTGGCGTCCGGCACGCTCACGTTTGGGCTTTTGTGGTGCGATCGACGGCAATTGCTCGATTTCCGCCTCAACGGCAGAAACATCGGTTTGCCAGTCTTCTTCGAACAAACTCAACTGTGGCTGCGACAGTGCTTCGCTCTTCGCGCCGTAGCGAATGCGGCGCAAATGTGCCAGTTCCAGCGTCAGCGCCTGATTCTTCGCTTCCAGCAGCTTGAGCTCGTTTTGTGCTTGCGTAAGCAGCGATTGAATCAGGTCCGATACCTCGGTTTTAGCTTCCGGTGTGAGGTTCAAATGATCTAATTCGATTGACTGTTTTGCGTGCGTTTTCATGGTGTTATTATACCGCAAAACCCGCGCAAAGTGACTCCAGTATTGGCTTTAGCTATATTTCCGTGCGCAAGATTGCAACCCCAAACGACGCCAATCCACTCCGGCAATCAACCACTCCCATTGCGACGAAGTCAGTTCCATCCCGCCCGTATCCGAACGTCCCCAAACAAACCGCCCCTGATGCAAGCGGCGCTGGCACAACCACACGCCGGTGCCGTCCCACAGCAGCACCTTGATGCGATTGCCCGCGCGATTGCAAAACACAAACGCCGAACCCGCACAAGGCGATCGCTGCAACGCCTGCTCCACCAACACCGACAACCCGTCAATGCCGCGACGCATATCCACCGGCTCAACCATCAACCAAATCTTCCCCGGATTCGCAATCAAAGACACTTCAACAACTCCCCCAACCAATGCGGCGAAACCGTCGGCGGCAGCTCCAACACATGATCGCCCTGGCCGTGAAGACGCATCGTATTCGCCGGCATAGACATTGGCTTGATCGTGACCGGAACCAACGCAGGCGACCGAATAACCTGACCGGCACGATGCTTGCGAACCCAATTGCCAAACGTCTTGGTATTCAAACCATGTTCCCGGCAATAAGCCGCCTGAGACATTCCGCTGGTTTGCCATGCTTCGATATGAATTCGTCGTGCTTCTGATGATGACATCGTTCCTCCTTGTGAAAGGTTTGAGGATAACGATGATTTGTCAGGATGTTAATGTGGAAGGGTTGGAGGCTTACGATGCTTTATGTTTTTCTTGTCGGCATAAATTGCTAAAGCCTCTGAATCACTGTCATTTCGAGCAGAGCGAGAAATCTATGCTGTTGATTCGCAAAGATTCCTCACTGCGTTCGGAATGACAAAGATGAATTATTTGGAGTTTCTTGAGGGGGAATTTCTTTGCGAGGGATTTTTTTTGAATGCTGGCGCCAATTTGTGCGGGTCGATAGCGTTGCGCTGATTTTGTGCGGCGGATGCCCACCAGGTGAGCTGCGTGAAGGTTCTGGCGAAATAGTTCGTCCATCTTTCCGCATCGACGGGCTCAAGAAAATTTCCGTCTTCCGCGAGCACTTCATGCGCTTTGGGAATATGGATCATCGCCGAAACCGGCAAGCAACCCAACTCCGACAGAAAAGACCGCATGCCCACCGCTGCCCTGACACCACCCCATTGCCCTGCCGAATAAGTGACAATCGTGCTGGGTTTGTACGAAAACAGCGAACTGCCGAAGTGATTGAGCAAATGCGCCAAAGCCGGACTCAGCGAATGATTGTATTCCGGACTCACCATGACATAGCCATCCGCGGCTGCGATCTTGTCCGCCAAGGATTGGAGCTGAGCGGGTGCTTTGCCTTGTGCGTAAGCAAAGTGCGGTTTGAATATGGGTGCAAAATCAAAATCCAGCGGATCGATCAGTTCCGCTGAAATATCGTCTCGTTGAAGCTGCGCCACGCAAGCTTTCGCGACTCTCAGGCCAAGCCGGGGAGGGTTGGGTGGCGTGCTGTCTCGCACCGTACCAAGAAAAACCAGGAATTTCATAAGTATTCTGAATCCTTATTATTCTGAGAACATGATAACAAGCCAAACGGCACAACTTATTGCATGCTTGCTTGAGTATTAAATTTACTTGCCCTACTTCATCAATTGATGCTGCTTTACTATCATTAGCAATCAACTCAATTACTAAATCAGGTTCTGTTGCAATTGTGCGATCGCCAAGCAATGACATTTCGTTCTTAGCCATAGCATTAACAAAGTCTGTCACATAACGCGTCTTCTGCTCCAAGAGAGAAGATTTTGACAAAAGAAACCATTTGCTTAACCGGGAATAATAAATTGCAAACATTAGGGGAATGGCATGAATATTTGCGTAGTTTTCGAGCTTTTCTAAGTATTTTTTATTGAATTGGTATGGAGATTTAATATTTGGGAAATGACAATTTTTGACCTCAATGAAAATTTGCTGCCCATTATTAAGTATTACTTTGTAATCTGGAGCTAAAATATTCTGCTCGGATGAGAATGCTTCCCCACTATCTTCTTGCTTTATGAATTGACACTGACCTAAGGCGCCTGCAACATGTGCAAACAGTGACTCTACGCGTTTACCATAAATGAGAATCGGATTGTCTTGAGAAGATTTCAATGAACTACTAATGCGTTCAATAAAGTGATCTACATCTTCTTTTACATATAGTCTGTAATTGTGTTTAAGTCCCATTGCAGTGAAGAGATCTATCACTTCAAATTTTTCAGGGTCTCTTTTTACACGTTTCAAATAAACCTCCAATCAAAGTCATACTTGCGAGTAATTATAAAGCCTGTGCATATCTACTATGCTTAAGAATATGTAACAACGAGGTAGTGATTAGTTTGATTACAGTTACGTAGCGGTGTAGATCTGATCTACTCTGCTTACAACAAAAAGACAGTCGCCAAACTCAGAAAAATAAAGAATCCGCCGCTATCCGTCACCGCAGTGATCATTACGCTGGAGCCAATCGCCGGGTCGCGGCCGAATTTGCGTAGGGTCAGCGGGATTAGGACACCGAGCAGCGCGGCCAGCAGCAGATTCAACACCAACGCCAAGGTCATGACCAGACCCAGTTCGGCGTTCTGGTAAATGGCAAAGGTAAACAAGCCGACGATGGTTCCCCAGAGCAGGCCGTTGACGATACTGACGCCGACTTCTTTGGTGATTAATTTCCAGGCGCTGCTGGTGTTGATTTGATCGAGCGCGAGCGCGCGCACGATCATGGTGATGGTTTGATTGCCGGAGTTGCCGCCGATGCCGGCGATGATCGGCATCAAGGCGGCGAGTGCGACCAGTTTTTCGATGGAGTCTTCAAACACGCCGATGACACGCGAAGCGATGAAAGCGGTGACCAGATTGATGGCCAGCCAGACCCAGCGGTTTTTAACGCTCTTTAAGACCGGTGCAAAGAGATCTTCCTCTTCCCTCAAACCCGCTAAATTCAACGCTTCATTCTCGGCTTTTTCGCGGATAAAATCGATCACGGTGTTGACGGTGACACGGCCCAGTAGTTTGTCGTTTTCATCCACCACGGAAGCGGAGACCAGGTCGTAGCGCTCGAACGCGTTGGCAGCCTGTTGCGCGACATCATCCGGTTGCAATTTGATTATTTCGTTGGTCATGACATCGGCAACGAGGGTGTCCGAATCGCTGACGAGCAAGCGGTTGATCAGCAATACGCCTTTCAATTGTTCATTCCGGTCGACTACGAAGAGCTGATCGGTATGATCCGGCATTTCGTCCAGCATGCGTAAATAGCGTAGAACCACCTCTATCCGGACATCTTCGCGAATCGTGATGACATCGAAATCCATTAAGGCGCCGACGGAATCCTCCGGGTACGACATGGCGGCACGCAGTTGTTCGCGTTCTTCCACGGGGAGCGAGCGGAAAACATCGTCCATGACTTCTTGCGGCAAATCGGGCGCAAGATCGGCGATCTCGTTGGCATCGAGATATTCCGTCGCCGCGACCAATTCCTGATTGTGCATGTCGGTAATCAGCGTGGCGCGGACGGCATCGGAGGTTTCCAGCAAAACTTCTCCGTCCCGGTCCGATTTGACCATGCTCCAGATCAACAGCCGGTCTTCCAGCGGCAGCGCTTCCAGGATCAGCGCAATATCGGCGGGGTGGAGCTGATCCAAAAAGGCTTGTAACTCGGACAGATTTTGTTTCTGTACTGTGGATTCAGCCAGCTATTCATCCGGCGTATCCTGCAAATTCACCAGGCCTGCCACCAGTTTGTATTTGCGCAACAGGTAGGTTGCCTGTTGTTGGGGGTCGGTGAATTTTCCGGGTCGTCGCTGTTATTTATTTCGGTCATAACGGATTGTCGCTTGCAAGACAGTTAGTATTATTGTGAGTCAGCCCAGCGCGTTTATACGCGGAACAGTTTGCAGTTTGATGACCGGAAAGTATAACCCTCCCTACGATACCAATACCATTAAATTATCCGATGGATAGTGAAATCATTTGAGGAGTCTCTGATTAAGTCCTTCGACAGGCTTAGGACGAACGGTAATATATTGATTACGTTCGTGGTGAGCTTGTCAGACCATGGATGTAATCAATTTGATCAGACTTCAAGCGGTTTGATGAAATTTCTACAGAACCGCTTTCAATTGAAAAAGCATCTGCTCGTGCTGAGTGTATTCAGGTCTGAGATTTCAGCATCGCAATCACCGGTTTTGTCTGGGGATGGATGCCGCGCCATAGAAAGAAGGATTCAGCCGCTTGTTCCACCAGCATACCGATGCCATCCGCTATCTGGCGTGTGCCATTTTGTTGTGCGAATTTGAGAAAACGCGTGGGCTCCTGGCGATACATCATGTCGTAGGCGAGAGTGGACTGCGCAAAAACACCGGCGGGTATTTCGGGCAGCGCATCGTGCAGGCTGGCGGAGGTTGCATTGATGATGATGTCAAAATGCGCATCGGCGAAATGCATAAAATCGCCCGCGATGCTATTGCCATAGGGACTGAACTGTTCCTGAAGTGCCACTGCTTTTTCAGGGGTGCGGTTAGCAATGGCCAGTAGCGAAGGTTTTTGTTGCAACAGCGGCAGGATGACGCCTCGCGCGGCGCCACCGGCACCGAGCAGCAATATGCGCTTCCCTGCGATGGGAATTTCCAGATTATTCTCGATGTCGCGGACTAATCCTGCGCCATCGGTGTTATCACCGAGAATTTCATCGTTTTCGAATTTAAGTGTATTGACCGCTTGCGCGATGGTTGCCCGTTCCGTTAAACGGGTGGCCAGCCGGTAAGCTTCGAGCTTGAATGGCACAGTAACATTCATGCCCTTACCGCCATTCCGACGGAAGCTTTTCACAGTCGCCTCAAAACCATCCAGTGGCGCTAGAAGCGCGTCATACTGCATGGATTGTTCTGTTTGTTGCGCAAAAGTTTTGTGGATCAAGGGGGATTTGCTGTGCGAAATGGGGTTGCCAATCACGGCGTAAGAATCGAGCATGGGTAGAGAAATACTTGGTTAAGTTGGAATTAGGAACCGTTTCCGGTTGCCTATGAATAACTACTGACTCAGCAGCATGTCCGAAGATGCAAATACCCAGGTGCGGGTAATATGCAGGATATCCGTATCCTGCCTGATATCCGGCGGGAAAGGCGCAAATCCATTTTGCCCGGCGAGTTTTACAATATTGATGGCGGCGTCGTCCAGGATTTTTTCTCCGGATGAGCGATTGATTTCAATCGACTCCACACTGCCATCCGACCGGATACTGACAGTAAGCTGTAAGTTGCCATAGAGTTTATCTTTTCTGGCGGCTTCGGGGTAATTCAAATTACCGATGCGTTCGACCTTCATGCGCCAATCCTCGACATAGCGCGCAAAGCGGTATTCTTTGGTGCGCGCGCCGACAAATTTGCGTTTCGGGCGCTTCTGGTAGTCATCATGATCTTTATCAATTTGTGCTCTGAGGCGGATAATATCAAGACTGCGCAGCAATAACTCGGCCGGATCTGTTGTAACTGGTTTACTTTCGGCTTCGTTCTTGTGTTCGCTGGGTTGTTCGATTTGCGGGATATCACTGACCGCAGCCATCAGTTTCTTGGCTTCCTGTTCCAGTTGTTTAACTTTCTGCTGGGCTACGTTGTTATCGATGACCGGTTTGCTTTTAGGCAGTACCGGAAAGGGCGTTTTTGCCCGGCGATCGGCGTCCGTGTTGCCGCCACCGTCCAGATTGTCTTGCGCAAGCAGTTCGGTTTCTTTCGGTTTGGTCAGTGTTTTGTTGTTAACCAGCACAACTTCGAGAGATGAAGCGATTTTGTCGAATTTCGGTTGAGGGAACTGAAAAGTTACGCCAAAAAGAATGATGACATGCAGTAGCATGGAAGCAACTATCGCTACAACCATGCGATTGGTTTGGGAAGATAGATAACCGCCCAGCGTTGCTGGTGTGGTTTTGTGTATTTGAATAGTAACAGCCAAAGGGTTAAACCTTGAAAATTAAGTCTTAGCTAGCTCATGCAATTATATTATTTTAGGCAACAGATTAATCATAAATTTGGAGATTCGCTTATGCATCCTGTTTTTGCAGGAATTCTGCGTGCAAGTTGCGCTCAAGCAGATCTACCCCAGATAATTTAAGTTTGACGTAAGTATTCGGCGCCATCTCGGGCAGTGAAGGCACCCGTGTGACGAATGGAATATGATCAAATTTCACTAAATTTTCTTTAATGACTTGTGCGTTAATAGTTTGAATTTTTTCTTGCAATAACCAGCGCAAACACCAGTAACGTTCCATAGCTCGCTGGAATTCGCTATAAATTCCATAGGCTGTTTCAAAGTCGCGCATTGCGATTAAGAGACTGGTGCTCTCCTTAGTATAATGCGGCGGTTCGGCGCGCAGCATGGCAATGAGTTGTCGCTGATTAATCAGATCAACATAACGTCGCATGGGGGAACTGCTCCAGGCGTATTGCGAGACACCCAGTCCTTGGTGAGGGGCAGGTGAAGTGCTCATCTTGACCTTGCCATTGGCCTGACTGCGAAAGATGCCGGTAATGCCCGCATCGGTTAATTGTTTGCCCCATTCCGTATTGACATAAATCATCAGCTCAGACACGACTTTGTCAATGGGGGATCCGCGCCGGCGTTCGCTGATTGTGACGTGGTCATTTTTGATTTCAAAACTATAATCAATTTTGTCATTATTCGTATCACTGGCTTTGCCGCGTTGGTTTTCCATCTTGCAGGCAAATTTCCACAGTAGGCTTAATTCCTTGTTAAAGGTGTGTTCAAAGTCGCCTTTGCTTAATGTGGTTTCGTTGAAATGCTGTTCGAGTGAATTGTGACGCAAATTGGCCGCAATTTTTATTTTCTCAATCCGGCTTTCTGTGCTTTTGACAGTAAAATCATCCGATACATCAAGATACAGGGAAAGCACAGGGCACAACCGGTTTTCTGCTAATGTGAAGTGATTAATCGTGACATCCGGCAGCATGGTGATTTTGCTTCCCGGCAGATAAACCGTCGATAGTCGTGATGAAGCGGTTTTATCGAGCATTGATTCAGGATCGATCCCCAGCGCTGGCGCTGCAATATGGATACCGATGCGGAAACTGCCAAATGCTAAGGGTGTCACAGAAAAAGCATCATCAATTTCTGTCGTTGAAGCATCGTCGATACTGAATGCAACTACATCTGCGACAGGTAAGCCGGAGAAATCGTTCGATGCTTGATGCGGTTCAAGTTCGCCAAACCCGATGCCTTCAGGAAAATATTCCCAGACAAACTGATTGAAGTGGTAATCGTGTGAGGACGGAATAGCACCACACTTTTCCATCAGTTTTGCGACGGTGAGCTTTTTTTCGGTACAGACTGCTTCGAGTGCTTTCCATTCAATCGTGTTTTTATCCGGTTTGTAGAGTAAATTAGGGATGCGCGGTTTAAATTCTTCTGGCAGCACAAACTGATTTAATTGTTCCACGTAACAGGCTTGTTGCGCTGCTTGCAGGCGTTTCTTCTCTTGACCGGCTAAAGCCGCTCTCAGTGCATCCGGTGGTGCCGCTCTGTAGTGTCCGTGCCCTTTTTTATAGAAATACATCGGCGCGCTTTGCAGCAGCAGCAAAATGGCTGCAGCTTCAACCGGATTGGGTGTGTGGCCAAAGTAATCGGTTGCCAGGGTATCGCTGGCAAATTCTGTATCCTGTGTGCAGCATTCCCAGAGAAAATCCGGATCCAATTCATCGGCTATTTTTTGCACATGATTCATAAATTCGGATAAAGGTGGCGCATCAAACCGGAATAGCACGGATGTTGCTTTGATCTTTGATCGTTTGCCATGCACAGCCTCTATCTGTAACGAGGTATTGTTGTCAGCCAGTATGGCGCCTACCTTAAAGGTTCCAGCTTCTTCGTAAAAAACGTTCATAAGATGGTTTTTGTCATTACGGACGGATAGTTAGAACAGAATTGCATCGGGAGAGATTGAGCCATCATCGGAAAATTAAAGGTTTAACATACAATTCATGAAGGTTTTTTGTAATGTATAAACCTGATCAACAATTCTGCATTATATACGAGACGTTTGCTAAAGATAAAAAGCAGTAGACCATTATTGCACAGAAATAGTGCCAGCCTATTTCATAGAACCGGCTGGAACTGTTGACAGGGCTTTAGAATGCTGCGGGTATTTAAGGAATCTTTGAATAACTGTCATTTCGAGTATAGCGAGAAATCTATATTGTTGATTGCCAAAGACCCCCCACTACGTTCGGAATGACAAAAGGGCGCTTCTAAAAATCCAAATTTCGCCACAATACTTTGTTGCTCTAACGCACATTGCAGTAGACGCCACCCCTGATCATGAAAGAAACTTTGAGGTGGGAGGTGGCGGGGAGAGGTCGCACAGATTTTTTGGTGACTTGATCCCGCACTCTAACGTGACCCGCCGAACTGACTCGAACCCCGGATTGCTTCCATAGAGAGCGCACGTTAAACAGGCCGAAGGCAGATAATTGCCTTCAGGCATTCTCAGTTCCGGCATCCGCCGCCTTCCATTCACGAGTATAAATTGAATGGAGGAATTATGGAATTGGTCGCGCTTTACAAACGTGTTATTGGACTCGATGTGCATCAAGCACAGATTACGGCCTGCGCACTGATCGAAGAATGCGACGGTTTGATACGAATTGAGCAGCGTCAATTTGGTACATTCAAGAAAGACCGACGCGCGCTGGCGCAGTGGGTGGTTCAATTGCAGCCTGACGAAGTTGTGATGGAAAGCACCGGCATCTACTGGAAAAGTCCTTACGCGGCATTGGAGGCGGCAGGCATTCGTGCAAAAGTCGTGAACGCCCGGCATGTCAAAAATGTTCCCGGACGCAAAACAGATATCAACGATGCACAATGGCTGGCAACGTTGTCGCGTGCCGGATTGCTGCGTGCATCGTTTATTCCGCCCGCAAAAAATGCGCGAATTGCGTTTGATTGCCCGGCAACGGCAAAAGCTGACCGGACAGCTTGCATCTGAAAAGAATCGTTTACACAAGATTCTCGCCGATGGCGGCATACGCCTGGGTGTCGTGGTCAGCGATGTTCATGGACAATCGGCCCGCGCCATGATCAAGGCGCTTATCGCAAACAAAATGCCCCAGGAGGTTTTGAAATTCGCATCACGACGGCTCAAAGCCAGCCGTGAAGAATTGTTCGATGCCTTGCAGGGAGAATTAACCGAAAGCCACCGCTTCGTGCTCAATGAATTGATGCAGCATATCGAGGAAATCGAACAACGCATCGCTCGGTTTGACCAACGCTTGCTTGCCGGACTGGAAAGCGAACACAACTGGCTGGTGTTACTGCAAACCCTGCCCGGTGTCGATCTCATCGGCGCGGCCATGCTGCTGGTAGAAATCGGCAACAATATGGATGCCTTTGGCAGCGCGGATCGCCTGTGTTCATGGGTTGGTATCTGTCCAGGCAATAACGAATCAGCAGGTAAGCATAAATCCGGGCGGACACGCAAAGGCAACGCTTATGTTCGTCGTCTTCTATGTGAATTTGCTCACGCTGCCAGCCGAACCACTTCTGCTTTTAAAGCAAAGTTCAGCTCACTCATCGTGCGCCGTGGATACAAGCGCGCCATTGTGGCACTGGGACACAAAATATTACGCACCATCTTCTTCATGTTCAAGCGGCGCGAACATTACCGGGACAGCGCCACTGACTATGAGAAACTTTCGGTTCAGCGTAATGCTGCACGTTGGATCAAAACGCTGATTCAACACGGCTTTATCAAAACAGCGCAAGCCTAATTTGCGCCAATTGTTATATGGTCTTAGCTGGCCAGGATTACTTGCGCCTGTTTAGTGGTTTCTTTCACGTTAACGCACATTGCAGTAGACGCCACCCCTGATCATGAAAGAAACTTTGAGGTGGGAGGTGGCGGGGAGAGGTCGCACAGATTTTTTGGTGACTTGATCCCGCACTCTAACGTGACCCGCCGAACTGACTCGAACCCCGGATTGCTTCCATAGAGAGCGCACGTTAAACAGGCCGAAGGCAGATAATTGCCTTCAGGCATTCTCAGTTCCGGCATCCGCCGCCTTCCATTCACGAGTATAAATTGAATGGAGGAATTATGGAATTGGTCGCGCTTTACAAACGTGTTATTGGACTCGATGTGCATCAAGCACAGATTACGGCCTGCGCACTGATCGAAGAATGCGACGGTTTGATACGAATTGAGCAGCGTCAATTTGGTACATTCAAGAAAGACCGACGCGCGCTGGCGCAGTGGGTGGTTCAATTGCAGCCTGACGAAGTTGTGATGGAAAGCACCGGCATCTACTGGAAAAGTCCTTACGCGGCATTGGAGGCGGCAGGCATTCTTGCAAAGTCGTGAACGCCCGGCATGTCAAAAATGTTCCCGGACGCAAAACAGATATCAACGATGCACAATGGCTGGCAACGTTGTCGCGTGCCGGATTGCTGCGTGCATCGTTTATTCCGCCCGCAAAAATGCGCGAATTGCGTTTGATTGCCCGGCAACGGCAAAAGCTGACCGGACAGCTTGCATCTGAAAAGAATCGTTTACACAAGATTCTCGCCGATGGCGGCATACGCCTGGGTGTCGTGGTCAGCGATGTTCATGGACAATCGGCCCGCGCCATGATCAAGGCGCTTATCGCAAACAAAATGCCCCAGGAGGTTTTGAAATTCGCATCACGACGGCTCAAAGCCAGCCGTGAAGAATTGTTCGATGCCTTGCAGGGAGAATTAACCGAAAGCCACCGCTTCGTGCTCAATGAATTGATGCAGCATATCGAGGAAATCGAACAACGCATCGCTCGGTTTGACCAACGCTTGCTTGCCGGACTGGAAAGCGAACACAACTGGCTGGTGTTACTGCAAACCCTGCCCGGTGTCGATCTCATCGGCGCGGCCATGCTGCTGGTAGAAATCGGCAACAATATGGATGCCTTTGGCAGCGCGGATCGCCTGTGTTCATGGGTTGGTATCTGTCCAGGCAATAACGAATCAGCAGGTAAGCATAAATCCGGGCGGACACGCAAAGGCAACGCTTATGTTCGTCGTCTTCTATGTGAATTTGCTCACGCTGCCAGCCGAACCACTTCTGCTTTTAAAGCAAAGTTCAGCTCACTCATCGTGCGCCGTGGATACAAGCGCGCCATTGTGGCACTGGGACACAAAATATTACGCACCATCTTCTTCATGTTCAAGCGGCGCGAACATTACCGGGACAGCGCCACTGACTATGAGAAACTTTCGGTTCAGCGTAATGCTGCACGTTGGATCAAAACGCTGATTCAACACGGCTTTATCAAAACAGCGCAAGCCTAATTTGCGCCAATTGTTATATGGTCTTAGCTGGCCAGGATTACTTGCGCCTGTTTAGTGGTTTCTTTCACGTTAAATAGTGCCAGCCTATTTCATAGAACCGGCTGGAACTGTTGACAGGGCTTTAGAATGCTGCGGGTATTTAAGGAATCTTTGAATAACTGTCATTTCGAGTATAGCGAGAAATCTATATTGTTGATTGCCAAAGACCCCCACTACGTTCGGAATGACAAAGGGCGCTTCTAAAATCCAAATTTCGCCACAATACTTTGTTGCTCTAACGCACATTGCAGTAGACGCCACCCTGATCATGAAAGAAACTTTGAGGTGGGAGGTGGCGGGGAGAGGTCGCACAGATTTTTTGGTGACTTGATCCCGCACTCTAACGTGACCCGCCGAACTGACTCGAACCCTGGATTGCTTCCATAGAGAGCGCACGTTAAACAGGCCGAAGGCAGATAATTGCCTTCAGGCATTTTCAGTTCCGGCATCCGCCGCCTTCCATTCACGAGTATAAATTGAATGGAGGAATTATGGAATTGGTCGCGCTTTACAAACGTGTTATTGGACTCGATGTGCATCAAGCACAGATTACGGCCTGCGCACTGATCGAAGAATGCGACGGTTTGATACGAATTGAGCAGCGTCAATTTGGTACATTCAAGAAAGACCGACGCGCGCTGGCGCAGTGGGTGGTTCAATTGCAGCCTGACGAAGTTGTGATGGAAAGCACCGGCATCTACTGGAAAAGTCCTTACGCGGCATTGGAGGCGGCAGACATTCGTGCAAAAGTCGTGAACGCCCGGCATGTCAAAAATGTTCCCGGACGCAAAACAGATATCAACGATGCACAATGGCTGGCAACGTTGTCGCGTGCCGGATTGCTGCGTGCATCGTTTATTCCGCCCGCAAAAATGCGCGAATTGCGTTTGATTGCCCGGCAACGGCAAAAGCTGACCGGACAGCTTGCATCTGAAAAGAATCGTTTACACAAGATTCTCGCCGATGGCGGCATACGCCTGGGTGTCGTGGTCAGCGATGTTCATGGACAATCGGCCCGCGCCATGATCAAGGCGCTTATCGCAAACAAAATGCCCCAGGAGGTTTTGAAATTCGCATCACGACGGCTCAAAGCCAGCCGTGAAGAATTGTTCGATGCCTTGCAGGGAGAATTAACCGAAAGCCACCGCTTCGTGCTCAATGAATTGATGCAGCATATCGAGGAAATCGAACAACGCATCGCTCGGTTTGACCAACGCTTGCTTGCCGGACTGGAAAGCGAACACAACTGGCTGGTGTTACTGCAAACTCTGCCCGGTGTCGATCTCATCGGCGCGGCCATGCTGCTGGTAGAAATCGGCAACAATATGGATGCCTTTGGCAGCGCGGATCGCCTGTGTTCATGGGTTGGTATCTGTCCAGGCAATAACGAATCAGCAGGTAAGCATAAATCCGGGCGGACACGCAAAGGCAACGCTTATGTTCGTCGTCTTCTATGTGAATTTGCTCACGCTGCCAGCCGAACCACTTCTGCTTTTAAAGCAAAGTTCAGCTCACTCATCGTGCGCCGTGGATACAAGCGCGCCATTGTGGCACTGGGACACAAAATATTACGCACCATCTTCTTCATGTTCAAGCGGCGCCAACATTACCGGGACAGCGCCACTGACTATGAGAAACTTTCGGTTCAGCGTAATGCTGCACGTTGGATCAAAACGCTGATTCAACACGGCTTTATCAAAACAGCGCAAGCCTAATTTGCGCCAATTGTTATATGGTCTTAGCTGGCCAGGATTACTTGCGCCTGTTTAGTGGTTTCTTTCACGTTAAAATGTTTCCTTACATATCATACATATGCTGCGTAACTATTTTGTTCTCATGCTTCGTTTTGTTTAGAACTTTGAATTTTTAGAGGTGCTCAAAAGTAAGTAATTCAGAGATTCATTAGAAAGCGGAAAATATGGGATTTAATCGTTTTTGTGTTTTTTTACAAATGACTGAATAGTGTTTTTTAGCTCGGAATCAGGCAGTGTTGTAGCTAATCGACTTAAACAATCTTTTCCGGTCTGACTCAATTTTAATTTTTTCTTGGTATATCCTTTATCTGCAAGTGTTTTTGTATTTTTTGCAAAGTTATGTGCTTGCACCAAAATTTGAATTGAAGTAACTTCCCATCCTAGTTCCTGTAGTTTGAGCAGCATTGAGGGCGAAATTTGCTTAAGTTTTGAAGCAATAGCGCCATTCTCAGCCATTATTGTCAGTTTGCCATTCGAAGTCCGACTCAAGACGCAATGCTGGGCTAATTGCGCGGGAACAAGTTTAGAGAAGATGAGTTGATCTGCATATAATTGATGAGCCAAAGAGAATAAGTTTTCATATTCAGGCGTCTTGCCAAGAAGATTAAGATAAGAATTAACTTTATAAGAGGTCATATGGTTATTTAAAAAATATCCAATGAATAAAAAATATGAATATTATTTTTATTTCTGATAAATCAGAACGAGCGAGAAAGATAACATTAACCAGGCTACACATTACATTATTAATAAGTGCTTTTCTATTCGTTATCGTAACATTAGCATTAAGTTTAAACTTTTTTTCATTGCGCTACGCTGACAGGGTCGATGCGCCAGTTTTAAGAGCGGTATTAGTCAATCCTCAAGAGGAAAGACATCAAAAAATTCAGGCCCATTTGCAAGATAATCTAAATATCATGGCCATTAAATTGGGACAAATGCAGGCGCAATTATTACGCTTAGATGCCCTGGGTGAACGTTTGGCAGAGTCTTCTGGCATTAAGTCGCGAGATTTCTTATTTAATGAAGTGCCGGGGCAAGGCGGCGTACTGACTGAGCATTCGTCTGAAGAATTAACATTTACTGAATTTAATCATAAGCTCCAGGAATTATCCAATATGTTGGATGAAAGGACGGATAAACTGGGCGCATTAGATTCTTTATTGCGTCATGACCGATTAACAAAATATGTTCTGCCTTCTGAAATGCCAGTTGATACAGATTGGTATTCTTCCGGATATGGATACCGAATTGATCCATTTACAGGGAAGAGAGCATTTCATGAAGGTGTAGATTTTTCTGCTGAGGTAGGCACACCGATAAAAGCTGCGGCCGGTGGCGTTGTGGTCTTTTCAGATCGGCATCCTGAATATGGTAATATGATCGAGATTGATCATGGAGATAACTTGGTGAGTCGTTATGCGCACGCGTCGAAACGTTTGGTGGAACTGGGGCAGGTCGTATTGCAGGGGCAGAAGATAGCTGAAGTGGGTAATACGGGACGCTCTACAGGAGCGCATCTGCATTTCGAGATTAGACATAGAGACAAACCGCTTAATCCATCCAAGTTTTTGAAAAAAACGAGCTAATCCGAATTTTAGAGCTGCTGATTATGTATGTATGCTTTTTGTTGAGTATTCTTCAGCCCATCGTGCGCAATTTAAATATAGAGTAGCCTCCGGCGGTGAGTTTTGTTTTATGCCAAGAGATTTTAGTTCACCCTATAAATGTTATAAATTTAGTTGATAATTCATTAAAGTATTTTTGCGGGTGAGGTAAAATCTCACCCTTTGTTTTTTAAACTAATTGTTTAAATAGAATTTCTAGAGGCATTATGCTAAGTAATCTACTTAAGAAGATTTTTGGTAGCCGTAATGACCGGATGGTTAAGCAGTATTCTCAAGCCGTGCGCGTTATTAACGAAATGGAATCAGCTATCGCAGGTTTGTCGGATACTGAATTACGTGCCAAAACAGATGAGTTCAAGCAACGCATTCATAATGGAGAATCTTTGGATGTGTTATTACCAGAAGCATTCGCCGTGGTTCGCGAAGTCGGTAAACGGGTTCTGGAAATGCGCCATTTTGATGTGCAGCTTATCGGCGGTATGGTCTTGCATGAGGGCAAGATTGCTGAGATGCGTACTGGTGAGGGTAAAACCCTCATGGCAACTTTACCCGCATATCTGAATGCGTTGGCAGGTAAAGGTGTGCACATCGTCACTGTGAATGATTATTTGGCAAAGCGCGATGCAGATTGGATGGGGAGAATTTATCAATTTCTCGGAATGAGCGTGGGTGTGATCTATGCACAGATGCCGCATAGTGATAAGCAGGCTGCTTATGCTGCAGATATTACTTATGGCACCAATAACGAGTATGGCTTTGATTATTTGCGCGATAATATGGTGGCGCATGCTTATGAGCGTGTGCAACGGTTACTCAATTTTGCAATTGTGGATGAAGTGGATTCAATTCTGATTGATGAGGCACGAACGCCGTTGATTATTTCGGGTCAAGCAGAAGGCGATACGGAAATATATGTGCGTATTAATGCGCTGATTCCTAAGCTGATACGCCAGGAAACAGAAGATAGTCCAGGTGACTATAGTGTGGATGAAAAATCTCACCAGGTTACGCTTAGCGAAGCGGGTTTTGAGCATTCAGAGAAGTTGCTGGCAACAGCCGGCTTACTGAAATCAGGAACCAGTCTTTATGATCCAGCTAATATCAATTTGATACATCATCTGAATGCGGGATTACGTGCACATAACTTATATTTTCTCGATCAAAATTATGTCGTACAGAATGGTGAAGTAATTATTGTTGACGAGTTTACCGGTCGTCTGATGGCTGGTCGCCGCTGGTCCGATGGATTACATCAGGCTGTAGAGGCGAAAGAAGGCGTTGCAATTCAGAAAGAGAACCAGACCCTTGCTTCTATAACTTTTCAAAATTATTTTCGTATGTATCAGAGATTATCCGGTATGACCGGAACTGCTGATACCGAGGCTGCAGAGTTCCAGCAAATCTATGGATTGGAGACGGTTATCATTCCAACGCATCGTCCGATGATTCGTGATGATCGTATGGATCAGGTGTTTCGTACAACGAAAGAAAAAAATGAGGCAATTATTCAAGGAATCAAGGAATGTTATGAACATGGGCAACCAGTTTTGGTGGGTACCACATCCATTGAAAATAATGAGTTGTTGTCCAAGCTGCTGGAAAGGGAGAAGTTGCCGCATCAGGTTTTGAATGCCAAGCAGCATGCGAGTGAAGCGGGTATTGTTGTGCAAGCTGGCCGGCCTAAAATGATTACCATTGCAACGAATATGGCGGGTCGTGGTACGGATATTGTGTTGGGTGGTAATCCGGAACCGGAAATTGAGCGTATACGACATGATGAGAAACTGAATGAAGAGGAAAAAGAAAAGCAGATTAATGAAGCTTATGCGAGATGGAAGGTAGCTCATGAAGAGGTTCTGAGTAAAGGCGGCCTGCACATTATCGGTACTGAGCGACATGAGTCTCGTCGAGTGGACAATCAGTTGCGTGGACGTTCAGGTCGGCAAGGGGATCCAGGATCCAGTCGTTTTTATCTTTCACTTGAGGATCCTTTGCTACGTATATTTGCGTCAGATCGTGTCGCTAATATTATGACGCGTCTCAAAATGCCCGAAGGAGAAGCTATTGAGCATCCTTGGGTTACTCGTGCTATTGAAAATGCTCAGCGTAAAGTCGAGGCGAGAAATTTTGATATGCGTAAGCAACTGCTCGAATTTGATGATGTGGCTAATGATCAGCGTAATGTGATTTATCAGCAGCGTAATGAATTATTAGAAGAAAATCATGATATTTCGGAAACAATCACAGCAATTCGTGAGAATGTTTTAAGTAATCTTTTCAGCTTATATATTCCACCCCAAAGTGTTGAAGAGCAATGGGATGTACAGGGTTTGGAAAAAGCGCTTGCGGCGGATTATCAGTTGCATTTTCCTTTGCGTGAATGGCTCGAAAAAGAACCAGAATTACACGAAGAAAACTTGTTTGAGCGTATTGTTGACCTGGCAAATGAGCAATATCAAGAGAAAGTGGAAAAGGTTGGCGCTGAGCCAATGCATCACTATGAGCGTGCTGTAATGCTGCAAAGCTTGGATTCGCATTGGCGGGAACATCTGGCGGCATTGGATCATTTGCGCCAGGGTATCCACTTGCGTGGTTACGCACAGAAAAATCCAAAGCAGGAATATAAACGCGAAGCTTTTGAGCTTTTTACCAATATGCTCGAAGAGATAAAGAGCGAGGTTTCAAAAATACTTTTAACAGTGCAAATAAAGAGTGAGCAGCAAGTAGAAGCAGTGGCAGAGTCACTAAGATCGCCGGAAAATATACAATTTCATCATGATTCCTACCAGGAATCCCCGGCCGAGGAAGCCGAGTACGAGCGAATTCAAGATGAGAAAGTTCAGCCTTTTGTGCGCCAAAACGAAAAAGTTGGCCGTAACCAATTGTGTCCTTGTGGTTCCGGTAAAAAATATAAGCAGTGCCATGGAAAGGTTAAATAGTTACTCAAGAAAGAAGGTTGCCATGTGTGTATTTTGGTAGCTTTCTCCATTGAAATACTTTTAAGTTCACTATAATCCTTAATAGGGTTATGGTATACTGCGCGCTTTTGTATTTTATAGTTTGTAAATTTGCCCGTGAAATGGTGGGAAGTAGATAAATTAACCTTTTTATTGATAGTCTTACATGAAAAATATAACTGATGGAATAGTCGAATATGGCTGATAGTTTTAGCATCCCTGATGAAATGAGCGGCAGAAGAAAATTCTTGGTCGCAGTAACATCTGTAGCAGGCGGTATTGCGGGGGTTGCAATTGCAACTCCCTTTATGATGAGTATGATGCCTAGTGAAAGGGCTAAAGCGGCCGGGGCGCCGGTAGAGGTTGATATATCAAAGCTTGAGCCTGGTATGCTTCTGATGGTCGAATGGCGCGGAAAAGTCGTATGGGTTTTAAACCGCACCCCAGAAATGCTTGATACGCTTGTGAAAGTAGAGGCTGAGTTAGCCGACCCTAATTCAGAAAAACCACAGCAACCGGAATATGCTCAAAATCGTACGCGATCAATCAAACCGGAAATCCTCGTTACTGAAGGTGTGTGCACACACTTAGGGTGTTCTCCTGTATTTAGGAAGGAGATTGCTCCTGCGGATTTGGGCCCAGATTGGTTAGGCGGATTTTTCTGCCCTTGTCATGGATCAAAATTTGATCTAGCTGGCCGCGTGTATAAAAGCGTACCGGCTCCAACTAATATGGTTGTTCCTCCTCATGTATATTTGAGCGATAGCCGTCTTTTAATTGGAGCTACAAGCGAGGGATCTGTGTAAATGAATAAGATAATTGAATGGATCGATAAACGATTTCCATTAACGTCAAATTGGAAAGCACATCTTTCCGAATATTATGCCCCTAAGAACTTTAATTTCTGGTATTTTTTTGGCTCATTAGCCTTGTTGGTTCTGGTTAACCAGATACTTACTGGAATTTTTCTCACGATGAATTATAAGCCGGATGCCGGTATGGCATTTGCTTCTGTTGAATATATCATGCGGGATGTGGATTATGGTTGGTTAATTCGCTATATGCATTCAACAGGTGCTTCCATGTTTTTTGTCGTGGTCTATCTGCACATGTTCCGTGGAATGATGTACGGTTCTTATCAAAAGCCACGAGAGCTATTGTGGTTAG
This sequence comes from Nitrosomonas sp., assembly GCA_016708955.1. Classification (GTDB taxonomy): domain Bacteria; phylum Pseudomonadota; class Gammaproteobacteria; order Burkholderiales; family Nitrosomonadaceae; genus Nitrosomonas. The sequence goes on from JADJES010000001.1 coordinate 639,126, forward strand.
TTGGTATGGCAATATTCCTTGTGCTGATGAGTTTGGCTTTTACTGGATATATCTTACCTTGGGGACAAATGTCTTACTGGGGTGCGCAAGTGATTGTAAGTATGTTTGGAGCAATTCCGGCTATTGGGGAATCTCTCCAACAATGGGTGTTGGGTGATTTTACACTTTCGGATGTTGCGCTTAATCGTTTCTTTGCGTATCACGTTGTTACATTGCCTTTGATTATGTTAGTTCTGGTGTTCGCACATATTCTAGCGTTGCATGAAGTTGGATCAAATAATCCAGATGGCATTGAAATAAAAGCAAATAAAAACCCAAAAACTGGCATCCCTGTCGATGGTATACCATTTCATCCTTATTACACTGTAAAAGATATAGTCGGTGTTGTGGTGTTTTTAATGGTATTTTGTGGAATTGTTTTCTTTGCTCCGGAAATGGGGGGGTATTTTTTAGAATACAATAATTTTATACCTGCTAACACATTGCAAACGCCAGATCATATAGCACCTGTATGGTATTTCACACCTTATTACTCCATGCTTAGAGCAGTGACTGTCAATTTTCTATGGGTAGATGCAAAGTTGTGGGGCGTGATATTGATGGCTGCTTCTGTGGTTGTCTTTGCTTTCTTGCCATGGCTAGATAGAAGCCCTGTTAAATCAATACGCTACAAAGGTGTATATTTCAAAACAGCTTTAACACTTTTTGTGATTAGCTTTTTCGTATTGGGTTGGCTTGGAACAAAATCTCCAACTCCTTTATATACTTTATTAGCGCAAATCTTTACAGTTATCTATTTTGCTTTCTTTATTTTAATGCCGTGGTATAGCAAGATAGATAAAACAAAACCTGAGCCAAAAAGAGTAAAAGAGTAAAAAAATGAAGAAAATAACAATTGTTATATTTATCTTGTGTATGGCTCCATTTAGTAGCTTATTCGCTGCTGAGTCTGGTATGGCATTAGATAGCGCTCCAGTTAGCACAGCTGATAATGCTTCGTTACAGCGTGGCGCAGAGAGTTTTATTAACTATTGCCTAACATGTCATGGTGCAAGCTATATGCGCTATAACCGTCATTATGATATCGGATTTACTAATGAAGAAATACTTACTAAGCTGATATTTACAGGTCAGAAAGTCGGTGGTCTGATGGAATCTGCAATGCAGAAAAAAGAAGGTGAAGAATGGTTTGGTGTTGCGCCGCCTGACTTATCAGTAATAGCTCGCTCGCGAGGGGCAGATTGGTTGTATACTTACCTGCGGGCTTTTTATCGTGACGACTCCACTGCGACTGGATGGAACAATCTTGTTTTTGATCGTGCAGCAATGCCACATGTTTTTTATCAATTACAGGGTGAGCAGAAATTGATTGTTAAAATAAGTGATAAAGGTGAACAGAAGACCTTGGTGCTTGATAAACAAGGTGAAATGACAAAGGCAGAGTTTGATAACTTTGTTGGCGATTTAGTTAACTATCTGGTTTATTTAGGAGAGCCTCACGCAAATGCCCGTAAGGAATTAGGGCTTACAGTCATGGCTTTTCTTTTAGGCATGCTGATTTTATCCTATGCACTAAAAAGAGAATATTGGAAAGATATTCATTGACATCAGACTTGCTGAATATATTGTAACGAAGTTCGGGAATAGAAGTTATGATGACACTATATTCAACAATTACATGTCCATACAGCCATCGTTGCCGGATAGTCCTGCACGAAAAGGATATGGATTTTCAGGTAATTGACGTAGATCCAAATAATAAATCAGAAGACTTGGCTGTAATGAGTCCTTATGGAAAAGCGCCGGTACTTGTGGAACGCGATCTTGTGTTATATGAATCAAATATTATTAATGAATATATTGATGATCGCTTTCCACACCCGCAATTAATGCCAGCAGATCCCGTAATGCGGGCTCGTGCGCGTTTATTGTTGTTTCGTTTCGAACAAGAATTGTTTTGTTATATCGATGCATTTGATGGTTCAGATCAGAAAGCAATTGATAAAGCTCGTGCTGTGATAGCAGATAATCTGACGATTATATCTCCAATTTTTGAGAAACAAAGATTCATGCTTGGTGATGAATTTTCAATGCTTGATGTTGCGATAGCGCCTCTACTGTGGCGACTTGAACATTTTGGAATTCGCCTTCCTAAACAAGCGGCGCCGTTACTAAAGTATTCGGAAAGATTGTTTAGTCGGCCGTTATTTATTGACGCATTATCAGCTTCAGAAAAAATAATGCGGAAATGAGCACTAATTCAACGAAACCCTATTTAATTCGTTCGATTTATGACTGGTGCATTGACAGCGGTTTTACACCATATGTTTCTGTAAAAGCCGATCCGGATTTAGACATTCCAATAGAGTATGTGAAGAATGGCGAGATAGTTTTTAATATAAGTGAAAAAGCCGTGCATGGACTTATTATTAATAATGATTTAATCAGCTTTACTGCACGATTCAATGGTGTATCAAGACAGCTAGAGATACCGCTTGCCGCTGTTAATGGGATTTTTGCGAAAGAAGTAAATCAAGGAATAGCATTTTCTTCTGAGAATAAAGAGGGCGAGAATCAAGGAACTGCTGATAATGAACAACAAAACAGTACAATCCAGAATTCTTTAACATACCAAACAAAAAAAACACGCAAACCAAATCTTCGCATAATCAAATGACGCGAGTTTAGGTTTGAACATATTAAGTTGCCGGCATAGCTCAGATGGTAGAGCAGCTGATTTGTAATCAGAAGGTCCCGAGTTCGATTCTTGGTGTCGGCACCATAAAATCAATGAGTTAGATTGATTTTGTGATCTTCTAATTTTCCACTTGTGTCAAAATTGTGTCATTCAGAATTTCATCTACAACCATTGCATGTTTTCTGAATTGTTCGGGCGCCAAATGAGCATAACGTTTCACCATCTCAGTTGACTCCCAAGCTCCCATTTCTTGAATTACATTTAGCGGTACACCCTTCTGAGTTAACCAACTGGCCCATGTATGGCGCAAATCATGCCAACGGAAATCTTCTATTCCTGCTCTTCTTAATGCTTTTCGCCATGCTCTAGTATTGACCTGAATAATTGGTTTTCCTTGGTAAGTAATCACTCTTAACGAATGTTTGCCTACCTGCTTTCTCAGAACTTCCATAGCCGTTGCATTCAGTGAAATATGAATGCTTTTTCTTGCTTTGGCTTGATCTGCATGAATCCATGCAACATTTCGCTGCAAATCAACCTGCGACCATTCCAATTCAGTAACATTGCGTTTGCGCAATCCTGTTGAAAGTGAAAACTTTACCAAATCAACCAAATGCTCAGGTAATTCATTTAGTAATATTTGTACTTGCTCAGGAGCTATCCAACGAATCCGCCGTTTGGGTTCCTTATATAGCCGGATAAAGGGTGCTTTCTCAATCCATTCCCAATCTAAAGCGGCTCTTCGTAGAATGGCCCGAATTGTAGCCAAATAACGATTAGCTGTTGAAGGTGAGGTTTCTTTGCATTTTATCTCACCCACTTCAGCAATTACTTCCCGAGTTAATTCAGAAAGTAATTGGCCCCTAAAAAACTGTTGAAACCACGCAACCTGCTTCATGTCCTGCTTATGTGATGCTTTATGTTGCGTCTCCATCAGCCATTTATAAGCCGCCTCATCCCAAGTCCGCTTTGGCTTATCCCCCAGTCTTGCAACCCGCCAGGATTCCGCTTTCAGCTTATCGTGGAATTCTTGCGCCTGGGTTTTATCTTCCGTTGCAGCAGAGCATCTAACTCGCTCGCCGCTTGGTGTGGTGAAACTAATCCACCACGTCTTACCACGTTTACAGAGTGACATAATTGTTTCTCCTCATGTCCCACTTGCAACGCTTGCCGAGTGCAAGCATATAACGAGCGAATGTGATCAGCAAGATCATCTTCAATAAATGCCCACCGTTTCCCTAATTTTGCACCCGGAATAATTCCTGCTTTAGCGCGACGACGCACTTCTTCAGGGTGCAACTTCAAGAATTGGGCAGCTTCACTTAAATTTAACGTTCTCATGCCAGGGCAATCGGGCTTAAATTACTCCAATAATGCGGAGCAAATAATCATTATCCCAACCGGCCTTTAATCGTTTTATTTTTACACCGACTTTTGATATTTTTTCTTTATTTATCAGGTTTAAAGCAATATGTCTGATAGTGGCAAGATTGGCTGCACTATGGCCTTTTCGTGTCCGGTTGCTATCTTCTCAAAAGCAATATCAAGCACCCAATGTAAATTGTTCTCGATAGCCCAATGAGCACGAACAGCATGTTCCAGTTTAGCCGGATTATTGGCGCTCAGACTACTGATGAAATAACGCGTTTCCCCGGTGATTTTATTGATCGATTCTCTTGTTGCTGTAACCGCAATGATACTTTGTAGTCCTGATCAAGCATGACGTTCTTTTAACCATGCGATCTCACCTGTCACACAGATAGTACGTGTTTCAATGCGTCCATGACCCCCATCAACAGTCACCAGGGCGGCTTCAGGCGATAACTGCGAGGTAAAATACGTGGCAACATCTTCATGTAAGTTACCCTGGTTGCCCTTTAGGCTCAAGACATAATCGCCACCTTGTTGAATAATCTGCTGAGCGATTCTTTTCTGGCAACCCATGGCATCAACTGTAATCACACTTCCTGCAATATTCAGTCGCGATAACAGCTTGGGAATGGCCGTAATTTCATTGGATTTATTGTCCACTTTAACCTGACCCAAGACCAGGCTATTGTGCTGCGCCCATGCACTGACCATATGGATAGCTGCCTTTCTTGAAGCCTTATCAATGCTACGCCTTAAGCATTTGCCATCAATTGCAATAACTTCTCCTTCAGTCAGACTGGCTAAGTCAGACACCCAGTTGGAAAAACACTCGCCAAACTGTTCATTATCTATCGCTGCAAAAACATCTCCAAAGGTATCATGCGCGGGTATCCCATGCTGCAAACCAAGCAATTTAGTGAACCAGTCTATCTTGGCTTTGCCAAATACTTCAATAGCCACCCAATTGTCCGCCCCACAGATAACAGCGCATAGGGCGATAAAAAATATATCCTGTCACTGATGTTTCTTTTGCCTGTCTACTCTCGGGTCTTCAATGCTTGAAAAGTGATGAATAATTGACGCTATCGGTTTCTCTATCATTTGAAATCAAAATGATATACCTAATACCTCATCTTGTTTCTGTTTTCAAGCCTCTTTTAGCCCGATTTCCCTGCGTTAAGAAGGACTTGATACACCATTTTGAGGAAACTGATGGAGAGGCTTTTTGGGTCGCGCATACCACCATTCGATCAACAGGCTGCGATAGCATGCGCATCCATAGTCGATCAAACTAGGACTTGCGGTCAACTCATCTCTGTGGCAGACGGACAGATTTCTGCAATCGCGGTCGTACATGGATTCATCATGGCGACGCGAGATATTGTGCCTTTTGTCGCTGCCGAAGTGCCCGTCATCAATCCTTGGGGAAAGAAGTTTTGGGTGTAGGAGTATGAAAAGTGAGGTGTTAACCCTTGGAAGGATTCATGAGGAAAACCGAGCCAGCCTACTTTGATACTCACCCCTCGTTTTGTTTAGAACTCTGAATTTTTTGCGTTCCATCCAAATGCATAAAATTATTAACACAAATCTTCCATTTGCAGAAATGAGTTTTTAGGAAGGATTAATTGATTCCTCATGTTGTTTGTGAGCACCTACTATCGTCATGACATCCCCTGGTTGTAAATGCAAAAGCTTGGCTATTCCTTCATAATCATCAGGTAAAGCCGCATCGTTCCATCCATTTGCGGAATGTCTAGCCAAATTGACAGCGAGAGCGACATTGCGCACACGTTGCAGGTTTGAGCAATTATCATCCATCAAGGTAATTAATAGTTTAGGTAATCTCCACTTAACAGCAAGCTCCAGTTGTAACTGATTAAGGGAGAAGCCAAAAATATTTTCTTGTGCTGTTACGCTACGCATTGTTTTATCTGATTTTTGTAAATGCTTGATCTTTAACATCTCATTGGGTGCAAAACACCACATGAGCATTTCAGCGATATCATGCAATAAAGCTGCGATACGGATTTCTTCAAAATGTAAATCATGTAAACGAACTGCCCAGTCAAAGGCATATGAAGAAGCAATATTTGCGCGATGAGCAGTTTTGAGTAAGTAAACGAGCGCGCTCATGTTGTCGCGTCCCAGAATTTCTTCAGCCAATGGTTTTGCTGATACCTTATTTAGCGTAGTTTCGAGGCCAAGTATCATGATCATTTGTTCTACTTCCACCACATCATGTTCTTGGCTGCGATGTTTGTGCTGTTGTAGATAGCGTAGTAGCTTTACTGTCATTAACGGATCATATTTCACAACGTGAGCAATGCTGCGGGCACACATGTGCTGTTCATCTTGCTCCAGGGCTTGAAGATTACGAGCGGTTTGTTTTAGAACAGGAATTTCCGTTGTCGTGAGAAAATTTACCCACTCAGATAAACTTCTCTGTTTTGGTTGTGGCATATTGAACCCCAGGTTTGGAATAGTGTAGGTTTTTTTACGACAATTCCGTATAAATATTTAGGAAACAATAGGCTATCTGTATATAACTTATCTGTTGATAATATTTTTTGATTTAGGGAGGTTTTATTATAGAAAAATTAAATGTGAGATCAGAAGAATAATCGTTCTAATTCAATGCCTGGATCTTCAGCGCGCATGAAAGCTTCACCTACAAGAAATGCATTAACGCTATGACTGCGCATCAGTGCGACATCGGCAGAATTATGTATGCCGCTTTCTGTAACGATTATTTTGTTGGATGGAATTCGATTCAATAATTCCAGAGTGGTATTTAGAGATGTTTCAAAGGTTCGCAAGTTGCGATTATTGATCCCGATTAACGGTGTATTGAGCTGGAGTGCCATTTCTAGCTCATTTGCATCATGCACCTCAACCAGAACGGCCATTCCAAGCGAATTGGCGAGTTCTTCAAGCTTCAGCATTCGCACTATAGGTTCAATGTTTTCTAACAGAAAAGCACTGACTATTAGCAAAATACAATCCGCATTCATAGCACGCGATTCCGCAACCTGATAATCCTCAAGAATGAAATCTTTGCGTAAAACTGGAAGCGGGCAGGCTGCTCGCGCCTCTTGCAAATATTCGGAGCTACCCATAAAGAATTGCTTATCAGTCAATACGGACAGACAGGCTGCACCGTGTTGCGCATAAGTATTGGCTATCTCAGCGGGCAGAAATTCAAACGATTGTGCACTAATGTCAGAGGAACGTCCGCGTAATATCCCTTTACTGGGACTGGCTTGTTTGATTTCAGCAATAACAGCGGATTGTCCCGCGGTAATTTTGTTACGAATTGCTGCAACAAAATCACGTGGTGGGGATACGGATTGGGCTTCTTGGAGTAATAATGGATAGGACTTTAATGCCGTGGCAGCAATAATTTCTTGTTTTTTTACTGTAAGGATTTTCTTTAAAATATCGGACATTTTGCGATTAAACAGAATTTTTGTTCGTAAATTCCACTAGTTCATGAAGTTTTTTGAGTGCCGCGCCGCTTTCTATTGCCCGATGCGCTGTTTTTATACCCTGTTCGAGGGAATCCGCAATACCGGAAACATATATTGCAGCGCCAGCATTCATCAGAACAATATCACGTGCAGGACCGGCAACGTTCTCCAAAACTGAAAGCAACATTGTTTTTGCATGTTCGTTATCCGTTACCCGGATAGTCTCAATTGAGGATGTTTTTAGATTAAAGTCTTCTGGCCTGATGGTATACGCAGCTACAGTATCATTTTTCAATTCACCGACATTGGTTTCGCCCGTTATCGTAATTTCATCTAATCCATCTTTGCCGTGCACGATCAGCACATGCTCACTGCCCAGTAGATGTAGAACGTGTGTCAGAGTTTTAACCAGCTCTTCGTTAAATACACCCAATACTTGTCTTTTGGCATTGGCAGGATTTGTCAGCGGCCCAAGAATGTTGAACAAAGTTTTAATGCCTAATTCGCGCCGTACCGGAGCAGCATGTTTCATAGCGGTGTGGTAATTTGGAGCAAACATGAAACCAACTCCAATGTCACGGATGCTTTGAGCAACCTGTTGCGGTGTTTGATTTAAATTAACACCGAGCCCTTCAAGTACATCAGCACTTCCCGACTTACTCGAAACCGATCTGCCACCGTGCTTGGCGACACGAACCCCTGCAGCTGCCGCGACAAATGCTGATGCGGTTGAAATATTGAATGTATGTGCAGAATCTCCACCTGTGCCGCAAGTATCCACCAAATGCGTGTTATCGGGGATATCAACTTTAGTTGCGAATTCACGCATCACTTGAGCCGCTGCCGCTATTTCACCGATAGTTTCTTTTTTTACCCGGAGACCGGTAATAATCGCAGCGATTAGAACGGGTGAGATTTCTCCTTGCATGATTTGCCGCATCAGGGAAACCATTTCATCATGTGCTATTTCTTGATGAGCAATAATGCAATGTAACGCTTCTTGTGGGGTCATTAAATTACCTTTTTTCAACCTGGTCTAATTAGCGATTCAGGAAATTCTCGAGCATTTTATGTCCATGTTCGCTCAAAATAGACTCTGGATGAAATTGAATGCCTTCGATTGCGAGTGTTTTATGACGGATTCCCATAATCTCATTATCTTCCGTCCATGCTGTGATTTCCAGGCAATCAGGAAGTGAAGAGCGCTCAACAACCAGGGAGTGGTAGCGTGTTGCAATAAAGGGATTGGGCAAATCCCGGAAAACACCCGCATTCTGATGAAAAATGGGAGATGTTTTACCATGCATAAGCTGTTTAGCATGAATAATCCGTCCTCCGAATGCTTGCCCTATGCTTTGATGTCCCAGACAAACACCTAAAACTGGGATGCTCTGACTGAATTGATTAATCACTGACAGTGATACGCCCGCTTCATTGGGAGTGCAAGGCCCTGGGGAAATCACTATGTGTTTAGGGTTCAGTAGTGAAATTTTATCAAGAGTAATTTCATCATTCCGGTATACAACAACCTTTTCACCCAATTCCGAGAAATATTGCACTAGGTTATAGGTAAAAGAGTCGTAGTTATCAATCATTAACAACATATATTTTAACGCTTTGTTTGTGCGTGCTATTGTTCAAATATTTCTGTGAAAATTATATCAAATGACGGGTTGTTGAATAGAGCTAGTAAATTTTACCAGTTCAATGGACAACAGTGTTGCTTCATCTTTTATTGAGAATTGGTTATTTTACGTGAAACATTGATCCGAAGTGTTCCGAAGCATTTGAATTTATTGATGCCGCATAATATCAATTAATTGAACATTATTTGATATTGCCTTATTAATTCAGTAAAATTAAACGTTTTTGAACCTTGTCTCACTATCATAATTGATGGGAGGCTTTATCCATAAGGAATTTATGCGACATTACGAAATAGTTTTTATTGTTCATCCCGATCAGAGTGAGCAAGTACCTGCAATGATCGAACGGTATCGCGGCATTGTAACCGCAAAAAATGGCACAATTCATCGCGTGGAAGATTGGGGGCGCCGCCAGCTTGCCTATCTGATTCAGAAAGTCCATAAAGCGCATTATGTATTAATGAATATTGAATGTGATCAAGAAACTCTGAATGACTTAGATCATGCGTTCAAATTTAGTGATGCTATCCTGCGGCACTTAACTATTAAGACAAAAGGACCGGTCACAGAGCCATCACCAATGATGCGTCAAGAAGAAAGATCCGGTTCTGCGAGCTTGCATGTCCCAGATGCAGTTGCTGATGAAGTAGAGCCTGATGAAGCGGCCGAAGAATCGAGCATCCCCGCATAAACTTAATAGCAATTGGATTGTAATCAAATAATTATTTGTGGAAGGATAGCTAAGCTAGGGGTTTTACGTTACACACCTGCTGGTGTTGCTGTAATTGAGTTTACAATCAATCATGTATCGCGACAAAAGGAAGCGGGCGTAGCTCGACAAATAATATTTGATATTCTTGCAGTAGCATTGGGACAACTGGCTTTGACTGTTGCCGGATTCAAGATTAACAATACGGTTAAACTCACCGGGTTTATCAATAGAAAAAGCCATATGAATCATCAATTAGTATTGCATACCGATCATATAGAACTTATTTAATCAGTCAATAGGAATTAAAATGGCACGTTTTACAAGACGTAAAGACAGTAAAGATAAAGAAAGAGAAAAGAAAGTCAATCGCCCTTTATTTAAGCGTAAGAAGTTTTGTCGTTTTACTGCGGAAGGTATAAAAAATGTTGATTATAAAGACATTGATATTTTAAAAGACTTCGTGAATGAGAATGGAAAGATAATTCCAGCACGTATTACCGGTACGACATCTTTTTATCAGCGCCAACTGGGTACAGCGATAGAGCGAGCTCGTTTTTTAGCATTATTACCTTACACTGATCGTCATTAAGGAGTAATGATATGCAGATCATTCTGATGGAAAAGGTTGCGAATTTAGGTCAATTGGGTGACATTGTTAATGTTAAAAGCGGATTTGCGCGTAATTATCTGATCCCGCAAGGAAAGGCAAAACGCGCAACCGAGCAAGCCATTGCGGAGTTTCAATCCAAGCGCGCCGAACTTGAAAAAGTACAAGCTGCAGCTTTAGCGGCGGCTCAGGCAATGGCAGCGAAGCTAGATGGATTATTAGTACAAATTTCCCAGAAAGCCGGGAGCGATGGTAAATTGTTCGGTTCAGTGACTAATGCAAATATCGCTGAGGCACTTGCCGGACAGGGTTTCGTAATTGAAAGAGCCATGATCCATATGCCAAATGGTCAATTAAAACAAGTTGGCGATTATCCCCTGACAATCTCACTGCACAGTGACGTTTCAGCCCATATCACTGTTTCGGTGTTAGGCGAAGCAATACTCTGATAGCGCAATTGTAACCGCGCTCGTTTTTAAAAAGGACTATCTCGGTAGTCCTTTTTTCATTCGGTGCGCCCGGCAGGGCGCACTTACTTGGAGGTGAAAGTCCTCTACTCGCCCGACAAGGGGAAGAGTTAGCTGAACGGCAAGGGTGTCGCGGGTGACTGCGAATCTGGAGGAAGCCGAAGGCAAAGCGCTGGCCTGACGAACAGGAAGAGGATATGAGGCGGCGCGGTGGGGTAAGACGGCCAATATCGTCAAAGCCCGAAACTTGCACAGAACGCCGTGACGTAGATCCGACGGGCATAAGCGTGAAGGTGGGTGCGTCATACCCGGGGAGGTCTGCATGTGTGCCGAGGGCAATCTCGAGGTTGGCTCTTTTTCACATCAAGTTACGGCTCTAGACCGGGGAAGAACGCTTTTCAAGCGGTCAAGGGGGCCAAGCAATATGTCGCCGAAGGCCGCAGGATTCGTGACGGCATTGCCGATCAACTGCTGCAGGGAAAGCGCCAGTTCAGTCCGGTACGACGGGCAACGATTCCGAAGCCGTATGGAGGCATCCGCGAATTAGGTATCCCGACGGTTACGAATCGGCTAATTCAGCAGGCACTGTTGTAAGTGCTGCAACCGATATTGGATTCGACCTTCAGGTGAACAAGGTTATGGTTTTCAACTGGGGAGGTGCGCGCACGATGTAGTGCTGGCAGCACAGGACTCGTGCAATCTGGACAGAAGGACGTGGTTGATGTCGATTTGGAGAATTCCTTGATCGCGTCAATGACGACATTCTGATTGCTTGCGGAATCGCACCGATGGCATCGGAATCATCTGGCTAATACGGGCGTATCCAAACAGCGGCATCATGAACGAGGGTGTCGTGCTGGAGGAGCGGTACCGCGGCACACCGCAAAGAGGGCCGCTGTCGCCGCTTCTGGTCAATATGATGCTGGACGAAGTGGATAAGGTATTGGACAAGCATGGCCATAGCTTCGCGCGCTATGCCGACGACTGTAATGTTTATGTGCAATCGTGACGGGCAGAAAGTTTCTGAGCTACAGCTTCTGGTTTGTCAAGGAAAGGGTGAAACGCAAGGTGGTGGCCAAGTCATTGGTTGCGTTCAAGCAGAGGATCAGGCAGCTGATCCGGCGCTCGGTCGGACACAGCATGGCGGAAGTGATCGAGCGACTAAAACCATATCGGCTGAGCTGGTGCAAACACCGGACGCCTGGCTATCGCTGGACGAATGGCTGCGGCACCGGCTCAGGGTGACCCATCTCAATCAGTGGAAGCGAGGTAGCACGATTTGCCAGGAATTCATCAACACGGCGTGTCAGAGCAGGTAGCAAAGCGTGTGACGGGAAATTCCTGTTGCTGGTGGCGGGAACAGCGATGGCGGCTCAAACGGATGCTGACCCGCATGCTGGGTGGTGTGGGAGGGGCTCGTTCAGGTATACTGTGATCGCATTAATCTCGATTATTATTTCTTTGTGCAGAATGCTGACCGATAATTTAAGTGATAGAAATCTGACCGAAGATATTGTAGCTGCCATAGACTTTTTGTAATTATCCTAATAATCAATATAATAGTTATCTATTAAGATATTTAATCTGATTTCCAATTTGTGAGTGTGCCATTATGAATGAGCCAGAAGTTAAGAAAGAAGATTGGGAAAGAAATCTACTGGAAAACCTTGCCTTAGCAGCTTTACGTGAGCAGCGGCGCACGCGTACCTGGGGAATCTTTTTTAAAATGCTCACTTTTCTATATCTTTTTCTATTGCTGTTCTTTGCACTCGGTTGGATAGAGGATGGAAAAGTACGAATATCTGAGAAGCATTCTGCACTTATTGATCTGCGCGGAGTTATAGTCGCTGATGGTAATAGCAGTGCCGATAAAATTAATGCTAGCCTTCAATCTGCTTTTAGAGATAAAAACACAAAGGGGGTCATCTTGCGAATAAATAGCCCGGGAGGAAGTCCAGTTCAAGCGGGTTATATTAATGACGAAATTCGTCGTTTGCGTGTCAAATATCCTGACATACCACTTTATGTAGTAGTGGGAGATATTTGTGCTTCTGGTGGTTATTATGTTGCTGCAGCTGCAGATAGAATTTTTGTTGATAAAGCGAGCCTAGTTGGTTCAATTGGTGTATTGATGGATGGTTTTGGGTTTACAGGAACTTTAGAGAAACTAGGCGTGGAGAGACGTTTATTAACTGCTGGTGAAAATAAAGGTTTTCTGGATCCTTTTACGCCTTTGGATCCTACTCAAAAGGCGCACGCTACATCTTTATTACGTGAAATACATGAACAATTTATTCAGGTAGTGAAACTAGGAAGAGGTGAGCGTTTAAAAAACACGCCGGAAATATTCAGTGGCATAGTGTGGACCGGACAAAAAAGTATTGATTTGGGGTTGGCTGATGAAATGGGCAATGCAGAATATGTGGCACGAGAGATCATAGAGGCTGAGACGCTAGTCGATTTTACACCGCATGAAGGTTTATCCGATTTGTTTACAAAACGATTTAGCCAAATAATACTTGGTATTTTATCCGAAAATGTATGGACTTTTAGATAACAGTGATTTCTATTTAACTCGGGATTCCCCGTGGTCGTGTTTCGGGGCTATTTTTTCGTATTGTTCCAAAAAGTTACTTATCTAATATTTCAGTGAGTGTACGCGATACCCCAATTTGCCATTCAGGAAGAGTTAGATCAAAGGTGTTTTCTAGCTTACGAGTATTTAAACGTGAGTTAAGCGGGCGTTCTGCAGGCAATGGATAATCATCACTCTTTAGCGGTTGCAGTGCAGTAGATGGAACTTTGAGTGGAATGTTTGCTTGCTCAGCATGCTTTAAAATGAATTTGGCAAAGTCGAACCAAGATGTGCATCCGCTTGCAACTAAGTGGTATAAACCGGAAACCTCAGGATTGTGTTTTAATGTAAGTATTGCGTAAGCAGTGACATCAGCAATTAATTCTGCTCCTGTAGGTGATCCAATTTGATCATTGACTATAGTTAATTTATCCCGCTGCTGCGCTAAGCGAAGAATTGTTTTAATGAAATTATTTCCATAAGTAGCATAAACCCAACTGGTACGAAATATTAAATGCGCACAACCAGATGACTGAATATTTATTTCACCTTCCAACTTAGTTTTACCGTAAACATTGAGAGGATCCGTAGGATCTGTTTCAAGATATGGTTGGTCACCGGTGCCGTTAAAAACATAATCCGTGGAATAGTGAATGAACCGAGCATTCAGTTGCTTGGCTTCTTGTGCCAGTACGCCAGGCGCTTCTGCATTAAGAATTTGAGCCAATTCTGGTTCCTTTTCAGCTTTATCGACGGCTGTATAGGCTGCTGCATTAACAATGATATCTGGCGCAATTTTCCGTACGGTTTGTTTGATGCCTGCAAGATTAGTTAGATCGCCGCAAAAATTTTCGCTTGTCGAATTTAAAGCGACTAATTCACCTAAGGGAATCAAGCTACGCTGCAGTTCCCATCCCACTTGACCTTTTTCGCCGAATAGTAATATTTTCATTTCAGTAACCCGAGATAGTTTTTTTCTATCCATTCGCGGTACGTGCCGGTTTGAATATCAGCTATCCATTGCTGATTATTCAGATACCACTGGATAGTTTTACGTATTCCCGTCTCAAACGTTTCTGCTGGTTTCCAGTTTAATTCACGTTCAATTTTTGTTGCATTAATCGCGTAGCGGCGATCGTGCCCTGGCCGATCTTTGACATAAGTAATCAATTTGTGAAAAGCTGAATCAGGAAAAGAGTCTTCTAATAAAGTACAAATTGTTTGAACGATCTCGATATTCGGTTTTTCATTACAACCGCCAATATTATAAGTTTCTCCTGCAATACCGGCTTCTAGTACACGGCGGATTGCGGAGCAGTGATCAGTAACAAATAACCAGTCGCGAATTTGTTGGCCATCCCCATATACCGGTAAAGATTTTCTTGCCAGAGCATTAGCAATCATTAAGGGAATTAATTTCTCTGGAAACTGAAAGGGGCCATAATTATTCGAGCAGTTTGTAGTTAGTATAGGTAAGCCGTACGTGTGATGATAGGCACGAACTAAGTGATCACTGGAAGCCTTGCTCGCTGAGTAGGGGCTGTTGGGTTCATAACGATGTTCTTCGGTAAAAGCGGGTTCATTTCGAGTCAATGAGCCATACACTTCATCGGTAGAAACATGGAGAAAGCGGAAATTTTGTTTGGCAATGGATTCAAGCTCATTCCAATAAGTACGTACTGCTTCCAATAAGTGAAATGTGCCCAAAATATTGGTTTGAATAAAATCTTCCGGGCCGTGGATTGAGCGATCAACATGGCTTTCTGCAGCCAAGTTAATAATTGCTCGGGGTTGGTACTGAGCTAGGATTTGTGAGACCAGTTGGGTATTTCCAATATCTCCTTGTATAAAGATATGCCGTGTATCTTTAGATAAGGATGACAAATTTTGTAAATTACCGGCGTAAGTTAATTTATCAAGATTTATAATTTTTTCATCAGATTGTGCCAACCAATCCAGAACAAAATTACTTCCAATAAATCCTGCACCCCCAGTGACTAGAATCATGCTGTTTTCCTAAAGAATAAATCGATTGTGGTGATATCTCTATAAATGCCAAGCATAGCTTAATTTTTATTATTTACTCAGGATCCCAGGAGGGTAAAACTCCTATTTCATCAGGATTTACTTGAAATTCACAGTCGATGCCGATTCCCGGTACCCATATTAGTTTCTCCCCACAAAACAATAAGGGTATGGTGATACGTTCCCACGGTGGGATAGCTGTTTCCTGAAATAGATTTTTCAAGCTTCTGCGCGGACGATTGCAAGCCGGTGTAAAACGTTCCCCACCGCTACGCGAACGCACAGTGATTGGTTCATTTAATATTTTTTGCTGGCTAATACCCTGATTTTTTACTTGAGTAAATCGGATGGTGCCGCGTAAATGAGGGAGTGCTAAGTAGGCTTCCCCTCGCCATACGCATTGCTTGGATTCTTGGGAAGGTGTTTTCGCGGGTAACATATAAATGATACCTCTATAACACCGAATTTCAGTATCACCCAAATTGATATGGAATTGATTATCCATGCCTATCGATAAAAGCTGATTCAGAATATTTTCTATTTTTGTTGTGCTGGGAAGGGCTGCACCGTATTTTAACAATGTGTAGCGTAGAAGATTTTTGGCGCGAGGGAGGCTCAGCTTGCGTAGATTTTCAACTTGAAGTTTTCCCAAAGCACGACAATGCGCACTATCGATTTCAGCCAATTCATCCAACAGTAATGATGCTTCAGACAAGTGGCGACTGGTACGTAACAGTATTTTTGGATAATTGGGGTATCGTGTTTTTAATATGGGTAGAATCTCATGACGCAAGAAATTTCTATTGAAAGTGATGCTGTCATTACTTTCATCGACGATCCAATTTAACTTGTGTTGCCGTGCATAGGCTTCGATTCGACTGCGAGAAACTTCTAACAGTGGCCGGAGTATCTGCGGAGCAGCATCAGAAGCTTGTTTTCTGACAATTGGCATCGCACTCATTCCTTTTACGCCTGCGCCACGAAATAATTGTAACAATAGGGTTTCGGCCTGATCATCCAGATGCTGCGCCAATACCACATAATCTGCTTGCAGATGACTGAATATGCGATAACGTTCTTCCCGTGCGATGGCCTCAAGACTGGTGCCAGCTTCTTTTCTGATCTGTAGATAGGCGACATAGATAGAAATGCCGTAGCTGTGGCAGAGATTGCAACAAAACCTGCTCCAGAGTGCCGCGTTACTGCTAATACCATGATTAACATGCACAGCAGAAAGTGTAAATTGCAGTTGTTTGGATAACGTAGCCAGTACGTGCAGTAATACAACGGAATCGATACCACCGCTTAAGGCAATAGTTAAGTGATTGTCCTGTTTAATATGTGCAAGTAATACTTCTTTCGTATCACATAGAAGGCTATTCGACTTTGACTTCCTTAAATGAGCCATATGTCATAAGCCGATCTAGACGTTTTTCCAGAAGTGTTTCAATAGAATGATCCTGAAGCTTGCGAAGTGATTCCTGTAAAACATTTTTTACCGATTGCATGATGGCTGGGTAATCACGATGGGCACCACCGATTGGTTCAGTAATGATACTGTCAATTAAATTCATTGTTTTCAACCGGTCAGCAGTAATGCCCATGATTTCCGCTGCTTCGGGTGCTTTGTCCGCACTTTTCCATAGGATAGATGCGCAACCTTCGGGTGAAATCACCGAATAGGTGGCGTATTGCAACATATGGATAACATCACCGACAGCTACTGCCAAGGCGCCACCGGAGCCGCCTTCTCCAATGATCACGCAGATTACGGGGACTCTTAATTCCGCCAGAACATAAAGATTCCTACCGATGGCTTCCGATTGTCCGCGCTCTTCTGCATCAATACCGGGATATGCGCCTGGCGTATCGATAAAAGTAACGAGCGGAATAGAAAATTTCTCTGCCAGGCGCATCAAGCGCAATGCTTTACGATAACCTTCCGGTTTCGGCATCCCAAAATTGCGGTAAATCTTCTCCCGGGTATCGCGTCCTTTTTGATGGCCAATCACCATGATGGTCTGGCCGTTAAATCGTGCTATGCCGCCGACAATTGCGTGGTCATCGGAAAAATTCCGGTCACCATGCAATTCTTGAAAATCTACAAATAAATGCTCAATGTAATCCAGCGTATAGGGGCGTTGCGGATGCCGGGCAACTTGTGAGATTTGCCAGGGTGTCAGTTTTGCATAAACATTTTTCGTGAGAGATTGACTTTTTGCCTGTAAACGCACGATCTCTGCCGAGATATCCAACGCGGAGTCGTCTTGGGCAAAGCGTAATTCTTCTATTTTTGATTCAAATTCTGCAATATTTTGCTCAAATTCCAGAAAAGTGATTTTCATGTGGACTAAGATATAATCTTAAAACCGAGATGATACAGGATTTAAAGATAATTCTGCATGGTTGGAGTCAATCAAAATTATGTCAATTTTTGGGAAGCATTTTAAATGCTGGATAAAGCTTGCTTGATCAGCTTGTTTGAGTTTTTTATGCAATGAAGTTATCTGGCTGCGCGAGTTATGTGAGGAACTTTTTTATGAAACGACGTACCTTTCTCCAAAGGAGTAGTGTAATTCCTGTTTTGCCCTTTTTTTCATTTTCACTATCAACAATAGCAGTTGCAAATAGTATTAAGCAAACTGTGATTGAGCCACTCAACAAACCACATAAAGCATGGCGTGGATTAGTGTCAACAGAGGCTTATAAGGTTTTATTTGAAGAAAATACCGAGGAACCCGGTAGTAGCGAATTAAATTATGAGTATCGGGAAGGAATTTTTATTTGTGCTGCCTGTTATTTACCATTATTTGAAAGTCAGTATAAATATGAAAGTGGAAGCGGATGGCCGAGTTTTACCCAGCCTATTCCAGGGAGTTTTGGTACTAAGCGCGATTTTCAACTAATTTTTTTGGTTCATCCGGCAAGTGCGTACTTTTGGGTTTAACCGACAAGGACATAATTGGTTTCATGCAGCGCCATAATTTTGAGTTTAAAGAACTCGACATCTCTGAAACCATAGGCCATTTTGTGCAAAGTTTTTATCTTGTTGTTGGTACCTTCCAACGGCCCGGTTGATAAACCATTAAAATCGAAATAAGCCAGGATACCTGAGCGGTGTGCTGCAATAGTTTTAGAGAATTGCTTGAGCATGTTGACATCCGAAGCAGCGGCTTTTTTACCCATTCATCCAATGCATTTTGAGCTGAGAGTTTATCCGGTTGATGCCAGATATTGCGTAACTCTTCTTTCATGTAATAGGCCGTTGCCAAGGGCTCATTGAGCTTTAATGCTTCGTCCAGACGTTGACGTTCATTGCGCTTGTCATCCAGGTTGTCAGGGTTCTTCAGCAACAGCCAGCGAATGCCCTTCAAAACGGGTTTGCCCAACCCATTTTCTGCTTCTCGTTGCAGATCCTGACGCAGTTTTGTCAACTTTTCGTTGAACAGCTTAATAATGTGGAAGTGATCGAACACTAGCGTTGCATCTGGATATTAGCCCGCACCGCACTGATGTATGCTGGCCCCATGTCGGTCGCAACCGCTTCAATCCGTGCACCGATCGTTTCAAACGCTTCCAAAACGGAATCAGTGCATCGGCACCTTTCCCATTGCCAACAAAATCACTGCCCCACGTTGAAGATCCAGAACTATCGTTAAATAACCCAGCTTCTTGCCTTGGTATATTTCATCCAGCGCAATGCGTTTTATCTTGGCCAATTTCGGCAACCGATAACGTTTATTCAGATTGTCCTTCTGTATTCCTCAACCAGATCCCAGCTCACTCCCAAGATGGCGTGCTACTGCCTGGATGGTCATGTGCCAGAGATCCAAACCAATCTTTCGAAAGAACGTGTATAGCGCTTGTGCTCATCAGCAAACTGTATCTTTACCTGACGAACTGCTTGGCATCGTGCATTCTACCGCCTGAACTGGAAGGTCGATATAGACTGCTTTTCGACCTACCGGTGCCGTCCTGAAGCGTCTACTAACTTTCCGGCAATGTATCTCGCGGCTTTTACATACCGGACATCTCAATCGCCAATGATCCGCTTGTATTGCAACAACTATGACACCCGCAATAAAACAAGTGCTTTGATAAAAATAACCAACTATACCAAAGGCGTGATACAGCAAACTGGTCGACATGTTGAAAAAACCTCTTCGTTGAAAATCAGAGATAATTTCAACCTTTAATTCACTTTATTTCAACATGCATTTCTGACTAACAAGTACGCACTTGCCGGATGAACCATTTTTTTGCGGACTGAGTATCATTGCGCACGCTGCGGGGGGCATCAGGGGCATGTTTTTAAAGATGGCCCGCCACCCAGAGGCGAGCGTTGGTGCAATAATGGACTGGCGTTAAAATTTGTACCAAAAACAGACCAACTACCGGCACTCAGAGGCTGAATCTATGTTGAAATGGATTCATCAACAGCATTTCATGATTATATTATTGTTGTCCATATTGATATTGAGTGCCTGTCACCAAATGGGCGAGCCAATAGCAGAGTCAGCGACTTCGCAAATACCGGAAGAAAAATTAGAGATGGCAATCTTTGCCGGCGGTTGTTTTTGGTGCACTGAATCCGATTTTGACAAAATCCAAGGTGTCGTTTTGACTACATCAGGTTATATTGGCGGTACCGTGGCAAGTCCAACTTATGATCAAGTAGTTGCTGGCAAAACCGGGCATGTTGAAGCTGTGAAAGTTCACTTTGATAATACTAAAACAAGTTTCTCCCAATTACTAGCCGCCTATTGGTTAACGATAGATCCGTTGACGACTAACCAACAGTTTTGCGATGTGGGTTCACAGTACCGCAGTGTGATTTTTTACCGTGATTCTGATCAAAAACAACTGGCAGAAAACTCAAAGAAGGCACTGGAAGCTTCCGGGAGATTTAATCAACCGATTGTTACGGAGATTTTACCGGCGACGGAATTTTACCGCGCAGAAGAATATCATCAAGATTATTACATTAAGAACCCACTGCGGTATGCATATTATCGAAACAATTGCGGACGGGATAAACGATTAGAAGAATTGTGGGGAATTAAACATTAATAAAATAAAGATGATTTCTTTGGGAGGAATTACGCCTAAAGACTTTTTGCGTGATTATTGGCAACAGCGGCCTTTGCTGGTAAGGAATGCATTGCCTGGTTTCAGTGGATTATTAACGCGCGATGAACTGACGGAACTGGCGTGCCATGAAGATGCGCAATCCCGCCTTGTAATCCAAAGAAATAGTAAGTGGCATCTTAAACATGGTCCACTCAACAGCAATGATTTGGCAAAGCTGCCTAAAAACCAATGGGCACTGCTAGTACAAGATGTAAATCACTTTCTACCTTCAGCGCGTGACTTATTGTCGAGATTCCGCTTTATTCCGCATGCCCGCTTGGATGACCTAATGGTGAGCTATGCACCCAAGGGTGGTGGTATCGGCCCACATTTTGATTCCTACGATGTATTCTTATTGCAAGGAATGGGATCTCGACGTTGGCAAATATCGGCGCAGCAGGATGATCGATTCATAGCTGACGCTCCGCTTAGAATACTGAAAAATTTCCTACCTGAGCAAGAGTGGGTTCTTAAGCCGGGCGATATGCTTTACTTGCCGCCCAAATATGCGCATAACGGGATTGCTGAAGATGATTGTATGACGTATTCCATTGGTTTCCGTGCTCTCAGTCATGATGAGGTGATGACACAATTTCTTGTTTATCTACAAGACAAGGTAGAAACGGAAGGCCGGTATTCTGATCCAGGATTGCAATTGCAATCTCATCCATCAAAGATCAGCGCGGCAATGCAAGCCCAGGTGCATTCGATATTGAAGAAAATTAGCTGGAATCACGATGATATCGAAAATTTTCTGGGTATTTATCTTTCGGAACCTAAGTCACATGTTTTCTTTGAACAACCGATGGAACCTCTGGCGCCATGTGCATTTCTGCAACAGATTAAGAAAAATGGTGTTCAGCTTGGCTTAAAAAGTAGAATGTTAAGTAGCCATAATAAGTTCTTTATCAATGGTGAAGTCTGTAGAGTGAGTAGCAATACATTCAAAATGTTGCTTGAGTTGGCTGACAACCAGGAATTCTTTCCATCTCCTCATATCGACGAGGAGACAGAGAAAATCCTTTATCAATGGTATGTTAGTGGTTATATTGTAAGTAAGAATCAGGCAATGTGAAGCTCTCAATAGTCTGACATCTTATAAATTTACTTGAATTTTTCTGGACAGTATTGTTTTATTCTGGTATTAAGGTTGTGGTCTTTCTGATTTGAATGGCCGATGAGTTGTTTTACATAATTTAATTTTCGTCAAATTTATTTTTGATTATAGGAGATCTAGAATATGAAATACTCTCTATTAATTGCTGTTCTTTTAGCTTCATTTCTAGTCGGATGCGGTGAGCCAAAGCCAGGTCAATATCCTCCAAGCTTTATGGATGAACGTGAGGGCACACCTAAGTAATGAGGTATCGGTCGATTCTTAAAGTTTAAGAATTTTTCTCATTTCATAAAAAAACCGCTCTTTACAGAGCGGTTTTTTATGAAATGAGTTTAATAATATTAATGTGATGTTTATAATGAGCTATCGATTATCTTGATAAATATTTTCCACATGGCATTAGCGGATTAAGAAGTTCGAAATAAAGTCTTTTAAGTTATGTGGTAGTTTTAATACTGGATACAAAATTGTATAATTGAATGGTTTCAATTATACAATTGCATTTAAACTAAATAGAAAGAATATGGGAGACTAAATGATTAAATTTTCACTCTTTGCCGCTGCATTTGCAGTATTATCGTTGACTGCTTGTGAAGGCAAGAAAAGTCTTGATGGTTATCCTATGGACAAACCACCTCCATCAGCTTATGCACCCAGGGATTCGGAACCTGCTGATAATACAAAATAGTCTTTTTGAGCCATTAGTCTTCTTCAAAGAAGATTGTTGCATTGTCGATTGACTAAAAAATTAAGTTGGGCTATTTATTTTTAGTCAATCGAAAAAGACATCTAAGATTTTATTTCATTGTGATCGCTGGGTGCATTTCAAGTTTCTGAAATTATGCGCAGTGTAGTATCAAAAATAAATTTTTAGCAGCTATGAAATCATATGGAATATGTAGAGTTTTTCTTATTCCAATAATGATTAATAATCCGAACAGCAGATATAAGCATGTTAAATTTCTAGCCAAAACTTGCTTGAATGATTTGTTAAATTCGTTATATACTGCCGGACCACTTTTAAGAACTCTTTATAAGGAAAATTACATGATGAAATATACTCTTCTGGCTGCATTTTTGATGGCTTTAACATTATCTGCATGCGGTGGAAAGCCCAGTCAGGCATTACCTGAGACTGAAAAAGCAAACTATGAAAAGATTATGCAAGAAGCAGAGGCAGACAGCAAAAAATAATTTCTTTTTGCCTGAGAAAAAACCGCCCGAAGAGGCGGTTTTTTATTTTTTTGGTTGTCGAAAGTTTTTCTATTACTTTAGGTTTTCTGCAAAATATAAAACTAACTGTTGAGCGCACTCATGTAGGCTAGCCACATTTTTTATTTAAGCTGCTCATGTAAAAGTCTCAGAATGCGGTTTGTAGTAGCAGAATTTACTTCTGTTCCGTCATCATTTAACAGAGTAACTTTGCTAGTATTGGTCCCAGTACTATGAATTTGTATACGGTATTTTGCTGCTTTTTCATCGTCTTTATTTCCGCCACGCCAGAACATAATTCCTGACAGGATGCCTTCGTCATCGCTTTTCTTCTTGCTGTCTTTATCGGGGCTAAGATAGCGCACAAAATAAATACCCTCTACGCGATTGCGATCCTCAACAGTAAAGCCGATACGGTCAAGTGCCAAGCCAACGCGCCGCCATGATCTATCGAATGCTTCAGTAATGACGAGAGTGTTCCCTGTTTCTGGATCAATGTGAGCGCGTTCTTGAGCAGTACTCTTGCCGGTAGTTAACTCCAGCTTGGCTTTTTCTTCTTCTACGCCAAAGCGCATCATCAAACGAGATAACATCTCAGCTTCCAGGTCAGGATCTGCTGCGCGTGGTTGCCAGATTGTCCGGTTGAGGCTGCCTCCTTCCAGTACCTCATTCATACCACGATGACTGATATATATTTCGGTACTGCCTACCTCATTCCGTTCCAAGCGGGTGCGGAATTTATCACGCTCGGCGGTTGAATAAATACTATCCAGGAAGGTGGAGAGGAAAGTGCGCACAAAGTCTTGTGGAATCTTGGCGCGATTTTCTGCCCAATCAGTTTCCATAATTCCTGCTTCCGGAACTTCTATTTTGATCAAGAAACCCAGTTCCTGCCAGAATTCTTTTACTATTGGCCATACAGTTTCAGGAGATTGCGGTACAACCAGCCAGCGTTGCGTTCCAGCTCGCTCAATATGCACATTCTGAATCGATGATGGCAAAAAAGAGGATGTGCCAGCAGCCGTTTGTTGTCCACCACGTTCGCTACTATAGGTGGAAAATGTTGCACTACCCGATGAACTGAGTTCGGGGATTGAATAACGTTCATCAATAGCGGGTTTGATAAGATCGGGCGGTATGTCTAAAGCAGGTAATTTTCCTGCTGACTTATAATCGATGGTTTTAGTTTCTGGAAACAGGTTGCAACCTGTATTTGTCAATGAAAGCGCCAATACCAAAGACGGTATGGTTACTTTTCGCCATTTCATTTTTGACATCTTATTCCTTCAAATCATGGATATTGGCTGATTGCATGGCTTCTCGAATAAGCTGATGATACTGCGCGGATAATGGAGTAAGCGGCAGGCGGATTCCAGAACCGATTAAACCCATTTGTGCAACAGCCCATTTCACAGGAATTGGATTCGCCTCTACAAACAGATCGATATGTAAACGCAGGAGCTTTTGATTCAGCACCCGCGCAGTATTTAGATTGCCAGAGAATGCAGCAATACACATTTCACGCATCATTCTGGGTGCTACATTCGCTGTGACTGAAATGACACCATGACTGCCTAACAGCAGCAATGCTAATGCACTGACGTCATCTCCGCTATAGATGGAAAATCCAGGCGGTGCACGTAACAATAAGTCAGCGCCTCGCCCAATATCCCCCGTCGCATCTTTAATACCCACAATATTGGGAATCTGTGCCAAGCGTAGTGCGGTATTGTTATGAATATCTGCAACCGTTCTGCCGGGAACGTTGTAGAGGATATGTGGAATTTCTACTGCTTCTGCGATCGCTTTAAAGTGCTGATATAACCCTTCCTGAGTTGGTTTGTTGTAATAAGGAGCAACCGAGAGGCAGGCATCTACGCCCGAGTCTTTTGCATAAATCGATAAATCGATAGCTTCACGCGTTGAATTCGCGCCAGTACCAGCAATCACCGGTATGCGTCCAGCAACATGATCAACTGCAGTGCGCATCAACAAGTGGTGCTCATCAAAATCTACAGTTGGCGATTCACCGGTCGTGCCAACTACTACAACGCCATCGGTACCCTGGTCTATATGGAAATCAAGAAGAGAACGGAAACGCTCTAAATCTAATCCACCCTCTTCATCCATCGGAGTGACGATAGCAACCAAGCTACCTTTAAACATATCAATCTATCCAGTAGAAATAATACATTTTACCCGAATCTCATATTGTTGAAGCATATTCACCATGTATTCCGGCATATTTTATTCTTGCTGCTGACTTAGATGCTACGCTTTAATCTATCGATATATCTACATTTAATTTAGAAAAGTTGATCTTGTTATCTCTGAAATCAACTTTAATCGTATCTTTTGCAATAAATTGACCTTCCAGAATCTCTTTGGCCAACGGATTTTCAATTTGTGATTGAATAGCTCGTTTTAGAGGACGTGCGCCAAACACCGGATCAAAACCAGCTTGAGAAAGCGCTGCCAGTGCTGCTTCGCTGACTTGAAGTTTCATATCCAATTTGGCCAATCGTGTTTCCAGATAATGCAATTGTATTCTAGCAATCGATTTAATATGTATTTCATCTAACGCATGAAATACAACGACTTCATCAATGCGATTAATAAATTCCGGACGGAAATGGGTTTTTACTTCGCCCATAACGGCTTGTTTGATTGCTTGATAATCGCTTCCGGACATTTCCTGAATCATTTGAGAACCCAGGTTGGATGTCATGACGATAACCGTATTCTTAAAATCAACGGTGCGGCCCTGACCATCCGTCATGCGACCGTCATCCAGAACTTGTAGCAATACATTGAATACATCCGGATGCGCTTTTTCCACTTCATCTAGCAAAATAACGGAATAGGGCTTTCTGCGTACGATCTCAGTTAAGTAACCGCCTTCCTCATAACCGACGTAACCCGGCGGCGCACCGATCAGGCGGGCTACCGAATGTTTCTCCATAAATTCGGACATATCGATGCGGATTAGATGGTCTTCGGAATCAAACAGAAATCCGGCCAGAGCTTTACATAGCTCAGTTTTCCCTACACCGGTTGGCCCCAGGAACAGGAAAGATCCGTAAGGCCGGTTGGGATCAGCCAGCCCGGCACGCGAACGCCGGATCGCATCAGATACTAGGCGAACGGCTTCATCCTGACCAACCACGCGATCATGCAGCTTTTGTTCCATCATCAGCAGTTTTTCACGTTCTCCCTGCATCATTTTGGAAACCGGAATACCGGTTGCGCGCGATACCACTTCGGCGATTTCTTCTGCGCCAACTTGAGTGCGCAACATTTTGGGTGCGATCACAGCGCCTTGCTCAGTATCTTCGCTGTGTTTTTTTAGCTGTGCTTCCAATTGCGGAAGGCGGCCATATTGCAATTCCGAAGCTTTTTGTAAATCTCCTTTACGGGTAGCCGCTTCTATTTCCAGCTTGATTTTTTCCATTTCTTCTTTAATTTGCTGGAATCCTTGCACCTGGAATTTCTCGGTTTTCCAGATTTCATTCAGATCGGCGTATTCCCGCTCTTTTTGTTTAATCTCGTCTTCAAGTAACTGCAGGCGTTTTTGCGATGCTTCGTCTTTTTCCTTTTTAACCGCCTCACGCTCAATTTTGAGTTGTATCAGGCGTCGATCCAGTTTGTCCAATACTTCCGGCTTGGAGTCAATTTCCATACGGATACGTGCCGCGGCTTCATCAATCAGGTCGATGGCCTTATCCGGAAGGAAACGATCGGTAATGTAACGATTGGATAATTCCGCGGCAGCGACGATAGCCGGGTCAGTAATATCAACACTGTGATGTAACTCATATTTCTCCTGTAGTCCGCGCAGAATCGCGATCGTAGCTTCTACGGTGGGTTCTTCTACCAATACTTTCTGAAAGCGGCGTTCCAGCGCAGCATCTTTTTCAATATATTTTCGGTATTCATCCAATGTGGTCGCGCCGACACAGTGCAATTCTCCGCGCGCTAATGCGGGTTTTAACATATTGCCTGCGTCCATTGCGCCTTCTGCCTTGCCGGCTCCAACCATCGTATGCAGCTCATCGATAAATACAATAGTTTTACCTTCGTCTTGCGCAAGCTCTTTTAGCACCGACTTGAGGCGTTCTTCAAATTCGCCACGGTATTTTGCACCCGCCAGCAGTGCTGCCATATCCAGAGAGAGAACCCGTTTGTCTCTCAGGCTTTCAGGTACTTCCCCATTGATAATGCGCTGGGCTAAGCCTTCAACAATTGCGGTTTTACCCACACCTGGTTCGCCAATCAAAACGGGGTTGTTCTTGGTGCGTCGTTGTAGAACTTGTATCGCGCGCCGAATCTCATCGTCACGTCCGATGACCGGATCCAGCTTACCCTGACGCGCACGTTCCGTAAGATCCAGAGTATATTTCTTTAAAGCTTCTCGACTACCTTCTGCTTCTGCGCTGCTGACCTGTTCGCCACCTCGTATTGCATTAATGGCTTTTTCTAGTGCTGTGTAATTGGCGCCATGTTGCTTAAGCAATGCAGCGATCTCACCTTTATCCTGCAAAACTGCCAGAAGAAACATTTCTGAGGCAATAAACTGGTCGTTGCGTTTTTGCGCTTCTTTGTCTGCCAAATTAAGCAGGTTATTCAGCGTACGGGAAATAGCAACTTCCCCGCCTGAATTTTCTACTTTTGGTAAACGATGAACGCTTTGTTTTATATTTTCCAGCAGTGGAGTGGTATTGACTCCGGAACGCTGAAGCAGGGAAAGTGTACTGCCATCTTCTTGTTGCAATAATGCTAATAGCAGATGCTGTGGTTCAATGGTGGGATTATCCTGACCGACAGCAATACTCTGTGCATCAGCAAAGGCTTGCTGGAATTTAGTGGTTAGTTTGTCAAAACGCATGAAATGCTCCCATAGTAGGTTATTGTTGCCTAAGTGGGGGAGAGGAATGAAATTTCAAGAGCAGATTATTTTGCTGAGTGGATAACGCGTATATTGTTTGTTGGTGGTATAGGTTTTAGTAGGGTACGCTCAATTTCAGAAACAGGTACTGGCTTGCTAAAATAATAGCCTTGATAGTGATTGCATTTTTGTGCCATCAATAGATTCAATTGTTCTTCTGTTTCAATTCCTTCTGCGATGACATCCATTTCCAGACTGTGCGCCATCGCTATGATAGTCGCAACAATGGTGCGGTCATTTTTATCGGTCACAATATCGCGCACGAATGAACGATCTATTTTGAGTGTATGAATCGGGAAGCGCTTCAAATAACTCAGGCTTGAGTAACCAGTCCCGAAATCATCAATTGAAATCTGTATGCCCATCGCATTGAGACAGTTAAGTGTTTCTACCACTCTCTCGATATTATCGATCAGCATACTTTCTGTTATTTCCAGGGCGATATATTTAGCTTCTACACCTGTTTCGCTGAGGATGCGTCATATATTATTAATTAGTTCTTTGTCACGGAATTGCCTTGCAGACAGGTTAATGGCAACTTTTGGCACGATATAACCCTGCTCATGCCAGTCTTTAATCTGTGCACAGACTGTTTTCAGAACCCATTCTCCAATTGGAATAATTAAACCGGTTTCTTCTGCAAGGTTGATAAATTTATCTGGGGCGATCAATTTGTGTTCGGGGTGCCGCCAACGGAGCAGCGCTTCTACACTGTGCAACTGGTGATTGGGCATATCCATGACAGGTTGGTAATATAACACCAGTTCATTACGTTCCAGCGCATAGCGTAAATCAAGCCCGAGCGTATGTCTTTCATGCGCTGATTTATTGAGTTCATCGGTAAAGAATTGGTAATTATTCCGCCCGTTTTCCTTTGCGTGATACATCGCGACATCACTATTCTTTAGTAATGTTTCTGCATTGGCCCCATCATTCGGAAAAACCGCGATACCGATACTGCCACCGATATGTAGCTCATTTTTATGGATGTAATAGGGTCGAAGCAGTGAATCCAAGATCTTCTGTGCTACTTTCGCGGCATCCAGTGATTCTGTAATGGAATTTAATACAACAATAAACTCATCACCGCCCTGACGGGCAACCGTATCTTCGTTGCGAACACAAATCAACAATCTTTCTGCAACCGCCTTTAACAAAAGATCACCGATATCATGACCGAGTGAATCATTGATGGTTTTGAAATGATCCAAGTCGATAAACAGTACTGCCATTTGTCTTTGGCTGCGCGTATCATGGACGAGCGCTTGCTCGATACGATCTTGTAGCAAATGCCGATTGGGTAGACCCGTCAACGCGTCATGTGTTGCCATCTCGATGATGCGTTTTTCTGCTTCCGTACGTTCGAACCAGCGGCTTAGATCATGCGCAACGGTTGCAATAAGATTCTGCTCATAAGGCAGAGCAAATGGGAGATCCTGGATATAAGATACTTGTAGCAGTCCACATACCTCTCCATTGGCTATGATTCTTGCGCTTATCGTATTCGGAAGATTGTCTTGATAGGATGCTGTGGTAAATTGTTTATCTGCAAGTTTAATCTTGGCTACAGCCAGCTCAGGAAATTGTAAAGCCAGTGTTAAACAATTTAATATGCTCTGGCATGTTTTTTCTACATTTAGATCCTGTTCGAGATAGTTTCGTACTGTATGTAAACAATTGCTTTCCTTCAACCGCTCGTTCAAGTCAAGATCTTTTTGTTTACGTGCGGTAACATCTACCCGTACAGAAAGGAAGCGATCTATTTTTCCACTTGTGTTCACCAATGGGACGATGGTCGAATCAACCCAATAGAATCCGCCAGATTTATTGCGATTACAGATTTCCTGATGCCAGGTTTGACCTGTTGTAATCGTTTCCCACATTTCCATGAAGAATGCCTTAGGATGTGTACGTGAGTTCAGTACGCGATGATCCTGTCCGATGAGTTCTTCTGGAGAATAGCCACTGATTTCACAGAATTTCTCATTGACTTGTATAATACTTCCCTGATCGTCTGTGATCGATATTAGAGCCAACTTACCAATAGCGTCAAGATAGGCAGTCAGTTCGGAAGAAATTTCTTCAGCTTCGTTTTTGGCCTGTATTAATTCCTTATGTGCTTTGATTGATGTGTTTCTGGATCTAATTGTTTTGTGAATGAGTGGAACGGTCAGCCAATATACAATCGCCATACCGATTAGAACGAGCAAACCTAGGTATAACGCGATTGTTTTTATCTGTTGAATCAGGTGGCTATACAGTTCGTTTTCATCGATCTTGAGCACAGCACCCAAGCCGTAAGCAACCGGTGAATGGGCTGCAACAACATCCATCCGCCGGTAATCCTGAGTAAATTTAATGCCGTTCTGCCCTGCTAAGGCAAAATGTATTGGTAAAGGTTTGTTATGCATGATTCGCTGTATGCGTTTAAATTGATTCCCGTTAAATCCGCGCAAGAAGCAATCCATCTCAAGATCATTTTCTTTTACAGGCGCACAAAGCAGAAAGTCGCCGGTTTTACCAATTAGAGTCGCTTCCTTAAATATTCTTGTAAGATCCGGCATGGGTTCTTCAGTTGTGATGCGGCCGATGGGTTTGTTTTTTTCATCTAGGAGTTGTATCGAGTTACGGATAATAAACTGCTCATCCCACAATAAAACAGTATGGATATCCGAGCCGGTATCCAATTCAACAGCAAGATCCGGGCTAGTGGAATTGATACCTGAACTCAGTATCAGGTTTCCTTCAACGTCACGGATTTTTATACCGATGAAATGTGTGGTTAGTATTTTATCCACAGACTTGACGAGTCCGGCAATACCTTCAGCATTGAATTCATCTACATAAATCTTTTCTAAGCTTTGAGTCAGAAAGATACTTGTGTTCAATGTTTTTGTATTCGCTATTGAATAGGTAATTTGATTTTCGATTAACTTAACTTTATTCTCTAATGCCACCTTGAGACCTGAAGTGGCCATTTCTTCAATTTGTGATTGCATGACGCGATACACTGAGAAACCCGCTGACAAGATGAGTATAACCAGCGTGAAACCGCTGATTATTCGAATTCTTCGATCATCTTGATTGATAAAAAAACGAAACATTGTCGATTATTGGGCTACTTGTTGGTAAGTAGATTTGTTTCCGGGCAGAAGGCATACATTATCGGTAGTCAGGCATTAACCTTAAGTGGTATTTAGGGAGTCTTTTTCCCCCTTATTCTCAAAATGATGTGAAGGGCTGCCGGATTGAATATGGATGGCGGCTAACGATGAGGTTGGATAAATCGGATTTCTAGTTTAGGGCGCTTCTAAAAATCCAAATTTCGTCACAACACTTTGTTACTCGAAAAAGATGTTTCCTTACATATCATGCATATGCTGCGTAACCATTTTTTTATCGTGCCTCGTTTTGTTTAGAACTTTGAATTTTTAGAAGTGCCCTTTATATTTTCTTCTTGGATGGTTCGGGGTAAGGATAAAGAATATTCAGCGCTGCGCTTTTACCCGCTGTTTCAACGACACGTACATGCTCACGTTTAAATTGCCGTGCGTGATGTAGGCCGCATGAGTGGGCAATCATGTTGATTTCTTTATTCACATTCCTGGCATAATTTGCAACGCGCAGATATTTTTCTTCAACCACTAAACCATTTTGCAAACGCGCATCATGCGTGGTAATTCCAGTTGGGCAAGTATTGAGATGGCAGCGCATCGCCTGAATGCAGCCCAATGAGAACATAAAGCCGCGCGCAGTATTCACAAAATCGGCACCGGCGCAGAGCGCCCATGCACCTTCTGCAGAAGTCACCAATTTTCCCGCAGCAACGATGTGGATGCGGTTCCTGAGACCGGATTGGAGTAATGAATCTACCACGCGTGGCAAGGCTTCTGCGATAGGTAGGCTGACATGATCAATCAATGTCTGCGGTGCTGCGCCACTGCCGCCTTCGCCTCCATCAATAGTCAAAAAATCGGGTGCATACTCTAGTCCTCGACGATTGATACTGTCACATAATTCATTAATAAAATTCCATCCGCCGATAGCTGTTTTGACGCCTACAGGCCGTCCGGTGAGTTCACGGGTATAAATAATTTTATCCAGCAGTTCGTCAATGTTGTTAATATCCTTATGGCGATTCGGACTGATCGAATCCTGGTTCTCAGGGATGCCGCGGATAGCGGCAATTTCACGGCCTACCTTATTGCCGGGCAGTAATCCGCCTTTGCCGGGTTTGGCGCCTTGCGATAGCTTGATTTCAAATGCTTTCACCACCTTGCTCAATTCTTTTGCGCGTTGGGGCGAGAAATTTCCGCTTTCATCCCGAATGCCATATTTGGCGGTGCCAATTTGCATGATCACATCACAATCGCCTTCCAAGTGATAAGGGGATAATCCGCCTTCACCGGTATTTAGCCAGCAACCTGCTTGTGCGGCGCCGAGTGATAGCGCGCGCACAGCCGGTTTTGAGATCGCACCATAGCTCATGCCGCTGATATTGACGATGGATTTGGCTTCAAACGGATACTCGCAATAACCTTGGCCGATATGTAATGAAGGTGTCGGTAACTGATCTTCTTCTTGGATCGGAAAAGCGGCATTGACAAAAATAATCGAACCAGGCTGGCGTAAATCATTGGTGGAACCAAAACCGACAAGGCTGCCTTTATTCTTGGCATTTTTGTATATCCAGCCGCGCGTAGCGCGATTGAACGGCATTTCATCCCGGTCATTGGTAAAAAAATATTGCCGGAAATATTTTCCCTGTCGTTCAAAAATATACCGTAGCCTTCCAATAACAGGATAGTTACGCAGCACAGAATGTTTTTTTTGTGTTACATCCTGAATAAACCAGAATACGACCATGCCGACGATGACAAGACCCAGCATAGTGGCAATACTGTAGATAATTAAATCAATTGCACTAGACATATAACCTCCTTATAGGCATGGGGCAGCATATACTATCTGTTCAAATGGTGTAAGTGAGCATCCTGGAAAGCTACTGAAATACTGTGGCGTTAATCAGGTGTACTATAATTTCTTTGTTCATTGAAGATGAAGGTAAAAATAATTGAAAGATTTACATGCTGAAATTGACAACAATGTAAAACACGCGCTGGCGGAAGATATTGGTGCGGGCGACCTGACGGCATCCCTGATTCCTGGAAGTAAGGAATTGAACGCATCGGTGACTAGTAGAGAAGATGCGGTATTGTGTGGTGTGCAGTGGTTTGAAGCTTGTTTTTTAGCTTTGTCGTCCGAAACAACAATTCATTGGTTTGCCAAGGATGGAGACGCTGTTCAGGCAGGGCATAAGCTATGTGAGATTAAAGGGCAAGCACGCGCCTTATTATCAGCCGAACGTTCCGCACTGAATTTTTTACAAATGCTGTCTGCTGTAGCGACACAAACCAAGTATTTTGTCGATGCAATAAATGGCACACAAGCTGTCATTGTGGACACACGCAAAACATTGCCTGGGTTACGGTTGGCGCAGAAATATGCAGTGAAGTGTGGCGGGGGCATGAATCATCGTTTTGGCTTGTATGATGGAATTCTGATCAAGGAAAATCACATTATTGCAGCGGGTGGGATAAAAGCAGCTTTGAGAAAAGCGCAGGAAATTGTGCCACCAGGGGTCTTTATCCAGATTGAAGTAGAGTCTTTGCAAGAACTACAAGAGGCGCTGACGGCCGATGCCAGTATGGTTCTGTTAGATAATTTTACGCTGAATCAGCTATCGGATGCGGTTGCGCTGACTCGCCAGAAAACCGGTGAACGAGTCACATTGGAAGCATCCGGGAATATTACCTTGAAGAACGTGCGCCAGGTGGCTGAAACGGGGGTAGATAGGATTTCTATTGGCAGTCTGACGAAGAATATCAGAGCGATAGATTTGTCGATGCGGTTTAGAGAATCAGCATAAGGTTCTCAATTGATCAGCATTCTTTTCTCATTCAAACTCAGACGGCTATCTCGAGAACTGATTCTGGAATCTGGTATCGCATTAATGATGTTGCTCATGGTTACTGCGACTTTACTGTTTCTTATCCTTGTCTGTTGCTATCCCTGAAATGATTTGTGCTTGTGAGATTTCTTCGGCAGGTTCAAACCACGCAAGATTTTGGTGTAGTTGGACGACTTCTCCAACGATGATCAGTGTGGGTGGAGTCAGATTTGCAGCTGAAGCAAGATTAGGCAGTGTTTGTAATGTTCCGGTAATGATCTTTTGTTTTTGCGTCGTGCCTTGCTGAATGATTGCTGCAGGTGTGGAATCTGGCAGGTCGTGGGCAATCAACTGCTGGCATAAAAAAGGCAAACCCAACAACCCCATGTAAATTACGATGGTCTGGTTAGGGTGTGCGAGATGGGACCAATCCAGATCGACGCTGTTGTTTTTCAGATGGCCGGTAACAAAAATAATTACGCTCCTTTCCGGCATATATACGAGTGGCATCCCGCCGTACCATATCGAGAATGGCAGGCGAGACCAGCCGGTCATAAACGACAACATCGGCCTGTTGCATCAGACGCATGGCCCGGAAAGTGAGTAAATCAGGATTTCCCGGTCCGGCACCAACCAGATAAACCTCGCCTTGTGGAGACTCGTCTTTTTCTTGCTGCAAGGATTGCAACAGATACGCCTGTGCAGCTCCATCTTTTCCAGCCAGTATCAATTCCGTAAATCGGCCTTGCAATAATTTTTCCCAGAAGATGCGTCGTTTTTCCGGGTGTGTAAAATGCTGTTTGACGTGCTGGCGGAACTTGCCGGCGATAGCCGCCAGGCGTGCATAGGCGACCGGTATCATAATTTCTAATTGGGCGCGTAACAATCTAGCCAGTACAGGGGATTGGCCGCCGCTGGATACTGCAATCAACAGCGGTGACCGGTCCACGATGGAAGGCATGATGAAAGTACATAAGTCCGGGTCATCAACTACATTAACCGGAATTTTCCTTTTCTGGGCTGCTTCAGAAACCAATTGGTTCGTGGTGCGATCATTCGTCGCGGCAATAACTAAAACAATATTTTCCAGCTGCTCAGGTTGAAAATATTCAGCACAAAATTTGATTTTTCCATGCATGAGGTATTCTTTCAGCGTTGTATCCAGCTCAGGCGATACCACGGAAACTTGAGCGCCAGCCTGGAGCAAAAGCATAATTTTACGCGTCGCGACTTCACCGGCACCTACCACTAAACAGGTTTTGTTTTTGATGTTAAAGAAAATTGGCAGAAAATCCATTACTTCTCCAGGTAATCCTCAATGCAAAAAATAAAGAAAGTACTGATTAATTCTAAGCGCAAAAATAGGCGCAAGATTTAATCAGTACTTCCCTGAGATGCTGTGGCTATTTTAACCGAAGCCTGAGAATTTAATCGTCTTCAAATGGTTTTGGTTTATAAACTGGATTCCAATTTGAGGATATCTTCTAGTTTTATGTTGGTTCCCATATCTTTAAATACAGTACCAGTTTTTTTCTTATCCAGGTGTTCGATATTGAGGTTGTATACTTCTTTGGAAAGCGGGAAGTACTTGACCTCTGTCACAAGTTCTGGCGCATTCTTCATATAGAAATTAACGAATTCATTAACTTCAGGCTTCTCAGTTGATTTGGCATTAACGTAGATGAATATCGGGCGTGATAAGGGTTTGTAGCTATTATTTTCTACTGTTGCAGCGGATGGAATTACGCCACCATTGCCACTATCTACCGCAACTGCATTGATTTTTTTACTATTTTCTATGTAATAGGCAAAGCCGAAAAAACCTAGTGCATAGATATCGCTTGCGACACCTTGCACTAAAACATTGTCATCCTCTGATGCGGTAAAGTCGCCACGGCTTGATTTTGCCTTGCCAACAATAGCTTCGGTGAAGTATTCGAAGGTGCCGGAGTCCGCACCAGGGCCGTAAAGTTTAATTTTTTTATCAGGCCATGCAGGGTTTATCTGATTCCAGTGGGTGATCACACCTTGTGCACCGGGTTCCCAGATTCTCTTTAGTTCGTCAATGGTAATGGTTTTGCTCCAAGTGTTTTTTGGATTAACAACGATGGTTAAGGCATCAAAAGCAATCGGCATTTCAATATATTGCACCCCTTCTTGCTTACAAGCATCCATTTCCAATTGCGTGATCGAGCGGGAAGCATTAACAATATCAATTTCATTTCGGCAGAATTTCTTGAAACCACCACCGGTTCCAGAGATACCGACAGTGACACGGATCGCGCCCCGTTTGGCTATCTGAAAGTCTTCAGCGACAGCTTCAGTAATGGGGAAAACGGTGCTGGAGCCATCAATCTTAATGATCGGACTGGCGTTGACAACACCTGCAGTAATAGACGCGCTGAGAAACATGGTCGCAATGAGCGTCCTAAAGTGAATCGTATTCGACATTTATATACTCTCCTAATGAGTGAATAAGGGGTAATGAGGATGAGAAGTTTCTTAAGGCTGATGCAATATCTTATTGCAGAATTATTACAAGAATATGACAATTTTATTTTTGTCATCGAGCGGATTAGCTTAACTTAATTTCATATATGATTCCAAATCATATACAGCATACAGTGTTTTGTTTTATGAGTATGTCAGATATGTTTCAAAAAAGACTGATTGTGGAATCCGAATGCTAATATTTTTTATGTAGCGCTGGCAGCTTGCACGGTTTCAGCGATTCTTTCAGCCCAGGAATTAACCTTATGTTTTAATTTACCTTCAACCATTACACGGATAAGAGGTTCTGTACCCGATGCTCGAATAAGAACACGTCCGTCGCCACTCAGATCAGCTTCAGCTTCTTGCAATACGGTTTTGATCGCTTTGTTGGTATTAAAATTAAAAATCTTGGGGATTCTTACATTGATTAAGCGTTGCGGGTATAAGGAAACGCCGCGCATGAATTCCGCCAGTGTTTTATGAGTATCACGCAGCGCATACAAAACTTGCAAAGCGGAAATAATGCCGTCGCCCGTCGTATGCTTATCCATGCAAATGATATGCCCAGAATTCTCACCACCGAGATGCCATCCTTTTTCTTGTAGTGATTCCAGCACATAACGATCACCAACATTGGTGCGGAGAAACGGAATATGCAGTTTCTTGAATTGGTCTTCTATTGCAAGATTGGTCATCAAAGTGCCAACAACACCGCCAGTTAGCATTTTTTTCTGCTGACGATGCTTGGCAATGATGTAGATCAATTGATCACCGTCGTAAGATCTGCCTTGCTTATCCACCATCATGACGCGATCACCATCACCATCCAGTGCAATGCCCAGGTCAGCATGTTGCTGTGTGACAGCCTTTTGCAGTGTGGCACAATGAGTAGCACCGCATTCATGATTGATATTCAGACCATCAGGTTGTGCGCCAATGGTGACGACATCGGCACCGAGTTCATGCATGACATGGCCGGCAATATGATAGGCGGCACCATGCGCACAATCGACCACAATGCGCAATCCGCGCAGATCAAGGTGATAGGGAAAAGTGCTTTTACAGAATTCGATATAGCGGCCGGCGGCATCATCGATCCGCTGTACCTTTCCTAGCTGTGCCGAAGGTTTGGTTTCGATGGGAGCACTTAAGCCCGCTTCTATTTTATGTTCCATTTCATCAGGAAGCTTGCTGCCTAAAGCAGAGAAAAACTTTACACCGTTATCCTCAAACAGATTATGTGATGCTGAGATAACAATGCCAGCTTGCAATCGCAGTGCCCGAATCAGGTAAGCTATGGCTGGCGTCGGCATCGGACCTGACAAAATGACATCTACGCCGGCTGCACATAATCCTGCTTCCAGTGCAGATTCAAACATATAGCCAGAAATCCGGGTATCTTTACCAATAAGGACGGTTGGACGCTTCCCTTCCATCAAATGCCAATCGGCAGCCGCCAGAACTTTGCCTGCTGAATAGCCCAGATGCATTATAAATTCGGGTGTGATCGGATCTTTACCTACACGTCCGCGTATGCCATCAGTTCCAAAATATTTTTTGGTCATTTTAAGAAATTATTGATCAAGATTGGAAAAAAATAAAAAAATATTAGTTTGTTAATTTGCTTATGATACGTCAAAGTTTTGCATGGCGTTGTAGATAGCAAGCGCATCTTTGCTGGCTTTGACATCATGTGCACGTACAATTCTGGCGCCTTTAACTACTGCGAGCAAGGCTGCCGCAATGCTTTCATGAATCCGGTGATCTACACTGTTTCCGGTGACGGCTCCAAGCATGGATTTTCGGGATAAACCCGCCAATACCGGAACACCAAATGTTGTCAACTGATCCAGCTGCTCGAGTAATGTAAGATTATGTTGCAGTGTTTTTCCAAAACCAAAACCAGGGTCAATAATCAATCGATCTTTTGAGATACCGGCTGTCGTTGCTGCGTGGATGCGCTGCTGCAAGAAATCTTTTACTTCAGAAACAATATTATTGTATTCGGGATTTATTTGCATACCTTGAGGAGTACCTTGCATATGCATTAAACAGATTCGAACATGATTGTTCTGTGCGACAGTTTCCAATGCCCCGGGACTACGCAGTGCATTCACGTCATTAATCATGAAAGCACCTGCAGCTATTGCGTACTTCATTACTTCGGGCTTGGAAGTGTCAACTGAAATAGGTGTATTGGTAGCTATGAGTGCTTCCAGCACAGGGATAATGCGCTTTAATTCTTCATCAGTGCTGACTTGTTGACTCCCGGGGCGTGTTGATTCTCCACCGATATCCAGTATGTCGGCACCTTCATCAATCAGATTCCTGGCATGTGCAATGGCTTGTTGCGTTGACAGGTAAAGCCCCCCATCCGAGAAGGAATCTGGCGTTACATTAATAACTCCCATGATGAGGGGGCGTTTAGTTGTGAACATAAGGTTTTTCTGTCATTAAGCTATACTAGAAAAGAGGGGAGCAGAAGTGAAAACGGGATACGATTTCTGGTCGTATCCCGTCATTCAGATGATTAATGACTAATCAGTTTCTTTCACGATTTCCTGCGGTGCTGAGGGTTCGCGTTCGCCTTGTTCATCCGGTTTTACTGATGATTCACCACTTGTGGTCGAAGAAGTTGTCTGTGGCGGTTTGGGTGGACGTGGTGGGCGACCTTCCATAATATCGTTGATTTGGTCGCTATCGATCGTTTCCCACTCCAATAGCGCCTGAGTCATGGCTTCGATTTTGTCCTTATTGGCTTCAATGAGTTTCCGGGCAATCGCATATTGTTCATCAACAATACGGCGAACTTCTGCATCGACAGTCTGCATAGTTTTTTCACTCATATTTTTATGCGTAGTCACTGAACGACCAAGAAAAACTTCGCCTTCATTTTCACCATAGACCATCGGACCAAGCTTATCAGACATTCCCCACTGGGTTACCATTTGCCGTGCTAGATCTGTTGCGCGCTCAAAATCATTGGAAGCGCCCGTTGTCATTTGCTTCATGAAGACTTCTTCAGCGATACGCCCGCCAAACATAACCGAGATTCTTTGCAGTATTTCTTCACGTTCCATACTAAAGCGGTCTTCTGTGGGCAATTGCATGGTGACACCCAGAGCCCGGCCTCGTGGAATAATAGTTACTTTGTGGACTGGGTCTGTTTTTGGTAACAATTGCGCTACGACAGCATGCCCTGATTCATGATAGGCAGTGTTTCTGCGTTCATGTTCCGGCATGATGAGCGAACGTCGTTCTGCGCCCATAAATATTTTATCCTTGGCACGTTCAAAATCTTCCATGTCTACAAAACGTTTGTTACCACGTGCTGCAAATAGCGCTGCTTCGTTGACCAGATTAGCAAGATCTGCACCCGACATACCCGGTGTACCACGTGCCAGAATATCGGCTTTTACGTCAGGTGAAAGCGGCACTTTGCGCATATGCACATGAAGAATCTGTTCACGTCCACGTATATCTGGCAGTGGTACGGTAACTTGACGGTCAAAACGACCGGGACGCAGTAAAGCAGGATCCAATACATCAGGACGGTTGGTTGCTGCAATCACAATAACGCCCATGGCACCTTCAAAACCATCCATTTCTACCAGTAACTGATTGAGCGTTTGTTCACGTTCATCGTTTCCACCACCCAGGCCGGCGCCACGTTGACGGCCTACCGCATCAATCTCGTCAATAAAGATGATGCAGGGCGCATGTTTTTTAGCTTGCTCAAACATGTCACGTACCCGAGATGCGCCAACGCCGACAAACATTTCAACAAAATCGGAACCCGAAATGCTGAAAAACGGTACCTGCGCTTCCCCTGCGATTGCGCGAGCCAGTAATGTTTTTCCCGTTCCTGGGCTACCCACCATCAATACACCGCGTGGAATACGTCCACCCAGTTTTTGGAATTTGGTGGGATCACGCAGGAATTCGACTAGTTCTGCAACTTCTTCTTTTGCTTCTTCGCAACCTGCGACATCATTAAAAGTTACTGTGTTGGTTGATTTGTCGAGCATGCGCGCTTTGCTTTTGCCAAATGAGAATGCGCCGCCATTCCGCCCGCCCCCTTGCATTTGACGCATGAAAAATATCCATACGCCAATCAGTAATAGCATCGGAAACCACGAGATGAAGATACTCATCAACATGGATTGTTCTTCATCCGGCTTGGCTTCAACAACAACGCCAGCCTTAAGTAAATCACTAACCATCCACGGATCGGATGGTGCATATGTTGTGAAGCGTCTGCC
This sequence comes from Nitrosomonas sp., assembly GCA_016708955.1. GTDB lineage: Bacteria > Pseudomonadota > Gammaproteobacteria > Burkholderiales > Nitrosomonadaceae > Nitrosomonas. The sequence goes on from JADJES010000001.1 coordinate 679,803, forward strand.
ATCAGACTTCGTACCTTTAAGTGTACGGCCTTCAATGACAACCTTGGCGATTCTGCCTTGATTCAATTCAGAAATGAATTGAGAGTATTCCATTGGTACTTGCGCCGGTTGACGTACGCTGAATTGATTAAATACGGTCATCAACACAAGTGCAATTACTAGCCAAATGGCCATGTTTTTAATTAAGTTATTCAAAATAGCTCCTTGATTTGCACCTTAAAATCATTGATTAGTCATTCTAACTCTATTTTGTAGAATATAACAGAGCAGTTCGTGTTGTATAAATTTGCTGTTAAATTGTAATCCTACTATTTATATTTACCCTAAGCACTGAGGGGACCCATTCATTTCTTAGCAATCTCAGTTCTATTTTTTTCCGAGCCCTAATAAATATAATTCATTACTGCGATCACGTGAGGCCTTAGGTTTTCGTATCTGTACGCTCTTGAATCCGACACGCATGTCACGGAGAAACTGTTCAAAATCCCTGCCTTGAAAACTTTGACTAGAAAGTTTCCGCCATAGTTCAGTTGTTCCATTGAAAATGCCAATGCCAGTTCAGCCAAATACATACTTCTGGCTTGATCACTGACTACAATACCACTGATATTAGGCGACATGTCTGAAATTACAAGATCCGGTTGATGCTCACCTAAGTGTTGCCTCAATTCAAGAATAGCGTGTTCTTCTCTAAAGTCACCTTGGATAAATTCCACGCCGGGTAGTGGTGACATGTCCAGAATATCCATGGCAATAACTTTGCCTTTGTTACCTACTTTATGGCTGACAACTTGAGACCAGCTCCCCGGGGCTGCACCTAAATCGACAACAACTATACCTGGTCTTAGTATGTGATCACGTTCAGCGATTTCCAGCAGCTTGTATGCGGCCCGCGAGCGATAGCCATCTTTTTTAGCTTGCTTGACAAAAAAATCATTGACATGCTCCTTCATCCAAGCTTTACTGGTTTTAGCCTGTTTCATCAAGTAAAATAATATAATTTAAGAGGATTTATGTTAACACTAACTATTACTCATCGGCGTGAACTAAAAGCGCAAGCACATGCGCTAAATCCGGTTGTGATGATCGGGAAGACTGGTTTGTCGCCCAGCGTTATTGCGGAGCTGGATCGCGGACTTTTAAGTCATGAATTAATTAAAATTAAAGCTCAAATTGATGATCGGACTGCCAGAAATGCGCTTTTTGAGGAAATATGTCAGCAATTGGGGGCGGCGCCGGTACAGCATATTGGTAAAATTTTTATTATTTATCGGCCTAAACCGGAAGAAACCGAGAAGAAATCTGTGCATACGATCCACAGAAAGAAACGTGAAGCATTTCGTGCCAAGCGTAGCTTTCAGAATTGATTGCTTACTGATTTTTATCTTTAGATGTACTTAACATCAAGTATTTCATATTCTCGTATACCGCTGGGTGCTTGAACTTCTGCGATATCTCCGGCAAATTTACCGATCAAGGCACGCGAAATCGGGGAGCTGATGGAGATTTTTCCATTTTTGATGTTCGCCTCATCGTCACCTACGATTTGATAAGTAACGATATCGCCACTTTGTAGATCTTCCAATTCGACAGTAGCGCCGAAAACACAGGCTCCATCAGCATTAATGAGTGCCGGATTAATGATTTGTGCGTTGGAGAGTTTACTTTCCAATTCCGCAATACGTCCTTCAATAAAGCCTTGCTTTTCTTTGGCAGCATCATATTCTGCATTTTCAGAAAGATCGCCATGTGCACGTGCTTCGGCGATCGCCGCAATGACTGCTGGGCGATGTACCGTTTTCATTTCGTGTAATTCCTTACGTAATGCCTCCGCCCCTACTACCGTTAATGGGATAGTGCTCATCGTGATTTTTTACCTTTCATTTTCATTTTATTTTCAATAATATAGGAGAGAAGATATGCTTATGTCTTAAGTTGTGTGTGCAATTTCTGTAAATTATAGACCTGCAGTTCACGTCGATTGGTTATGCCCACGCATGCTGCGCGTGCGCCCGCTAATGTTGTATAGTAAGTTACTCTTGCCTGAAGCGCGGCATGGCGAATCGAGTAAGAATCACGTATTGCACTGCGCTGATTCTTTACTGTATTGATAATTAAATTGATTTCTCCATTCTTAATCATGTCTACTATATGCGGACGGCCTTCTGCTACCTTGTTAATGATAACGACATCTACTCCGGCTTCGGTTATTGCAGCAGCAGTTCCGCGTGTAGCATAAAGGGTGAAACCGAGTTCTGCAAGGCTGCGTGCGATTTCAACGGCATGCAGTTTGTCAGATTGCTTCACGCTGATGAAAATCCTGCCGGAAGTTGGTAAACGAACTTCTGTCGCTAATTGGGACTTAACAAAAGCTTCTGCAAAAGTGCTGCCCATCCCCATAACTTCGCCGGTAGACTTCATTTCTGGACCTAATATCGTATCAACACCAGAGAGTTTGATAAAGGGGAATACGGCTTCTTTGACAGAATAATATTCAGGGAGTATCTCTTTGGTAACGCCCTGATCAATCAGACTCTTTCCTATCATGCAACGTGCAGAGATTTTTGCTAGTTGGAGGCCGGTTGCCTTAGAGATGAAAGGCACGGTGCGTGATGCTCTTGGGTTGACTTCGAGAACATAGACTGTGTTGTCTTGAATCGCGAACTGAATATTCATGAGCCCAACGACATTCAATGCACGCGCCATTTCAGCAGTTTGGCGACGCAGCTCATCCAATATTACAGGCTGCAAGTTAAAGGTTGGGAGAGAACAAGCGGAATCGCCGGAATGCACGCCGGCTTGTTCGATATGTTCCATGATGCCACCGATCAAAACGGTTTCTCCGTCATAGATTGCATCAACATCCACTTCCGTTGCATTGGTAAGAAAATGATCCAGTAATACCGGGGAGTCATTAGAAACCTTAACTGCCTCACGCATGTAGCGCTCCAGATCAGCCTTTTCATGAACAATTTCCATAGCACGCCCACCTAATACATAACTAGGTCGTACTACTAGCGGGTAACCGATTTCTTCAGCCGCGATAAAAGCACCTTCTGGATTGCGTACAGTCCGATTAGGCGGTTGTCTTAAGCCCAGTTGTTGCAACATTTTCTGGAAGCGTTCACGATCTTCCGCGCAATCAATCATGTCCGGGCTGGTGCCAATAATCGGCACGCCATTGGCTTCTAGATCACGTGCGAGTTTGAGGGGCGTTTGCCCGCCATACTGTACGATCACGCCATCGGGTTTTTCTACCGCCACAATTTCAAGAACATCTTCTAGTGTCAGCGGCTCAAAATACAAACGATCCGATATGTCGTAGTCGGTTGAAACGGTTTCCGGGTTGCAGTTGACCATAATGGTTTCAAAACCATCCTCACGTAACGCCAATGCCGCATGAACACAACAATAATCAAATTCGATGCCTTGCCCGATACGGTTGGGTCCACCGCCCAGCACCATAATTTTCTTTTTATCCGTGGGGTGTGATTCACACTCGTCTTCGTAAGTGGAGTACATGTATGCCGTGCTAGTTGCGAATTCAGCTGCGCAGGTATCAACACGTTTGTAGACAGGATGTAAGTTGAGTTGATGCCGGTAAGTGCGTACCGCAGTTTGTTCGATATTAAGCAGCTTTGCCAGACGGCGGTCGGAAAAACCGCTACGCTTTAATTTGCGTAGTGCCTGTTTGTCCAGTGTTTCCAGTTTTGTATGGGTCAATGCCTTTTCTTGATTGATCAGATCTTCAATTTGCGCCAGAAACCAAATATCAATATTGGTTAGTTGCTGCACTTCCTCAATAGACATACCACAACGGAAAGCATCGGCGACAAACCAGATTCGTTCCGGACCGGGGTTAGCCAGTTCGCTGCTGATATTTTCCAAGTTGTCGGTTTTCTCATCCAAACCATCCACGCCAGTTTCCAGTCCACGTAGCGCTTTTTGCAAAGATTCCTGAAAAGTTCGGCCAATCGCCATGACCTCACCCACCGATTTCATTTGTGTCGTCAGGCGATCATTGGTTTGCGGGAATTTCTCAAAAGCGAAACGCGGCACCTTGGTGACGACATAATCAATGGTTGGTTCAAAGGACGCCGGTGTGATACCGCCGGTAATGTCATTGCCGAGCTCATTCAGGGTATAACCGACAGCAAGCTTGGCAGCAATCTTGGCAATTGGAAAACCAGTTGCTTTTGAGGCCAGTGCGGAAGAACGCGAGACACGCGGATTCATCTCAATCACCAGCATTTGGCCGTTCTTAGGATTAATCGCAAACTGAACATTGGAGCCGCCAGTTTCCACCCCGATTTCGCGTAATACGGCGATGGATGCATTGCGCATCAACTGATATTCTTTATCAGTCAGTGTTTGAGCAGGCGCTACCGTTATTGAGTCGCCGGTGTGAACACCCATCGGGTCGACATTCTCAATGGCGCAGACAATAATGCAATTATCGTTCTTATCCCGCACCACCTCCATTTCAAACTCTTTCCAGCCAATAACGGATTCTTCAATCAATAATTCTTTGGTGGGGGAAGTTTCCAATCCGCGTTCACAAATATTCAGGAATTCTTCACGATTGTACGCAATGCCGCCGCCACTGCCGCCCATTGTAAAAGAAGGACGAATAATAACCGGATAACCAACCATGGCCTGAACTTGTAGTGCTTCTTCCATACTGTGTGCAACCGCAGAGCGAGCAGAACCCAATCCAATGCGCGTCATGGCTTGTTTGAATTTTTCACGATCTTCAGCCATATCGATTGCTTCACGTGATGCACCAATGAGCTCAACACCGTATTTTTCCAGTACCCCATGTTTGACTAGATCCAATGCGCAGTTCAATGCAGTCTGACCGCCCATGGTGGGCAGCAGCGCCTGCGGCCGCTCAATGGCGATGATCTTCTCGATCATGGTCCAGGTAATCGGCTCGATATAGGTTGCATCGGCCATTTCCGGATCAGTCATGATGGTAGCGGGATTGGAATTTACCAGAACGATGCGGTAGCCTTCTTCACGCAAAGCTTTACAGGCTTGTACGCCGGAATAATCAAACTCGCAAGCCTGACCGATAACGATGGGGCCGGCACCGATGATGAGTATGGATTTAATGTCGGTACGTTTAGGCATACTTTCTAAGAGGTAAAAATTGCGTTATTTAGATACGAATTATTGTGAAGGCTGATTTTTATAACGTTGCATCATTTTAATGAATTTATCAAACAAATAATCGGCTTCATGCGGTCCTGGGCTGGCTTCAGGATGTCCCTGAAAACAGAACGCGGGTTTATCCACTAACTCAAATCCTTGCAAACTGCCATCAAACAGTGATTTATGTGTGATGCGCGCGTTAGCAGGCAACGTATCTGCATCAACAGCAAAACCATGATTCTGGCTGGTAATGATCACCCGGCCACTGTCAACATCCTGCACCGGATGATTGGCGCCATGATGGCCGAACTTCATTTTGATGGTGCGTGCACCCGTAGCCAAGCCCAGTAATTGGAGGCCAAGACAAATGCCGAATACCGGGATATTCTTTTTCAGTAATGCTTGCGTGGCAGAAATTGCATAATCACAGGGCTCTGGGTCACCAGGGCCATTGGAGAGAAATACACCGTCAGGCTGTACCGCTAAAATTTCCTCAGCCGGGGTCTGTGCAGGAAATACCGTTACCTTGCAGCCGCGTTGCGCCAGTTTGCGCAATATGGTGCGTTTGATGCCAAAATCAAATGCGGCAACATGATATTGGGGATTTTCCTGAATTCTAAAACCTGATCCGAGCGACCATTCACCTTCTGTCCACGAATACGATTGCTGGCAACTGACCACCTTGGCTAGATCCATGCCCGCTAACCCTGGAAATCCTCTTGCTACCTGTAATGCTTTGTCCTCGTCAATCTTGCCTGCCATAATGCAGCCGGATTGCGCGCCTTTTTCTCGCAAAATGCGGGTAAGCTTACGCGTATCAATCTCAGCAATAGCGACCACATTTTGTTCTTTCAAAAATTCAGATAGTGTCTGGGTTTTACGGTGACTGCTGGCTGCCAGCGGGAGATCTCGGATCACTAAACCGGCGGCATATACTTTATTGATGTTACCGGATTCAAAATCTTCCGGATTAGTGCCGGTGTTGCCTATATGCGGGTAAGTCAGGGTGATGATTTGTTGGCAGTACGAAGGGTCGGTTAATATTTCCTGATAACCGGTCATCGCCGTATTGAATGCCACTTCACCGGTATTGATGCCTTCAACACCAATAGACACGCCACGAAAAATTGTTCCATCGGCGAGTGCGAGGATGGCGTGCGGGCGTTGTGACACAAAAAACTCCTTGGATACGGACAAAATCTGGAAACAGGACCAAGGACAATTCGTTTCAATGCCTCGGTGATTGAAAGCAGAATTATACGTGAAAAAGGTTTATTTTTCTATTTGTGCTGATAAGCATAACAAGGCTTGTTTTTTTAGTCCTATCCGCTATTGCGCTACTTTATTGTTTGCTTTGTGCCGGAAAGTGGAGTTCTACTCATTACGATGCCACAATCTCAATCAGCACTTCATTCGGATTAGCCGGTTCACCTTTAACAACGTGGATGGCTTTGACGACACCGGCAATCGGTGCGGTAATTTCCGTTTCCATTTTCATCGCTTCCGTGACTAATACCGGTTGTCCGGCGGTGACTTTTTGATCGATTTTTACTAACACGTCAAGAATATTGCACGGCATGCTGACGACCACATCGCCTTCAGCGGAAGGGCGGGGGCGTTTGCTGGCAATGGTGCTTTTAACGGCGCCCTGTGTGCCGCCATCCAAAAAGATTTCATCAAGTGTTTCGACGACGATTTCTTCCGGAACACCGTCTACCATAAAATAAAAATGCCGCAGGGATTCATTTTTAGGACTGGTGCCGGTGACTTTGACGTGATAAGACTCGCCGTGCAGCGCCACATTGAACTCAGTGGGTGCTTTTTGCACACCGTTACCGGTTGTTGACGCCAATTCCAAAGGCTCGGGTACTAAATGTCCGGTTGAGCGCAATTCCAGAAATTGTTTGCCGACTTCCGGGAACATCGCGTAGCTCAACACGTCTTCATCGTTCAGGGCCAAATGGCCGATTTCCCGGCGCAGGTGCTCGAATTCTGGTTTCAGCAGATCGGCGGGGCGGCAGTCGATGATGTCTTCCTTACCGATGGCGCGTTTTTGCAATTTGGCATCAATCGGCGCTGGTGCTTTGCCGTAGCCGCCTTGCAGATAGCGCTTCACTTCGTTGGTGATGGTGCCATAGCGCTTGCCGGTCAATACGTTGAGCACGGCTTGCGTACCGACGATCTGCGATGTTGGCGTGACCAGCGGCGGATAGCCTAGGTCCTTGCGCACGCGTGGAATTTCCGCATAAACTTCGTTGATGCGATCCAACGCGTTGCGTTCCTGCAATTGATGGGCCAGATTCGAAATCATGCCTCCCGGCACCTGGAACACGTGCACGCGGGTGTCGACACCGGTGAACTCGCTCTCGAAGCGATGGTATTTTTTGCGGATTTGCGCGAAATAATCGTTCACTTCTTGCAGTTTTTGCAGACTCAGGCCGGTGTCGTGATCCGTGTCTTGCAACGCCATGACCAGGGTTTCGGTCGGCGGATGGCTGGTGCCACCCGACCATGACGATAAAGCGGTATCGATATGCCGGCAACCGGCTTCGATGGCTTTCAGTTGGCACATTTCCGCTAAACCGGCGGTGGCATGGCAATGTAGATGGATCGGCAGATCGATGGCATCTTGCAGAGCCTTTACCAATTCGCTGGTCGCATACGGTGTTAACAAACCGGCCATATCCTTGATCGCGATGGAATCGCAACCCAGAGTAGCCAAATCTTTGGCCAGTGTCACGAAGCTCTTGGTGTCGTGTACCGGGCTGGTGGTGTAGCAGATCGTGCCTTGCGCGTGTTTGCCGGATTCCTTGGCGGCTTCGATGGCGGTTTTGAGATTGCGCACGTCATTCAGCGCGTCGAAAATGCGGAAAACATCCATGCCGTTGGCCGCAGCTTGTTTGACGAAAGCGCGCACGACATCGTCGGAGTAATGGCGGTAACCGAGCAAGTTCTGCCCGCGTAGCAACATTTGTAGCGGCGTGTTCGGTAGCGCGGCTTTCAGTTTGCTCAAGCGTTCCCAAGGGTCTTCCTTCAAAAACCGCAAACAGGCGTCGAACGTCGCGCCGCCCCAGCATTCCAGCGACCAATAGCCGATGCTGTCGAGCATTTGACAAGCCGGCAGCATATCTTCCGTGCGCATCCGGGTAGCGATCAGGGATTGGTGCGCATCGCGCAGAATAACATCGGTGATATAAACTTTTTGCATGAATTTTCCTTGATTAACCAGTAAGCACGCTACTTACAGGCCGGTATGCGAAGCCATCGCAGCGGCAATGACGCTGGCCAGCACTTCCGGCCGGGGTTTGTCGGAATAATTGATAAGTTCGGGGTTTTGTTCAACAAAACCGGTATTGAACTGGGCAGCACGAAACTTCGGGTGTTTCAGTATCTTTAGATAATACGGAATCGTCGTTTTGATGCCAAATAATCCCATATCGCGCAAAGTTCGCTCGCCACGCTTAATCACGTCTTCCCAAGTCAGTGCGCTGACAATGATTTTTGCGACCATGGAATCGTAAAAAGGCGGAATTTCATAACCGGTGTAAATCGCCGTATCGGTACGCACGCCGGGACCGCCCGGCGCATAGTAACGAGAAATCCGTCCGAAACTCGGTAAGAAATTATTCTTCGGGTCTTCGGCGTTAATGCGAAACTGAATCGCATAACCCCGCCGGACAATCTCTTCTTGTTTGTAGCGCAATGGCAATCCAGCGGCTACGCGGATCTGCTCCTCGACGATATCGACGCCGGTAATTGACTCGGTGATGGTATGCTCGACCTGCACGCGCGTATTCATTTCCATGAAATAAAACCGGCCGCTATCGTCCAGCAAAAACTCCACCGTGCCCGCGTTGGTGTAGCTGACAGACTTTGCGGCAATCACAGCTAGACCGCCGATATATTGGCGTTGCGCTTCGTCCAGTTGCGGGGACGGCGCAATCTCGATCAGCTTCTGATTGCGGCGCTGAATCGAGCAATCGCGCTCAAAGAGATGAATCACATTGCCGTGATGGTCCGCTAATATCTGTACTTCAATATGCTTTGGATTGACAATACACTTTTCCAAGAACACATTGGCGCTGCCAAACGCTTTGGTCGCTTCGGAAATCACCCGGGCGTAATTGCGCTGTAGCTCCTCGGTATTATCGCAACGCCGGATACCGCGCCCGCCGCCACCGGAAGTCGCTTTCAACATGATCGGATAGCCAATTTGCGCCGCGACTTTGAGCGCTTCTTCCACCGAATGCAAATTGCCTTCCGATCCCGGTGTCACCGGAATACCGGCGGCGATCATCGCCTTGCGAGCCTCGGTTTTATCGCCCATGCGGTAAATCACATCCGCCTCGGGGCCAATGAAAACCAATCCACGCTCTTTGCACGCACGAGCAAATTGCGCATTCTCAGAAAGAAATCCGTAACCCGGATGCACCGCATCGCAACCGGTCGCCAACGCCAAATCGACCAGCGCATGAATATTCAGATAGCACGCCATCGGCTCGCTGCCGATGCAATACGATTCATCCGCTTTCTTGACATGCAGCGCGAAACGATCCGCTTCCGAATAAATCGCCACCGAACGGATGCCCATTTCGGCACACGTCCGGATGATGCGCACAGCAATCTCGCCGCGATTGGCAATGAAGATTTTACGTAACATCATTTTTTGGCCGCTTTGAAAAACGTTAATGCCGGTATTCTACCTGATCAATTCCGGTAGTTTGTCCAACATTTGATATCAATACGGTACAGCGCGATAGCTGTCGTGTTTGATCTAAAATCCGGCTGTTGTGTATTATTCGCGGATCTAAGGTTGAATGAAATGATAGAAACTTAAGTTGACTTTTTGTTTTTAAATAAGAGAGGAGCACCAGTTCTGCAGCATTAAATGCAGTCTCTAAAGTAATTTCAAGTTATTTCAGAAAGAAAATTGTAGTGTAATTATGTTTGCAGGGATTAGATATGAAATCACTTGTTGTTGATGTCGGGCAGAGTATTGTCGGTATTCAAGATGCTCGACGAGGTAGGTATTTTGCCTACTATGGTGACAAACGGCGGCGAGCTCTTGAAAGATTAGAAGAGGCAGATGAAGTTATTACGTACAATGGAAATCGCTATGATATATGTAAATTAGATGAGCTCTCGGACAAGCTCCGTGGCACGAAATTTCACATGACTGGGGTTCATACTGACATGCGCGAATTGTGCTGGCCGAATATCCTTGGTTCAAACTTGATCTCTACATACAAGCAACATGTTGGTATCAAGTTTGAGTTTCCTGATACATACGAGGGTTCAAATCGTAGCGATGTATTTATGACGAAAAATGCTTTGGCGACATTGGAAAAGTTATGGCGGATTTCATACATAGTGTCAGCCTGAAAACCCCATTTTTGCCAGCAAGCTACCTAAATTTTCAATCATTCCTGAAAAATGCAATGAGGATATGCATTCAAAAAAGCTTCCGATTGCATTTTTTGGAGGCGTAGTACAAAAACTCGATTTTTCCCAGCACCAGCCGCTGATTGCTCGCAATCAGGTACTTTGGGCGCTAGATGAAAAATTTATTTTAGGCTGTTCGCTGGTATTTTAAACTTTTCTCTTTCGCTTTGCGCGCACGTTCCACATCTTGCGGCCACAGGATGTCACCCATTCGGCGGATGTTCCTGGTGACAATGGCCAGTGCAACATAACGTTTAAAACCATCGATGCCATGGTCTGGGCATTTGTCAAACCATGTATCTCTAGTGCGTTGATTGCTGACTCTACCGCCGAGTGTGCATGACGGGCTTTAACAAATTCTTCGGTTCGTTCTACCGCTTGACGTTCTTTGCTTAGTTTGCCTTTTCTGGGGGAGCGTGACCTGGTCGAGATGCTGGATCAGTTCAGCTTGGTTGGCGGGTGAATGAAAGCCTTTGTCGAAGCTACAGGCGTTGAGTTTGGGAAAGCGTTTTTTAGCTTCTGCGATCATGGATACTGCAATCTGATCATCGGTTTGTTTTTCCATCACGTGATGATGCAAGATGAATTGATGCTGGTCTTCCAGGATGCATACTTTGACACCCAGCTCAACCGGTACGCCTGCCTTACCTTTGCTTATCCATTCGGTGTGCGGCTCAAATAGGAGAATACTTTTTCTTCGTGTGGAATCACTTCACCTTTAATGACACGACGCTCAATTTGATCGATTTGGCGTTCGGCGTGTTTGATGTAGCCTTCAATTTCAATCTTTGCAGCAGCTCAGTAGACGCAGTCGCGGCCAGTTTGGTTAGGGTGGTCTGAATTTTGTCTAAGTGACTTCTGGCTTGGTCAATATAGGCCTGGTGCGCTTGCGTAACTTGTGCGTCGATTTTGTCTTGTCGTGCTTTAGCGACGCTGCGCTTTTTGTTCTGTGCACTACGCATCAGTCGTTTTAATTGGCGCAGGTTGTAGCTATATTGCCGCCAGTCGCTTAATTGTTGCCTTTCACACCAGTGCGCCGTCAGCGTAATCGCTTTGCGCAGGGCATCCCACAATAAGTTGATGTCCGTTGGAAAATGCACATCGGTTTCAACAACAAAGGAGTCGCACCGCCCACGCAGGACTCCTTCGCTCTTTTTAGGAGGCATGCCCTCCCGCAACTATGATTTGGTTTATTTTGTCCAGCAGTTCTGGTGTGAGCAGGTTGACGTTCTCCACCAAGGTTTGATACACATATTTCTTGTCTTCATCATACAGATGATGTCCCAACATTTCGCGTAAGGTTTTATGCTGGTTAACCAGTTCGTGAAGACGACCATAATCAGCATTTAAGTCCAGCCGCAATACGCCACAAACCAGTATGCTCCACAGGGTCATGCCAGGACGGCCTGTGCTCTTATCTACCTTGGGAGCAATTTCACTTTCCAGTAATGCAAAACGCTCTGGCGCAATTCCTCGTTCATGTACAGGTGCTGTAACCCGCGCAGTATCTTCGGTATGTCATCGCGGATCTCAAATCGAATTTGATTTGTGATACATTAATTTCACCCAATTCCATCTGTGTATTTTGGACTACGCGCATTTGTGCTCCACTCGAACGAAGTTTGTTTTTGACAACGATATTTTCGCCGATTTCAATCGAAGTTTGGGGTTATTTTGCTTTAAAATGCACCAGAACTACCTAATAACAGCAGTTTGGCACAATATTTCAGAATTCTTTATCACCATAACTACGGGCAACCTGTTGTTTCTTATTCGGATAGAGGGTTTCCGGGCTGGCACTACATAGCAAAAGCATAAACAGTGATTTTTACTCATCGTTTGGATCGTGTTTGGGTGTTAAAACCAGGTATTGTGGGTTACTTTCCAATCTGCAATAAGTCGTTCGTACACTAACTGGCGTGAAGTAGTGAGTGTTTTAACTAAGCAACACATTTCAACTTCATCTGCATAGCCAAAGTCACAATAAAATCAACTGAATTTACGATGACAAGTGTTTTGGGTGTCACGAAACTTTTTAGTTATTCATAAATTGATCTATGACCATTTGGCGGATATCGTATTTCTCTCCCGAGTTGATGATGGTGAAATCCGGATTCCCGGGTTTCAGATAATCTAATCCATGTTCTTTTCCCAAAGCGAGAAAATCATTGATCGCCAGTTTATAGGTTTTTTTTGGATCGATTGAAACGCCGTTAATCAGCCAAATACCGTTAATCTGTTGCGCATTGGCGGATTGCAGAAAGCCACCTGAGCCTGTATTCGCTGCACTTTGATTCAGTACTTTTAACAGCAAACCGCCTTTTATTGTCGCCAGTTGGACTTTGCCGCCGAAAGGCAGCACGCGGATGACATCGTAGACGGTGATTTGACCTGCAGGCAGCACATCGTCAATGCGGATTGAGCCGCTGTTGTAGAGCGAGAGTTCGGCTTCCGGGTAGGGGCGCAGCAGGCTTTTGGCGATCAATTCAGTCAGATTGGTTGGGCGGTTGCGTACGTTGGATTCCAATCCATCCAATGCTTCCGTGGTGGTCGTGATCACGGCTTCAGGCTCAAATCCCTGTTCGCGGAAGGCAGCGAAGGCGATGCTCATCCATTTGTCGACGACTGCCTTGACGCTAGGATCTTCCGCCATGGCATCGTTGATCGGTACAAAAGTGGGTTTGATTTCGGTTTTCCGGTTTGCGGGTCAAAGTAAAGATCAACCACGTAAACCGAGCGTACATTGGCATCGGCCTTTAGAATCGGTGTGAAATTCCCGCGCCAGTTCTGGTAGTTGACGTGTTCATGTCCGCCCAGTAGTAATCCGATTTGTGGATTTTTTTGCAGCAATTCGATGTCGTCTTCGATGGTTTGGTGTGTTAAGGCAATAATGAAATCGGAATGCTCGCCGAGTTGCTTGACTTGCTCGTTGGCTGCTGTCAAGGGTTCGGAATAACTGACATAGTCAGGCTTGTTGATTGGAAGGGTTAGCCCAAACATACCGATCTTGAAAGATTTTCCACTTTTCTTGTTGGTAACTGAAATAACGAGATTCTGATTGACGCCTGAGAAAGGACGGCCATTCGCGGCAAATACATTGCTCGATACCCAGGTAAATTTTGCTTCTTGCATCCGCTGATGGAATTGACTCTCCTTGATATCGAACTCATGATTGCCAAAAGTCGCGTAGTCAAGCTCGAAGTGATTCAGAACATCGACCATTTGCCGTCCGGCCAGCCGATCCCCTTCATACAGTGCTGTGCCGATTGCAGATGGACTGAATAGATCTCCACCTAATGTAGTGATGGTATTGGGGTTGCGTGCCAGCAACTGTTTACGTAATGTGGCAACCCGTGCAATTCCGCCTTCTTTGCCGCCGCTGACCGGTGTAATTTCATAAATATCCTGAAAGTGTAGATGCGAATGGTTTTTTCATAGCGGCTTCACGGATTTTAATGGGCTAGTTACAGTAAGTATTTTCGCAAGTGTATGGCAAGTTGTAATAAATTCAAAGTACTGAACCTTACTTCTGATATTGGCGCCTGCTTTGCAGTGCAGAAAACATTTGCTCTGTTTTGTTTAGTCGCAGTAAAGTTTTGATGATTTGGCAGTCAGATTGCGAGTATTGCTGTTATCAGCGACGGATTCTTAATATAATCAGGAACTGTTGCAGCACTTAAAAAAATACAATTCACCAAGATTGGGATATCAGCACGGACCTCGAATAGGAATAATCCGGGATCATGTAATGTGAAGCGCTAGAAGTCATTACACGATTTATTAATAGATTCAGAATTTAGCATTACCATGCATGCGTTTTTGTTCTTGACAATACTGATTGAATTAATTCAAGTAAAAAGGGGAATTATCGTGAAACAATATTTCATTGCGTCAGAAAAACGGTTTTTATTTCTTTATTCAGCCCTGGCTCTTCTGATCGGAATGCTATCTGGCTGTAAAGTGGGCCTAATTCCGGAGGCCGAGCAGAGTCGCTACGCAGCTACTGTTGAACGAGATCATTTGGGTGATAGTTATACAGAGGTCAAGTACCTTGATCAGGGTTGGGATGCTGCCGACAGTTTGTGGTTTTACTACACCACACAAGGATCAAACCTGATGCCCTATGATTTCTTCCTGGCACTGGAAAAGGCGGGAGAATCTCAGCTTTTCCGCTCTGATGAGAATATGAATTTCTATCGTTATTTACCCCAGAAGGCTTCATCGAGCAACCCGGATGCGTTACCGGTCGGCTGGGTCAAGGATGACTACAAGGGCAAAGAGTATGTTGGTTTAACTTGTGCCGCATGCCATACCGGGCAAGTAAACTATAACGGTGTGGGTATTCGCATTGATGGTGGTCCGGCCACTGCGGATATGGAAAATATCATGAAAGATATCGCAAAAGCTTTGAAACATACGCGTGAAAATGCAGAAGCCTCGCAGCGGTTTGTCAAAAATGTACTGGCAAAGGGAAATTACAAATCGGACGCTGAGGTACTCGCTGATCTAAGTAAGTATGAACAGCGCATTTATGATTATACCGTGATCAATCATAGCCCAACCGCCTATGGTTATGCACGACTGGATGCGTTTGGACGTATTTTCAATCGAGTGCTTGAACATATCATCAATGAAAGAGAGTTGAGAGAGTTGTTGCGTGATCCTAAGATCATGCGAGATCAAGTGATGACTAAGGAACAAATCGACGAGATCATACCAAAGGACGTAGGTAAAGTGATGTCGGGAGAGCAACGTGATCATGTGATGGAACGCCTTAGCAAGCATCTCACTAAATGGCAATTAGGGCGATTGCGCCATGCATTGTTCAACGCACCTGACGCACCTGTTAGCTATCCATTCTTATGGGATATCGCTCAACACGATTATGTGCAATGGAATGGGATAGCCGATAATGCTGGGTTAGGGCCAATTGGTCGAAATGCGGGTGAAGTGATTGGCGTATTTGGCACACTTGACTGGAAGGAAGAAAAAAGAACGACATTATCATCAATTATCGGCGGACAAAGCGATGGCATCACGCAAGTCAGCTTTGATTCTTCCATTAATGTGCAAAACTTGCACAGAATTGAATCACACCTGATGAAATTAAATTCTCCTGTATGGCCAGAGGAGATTCTAGGCGAGATCAATAGGGAAAAAGCTGCTCGGGGTAAGACATTGTTTGACGAGTATTGCGAGGCCTGTCATGCCAGGATTGATCGTGAAGATCCAAATCGTCGTATCATCGCTAATATGACAAAAGTCAATTTTATAGGAACGGATTCCGCTATGGCTAAAAACAGTTTCACTGCTCAGGGCTATTCTGGCATTTTGCGCAATCAGTATGTAGGCCTTGGTGTAGGTAATATTTTACTGGATAAGCAGGCTCCTGTTGCGGCCTTGCTGACTCAAGCAACTAGAAATGTGGTGGCTACTCCCGACCCCGATAAATGGTTTTTTCAACGTTGGACGGATTGGATTGTTAATCTTGCAAAAGCATTTTATGAAAATGAGATTAAATCTTCCATTAAGCATGGCAATTATGATCCGGATACTACGGTTAATCCATTGGCCTCACTGAATGCCTATAAGGGACGGTCTTTGAATGGTATCTGGGCAACGGCACCTTATTTGCACAACGGTTCTGTGCCGACACTTCATGATTTGTTATTACCTAAGAAACGTGAAGGTGATCCGGAAGAGGGCGAATATCGTCCTGAGCAATTTAAAGTTGGATCGCGCGAATTTGATCCGGAAAAAGTCGGCCTAAAGAGCAGTGACAAAGGTTTTACTTTTGATACCAGTTTTCCTGGCAATAGCAATGCTGGCCATGAATATACATCCGGTAAAACAGCGCAACCGAATGGGGAAATTTTAAAGCCCCTTACCAAAGAGCAGAAAGAGGATTTGCTGGAATATCTCAAGACTCTGTAAATAAACAACCCCGTGGCAAGACCATGGGGTTGTTTATTTGATATGTAAAACTCAGTGTTCTATAGCCCAAATTTGCTTGTGATTTTTAGCTGTAGAACACTGATAAACTTCCACCTAGTAGTTTGATTTTTCTTCGGTTGATCTGGCTTGACCGCCACCTTCCTGATCACCTGCAGGTATTTGATGAAATGGTTGAATGGTCTTGCCGTAGGCCGCAGGATCAGGAGATTCTGGCGCTGTTGGTTTGCCGCCACAAGCAACTAAAGTCAAAATTACTGATGCTGCCAAAAAATGTGTAATCCTTATGCAAAACCTTCTGAATATTAGTTGATAATTAATTTTTTAGTTACAACGGTTCTCAGAATACTGATTGCAATCATAGGAAACATTGATCTTAGTCAAACTAAGTTAACCTCGACGTCAAAAATCCATCAGAATCTTAAGTGCAGCTAATTTTTAGGGTAGTGATCATTGGCGCAGATCAAAATACATTTTTATCATTCATTAAACGACTTTGTTGCGCCAGCGCTGAGTGCTACAGAAATTATTCATAATTTTGACCGGAAAGCTTCGGTCAAGGACATGATCGAATCATTCAATGTGCCGCACCCGGAAGTTGAGCTGATTCTGGTCAATGGTATTGCGGTAAATTTTAACTATATTGTGCAGGATAGAGACAACATTCAGGTTTATCCCGCCGATGGTAGCCCTGAAGTCAAGCCGTTATTGCCGCTTCGACCGGAATTGCCACGACCGCCTGTGTTTGTTGTGGACTCCAATCTCGGAAAATTAGCGCGCTATTTAAGGCTACTGGGATTTGATTGCCTGTATCGCAATGATTTCGGCGATGCCGCAGTGGCAACGATCGCCAGTGAGCAACAACGTATAGTGCTTACCCGGGATCGTTCATTATTGCAACGCAGCATTATCACTCACGGATATTTTGTTCGTACGAATCTACCTAAGATTCAAACTAGAGAGGTCTTGAAAAGATTTAATTTGTTTCCTTTGATAAAACCACTGACACGTTGCACGCACTGTAATGGAAAATTAATGGAAACCAGCAAACAACAAATCGAGCATTGTCTAGAGCCCTTGACAAGGAAATATTACGAAAAATTTCTGATTTGCCCGGAATGTGGCCAAATTTACTGGCAGGGTGGGCATTATGTGCGCATAAAACGTCTGATTGATGAGCTTTCCACAGAAAAATTTTAGCTCGGTTTAATTCCTGATTGAAAATAATCTTTCATTGTAATTAGGATGCGCATTCTCATCAGCCTTTTATTCAGCACCCATTCAGATTTTGCTTGCTATGATTATTAAAAATGTAAAGATATTTTTAATGGATTGCCCAGTGAGCAATACGTAAGAATAAACTCCAGGATGGTTGTTAAAAACAAGATTAATTTGTGTTGTTTCATTAACATTGATGATTGAGGTTGATATGAAAAAGTTTAAATTAACTTGCCTGGCTATCTTCCTTTGTGGGGTGTTTTCAGCACCTCCTGCAGGAGCTGAAGGAGATGGTGGTGGGGGCGATGGTGGAGGTTTTGATGGCGGAGGCTTCGATGGGGGCGACTTTGGAGGTGATTACGGCGGCGCTGACTTTGGAGGGGATTATGGAGGGGGCGATTATAGTGGTGATTACGACTCCAGTGGTTATTCTGACTATGGTGATTCTGATCAAAGTACTTTTGATCAGAATGGCTACGATCAAAGTGATGCGTTTTATCAGGATGATGGATTCAATCAACCGGAAGATTTTGGATTCGCCGATGACCCAAGTCAGGGAGATAATTTTGATCAAACCGGTGCGTTTGACCAATCCAATGATATTCATCCGAGTGATAGCGTAGATCAGAGTGCCGAATCACAGCAGAATGATGGATTCGCGCAAGAGCCACTTCGAAACGAGCTTGCAACTTTACCTACGGAATCTACCGGGACTGAGGGATCTTCTGATTCTGCTGGGGTCGATCAATCGAGTCAGGACAGTGGCGTTACGCAGGGCGATTCTTCAACTCAAATTGTGAATATTGAGAATAATAATAGTGCAGATAATAACACTGAACAGAATCAAGATCATGGACATGATCATCATGGTGGGGGGCACCATCATCATGGCGGATTTTATTCGGGATTCGGGCTAGGCCTAGGTGCCGGATTGGGATTTGGATTCGGTCCATGGGGTCCTTTTAGTCCATTCGGTCCTTTTGGAGGCTTTGGCTATTATGGTTTTGGTGCGCCGTTTAGTGGTTTTGGTTTTTACAGTAATCGGGTGGGTGTCGGGCTCTATAATAACGTTGGTTTTGGGCCTTATCGCTATTTTGATCCCTACTACCCGCTAGGTGGTTACCCTGCGGTGGTTGCTTCATCTCCGATGGTTGTAACTCAACCCAGAATCCCAACCTATGTTCAGCAAAATCAAGTTTCCCGGCCTGCTCCTGTGCAGAATAGAAATTACTGGCATTATTGCCGTAATCCTGAAGGATATTATCCTTATGTCAAAGAGTGTGCAGGAGAGTGGATCAAGGTGCCTCCACAGCCTTCTTGATTATTCAAATGAGCGTGCCAGAATGGGGAGGGGGCAGAAAAAGTTTTTATCCGATTGGTTTTGTTTGATTAAATTTTTTAAGAAAAATGATAGGATTATTTGGTAGGGTTGATTATTTCCCAATCTTCAATATTCCCCGCAGTTTCGTTAAAGATTGGATGAGCACTTATCTCACTGACTTCTTTGAGGCGAGCATAGCGCCGAGGATCTCTATCTTTCAGCTTTCCCAATAAGTGGCCGAATTCGTATTCCAGTTGCCCGCTGGTGACTGTAATTTTTTTTGTACAATGCCGAGCAGTGATTTTATTTCTATCAAAGTGATAACCCCGGCTTTCTGCTTCATCCACTACAAATCCCAGATAAGCAGCGATAGCGGCAACAGGATCTGAAGTATTCTTGAATCTTGTTAATTGAGGGTGATTTTTATATCCCTTGGTATGACCTTGCAAAACCTTCTGAGCTAAAAGACCTTCGCGCCACAGGGCTACCAAGCCTTTAGCATCTAAATAATAGGGATGTACTGACCAAAGTCGCATGATAATTAACTGAATTTACTTTCGGTTTTTCGCAGATTCCGTTTTAAACATATTGTTTGCTTGATTTTGGCAATATTCATTATTCTGATAATACACTGGGAAGAGTTTTTTCAGGTATGAAAGCAAGGTATCCTTAGATAAATGGCCAATTTTTCTATTTCAGATAAGCTATATCGTTCCGATATAAAGATTTATTGGTGAGAAGTCCAATATGTTTACCTTTTATATTTGGATGGGAGATAGCGATGAATAGTTTTACTAAATATGTGGCCAGCGTCTTATTTGCAATCCCGATGATAGCTTCGGCAGCCGTGGATCTCGTGACGAATGGCAGTTTCGAGATTGATTCGCAAGCGAGCGGTACCTGGAATATCTATAATTCGTTGACCGGGTGGACGGGTAGCCCAAACATCGAACTGCGCAATAATGTTGCTGGAACTGCTTATGAGGGGGGTAATTTTATCGAATTGGATACCTATTCGAATAGCTCGTTGTCACAACTTTTGGTTGGTACTCCTGGTTCGTATCAACTGAGCTTCTGGTATTCAGCCCGTCCGGGTACGGGCGCCACTAATGATCTGACGTTCACGGTTGATGGATCTGCTCCTGTGACTGTGTTGAATGGTGCTAGTAATGCAGGCAGTGATCACAAGTGGTTAAATTATTCGACAATCATTAACTTTGATGGAAATGGCTTGCTTACTTTTAACGCCAGTGGAATAAGCGATAGCTATGGTGGCTCGCTCGATATGGTTTCATTTACAAGTCCGATACCCGAGTCAGAAATCTATGTCATGTTGTTAATCGGACTTGGATTGTTGAGATTTGCTGCACACCGCAAGAAAAAAAACATTTGACCCGATTAATTTTTTTCCGGAGCCTCGTCATAAAGAGGAGGTTCTTTTATTGAAGGTGCTGAAGCATGCGATGCCGGAATAACGGTGATTTATAAGCTTTGGACAAGGATAATGAAGAATGATAGGGTAATTGCAAGTTTATTGGATAATCATTCTGATTGTAGTCGATTCGTAGAATAAGCCATTAAAATATTTTAATAAATTGACCGCAACCATTAAAATACCGCTTTCTATAGGAATTCAGAATGAAGAGAAAACAGATAGTAAGCTTGGTTGCTCTCTTGATGATACTGCCACTGTTATCAGGTTGTTGGACACTTGTTGTTGCCGGTGCAGGTGCTTATGGCGGGTATAAAATGAAAGAGAACGGCTATACCCTACAAAACCCGATTACCAAGGAAAAGAAATCGAACAAATAAGATTTCTGGCGATAGAGTTGTAATCAAGGACTACTTAACCTTTGCTTTGGAATTTTTAGAATCTTCCTTGTGCTGGAAACTTTCGTATATCATCAGCGCGGCACCGATAAAGATGGCGGAATCGGCGATGTTGAATGCTGGCCAGTGATAGGTGCCGATGTAGAAATCCAGAAAATCGACCACATGACCCAGCGTGACGCGGTCATATAAATTCCCTAAAGCACCGCCCAAAATCAGACTCAATGACATGCAGAATAATTTTTCATGTTTGTATTTATTGAGTAGGAAGACGATTAATAGTGCGGCACTACCCGCGACTCCACTCAGGAACCACCGCTGCCAACCTGACTCTTCGCTCAGAAAGCTAAAGGCCGCGCCGGGATTGTAGGTCAGCACCAGGTTAAAAAATCCGGTCAATGGGATTTTCTGACCAAATTCCAATGCAGACTCTACCCAATTTTTACTGGCAAGGTCCAGAACCAGAACGATCAAAGCAATGCTCAGGCTGATGTAAAGCTTCATAGTGAGAAATTTCCGGTAAATAAGTGTAAGGTTTTAGGCGTAGTGCCGTTCTTCGCCTCTGCCATAAAGATTGGTGACGCAACGCTTGCACAAGGTAGAATGTTCCGCATGATGCCCGACATCCTGGCGATAATGCCAGCAGCGCTCACATTTTGTCTGTGCGCTGGATGCCACAACGATGCTTTCCTGCTGCGAATCACTGATCTGAATCAGATGGACTTCAGAAACAATCAACACGAAGCGTAAATCATCGCCTAGTGCCCTGAGTAGGGTGAAGTCGTCACTGTTGGTGTGGATTTCGACCGTCGCCGCCAATGAGGAGCCTATTTCTCCTTGTGCGCGAGAATCTTCCAGTTTTTTCAGTACCTGTGAACGCAAAGTGCGTATTCTTAGCCATTGTTGCTGTAATAACTGGGTATCCGGCTGAGATGGAAAAGTATGCCAGTGCTGCAACAGCACGCTACCTTCTGTGTCGCCGGTCAGATGTTCCCATATTTCTTCCGAGGTAAAGCTCAGAATGGGAACAAACAGGCGCACCAGGCTATGCGCGATATGGTATAACGCGGTTTGTGCCGAGCGGCGTGGTGTGCCTTTGGCTGCTGCTGTGTACAGGCGATCCTTGAGGATATCCAGATAGAAGCCACCCAAGTCTTCAGAGCAAAAATTGTGCAGTTTATGCACCACTTGATGGAATTCATAACGCTGATAGCTTTGTGTCAAATCTTCTTGGAAAGAATCGGTAAACGCCAGCATATAACGGTCAATTTCCAGACAGTCAGTAACGGCAAACAGATCGGTCTGTGAATTAAAGTCCATCAGATTAGCGAGTAAAAAGCGCAGTGTATTACGGATGCGCCGATAGCTCTCGACTACTCGTTTCAGAATTTCTTCGGAAATGGAAAGTTCACCGGAATAATCGGTTGAAGCCACCCATAAACGCAAAATATCGGCACCGGAAGTATCCATCACTTTCTGCGGTGCGATGACGTTTCCTTTGGATTTGCTCATTTTGTGACCGCTGCCATCCACCACGAATCCGTGTGTGAGTAATGCATCATATGGGGCTCGGCCATTAATGGCACAACCGGTCAGCAGCGAAGACTGGAACCAGCCGCGATGCTGGTCGGAGCCCTCCAGATACAGATCAACCGGATATTTGAGTTGGGCATTCGGCTTAACGATGGTGACGTGTGTGGTGCCGGAATCAAACCAAACATCCAGTGTGTCGGTCAGTTTTTGATAATCCTTGGCTTCTTCCCCCAGTAATTCAGCGGCATCCAGTGCAAACCAAGCTTCGATGCCTTGTTGTTCCACTTTTTGCGCCACTTGCTCGAGTAGCTCGAGTGATCGTGGATGCGGCAAGTGGGTTTCTCTATGCACAAAAAGGGCCATCGGAACGCCCCAGTTACGCTGGCGTGATACGCACCAGTCGGGGCGGTTTTTAATCATCGCCTCCAAGCGCGCCTTGCCCCATGCCGGGTAAAATGCAGTGGACTCGACAGCCTGCATGGCCAGTTCACGCAGGGTTTGTTTCTGTGCAGTTGCATCGGTTGTGCCGTGTAGATTCATGCCAATAAACCATTGTGGCGTGGCACGAAAAATAATGGGCGTTTTGTGACGCCAGCAGTGCGGATAGCTGTGATCGATTTTTTTCAAACAAAACAGATGTCCGTTGGCTTTGAGTGTGTCCGTGACGACATCGTTAGCTTTCCACACCGAAAGACCGCCGACCAAAGGGGTGCTGGCATTAAACTTGCCATTGCCGTCAACAGGGCTTTCGTTGGGCAGGTCATAGTTTTGACCCGCAAAATAATCATCCAGCCCGTGGGCTGGTGCTGTATGCACAAGACCTGTCCCGGCTTCCAGCGTGACATGCTTGCCGCAAATGATTTTGACCGTGCGCGGCTCAAACGGGTGCTGCAAAGGCATATGTTCTAGCGCTTGGCCTTTGCAACTAGCCAGTGTTTCGCCACTTAAGTCATAGCGTTCCAGGCATGCTTGTTTCAGCTCACTGGCGAGTATCAGGAATCCTCGTGTTGTTTGTACCAAAGCATAGTCAAAATCCGGGTGAACGCTGACAGCCTGGTTAGCGGGTAAAGTCCATGGTGTTGTGGTCCAGATAATCGCATAAGTTGAGGCATTAGTAGGAATAGTTATGCCAAAAGCCTCACTGAGGAATTGCTGCGAGGATGATGATTTGACCGCAAAACCTACATCAATCGCGGGTGAGGTTTTATCTTCATATTCCACTTCCGCTTCAGCCAATGCCGAGCCGCAATCAATACACCAGTTGACCGGCTTCTGTCCCTGATACAAATAACCACTCTGATAAATTTTTCCCAGTGCACGAATAATATCTGCTTCTGTTTTGAAGTTCATCGTGAGATAGGGATTGTCCCAATCGCCAAGCACGCCCAGGCGAATGAAATCAGCTTTCTGGCGCTCTACTTGTTCCTTGGCAAAAGCACGGCAAAGCTCGCGCACTTTATCGGCCGGTAAGTGCTTGCCATGTTTTTTCTCGATCTGATGCTCAATGGGTAGTCCATGACAGTCCCAACCCGGAATATATGGTGCATCGAAACCAGCCAATGTTTTACTTTTGATGATGATATCTTTGAGAATTTTGTTGACCGCATGGCCGATGTGAATGTCGCCATTGGCATAAGGGGGGCCGTCGTGCAGAATGAATTTGGGGCGCCCTTTGCTGACGGAGCGGATTTTCTGATATAGATTCTTTTCTTGCCAGGTCTTTAGCATGCCCGGTTCACGGCTGGCCAGATTGCCGCGCATCGGGAAGGGTGTATCGAGTAAGTTGAGGGTTTTCTTATAATCGGTCATGAAATGTAGAATTAGTGGGTTAAAGGACGTTACCGGCTACTTTAATGGTTTTGAGCTGTCAGGAAAAAGTCTTTTGCTTGCGAAACATCTTTTTTAATTTGAACGATGAGTGTGTCGATATCCGCATATTTTTCTTCGTCGCGCAGCTTGTGCAGAAAATCGACTTGTAAATGTTGTCCGTAAATGTCCTGGCTGAAGTCAAACAGATGTACTTCCAATACAGGTTTGCCATTTTTATGGATTGTCGGTCTAACGCCCAGACTGGCAACGCCGGGAAGTATTGTTGCTGGGGATGATTGAATCGCGCCGCGTACGGCAACTACAAAAATACCCGAGAGTGGCGGATGATTATATTTCAACTGAATATTTGCTGTTGGAAATCCGATCTGTTTGCCTAATTTATCGCCATCAATCACACGCCCACTGATGCTGTATGGCCTTCCCAGTAGTTCTTCGGCCATATTAAGATCGCCAGTGGCAAGTGCCTGCCGGATAGCGGTACTTGAAATGCGTTGATTGTCAATGGTGACGCTGGGCATGACTTCTACGGAGAAACCATTTGTTGCTGAATGGGCTTGCAGCATGGCAAAATCACCCGCACGTCGTGCGCCGAAACGAAAATCATCTCCTACAAGCAACCAGCGAACAGACAGCTCTTGATTCAGAATGCGCGTAATAAATTGTTCCGGATTAATTCTGGCAAAATCATAATTGAAGCGGCAGACATGGATACAGTCGACTCCTGCCTGGATCAAGTATTTCAGTTTTTCCCGCAAGCTGGTCAAGCGAGCAGGCGCTTGATCCGGAGCAAAAAATTCACGGGGGTGTGGCTCAAAAGTCATCACGCAGGCAGGTAGTCCAAGCCGCTTGGCCGCATCCTTCAGACGGGTGAGCATCGCTTGATGGCCTAAATGGACGCCATCAAAATTGCCTATGGTCAGTGCAATCGGCGTTTTCGCGCGTATCGATGACCTTCGCCAAGTATGCATGAGCAGGAAACCCTAAAATTAGTAATTCTAGCTTGTTTAAGGCAAACAGGTCTAGTTTGTATCCGGTTATTATGACTATGAGTATTTGCCAAATAGGCCAACTGTGAGTAATCTAAAGGAGGCAAAATAGTTTCTGCATTGATCTGTTAATTTGTTATATTTCATTTATTACTTTTGTTTCTTCGCGATTACCCAATTGAAGCCTTCCAATCAGTCAGTAAAATCCAATGAAAGAAAAGATCAGATCCTGCAAGCTTTGGCCAGGATGCTGGAGTATCCGCAGAGAAAAAGAATTACCACTGTGGCGATAGCCGCTCAATTGGAAATTTCAGAATCATCGCTGTATCGCTGCTTTCCCAATAAGTCACAGATGTTTGAGGCTTTGATTGAATTTATTGAGCGAACATTGTTTGTGCTGATTAACAAAATTCTGCAAGATGAAAATTGTGGCATAAAGCAGATCGAAAAATTATTATTACTGTTATTAGGTTTTTCGCAAAAGAATCCGGGTATGACGCGTATCCTGATCGGCGATGTGCTGTTGAATGAGAATGAACATTTGCAGTTACGTATTAATCAGTTACATGATCGATTGGAAGCCACTTTAAAACAGGCATTACGGTTTGCTGTTAGCGAGCATCAAATAAAAATCAACCTTGATGTTGCGGCGCAAGCCAATTTATTCATGTGCTTTGTTGTTGGCCGCTGGTATCAGTTTGTAAAAAGTGAGTTCAGGCGTGATCCACTCGCAAATTGGGAAGTACAGCGGCTGAATTTGCTCCCTGCAGAACTTCTTTAAACCGTAAAAACGACAATTCACTGGGTGTCAGTGTCAGTCAGATACTGATGAATGACATACTGGGCAGGCTGGATCTTTGTGCAGTTTTATTGTGCGCCAGTTCATAGTGAGGCTATCCAATAACTGTAAACGGCCATTCAGACTCTCGCCAATATTTAATAAGATTTTTAGTGTCTCTGCAGCTTGCATGCAGCCGATAATGCCAACTAGCGGCGAGAATACACCCATGATTGCGCAGGGCATGTCTTCCTGTTCACCAGTAGTAATAGGATATAAACATTGATAACAAGGGCTGTTTACATGGCGTAAATCAAATACGCTGACTTGGCCTTCAAAACGCACTGCAGCACCGGAAATCAAAGGTTTTTTTTGAGTAACACAAGCTTGATTAATATAATAGCGTGTGCTGAAGTTATCGCTGGCATCGACTACGGCATCTACTCCCATAGCAAGTTGGAACAGTTTTGTGGCGTCGATCTGTTCCTGGACTGTGATGACGTTGATTTCAGGATTAATTCTGTCGAGTGCTTGCTTTGCTGAGAGAACTTTTGCTAGGCCGATTGAACTGCTGTCATGGATAATCTGTCTCTGCAGATTGGTAAGATCAACCAGATCACCATCACAAATGATCAAGTTGCCCACTCCGCTGGCAGCAAGGTACAGTGCTATCGGAGAACCTAAACCGCCAGCACCGACAATTAATACGCGTGATTGATTGAGCTTCTCCTGCCCTGCAATATCAATTTGCGGGAGCAGTATATGACGGCTATACCGAAGTAACTGGTTATCATTCACAATCCTTGTGAATCAGCTATCGCTTTCATCGCTCTTTTTTTCAGGTGGTGCAGTAATGCCCTTAAAATAATTCATGGCTTGAGTTAGCAAAAGATCTTCTGCAGAGCCAAATTCGATAGGGGCTTTATTTTTCTCGTCTTTATTCTTATCAGTTTTCTTCTTGTTGACAGGTTTTGATGTTGCTTTAACTGTATCATCAGAGTCAACTTTCTTTGTTTCCGTTTTTTTGCCACTCGTTAAATGACGATTCAGATCCGCTTCACGTAAACGTTGGTCATCACCATTATCTGCTTCATCTAGAATATCGGGAGTAATCCCTTTTGCCTGGATAGACTGGCCATTGGGGGTGTAGTAGCGCGCAGTTGTCAATTTGATTGCTGTGTTATTGCCTAATGGTAATATCGTTTGAACAGATCCTTTACCGAATGTTTGTGATCCCATTACTACAGAACGTTTATGATCTTGCAGGGCGCCTGCCACAATTTCTGATGCTGAAGCAGAACCGCCATTGACCAATGTGATCATCGGTACGGTTTTGACTTCAGAAGGTAGTCCTTTTAAATAATCTTCATCAGGACCACGCAGATAATACTCAGGATTGGCGTGCAATTTCATTTTTGCATCGGGACTACGCCCTTCTGTGTATACAACCAGTGCGTTTTCTGGCAGAAAAGCGGCGGATACAGCGACAGCTCCATTCAGTAATCCACCTGGGTCATTACGCAAATCCAATATTAAACCTTTCATAGATTCAGTATTCTCAGTAAAAAGTGTCCTGATTGCTTGTGCGAGATTCTCGCCGGTTTGTTCTTGAAACTGCGTAATACGGATATACGCATAGCCAGGTTCGATCATTTTTGATTTAACACTTTGAATTTTTATGATGTCACGCACTAAATTAAAGATCAGTGGTTCTGTCTCACCCTCTCGCACGATAGTAATCTTTATGGGAGTATTGGGTTTGCCACGCATGAGCTTAATTGCATCATTCAAAGTCATACCTTTTACAATGGTGTCATCCAGTTTTACAATCAGATCACCGGTTCTGATACCTGCACGAAATGCGGGAGTATCTTCAATCGGTGAAATTACTTTTACTACACCGTCTTCCATGGTGACCTGGATGCCTAACCCGCCGAACTCACCTTGCGTTCCGATTTGTAGTTCTTTGTAATCGTCTTTGTCCAGGTAGGATGAATGAGGGTCTAACCCGACCAGCATGCCATTGATAGCTTCAGTAATCAGTTTTTTGTCTTCAACGGATTCGACATAATCACTTTTGATGCGGCCGAACACCTGAGCGAATGTACGTAATTCTTCGATCGGCAGCGGATGAATCGCCTCGATATTATCTTTCTTGGCAATAGCAGAGAAATTCAAACTGAGCATTATTCCAGCGATTGCACCAATTAGAATTAAACCTGTTTTCTTGATTACGTTACTCATTATGCTATCTCCGCACTGATCAAATTTATGTAAATGGCTGCTACGTTCATTCTATTTTTATCCACGTCAAAGGGTCAAACGGCTTACCTCCATGACGAAGTTCAAAGTATAAACCTGAATCTGCATTACCACCGCTATTTCCAACTGTTGCAATCGTATCGCCGCCGCGAATAGTATCACCCACTTGTTTGTGGAGTGTTGCGTTATTGCCATAAAGACTCATATAGCTGTTTCCATGATCCAAAATTAACAGATTACCAAAACCTCTCAACCAGTCTGCAAATACCACTCTACCTCCTGAAATGGCTTTAACATCACTTCCATCGGGCGATTGAATAAAAAGACCTTTCCACGTAACATGCTTACCTGAGCGTTGACCACCAAAAGTATTCACAAGTTTCCCTCGCACGGGTAAATTTAATTTGCCTTTTAGCGTTGAGAATGGAGAACCTGTTGTAAAAGCATCTGGGAGCTTATTGTTAATCAATGTGTCCGTAGATTTTTCTTGAACAAGTAATTTATTTATCTCATTAACTAAATTGGTTATGCGCTTTTCATCCTTCTCGAGTTTATTAATTTCTTGTTGTTTCTGAGTAATTTGGCCAGATACCTGTGAGAGTATAGTCTGGTGCTTGGCTTTTTCTTCCTCAAGTTTTTTGCGTTGACTGAAATATTCAGCTTGAATAGCAGTGATTTCTTCTTTCTTTTGACGGCTAGTTTGCGTTAGTGCTCTAATTTCATCTTGATTATTCAGAAGATTTTTGATAATTCCCGAACGGGTGAGTGAAAGTTGTTGGTAATAATAGACATCCCGCGCAATTTGATTAGGATTTTGCTGGTTCAGCACTAGCCGTAAATAATCCTGTTGGCCCCCCACATATTGTTGGTAGAGCAACCTCTCTAGTTGATTTCGTTCGGTTTCTATTTTATCTCTGATTTGGCTGTGCTGTATTTGCAGTTGCTTGTATTCTTCATTGGCTTGACGGTCAGTCTCAATGAGCTTGCTCAATCTGTGCGTGATATTGCTGATTGCACGCTCAGTTTCTTGTAATGTATCCGTTGTGTCCTGTTTTAACGCTTCCTTGTTTGTTAAATCTTTTTGCAGGGATTGGATACGCTCACGCAACAGCTTAAGATTCTCTTGGTTGTTTGAAAACGCTGAGAGCGGGCAGAAAAAGATCAAAACGCATATCATCAGCATCAACTGAATATGAATATATCGTATAGAAATAAAATTAAACGTATCAACTTCCAGATTAGTATGGTTTATTCGAGATAGTGTATTGTTTACACTCATATCTGAATAAGTAAATTGGTTGTGTTTTAACCTGCTGATTTACCCTGATTAGCTACAGTTTGCATGGCTTTCTGAATTTCGCTCTGATTTCCTAGATAATAATTCCGAATTGGTTTCAGATTGTCATCCAATTCATAAACTAATGGGATGCCGGTTGGAATGTTGCAATTAAGGATTTCTTCATCAGAAATATTATCCAGATACTTAACCAGTGCTCGTAAAGAATTCCCATGTGCAGCAATGATAACGCTTTTTCCGGCTTGAACTTGAGGGGCTATAGCCGTATTCCAATAGGGTAAAAATCTTGAAACCGTATCTTTTAGGCACTCGGTCAAAGGTATATCCTCAGACGCTAAGTCTTTATATCGCGGATCAGTACCGGCATAGCGATCATCATCAGTGGTCAATGCTGGTGGTCTGACATCATAGCTGCGACGCCAAATTAAAACTTGTTCATCACCATATTTGGCCGCAGTTTCAGCTTTGTTCAATCCTTGTAGCGCTCCGTAGTGTCGTTCATTTAGTCGCCAAGTGTGTTGTATGGGAATCCACATTTGATTCATTTCATCAAGTACAATCCATAAGGTACGGATGGCACGTTTGAGAACCGATGTATACGCGATATCAAATGCAAATCCATGCTCTCGTAAAAGCTGCCCGGCATTTTGAGCTTCCTGTAAGCCTTTGGGTGTTAAATCAACATCTGTCCAGCCAGTAAATCGATTTTCTTTATTCCAGGTACTTTCTCCATGGCGCAGGAGAACAATTTTTTTCATATTGACCTTTTTGTGAAAAGGGAGGGATTTGCTGCAATTAGTGTTAAAAAATACTGATATTTTATTATATTTTTAGTCGCAAACACAGTATCCGGCTGATTCTTTTGTGCGAATAAAAGATAAGTAAGGTACTTTTTTGTGAAAAATGATGATTGATTTTTGTTTTTTTGGCAATAGTTCATAAAACAGATTGGGAATAATTAATTCCAGGATTAAATACTATTAATTGATATGCATAATGTTACTATGCGTGGGCTTTAACGGCAGGATCAAGGAAACCCCGTAATTTTCCAGTTTCTGATAAAATTAACATTTAAAAAACAGAATAAAGCTTATATGGAATTATCATTATTTCAAGATCATTTTCTTTTTAAATTAGAAAATTTTCTCTTTCTTATGACTGCAATAATCAGTGGTTTATTATTGCTGTGGCCATTGGTAATGCGTCGTGGTATCAAGGAAATCGACACACTTGCGGCCGTACAACTGATAAATTACCAAGATGCATTGGTGTTGGATGTCCGGGATGATAGTGAGTATGCGGCAGGTCATTTGCCGAACTCAAAACATATTCCGTCTGAAAAGATTGAGGAACGTTGGGTAGAGCTGCAAAAATTTAAGGACAAGCCAATTTTGGTGATATACCCTGGTGGTATTCGATCCAATCATGCCAGTCTGGTTCTAAGGAAGAACGGTTTTCCTCAAGTGATTAATCTTATGGGTGGTATTGACTCCTGGAAGCGTGCAGGCTTACCTATGGTTAAACGATAGAGGGATTAAATGCCCAAGGTTATTATGTACACAACGGGGTTTTGTCCCTACTGCAAAATGGCAGAGAGCTTGTTGCGCTCAAAAGGTGTTCAGGAAATTGAAAAAATACGTATCGATCTTGAGCCGGCCCAGCGTGTTGAGATGATGGGTAGAACAGGTCGTCGTACTGTGCCGCAGATTTACATTGATGAAAGACATATCGGGGGATATGACGATTTAACGCAACTGGATCGTAAAGGCGAGTTGGCAGTATTGCTGGCAACTTGATCCGCAGGACTGGGTTGATACGATAACAATTGATGGTATAAATAAACTTTTTAATTCACTACTGGGAAAGGTAAATATGAGTGAGCAACAGCAACCAGTTTTTGCCATAGAAAAAATCTATGTGAAGGATCTGTCCTTGGAGATTCCCAATGCGCCCAATATCTTTCTGGAAAGAGAGACACCTGAAATCAACTTGCAGCTTGGGACAAAGAGCCAAAGTATTGATGAGGGATTGTACGAGGTGCTGTTAACGGTAACGGTGACGGCTAAGATTAAAGACAAAATAATGTTTCTGATTGAAGTTCAACAGGCGGGTATTTTCCGTATTCGTCATGTGCCTGATGGAGAAATTGAACCGGTACTGGGCATTGGTTGTCCTAATATTCTTTTTCCTTATCTACGTGAATCGGTATCGGATATTGTGACACGGGCAGGCTTCCCGCCCGTTATTCTCAATCCAGTAAATTTTGAAGCCATTTATCATCAAAAAAGAGCAGAAACAAATACGAATTTAAATTAAAAAGAGCCGAAGCCTGGAAGTGAATATATCAATGAGAAAAAGCCTGCCGATTAAGTCGTTCTGGTTAAAAAACAGCATGCGTGTTTTGCTGGCCAGTATCTTGTTATATCTTCCCGGTTTCGTAGCTGCTGAAATGGAGTTTTTTTCACTCGCTGAGAATGCTGTTGTTATGTATGACGCACCGTCGCTTAGAGCCGATAAATTATATGTAGCAAGCCGATATCTTCCGGTCGAAGTCGTAGTGGATGTGGATGGTTGGGCAAAAGTACGTGACAGTAGTGGGAGTCTTGCCTGGGTTGAAAAGAAAGTTTTAAGCCAACAGCGTTATGTTGTTGTGACAGTGCCAGTAGCTAATATTCACCAGTCAGCTGATATAAATTCGGAATTGGTATTTCAAGCCGAGGAAAATATCGTTATGGAATGGATAGATTCTGATGTTAAAGGCTGGGTAAAAGTACGGCATCTTGATGGGCAGACTGGCTATGTCAAAGTCAATCAGGTCTGGGGTTCATGAGAATTGCTGTACTGGGTGCGGGCGCATGGGGCTCGGCATTAGCGATTAGCTTATCTGCGCGTCATCAGATTAGTTTGTGGTCAAAAGATCCAGATCATGCGGATGAGATGGATAGTCAGCGTATTAATCAAAGCTTTTTGCCGGGCTATCCTTTACCCGAAGCTTTGGGGATTACATCTTCGCTTAATGAAGCACTGGATGCTGCGGATCTTGCTTTAATTGTTGTGCCCGTTGCGGGTTTGCGTGAAACATTGTGTGCTATGGCCGCAAGCAAAATTAAAATACCGATCATTTGGGGTTGTAAAGGGTTTGAATCAGAAACCACATATTTGCCGCATCAAGTTGTCGAGCAAGAGTACTCTGCGATATTGCCATACTGCGGCGTATTGTCCGGTCCCAGTTTCGCAGAGGAGGTGGCGCGAGGGCTGCCAACCGCTTTAACACTGGCATCCAAAGATGTTGATTTTTCAAGTAGAATAGCAGCCGAATTGCATAGCCCAAGACTACGAATTTATACCAGTCAAGACGTCATTGGTGTGGAAGCAGGTGGTGCGGTAAAAAATGTAATCACCATAGCGGCAGGTATTTCTGATGGTATTGGATTTGGACATAATGCACGTGCAGCGCTGATTACGCGTGGATTGATGGAAATTACCCGGTTAGGACTTGGTTTGGGTGGGTGTATGAAGACCTTTATGGGGCTGGCTGGGGTTGGTGATTTAATCCTGACGAGTACTGGTGATTTGTCCCGAAATAGGAAAGTAGGGCTTATGCTGGCCGAAGAAAAATCATTGAATGTTATTTTGAGTGAACTTGGACATGTTGCTGAAGGTGTGCATACAGCACAATCAGTACTTAAGCTCGGTGATCGATTGAATATAGAAATGCCGATTACACAAGCGGTTTGCAGTATTCTGCATGAAGGTGTATCAGCCCGAACAGCTGTCGAAGTGCTGCTAAATCGCGAACAGAAAACAGAAATTTATTAATATAAAATCGGTATAGGGAGCTTCAAGTAGTTTCGATTTTATGTGACTAGTTATTTGTTTTTATGAAATTTTTAATTTATTTGAATAATTTTCTTCTTTTAACCCAGTTGATTTGTCAGATAAATGATGTAGCTGGACAGCCTTAATTTGCTTGACCGGGCGGTGACAGCTTGATATAAGAGCGACTGCAGTACTTGCTTGTGATTTAATTACCATTAACTTAGAAGGGGAATTATATGAACAAATCCGAACTTATCGAAGCTATCGCAAAATCGGCTAAAATTTCTAAAGCTTCAGCAGGCAGTGCATTGGATGGGGCGTTAACTGCAATAAAAGGAGCGCTCAAAAAGAATGAAAGTGTAACTTTGGTCGGATTTGGTACTTTTAAAGTGGGCGCAAGAGCTGCACGTACAGGTCGTAATCCACGTACAGGCGCTGCCATTAAAATAAAGGCAGCCAAGGTTCCTAAATTCAGTGCTGGTAAAGCACTCAAAGATGCAGTAAACTAGCGCACTTTCTGACCGGGTGCTTAGCTCAGCTGGTAGAGCGTCGCCCTTACAAGGCGAATGTCGGCGGTTCGATCCCGTCAGCACCCACCAGTCAATTTAATGTAGCTAGTTCTAGGAGTGGTAGTTCAGTTGGTTAGAATACCGGCCTGTCACGCCGGGGGTCGCGGGTTCGAGTCCCGTCCACTCCGCCAAATAAAAAATTGTGTTAGTTGACTGTATAAAAATTCTTCGACCTTATTTTTTACTTTCTAGTATTTTCAGGTTCTAATTGTGTTTGATTTCGTCAACCGTAAGAAACGTGTCGTCCAAGTCATTATGGGCTTGGCAGTATTGCCATTTTTATTTTGGGGCGTTGAATCGTATCGTGATAAAGGTGGCGAAGGCTATGTCGCAATAGTAGACGGTGAAGAAATCCCACGTCGTGAGTATGAACAGGCATTACGTGATCATCATGAAAGAATGCGTGCCATGCTGGGCGCTAATTTTGATAGTGCAATGCTTGATACTTTCGAGGTGAGAAATTCGGTACTAGAGAGACTTATTCAACAGCGATTATTACATCGAGAAGCTGTTAACAATGGATTTATTGTTCTGGATTCGGAACTAGTTAAAACGATCCGGGATATACCTGCTTTTCAAAGGGACAATAAATTTTCCAAGCAGCAATATGAAGAATTGTTGAGAAACCAAGGACTGTCCCCAGTCATATTTGAGTCGCGTGTGCGGCAAGAGCTTTTGTTGCAGCAATTATTGGATGGCTATAGCGAGAATGCATTTACCCCTAAAATGGTTGCCGAGAGAGTGCAATATCTCAGTGAAGTGCAGCGTGAAATCAATCAATTGCAGATCACTCCTGAACAATATTTATCACAAGTAATCCCAAGAGATGAGGATATTGCCGCGTACTATGAAAGACATAAAATTGATTTTAATTTGCCGGAACGTGCGCGCATAGAATATCTGGTTTTATCGCTGGATGCGGTGGCGAAAAATGAGACAGTGAGTGATGAAGCGGTCAAAACTTATTTTGCAGAACATCGGGATGAATTTGGTCAATCTGAAGAACGCAGAGCCAGTCACATTCTGATTAGTGTGCCACCTGACGCCTCGGACGATGTGAAACAGGCTGCACGAGACAAAGCCGAGGGAATATTGGAGCAAGTTAGGCAGGATTCTGAGCAATTTTCGGAGATTACAAAGGAACACTCGGATGACCCCGGCTCGGCTGCGCAAGGTGGAGATTTAGGTTTCTTTGGTCGTGGCGTTATGGTTAAATCCTTTGAAGATAAAATTTTCTCAATGCAACTGGATGAAATCAGTGACATCGTAGAAACAGATTTTGGTTTTCACATTATTAAATTGACTGCGATCAAAGAAGGGAAACATCCCAATTTGGAAGAAGTACGGGAGCAAATTGAGAAGAAACTCAAAATAGAGATGATAGGAAGTGTTTTTGGGGAGATTGCTGAAGATTTCAGTAATGTGGTTTATGAGCAGGGCGATAACCTGCAGGCAGCAGCAGAAAAATTTGAGTTACCAATTCAAACGAGTGACTGGATTACCAGAAGTGCAGCAGAACCAACCATTCTAGCTAATGAAAAGCTGTTGTCAGCGATTTTCTCTGAAGATGTCATTTTAAATCAAAGAAATACTGGAGCTATTGAAGTCAAGCCGGATACGTTTGTGTCCGCTCGTATTCTTGAACATAAGCCTGCTACTGCACAATCACTGATGGTGGTTAGAGATCAGATTGTAGAAAAGCTCAAGAAACAAATGGCAGAAGCATTGGCCGTTGAAGAAGGACAAACAAAACTTGCTCGCTTACAAGCAGGCGAAGATATTGATGATGTTCCCTGGAGCGATTCAAAGCAGATCTCTTATATGCAATCGCAAGGATTGGATCATGAAACATTGCGTGCCGTTTTTAGAGCAGGAGCCAATAATTTGCCTGTTTATACGGGAGCCGCTAATCCAAATGGCGGGTTTAATCTGATTCGAATCAATAAAGTTATAGAGCCAGAATCTTCAGACACAGCAAAGTTTGGTAACTTTACTAAACAATTGCAACAGATGATCACGCAAGAAGAAATGTCTTCTTATCTAGCTGCGCTCAGGCAGCGCTATGATGTAAAAATCAAACAAGATAATTTCTAGTTTTTGGAAATTAATTTTTTTGAAATCTAATTGTCGATAAACAGGATTTTCTAGTCATCGATATTAAATGCAACCGTGTTGAAGCCCGCATCAACATAAGTTATCTCTCCGGTAATGCCGCTGGCTAGGTCGCTGCATAAGAAAGCGGCAACATTACCCACCTCATCGGTTGTTACATTGCGGCGCAGTGGTGAAACCTTTTCGGTATAACCTAATAATTTTCCAAAATTTCCGATACCAGAAGCTGCCAGGGTCTTAATAGGTCCAGCAGAGATTGCATTGACGCGTATACCTTTTGGACCCAGACTGGAAGCCATGAAGCGGACATTTGCTTCAAGGCTGGCTTTGGCTAATCCCATAACGTTGTAGTTTGGCATGACCCGGACTGCACCCAAATAGCTTAATGTTAGCAGTGCGCCATTTCTATTTTGCATTAAAGGGAGCGCAGCTTTGGCGAGTGCAGAAAAGCTGTAGGCACTGATATCATGCGCGATGCGAAAAGCTTCCCGGTTAACACTTTCCAGGTAATCACCGGTTAGCGCTTCACGAGGGGCAAACGCAATAGAATGAATAATACAATCCAGCCCGTCCCAATGTTTTTTCAGATTCTCAAAACACAGCGTGATTTCATCGTCACTGGCTACATTACAGGGAAATAGCAAGTTGCTATCAAATTCAGCAGCCAGCTTTTCGACGCGTCCGCGAATTTCTTCACCTTGGTAAGTGAAAGCCAGTGATGCGCCTTCACGTTTCATTGCCTTGGCGATGCCGTAGGCAATTGACCGGTTGCTAAGTAATCCGGTAATGAGTACGCGTTTATTTGCGAGAAATCCCATAAAATATCCTTGTGAAATTGAATGAATTGGCAAATTATAGCTGAAGGGAGAAGTGAGGTGGGGTCATACAAGAAAAGATATCGGGTATGCACGTATTATTTTGCTTAAAACAGGCTAATTCCGATAAACTGGATTTGAAATGGAAAAATTAGTTATTACATCATGGTTGTTGATTCTGCAGGCTTTTCTTTTATCTGCCTGCGGTGATTCTAATTGGAATAATCCCTACTCAACCGCGGATGCAGAGAAAAATATTCTTTATAATGTATTTACCGAGCGGCCTAAACATCTTGATCCGGTGCAATCCTATAGTTCTAATGAAATTCAATTCACCGCGCAAATTTATGAATCCCCGCTGCAATATCATTATTTAAAACGCCCCTTTGCATTGATTCCAGCAACGGCAAGAGAAATACCCTATGTGAAATATTTTGATGACGCAGGCAATCAATTAGCGGGTGATGCGCAGGCGGCGGATATCGCCTATAGTATTTATGAAATCTCGATTAAACCGGGAATTCTTTTCCAGCCGCATCCAGCATTTGTAAGTAATGCGCAAGGTGACTGGTTGTACCATGATCTGAACGAACAAGAAATGGCTGCGGTTTTCAAGTTATCTGATTTCCCTCAAACAGCTACAAGAGAATTGCTTGCAGAAGATTATGTCTATCAGATCAAACGCTTGGCACATCCCAGATTGCATTCACCGATATACGGACTCATGACGGATTACATAGTGGGGCTTAGCGACTATGCCCAGGTATTAAAACAAGCCGACCAGGATCAATCCGATGGAAAAACATACCTCGACCTGAGAGATTATCAGTTAGCTGGAGTGCAGGTCGTCGATAGATATACTTACCGCATAAAAATAACCGGTAAGTATCCGCAATTTACCTATTGGCTGGCTATGCCTTTTTTTGCACCGATTCCTTGGGAAGCAGATCGTTTTTATTCGCAGAAGGGTTTAATACAAAAAAACATTACATTGGACTGGTATCCGGTGGGTACAGGCCCGTATATGTTAACCGAGAACAATCCCAATTTGAGAATGGTATTGGAAAAAAAATCCCAATTTTCATGATGAATTTTATCCGGCTGGAGGTATGCCAGGAGATGAAGAAAATGGCTTGTTAATTGACTCGGGAAAGAAATTGCCATTTATCGATAAAATTATTTTTACCCGTGAAAAAGAAAGTATTCCTCGGTGGAATAAATTCTTGCAAGGTTATTACGATGCTACCGGTATTGGTTCAGATAGTTTTGACCAAGCCGTGCAATTGGTGGGTCAGGGAGAAGCAACCGTCACTGAAGCAATGGCAGAGCAAGGGATAAGGCTGGAAACAACCGTGGCGGTATCGACTTATTACATGGGTTTTAATATGCTGGATCCGTTAGTGGGCGGAAGTAATGCGCAGGAACGTGAATCGGCAAGAAAACTCAGACAAGCGATTTCTATCGCTGTGGACTATGAAGAATTTATTTCAATTTTTGCTAATGGCCGCGGAATGCCGGCTCAAAGTCCGATCTCTCCGGGTATTGCAGGTTATCGTGAGGGGAAAGAAGGTATCAACCCCGTGGTGTATGAATGGATGAATGATCAGCCGCAGCGCAAATCAATTCAAGTTGCAAAGGCTTTGCTTGCCGAGGCAGGATATCCAAACGGAATAGATCAGCGAACCGGCGCGCCCTTAGTCCTGTATTTTGATGTGACAGCGCGCAGTTCTGAAGACAGATCGAAGCTCGATTGGATGCGTAAACAGTTCCAAAAATTAAATATACAACTGGTGGTAAGGAGTACTGATTACAATCGCTTCCAAGACAAAATCCGTAAAGGAAATGCGCAAATTTTCGAATGGGGCTGGAATGCAGACTATCCTGATGCAGAGAATTTTCTGTTTTTATTATACGGACCGCAAAGTAAAGTACGCAACAGTGGTGAGAATGCGGCTAACTATGATAATGCAGAATACAATCAATTATTTGAACAGATGAAGAATATGGATGATGGGCCACAGCGGCAATTAATAATTGATCGTATGGTGGAAATATTACGTCATGATGCCCCTTGGTTGTGGGGATATCATCCAAAAGATTATGGGTTGTATCATTCCTGGTATCAGAATATTAAACCCAACAGAATATCGAATAATAATCTTAAGTATTTAAAAATAGACGCTAAGTTGAGAGCGCAAAAACGCCGTGAATGGAATGAGCCGGTATTATGGCCCATTGCGCTGCTGCTGGTGATAGTGGCAATTAGTCTTTTCCCCGCAATAGCGGCTTTCCGCCGTCATGAAAGCAGCACGGCTGTGCGCACAGCATCCTCTTGAAATTACAATATTACATCAGCAATGTTTGGCTATATTATTAGACGTATTTTATATGCAATACCGATTCTAATCGGAGTGAATCTGATTACATTCGCTTTGTTTTTTGTGGTGAATACACCCGATGACATGGCGCGTATGCAATTGGGCATTAAATACGTCACGCCTGAAGCAATAGAAAAATGGAAAATCGAGCGTGGCTATGATAAGCCGCTGTTGTTCAATCAGGAAGCTGAGAAACTGGGAAAATTGACCGATACCATTTTCTTTGAAAAATCGGTATCAATGTTTGTTTTCGATTTTGGCCGAGCTGATGATGGACGCGATATTGCACTGGAGATCAAGTCACGTATGTTGCCTAGCCTTGCTATTGCATTGCCGGTATTTGTCCTGGGATTGATTGTATACATTACTATCGCATTGCTGATGGTTTTTTTTCGCTCTACTTATATTGATTTCTGGGGAGTGGTTTTTTGTGTGGCGCTGATGTCTATTTCCAGTTTGTTTTATATTATTGCAGGGCAATTTTTAGTGAGCAAGCTATGGCATTGGGTGCCCATATCGGGTTATGGAAGCGGGCTGGATGCAGCCAAATTTCTGTTGTTGCCTATCCTAATTGGCGTAATCGGTAGCATTGGATCCAGTACGCGCTGGTACCGCACAATTTTTCTGGAAGAAATGAATAAAGAATATGTGCGCACAGCCAGAGCCAAGGGATTGTCCGAGCGTATTGTTTTATTTAAGCATGTACTCAGGAATGCAATGATTCCTATTTTAACGGGCGCGGTGGTCGTAGTGCCTTTGTTATTTTTGGGCAGCTTGCTGGTTGAATCGTTTTTTGGTATTCCCGGACTTGGCAGCTATACCATTGATGCTATTAATTCACAGGATTTTGCAATTGTACGAGCAATGGTTTTTCTGGGGTCGATGCTGTATATCATGGGTTTAATTCTAACGGATATATCCTACACACTCGTTGATCCACGAATTCGTCTAACATAAAGAGCTGGCAGTGTAGATGTCCCAGAAATAATCTCGGCATCCAAAAACTGAGCCTTCAATCACTCTGTCAAAATAACGGGGATTTTAAGAACATGGGTCAGCACTATCTCAAACCGCTCTTTTCACCAGAATCGGTTGCTATATTTGGAGCAAGCGATCGTATAGATTCTGTTGGTCAGATTGTTCTGAGCAATATGCTGAAAAGTGGCTACAAAGGCGCACTTTTCCCCATCAATCCCAAGCATGAAGAAATTCAAGGGCATAAAGCCTATGCCTCATTATTCCAGGTTAACGAAATTGTAGAACTTGCAGTTATTGCCACGCCAGCGCAAACCGTACCTGACATTATTGAAGATTGCGGAAAGCATGGGATCAAGGCCGCTGTCATTATCACTGCGGGCTTTTCTGAAACTGGCGCTACCGGGCAGGCATTAGAGTGTGCGGTACTGGAAAATGCGCGCCGCTATGGAATACGGCTGCTTGGTCCCAATTGCCTGGGTATCATGCGTCCTGACAGAGGTCTGAATGCAACGTTTAATAAAGGCGGTGCAAACGTGGGTAATCTGGCTTTTGTGTCACAATCAGGCGCACTCTGCACCGCTATTCTGGATTGGGCGCAGACCAATGATGTAGGGTTTTCCAGTGTGGTTTCTTTGGGTTCCACTGCCGATGTGGATTTTGGTGAAATTCTCGACTATCTGATGACAGATCAGCTGACTCAGAATATTTTGTTGTACATCGAAGGCATTCGGAATGCGCGTAGCTTTATGAGTTCTTTGCGTGCTGCCGCGCGCATCAAACCGGTTATACTGGTGAAAGTTGGACGCCATGCAGCGGGTTCCAAAGCGGCCATGTCGCATACTGCATCACTGGTTGGATCAGATGATGCATTCGATGCCGCGGTCCGGCGTGCAGGTGTCGTGCGTGTACAAACCATCACGCAACTATTCTCAGCTGCAAAAGCACTGTCCTGTGGTTTTCATCCCAGCGGCAATCGGCTGGCAATCGTCACCAACGGAGGCGGCCCCGGTGTGATGGCCACCGATCACGCAATTGATCTGGGTCTGGAAATGGCTGTTTTGTCAGATGCCACCATGGAACAGTTGAATCAGGTGCTGCCGCCCGCCTGGTCACACGGCAATCCGGTGGATGTGATCGGAGATGCGCAGGCTGACCGCTACCAGAAGGCTGTGCGTGCATGCCTGGAGGACTCAAATGTGGATGGCGTGCTGGCAATATTGACTCCGCAAGCCATGACCAAACCACTGGAAGCGGCGAACACATTAATAGAGCTGTCGAAGCAATACAGCAAACCTTTGCTGACTTGCTGGATGGGGGAATCACAGGTGGCGGAATCCCGTGTCGCTTTTAATCTGGCGAAGAAGCCCAATTTCCGCACGCCCGAGCCGGCGGTAGAGGTATTCTCGTATCTGTCAGCCTATTATCGTAATCAGAAGCTGCTGATGCAAATGCCGGGGCCTTTGTCGCACCACCTGGAGCCCGATGTTGAAGCTGCGCGAATGATTATAGATGGCGCGTTGCAGGATCGACGGAAGATATTAAGTGAAATGGAATCGAAGGCTTTGCTTTCTGCTTTTCATGTTCCGGTAGCACAGACCATGATCGCGCATTCGCCAAATGAAGCAATGCTCATCGCGCAACAGTTGGGATTTCCCGTGGTGATGAAAGTCAATTCCCGCGACATCACCCATAAAACTGATGCCGGCGGTGTACTACTGAATCTGGTGAACGCCCAAGCAGTAACAGCGGCTTACCATACGATTATCGCAAACGTTAAATTGAATCGCCCGGATGCGCAGATGGATGGTGTTTCGATAGAGCCCATGGTAGTTAAACCGAATGGCCGCGAGCTAATGGTGGGTGTTACTTACGATGCGGTATTTGGTCCGGTGATTACCTTTGGTGCTGGCGGTACTATGGTGGAAGTGATCGGTGACCGCGCCGTTGTTTTGCCTCCGCTTAACACTTTCCTGGTGAGAGATTTGATTCAAAGTACGCATGCCGCGAAGATGCTCGGTACTTTCCGGCATATGCCGCCGGTTGCTATGGCTGCACTGGAAAGTGTGTTGTTACGCGTATCAGAGATGGTATGCGAGCTGCCAGCATTGACGGAAATGGATATCAATCCGCTGATTGTCGATGAGCACGGTGCGCTCGCAGCCGATGCACGCATCGTAATTGCCTTGCGTCAGCCCAGCGCTGACCGCTATGCACATATGGCGATTTACCCTTATCCCACACATCTGATCAGCACTTGGCAATTGGCAGACGGTAGAAATATCACCATAAGACCAATCCGGCCGGAAGATGCGGAGATTGAACAGGCTTTTGTTCGTGGCTTATCGGAAGAGGCGCGTTATTTCCGTTTTATGTTCAGCGTGCAGGAACTCAGCCAAACTATGTTGTTACGCTTTACGCAAATTGATTACAGTCGTGAAATGGCGTTAATCGCAGTAACCTTCGAACAAGACAAAGAAATTGAATTGGGTGTTGCGCGTTTTGCCATCAATCCTGAGGGGGAAAGCTGCGAATTTGCGCTGGTTATCGCAGATGCCATGCAGGGCAAAGGATTGGGGCAGAAACTCATGACAGCGCTGATGGATGCTGCCCGCGCCAAGGGATTGAAAGTCATGGCCGGTGAAGTACTTAAAACCAATACCAATATGTTGAAACTGATGAACAGACTCGGCTTTAGCATTGAAGATAGATTAGACGACGACAACATCAAGCGTGTCAGAAAAATATTATGATGAATAAAATCAACTCGTATTGGGCTAACAGCAAACGTAAAGCGTAAGTGCCTATGAAAACCGCCTACCTGACTCATCCTTCCTCTCTCAAGCACAACATGGGAGCGGGCCATCCCGAATGCCCTGCGCGTATTCAAGCCATCGAGGATCAGCTCATCGCTTCCGGTTTGATGCCTTTTCTGGATCGGCAAGAAGCTCCTGCCGCAAGCAAGGAACAACTACAGCGCGTCCACTCGATCGACTATATCGAAACTATTTTCAAGGCTTCACCCAGTAATGGACTGGCTTATCTCGATGCTGATACGGCAATGAATCCGTATAGCCTGGAAGCTGCTCTGCACGCTGCTGGTGCGGCTGTCAAAGCGATTGATTTGGTGATGTCAGGCCAGAATGAAAACGCATTCTGCAATATTCGTCCTCCCGGCCACCATGCCGGGCGCAACAGCGCTGCGGGATTTTGCATATTCAATAATGTAGCGGTCGCCGCCGCCCATGCGCTTGCGCATTACGGCCTGAGCCGTGTGGCAATTGCCGATTTTGATGTGCACCATGGCAATGGTACTGATGAGATTTTCAATGGCGATAGCCGTGTGATGCTGTGCTCAACATTCCGGCATCCATATTATCCTTACGAGGGTGTTAATAGCGGCAATGAACACATTATCAACGTGCCGCTTGCCGCTGGTGCAACGGGTGCGCAATTTCGCGCTGCAGTGACAGAAAATTGGCTGCCTGCCCTGGAACAATTCAAGCCAGAGCTGTTGTTAATTTCAGCAGGATTCGATGCGCACTGGGAAGATGACATGGGCGGGCTTGCGTTGCGCGATGAAGACTACGTGTGGATTACAAAAACACTTAAGCGTATCGCCATCCATCACACCAATGGTCGAATTGTATCCGTTCTAGAAGGGGGCTATGCTTTGCATGCCTTGGGTTGCAGCGTATTGGCTCATATTAAAGTACTTAGCGGACTTTAAAGCACAGATGCGGTGGATAGCATAAGGATCTGGTACTCGATGCATTGGAACAAGCGCTGTGGTCTCGGACAGTCTCCTAGTATGCCTGTCAACAATTGCTTAAACAGCGTGGCATGGTGTGTTCAATGAATCGGAAGGGAAACCTGTTGGAAAAATTCTCCTACTGAGCGTTTCCTCAGTTGCTTGAAACGGGAATGGCTGATAAGTATTTGTTTTATCAAACCAGAGACTACTATTGCCGATATTCATGCTTACATTGGTTACTATAACACCCAGCGTATTCATGTAAAGATTTTTGATATGACGCCAATAGAGTTTGAAAAAGGACTTAGTTAACTGTTCGGTTCTATTTGATCACAGCAACTTTACTTGATCGGATCGCTAGTAAACTGTTGAGAGGATTGTAATTTGTTAAAAAATATACTTATTGTCTGTGTCGGAAATATATGTAGAAGCCCGATGGCCGAAGGATTATTCAAACACGCACTTACTGAGGTGAATAAGGTAGATTACTTCGTAAGTTCCGCTGGTCTTGGTGCATTAGTGGGTCATCAGCCCGATCCTATTGCTTGTCAGCTATTATTGAAAAGAGGTATTGATATTTCGGATTATCGTGCTTGTCAGTTAAATCGAGAAATGATTC
This sequence comes from Nitrosomonas sp., assembly GCA_016708955.1. GTDB lineage: Bacteria > Pseudomonadota > Gammaproteobacteria > Burkholderiales > Nitrosomonadaceae > Nitrosomonas. The sequence continues at coordinate 724,447 of JADJES010000001.1, forward strand.
GCAAATCGGAACTCATTTTAGTAATGGATCTGAATCAAAAAATAGCGATAGAAGAAAATGAGCTGAGTGCAAGAGGGAAAGTTTTTCGCTTGGGTGAATGGGGGAAATTTGATATTGATGATCCCTATAAGCAAGATCTTTTTGTTTTTGAAGAATCATTGGCATTAATTGAAAAAGGTGTATCACAGTGGGTGGCAAAACTATCATAGATAGAGTCCACTCAGAAACTGCAATCCATTGATTATATAATTTTATTGTTCTGTCATTGGTATGGTAATACAAGCAGAACAACAATATGCTCTCAGAAAGCTTGTACATAGGATTACCTGATTAGAAAGATTCTTCAGCCAAACCCGATTTTTTCTATTATAAGGCGCATACTGACCCAAACAAACTCATCAAAGAGAAATTGCCATGGCCATGAACCGTATCCAATTCCAAGCAGGCTTGTCCCTACCTGCATTCCTTGCGCAGTTTGGCACAGATGAACAATGCGCGGCTGCATTAGAAGCATCCCGTTGGCCGCAAGGATTCAGCTGCCCAGGCTGCAACACCACGGATTACTACTTGCTTAAGGCAGGAAAACACAAGACCTTCCAATGCAAGTACTGCCGGTTGCAGCATCTCTGATCGCAGGCACCTTGTTCCAAAGCACCCACTTGGCGCTAAGCATTTGGTTCTTAGCAATTTATCTGATCAGCCAAGCCAAGACCGGCTTGTCGGCACTCGACCTTAAGCGGCAGTTGGGCGTGAGTTACCCCACGGCCCGGCTGATTCAGAAGAAACTGATATAGGCGATGGTCGAACGGGATGCCAAGTATATACGCTGTGTGGTAATGTCCAGGCGGATGACGCTTACCTTGGCGGAGAATTGGCTGGTGGCAAGGCAGGCCGGGGCTCCGAGAACAAGGTACCTTTTGTGGCGGCGATCTCGCTCAGCGCCGAAGGCCGTCCCCTGTATATTAAAATGGCACCGGTTCCTGGTTTTACGCGCAAAGCGGTTTTTGACTGGGCTACCGCTGACCTCGCGCCAGGTTGTATAGTCACTTCCGATGGATTGGGTTGTTTTGCCGGGGTTACTGATGCTGGCTGTCAGCACCGGGCAATCGTCGCGGATGGTCGCAAGCCTAAGGTTTGCCAGAATTCAACTGGATCAATACGGTTTTGGGCAACCTCAAAACCAGCCTGGGTGGCGCTTATCATGCATTCGATTTCGCCAAATACGGAACTCGTTACCTCGGTGCGTTTGTTTACCGTTTCAACCGACGCTTCCATCTTGAAGCGCTCCCTCTACGCCTGTTCGTCGCCGCAGCCACTACCGGGCCTCGCCCGGCACGTTGGCTTCGGCAAGCTGAGGAATCTTTCTAATCAGGTAGGATTAAGGTACCCCCTGTTTTCCGTCTTCCAACGGTCTAACAATTTTTGTTAGCAACAAATAGGAGTATCCGCTTTTAATTAAAACGCAGTAGATTCTGATTTATCAGCTTTAATTGCAAGGAGAATACACGATGTGTGGAATAGTTGGTGCAGTAGCCAATGATAATATTGTTCCAATGTTGCTGGAAGGATTGCTACGCTTAGAGTATCGAGGGTATGACTCTGCCGGACTGGTTGTCACGTGTAATGGCCTGCAAAGATTGCGCACGACGGACCGCGTAACCGAATTGCAGAAGCTTGCAATTAAGCAGAAGACACAGGGCTTGCGGGCATTGCCCATACACGCTGGGCAACGCATGGGGCACCGTCAGAGCGTAATGCGCATCCCCATTTCTCCGGAACTGTAGGAACAGATACTAGAATCGCTATCGTGCATAATGGAATAATTGAAAACCATGAAATAATGCGCAAGCGCTTACAGGCGGAAGGATTTGAATTTATATCGGATACCGATACCGAAGTTATTGCACACCTCATAGCATTTAATCTTAAGCGGACCGCTGATTTATTAAAAGCAGTTTGCGAACTATTGCTGAATTACAAGGTGCTTACGCAATTGCTGTGATGGAAATCTCGACCTGAAAAGCTAGTTGTTGCACGTAACGGAGCGCCATTATTGCTGGGTTTGGGTGAAAGCGGGAATTATGCGGCTTCTGATGCATCTGCATTACTAAAAGCAACCAGGAATATGATTTATCTGGAAGAAGGCGATGTCGCTGAACTGACATGCAACGGATATCGCATTGTCAACTGTCTTAATGGCGGTTTAGTACAAGAAGTGGAACGCACGGTTCATGAAAGTAATCTAGCGAGTGAAGCAATAGAAATGGGGCCGTATGCATTTCATGCAGAAGGAGATATTTGAACAACCGAGTGCTGTGGCAAATACGCTGGAAATGGTATTTAGTGCGCAATCTATTTCACCCAATTTATTTGGAAGCGAAGCTGAGAAAATATTTAATAAAACCAGCAGCATTCTGATACTAGCCTGCGGAACCAGCTATCATGCAGGCTTAGTTGCTCGTTACTGGCTGGAAACTGTTGCTGGATTGCCATGTAATGTTGAAATAGCGAGCGAATACCGTTATCGTGACCCCATTGCAGACCCAACTACTTTAGTGGTTGGCATTTCCCAATCGGGAGAAACTGCAGATACTCTGGCGGCCATGGGTTATGCGAAGAAACTGGGCCATCAATACAGCCTTGCCATTTGCAACGTACCGGAAAGTGCTCTGATACGTCAAACTGATCTGCGTTTTCTCACTCGTGCAGGTCCGGAAATTGGTGTGGCCTCGACCAAAGCGTTTACTACGCAGCTAGCATCACTTTTACTGCTAACGGTGACACTGGCTAAGATGCGCCATAAATTATCTATCGAAGATGAACAAGAGATGATCATGGCGCTACGTCATTTACCGGTAGCTCTGCAGCATGCACTACAAGTCGAGCCGCAAGTGAAGATTTGGGCAAAAAGTTTTTGCACAAAAGCGCCATGCATTATTTCTTGGACGCGGTGTTCATTATCCAGTTGCTATGGAAGGCGCACTTAAGCTCAAAGAGATTTCTTATATACATGCTGAAGCCTATGCAGCTGGAGAATTAAAACATGGTCCGTTAGCTTTAGTAGATAGCGAAATGCCAGTTGTTGCAATAGCGCCGAATGATCAGCTGTTGGGTAAACTGAAATCGAACTTGCAAGAAGTGCATGCGCGAGGTGGTGAACTCTATGTGTTTGCGGATGCAGATTCCCAGATAGCGCAAGGTGAGAATCTGCATGTAATCCGATTAGCAGAGCATGCTGGTTTACTCAGCCCAATTCTTCATACGATCCCGCTTCAGCTATTGGCTTATCATGTTGCCTTAGAGAAAGGAACTGATGTTGGTAAACCACGGAATCTAGCTAAAGCAGTAACGGTAGAGTGAAGTGTGGATTGAATGCTTAGAGAAAAGTGGGTGCCCATGTCGGTACTATTTAGGCTTGGCTCCAATATCCTGGAAACCGCCGCCGATACTTGGCACTAAGAAGTTTGTGGATTTCGGATCAGTGCTAATGAAAGTAACCGTGCCGGAACGTTGCCACGAATTGTCTACTTCTACGCTGCCACCCGACCTTAAGGACTCCGCTGAGATGTTATATTCAAGAACGGTATCTGAACCTTTATAATAGCTCTGCTTATTGTTCCATGTCGTGTTGTTAGTCATAGTGACGCTCGCGCCGGCATTATAGTCTATTCCAGTCGCCCTGTTTGAATACACCAAATTGTGTTCTACTATGGTGCCACGGCTAGGTGATATGCCGCCGGCCTTAATGCCGTTACCATTTCCATTAGCGATGCCATTTCCGTAAGAGATGTTGTAACCAAAATAAGTGTCTGTAGATCGCCACGCATCAATCCCATCATCGGAGTTACGGTATACAAGGTTGTTTTCTACACGATTGTTCGCGCCGCTTGAAATGGATATGCCATCGGCGTTTCCACCATTTGCGAAGCCTGATACCATGGTCCCTTCATCAAAATTATCATGTACGATGCAGTTCTTGATAACGTTTCTTGATCCGTAAGTATTGTAGGGGAAGCTATCGTACGGGCTGTATACCTGAATGCCAGACAAACTGTTGTGGTGAACGTGCAGGCCATCGAGCACATTATCGGTACCTTTGATCCAGAAACCTTGCATGGGCATGTTTTTCACTTCGAAGTTACGCAGCCTTATAAACTTGCCACTTACGTTGATGGCGATATTCGCGCCCTTCGGGTTTGCAATACCATCGAACACAGCGGATTCGCCAGGATAGCTCTCGTAAATGATCGGTGCAACTGCGCTGCCCACGTTCCCAAATGTGATAGTCTTGGAAACGGCGTATGTACCCCCGCGCAGGAATACCACGGAACCGCTCTTGGCTTTGCTGATCACAGTCCAGATGCTGCAAGGCGAAGCTAGTGAACAAGTCGTGCCACTTCCTGTCGGTGATGCGAACAGAGTACCCTTGGCGAGCGCTGTCGCTACAAAGGGTTTTGGCCCAATTTTTATGCTGACTTTTGTGCCGTCAGAAGCAATTGTACCGGCGTGTACACTCGTTATTCCAATTAACGAACCACTGATTAAACTTGCTAAAAAAATAGACTGCTTAATTTCATAATAACTCCTAGGTTGTTGTAAACTAATAATTATCTAGATAAGAATTTATAGAAGATCGCCATCTTGTTTTGTTTGCTGCGGGTTGAATAAATAAAGGTTCATCCGGCAAGTGCGTACTTTTGGGTTTAACCGACAAGGACATAATTGGTTTCATGCAGCGCCATAATTTTGAGTTTAAAGAACTCGACATCTCTGAAACCATAGGCCATTTTGTGCAAAGTTTTTATCTTGTTGTTGGTACCTTCCAACGGCCCGGTTGATAAACCATTAAAATCGAAATAAGCCAGGATACCTGAGCGGTGTGCTGCAATAGTTTTAGAGAATTGCTTGAGCATGTTGACATCCGAAGCAGCGGCTTTTTTACCCATTCATCCAATGCATTTTGAGCTGAGAGTTTATCCGGTTGATGCCAGATATTGCGTAACTCTTCTTTCATGTAATAGGCCGTTGCCAAGGGCTCATTGAGCTTTAATGCTTCGTCCAGACGTTGACGTTCATTGCGCTTGTCATCCAGGTTGTCAGGGTTCTTCAGCAACAGCCAGCGAATGCCCTTCAAAACGGGTTTGCCCAACCCATTTTCTGCTTCTCGTTGCAGATCATGACGCAGTTTTGTCAACTTTTCGTTGAACAGCTTAATAATATGGAAGTGATCGAACACTAGCGTTGCATCTGGGATATTAGCCCGCACCGCACTGATGTATGCTGGCCCCATGTCGGTCGCAACCGCTTCAATCCGTGCACCCGATCGTTTTCAAACGCTTCCAAAACGGAATCAGTGCATCGGCACCTTTCCCATTGCCAACAAAAATCACTGCCCCACGTTGAAGATCCAGAACTATCGTTAAATAACCCAGCTTCTTGCCTTGGTATATTTCATCCAGCGCAATGCGTTTTATCTTGGCCAATTTCGGCAACCGATAACGTTTATTCAGATTGTCCTTCTGTATTCCCTTAACCAGATCCCAGCTCACTCCAAGATGGCGTGCTACTGCCTGGATGGTCATGTGCCTAGAGAGATCCAAAACCAATCTTTCGAAAGAACGTGTATAGCGCTTGTGCTCATCAGCAAACTGTATCTTTACCTGACGAACTGCTTGGCATCGGGTGCATTCTACCCGCTGAACTGGAAGGTCGATATAGACTGCTTTTTGACCTACCGGTATTGTCCTGAAGCGTCGAACCAACTTTCCCCGGCAATGTATCTCGCGGCTTTTACATACCGGACATCTCAATCGCCAATGATCCGCTTGTATTGCGACAACTATGACACCCGCAATAAAACAAGTGCTTTGATAAAAATAACCAACTATACCAAAGGCGTGATACAGCAAACTGGTCGACATGTTGAAAAAACCTCTTCGTTGAAAATCAGAGATAATTTCAACCTTTAATTCACTTTATTTCAACATGCATTTCTGACTAACAAGTACGCACTTGCCGGATGAACCTAAATAAAACTTAAGCGTTATCGCTATTTGAGGGCTGTTTACCCTTCTGTTCTATTCGTATGCTGCCAAGATCGCTTTAATTAAAGGCATTATGTGTGTGATTATTTCCCGCATGTAATTCATTCTACGTGGGAAATACTTCCATGTAAATGCCTTGTGTAATATATTCCCACGAAATATTTGTAGATCAAAACCGATATTGATGTTGTGTTAATAGGAAGCATTTAACAAATTTTTCTCAGATGATCCCTGTAAAATTTCGGAGAACGTATTTCTGGTGATGGTTTGCGACAGAATAAGAAGCTCACCCATTGGGTGAAATGAAATCAGAGAAAAGAACACTGATAAAGGTGATCAACACTTCTTTGCTGGAGATCGGACAGATAGCAGTTGAGCTGAGCGTCGCTATCCCCAGTGGCTGGTTTTACCTTTGCTGGGACGAGGGCGGAAGCCCCGCGTTATTGGGGTAGGTGGATGTCTGCTGGATTGCACCAGCTCCATCCCACCGATGAAATTGTTCCCCAGTAATCGGCATGCGCAAGACTATCAGCAACGAAAGTATACTTTGCAAGCCGGCGCGCGCCTGACACCGAACCAATCCAAGTGTTGTTGCGAAGAAGAGCGCGTTACCCACAGTCCAATTGGTGACGAGCTAAGCCGGAATGGACGCAGTCCTCTGTACAAGAGTGTCCAGGAATCTGTTTTTTTGCACTATAATTGCGCGCACTGGCTTCTGTGTGTATGCAATAGAGGTAAGTGCTGCCAGTTACCAAAAGAACAAAAAAGGAAATGTTTCATGAGTACTATTTGGTTTAAAGATTACACCATTGCGTATCTGGAAGGTTTACGCAATGCCAATATGGGCGAACATATCGGTATTCAATTTACCGAACTGGGGCCGGATTTTCTGAAGGCGCGCATGCCTGTCGACAAGCGCACAACACAGCCATTCGGTATCCTGCATGGCGGTGCCAGTTGCGTGCTATCTGAAACCTTGGGCAGTGTGTCGGGTTGGATGACAATTGACCCGGAAAAGTACCGTGCAGTTGGTCTGGAGCTTAATATCAACCACGTTCGTGCGGTTACCAAGGGTCATGTTATTGGTATTTGCACACCGTTACATACTGGCCGTCGTACACAAGTCTGGCAAACGGATATTGTTGAAGAAGCTACTGGCAAGCGCGTGGCGATTTCGCGATTAACATTGGCGATCATTGAACAAGGCACGCTCAGTGCGCAGAAGGAACATGTGATCGTCGATAGAGAGCCATGACACATTGATCCAACAAAAAACCCTTATATTTTCAGTGTGAGGGTTTTTTTGTTGATGTGGAACGAAAACTTGAACCAGCGTTGTATATGCGCTTTTTAAGTTCCCTTGCTGTCTTTACTCTTGCTGGCTTCCACTTCTTTACTGACTAATTTTTCATCTGACGATTCAGTATCTTCGGATTGTACTTCTGTCTTTTGGTCACTGGTTTCAATGGAAGCCGTTTCGGTAGAGCTCCTGTCATCGTCTGACGAATTGTCGCCGGCATGATCATTATCTTTGCTTTTGCTGTTCCACATGAAATAAGCTGCGCCCAGCGTAACGACTACAACCGGCATAGTAATAAATACCAGCAGTGCATATTCCACTGTGACATCTGAACCTTGAGGAGGGGGGCTATTCACCAAAACGTAAGCATGCGTCAAGGCAACCCCATAAACAGGCAGCAATGCAGCCATATAACGGTTAGTAATGAACGGACGAACTGTCAGCATATTCAAAATATTGGAACCGTAGTATCCAATGAAATAAACAAAAATATAAAAGAAGATGGCGCCCATGGGTTTTCCTATTTAAATCAGGTTTATCGGTTATAAAAATCAGGTTTCATAAAAAAGCTAAAGAATCTTTGGTCTTATGATACACAGATCATCATCAAAAATGTACTGATAAAAATGAGCGAGAAATTACTGATTCTATGTAAAATATGGAATGTATTTCTATTTTATGGAGATATCGGATGGGCTATACTGCCCTTTTGAATTTTAAATCCAATCATCAAAGGAGTCGCGCATGAATCAGGAAATACCACCGTTAGACCCACATCCCTTGAGTGAATATGTTGCCTGGGCGGGCGGGCGTAATCGTGAACCCATATTAGGTGTGTTGAAAGATAAGCTACCAAAAGATCCCGAACGCGTTCTGGAAATGGCCAGTGGCAGTGGTATGCATATTAATTATTTTGCGCCGCATTTTGAGCATCTGCATTTTCATCCGACTGATAAAGACATCGAGGTTCTTGATAACATCAAGAAATTGACCGGCGATCTCGGCAATAACAATATTGCAGATCCAGGTCGTTTGGATTTGACAGATCCACAGACATGGTTCAATCCAGGGCCAGAAAAAACATTTGCTGCTATTTTCTGCATCAATATTTTTCAGGTGGCGCCAATTTCAATTGCCGATGGCATGATGAAATGCGCTGCGCATTTACTCAAAGATGACGGATTTCTTCTGATCTATGGGCCCTTCCAGATTGAAGGGAAATTTTCTACCGATTCCAATAAATCTTTCCATGAAACATTAAGTTCTGTGGGTGTACCCGAATGGGGATTAAAGGACATTGCCGATTTAAAAAAAGCGGCTGCCAATCATGGATTGGAGTTGAAAGAAAAGATTGATATGCCTAGCAATAATTTTTCACTCATCTTCGGTAAAATATAATGATCAGTCAGTCCGGCTCAGCGATGGTTGTCGGTGTTGGACCTGAACGGGGGCTGGGGGCTGCATTGGCTATGTGCTTTGCTGAAAAGGCCTGCATGTTTTTATGATCGGACGTAGTGAAGAAAAGCTAAACAATATTGTGAAACTGATTCAAGAAACGGGGAGATCGGCAACAGCCATTGTTGCTGATGTAACTGTTGAGCAGGATGTTGGGCGATGTTTTGATGTGCTGCGTGAACGCGGGGATATCATTCAGGTTGCCGCCTACAATGTGGATAGCAATATCCCTGCCCCGTTTTTGCAGACTGACGTGACAACATTCACTACTTTGTGGCAACAGAACTGCCTGGGTGCATTCCTGTTTGCTAAAGAGATCGTCGCGATCATGCAAGCTCAGCAACAGGGAACTGTATTTTTTACCGGAGCAACCGGCTCACTAAGAGCCAAGCCACCTTTTACTGCATTTGCATCGGCCAAGGCTGGAATGAGAGCATTGGCGCAAGGATTGGCGCGAGAATTCTCACCGCTGGGTGTACATGTAGTGCATACCGTGATTGATGGTGTGATTGATGGTGACCGTGCACGTAATCAGTTTCCCGAGTATGTCGAAGCCAAAGGTCAGGAAGGATTGCTGCAATTGGAAGCTATTGCGCAAACCTATTGGGCAATACATCAGCAACCACGCTGTGCCTGGACACATGAACTGGATCTGCGGCCTTTCAAGGAGCCGTTCTAAAATATTAGGAAATATTATGAATACAACAACTAATTGGAACCTGCAGGGCAGTTATTTTGAAACTTGTAATTGTGAAACCGCTTGTCCATGTGTCTGGCTTCAGCCGCCCTCTGAGGGCAATTGCAAGTTACTGGTCGCATGGCATATTGATTCCGGTCATCTGAATGACGAAAAATTGGATGACCTGAATGTTGCATTAGCATGCTATTCACCGGGCCATATGAAAGAGGGTAACTGGCAAGCGGCACTCTATGTGGATGAGCGCGCAACGGATGCGCAGTTCGACGCCATCACGCAAATCTATGCGGGAAAACTAGGTGGGCATCCAGCCATTTTGATGAGTTTTGTCACCGAAGTTTGGGGCATCAAAAGAGTGAAGATTGATTTTAAAATGCAAGGTAATCAGCGGCGATTGATTATTCCTGATATCGCACAAGCAACGATTGAGAGCATTCAGGGTATTAAAGGCGGAGAGGCGACCATTGATAATCCACCCTTATGTGTTGTGTCAAGCCACCCGACGGTAGTAGCAAAATCCAGTCAATATCAATACCAGGATTATGATAAGGCCTGGAAATTTACCGAACGCAATGGGTATTACTCGCCGTTTACTTATCAGCCCTGAAAACAACATTTCTGAAATACCTTATTCGTGGATAATCTCTAGACATAGGGGTTATCCGTGGCCATTCTAATGCCTAAAAATCAATTGGCTATTTGGATAGCCTTGTTGACAGTTATTGCTGTTGCCTGGTTTTATCTATTTTATCAAAACTGGCAAATGACATCCCTGCCCATGTCTGAAATGTGGATGCCGCCATCTGAAACATTTGCCTGGCAATGGATGGATTTTGGTCTGACTTATCTGATGTGGGCGGTGATGATGGCTGCCATGATGTTGCCATCTGTTATACCAATGATTCTGGTGTATGCCAAGATCTGTCAGCAACGCAAGCAAACAATCAATCCATTTGTTCCATTGTTTTCACTGGCATATCTGCTGGTATGGATGGTATTTAGTATAGTGCTGACGTTATTGCAATGGCAAATGCACGGACTGCATTTTTTATCGCCAATGATGGACAATCAGAACGAAATCATAGCGGCAGCTATTTTTATTTTCGCAGGTATTTATCAATTCACGCCATTAAAGAACAGTTTTTTGCAAAACTGCCGTTCGCCCATGGGATTTCTGTTAATCGAATGGCGTGAGGGTGCCATGGGATCTTTTCAAATGGGACTAAAGCATGGTGGCATGTGCCTCGGGTGTTGCTGGGCGCAGATGATGATTATGTTTGCTGTCGGCGTGATGAATCTGTTGGGGATGGTATTGATCACTCTACTAGTTTTAATTGAAACCGCTATCTTCATTGACTACTGAGCCTCAGGATCTCCTTAAAGAGAAATTGCTGGCTATCCCTGAATATTCGCAAAGACAGGAGTTACATAACGAGCTTAATTCGGTCGCGTATGAACTTTTGGCGCCGCCTGTTCAGCTTTCGCATTTGGTCTTAATGTCCGAGCGGCACTGGGTTGATCAGGAGCGTAAATTGATCGGTGAGTTATGTGTCCGCTATGGCATTACTCCGCCCAATACGCACGAAAATGATTTCAGTGCGGATTTTGGCGAATTCCGCCTCCGTTGGGAGCGGCATACCGAATACTCGACGTATACTGTTTATCGCGCAAAACCATTTGTAACCCCTTTTGAGCAGCCGGCGATTGAATACGTGCCGCAGGAGTGGCTGGTCCGTTTGCCAGGTGAATTGCTGGTAGCAACGCATATTGCTTTGGATGACCGGTCGCGACCCAAGCGTAGCTTGCATGAACTGTCTATTTTATTTGCCTCCGGAACAGTGATCGGTTCCAAGGTGGCGGGAGGTGCCGCCAGTGTGTGGAGTGATAATCAGATACATCATGATAATTTTGGCCGCATACTGATCCATGATGAAAATTTGCGCAGCCGCCAGGTAGGACGGCTGGTGCAGCGCCTGCTTGAGATCGAAACCTACCGCATGCTGGCGATGCTGCCCTTGCCGATCACCCGCGAGATCATTCCACAATTGGCGCGTGCCGATCAGCGTCTGGCTACACTGATTGCCAACAATGTGGAACTGACCAGCATCGAAGATGAGCAGCGTTTGCTGGACGAACTGACGCGTTTGGCGGCGGAAACCGAGCGATTGTCCGCGCAAACCAGTCATCGTTTTAATGCATCCAGAGCCTATTACGATATCGTGAAATTACGCATTACCGAATTACGCGAAGAGCGTATTGAGGGATTGCAGATGCTCCAGGAATTCATGATTCAGCGATTGTCGTCAGCAATGGGGACTTGCGAGTTGGTGCATACTAAGCTGGAGACGTTGTCGATGCGTCTCGGGCGTGCATCGGCCTTACTGCGCACACGGGTTGATCTGTCCATGGAAGCGCAAATCCGCGACTTGCTGAAATCCATGGATCACCGTGCTCATGTACAATTACGCATGCAGGAAACGGTTGAAGGTTTGTCTGTTGTCGTGTTGAGTTATTACTTGCTGGGTATTCTGGGCTATGGCTTAAAAGCGCTCCAGGCTGCGGGACAGGATATTAATGTTGAATTACTGACCGGTATTGCGATTCCTGTCGTGGTAATCAGTGTCTTCTTTGTTGTGAGTGGTTTGCGCCACGTGATCAGCAAGTTGCATCGGGATAAGTGAGCGCTGATTAGCATTCGGTGATACTGACTGCCAGCCCGCCCAGAGAGGTTTCCTTATATTTGACCGACATTTCCAGCCCGGTTTGTTTCATCGCAGCGATGCAATTATCCAATGACATAAAATGCTGGCCATCGCCACGGATTGCCAGTGAGGCGGCGGTATAAGCCTTGATGGCGCCAAATCCGTTGCGTTCAATACACGGCACCTGCACCAGACTGCCTACCGGATCACACGTCATGCCCAAATGATGCTCCAGTGCGATTTCTGCAGCGTTCTCAATTTGTTCGGTTGTGCCGCCTTTAATCGCACATAAGCCTGCAGCGGCCATAGCTGAAGCAGAGCCTACTTCGCCTTGACAACCCACTTCAGCACCGGAGATTGAACTGTTATGTTTGATCAATCCGCCGATGGCACCGGCTACCAGCAAGAAATCACGCACTTGTTCCGGTGTTGCATCCTCATGTTTCACTGCATAATAAATAACTGCCGGTATGACGCCTGCTGCACCGTTGGTGGGTGCTGTCACTACCATATGACCCGCAGCATTTTCTTCGTTCACTGCCATGGCATAGGCGCACAGCCAGTCGTTCAAATTAGCTTTTTGCGGATTCTCCTGTAATTGCAGGTGCAAAGAATGCGCGCGCCGTTTAATGTTAAGCCCGCCGGGTAGCCGGCCTTCAGCTACAAGGCCATTTTCCAAGCAAGTGCGCATCGCATCCCAAACGGCATCCAATCCCCCATTCAATTCTGCTTCACTGATGCGCTCCAGTTCATTGCTGCGTTTCATAGCAGCAATCGATAAGCCGCTGTCGGCTGACATTTTCATCATCTGGTTGGCTGAATCAAACGGAAAGCCGCAGGAGCTGGTTGCCTCCATTTTAATGGGAGCAACAATTTGACCAATTTCAGACAATGTGGTGATAAAACCACCGCCAATTGAAAAATAAGTTTCGGTCAACAGGGTCTTGCCGGTTCCGTCCAGCAACTGAAAAATCATACCATTCGGATGTTCCGGCAGCGGTTCTCCACGATCGAAGATAATATCTTCAGGCGGATTAAAGTGGATCACTGTCGATTCATTGATGCGGATGGTGTTTTGTTGCCAAAGTGTTTGGAACAATTCATTCACATTCAGTTTCGCCAATCCTTGCGGTGTATATTCATGCATGCCTAAGGTCACCGCACGATCGGTGGCGTGACCTTTGCCGGTGAACGCTAAGGATCCCCGTAAGGTACAGCGCACCTGCAGGAAAGATGGCGCGGGATGACTGGAAATAAAAACCTCGATACGGTCGCGAAAATCCTTGGCTGCAACCATAGGACCCATCGTATGCGAACTGGATGGGCCGATACCTATTTTAAAAAGATCTAGAACGCTAATGAACATTAGATTGCCTATGAAAATTCGAAATTCTTAGAAGATCAAGACGAAGTTTTGTGGAAAATGCGCGTTAAAAATTATAGCGCAGCTAGTATGCTATATGTCATGCACTGACTCAATAAATTTTTTGAATATCAAAACTTGCTGGGTTTATTAGCTGGCGTGAGCCAACGAATCTTCATGTTATTTATGGGTATGTAGCAATTAACTCTTGAAATTGACTTATTTTTTCAAGTGACATTAGGGCCGCGGCTCATCCTCCCAATCGATTTTATCCAATCTTTGAATTTAGATGCTTCCATGATGCATACCTCTTCTACTACATTTCGATGCATATTCGACTGGCAATTCAACAATAAATTGCTACTGAGCCTTCTTATTCTATCTGGACAGCCTCCTAGTCGAACAGAACAGACAGATCAAGGCATAAGAGCTACTGCCGCAGATCCTGATCAATCCGGTTTCATGTTATGGAGTACCTATTCTCAGCAAAATTGTATTTTCCTGTAACCGGCTCAAGCCGCGATCTTGAAAGCGCGGATTTTGTTCGAGCACATCCTGCTGTGACAACAACGTGATTCCGGCGTGCGGCTGATAGAGTGCAGTAACTTCATCCATGGAAACTGCAAACGGCGGGCCGGACATTTCATACTGCGGGTAGTCGAGTGTGACGAGCAGGATTTGCGTTGCTGGCGGAAGAATATGCAAAAGGTGATGTGTATAGCGTTTACGCATTTCCGGCGGCAATGCGACCAATGCTGCGCGATCGTAGACCGCAGTAACTTTTGCTACATCATTTTTACGCAAATCAAAAAAATCCCCGCACAAAATGTGCATATCATTTGCTTCCAGATGGGTGAATTGATCATGCGCCCTGCACTGAGGTGTCAGGCCATTCTCTGTAAAGAATGCTTGTGCCGCAATTCCACTTAATTCGACACCCAGAACTGTATGTCCTTGTTGGTGCAGCCAAAGCATATCGCGGCTTTTGCCGCACAACGGCACAAGCACCGTACTACCCGGAGCAAGCTGTAAGCGCGGCCAAAATTGACTCAAATACGGATTGATTTCATTCTGATGGAAACCGATATCTTGTCGTTCCCAGCGATCCAGCCAGTATTCTTTCTGCATTATGGATTCTCTTGCTGTCGTAGGTGGTTGTACTAGCGATTAGAATAACCGATATCGCTTTGCAGCAGGGTTGTGATGTCGCCAAGCGGGGAAAATTTTTCCATGATCAATTTTCTTCCTGAATGACGAAAAGTACCTGTCCGGCAGAGACATAACCGCCTTGTTTGCAGAATATCTGCCGCACGGTGCCAGTGACTGGCGCGTCTACCGGGAATTCCATTTTCATCGATTCGATTATAATAAGCACCTTGCCTGCATCCACACGCTCACCTTCTTTGACCAGCAGTTTCCAAACTGTACCCGTTACTTGCGAACTGACAGCTTGTGCGCCCGGTGGCAGATCCAGTTCGCTTTGCGTATCCGCTTCGTCGAGCATATCTTCACTGACATACTGTGATTGACCATTGGCTTCCCAGCGCTGCCGTTCGGCTTCAAACGCAGCTTGTTGAGTGGCCTTGAATGCGGTGATGCTGACGGCATGCTGTTGCAAGAAAGCGTTGTATTGTTTCAGGCTCAGAACCGTTTCTTCGGTACGCAATTTGAAGCGCCCGCTAATAAAGTCCTTACGCAGCTTGAGCAATTCGCTTTCACTGACCGGATAGAAACGGATTTGATCAAAGAAACGCAATAACCAGGGTTTGCCTTCCTTAAAGTCAGCCGTCTGACGGTAGCGGTTCCACATAGGTATTGTACGTCCGACAAATTGATAGCCGCCGGGGCCTTCCATGCCATACACGCATAAATACGCGCCGCCGATACCGACAGCATTTTCAGGTGTCCAGGTACGTGCCGGATTGTATTTGGTGGTGACCAGGCGGTGACGCGGATCCAGCGGCGTGGCTACGGGCGCGCCCAGATAGACATCGCCCAATCCCATGACCAAATAGCTGGCTGAAAATACAATATGTTGAACATCCTCGATATGCTCCAATCCATTAATGCGGCGGATAAATTCAATATTGCTGG
Organism: Nitrosomonas sp.; assembly: GCA_016708955.1. GTDB lineage: Bacteria > Pseudomonadota > Gammaproteobacteria > Burkholderiales > Nitrosomonadaceae > Nitrosomonas. Next base: position 740,102 of record JADJES010000001.1, read on the forward strand.
GGCACCAGGGGGCATCGCTGCGTACCGATTGCATGTATTTTTCAATGGCCAATCGTGTGGCGGCGTCATCCCAGGATAGAGGCAAGTGGATGATGCGCGACGGCACTTCCATGGCATCGATAGCGGGCAGCTTGCTTTCTCCTGCAATCAGAAGATCCAATAAAGTCTCGCGAGACAGCCGGTTGGAATCAAAATGAATCTGTAGTGAACGAATACCAGGCGTCAGATCCAGGATGCCAGCCAGCTTCCCGGCTTCGATGCGCTGCTGAAGCCAGGTCATCAAAGCATGCGCGCGAAAGCGCAAATTCAGATCGAGCACGGGCGGCCCATATTCAATCAATAGATACTTATCGCCGGATTGACGGTAAGTCACTTGTACCTGCCCTGTGTGCTCGGGAATGCGATGCAGAACCGGGCTGCCTGGATTTCCGGAATGCGCGCTGGTAATAGGAATTTGATCAACATGAAGCTGCTGAATAAGCAGATTCTGCTGTTTTTCCAATGCAAGTGCATGCGCCAGCGCGATGGGCAGAAAGCGAACACTGTCACCCGGCTTGAGTTGTCCGGTTTTCCACAATTCCGCATGGGCGATGGTGACCGGACAGACGAAACCACCCAGGCTAGGACCATCAGGACCCAGGATAATCGGCATATCGCCGGTAAAATCGACAGCGCCAACCGCATAGGCGTTATCGTGAATATTCGAGGGATGCAATCCGGCTTCGCCGCCATCGGTTCGCGCCCATTGCGGTTTAGGGCCAATTAAACGGACACCCGTGCGGCTGGAGTTATGATGTACTTTCCATTCAGCGGCAAAGAAATGTTCGATATCCGCTTCCGTAAAGAAATCAGGCGCACCATGCGGTCCAACCAATACGGCGATTTCCCAATGATCCGTATAACGCGGGATCAATTCCTGTGATAAATGTTGTGAAAGATGAGGCTGAGAGGGTTGTAAGGGCTGAATATGTAATACATCGCCGATGCGCAGCACACGCCCGGCATGTCCACCGAACTGACCGAGCGTAAAAGTGGATTTGCTGCCCAGATAATCAGGTACCTGGAACCCCCCTTGCACGGCCAAGTAAACCCGGCTGCCTGATTGCTTGACTCTGCCAAATTGCAATAGTGCACCGGCTTTGACGAAGTGAGATTGCCATTGGGACAATGGTTCACTGTCCAGTAACACATCGATGGGTGCGCCACAGATTGCGATGATGCTGTCACAATTAAAGCGCAGCGTCGGGCCTGCCAGGGTAATTTCCAGTCCAGCGCTATCTTCAGTATTATTGACCAGCCGGTTGGCAAGGCGAAAAGCTAAACTATCCATCGGTCCGGAAGGCGGAACGCCGACGTTCCAGTAACCGATTCGCCCGGGATGATCTTGTATCGAGGTTTGTACGCCCGCATTCAGGACATCGATACTGTGCGGCTGATAATGGAAGCCATTGAGGAATTGCGTATACGGTTGTCCGCTGCGAAACACGGCGCTGTGCAGAATTTGCTTGAGATATTCCAAGTTGGTTTCGATACCCTGCAATGCCGTGTCATCCAGTACGCTCAGCAGTTTGGCAATCGCTGTGTCACGATCAGGTGCATGCACAATGATTTTTGCCAGCATCGGATCATAAAATGCGGATACTTCAATGCCGCGCTCGACCCAGGTTTCCACACGTGCTGCAGTAGAAAATTCCGCTGCAGTCAGTATGCCGCTGGAAGGCTGGAAATCTTTGGCAGGATTTTCAGCATAAACCCGTACCTGAATGGACGCGCCATTGGGTCTGATGGTGAAAGAATCGAGTGAAGGAAGCTCGTCTGCGGCTTGCTGAACCATCCATTCCACCAGATCGATACCGGTGACTTCCTCAGTCACGCCATGTTCAACCTGCAGGCGCGTGTTGACTTCGAGAAAATAAAATTGACCGCTGGCGGCATCGAAAATATATTCAACAGTTCCGGCGGATTGATAATGAATGGCTTTGCCGAGGCGTACCGCAGTGTCCAGCAATGCCTGGCGCAAATGCGGCGGGAGGTTGGGAGCGGGTGTTTCTTCGATGACTTTCTGGTTGCGCCGTTGCATGGAACAATCTCGTTCGCCCAGTGCAACGACCTGGCCTTTGCCGTCACCAAAAATCTGTACTTCTATATGGCGTGCCCGGTCGACAAATTTTTCCAGGAAAAGACCGGCATCCTTGAAATTGTTTTGTGCCAGATTCTTGACCGATTCGTAAGCACCGACCAGCTCATCCTGATTCCAGCACAGGCGCATGCCGATGCCGCCACCGCCAGCAGTGCTTTTCAGCATGACCGGATAGCCGATATGCTTAGCCTGATGACACGCCGCTTCAAGGTTTTCCAGCAGATCGGTTCCCGGCAGGAGTGGCACCTGATTTTTCAAGGCCAACGCGCGCGCGGTATGTTTTAATCCAAAGGCGCGCATTTGGCCCGGGGTAGGGCCGATAAAACAAATCCCATGCGCAATACATTGTTCAGCAAAGTCGGCTTTTTCACTGAGGAAACCGTAGCCAGGGTGAATGGCTTGCGCGCCTGCTTGCTGCGCAATTTCCAATATTTTATCGGCGCGCAGATAACTATCAGCCGCAATGCCGCTGCCGATACAATAAGTTTCATCCGCTTCGGTTACATGGCGCGATAAGGCGTCAGCTTCTGTATAAACCGCCACACTTTTTACATTCATGCGGCGCAGCGTACGGATAATACGGCAAGCAATGGCGCCGCGATTGGCAATCAAGACTTTCTCGAACATAGCGTTATCCTTTTTCTTGATGAATCATTAGCTGGGCTCAGTTAATCCAACTCGATTGATTCCTTACTGAGAATCCCAGACCAGTAGACGGATCGGCGTCGGGTTATAAGCATTGCAGGGATTGTTCAGTTGCGGGCAATTCGAAATCAATACCAATACATCCATTTCAGCTCGCATTTCGACGTACTTGCCGGATGCGGAAATGCCATCGACAAATTCCAATCCGCCTGCTTCAGTTACTGGCACATTCATGAAAAAATTGATGTTGCTCGGCAAATCACGCTTATTCATGCCCAAATGCTGGCAAAGCGGATCATGCGCCAGGGCATGCAGAAAGTTGTCACGGCAACTGTGCATCGGGAATTTTTCCAGCGCATAGCGTACCGTATTGCTTTCTGCCGCACAGGCGCCGCCCAGTGTGTCGTGGCGCCCGCAGGTGTCGGCTACGATCGTGAGCATGACATTGCCCAGATTGGAGTAGAGTTTGCTGCCCGTGGTTAAATAGAGTTTATTCTGGGCGCGTATCGTATCCGTTGCGCTGTAGCGCTCCACAGCATTATTTGCATTGAAAAACAACGTATCAACGGCTTGATTGCCTTCCAGATCGACAATGCGGAAAATTTGTCCTTGCTTAACGAGTTTGACCCAAGGTTCCCCAGCCGCACAGATTTCATCGATTACGGCGTGATGGGGATCAAGCTGACTTGTAATGAGATAAGACGTATTCATTTTTCGTCTCCACAATAAAAATGCTGCGTGTTTTTTAATGCACGGGTATTTTCTGCGATATGCAGGCATTCTGCGATAGCTTCCGCAGGCGTGTTAAATACCGCCAGATTGACTGCGCCAGGCTGGTAAGATGTCTTGGGATCCAGTGGATGCGGTGCGGCTGATAACACCACCAATGTATTCATCACGAAACTCAAATCAACATAATCGCCTGCCTTGCTGTTCCCCGGTTGAAATGCCAGTTCACCGGAGGCATCCGTGGTTACTTTGCTGAAAAAATTGATATTGGAAACAATGTCACGGATACCCAATCCCCACTTACCCAATTCGATCAGCATGCCATCCAGTCCACTGCGAGCCATTTGATTACGATGTTCCTGATAGCGCGCAACCCCGTATTTATGCCGGATTAAATTGCTGTCACTCAAGCCGCATACCGTGTCGTTCCAACCGGCGGTGTCGGCTGTGATACAACAAAAAATCCGCCCCATGTCGGAATGGCAGGCATGTCCTTTGGTCAGGCGGAAGGTGTGCTGCGATTTCAGCGTGTCGGCCATATTGTAGCGTTCGAGTTTTTCTTCCTGATTAAAAAACAAAACAGCCGCATTTGCACCGCCCTGTACATCGGTCAGACGTAACGTTGTGCCACGACGCAGGATGCCAGACCAGTGGCATCCGCCTGGAATGGATTGTTCCCAGATCAATGTGTTGGGTTGACTCATGATGAACTCCTTATTGGAAATGATTTTACTTAGTATTTATCCATTTTTTGTAAAGGATATACAGCGTAGTGATCGTTAAAATGCTCCCTAATACTAGCGGAGTGGCCCACAATTGCCACCAGGGTGCATCCGCTGAAATCGCGTAGGGACGCGGCCAGGCGATATTGATGAGTTCAAATAATGACCAGATAAATGCCAGGATATTGATGACCAATCCCCATGCGCCCAGTTTTAATTCGCCCAGCGCGGGATTCCAGCGGCCTGTGAGACGGGCAAACAATGCAAAGCCCGTGGTGAACGCGAACATGGCATATAAACCGCCGGTACCAAAGGCGATGATGGTAGCCACGGCGTCGTCATTGAGTCCGAACACCAATCCGCAACCTGCCAGCAGAACGGTAAAGAGAATCGCATTACGCGGTGTTTTGCTCGCCGTTACCTGACTCAACAGTGCTGGCATATTGCCTTCGCGTGCCATCGAAAAAACAATGCGCGAGGTGTATTTGACCATGGATGCGCCGCAGGCCAGGAAAGCAGTCATCACAATGGCCAGAAAGGGTTGCTCGAACCAATCGCCAATGCTGCTGGCGATCAAGGGGGTGACCGGATCGGCCGTATGGCTGGAATTTCTCAATGTGTCATGCTCAAAGGCCAAAATCAGCGCGGCTGAATTGAATAAAACGACTGTGCCGACAACCAGTAGCGACATGAAAATTGCACGGGGCACCATGCGTTTCGGTTGATGGGTTTCTTCCGCGGTGGTCGAGCAAGCATCAAAACCGATAAATGCCCAGCCAGCAATGGCCAGTGCCGCCAGGAAAGCAGCCATTTCACTGGGCGCTGTTCCGGTACCCATGTGCTGGAACAATTCCATGACAGGATGCTGACGGAAGAAAAAAAATAATAACAACGCCACGCCGAATGACCCGACGACTTCCGCGTAAACACCCAGTTTGATCACCAGATTGAAAATACTGACAGGGGCCAGATTGAGCAATGTGCAGATAAGCAGAAATATCGCACCCCAGAGTACCATCATGCCGCCGCCATCACCCGGCGATCCGCAAAAGGTGGCCAGCCAGAAGCCGCCGGTATAAGCGGTCGTGGTGACCATGGCGATGGTGGAGCAAATATAAATCACGCCGGCATATTGCCCGGCGATCGCGCCGCCGAGTTGCCGCGCCCATTTATAGGCACCGCCAGCAATCGGGAATTGTGAAGACAGCTCCGCGTAAACAGTCGCCACCAGTAACTGCATGAGCAAACAGACCGCCAGCGCGGCAAACCAGCCGCCACCGGCGACTACAGTTTGCACACCGATGATGGCATAGAGTCCGGCGACCGGCGAGACAACCGCAAAACCCAGCGTGAAACTATGCCATACACTCATGCTGCGGTTAAGTGTATCGCCAGTTACATGGGTTTCTTGGGAAGCAGCGATTTGTTTTGTTGAACCTGACATAACCAGTCTCCATACAAAAGGGTTTACCGGGATTGTAATGTACCAAAAAGTACATTACACCTTAACCTCCCGGGCTTTTATCCCTCCGTGGAGCCTCGTTATCACGAGACCGGAAACTCTTGGACCAGACACCGTTGACTGCACCGGCCGGAACCCTAGTTTCCCATTGAATTACTGCTTTTTGAGTTGCTATGCTGCCAATCGTTCAATTGGCATTTTAGAAAGCGAGTAATGGGCGGCATTTTAAATGGGTGGTTTGGAAAAAGCAATGGTTTTGGAGATTGCGTTATTGCTTGTTTTGATAGGTAAATTGCAGAACTGGATTCCAGCGTCTTGCTGTTTTCATTCTGTAATTGCGGGTCTAACAAGTCTGGTATGATGACAGCTAAATCGGTCAATTAGCTTAAAACATAAGGGGATACCATGAATAATTCCATATTAGATTTCATTTGTGACGCATTATATTGCGTCATTTCGGACGTCTAATTGTAGTTAAGCGCTCATAGGCCGATACGCATATGAACCAAACGCCGTTCTATCTTGACTGGCAATTCTGGAGCGCCGTTGTCGCCGTAGTCGCGCTTCTGCTATCACAACTACCGCCACTACATATACTCTTTCGTAAGCCCCGCCTTAGTTGCGAAGCTTTTAGCCGCATGCACATCACGCATAAGGTTGGCAATCCAAATGCTCAGTGGCATCTGATTATCGAAAACACTGGAGGCAGATCACTTAGGGTTAAGGAAATCTCGCTCAATTTCCGGAAAGCCGGAGGAGCAGAATTTAAATTGCCAGCAAAGAACTACCTGCGAACCCCAGATTCCACTGACTCAGTTATGTTTACCCCGTTTCGTCTCGCTCCTGGCGAAGAATGGGCGCACATTATTACGTTCTTTGATCTATTCACTCGTGACGATGAAAAGGAATATCGTCGGCTTGAGTCTGATATTCGATCTGACATCTTGGGTCAAAAAGAACTGCCCGAAAACAAGGAGAAGCTTTGCGAAGCAAACACGGCAACTGTCCAGGAACTTGTCGCTTTCTTCAATCGGCATTTCAAATGGCAGCCTGGGGAGTATGACTTCGAGCTGAGGGTGATCACAAATCACGAAGAAGCAAACGTTAGTCGCAATTTCAGATTTTCACTCTTTGAGTCAGAGTCAAAAGAACTTTTTGAATACTCCGATATGTACCGTTTCGGAGCAGGCGTGTATTGGGTGTCACCGGCACAACCCGGGTTAATTGTCCCGATCTATGAGAAATGATCGCTAACGAGCGCGGTAGGTTGGGGTGAGTCGACGAACCCCAACATCACACTTCTCTATGCAGCAACCTCAATATTCCATCCAGGAAAAACCAATACCGCAGGGTGACATTTCAGTGCTTTTGCTATTATTTTTGCACGTTCTATCCCTAAATTGATTTTGTCATGCTCGATGGCAGAGATTGTCGATTGCGGAATACCGGTAAGTTCTGCTAATTCGTTCTGGCTTAAACCCTGAAGCTCGCGAATAATTTTTACGGATTCACCTACGGTGACATCACACGTTTTTTTTGCCGGTTGATATTCATTCATTTTTTTCTCCGGTAATCGTGAAACGATACATGCTCAACTTGCACATAAACTTCATTGGCGATGATTTTATAAATGACTCGATATTGCTGATTTAACCGTGAAGATCGGTAGCCATCCCATTCGCCTTTTAACGCTTCATCAGAAAAACCTTTAATCAGTGATAGCCCTCGTTGGCCGGAAATCATTACAATGTCTTTCCACTTTTCATACTTCTTCAATACTGTAATGGGGCATGATTTTAATTGCTTTTCAATTCGCTTATGCTCGTAAACTTTCCACATACCATAAATGGTATGTTAGTTTTTCGGAAGATTCAACTTTTACTGGAGTTTCACGCTTTTTTTATGAGCCGATGATTCAATTGTCTGGAATTTTGGATTATCGGGATTTTTTCTTGAGTGACAAAATAGACTGATATCGACCCTGTTGACGTAGGGAAAAATCGAAATATATCCTTTAAATACAGTAAGATATGATTGCGGCGACGCACGGTTTTTGTTATAATTTCATCTGTTAAGTAACTGAAACCAATAATAAAAAAGGCATCGCCGCATGTTCATTCTACGCAATATCCTCTTCCCCCTCCAACAGGAATTTAACCACCGTTGCAAAGGCGATGAACGAGGTGTCTGGTTTGTTTATACGCTCCTGCTGTTATCCTCATTTCACTTCTTCCGCAGCGCCAACCTATTGCGATGCTTGCAGGTATTCGGGCTGTCGCTTAGTCAGCGCCGATTTTACATCTTCATGGCCTCATCAAAATTGCCTTGGTCACGCCTCTGGACGACGCTGTGGTCTCTGATACCCAGCCCGACGACAAAGGACGGCTATTGCTGGCCTTGGATGACACCATCAATCCCAAGACTGGCAAAAGATTTTCGGCTGCGCGTCTTTCTTTGATCATGCCAAGACCAATCAATCGAAATACCCCTGGTCACAAAATGTTGTGTCCATCGGTTTATTAAAAATTGTCAAAGGCCGCTGGCTTGCTTACCGCTGGCGTTTCGTTTCTATCACATGGAAAAAACGATAGCGACCAAGAAGGTTAGGGTTGAGGGCAAGATACCATCGTTTCAAACCAAATTTGAGCAGGCCATCGAAATGCTGCTGGAAATTTCTGCCGCTTTTCCCGGCACCATTGCTGATCGTTACCGATAGCTGGTTTGGAAACGACGGCTTGCTTAAACCGATGCGCAAAACCGTTGGACAGCACTTTCCAGATTGCGCGTCAATACCACTTTTGTTTGCGTTACCACCCGAACACCAAAAACATCAGCTCGGCCGATCCAGAAAGTATGGCGACAAGATGGGCAATGCCACAACGCTGGCCAATAAATTCCATGAACGCGCTACCACTTATTCGGTTAACCTCTACGGCAAACAACGCGATGTTCTGGCCTTTGACAACATCATGATGTTGAAAACACTCAAATGTGCCGTGCGCGTTGTTTGGATCTATCGAAGATCACAATGGGTCGCACTCTTTACCACCGATCTCGATCTCGTCGAGCAGATTATCGAATACTACGGCGCACGCTGGAAAATCGAAGCCGCTTTCAAAGAGATCAAGCAGGAAATCGGTAGCTCAAAAGCCAAACCCGAAACTACCATGCCGTTACCAATCATCTCAACTTCGCATGATGGCCGCCACCTAACCTGGATTTATGCCGATCACCTTGATAAAACACCGCAGCGTTGTTACGCTGTTAACAATCGAAGTCACTTTGCCTTTTCCGATGTCAGAAAACTGATTACTCAGGCTGCGCTCAATAAGGATTTTTGTTAGCTTTTGCCCTAAACCAGATGAACCCATTCTTAATTCTTTTATCGATGCATTATTGCGTATGGTTGCTTAAGCGAAAATGTAAAGTTTAGTGCAAAACGGTGAAACTTCAGCTTTTTATAGATCACGTATCAATTAAAAACAATGATCGATTGTTTCCACTTTGTATAAGCGCTGGGAGAGTGACGCGTTAGGATCTGGGGTATAAGAGGCTGGTGGGTAATCACATTCGGGGTCGCGAAAAAGAAAATGGGTATACACACTCCTGCTTGCCCGGTTAACTTTCACAGCACGGTAGTTTGGGGTGACGATAGGAACCCCAACGTCACAATGCCACATAAATTGTTGAGATTCGTCGACTCATTTCAATCTGCAGTTTCTCAAAATCGTTTCCACTTTGTACTGATGCGGGCACACAGCATTTCGAGCCACTGCATTCGGAAGTCGCCACACTGAGCCAGCAAGTCCAAAACCTCCGCCGCACCCGCGACCTGTTTCTGCCGCGCTTGCTCTCCGGGCAGGTGTCGCTGGATGCAATGGAGCTATAGTGCCTACTTTCCACTTTCTTTTTATACCAAGAAAAAGTAGGCTGTTTTTCTTGGTGATTGGCCTGGAAAGAGACTATGCAAACTGTTGAAGATAAGGTGATTTCAAGAATATATGGGCGCGGCAGGGGGTGGGCGTTTGGCGCGAATGATTTTTCGGCTGAATTTGAGCGGAGTACCATCGATTGGGTGCTGTATAACCTTGTGGCTGCCGGAACAATCCGGCGTGTGTGCCGGGGGATTTGCGACTACCCGAAATTCAGCGAGTTGTTGCAGCAGAAGCTTAGCCCGGATTTCGGTCAGTTGGCACAGGCGTTTGCGCGCAAGTTTAACTGGCGCATCCAGCCTTCTGGCGATGCGGCGCTGAATCTGCTGGGACTTTCCATCCAGGTACCCGGTAGGCTGGTGTATCGCGCTGATGATGAATTGCTGTGTTGTGGATTCCTGCTTAAATCATGCAGGAATGACGGGGGTAGTAAGACATGCTGGATGGGGGTGGCGTGTATATACAAGCATGACTTTGGAGTATCCCCACTGCGTCATTCCCGCACGCTCTTAGCGGGAATCCATTACTAGTACTGAGATTCCGGCTAAAAGGTCACGTTGATGATGAATTGTTGTGTTTTGGATTCCTGCTTAAATCATGCAAGAATGACGGGGGTGGTAAGACATGCTGGATGGGGGATGGCATGTATATACAAACACGACTTTGGAGTACCCCCACTGCGTCATTCCCGCATACCCTTAGCGGGAATCCAGTTCTGAGGCTGGGATTTCTCTTAAAAGTTGCGCTTTAAAGTTGAATCCGCCAAGACAAAAGGTCGTGTACTTTGCAGTACACGACCTTAATATTTGTAGCGTGATCTATTAATTGCTTAGGCAGCACGGCGGTTGCTCGCCCAGCCTACTAGTGCTAAGCCCAAAACGAGCATTGCGTAGGTGCTGGGTTCGGGCACAGCAGTGAGTATCAACTGCGCGGTGGCGCTGTTACCCAGCGTGTCGTAGGCAACGGCGGTAAACACGTTGTCACCGAAGAATAGCGTGGCATTAGGTAGTATAAAGTTGCCTAAGCCGTCGATGGCGATGTGGTCGATGAACAAGCCATTGTTCATCGTTACGTCCACGTGATCAATACCCACAAGGTTGCCGCTCGTGCCGTTGAACAGGTCAATCAGACTCGTCAGGTCGCTAGCATTGGTATAGATGCCGTTGCCCGCAGTAGCGATAGTCTGCATCGTCAAAACGTTATGGCCGGGAATGCCTACGGTGTGGATAGCATCGACACCCAAGCTCAACGCGGCGATAGCACTGGTTTCTGCGGCTGTGCGGCTGCTTCCGCCGTCAGACACTACCACCATCATTTGAGTGCGACCATCGGTGTGGTTGGTACCGGTAAGCTCTGTGCTTGCACGGTTGATACCAGCGTTGATAGCAGTTCCGCCCGAAGCATCAATTGCTGTGATTGCCGAGAGCACCGCAGCCGAGCCGCTGGATAGTGGTGTGAGTCCTTGCAGTAGCAGGGCATCACTGTCGAAATCAATGACAGCTACCGAAGTGCTATCTACCGGCAGAGCGTTTACTAGTGCTGCAGAGGCTTCTTCCAACCAAGCATTACGGGATTTTCCACTGCTTATAGTACCCATACTGCCCGAGGAATCGAGCACCAAGGCCAGGTCTAGGCCGGTGCCACCGATGATACCACTGGCGTTGGCATTGCCAAACGGGTTGACTACTTCGCCTACAGAATACGTCGCAAAAGGAGAGGGTCCCGTCCAAGATACCGCCACTGCGGCTTGGGTTGCGCCTGACATGCCGAGTCCAACTGATACTAACGTAGAGACCGCAAGCCAATGTTTAATAATTTTCTTCATTTTTTTTATCCTCTTATTAAATTGTTTAGAACAAACTTCTTGTAAGTGCATTTTATAATATGCAATTTTTGCTTTGAGAGCCAAAATAAGTTATCCATTCTTATTAAAATGCACTTACTAAGAATATCTTATCATGCTATTTCTCTGATTAGAAAGATTGTTTAGCTTGCCGGAGTCAACGTGCTGGGCGAGGCTCGATGGTGGCTGCACATTCGAGGTCTACCATCGTATTTTGCAGGATGACACGCCACAGAATCATAGTTTACTACAGCAAACAGACGAGGATGTGGCTCATGGGGGGGGGCAGCTGCGGCTGGGTTTCTTAATATCGCGTATCAATCAAAACACTGATCAATTGTTTCCACTTTGTATAAGCGCTGGGAGAGTGACGCGTTAGGATCCGGTGTATAAGAAGCCGGTGGGTAATCACTGAGAAGATTTTGATTGCTACGAATTTCGATTTCGGATCGGGTGTTTTGCGCATTACCGGTATCTTTGATCGTCATGATCCAGTTTCCATTGCCGTGGGATATCGGTTTGTCGAAGCTTCCTAAAGACTTAGGATTATGAATCTCAGTAATGTAGAAAGTCTTGGCAGCTTCGTCGTGCATTTGCGGGTATCCATCGACTTGGAAAGATTCGTGGTAGATAAAATAGGTATTGATATCGCGCCAGGTATGACGATGCCATTTCGGTAAAGGAAATCCTTCCTCGCTTTTTAGACATTCCGCAATTTCCAGATAATTTTTGTCACTGCTGCGGCTATAAATAACTTTCTGGCTGAGTAATTCTTCTCGTGTGGGCGTTGTCATGCAAGCGGATAACATGAGCATACAAAGCAGAAACAGGATCGATTTTTTTAGAGAATAGCGCATAAGATGGAAAGCTGAGAATTTTAATATTTAGGTTAAATCTAATAGTATCAGAATCATTTTGTATTGCACACGATTGAAAGATTAAACCTTGTATTCTTGCTAATAAGAACTGCATTTACGCTAATAATTCAGAATTACAGGATGTTATGAGAATTTCTTTGCTTTTCCATAAGGATAATTTATTGAGCACACCTTGGTTTATAGTAAACTCTCGTTTCACTTGTTAGAATCAACATTTTTCAAAAATAGATCAGATTACATTATTAACTTAGGATTGTTCATGAATACCGAAGATTTTCGCCCAGAAAAAGAAATTAAAATATTTTACCCCCCCCAGCGCGTTCTGATGGGACCAGGACCATCGGATACCCATCCGCGTGTGCTGAATGCCATGGCACGTCCGACCTTAGGTCACTTGGATCCTGTTTTTACCGAAATGATGGAAGAGATTAAGGGGTTGATGCGCTATGCATTCCAAACCAAAAACCGGATGACCTTTCCGGTTTCCGGACCGGGATCTGTCGGTATGGAAATGTGCTTTGTCAACATGATCGAGCCCGGTGATAAAGTGATCGTTTGCCGCAATGGGGTTTTCGGCGGGCGCATGATTGAAAACGTTGAACGTCATGGTGGTGTTGCGGTGGTAGTGGATGATAAATGGGGTGAACCGGTTGATCCGCAGAAAGTGGAAGATGCGCTGAAAAAGAATCCTGATACCAAGATTATCGCGTTTGTTCACGCAGAAACTTCTACCGGCGCGCAATCCGATGCTAAAACACTGTGTGAAATCGCGCGCAAATACAATTGCCTGACGATTGTGGATACCGTCACTTCGCTGGGCGGCACGCCGATTAAAGTCGATGAGTGGGGAATTGATGCGATCTACTCTGGCAGCCAAAAATGTTTATCTTGTCCGCCAGGATTGTCACCAGTTAGTTTCTCCGAACGCGTAACCGAACTGGTTAAGAATCGTAAGACGAAAGTACATAGCTGGTTTATGGATATCGGCTTGTTGTTGAATTACTGGGGATCAGCAGCCCGTACTTATCACCATACGGCACCGACCAATGCGCTGTATGCATTACATGAATCATTGCTGATGCTGGCTGAAGAAGGATTGGAACATTCCTGGGCACGGCACCGGTATAATTATGAAGCATTAAAAGCCGGATTCGCCGCATTGGGCATGAGTTATGTGGTTGCCGAGCAACATCGCTTGCCGCAACTGAATTCCGTTTTTGTACCGGCTGGTGTAGATGAGAAAGAAGTGCGCCGGCGCTTGTTGGATGATTATAGTCTTGAGATTGGCGCCGGTTTGGGTGATTTTGCTGGAAAAGTGTGGCGCTTCGGTTTGATGGGCACATCCTGTCGTGTTGAAAACGTGATTTTCTGCTTAAATGCACTGGAAAGTATTCTATCCGACATGGGCATGAAAGTAGAACGCGGTGCTGCGGCATCAGCGGCGCATCAGAAGTATGCAGAAAAACCTATGTCTTAAGGTTTTCTCAGAATTGCTGGCATTTTAGCCGCTCCATGCCACTTTCTTGTCGCGAATGATGAGAAAGTGGCATATGTCTTTTACTGACTTATAACGGATAATCCGCTCGCTATGGTTTTGGGTTCTCCTCTATCTACTGTCGCAGCACCGCTGCTATCTTTCTTTATCTCTTTTGTCTCAATTTTATGGTTGATCAAAAAAAAGGCTGATTGGGTGCTGGATCATCCGAATTCACGTTCGCTACATTCTGTACCGGTTTCCCGTATTGGTGGTGTAGGCTTGTTCTTCGGGATCATTACTACTTGGTTATGTTTTTCGGTTGTCATGCCTGTTACGATTTGGGTAGGCATAGGGTTACTGGTGGCCATATCATTCATAGACGATGTTTGGCACGCGCCGGTGTGGTGCCGGTTGCTGATTCAGAGTATCGTTGCCGCTGGATTTTCAATGGCGCTATTGTTGGAACCTTATGGCTGGATGATGGTATTGTGTACTGCAGTTGCAGTGGTCTGGATGGCTAATCTTTATAACTTTATGGATGGCTCGGATGGCTTGGCGGGCGGAATGACCGTGATTGGGTTTGGCTATTATGGCTTAATTGCATACTTGGCAGGGAATAACGATTTCGCTGTGCTGAATTTTTCAATAGCTGCTGCTGCCGGCGCATTTTTGCTCCATAACTTTTATCCGGCGCGTATTTTTCTAGGGGACGTGGGCGCTATTCCACTTGGATTCCTGGCTGCTGCCTTGGGAATACTCGGATGGATGGATAATTTGTGGTCATTATGGGTGCCGGTGCTAATATTCTCACCTTTCATCGCTGATTCGACAGTCACGCTGATAAAGCGTCTATTGCGCGGAAAAAAAATCTGGCAAGCGCATCGTGAACATTATTATCAGCGCTTGGTGCAAAGCGGTTTTGGTCATCGTAATACGGCGTTATCAGCCTATGCTTTGATGCTTACGGTAGGTGCAAGCGCTGTCTGGGCGGGTAGGCAAGACCCAGCGGTGCAAAGTTGGATTGCAATGCTATGGGGAGGTTTTTATTTTCTATTAATGTTTATTTCTGATTGGAATCAGAAATATTATTCCAATCGGGGATAGTATGTTTCGCAGAAAATACGGGATACGCACCTTCATTGCTTTTACACATGATTTTATTGCAATTGCCGTGGCCTGGTGGCTTGCTTTTCTATTTCGCTTTAATTTTGAGATTCCTGCGCCTTCATCGCAGCTCTTACTGGGAATTCTGCCGTGGACAGTACTTGTTCAAGGCAGCTTCTTTTTGTGGTTCGGACTTTACCGCGGATTATGGCGCTATGCCAGTTTACCCGATCTAAAGAGAATTTTTGTCGCGGTGATGAGCGGTACTGCGACTGTATTGCTGATCTTGTGGCCATTGGGTTTTCTGGTCAATGTTCCAATAGCGGTCATTCTGTTGGCTCCATTGTTATTGCTACTGATCATGGGCGGCAGCCGTTTAACCTATCGTGCATGGAAAGAACGCCGGCTGTATGGTCTGGAAAGTAATGAAGCGAAGCTGGTATTGATACTTGGTGCCGGCAGCACTGCGGTGAGTCTGGTTAAAGATTTGACGAGAAGCCGTGACTGGCACGTTGTTGGAATGCTGGATGATGATCCAAGAAAATTGGGTACGCGATTGCAAGGCATTCGTGTGCTCGGCATGATCAATGAATTGCCGCAATGGGTGCAGAAGCTGAATGTCGGTCATGTGATTATTGCTATCCCATCCGTTTCTCGTCGAATACACCGCCAAGCATTGGAAATGTGCTCGGAAATCGGGGTGAAAGCGATGACGGTACCGTCTTACGCAGATCTGATCAGTGGTAAAACCACCGTATCACAGATTCGTGAGATAGAACTCGATGATTTGCTGGGTAGAGCGCCTGTCGTTCTAGATAATGACGGGCTGCATGGTTTATTGACAGGAAAAGTAATCCTGGTTACAGGAGCAGGTGGTTCGATTGGCTCAGAATTATGCCGCCAGCTCGCTGCATTTCAACCCAATCGCATCGTTTTTCTTGAACTGAATGAGTTGGCACTCTACAGCATACAAGAGGAATTCTTGTCACGTTTTCCTGAAATGGCTATGTCGTTTGTTATTGGTGATATCAAAGACCATGCGCGCATGACACAATTATTCACGCAGTTCCGGCCTTCTGTAGTTTTTCATGCCGCCGCTTACAAGCATGTTCCACTCATGGAACAAGAAAATGCGTGCCAAGCTTTGCTGAATAATGTCTTGGGTACATATGTACTGGCTCAGGTAGCGATAAGTTTTGGCGTGGAAAAATTTGTACTTATTTCGACGGACAAAGCGGTCAATCCTGTGAGTGTTATGGGAGCCAGTAAGCGGTTGGCTGAGATGGTGTGTCAAGCCTTGCAGCAAACTATTACAAAGAATGCGAAACCTGACCAGAATAATCAATCGAATCAAACCTGCTTTGTAATGGTGCGTTTTGGCAATGTATTGGGAAGTACCGGCAGTGTTATCCCAAAATTTCGCGAACAGATTGCCAAAGGCGGCCCTATAACGATCACGCATCCAGAGATGACGCGTTATTTCATGTCTATCCCGGAAGCGGCGCAACTGGTTTTACAAGCCGGGCTGATGGGAGGGACAAAAGGCGGTGGGGAAATATTTGTGTTGGATATGGGCGACCCAGTCAAGATTGTTGATCTGGCCAACGACCTAATCCATTTGTCTGGATTGGGAGAGGATGATATTCATATTGTTTTCAGTGGGCTGCGGCCTGGTGAAAAGTTGCATGAGGAGCTGCTGGCAGCCAGTGAGAATACTTTTCCGACACCGCATCAAAAATTACGTATAGCTCAGGCACGCCAGGTTGATGAACAGTGGCTATCCGAGCTGACAGCTTGGTTGCTAAAAATAACTGTCTTAAGCGATCAGGAAGTCCGGGATCAACTGGTAAAGTGGGTGCCTGAATATATCACGAAGGAAACGGAGCATTAACCCGGATATTGCATGAATTGCACACGCCCTCACTTGTCTCTTGATTCCACAAGGAATTTGTCTCAGTCAGGTGTATGAATAACTACACCGTTTCTTCGAAAAATCCCTTGTGAAACCAATATCATGCGTGATCATCGTGCGAATTCATGCAATATCCGGGTTAACTGATTGGTTTTCAGCTTCATTGTGGTTCCAAGAGACTAACGCTAATTGCTAATTGCTAATTGCTAATTGCTTGTTTTTCTTTTTTTGCCTGGAAATTGTTTGGTTCTTTCAGGCTTTCTGTGATACATCCATTTTCCAGAACAACAATTCGATCAATTTTTTTTAATTGGGGGATATGTTGATTGAAAATCAGAGTCGTGCGATTTTGCATCAGTTTTTCCAAGGCTGACAGTAGATTTCCAGGATTGGATTCTTCATGTGTTGGTATTTCATCTAAAATCAGGATGGGGGCGTTTTTAACTAACGCGCGTGCAATAGCAAGCTGCCGATATTGTTGTTTATTGATTGTTGTATCTGTTTTACCAATCTGCGTCTGTAAACCCTCCGGCATGTGCCGGATAAATTCCATTGCGTGAGAGGCGTGTGCTGCAGTGGTGATTTTTGCTTCGTTGGCACAGCGCATCGTGCCGTACGCGATATTGCCGGCAATTTTTTCATCCAGCAAATAATCATCTTCCGTCAGCATGGCGATATTGGCATGTAAGTTATTTAACTGGATATCGGCGAGCGGATGATCATCCAGCAATATTCGTCCACTGGCCGGTTGTTGTAAATGTAGTATCAGGTTAATGAGCGCATTTTTCTCTTCTGCGGTATAACCGGTAAAAACGGTTACTTCGCCCGGTTTTATGGTGAAGTTAATATGATTCAGAATGGGTGTTGCGTGTGCATCGCTACAGAAGCGCACTTGTTCAAAAACGAATTTCCCGCTGACATGTGGGATGCTAATGATCCCGGTATCGTGTTCGGATGCTTGATCTAGGAATGAAAAGATGGTTTCTATGATCTTTTGGTCATGCGCAAGCTGTTTGGGTAAGCCGGCGATGCGTTGTATCGGCAAGATGAGGAGCAATACAACGGAAATGAGCGCGCCGACTTCATGCAGATTCAATGCACCAGTAATAACTTGCAGTGCGACCATGTAAATGACGGCTGTCAAAATCAACGCCGTAATGATTTGACTTGCAGGGGCGGCTATTGCTTTGACTATTGCTTGTTGCATTTCTGCGTGATAAATAGTTTCTGAAATTTTTCCAAGACGCTGACTTTCATACATCTGTCCACCATCTATTCTGATTTTTCTGTGATGTGCAATGGACTGCGACAAGTGCTGAATCAGGTTTTTCGAGGCCAACAAGCTTTCTTGGTCAGGCCTGCTTAAATGACTGTGCGTCATCTGAGTAACTAGTACGACGAACGAAGTGACCAGAAGTAATAGCAAAGAGAATTCTTGATTGAGATAAAGCGTGCAAATAATCAATCCTATGATTGCTAGACTATCTTGCGTAATGATGGTGATATATCTGGGTATGGTCTGAGTTATCTGGTTGATATCGGAAATCAGCATGTTGATTTCATTATTTTTATTGAGGTGGCTATAGTGACTGACCGGTAGTGTCAGCAGCTTGTTAAAAAAATCCAGGCGTAAATCAATACCTAATTTTCCGGTGGCTTTGTTGACAGTAAAGATACTGAGATAACTTGCGATTCCACGGATTATAAATAATGCAATCATCGCCAGCACCGCTGTTTGCATTAGCGATGGATCCTCATCGATAAAGGTGCTTTCAAGTATTTGTTTTATCAGTATGGGTAGGGAAGCTAAAGCGGCTGCTACGATCACCATGGCAAATAATGCCAGCAAGAGTAATTTCCAATAGGGAAAAAGTCTTCTGAGTAGGCGGAGGAAAAGGTGTGCACGGATCATAATACGTAATTCTACCTGAACATTCAGCGGCTATTGCATCGTGCAATTATCCGGAACGTGAAACAGATATAATACAAGCATCATTATTTCTAGTGAATTAATCCGGGTGAAAGTGATTCATTCATAAGCGTGTGAACATCGGGATTTTATTTATGCCAACTGCAAATACTTCATATACGACAAGGGATTTTCCAAAATCCACACTCCCGCGGCGCAAGGGTATTGTGCTTGCGGTGGCTCCGGCACGCGGCTTTATCCGGTTACTCAGACCGTTTCCAAACAGTTGTTGCCGGTGTTTGATAAGCCGATGATTTATTATCCGCTCAGTACCTTAATGCTGGCGGGAATCCGGGATATTCTGGTCATTTCAACACCGCGTGATGTTGGAAATTACGCAGAGCTTTTGCGGGATGGTCATCAGTGGGGATTGAATATATCGTATGCCGAACAACCTTCTCCCGATGGCCTTGCGCAAGCATTTATCATCGGTGAATCGTTTATTGGTAACGATTGTTCAGCACTTGTTTTGGGCGATAACATTTTTCATGGGCACGATTTTCACCATTTGCTCACAAGCGCGATGGAACGTACGCAAGGGGCCAGTGTTTTTGCCTACCATGTACATGATCCGGAACGGTATGGCGTGGTTGAATTTGATGCGCAGGGGAGTGTGATTAATCTGGAAGAAAAGCCCAAACATCCGAAATCCCATTATGCAGTGACCGGTTTGTATTTTTATGATCAACAAGTGGTGGATTATGCCAAAAGCCTGAAACCATCGGTACGCAATGAACTGGAAATCACCGATTTGAATCGTATTTATTTGGAGCGGTCTGCATTGCGTGTTGAAATCATGGGGCGTGGCTATGCGTGGTTGGATACCGGTACGCACGAATCATTGCTGGATGCGAGTCAGTTTGTTGCCACCATTGAGCATCGGCAAGGATTGAAAATTGCCTGCCCGGAAGAGATAGCCTTCCGGCAAGGATGGATTGATGCAGCGCAACTGGAGAAACTGGCGATTCCGTTGGCCAAGAATGGCTATGGGCAGTATTTGCTGCAAGTGTTAAAACGTGAATTTTGATTGGACCGATAGATGAAATCAACCCGGCTGGCTATTCCAGAAGTTCTGTTATTTGAACCGCGTGTTTTTGGTGATGAACGCGGATTCTTTTTCGAGAGTTTTAATCAGCGTGAATTTGAGTCAGCAGTAGGGGAAAAAATAAACTTTGTACAAAGTAATCACTCACGTTCCATTCAACATGTTTTGCGCGGCTTGCATTACCAGATCAAACAAGCCCAGGGAAAACTGGTGCGTGTGGTGGTGGGAGAAGTATTCGACGTGGCAGTGGATATCCGCCGTTCATCCCCAACTTTTGGACAATGGGTGGGGGAAATGCTGAGCGCAGAGAACAAAAAACAATTATGGGTTCCGGCAGGCTTTGCCCATGGGTTTATAGTCCTTTCTGATTATGCAGAGTTTTTGTACAACACAACCGACTACTGGGCACCTGAATACGAGCGTTGCATTGTGTGGAATGATGCAACTTTGGCGATAGATTGGCCGCTTGCTGGCAAGCAGCCGGTTCTGTCTGAAAAGGATGCGCGTGGAATCACATTCAATGCTGCCGAAGTTTATGATTAGCTGTTGAGCAATGGCCAAGCAGAAAACGATCTATTCTTGTACTGAGTGCGGCGGGCAAACCTTAAAATGGCAAGGACAGTGTCCGCATTGCCAGTCTTGGAACACCTTAATAGAAACCATTGCAGAGAAATCAGTATCGCGCTTCAGTCCAGTATCAGAAGTCGGTCAGGTGCAAAATTTAAGTACTATCGAAGCGCGTGAAGAACCGCGCTATCCGACAGGCGTGGATGAGCTTGACCGGGTTCTTGGCGGTGGTCTGGTGCAAGGCGGTGTGGTGCTATTAGGCGGGGACCCTGGTATTGGCAAGTCGACGTTATTACTGCAAGCACTCTCCCATTTGTCGAGTCATCGCTCTGTATTGTATGTAAGCGGTGAGGAATCCGCGCACCAAGTGGCATTACGTGCTAAGCGTTTGGCGCTGAATGTGGAAACAGTCAATTTGTTTGCGGAAATTCAACTGGAGAAAATCCAGTCTGTTCTGATTGAACGGAAACCGGCTGTAGCTGTGATTGATTCTATTCAGACGATCTATTCGGAGGTATTACAGTCCGCGCCGGGATCTGTTGCGCAAGTGCGCGAGTGTGCGGCGCAATTAACACGCCTGGCGAAGGCAAGCGGAATTTGTATTATTCTGGTTGGTCATGTGACCAAGGAAGGGGCGCTGGCCGGTCCGCGTGTGCTGGAACATATGGTCGATACGGTGTTGTATTTTGAAGGCGACATGCATTCCAGTTTTCGCATGATCCGCGCTTTCAAGAATCGTTTTGGCGCGGTCAATGAATTGGGTGTGTTTTCTATGAGCGAAAAGGGATTGCGAGAGGTCAAGAATCCTTCAGCGCTGTTTCTTTCGCATCACGACACGCAAGTGCCGGGATCGTGCATTATGGTCACACAAGAAGGCACGCGCCCGTTGTTAGTGGAAATACAGGCACTGGTTGACGAAGCGCGCTCGCCCAATCCGCGCCGGTTATGCGTCGGTTTGGAACAAAACCGCTTAGCCATGTTGCTCGCGGTATTGCATCGCCACGCGGGGATTCCCTGTTTCGATCAGGACGTGTTCGTCAATGCTGTCGGTGGCGTAAAAATTACCGAACCGGGTGCTGATCTTGCGATTTTACTGGCGGTGGTTTCGTCGCTGAAGAATAAACCGCTGGCGGAAAAAATGATCGTCATCGGTGAGGTCGGCCTGGCTGGCGAAATACGCCCGGTGCAACGCGGGCAGGAAAGATTGAAAGAAGCAGCGAAACTGGGTTTTAAACAAGCCATCATTCCACTGGCCAATAAGCCCAAACAAGCCATTCCCGGCATGGACATCATTGCCGTAGCGCGGATCAGGGATGCTGTTGCGCATATGCATTAGGAAAACATTGAAGCAGTTGATTACATTTATGATTCTACAAGCTAATCCCGAACGTAATCAAGGACTGATTTAATGGAAATGCACCGGCAGCTCTGGATACTCGCGGGGATAACGGTTTTGGTCGTTGCTGCCGCAATGATCCTGCCACCCATTCCGCAGCCTGCCGATTACCACCAGTTCGCCGATCAGCGCGGTTTTCTCGGTATTCCCAATTTTAATGATGTCATTTCCAACCTGGCTTTTTTTCTCAGCGGCAGTGCTGGGCTGGTGTTCCTGTTGCGGGTTTGTCGGACACCTGCACAAACCACATTTCATGACCTCAAAGAATGCTTACCGTACGGGGTGTTATTTCTTAGTGTAACCGCCGCCGCACTCGGATCGATGTATTATCACTGGACGCCGGATGTTGATCATTTGATGTGGGACCGGTTGCCCATTGTCATCGGTATTGCCGCTTTGCTGTCCGCAACGCTGGTTGACCGCATAAGCCCGGCTGCCGGTTTGTGGGCATTACCCCTGCTTGTCGTTTCAGCCGTATTCAGCGTACTGCATTGGTATTGGACTGAGCTGCAAGGCACGGGCAACTTGAACTTTTATATTGTGATGCAGTTTTATTCGATTCTGCTGATTGTCTGGATCAGCCTGCGTTTTCCATCACGCTACACGCGTGGCAACGATGTTTATCAAGTGATTGCCCTGTATGCGATAGCGAAGCTGGCTGAAATGCTGGATTGGCAAATCTTTGTTTGGACGGATGGCTGGATCAGCGGCCATACGCTAAAGCACCTGATTGCGGCGTATGCTGCTTATCGGATTGTGCAGATATTGCGGAAACGGAGATTTTTAGCCAATGTGGTATTCGATTGAGTGGTGGTATAGCGAGATTTCTTCTTAGGGACAGTCAAACTTACTTCATGCACGAGTCAAACCCAGATCCAGAAATAGTTAGAACGATTTATGGAAAATAGCTATCCTTGCGCTGGATAGTTTGCTGCTGATTTAGCGCTAGATAATGTTGGTTTGCAGGTGTGCTTTTCAGCCGATTCAACTGCATACGATCGGCCAAGACCGGCCTGTTCGGATATCTGGATGGCGCGGTTCGTCGTTGATGCGTCCGTGCTCATCACGAAGCTGCTCGATGTAGTTCAGACAAGCCTCGGCCAAGGCTGATTGATCGTTTTCTGCGAGCACTAGTCCGAAAAGCTTTTTGCGAAGATCTGTTAGCGGGATGCTGTATTCCTGAAATGCACCGGACCAATCCTCCACAGAACGGCGACCGATCGCCACGTTGTCGATTGCAGCGCGCAGCTGGCCATGTTGGAATGTTCGACGGCTCGCCGCATGGTTTGCGATGATGGCTAGGATGGTCGGCCCGTCGGCCACATTGGCAAGAGTACGTTCCAGAATTTGCTGAGCGGGTCCAGATGCGAGCCGTGCATAGCGCTGTACAAGCTCGGATCGAAACGCCGGAAACTTCCGGGCAAACCCTTCCAAATAATTCGATATGCACCAAGCATCGATTCCGCTGCGCCTTTCTGCTAGCAAGCCATCGCAGACATGATCAAGCAGAGCAAGGGCGGCAGCTTCCGTTCCGAACTTGACCATGGCACTTAGCCACTCGTATTGGCTGAGGAAGCGAGCATCGCGTCGGGCGATCTCTGCAAGCGTATTCATGGCTTCTGGGTGCGGGCTGTGGCTAAAACCAACGAGGAGACGTCTGAGATTCCATGGATTGCGATAGTTGGACGGTACAAGATCAAGCGCGCCAATGACGGCATCTGGTCGATCCGAGAATGCGAACAGCTCAATCCAACCCATCAGTTCGCCATGATTTTCTTCTAACTTCCATGAATCTTTTTTTCCTGCTTCAAGCAATTCCTGCAATCCCGCGAGCAACATATCGGCATTTAGCATCTCACCTGCTTTCGCTGTGGCCGCCAAGAGTCCTTGCTTGGACGAATAAGGCAATGGCAACTGCAAGAGCTTGTCGATTTCCAGACGCTTGGAGCCGTGGGGGATGTGGAGGCCTATCTTCCCTAGCGTGATCGCATGACGTCGCTCCGTATCATTCTGTGCCTCGTTCGCAATTTTTCTTACAGTTTCGAAGATCGCTTCCGAATAATCGGTGGTTGTAGGTGGATTCTGCAGATCTTGCCGTTGTTTCCAATGTTCAGCTACGTCACTGAAATCGTGCCAGGAGAACAATTGCTTTTCCTTACCTGATGGATGTGCTTGATCCCACAGCATTACTAGCACCTGCGCTGCTTCGATACCGAATTCAAGGTTCGGCAAATATTGCTTCATCAACGAGACGACTTCCTCGCCGCCAATCGCAGCGAATGCACTCTGATACAAGTTGGTGTAGCTGTAGCTGTGGCTGACGTCAGGGGAGGGCGAACTTCGCTGTGTCTGCAAATATTCATCCCTCGCTTGCGCACGATCGGAAAGGTCGTGGTCGAGCATCAGTTTCAGCTTCGCCACAAATTGCTGACTACCCAGTCGCTGGATGACCTGTACAACTTTGGACAGCTGATGTCTGGTGATTTTTGATGGAGTCAGAAGAATGTCGATCCAGCATAGAATGATTGTCGTCAGTCTATTTCTGGTCGGGTCTTTCAGTATGAATTTTTCAGTGTTGATACTCTTGCCATGCCGCGCCAGGAGATCTGCCATCAAACAAATTCGCTCTGGTCTTTCAGTGGTCGCACGTTCGAAAATGGCCTCCAGGAATGAATCCAACCGTGTTGTAAGTAAGGCATTCTTTACACGGTGATATTTGTTTCGATCTGCTTCGTCGATCTTCCAATCCTTCGTCGTGTACTCCTCATTCAAGGCGAATAACTCATCCATTATTGCACCTACTGTCTTGGCACCCACGATGGCTAGAGCCGCACTTCTCACAGATAGCGGCATCATATCATCCAGCGCCACTGCTACTACTGACCCGTCGTCTATGGGTTGAGCATTCCCAAGATACTTGGCTGCGTTGTAAGGTATTTCCAGGCCTTTACCTACACGAAATACTAATGCTTCCGTGACCTGTTCTGGAAAGGCCTTATAGGCGCGATGGAACACATTTCCCGGGCTGTTGTCTTTGATGGGGAATTCGCTTGAGCGAATAATTCCGGCAACACGCTCCGCCACGTTAGTGGCATTACTTTTGTCGGATAGCAAATTATTGAGTATTTTCAAGGGATTATTCTGGTCGGTTGCGATCACTTCGCGTAGTGCCACGAACCGTTTTTGAAGTAGTTCATCAGAAAAGTCGTTGGGATAGCCTTCGTGAGCCATTTTTTGCCACACACTGTCGGATGCGGTTCTAAGAATTTCCGTGACATGTCGATCGGCCCGACGAAACGCCAAAGCCTGCAGAATCCCGACAACGACCTCAGGATTTGGGTCGATCTTCGCGAGACTGGCGGCGAGGTCCATGCCGTCATAGCCGCTATTACTGGCAATTTCCGAGATCACTTGTTTGCGTATTTTGTCCGGAATACCGGCGAGTTTCGTCGGAGCATCCTTGCCTAGAACGCCTGGACGAAATCGCTCAGACGCACGTAGCGCACTCAGGTGGGTCTGATCGACTTCGTTGGAGACCAATGACCACACTCGTTCGGCGAATTCAGGCTGGCCAGTGGTAATCATGAAGCGGATTCCGCGATCGATCTTGCCTGGCGTGTGCCAGCGATTGACCAGGGTCACGATCCGGTCCATTACCAACGACCATACTTCCGCAGTAGACCGATTAATCATCTCAGCGGCAAGCATGGGATCAATGCCGACACTCTCTTGAATGGCTTTCGCGACGGCTTCCGTTCCTCTGGGAGCGTTCCTAGACAAGCGCTCACATGCAAATAGAATTGATTCCTCCCATGCAGGCCAATCCAACACCTCTTCGCGCAATTTGTTCAACGCATCAACGCTGCCGCTGGCGGCATCACACATAAGCTGTTCAACCTCGTAGGAGGCATACCATTCTTGAAATTGCTGATGCTGAAACATGACAGAACCTGCACCGGATGCCGAGCGCACCAGAATATGTCTACCGACGAGCACGTCGATCGCTTGAGTTGGTTGGGGCAGGACGCTTAGCTGACCTTGCGTTGATAGTCGAGCTTCGACAGCACTGACCGCCTGGCGAGCACTTGTCTCCGGGATGGATGTATTCGCCGATCGGTTGGCTTGGGCAGCCAGACCAACTAACATGTCTTTATGAAAGCCAAATAGCTCTTTTCGAAGTATCTCAGCGTTTTCTGGAATTTGTTCATGGGTCATCACGAACATGCGAAGCACTTCCTCCTTGGTCTGTGGAAAGAGTGATCCAGACGGAATGACGAGAAGCGCATTCAGATACAGCGGGATGGCGATAAGCTCGCGCACGCCAGGTGAGCGCCATGCTTTGTCGACGAGAGCCTCACCATCGTTTCCACGTTGTGCGCGTGCGATCTCCAGCTGCTGATGCTCGGAGAGTGGTTCGATCTCAATAACGGCGCCTTCAATAGGCAATGCGTATTGGCGCGTTCCGATGACAGTCGCAATCTGAGGGTAATCCCGCCGGAGCGCCTGCAGATCGCGGATCGCCCGCGTACGGCTACCCGGATCAAGCTCGTTCCAGCCATCCAGCATAAGGACAAGCCGACCGTGGTGGGCGAGCTGCATGAAGTGTTGGCGCCGGAAGGCGCTGAATGCATTTCTTCGATTTACAAAGTCGAAAAAATCGTCCGTGCGATCAGACCACTCACCGAGCGGAATGATCAACGGCAGGAAACGGCCAGCCTCTATGATTCGTTCAGCGAGCTGCACGAGCGTTGTGCTCTTGCCAGTGCCGGGAGCGGAAACGATATTTATGCCTTCCGTAACGCCAATGGCCGCGGCAATTCCATTCAGCGTGACAGGTAACTTGCTGCCGCTATCTTCAAGTGTCAGATTAAGTGCAATGGTATAAGATGGCCAATCTCTGGCGTTGCGAAACGCAGTCACATCGCTCTTGGCCGCATGCAAAACCCTGGTAGCGACGGCATCGGCTGTGTCTTGCGCTGGAAGCCCAAGTGTGTCGAGGAATTCATAGTCTGCTTCATCAGCTTCAAACCTAGATAGTGTTGCCGCAGGCGTCTCCGATTCCAAGGTGGCGATCGCTCTAAATGCGCGCTCGACTGCTCGGCGCTTCCAGTCCTTCAGCACATTCGTGGTGTGGCGTGCAACGTCGGAATCAATGAGCTTTGCGCAAACCTGGCAAAGCCAGATTCCATTGTTGGTGCTCCTGCGATCCTCCGTGGTCAGCGACCAGTCATAACGTGGACCGCCTTCGGAAGCGGCCGTGATGTGCGACGCGACTCCAATATTGACGGTACTGTCTTCGTCGAGACCCGGTCCGATGGTTGGACGTCTGCAGTCCGGGTTCGAGCAACAATGCCCGACCCGGGTCTGAAGAAGTCTGATATTCTTTGCAGAGAAGTTATCGCGCACTTAGAACTCGATCTTGGCTAAAATCGAGCCATTGCATAGCCGAATGGCATATGAATCTAAAGCCACATAATTAAATTAGATTCTAGAAATGTCGTGACTTATCACGTCAGAAATAACACTTATCCGCAAACCTCATTATTCCTCCTCGATTCTTAAAACAACCGATCAATTTAAATTTCATCATAGCACGCCGCACTTGATTCACACAGGAGTTGAGTAAATGGCGATCAATGGATCCGTTCAATTACATTGAGAAATTTATTTTATTTTAAGTCAGTTTGAGTTAGCAGCTTATTAAAGAGTCTCTGAACAACTGTCATTTCGAGCGTAGCGATAAATCTACAATGTTGATTTCTCAGTGCTTTTTGGGCAAAATCAATACCACAAATCTTTTGGGATGAATAGCAGTAATGTTGTGATCCCATCATTTGGGATGTGTGTAGATAGCGTGCGAACCATTCGCGCCTCGATGTTGAATCCGCGAGTGACGTTAACGCAATAAGCACTAATATTGGGAAAATATGATTTTTACGAAACGCTTTGCTCCGAAGTACTCGGAACAAAGCGGTTTTACGGCGTGTTACTTAGGACGAGCGGATTGGTAACCGGCTTTGGGGTTGCTATTGGTGCGGAAAGAATTGCCACGATTTTCCTGATCAAATGGGCGGCCACGGCGATTGTTTCCGTTATCGTTACTATTGCCTTTGAATTCGTGCGGCGCACTAAAGTTTTGACGGCCATTTTGTGCCAACGGTGTGCGTTTACGTTTCTGGGCCACGCTTGGCGCACCATTGAAACCACTGCTCTGAGGGCGTTGTTTGATACGGGGTTCCAGGCCGGGAATAATATGCGATGCAATACGTTGCCCGGTATAGCGTTCAATTTTTGTCAGATGCGCACTATCTCTGTTGGATGCGAAGGAGACTGCGACACCTGCAGCACCTGCGCGGCCAGTACGGCCAATGCGGTGTACGTAGTCTTCCGCGAATTTAGGTAAGTCAAAATTGATCACATGCGTAATATCAGCGATATCAATACCCCTGGCGGCCACATCCGTTGCCACCAGAACACGTAATCCGCCACTGCGAAGTTTGGTGAGTGTGCGGGTGCGTTCGCGTTGATTCATGTCGCCATGTAACGCAGCTGCTGCGTAACCTTGCGCATAGAGGTTGTCGGCCAATGTATCCGCGTCACGTTTGGTTGCTGTGAAAACGATAGCTTGTTTGAGGGCTTCGTCACGTAACACATGATTTAATAAACGATTCTTGTGCGACATATCGTCCACATAATGTAGTCGCTGCTCAATATTATCGAGCCTTGCTTTCTGAGAAGCCACTTGAATTCGTTTGGGAGATTTTAAAAGTTTCGCTGCAACCTTATCAATCGCGCCATCCAAAGTAGCAGAAAACAATAGGGTTTGTCGCGTGGCCGGTGTGGCGGCTGCAATCGTTTCAACATCATCGATAAAACCCATATCCAACATGCGATCTGCTTCATCCAATACGAGCATTTCTAATCGTTTGAAATCAATCCGGCCACGCTGTATATGATCAATGAGCCGTCCCGGTGTGGCGACTAAAATATCGACAGGTTGTGATAATAATTTGTTCTGCAATGGATAAGGCATGCCACCCAGTATGCTGACGACTTTTGTACGTGGGAGGTATTTGCCGTATTTCAGGGCTGCTTCGGAGACTTGCAGTGCAAGTTCACGTGTCGGGGTCAGTACTAAAACGCGCGGACCACGGCCAGGTGTTTTTGCGGGTGTAGCCAGGAGATGCAGTGCCGGCAACATGAAGGCGGCTGTTTTGCCGGTTCCTGTTTGTGCGGATGCCATGATATCGTGACCTGACAGTAATTCAGGTATGGCTTGTTTCTGAATCGGCGTAGGGGTTGTGTACCCTGCGTCTTGAATTGCTTTAATAATAGAAGGATTTAAGTTTAGATCTTCAAAAGACACGTCGTTTTCCTAAAAAGTGAGAATTGACGCACGAGCCAGGAGAACGCCATAAAAATGGTGCATAGCCTTGCTAGCGCATTAATAAAGCATCGCCGCTAACCAAGATTGCTGCACATTTTCCGGAGAAACTTGAAAAATTGAAGAGAGGCCAGGAACGATGAAACCAGATAAACTTGAACGGAATATATCAAAATTAGTCCCAATCAACCTTAGCCCGTTAGTATACTTGATTATGTAATTGCTTGCAATTTATTTGCGCTATTCCACGGTTGACATGCAAGGTTCCATATGCCCACACTGGGATATTGAAGCATGAAACATGCGTTGAACCGAATAAGGAAATTACTGGATGACGGCTTTGACAAACTTCCTTTTACCTACTTGAATTACGACGGATTCTCCTCGCATTATTTTTGTCGACTTGTTTTCTACTTTTTCCCCATTTAATTTAACGGCACCCTGATCAATCATGCGGAACGCTTCACTGGTACTGGCTGTTAATCCTGTCAGTTTTAATATTTGCACCAAGGGCATTTCATTTTCTTGTGTCTGAATGATTTTTTCCGGTATTTCATCAGGTAATGCGCCATGTTTAAAGCGTGACTCAAAATCGGTGAGTGCTTCCACAGCATCACGTTGGCTGTGAAAACGCGTGACAATTTCCTGTGCGAGCTTTACTTTAATATCCCGTGGATTGCATCCTTCCTGTACTTCTTCGCGCCATTTCTGAATGGTTTGCAAAGATTCAAAAGATAACAATTCGAGGTAACGCCACATGAGCTGATCCGATACGGACATCAGCTTGCCAAAAATCTCTTTCGGGCTTTCAGTGATGCCGACATAATTATTCAAAGACTTGGACATTTTATTGACGCCATCCAATCCTTCCAGCAACGGCATTGTAAGTATGCATTGTTGCGATTGTCCGAAATGCTTTTGCAATTCTCGTCCCATCAGTAAATTGAATTTCTGATCCGTTCCGCCTAGTTCGAGATCAGCTTTGAGTGCAACGGAGTCATAACCCTGGATTAACGGGTAGAGAAATTCATGAATAGCGATCGCCTGATTATTGCGGTAGCGTTTGTCAAAATCGTCTCTTTCCAGCATGCGTGCGACCGTATGTGTTGCAGCCAGTTTAATAAGATCAGCGGCATTCAGTTTGTCCATCCAGGATGAATTGAACACCACTTCCGTATGCTCAGGTTTTAATATTTTAAAAACCTGTGTGGTATAAGATTTCGCGTTTTCAGCGACTTGCTCGCGGGTTAGTGGCGGGCGAGTAGTGTTTTTTCCGCTCGGGTCACCAATCATGCCTGTGAAATCACCAATCAGAAACAGGATGTGGTGTCCCATGTCCTGTAGCTGACGTAGTTTGTTGAGCAAGACAGTATGACCTAAGTGCAGATCTGGAGCAGTTGGATCAAATCCAGCTTTGATGCGTAAGGCATGTCCAGAAATAAGCTTACTTTCCAGCTCTGTTTCAACTAATAGTTCGTGGCTTCCGCGTTTTATAATTTCAAGCTGGGATTTTATTGATATATTCACGATGACGGTAAGTTAAGGATTTTTATTGATATTTTAATATATGAAAATATTTTACTAGGACATTCTTAGTTGTACTCTAGTACAAATTGACTATTTTCATGTTAGACTCGGGCCTGTCTGTAAATGATACAAATGACTGGAGGTACTTCATAGATGCTATATTCACCAATTAGCAGTAAACAAAGGATTCTAGCTCAAAAATCATCAAAACTAACAAAAAAAACAATTCGCTGGCTGGTGGCTTTATCCAGCATACCACTATTCGGTATAGTCACTGCGTTTGGAATTGCACCCAATACGCGCTCATTTGAAGAAATTCAAGTAGAAGAAATAATCCTTGATCTGTCTATTCCAGATGTTCTCTCCGAAACCCAAACCAACCACACTTTCTGGCGCCAAGAAAACATCCGGCGTGGAGATACCATCGCAGCGATTTTAAATCGTCTGGATGTTAGTAATCAGGACGCGACTGAATTTTTACAGGCAGCACGGGGAAGCCGTGCGATGCGTCAGTTGAAGCCAGGTAAAACCATCTATGCGCAGACTACGGCCGATGGCGAGTTATTGACGCTACGTTATTTCTTTGGCAACGAAGAGCTGTTTTTGATGGAAAAAACAGATGATGTATTCAAAATGACTGAGCAGTCGATTGAGCTGGATACTCAGATTCATATGAAATCCGGGGTAATTAACCGTTCTCTGTTTGCTGCGACTGATAACGCGGGCATACCCAACAATATTGCCATGCAGCTGACTGAAATATTTGCATCGGAAATCGATTTTTATCGGGATTTGCGACAGGGTGATCGTTTTACAGTCGTTTATGAAACATTTTCGAATGATAATGGTAAGCGCGCTAAAACAGGCCGTGTTTTAGCAGTTGAGTTCATCAATAAGGGAAAATCCCATCAAGCAATTTACTTCAAATCATCTAACGGTGCCGATGGCTATTACACGCCTGAAGGAGAAAGCTTGCGCAAGGCATTTTTGCTTTCGCCACTCGCTTTCTCGCGTATCAGCTCAGGTTTCACGAATGCACGTTTTCATCCAATCCTTAAGGAATGGCGAGCACATAGGGGCATTGATTACGCCGCACCTACCGGAACGCCTGTAAGAGCAACGGCAAATGGGATCATTTCATTCTCCGGCTCACAAAAAGGGTACGGCAATTTGGTTGTTCTCAAACATAATGGTAAGTACGAATCAGCATATGGCCATTTGTCCCGCTTTGCGAGCGGAATGGGCAAGGGCAAACGGGTTAGCCAGGGAGATGTCATTGGTTATGTTGGTTCGACCGGTATGGCAACTGGCCCTCATTTGCATTATGAATTGCGTGTTGACGGTGTGCAGCGTGATCCGACGAAAGTTGTTTTGCCAACTGCTCCACCGATTGCGAAGCGTGATTTAAATACTTTCCAGAAGGAAACTCACTCGTTGGTCGCGCGTTTAAATATCATGCGTAATATCCAACTCGCATCGCTAGAATAATAGCGTAACCGTGTAATTTGGTGGTTTTTTCTAGTAGAGAACCACCAAGTGCATGATGGCAATCAGTATTGAAACCTTTTCCAAGGCACTGAAGGATAATTGAAATCGGTTCGCTCTATATAGGCATCATGTCGGGAACAAGTTTGGATGGAGTTGATGCCGTTCTGGTTGATTTCGGTAGTGCCGAACCTGTTGTACTGAAAACTTTCTTTTGTTCCTATCATGAACAATTGCGTGAGCAATTGTTATCATTACATCAACCCGGTCATGATGAACTCAATCGTGCCGCAATTCTTAGTAACCAGTTATCCTATCTGTATGCACAAGCTACTGCAGGCTTGTTGGAAAACGCTGGTATCGCACCCAAGCAGATTATCGCAATCGGATGTCACGGCCAGACGGTTAGACACTGCCCTGAAGTGGAAAAGAATTATACGATTCAGCTTGTCAATGCGGCATTATTGGCTGAATTGACTCGGATAGCAGTAGTCGCAGATTTCAGAAGTCGCGATATCGCTGCGGGCGGCCAAGGGGCTCCTTTGGTTCCGGCTTTTCATGAAGCAGTTTTCAAGCATTCAGAGAGTCATCGCGTTATCGTCAATATCGGTGGTATCGCCAATATAACCATCCTTGATCCCTGTCATCCAATCATTGGCTTCGATTGCGGCCCAGGAAACCTCCTAATGGACGCCTGGTGTTTGCGTCATACTGGAAAAGCGTATGATAGCAAAGGACAATGGGCAGCCACAGGGCGGATTATTCCTGCTTTGCTGCAAGCATTTCTGTCGGATGATTTTTTCTTGCGTCGGCCTCCAAAAAGCACAGGAAGGGATTTGTTTAATGTTCAGTGGCTGGAGAAAAAATTACTAGGGAATGAAACGCCGGAAGATGTGCAAGCCACATTGCTGCAATTAACAGCCCTAACAATTGCCAGATCGATACTTGAGTATTGCTCGACTGCTGAAGAAGTTTATATATGTGGTGGCGGCTCACATAATACTTTACTGCTGGACCGGTTGATTGATGTCATTCCAGGAAAGGCAGTGGCGCTTACCGATCAATTGGGTGTAGAGGCAGATTGGGTAGAAGCCTTTGCATTTGCATGGCTGGCACAGCAAACGCTATCGGGTAAAAATGGGAATCTGCCCGCTGTAACCGGCGCGAAAGGAGGCAGGATTCT
This sequence comes from Nitrosomonas sp., assembly GCA_016708955.1. Lineage (GTDB taxonomy): Bacteria > Pseudomonadota > Gammaproteobacteria > Burkholderiales > Nitrosomonadaceae > Nitrosomonas. The sequence goes on from JADJES010000001.1 coordinate 773,502, forward strand.
GGGAGCGATTTATCCTGCTTGAAATTGTCCGTATTAATGCAGCGCTTATACGGAGAACGATGATCCGCAGCCGCAAGTGCTGGCAGCGCCGGGATTCTTGATGATAAATTGAGCACCTTGTAGATTCTCTTGATAATCAATTTCGGCACCGATCAGATACTGGAAACTCATTGGATCAACCAGCAGTTTTACACCGTTTTTTTCCATAATGGTGTCATCTTCATTGATCAGTTCATCAAAAGTAAAACCATATTGAAAACCAGAACAGCCGCCGCCACTGATAAAAACTCTGAGATTAAGGTTATTGTTTCCCTCTTCTTCAATGAGTTGTTTAACTTTAAAAGCGGCATTTTCAGTAAACAGGAGAGGTGTGTTAGTTTCAGTGTTCATAGTTGTTCCTACAGTCATAGTTTCATAGTTGTTCTTATTTACAGGTTTTTAGAATGCCGAATAGCGTCACATATTTTATTATACCGCATCATTTTTAGTGGAGGCGGGTTGCTTTTCTGCTGCGGATGGTAATAATGTTATCATTTTCTCGGCCTGTTGCGCATTCTCGGCGTTCGGTTTGTTTTGGTGGATCATTTTTCCTTCAACGCAGGCACCTAGTTTGATTTCTAAAGCACCGTACTGAACATCACCATATACCTTCGCTTTTTCTTGTAATTCCAGATACTCTTGTGCCTGAATAGGGCCGGTTACTGTGCCATTAATTACGACATTGGCGACTTTTATTTTACCTTTTATGCTCCCTTCGGTACTGAGTACCAGTGTGCTGTGTTCATCATCGGCTGCCATGACATTACCGGAAATATGCCCATCAATTCGCAGACCGCCTGTGAAATTAATATCTCCTGTGATATGCGTGTTTGCGCCGATCAAGGTATCGATATGGGGGTGAAGCGGTTTTTTCTTTTTTCTACCGAACATGTTTCTTCTCCTTCACAATGCCGGTTGCACAGTTTCGGTTAATATGACCTTGCTGTCATCATTTTTATAAATTTGCACTTGTAAGTTTTCTACAATGGTATCAGGTGGTACCTTGAAGCTTTCTTCCAATCTATGAAAAAACTTGAAATTGATAGGAAAATCTTGCGTTCCATTTTTGTTGGTAAGCGGTATGATCCTACTCCGGTTATTTTGTAACAGCTTAACCTGAAATCTTAGGCTTCCTTTGAAATCATTTGGTCTTTCTCCACCCTGGATGAGCGTTAGCGCATAGCGATATTTACCAGGGGTTTGTGTTTCTTTTAAACTGAATTGATAGATTGAAAGGTCATTCTTTGTAGTGTTGGTTGTGAGATGCTGGAAAAATTCCTGTTTCTCCTTCAAATGGGCATTCTCGTTAGCAAGCGATTTTACTTGTTCAGCTAGATTCTCATTGGCAGTGTTGCTGATTTGTAATTGCTGTATCAAATCACCAATCTGGTTGCATAATTTTTGTTTTTTTGTTTGTCTGCACGTTCCCGGATCATAGGAATACGCCAATTTTTCTTGCCCCATATCATCTTGTGCACTCACTGATTGCCTGCCAGCTTCGTACATACCCCATGACAGCAGAGTTAATAATGAACAGCAAATAATAGTTGCTGTGAGGAGAAATTGCCATGACAGATGCGGGCGCACGACAACGCGAGGAGAAAGAATCTTGGGTTTTTTCTGGAAAAACTTGTACACCTGTGGCGCTCTATAAAAGGATATTCAAATTATCTGCACATGATCATAACAAGGTTGCCGGTATTGATGAACATCCTTTTGCTCTAATCAAATTCTGATTCATCCGAAATAATAACACCTTATGGTAAGAGTGGAACCTGGTTAATGCCGAGTGTTTCAGGTAGGCCGAACATAATATTCATGTTTTGTATTGCTTGTCCTGCCGCGCCTTTTACCAGATTGTCAGTTACTGATAGTACCACGACCGTGTCGCTGTTTTGCGGTTGATGAACGGCGATACGGCAAATATTCGAACCACGCACCGAGCGGGTTTCCGGATGTTTTCCTGCGGGTAACACATCAACAAAAGCTTCATTCTGATAGCGTTTTTCATAAAGTGCCTGTAAATCTATTTGACTGGTTAATTTGGCGTAAAGTGTCGCGTGAATGCCGCGTATCATTGGCACCAGATGCGGGACAAATGTTAGGCCGACCGGCCGCTTGGCTACATTGGCAAGGCCCTGTCTGATTTCCGGGAGATGCCGGTGTCCTGGAACGCCATAGGCCTTGAAATTGTCGGATGCTTCAGCATGTAGCGTATGCACTTCGGCTTTCCGGCCTGCGCCGGACACGCCCGATTTGACATCGGCAATGAGGTAATCCATATCAATGACTCCCGCTTCTATCAGCGGCAAAAAGCCAAGTTGTACCGCCGTTGGATAGCAGCCAGGATTGGCAATCAGACGCGCATTTTTGACTTGTTCGCGATTAATTTCCGGTAGCCCGTAGACAGCCTCAGCGACCAAGTCGGGGCAGGCATGTTGCATGCCGTACCACTTTTCCCATTCGGTCACATTCTTGATGCGAAAATCAGCGGCCAGGTCGATGATCTTAACGCCAGCTTTAAGCAGGGATTCGGCTTGCTGCATTGCGATACCATTCGGAGTGGCGAAGAATACCAAATCACACTTGTTGAGTTTGGCATCAGCCGGATCGCTGAATTTGAGATCGATATGTCCTCTCAAATTAGTAAATAATTCAGCCACACTCATGCCAGCTTCACTACGTGAAGTAATTGCCTTGATTTTGACTTTTGGGTGTTGTGTCAGTAAACGCAGTAATTCCACGCCTGTGTAGCCTGTTCCACCAACAATGCCTACATTTATCATTGTGACTCCTGTTGTCCTTTTCTGAAAGTGTATGCCTATTTCCGAGTTTTAAAATAAAAAAGCCGCCTGACAAGAGGCGGCTTTTTATATTCAAACAAGAATAATGAATTATCGTTTGGAGAATTGCTTGCGTCGCCGCGCTTTACGCAAGCCAACTTTTTTCCTTTCAACTTCCCGTGCATCACGGGTAACCAAACCAGCTTTGCTTAATACAGGCTTCAGTGTCGCATCATAATCAATCAATGCGCGTGTGATACCATGACGTACAGCACCTGCCTGGCCTGATTCACCACCGCCATGAATGTTTACCATGATATCAAATGAGGTGGTGTTATTCGTTAACTCAAGTGGCTGTCTTACAATCATGCGACCGGTTTTGCGTGAAAAGAAATCATCAATTGGTTTGTTATTAATGATTATTTCACCTTTACCGGGCTTGATAAAAACACGTGCGACAGCACTTTTGCGCCGGCCGGTTCCATAATTATATTGAGTGGTCATAAATTAGGCTCTAACTTCAAGTGGTTTAGGTTGTTGAGCAGCATGTGGATGTTCGTCACCCGCATATACTTTAAGTTTCTTTAACATTGCGTATCCCAGGGGTCCTTTAGGCAACATGCCTTTAACCGCTTTTTCAAGTGGACGGCCTGGAAAGCGCGCATGCATTTTCCTAAAGTTAGTTTCATATATCCCACCTGGATAACCGGTGTGACGATAATAGATCTTATCGTCCAATTTATTGCCGGTCACACGCAATTTATCGACATTGACAACGACGATATAATCACCAGTATCAACATGCGGTGTAAAGATGGGTTTGTGTTTGCCACGTAAACGATGGGCAATTAACGAAGCAAGCCGACCAAGTACTTTATCGGTCGCGTCAATGACAAACCAGTCATGACTTACTTCGTGTGGTTTGGCTGAAAATGTTTTCACGAAAACCTGTCCTGCTTATATCAAAAAGAGCCGGGAATTCTATGTCAGACACGGGTAAAAGTCAAATTTAGAACGAGTTATTTTATGCTGGGCTAAAGATGGGCTCCAAACTCAAGCGTGCGGAGCGAGTAGTCTATTCAAGGGTGGTGGCTTTTACGTTAATCATCGCTATAATCTGCCGGAAGACACTCTGATGCTATCAGAGCAATCAGTACGAGAGAACTTCTGAAAATTAAACACCATGTGTGGTACTTTACAGTAACATATCAATTACATGCCGAGAGACGCGCTTTGAAAGAGAAATCCGAAACTAATTTACCCGTTGAGTCAGCGCCATCCAATTTTATTCGTAACATTATTGATGAAGATAATCGCGCGGGTAAATGGAATGGGCGCGTAGAAACCCGCTTTCCGCCCGAACCCAATGGTTACTTGCACATTGGTCACGCTAAGAGTATCTGTCTTAATTTTGGCATTGCGCATGATTATGGCGGGGTGTGTCATTTACGTTTTGACGACACCAATCCGGAGAAAGAGGCACAAGAGTATGTCGACTCGATTTGTGACAGTGTCTCCTGGCTTGGTTTTGATTGGGGCAAGCATCTTTATTATTCCTCGGATTATTTTGATCGATTATATGAATTTGCCGAATATCTGATCAATCAGGGAAAGGCCTATGTCGAGGGTCTTACGGCGGAGGAAATTCGCGAGATGCGTGGCACCTTGACCAGTCCCGGTGAAGATAGCCCTTACCGGGATCGTCCAATCGAAGAAAATCTGGATTTGTTTCGGCGCATGAAAGCTGGCGAATTTCCAGACGGAAAGTATGTGCTGAGAGCCAAGATCGACATGGCTTCGCCCAACATCAACATGCGCGATCCGGTGATTTACCGCATCCGCCACGTGCATCATCAGCGCACCGGCAATCAATGGTGCATTTATCCGATGTACGACTATACGCACTGCATTTCCGATGCATTGGAAAAAATTACGCACTCCTTGTGCACATTGGAATTCGAGGATCACCGGCCATTGTACGACTGGGTATTGGATCAATTGGCAGACAAAGTGCCGTGCCATCCGCAGCAGATCGAATTTGCCCGCCTCAATCTGACTTACACCGTCATGAGCAAACGCAAATTAATTGAACTGGTGGAAAGCAAACTGGTGGATGGCTGGGATGATCCCCGGTTGAGCACGCTTGCCGGTGTGCGCCGCCGCGGTTTCACGCCGCGTTCCATCCGGCTGTTTGCCGACCGGATTGGCATCAGTAAAGCGGATTCCTGGATTGATATGAGCATATTGGAAGATTGCTTGCGTGAAGATCTGAATGAATGCGCAGCGCGTCGCATTGCCATCCTGAAGCCGCTGAAACTGATCATCGACAACTATCCGGAAGATCAGCAAGAAGATTGCTTTGCGCCGAATCATCCGCAAAAACCGGAATGGGGAAAACGCACGATTCCTTTCTCCAAAACACTGTATATCGAACGTGATGATTTCATGGAAGTGCCGACTAAAGGTTATTTCCGCTTGTCTCCTGGTGCGGAGGTACGATTACGCTACGCTTTTATCGTCAAATGCGTGCAAGTGGATAAAAATGCGCAGGGTGAAATCGAGGCAATTCATTGTACCTACGACCCCGACACCAAGAGCGGAACTCCCGGATCGGAAAGCCGCAAAGTCAAAGGCAATATCCACTGGCTATCCGCCAAGCATGCGCAACCGGCGGAAATACGCTTATACGACCGCTTGTTTACCGATCCCTATCCGGACAGCGGCGACAAGGATTACAAAACATCGCTCAATCCCGGCTCGAAGGAAATCATCACCGCGTATGTGGAACAATCGCTCTGTGATGCGCAGCCCGAGCAAAGTTTTCAGTTTGAACGCAACGGCTATTTCATCGCCGATCGCATTGATATGAAACCCGGTAAACCGGTATTTAACCGCGCCGTGAGCTTGCGCGATTCGTGGGTTAAAGCTGCAGTTACAAGAGTTTAAGACGGTAAGGCAGAGCCGTACAACCAGTATTAACGAGGGTCGCCATGAAAAAACTGAAAAATGAAGCTGCTTTATTCAAAGAAGCCATGCTGGCCGGCGTGAAGTATGCGGAAGGGCGGGGCGTGGTTGAGTTTGAAGCGACTGATTCGGCAAGTGAAAAACTGCTCTACATTTATCGCTTGCTGGTACACGATAAAGTCATGCAGCCTTTACCGGAAGACCAAGTCGCCGAAAAAACCATGCGGCATAAACTGGCGATGTGGTATGCCAAACAACTGCCCAAGGATCATCCGTTGCTGAAGTGACACGTAATGTAGGGTGTCAATAAGCGAAGCGCATTGCACCGGCTGTTTTGCGAGTTGGAGGACTTATTGTTTATCCCTTCCATTTCATTTTATGGAACTTGATTCCATAAAAATCAGCACATCCCAAGATCTCTGTCACTGTAAATTTCAAGAGTTGCTGGACTCAGGCCGTGAATCAAAAATGACGCGGCAGGAATTCCACGTTTTTATTCTTAATTCACGACCTTAGTTTATTGATTACTTCGGTGTTTCTTTCTTAGGTTTCTTCGCTTCTTTGTTTTTGCGTTGCTGTCCTTTTGCCATGATCGTCTCCTTGTGTAATGACAACGACATCATAAACTGAATGGCAATGCTTGTGTTGCCGGTGCATTTTATCGTGAAATGTGTATTTTTTAGCTGCGTTGTCAGTCAATATAGAACAATCCCCGCTGCCGGAACATTTCCCAATCGGAATAACTGTCTTGACGGCACACGCCGTAGCGGAATGAGGGGGGCAATTCCGGGAATTTGAAGCGTAAATCATAGAACCAGACACACAGGCCTTGTTCGGAAATCTCGATGCGTTCCAGTACCGGAAACGCGGCAAATGCCCGGAATGGCTCAAGCGCCGGATGCAACCAGGCTTCGCGGACAAGTGCCATCGTTGTTGGGTCATCGCCGAACTGTAGATGGATTTGCCAGTCGTTTTCGGCGACTGGACGATAGGCGGCGGCCATTCTTGACAATAGCCAGGCAGTCGGATCTTGTTGCTGATTAGTGGTTTGTCCTAGATTGACAAGTGCACGTTGATAGTTTTCATCGTGTCGAATGATGATTTTCCAGTGAAATGGCGATAGCGGTTGCGGCAGCACATTGATTTGTGCGTGTGGCATGGCGTATGCATTTGCGTGCCGGATGGCGATTTTGACGGCTTGCTGGTGCAAGGTCCACAAAAATATGCCGTAGCCGCACAAACCAGCCAATGCCGCTATGGATGGGATTCTGTGCTGTGGATAGCGCCATGAAACCACCAAACCGGCAATAATGATCAGGCTAAACCAGGGGTCAATGACAAACGCCAGGGGCAGAGAAAAACGCTCGATGGAGAACGGCGCGAACAGCATCAATCCATACGAAGTGATCAGATCTCCGGCAATATGGATGGCAAGACCTAAGCAAGCGGGCCGGTAAAATGATTTCCATGCATAGCGTCCGCGAGAAAATCCTGAAAACAGCCAAGCCAAAAGCCATGCCCACAGCGGTAACAGGATCAGCGAATGCGTGGGGCCCTGGTGCCAGTTCAGATACGTCAGCGTGTCGATCAGACGCAGGACAAGATCCACATCGGGGAATGCCGCTGCGATAAAACCGGCAGTAACCTGCAGACGCAACGGCAGATCGGTTTGTTCCGGATGCCGTTGCGATGAAGGCGGGGTCGCCGCAGCTCGTGCCAGCAGAGCGCCGCTTAAGGCATGCGTAATCGGATCCATGGCTTAGCTAGCCGGATTTTGCATGTGTCCTACTTGTAACCGGTTCTGTCAGTGGAGCAGATTCAATAGCAGCAGAAATTTCAGGTGCGGATCCGGGGTCTGCGGCAGAATCGGTTGTGGTTTCTTTGTGTGAAGTGCCGTATATCAGGCGATCCAGCGACTCAGCTATTTGTAGTTTCTGTTCCAGAAAATCACGTGTGCGTTGGAAATTTTCTGATTCATCGCGCATCCAGTACACAAATGTCGCCAGATAAATCGTGGTCAGCGCGGTTTCTTCCAGTGCGCGACGCAAAAAAGTCGCATCGCGCTGCGCGGCTTCGCGCATCCACTGCACCGTACGGCTGATGCGCATGACTGCAGGAATTTGGATATGCAGATGGCCGGGTTCCAGCTTGGCACCGATCATTTGCCGCGTTACCTTGCGATGTGCCGCCAACGCATCCAGCCAGGTTATGATGAGATGATGCAACTGTTCCCGCGGCGACAATGACAGGAATTCTACGGTTTCCGCCGCCTTGAGCATTTGGCTGTCAGCACGGTCAAACCAAGCGTCAACCAAGTCCTCCTTTTCGCGGAAATAAATACGGATATCATCCAAAGAAATAGCCAATTCTGTGGCCACATCAAACAAACGTACCGCTTCCCAGGATGATCGTTCAGCGATGGCAACAGCCGTATCCACAATCGCTTCGCGTAATTCAGGTTTGCTTTTTTTCATCTTGATCCTCCACAGTGCGTTAATAGGAGTGACGTCATGCGATGCGGTTTTCACTATAACATACAAGAAAAAGCAATAAAAATGGGAGATTAGGCTGTCTTATGGGGGCAACTAGAAGGCTTCTTGCAGAATAGCTCGGGTTAGATTCTCTGCTAATATGCTGATTAAATTATTGAATCTCTAGGGCATGACAAACGTCCTAGAAGAACAGGAAGTATTAACTATATCTATCTTATTGTTCTAACTATTAATATGAGTAGGCACATATTTTTATATATATTTATCCGAATTGAGGGGGCATTTCTTTTTTATATGCTCATAACATTATGAATGTATATATTTATTTATCATTGTTGTCGTGTAATTTGACATTGAGTGCGATACAAAGAATACATTTGCTGTTTTTATAGGACTCGGCGAGTAACTTATTGATTGATTTAATTTTAGCGCTATGAATACTTGCCGCGTCAATATTATAAATTAGGAGAAAAACATCATGAAAGCGCAATCGCTTTTATTACAAACAATGCTGGCGGGAGCAGGGGTTTTACTGGCCGCATCGGCGCAAGCTACTATTTTGACTTTCGATTTAGACCCGGGCGTGCCAAATTATGGCGATATACCGGGAAGCTATGGAGATAACGTTAACGCTGCGAGTGACGCAGTCGGATCGTATCTCGTAGGCAATGGTTATACGCCGAACGTGACGACCGATTATCGCACTTGGCAAATCAGTACGGATACGGTGGCTTACAATAATCTGGATTTTTGGGCTACAGGCTACGGTGATCTGACAAACGTTGCTTTTAGTGTCACCAGTAGCGATCATTTTGCAGAAATTACTTTGGTGCCTGAGCCCGGCTGGGCGATTCGCCTCAATAGTTTCGATGTGGGTGGCTATTACCTTGCCGATCATCCCAGTTCTCAAGTGCGAATTCTGGATGGTACCAGCAACACGATATTGGTCGATTACTCACCCGTGACTATCCTGGGAACAGGCGGAACACATAGTACATTCACACCAGGCCTGACACATGAAGGACCGTTGTCGATCCGCTTCGGTTATAACGATTGGAACGTGGGCATTGATAATATCAACTTTGATCAGGTAGCCGTCGTACCTGAACCCGAAACCTATGCCATGCTGCTGGCGGGACTGGGATTGGTCGGTTTTATGGCGCGACGCAGAAAGCAAAACGTTTAAACTCACTTAAGGAAACTCGGAATAACCCGCGTTTGTCATTCCGAACGCAGTGAGGAATCTTTAAAATCAATGCAATAGATTTCTCGCTCTTGCTCGAAATGACACTTGTTGAGAGTTTTTTTAACTGCATTTTAAGACGACCCCGTCCGAGTGACGGGGTTTGTTTTTATGGTTGTTTTTTTATTCGCTGCTGATTTTGACTGCAACAAGGAAGCCGGCCTGTAGGGTGCCAATAAGCGAAGCGCATTGCACCGGCTGTTGTTATTCTCTCCGTAGCTTCTGTGATATTGGCGGATGGCGCTTTGTTAACCACACTACCTTGTTGTGCAGTTTTTCGGTATCGCTTCACCAACAAACAGAAACGGGAGCCTGAGCCCCCGTTCTGGTTTTGATCCTGAATCCGGATCAATTACACAGCCATTTCTTTTTTACGTTGCGCCATAAATCCCAGCAAACCTAAACCAAGCAGCAGCATGGCGTAAGTTTCCGGTTCCGGAACAGCGGTAGTGAATGTGAAGTTATCCCAACCTAAGCCGCCGCCATCGGTAATATCGTGAATGCGAATCGACGTCACGTCATTAAACGCGGAGAGATCGACCAGATCCGGGGTGTTGAATACGCCGCTTACAACGATATTGTTCGTCGCAGCGAAAGCGCCGTTCACGAAAATATCGACCAGCGCCTGAACTCCTGAATTGTTACTGCCGACCGCTAGGAAAGACACGCCTGATACCGGGTTGTCAAAAGTCAGAATCGTCTCACCTGTGCAATTGATACCGGGGTTACCGGTACATAAAAAATTATCTCCAGCACCGATACCGGGTTGAGTACTTACGATATTGAAGTTCGAACCGGTGGATGAAAATAACACATCGGGATATTGGTTAGTGACAGTGGGACCACTGACACCGACTGGCCCAAAATCTTCAAAGCCAATCACCGTTGGGATAGCATTCGCGGCAGAGACCAGGCTCAATGAAGTGCATACAGTAATAAGGCTGGCCGAGATGACACGTTTTATTGAAAATAGTGTTTTCATATGATTCTCCGATTATTAATAAGGCAGCAGAGCTATCAAAATTGGCTGATATTAATGGCCAATTTCACATGCATTGTATTTTTTGTGAGCCGGAATTACAAGCGCTATTTATATGATTTTATTAGGACAATCAGACTGTTTCCAGGTGCGCGCAGTGGTGCGAAGGGTTTGGGTAAGCAAAACACCAGCCGGTAAATCTAGCCAGTACCAGCTCGAAAAAACCTCCCGCCCGATACCCGGACGATTTATCATCGCACTGCTGCCGGGGTATTCGCCGCTGTGCGCATAGATTCATTGGTGATAAATGACAGAATATTCGAATGATGCTTTTTTATCGCATAACGGCGCCGACAAACCAGCGGTGGAACGCATTGCTGCTACGCTGGAAAAACAAGGGTTGAAATGTTTCCTGGACAAATGGGATATTTTGCCGGGCGATCAATGGATGCGGAATCTGGAAAATGAGCTCAGCGGTAGCCGCACGATCCTGATTTTTTTTGGCACAAACGGCATCGGCCCGTATCAACAAGCCGAAGCCGAAGCCGCGCTACGGCGGCAAATCCAGCAACGTCAGCACTGCATCATTCCGGTACTGCTGCCGGGCGCGTCGCCCGAACACATCGCGCAATGTTCGTTATTTTTGCAAGGCACCAACGCCTTGAAATTTCATACCCTGGACGATCCCCTACCGCATCGCGTGCTGGCCGGATTGTTGCGCGGCGAAGATCCGCAGCATTTGCGCCAATTGATCCGAGCTGAAGCGACAGCGCCCGCCGATCTGCTGCAAACCTTGCAACAGTGGTTGAGCGGTTTATGTTTCGAATGGCAGGAAAACGAATGCTGGGTGAGCGAAGGCCAGGGCAAGCGCTGTCTCAACATTCCTGATTTCAGCGGCAGCTTCAATGTGGACAGCATTGAATACCTGCTGAGCTGGAAAAGCCGCTTGCCCGAACTGATTGGCCGCGAGCAGGAACTCACAGCCTTGCACGACTGGGCGGATTCGCCAAATCCGATCAGCAGCCGCATGATCACCGGTGAAGGCGGCACCGGTAAAACCCGGCTGGCGTTCGAATTTGCCCGGCAATTGCGCGAACAAAAAGGCTGGCAGGCGGGTGAAGCGCAGGGGCTGAGTGGTTGCTGGTATACCGCCAGTGCGGGAACATTATTGGTCATCGATTACCCGGAACAACGCCCGGAAAAAGTCAGCGCATTGTTGGATGCGCTCGCCCGGCAATCCTTGTCATGCAAGCTGCGCGTGTTGTTGCTGGGGCGTAACGGGGATTTTCTGAAGCAATTGACGCAGACCGCGCAAACCATCATGGCGCCCGGTTTTGAATTAACCGGATTGACGGGCGGTGACCCCAACGCTTGGGAATTATTTCAAGCCGCCTGGCAGCAACTGCATCGGCGCCAGCAGCTTGTCGTGCCGCCTTTGCCGCTGACGGAATCCAGCTTTCAGCAATGGCAGCAACTCAATACAGCGCACCAGCGTCCGCTGTTTGTGCTGGCGTTGGCGATCCACCGCATGTTGCAACCCGATGCCCGCGACTTAAGCGCACCGGCGATCTTGCGCGCGTTGGTGCAGCAATACGAAATCAACCGCTTGGTCAAAGAAGCCAAACAACTGTCACTCGATCCCTACAGCCTGGTGATGCTGCGCGCGCTGGCCGGAATATCCGGAAAACTGGACAGCGAAGCATTGCGCCAGCTAATCCAGGGCAGTGAAACGTTGCCGCTCGATATTCGTTTGCCGGTGCTGAATCAGCTTAAGCAAACCAGCTTATGGTCTCAAGACGGAGTTGCTGCGCTTCAGCCCGATTTGCTCGCCACCGACCTGCTGCACTATGCATTGACCGAAGTCGCCGGCGATCAAGCCGGGGCGTGGCAATACTGCGCACTGACCGCCGCCGCGGATAGCAGTGAAGCCAGTTCCATTCTGGGGCGGTTGATCCACGACGCGAAATTTATCCTGAAACGGCCGTGGCCGCTGCAAAGATTGATCGATTGGATCAGTCAGGATGCCGAGCGCAGTGCCACAGTCAATGCCGCCTTAAACCGATCCAATCTGGAGCGCACACTGTTGCCATTGGCCATCGCAACCGATCAAAGTGCGGTGCAGACCTATGAGCAGCTGGCGCAGGACAACTTTGCCACGTACGCCCCAGATCTGGCGATGAGCCTGAATAACCTGTCGCTTAGTCTGGCGGAAAGCGGAAAGCGCGCGGAAGGATTGGCGGCGATCGAGCGCGCGGTGGCGATCCGTGAGCAATTGGCAGAAGACAACTTTTCCGCGTACGGCCCGGCTCTGGCGAGCAGCCTGAATAACCTGTCGAATCGTCTGAGTGATGCCGGGCGGCGCGCGGAAGGATTGGCGGCGATCGAGTGCGCGGTGGCGATCCGTGAGCAATTGGCAGCAGACAACTTCGCCGCGTACGGCCCGGCTCTGGCGGGCAGCCTGAATAACCTGTCGAATCGTCTGAGTGATGCCGGGCGGCGCGCGGAAGGCCTGGCGGCGATCGAGCGCGCGGTGGCGATTCGTGAGCAATTGGCAGCAGATAACTTCGCCGCGTACGGCCCGGATTTGGCGAGCAGCCTGAATAACCTGTCGAATCGTCTGGGGGAAAGCGTAGAACCGACAGCCGAGCAAGTCAAACGATTAATGGAGATAAGGGCTCAGTTGCAACTTATCAAGCGGCGCATACGCGATGAGCACATTCAAGTTCCTGCGCACTTGGCTTGGTTGCTTGAATCTGCGCCGGAGCCAGGTAATGAAAATTGATAGCACTGTCGGGAACTGAATTGCAAAGAAATTGGATTAGTGTTTTGTGGCTGTAGCATCACCCAATCGCATCGTTAACACTATCCGTTTACGCTTCTCATCCATCTCCAATACCTTAACCGTAACCACTTGCCCCACCTTAACAACCGTATGCGGATCCTTGACAAACTTGTCCGCCAGTGCGGAGATATGCACGAGTCCATCCTGGTGCACGCCGATGTCGACAAACGCGCCGAACGCGGCGACGTTGGTGACTACGCCTTCGAGCACCATGCCGGGGTGCAGGTCCTTCATCGTTTCGATGCCTTCCTTAAAGGTAGCGGTTTTAAACGTGGAGCGAGGGTCGCGGCCGGGTTTTTCGAGTTCGTGCAGAATGTCTTTGACGGTCAGCAGGCCGAATTGCGCATTCGCGTATTTTTCCGGGCGGATGGATTTCAGAACCGGCTGATTGCCGATCAATCCACTGACATCCAGGCTGACGTCACGGAGGATTTGCTCGACCAGCGGGTATGATTCCGGGTGCACGGCGGAAGCATCGAGCGGGTTCGTGCCGTTGGCAATGCGCAAGAATCCGGCGGCTTGTTCAAAGGTTTTTTCACCCAGGCTGGGGACTTTCAGCAAGTCGGTACGCTTAACGAACCTGCCTTTGGTGTTGCGTTGCGTGACGATATTGTGCGCGATTTTGCTGCTGAGACCGGCGACATAGCGCAGCAAAGCCGGAGAAGCGGTATTCACATCGACGCCGATGGCGTTGACGCTGTCTTCCACGACGGAATCGAGTGACCGCGCCAATTTGTTCTGGTCGACATCATGCTGATACTGGCCGACGCCAATCGATTTCGGGTCAATCTTGACCAGTTCTGCCAACGGGTCTTGCAACCGCCGCGCAATCGACACCGCGCCGCGCAGCGACACGTCCAGATCCGGCAATTCTTCGGAAGCGAGTTCGGAGGCGGAATACACCGAAGCACCGGCTTCGGATACCATGATCGACGTGAGTTTGAGTTGCGGGTATTTTTTAATCAGATCTTTGGCCAGATGATCGGTTTCGCGCGATGCGGTGCCGTTACCAATCGCAATCAGCGTTGCTTGATGCTGCTCAGCCAGTTGCTTTAACGTCTGCAGCGCAGCGTCCCAGTCATTTTTCGGCGGGTGCGGATAAATGGTGGTGGTGGCCAATACTTTTCCGGTGGCATCCACGACCGCGACTTTCACGCCGGTGCGTAGCCCCGGATCGAGGCCGATGGTGACGCGCGGACCGGCGGGCGGGGCGAGCAGCAGGGCTTTGAGGTTTTGTGCAAACACCTGAATCGCCTCGGTTTCGGCGCGTTCTTGCAGATTGCTCATGAATTCGGTTTCCAGATGCGCAAAGATTTTCGTGCGCCAGCTCGCGCGCACCGTATCGATCAACCAGGCATCGGCCGGGCGTTTTTGATCGTGGATGCTGAATTGCCGGGCGATCAACAGCTCGCACGGGTTGAGCGCGGTCGTGCGTGTTTTTTCTTCGATTTCGGAATCCAGGTGCAGCTTTAACTTCAACACCGCTTCGCGCTCACCGCGCAGCAAGGCCAGCGCGCGATGCGACGGGATTTTGCTGATTGCTTCCGCATAATCATGGTAATCGGTGAATTTGGTGTCGCTGTCTTTTTTGTCCTTGGCGGCTTTGGCCGTCAGGATGCCATGCGTGCGCAAGTATTCACGCAGCGTCTGGAGTAACGGCGCCTGTTCGGCGAAACGTTCCATCAGGATATGTTGCGCGCCTTCCAACGCTTGTTGCGTATCCGCAACGCCGGGATTGTCGCCTTCCTCGGTGGTGAACGGCGCTTTAAGATATTTGGCCGCTTCGGTTTCCGGATTGAGCTTCGGGTTATTCAGCAGTGAATCCGCCAACGCCTGCAAACCGGCTTCATGAGCCATTTGCGCCTTGGTGCGGCGTTTTTTGCGATACGGCAGATACAAGTCTTCCAAGTGCGCTTTGTCTTCGGTATGCGTGATGGCATCGAGCAGTTCCGGAGTCATTTTGTTCTGCTTTTCGATCGCCGAAATGATCGCAAGCCGCCTTTTTTCCAGTTCACGCAAACTGTGCAAGCGCTCTTCCAGCAAGCGCAGTTGCACGTCATCCAATCCACCGGTGGCTTCTTTGCGATAGCGTGCGATAAAAGGCACAGTGGCGCCTTCGTCCAATAACTGAACGGTGGATAGAATTTGTGTCAGTTTTACGGCGAGTTCTTTGGCGAGGCGGTGTTCTATCGATGGCAGCATAGATGGTTATATTTTTTGTAATTAAAATGAAAGTAAGCGATTGCGTTGCTATCCAGCGCAACCGGATTGTAATCACTACTCAGGCATATTGGTTCGGTGCAGAACGATTTCCAGACCGGAACCGCATTTCCAGCACAACTGAAAATTAGCCGGATTTTCCTCGCCGCATGACGGGCATTGCACGTTGCCAATCGCCACCGGCGTATTCTCATAGGTTTCAATTACACGTTTGCCGCGCTCATAATCTTCATCACGCTTGACCCATACTTCCGGGTAAGCGTGGGTAAAAGGTATTTCCCCCATGCCGCTTTGCGCGTGCTGGTTAAATAATTGCGCCGGAATATAGGCGTGTTCGAGCAGATCAAGTACTATCTGTGCTTCCATCAAATTGTTGGCAGAGTAAACTTTTTTCATGCAATGAGAATTGCTAAATACAATCAGTTAATTGAGTAAAATTATGTGGTTCAGAAACTTACAAGCTTATCGTATCACCGGTGGAAATATAACACTGAATAGTCTCGAGGAGGCACTTTCGCAGCGTGCTTTGCAATCCTGCATGCAAATGGAGATGCAAAGCCGTGGCTGGGTTGTGCCGCGCGAGGAAAAAGAGAGTTTTGTGCATGCGTATGGCCAGCAGTGGTTGGTCGCCTTGGGGGTTGAAAAGAAATTATTACCGGCCGGAGTAATCAATCAACATGCCAAATCCCGGCTTGCGCAAATAGAGCAAATGCAAGGCTATAAACCGGGCAAGAAACAGATTAGAGACATTAAGGAAGCAACGATTATCGAGTTGTTGCCGCGTGCTTTTACACAACGCCACAAAACATATGCCTGGATCGACGGCATCAATAACCGGCTGGTTATCGATACGGCGAGTCCCAACAAAGCCGATGAATTCGTTGAGGTATTGATGAAATCGATGAATGACCTGGCTTTGGAGCCGCTGGATACGCAAATTTCGCCTGCTTCGGCCATGACGCGATGGTTATCCGGCGATGATTTGCCATCGATATTCACGATTGATCGCGATTGTGAACTACAAGGCATGAGTGATGAGAAAGCAACGGTCAAGTATACCCGCCACGTTTTGGAAGCCGAAGAAACAACGCGGCATATCCGCGCAGGAAAGCGGGTGATCAAATTGGCGATGACTTGGAACAGCAAAATTTCATTTGTTTTGCAGGATAATCTTCAGCTTCGGCGGATTACACCTTTGGATATCCTGAAAGAATCCACCGAATCGGATGAAGAGTTATTTGCCAGTGACTTTGCCATTATGACGGGTGAATTGAGCCAGCTCATCACCGACATCGTTGATGCGTTGGGCGGCGAAGACCGCGGTTAAACCGGCTAGTTTAGTGTTTGCCGGTTTTGGATTGATCCTTGATTCCCGATAACACGCCATTCGCAGATTTGCTCACAAAATCAGCGGTCTTTTGTGCCAGACTGGTTCCGGCTTCCACTTGGGAATGTCCAACCGAAGCGATTTGTTGCGCAAGAGTGGCCAATGTTTCTTTCAACTGCGAGCCTACATGAGTGCCAGTATTTTTGGCGTGGTGGCTTAGATCGAGCAGGACATCGGCAATCAACCCTTGTGCGGCTGTGGCGGTGTGATGCAGCGTATCCAGGAATAAACTTTCCAGGCTTTCCAGATCAGAACGGGTGCGTGCCAATTCTGTATCAGAGAATTTTTTTGCCTGGCCTGCCGCTTCTTCAATGGCGAGCTTGGAAGCCTCGACAAATCTTGCCAGCGCTGAATCCAATCCGGCGACAGCTTCAGTGATTTGTGATTTTGCAGCATGCGCCTGATTGGTTGCCTGCAGTAACTGTTGCGAAGCACCGTCGTGCGCGCCTTGCATGACGGCGGTGATAATCCGCTGTAAGGAGTCCAGGTCAATACGTTGCGCGTTCATGGCTTTCAGCGTTAAACGGTGTACGGTATCTTGAATATGTGAGCCATTGGCTACGGCCTCACGAACTTCCGCTTCTAACGCGTCCATATCATTGTTGTTTGGTTTGCCGGTATTTTCATTGTGCATGATGATGAACCCTATAAAATATTAAAAGATACTTCGTTCTTTATTCTCCTCCGGTTCTCCCGAGTTGGTCAAGGCCATTCATATAGGGACGCAAAACTTCCGGGATGGCGACGCTGCCATCCGCATTCTGATAGTTTTCCAGCACCGCCACCAGAGTACGTCCCACGGCGAGCCCGGAACCGTTTAATGTATGCAGCAGCGCGGGTTTTCCATTTTCATTACGGAAGCGTGCTTGCATACGCCGCGCTTGGAATGCTTCACAGTTACTGCATGAGGAGATTTCCCGGTAAGTATTTTGTGCCGGCAGCCAGACTTCAATATCGTATGTTTTTGCCGCCGAAAAGCCCATGTCGCCGGTGCACAGTGCCATGACGCGATAAGGGAGCGCCAATTTTTGTAAAATCTTTTCTGCATGACCGACCAGTTGTTCCAAAGCTGCATAGGATTGATCGGGGTGAACAATATGCACCAGTTCGACCTTGTCGAATTGGTGCTGGCGGATTAGACCGCGCGTATCCCTGCCATAGCTGCCCGCCTCGGAACGGAAACACGGCGTATGGGCAACAAATTTTAGCGGCAAGGATTGCAGCGGTACGATTTCATCACGCACCATATTTGTAATAGGTACTTCCGCGGTCGGGATGAGATGAAATGCGGGCGAGTTGTTCGCGGTACTATTTTCTGCGCCGCCTGCATTGACGGCAAACAGGTCTTCCTCGAATTTGGGTAACTGACCCGTGCCGCGTAAACTTTCCTGGTTAACCAGATAGGGTACATACGTTTCAATATAGCCGTGTTCTTGTGTATGGGTATCCAGCATGAATTGAGCGAGTGCGCGGTGCAGGCGGGCGAGTCCGCCTTTCATCAGGCTGAATCGCGCGCCACTGAGTTTCGTAGCCGTTTCAAAATCCAATAGCCCTAGCCCTTCACCGATGCTGACATGATCTTTGATGGCAAAATCAAATTGCCGCGGTTCGCCCCAGCGGCGAATCTGCTGATTGTGTTCTTCATTTTTCCCTTCCGGCACACTGTCGTGAGGCAGGTTAGGGACTTCGAGCAATATTTTCTGCAAGCTGTTTTGGATTTGCTCCAATTGCGTCTCAGCTTGTTTCAGCGCGTCGCCCAGGTGCGCCACTTCGGCCATTATGGCCGAGACATCTTCCCCTTTACTCTTGGCATTACCGATTTTTTTCGATGCCGCATTGCGCTGTGCTTGCAGCTCCTGAGTTTGGGTCTGAATGGTTTTGCGTTCCGCTTCTAAGGTATTAAATGCTTCGGCCGGAAAGGTATAACCTCTTTTGGCAAGCTGCCGGGTGACAGTATCCAGATCAGTCCGTAGTTGTTGAATCTCTAACATGCAAAAACTCCAAAATAGCCGGTGTAGATTGAAATGATTTTTATATTTTATGCTTGGCTTGTCTATCCAGATTGCGCAAATAAGTCAGTTTTTCCTGTATTTTTTGCTCTAATCCGTAAGCTGTTGGTTGATAGAAACTGACCTCCGGCATTTCATCCGGGAAGTAATTTTCTCCAGCCGCATACGCTTCCGGGCAATCATGCGCATAGCGGTATGTGTTTCCATGACCGATTTCTTTCATTAATTGGGTTGGCGCGTTGCGCAGATGAATGGGTACACGGCGCGATTTGTCATGGGCAATAAAGGCCCGTGCTTTATTGTAGGCCAGATAAGCCGCGTTACTTTTCGGTGCGCAAGCAAGATACAAAGCCGCTTGCGCCAATGCCAGTTCGCCCTCCGGGCTGCCCAGCCGTTCATAGGTCTCACAGGCATCTAACGCCAGGCGCAAGGCGCGGGGATCTGCCAGACCGATGTCTTCGGTTGCCATGCGAACCAAGCGCCGTCCGATATACAAGGCATCGGTTCCGCCATCCAGCATACGGCACAGCCAATAGAGTGCCGCGTCGGGGGAGGATCCGCGAATGGATTTATGCAAGGCGGATATCTGATCGTAAAACGCGTCACCACCATTGTCAAAGTTGCGGGCATTGCGCGACAGTGCATTGAGGACAATGTCTTTGCTGATTTCTGAAATGGTTTCAGTTTCAGCGACTGTGCTGATTTGCTCGAGCAGATTCAGTAAGCGTCGCGCATCGCCATCGGCAAATTCGATCAAGAGACGTCTTGCTTCATCTGAGAATTGCAGATTACCGAGTGCCAGTTTCTGTGCCCGATCAAATAGCTGAGACAGTTCTTGTTCGGATAAGGCGTTCAGAACGTAAACCTGAGCACGCGACAGTAATGCGTTATTCACTTCAAACGAGGGATTCTCGGTCGTGGCGCCGATAAAAGTGATCAGACCTTGTTCAACGTACGGCAAGAACGCATCTTGTTGTGATTTGTTAAAACGATGTACTTCGTCGACGAAAAGAATGGTATGCCGCCCGTTTTGTTGTAATACTAATTGGGCTTGTTCAATCGCATTGCGGATATCTTTTATGCCTGAGAGTACAGCAGATAACGCAATGAATTCGCTGTTGAATTCTGTGGACATAATACGTGCCAGCGTGGTTTTTCCTGTTCCCGGCGGACCCCATAAAATCATCGAATGCGGTTTTCCCGATTCGAAAGCCAAGCGCAAAGGCTTCCCGGCACCGAGCAAGTGGCTTTGCCCGATGACATCGTTCAGATGCTTGGGGCGTAACTGTTCGGCGAGGGGTGCTTTGGGTTTGTTGGGTGAAAACAGATCGGTATCACTCGCTGATGACATCTGCATTGTCAGGAGGTATGAATTTAAATAAATCAGCCGGTAAATTGGGATTCTTGTCCAGATCTGAGAATACCAGTAGTGTGGTTTGGCCAAAACTATCACGTAACGCCATAATCTTGAGCGCGCCTTCCGGTGAAAATCCCATTTGGATAAACTCAAAAGCGCTTTCTTTGCTTTTGGGAATGGCTTCAAGCCATTCAATCTGATTTTGCAGGCCGAGCTCAATCAGCTCAAAATTATCTTCGATGGCACTGCTACCGGCAAGGAGCGCAGCCGGACTGCTACCGATCGCAATATTGAATTGTCGTATGGTGACTTGATTGAGGTCGCGATCGTAAAACCAAACCTGAGTGCCGTCGCCTACGATGAGTTGCTCATACGGTTTATCATACGTCCAGCGGAATTTCTCCGGGCGTTCAAATTGCATGGTACCGTTTGATCCCTGTAGCGTGCGTGCGTTTTTGTCATACAGCGTTTGTGAAAAATTTGCACGTACCGTACGGGTTTCCTTGATGAAGGTTTTTAGGCTGTCGATGGCGGCTGCTTCAACGTATGGCGACATCAGGGCGCCGAATAACAAGAAAAAAATAGCACAGCTTGATCGAACCATAATGTTCCTGTCGTGAGGTTGTCGGGGGGTACTAAGCATGGTAGTCGAGAATTGGATCACTCGCCGCGTGCGGGAGCCAATACTTCCCGGTTGCCGTTGCTTTGCATGGATGAAACCAAACCGGTTCGCTCCATTTCTTCGATGAGCCGTGCTGCGCGATTATAGCCGATACGCAAATTTCTTTGCACCAAAGAGATCGAAGCACGGCGAGTTTTGACGACAATAGCCACGGCCTCGTCGTAGAGCGGATCTGCTTCACCTTCTGCCGGCTTTTTGAGATCAAGCGAGTTACCGGAATCGCTTTCTTCGTCATCAATCTTTAAAATATCTTCGATGTAGTTCGGTTCGCCATGTTCTTTCAGATATTCAACCACTCTATGCACTTCGTGGTCGGCAACAAAGGCGCCGTGAATGCGTTGCGGGTAGCCGCTACCCGGCGGTAAATACAGCATGTCCCCTTGGCCCAGCAGCGCCTCGGCACCCATTTGATCGAGAATGGTGCGTGAGTCAATTTTACTGGATACTTGAAAGGCAATCCGGGTCGGAATATTGGCTTTGATCAGACCGGTAATCACATCGACCGAAGGGCGTTGCGTTGCCAATAAAAGATGTATGCCGGATGCCCGTGCTTTTTGTGCCAGGCGGGCGATCAGATGCTCAACCTTTTTACCTACGACCATCATCAAATCGGCTAATTCATCAATCACCACGACTATGAGCGGTAATTCTTCCAGGTACTCCGGTGCTTCTGGCGGCGCAAATGGGTCAACTACAGGCTCTTCATTTTTAGCTGCATCACGAATTTTCTGGTTGTAGCCGCCGAGATTGCGGACACCGAGCGCTGACATCAGCTTGTAGCGCCGTTCCATTTCGTTGACACACCAGCGTAGCGCACTGGCGGCTTCGCGCATGTCGGTTACAACGGGCGTTAGCAGATGCGGAATGCCCTCATACACAGATAATTCAAGCATTTTCGGGTCAATCAGGATCAAGCGGGTTTGGTCTGGAGTGGTTTTATAGACCAAACTTAGAATGACTGCATTAATCGCGACGGATTTTCCTGAACCGGTTGTTCCTGCTACCAGCGCATGAGGCATTTTTGCCAGGTCTGACACAATCGGGCGGCCGCTGATATCTTTACCTAACGCAATGGTTAATGGTGAAGCGGAATCGGCATAGACTTGTGAACTGAGAATTTCCTGCAGCCGCACAATTTGCCGCTTTGGATTGGGAATTTCCAGTCCCATACTGGTTTTTCCCGGAATGGTTTCGACCACCCGGATACTGGCAACGGATAATGCACGCGCCAGATCTTTAATCAGATTAATCACCTGATTGCCTTTGACGCCAACCGCCGGTTCAATTTCATAGCGAGTGATAACTGGGCCGGGAAAGGCGGCGACTACTTTGACATCCACACCAAATTCTTTGAGTTTTCGTTCGATTAAACGCGAAGTGAATTCAATGGTTTCCTTGGAGAGCACTTCAAAGTCTTTTTCGGGCTCATCCAGAAGGTGCAAAGGAGGTAAAGGCGAGTCGGGTAAATCAGAAAACAGCGAGGGCTGTCTCTCTTTGATAATACGTTGCGATTTAATTATATTCGTGGTTGGCGGCTCAATATGCAATAGCGGAGTGCTCTCTATGCGTTTCTTTTCATTTTCGACAACTTTTTCGCGTACGCGCGATGCAATGATGCCTGCAAATTTGTCTTTTCTTGTTTCCCACAGATCTTTTATCAGTAATAAGAGATTCTCGATGCTTTCACCGATCTTTTCTACAAAACGCACCCAGGATAAGCCGGTAAATTGACTGAAACCGATTGCGATAAATATTAATAAAGTGAGTGTTGCACCGATAAAACCAAGTATCTGTGAGAGATGATGACTGATTGTACTGCCCAGCATACCGCCCGGCACCAGCGGTAGCGAAACACTGATGGTGTAAAACCTGAGCGATTCCAATCCGCTACTGGCTGACAGCAGCAGTAAGAAACCGCCCGCTGAAAGTAACAGGGAGTGCCGGTCAAAAATTCCGGCGGTATCAATGCGATGGTAACTCCAGCTCACGGCTGAGAGAAAGAAAGCGACCCACCACCATGCGGAAGCGCCAAACAGGTACAGCAAAAAATCAGCCAGCCAGGCGCCAACATGTCCCCCCGCATTCTGAATTTGATTGGAATCGCCGCTATGTGACCAGCCTGCATCTCCGCGATCATAACTAAAAAATATCAATATGAGATAAAGTGCAGCGCCCACTAGGATCAACCAACCGGATTCACGCAATAATCGGGCTACTCTGGGTGAGAAGGAATGGCCACTTTTCTTGGCCATTGGTTTATTCATTAAACTCATAGGTATCTCAGAAACGAAAGGTTTTGTCTGTCTGATACACTGAATTATATAAGAGAACCAGAAGTAATTTCTCTAATGCATCGGTAAATGCATTTTATTGTTGAAATTTGAGGTGTCTGAGCAGGGGTGTACAAGATAGCGTCTGTCTTGGTTTCAACCCTGGAAGTGGAATTTTCCGAGAAAAATCTCAAAATTTAATCAATTAGATCTTGATCGCGATAAGATAGCAGCTACGTGGGGTTTGTCTTTGTTGGCAACTTCGGGCAAGGTTGAAACAAAATTCCCTCCGTTACGTTTTGAAATAAATAATGCATCTTCTGCACGTTTACATAAATTTATTCTTTTATCGGCTTCACTCAGCGTAGCAATACCGATACTTATTGTAATTTTGTTTTCTGTGTTTTTATCTATCTTGGCAGAAATCTTTTTGCGAATGGCTTCACAGACTTCTTTGGCTTCGGTTAATCCTGTTTCAGGAAATAAAACAGCGAATACATTAATATCTATGCGGTAGAAAAGATCAGACGTTCGGATATCCGCTTTAATCTCTTGGGAAATTCTTTTTATGGAATCATTTTTATTTCTAAAATCATAGTTATCACTAAATAGCTTTAGAAGATCGATGTCAATAATAGCAACTGATAGATTTCGGTGATAACGTTTGCAACGTAGTATTTCGGTGTCTAATTCGGACTCAAACGCCTGTCTATTCTTATATCCGGTGATCGGATCAATCAGTAACTGGGTCATTAAGGTAGAAATGTCGATATTCGCTTTTTTGATCTTGATGACCATGATTGCGGAGCAAATGATCAATAATAAAGTAATTCCTCGATTAAACAGGGCAATATTTATTGGAACTGCAATGCCAGGCGATAAATAGAATCCAATTATTGTGAATATAATTCCCAATGCAGCAAGGAAGTAGGTGAATTGAATCCCACTCACCCACAAGCTGGCAAATATGACTAATGCATAGGGTACACCGGCTGCGACACCCAGGGGTAGCTGTAAGTCGATTATCAAAATAGAGAGCGTTGCAACTAAGATAATCAGGCTATTAGTCTGAATTGGATATTCTCTGAAAAAGAGTTTCAGATTGGCGGTTGCAGAGAGAATTTGGCTACGCATCTGTTTGAGTGAAGATCTGTATGAAAATGTTGTTTATATTTTACGGATTTACGGAACCTAATCTTTATAGGCAGATTAGCACGTTGGTAAAATTATAATTTTTTCATTATACATTGTTTCTTAAAAACAAAGTTTGAAATTCTGTGTACTGATTAGGTGGAAAGATGGGATTTAATGACAGCCCTTGAAAGTATGAAATTTTCGCTAATTCTAATTTTCTTTTTTGATGATTTGGGTCCCTGCCAGCCGATCATGGAGAAATTGATGGTCACGATCAAATAGTGCCCAGACAATTCCAAAACCAAAAAATAAAATGCCTGTCAATGCAAACAGATATCGTGTGACGGCCTGTTTTTTCGTTAAACTGCTTCCATCTGCGGCGACAAGACGCATTTTCCAGGTCTGCATAGCCAGCGTTTGTCCGCCATGTGTCCAGTACCAGGAAAAGTAACACCCCATAATAACAAGCAGATAGAACTGAAACAATGGCCTAAAATAGGCGGCTTGTGTGTCGCTGAAAATGAGATGAAAAATAAAACTAGTGAGAAATAAAACGGCCAACAAGAGAAGAAACTCATAAATCATGCAGATTATTCGCCGCCAGAAACCGGGTGTTGAGGAGATCATGTTTGAATTGGGTCGATAAAAGTGATGATGCTGCGGATAGGATAACCGAGTATGAATCGCTGAGGAATTAGCGGGGATTGTATGCTAAAAAATAATTCAGTATAGGTCTCGGTGATTGATAATTATTATCGTTTGCGTTATTATATTTCCTTGATAAGCATAACCCGAATTTATATATATTAACAACATATGGCGAAGTTGTATTGGCGTTCATAAACAAAAAGCAAAATCATTGGCACTCAAGCTATTTTAGATCAAGTAAGTAAGAAGTTTGTCTGGATTATTAGTTCTCTGTAATGCAATCATTATCTCGGAAAAATATTGAGTACTTAGGGTCGCAGCAACGTTTGATCTCATTCCCCGGATTGCTGTTTGTGCTCATAGTGCATGCTGCATTATTTTATTTTCTATGGAATCAACGTTTAATTTCTCCGCCTGAGCAAGTGGTTACCTTATTTGCCGAGTTGATTGCATCATCACCGCCTAATACTGCACCTAAAGCCTTGCCAGAACCTGCACCAGTTAAACTCCAGCCGGCTAAGAAACCAGTGGTTAAGCCAAAACAAGAGCGCCTTGTAGCAAAGTCGGCTGTAGCATCTGAGCAGAAACAGATTGAATCTTTGCCAGAACCAGTCGTGGAGCAAGCGAAAGAATCCAAACCTGTGGCTGCGGCCCCGCCAAGGCAAATGCAAACAGGGCCAGTCACGTTGTCATCGGAGTTGTCGGTATCTTGTCCTAAATTGACTGCTCCCGATTATCCTGCCATTTCTCGGCGTATGGGCGAAGAGGGTAAATTGGTGCTGCGCGTGGAACTGGATGAAACTGGGCACATTGATGAGGCAAAAGTTATCAATAGCAGTGGTTATGACCGTCTTGATGCAGCCGCATTAACCGCGGTGAAAAGCTGGCAATGTAATCCCTCGCTGCGAAATGGCCAGCCGGTTCGCGCTGTTGCCTTACAACCTTTTAATTTTGTACTGCAAGGAAATTAACCAATGGAAACAGGACTCGGTTTTTCTAACTTTCTCGCCCAAATCGATGGCGTTGGTATCAGTGTGCTGGTATTGCTGTTATCGCTTTCAGTTGCGAGCTGGTATCTGATCATCACAAAGAGTATCGCTAATCTTATTGCTAAACGCCGCGCCGAGGCTTTCCTGAAACATTTCTGGAGTTTCGATTCCCTGCAAGCGGTTAATGTTGAGTTTAAGAATTCCGCGCCGAATAATGCATTTGCAGAGCTTGCCAAGCTGGGTATTGATGCGGCGGCTGATTCCAAGATCCACAGTTCACATAAATTGGCTGCAGCTGGTGGTACCAGTGAATTTCTTACACGTACATTGCGTAACGGTATTGATCAGGAAGCTGCTCGTATTGAGAATGGCCTCACTTTGATAGCCTCTGCAGGTTCGGCTGCGCCTTATATCGGTTTGTTTGGAACGGTATGGGGTATTTATCATGCGCTGATACAGATAGGGCTTTCAGGGCAAGGCACTTTGGATAAAGTGGCTGGCCCTGTTGGGGAGGCGCTGATTATGACTGCATTGGGGCTGGCGGTGGCCATTCCTGCAGTGCTTGCCTATAACGCTTTTGTGCGCCGTAATCGTATATGGCTTGCGCGTCTGGAGGCTTTTGCGCATGACTTGTTTACATTGATTACTGTGGGTGATGATCATTATCATGGACGGCTTCCTCGCAGGAATTGTTACAACCGGCGGCAGCCAAAGAAGTGACCGATGTTGCAATTGAAAGGGGGCGGTAATGGGATTTGGCAGCATGCAGGGTAGCGGGCGTCAGTCACCCATGGCAGAAATCAATGTGGTGCCATTGGTGGACGTCATGCTGGTATTGTTAATTATTTTTATTATTACAGCGCCGCTTCTTACGCATTCAGTGAAAATTGATCTGCCTAAGGCAGAGAGTACTCCCAATATTACTCAGCCTGAGCATGTCGAGTTGGCTATCCGTGCAGATGGTAGTCTTTTCTGGAGCGGTGAGCCCGTCACATTGGAACATCTGGCGCCGCGCTTTGCTGCAAAAGTGACTCAGGCACCTAAAACAGAATTACATATTCGTGCGGATAAGCTGGCACATTATGAGCATGTCGCACGGGTGATGAGCATTGCAGCCAAAGCCGGTATGGCAAGAATCGGTTTTATTACAGACCCTTCGGAACAATAAGAACGATCAAAGTTAAGTCCTAAGTCTTCTTCAGAATGAAATGCCGCAGTAAAGAATTTTGTTCTATGAAGCTTGGTAGGGCAATATGAAACATCAGATGTAGGAGATCAATTTCAAGTTTGACAAGCTCTTAATCTGATATTGCTGCTATTTTTTTTACCAACTACTCATGCTAAAACCAAATTATTCACTACTTTTTGTAGCCCTTTTGCATATTTCCCGGTTTATCCAATGCAGCGCCCTGGGAATAGCTATTCCTAATCTTTTCGTCGTGTTTTGTTGTTTTGTCTAAGCTCGGTAAGGGTATGCATCATGAAAGCGCTGATTCGTTGGATAAATCGTTGCGGTGGTCGCGGCGCTGGATGAGGGTGGGTGGGTTGGCAGGGCGGTGATTGTCCTTTGTCGGGCGTTCGGTGGGGTAGCGTGGTTACACGTGGGGGCTGGGTTGGTTTGTGGGGGGTTCGGGTGTCGTGGCGGTCGCTGGGGTGTGGCGTCGGGCCTCCCAGGGCTGTTGGCGCGGTTTTTCTGGACTTTGGGACCCGGGGGGGGCGGCTTGCGTCGTCGGGCGTGTCGTGGGCGCGGCATGGAGTGCTTTTGTTAGAGTGTCTTTGCCGGGATGCGCCTGGGGAATGCAATTGTTCTCGTCGCCTTGCTGCGGTCCGGTTATCCGATGTTTACCATTCAGATGTTATGCTTATGGCGTTGTGGATGGCGGTTCTGGTGTGCGCTATCTTGCGTTATCTGGGTGGCTAGAATGGTTGCGTCGGTCGACGTTACCACTTTGTTTCCTAATGTCACTTGGAAAAACAAGACAATTTCAACAGTTAATTACTACATAGCCTTTATCAACCGCCAATTCTAGCTGCAGCGTGGTGCAATAACATTATTTCGAGTGCTATAAATTTTGTTTAGAGTTGAGTGTGAATTTGCTTTCTTTGTATGAAAATTCTGGTATAATTGCGAATCATTCTCATTAGTGATAATTCTTTGGTTTTTTTATAAACAATAAATTAATTTTGAATATAGATCTCAAGGTATTTAATATGTATGTATGTATCTGCAAGGGAATAACAGAAAGCGCATTACGCGAAGCGATCTATCAGGGGGCCGATCGAATGAGAGATTTGAAGGCTTCTCTGGGAGTTGCTGAGCAGTGCGGTATTTGTGCATGTCATGCTAAACAGGTATTGGATCAGACATTGGTACAAAAATCCCAATTACAAGATTTTATTCCCCAGTCAACGTGTATGTGTGGAACTGCGGTTTGAAAAGGAGAAGCAGTAGCGGTAATGGTTTTTCTTTTATTGCCGACCGCCGTTTACTTTGTGCGCTGCAATAAAGCATGGCTCACTAGAAAGCTCTAGATATGTTTCTGTTGTACGAGTTCAAGGATGTTATAGCTGGCTGCAAACAGAGTAACCGGTGTAATTAGTCGGCGAACCTAATCCTAATTGCCTTTGAGACCTATCCTCACCATCGGATCCTTTTCCTTCTTATTTATTATGTTGAAATAACAGTTGCCTGTATTTCAGGGTTCGGTAGAAATAGCAAAAATAATTACGCCCTAATAATATGATTATCCATGGTTTTGCCAGAAGTTTTTATTTT
The DNA here is from genome assembly GCA_016708955.1 of Nitrosomonas sp. GTDB lineage: Bacteria > Pseudomonadota > Gammaproteobacteria > Burkholderiales > Nitrosomonadaceae > Nitrosomonas. The sequence continues at coordinate 802,316 of JADJES010000001.1, forward strand.
TTTGCAGTATTAATCAGTCTGGGTCTGACAGTTGTTCTTCTGCCTAAACCAGGTTTCGCAGAACCATCAAATAGCGCCACACCTGCGCTACGCACCTTCAATATTCCTGCTGGTTTCTTGTACGAAGGCTTAATTCAATTCTCGCAACAAGCGGGGATAAAACTTGCTATAGATCCTGTGAAATTACAGGGAAAAGTAACGTTAGGGTTAACCGGCGATTTTGAGATTCAATCAGGGCTGGATCAGTTGCTTGCAGGTTCCGGCTTGCAAGTGGTGCAACAGGGTGATAGCTTTACACTGACGGAAGTGCCTGGATCCCCTGCAGACCCTGTTGTTACCACATTACCTTCAATACAGATTATCGCCAGTAATACCAATCGATATGCTGCGGTGAGCACCACTACAGCAACGAAAACCAATACGCTGTTGCGCGATGTGCCGCAAGCCATTTCGGTGATTACTAATGAGTTGATTAAAGATCAATCGATCCGAAGTCTTGGTGATGCTATTCGTTATGTACCTGGTGTTGGCGTATCACAGGGTGAAGGTAATCGCGACGCACTGGTGTTTCGTGGTAACCGCTCAACAGGGGATTTCTTTATTGATGGTATTCGCGATGATGCTGAATTCTATAGGGATCTCTATAACATTGATCGCATTGAGGTACTTAAAGGTGCCAATGGCATGATTTTTGGCCGCGGCGGTTCGGGCGGTGTTGTCAATCGTGTATCGAAGCAAGCCAATTGGGATCCTGTGCGAGAATTTACTTTTCAGGGCGGCTCATTCAACCAAAAAAGAATGACAGCAGATGTCGGCTATGTGATTAATGATGTGGCGGCAGTTCGTTTGAATGCAGTGTATGAGGATGCCGGCAGTTTTCGCGATGGCGTAAGCATGGAGCGGCTCGGCGTATCTCCAACTGTCACGATCAAGCCGACGCACCGTACCAAAATAGTTGCCAATATGGAGCGATTCCATGATGACCGTACAGCGGACCGTGGAATTCCGTCATTGTTGGGGCGGCCTGTCAATGTTCATGAATCGCAGTTCTTTGGTGATCCGAGGCGTAGTCAAGCAAATATTGATGTGCTGTCATTCAATTCGCTGATTGAGCACAAATTCGATTCCGGAGTCACGCTGCAAAACCGGACAAATTATGCGACCTATGATAAGTTCTATCAAAACATATTTGCGAATAGTCAGGTTATTCCCGGATTGGACTTATTGTCACTGGGGGCATATAACAATGCAACATCGCGTGAAAATGTTTTTAATCAAACGAATTTGCTTTATTCACTCAATACCGGTCCCATTTTACATACACTGATGGCGGGCATCGAGGTAGGGCGGCAGGAAACCCATAATAGGCGGCGAAACGGTTTTTTTAATAATGATCAAGCACAAGTCAACTTACGTGTGCCGCTAAGTAATTCCATTACCAATGCACCAATCGATTATTTGACCAGAGATACGGATGCACACAATCGAAGTGTTGTAAACGTTACATCGTTATATATTCAGGATCAGATAGAGTTGCTGCCTCAATTACAATTGATCGCCGGGGTTCGCTACGATATGTTTCAGGTGGATTTTCAGCAAAGAAATGCAGAAAAAACTCATCTGAAAACGAATGACGGATTGATTGCGCCACGCTTTGGAGTTATTTATAAACCCATTGAGACGATTTCTTTTTACGCCAGCTATAGTCAAGCTTATGTTCCGCGCGCGGGTGATCAACTAACGGGCATAACAGTTACAACAGCCGTATTGAAGCCGGAAAAATTTACAACACTCGAAACAGGAGTTAAATGGGATATCCGTCCAGATTTGGCGTTAACAGGTGCTGTATTTCAACTAGATAGAACCAATGCTATCACGGCTGATCCGAATGATTCGTCGCGAACTTTTTTATCCAAAGGTCAGCGTACCGAAGGTGTTGAAGTAAGCCTTAGCGGTCAATTGACTTCAGATTGGAATGTAATGGGTGGCTATGCTTACCAGATCGGGGAATTTACTAGCGATATTCAGGGAATTGCCAAAAAAGGTGCCACGGTAGGAGAGCTTCCTCGTCATACCTTTTCAGTATGGAACCGGTATGATTTTACCCCTCGATTAGGTGCGGCATTTGGTGTGATTTATCGTGGTGATATGTTTGCTTCAGCGGATAATACTGTCAGAATACCTGATTTTACGCGAGTAGATGCAGCACTATTTGCAAAGCTAACAAGCCGGGTTCGTGCGCAATTGAACATTGAAAATTTGTTTGACGCCAATTACTTCGCATCAGTGCACAACAATAACAATATTACTCCTGGATCACCTATTGCAATCCGCGCTACTTTGATTGCTAATTTTTAGGGCACTTCTAAAAATTCAAAGTTCTAAACAAAACGAGGCACGAGAAAAAAATGGTTACGCAGCATATACATGATATGTAATGAAACATTTTTCTCGAGTAACAAAGTGTTGTGATGAAATTTGGATTTTTAGAAGTTCCCTTTAGGTCTGTTGGCCATTTCACATAGGTAGCCACAGATATCCACATGCCATGGCGATCATGCTTTCGTAATTTCTCTTCAATTTGTCGTATCGTGTGGCCGCTGCTCGATGCTGCTTTGGCCGAGTAATGGAATTTACCACCAGATGCCGATATCTACACAGACCCAATCCATATCTTCAATTGCGCTCGGGATGAAGCAGATCTTCTCTAGGAGGCCGTCCGAGAATAGAGCGATCTACTGCAGAAAAGCTATTTTGGTCATATTTTCCGATTATTCTTGTTAAATGGAATAACTATTCGCCTCCAATAATCGAAAAATCTGTCTCAAAATAGCTTTCCCTCGCTACGATCACTATTCTTGGACAGTCTCCTAGCTCCGGCCAGAGCCCATCATTGAGCATCGATCGGAGCAATACAAACTTGTTTTATGGTGACGATAAACCCTCAATGTTTCGGGTTTATATTAATTAATAAGTACTTATATTCAATTTCCAAAACATTCTAAAAAGCATAAAAAAATACGGACATGATTTTTATTTGTATTGTAAATAGTAATCATTATCATTATAATTAGCGATTACAAAATCATAATTTGTATGTATTGATGTTAGTTAATTTTAGAAAGGAATTCCTATAATGTTTTTATTAAAGAAACTCATGACTTCGATGAGTAAATCTCTGACTGTGAGATTAATTTTTATTGTGTTTGGTATGGGTAATGCGAGCTTGTCTGCTGCAGATCTTGCTGATGTCAATACAATTCAGACGGCCGTGACTGCTTACCAGACCATTGGAACGCTGCGTAGAGAGACGCCAATTAATGGAGATGCCATTGCGAGTGCTTACGCGGGTGCGTTACAAACATTGGTACAGGAAATTGATACGGCCAATTCACTCAAACTGAACAGTGACATCCTGGTTGCAATTGAAGAGATCAAAAGTGGAAATGAGCCAAGACTGGCGGCCCAGGTGATCGACAAGACTTTGCAACGCGTTTATTACCAAAGTATCTGGAATCGTATTACAGCGATACGAGATCAATTTAATGCTGCAACGTCTGCCGAATTAGTTCAAATATTGGATGAAGTAGTTGCAGCATTTCAAGCGATTACTGGCACTGTTGCAAGAGCCAATGAGATACTGAGTGATGATAGACAAACAATAGTTTCAGGAAGTAACCCAGCGCTGGATGTTCAGTTTAATGAATCGGTTGCGCGGATTAGGGCGGCACTGGCTAAAAGTAATCCAGAGGAAGATTTTGGTGTTATTGCTGTTGAGCGCTATACCACAAGAATTGCATTAGCCCAAGCTTATTATATTGGGGTTTTACGTGAAGTGGCCGGTGTTCTTGAGAATAGAAGCACGGATCCGGAAACTACAGCTATTTTGCTAAAAGAAGGGGAAATTTTTTATCGTATTATTGAATCGTTAGTCGCGCGGGATAATCCGGTCGGAAATCTACTCATTAAAGCGCAACTGACAGGAACTTCTGCAAATGTTGTAGCCGATGAAATCGTTAGTGAATTAAGTAAAGGATTTATTGGCCGGGTTAAAGGTGAAATGAATGGCCAAGCAGAAAATATTGGTGTAAATCGCGTTCAGGCTATGGCAGAAGCTTCAGGAACAGCAGCTTATGCTAGAGTCTTTCTACCGGATGTCGAGGTGCGCTTAGGTGCTGATGTGCGCGGCAATCTGGAAACTGCACTCAATAATCTGCAAACGGCAAGCAGCGAAAATAGCGCGCCTAAATCTGCAGAAGCTCGTGATGCGATATCGGCGATTCTGGCTAGCTATGAGAATGAGCTAAATTTGACCGAATACAGTGCTACCAGCGATACGGCTTTTGTTGTTAATGCTGTTGCAAGTTATAAGGCGATTGGTGAGTTGCGTGCAAAAAATCCTGTGGATGCGGAAGCAATTGCTGCAGCATACACCGGAGAGTTGCAGCAAGTAACGCAAATCATTGATCTGGCCTATGGGTTGACGATTGATCAAAATGTTCTGGCAGCTATTGAAGATGTCAGAAATGGAAATCAAGTTGCATTAGCTTCGCAAGTAATCGACAAATCGTTACAACGAGTTTTTGCGCTTGCTATTTACAATCGAACAACATTAGTGCTCGATAATTTTGATAGCTTGGCAACGGGTGAATTGGCACTGGAATGGGATAGGGCGCATGCGGCCTATCAGGCGATCATTGGTACTGCCGCCAGGGTAAACAAGGTATTGACAGAGGATAAACAAACGCTCAAAGATGGGACTAACCCGGATCTGGATGATCAGATTACACTGGCATTTGTGAATGGCAGAGAAGCTTTAAGCAAAGCGAATGCAAATGACCGCACCACTGTTGCGATAGCACGCGAAAACATCATCGTTCCGCTGGTCAGAAGCTTCTTGATCGGCGTATTGCGCGAAGTCGAGGGGGTTATTGCTAATAGAAGTACCGATGTTGATGAAGCAAGGGTAGAGCAGCTGGAAGGTGATCTTTTCTACCGTACTGTTGAAGTATTTATTGCCCAGGATAATCCATCAGGCAACGATCGCATCAAAGCCCAATTAGGCGGTGACTCGGCGGATGTAGTCGCTAATGAAATCGTTAGTGACATCAGCAAAGGGATTATTGGTCAATTAAGAAGAAATATCAGTCAGATTGAATCAACGTTCGGTGTTGACCGGAATCAGGCACTGCTTGCTTCTGAAAGAGTTTCTTTATATGTCAATATTTTCTTGCCTGACCTGGAATTGCGTTTAAGCACGCAGCAGCGTGTAGAGATGCAAAATGCATTGCAGGATTTGAGAGAAGCTATTGAAACTGATAATTCTGCCAAAGCAATAACTGCAGGATCGACGATTACTGAGATCATTTCTGCATACGAGAATGAGTTAGTTTAGAACTCACAATTCAGAAGTCAAACAACTGCGCCTTACCGTAAATTTTTACGGTAAGGCGTTTTTGTTAGTACCATATCAATATCTGGGATGTTAATGCAGGATGGCTACGATTAATCAATGATCATATTTTCTTCATTATTGTCAATTAGTTGTAGTTTTTTTTGGAAGAAGAGGTAACAGGATGTTTCCAAGAGTTAGTGTGTTTTGAGATTAATGAATAGGGGAGAAGCATCCCACAGGGAAAACATGGATCGAAAAGGATCCGATCAGGGTGCAATTACTTCCAGCCAAAGACTGGAAGTAAATGAGAGAAGCTAAGGTGAGGACTTGCTTTAATCGTGCTTAAAGAGTGAAAACGATCATATCCGCTGTAATTGAGTTTGGATCAACGCCAATAAGTTCAATAGTTGCAGCACCTCCAACAAATTCAACGACGTATCCATTGTTGACAGTAGGGGGTGTGATTTTTGTTATGTATGAAACCAATGTCTCAACGTCATGGATCCCGAGTGTCGATGAATCAAAGAACAAACGGTCTACGCCCAGTTCAAAATCAGCAATTTCGAAATGACCTGTTCCATAAAAACCAAATGTGTCACTGCCGGTACCACCGTTAAGCCTGTCGTACCCATCACCTGCCCGCAGAATATCGTCGCCGCTTCCGCCAAACAGTTTTTCGGTGCCTTGCTGACCATCCAGATCGTCATTGCCATCCCCGCCATTTAATATGCCATTGCCGAGACCGCCTTTCAGGATGTCATTGCCACCTCCGCCCTCTATTTCATCATGCCCGTCTCCTCCGATAAGATCAAAATTGTCTAAATCGTCGCCAATAATAAGTAAGTCAATACCTGCCCTAAATCCAGCGGATCCAATCCCTTCAAAAGGCATGCCATCGATAAATTTGATTGATCCTGAACCCAGATTTGGGCGATCTGTTCTGGTTACCGCCATAATATTACCTCCTAATTGATTGCATCAATATGATTGATGTGTTTTGTTTAGCTTGAAGCTCTGAATTTCAGAGATGCCTTTTAACTTATGCAATTATAAATAGTCATTATCTCATTAAAGAGTAAAATTCAGTAATGAGAATTATTCCTATTATATTGAATAATCGTTAAAATGCAATGACCATTATCAGACGTGCATGGTGTTTGTATGGTTTATATAAGTATTTGTTAATAAATATAAAATAATTGACTATAAAGCATGGCCAAGAAGTTTGATGAATTGCTGCTGGAAGCGAAGGATTTAATCGCTAGAGGTAAGCTGAATGATGCGGATGGGATTTTGGGCCCATTAAAAAATGAATATCCACTGTCTCAGGATGTTGCAAGATTATGGTGTTCATTGGCAATGCGCACGGATCGCGGTGCTGATGTACCCGCGTATGCAGCAAAGATTTATGCGCATGTGCAAAATGATTTTCATAAAGCGCATTGGGCGCATGTACTGGGAACAGCGAGTTTCATTTTATTGGATTTACCCACAGCACATACCCATTTTGTTTGCGCCTTGAATCACTTAATGATTCTGGCCAAAACAGGAAAAGTCCCGCCGCAACGGGAAAAAACAGAAATACTGCAACCTGGTGACAATGTATTTGTTTCCGGGGAAGCCGAGAAACTGTTGTGGACGACTTGTGCAGAATTAGCCAAATTGGGAATTCCGGCATTTCCCTACGCGGGTACGTTACTGGGTCTGGTTCGTAACGGAAGCCTGCTGGATTTCGACAAAGATCTGGACATTGCGGTATGGATGGAATCCTGGGATGCGTGTTGTACTGCGCTGGAAGAAGCCGGTTGGGTCAGAACGCCGATGCGGATTGATTACGCTAATTATCGTGATTACGTGCACCCGGAATTGGGAGTTACGATGGATGTCTGTGGTCTGCAAGCGAGAGGAAAACAGATAGCCGGTGGTTTCTCACTACCTGGTTATCCGGATGAATATCAGCGTGTGTCTATTTTTCCCAAATTTGATCTGATACAGCGCAATTCAGAATACGGCCAAGTCTGGTTTCCGCGGCAGCCGGAAACAATTCTGACGGCATTTTACGGAGATTGGCGCACACCGAATCCCAATTGGGATACCGTGATATCCGCACGCAATTTGGAAAGTTTTACCTTACTGGTACGCTGTTATGCCTATCACCGGCTGATACAGTGCTGGTTGTTAGGAGATTTGGCTAAGGCCTGGTGTTATGCGCATCAGATCTCTTTGAAAGATCCGGATGACGTGCTGGCGTTGCGTAGCCGTCAATGGCTGGAACGTGCCTTAACGCGGTTAAACCGGGAGATTCCCGTGTGGCCTAAGAATCATCGGCAAAAACGCGTGTATACCCGCATGGTGGCCGATCTGTTTCATGAAGGCCATGTGAATTTCCTGCAAGCGGCACGCGCATTGGGCACGCATCTGACGGTGTGCGTGGTTTCGGATGAGCGTGTAATGGAAAATAAAGGCAAGCTGCCGGTCATGAAACAGACGGAACGCGCCGCCGTCGTCGCCGCGTGCAAATACGCCGATGCCGTAATGACGGAAACCCCGGCGAGCGTCACTCTGGAATTTATGCAACAACATGGCTTTGATATTTACACCTTTGCCTGCGCATCGGAGCAGGAACGCCAGGATAAACGCAAATTATGCGCATCATTACCGGCTGAGATGATTCAGGAACTACCCTATACCCCCGGCATCTCCACGTCCGATCTGGTGATGCGTATTCTGGAGGGCGCAGGGAGTAAGGAAGCAGATATTCAGGGTAGTTCGTAGAAATACAATTTGCGAACGGGTTAATGCGAAGGATTATTTTAACAAAGCGGGGATTTTCTCAAAAATATACCCGCCTGTATCTGGTTTGTATCTATTCACCTGGTTGTAACGTTACCGGTACTTCAATTCTTTCACCTTTCCGCAACACGGTGATCTTGATGGTATCGCCAACTTTATAGCCATCAACTCGAGCAAGTAGCTTATCTACGGAATCGATGGGTTTATCCTCAACGGCTACGATAATATCGTTGGCGATGATATTGCCTTCCGGTGTGATCGTCGCGCCTTGCAGTCCGGCCGCTTCCGCCGCGGATCCGGGGCTGATGCTCAGAATGACGATACCCGTTACTTTCAGGTGTTGCGTCAGGCGGTTATTCAGTTTGCTGTCGACGGTAATGCCCATGGCCGGGCGGATATATTTGCCGCGGCTGATGATTTGCGGCACCACGCGGTTGACGGTATCGACCGGTACGGAAAAGCCAATTCCGGCGCTGGCGCCGCTGGGGCTGTAAATGGCGGTATTGATGCCGATCAAGCGGCCGGCGGAATCGAGCAGCGGGCCGCCGGAGTTGCCGGGGTTGATGGCGGCGTCGGTCTGGATCAGATTGTCGATGGTGCGGCCATCCCCGCCGGGCAACGAGCGATCCAGCGCGGAAACGATGCCGGTCGTTAATGTCCAGTCCAGACCGAAGGGATTGCCGATGGCGAATACTTTTTGCCCGACTTTGAGATCGCGGCTGGTGCCGATCGGAACCGGCGCGGGGCGCTGGAAGCCGATGCCGATTCGCAGCACGGCGATGTCGTGCGCCGGGCTGGCGCCCACCAGGGACGCTTTGTAATCGCGCCCGTCGGCCAGGCGCACGGTCGCTTCGCTGGCGCCTTTGATGACATGAAGGTTAGTAATGATATGCCCATTATCGTCCCAGATAAAACCTGAACCGGTGCCGCTGGGAACGGAAAAGATGTTGCGAGTCCATGCATCCATGACACGCTGGCGGGTGGTAATAAATACCACCGAATCGCGCGAATTCTCGAACAATTCAATCGTGCTTTTTTCGTCTTCGGCCAAATTGCCGCGTGCCTGGACTACTCGCGGCTCGGCATTTTCCTGCTTATCCTTGCCGGTAAAATAACCCGGGTGGAGAATATCCGGGAAGTAATGGTAAAGGAAGCTATGGAAAAATAATGCCAGCAATATGGCCGCCAGTGAAGTCCAGATGAAACGGGATAGAAATCCGTTATTGAGCATAGGTGTTTGTTCCTTTAGTATTAGTCATTATTTGTTGTACGCTTACGCCCATCGCACCAGATCCTGTTCGCTCATGGCACCCGATTGTCTGGCGATTTCCCGGCCACTTTTAAACAGCGCTAGAGTTGGAATGCTGCGAATGTTGTAACGGGCGGCTAAGCCTTGTTCTTCTTCCGTGTTCACCTTAGCGAGGCGCATTCCCGGTTCTAGTAGAGCGGCTGCTTTGGTAAAGGCCGGGGCCATCATGCGGCACGGACCGCACCATGGTGCCCAGAAATCGACCAGCACCGGAATGTCGTTGTTTGCGATATGCCGGTTGAAATGACTCTCCGTCAGCTCAACTGGCTGGGCGGCGAATAATGCCTGATGGCAAGACCCGCAGTTGGGCGATGCGCCGAGGCGATCTGCCGGTACGCGATTGGTGGCGTGACAGTGCGGACACACGATATGTAAAGACATGAGCAGTTTTCCTATTTAATTCGTTTGGCTGGCAGATGCTTTGTTAATCTTCATTCAATTCGGATGCTTTCAGCCGGGCGCGTAACACTTCAATTTCTTCGAGCAGATCGGCGACCAAACCGGCTAATTCCGGGTTACCTTCAAAATCCCGCTCAATCGCTATAATTCTCTTGACCCGCATAAAACTGCGGCTATCAAATAGCCATGCGCCAGGATCACTAGTGATTGAGTTTTCATCCAGCAACAAGCCCCATTGAACGCGCTCAATAATCCATTCACGGCTGACTTGGCAGCTCCCCGCCAGCTCATCCAGATTGAGTTTGGCATCCTCAAGTAAAATGGCATCGATTTCATGCGACATGATTTAGACTCCGAGATTCTGGCGCGGATTAAAAGCGAGTTCCTGAGCCATGGTTTGGTAAAACTCGCGTTCTTTGGGTGTGGTGGCGGGCGGCAGCACAACTTCCAGCACCAAATACAAGTCACCTGGCGTGGCAGCCGGGATGCCGCGTCCTTTCAAGCGCAGTTTGCGGCCTGATTGGGAGTTTTCCGGCACTCGCACTTCCACCTGGCCATCCGGTACCGGTATTTTAACCGTTGCACCCAGTGCTGCTTCCCACGGTGCGACCGGTAATGTGGCATAAATATCCTTGTTTTCAATCCGGTAACGGCTGTGCGGTTTGAAATGAACTTCTAGAAATAAATCTCCGGCGGCTTCCCCGGCATGGCCCGGGCCACCCTGTCCGGCAAGCCGGATCACCTGCCCGGCATGTACACCCTTGGGAATACGGACATTCAACGTGTGGTCGGCGAGCACGGTGCGTCCCTGACTGTCGAGCTTAGGCATGCGCAGTGTCAGGCTGCGTGTGGCGCCGTGATAGGTATCTTCCAGATCGAGTAGGATTTTTGCGTGATGGTCTTCGCCGCGCATCCGATGGTGGGTTTGCCGGGCACCAGCACCCATTTGCTTGCCGAATAATTCCGCAAAGAAATCACTGAAATCAGCAGCCTGTGCACCGTTAGATCCTTGCCCACGGAATTCAAAACCGGCATCCCAGCCGGGGGGCGGTTGAAAATCACTGCCTGGCTGGAATCCGCGTCCCTGTCCCAATTGATCATAAGCCGCGCGCTTTTCCGGGTCGGAGAGAACCGCATTGGCCTCATTCACTTCTTTCATTTTCTGTTCGGCGTTAGTTTCCTTGGAAACATCCGGATGATACTTGCGCGCGAGGCGGCGGTATGCTTTCTTGATTTCCTCTGCCGTTGCATCGCGCGAAACGCCAAGTGTCTTATAGTAATCCTTGAATTCCAAATTAATTCTCCCCGTTTATCACGCAGTCACGCCATGAGCATTATTGCTGCTTTAAATCAAATAGTGAAGTTACAATTACGCGCACAAAACCTGTTGCAGTTTCCGGGATAAATGGGACCACTAAACGGATTTATCAAGTGCCGGAGAAAAGCTTTAGAGTACCGCAATCAAAATGGGCCAGTAATTTCAAACGTTATGCCATCCTCATTTCGCCCGGTTTTGCCGCGTTGTGAACTGAAATATAAACGCGAACCGTCGGGACTAAAAGCAGGGCCGGTTATTTCCGAGCGGTCATGGCCTGCTACTTGTAACAAAGGCAGAACTTTACCGGCTGTCAGCACAACAATCTGCATATCACCGCCATCCTCAGCTACCAATAAATCTCCCGTAGCATTGGTGATGATATTATCCACGCCGGTTAATACCGGTCGTAGATATAAAGCCGCATTGTAGACGACACTGAGGTGATGCTGTTGCACAGTATAAGCCCACACACGGTCATCGCCTTTGGTGGTGAAGTAGATTATGCCCTGGTGATACCAGATACCTTCGCCGCCATTAAACCGGGTGCTGCTGGCAACTTGTTTGCGTGCGGGCGTCATGGTTGCCAGCGGATCGGGTAGGGTATGCCAGCGCACTGCGCCAATTGGGCCTTCGATGACTTCGGCAACTTCCAAGAAGCCATCCTCCAGATCGGGATTCCCCGCCGCATCGAATGAACGTGCGGTATAGCGATATAAACAACCATCCGGTTGATCTTCGGTCAGATACAGTTGCATGTTGCGCGTATCCACGGCCACCGCTTCATGCCGGAATACACCTAAGGCGCTTCTGACTTGCGCAGTTTTCCGGCCAAACGGATCGCACTCCCATACCCGGCCTTTATCGGTTTCCTCACAGGATAGCCATGTCTGCCACGGCGTACGCCCGCCGGCGCAATTGCGGTTGGTCTGATTCAAAATCGAATACGCACCTATAATTTCTCCTTGCGCATTGAATCGTAATGCCCCCACGCCACCCGCTTGATTGCCCAGTTCACTATTGGAAACATAAATCCAACCACCATCCGGGGTGGCAAAAACAGCGCCGCCATCCGGCGCTGCATGCCAGGTATAGCCAAAAAGTGGTTGCCCAGAACGGGCCACGATCCGGGAAGTAAAACCCGCGGGCAGACGCACGCCATTCTGATCCGGCGGCAGCAGCTCTCCGCGTGCTGCCAAAGATAATGACAAGGATGCCGCCTTCAGCGGAGACGGCAACAAAGCGTTACCAAAGAAAGTACCCAGCCCCATGAAACCGTATTGCAATAATTTGCGCCGATGCGGGTTAAATGTATTCATACTGAAAACCTCATGCAGTAAATCCAAGCGAGGGATACATGGGAGATAGTTTACAATGCTGTGCTGTCAAGGGATCTACAAATAACTGGCATTTCGAGCGCAGCGAGAAATCTATCGTGTTGATTACCAAAGATTCCTCACTTTTTTCGGAATGACGAATGCGCATGATTCAGAGCTTTCACAAATGCCTATTAATATAAAAAGCGTATTGCAATGATTCAAATACTAAAACCAATTGTATCTCTACTGATGTTTTTGACTGTGCTATTTTTTATCAGCACGATTTTAACGATCACCACCAATTCTCCTTTCTGGCTCAGCACGGCTTTTTCACTCGCCTGTGCATCGCTGGCAGGCTGGTTTGCCTGGAAACTTGTTTCTGGCGAAAAAGCGAACACCATTGTTGCTGTTATCGGCGGCGCATTAATTCTGGGCGGGTTGTTTTTTGTTATCGGTTTCTTAGGACCTATGGCCATCTCGAAAGACACTGACCAGGGACCGATGATCGGACTCTTTATTGCAGCGCCACTCGGGGTGATTGTGGGGGCGATTGGGGGATATCTGTATGCTTCCAGGCAGAAGGCGAGTGTTGGGGATTGACATTCTTTACATAGGGAAATCTTTATTTATGGCATTTCCAATAAATGGTGCTTGGCATCTAATTGAGCATGACGAACTGATTGCGATACTTGAGAAGCATACAGAATGGCTCGAATCTGACTCTTGGCGGAAGTATGGAGCTTACAGTGCCGAGAAGCCAAATAAGAAACTAGTCACTGTCTTGCAGGACTTAAAATTGTGATTAAGTACCCGATTTCTTGATTGCTGCAGAGACAGAGATACAGATAAGTCAGGTTTTATCAGGTATTGCATAGGGAGAGCTGCTCTGATTCGTTTTCCTACGAACCTGAGCAGTTTTTCCAATATCTACTGGATCAGTGAATTCCCGCATGCTTCTTGTGCACAGGCCTATGACTATTGCTGGAGGACGGTAGAATATTCACCAACTCCATCATGCCATTGTCTTCATGAAAAACATTATGGCAATGCATGACCAAGGAGCCGGTGTAGTCCAGCGGTTTTTGCAGGAATTGCACGATATCACCGATTTCTGCATTCCCTTCCTTATCGGATTGTGTCTCTACCAGCAAAGTATCCCGCCAGATGGGGAACGGATATTTCACTTGTCCGCGCGAAACCAATTGAAATGAGTTGATATGGATATGGAACATATGCGTTCCCGCGGCGCTTTGCGCGGACCATAGATCGACTTGTTTCAATGCGAGATTACGCTGGCTGCGGATGGGATTGAAAACTCTGGCGTTGATGACCGATGCGCCACCGTCAATCGGGGCGAATTCGCTATTGGTGAAACCAAAGACAGCACCCTGGGTAGGTAACTCGGGGCTTTCAGCGGCTGTAATGGTGATCGGCGCTGTTAGTCTGTTGAGTGCTTGTTGCGTTGGTACGTCGGTATTGTAGGCAATTTCACTCGTGCTGACCTCGACATTCACGGTGAGGATCGGGGTTAGCTGCGCATAGGTGGATGCTTGGCATAATTGATCTCTGGGAATCGCATTGCCGGATTGATCAACGCCATCATACAGAGCATAAGTGCCCGGTGTGGATGGCGCCTTTACCATTAAATCGAGTCTTTGGCCTGCGGCCAGGAAGAGCAGTTCATTGTTCAATACTCCTGCGCCATCAGTTGGTTTCACAACCGGGTTGGTCAAGAGTACCGGCAGATCGTTTTTTCCGGCATCGGGGTTCTGCACAGGAACGCCGTCTGCCGCAAGAACATACGCCGCCGGGGTTGTGGTTGCAGGTTTATCGTTTGATTGATTAACAGGCATCAGGCACATCGGGACGACATTGCCGATGCTACCGTTAATCACGCGCCAAAGCTGCGCCTCGTTGGTCGATAGGGTGATCGACGGCTGGAACTGGCCGTTGACGGATAATTCGTTATTAGTAATACCAGGGGCGGGTGGTTCTTGTCCACCGAATGCGCAACCATTTTGATTGCCGTATACGCTCATGCAGTCGATGCGATAGGGGTCTTTTTTAGTGCCTGAACCTGTACCATCTGGATACTTCCCGCCGTAAGCGACTTCCTGCAACAGGATAATTTGTTCGCGTGCTTTTTGCACTGCGGGCAAGCTTTCCAAACCATGCACCGGATCTTCAATGATTAAGGCGCCGGCAATGCCATTGGCCAAATGCATTGCGACCGCACCATGTTTGTGCGCATGATACCAGTAGGTGCCGGAAGGATGGTTGGCGGGAATTTTGTAAGTATAAGAAAATTTTTCTGTCACACAATTTTCTTTGCCGAATTCAGCATAACATTCGTTCAATGGTTCTTTGGGCGTTTTCTTCGGAAAAATATTCAGCAATACATTATCGCTCGGACTGCTGGGTGAAACGTGCAATCCATGGGTATGCAGATTGATGACATCAAATCCATGCGGATTAGTGGTGCTATGGCTTGCATCTCCAGCAGATTTCTCATAGTCGAGGTTATTCCGGAAAAGAATATTCAGCTTGTCTCCAGGGCGGACACGTAGCGTAGGGCCAACCAGTAAATGGTTGGCAGATTGGGAAGCAGCTGGCTTGCTATGAGTGAGTTTTGCTGCGCGCGCACTTACCACCGGATTCTCGCTGGGGCCGTTCTTGGCACTCGGTGATGGGCCAAACAGTGTGTAAATAGCGGATTCAACATCCAATTGCACACTTAATGATTTCGTGGAGCCGGAACTGACTGATACAGGCATTTGCAGTGATGCAGCGTGAACAAGCGCATGTGTCAATGCGATCGTCATGACGAGAAAAACAAAGAAGATTAACTGGATGGTAAATAACTGATAGGTGTTTTTTTTCATTTCTTTATTCCTAATGAGTTGCTGATCAACCAGTCATGAATAAGACGACCGAAATGACTGGATCCGGGGAAAAAGTATCGATTGAATCAAAAATTCCAGACGCATCATGCTGGAGCACTAAAGATCCTTGATCGCACTTTGATTGGGTTGCTAGTTCATTGATTGCTATCGTAATTTACTGGAAATGCATGGATGCCGAATGTCAGAGACCCTGTTCTATATTGTGTTATCAAACAGTGCTAGCAAGCTGTTTGGCCTGCTCAGCAACGATTCCAATCTCTTCGGTAATAGCATCGGCCTTGCTTGGATCTATGCCAAGATCGGTACAGTCTTGTTCGGTAATTGATTGTGTCGTGTGTTCGGTGTTCGCAAAATCCGGTAGCATTTTCTCTGCGATATTGACAAGTTTGACCAAGGGTTGACCGGCTTCAGCATTCGTGTGGCCGGGTATATGGTGATAGCGTATCACGGCAATGATTTCCGCCGGTAATCCCCAATGTGCAGCCAGTTGTGCGCCGATCTCACCGTGATGTGTGCCAAGTAGCTCGTTCTCTATTTCCAATAGAGCTATTTCGGGAGCAGTGCTCAGTCTTTCATAAAGTGTATCGCTGATGTCTTTTGCGATAAAGCTTAGTACGTTATATCCAATGTCATGCAACAGTCCTGAGAGGAAAATTTGATCGTCCATCGGGCGGTTTCGTGCAGGTATGTGCCTGGCAATAGCGCGCATCATAGTGGCAATGGCCATACTGTGAGCCCACAAATCAGTAGATTTGAATTTACCTTCAGGTGGTTTAGCCAAGGCTGATAGGGTGGCCATACCGATAGCGATTGATTTCACCTGCGTCAGACCCAAGAACATGGCTGCATCGCTGACCGAGGATATTGTGCCTGGTACTCCAAAAAGGGAAGAGTTTGACAGCCCAATGATCTTGGCAGAGATCTGCGGATCTTGCGCGATGAGTTTGAGCAATTGTGTTTCACCTTCGTCTGTATTCAACGCTAATGCAAGCATTTTTTGGGCAATGACCGGCATAGCAGGCAGCGTATTAATACGCTCAAGAGATTGCTTTAAGTCGATAATGTTGTTAGACATAGTGCGTTCCTCCCGTGGAAATTCCACTTCGCTTAGTACAGTTCTACTCATGCCGGATACCTATAATCAATGTAACTATAATGGTTTGGCACAACATATTGCCATGAGAAATTTTCAAGTAATTAGTATTTCACAGCACAATTATCTACTCTGACATTTGGTGAGGTTCAGTGAATATCGAATTACTGGAGTAGGTGCCAAGATGCGTCATTATAGAAGGCATCCGAAGTGTGTATTGGGTAAATAGAGATGTGAAATGTTATCTTTTCTGAGGAAGCTTATCTTCCTTGACAAAGCGCGCGATAAAATATTGGCATTGATTAATGAAGTGCTCGATCTTGCGAGAGTCGGATCGGGAATCCAATGCTGTTAAATGCAATCGTAAAAGCGTTAAGGTACATGTCGAATTAAGGAGATCAGATATCCAGGTTACTAAGATAATCGTTACCGATACTGGAATTGGCATTGCGCCACATAAAATGGGAGTATTTTTTGTTTCGAGTTATCTATCAAGGGAATTACAGATAATTAAATCAGATTCTGATTTAATGTATTTTCCGTTCATCCCTCATGCTGTCCTAAGCACAATGTATTAATGGAGGTGAACGGAAAATTTTTGCAAAAATACTTTAAATCCAGGATATGAATCAGCTTACAAAAAAATTGCGCATCATACCCATGTCTTCATGCTCCAGATTATGACAGTGATAGAGGAATAAACCGGTATAGTCTTTAAATGGTTTAATAATCTCAATTTCCTCTCCCGGCATCACCAAGACGGTGTCTTTCCAGCCGTTGTTGATAAACCCATCTCTGACAGTTTCATAGGCGCCGCTGAGATTGTTTTGCTTGCGCGATAGAATTTGAAACTGCTGACCATGCAAATGAATGGGATGTGGCATCGCCATCATCATGCCCATGCCGCCCCGATCACCGCGCCTTCCTCCGCCCATTCCGTGGTTGTCGTGGAATATCCTGATTTTCTGAATGCTATTGACAGGAATCTTTTCAAGTTCCGTATGGTCTTGCATGTCAAATGTTCTGCCGTTTAATTGAAATGTCATGTGCCGCATGCCAATGGCAATAGGAACAGTTTTGTCGGGACTGGAGATATCCTGAGCGGTCAACCGGCGCATGGGAACCAGTTCTGTCGGCAACTTGGGTGAATCACTGATTTGTTCGGTAATGTGGAACTTGGCTATAGATATAACTTCATTTTGGGCCGACGCACCATCCATCCTGCCCATTCTACCCATGCCCTGACGCATTCCGCCCCCCATATCACCTCCCATATGCGCTGCAGATCCCTGATAGGCCAAGCTTTGCAACATAAGATCGGAGCCGGGTTTGCGGCCGCTAAAGTCAACCCACAGTTCAACGCGCTCAGCCGGTGCCAGCATAATATAAGGTAATGTTTCAGGTTTCTCCAGCAACCCGCCATCAGTGCCAATCGCAGTCATGGGTGTGCCATCTTCCCAACCCAACTTGTAGATTCTGGAATTCGATCCATTGAGTATGCGCAGGCGATAGGCTCTGGTTTTTACCGGGATAGTGCTATTTTCCTGGCCATTAACCAGAATCGTGTCACCCAAAAAACCTCTCATCCGCTGGTGCCTATTAAGCATGTAACGTAATTGGTTGCCATTGGTGAAGCTACGATCCTGAATGACAAGCGGGAGATCAAATTCACCGCTGGGCAAATCCAGTTTTCGTTCAGCTTCATCAGATATGGTAATGAGGCCTGCCAGGCCTTGATATACCTGCGTGGCGGTTAATTCATGCGTGTGCGAATGATACCAGTTAGTGCCAGCAGGGTTCTTCACCTCAAATTCATAGACATACTGTTCGCCTTGATATATGGCGTACATAGGATGTCCGTCCATTACCTGTGGTACATGCATGCCGTGCCAGTGGGTAACACACGGTTCTGGCAACTGGTTATAAAAATATATTCGAACTTTCTGACCTTGCTCGAAATTGAGAATTGGTCCTAAGTAACCTGGCAATTCTTTAAGTGCTGATTGGGGTCCCTTCAGCAATTTTCCAGTGTACTTAAAAACATGAGTATGAGCGCCCGCAAGAATAGGGACGTCAGCGGTTTGAGCGGTTAATGCGATTTCTACATCGGCTTTGAATGAACTGTTGGGAGCCTTATTAAACCCTTGGTTTTTTGCCAGTGCAAAACCGGGCAATGTGGCGGCGAGTGTGCCTAATGTCGCATATTGCAGGAATTGACGTCTTTTATAATCAATGTGTGTCATGATTAACCTCTCGTATGATAACGATAAGTCTTGTGGATGGATAGAAAGCCGCTAAATATTAATTGCTTATATCTCTAAGAATAAAGGCTTTTAGTAAGATTCCTGCTCTATGAATCAGTGTACCAGCTCAAACATAATTAGTAACCCGATACTAACAAATAAGGCATGAAAATTTTTCCTGAAGCTAACTTGAGAGGAGGAGACGGGAAGTTAGAAAAGTTATCCTGATTAGAAAGATTGTCCCAACGATTTTTCATTATAAGGCATTTTTACCCAAATCAGTATGTTGTAATTTATTAGGACTCCCCACTAGTAGAATCAGTCTGATGGAATTGTGTGCTAGAATTTGCTGATGACATATGTCATCAGACAAGTTTAACTTAACGTAAAAACACTAACGCTCAACGATCAACCACTCCTGATTTACTTCAACAGTCTTCTGTAACACTAAATTTCGTTCCTTCTTCGGAAGCTTGCTAATTTTTGTAACGGTATCAAAGAATCTTTCCATATCCTTGTCATGTTGTACGAGGATTGCCTGGAATGCGGGTAGTAATTGGGTATAAATCGAAACAGTTGCCAGTAATGCGTTATTTAATGGCTGCGCAAACCATTGATCATAACTACTGAATTCGGCTTTGTCGGCCTTCAGACGTAAGAATTCCTTGTAGAGTTCCTCATAAATATGTGCTTTTTGGGTGCGTTTCTCAATGTCACTGATATCCGAATGGAACATTTCTTGTAACTGTTTGCGATGTCTTAATACCAGACCAGTGAAAACTGCTTCTCTCTCTTGTCTCGAGCTTAATTCAGCTTGTTGAAAAGCTGTGCCATTACTTATAAACCAGCGCCTGACACCCTCATGTTCAACTGCGGTAGCAAAAGACTCATTGAAAACACTATCACCAGGTACATAAACCACCTGATGAGCGAGCTCATGAAATATCAGGCGAGCAAGATTCATTTCCGAATAACCGATAAAGGTATTCAATACCGGGTCGCTGAACCAGCCTAAAGTGGAATAAGCGCGAATTCCACCGACATAAACATCATAACCCTCATTTCTAAGATCCTCTGCATATTGTTCTGCCTTTGTTTGCGAGAAAAAGCCACGATAATTGACACAGCCCACCTGTACGAAACACCATTCTTTGAGTCTCGTGGAAAGTTCCGGTGAGGCAAAAACATTCCAAACTACGTAGGGGCGTTCTAAATCCGCATAACTGGTATAGCTCAGGTTATCCGGCAATTTCAACTCACGGCTGGCAAATTCACGCAACTGAACAATTTTACTCAGTGAGTGCTTTAATTTTGGATCTGTATCGGGGCGAGCAATAATCGTACTAATAGGTTGCGAGCGGTGTAAAACATTAAAATGCCCATCAACGGCTTGAGCATAGTAGGAGAGATTGGCGCAAGCACTAAGCCAGATAACCTGACTTATAATCATAGCAAGTCTTAAGTTAATTGAAATTCGCAAAGCCACGTGAGCTCCTAATGAAATAGAAATAATAAGATATGGAATAAAGTACCATACTTATTTTTTTGATTTTTCTCAAATAATTTGATTGTACAACTCGCTCAATGTGGGCTATCTCAGTTGTAAAACATCAGATTCTATTTTTCCAGGTTAATTCCATAGTTACTTCTGCATTCTATTGGAAATTTTCTCTATTTTTTTAAAGTCATGCCGTTATAACCATTAGGATTTTAAAGAAAATAAGATACTTATCATGAATTCTTGGCATGACTGCAGAAAAGTTTACCAAATTATTCCGGCACACCAGTCCAAAAAAACTATCATGGCCCCAGTTCATGCTGTTTCTTAACTTTTATTTTTCTTTCTATTGCACTGCATATGAAGTCTGAACCTGAAGAATGGTTGATTCTGGGTGTTATCCCTAATGGTCGGCCATTTCGTCCGAGTGACTGGTCAGAAAGGCTCTGCGGAGCCCTTGCCAGTTATGATAACCATGGGCGATGGGTATACTCGGAGCATGCTCAACCGATCATTCATGAGGGGCAAGTGGGTGTGCGGGTAAAAACAGTGTTAAAAAATAGCAATCTGGGCGCCTACAAATTTATTATGGATTTTGCCTGTGACAACCAGCTCAAAGTGGTGCCAAGAAGAAAAGTAATTTACCTGAATGACCCTGCAGCGGTTCCAGAAGTAGCATTGTCGGTACGAGAGCTGAAATTTGCGCTATGAATGCGTCTTTTGGAAATATGTTTTTCATTTAGATATTTGGGGTCTTTGGCAGTAAAAGCAGATGGAATCATAAGCATTTCCCCTTATGTTGCTTATAAAGATTTAAGGTACTCCAGTAAATCCAACCGTTGTTCTTTAGTCAATGCTGGAAGAGATGTTCCGTCCGGTTGTGGTGTACGGCCGGAAGCATATTCATGCCCACTATTGTTATTACCCAAAATGCTGGTACGAAACAAGAAGCCGTCGTAGCCAATCGATTTTAAACCAACTTTCGCCGGATCGAATTCGCGCGAACCGACCATAAATTCATCTGGCCGATACTCCCCTTCTATCGGATCACTGACTCGTCTCTTGGGTAAAAGCAGGTCATACAGTGTCGGTACCGAACCATTATGTAAGTACGGGGCGGTTGCCCATATGCCATTGAGTGGACGTGCTTTATAAGCCATTACCGAAGCAAAAGGTTTGGCGGTCGTATCAGGCGTGTAGTTCCCGTTTTTAAGGGAAGATCGCACTTCATTATCAAAAAATGTATAGGCAAAATCAAACGATCGCTCTACCCATCGTCGTATAAGCCATTTGTCGCGATCGGGTGTGGTAACCACATTGCGCGTAGCGGATGTTAATAGGGCAACCGCTGGTGCTTGGCTTTGCAATAAGATGTTTCCGGTACTGACGCTAACATATTGATTTTTGAGAATGCCACTATAGCCGGTAAATTCTATGCTGTTTGCAGCCATCTTAGAATCTGTTCCTACCGAAGATACTGAAATCATTTTAGCCACGACACGGCGATCAGGATCGGTTCGGTTTAATTGACCATGGCACGATGCGCAGTATTGAGAAAATAATTCTGCGCCTTTAACTAAGCGTTGTTTGTCAAGCTTGGGCAGAATATGTTCAGGCCAAAGTGGTGAGGTTAATTTGCGCAGATGGTTTTCTACGCGGCGCAAATTCCGGGTATCGATGGAGGATTGGAAATCGATATGCTTGGAACCAAATCCTTGTCCGCCGAGTACTGAGGATAAGGTGAAGCCATCTTTTTCTTGCCAATCCAGTGTGCTGAATACGCCAATCAGTTGACCCGCATTACGTGCCATTGGACCCAATCCGCTGTTATCGACCCTGCCATTCCATTGGATATAATCATGTTGTGGAACATCCCACAGAAAAGGATAGCTGACCGGGGCATCAGCCGGATTATAGATTTTATTGCGTAACTTGATTATTTGTTTATCAGTCAAATATGCTTGGGTTCGTTCGATAACATGGTCACGATCACTGCTGCTAAGCACTGGTTCAACGCCGGCCATCACTATAGCCAGTTCAGCCGGAGAAAGTATTTCAGCCAGTAATTCGCGCAATTGTTGAGCACTCATAATGTGTTCGAGCACACGGTTATAGATACGTCCAAATGCATCGAGTCGCGCATAGCCATAATGGGTTAACGGCCGCTTGGTGTCCCGGGGCGTATTAATGATGTTATACGTTTTAATACGCTGGGCATATTTCTTGAGATCAGCTAATACATCGTTTGCGTTCTCATAGTGTCCTTGTTTCAGTACATTAGTAACAAAGCGATCAAGTTTTTCCGGGGTCTCTAAAGTAGCATACAGCGCCGCTGCCAAATCGATCATGAAGGATTCCATATCTGAATTCGCCGGGCCACCATCAATACGAATTCCGGTACCGGCATAATTGATCTGGGTTGTATGGCAAGCAGCACAAGTAAATCCCATAAACGCCTTATTTTGATACTCATCTCGTACCATCCCTACGGGTAATCCATCTGGATTGCTGGCGGTTGACCGTTGCGGCAGATAACCATAGCGATCAATATTCTCATTACTGCGGAACAAAGCGGACGAATCAGACTGCTCCAGCACTAGAAAAAAACTGTAAGGTAATAAATTGGAACCTTGCGTTGTATTATAGAACCACAGACTATCAGACGCAGACCAGCCTTGATCAAGATAAATAGTTTGAGAAAATTGATCGCCGAATTTATCAGTACCATTTGTGATAGCGCCACGGTTAGGATCATTGTCACGCAATTCATATGTCCGCCAGGATATTCCTGTAACAAGCCAAATAATCGCTAATACGCTGAGAATCAGTATCAAAAGCTTTATCGGGTGGAGATAGTGATGTGAGGATTTTGAATGCATATGGATTAATGTCCTTGTTCAGCAATCATTCAGGATTATTTTGGTAAATTCTGCACTTTTGTTAATTAGCTATTCTGATTTTTCTTCAAAATACTAATAAAAGACCTTATTATCCTTAATATTAATATTGCTGAAACATAAAATTCCTATATTATTAGCAGCTAATTTTATGTGAAGAATATGTAAATGGAATCACATCTTTGTAATGATTGAAAGGGCTCTATGCAGACTTCTCCGTTTTGTTATCTATTGCTTAGTTTTAGCTTCGTATTTTCATCACCGCTCGTATTTGCTCAACAAACAGCCAAACTCACGATTGAAGAAGTCCAACGGACGGGCCTGCAGGCAAATGGTCTCGTTCTTGCCGCACGTTCGCAGATAGGTATGGCTCAAGCCGGTGTGGTAGCAGCATCAGCGTTTCTCAATCCTGAAGTAACCGTGACAGCTGGTCCCGATAGCAATCGCCTTGATCCTATTATTACTGGACCAAGTTCAATGCAACGTTCCGTGACAGTCAATCAGCCGATTGAAAACCCTGTCATGCGGAGTGCGCGCATTGATGCATCTGAAGCAGTTGTTGATGCCAGTCGTGCCAGTTATGATCAAGTGCGAGCTGATTTAGCCGCGCAATTACGTGTGCGTTCTTATGAATTATTGCTTCGTCAGGAACAATTTGCAATGGAGCAGAGTATCTACGATTTAGTGGAGGATGTGCGCCGGCGCATTGCAATCAATGTCGAAAGAGGTGAAATAGCGCGCTTTGAGTTAATCCGGGCGGATACCGAAGTGCAAAATGCAGCTAATCGCAAGGAAGCAGCTCGATTGGGCGTACAGCGTGCACGCATAGCGCTCTTGCAGTTTACAGCCGGAGCAATACCCGCTGATTTTGAAATCAACGCTTCATTAAAAGATCCCGTTAATTTTCCAGCGCTGGAGGTATTGCGTCAGCAAGTTCCTGGTGTTAACCCTGAGGTGATGCGGTTACAGGCCGAACAAGAGCGCGCCAACCTACGGATTAGCCAGGAGCGGGCTTCGGTATTGCCGCAAATCAACGTGCTATACACTAATTATCAGGATGCTCAATTTACCTCTAACACGGCAGGTGTGAGCGTCAGAATCCCGCTCTGGTATCGCCGCCGGGGTGAAATCGATACCGCCATTCATGATTCCGCACGGATACGGGAAACACTGGAATTTCGTCGTTTTGAAGTCGGACAACTGTTTGAGTCGGCATGGCAATCTTTGCAGATTGCGCAACGCAGAGTAGACATGTTTGAAAGCGGATTAATCAAGGAAGCAGAAAATGCTGTGCAGGTTGCTCAATCTGCCTACCGTTTTGGTGAACGTGGCTTGATCGAGGTGCTGGACACGCAGCGTATATACCGTGGAATTCTCGGCGATTCCCTGCAGGCACGCTTTGATCTGCAATCGGCTGCTGCCGAAATCGACCGCTTGCGCGCACATTATCCCAAGGAGTTACTTGTAGAATGAACATTAAATTACCTATCGCAAGCTTCATCTTTATTGCACTAATATTAGGCGGGTGCGATAAGGGCGAACCGACCGATAGCTTACAAAAAGAATCGGAAGAAGAAAGAGACCTCAATAGTATTACTGTTCGGCCAGAACTGGCAGAACGGTTGAAGATTGGACAGCCATCTCTGATTGATCTTGCGGATAAAATACAAATACCTAGCCGGGTTCAAGTGGATGAAGAGAGAACAGCGAAGATTGGTTCTTATGTAACCGGACGTATCATTAATATGTTTGTCGTATTGGGTGATTACGTTAAAGCAGGTGCGCCATTGGCACGCATTACCAGTCCGGATTTAACACAGGCACAACTGGCCTATTTGCGCGCTGCATCGCGCGTTGTAGTGACTCAGAAATCGGCTGAGCGCGGGCGCCATCTTTTGGCTGCCGATGTGATACCGCTCGCAGAAGTGGAGCGGCGGCAATCCGAACTGGAAATTGCTCAAGCTGAGCACAGCGCGGCAGCAGACCAGTTAAGATTGCTGGGGATGAGTAATGCTGAGTTGAAGGAATTGGCTAGAAACGGAAAAATTCTACCTTGGCTTGATATTAGAGCAACTAGAGAAGGTTACGTTATTGCGCGTAACGTTATAGTAGGTCAAGTTGTACAACCAGCTGATCCACTCTTTCAAGTCGCTGATCTATCTAAGGTTTGGGTGGTAGGTGATGTGCCTGAGCAAATTGTCGGCGATGTCCGGCATGGACAGCATGTGGAAATTAATGTGCCTGCAATTGGGAATACTAATTTTGATGGCGTGATCATATTTGTCTCGGATACTGTCAATCGCTTAACTCGTACAGTAATGATTCGCGTCATGGTAGAGAATCCTGAGCGTAAGCTTAAGCCGGATATGCTGGCCAATATGCACATTACGGATCAGCATAAAACCTTGGTAGTTCCGGAAGCAGCAGTGGTACGTGAATTAAATCAAGATTATGTCTTTATCGCGATAAGTGGTGACCGTTTCCAGCGTGTACCTGTTGAATTGGGTCATGAGGTAGCTAATTTTCGTCCTGTACTCAGTGGACTTACGATTGATCAGCGCATTGTGATGGAAGGTGCTTTTCATTTAGACAGTGAGCGCAAGCTTGCTGAACTGGAGTAACCGTTCATGATGGCTGCGATAGTTCGTGCAATGATTAATCAGCGTCTGCTGGTTGTGGTGATCGGTTTGGCGCTATGCGTCGCAGGAGGATTTGCCGCAAGGAATCTTTCCGTGGATGCATTTCCTGATGTGACCAATATCCAAGTTCAAGTAGCAACTGTGGCAATTGGCCGCAGCCCCGAAGAGATGGAGCGGTTAGTTACAGTGCCGGTTGAGATCGCCATGACTGGCCTACCCGGATTGGTAGAGATGCGCTCGATGAATAAGAGCGGATTATCATTAATTACATTGGTATTCACCGATAAAACCGATGTGTATTTTGCGCGCCAATTGGTAATGGAGCGCATCATTGATGTGACTCCCCGGTTGATACCTGGCATCACACCGGTGCTTGGACCAGTTTCGACGGGCTTGGGTGAAGTTTATCAATATACGATCGAGCATCCGGATGACGGCAAGCGTGCCCTGACAGTAGAAGAACTCATGGAGCGGCGTACTGTACAGGATTGGGTGGTGCGTCCAATATTACGCTCGATACGGGGTGTTGCAGAGATCAATTCCATGGGCGGGCACGTTAAGGAATATCAGGTTTATGTCAACCCCAATAAGTTACGGCACTACGATTTAACCCTGACGCAGGTTGACCGTGCATTGGCCAGTAATAATGCCAACGCCAGCGGTAATATACTGGCATTGCATTATGAGCAGTATTTAATCCGGGGCGTAGGCTTGATTGCTACATTGGAGGATATCCGCAATATCGTGCTGCGAGAAATGGATGGCGTTCCCGTTTATGTGCGCGATGTTGCTGAGGTAACCTTCGGTGGCGAAGTGCGCCAAGGTGCCAGCATCAAGAATGGTGACACTGAATCAGTTGCAGGTATTGTAATGATGCTGCGCGGCGGCAATGCCAAAGAGATTGTTGATCGAATAAAGATAAAAGTTGCCGAAATCAATGAACGCGGGTTGCTACCGGGTGGACTGCAGATCGTGCCTTTTTATGACCGGACGGATCTGGTCAATGGTGCATTAACGACAGTGCAAACCACGCTGATGGAGTCTCTGATTCTGGTTATCGTAGTTCTGTCCATCTTTCTGGGTAATGTTCGAACCAGTATCGTCGTGTGTTTCACCCTGATCATCACACCCCTGATTACGTTTATGGTGATGAATCACTACGGCATGCCCGCTAATTTAATGTCGCTGGGTGGATTGACGATCGCGCTGGGTATGATGGTAGATCCCACGGTAGTCGTGGTCGAAAATATCTATCAGCGGCTAGGCGAAGCGCAGGGCACGGGAAAATCCAAATTCAATATTATCGTTGATGCGGTTGCGGAAGTGGGTACGCCAGTAATTTTTGGCGTATTCGTTACTATCCTCGTGTTCTTGCCGCTCATGACACTAGAGGGTATGGAAGGAAAAACGTTTAGTCCGCTCGCTGTCACGATTGCAATCGCCTTATTAGTCGCGCTTTTTGTATCATTATTGTTATCGCCCGTATTAAGCGATTATCTTTTAAAAGGGGGGAGTGAGCAAGATACTAAAATAGTGGCTGTTCTCAAGGCTGGCTACCTGCGCGTCTTCGATCTGGCAATGAGTAACCAAAAGAATACGATGATCATTGCAATAAGTTCACTGATGGTTGCTTTTGCGTTATTTCCACTCCTCGGTAAATCATTTATTCCCATCATGAAGGAGGGCGCGACAACTCCCGTCATTATTCGCGCACCTTCCATCTCGCTGGAAGAAGCCATCAAACTGGAAACGGAGGGAATGAAGATAATTGCTGCTGTCCCTGGCGTAAAGTTTGTGGTGTCCAAGCTGGGACGCGGAGACACACCGGCAGACCCGGCATCACAAAATGAATCGGATCCGATCGCAGTTTTAGATTTGAAAGGGTCTGGCCGTTCTCAACATGAGATCGAAGAGGATATTCGTAAAGCGCTTAATGTATTACCTGGTGTTAATGTCGTCATGTCTCAACCGATTGCGCAACGTGTGGATGAGATGGTAACCGGGGTGCGTTCGCAAGTGGCGATCAAGATCTTTGGGGATGATCTGGAAGAATTACGTAAACTGTCCGAACAAGTGGCGCGTATCGTAAAATCGACACCCGGTGCGAGAGATATTCGTATTGAACGGCTATCCGGACAACAAGAGTTGACTATAAATATCGATCGCCGTGCGATCGCTCGTCATGGCCTCAATGTTTCTGATGTCAACGAATTGATTGCTACGGCAATTGGCGGTAAAGCAGTCACAAAGGTTTTTGAAGGCGAGCGGCGCTTTACGCTGTTGCTGAGATTCCCAGAAGGTTTCCGCCATGATGTTGAAGCCATTAAGGAGCTCTTGTTGCGGCCTGTCGGCAATGTCACGCCGGGTGGCGTAGCGAACGGCGGTATGCTCGTACCTCTTAGTGCCATAGCGGATATTCAAGTTGTCGATGGTCCCGCGATCATTTCGCGTGAATTCGCCAGGCGGCGCGTAGTCGTTGGTGCCAACGTGCATGGGCGTGACCTAGGCGGCTTTGTAGAAGAACTTCAGCAACGTACTGCGAAAGAGATCAAGTTGCCGTCTGGCTATTACTTTTCCTGGGGCGGGCAGTTTGAGAACATGGAACGTGCCATGGCAACACTTGCTGTGATTGTACCCATTACCCTTGCTGCCATTTTCTTTCTGTTATTCATGTTATTTAATTCAGTCAAGATGGCCGGGCTCATTTACTTGGTGTTGCCATTTGCATCTGTGGGCGGTGTGGTAGGGCTTTATGTGACGGGCGAGTACTTGTCCGTACCGGCATCGGTGGGTTTCATTGCGGTATGGGGCACTTCGATATTGAATGGTGTCGTGCTTATTTCTTTTGTGCGGGAATTGCGTGAAAAGGGATTGAGTATAGAGGAATCTGTCAGGAAAGCCTGCTCACAACGTTTCCGGCCTGTCATGATGACTGCGGCCACAACTGTGCTGGGTCTGGCGCCGTTCCTGGCTGCTACTGGGCTGGGCTCAGAGGTGCAAAAACCGCTCGCCATCGTGGTCATTTGCGGGCTAACAACAGCAACGATGATGACCATGGTTGTCATGCCTATGTTATACCGGTGGTTTGATGATATGCCAGAGAAAAAGACACCCGTTCAACCTGAGTCACTCCCTTCAGTGGCTATTGCTGAAAATCCTACCAATAATGTCTGATTCTTTTCTCCAAGGATAGATGGAGAGCTGCGAGTAACTAAAAATAAAACAGGGCTGGAAGTCTATAAAATTCCAGCCCTGTTTCAGATAAAAAGCTCGTGATTGGATCGACTCAAGCTTTATGTTTCAGTCTTTGCGCAGTCGATGCGTCATAACACACGAAATGCAATGATGGCCACAATTGTCGGGGGCAATGCCGCGATCAATAAACCCAGCGGGTGAATTGATTGTTCATCGAACTTACCTTTCAAAATAGCGAAACCGGCGGGATTGGGCGCATTAGCTATCACTGTTAAGCCGCCGCCAGCGACTGCACCTGCAACCAGTGCTATTTTAAATTCCTCACTCAGCCCTTCAACCAATGAACCCAGATAAGTGAGCGCTGCATTATCAGTAATCGCCGTTAACGCTGCTGCTCCAAAAAATACAGCCGTATCATCCATATCCAGCAGAAGCGGCTGGAGCCACCACTGTTGCTGTCCGCCGAGCACTACCAATCCTGCTAAGAAAAATGCAACCAGTAAAGATTCTCGCAAGATTAATGGATTTTGATATTGTTGATAAGCCGTTGTGAATCCTATGAAGAACAAAAATAAACCCATAAAGGCTGCGGGGTGGTGTGCAAAGACAACAACCAACATCAGAAAAATCAAATGAACTAATACCATAAGGAAGGGGGTTTTTTTCACAGTAGTATTATCCATCTGCCGGACATGTCCTAGTTCATTTCGGAACAGCCACGTTACTGCACATGCATTCACAACAACGGCCACTGCAGCTTTCCAGCCAAAGTTCGTCATCATAAACCAGATATCCCAATCCCATTTTGCAGCGACCATCAATACCGGCGGCGCTGCGAAGGGAGTGAGCGTGCCACCAATGGAAATATTGACAAATAGCACACCTACCGTTGCATATTTTAATTTGGTGGATATCTCCTTGCTGAATAGTGTATCCCGCAACATGAGTGCCGCAAGCGTCATTGCAGCAGGTTCCGTAATAAATGAACCCAATAAAGGCACGAAAGCCAGCAATAAAAAATACATGGCCATGCCTTGATTGATCGGTAATAAAAATGCAGCGCGCTGCACAGTAGAGGCGGCGAAATCTAAAATGGGCCGCGTCCCGGCAATGACCATAATCACAAATACAAACATGGGCTCGGTAAAATCGCGAGATTCGAGATACGTTATTGCCTCATGCTTGCCGCTTGTGGCAAATATAAATAGTATCAAAACCATCGCCCAAAAACCAAAGACTACTTCCACTTCACCCAATAAATGCCAAATCCCTGCATGGCGTGGTTGGATATGCGCCAAGTGTTCGAAATATTTAGTTGAGAATGTGTGGATTACAGCCAGTGCAAATAACACGGCAGCGATGAGTTGAACGGACGTCGGAGTAATCATGTTGTGAAATTATATGAAATGAGTATTGAATGATCTTGTAATGATAGCATTACTCGTATGTTATACCGCGTATTTGACTGTTTGATGACCGGGGATCGGATAGGGTTTCAACCAACTATTTCTCCAAATCAGCCAAGAACTGCCGGATGCGTTTGGCATTCAAGCCCAGATCACCTTTCCCGACCCGGGAGGCGGAGCGCATATCGACTTGTGTCTTGTTTCCCGCTGCTTGCACCCGGATTACCACATCATCCTTGAAACCCATAATGCGTGTGGTGTCGGTTGCTTCGATTCGGCCATTTGCCGCAGAAGCAGCGGCAATCTCCCAGCCACGTTTTTTCACCAATACGACCGCTTGCTCAAAAACCTGATCGAATGGGCGAGGAATAAGTAGCGGAGCCAGATCGGGATAGCCTGATTTCTGTAAGGCAGCCAAATTCTCCGGCTCAAGCCGATTCAGCGAATTATGCGCCGGCGTGCGTAGCGCCTTGATTGCCACAAACTCGGGCGGATGCGCCAGATCAGTCGAAATATCATGAATACGGGGTGTTCCGGCTCCCGCCATAAGAGCCATTAAAACTGGTGCCACGACTAAAAAACCCAATGTTGATCCTGCCAGTGTAGAAGCAATTCTGGTTTCTTTCGCCTTGATTGCACGCAATGTCCCAATCAATCCGAGAACGATGGCCAACAATCCGGCCAGTGTAGTGCCGGCAAGTCCGATTAAGGCCGGTTGAAAATCAATGATGCTGAGCCGAAGACCGAATACAGCCAGACCTGCCATTAGTAAGGCAAACAACGAAATCCTCAGACTCCAGCGGGTAAATTCAAATGGTTTTTTCATGGTCGAAATCGTTTTAAGAAAGATCAATAAAATCAATAGGAATTGTCATTCCAGCCAATCTTGAAATTGGAGGCAGTATCACTGATGCACCTGGGTGGCTGAAAACAGGCTCATTTTCTTGATCTGAAAGAAGCTGATTAATATTTCATTATCCTGTAAGATAATTTTCGCCCTATCTACCTGGGAAGCTCAAATTATTTGGTTCATAGCCGTTGCTTTCTCTTTTTATAAATATCCTCAGCATTCTTGCATGAAGAAGCATCTGCTATTGCCCTTCGCTGTCGTCGTGATGTTTCTCTGGATTTTTCCAGCAAATGCAAAAACACTCGATGTTGCCACAGAATACAAAGATACGGTTGGTCAGTATATTCAGGTATACCAGAGTAATGATAGCCACTTAAGTATACACGACGCAATTGATGCGTTTAGAAACGGCCATTTTTCTTTATCCGATAATCCGGTTATTAATTTTGGAATAGGCTCAAAACCGGTATGGCTTGCTCTTCAGGTTAGCAATTCCGGGAAAATCGCAATACATCGAAACCTGTTGATTGAGAACGCCTGGCTGGACAAAATCGATGTTTATTACCTCCAGAAAAATCTGTTGATTAATAGTTTCCACACCGGCGACCATTTGTTATTTGCAGAGCGCCCCCTTAATCGCCGATTCTTTGTCGCGGGTCATGATTTTACACAGGGTGAAACCACTATTTTGATCCGGGTAGAATCAGCCGACGCGATGGTTTTGCCGATTTATTTGTTGGACAATGAGAAACTAAACGATAGAGATAGGGTGCAAGCCTATAGCTATGGTTTTATGTACGGTGTTATTTTGGCTTTGGTTGCATACAATTTTATGTTGTATATCGGGTTGCGAGCTGCTCCTTATCTGCTTTATTCACTCTATCTCTTATTCTTTTTAGCACTGAATGCTGCGTATACCGGTCACGGCTACCAATGGTTGTGGTCTGAGTCGCCGCAATGGCAGCAATGGGCCAATCCGGTTTTGATGATGGCCTGCACCGTGAGCGGGTTTGCTTTTGCATTACACTTTCTGGCTATCAAAGTAGCCTGGCCCCGCGTTTATCGCTTAATAATCGTAAGTTGTGCCGGTTTTAGCGCATTAATACTGCTAGCGATGCTGGTCGATGAATTTGTCCTCGCGTTGTTGATATCAATTGTTTTTATCTTCTTTTTTTACATTGCCTCGGTCATATTGGGCGCCATTTCGTTGCGTGCCGATAACCAATTCGCCAAGTATTTCCTGTTGGCATCCATTTTCTCGATTTGCGGTGGAACTATTACGGCAAACGCCGTATGGGGGCTCATCCCATTCAACTGGTTTACCTACCGGGCGACGGATATCGGCATGATGGCGGATGCGATTTTGCTGGCGCTGGCACTCGCCGAGCGTTTTAACATCAATCAGAGCGAGAAACTGGCTGCTGAGAGAATGGCCGGAATTGATTTATTGACCAATTTGAACAACCGGCGGTCGTTTTATAAATTTGTGCAGCCAATCTGGGCCATGAGCTTACGCAGCAAAAGTAATACGTCCGTCATCATGCTGGATATTGATCATTTTAAATTGTTGAATGATAACTATGGTCATGCATTGGGAGACCGCGTTCTCATGCAGTTATCCGAGACGCTGCAAAAAGAAGCGCGCAGCGGGGATATTCTGGCGCGCTGGGGCGGGGAAGAGTTCCTTGTTTTTCTGCCGGAAACGCGACTGACAGATGCTGTAGCCATAGCGGAGAGAATGCGCAAAAAAATTGCCACTATTCAGATTGCCACCGATAAGGAAGAAAAGCTCTCATTTACCGCCAGCCTGGGTGTTGCCAGTACCTTAGATGGCAATGTATCGCTGGATGAATTGATTTCCCAGGCAGACCAGCAGCTTTATCGCGCCAAGAAACAGGGGCGTAACTGTGTATGTTCGGAATCATCCGGCTAAGCGATGCAAGTTTTCCCTGCTGCGATGTAGCCCCAATGACTTGAGTTTGATTTCGGGATCTTCGTCATTATCAAGCTCATCATGGTTAGTCTCTAGTTCATCAATGATCTGAACAATCCGGCTATCGGGAATCAGGCCATCTGCTAAAGCTTCATCCTCGTCATCATTAGATTCTTTAAGTTTTGAATTTTTGACAAAGAATTCCTTATTCATCATGACAAACCTCCTTGAGGTATGTATTGATCAAGTTACTAGTAGAGCATAGGGTTATGCAACATAAAGCAAAGATTACAAACGATTTTCCCAGTTAATTCAAAAGTTTGGCGCGCGCCCATGAGCAACGCCGCAAGGTGTCTGGATTACCGGATCTGTTTGCAGATCTGCGTTCTGGTGGTACGCTTATCTGACTGTTTTCTATTTCCATTGGGTTGGAAAAGGAAGTATTCTTTTCGATTCTTATTCAAATTTAGTCAAGGTTATTGAGGCCAAATCATGAAAATTAAAGATCTGTTTGAAAACTGGAATCTGACTGGGCTCAAAATCAAGGCATCGTTCTTGGAAATGGAATGGAAACCCTCCGATCCCGACAAAGCCGCCGCATGGGATCTCTATGTGGAACTCGTAACACGCATAACCACGCAACCGCTGCCGGACGAAGATGGCGTGGAACAAACTGCACTGACCAGCATTCACGCCTTATTTGACCTCACACGGCAAACCCTCAAAGCGCATGGCCATGCGTGCGAACAATTTGCCAAAATTGCCATCGTGGTACTCAACCAAGTGGTGCGGCCATTTACCGCCAAATGGCACCGCAAAAGCCAGAACGGCGCTTTTGCTTCTCCTGAAGAGTGCCAGCAATTCCGCCAGGAACTGCAAATCTTGCAAACGCAACTGAGAAATTACACCCGCCTGCTGGCCGAACTTGCCGGGGTGGAAGACTTGACGGAGATTGAAGCGGAAAATTTATAGCCTATAATCACAGCCTTCAGCAATCGATACCATTCATCATGCCGCAAACCGAGGCTCAAACTATCAAACCAATATTCC
Source organism: Nitrosomonas sp. (assembly GCA_016708955.1). Classification (GTDB taxonomy): domain Bacteria; phylum Pseudomonadota; class Gammaproteobacteria; order Burkholderiales; family Nitrosomonadaceae; genus Nitrosomonas. Next base: position 836,553 of record JADJES010000001.1, read on the forward strand.
TCAGCTACAGCCGTACTGATCGTGATGCCAGTATTGCTTTACGCTTGGCTCTGGAACAAGCGGGCTTGCGCGTTTTTCAGGATGAAGACGCCATCCGTTCCGGTGATCGCTGGGTAGAAAAACTGCAACAAGCGCTGAAAGATTGCTGTGCATTTGTGGTGCTGGTAGGACGAGATGGCACCCAGCGCTGGGTCGGTGCGGAAGTGCAAACCGCATTAATCCGGCATTTGTCACCGCATGACGATGCCGAGCGGTTGTCGATTTTCCCCATTCTGCTCAGTGATGCCAAGCCCGAGTCATTGCCGCCTTTTCTGGCATTGTTTCAGGCGGATCACTGGATGCCCGCCGATCCGCTGCCGGAGAAACTCATCCAGGCCATCCAAACGCACAGCATTCGCATCAATTCCCAGCACGTCATAGAAGACTGCTGTCCTTACCTGGGCCTCAGCGCTTTTTCCCGCAATGATGCCAGGCTGTTTTTCGGGCGCCGCCAGGAAACTCTCGAAGCATTGGCTTTCCTGGGTGATCAGAGCCAAGCCAATCCGGACAAACTGCAACAAACGGGCGGCGCCGACTACACGCGCTGGCTGCAAATCGAAGGCAACAGCGGTTCGGGAAAATCATCGCTGGTTCAAGCAGGCATGCAGCCGATGATTGAACGCGGCGCATTGTGGGCGCGCACCGGTTTCGAGCATTGGCGAATCCTTGGCCCGATGATGCCGGGGAAAAATCCGCTCGCCAAATTGGCCGAAATCCTCGAACAGGGATTGATCGACGATCCGGCCAAGCGGGATATCGATGCACGGCAAGGACGCTTAATCGCGAAAGAAAGCGGATTGGCTTCGACGCTAAAGGGCTTCAAGCAAGATAGTACCGCGTTTCTGCTGATCGTTAACCAGTTTGAAGAGCTGTTCACGTTTGCCGATGAGGCTGAGCACAAACAGTTTGATGCGCTGCTGGCTACTGCGCTGCAAGACCCGGATTGTCCGCTATTCCTGATCAACACGGTGCGGGCGGATTTTTTAGATCGCTTTGAATACCTGCCGCGCTTGCAAGATATTTATAACCGTCACTGCAAGCGTTATTTCTTACCGGCCATCTCCACCCATGGGTTGCGTGAAATCATCGAACAACCCGCTCGACTGGCTGGATTGGATGTCAGTGAAGTCACCACGGCCATCCTGAACGATGCAAGGGATGAAATCGGCGCATTGCCGTTGGTGGAAAATGCACTGTCTATCTTGTGGGAACATCGCAACAACAACCGCCTCAGTGGTGAAGCATACCGGCAGCAAGGCGGCCTTGCCGGCATGCTCAGCACACAAGCCGACGCGCTATTACAACGCATTGACCAGGCGGTGCCCAAAGGTAAGTTGGCGGCGCTGGAATTATTATTGCGCCTGACGCGCATTAACGACGAAGGCCGTCATACGCGTCAGCGCATTTCGCTGGATGAAGCGGTATTCGTTGCAGGAAACGGCGACGACAAATCCGGCCAGCGAGTGGTCGAGATGCTTTCCGGGCAGCGCGACATCACCGTGTTAAACACGGAACATCAAAACGTGTTGCGCTTGATCACGCTGAATCCGGAACAAGATCAGCACTACGTCGATCTGATTCACGAAACCCTGATTCGCGCACGCGGCAAGGACGAAAAAACGGGAAAACTAGTTGGTTACTGGCCCGCGCTGTACGATTACATCGAAAAGAATCGTCGTCGTGACCTATATCGCCAGCAGCTTGCCGACGAAAGTAAGCAATGGCAGCAAAGCAAAGGCTTGGGGCGCTTGTGGAATCTTAAGTATTTTGACCTCAAAAAATACCGTGCGCTACGCATCCCCAAATAATACCACCGAGAGCCGTTTCCTGGCATGGAGCCGCCGTGCGCAAGTCACGCTTGTTTCATTGCTGGCAATGCTCGTTGTGTATGGTGCGGAATCAATAATTTGGGTGCAGAAACATGATTTATCCCTGGATATGATCTGGACGCTGCAACGTTTTCGCTTAGGCTACGCACCACTGCCCGCATTAACAGAAAAACCCATTCCATCCGGTTCCTTTAACATGGGCGAGCAAGATGCCGCGTTTATCGCCAATCTTGGCGAAATGGAAAAGCACTTTGGCGTGCCCGGCAAGCCGATTGACATCGCGAAACCTTTCTACTTGAGTAAAACCGAAGTCACTTACGAGCAGTATGATTATTATGTCTGGCAACAGCACCGCTCCGGCAAGACAGAAGTTGCATTTTCAAATACCGCCAAAGGCGGGCGCGGCAACCGGCCGGTCGTTAATGTGAATTGGTTTGACGCGGTAGCGTATGCACGCTGGCTGGGGGAACAAACTAATAATCAATGCCATTTGCCGACCGAAGCGGAATGGGAATATGCGGCACGTGCAGAGACAACGGCAGCTTATCCTTGGGGTAATGAACCTGGCAGCAACAACGCCAATTGTGATGGCTGTGGCAGTCAATGGGACAACAAGGAATCCGCGCCGGTGGGCAGTTTTGCTGAGAACCGGTTTGGTTTGTACGACGTGTCAGGTAACGTCTGGGAATGGACGTGCTCGAACTGGCGTAACCAGTTCGACGGCAATGAGCAACAGTGCAATGATGACACGAGGGACACACAGGCCCGCGTGCTGCGCGGTGGTTCCTGGGACAATTCTCCGGACAGCGTGCGCGCGTCGGTGCGCAACGACTTCCATCCGGACAATCGCTACGACAATATCGGTTTCCGGGTATTGTGTTCGTCCCCCATCGAATAGCGGACCGCTGGCGCGCTGATCGCTGAAGCGCTGGATTGCTGTTCACTGAGCGCCGCGTAGCGGCGCCGCGCGCAATTTTGGCTTTCTTTTTGGGGTATTGCTTGGCATACTGCTAAAGCAGGGTTGTTCTATCTGCGGGGTTCCCTGAGACGAGGCCCGCGTGCTGCGCGGTGGTTCCTGGAACAATAATCCGGACAACGTGCGCGCGTCGGTGCGCAACAACAACCATCCGGGCAATCGCAACGACAATATCGGTTTCCGGGTATTGTGTTCGTCCCACATCAAAATCTGCTCCGCTGCCGGAATTGCCAGCTGGTTATGGCTTGCTGGCCGAGGCCGGAGATGGATAGGTGGCGCAGGTGAGTCCCGTCCGCATGCGGCACCATCGCATCGGGCGCATAGTAAAACCGGGCGCCGCTTGGATTCGCTCCCGCGGCACCCGCCTTTAAGGAATCTCTGGAAAATTCACCTTTGTCATTCCGAACAGAGTGAGGAATCTTTGGCAATCAAAAGTACAGATTTCTCGCTATGCTCGAAATGACGGTTTATCAGCCCGTAGGGTGGATAAGCAAAGCGCCATCCACCATGATCATCCACCAAAACTGAAGTAATGTTCCAAACCCATGTCCAATTATCGACGCAATCGAATCCCAGGCGGCATCTACTTCTTTACCGTCAATTTACAGGATCGCAAGTCGCAATTGCTGGTTCTGCATATCAACGAACTCCATGCAGCCGTTCGGGAAGCGAAACAATCGCGCCCTTTTTATATCGACGCCTAGGTAATTTTGCCGGATCACCTCCATTGCATTTGGACATTGTCCAAGCACGACGACGATTATTCCTGCCGCTGGCAAGCGATCAAAAAGGGTTCATCCGGCAAGTGCGTACTTGTTAGTCAGAAATGCATGTTGAAATAAAGTGAATTAAAGGTTGAAATTATCTCTGATTTTCAACGAAGAGGTTTTTTCAACATGTCGACCAGTTTGCTGTATCACGCCTTTGGTATAGTTGGTTATTTTTATCAAAGCACTTGTTTTATTGCGGGTGTCATAGTTGTTGCAATACAAGCGGATCATTGGCGATTGAGATGTCCGGTATGAAAGCCGCGAGATACATTGCCGGGAAAGTTGGTTAGACGCTTCAGGACAGTACCGGTAGGTCAAAGCAGTCTATATCGACCTTCCAGTTCAGCGGGTAGAATGCACCCGATGCCAGCAGTTCGTCAGGTAAAGATACAGTTTGCTGATGAGCACAAGCGCTATACACGTTCTTTCGAAAGATTGGTTTTGGATCTCTCTAGGCACATGACCATCCAGGCAGTAGCACGCCATCTTGGAGTGAGCTGGGATCTGGTTAAGGGAATACAGAAGGACAATCTGAATAAACGTTATCGGTTGCCGAAATTGGCCAAGATAAAACGCATTGCGCTGGATGAAATATACCAAGGCAAGAAGCTGGGTTATTTAACGATAGTTCTGGATCTTCAACGTGGGGCAGTGATTTTTGTTGGCAATGGGAAAGGTGCCGATGCACTGATTCCGTTTTGGAAGCGTTTGAAACGATCGGTGCACGGATTGGAAGCGGTTGCGACCGACATGGGGCCAGCATACATCAGTGCGGTGCGGGCTAATATCCCAGATGCAACGCTAGTGTTCGATCACTTCCATATTATTAAGCTGTTCAACGAAAAGTTGACAAAACTGCGTCGTGATCTGCAACGAGAAGCAAAAATGGGTTGGGAAACCCGTTTTGAAGGGCATTCGCTGGCTGTTGCTGAAGAACCCTGACAACCTGGATGACAAGCGCAATGAACGTCAACGTCTGGACGAAGCATTAAAGCTCAATGAGCCCCTTGGCAACGGCCTATTACATGAAAGAAGAGTTACGCAATATCTGGCATCAACCGGATAAACTCTCAGCTCCAAATGCATTGGATGAATGGGTAAAAAAAAGCCGCTGCTTCGGATGTCAACATGCTCAAGCAATTCTCTAAAACTATTGCAGCACACCGCTCAGGTATCCTGGCTTATTTCGATTTTAATGGTTTATCAACCGGGCCGTTGGAAGGTACCAACAACAAGATAAAAACTTTGCACAAAATGGCCTATGGTTTCAGAGATGTCGAGTTCTTTAAACTCAAAATTATGGCGCTGCATGAAACCAATTATGTCCTTGTCGGTTAAACCCAAAAGTACGCACTTGCCGGATGAACCTCAAAAAGGCATTTTCAAAATCAATTCCGGAAACCGAATATCGCTCAGAAATAAACAGGAAGCGCCATGAGCGCGGTATCTGGCAAAGACGTTTCTGGGAACACACGATTACCGATGACCGCGATTATGCCGCGCATATGGACTATATTCACTATAACCCGGTAAAACATGGATGGGCGAAAGCGGCTAAGGATTGGCCGTATTCGACATTTCATCAGTTGGTTGAAAAAGGAGTTTATCCGGTTGATTGGGCCGGGTGTGATATGGGAACATTGAATGTTGGGGAAAGCATGGAATAATTTATTGCGTGTTGGGTGGATTGGTGGATGGCGCTACGCTTATCCACCCTACATGACTACACGACTGAAGCCAATTCGCATCAAACCCGGTGATTTTCGGCAAAAAAATTCACGCGCCGCTGCGCGGCGCTATCAGTGAACAGCAAACCAGCGCTTCAGCGGCCAGCGCGCCAGCGATCCGCTATTCGATGGGGAGAGAACAGAATACCCGAAAACCAAAAAGACTGATGCGGGCATCTGGATCACCATGGTGTCGTGCCGACGAGCGCACGTCGTCCGGACCAAAGCGACAAGAACCACCTCGCAGCACGCGGGCCTTAACTTTTTCATCTTCCCAGGAAGAACCATCGGACGGTGCGCCTTGGTAGTAATCATGCCATTTGTCCTGACACCATTCCCATACATCGCCGTGCATATCATATAGACCAAAGGCATTGGGCGGGAAAGTGCCTACGGCTACCGTTTTCTCTCGATACTTGCCGCTGGTGGAACCGTTGTAGATTCTTGTGCCATCAAAATTTGCTTGCTCCGTGTTGATACGTGTGCCGGTATGAAATGGCGTGCTGGTGCCGGCGCGGCAGGCATATTCCCACTCGGCTTCGCTGGGCAAGCGGAAACTGCGGCTGGTTTGTCCGCTCAGCCAGAAGCAATAGTCTTGGGCATCATGCCAGGATACGTTAATGACTGGGCGATTCTTCCGTTCCCAACCTTCATCAGCAGGTTGTTCCCGGTTTGTAACTTGACAGAAAATATCAAAATCATCAAAAGTTACTGCAGTTATGCCCAAGGCAAATGGTCTTGCAATTCGTACTTCATGTTGCGGGCCTTCGGAATCTCTTCGTTCGGGTTCATCCGGTGGCGAACCCATCAGAAATCGACCGGCAGGAATGACGACCATCAAGGGTCCTTCACCGCTTATTTTCAATGAGTCACGAAAAGTTTGTCCCGGAGCGAGGAAAGAGGGCGTGTATTGATGACCAATCGGATTTTGTTTGCTAGCATCTTGGTTGACGACTAACGAGGCTAGCATCAGATGCTTGCGTAACGAACTCACCAGTAGCTGCCATTGCTCAATCTCAGTGTTGCCGTCCCAACCAATTAAATCGGGTGTTTGAAACTGACGAAATCCATACGGAATAGGCACTTCTTCGATTCGTGCGGGAAATATGATTCTGCGATCAGCTGCTTCATGCGCTTCATCCATCACGAAACGGCTGTTTATCGAATTTTTTGACCAGAGTGTCAATACAGCCTGCGCTACGGCAAGCTGGTTTGTAATTTCTTCCGCCCATCGATGGCCTGCGTCGATGTGCTCGTCCATGAATACAGTCCAGCCTTCTGCTTGCAGTCGCTGCTTCAATCTGGCAGCAAGAGCGCTATCTTTTCTCGAATAACAAATAAAAATATCACTCATACACAGTAGACTTTGATTACGTGACGTGGGGTGATCCGGATTATAAGGGGAATTGACTGTTCTGAGCGAGTTAACGCAGTCCACATAGAATGCAAGTTAGGCAAATTACCCGTTGGGTGAGTGGATACGTAAAATGTCATTGCTTCGATTTTGTATTACTTGCTTATTTGATTATTGCCTTAGGGAAGCTCTGATTAAGTCCTTCGACAGGCTCAGGACGAACGGTAATATGTTGATTACGTTCGTGGTGAGTTTGTCGAACCATGAATGTAATCAACTTAATCAGAGTTTCCTTAATTATGTTTATGCATATGTTTAAACAATTAAGATTAAGCTATGGAGTACGGTAATGACTGAAGTCATTTTGGTTATCAAACAGTGGGGCAATAATCTGGGGGTGCGTCTGCCCGTAGGGATTGCCTGCGAAGCGCAGGTATATGTTGATCAACGCGTGCGGTTAACTGTCGCTGATGGTCAGATTATTGTTACCCCGATTGGGGTGAGTCTTTGACGCTGGAGCAACGTTTGTCGCAGTATGATCTCGCGCGTCATGGTGTTGAAGAGATACGCGTGCAACACATCGGCGCGGAGAAATGGTAATCCTGCCATCAAATTTGACTGGCGGGTACGTAATGCCAAACCGCATCCTTGGGGTGCTTTGAACGAGGCTCTGTTTAGTCAGGTATGCCAACGGCTCAATCAGATTATCCAGCTTTGATTGGGGATTAATCCGCAATCCCGATCGCTATTGCTCAACCTGCCCAGATAGTTCGTACATGATCGCGGTTTAAAGCCAACCACTGCAAGGCGATGATTGCGCTGACTGAATTGATTTTTCCGGCTTGTAATAACGCGAGCGCTGTATCCACTGTAACGACATGTACTTTGATATCTTCGCCTTCTTCACTGGCACCATGAACGCCACCGGCATGCGTCGTATCAACCCGGCCGCAGAATAAGGCAACGCTTTCTGTGGCGCCACCGGGGCTGACTAGGAAGTTATACAATGGAATGAGGTCGGTGATGATGCAGTTGGCTTCTTCGATACTTTCGCGTTTTACTACGTCTTCCGTGGTTTCATCCGCTTCGATGATGCCGGCTACAATTTCCATTAACCATGGCCCGCCGGGAGCATTCAGGGCGCCAACGCGGAATTGTTCGATCAGGACGACTTCATCGCGGATTGGATCATAAGGCAGGATTGCGGCGGCGTGACCGCGTTCGAATACCTCACGTACCAGCGGATGACTCCAGTCACCATTGAATAATCGATGACGCAAACGGTAACGCTCAATACGAAAAAAGCCTTCGAAACAGATTGTTTTCTCTAAAATTTCTACGTTTGCATTCACCGTTACTTGTTCCATAGGAATAGATTGTTATGCTGCGTTCGCTATGCAACAAGTGCTGTTGTAGAGTTTGAGAGACTACCGCAGTCCTAACGAGTCGAGTGTAACATCATCGTCATCGTCTAAATCATTTTTGACTGTTTCGAATTCGTTATCGTCAAAATCATCTTTGGCAGCTTCGAATTCATCAATTATTTTTGCAAACTTCCCGGGTGGAATTTTGCTATCCGCAAGTAGATCATCCTCGTCGTTCATACTATCAACAGGATAAATGACATCTTCATCATCAAAAGAAAGTTCTCTAATCATTGCTATCACCTCGCTATAACATGTTCTGAAAACAATAGTATTGATATCACACTATATTGATACAAGAATCAAAGATTACTTACGGCTTTCCCTGTTAATTCTGAAGTTTGGATAAGAATTATCAAGTACAAAATAACCATGATCAATCGGTGCTATTTATCTGTCGGCGATATTTAATTAGATTTTCATTGGGGATAATAATTCATCGAAATAAAAAGAGCATTGAAGTACTCGAGCGCGCTCGTTATTCGTGATTTACAACATAATTACGGGTTCCGAATACTATAAATCCGTACTTTAGTAGTGTCTTTTAGCTATACTAACGGAGAATTAAAAATGGATGAATAATAAGTATGGACGAAGAAACTAAAGCGTTGTTACGCAATATCTCTCATCATCTCAAATGGGTCATTCTGCTGCTATTAGGTATTTTGGGATTGTTAATTGCCGAAATGGCTGGCGGCATTTGAGTCTGGCTCCTCTGTTGCATTACGGAGTTCCCGAATCTCCTGCTATTGCCAGCCGGTAACTTCATAACCTTTTTCTTGCAAGCAGCGAGAAACGAAGTTTGCATAAGCTTGATTGGGTTGAGCAGGTCGCGCCTAGAGGAAGATTCCTCGCAACAATCCTGCAGCGGCACCACTGGCTGCACCAACTAAGGAGCCTTGGCCAGCCGAACCGTAAATAGCGCCACCCACTGCACCGCTCGCGGCACCAACACCTGCGCCCATAGCCGTGCTTGTCGCGACATTGCCAACATTTCCTTTGCCTTCCCTGGCACCAGCCGCTTCGGCCAATTCTTTACATGCTTCAATATCTGCCTCAGCCGCCTTTTTTCCCATAGATAAAAAATGCGTGTTTGGATATAAAACAGGCCCTGTACTGGAGCAAGCCGACAGTCCCAACAAAATCAAACCTGTAGTCATTATCCTCAATAATTTCATGGTGCTTTCCCTCTGTTTGTGTATAAATATTCCTGATTGGATCAGTATAAATGGAATTTCTCCAGAGTATTCTGAAAAAATATATTTTTGAGTAGATACCGGATTCTTGTTTGATAATGTGGCAGAAAGTACCGCAAGGACATTGACCGTGGTGCGTGCAGTGTTAGCAATGCCAGAAACGAGAAATAGATATTCGTAAAATAGTTTACTGTGAGTGTTGGGGATGGCGCAACGATACATAAACGTAATACTCTCCGTGGCAGTGGCTTGCCACGGAGAGCATTATAGATTGCATTTCTGATGTTTTGTTTTCTGCATCTATCCCTACAGTTTTGCCGTAAGGATAGGCGAGGCCGTGCGGTGCAAATTTATTCTTTGCCCTTACTGGTTAGAGATCCCAGGAATGCTTTTACATCGGTAATAAATCCAGGACCAACTTCCCGGCCCAATTGATGTTCCGCCATTTCTTCTATCGCTTCATCCAATGTTGCAACTGAGCCATCATGGAAATACGGTGCTGTTTTGGTAATATTTCTAAGGCTTGGGACCTTAAACACTTTCTTGTCAATCTCAAGTCCGGTTATTTCAAACCGTCCCATATCTTTTGTTTCATAGGGTTTAACCAGACCGATTTTTTTGTATGAGTTCCCGCCAAGCGCAACACCGTTGTGGCAAGTGGCGCATCCCATGTGGACAAATTTTTGCAGGCCTCTTTTCTCGTTTTCATTCAACGCGGTTTCATCGCCATTGAGAAAATCATCAAAACGAGAAGGAGTTAGCAACGTACGCTCAAAGGCGCCGATGGCCTTGCCAACGTTTTTGTATTGAATAGGATCTTTCTCATCCTTGAAAGCTTCTGCAAAAAGTGCTTTATATTCCTCTATTTTTTTCAATTTGTTGACAACGGCATCTGCATTTGGCATGCCCATTTCGATTGGATTCAAAATTGGCCCAAGTGCTTGCTCCTCAACATCTTTGGCGCGCCCGTCCCAGAACTGTGCAATATGCAGGGCTGCATTCATCGAGGTCGGGGAATTTCTGCCGCCGCGTTTTCCTTCATGACCTGGCGATGTGGCCTGGCTGTCTACGCCGAAATTATCTAGCCGATGGCAGGAGTTACAAGAAATCTGATCATTGATCGAAAGCCGGGGCTCTAAATAAAGCTTCTTTCCAAGCTTGATCAAGGCCGCATTCTTTTCCTTATCAATAATTTCTGCGGGTAACGGTTCAAAGAATTGTTTCAAAGTGGTTTTATCTATTTTGTGATGACCGCCATGCATTCCGCCCATTCCACCGTGATGATCGCCTTCGTGCATTTGGCTATGATGATCATCTTTCTGCGTTTTATCTTGATGATCGTGATTACTTTGAGCGTAACTATAAGAGCTCAGTATAAGCGCTAAGAATAAGAATATTTTCATGTAAACCTCCAAAATTTTAAAATTGACACCCTAATCAACAGTCCTAAGTAAGCAAAATGCTTTTTTCTAAAAAACTGTTCAAGGGAAAACGTTTTTTAAATTACCGGTGCATAAATTACAAAATTGCGGTTGAGGATTGTATGTATGGATTTATTTGTCCTTGTTGTAGAAGAAAAGCTTCAAATTTATCTGCCGTCAACGGTTTGCTAAAGTAATGGTTCATCCGCAAGTGCATACTTGTTAGTCAGAAATGCATGTTGAAATAAAGTGAATTAAAGAGTTGAAATTATCTGATTTTTCAACGAAGAGGTTTTTTCAACATGTCGACCAGTTACGTATCACGCCTTTGGTATAGTTGGTTATTTTTATCAAAGCACTTGTTTTATTGCGGGTGTCATAGTTGTTGTAATACAAGCGGATCATTGGCGATTGAGATGTCCGGTATGTAAAAAAGCCGCGAGATACATTGCCGAGAAAGTTGGTCCCAGACGCTTCAGGACCAAACCAGTAGGTCAAAAGCAGTCTATATCGGTAACTTCCAGTTCAGCGGGAGAATGCCCGAAGTGCCAAGCGGTTCGTCAGGTAAAGATACGGTTGCTGATGAGCTAAGCGCATATACACGTTCTTTCGAAAGATTGGTTTTGGATCTCTCTGGGCACATGACCATCCAGGCAGTAGCACGCCATCTTCGAAGTGAGCTGGGATCTGGTTAAGGGAATACAGAAGGACAATCTGAATAAACGTTATGAATTTGCCGGAAATTGGCCAAGATAAAACGCATTGCGCTGGATGAAAATACATCTCAAGGCAAGAAGCTGGGTTGTTTGTTCGATAGTTTCGGATCTTCAACGTGGGGCAATGATTTTTTGTTAGCGGTAGGGAAGGTGCCGATGCACTGTTCCGTTTTGGAAGCGTTGAGAACAGTCAGGTGCACAGTTAAAGCGGTTGCGGACCGACATGGGGCCAACGTACATCGGTGCGGGTGCGGACTAATATCCCAGATGCAACGCTAATGTTCGATCTTCCATATTAAGCTGTTCCGGCGAAAGTTGACAAACTTGCGTCGTGATCTGCAACGAGAAGCGAAAATGGGTTAGGCCAAACCCGTTTTGAAGGAGCGTTCGTCTGACTGTTGCTGAACCTGACAGCCTGCCGATGGCTTAAGCGCAATGAACGTCAACGTCTGGACGAAGCGTTAAGCTCAATGAGCCCTCAGCAACGGCCTGTTACATGCCAGAAGAGTTACGCCAATATCTGGCATCAACCGGATCAAGCGCTCTCAACTCAAAATGCATTGGATGAATGGGTAAAAAAAAAGACGCTGCTTCAGATGTCAACATGCTCAAGCAATTCTCTAAAACTAATACTGACACACCGAACAAGTATCCATAACCTATTTCGATTTTAATGGTTTATCAACCAGGCCGTTGGAAGGTACCAACAACAAGATAAAAGCTTTGCTAAAAATGGCCTATGGTTTCAGAGATGTCGAGTTCTTTAAAACTCAAAATTATAGCGCTGCACGGGAACTAATTATGTCGCTATCCGGTTAAACCCAAAAGTACGCACTTGCCGGATGAACCGAAAAATGCTGACCAAGCCATGTATTCTGCCAAGAATAATGGGAGAAATTGCTGGAGTTACTTCACATCGAACATGCGCGCAGCTTCAGAAATCGTCTCCGAGAACCGCATATGTTGCGCGATGCACTAAGAAGCCATCAATTCTATTAATGTAACATCAACCAATGGAACTGGCAACCGGCAATATACATAAAGCCGAAGCATTGATACGCTGGCAACACCCAGAACAAGGGACAATTTATCCTGCAGAATTCATTGCTATTGCAGAAGAAACCAATCTGATTACAGACATCGGTGACTGGGTATTCAAACAGGCAGCCAATCAAGTCGCGCTGTGGCAAGCAAATTTTGATATAGAATTTCAAATCAGTGTCAATAAATCCCCCAAACAATT
>JADJES010000002.1 GCA_016708955.1 Nitrosomonas sp.
GTTCATCCGGCAAGTGCGTACTTGTTAGTCAGAAATGCATGTTGTAAAAGTGAATTAAAGGTTGAAATTATCTCGATTTTCAACGAAGAGGTTTTTTCAACATGTCGACCAGTTTGCTGTATCACGCCTTTGGTATAGTTGGTTATTTTTATCAAAGCACTTGTTTTATTGCGGGTGTAACATAGTTTGTTGCAATACAAGCGGATCATTGGCGATTGAGATGTCCGGTATGTAAAGCCGCGAGATACATTGCGGGGAAAGTTGGTTAGACGCTTCAGGACAGTACCGGTAGGTCAAAAGCAGTCTATATCGACCTCCAGTTCAGCGGGTAGAATGCACCCGATGCCAAGCAGTTCGTCAGGTAAAGATACAGTTTGCTGATGAGCACAAGCGCTATACACGTTCTTTCGAAAGATTGGTTTTGGATCTCTCTAGGCACATGACCATCCAGGCAGTAGCACGCCATCTTGGAGTGAGCTGGGATCTGGTAAGGGAATACCAGAAAGGACAATCTGAATAAACGTTATCGGTTGCCGAAATTGGCCAAGATAAAACGCATTGCGCTGGATGAAATATACCAAGGCAGAAGCTGGGTTATTTAACGATAGTTCTGGATCTTCAACGTGGGGTGATTTTTGTTGGCAATGGGAAAGGTGCCGATGCACAGATTCCGTTTTGGAAGCGTTTAAAAACGATCCGGGTGCACGGATTGAAGCGGTTACGACCGACATGGGGCCAGCATACATCAGTGCGGTGCGGGCTAATATCCCAGATGCAACGCTAGTGTTCGATCACTTCCATATTATTAAGCTGTTCAACGAAAGTTGACAAAACTGCGTCGTGATCTGCAACGAGAAGCAGAAAATGGGTTGGGCAAACCCGTTTTGAAGGGCATTCGCTGGCTGTTGCTGAAGAACCCTGACAACCTGGATGACAAGCGCAATGAACGTCAACGTCTGGACGAAGCATTAAAGCTCAATGAGCCCTTGGCAACGGCCTATTACATGAAAGAAGAGTTACGCAATATCTGGCATCAACCGGATAAACTCTCAGCTCAAAATGCATTGGATGAATGGGTAAAAGCCGCTGCTTGGATGTCAACATGCTCAAGCAATTCTCTAAAACTATTGCAGCACACCGCTCAGAGTATCCTGGCTTATTTCGATTTTAATGGTTTATCAACCGGGCCGTTGGAAGGTACCAACAACAAGATAAAAACTTTGCACAAAATGGCTATGGTTTCAGAGATGTCGAGTTCTTAAAACTCAAAATTATGGCGCTGCATGAAACCAATTATGTCCTTGTCGGTTAAACCCAAAGTACGCACTTGCCGGATGAACCAAGATTCTTTCTAAAACACTGAGTTGTTATTTAATGAAAACATTATGTCTCGATTTAACAATGTAACCTTCTACACATCAGTTAACGATGTGCGAGATTTGCCACTGCATACAGGCATTGAGATAGCTTTTGCCGGACGATCTAATGCTGGAAAATCTAGCGCTATTAATACACTTACGAATCGAAGTCGATTGGCTTTTGTTAGTAAAACACCTGGACGAACACAATTAATTAATTATTTTCAACTAAAAACAGATCATTTTTTTGTTGATTTACCTGGTTATGGCTATGCGAAGGTTCCAGATCCCATACGGCTGCATTGGCAAGATTTATTGAGCAGTTATTTGCAAACACGTCAAGCACTCAAAGGCTTAGTGCTAATAATGGATATTCGTCATCCCTTAAAGCCCCTTGATATCAAAATGCTCGATTGGTTTGCCCCTACAGGGAAGGCAATTCATATTTTATTAACAAAGGCTGACAAATTGAGTTCACAACGGGCAAGTACTACCTTAAAGGACGTAGCTTTATATCTAAATGGAGCTTATCCGCAATGCAGTGTTCAGTTATTCTCCAGCTTGGCTGCCACGGGCGTTGAAGAAGCAACTGCTGTCATTAGTAAATGGTTAGCGTAGTAATCGGCCCTGTGCCGCAAATCGCGCCGAAGAAACACGCCGCTCTCCGAATGTGGCAAAGTGGAATGCGGTGCCACGGAAGACCGGAATAGCAATGGTGCATATTGCCCGAGGAATAGCGTGGTCATGGGTGACGTCATCGACATTGGTGATATTGGCGCTTGGCGATTGTTAAGAGGAGCTTGACGGTCCGATGGCACCGATTCCAAAAGAATGAGGGCAATATGGCAAACGCAGGGACGACGAGCCTGACTTTACGGTTGACCTCAACGCTCGATGCTTGCGGCGTGGACACGGTCGCGATGGAATCCACGGGCGTGTACTGGATCCCTTTGTTCGAACTTCTGGAATCGCGCGGTTTCAAAGTGTTTCTGGTCAATACGCGCCACGTCAAAAACGTCTCGGGGCGCAAGTCCGACGTGCTGGATTGCCAATGGTTGCAGCAACTCATGACCTGCGGTTTGCTTCGCGGCGCATTCCGCCCTACCGGAGCCGTGTGCGTATTGCGCTCTCTGTGGCGCCAGCGCGGGATGCTTTTGAGAAGCTAGGGCACGCATGTGCAGCGCATGCAAAAGGCGCTCACGCAGATGAACATCCAGCTCACCAACGTCATCTCGGACGTGGTCGGCGAGACGGGGCAGAAAATTCAGCGCGCCATTGTCGCTGGGGAGCGCAATGGTCAAGTGCTGGCCGCGATGAAGAATGTGTGCATTCGTGCTACCGCTGACGAGATCGCAAAAAGCCTGCAAGGCAACTGGCGCGCAGAGCATCTGTTTGCGCTCAAGCAAGCGCTGGATATGTTCGATTTCCTCGGCACACAGCTAGTCGAGTCCGACCATAAGATCGAGGGGCAATTGCAAAGCCTGCAAGTTCATGACGGCGAACCAGCGAAGGGAAAGAAGCGTGGTCGCACCCGCAACGCGCCGAAGTTTGATCTGCGCACGCAATTGTTCAGGATGTGCGGAGTTGATCTTACGCGCATCGACGGCATTGACTCACCACCGCGCTCGCGGTGATCTCCGAGACCGGGGCGGACATGTCACGCTTCGCCACGGCAGGGCACTTCGCGAGTTGGCTGGGGCTATGCCCCGGCACCAAGATTACCGGAGGCGTCGCTATGAGCGGCAAGACCAAGCGCGTAGCCAACCGGGCGGCCCAAGCCTTGAGATTGGCCGCAGCAGCATTGCGCAGCAGTCAGTCAGCGCTGGGCGCGTATTTCCGCAGGTTGTGCGGGCGCATGGACAAACCTAAAGCCGTAACCGCCGCCGCGCACAAGTTGGCGCGCCTGATCTACACCATGCTTACCAAAGGTGAAGAGTATACCGATCAGGGACAGGGCTACTACGAAGAACGTTATCGCGAAAGAGTGTTGCGGCAACTAGCCCAGCGTGCTGAAAAAATGGGGATGAAGCTCGTCGTCAATGAACAGCCCGCTTAATTCCGCTTTTTAAAATCAATTGGTTGGGAGGTGTTTCTTAAGAGAAAGAAACTAATTAGTTGCTAAGTGATAAATCATTTGTTACGCTTTATGAATCTAAGAGTCGAATAAAAAGTCCCCGGTAAAAGGGGAGAAAAAAACGGGGAAATCGCTTCAATATCATTTAACGCCTTGTTCCACGGAAGAAAGATAGGGGGGGGCGATCAGTATGCCCGTTTATAAGAGTGTGGAATGACGTGGGTTAGTTCCCCGAATAATATTGTTTTTAACTTTTAAACTCCCGTGGTCTTGCAACGGGGATATGCGCAGAGTGCGCGAAGCAAATTTATTTTATTCAATTTATTATGTTTTCTTATAGCCAATTTCCTCAAAAACGAATGAGACGTATGCGTGGGGATATATTCTCCCGCCGTCTTATGCAAGAAAATCATCTTAAGATTAACGATCTGATTTATCCAGTTTTTGTATTGGATGGGACAAACCGTACTGAGAATGTCATATCTATGCCTGGTGTAGTAAGGCAGAGCGTTGATCTGCTAATGACTCAGGCAGAGAATTGTTTACAATTAGGTATTCCAGCTCTTGCTATTTTTCCTGTTATCGATGTTGAGCTAAAGAATCTAGCAGCGAGTGAAGCATATAACCCTGATGGATTGGTGCCAAGTGTGGTCCGGCAATTAAAGAAGAACTTCCCTGAGTTGGGAGTGATTACAGATATAGCGTTGGATCCCTATACAAGTCATGGTCAAGATGGCTTGATTGATCAGTTTGGCTATGTATTGAACGATGAAACAGTAAATGTTCTTTGTCAGCAAGCATTGGTACATGCAGAAGCTGGTGCTGATATTGTAGCGCCTTCTGATATGATGGACGGACGCATTGCGGCAATTCGAAATAGTTTGGATAACCAACAGTTTATTCATACAAGAATTTTGGCTTATTCTGCAAAATATGCTTCAAGTTTTTATGGGCCATTTCGTGATGCAGTTGGATCGGCAGCAAACCTTGGTGCTGGTAATAAATATACATACCAAATGGATCCAGCAAATTCAGATGAAGCATTATGGGAAGTTGGATTGGATCTGAATGAAGGCGCCGATATGGTGATGATTAAACCTGGGATGCCTTATTTGGATATTGTTCGCCGGGTGAAGGATCAATATGGTGCACCTACCTTTGTCTATCAGGTCAGTGGTGAGTATGCAATGCTCAAAGCTGCCGCAAGTAACGGATGGTTAAATGAAGAAGCCTGCGTGTTGGAATCTTTGCTTGCTTTTAAACGCGCAGGTGCTGATGGAATTCTAACGTACTATGCAGTAGAAGTAGCGAATTGGTTAAAGAAGAATTTATAATGCATTAAAGCGTAGGATAGATACTAGAATAATTGGTCTTTTAAATCTCTTGTTACTTTGGGACCCTCATTAACAGAATTGTCTGCGATCGGTGGCAGCTGTTCATTAAAGAAATATTCTGTAATATCTCCGGCAGGTTCTCTGAATCCTGTTGTTGAATTAATTCTGGTTGCAAAAACCCCATTGGGAGGCTTGTATTCTGCCATGGGAATACCTTTTAGGACTGGGCCCATATAATCCATCCAAATAGGCAATGCGACACGCCCTCCTGTTTCATTATTTCCTAATGACCGAGGTTCGTCATATCCTGTCCAAGCGATTGTGACTAAGTCTTTTTGAAAACCACAAAACCAAGCATCAACAAAATTACTGGTGGTCCCGGTTTTTCCTGCCAGATCACTACGTCCAAGCTGTTTAGCTTTAATGGCTGTGCCGTGATTGATGACATCTTGCATCATGCTTGTCATGATGTAGGCATTACGGGGATCAATGACGCGTTTGGCGCCATTTAAAGCTGTTGTGGGCTGGAATTGTTCGACCGTGTTGCCTTTTTCATCTTCAATTCGCCTTATAAAGTAGGGTGTAACACGGAATCCGCCATTTGCAAAAATCGCATACCCAGCTGCCATTTGCATTGGTGTAACCGAACCAGAACCTAGTGCCATGGGTAAATAAGGTGGATGACGACTAGCATCAAAGCCAAATCGGGTAATATAATCTTGCGCATACCTTATGCCGATTGCCTGTAGTATGCGGATAGACACAAGATTTTTTGATTTTACTAGTGCTGTTCGCAAGCGCATAGGTCCTTCAAATTTTCCATCAAAATTCTTCGGTTCCCATAGTTGACTACCTGTTTGAGCAGCACTGAATGCTAGTGGTGCATCATTTATGATAGTGGCGGGTGTGAATCCCTTTTCCAAAGCTGCGGAATAAATAAAAGGTTTAAAACTGGACCCAGGTTGCCGCCAAGCTTGAGTGACATGATTAAATTGATTTTTATGAAAATCAAATCCACCGATTAAAGCACGGATAGCCCCATCATTGGGGTCTAGGGAAACAAGAGCAGCTTCTATTTCTGGCAGCTGGGCGATATGCCAACTGTTCTTTTGGTCTTTTTGTATACGAATTAATGTACCAGGAGTAATGTATTTCTTCCCGGTTTCTTTTTTATCAGCCAGAAATTTCTGTGCAAACTTAAGTCCTTCACCGCTAATTTCAATGACTTCTCCACCTTTACGATAAGCTTGCACTGTATTAGGTTTAACACTTAGTACGATGGCTGCATAGATATCACCACTTTCATTGACTTCTTCTAATGCATCATCAAGCGTTTTTTCCTGATTACTGCCATATTTTAGTAAATTAATATGTGCTTCCGGGCCACGATAACCACGACGCTTATCATATTCAATGATATTTTTACGTAGCGCCTGATAGGCAGCCATCTGATCTAACTGGCGGATAGTTGTATAGACTTTGATACCTTTGCTATAGGTTTCCTCTTGGTATCGATTATATATCACCTGACGAACCATTTCCGCGACATAATCAGCCGGCATGGCTAAGGCGGTCGACTGCTTCTTGACAGAAATAGGTTGTTTTTCTAATTCGCCTAGTTCTTCGCTTGAGATGTAGTTAAGTTTATGTAATCGGCCCAATACATAAAGTTGCCGGCTTTTAGCGCGCTTAGGATTACTGATAGGGTTATAGCTCGAAGGTGCTTTAGGTAATCCTGCCAACATGGCAGCTTCAGCAATATTAATTTCTTGCAGTGATTTCCCGAAGTATGTTTGTGCTGCTGCTGCAAAACCATAACTGCGCTGGCCGAGGTAAATTTGGTTGACGTAAAGTTCTAAGATATTGTCTTTGCTGAGATTGTTTTCAATCTTGAAGGCCAGAAGCGCTTCACTGAATTTTCTCATCAGTGTTTTTTCTCTTGTCAGAAAAAAATTCCGTGCTACTTGCATTGTTATGGTACTGGCGCCCTGACGTACACTGCCTGCAGAAAAATTTGAATATGCTGCACGTAATACGCCGAGGTAATCAACACCGCCATGTTCATAAAAGCGATCATCTTCTGCAGCAAGGATCGCCTGTTTAAGCTGTGCTGGTACTTCAGAAATATTGACAACATTTCTACGTTCCGCGCCAAATTCCCCTAATAATAAGCCTTCATCGCTATAAATGCGCAATGGTATTTTAGGGCGATAATCCGTCAGTGTATCTAATGATGGTAAGTTGGAATGTATGACCAGTGCAGCAAACCCAGCTAGCAACACGCCAATCAAACCTAATGCAGAAAATGTGACAAAAAAGTAATACAGCCAACGTGCTAACATGAATTTGGATTTATTAATTGATGCGATCGTTAAAATACACAGTTATAGGGGGTATATCTATTGTTTTTCTTTGAATAAGATTTCTTGGATTCTGTCAGAATCAGCATTAATCATTTATTCTGTTGAGTAACGATATTGAATTAATGCAGATAATGAGTAGTTTACATATATTCAGCATTAATTAGTTTATTTATAATTTGTGAGTATCGCTTCTAATAAGCCAATGTTCAAGGGAAATTTTACTATCAATTTAGACTTCTTTAAGATGAAGTCGCCTCCACTAATAGGTGTGGACATTAGCTCATCTTCTGTAAAAATGGTCGAATTATCATTGATAGATAAAGAGAGTAAAACCTATCGGATTGAGCGTTATGCGATTGAGTCCATGCCGACAGATGCAATGTTGGATGGTGCAATCGCAAATATGGAAGCGGTGAGTGAATGCCTACGGCGTGGATGGAAACGTATGGGAACACGCCAAAAGAATGTGGTGCTTGCACTACCCGCGACTGATGTGATTACCAAAAAGATTTTTGTTCCAGACGGACAACGCGAGGATGATCTGGTTTTTCAAGTCGAGAATGAAGCCAGTCAATATATACCTTTTCCTTTAGATGAAGTTGATTTGGATTTTCAAGTAACTAGGCCAGTGCCTGATAATCCAGAAGAAGTTGAAGTGCTTATCGCTGCATCGCGTAAAGAGAAGGTGGAAGACCGTGTGGCTGTTGCACTTGCGGCAAGTCTTAAAACAGTCATTATGGATGTTGAGCCCTATGCCGCGCAGGCTGCATTCGAATTAACGCTGAGTCAACTACCTGGAGGTGGAAAAGATCAGGTAATGGCACTGGTTGACATTGGTGCGACAATCATGAAAATTAATGTACTTCTTAACGGAGAGTCATTATATACGAGAGATCAGCCATTTGGCGGCAATCAACTGACTCAGGAGATTCATAATCAATTTAATCTCTCGTTGGAAGATTCCGAGACTGCTAAAAGAAGTGGCGGTCTACCTGAAAATTATAGGGTGGATGTTTTGCAGCCATTTTGCGAAACGCTGGCTATTGAAGTGATGCGCGCGATTCAGTTTTTTTACACATCGACGCAATATACCGAAGTTAATTACATTTTTATTGCCGGGGGGTCCGCAGTTATTCCCGGGCTAGATGCAATCATCGCAGCACGTACGCAAGTAAGCACCCTCGTTGTAAATCCTTTCTCAACCATGGAGTTGTCAAGTCGGATCATTCCAAGGCAACTTAATCTGGACGCACCATCTCTGTTGATTTCCTGTGGTTTGGCGCTGCGTAGTTTTGATCCATCATGATCCGAATTAATCTGCTACCGCATCGCGAACTTAGGCGTAAAGCGAGACAGCAGCAGATTGCAGGTCTGGCAGGACTGGTTGGTTTACTAGCGATCGCTGTTGTTATAAGCATTCATACAATTAGCGCTGGGAAAATAGATTACCAGAATGGCCGCAATCAATACTTGACTGACCAGATTGCTCTTCTTGATAAGGAGATTGCGGAAATAGGAGAAATAAAAGCGCAGACTCAGGAGTTGATAGCGCGCAAGCAAGTTGTTGAAACATTACAGAACAGCCGATCTGAAGTTGTTGTTTTGCTGGATCAGTTGGTCAGATTACTTCCGGATGGCGTATATTTACAAAGTGTCAAACAAGACGATCATAACATTACTTTAGTTGGGTATGCGCAATCCAACGCCTGGGTTTCAGTGTTGATGCGTAACCTTGAATCATCTCAGTGGCTTGAGTCACCCTTATTGATAGAAATTAAGGCGATGACTGTGAATAATGTGCGCCAAAATGAATTTAACATGAAAGTAAAGCTCAAGCGGGCAACTATGGACGCTGTGCAAAATTCACTCCCTGCTACTGCTGCGAAATCTTAAGACCGCGCTTGCGATGGACAAACTACTTCTTGAATTACGCCAGCTCGATATCAACCAGGCAGGAAACTGGCCAGTAGCATTTAAGGTTACCGCTTTGGCAATTTTATTTGTTGCTATTATTGTTGCAGGTCATTTCCTGGTTTGGCAGGAGCAAATTGAAACACTGGAGAATATTCAAGCGCAAGAAGAAACTTTAAAAGATACTTATCTTGCTAAAAAAAGAAATGCTGTTAATTTACCTGCTTTGCGCCTGCAATTAAAGGAGATTGAGCAATCTCTCCGTGCCTTGTTGAAACAACTACCAGATAAGTCAGAAATGGAAGCATTATTAGTAGATATTAATCAGGCTGGCTTAGGCCGTGGATTGCAATTTGAATTATTTAAACCAGCGGCGAAGGAAACGATACACACGTTTTATGCCGAACTCCCCGTTTCTATTCGTGTGACAGGCGGTTATCATGATATTGGGGCTTTTACCAGCGATGTTGCACAGTTATCACGTATCGTGACATTAAATGACATTAGCGTAACGCCCGGAACTGATGGAAAACTAGTATTAGATGCCGTTGCAAAAACATTCCGTTATTTGGATGAAGAAGAAATAATAAAGCAGGCCGGAGGCAAATGAATTATGATAAGAGACATATTCCTGCTAGCATTGTTTGTGATTTCTCTAACCATGATGACTGCTTGTGCTCAGAATGACTATGCTGACCTGGAAGCTTTTATTCATAGTTCCGGAGATGGTCTGCATGGACAGATTGATCCATTGCCGGAAGTGAGGCCGCACCAGTACTTTACTTACGAGGCATTTGATATATCCAGCCCATTTGTTCCGCGTAAAAATGATCAAGCACAAACTATTACGAGTGGTATTCAGCCTGATTTAAATCGACATAAGGAAGTACTGGAATCTTATCCACTGGAGAGTTTATCGATGGTTGGTTCACTGCAGCAACACGATATAATATTCGCTTTAATTAAATCTCCGGATGGGACATTGCATCGGGTGAAACTTGGCAATCACTTAGGCCAGAACTTCGGGAAAATTAACCAGATTTCAGAAGCAGAAGTTAAGCTGTCGGAAATTGTGCAGGATGGTGTGAATGAATGGACTGAACGGACTAGTGCGCTTATGCTGAAGAATTAGGAATAAGGCCATGAAGCTACTAATAATCAGAAGATATAGCCTCAGCGTGGTTATGGCGGCACTGTTAGTTTGTTTTGCAACGGCAATTTTTGCTGAACCGGCTGTAACTGCGGAGGCAACCCAGAATAGTATCCGTTCTATTGATATTTCTACCTTCAGGAATGGCCAAGTAATCGCCAAAATAACTTTAGATCACCCATTAGGCACTCTTCCAACGGGTGTTGCACTGGATAATCCCTATCGTATTTATTTTGATTTCTATCAGGTTTCTAATGGTCTCGGCAAGAACACTCAAGAAGCTGCCGATGGAGCTTTGCGCCGTATCAATATCGTACAGGTTGGGGATAGAACGCGGTTGGTGTTGAATTTATCGAAATTGATGCGGCACGATATCCGGGCGCAAGAGAATTTACTGTTAATCAATTTGATTAGTGTGGCTGAGAATCAAGCGGTCAACACAGTCGTTCGGTTTGCTGAAGAGACGCCAAGTAAGCAATTGAATAGTCTGCAAGATATTGATTTTCGGCGTGGCGCGAATGGTGAAGGCCGCGTAGAAGTTGATATGACAAAAGCGGGTTCGGCCGTTGATGTGCAGCAGCAGGGGGATGATATTTTTGTCGAATTTGTGGACACGCTATTGCCTGATAGCTTGAGAAGACGATTCGATGTTGTGGATTTTGCCACGCCAGTGCATACCATTGAAACATCCAAGAAGGGGGATAATGTTCGAATGGTGGTGAAATCAAGAGGCCGATGGGAGCACTCTGCACGTCAGACCGGTACACGGTTTATTCTGGAAGTAAGAGCCTTGACTGAGGATGAGGAAGAGCTGGCGAGAAAGAAACGTGTTAATGGCGGATATACCGGTGAGAGACTTTCGCTTAATTTCCAGGATGTGGAAGTGCGAGCGGTACTACAAGTGATTGCTGATTTTACCAATTTTAATATCATTGCCAGTGATTCCGTTGCGGGAAATCTCACCTTACGTTTAAAAGATGTTCCTTGGGATCAGGCGCTCGATATTGTGCTGCAGGCGCATGGTTTGGATAAACGAAAGACGGGCAATGTCATTTTCGTGGCGCCGCGTAAGGAAATGGCCGACAGAGAGTTGCTGGATCTGGAAGCGCAGCTGCAAATAACCGAAATGGAACCATTGCGCACAGAAATTTTTAATTTGAATCATCGCAGGGTTAACTCATTATCGTTTGAAGGTATGTTGAGCAAGCGCGGTACGATCAACTTGGATGAGATCAGTAATACAGTAACGGTTACAGATATTCCCGATAGATTAAGTGAGATTAGAAAGCGGGTACAGCGATTAGATGTTTTTGAGAGACAAGTTATGATTGAGGCGCGTATCGTTGAAGCGATTGATACATTTAGTCGAAGTCTGGGCGCGCGCTTTGGTATACAAAATTCAACAGGTCTGGGTGGTCAAGGATTGGGAATTTCGGGTAATTTGGCTGATTCAAGTGCTTTAGCTGGCGGTGGTTCGGCGGGAGGCGGTAACAATCTGAATGTCAATTTGCCAGCCGCGGCTGCGACCGGGTTGCTGGGCGGACCAGCTGCACTGGGGCTTAGTTTGATGAAGTTTAATAATGGCCGGTTAATCAATCTTGAATTATCTGCATTAGAAACGGATAACAAAGGAAGAGTGATTGCTAGTCCCCGTGTTGTGACCGCACATGGAATAGAAGCCACTATTGAACAAGGTGATCGAGTACCCTTTCAGCAAGCGACCAGTAGCGGTGCTACAAGCATACGTTTTATGGATGCGACACTCAGGCTAAAGGTTAAACCATTGATTACCTACAATGGTCAGATAGATATGGAATTAAATGTTAATCAAGATAAGATTGGCACACCTATTAATCAATTTCTGCCGCCACCGATTAATACCAAACAAGTAACGACTAAGGTTCTGGTGGAAAATGGCGGAACTGTGGTGATTGGTGGTATTTTTGATCGAACTGAGAATCAAGTGGTTAATAAAGTACCGCTTTTGGGTGACATCCCTGTGCTGGGCAATATTTTTCGTAATACGGTTAAAGTAGATAATAAACGTGAGCTGTTGATTTTTGTGACGCCGCGTATCTTAAGCGAGAATCTTAATCTACAGTGACAATCTTCTATTGTCCCGACAGGAATTCAGCTTGGCGCCATGCCTCATAAGCAACAATGGCTACGGCATTGGATAGGTTCAAACTGCGGCTGGTTGCGATCATCGGTACTCGAATACGGTGTGGTTTCGGGAAAGATTCCATAATGTGGATAGGCAATCCGCAACTTTCTGCGCCAAACACAAAAACATCTCCGGGCTTGTATATGACTTTGTCATAACGCTCTTTTCCTTTCGTGGTGATCGCAAACATGCGATGTCCTTGCAAACTTTGACAGCAATCTGCCCAATTTTCATGTACTTTTATTTGAGTAA
Organism: Nitrosomonas sp.; assembly: GCA_016708955.1. Lineage (GTDB taxonomy): Bacteria > Pseudomonadota > Gammaproteobacteria > Burkholderiales > Nitrosomonadaceae > Nitrosomonas. Next base: position 12,607 of record JADJES010000002.1, read on the forward strand.
ACTCATGATAATCCAGACCAGCACGCAATAATTGCTTGTCTTGTAGTGGAAAACCTAATGGTTTGACCAGATGCAAATGCATGCCGGTGTTGGCGCACAAGCGGATGATATTGCCCGTATTGGGCGGAATTTCCGGTTGGTGAAGAATGATGTTAAACATGCGGATAGCGTTGATTAAGTATTTGTCACAGCCTATGGGAGCCGATCTGATTTACTTCTGGTAAAGTTCTCGCGATAACCCAGTTACTGATTTCAGCAGCACCTTGCTTACGTAATATTTTAGCCAATTCGTTTAATGTAGCACCCGTTGTCATCACGTCATCGACCAGTGCGACATGTTTGCCAGACAGATCTATTTTACAGTTAAAAGCCTTACGGATATTTTTCTGGCGGTCCTTCCAAGCTAATCCGGTCTGTGGCGGCGTATGTTTGATACGCTGACAACTATCGGGTAATAAGGTAATCCCCATATGTTTCGAGATATATCGACTGATTTCCATAGCCTGATTAAATCCGCGCTCGCGCAACCTGATCGGATGGAGCGGCATCGGTATGATGACATCTGGTATTATCTTCTCTGTTGCCTTAAATCGTGTGATGAAGAGATTGGCAAGAATCGGTGCGATAGCGAGATCGGTTTCATATTTTAACGCACGAATCATTGCATCGACAGGAAAGGTATAGCGAAGGGCTGCAATGGTGCGTGTGAATGCGGGCGGTTCCGTCAAACAAGCGCCACAGATTTCAGCTGTTGGCACTGGCCACAGGCAAATAGGACACTGGTTAAGCGGCAGCTGCGGTAAGTGATTGTAACAAGGTTCGCATAAATCCTTTTTTGTTGGGATATCGCACAACACACAATTTTTCTGGCCTAAGATCTGCACGATAATTAATTCATTGTATAAAAATGGGGTGTGTAAAAATTGACAATGTCCGTCGAATCCATGATCATCCAAATTTATCTGCAACTGGCGCGAATGATGCGCCACTTAAACAAAACAACGGGTAAATTAGTATGAATTTGGATTCTCTCACAATCAGCGAAACACAAAATAATTCAAGTAGTATAACTGGAAAATCAGATGACTCAGTCTATTGGAGTGTGGCAGAAATCCAGTCGTTACTGGATACGCCATTTAACGATCTGATTTACCGGGCCCAATGTATTCATCGCCAGCATCACGATGCCAACGGCGTGCAATTATCCACATTGATTTCAGTCAAAACAGGCGGTTGCCCGGAAGACTGCGGTTACTGCCCGCAAGCGGCGCGGTATCATACCGGCGTTGATAATCAGGACATGTTGTCGCTGGAGGAAGTCGTATCAGCAGCAGCTGCTGCAAAAGCTAATGGTGCGTCGCGGTTTTGCATGGGTGCGGCGTGGCGTGGGCCAAAGCAGCGTGATATGGACAAAATGACTGAAATGGTGCGCGCGGTTAAATCGTTGGGGATGGAAACCTGTGCGACGTTGGGATTATTAAAACCCGGCCAGGCGCAGCAACTCGGTGATGCCGGTTTGGATTATTACAATCACAATCTTGATACCGCGCCGGAATTCTATGAAGAAATCATTACCACACGCCAATATCAGGATCGCTTGAATACGTTGCAGCAAGTGCGCAATGCCGGGATTAACGTGTGCTGTGGCGGTATTGTCGGCATGGGAGAAACACGTTTGTCGCGCGCCGGATTGATTGCGCAATTAGCCAATCTGAATCCTTATCCGGAATCCGTTCCGATCAATCATCTGGTGCAAGTTCAGGGCACACCACTGTATGGCACGGCAGCTTTGGATCCGTTGGAGTTTGTGCGTACGATTGCAGCAGCACGGATTACCATGCCGAAAGCTATGGTGCGTTTGTCTGCAGGCAGACAGGAAATGTCCGACGCCGTACAAGCACTGTGTTTTCTGGCCGGCGCCAATTCGATTTTTTATGGCGATAAATTGTTGACTACGGGAAATCCGGAATCAGATCGTGATCGGGCGTTATTGGATAAATTAGGGTTACACACGCTGTAACGCATGTTTCCAGATTTGGCTGATCAACTGCGCGCCCGCGAGCAGCAAGGGCTGCGGCGCTTCCGGCAAATCGTGGAAAGTCCGCAAGCAAGCCATATCACCATTGATGGTCATGACTATCTCGCATTCAGTAGTAATGATTATCTGGGATTGGCCAATCATCCGGACTTGATTCATTCGGTTTGCGAAGGTGCGCAGCATTACGGTGTGGGTGCAGGTGCTTCGCACCTTATCAATGGCCATTCTGCCGCGCATCATATTCTGGAAGAAACTCTGGCGCAGTTTACCGGTTTTCCAAGAGCGCTACTGTTTTCTACCGGATATATGGCAAATATTGGTGTGGTTACGGCCTTAGTGGGACGTGAAGATGGGATTTTTGCGGATAAACTGAACCACGCTTCGCTGAACGATGCGGCTTTACTGTCGCGAGCCAAATTTATTCGCTATTCGCATCTGGATCTTGCTGCTTTGGAACAGCGCCTGGCGGATTCCAATGCCCGGCGTAAGCTGGTCATCTCTGACGCCGTGTTTAGTATGGAAGGCGATATTGCACCGATCAAGCAGCTGATTGCACTGTGTGAAAAATATCATGCGTTGCTTCTATTGGATGATGCCCATGGTTTTGGTGTATTAGGCCAACAGGGACGAGGCAGCTTATTCTTGCCGGATAGCGAGAGTGTTCATTCACCGAACATCGTGTATATGGCAACGCTGGGCAAAGCCGCTGGTGTATTTGGTGCATTTGTTGCCGCGCAAGCCGATGTGGTCGAAACTCTGATCCAGTCTGCGCGCAGTTATATCTACACAACAGCGACACCGCCATTGCTCTCGCACGCACTATTAACGAGTTTGAAACTGATTGAACTAGACGAATGGCGGCGTGAGGCTTTGCTACAAAACATTGCACAATTGAAAAATGACTTACTGTCTTCGTGCTGGAAATTACTGCCTTCCAGCACGCCGATTCAACCCTTGTTGATTGGTGAAAGCCATGAAGCAGTGCGGGTTAGTCAGACATTACGTGAACGCGGTATTCTGGTTCCGGCAATTCGCCCGCCGACGGTGCCAAGAGGTAAGGCGCGATTACGTATTTCTTTATCCACCACGCATCAGCCGCACGATATTCTGCGCCTGACGCAGGCATTGAATGAATTGACACTCGATTCATGACATATCTGCATGTCGAATCGATGGGGGATGGTCCTGATCTCGTTTTATTGCACGGTTGGGCCATGCACAGTGGTATCTGGAGCGGCGTTCAAGAACAACTGAGTCTACAGTTTCGGTTACATTTGATCGATCTGCCCGGGCATGGACTCAGCCCCGCGAGTGAACCGGGAACACTGAATCACCTCGTTGAGATCATCACGAAAATTCTGCCAGAGCATTGCATAGTTGGCGGTTGGTCACTGGGCGGGCAGATTGCGATGGAATTGGCGCTGCGTGAACCGAAACGTGTGAAGCAACTGATTTTGATTTCGACTACGCCCTGTTTTGCCAAACGCGACGATTGGAAGTGGGGCATGGAACACAAATTGTTGCAGCTGTTTTTGGAAAATTTGAAACTCAATTATGCAACCACGATTAACCGCTTCCTGACGCTGCAAATGAGCGGAGACCGGGATGCGAGCAAGATTCTGTTACAACTGCGCAAGCACTTTTTTCAACGCGCTGAACCGGATCCGGATGCATTGCTAAAGGGACTCAGAATCCTGCAGGAAAGTGACTTGCGTGACCGTATGGAGGCTATCAAGCAGCCGGTTTTATTATTGCATGGTGAAAATGACGTGATTACGCATCCCGCTGCTGCCGACTGGATGCATCAGCAATTATCGCAATCGCAGCGGGTACTGTTTTCGCACTGTGGCCATGCACCGTTTTTATCCTATCCTGAACAATTTGTGACTTGCCTCAATGAATTCCGAACACACGCTTAATAAAAAACAATTGCGCATTGCATTTGAACGCGCCGCCTGCAGTTATGACCAAGCGGCTGTGCTGCAACGTGAAATCAGTAACCGCATGCTATCGCGCCTGGAATACATCAAATATCAGCCGGATGTAATTCTCGATGCTGGCAGCGGAACGGGTTACGGCAGTCAGCAATTGGCTAAACGCTATCCAAACAGTCAATTGATTGCGATGGATATCGCCTGGGCGATGTTGTCGCACGCACGGCCGAACACGGTTTGGTGGCAGCGCTTGCTGCCATTATTGCAACAGCGCTCTTACTATGTGTGCGCCGATGTTGAGCAAATTCCGGTTAAAAATGAGAGTGTCGGCATGATATGGTCGAACCTCGCGCTGCAATGGTGTAATGATCTTGAGCACACATTTGCCGAGATGCATCGCATTTTGCGTACTGATGGCCTGGTGATGTTTAGCACTTTTGGCCCGGATACCTTAAAGGAATTACGCCAGTCTTTTGCGCAAGTGGATGCATTCAGTCACGTTAATCGCTTTATCGATATGCATGACATCGGCGATCTGCTGGTGCACAATGGCTTCTCTACGCCGGTGATGGACATGGAATATATTACCCTGACTTACCCGGATGTCACCAGTGTGATGCGCGATTTAAAAGCCATTGGCGCGCATAACGTGACACAAGGACGGCAGCAAGGGCTGATGGGGAAAAACAAATGGCAGAAAGCCATCGCGGAATATGAAAAATTGCGCCGCGACGGCAAATTGCCCGCCACATATGAAGTGGTGTACGGCCACGCCTGGAAACCGCAATCGCGCCAATCCGTGTTGACGCCGGAAACACGCAGGCAACTGGGTTTAATGGGGTAAGTCGGCTTCTCTATGGCTACAGGTTTTTTTGTCACCGGAACCGATACCGGAATCGGTAAGACCACCGTCAGTTGCGCATTGCTGCGGGCGTTTGCCGCACAAGGAAAAGAGGTAATCGGTATGAAGCCGATTGTGGCCGGTAGCGAAAATGGTCAGTGGATGGATGTGGAACAGTTACTCGCTGCCAGCAACGTGAACGTTACCCGCCAGCAAATCAATCCCTACGCATTCGATCCGCCCATTTCTCCGCACCTTGCCGCACAACAATTGGGAACGGAAATTGATCTGTCGGTGATTCATCACGCTTATCAACAACTCAGTACAAAAGCGGATCTTGTCATCGTCGAAGGTGCGGGCGGGTTTCTGGTGCCGGTCAATGAAAGGCAGAATGGCTCGGATCTGGCGAAAACGTTGAATCTACCGGTGATTCTGGTGGTTGGCATGCGCTTGGGTTGTTTGAATCATGCCTTATTGACGGCGCAAGCAATCAAGACTGCCGGTTTGACCTTGGCGGGGTGGGTGGCGAATTGTATAGATCCGCAGATGAGCGTGGTTGCCGAGAATATTGCGACATTGGAACAGCGGTTGGATTGCCAATTGCTAGGGACTCTGCCATTTCTCAGAGAAACTAATATTGCGCACAATGCTGGCTTATTGGATACTGAGATTTTGACAAATAATCAAATTGTTACACCGAGAATGAATCCTGGTTGATGGCTTCTTGGATGTCCGTATTAATTTTGACGTCGGCTATCCAACTGTGCGAATTGTCATATCCGGGAATGCCGTCTTATAGATATGCTTGTCTATCTTTTTAATGGCTGATCCATCATTAGTGAGTGTGACAATTAATAAGTCATTCAGTCGATTTAGTTTTTATAGAAAATAATCATTAATTTACCAATGAGTTACTTAAATCTAGCAGACAATCAATTCAACCCCATCGGCTATTGGGATCAACCGCTTGACAGGTTGTGTCCGCCCTTGGCCTGCGATTTGGCGCTTTTTGATCAAAACGGTTACGACTTAACCGATTTGGAGCAATGTTTTGCGGCGGTAAACTTAACGCCTGTCCACGCGCATCGAGAACATCGACATGCTTTAAAGGCGCCTTGGTTCACACAACCGGACAGGGTGGAAGGCGCAGTGCTTAACCACAGTTTGTTGTTTGAACGCAAAGGCTATACCGGAGAGGCCCTCGAACAGTTAGCGCAATGGGCGCACACAAACCCTTTGGTCTACAAAATCATCAAAATGCGCCCCAAGTGGGGTCTGGACTTCAGCATGGATTATGCGGATCGTGCAGGCAATGTATTTGAGGTACTGCACTGGGAATATGACGGATTTGATTTTGAGGAAGTAGCGGAACGTAAATGCCAGCTAGAGGTAAAATTTGCGGCCACGGATTGGGACGACGCCGCAGCCCGTATACTGAAACAAAAAGACCAATGGCATCACCTGGATTTTTTTGCGCAAAGCGATTGGAAGTGTAATTACTTTGGGATCGTTAAAGAACGGTTCAAAATGGTAATTTGGGAATAGAAATCTGCCGGGCGTGAGACAAGTTATTGAGAGATACCTGTCGTGATGTATGGGACATAGCAAGCCGTACCAGGCGATATCGTAAAGTGGATCTCATTCGACATGTTATGATGAAATGCAAATCATGCGTTATTTCAGAATCTAATTCTAGTCCTACGAATAGGAGAGAGTATGTCAGACCTCAAAGATCCCAGAGTTCTCTTCGCGGCAGAGCGCACTTTACTGGCATGGAACCGTACCAGTCTTGCCTTGATTGCTTTCGGCTTTCTGGTTGAGCGTGCCGGTCTTCTGCTGAATGCCATTGCGCCAAGCCAGGCGCACGCTGCTAGTATGGTGCTGACATTTTGGTTGGGTTTGGCTTTCATCGCTTTGGGTGCATTGTCTGCAGTGTATTCTTCCCGTCAGTATGCAGCCGTTCTGAAAACCCTGAGTCCAGCCGAATTTCCTGAGGGCTACGAAGCGCGTTGGGGCATGCTGGTTAATGTCGTTGTGGCAATCTTGGGTGTGGGGCTCATCGTGGTTCTCTACATTGCACGTCCCTAATTTCCCCTCGCTTTTTTGTCAGACAAATTTATTTGTCATCAGGGCCTTAGGGTCGTAGGGTGCAATAGCGATCTTCCGCGTATTGCACCGCATGAGTTACATGTGGCGCAATACGGCTATCGCCTATTACGACCTACTTGTGAATGCGGATTACGAGTTTGAAATGACAGTTATTCAGGGTTTTTGTGAGCGGAGAAGAATAAAGGAGTTATGCCTTACAAAGAGATTTTAAGCGGTGTTGCCATCGTGCTGACATTGATGGCGTTTGTTCCGTATATCCGCGCGATCCTGAGCGGCACAGTGAAGCCGCATGTTTTTTCCTGGGTGATTTGGGGTGCGACCACCTTTCTGGCTTTTCTGGCGCAGTTGGAGGACAAAGGCGGCGTGGGTGCCTGGCCGATCGGTGTTTCGGGTAGCATTACGATATTTATTGCATTTCTGGCTTACTTGAAGCGTGCCGATGTGACCATCACAAAAACCGATTGGTTGTTTTTTGTTGCGGCGCTGTCTTCTTTGCCGCTGTGGTACTTCACGTCAGATCCATTATGGGCGGTCGTTTTGTTGACTACTGTCGATGTATTCGGATTCGGACCAACGATCAGGAAGGCCTATTACTTTCCGTATTCGGAATCGTTGCTATTTTTTGGCCTGTTCACGGTGCGTAATCTGTTGGTCATGATGGCGTTTGAGAACTACTCGGTGACAACCCTATTATTTCCTGCCGTCATTGCGGCAGTGTGCTTGGTGTTAATGGGGATGATCGTGTATCGCAGGCGAGTCCTCGCAACGCAAGGAATGGGAGTGGTATGATTTTGAGAAGTTGCTGGAGTGCCGTGCCAGTTAATGACACGTAGGGATCGACGAATTCACTTCCTGAATGGACTTCATTCTGATTAAATCGCAGGAGATAAAAATATGGCTTATAAGGAATACAAAGTGTTGCATGTGACAGAAGGCGGAATTGGAACGATTTTTCTGGGCGCATCCGGGATCCCGATAAAACGGCTGGAAATGACGCTCAACAAGGAAGCTGCGGATGGCTGGACGTTGGTGTTTCAGTTTGTCGAGCAGAAGCGGTTTATGCTGTTCTGGAAAAGGGAAGCAGTCATTATTACGCTGGCTCGCTGAAAGTCAAAGCGGATACGCAGAAAGGTGAAAACGAAAGAAGCAATCCAAGAAGAGGAAGAGCATATCCGAAAACTGGTGCGCGAATTGCCGGATGAGAAAAGATTATTGTTTTTCCAGCAAGCAGAAAAAGAACTGAAAGATCCGGATACCTACGCGGCGTTAAACGCTCTGTTTGTTGCTGGGCTTCATCATTTTTATCTGGGTCAATGGGTTCGCGGTGCGATTAATTTATTCATTTTTGTGGCTGGGATGGTTTTTTTGTTTGCTGGACACGTGGCAGTTGGGATCGGGTTACTGATCGCGATCAGCCTAGTTGAGCTCAAGGCTTTGTTTGCCGCGCAGATCGTGGTTCAGGATTACAACAACGCGGTGATGGAAAGAATCTATCGTGAGGTGATCAAAGATTGATTAAACTTAAGTTCCGCTCGTGACTGCGTTGTATGTGCCTTCTAACTGGGTTGTTGATATAAAAACTGCATCTTAGGAAATCTCCAATGCAAAAGTTGCTACGCTTAATTTTATCCAAAGGCGCTTATGTCGTACTGTTCGTTGCCGGGGCGCTATTCGTGCAAAATGCCGGAGCCGAGAAGATATGGAACTGGACCTACAGGGGAGGCAGCATTGTTGCCAGCGGGACTTTTACGACGTCCGAAAACGTCGATTCGCTGGGTTTTTATCAAATCTCCAGCATCGCCGGTCATCGCAATGGTGATCCCATTAAAAAGTTGCATCCGACCGGTAGTGCGATTCCAGGTAACGAGCCCCATACGTTAGATAATTTGATCCGTATTGATACGAAAGGTCAGATTACCGTGCATGGATTCGGTTTTTCTACCGCATCAGGAAACTATGTCAACACCTTCTTTTCCGATTCTCTTGCAACACCGGGCTATATGGAAGTATTCACAACGGTATCGACTTTCAGTGAGCTACCGGTCACATTCTTAGCCACACCGGTGACAGAGCCCGAAATCAATGTTGAGCCGACAGCCGGGGAATCAAAGGATAGAGATTAATAAAGTGCGATGATGCATTCTTTCCTCAAACGCGAACCAATATCCCTTGCGTCATAAGAATACAATCCGATGTGATTCACCGTGAGTTCGATAGGTTCTTCTTTCAGATCTTTAATCATTGCTGCTATTGATGCAACGGCATGATTGGCGTTATAAATACCAAGGGTAACATGGGGAATATAGTGCGTATTTCTGAAATCCTGTCTGCCGTCAATCAAAGCATGGCGGATGATTTCTAGCGATTTTGAGGGGTCCATTACTTCAAGAAATGGTGCTGACGAAAAGCTGTTGATGCCGCCGATTGAGACGATAAAGGGTGCCAATTTTAGGGCATGAAGCGTTGCCTGCTGTTTTGTGATGGCAGCTTGTGTGATGTCGTCATCATGAATGATGTGTTCGCTTAAAAAACCGCTGATGGCAAGTGTAATATGCGCCTGTCGCTCATAGGGATGCAAAATCAGATCGTTGAAAAGGGAATGGTATTTTTGCAAGCGCTTATTGACTAATACGGTGTCGCTATCGATAGCCCATAAATAATAGCACGGACGGTTTTTATGCCATTCGGGGTATTCGCGTTTCTCAGCGGCATAGGTGTGTTGCTGCTGTACGAACGATTGCCAGGTATCGGTGTGGTACACAAGTTTGTATGCAAATGAATGTGATGAATGCTTTGTTGCTTTGTTGCTTTGATCTTACTCCTGTTGAGCGCGTTGTCAGCGCTTTCATGCTGGTTGGATCCGGAAAGGGGTTTCGCATTTCCGATTCCGCGGTTTGCGCACATCATTTGTCAGCGGTAGTGCGGGTGAAAATGCAGCATTTGCACTATCCTGATCAAATAGATGTTGGGCTGAAGCGTACCGAGGCACAAATCAGTGTGATCTGTTGCGTTCTGGTTCGTGGCGATCATTCAAGAATTAAGGCAAAGACAGTCCTTTGCCTAATCTCTTTAGTCAACTATCCCAGCACTTTGCGAATAGCCCCGGCCAACTCCTCAGCTGCAAATTTGGCGACGTAGGCATCGGCGCCTACCGACTTAACGTGATTCTCGTTAGCTTCACCCGTCAGCGAGGAATGAATCACCACAGGAATTGATTTGAATCGCTGGTCACTCTTGATGTTGCGGGTGAGTGTGAATCCATCCATTTCCGGCATTTCCAGGTCGGTCAATACCAGAGCTACCTTATCCTGTATTGTTTTACCTTCGGATATCGCTGCATCCGACATAGACTGGATGCGGGTCCATGCTTCAAGCCCGGTCTTGGTCATCACAAAAGGAACATCTAGCGCTTTGAGCCCGTTTTCAATCAAACTGCGTGCGAGCGGTGAATCATCGGCAGCCAGGATGACCGTTCCAGCGGGAAGTTTTATCTGAGGGCCAACATTTTCCGGTGTCAAGTCATCAGTTGAGTTGGGCAATACATCGCGCAGTATTTGCTCAACATCAAGCACCTGCGCCAGTCGTGAATCTTCTATATTACCATCGAGCCGTGCAATGCTGGTGATCAGATTGCCGCCATTATTTTCTGCGGCAATTACCTGATTCCAGTCCAGGCGTGCAATTTCACTAACTTCCTCAACTGCGAAAGCTTGGGTCGAACGTGCATACTCGGTGACCAAGAGAATCGGTGTTCCTTTCTTCGGCGTACAGCCCACAACCTTCGGCAAGTTGATGACCGTAATGATTTGCCCACGAATATTGGCGACCCCCATCACATTGGCGGGTGCATTGGCTACTGCGGTAATGGTCGGCATGACCAGGATTTCACGTATTTTGAAAACGTTGATGCCATATAATTCGCGATGATCGGTGCCAGGCGCTTCGCCTAAACGGAACAGTAATAATTCAAACTTGTTGTTGGATGTCAGGTTAGTGCGTTCGTCAATTTCATGTAATGCCGTGCTCATGGAGTGTTCTCCCGCTGTCGGTAAATAGGAAATTAGCAGTGTATCGTATTGACTGAGTCAGGAAGAACGCTATAAGCGTGATAAAACTGCTGCTTTTCTGAGGATTCAAGATGGGGGCATGCGCGTCATGCCTGAACAGTACAACTTCAAATCTTCCGGGCTTTGCGGACGAGTGATGTCACGTCCCAGCAAGCGCCGTGATAATTTTGGTATCCGCTTGTTGTTACGGAAATCATTCAGCGTCATTCCATTGCCATAAAGATTTAAAAATTTTTCACCGTTTGGTTCCATAATCTGCTCGCGTAGATAGCTTTCTTGAACAAACCCCAATGCCAAGCTATTTTTCTGCGCGAAGGCGTTATCGCTGTACACGACAGTAGTCAGTTTATTCAAGCCAACCCGATTGAAAGCGTAATCGAGTACCAGCAATGTTGCTTCTAAACCATAACTTTTATTATGGTGTTCAGGATTTGCAAAACCAATCAGAAACTCAGCACGCCGGTGATGGAATTGGATTTCGACAAGATTAGCAATACCGGCAGGCTGATCAGTCGCTTTCTTGAAAATGATCCAATCGACCGATTTCAATTGGCAGGGGTGTTTCGTATTCGTTTCGCGCAACTTTATTGCCAAATCTTCGATACGCTGATGACGTGGTATGTAGTGATTATATTGTGTCATGAACGTGTTATTTTTATAACATTGATGTAGGTATTCCGCATCGTCTTCGCTGTACCGGCGAAGCGTAAGTTTCTCTCCATCCAATGGTTTAATCCAAGCCGGATCAATCTCCAAGTAATTCTGCGCTGCTTTATGAAAATCAGGGCGGAATTTAATTGCGCTACGAAAATGGCTTCTTGCTTCATCAAGCCTACCTAAGTTTTTGAGCGCTTGCCCGAGGTTGTTGTGTGCTTCAGGATAGTTTTCTTGTAATTTGAGTGCTTGTCGATAATGAATGACAGCATCTTCTGCCTGATTGAGTTTTTGCAGCGCATTTCCCAGATTGTTCAATGCATGAACGTAAGTTGGATTGATCCCAAGTGCTTTGCGGAAACTGATGATTGCTTCTTCCAATCGATTTTGAGACAAATAAACATTGCCCAGAATATTATGTGCTTCAGCACGATTCGCATCGAGTGCTAATGATCGATGGCAATAATGTATTGCTTCTTCGATACGATTTTGTTCCCACAATGCATTGCCATAGTTGCTATAAAAATCAGCGCGCGTTGGATCAATGACGATTGCTTTAGAAAAATTATCATTTGCTGCCTGATAACGCCTCGTTTGCGCGTAAATAATCGCAAGCAGATGCAAAGCATCCGGGAGATTAGGAGCGACAGCACAAATCTGCAGGCAATGCTTTTCTGCTTCCTGAAGCCTTCCGGCTTGATGGCATTGAACAGCAGTCTGCAGTAGAGCGGGCAGTGAAATGCCAGTGCTTGATTTTGTCATCTCTTTCTCCATTTCGTGTTGTAAATTTTAAACCGGAGGGAGAAATTAATCACGAGTGGTTCGGACAGGTATAACAGAAGACCCCCGTTGATTGTTTGTTGGAATACGTACAACAATAGAATCTTTCAGGAGCCTATCAGCTTAGTTTAAGTCTTTTAAACTTGGATTCCTATTAGATCTGCGTATGTGGCGCCACCAGTATAATCTGCGGTAGTGAAATTTAATGTCGTTTCATCGCTAATGCCTTCATAAGGATTCCCTTCCGTATCCATAATGACACCGCTGGCTATCTGGATACTATAAGAAGTGTTAATAATCAGATCCGTTGCTAGATTGATGAGGATAGTACCCCACCCATCAAACGTGACTTGATTGGTGTCATTAATGGCTATGTTACGTGTGTCTGATCCGTTGGAGATAATAATATGGCCCTTGCCCGCAACGACGTCTTCATCAAAACGTAAAAAAATATTGTTATCAATCCCGATGAATGACTCATCCCATGGATTGCCCCCCGCCAGGAGTGGATTAGAGGCCAAAGTTGTGAAGTTGAGCGTAGTAGTATCACTGATACCTGCATAGGAATTGCCTGCTGTATCTGTAATCACGTCACTGCCCATCTGGATACTGTAGGTGGTGTTAGGGATCAAATCCGCTGTCGGATTGATAGTAAGGGTATTGCCCATTTTACTGTTACTAAACGTAACCTGATTTGCATCATTAATGGATATAGTCCGTGTATCCGAACCATTGGAGATGACAACATCACCGCTGCCAGCCGCTACTTCTTCATCAAAGTATAATGTGATATTGTCATCAAGCTTTAAGGTTGAATCATCTTGTGGATTGCTCCATACCAAGAGTGGATTCGATGCGACGGATGTGTAATTGAGTGGATTAGCATTGCTGGTACCCGCATAGGAATTACCTGCTGTATCCCTGATGACGCCACTGGCAATCTGGATGCTATACGTGGTATTCGGAATCAAGTCTTCCAGCGGATTGATGCTTATGGCGCGATGCGACTCATCGGCATAGGTGACTTGACTGGAATCATTGATAGCGATAGTACGCGTATCCGAGCCATTGGAAATGATAATATCACCGCTACCTGCCACTACTTCCTCATCAAAGTATAGTGCAAAAGTATCATCAATTTTGAATTCCTGAGGGCCAAATAGCACGGAGGATCTGCTCCATGAGTTCCAGGTTAGTAGTGGATCGGAGGCGATCGTCGTGAAATTAAGTGTGGTTTGATCGCTGATACCGGAAAAGGAGTTTCCTGCTGTATCCCTGATGACATCATTGGCCATCGTAACATGGTACTTGGTGTTAGGAATCAGGTCCGCTGCCGGGTTGATCGTTACTTCACCATACTCGTTAAATGTGACCTGACTGGCATCATTGATAGCAATAGTGCGCGTGTCCGAACCATTAGAGAGGACAATATCACCGCTACCCGCCACCACAGCTACATCAAAGTACAATGCAAGATTTTCATCAATTTTAATGGTATAGGTCGTTAGGCTGTCACTCCAGAAGAATTGGCCATTCCATGTATAGCTACCAACAAACATTGGCGTTGTATTATCGGCTTGGTAAATTGAATTGATTGCATTTCCAATTCCATTTCTTTTGCCGGATTCCTGATCGTTCTCTGTTGCTACACGCATGGGGTTAATCTCCTTATAACAAGTTATCATTCTGACGAGAATGCTGGATTGGTTAGTGCACTTTGCTTAAAAGGTATCAAAATTTCTATGGCTACCAATTCATAAGAACAGCTGTTAATTGCCCTCTTTATGAGTTAGTAACTTGGCGTAGAGGACTTAAATACTGAAACAACAGGAAATTTCGTAATTCCGTGTGTAAGGCTCAAAAGATAATTTGACACATGAGACAACCGGTCGTATTATCTGTGCATGTCAAAATCAACCAAAAAAGAATTAAATAGAGAAAGTCTGCTAAGCCAAGGTGTCACTCGATTCATCGGGCAAGGTTACCATGGCACCGGACTGCAGGAAATCTTGGATGCAGTCAATGTTCCCAAGGGTTCTTTTTATAATTATTTTGGCAGCAAGGAGGACTTTGGCGCCGATGTCATTCAGTACTACATTGATCCGTTTATTGCACAATTGGCAAGTTACTTGGATAACTCGGGTACAGATGCGCTTGGTGCAATCAAATGTTATTTTGATGAGCTAATTATAGAACTTGAAAAGAGTGCGTTTAAAGGGGGATGCCTCTTAGGCAATCTGATGGGAGAAATCGGCGACACCAGCGAAGTTTGCCAGAAATCTCTGCAGTCTGCGGTCAATCGCTACCGGGATCTATTACAACTTGGAATAGCGAAGGCGCAGCAACAAGGAACAGTGCGACAAGATAAATCAGCAGAAGAAATGGCTGATCTGCTTATAAATACCTGGCAAGGCGCTTTGCTGCGGATGAAGATAGAAAAATCATCCGCTCCGCTTAAACAGTGTTGTCAGAATTTATTGGGCGATTATTTCAGACCTTAATTTTTTTACTGAGTAGAAATACGACTGGTCATATTTATTTAATTCTAAAGGAAGCGAAATGCCGAAATATATAATAGAACGGGAAATTCCCGGAGCCGGTTCACTGACACCGCAAGATTTACAAGCCATTTCTCAGAAATCGTGCAATGTGTTGAATAATATGGGTCCAAGAATCCAATGGCTGGAAAGTTACGTGACGGATGACAAAGTCTATTGCATCTACATTGCACCCGACGAAGCGGCTATCAGAGCGCATGCCGAACAAGGCGAGTTTCCCGCTCAGCGTGTTTCTCGAATCAAATCTGTGATTGATCCAACCACTGCCGAGCAGAATTAGCGTATTTCTCTCGGTTACGAAAATTGAGTACTGTTATGTTATAGAGGGAGGTAAAAATCATGCAATCCTATACTGCTATCCGTTCCACGATTTTAGTTCTGACTCTGGTTGTCGCGAGCACCCACGAATCGTATGCCGAGTCAGAAGCAATAACAGCAACCCAAAAACAGCAGGCTTCCACCGGGCATGGCGGCGGCCATAAGCATTATGCGGAATCCGAGATGGCGAATAAGCCAAGCCCGGATGGCCAGCTTGCGCCCAGGTTGCATAATTTAGGCACACACACATTCCCCGTCAGCACACGCAACCCGTTAGCACAGCAATACATCAACCAGGGACTCAATCTTGCTTACGCGTTCAACCATGCTGAGGCACGCCGGTCGTTCCGCGAGGCGGCGCGGTTGGACCCGGAGCTTGCAATGGCTTATTGGGGGCAAGCACTCGTGCTGGGTCCCAACATCAATGCGATGATGGAACCGAACGAAGAGCCACAAGCTTTGGAGATCGTGCAGCAGGCCAAATCATTGATGGCGAATGCATCGCCGAGGGAACAAGCACTTATCAATGCCCTCGCGAAGCGTTACTCGGGGCAGGCCGGGCAAAGGGAGGCGAATAATAAGGCTTACGCAGAGGCAATGCGGGAAGTACATCAACGTTTCCCGGATGATCCGGATATTGCGATGCTGTATGTGGAATCCATGATGGATCTACGCCCCTGGGGTTACTGGATGCTTGATGGTCAGCCGTATGAGGGAACAGCCGAAATCGTCGCGCTCACCGAGGAAGTATTGCGGCGCAATCCGAAACATCCGGGTGCGCTGCATATGTACATTCACCTGATTGAACCAACCAGTACACCCGAGCGCGCAGAGCAAGCAGCCGATACACTCTTGACACTGATGCCAACGGCGGGGCACATGATACACATGGCATCGCATATTTATCAGCGTGTAGGCCGTTACGCCGATTCTATGAAGAGCAACCAGCTGGCAATCGCCGCTGATGAGGATTACATCACGCAGTGTCACGCGCAAGGGTTATATCCGATGGTGTACTACCCGCACAATATCCATTTTCTTTGGTTCGCAGCGACCGTGGATGGTCAAAGCAAGATTGCCATCCAATCCGCACGCGAAGTTGCCAGTAAGATTAGCGATGAAGTGTTGAAGGCAATACCGTTGACAGCAGTTTTCCGCGTAACCCCTTATTGGGCCCTCGCAAGATTTGGGCACTGGCAGGAAATTCTAGCTGAACCCGCACCGCCAGCGACCAATCTATTTCTGACGGGAAGCTGGCACTATGTACGCGGCCTCGCATTGGTCGCAACAGAACAATTGCAACAAGCCGAGCAAGAACTGGAATCGCTACGCAAGATCATGAATGATCCATTGCTGGATGGTCCTCTTCTTTCGAAAAACACCACAAAAACGGTGCTTAGCGCTGCACCGGAAGTACTCGCCGGCGAGATTGCCGCTGCGCGCGGACAGTTCGATCAGGCCATTACACATCTGGAGAAAGCGGTTCGCCTGGAAGATGCGCTGGTGTATACAGAACCGTTAGAATTTCATTTGCCGCCACGGCTGGCACTGGGTGCTATTCTGCTTAAATCAGGGCGGGCAGACGAAGCAGAGACGGTGTATTGGGAGGATCTGCGGCGGAATCGTAACAACGGATGGGCGCTTTACGGATTGCAGCAGGCTTTGCGTGCGCAAAAGAAAGATGATCAAGCAAGGGTCATTGCAGCGCGGTTTGAACAAGCCTGGGCGCGTGCCGACGTAAAATTGAGCGCTTCCCGTTTCGGGCGCTAGTGGAAGTAAAGCGCTGTGAATAAGGATCTTAGCCCGGATATTGCATGAATTCGCACGATGATCACGCATGATATTGGTTTCAAAAGGGATTTTTCGAAGAAGCGGTGTAGTTATTCATACACCTGACTGAGATAAATTCCTTGTGGAATCAAGAGACAAGTGAGGGCGTGTGCAATTCATGCAATATCCGGTTAGGAGCTGAATACTGTCGCGAGAAATCTATACTGTTGATTGCCAAAGATTCTTCACTACGTTCGGAATGACAAAGGTGAGTTATTCAGAGATTCCTTAGTGCGAATTCATCAGAAATGCTATGAATTTCTTGAAAAAAGCTTTTCTTCCAACGTCTTGCCGTGGCTTAACTGCCGGTATTGCCAGTGATTGGTTTGCATACACTGCATGAGTTGCAGATCCATGCTGGATTGCAGGTCAGGGTTGTATTCCACGATAAATTCATTTTTTTGCGGGTTAGTGACTTGTAAGACGCCTTCTAAAACCATGAATTTAGCAATTACCACCGCTGCCGGACAATTTTCCATTTGCAGGGTAATGAATCGGGAAGCAGTCTGTTGCTGGTTAGCACTTACTTTTTCAGTCTGCAAAATGCCATTTTCCAGCAGCAAAATTTGCTGACACAACCGGTCAAGTTCGGCCAAATCGTGGGAACTGATGATGAAAGTCGTCGCGGATGATAGTTCTGCAATGATTGATCGCACGGTCCGGACATTCATGGGATCCAGTCCTGCGGTGGGTTCATCGAGCAAGATGAGTGCTGGTTTGCCGATCAGCGCTTGCGCGATGGCCACCCGTTTTGCCATGCCATGACTGAGTGCCAGAGGTTTTTCATGTGCGGCGTCTTTAAGTGAAAATATCTCTAGCACCCGGCTGGCTTCCAGGTTTGCTTGCTGGTGAGTGAATCCTTGTAGACGCGCATAAAAAACCAATTGCTCTGTCAGCGTAAAGCTCGGGTCTAACCGGGCATCCTGGGGTAATGCCGAGACTTTGCCAATGAGTTGTGCTGCGCCGGGCGGGTGACCAAACACCCGGACAGTGCCGGAAGCAGGGTGTAGAAAACCAGACAGGATACTCAGCAAGGTGGTTTTTCCGGCGCCATTGGGACCTACCAGGCCAATAGGCTCGCCCGCATTCAGTTCAAAACTGACATGGGTGAGTGCGGCTTTGCCGGAATAAGCGTGGCTAAGCTGCTGGCATTGAATAATAGGCGAATTCACAGCGCCTGCCTTGCCATTATCCAGCGCCCCAAGATTAACAAGATCAGGCCTTGCAGGAGCGGAATATAAGCCAATGACAGCGTTTGCCATCCGGACAGTTGCGCCAAATCAGATAATTGATAGCCGGGGATCAGGCATTTTAGAAAAGCCAGTACGGGGAGATAATAAGCTAAGCTGCCGATAATCCCAGCCAAAAACATCCAGATCAGAATAGCCCAGAGGGTTGCTTGCCGGGCAGATTTAACCTGGGCGGATAAAGCGGCCATCATGGCAGTAAAGGGCAGAACGACCAAGATTAAATTAACGATTAAGATGAGTAGATCCGGTAGTGCAAAAGCAAGAAGTGACGCATCGCGCGTCAGGGTCAGCGCGAAGGTGCTGAATAGGGCGCCACTGATCCACAGTGCCTGAATCATCATTGCGCCTGCAAACCGGCCAAAAAATACACTGTCGCGGCTGCTGCGTATGACAATAAAACGTAACGTGCCGCGCTCACGATCGGAACAGGTTTGATCGGCTGTAAGCATAATGCTCAACATCGGGAAGATCATCAGCGCAAAATGCCAAAATACGCCGAATTCAGGAATGGGCCAATGCTGGATTGCGCCAAAGCCAATCAACTCAAAAATACTGAATTCTGCCTGTAATCCCTTTTCCTGCACCAACAGCTCAGCGGCAAATCGAAGCGGATAAAGCAGAATAAAATACCAAATGACCGCAAAGGTCACTAGAGACAATATGCCTTTTCGGGTCGCAAAACCTCTCTTGAGTTCAAACGCGCTGAAGAGTAAAAGATGATTGAAGAAACCGGGTTGCATTGTTTTACTGGAATTTGCTTTTATCGGTAATTTAGAACATTTTACCTGTATTACGCATGTCAGCAGTAATTTAAGGAAGCTCTGATTAAGTTAAGGGCACTTCTAAAAATTCAAAGTTCTAAACAAAACGAGGCACGAGAAAAAAATGGTTACGCAGCATATGCATGATATGTAAGGAAACATTTTTTTCGAGTAACAAAGTGTTGTGAAGAAATTTGGATTTTTAGAAGTGCCCTTAATTACAGTCATGGTTCGACAGCTCACCACGGACGTAATCAATATATTACCGTTCGTCCTGAGCCTGTCGAAGGACTTAATCAGAGCTTCCTTAAACTAGAAGAAGTGCTTCCCCTGAGTTTGAGCGAGTGAATATCTATCCGCTTTGGCGGCAGATACATATTGTCCGCACTCAACCAGGCTTGTTCATGAGATACTTAATTCCAATATTTGACAATCATTACCATCAATTAACCGAGGAAAATCTATGACCACACCCTATATGTACAAAACATCCATACCCGTTTTCAAACAGTTGCTGAACAGCTTAAGCACCATTTTGACGAAAGCCGAAGCCTATGCCGCCGAGAAAAAATTTGAACCGGCAGTATTGCTGAACGCCCGGCTGTACCCGGATATGTTTCCCCTCATCCGGCAAGTGCAAGTTGCCGCCGATTTTGCCAAGAGTGTCTCAGCGCGGCTGGCAGGTGTTGAAGTGCCGGTGTATGAAGATAACGAACAGACCTTTACCGATTTGCAGGCACGAATTAGCAAGACCTTATCATTTATCGAGAGCCTGACCCCCGCGCAATTTGAAGGCAGCGAAACGCGTGAAATCGTGTTACGCCCGGGCACACCGAAAGAGAAAAAGCTAGTTGGCCACAATTACCTGATCAATTACGGGCTGCCGCAATTTTTCTTCCATGTCACCACCGCTTATGCAATTTTACGCCACAATGGCCTGGCGGTTGGCAAAGGCGATTTCATGGGTGCTTTTTAGGTTCTGTTGTAATTATTTGTTGGTGTCGAACAGACCAATACCAATTATCTGAAACCACCGCCATGAAAACCGTCAACGCGGAACAAGCTGCAGAAACGATTTTTGCGCTTCTCAAAGCAAATCCGTGGCTGAATACGCCTGGAGTAATGACAGAAAATGATTATCACGCGAAAGACGAGGCCATCCTGTTTTTACGGCAGATGGCGATTCATGGCGTAAATGGCTTTGGTGATACCAGCGAACCCGCGCAGCGGATAGCAAGCGGGTTTTTGCTGGATTTTATGGGCAAGCTGATGCAGCCTGAACATCCTTTAAACAGAAAGACCTGGCTTGTGGATGATTCAAAACCATTGATTGATCAAGCGTTGCAGATCATAGCTGCCGAGCTCGTTGAAGGTCATTCCCGGCCCCAAGATTTGCATTGATAGTCTGCCTTCGGGAGAGATCGATTAATTCCTGGTTTCGCACCTGATCAAACAGCCACACCAAATAATCTGCCTACTGCCGCAGTTAAGCCCATTGCAAGCGCGCCCCAGAATGTAACCCGGAGCGCACCGATAGAGATTGCTGCGCCGCCTGCACGTGCGGCAAGACCGCCTAAAGTTGCCAGAAATACCAGTGACGATAGCGCAACAGCCGGTATCAGTTGCATGTCCGGCATATTCCATGCAACCAATAATGGCAACGTAGCGCCAATCGTGAATGTGCCCGCAGAGAAAAGTGCTGCTTGAATGGGTCGGGCTCTCACATTTTCAACTAAGCCCAATTCATCTCTTGCGTGTGCTCCCAATGCATCCAGTGCCATTAGCTGTTCTGCCACTTGTCTGGCTAGAATTGAATCCAGACCTCGTTTTTCATAAATATTGGCAAGTTCATCCAGTTCAAATTCAAAGTCATTTATTAATGATTCTTTCTCCAGTTCCAGATCCGCTTTTTCGGTATCGGATTGTGAACTGACCGATACATATTCACCGGCAGCCATAGACATCGCACCCGCAACCAGGCCAGCAACGCCAGCAAGAAGAATATCTGCATGCAAAGCCTGAGCCGATGCCACCCCGATAATAAGACTGGCTGTTGAAACAATCCCATCATTGGCGCCAAGAACGGCAGCGCGTAACCAGCCGATGCGATGTGATCGATGTAATTCATGGCGGCTCATAATACTTCCCTCCGGTATTTTTAAGAGTGCTTTTAGATAAAGCATTCCTATCTATATTGCCTGATTCTTGCATTTTCATGGTTTGCAAAACCAAGTCAGCATCGTACTAATATCTTTCAACATTAGAAAGTGTCAATAATGTTGAATTTTGTTAGTATGAAATTGTTTTGGTTCCTATTTCTTAATGGTGTTATTTTAAGGAACCTCTGAATAATCGTTATTTCTCGCACAGTGAGAAATCTATGCTGTTGATTGCCAAAGATTCCTCACTACGTTCGGAATGACAAAGGTGAGTTATTCAGAGATTCCTTAAGATTACCTGGTCATCGAAAACAGCGATCATCGAGAGAATCTAATCTTCATATTTAATGACCGGCTCAATGATACCGTCAGCAAATAAAATGCGCACAGTGGAAGTATTGTGAATTTAGAAGAAATTGTCACGAATTTTGGGCATCTCTAATAATCCAATTTCGTTACAACACTCTGTTGCTCGAAAAAATATTTCCTTACATAGCATACATATGCTGCGTAACCATTTTTTTCTCGTGCCGCGTGTTGTTTAGAACTTTGAATTTCTAGAGGTGCCCATAAGGAATCTCTGAATAACTGTCATTTCGAGCATAGCGAGAAATCTATATTGTTGATTGCCAAAGATTCCTCACTACGTTCGGAATGACAAAGGTGAGTTATTCAGAGATTCCATAAAGTAATCATCAGGATCTTATTGATCCGGCCATTAAATAGTTTTAAGCGGCATATTTTACATACGGATCTTGGAAGTAAGAAGCAACGCGCTCTGGATTATTCTGCAGCATCAACATATGATCATCGACAGCGGCATGTAATTTCTCCTTGGTACGCACCGGAACTTTCGAACCGATAGCCTGCTTCAAATCTGAGTTCAATCTTTCTTCTGGATTTAATTCCGACTGTAGCTGGGTAAATAAAAGCATTCGATCTTTCCTTATTTTCTTCCAGCCAAGCCTTCACTGGTTTGCGTGGTGCACTCTCAAATTATCCAGGATCAAGAACACTTTCTTCCCTGCATCCTTGATCAGTAGTTCGAGAAATTCAATGAGTCTATCTGAATTGAAATTTCCATCAATAATCTGCCAGCGTGCACAGCCTTTGTTGGTTACAGTGGCAATCATTGACAGCCGTTGCCGCGTGCCAGGAGCGTAGGTCACGGGTGTTTTTCCCTTGGGTGCAAAGCCACGTCCTCGCACATCCGTATTGACTAATCCTGTCTCATCACCCCAGTGAATCTCCCCGCCTTCAGTTCGAGCGCGCTTGGCAATATCCGGATATTGCTCATTGAGCCATTGCTTTACCGCCTCCGGGCGTTGTTCATAAGCACGTCGGATCGGCTTCGGGGTAAATCCCCAACGCTTGAGGTAGTGTCCCACCGTGCTTATCGCCATGGATATGCCACATTCTTGCTCAATCAACTGACTTGCCGCTCCACGATTCCACAACGCAAAATCCATCTTCAGTTGCTGGGACGTTTATCACAAATAAGCCGTTGCAATCTCAACTCCTGCTCTTCGCTTAAGCTGCGTTTGTCACCCGTACGTCGTCCGCGTCTACCAGGCTTTAGCCCAGCTGCACCACCTTCTTCATAAAGTCGAATAATCTTCTTCACAGCCGTGCCGCTCAGCTCCGTAACTTGCGCTATTTGCCCAGGTTTGCCGTCGGCTTGTGAAGACGAATCACTTGCCGACGACGTTCATGCAGCGCTTCATCTTTTAAGGTTCTTGCATCTATTTTTTCCATCCTTCTATGACATGCAAAATCACCAAAAATTCAAACTATTTATTGGCCGGATCTATAACGGGAGGATCTGATCATGCGTACGCAGATTAAACTATGGGTTTGTTGCTTGGGTTGTGTGATTTCATCCGCTGCAGTCGCGGATGAACAGAAGGTATCCGCTTGGTTGCACGAGGTTAAGTTCGGCGTGCTTCACCATGACACGGATGATTTGTGGAGTGGCTTCCGTCGCGAGCGTGGCGTTGATCTGAATCTGGAAGGTATTTTTTCGCCGCATATTAAATTTTTGGGCGGAACCGTTCGTCCCGCTTTAGGCGGATCGGTAAATACCAACGGTGATACGTCCAAGCTTTACTCCGGCCTTCGCTGGCAATATGAGCACGCGAGCGGTATGTTTTTTGGTATTGGTTTGGGCGGAGCGATTCATGACGGCAAACTCCATCTTCAGCACAATGACCGCAAAGCGCTCGGATCTCGAGTGCTGTTTCACATTCCGGTCGAAATCGGCTATCGCCTGACTGCCAAAAGTTCATTATCCGTGTACTTTGATCATGTCTCCAATGCCTATCTTGCGAGTTCAAATGAAGGCATGGATACCCTGGGCGGACGTTATGGTTACCGATTTTAGTCCAGTAGGGCGCAATTTTATTGCGCCGGATGGTAATCTTGCTGTAATGCGCTTCGCTTATTGACACCCTACATCATGGATGAGTCAGCGTTCAGTAAGCGTTATGTGCTTGAGTGGGGTGTTTTATCAAATAATTCAGCGTATCTCTGAATTTTTGAGAAATTTTTGAGAAATCTCTTTGACTCTTAATAGATGTTTTTCGAAGGAGAAGTTTATGGCTATAACACTGAATCACACGATTGTGCCTTGCTTTAATAATGTCGAATCTGCCAAATTTTATTGCAAATTATTTGGTTTTGAATATGCCGGCGAATTTTCACGTTTCATCGTAGTACGGGTCAATGATACGTTGTGTTTGGATTTTGATAGTAGGGATCAGTTTGAATCCAATCACTATGCATTCAAAGTTTCCGAGCAGGAATTTGACGAAATATTCGAACGCTTAAAATCCGAGAATATTAAATATGGCAGCGGACCCAGTGAGGTTGATAATATGATTATCAATCACAACTATGGCGGCCGCGGGGTTTATTTTCGTGACTCGAACGGGCATTTGCTGGAGTTGTTGACAGTCGACTATGTTATACCGGCCCAATAACCATAATCCACACTGCCGTCATGTAGGGAATCTCCGAATAACTGTCATTTCGAGCATGGCGAGAAATCTATGCTATTGATCTTCGAATATTCCTCGCTACGATCGGAATGACAAAGGCGGGTTAAGAGATTTCTTGGAAAACATTCGTTTCTGCGTTAGCAGTCTGTTAGATGTAGTAATCCTTCAGCGGCGGAAAGCCGTTGAACTCCACTGAGCTGTATGTCGTCGTGTAGGCGCCAGTCGATAGCCAATACAGCCGATCTCCGGTTGCGAGATTCAGCGGCAATCCGTACTTATAGTTTTCGTACATGATATCTGCGCTGTCGCAGGTCGGTCCGGCGATGATTGTGTTTTCGAGCTCGCCGTTCTTCTCGGTGTAGATCGGATACTTGATCGATTCGTCCAGTGTCTCGATCAACCCGGTGAACTTTCCGACATCGGTATACACCCATCGATGCAACGCCGTGCGCGATTTACGCGCGATCAGGACGACTTCGCTCACAAGTACGCCGGCATTTGAGACCATTGAACGGCCCGGTTCGATGATGATTTCCGGCATTTCATCCATGAAATCTTCGTGCAGGAATCGCGTAATCTCTTCGGCGTAGATCGCGAGTTCGTTCGTGCGTTGCAAATAGTTGGCCGGAAATCCACCGCCCATGTTGATCATCTTGAGTTTGATGCGGTCTTCTTCCCACAAGCGATTGAAGATCACTTTCACCTTGCCGAGTGCCGCGTCCCAAGCGCCGATTTCGCGTTGTTGCGAGCCGACGTGGAACGATACGCCGTATGGCTCAAGACCGAGATCGCGTGCGAGGATCAGCAGATCCATAGCCATATCACTCTCGCAGCCGAACTTGCGCGACAGCGGCCAATCGGCGGTCAATGTGCCTTCTGTCAGGATGCGGGTGTAGATACGCGCACCGGGTGCAGCCTTCGCAATATTGCGCAAATCCGCCTCGGAATCGGTTGCGAACATGCGCACACCCTTCTGGTAGAAGGTGCGGATGTCCTTGGCTTTCTTGATGGTATTGCCGAAACTGATTCGATCGGGCGTCACGCCGAGTGCGAGCACCTTGTCAAGTTCGTATGTCGACGCGATGTCAAAGCACGCGCCTTTGTCTCTGAGCAATGTCAGGACTTGCGGTGCCGGATTGGCTTTGACCGCGTAGTAGGCGCGCGCGTATGGAAAATGCCGCAACATCTCATCGTATTGGCGATCGATCGTCGCGAGATCGACAACCAGGAACGGTGTCTCATGCGTGTCGGAGAAGGCTTTGATTCGCCCCCATGTGGTCTTATCGAAATAATCGTAAACTGTAACCGCTGTGTCGGACATTGGCTGATGGATTCTCCAGGTAGGGTGTTTTGGGGTATGGGGGTACAACGCGGATGATCTTACAGGGTATCTGGCTGTTCTTGCAATTGGAAATTCTGGTAATTTTAAGGATTACAGGTATAAGAATTTAAAAAACAGTGGATTGTTAGCCATTGTTTTTTTAGTATCGGAGCTTATTGGATTATTTTGCAGCTTGTTTAAAATGGTTTACAGCATCTGTTGCTGCTTTTTTCACTGCGTCTATATTTTCATCATTACCTTCTTGTATCGCGCCACCTAAATATCTAATTTTTGCTGAAGGCGATAAAATCTCAATAAATATCTTACAATTAGATTGTTGTTAGCGTTGTAGCGGATCAGAAATTTCTTCTCATCTTAAGGGCACCTCTAAAAATAATTGAGCGTATAAAACAATGACACAGAAAATTGCAATAGTTACAGGCGCTTCGAGTGGTATTGGCAAGGCTGCTGCTGAGCTTCTGGCAGCAAATGGTTATTATGTGTTTGCCATGGCCCGGCGTGTGGAGCGGCTAGAACAGATACGTTCGGATTGTATTGAACCGATTCCGCTCGATGTAACGGATGAAAAAGCCATCGCTTTGGCCATAGCGCACATAATTTTAACGAAGGGTCGCATTGACGTATTGGTGAATAACGCGGGTTTTGGTCAGTTAGGCGCAATTGAATGTGTTTCTATGGAGGCAGCCCATTATCAGTTTGAAGTGAATGTCTTTGGTTATGCCAGATTTATGCATGCGGTCCTGCCGCAGATGCGCAAGCAAGAATCAGGGTGTATCGTTAATATTTCGTCAATTCTGGGCCAGATCGCGCTGCCTGGTTTTGGATGGTATGCCGCATCCAAACATGCGATAGAGGCATTGTCGGAATCCTTGCGTGGTGAGGTCAAGGCGCTGGGGATTGATGTGGTAGTAATTGCGCCTGGTTTAATTAAAACTGAATTTGCGGCCAAGCAGTTTGAATTACTTAAAACGATTTCTCATCCACTGGCTTACCAGAAAATAATAGCGGGTTTATATAAACTTTTGGCGGGTGAACCTACCGCACCCGGTCCGGAAATTATTGCCCGGGCTGTGCTGCGCGCTGTTACAAAATCGATACCTCCCGTACGGCATGCATTACCGTGGGATTCTAAAACAGCCGTAATTGCCAGATGGTTACTAGGAGGCCGCCTTTTTGCATGGGCTGTGCGTCAACAGATGAGAATTTAGACCCTATTAAAAAATTTTTTCCTTCACTGGCAAATTATGCCTACACCATCCGGGATAAAGTCAGTGAAAATGTCCTAGTCATGAAGCAAATTCTTCAGGGCACTTCAAATAACCCCAGCATGTTTGGATGACCTTGGACTTCCTATCCTAACTCAACCGTATGAACTTCAATTCCAACGTTCAGACGCGCACGGACAGCATCAAAAATAGCGGCGAGGTTATCCATGCTTGGGTTGCCTTTGGGCGATAACATGCGGTGTAGGCTTTTGCTGGGTTTATCAGTCAGCACGGCCAAGTGTTCAAATCCCACCGTGGCATTCACGAGGTCGCGAAGGATAAGGCGCGCTGTTTCCGGTTCGCCACTTAGAAACAAGGTTGCTGCTTCATCAAGAAGCGCCTTTGCAAATTCAGGGTCGCGTTCGATGCGTTCGGTAACTGTCTGCTTGAAATCCCGGGTTAGTGCCATGTGATTACCTCTTTACTTTTTCAGTTTTGTTGGCGGCAGGCTTGGCTTTCTTTCGCGCCTGGTATTCATGGTACAAAGCCTTTGCCCTATCGATATCTTTCTGCTGCCCGCGCTTAGTACCGCCGCCGAACAAGATGATGAGTGTGTCACCATCCTTGGCAAGGTAAACACGGTAACCCGGCCCCCAGTTGATGACGTATTCGCCAATGCCGTCAAACCATTTCACGCTGGATGTATTTCCAAGCGCCAAACGCAATTTGGCAGTAACAATTTTGGCGGCAGCTTGTGGATCAAGGTTGTCAAACCATGCCTTGTATGGGTTTGAACCATCCAGGCAAATATATTCTTCAACTCTGATTTTCATAACCGAATGGTAACGTATAAGTGACTATTGCTCAAGTGCGGGGCGGGTGTGTTTTTTCATCCCGGTGTTGTTGGTGATGTTGAACTTTCCCCTCAGTCACCGGGCCTGCAACAAAACTCGCGAGCCTCGTGCCTCTGCCAGTGCAGAGATATCGTACAGAGTGCCGAAGGCAAAATCCGCCATCGAGCGCTCGCCGTTTGCAGCGTCAATTGGACGGTGTTGGATGTTACTGGGGGTATTTTGTTGGGAGTAATATGCTATCGTTATCCTATGTACTTCAACCCATCCCGATGCTTCTGCAACACTTCTTGGTGTTACTGGAATTCTTTGGACATTAAAAAAGCCATAATCACTGTTTTTATTAGCTTTTATGGCCTTTCTCGGATCTTCTTGGGTCGTTTATTGCGGCGGCGGGAATCGAACCTTGGTCTATATCTAATAAATCAATCACTTGTTTTTTTCCTCTGCTATTTTCGTGTCATTTTAAGATATTATTACTAGTTTAAGAAAGCCACATGCTCTATAGGCAGTTAAGTCTAAACTCATTTACAAGGGCTATCAAGGCACTGTCACGTATAATATCTGCTTACACCTATAAAAAATTGAATGCCTAATAGAAATGACCAAATTCAGTGGTAAATCTGCTCTTCTAACTGAGATTGCTGGGTCAGATACTTCTGCAGATCGAACAATTATCTTGCTACGAAGATTTAGCTAACAAGTTGTTCACCGAGGACGTCTTGATGCCATCATAACTCCAAAGTTGGTCACTTTTTTATGTACACGAACACAATGCTTACTAGAAAACTCACCGCCTTAACCATAGGTAACTCGACTTATCCTGGTGCAGCCTTAAATAATCCTGTGAATGACGCCGAGGACATTTCTTCAGCACTAACCGCTCTAGGCTTTTCAGTAGTGAAGCTAACCGATGCAAAAATTGAAGAACTCGAGAAAGCTATTTTATCGTTTAAAGACAACCTAAATAGTAATGACGTCGGCCTGTTTTATTTTGCCGGTCATGGGATGCAGATAGAGGGAGAAAACTACATTACAGCGGTAGATACAAAATTTGCAGACCAATTGGCGGCTAAATATTCCTCCTATCCACTAAATGTTGATTGACGTTATGGCTGGATGCTCAAATTCGACGAACTTAATTATTCTTGATGCATGTAGGAACAATCCTTATGTCCGAGCTTGGAATCGAGACGCGAGCGTTAATGGATTAGCTCCCGTCTTTACTCCAAAAGGAACGCTAATCGCATTTTCAACATCGCCAGGCGAAACCGCCGCCGACGGCGCTGGTCGAAATGGCTCATACACAGAATCTTTGCTTAGACATATCAATATTCCTGACGTGCCGATCGAAGACGTTTTTAAGAGGACTAGAAATACCCTTTCGGTGATCACGTCAGGAAGGCAAACATCTTGGGAACACACTTCCCTAACCGGCGACTTTGTCTTTAATATAAGCACTGGTCGCCAAATAAGCATTTATTCAGCCAGCGCCCTAGCCGATGAGAGGTACCTACTTTCCAATGCAAACCCACTTAGGAATGTGATAACAGGTTTGATGTCTCACGATTGGTATAGGCAGAATCCTAGCGTTGATGCACTAAATGTGGAGTTGTTAGGCTCGGCCGATAACGATGCTTTATTTGTTCTTGGTCGAAATATTTATCAAGCGGCCGTTTGTGGCTCACGCAATGCAGTTGCATATCTCTGGGGTTTTAAAAATCATGTTCAAGGGCTTGCTTCTGACAAGGTGAAAGCTTTGCTTGATGGAGTGCTCTTCGAAATTTTCTTCAATTCAAAGGGCGAGCTTCGCAAGGACTTTAAGATATCCTACTTCAATACCGTATTTGAAATGAAAAAATTTGTGGAGTTTGCACCAAGCTTTGATTTTATTTCCGAGGTTCTCATAAATTATCAAAATCGGTTCTACGTAGTGCCCGGAAAACCTCGGAATGTTACGGTCGATATCTCAACAACACTAAACGCAAACGGCGAAAGTGTTATTACAGGCATATACTTCGAAGGATTCAATATCCTTCGTCAGTCGGATGACCCAATGGCAATGTATTTCAAAGACAAGCCATCCTTTTATCCTACTAATCTTGACCGCCTAAGAGATCAGATTTCGATGGAAATGATTATACCGCTTTCGCAACTCACACTTAATCCAACTATGCCACTTTCATCGAATGGAATGTTGTTGCCGTCTTACCATACTGTTTCAAAGTAGACTGTGGTGAAGAGTACTGGTCTATTGCCAAACACATCATTTCAACTGAACTTGCGTATGAAACCGCGCAAGCCTGGTGCATTCAAAGTTATAAGTAAGTTACCAGATTTATACGTTTTAATGAGTCCAGTAGGGCGCAATTATTATTGCGCCGGATGGTAATCTTGGTGTAATGCGCTTTGCTTATTGACACCCTACATCTTTGATGAGTGGGCGTTCTTTAAGAATTGTGTGCTTGAACGGGTTGTTTTATCAGAGATTCAGCAGGAATACCCAGTTCTTGATGCAGTTTCCAAATCATTTTGAGTGTAAGGGAACGTTTGAGGTTTAAAACCTCATACACCCGGTTACTTTTTCCAATCATCGGCTCCGGTCTTTTACGGTTAGGTCTTTCTGTTCCATTTCAAATTTGATGGCTTCAACAGGATCAGGTAGATCAAGCGGAAAATGTTTGCGTTCGTAAGCCTCGATCAGTGTCACTAGAACATCCAGTTTTTCGCCTTCTGGTGTGTTGGGTTCGGCGGTCATAAGTGTTTCAGTTTCCTTAAGTGCTGCGCGGTAATCGGTGTCAGTTTTGATTGGTTTGATGTCCATAATCAGTTGTTTTCAGAATTAAATAGTTTGTGCATCAATTTGATCTTATTGGGCATGGGTGCCTATGAAACGGATATACACTACGTTATAAGCATAGTTAATCCAGACCACCAACCGGTATTTATTCCCGGCAATATTGAATACGACTCTGTCATCTTTCAGGATACTGGCGTTTTTGAAATCCGCTTTGATTTCTGCGGGTTTTGCCCAGTTTGCCTTTAGTGCATGCCTGTACCAAGCGAGCGTGGGTTGAGTTGCATCGGCGTAAGATGGATCATTTTCCCAGAATGTTTTCAAAGTCGATAGAGCGATGATTCTCATGGGTGAAATATTAGTCCCATTATGGGGCTTTGGTAACTATTATCAATAACAGGTTTGCGCATCAACACAAAGCAAACCTACGTGAAGATTCTGCGTGATTGCTTTCACTACCTTTGATCATCACTAATCTGGGTTTTGCCTATAGTATCACCCCGCTGCACCGCCGGCACCCGCACCGATCACTGTGTTTCTATCCCGCGCTGACTGTAATTCTTGTCATTGCATTGTTTACATTAAAGCACCTCTTCATCAAATATCGAGATATAGGGTTTGTGTGCCACCGCACAGAACTGATGATATTTCACAGAGATAATTGCAAAAATGGGAGTTAGGAGGGAGTAGAGAATATCTTCAGCTCGAAACCATTGGGGATTTCATTTTATTCATTTCTGGAGAAAAAGTATGAATATCAAAAATAGGTTAATTGTTCTGACCATCATGCTGATCGGCGGTTTGTCGATAGCAGGGTGCGGAAAGAGTGGCGATAATGGACCTCAGACCGAGACTAAAACTACGGTGGGAACAGAAATCGACGACACTGTCATGACCACAAAAGTAAAGTCTGCCCTGCTTAGAGACACGGGTTTGGAAAGTTTGGATATTAAAGTTGAAACACGCAAAGGGGTTGTTCAACTAAGCGGTTTTGTGGATAGCCAAAATCAAATGGATCGTGCCATGGCGGTTGCTCAGGGGTTGACGGCGTCGGCAATGTGGATAATAAAATAAGGATTAAGGCTAAAGATACCAGCGTGGGTGCCAAGATAGATGACAGCGTCATTACCACCAAAGTAAAAGCCGCACTCATCAGTGATCCAATCATCAAGAACTTTGATATCGGTGTAGTGACGCGTGATGGAGAAGTTCAACTCAGCGGATTTGTTGAAGACCAAACACAGGTTAACCGGGCAATTGAGGTTGCACGAGAAGTCGAGGGTGTAAAGAACGTTCTCGATGATCAAGTGAGCATCAAGAAGTAGAAACACAATTTAAACGTAAAAAAGGAGCTACAAAATGAACTGGGATCAAGTCGAAGGTAATTGGAAACAATTCAAAGGTAAGATCAAGGAACAATGGGGAAAACTCACTGACGATCATCTCGATACGATAGCTGGGAAGCGTGATCAGTTGGCTG
Organism: Nitrosomonas sp.; assembly: GCA_016708955.1. Classification (GTDB taxonomy): domain Bacteria; phylum Pseudomonadota; class Gammaproteobacteria; order Burkholderiales; family Nitrosomonadaceae; genus Nitrosomonas. The sequence continues at coordinate 44,577 of JADJES010000002.1, forward strand.
GCAAGATCCAGGAATCATATGGCATCAGTAAAGATGAGGCGGAGAAGCAAATTGCCGAATGGGAAAAAAAGCAGAAGGACTATAAGTAGCATCCTTCTCTTGTATAGAACAGAGCAGCATGTCGCGAAAGCAACATGCTGTGCAACCGATTTTTACTGTTGGCCAAGCTATAAGCTGTATACAAATTCTGTTTTGTCTCGATAGCTGTTGGCATTGCTCCGGCAGTAACTTCTGCTGCCGAAAATCCCTTTAGCATGCAGCCCCACGATGCTATGTTCGAGAAAATGGATGCCAACAAAGACGGGGTTGTTGACAAAGACGAGATGGGCAAAATGAAAGCGGAAAAAAGAAAAATGCATGATGACAACAAGAGCTATTAAATTCTTCTTTAGCCAACTTTTGTAACAATAGTTGCACAATGCTATCTCAATAAAATTAGATTTTTATTGTTGTTATCAATATGACACAGATTGATTAAATGATTCTTGAAAAATAAGGAGAAAACACATGATTAGCTGGGCAGTTACATTTCTGATCATCGCTATTATTGCAGCTGTACTGGGTTTCACCGGTATTGCGGGTGTGGCAACCCAAATAGCCTGGATTGCGTTTGTGGTCGGTATTATTATGGCTATCTTTTTCTTTATAACTGGAAGACGACCTCCTCCATCTTGAAGTAGGAAGGCACCTTTGCGGAAACTATAGGTGTGCATATGGTAGGTTCTGGCGCACCAGAGATTACTCAGGGTATGACTATTGTCATTTGAGCCGGGGGTGCGGACGCGACTAAGGCGATCTTTGATTCTACTATCGGCATACCCCAATTGCTGCCGAAGAATTTGTTACCTTGCGTGAGACAGACCTGGCCGGGCATTCTCGCAATGGCATATGCAAGTTGTATAACGAGGGAATATATCCAAATAAGATCGAAGGCCGGGAATATTGTTTGGTTTAAACAATTATGAGCGAGATTATCACTGTTGCTTTTTTTTACTACCAGCTCAATGGGTTGAAATTAAAAAGGAGATTGCGATGCTGAAAACCAATTATTTTAGTCGCCTCACAAAAAGTGTCGGTTCGCTGCGAAATATATCAGCTCTGAAAAAGCGGCAAGAAGGTAAAATGGGTTACATTCTGCTGTGGCTTTTAGGCGTCCCCATACCCATCCTATTTTTCATCTATTTGTTGCGTGGCTGCGACTAGTTAATTAAATCAGGAAAGAAGATTTTGTAAAAGGCGCTTTCAAAAGATGCGTTAGCCAACATGTGGTTTTTTGCCCGGCATTTAATGATTATTTAACGGTAATTATGTTGGTTGCAGTATTAGTGGCAATGAATACATAGGCTTATGCCTCTTTTGATTCCTTCGAGGAGAATTATATGCGCGTAACATTTACAACCGATGCTTATGCCGGCATAACCATGTTTTGAGACGTTGCGCTTACTTTGCTTAAAATGATGGGGCACAGCAAGATTGTACCCGGAGCAATTTTAGCAGCAGATGTTCCTATGGCGTTGAACCGATTAAAAGCCGCTATAAACGCAGAGAATTCCTCGCCACCAGTTGAGAAAGAGGACGAAGATGAACAACCGATGGTGAGTATGGCCGATAGAGCTCTACCTCTGATTAATCTACTGACTGCCGCAGCTGAATGTAACGTAATGTGGAAATAAATAAATCTTTATCTATCGTGTAATCTGAAGGCAATTCCAATCTGATATTTTTTCCATTTATCCGCCGGCTTACAGGCAATAGGATCAAAGGAGTAATGTTGGGTCAAATAAACTCGACCACTTTATTAAGTCCTTTTTCAAGTCCTATCGGTGTCATATCACCACAGTCGCTGTATAAATACGCTGAGTGTTGTTATAACAAATATAAATAAGCGTGAGTGTGAGTATCAGCAAGAGCAGATTCCTGACTAACTAGTTTGTCGATTTCTGAATTGCTTCGCCACTCTTCTCAACATCCTTCCCCACGCCTCTCAAAGTGTTACATGCAGACAATTGGATAACAACAATTAAAGCAATCATTAATGTCAACATTTTCATAGCGACTCCTTTATGGCTTAATAAAAAATAAAATCTTCTGCAAGTTTAATGTAACGACTCAGCGCAAAATAATTAAAAATGCGATGCCATCATTACCTTAAACACGATGCTGATGTTCCCGCGACCGTAATTCCTATCCTTTCTTGACAGTTTCTTTCAAATCGCCGACACCTTTTTGTATCTTTCCTTCGATCTGTTTTTCCAGCCCTTTTGCCTGCTGTTCTTTGCTGCCAACCAGTTTACCTGCCTCTTCCTGGATTTTGCCAGCTAAGTCTTTTGCTTCGCCCTTCACTTGATCCTTGTTCATGCTGAATTCCTCACTGACACTTTCTTTCAAATCGCCGACACCTTTCTGTATCTTTCCTTCGACCTGTTTTTCCAGCCCTTTGGCTTGCTGCTCTTTGCTGCCAGTCAGCTTACCGGCTTCTTCCTGAACTTTGCCAGCTAAGTCTTTTGCTTCGCCTTTTACTTGATCCTTGTTCATGATGAATTCCTCATTCTAAATTGAAACATGCATAAAACGAACCGATATCAGTCCGCGTCACCTGCCAAATAACTAATTCACTTCTTTCCTTAACTTACTATAAAGTGGATGTAACTATACTTCCGTGCGCTATCGCACAGAGTCAATAAAAGAATCGGTGTAATTTCGCTTTTAACAATTGTTATCAGTGAAATGGCTATTGTAGTTATACGCCGTTTTGACCCTCAATTCTTCAGGAGAAACACATGAATAAAGGTATATCCGTTGCATTACTTATCGTTGGAGTTCTTTTGATTGTCTGGGGCGTAAGCGCCTTTGATTCCGCAAGTTCAGATGTATCACAAGTACTTACAGGCTCACCCACTGACAAAGCCATATGGTTATTGGTCGGCGGTATTATTGCGGGTGTAGTTGGGTTGTTTGGCGTGTTGCGTGCGGGAAAGATAGATTGAAAATGGCAATCCTATTACCTAATTTATAGCGAAATCATTTTGAGTATGGTTGAGGAGAAATAAAATGACACTAGGAACAATACTGTTGGTGATTCTGATTCTGATGCTAATTGGCGCGATTCCAACATGGCCACACAGTAGGGAATGGGGTTATTTCCCCAGTGGTATCCTTGGGACAGTGTTGCTGGTCTTGCTCATTCTGATGCTGTTGGGTCGAATATAGCACCCGCATTTGATTGCGTAGAAAGCATAAAATCAAAGTAATGACAGATCGTACCTCCGCTTGGTTCTGTGTTTTATGCACAGAACCAGAAAGAGGTGCTTCTCGTAATCTTTAGCGAATGTGAATGAGAGGAAATGAATTGCGAGAATGTTGGGAAACGATTGAGTGAAGCATAACTACATAGCCAGTGGAAGAACTACTGTTGTATCGAATGATGTCTGCTGTATCGACGTATAGCGTAATTGAATTCCTGATTCAGCAACTGTGTCACCTTAGTCGGTGGGTGTGGTCTGTACTGTGCACCACGAACACATGGGGCGTAATATTCCTACCTATCCGGTTGTTAAAAAACCGACGAATTAGAGAACATGAAATGTAACCGTCAGATGTCTTGCAAGCTATCTTTTATCAGTATATTTAATGAATTAAATATGCACTTACTTATTGTTTCTATAAAGAATTTGTTTGATTCAGTGTATGAATAACTACATCACTTTCTGGAAAATCCCTTTCAACAAATATCATGCACGAGCATTCTGCCTATTTAAGTATCACTCAGTTTGAATACATACCAACCTGCCGCACTTAAACCTTTAGGAGAATCCCATGGGCCGCACCGTCGCCGAACAATTGGTTGAAATGCTCAAAGCTGCTGGTATTCGTCGCATTTATGGCGTCACTGGCGACAGCCTTAATTTCTTCAACGATGCTCTGCGTCGAGATGGCAATATTGACTGGATTCACGTCCGTCATGAAGAAGTCGGTGCCTATGCTGCGATGGCTGAAGGCGTGCTTGGTGGGATGGGTTGCTGCGCTGGCAGCTCCGGGCCGGGCCATGTTCACTTGATCAACGGTCTCTATGACGCCCATCGCTGGGGAGCTCCGGTACTAGCATTGGCTTCGACCATTACTTCTGAGGATTACGGCACTGAGAGCTTTCAGTCCACCGACCTGCACATGTTCGACGGATGCAGTCATTACAATGAGGTGGCGACGACACCTCCGCAATTGCCGCGAATGTTGCAGCAGGCGCTTCAGCACGCATGGAATCGTAAGGGTGTGGGGGTGTGCGCTTTTCCTGGTGATCTAATGACGTGTAACGCCGAGGAAGACGCGCTGTGTGCTGACTTGTATCGACCCCAGCCGGTTATGACCCCTTCCGATGCTGAGATTCAGCTATTGGCGGAATTGATTAATAGCTCTGAGGACATTGGCATTTATGCAGGTGTTGGCTGTGCCGATGCTCGTGCAGAGGTGATTGAGTTGGCCCGCCTTCTCAAGGCTCCGATGGCTTATACGCTTAAGGCCAAGATGACGTTGGAATACGATAATCCTTACGCTGTCGGACTGACGGGCTTGCTAGGCAATAAGGCCGGTGCTCGCGCCATTACCGGTGGCAAGCTGTTGCTCATGCTAGGTAGCGATTTTCCGTGGAAGGAATTTCTCGATAGCTCGATCAAAATCGTACAGATCGATACCAAGCCAGAGCGGCTTGGACGGCGAGTTGCATTGCACATGGGTCTGTGCGGCGACATCGGTCCAACGTTACGGACGTTACTACCGTTAATTACACCCAAAACTGATGACCGCTTTCTCAAAGCCTGTTTGGCTGACTACGCCGAAGTGGAGGAAGATCTTCACGTGCATGCCGCAGATCCCGGCGAGGAAAACTTGATCAAACCCGAATTTGTCGCCGCTATGATTGATAGATTAGCCGATAACGATGCCATCTTCACTACGGATACCGGCATGAGCACGGTGTGGGCTGCACGCTATCTGCACGGCACCGGAAAGCGCACGCTGATGGGTAGTTTTTCGCACGGATCCATGGCCAATGCGATGCCGCAATCTATCGGCGCCGCACTGCATTCACCCGAGCGTCAAGTCATCGCATTTTGTGGTGACGGAGGTATTTCGATGCTTATGGGTGATCTGATGACTATTGCCCAATATAAGCTGCCGATAAAGTTGATTGTTTTTAACAATCATAGTCTGGGCATGGTCGAACTGGAAATGCAGGTAGCAGGCTTGCCCGACTGGCAGACTAAGATGATTAATCCAGATTTTGCGATGGTGGCTGAGGCTTGCGGTATCCGAGGTTATTCGGTCACTAATCCAGACAAACTGGAAAATACTCTTCAAGAAGCGTTGTTACACAATGGCCCGGCTTTAGTCGATGTGTTTACCAATCCGCATGTGCCGACTCTGCCACCCCATACTTCAGTCGGCGTAATGTCCCGTTATATACAGTCACAGGCCAAGCTGGCGCTGGGAGGCCGGATGGACGAAGCCTGGGATGCGTTTAGGACCAATATCAAATATATCCGCGATCTATGATATTCCAAATAAGTAACTCTCAATACTGCGCAGAATTCATTTGGCCGATTGGCTTTAACCCAGCAGCGGCAACGCAGAAAGTTTGGGTTGCTAAGACGAGATATAAATCAATTCCATATTAAAGTTGAAATCTTGGGACACGATTAGATTAAGGAAACACTGATTAATTCGGCGAGCGAGATGAAGCACGAGGCGCACGGAACGCAACAACCGAGACATATCAATATGATAGGCGAGGGAGTGAGTACCGCGCAACGAAGTGATTCGCTCGTGCAGTTAATTAATCAGCATTTCCTTAATACAACCAATCGATCCGAAAATAGGAGCCAGAAATGAGTGAGAAAATCTCAAACGAAGTGTTCCGAAAAGAAAGCTGTCCATGGGGCAAGAAAGCGGTCAAATTACTTGATGAGCATGGCGTAGATTTCAATGATCATGTCTTTAACTCTGTGAAGGAAGAAGAAGAATTCAAAACAAAGTGGGGAATTGATACCACTCCGCAAATATTTTTAAATGGTGAACGAATTGGCGGATATTCAGAGTTGGCAAACCACTATGATGTAAAAGCTGATCACAAGCCGGAAGAGACATCATACGTTCCTGTCATCGCACTTTTTAGTGTTGCCTTGCTCATGGCAATATTCACTCAAAACATCATGTATAGTTTTATGGGGTATTCCTTGTGTCTATTGGCGTGTCTTAAGTTGATGGATCTGGATAGTTTTGTAGAAGGCTTTAAAAAATATGATTTAATCACCAAATCCTTGCCGTTTTATGGAAAAGTCTATCCCTTTGCTGAATTAATTGCCGGACTGGGTTTTTTAGCGCCGCAGTATTTGTATATTACAGGGTGGTTATCCTTATTCGTCGGTATCACAGGTGGTATTTCAATTTTTAAAGCTGTTTATATCGATAAAACAGATTTAAACTGCGCTTGCATTGGCGGTAACTCTAAAGTACCACTTGGAGCAGTCAGTTTCTCTGAAAATGCGATGATGGCATTTATGGGTGCGTGGGTATTGACAGCTCAGATTTAGCAGGCCGTTGAAAAACGTTTTCGAGGCAGCCGATGCAAGGCAAAAACAGGCGAAAAAGCGCAGTTTATGCTTAATAAATGAGCATTTTGAGTCTGTTTTTAACACCGCAGCGGCAACGCAGATAGTTTTTCAACGGCCTGTTAGAGACAGAGACAATAAACGACCCCCGTGGTCTTGCCACGGGGGTCGTTTATTGGAGTTATGCTAAATGAGGTTCGCGAAAAATATCCAAACGCACTTGCTATTTTAAAATCTAAAAAATAATTCTGTGATTTTGGTTTTAGGATTCATTTTCGAACAGTCTTTTATTTTTCTTCTGGCCCGGGCTCAGGAACAGGATCTGGATGCCTTGGTACGTGTGGAGAATGTGGTATCGGATCTGGAACCGGATCAGGCATAGGTGATGGGGTAGCGTTTTTTGAAGTCATAATTCTTCCTGAAGTAAATTATTGAATTTTTCGTTATCCAGTTTCATTAACTCTGCCGGTAACCGAGCAGACTTGAAATAAAAAACTGATAGTATCTTGAACAGGATCAATTTACTTCCCCGAGTAAAATTGTCCTCCCAGTTATCGCTTTTGCCTCGCTAGCGTTTACGATAACTGGGCTTTGTCAATTTAACAGGCCGTTGAAAACTATCTGCGTTGCCGCTGCGGTGTTAAAAACAGACTCAAAATGCTCATTTATTAAGCATAAACTGCGCTTTTTCGCCTGTTTTTGCCTTGCATTGGCTGCCTCGAAAACGTTTTTCAACGGCCTGTTAAGATAAGAAACATTATTGACCGCTAGTTGGGCTTGGACTAGAAGGATTTCCTGAATTCATTCCCGGTGCGCTACTGGGGGGAATCCCAGGAGAGCTAGGAATGTTTGAATTTACTCCAGTAGGATCGTTTGGGTTAACCATAGCAGGGTTATTTAGATTGGGTGCAGCAGGGGTGTTCTGTTTTGAGCTAGATTGTGACTTTTGTGCTGAATCCGTATTTTCAGTAGTATTCGATGGCAACGAGGTCTGTGCAACTGCGGATGTGCTCAACACGAAAACAGCACTGACAATAAGTGGTAGTGATATTTTATTAAATGGAGTCATGATATTAATCCTTTATGCGCTATGAATGAATTTGTATTATGTCTGACGGCGTTTTTTAGGTCGGTTCGTTTCCCCACATATAGAGAGATAAGAACGCTATAGTTCTTCGATATGAAACATGCCATCCGACAACGTGAAGCTTTGCTCATCATAAGCTTCAAGCAGTGGAATATCTTCCGGGAATGCAATTATTGGGTTATAGAAGTCCTGATTACTTGATTCGGTCACGCTATTGTTATCTTCATGGAAAGTCATAGCAGCAGCCCTCTTTTATGAATTGATGAGCTTTCATAATGCAATATATCCCCATGTTGAATCCGTACGGTCGAGCACATAGGCGCTTGTGGTTTCCAGATCATTTTGCGAGGGAGTGAAAAGATTGTAGCTAAAGAACTTGGTGTTCACGCATGATATTGGTTTCACAAGGGATTTTTCGAAGAAATGGTGTAGTTATTCATACACCTGACTGAGATAAATTCCTTGTGGAATCAAGAGACAAGTGAGGGCGTGCGCAATTCATGCAATATCCGGGTTAGGAGGCTGTCCAGGAGTTACTTGCTGAGCGTGCTGGCGAACAAAGGATCTATGTGGTTACGGAAGAGACGTCACCTGAATACCATTGGATTCATGATCGTTGGCGCAAGATTGCACAGATTGCACAGATTGCCGGAGCCGGAATCGGAATCATCATCCAACAACCTGATATAGATTCTTTCAGCATATTTGACATCACGCTAGCCGGTGTGTTTGAATGCTGTTTCGTATATCAAAGACGGAGTGATTCAAACATGTCAAATCGTGGCGGGAAAAGAGAAAATGCAGGCAGGCCGCGCGGCCAGGGTAAGTATGGTGAGCCGACGGTTTCTGTACGTATACCGCAAAGTCAGGGAGCTACCATCAAAAACTTTCTGGATGCATACCAGCGTAAAAGAACAGATTCCGATCATGAAGCAACCAACGTGGATGAGTTTCTTATTCCTTCCATTAGCGATCAACCGACCTTGTTACCGCTTTTTTCCACCAAAGTGGCGGCAGGTTTTCCCAGTCCGGCAGATGATCATGTCGAGAAAAGCCTCGATGTCAGTGAATTTCTGATCGATCATGCCGCATCGACGTTCTTTGTTACGATTAAGGGAGATTCGATGATTGATGTGGGTTTGCTGCCAGGTGATAAAGTTGTGGTAGATAGATCAAAGACACCTGGCATCGGTGACATTGTGCTTGCAGTGGTGGACCGTGAATTCACCATTAAAATCTTTGATTACGGGGCGAACAAAATGCCAAGGCTTATGCCAGCCAATTCGTCAGGTGCTTACAAACCCATTTACATTCGCCCGGATATGCAGTTTGAGATTTTTGGTGTAGTGATAGGATCATTCCGCCGTTTCAAATAAGCAGACTGTTGCCGGTATTCTTTGCAGAAAACAATTTAGAATTAAAACCGCTTTCCGTATTTATTTCTTTTTATCAAAGATTCTAATAGGAGATGGAGCGGTTAGTGTATGAACGGGGTGGGAACCAAAGGGATCAATCACGATTGATTCTTAAGGAAACTCTGAATAACTCATGTTTGTCATTCCGAACAAAGTGAGGAATCTTTGTGAATCAACGTGATAGATTTCTCGCTACGCTCGAAATGACAGTTATTCAGAGTTTCCTTAATGCTCAGTACACAATTTCAATATTTTCAGTTTTGAAGTGCGCGGTTAACGATTGCAGCAAATCATCGTGCAGATTAACCCGCCAGTCATTCCCCAACTCAAGCTCGCCACTGGCAAAATTATTGTGATAGATGACAGTGACCGGACAAGCCGGCTGATTATGGTTACCGGATAATCCGGGTTTCTGCGTTTGACTGGAGAAGGGCACCAGTAATATTTTGAGGCGGGAAACTTGGTTGAGTGTCGTGGGATCGCAATGAATCCTGATTTGTTTGGCGAATCGCGAGCGTATTCCCGCGAAATCATAGAGCTGCTCGGCGGTAATTCTCAGTTCGTCGCCTTCTTCGCCATTGTATCCGCGGTTACTCACTTTCGCTTCCGCGATTAGAAGTTGGTCTTCTTTTAGCCAGGCGCGGTTCGCATCGAATAATTCGCTGAAAACAACCAATTCAACACGCGCTTTGCCATCGTCCAGATTGATCACGCCCATTCTGCCGCGGCGCGTCATTTGAACGCGGATGGAATGAATGATTCCGGCGAGCAGTTGTGGTTCGCGGCTTGGATTCAACCGGTCCAGCCGGGTACGGATGAATCGTTTGAGTTCTGCGGCGTAAGTATCAAAAGGATGTCCGCTAAAATAATAGCCCAGCCCGATTTTTTCATGGCGCAGTTTTTCCCGGTCGGACCATGATTCCGCATGAATCAGTTGTGGCTGCATATGGGATTGATCGCCTACTTCACCGAATAAATTAGCCTGGCTGGAAGACCGGTTCATCTGTTCGGCGGATTCGATCGCCAGACCGACAGAAGCCAACAGGCTGGCACGGTTGGGATTGATAACGTCAAACGCGCCCACGCGGATCAGTGATTCCATCACGCGGCGATTGGCAATGCGCCGGTCGATACGGTTACAGAAATCGAATAAATCAGTAAAAGGCCCAGTTTGTTCGCGCACCGCAATAATCGAGCTAATCGCGGATTCCCCGGTACCTTTTACCGCGCCGAGACCGAAGCGGATGGTTTTGTCATCGGCTGGGATAAAACGGTAGCCGGAACGATTGATGTCGGGAGGCAGAATCGTCAATCCATTGGCGATGGTGTCCTCAACAAAAATATGTACTTTATCGGTGTCATCCATGTCAGCGGACAAGCACGCGGCCATAAATTCGGCCGGGTAGTGCGCCTTCAGATAAGCTGTCTGGAAGGCGATCAGCGCATAAGCGGCGGCATGGGATTTATTAAAACCGTAACCGGCGAATTTTTCCATCAAGCCGAACAGTTCGGTGGCTTTATCCTTGCTTAAGCCGTTATTCACAGCGCCATTCACGAAAATATCGCGCTGCTGCGCCATTTCCTCAACTTTCTTCTTGCCCATTGCGCGGCGCAATAAATCAGCACTGCCGAGGCTGTAGCCGCCGATCACTTGCGCAATCTGCATGACTTGTTCCTGGTAAATCATGATCCCATACGTTGGGCCAAGAATCGGTTCCAGGCGGGGATCAAGATACTCAATCGTTTTCTTGCCATGCTTGCGGTCAATAAATTCCGGAATCAGATCCATCGGGCCGGGGCGGTACAACGCGACCAGTGCGATGATATCCTCAAAACAATCGGGTTTTGCCTTTTGCAATAAATCGATCATGCCGCGCGATTCAAACTGGAAGATGCCGACCGCGTTGCCTTTGCGCATCAGTGCGTAGGTGCGTTCATCCTCAAGCGGTAGCGTCTCCAACGAGAAAGGCTGAGCAGCGGCGTTGATTTCTGTAGCAGATTGCGCGTTTTTATGCGATTGCCGGATATAGCCGACGGCGCGATCCAGTGTGGTCAGCGTGCGTAATCCCAGAAAGTCGAATTTGACCAAACCAACTTTTTCCACATCATCCTTATCCAACTGGCTGACGACCGAATCACCGGATTCCGTACAATAGATCGGACAGAAATCCGTGATTTCTCCGGAAGCGATCAAGACACCGCCGGCATGCATGCCGACGTTGCGCGTGATGCCTTCCAGGCTTTCCGCCAGTTCAAGCAAATTGCGCACATCTTCTTCCTCCGCGGCGCGTTGATTGAGTTGCGGCTCGAGCTGGCGCGCTTTTTTTAACGTCATGCCAATCTCAAACGGTACCAATTTGGCGAGCTGATCGACAAAGTTGTACGGTAGATCCAGCACCCGGCCGATATCGCGAATCACTGCTTTGGCCGCCATCGTGCCAAACGTGACGATTTGGGAAACTTTTTCCGTGCCGTAGCGCTGCTTGACGTAATCAATGACCAATTCGCGCCGGTCCTGGCAGAAATCAATGTCAAAATCGGGCATTGATACGCGTTCCGGATTCAGAAAGCGCTCAAACAGTAAATCGTAGCGCAACGGATCGAGATCGGTAATTCCCAATGAATACGCCACTAATGAGCCAGCTCCGGAGCCGCGCCCGGGACCGACCGGCACATCGTTGTGCTTGGCCCAGTTGATGAAATCGGCAACGATCAAGAAATAACCGGCAAACCCCATCTGAATAATAGTATTCACTTCAAACTCAAGGCGGGATTGATACTTGAGCATTTTGTCATTACGCACGGTTTCATCAGGAAACAGGCTGGCCATACGCTGTATCAGACCGGTTGCGGCCTGGTCGCGCAGATATTGTTCCAGACTCTCATTATTGGGTGTGGGAAACAACGGCAGCCGGTTGATACCCAGTTCCAATACCAGATTGCAGCGTTTGGCAATTTCTATCGAATTTGCCAATGCGCTGGGAATATCGGCAAACAGTTGGGCTATTTCTGCCTGTGTTTTGAAATATTGCTGTTCTGTAAAATTTCTCGGGCGGCGCTTGTCATCCAAGGTATGGCCTTCTGCGATACAAACTCGCGCTTCATGTGCCCGGTAATCTTCTGCGTTCAGAAATTGTATTGATTGCGTGGCAACGACAGGCAGATTGAATTTTTTGGCCAATACCAGCGATTGCTGGACCAGCATGACCTCGTTGGCGTGACCATCCCGCTGGATTTCAATATAAAATCGATCAGGAAACAAATTAGCCCATTTCTGCGTCAGAATTTCCGCTTGTTGCAGATTATTTTGCAAAATGGACAATCCGATGTCGCCAAAGCGAGCGCCTGATAGCGCGATCAATCCTTGCGTACCCGATTCATTCGAATGCAACCACGATTCCTTGATCTCGGCTCTGCCATGATACTGGTTTTCCCGATAGGCGCGGGATAACAAACGGGATAACAGTAAGTAACCGGCGTGCGATTGGCAGAGCAGCAAAAGCCGGACTGGCTTGTTACGATCGGATTCATTGGTGACCCAGACATCACAGCCGAGAATTGGTTTGATGCCGTTTTTATAAGCGCTTTGGTAAAATTTGACCAGACCGAAAAAATTCGAGAGATCAGTCAATGCCAATGCGGGCATCTGGTCGGCCACTGCTTTGGCAACCACCTCGGGAATACGGATCGTGCTATCCAGAATGGAGTATTCGCTGTGTAATCGCAAATGGATAAAAGCAGGGCTGGTTGGCATGATGTTACAATTCGAGTCTGCAGTAACTCTGTAATTTATACAATCGAGCGCTATTCTACATTATGTTGAAATCACCAGAACTTTTTAAAATTTAGGGTCGTTCGCGCTCAGTCTGCTGGCATTGGTAGTGAAAGAAACTGAGTATTTTTTGTGGTAACCAATTTAATTTTCCTGGGAATGGACCTTGCATGAATCCGACGTGGCCGCCTTGCTCCGGAAATTCCAAAGTGACAGCGGGGGATACCGCTTGTTGATCTGGTAACACCGATGCTGGCATGAAAGGATCATTTCGCGCATTAATCAACAAAGTGGGGACTTTGATATGTCTGAGCCATTGATTGCTGCTTGATTGCCGCCAATAGTCATCGGTGTCGCGAAAACCATGCAAGGGTGCTGTGACCAGATTGTCAAAATCATAAATCGATGCGCATTTCTTGAGCGCTTTGGCATCAAATAAGCCGGGAAACTGTTCCAGTTTTTCAAACGCTTTGGTTTTGAGTGTCGTCAGAAAATGACGGGTATACACTTGATTGAATCCGGTATCCAAAGCTGAACCGGCAGCAGCCAGATCAAGCGGAACGGATACCGCTGCAACGCCTGCCACGAGTTCTTTTGCGTGTTCCCCTTTTTCACCCAGCCATTTCAATAGCGCATTGCCACCCAACGAAACGCCCATCACATAAACCGGTTGCGCCACGTTTTCCGCTCGCATTTGATTGCTAACACGCTGCAGCATCCAATCTATTTCAGTGGAATCTCCAGCGTGATAGGCGCGAGACAAACGGTTGGGTGCCCCGGAGCATCCACGGAAATGAATAACAACGCTACGCCAGTGGTAGGTTCTCAGGCTATTAATCATACTTAAAATATAGTGACTGGATGAATCGCCTTCGAGCCCATGGAAGAATATTACTAAAGGCGAATCGGCAGATCCGTCTGTCCAGTCCACATCGATAAAATCACCATCATCCAGCTCCCAGCGTTCGCGCCGGTACATGAACAGTTGCGCAGGCTTATTAAAATAAGGATAAAGTGTCTGTATATTCCCGCCGGGTAGCCACGATGGCGCTGTATAACGTTCTGTGTATAGAGGAATGGTGCTTTCAGACATATTTGCTGTTTTCACTGAGACATCCGGGTTATTTTTAGTATTCAATCGCAGTTAATAGACTAACACTTGCATAGATTCTAATATAAAAATGGCCAGCTATTTTTGCTGGCCATTTTAATTGAAATTTAAGGTGAATCAGAGAATGGTTATGACCTTTTACTAAATTTCATTCCATTGATTCCTGTTACCTCCTATCGCAATTTTACTTCTTTTCTTTAAATGACTGTTGCTATTGTGAAGATTGCTTCTTTCCGCAGTTCTTTTGTCAGTCAATTGAACTACGGTTGCTGGATGTTTTGCAGCATTCTGTGCCACATTGAATATGGAAATGGCGCCGACTAGCTCGTGCGCCTGCTGCTCCAACGAAGCGGCGGCAGCGGCTGCCTGTTCTACCAGCGCTGCATTTTGTTGTGTGACTTCATCCATTTGAGTTACTGCTTGATTGACCTGTTCGATACCAGTGCTTTGTTCTTTGGAGGCTGATGTGATGTCTGACATGATTTCAGTTACATGTTTAATGGATCCAACGATTTCATCCATTGTTTTACCTGCCCGATTAACTAACGCGGCCCCTTCATCAACCTTTTGTACGGAATCATCAATTAATGTTTTAATTTCCTTGGCTGCTGTGGCGCTACGTTGCGCAAGGTTACGGACTTCTGTTGCTACGACCGCAAATCCCCGGCCTTGCTCACCAGCGCGCGCTGCTTCAACGGCCGCATTGAGTGCCAGGATATTTGTTTGGAAGGCAATGCCATCAATGACATTAATGATGTCTGCGATCTTTTTAGAGCTTTCACTGATTGCCGACATCGTAGTAACAACTTCTTTCATCATGATTCCGCCTTTGGCGGTAATGTCGCTGGCTGTCAAGGCGAGTTGACTGGCACTCACAGAGTTATCCGTGTTCTGACGCACGGCTGAGGTTAATTCTTCCATGCTTGAAGCTGTTTCTTCCAGCGAAGATGCTTGCTCCTCCGTGCGTTGGGATAAATCCAGATTACCGGAAGCAATTTCACTAGTTGCCTGACGAACGGATAGGGCATTTTTTTGCACATCAAGCACTGTCGCTCTCAGGTTGATTCCCGTCTGAATGAGTGCTTTTAATAATTCACCAAATTCATCACTGCGGTTAATGGAAAATTGATGCGTTAAATCTCCGGCGGCCAGTTTGTTTGCAATATCAGTCGCTTGTTCTAGTGGAGACAGTGTATTTCGCATCATACTAAAAGCGAGATAGAACATCACAGCTACGCCGGTTACAGTTATTCCGGCAATCATGCTGCTCAGTGATGCGGGAATCTGAGTTTGTGTAAGGCCCCACCAGCCAATACCGCCGGCAGACAATAAAAATAATGCGGGAATGGCCATAAAAAGAGCAATTCGTTTGCTCATGGTCATTTTAAAAAGCGCAGAAAATTTCCCAACCAGATCGGTACGCACCACCTGACCTTTCTCGATCTTCAGGTTAGGTGCTTTACCATCCAGGATTTTTCGATAAATCGGCGCAGCCTGATCGATTGCTGTGCGAGGTGCTTTGGTGCGAACTGATAAATAACCGGTGATTTTCCCATTTTCCAGCAGGGGGGTTGCATTGGCATTGATCCAGTAGAAGTCGCCATTCTTACGGCGATTCTTAACCAATCCTGTCCAGGGTAAGCCCTGTTTCAGCGTGTTCCATAAATCCTCAAATGCTTCAGGGGGCATATCCGGATGACGCACAATATTATGCGCTTTGCCGATCAGTTCTTCTTCGGAGAAACCGCTGACTTCAATAAAGGTTGGGTTAATATAAGTGATTCTTCCCTTCGCATCGGTGGTTGATACGATTAACGTATCGTCGTTAATGGGATATTCTGTATTAGTAACCGGAAGATTTACTCTCATCTTCTATCCTCTCATAATTTATCAAAATTGAAGTTGAGTTTTACGGCATCCGATTAATTATTTCTTTGTCAGTAACTTCCTATTTAAGAGTGGGAAATAATACATTCAACCATAAGAAATTATGCCCATAAAATGTAGGAGCAATTTTGTTGCGATGGTTCCGGATAATTATATGTGTAAATTTTCAGTCAATCTCAGCCCGGAATGGTCAGCGCGCACAAAATCAAATGAAAAAACAATCAGAATATTCCTATGGTTTTTAATATTTCAGATGGATATGATGGGAGTTACAATCTCTTTTGTCACAGTGGGCATCCGAGCAGAGATAGGTGATTATCAATGAAGACATTCATGAGAAACGGACGTATAACCGTGATTCCCGGTTAAAAGCAATATGAGCTTACAAAAAGAAGCCGGCTGGAATAAGAAATTTACCCCCGATAAATTTTTGGATTCTACAGAAAATCCATTAAGTGATACTGGCGGGAAGTCGAATCCAAGCATCATAGCGCACCAAGCGCAGTTCATTTCCAACCCAGTGCTTGATAGAGGCAATCTTTCAAGTATGAATGAGAGTGAAGCGCACGAGAAATTGAATAAATTCGCATGCTTATATGAAATTTCCCGTGACATGCTGACTATTCATTCTATTGATGATCTGTGTCAAAAAATTATTGAACAGATGGGATTAGCATGGCGCTGCTCGGGTGATTTTTTTCCTCTCATCGACATTGATAATCAATGTTTTACATCCAATGATTTTGTGCATGCTTTAGAACACCAATTTTCTGCCCCAATCATTGTTAGGGAAGAGATTCGCGGACAAGTCTGTATTTTTTATGGAGATAGCAATCGAATACGATGGTTGCCTGATGAGGATTCAGTTTTTTTTGCAAAATATAGCCCATGATCTCGGTTTATGGCTGGAACAAAAGCAGCTTGTTGATGGACAAACAGCTTTGCTGAACGAAGCCAGAATGATTGAAAGGGCGCTTGATGAACATGCCATCATAGCAATAACCAACAAACAGGGAAAAATAAAGTACGCTAATCAAAAGTTTTGCTCTGTTTCCCAATACTCTGCCGAAGAATTAATCGGGCAAGATCATCGGATTATTAGCTCCGGTTACCATTCTAAAGAATTTATACGTAACTTATGGACTACCCTTGCGAAGGGTGAAACCTGGAAGGGAGAAATCAAGAATCGCGCTAAAGATGGCAATTATTACTGGGTTGATACCACAATTGTTCCATGTCTCGATCATGCCGGTTCTCCGTATCAATTCGTTGCAATACGCACCGAGGTGACGGAATACAGGCGATTGGAACAAAAAATGGAGGCGCAAGTCGCTGAATTAGCGCGTTCTAACGATGAGCTTGAGCAATTTGCGTATGTTGTTACGCACGACTTGCAGGAGCCACTCCGTACGATTAGCAGTTTTGTTCAATTACTGAAGAAATACTCAAACGCGCAATTGGATGAGCGTGCAAATGACTTGATCTCGCATGTGGTGGCCGGTACAAGTCGCATGCAGATGCTGATTGATGATCTGTTAACTGGTTCATCCGGCAAGTGCGTACTTGTTAGTCAGAAATGCATGTTGAAATAAAGTGAATTAAAGGTTGAAATTATCTCTGATTTTCAACGAAGAGGTTTTTTCAACATGTCGACCAGTTTGCTGTATCACGCCTTTGGTATAGTTGGTTATTTTTATCAAAGCACTTGTTTTATTGCGGGTGTCATAGTTGTTGCAATACAAGCGGATCATTGGCGATTGAGATGTCCGGTATGTAAAAGCCGCGAGATACATTGCCGGGGAAAGTTGGTTAGACGCTTCAGGACAGTACCGGTAGGTCAAAAAGCAGTCTATATCGACCTTCCAGTTCAGCGGGTAGAATGCACCCGATGCCAAGCAGTTCGTCAGGTAAAGATACAGTTTGCTGATGAGCACAAGCGCTATACACGTTCTTTCGAAAGATTGGTTTTGGATCTCTCTAGGCACATGACCATCCAGGCAGTAGCACGCCATCTTGGAGTGAGCTGGGATCTGGTTAAGGGAATACAGAAGGACAATCTGAATAAACGTTATCGGTTGCCGAAATTGGCCAAGATAAAACGCATTGCGCTGGATGAAATATACCAAGGCAAGAAGCTGGGTTATTTAACGATAGTTCTGGATCTTCAACGTGGGGCAGTGATTTTTGTTGGCAATGGGAAAGGTGCCGATGCACTGATTCCGTTTTGGAAGCGTTTGAAACGATCGGGTGCACGGATTGAAGCGGTTGCGACCGACATGGGGCCAGCATACATCAGTGCGGTGCGGGCTAATATCCCAGATGCAACGCTAGTGTTCGATCACTTCCATATTATTAAGCTGTTCAACGAAAAGTTGACAAAACTGCGTCGTGATCTGCAACGAGAAGCAGAAAATGGGTTGGGCAAACCCGTTTTGAAGGGCATTCGCTGGCTGTTGCTGAAGAACCCTGACAACCTGGATGACAAGCGCAATGAACGTCAACGTCTGGACGAAGCATTAAAGCTCAATGAGCCCTTGGCAACGGCCTATTACATGAAAGAAGAGTTACGCAATATCTGGCATCAACCGGATAAACTCTCAGCTCAAAATGCATTGGATGAATGGGTAAAAAAAGCCGCTGCTTCGGATGTCAACATGCTCAAGCAATTCTCTAAAACTATTGCAGCACACCGCTCAGGTATCCTGGCTTATTTCGATTTTAATGGTTTATCAACCGGGCCGTTGGAAGGTACCAACAACAAGATAAAACTTTGCACAAAATGGTCTATGGTTTCAGAGATGTCGAATTCTTTAAACTCAAAATTATGGCGCTGCATGAAACCAATTATGTTCTCGTCGGTTGAAACTAAAAGTACGCACTTGCCGGATGAACCAAAGTTGTCGAACATCACGGGGGGAGCATTTGGGTCAAATCAGAGCCCAATGTAGGCTCCTCATTTTATTTTTCAATTCCAAAAATTAATTAAGTATTCGCAATGCACTATAAAAATAATACACATCCCAGCGTAATTCTGATGATAGATGACAATCCTACAGATGTTTTGTTGATTAAAGAGGCCTTTGCATTCTGTGAAGCGGATAGTGAAATTCATGTGGCAGAAGATGGCGTGTATGCATTAGAGTTTCTAAAGCGACAAGGCCAGAATCTTCACGCGCCCCGCCCGGATCTCATCTTGCTGGATCTCAATATGCCGAGAAAAAATGGATTCGAAGTTTTAGCCGAATTGAAGGCAGATCCTGAGTTAAATACCATCCCGGTTATTATCTATACGTCATCTGTGACCAAGGAAGATATCAAGGCTGCTTATAACAGTCATGCGAATGGCTATATCAGAAAATCAGTGGATTTTGACGAATGTATAAAAACAGCACAATCAATTAAAGATTTCTGGTTTTCTACTGCCATATTATATGAACCCTAATCCGTCATGAATCCGGCTAAGATTCTTATTTTATTAATTGAAGATAATGAAACTGATGCAATACTTGTGCAAAGTGACTTACAACAAGCGATGGGCGAGCAGATTTCCGTGGTCCATACGGAACGATTGGATTCTGCGCTGCGATAAAAGCGCTGCCAGTATTCCCATTGCAGTATTATCTTTCAGAGATGATGAGAAGCTTGCAATCAAAACGATTAAAGCTGGTGCGCAGGATTATCTCGTTAAGGGAAGTCTGACCGAAGGTGTTCTGGCGCGGGTTATTCGCTATTCAATCGAAAGAAAGCGCATAGAAGAAAGTAACCGGAAAGCACATCAGCAGTTTCAGACCATCTTTGAAAAAGCACCGCTGGGCATTGCGTTGATTAATTTGTCAACGGGAAAATATTACGATGTAAACCCGAAGTATGCATCCATTGCCGGAAGGTGTGTGGATGAACTTCTTGGTACCAACCAGTCGGATATTCTTCATCCGGATGATGTATCCTCTTACCGGAGTGATATTGAGAGATTCATCAATCATCAGTCGCATGATTGCAAGCTAGCAAAAAGAGTCTTACGCCCGGATATGTCCATTATTTGGATTGAAATCTCTATCGTGCCGTTTGAGATCATGGGTAATGGGGAAGTATGCCATTTATGCATGATTGAAGACATTACGGAAAGTAAGCGGATGATCGAGAGTCTCCGCCAGTTAACGACACATTTGCAGGATGTCAGGGAAGAGGAAAGAACCCGGATTGGCCGAGAAATACACGATGTTCTAGGTGGAACCTTAACTGTTCTGAAAATGGACCTGGATTGGCTCTCAAAGAAAATAAGTGCGGATCCAATGCATGAACGGATCAGATCACTTTATGAACTAACAGGCGAAGCCATCGAAACAGCACGAAGGGTTTCAATAAATTTGCGTCCCAATGTACTAGACAATTTAGGATTGTACAGTACCATCGAATGGCAAATACGCGAATTTGAGCAACGCACCGATATTAGATGCGAATTAGAATCAACGATATCAAATTTATCTTTGAGTAATAAGCACTTTGAAACCAGTATTTTTAGAGTGATTCAGGAAGTGTTTATTAACATAGTCCGGCACTCACAAGCTACCCGGGTCGATATTGAGCTCTCTGAAGATGAGGATGACATTTTGATTACCATTAAAGACAATGGTGTCGGGATCACCGAATCACAAATGCTGAATCCTGAGTCTTTCGGAATAATCGGCATGAATGAGCGGACACAGCAAATCGGCGGTAAACTGGAGATATCCGGGGTGCCTTCTCAGGGTAGTGTTGTCACGCTCAAGATACCGCTTACCATAGCAACAACAAATGTTGGGGAATTAATCAATGATTAAAGTTCTGATAGCAGATGATCATGCTTTATTTCGTGACGGACTTAAACGAATTATCAATGAAACAGACGATATCGATGTGGTTGCGGAAGCCATTGATGGGAAGGATATTTTAAAGAAGGCGAAGGAGTGCGACTGGGATGTTGCGCTGTTGGATATTAATTTGCCCGATATCAATGGGCTGGACATTCTGAAAAGAATGTTATCAGCGAATGCTGCTTCGCGTGTTCTGGTTTTAAGCATGTATCCGGAAGAAGAATATGCGATTAGGGCAATTCGTTCCGGAGCATCCGGGTATTTGACGAAAGACAGCCCAACCGATCAGCTCATTAGTGTGATTCGCCGGCTTGCTAAGGGCGGAAAGTATGTAAATCCTGAGCTGGCAGAGAAGCTTTTATTTAATCCTGTCCCAGATTCTGAGAATTTGACACACACGACATTCTCGAACCGGGAATTTCATGTTTTCAAACTCATTGTTGCCGGAGAGTCCTTAACAGCCATTGCCAATAAATTATCGCTCAGTGTTAAAACAGTCAGTACGTATCGGTCGCGTATTCTGGAAAAAATGAACATGAAGAATAATGCGCAATTGGTCAAGTATGCGATTCAACACCGGCTGGTGGAATGAGATCGTATACAATTTCTGCATTATATTTGCGGGGAAAAGGATTGTAATATCACCTGTTTGAGTAATGCCAGTTTTCCATGAAAGAAATGTTCGGCGCCGGGTATGAAAACGATGGGTTGAGATTGGGGAGTTGCCCATGCCAGTAAATCAGCTGGTAATACGACATCATCTTGATCACCCTGAATAATCAAAGCATACTTCGTCGCTTCCGGAATTGCCGGCGCATTTAAGTTAACAACCGATGGCGCAACCAGAATGAGAAATTCTGGAATCAGTCGCTCAGCAGCATGCAACTGAATTGCGCCGCCAAATGAGAAGCCTGCCAGGAGCAGCGGCAGATCCGCGGAATGCGCAGCATTGAATTGATCGCGGACTGTTTGCGTGACAGCCATCACATCTTCTATCTCGCCGATGCCATGATCAAAAGCGCCTTCGCTTTTACCCACGCCACGAAAATTAAATTTCGCTGTGATAAACCCAAGCGCTAACAAGGTGGTAAATAAGGTCTGAACAACCTTGTTATCCATTGTTCCGCCGTGTAACGGATGTGGGTGTGCGAGGATAGCGATCCCTCTCGGTACGGATTCCGGTTCCCCCAGGATGACCTCGAGTTTCCCGGCAGGGCCATCAATGAAAAATTTTTGCGTAACAGCGGCCAAGTTTTTTACCTTAAAAGCGGATTAAATTTTCAGGCGTTCAACGATATTGCCTTTAATCAGATGCTCATCAATGATTTCGTCGATGTCGTCTTTGTCGATATAGGTATACCAGGTTTCGTCGGGATAAATGACGATGACCGGACCTTCCTCGCAGCGATCCAAACAACCGGCATTGTTAATGCGGATCTTTTTCTCACCACTTAGCTTTAACGATTTAATTCGCTGCTTGGCATAATCGCGCAATTCTTGGGCGCAAAAATTGTTACAACATTTGGCGCCGCCTTCGCGTTGATTGGTGCAGAAAAAGACATGGTATTGATAGTAGCTCATAGGTGTTCTATAAAGAAATGGATAAATCGTTAGTTTAACGTAATTTTATTTCTGTCCAAATGCGGCTGAGTATCCGGCGTTGTTTATGATTCAAGTCCGTGATCATTTCCAGCCGGGAAAACGACTCTTCATCTGGAAATATCACTTTGTTTTGCAGTAATTCAGGCCGGATGAATGGTTTGGCATCGATATTGGGGTTGCCTGATCCGATCAGGTTGGTCAGCTCAGCGGAATTCCTGCCATCCAGCATAAAATTAATAAATTGATGCGCCAGATCCGGGTGTTTTCCACTTTGATGCAGCACCATGCTGTCCAATGACATCACCGCGCCCTGCTTGGGAATCGCATAATCAATGGTGAAATGGCGTCCGGTTTTTTGGGCATCCAGTGCAGCCTGAAATAAATCGTTGGAATAACCATGCACCACCCATAAATCACCAATGGCAATTTCGCGGATATAACTCGTGTTGCTGAATGCAGCCCAATACGGTTTGGCGCGGATGATTAATTCCTTGGCTTGATTCCAATGCACTTCATCTTGATCGTTTGCCGCATACCCCAAATATAACAACGCTGCTGCCATCAGCTCACGCGGACTATCCAGCACGGTAACGCGGCCTTTTATTTTCTGCAGGTATTCCGGTTCAAAGATAATCGCCCAAGTATCTGTCGGCAAACCGAGTTCTCGCACTTTATTCGTATTAAACCCGAGTAAAGTGAGCGTATAAGCATAGGGGACAGAATATTGATTCGTAGGATCGAATAGCGTTTTGAGATAAGCAGGATGGATATTCTTGATATTCGGCAATAATGTTTTATCCAAGGGGATGAGAACACCTTGGCGTATCAAAGTATCCATGGCATTGCCTGTCGGTACGATTAAGTCATAACCGGATGCACCGGCAGCCAGCTTGGCCAGCATCTCTTCGTTATCAGAAAAATAATCTTGTTTTACCTGGCAATCGCACGAAGCTTCAAAGCGCTGAATCGTTTCCGGTGCAATGTAGTTGTTCCAATTAAATACTTGCAGGATGCGCGCAGGGGGAGTATTAGAACCCGTAGAATTGTCTTGTTGCGCGCAACCCATTACAGAAATTGTTAGGAATAGCGCTAGGCTCAATCGAACCAATCTTTGCAACAAATTCATCATAATTATTTCGATTCACCTTTCAACATGCTGGTATCGAATCGCGTTGCGATGATGATCAGTGTTAATGTCAGTAACATCAATAGTGTTGAAATGGCATTCACCTCCGGTGTGACAGCCACTTTGATCATCGTATAAATCTGAATCGGCAGAATCGGTTCGCCGGCACCTTTGGTAAAGAAAGTAATGACAAAATCATCAATTGAAAGGGTAAATGACATTAAAGCCCCCGCGATGACGGCAGGTCTTATTAAAGGTAAAGTGATTTGATGAAAAGTCTGCCAGGGCGTTGCGCCCAAATCTCTCGCAGCTTCAAAAATGGATTCATCCATGCCTTGCAAACGTGCGCGCACAATAATAGCGACAAATCCGATACAGAAAGTCGTGTGCGCAATGATAATGGAAAGCATGCCCAGTGTCAGATTAAGCACTTGCAGAAAAAATAGCAGCAGGGAAACACCTAATAGGATTTCAGGCATGGCAACCGGTGTAAAAGCGAGGATCGGCAATACCTTCAGCTTGTAACGATGAATCGCCAAACCTGCCATGGTTCCCAATGTGGTTGCCAGAAAACTGGCGCTGATCGCAATGATCAATGAGTTACGCGCAGCCAGCAACATTTCATGGTTATTCAATAAAGCTTTATACCAATGTAAGGTAAAACCAACCCACTCGGCATTGAGTTTCGGGTTCATCCGGCAAGTGCGTACTTTTGGGTTTAACCGACAAGGACATAATTGGTTTCATGCAGGCCAAATTTTGAGTTTAAAGACTCGACATCTCTGAAACCAAGGCCATTTGTGCAAAGTTTTTATCTTGTTGTTGGTACCTTAGGCCCGGTTGATAAACCATTAAAATCGAAATAAGCCAGGATACCTGGCGGTGTGCTGCAATAGTTTTGAGAATTGCTTGAGCATGTTGACATCGAAGCAGCGCTTTTTTACCCATTCATCCAATGCATTTGAGCTGAGAGTTTATCCGGTTGATGCCAGATATTGCGTAACTCTTCTTTCATGTAATAGGCCGTTGCCAAGGGCTCATTGAGCTTTATGCTTCGTCCAGACGTTGACGTTCATTGCGCTTGTCATCCAGGTTGTCAGGGTTCTTCAGCAACAGCCAGCGAATGCCCTTCAAAACGGGTTTGCCCAACCCATTTCTGCTTCTCGTTGCAGATCCGACGCAGTTTTGTCAACTTTCGTTGAACAGCTTAATAATATGGAAGTGATCGAACACTAGCGTTGCATCTGGGATATTAGCCCGCCCGACTGATGTATGCTGGCCCCATGTCGGTCGCAACCGCTTAATCCGTGCACCGATCGTTTCAAACGCTTCCAAAACGGAATCAGGCTGGCACCTTATGCCAACAAAATACTGCCCCCGTTGAAGATCCAGAACTATCGTTAAATAACCACCTTGCCTTGGTATATTTTCCGCGCATGCGTTTTATCTTGGCCAATTTCGCCACGTTTTTCGATTGTCCTTCTGTATTCCCTTAACAGTCCCAGCTCACTCCAAGATGGCGTGCTACTGCCTGGATGGTCATGTGCCTAGAGATCCAAAACCAATCTTTCGAAAGAACGTTATAGCGCTTGTGCTCATCAGCAAACTGTATCTTTACCGAACTGCTTGGCATCGGGTGCATTCTACCCCTGAACTGGAAGGTCGTATAGACTGCTTTGCCTACCGGTACTGTCCTGAAGCGTCTAACCAACTTTCCCCGGAATGTATCTCGCGGCTTTCATCGACATCTCAATCGCAATGATCGCTTGTTGCAACAACTTGACACCCGCAATAAAACGTGCTTTGATAAAATAACCAACTATACCAAAGGCGTGATACAGCAAACTGGTCGACATGTTGAAAAAACCTCTTCGTTGAAAATCGAGATAATTTAACCTTTAATTCACTTTATTTCAACATGCATTTCTGACTAACAAGTACGCACTTGCCGGATGAACCGAGTTTTGAGTCGTTGAATGAAAATACGACCACGATGATCAATGGAATATACAAGAAGGCATAGACCAGAATCGATACTATCCACAAAGCTGTCTGACGACGCGGCATTCTAATAATCGCTCAGTAGAGAAAATGCATAGGATTTATTCAAACTGGGTTACGGGTTCTGGCAAACCAGGAAAACAAACCGGCGGTACCTAACACGGCCAGCGTCAGCATGATCGAAAGTGTCGAGCCAAAAGGCCAGTCTCTGGTTCCCAGGAATTGATCTTTAATCAAATTGCCGATCATGATATCGCCTGTTCCACCCAAGATGTCCGGGATTGCAAACATGCCAAGGACAGGAATAAAAACCAAAGCTGATCCGGAAAATATGCCGGGCAGTGATTGCGGCCAAGTGACATACCAGAAACGCTGCCAGCTATTCGCACCTAAATCTTGTGCCGCATCAAGCAAAATAGGATCATGCTTTTCCAGATTGGTATACAACGGCAATATCATAAATGGCAGGTGAACATAAACCATCCCGATCAAAACTGCGAAAGGAGAGAATAACAGCGTGACCGGTGCAATACCCAAAAAAGCCAGAATCCCGTTGATAAAGTGACTGAATCCGGATTCTGGGCCGAGAATAATCATCCAGGCATAAATGCGAACCAAAAAATTACTGGCAAACGGCAGCACAACCAGCATGATCATCAAATTACGAAATTTTTTTCGGCTACGGGCAATCAGTAACGCAAGCGGGTAGGCCATGGCAATGCAAATGAGCGTGGTGAATGTTGCTACTGCAAACGACTTTAGAAATATTTCGGTATAAATAAAATCGCTAAAGAAGAATTGATAGGTTTCAATCGTCAAACCGGAATCACCAGCCACTTCTCCCGGCAAGATGTTAATCGGAGCCAGACCGCCAAATTCACCCGGAAGGCGAAAAGAAGTAAAGACCATGATCAAGCTCGGGGCCACAAAGAAAATCAGCAAGAATAATAGCGGCGGGCCACTGATGAGCCATTTGAGGAGACGGCTTGAGGTTTGCATGTTATTAAACGTAATAATGAGCTAGGCTATTGATTCGGGAAAGTAAAGTTTGAAGTTTTCATATGGCGTATTTTACACGAGAGGCATGGAAGAATTTCTTTATTAATAAAAGTATTGATTCGACATGGCGCGCTCATTGAGGAGGAGGGCATGATCTGTCTGGTAGAAATGGAAATGGCTACTGCTTTGGCACCACTGCAGTCGGCGGTTTGTGTCTGCCGGATTGCGTTCGGTCTCCGGGCAGGGCAGAAGATATTGACATTAAAACGGCACCTGCACAAAGCACACTGCCGCAGTCTGTTCAGAGATTCTGGCAGCAAGAAAAATAGTCCATCGGGTACGAATAGCGATGTGCTACCTTTCTCCACCTCTGCGTACTCACATGATTTGCAAAGAACGATCAAAAAACACTTTTTTCTGTTGAATTGATGTAAATCTTGTGAATTCCTAATCGTTGTCCACTTCATCAGCTTTTTAGTACTTTTTTTCTGATAAAAAACGCATTTATTTTTCCTGTACACTTAGATTACATGAAAAATTATTAATCAATAGACGTGAATCCCACTAAAGGAAAAGAAATATGCCATTTAGCTATAGTAATCAGCTCAGCACAATAATTGGTTTTGCTGAGCAGCAAAATCCAGAATCAATTCTTGATATTGGCATTGGAATGGGGCAGTACGGATTTTTGTTACGCACAAATTTAGAAAACATAAATCTTTTTGAAATCGATGGTTCAAATGCATGCCAACGCAGCAGAGAGCAATGGAAGATTAGAATCGATGGTATTGAAGGTTATGCAGGATATATTACTGCAGTTCATGAGTATTCTTACACCAATCTGCTCATCGGTGAAGCACTAGAATTACTGTCGACATTGGACGATAAAATTTACGACTTAGTACTTGCGATAGATATTCTGGAGCATTTTGATAAGGAACAAGGTGTCATTTTCCTAAGAGAGTGTCAGCGAGTATGCAAGGACTCCGTTCTTGTAAGTACACCTAAAGAATTTGTTGCGCAAGAAGTTGCTGCAAATCCTTTGGAAAATCATCGATCACATTGGACTGAGGAAGACTTTAGGTTTTGTGGTTTTGATTATTTTTTACCCAATCCATTGAGCCTGATTGCGATCGCAAAAAATAAGAGCGAATAGCATTACAACAGATTTAATTTGACATGCGCAAAACGGCTTCAGGACCATAGCTAAAGATTCTTCTTCTTGTGCTGAGTAATCCCAGAATTCCAATTCACTTCTCCTGGCAAGATATTAAGGAAGCTCTGATTAAGTCCTTCAGCAGGCTCAGGTCGAAGGGTAATCAATTTATTCAGAGCTTCATCAATGAGAGCTAGAGCGCCAATTCACTCGGAAGGCGAAAAGAAGTAAAGACTATGAGCCTGGGTGCTAGGAAATGAAAGATTTCTTCAGTAGATTGAAGATCTATCGCAAGGACAGGCTCTGCCAAAACCATTTGGAGGCGATAAACGAGCTATAAAAACTAAAGGGAGAAAAACCTATCGAGTCTGCCCCCACTGTTTTTCACAACAGTTAAAAATAAGAAATTTGCTTATTTTTTTATTAAAAACTTATATGTAATATGTTTTAGGTGTTTGTTTGCCTATTAGAAAAGACACATTGCTTTCAGAAAAAAGGTATGTATGCCTATTCACTTATTCTTCTGCTTTAGCTTAATTACTTCTTAAATTTTTTATGGAGAAAGACATGAATAAAACGAGCAAAAGTTTGTTCACTGCGGTTCTTATCGCAGTGCTAGGAATTTCAACGATGGTTTCCGTTGCTGTTGAGAGCCCTGCCCTTGTAGCCAAAGAACGTTTAGGCAAACTGATTTTCTTTGATACAGATCTCTCTCTCAACGGCAACCAATCCTGTGCAAGTTGCCACGGACCTGGAGCGGGTTGGGCCGGGGACCTATCGGAAGTCAATGCGCATGGTGCTGTTTATGAGGGTTCGATCCCGGGCGCCTTCGGAGATCGAAAGCCCCCAAGCTCAGCCTATGCAACCTTTAGCCCGATCTTTCACATGGATAAAAAAGGTTTATTCGTGGGGGGTAACTTTTCGGATGGACGCGCCACAGGCGAAAAATTGGGCAATCCAGCTGCTGACCAAGCTCAGGGTCCCTTCCTGAATCCAGTCGAGCAAGCACTGGCTACCCCCTCTGACGTAGTCACAAAAGTCTGTGCTGCGTCCTCCTATGGTGACCTGTTCAAACAGGTTTGGGGGGCGGAAGCCTGTGATTCTGGAAACGTGAATATGGCTTATGATGCTATTGCCCTGTCGATTGCAGCATATGAAGCTTCACCCGAGGTTAATTCTTTTACATCCAAATGGGATTATTCTTTAAAAGGTGCGGCTAAATTGACAAAACTGGAACAGAGAGGTTTTGCCTTATTCCAAGGCAAAGGTCAATGTAAATCATGTCACCTTAGCAGCGGGAAAAATGCTTTGTTTACTGACTTTTCCTATGATAATCTGGGTCTTCCAAAGAATCCTGAGAATCCCGTTTACGGTAACAATCCATCTTTTATTGATTCGGGCTTGGGCGGGTTCCTTGCATCAAGATCGGATTATGCAGCATTTGCCGAAGCTAATAAGGGGAAGCATAAAGTTCCGACTCTGCGCAATGTTGACTTGAGGCCATCCAGTGACTTTGTCAAAGCTTTTGGGCACAATGGATACTTTAAGACCCTGGAAGGAATCGTACACTTCTATAACACGCGCGATGTACTTCCGGCATGTCCCGGAGATTATACTGAGGCAGAGGCATTAGCCGCAAATTGCTGGCCTGCACCTGAAGTACCTGAAAATGTAAATACGGCTGAGTTGGGCAATTTGGGCTTGTCGCCCGCTGAAGAGGCTGCGATTGTCGCCTTCTTGAAAACGCTCAGTGATGGATACATACCCATAAAATGACGCCAAAAAAATAAATTGGGTGTTGGAAAAATATAGCCTTTCGCCCTGTTCATTATCGGGATAGGGTGCAGTCAGATTTGACAGCACCCTATCCCGCATCACAGCGGAATGCGGATCTGCACCGGGTGGTTGAAGTTGGATCAATGGGGTTAGACTCGATGGTTTGCTGTGACCCCATTGGTTTGTGCTGAATAAAATCCTTCAAACCTTAAGCCAATTCTGTAATTTATTTAATGTCGAAACAAACACTAAATCATATAATCCGGAATCAGTTTGATGTGATTCTCTTTGAAGAAGGTTGTTTTTCGCCTTTAAACTGGCTCTTGAGAGAAGGGCATCTTGATTATGGCGACTATGAGAAATGGAGGAAAGGCAAGTCAGAGTTTTTAGAAGATCATTTTAGAATACCGATTGCTGAAATTATTACTGATTTGCAGAGGACACAAGATTATGCCACGGCACTGAAACTTGAATCATTGAGTCACACATACACATCAACTACCAGCCAGCCACTGTGCTTTAGCCGATCCCCGGCAAACGAGCTTATTTTCACAACCGTTTATGAGCCTGCTAAAGACCGGGTGCAAACGGATTTGTTTTTTGACAGTGCGCCTACTTGCACTGCTCATGATCTGATAAGAGCCATCATCGATAAGCGTAGTGATGATATTGCGGTTTTGCTGGCGAAGTTAAAGCCGTCAAACCCGGAAAAACACCAACAATTCTCCCGGCTATTGGCTTTTGAAAAGAAAATGCAATCCAAGGAAACCGGCGTCCAAAAAATAGCGCTATTAAACCAAGTGGTCACACCCTTGGCTTTTAATATTCTGGGGCGATTTGCGCATGACTTCCTTACACCTTTGTGGCACAAACTCTCTGTAGAAATTGCAGACCGGCATTTTGAGGCTGAAGCTCCGGAATATCATTTAAGTTTTACCGCCTTCAAGGGATTTCAATGGCAGCAAGTCCTCTCATCAATCGACCGGGAAAGAGATTGGGTTAAACAGCCTTTATTAATATTTCGTTATGCTGAAGCCTGTTTTAAATTGAATAAGGAACGGGAGGGAATTGCAAATTGGTTCAGCTTGTTTATCCGCTATCCCGAAACAGCCGTACGGCTGATTGACAACACCTGTAATCGTTTAATGTTTTCTGACTGGCAGTATTTTTCTGAACTGGATCCAGAGCTTGAACCCTCCTTGTTCCCTGCCTGGATGGCAATGAATAAACCTGCACTTGCAAAAAATACTGTGCGATCTGATCGAAAAGGCAATGAATCTTTGCAACTAATTGAAGCTCTGGTTTGCACTACTCACAGTGAAATCGATGAAACAGTTATTCAACTCAGAGCCAGATTGCAACATAATAGCCCTGCTTTATTCGTACACTATATGAGGGCTAAGGATAAGCAGGAGGATGGTAGCAGAAAGGGGCCATAAATTTGAACCGTTGCCTCATTGGCGCGTTAGGCTAATCAGGAAAAAACTGTGCGGATTGCTCCTGCCAGCTGACCGCAACTGCTTCGCCTATTTCAAAAGGCTTGGTATGACCCGGTACCGAATTGGGAAGCAGTGCTTCAATTCGTGTGCTGTTAGACAGTTCAATGATATAGGTGGTGACATCGCCGATATAAAGGAAATCCTTTATTTTTCCACGCAATTGGAATTCAGTATTGATCTCTGTTGACAGCGGAACGATACGAACTTGCTCGGGACGCACAGCAAACACGCCGCGATCGTTCACTTTGATATGATCTTTTGCCGGTACGGCGACTTCTCCCAATCCTTCAACTTCTAATCTTAAATGCAAAGGAGAAACCTCAATAACCTTTGCCTTCAGCATATTTATTTTCCCAATGAAATCCGCAACAAAGCGATTCACTGGAAAATTATAAATTCTCTGTGGTTCGTCGATCTGCTCAATTTTGCCTTGGTTCATCACAGCAATGCGGTGCGATAAAGCCAGTGCTTCATTTTGAGCGTGTGTCACATAAATAAAAGTGACGCCGGCTTCCGCTTGTAAAGTGATCAGCTCCCTTTGCATATTCTCGCGCAACTTCTCGTCCAAAGCGCCCAATGGTTCATCCAGTAATAATAAGCGCGGCTGATTGATGAGTCCCCGGGCAAATGCCACCCGCTGCTTTTGTCCGCCCGACAATTCATGGGGGTATCGATCGGCAAATTGGGTAAGTTCAACTTCTTTCAAAGCTTCGGCGACCCGGGTTTTAATTTCTCCGGGTGTTTTGCCAGTCATTTTCAGCGGGAATCCGATATTGCCAGCCACCGTCATATGCGGAAATAGTGCATAGCTCTGGAAAACGGTATGAAACGGACGTTTTTCCGGAGGAAAACCGATAATATCCTCGCCATCGAGCAAAATTTGTCCGCCGTCGGGTGCGTCAAAACCGGCGATCATACGTAACAACGTCGTCTTGCCGCAACCGGATGGACCTAGCAGTGTAAAGAATTCCCCGGCTTTGATTTCAATGCTGACGTCATCAACAGCAGTGAAATCCCCAAACCGTTTTGTTACATTGCGGATTTCAAGTAGTGTCATTACTTTTCTCGAAGAGAAAACGTGCACTGTATCAAAGTTTACTGATGTACTGAATGTATAAATTCAATGCGGACAGAAGACAGGCTATTTTCTACAAAACCGGATATTTCTATTCGCTGCTAACAAGCCCCATATCACTAAAAACAGCAGATTGGGCTATGAATACCCGCAGCCGATAATTGGCCTATGTTGCTCAGCGCACAGACAACTGCCGGACGGAAAGTTATTAATAAAAACGTTTAAGGCATATTTGAAAAATAACGGGTTGAAATCTTATGTTGCCGCTGTGCCACCACAGGATACTGTCGATCGTTCAACACTTTTCACTAAACAAGTTATGTGCAACCCAAAAAATACCTTGCAAACTTCGCCTTCGACGCCAACGCAGACACCTACCTCCAATGCGATGAGCAATCTTGCTGTGAAAGCGTTACGGGTATCGGAGAGCCGCTACCGTCGGCTATTTGAAACCGCTCGTGATGGGATTCTGCTTCTCAATGCGGATACTGGACAGATTGATGACGTTAATCCTTATTTGATCGAGATGCTGGGTTATTCACATGCGGAGTTCTTAGGAAAAAAGTTGTGGGAGGTAGGCACGTTTACCGACATTGATGAAAGCCAAAAAATGTTTTCTAAGATACAAACAGAAGGTTATGTCCGTTATGATGATCTTCCGCTCCGAACAAAGACAGGCATAATAATTGCGGCTGAATTCGTCAGTAATAGTTACGACTGTGAGGGTACGAAAGTAATTCAGTGCAACATCCGCAACATCACTGAGAGAAAGAAGACAGACGAAAGGATCAAAGAGCTGGCATTCTTTGATCAACTCACTGGCCTGCCCAACCGGCTACTTTTGCAGGATCGGCTGAAGCAGGCGATGGTCGCCAGTTCGCGCAGCGGTATATTTTGCGCGTTGTTGTTCATGGATGTGGATAATTTCAAGAATCTTAATGATACCCTGGGTCATGACATGGGCGATGCGCTGCTCAAGCAGATCGGGCTGCGTCTGACTTTGTGTGTGCGTGAAGGCGACACCGTTGCCCGATTGGGCGGTGACGAATTCGTGGTAGTGCTTGCCGGATTGAATACGGATAAAGCGGAAGCGGCCAAGGGCATCAAAACTGTTGTCAGAAAGATGAGCGTCGCACTTAACCAGCCTTACCAAGTTGGCGGTGTGTTGTATAACAGCACGGCAAGCATGGGTGTAACGCTTTTTAAGGACGACCTGATTAATACTGATGATCTGATGAAGCAGGCTGATTTGGCCATGTACAAATCCAAGGAAGCCGGGCGCAATACACTGCGCTTTTTTGATCCAAACATGGAGTTGGCCGTAATGAAGCGTGCGGGGATGGAAAACGATTTGCGGCGCGCTATCGACGAAAAGCAGTTTGTACTTCACTACCAGGCCCAGATAGCAGGCGAAAATCATATTACGGGTGCCGAAGTCCTCTTGCGCTGGGAGCATCCCCAGCGCGGCAAGGTAACCCCAGCCGAGTTTATTCCATTGGCCGAAGAAACCGGGCTGATCCTGATTCTGGGAAAATGGGTTCTGGAAACTGCTTGCACTCGTTTGGTTGTCTGGGCTGACCAGCTTGAGACGGCAGATCTCACGATTGCAGTGAATGTCAGCGCCAACCAATTTCGCCATCCTGACTTCGTCGATCTGGTGTTAAATATACTCAAGAAAACGGGTGCCAATCCCCGTCGGTTGAAGCTTGAATTGACAGAGAGCCTGCTGATAGCTGATGTTGAGGACACAATCGAAAAAATGTTCGCATTGAAGGCAAAGGGGATATGCTTTTCACTGGATGATTTCGGGACAGGATACTCATCCTTGTCGTACCTGAAGCGCTTGCCGTTGGATCAGTTGAAGATTGATCAGTCGTTTGTACGTGACATACTCACCGATCCCAACGATGCCGCGATTGCCAGGACTATCGTGGCTCTGGGCCAAAGCCTTGGATTGGGGGTGATCGCAGAAGGCGTTGAAACAGAAGCGCAACGGAATTTTTTGGCTGTCTCGGGTTGCCATGCTTATCAAGGTTACTTTTTCAGCCAACCTTTACCTGTTGAGGGTTTCGAAAAAATTGCGCAAGGCGTCTTCTGAACATCGGCCTGAAAATTCCTGATCAGATCTTAATAAGTTATGTGCGGTAACGGACAGACATAATTCCGGCAATAAATTATTCTATTTTGCAGATTGTAGATCTATATCGAAAAGGAGAATCGAATGAAAACCTTAAAATTGTTTACAGTGGTAGCGATGATTATCGTGGGAATAAGCGGCTGTTTATCGTTTGGTTCTGGAACGCCTGGTCCACAAGGACCACAAGGTAGCCAAGGGCCAGCCGGAGCCAATGAAAAGATTATTGTAGTTCCAGAGAGAACTGACGAAAAGGTTATCGTGGTACCTGCGAAATCATACTAAGCAAGGGAATTTCTGGCGGTTAGCCGATGCGAAAAAATCAATGCTTGGTTTTGAGCGTGTGTAACATAAATGATGCGGCGTCGGCTTTCGCTTGTAGATTGATAAACTCCCTTTGTATATTCTCGCGCAACTTCTCGTCAAGCGCACCCAATGGTTCATCCAGTAATAATGAGTGCCGCTGATTGATTAGTCCCCGGGAAAATCTCACCCATTGCTTTTGTCTGCCTGGTAATTCATGGGCGTATCGATCGGCAAATTGGGAAAGATCAACTTCTCCCAATGTTTCGGCGGCACGAGTTTTGGTTTCTCCGCGCGCTTTACCCGGCATTTTTAGCGGAAATCCACTATTGCCGGCCATTGTCATATGCGGAAATAGCGCATAGTTCAGGAAAACAGTATGAAAGGGAGTTTCTCTGGAGGAAAGCCGGCGATATCTTCACCCATCGAGCAAAAATTTTTTCTCTGTCAAGTGCGCAGGAAAACCTCCTGGATCAATTAATTATTTAGGGATGTGCCATTTGAGGCAGAGGGTGAGTCAGGGTCTTCTATTTTAACGCTCTTAACGTTTCGTTCTTCGTTACGCGCTATATTCCGCTTTAGACTTTCCGGCCCATTGATCATGGCATCAAAGAAAACAGCACAATAGCTTTTATCGACAATTGCATTCTGACGATTAATTTCCGGCAGCATTAACACATGGAGTTGCTGAAGATTATACCAAGGCACTGCAGGGTATACGTGATGCCCGATATGATAGTTAATATTGTTCCAGAACCATGAATGCATTGGATTGCTGATAATGGTACGAGTACCAGCAAGCTGACCGGCATTCCAGGGTGTTCCATAGTGTTCTGCCACAAAACGAACGCTATTGAAAAATCCAAAAAAAATGAGCGGCCAGAACCAAAGTGCAAAAACCTCAGATGCAATCCCCTGACTATTAGCCCATTCATAAATAATGACGGTAATCACCGCATGCAGCGCTATTTCACTCCAATGAATGAGTGCCTTTGTACCCCGTAATTTTTGTAAGGGAAAAATAATAATAAACTGGATGGCTGTAAGAACTACGCCAATTAAGGCATACGCATAGAAGAGAATATAATCGCCGACGCCTCGCTTGCCCATTGTAAAGGCATCCGGATCCTTATTTGACCGGTTAAAACGATGATGAAGGAGGTGATCTTCTTTGAAAGCGGTGAATGAAATTAACAGCGGGATCATGGCAAAAGCACCAAATACCCAATTCTTCCACTTTGCCTTAAATAGAACGCTGTGTGTGCAATCATGCATGAAAGTCACAATACCCATCTGCATGTAACCCATCGCAAGATAGCAGAGCCAAACAATGGCCCAGTGCGGGGCATTCCAGGCCATTATCCCGAGTCCTATCCATATCCCATAGAACAAAGGAATTTTTAGGTTGGGTTGCCAGCGATGCTGATAGAGTGCTTTCAGCTCGGCTTTATCAATAGAATTTGCCATAGGGATAAGCAGGGACTTTAACATAGTAATGCGCTCGGATACCCTGCATCTGGAAAATAAATTAACAGAGCCAGAATCCGGTATGCAATTTTTGCGAAGCAATGGCGACGCGATGGGAGCAGATTCGATTGGTTCTTCAGCAAGCAAGCATCAGGTCTGGAAAAGAATTAACAGGCTGTTGAAAAACTATCTGCGTTGCCGCTGCGGTGTTAAAAACAGACTCAAGATGCTAATTTATCAAGCATAAACTGCGATTTTCCGCCTGTTTTTGCCTTGCATCGGCTACCTCGCAAACGTTTTTCAACGGCCTGTTAAAGACCGCTGTCAGATTTGTGAATTTACCCTCAAATAGCTTGTGTGCAAGTTGTAAATTACTGAAATATCTGCCAAACCAACAATCCCGCCAATAAGATTGCGATGAGCATCAGCAGGCGGTTTTGGCGCTTTTCTTCGATAACCAGATCAGTCATCCTTTTTTCCAGCTCATGATTGCGATTTTCAGCGAGGGCTTGATGGATCAGGCGGGGAAATTCCGGCAGGATGATTGCCCAATTCGGGGCTTCTTTTTGTATCCGGCTGGCTAATCCGCGGAAACCGAGTTGTTCGGCCATCCAGTTCTCTAAAAAGGGTTTGGCTGTTTTCCACAGATCCAGATCGGGATCCAGATCACGGCCAAGGCCTTCGATATTCAGCAGTGTTTTTTGCAGTAGAACCAATTGCGGCTGGATTTCTACATTAAATTGCCGTGACGCCTGGAATAACTGCAGCAGGACTCGCCCGAACGAGATTTCTTTCAACGGCTTGTCAAAGATCGGTTCACAGACGGCACGTATGGCGGATTCAAAATCATCCACCCGGGTATCTTTGGGTGCCCATCCTGCTTCCACGTGTGCCTGTGCAACACGCCCATAATCACGGCGGAAGAAAGCCAGAAAGTTTTGCGCCAGGTAATTTTTGTCTTCATCGCTGAGTGTTCCCATAATGCCAAAATCAACCGCGATATACTGGCCAGTTGCGCCAACAAAAATATTTCCCGGATGCATGTCTGCATGGAAATAGCCATCTCTGAACACTTGTGTAAAGAATATTTCCACGCCGACACGCGCCAGTTGCGGGATATCAATACCTTGTTCCCGTAACTCGTCGACATGGCTGATCGGCGTGCCCTTGACACGCTCCATGACCATCACGCTGCTGCGGCAGTAATCCCAATAGACTTCGGGAACAAATAAAAGGGGAGAATCAAGAAAGTTACGGCGTAACTGGCTGCAATTAGCCGCTTCACGCATCAGATCCAGTTCATCATCTAAGTGCCGGGCAAACTCTGAGACGACTTGGCGTAATTTCAAACGCTTTCCGTCCATCCAAAGGGCTTCAGCTAACCATGCGCCGGTATCCATCAGCGCAACGTCGTGCATAATGATCGGCGCCAGATTCGGACGTAATATTTTTACCGCCGCTTCGGTGCCATCATGCAACACGGCAAAATGGACTTGTGCCACCGATGCGCTGGCTTCGGGTGTTTCATCAAACTTAAGGAATATTTCACTGACCTTCTTTCCATATACTTTTTCCAATGATGAAATGACAACTTCTGAAGGAAAAGGCGGCACCTGATCTTGCAGCTTGGCCAATTCATCCGCGATATCCTGGGGTAAAAGATCGCGCCGGGTAGACAGCATTTGGCCGAATTTAACAAAGATAGGACCCAACGCTTCCAAAGCCAGCCGTAATCTTTCTCCGCGCGGCTTGTCCAAATTCCGCCAGAAGGTTAACGTTCTGACAGTTACTCGTAAGAATTGCAGCCGGCTATGGTTCAGAACAAATTCGTCTAATCCGAATTTGAAGGCAATGTATAGTATTTTTAAAAGGCGAAATATGCGCATGGATTATAAAATTTGGTGACGAGCAATAGAACCGAGGGGCTCAGTTAAAACAGCACATGTATATTTGTCGGCAAGTATTCATTGGTTTTGCACTTTGAGAGAAAAGATACGTCGCGTTTAATTACTCGCTCGTTAAGATGCTTTGCTGGGTTAATCGGTTTAAACGTTGCTCCAGTTGCTCGGTATCATGCTGCAAATTCTTTACTTCTTCGCTGAACTGATCGACAGTCGCGGGTTTTGTTAACAAACGATTTTCTTCTGTCCAGTATTCGGCTAATGCCTGAGCGATGCGATGAACATTTTCTACCTGCCAGTGCATCAGATTCGCACCGGCTTGTGTGATGCGATGCGCCGGTATATCGCCAATGGCTGTGCTCAGGTCATGTTCAAAGATCGCGCGCAAATTAATCTGCTTGCCAATAGCGATTAATTCTTCAGCAAACGATTGATCGCCGATGATTGTTATCTGCTCGAACGCGCTGGATTCCTGCGCAAGTATCCGAGGCAGAATCAACGGGGATAACGTGAGTGTCGTATCTGCACCGATATCACTATTAATAGCTTGTTGTACCTCGCCTTCCGCATCGATCAGCAGACTGAAATTAAGCAAAGGCGGTATCCGGATACACACTGTCTTTCCGGTAAAAGATTGCAGTCGTTTGCATGCCCATCTTTCTCCGCGTAAAACATGATTGATGGGTGTGGTTACAACGGATGTCAGCATTATATTTTCGGTTTGAAGATTCTCATAACAGGAATAGAAGAAATAGTTACGCCTATTTTTGGGTGTCCGGTATTGCCTCTATGCACTGGAACTCAACCTTAGCTACTGAATTCCCCCGTTTCTTCCAAGCGTACAATAGGCTTGCGAGTATAACACTATAATTTGAGCCGGTTATACGACTCTGTACGTCTTCTTGCCGGGCTTCGAAATGGCTGACGATATCTTGGGCGATATTGCGGATGCGCTGTTCACTGCCGACCAATGCTTCGATTTGCGTCCATTTCGCCTTGGCTTTCCCGGTTTCGCTGAGGTCTTCCTGATCCAGTTCTTCATCGAGTCCGGCAATGAGTTTTTTGCCTTCATCGCTCAAGGCCACTTTGGCCAGGCGGCTTTCATAGTAGATACGCACCGTGGCGCCATCTTCCACCGCCTGGGCAATGTCGTAAATATCCACATAATCCCCGAAAACCGCTGGCGTGTTCACATCGGTCTTCTCAATCGGGGTGCCGGTAAAGCCTAAATACGTCGCGTTGGGCAACGCATCCCGTAAATATTTGGCAAATCCGTAGACTACTTTCTTGCCGATGACTTCGCCCTGGGCATCTTTTTCGTCGATGGTTTTAGCGCTGAAACCGTATTGGGTGCGGTGCGCTTCATCCACGATCACGACAATGTTGCCGCGGCTGGATAATTCCTCATACACATTGCCTTGTTCCGGCTGAAACTTCTGGATCGTCGAGAAAATGACCCCGCCGGATGCGACCTTGAGCAGCTCTTTGAGTTGCTGCCGGTCTTCCGCCTGTTTGGGTTCTTGCCGGAGCAGTTGTGAAGAAGCGGCAAAGGTGTCGAACAACTGATCGTCCAGATCATTGCGGTCGGTAATCACCAGGATAGTTGGATTATTCAGGGCCAACACAATTTTGCCGGTGTA
The DNA here is from genome assembly GCA_016708955.1 of Nitrosomonas sp. Classification (GTDB taxonomy): domain Bacteria; phylum Pseudomonadota; class Gammaproteobacteria; order Burkholderiales; family Nitrosomonadaceae; genus Nitrosomonas. The sequence goes on from JADJES010000002.1 coordinate 83,983, forward strand.
AAACACCATCGACAGCGATTTGCCCGAGCCTTGCTTATGCCAAACGACACCCGCTTTCTTGCCGCCCTGGGATTGCTGCGCCACACTGGGCAAGCCGTAGCTGGCCGGATTTTGCCGTATCTGGCGCGCAGGCAATTCACTGCCGCAATCCGCCGCCCGCAATGTCGAAGCGATGGCGGCATTCACCGCGTAATACTGGTGATAAGCCGCCAGTTTCTTGACCGTGCTGATGCTGATCACACCGGTTTTCAAATCTTCTTTTTTGCTCTTCTCAAATACGATGAAATGCCGGATCAAATCCACCAAGGTGGATTTATTCAACATGCCGTTGATTAAGGTTCCGAGTTGGCTCACCAAATGCGATGCTTCGGTCTTTCCATCGGCTGATTTCCATGTCATGAAGCGGCTCAACCCTGCCGACAGCGATCCTGCCTTGGCTTCCAAACCGTCCGAAATGACGAGAATCGCATTGTAAGTAAACAGACCGGGAATGGTTTGCTGGTACGTGCCGATTTGCCGGTAAGCGGACTGCATCGTGGCGTTTTCATCGGCGGCATTTTTAAGCTCGATGACCACCACCGGCAAGCCATTGATGAACACAACGATATCCGGACGTTTCTTCTGATTGTTCTCAATCACCGTAAATTGATTGGCCACTACAAATTCGTTATTTTCCGGATGCTCAAAATCTATCAACCAGACAATATCGCCGCGTTCATTACCATCTTGCTGATAACTGACCTTGACGCCTTCGGTGAGCAGGCGATGGAAAGTTTCGTTGCTGGTGAGTAATTCCGGGGAATGAATGCGCTCGATTTCCTTCAGGGCGATCTGTAATACCGCAGCCGTTATGCCAGGATTGATGCGCTGGAGTGCTTTTTCTAACCGGCCGGTAAGCAATACTTCGTCATAGCGGGCGCGTTCGGGATGGTCGCCATCGGGGGCAATGTCTGGCGCATAAATGACGGTGTAACCAAGCCGTTCAAACAGTTGGATGGCTAAGGCTTCAATCGCCGATTCGGTGAGTTTAGTCATTTTGAACAGATGCCGCCAAATTAAGACGGTTAGCGGCTGCCAGGAGCCGCTTATCCTGCGTCCACAGCCGGGTATTGCCGGATAACTGCGTTGCAGCTAATAAATGGGCATCGATTAAGCCAATACCCAAACTAAACAGCGAATGTTTTTCGATGAAATAATTTACTTCATCGGTAAAAGCAACGGGAGCCTGGGGCAGATTATCCAGCGCGGTCAGAATTTCTTTACGTTGGCGCAAATTGCCCAACGCCAGTTCGCCACGCACAAAAGGATGACCCAATACATTATTTTCAGTCAGCAGGCGGACTAAATGCGGATCGTTATTGCGCAGATGATTAATCCACACCGAGGTATCGACCAGAATCATTCAGGCATTGATTCGCTGGTTTGCCGGCGTGGGATTGCGTTCAACTGTGGCTCAGAGCCGCCCAAATTGGCCAGCCTTTTGGCGCTTTCTCGCTCGATCAGTGCTTTCAATGCTTCTTTGACCAGTGCGGACTTCTCTTGCACATGGGTCAAGGCTTGCGCTTTTTCCAGTAATTCATCATCCAATACGATGGTGGTTCTCATGGCCTATCTCCGAATAGATCATCGAATGATGCGCTTTGTTGTGCATGAAGGCAAGCGGGAGAGAAAAATCTTAACAGGCCGTTGAAAAACTATCTGCGTTGCCGCTGCGGTGTTAAAAACAGACTCAAAATGCTCATTTATTAAGCATAAACTGCGCTTTTTCACCTGTTTTTGCCTTGCATCGGCTTCCTCGAAAACGTTTTTCAACGGCCTGTTAAGGAACCTCTGAATAACTGTCATTTCGAGCAGAGCGAGAAATCTATACTGTTGATTGCCAAAGATTCCTCACTACGTTCGGAATGACAAAGGTGAGTTAATCAGAGCTTCCTTAAGCTCACGGATTATTGCCATTGATCAAATTGATAATGACTTTCACCATCGTGTCTTTTTCCTCGGGTTTGCTCTCGGCAATCAGTAACGTAAACGCAACCAAAGCATTATCGGCGATGCGCTTTTCTCCGTCTGCATTAAGCAGATAATCGTGACGCGCCAGAAACCAGACAAACAGCGCGGCGGCAATGCGTTTGTTGCCATCGGAAAAGGAGTGATTCTTGACGATGAAATACAGTAAATTGGCTGCTTTTTCTTCAATACTGGGATAGAGTTCCTTGCCACCAAACGTCTGGTAAATGGTTTCCAACGAGCTTTTGAAGGAATCGTCTTTTTCGTTGCCGAACAATCCGCCCAGTTTCTCCTGTTCACGCCACAACCGGATTTGCTGGATCGCTTCATCATAGGAAATTTTGTGCTGTCCGGCTTGCTGGATGCCGGTCACTTGTAAACGCTGATGATCGTAATCGTCCAGCACCGTCAACGCGTGGCTGTATTGCTCCAGGATCGACAAGATGCCTTGCGATTCGGAAACGGTTAAGTCTTTCTGCTGGAACAAGCGTGAAGACAAGGCAATCGCTTGTTTTAAATCCGCGAGTTTTTGCTGTTGCGTCTGAAGTTTCTGTTCATTCAGCGCATAACCTTGCACCAGGTAATGCTTGAGAATGTTGCTGGCCCAGATGCGGAATTGCGTGCCTTTTTTGGAATTGACGCGATAACCGACGGAAATAATCATATCCAGATTGTAATGTTCAATCTCGCGGTTTACCTTGCGTTCGCCTTCCTGTTGAACTATCCGGAATTTCCGGATAGTTGCCTCAGCGGCAAGCTCTTGCTCAGCCAAAACATTGTGGATGTGTTCATTGATGGTGCGCACATCCTTATCAAACAAAGACGACAGTTGGCGCTGAGTCAGCCAAACCGTGTCTTGATCCAGCGTAACCTCAAGCTGCACGCTGCCATCGGCGGATTGATAAATAGTAATCTGATCTCGCGTATTCATACGGCTACCCGTATTTCGCCGCTCATCAGTTTGGGGAGCAGGGGGGGGCGCGGAGTTTTTTCGGATATTCACCATCGAGCACAATGCCTGGCACGTAAATTGTGCTGTAGCCCAATCGTTCGAATAGCTTGATGGTAAAAGTTACGATGGCTGACTCAGTGAGCTTGGTCATGTTAGAAACAAGATTCTTCAAGCAACTTTCTTCAACAATTTGCGCCTAAAATCATCCTCTGCATTGAGGGAAGAAATCATGTCTCCTCCCACATTTGACAGGCGCGCGAGATCAGAGCGAGGAATGTCTTCTTGATTAGCGAAGACCAGCATCGAATCAAAATCCACTTTTTGCTGAATAAAATACTGAAGAAATATAGTCGTTAGCCTTGCCTTATCGCGATTTGGAATACCAAATAAAAACAATGGTTGATTATTTTTCCCGTCAATGCAGAAATCCACGGGGTAGTGGTCGGCATTCGGAATGCCTGCTACGACAAAGTTCTTGTGAATTTTTTCAACCGATACCAAGGCACCAACTTGCTCCTGCAAGTCTTCATAAAAAGTGGAAGCAACGCGAGAGCGATTGAGCAAGGTAAGATCGTAAACGCGAGTGATTGCCTGCCCCAAGCGGAATGCCGCTTCAGATAATTGCGTAAGAACATTCCAGGAAGAAATGGCCATTAGCCTCGTCATAATTAATGCGTTGCTCCGCAATAATTTGATTCAGCAAAATACTGCGACTGCCTTCAAAAATTTATCCACATCGTTTTCATAACTTAGGTGCATAAGCGTATGTCCACCATCACTGATACGCAAACCGCCAGTAGCTGTTTCACTTAAATAAAGTGGATACTGGTCACCATCAGGATAGGCGAACGGAGTCTCAAGCATCACCATGCCGTTCTTACGACGGTGTAGCTTAATTTGCGCACAAAACTGCGCGCACAACATTTTTTCATCCAGCATTTCCAGCATGGCAAACCTCAATCAAATAAATCGGGCGCATCGTGCACCACGTGTAGCAACCCGGATACAGCTGCATCTTCAAGCAGACAAGCCAATGCACCATCAAGTGTCCGGTAATTTTGGGTTGGTTCGGCATGGGATTCGGCCTTTTTTCCCGCTTCAATGGCCCGTTGTGTAGCACGATGAATATGACACGAAAAAACAATTTCTCCATGTATATGACCGCCGCCGTTATAGCGTAGTAACGTGAGTGGCTGCCCATCAGGCTTGATAACCTTTAGTCCACACGAAAAGTCTTCCAAATTATGGGTGCTTTGCCTCAAATACAACTCAAATGAATAGTCTCCACCTTCCACCTTGAAATTGCGCTGTTTATGCCCCGGCTTATCCTGCCAATGCACGGACGGATTGCTCACCCGTTTGGGTAAGGCGAGCAGCCGCGCAATATCCTCATCACTCAAAAGATCAAAATTCATATCTACTCCCTCAGGCTAGGAGCCTGTCGGACTTAAGACTAATCTACTGCGCCAATGGGATAACGGTTCATATTTCCTCAATTCTTCGTTGCATAGTCTAGCTATGCGCCTCAAAATTAAGAAAATCTGTACTCGTTCTCCAACTTGGCTCGTGACGATTGCTTAAGTCCGACAGGCTCCTAGGGAAGAAAATGATTCCTATCATACCACCCTGACTTTGCCGTTCGTCAGGTTGCGCTCTAAGTTTTTATCATCGAGCGTGATGTCAGGCGCATAAACGTAGCTGTAGCCCAGGCGCTCAAACAGCTTGATGGCGAACTCTTCGATGGCGGATTCGGTGAGCCTGCTCATACCTTACTCCCAAGCGCGTTAATTTCCTTTTCCAATACGGACAACGCATCCATCATGGCCTCAAACGACAAGGGTTTGTAAAAAATCATGTTCTGCATCGCCTGAAAATCCCTCTCAAGCTCCCTCAGCCTGTCCTCATGCGGAACAATTCTGAAACTCCCCGGCACTGCCAGCTCATACTTCGCCCAGGCGCTCGGATAAAACCGCTGCTTGAATTCAACAACCTCCTCCAACAAAGCCAAGTCGGCCAAGGCGGCCATCTTGACTTCGGCTTTTGCCAGCAGTGCCAGATTGTAATAGTGCCGCGAGTAGCGTAACGGCATGGGCTTGTCCTTATCACGGTGCGCCTCCTGATGCAGGATAGTCGCCTTCTCCCAGAAAGTGCGCACTGCCAATATCGTTGGCACACTACATTCTGCCCGCTCGAATACCTGCGGAAAATGTTGCGCCGCATAAGGTTGAATCGTAAACATCGCCGAAGGCAGCCAGCGGACCGATTTCCAATAATATTTCAGGTCGCAAATAAGCATCCTTGAAAGCCGCCGGGTAGCGAACATAAATAGAATGCGGGTCGTCCGCTTCGATAAAACACTCGCATACTGGCTCAAGCAATGGGCAACACCGGGCAGCAAAACCTCCCGAATATATTTCACCGCCTGCTCATTGATTGTTTCGTTAAACTGGCTCTGTTGGCTTTTACTGCGCTCAAGATACGGTTCGCCTTGCGTCACTTCGCGCCAGTCCAAAATCAGATCGATGTCTTCCGAAAATCGGCCGATCAGGCCAAACGCCTTGGACAAACTGGTGCCACCCTTAAATTTAAGCACACGCTGCAACTCAGGGTCACTGAACAACTTATCCAGCACCCACACCACCCAAAAATCCTTTTCAACAATGGCCGGAATGGTTCTCATCGCACTCGCTGTTTCACCAAACAGCGCGTTGCGCTCCCGTGCATCGAGGCGGGCGACCTTATCCATTTTCACCCCGGCAAATTTCTTTTATTGCCTCGTAAATCCAGGATGTCGTGCCCTGCGTATCCTTCAATATTTTTTCATATCGTTTGGGGTCAAGTTGCTGACGGATTTTATCTACCACCGCTGGCGTCACATGATCCTTGCCCAAAGCCTTTAACGCCTGAACGAGCAGCGAGCTCTCGTGATACTTGAAGCCGATATTCTTCAGTGCCGACTTCTTGAACTCCAGCTCGGCCCCCATTACTTCATAGCGCTTGTTCGGGCCATCGCTCAAATACACATACCGGGCCGGCACCTGCGTGGAAACCCCCAGCAAATTCAACGCAGACTCCCCGGAAACCTCAATGCGCCAGCCAAATTTGCGTGCATAAGCAGCCGCCACCTCGGCTATATCCGGCGCCAGCGTCATTTGCAGCAACTCGCTGTAGCGCGGATAATCGTACATCCCCCTCGCCACCCGCCGTATCTTGCCCTGCCAAGTCAAATCAGACAGCAGATTATCCGCCTGCTGGCGCGAAAAACGCCCAGCCAGATCACTTGGCGAAAATGCCCACCCCTTGCCGTGGCCTGCAATAAAGTAAAAGCATGATTCAGATATGTTTTTCACGTGCATTAACATGGAAAATTCTAGAAATAATATAGCATTTTTCTAGAAAAAATGCATACAGCGCGTAGCCCTGCCTGGTATTCATGGCGATGTCTTTGTTGGCGGATTCGGTCAATTTAGTCATTGAGCTTTAATTTTCACCTTCATCAAACAACGGTCGTTGATCCTTATTCATTTTCTTTTTAAAACCAACAGGCCTTAACTGATATGCGACGGACTCATTTTCTTTGATGGCATATACCTTTCTTACAGAATAGCTACGGCGCTTTTCATCTCCGAACTCATCGAATGTAATAGTGATTTGAAGCAAACAATTCATTACAAAACCATTGGCAAACTGGTGCTGACCATTAATTACCTCAGTTTTGAACTTTGAATCCCCCATGCTGAAATCGATTCGATCTTCTTTGTACGTGCCACGCCAACTAAATGTACCCTCTTTTAATACTGGCGAAATAATCTCAATTTCTGCATCGTCATCTTCAGTGACGGTCTTATCATCAACCAATATAAAGTCTTTAAATTTGCTCCTGGGAATCACAATTTCGTCAGTTCCTGCACTCAAGTTTTTAAAGCCAACTTCTTCTACCTTTTTATATCCATTTATTCTTGTGTAATAATTCGATACATGCCTTCTGACTATTTTGTCCTCCAAAGCTTTTAGCAACTTGGCTTCATAATCCAATTCCTTGGTCTCGTTATCAAGCTGCAAGCCTTTAAGCGTTTCTTCTTTTATCGCATCATCGGTTTTACTTTTCGTAAAATGATACTTCAGAATTTCATTGATGGCCGGAGAGAAAAATTTAACGATCTCCTTCCAACCAGCCAATAAACAGAACCTCCACAAGGCCGCCCTGTTGATAGGCCTCAGTTTCAATTTCAACTGGAGCTTCAAGTAACTCGGTAACTCGTTTAACAGCCTCAAGCAAATCTTTCTCAGCACGATTTCTGACAAAGGCGTTCATTGAATGACTCTCGTCATCAAAATAATAATGCACCTGAAATCTCTGAGAAAGATCCTCTTCAAGCATAGTTAATCCTTATCTCGCCGCTCATCAGCTTGGGAAGCAGTGTATCGCGGAGTTTTTCGAGCGTTTGAATTTGGCGAATATTTGTATTTATTTTTGCAAAAGTGGGTTTGCAAAAATTATTAAAACTTCTCACTAACTCGCTTGGTGGAATAGTTACAGGAATTGCGTGGGCTGCATTCCTGTTTAAACCGGGAACAGCAGAATCACTATTCATATCCCCCAGCCCAACACTCTTCACTAAAAAGTATTCATAGAACATACCATCAGATTGAATCTTACTGGTGATATAAAAAGTTGTATCAATCGGGAAAAAGTTATCAAAGAAATAATTTACAACACCCAATATTCCTTTTCTGCCAGTAACAATTCCAGGCGCTTCAACTAAGAAATTCTTATGGAAACCAACAACACCACTTGAGCCTACAACTGGATATCCACTACCGCTTCTTTCTTGGTCTTTAAGTGTTTTCCCATAATTAAAATTAACCACATCACCTAACGTTCCGGCTTTCCAATCTTCCTGCGTCTCTTCCACAAACCACTGCCTAAACAGCGTTTCAGCCATGGCTTCGAGGGTTTTATTCTGGCGGTGCAGCAGGTCGATTTTGTCGTCGAGGCTGGAAAGTACGGCGGCAATGGCTTTTTGTTCTTCAAGTGGAGGTAAATTAATTTTATAACTCAACAATGCATTTATCTGCATATTTGGTTGAGTTGACGTTCCACCGGAAATAGACTCTATAAAATCATTATAAGTAGATGATCTGAAGTTGTAATATAGGTAATCTGGATGACATTTTTCATAATCAACTCTTATCCGAATTAGGCCATTATTCAGTACAGAATTTAGATTCTCTTTAATTATTAAATTTACACCAATTGATGCACCTGTTCTGGCAACAATAATGTCATTCGTTTTTAATTGAAATTTTTCAAAGTTTCTTTTTTCAACTTCAGTATTACCCCAATTATCGTATTTTTTCCTCTGCGATACGTCTTGTATACGTAGACATTTAATACCGGTATCTCTATCGACTATAGGCGCACGCTTGATCGCATCTAGCCCTGTGTTAGCTGATTTAACGACTTCACCAATAGGCACAAAATCTCTACTCATTGATAACAACTCTAGCCAAACTCTCAGCAATAGCCTTATTCAGTGCCGCTTCTTCCAGTAGTTGCGCTTGAAATTCCGCTTTCAGCGCGACAAAACGCTCGGGGAAATTAAAATCGTCTTCTTCATCCGGCAGCCCGACATAGCGCCCCGGCGTGAGCACGTAATCCAGTTCGGTCACGCGTTCCACCGGCACTGAAGCGCAGAAGCCTTTGATGTCTTCATACGGCTGGATTCCCGCCTGCGCGGGAATGGCGGAGGCGTTGCGCCAGGCGTGGTAGGTGCTGGCGATTTGCTGGATGTCTTCGCGGGACAGTTCGAGGGTGCGGCGGTTGATCAGATGGCCGAGGTTGCGCGCGTCAATAAACAGGATTTGGTCCTTACGGGGATGTCCATTATTACGCGCGCGGTTCATGAACCACAATCCCGCAGGAATTTGCGTATTTAGAAACAACTTACCCGGCAAGTTCACGATGCAGTCGATCAGATTGCCTTCTGCTATCAGGTTCTTGCGGATTTCCCCTTCGCCGGAGGTTTTGGAAGTCAGCGCGCCTTTGGCCAGCACCACCCCGGCAATGCCCGCGGGCGACAGGTGATAGACGAAATGCTGCAGCCAGGCAAAATTGGCATTGCCCGCCGGGGGTGTGCCGAATTGCCAGCGGCCGTCGTTGCGTAATAACTCGCCGCTCCAGTCACTGGCATTGAACGGCGGATTGGCGATGATGAAATCGGCTTTCAGGTCTTTGTGGGCATCGTTCAGGAACGAACCTTCGTTGTTCCATTTCACTTGTGAGCTGTCGATGCCGCGAATGGCAAGGTTCATTTTTGCCAAGCGCCAGGTGGTTTGATTGCTTTCCTGACCGTAGATGGAAATATCGTTGATGCGGCCTTGATGTTCTTCGACAAACTTTTCCGATTGCACGAACATGCCGCCGGAGCCGCAGCAGGGATCGAATACCCAGCCTTTGTAGGGTTCCAGCATCATCACCAGCAATTCGACGATGCTGCGCGGCGTGTAGAACTGGCCGCCTTGCTTGCCTTCAGCCAAGGCGAATTCACCGAGGAAATACTCGAGCACATGGCCGAGCACATCGGCGCTGCGGGATTTGGCATCGCCCAACGCGATATTGCCCACCAGATCAATGAGTCCGCCCAAACTCGCGGGATCGAGGTTCTGCCGGGCAAAGACTTTGGGCAATACGCCTTTCAGTGACGGATTTTCTTTCTCGATGGCATCCATCGCCGCATCCGCAAATTTGCCGATATCCGGCTGTTTGGCTTGGGCGACGAGATGCGGCCAGCGTGACTCGGGCGGGACATAAAAGATGTTTTCGGCTTTGTACTCGTCTTTGTCTTCAGGATCAGATCCGGCATAGTCGCCGAGTCCTGCTTGCAGTTTGGCGAAATGTTCTTCGAATGAGTCGGAAATATATTTCAGGAAGATTAAGCCCAGCACCACATGTTTGTATTCTGCGGCATCAATGTTCTTGCGCAGTTTGTCAGCGGCTTTCCAGAGCTGTTTTTCCAGCGGTTCTTGTTTGATTTCTTTCGCAGCTTTCACCATGGTTAAGCTTATTTCCTTGATGACAGAGAGCGTTATAGGACGCCGATACGGCTTGATGTGATTTCAGGGCACTTCTAAAAATCCAAATTTCGTCACAACACTTTGTTGCTCGAAAAAATGTTTCCTTACATATCATGCATATGCTGCGTAACCATTTTTTGCTCGTGCCTCGTGTTGTTTAGAACTTTGAATTTTTAGAAGTGCCCTTCAGCGAATCATGCGACGGCTTTATCCATCCAGCTTTTTCTTCAGCATGGCGTTGACTTGCGCCGGGTTGGCTTTGCCTTGGGTGGCTTTCATGATCTGGCCGACCAGTGAATTGAAGGCTTTTTCCTTGCCGTTGCGATAGTCGGCGACTTGCTGCGCATTGGCGGCCAGTACCTGATCGACCAATTTTTCAATCGCGCTGTCGTCGGAAATCTGTTTCAGGCCTTTGGCTTCGATGATGGCGTCGACATTTTTGTCGAGTTCGCCGTTCCACATGCTTTCAAACACCGTCTTGGCGGCTTTGCCGGAAATGGTGCCGTCATGGATGCGCGCGAGCAGTGCGGCGAGTTGGGCAGGGGTGATCGGGCAGGCGGTCATTTCTATGCCTTCCTTGTTCAATTGCCCGCTGATCTCGCCCATAATCCAGTTGGCGCACAGTTTGGCTTGTGCGGGTAATTGCTTGAGCGTGGCGTCAAAATAATCCGCCATTTCGCGCGAGCTGGTCAGCACGGAAGCGTCATAGGCGGACAATGCAAACGCGGAGACATAACGATCCCGCCGCGCTTGCGGTAATTCCGGCAAGGTTTGCTTGATTTGATCAATCCAGCTTTGCGGAATTTCCAGCGGCAGTAAATCCGGATCGGGGAAATAGCGGTAGTCGTTGGCGTCTTCCTTGGTGCGCATGGTGCGTGTTTCGTCTTTATTGGCATCATACAGGCGGGTTTCCTGCCGGATCGAACCGCCGTCTTCAAGGATTTCAATTTGCCTTCTGGCTTCATAATCGATGGCTTTTTCCAGAAAACGGAATGAATTCAGATTTTTGATTTCGCAGCGCGTGCCGAGTGTCTCTGTGCCGCGCGGGCGCACTGAGACATTCGCATCGCAGCGGAATGAGCCTTCCTGCATGTTGCCGTCGCAAATGCCGATCCAACGCACCAGTGCATGCAATGTTTTTGCATACGCCACGGCTTCCGCGCTGCTGCGCATGTCCGGTTCGGAGACGATTTCCAGCAATGGCGTGCCGGCGCGGTTCAGATCAATGCCGCTCATGCCATGAAAATCTTCGTGCAGCGATTTTCCGGCGTCTTCTTCCAAATGCGCGCGGGTCAGGCGGACGTTCTTTTCAATGCCATCGACTTGGATCTGAATGTTGCCGCCTTGCACTACCGGCAATTCGTATTGACTGATTTGGTAGCCTTTCGGCAAATCGGGATAAAAATAATTCTTGCGCGCGAAAATGGAAGGCGAGTTGATTTTCGCTCCCACCGACAGTCCCAGTTTAATCGCCCGTTCCACCGCGCCTTTATTGAGCACCGGCAGAACGCCCGGCAGCGCCAGATCGATTACGCTTGCCTGGGTATTCGGCGCTGCGCCATAGGCGGTGGATGAGCCTGAGAAAATTTTGGATTGCGTTGAAAGTTGGGCATGTACTTCAAGGCCGATGACAATTTCCCATTGCATGATGTAGTTTCCGGCTAAATTGATATTTTCAGGAATGAACGATTGGTTTAAACGGGCGACTGCAAATGCCAGCCGGTTGCCAGTTGATATTGGTGCGCGACATTCAGCATTTGCGCTTCCCTAAAGTAGTTGCCAATGATATGCAAACCAACCGGCCGGTTTTTATCGCCAAAGCCGACCGGGATCGACATGGCCGGCATTCCGGTGAGATTCGCCGCGCTGGTGTAAATGTCCGACAAATACATCTGGATCGGATCGCCGCTTTTTTCTCCCAGATTAAAGGCGACGGTAGGGGTGGTGGGCCCCATGATAATGTCGCATTGTTTGTAGGCGTCGGCAAAATCCTGCGCGATCAGGCGGCGCAGCTTTTGCGCTTTAATATAATAGGCATCGTAATAACCATGCGATAAAACGTAGGTGCCGATCAGAATGCGCCGTTTCACTTCGGGGCCAAAACCTTCCGCGCGCGATTTGCGGTACATGTCGGCCAGATCGCCGTACGATTTGGCACGATGGCCATAGCGCACGCCGTCAAACCGGGATAAATTGCTCGATGCTTCAGCAGGCGCCAGCACATAATAAACGGGGATAGCCAGCGGTGCGTTGGGCAGCGAAACTTCAACGGTTTGCGCGCCCAGTTTGCGGTATTCATCCAATGCTTTCTCAATTGCGCTTTCGACATCCTTGCTCATGCCTTCGGCAAAATATTCCTTCGGCAGGCCGATGCGCAAGCCAGCTAACGGTTTTTGCAGATCCCGCGCATAGTCTTCGGTATCACGCTGCAGGCTGGTTGAGTCGCGCGGATCAAACCCGGTCATGACGTTCAGCAGCAGCGCGAGATCTTCTGCCGATTTGGCCATTGGTCCGCCTTGATCCAAGCTGGAGGCGAAGGCAATCATGCCGTAGCGGGACACCAGTCCGTAGGTCGGTTTGATTCCTGAAATGCCGCACAATGCGGCGGGTTGGCGAATGGAGCCGCCGGTATCGGTGCCGGTTGCTGCAGGCGCCAATCTTGCTGCTACTGCACAAGCCGCGCCGCCTGAGCTGCCGCCAGGTACTGCGGCATGATCCCAAGGATTTTTCACCGGTCCATAAAATGATGTTTCGTTGCTCGACCCCATGGCGAATTCATCCATGTTGGTCTTGCCGATATTGATCGCGCCCGCTTGATTGAAACGTTCAATGACTCCGGCATCATACGGTGAGACAAAATTCGACAGCATTTTTGACCCGCAGGTGGTGAGCCAGCCTTTGGTGCAAAAAATATCTTTCTGCGCAATGGGGATTCCGGTCAACGGGCCTGCTTTTCCGGAAGCGCGCATTTTGTCCGCAGCCTGCGCTTGCGCAAGACTTAGTTCTTCATTCACTGTAATAAACGCATTGTATTCAGGATTAAGCGCCTTGATGCGTTTGATAAATTCTGTTGTCAGTTCAGTGCTGGAAATCTTTTTTTCGGCAAGCTGAAGGGAGAGCTGTTTAAGACTGGCATTAAACATGGCATTTACTGATAGAGAAAAATAAAATGTTGCGTATAATTATCGTTTTTAAATTCTAAAATAGTTCTTTCGGTTCACTTCGTTGAAGTGGTTTTTAGTCTATTCAATAACTTGTGGAACCAGATAGAGACCCGCTTCGACTTGTGGCGCTATCGACTGATATAATTCGCGCTGGTCGGTTTCAGTGATCTTATCATCACGTAAACGCTGTACTACACTTTGGGCGTGAGACATGGGTTCTACTGTTGAGGTATCGACTGCTTGCATGGTTTCAATCAGGTTGAAAATACCGGATAACTGATTCAAAGTTTCTTTTGCTTCATCTTCATCAATCTCAATATAAGCAAGATCAGCTATACGTTTTACATCGCTAACGGACAAAGTCATTTTGTATGGGTAACCTTATATTCAAATAAGTATTAGGGTATCATGCCCGGTTTAACCGGCGTATTATTTTTTGAAGGTTTTAATTATTATTCGCTCTCATCATTATTACTAATAACGGATTCTGCCACTATGTTTAATTTCTTGAACAACAATATTCTTGGAAGCTATTTCTCAACAGATATGGCGATTGATCTGGGCACGGCGAATACGCTGATTTATGTCCATGGCCAAGGAATCGTGTTGGATGAACCCTCTGTAGTAGCAATCCGCGAAGAAAGCGGCGCCAATGGCAAGAAAATGATTCAGCAAGTAGGTCTTGCAGCCAAGCAAATGCTAGGCCGCACACCGGGTAATATTACGGCCATCCGCCCGATGAAAGACGGTGTGATTGCGGATTTTACCGTGACTGAGCAAATGCTCAAGATGTTTATCCGGAAAGTGAATCCTCCTCGGTTGTTTTCAGCCAATCCGCGCATTGTGATCTGTGTGCCTTATGGCTCCACGCAAGTGGAGCGCCGTGCCATTCGTGAAGCCGCTTACGGCGCCGGTGCCCGCACAGTTGAGTTGATAGAAGAGCCTATGGCGGCCGCATTGGGTGCTGATATGCCGGTTGAATCACCTACCGGTTCCATGGTGGTTGATATTGGCGGGGGCACCACGGAAGTTGGCGTTATCTCGTTAGGCGGTATCGTTTATTCTAATTCCGTGCGCGTGGGCGGGGACAAATTTGACGAAGCAATCATTAACTATATCCGCCGCAACTATGGCATGTTAATTGGCGAACCTACTGCAGAAATCATTAAAAAAGAAATTGGCTCGGCTTTTCCAGGTTCTGAAGTGCGCGAAATTGAAGTGAAAGGCCGCAACCTTGCGGAAGGAATACCGCGTAGCTTCACCATTTCCAGTAATGAGATTCTGGAAGCGCTGGCGGAACCGCTGAACAGCATTGTCAGTGCGGTTAAATCGGCACTGGAACATACCCCGCCGGAATTGGGTTCGGATATTGCCGACAAAGGCATGGTTATGACCGGTGGCGGCGCTTTGCTGCGAGATATTGACCGTTTGTTAATGGAAGAAACCGGTTTATCCGTGATTGTCGCCGATGATCCGCTGACCTGTGTGGTGCGTGGCGCTGGCATTGCTCTGGAAAACATGGATCGGTCGATTGGTATTTTTGCCCGTGACTAAACAAATTGAACCATTAATCATTTTTCTTATTTTATATACTGAATCAGAAACAAAACTAGATTCTTAAATACTGGACGTAATGGAAACAGCACCTCAGTTTTTCAGACATGGCCCAGGTCCGTTTGCGCGGCTGTTTGTATTCGCTTTGTTGTCCTGTTTACTCATTGCTGAAGATGTACGTTTCCAATATTTTCCGCAATTGCGTCAGGCTATTGGTGTAATTATTTTTCCATTGCAGAAGATTGCCTATATCCCAGCCAATATTTATGATCAAGTGGAGGAATTTATTGCCAGTTTCAACTTACTGGAAGAAAACATAAAACTGAGGCAGATCTATCTCGAGAACCGGGAACAATTGCTAAAATTAGCCTCGCTGGAAGCTGAGAATATTCATTTGCGCAATTTGCTTGGAGCGGTGCAACACATTGAAACTAAAACAAGAACCAAGGCAGTTCTGGCTAAAATATTGTATACCCCGCGCGATCCGTTCAATCATAAAATTATCCTGAATAAAGGCAGTCAACATCATATTCAACTCGGCCAAGCTGTCATTGATGATAAAGGCATTGTTGGGCAAGTTACGCAGTTATATCCTTGGTCATCCGAAGTTACACTGTTGACCGACAAAGATCACTCCGTTCCGGTGCAAGTTGTCCGTAACAGTTTGCGCTCGGTCGTGTCAGGTACCGGTAAAAATGATCAACTGGAATTGCGTTATCTATCGGTGAATACTGATATTCAGCGAGGCGACCAGTTGGTCACTTCCGGAATCGGCGGGGTTTATCCGCCCGGTATTCCTGTTGCGACAGTATTGCGAATTGAACGAGACCCTACGGGTGATTTTGCACAGATTATCAGTACACCGGTTGCCGGCGTGGACCGGAACCGGCAGGTTTTAATCCTGTCCCTGATACAACCGGATTCCGATGATGCTTCAGAGGCGCTTGAAATTGAATCCGGAAAGAACTAAAGACGACAGGTCAAATAAGGATAATTACTTTGGACAGGATGTGTATGTTTCTGCCAGTAATTGGTTTATTGCGGCAAGTTTGGTTATGGCTTTGATTCTAAATTTCCTGCCATTGCAAGGGGATATATTAATATTTCGCCCAGATTTCGTAGCGATTGCAATAGCCTATTGGAACATTAATCACCCGCATAAAATGGGAATGAGTGTGGCTTTCGGCATGGGATTACTGATGGATGCCGGAAACACCGGTATATTGGGGCAGCATGCTTTAGCTTATTGTGTCATTGTTTACCTTACATTAATTTTCGGGCGGCGATTACGGTTATTTAATTCGATGCAACAAGCCCCTCAGGTTGGTTTGATATTATTGATCATGCAGACAGTCATTGTTCTGGTTGCAATCTCAGGCGGCTCAGCATTACCCGATGGATATTATTTTCTTGCGGCGGTATCGGGTACCTTGCTTTGGGCGCCCGGTTCTTTCCTATTGTCGATGCTCTTGAAACAAAAATCAGATCCCGATGCGTTATGAAACGGCATGTAGAACTGCGAAATCATCCTGTCGAATTACATAAATTCCGTTTTCGTCTCGCCGTTAGCGCTTGTTTTGTACTTGTTCTTTTCTTGATACTCTATGTGCGTTTCTATTATTTGCAGGTTTCTCAACAAGAACACTATCACACGCTGGCGGAAGCAAATCGTATTTCCATTTCACCGCTGGTTCCCAATCGCGGCTTGATTTATGACCGCAATGGCAGGGCTCTGGCGCAGAACTATTCAGCCTACACGTTAGAAGTTATCCCCAGTAAAATCCAGAATCTTGAATCGACACTGGATGAGCTGGCGACAATTATTGAAATAACAGCCACTGACCGTCAGCGGTTCAAGAAGTTGCTGAAGGAAAGTAAGCGATTTAATAGCTTGCCGATTCGCAGCCGTTTAACGGATGTGGAAATCGCAACCTTTGCGGCTAATCGTTACCGTTTTCCTGGCATTGAAATCAAGGCGCGTGTGCTGCGTCAATATCCGGAAAAAGAAGTCGTATCGCATATCATCGGCTATATCAGCCGTATCAATGATCAAGATCTTGAGCAACTTGAACGCAATGAAGAGCTCAATAATTATCGAGGTTCTCAGCATATTGGAAAAATTGGCATTGAACAGAGTTATGAGAAGCAATTGCATGGCGTTACTGGTTTCGAGGAAGTAGAAACCGACGCAGCAGGCCGCTCCATTCGCGTTCTGTCACGTACACCATCCATTCCTGGTAATAATTTGATCCTTTCGATCGATCTCGGGTTGCAGGAAGCTGCAGAAAAAGCTTTTGGCGAGCGCCGTGGCGCATTGGTTGCATTGGATCCGAATAACGGCGAGGTGCTTGCTTTTGTCAGCAAGCCAGGCTATGACAATAATCTGTTTATCGGTGGGATTGATCAGGAAAACTGGAACCTGTTGAACAATTCGATAGATAGGCCACTGAACAACCGGGCATTACGGGGTGTTTATCCGCCTGGATCAACCTTTAAACCTTTTATGGCATTAGCGGCGCTTGAGCTTGGGAAACGTACGCCGGAATATAGTATGAGCGATCCCGGATACTTTTCATTGCCTGGTGTAGAGCGCCGCTATCGCGATTGGAAACCGGGTGGTCATGGTAGAGTTGATTTGCACAAATCATTAGTTGTTTCATGTGATACCTATTATTACAGTCTTGCCAATGATCTGGGAATAGACAATATACACAACTTCATCGGTCAATTTGGATTGGGTAAGAAAACAGGTATTGATATAGAAGGTGAGGTTTCCGGGCTTCTGCCATCGTCTGCCTGGAAAATGAGTCAACATAAGCAAAAGTGGTATGCCGGAGATACCATTTCTGTTGCAATCGGTCAGGGCTATAATCTGACCACACCGTTGCAGCTTGCTTTTGCCACTATGATCATCGCAAATAATGGCAAAGCTTATCTTCCCCGCCTGGTAAAACAAATACAAAACAGTGAGACCGGGGACGTCGAGGATATTCCCGGAAAGCTGCTCTACAGTCTGAATTTGAAGCCCAGAAATCTTGAAATAGTCAAAAGTGCATTGGTTGATGTCACCCGCCCTGGCGGTACAGCTGCAAAAGCCGCTATCAACGCAAGTTATACCTTTGCAGGTAAAACCGGTACATCACAAGTGATCGGCATTAAGCAGGGCGAACGTTACAATGAAAAAACTATTAATGAGCGTCACCGTGACCATGCCATGTTTATCGCTTATGCGCCAGCAGATAACCCTAAAATTGCTTTGGCGGTACTGGTTGAGAATACTGGAACCGGCGGTTCAACCGCAGCACCTATCGCCAGACAAGTATTTGATTATTATTTATTAGGGAAATTGCCTGAAGCGGCTGTTGCAAAATTGCCGGGAAGAACCTGCATGCTCTAGCAGGCTGTTGAGGCGCGCGGGGAAAATCAATGCTCTTCGTTTTGCGCGCCTCGAAAACGTTTTTCAACGGCCTGCTAAAGGGTAGGGTTGGCGATTGGTTAAACAATCCATTAAACGATGACAGTTGACTAAATCTAAGCATGATAGAAATTAAAAAAATCTGGCACTATCTCACACGCTACATGGATAGTTTTCTGTTGATCGGAATACTTATATTAATGGCTGTGGGGTTGATTGTGCTCTACAGTGCCACAGGCGCAAATATGAGTAGAGTCAGTAATCAAATCATCAACATGCTGGTGGCCTTGGTGATCATGTGGCTGGTTGCCAATATTCCTTTGCAACAAATCATGCGTCTGGCACTACCTATGTATATAGTGGGACTCGTCTTGTTGATCGGTGTTGCCTTGTTTGGAGAAATCAACAATGGCGCGAGGCGCTGGCTCAATATCGGAGTAACAAGAATTCAACCATCCGAATTGATGAAGATTGCCATACCGCTAATGATGGCTTGGTATTTCGACAAACACGAAATCACCTTACGTTTAAAAGATTATCTTGGTGCAACGGTACTGTTAATGTTGCCGGTTTTGTTGATTCTGCGGCAACCGGACTTGGGTACCGCATTATTAATTACGGCCAGCGGTTTTTATGTATTATTTTTGGCTGGATTGTCATGGCGCATTATTGCTGGATTGGTGATAGCGGCAGCGGCTAGCCTGCCGGTATTTTGGTCGATCATGCATGATTACCAGCGACGGCGTATTATGACATTGCTTGATCCTTCACAAGATCCACTCGGTGCTGGTTATCACACCATACAATCAACCATCGCGATTGGTTCTGGTGGTATTGTCGGTAAAGGCTGGCAAAATGGCACACAAGCGCAATTGGATTTTTTACCGGAACAGAGCACTGATTTTATTTTTGCAGTTTTTTCCGAAGAGTTCGGCCTCATTGGTAATACCATACTATTATTCCTATATTTAATAGTCATTGCGCGCTGCATGGTGATTACGGTCAATGCCTCGACACAGTTTACTCGCTTGATTGCTGGATCAATTACACTGACTTTCTTTACGTACATTTTTGTTAACATGGGAATGGTTAGTGGTATCCTTCCAATTGTAGGCGTTCCGCTTCCACTCATCAGCTATGGGGGTACATCCATGGTGACAATGTTGCTTGGTTTTGGTATTTTGATGAGTATTCAGACACATCCTAAACTAGTTAAAACATGACAAACACTAATTCCGCGTTCCAAAAAGCTTGTAACTATTTGTCTATATTATCGACACCGGTTAATGGATTGGCATCGGCAATGGTCTTTGCTTTGTTAGCGGCTTGCAGCAGCACGCCGCAATACACAGGCGCGCTGTCGCAAAAAGACGTACCTTCTGCTTCACTTTCTCACCCAGGGCCAAGTCCGGTAGCTAGAAAAGGAGGAGGATATTATCTGGATGATGGTCCAGGAGATAATCCGCCGCCCGATCTGCATTTGGTTCCAGACGCCATACCCAGAGCTGAATCGCTGCGACCAGCCAATATGCAGCCATATGTTGCACTAGGGAAAAATTTTAAACCCATGACTGAACTTCGTCCCTATAAAGAACGTGGAACCGCTTCATGGTATGGCCGACGCTATCATGGAAACAATACGGCATCGGGGGAGGTTTATGACATGTATGCAATGACAGCGGCTCACCCGACGTTGCCGTTACCCAGCTATGTCCGGGTTACCAATTTGGAGAATGGCAAGTCAGTGATTGTGCGTCTGAATGATCGCGGACCATTTCTATCCAATCGCTTAATCGATCTTTCTTACACGGCGGCGTATAAACTGGGAATACTGGCTGGTGGCAGTGGCCGGGTTGAGGTTGAAAGCATATTGCCTGGTGAGGGTGACACGGTCAGACTGGCTGTTTCCAAACCATCGGCATCGTTGCCCGTTGCAGATAGTAATACGGAAATGAATATGGTTTATCTGCAACTGGGTGCATTTGGCTCATCGGATAATGCACATAATTTTCTGACACAGGTACGGAAGAAACTTCCGTGGCTCAACGATACGGTCAGTATTACCCAGAATAATGGGTTGTACAAAATTCACGCAGGTCCCTACCCAGATCAGGTTGTTGCTCAGCTGGCAGCTAACACGATTACGCAACAGCTTGCGATAAAGCCGGTGTTGGTGATCGACTAGATAGAATAAAAAAAATCCCTATTGCAAGCAATAGGGATTAAAGGGCCTCGTCATAAAATCATTCATCACAATCAGCAGGTCAAATGTAAAACATCTTCCTCAGTAAAGGCATCACTACATTTTTACATTCCGGCTTCGATATTCCCGATCGATTGCGATCACATGATTTCAAGTTTAATACCTACTGAGAATTTTGAAGATGAAAACAGAGAGGGAATATACCGCTATATCTAAAGTATGCCTGTGACTTTTAGCACATCAGGAGGTGAACAGTACTGTAAATCGGGAGCCTTGACCTTTCGTGCTTTCAAAGGATGCTGTCCATCCATAACGCTCACAGATACGTTGAACGATTTTCAAGCCTAATCCGACTCTATTGGTGTCGCCCGAGTTGATCTTTGTATCATTTTTAAATATTCTATCCGACGTAGGCATGTCAATGCCTCGGCCGGTATCCCTGACCGTTAGCTGATTGGACTCTAATGACACCGTGATAGTGCCTTGCTCGGTATAGCGAAATGCATTTCGTATCAGATTGGCAACAAGAACACTGAGAATGCCAGGAGGAGCCGACACCTTTAGTGGTTCTTTTTCCTCAACTACCACTTCGACCGGTTTATTTCCTAGCCATACACGTTGTTGCTCAATCACCTTGCGGATAACTGGTCCGATTTCGCAAGCGTCATTGTATTTGACTGATTCGTTATTGATCTGCGCCAATATTAAGAAAGTTTCTATTAATTCAGACATCTCTCCGACCGCACGTTGAATTCGCTGAATTCGCGCGTATTCCAAAGCAGATAAATCCGCTCTCGTGGCTAATACTTCTGCGGCCAAACTTATGTTGGTAATTGGGGTTCGTAATTCATGACTTACATTGCTTGCAAATTCCTTCTCGCGAATCAACAGATGTTGCAATTGTTCATGATAATGCTGTAATTGACGAGCCAGAACGCCTATCTCGTCGTCACCAAATTCTGATAAATCCAGCGATTCGCCTGGCTGATTCTTAAATGTCTTAATTTGGTGAGCGAGCCGTCTGATAGGGCTGATAACATAATTTGCCAACCCCCAGCCGATAACGAATGCAAGCATCAGGGCAGCAATCGAACATAACCACACAAGGCGAATGAAATCACGTTCGCGGTTATGAATGCTAGTATAGTCGAACTGCACGGTGTACCGGGTATCGCCGATATGTTCGACCAATACCCGGTAATCTTGATTATCGTGCGTTACATCGTGTATGCCTTGGGGAAGGCTACGTATATGTTCAGGTATTTTGGTCGTTTCATCGCGTGATGTAACGTAAATAATGATCGTCGTGCGCGGATGGGAAAAACCGGGTATCTGTGCACTTTCAGCCTGTAATTGAAATTCCCTAAGTTCAGCGTATAGAATGTCATCGAGCATGTTTGTCTCGATTGATTTTAATGCAATAACCAACCCAAAACCAAACATAAGGGTTAATGCGGCTCCGAATAATAAAAACGTAAGGGTGATGCGTCGGCTTAGGCGTTTAGTCTTCTGCATTCTTATCCGTAAGTTTGAAACCAAAACCTCGCACAGTGTGTAAAAGCGGGCGATCAAATGGTTTGTCAACAATCTGGCGGAGATTGTAGAAATGGGTGCGTAAAGCATCACTTTCCGGAGGATTATCCTGCCAAACAACGTACTTGAGCTCTTCCCGAGGGATAGCCCGATGTGGGTTCTGCATCAAAAACATGAGCAATCGGAATAGCGTTGGATTGAGATCGATGCGCTTCCCAGCGCGATATGCTTTGTGAGCATCCACGTCGAGCAAGAGGTCTCCGATTTGTAATTGTGAAGCGGGTTTGCGGCGGATGCGTTCGGATAAGATTTTAATGCGCGCGGTCAGTTCTTTTAGAGAGAAAGGTTTTACCAGGTAATCATCCGCGCCTGATTCGAAGCCTTCCAATTTATTCTCGATTGAATCCCTGGCGGTTAGCATGAGTATAGGCACTAACTGTTGTGCATCTTGGCGAATTCGGCGGCAGAGGGTGATGCCATCAATGTCCGGTAAACCTAAATCCAAGATGACTACGTCATAATCCTTCGTTATCGCCAGATTTAAGCCTGTCATGCCATCACTCGCCGTATCAATCGTATAACCCAAACCTTCCAAGTAATCACAGATGCTGGCGACGATGTCTTGGTTGTCCTCTATGATAAGTACTTTCATGGAATGTTCCTAGGAGTCTGTCAGACTCAAGCAATCATAGCGAGCCGAGTGGGAGATCGAGTGCATATTTTCTCTATTTTTTGGCGCATAGTCGATCTATGTAACGAGAAATTGAGGAAATATGAACCGTTATCCCACTGGTGCAGTAGATTGACCTTAAGTCCGACAGATTCCTAGCTAAGATGAAAAGCCAAAAACAAGCAAAACAACAATCTCGAAATTGACTGCACATAGAGAGGCTGGAATATCGAGAAGGTGCAAAAGTTCTCATATGGTTGCAATTTTAGCTATTGGTGATTACGTATCTGTATGGTATTTAGCGCAATTTCAACGTGCTCAATCATGTGTTATTAGGTTCATCCGGCAGCCATTGTTTCTCTGCACTATCATTAGACATCTCTAAAAACCCAAATTTCGTCACAACACTTTTTTGCTCGTGCCTCGTGTTGTTTAGAACTTTGAATTTTTAGAGGCGCCCTATTGACGGTGCTTTTTAGGATCGGTCATCTAATTGTTTATTCTTTATGCTTTTGGTGGACGAACCAATAGTATCGAAGAATTGACTTTTGCGATGAGCTGTTCGGCAACAGAGCCAACGATGAAACGCTCCAATCCTCTACGGTTGGATGTTCCTACTACCAGTAAGTCTGCATTCCAAGCGGCGGTGGCAGCCGCGATAGCTTCGGTAATTCCATTCAAACCATATCCGGCTTCAGCTTCCAAAAGACGGGTCTCGACATTCAATGCATTAATGGAAGACTTGGCTTGATTCAGTATCTCAGCACCCGTCTCTTTTTTGGATATAGTATCGCTGCCTACGGAATGGACGATGCATAACGTTGCAGTATACGTATTGGCAATATTTTCTGCTTCCGCTAATGCCTGCTTAGCAGTTTCGCTACCATCGACAGCGACCATGATTCTTTTGTACATAGAGATACTCCTTCATGAATATTGATTCTGTTGGAGAGCAAAGTTTTAATATACTTTCTCTCGAACACTAAACTTTACTTAAATGTTAGGCAGAGATAATTATTGTAAATTGTTGCGGTCATTTTTTAGACTATCAAAATATCGTTTGACAACAGATTTAACTGGCATATGTTCGTGTTGAGTATAGATCATGAAATGAACAATGGCGTGTATCGCCATGGCAACCAATAAGCCCTCAAAAATGCCAACCTGAAAGACCAAGCCGGCGGTTAAACACGCCAGCATTAACGCATAAGGGCCGTAATGCGTAACATGCACCAGCCCGGCAATCATTTTGTAGCCGGTAAACAACATGATCGCCGCTAATGAAAATTTCGGCAAATAATCCAGATACTGCGGGTTAAATGTAAAAAAACAAACCACAGAACCAATAATCAAAACAGAAAACTTGGTCATTGCGCCAGCCAGTTTATTGGTTGTGCTCTTGGCCAGACCATCCAGGTTGGTCATGCCATGAAAAAGCTTGAACCCATGTTAGCTATCCAAATAGCAAGCAAGCTATTGTTACTATTAGTTTTGCGCTTTAATGGATCAATTTTTTCAATGGCCGCGTTACTCATGACTTGTTCAATGACGTCAACAATTGCTAGCATAGCGCAGAAAAGAACCATATAAACCAGCATCATAGGAGCGACATCCGCTACTGGTAATGGCAGCTTGAGATAAAGATCAACATCTTCCACAAAAATCATGGGCACAGTAACAAATTGTGCCAGTAACACACCGCCGATGATCAACACAAAATATGGAATGGCGGGCTGAGTATCTTTGAATTTGGAAAACAGAAGTAAAAATACGCCGAGACCGGCTGCAGAAATGGCGATCATCTGGATACGCGCGCTATTCCAGAACTCTTCGGTTATCGATTCTTCAGGTATTTCGTAGGTGAACTCGGAAAACTTCAATAATATTTTCAATCCCACACCTGCCAATAGCCCCTCAACCAGATAAACTGGAACTGCAATGAGCAGGTATCGTTGCCAGTTAAACTTCCAGATGACGGCTTGCATTAATGCAGTGAGGAAGATACAGAATGCCATATTTTCCCATCCGAAACTGGCTACACCTAAGGCTAGCACAGGAGCCAGCCCTGCTGCAACGCCAGGTGAGCCGATAAAATTACCTGGTTTAAACCAGGCATTGATCCAACCAATTAAAGAAGCAAACGCGACTGTGGCTAACGCGATTTTGATTGGATAATCGGACATAATCGCAATACCAATCGTTAATGGAATTGCCATAGCGCCAGTGATTAAACCTGCGGCAGTATCGCGCAATACGTACTGCGTCTGAAAGGCTGCTGATCCTGTGTCTTGTGTTTGCTGACTGCTTGAGGGCGACTTGTTTTCTGTTTGTGATTTCATGAGTTATTATTCCTCTAATTTAACAAATAATAGTGACATAACCTAAACCAAGGGAGGAGCAAACTAAATACCGTACAACTAAGGTTTCTAGGATCACCTTGATAATGCATATATATATAACTTAACTCCTGTCAATATCTTGTTAAGTTTCTGTCAAGGTTTCGTTAAGGTTTCTGGTTATCTCGATGAATACGTATATTCGGGTTGTTATGGTCTAATTTTTCCGGATGCTTTGCTCAGTAGGTGTCACATACTTTGCCTGAGACATGGCCGGAAAAAAGAGCATGACCAGAGAAATTGGGTTAGCGCGTACCTACCAATTTATCTCAATAAGCCGCTGAGTAACCTGTAATCAACCCACTCTTTATCAAGAGTTGTCATGCTTTTGATTTGGGTGAACGGCTGGAATGGCTCGCCAAGATCTGATAAAACTGCGACTGCGCCGTTAAAATCTTGTAAACGCGTATAACCACTTACCGTGATGAGCGTAGGGAGGTTTGCAGCCAATGCAGACTTCAAGCCATTTTCCGAATCTTCGATAGCGATGCATTGTTGCGCGGTCAGTTTGAGTTGGTTGAGTACCCATTGGTAAATATCGGGTGCCGGTTTTTTCATTGGCACAATATCTCCGGCACCGATCACGTCGAACCAGCCGATCGATTCTTCGCCCAAGGTCGATTCTAGCAGCGCGGTAACATTCTCCATGGTCGTTGTTGTTGCAATCGCGAGTTTTATTTTTTCCTGGCGCAACTCATGGATTAATCGCGCGACTCCCGGGCGTAGCGGGATGCTGCCGGTTTCCATCAGTGACTCGAAATATTTGGTTTTGGTTTTGTGTAAGCTGATAATCCAGTCTGTTAAATCGCTTTTATTGAGTGTAGCCGGAACATATCTTTCTATATAATAGCGGATTCTTTCTTTTCCACCAGTGACTTGTAATAGTTCGCCATAAAGATCGATATCCCAATTCCAGTCGAGATTAAATTGTTTAAATGCTGCATTGAAGGCAAGACGGTGGCCATCTTGCTCGGTGTCAGCAAGCGTGCCATCAACATCAAAAAGTACGGCTTGAAGTTTATTCTGTGTATTTGTCATCTTAATTCTGTTTATTTTCAAATGGATTATAGCTGGCTCGCTGCAGGCGATCCCTAATGGCTAACCAGCTAGGATGATCAGGCGGTGCTTCTATTATCATATAATCAAATGCTGCCTGATCAAACTGGCGTAATTTAGCATAGAGTTGCTGACCATAAGTGATCGGATCTGCAGGCATGGAGAAATGCTGGATAGATTGATCCGAAGGTTGCGACTGGCTGATATCGGACCATGTCATAACGAGCACTCGCGAACCTTGCGCAGCTAAAGCTAAGGTGCGATCCCATAGGTGCTTTGTCGAATATATTTTTAAGGGTGTTGCTGGCGCGTAATGTGCTGGTAATGATCCGGATGTACGTATCGTCTGACTTGTGTTGTGCGCTAACATAATCGGGCGATCCAGCACGGACTCCAGTGCGGATGCCGCAATTCCACCTGGCCGGAGTATCATCGGTGATTGATCATGAAAACTGATGATCGTACTTTCCAAGCCTACATCACAGGCGCCGCCATCCAGGATCATATCGACCGCCGCACCCAACTCCTCTCGCACATGTGCCGCTGTAGTTGGGCTGATTCGTCCAAAACGGTTTGCGGATGGTGCGGCCAGGGATTTTTCCGGTCCCAATGCGTCAAGTAAAGCCAGTGCAACAGGATGCGCCGGTATGCGCAAGCCCACGGTATCCTGTCCGCCAGTAACGCTATCGGGTATGCGGCGGCTGCGTTGCAGAATCAATGTGAGTGGCCCGGGCCAGAAGTGACTGGCTAGCTGCCAAGCAGAATCTGGTATTGCTTGTGCCCAGTAATGCAAATGGAAAATATCGCCGATATGAACGATGAGCGGATGATCAATAGGCCGCCGTTTTATTTGGTAGATTTTATTGACAGCATCCAGGTTGGTGACATCTGCGCCGAGACCATAAACCGTTTCAGTAGGGAAAGCCACTGTGCCGCCTTCGCGCAATATCTGGGCGGCTGCAGTAATCTGATTCTGTTGCTCCGCTGTCAAATCGGGTTTATTTTGACTGTGCTGTGTGTTTTTCATTCGTGTGGTGATACGTCTTGGTTTCTAAGTCAAATGAAAGCGGTAGCGGTTCATAAATGAAATCACGGTATATTGTCGTGCCAGTCATAACCGAGCACACCTTGCATCATACGTACGATATAAAAACTCAGCCAGTTCACAATATAATTGCGCCATGAGAAGAAGCCTTTGTGTGCTGGCGTTACAGCGATGGATTCTTCTGCAATCGCGGTTTTTAAACTTGTTCTGAGCTCAAGCGCAAATTGATGACCTTCAATAATGATATTGGCTTCGCGCGCCAGCAGCAAACTAAAAGGATCAATGTTGGAAGAACCCACGGTTGACCAATGCTGATCAATAACTGCTACTTTTGCATGCAAATAACTGCGATTATATTCATAAATTTTTATCCCAGCTTTCAATAGATTTTCATAAAGTGCCTGAGTTGCATGGTGCTGCAAACGATATTCAATTTTACCTTGCAATAAAAGCTCAACAGTTACGCCACGTTGAGCGGCATTTTTCAGCGCGTTGCTAAACTTTCTTCCTGGCAGAAAATAAGCGTTGGCAATGATAATTTCGGTATGTGCCTGGTTGATGGCTTCTGAATAAGCGTGCTCAATGTCATGACGATGTCGCCAGTTATCGCGTATCACAAATGCGGCTTTTTGATCTCCGCAAGGTCTGTCTACCGGCTTTATGGTAACCGGAATAACCCAGCGTTTCTTTAAATGCACCCACGCGACTAACATCCATAAATGCTTCACAGCCTTATGGATCTGAATAAGTAGCGGGCCTTTAATAACAACAGCATAATCAAAACGCGGTGTTAATTTTTCCGGATTATGTTGATCATCAATGATATTGATGCCACCGGCAAAAGCGATTTGTGCATCAATAATCACGAGCTTGCGGTGCATCCGGCGTAACCGATAACGCCGTGGCATTGAAAAAATAAATTCAGGCCGGAATATGAGTACCTTCATGCCGGCATGAAGCATGCTGTCAATTTCTTCTCGCGGAAAATCCTGCGAACCGAAACCATCCAGCAGCAGGTGGACGGATACACCGCGTTGTGCTGCACGTTTTAAAGCCGCTGAGATTTTTCTGCCAATGGCATCGTACTCAAAAATATAAGTCTCGATGTGTATTTCTGTTTGTGCTTTCTCTATTGCTGCTTCTAATTCCGGAAAATATTCGTCGCCATTGTGCAGCAGGGTTATGTGGTTACTATCAACAAAATGGGGATCTTTCATGTGCGGATTAAATTTTCTGATAGTGCCGCATGCGTCATTATGTGCTGGTTAGCTCCGGAATATCTCTGGGAACGTGTCGCTAACGATTTGCAGATTCTCAGGCACTTGGCTATATCTGAAACTATGAAATCTTCAACATTCTATCCAACGCCAATTTTGCAAGCTTGGCTTCATCCTGTGGGACTTTGATCTGATTCACGACATTGCCATTGACCAGATTTTCCAGTGCCCAAGCCAGATGCTGCGGATCAATTCGGGCCATCGTCGAACACATGCATACCATGGGTGACATAAACTGAACAATTTTTCCTTGGGATTTGAATTCTTCAGTGATCCGGCTGACCAGATTGAGTTCAGTGCCAACTAACCAGCGTGTGCCGCTTTTTGCTTCTGCAATGGTCCTAATGATGTATTCCGTAGATCCGACGTAATCGGATGCTTTGCAGACCTCAAAACTACATTCCGGGTGAGAAATGACGCTCCCATCGGGATATTGATTACGGAAACGAACAATATGCTGTGGTTGAAACATTTGATGAACTGAGCAATGGCCTTTCCAGAGTAAAATTTTAGCCTTCTTAATTTGTTCAACGGTCAACCCGCCCATTGGCTCATCAAAATTCCATACTGGCATTTCATCGAGTGGAATGCCCAGTTGATGCCCACTCCAACGACCGAGATGCTGATCAGGAAAAAACAAAACCTTTTCCCGCTGATTAAATGACCAAAGCAAAACTTTACTGGCATTACTGGATGTGCAGACAATACCCTCGTGCTCACCACAAAAAGCTTTAAGGTCTGCCGCAGAGTTAATGTAAGTGACCGGAGTGATTGATTCATCGGGATCCAATATTTCCGAAAGTTCACGCCAAGCACGCTCAACATTGGAAAGATTGGCCATATCTGCCATGGAACAACCGGCAGCCAGATCGGGTAAAATAGCAATCTGTTCCGGGCTGGAGAGGATGTCTGCCACTTCAGCCATGAAATGAACCCCGCAGAAAATCAGATAATCAGCGTCAGTTTGTGCTGCAAGGTAAGAAAGTTTTAAGGAATCGCCCGTCAGATCGGCATGCCGATATACATCTGCACGCTGATAATGGTGTGCCAGAATAACAGCGCGTTTTCCCAGAATATTTTTGGCCGCAACAATGCGTTGCGCGCATGTTTCATCCTGCAACTGATCATATTTCTCGAATTCAAAGGCTTCTTGATGCATTGCGACTTTTTTCTTCCCAATGGTTTATCAAATAATGCACATTACTCTATCCTAAGATATGGATTCGTGCATGAAATTTAAAGATCTATTGAAAGAAAGGTACAAGAATCGATTCGTTAAATGGAGATTAGTGTTCTGTTATAATTTAAAAAAGTGCATTTTTTAATCAATAGGGTTAGATTGATACCCGGTATTCTGGGAATAATGAAACGAGTAATATTTCTAAATGGTTAATCGCCTACATATCAGCTTTCCTTTGGTTCTACTAATCTTTTTGGCATTATTGACATTCTGGCTGGATCGAATAACACGGCCAGTAGAACAGGTTGGAGATGATAACTTGTACGTCAATCCAGATTATATTGTAGAAGAGCTCTCCGGTATTCGCATGGATCACGAGCGGGAGATTCAGCGTAAATTTACAGCTAAGAAGCTATTTCATTACCTCAACGAGGAGGTGACGCAGATGGAGCAAGTAAGTTTTATTAATATCGAGCCAGAAAAGCAGTTGATACGATTGCATGCAGATAAAGCTGAAGTAAAAAGCAAAGGTAAAAATATTTATTTAACAGGAAATGTGACTGTAGCCAGAGGAGCGGATGATGAAAAGACTAAGATTACCCTGATGACTGATTTCTTGCATCTTATTCCGGATGAGGATTTGGTTAAGACAGATCAAGCGGTGACTATCTCAAGATTGAATACCACGATCCATTCAACCGGTTTGGAATTCAATAATCGTATTGGAGTGATACAGCTCCTATCCAAAGTAAAAGCTGTGAATATAAAATGAAACGAATTATCGCTTTAGGCCTGTGTGGTTTGTGCTTTACTCAGTCTGTCTGGGCTGAGCGGACTGATCGTGAAAAACCGATCTATCTGGAAGCTGACCGTGCGACCGTTGAAGATGTGAATCGCAAAGAATCTAACCGGGTCAGTGTATTTACTGGAAATGTGATCCTGACACAGGGGACCTTGCGGATTACTGCTGACAAAGTTATTATGAAAGAAGATTTGCATGGATTCCGGTATGCAACAGCCATTGGAGATCTTGTTAGTTTTCGGCAGAAACGCGATGGCCTAAATGAGTATGTTGAAGGATGGAGTCAACGGGCTGAATACGATAGCAAAACAGACAAAATTGAATTATTCCGACAGGCGCGATTGAAGCGTGGTTCCGATGAAGTACAGGGCGATTATATTTCCTATGATATGAAGACCGAGTTCTTCAAAGTGATTGGCAGCAAGGAACGTGGAGATGAGACGGGTCCTGACAAACGGGTGCGGATAACTATTCAGCCTAAAAATAATTCTGAGTAACACAAATAGCAACGCCAGATAAGAAACGGATATGATTTCAGAGAATGAGCGAATTAAAAGCCAGTAATTTAAAAAAACGCTATAAGTCACGCACTGTAGTGCAGGATGTTTCTTTTTCAATCAGCAGCGGTGAGGTGATTGGATTACTCGGACCCAATGGTGCCGGAAAAACAACCTGCTTCTATATGATCGTTGGCTTGGTGCCTTTGGATGGCGGTGGGGTGCATCTGGATGAGCAAGATTTAAGTCAATTGCCGATTCACCAAAGGGCAAAGATTGGATTGAGTTATTTGCCTCAAGAAGCATCCATTTTTCGACGTTTGACTGTTGAAGAGAATATTCTTGCGGTATTAGAGTTGCAAAATTTGGATGAAGATACGAAACAGCGGTATTTAGATGACTTATTACACGATTTGCATATCGGTCATTTGCGTAATAATTCTGCAATCAGTTTGTCGGGAGGAGAGCGCCGCCGTGTTGAAATAGCTCGTGCACTGGCATCGCAACCACGTTTTATTTTACTGGATGAGCCCTTTGCAGGCGTTGATCCAATCGCTGTCGTAGATATACAGAAAGTCATTTCTTTTCTGAGAGAGCGGGGAATTGGTGTGCTGATTACGGATCATAATGTTCGAGAGACATTAGGAATTTGTGATCGAGCTTATATCATCAGTGAAGGTCATGTGCTGGCTAAAGGTAAGCCTGAAGAGATCATAGATAATGAAAAGGTCAAGGAGGTTTATTTGGGAGAACACTTCCGATTGTAAAATAACGAATGAATTGAAGTTGAATTATTTAGCAATTGCTGTTTTTCCAGAATCATGAAGCCAACACTCCAACTAAAGTTATCACAACAACTTAGGCTTACCCCTCAATTGCAGCAATCCATCCGGCTGCTGCAATTATCAACGCTTGAATTAAATCAAGAGATTGAACGGATCGTGCAGGAGAATCCGTTGTTAGAGCTCGGTGAGGAGTGGAATGCGCCTGTGGCTGAAAACTCATTCGAGCATTCAGAGTCAGAAGATTCCGCGGATTTTGATAGTGCGCCGCCAGAAGCAGCAGCATCTGAAGTTAAAAATGAGCCGGAGGATAACTTTGAATCGGATGCTGAATGGTCGCAGGAAAATTTTTTTTCTCAAGGCACTTATGAAGATGACGATCACGAAGCGCCGCAAATACCTGCCAGACCATTAAGTTTGCGTGAACATTTAAATTTCCAGATTTGCCTGAGTCAAATTTCTGAGCGTGAGAAAAGTATTATTAGCCTGTTGATTGACAGTCTGAATGAAGATGGCTATCTGTTACAGGATCTGGATGAGTTGATGGAAATACTTCCTGCAGAACTGGGCATCAGTCTGGATGACTTGCAAGATGCGCTCAAGTATTTGCAGTGTCTTGATCCATCGGGTGTGGGGGCGCGTAATCTACAAGAATGTCTGGTGCTGCAGCTGCAAGCATTGCCTGCTGATGGCTATCGTGACCAGGCAATAAAAGTTGTGCAAGAATATTTAGAAATTCTGGCGGCGCACGATTTTGGTCAGATTAAGAGATTATTGGCGTGTGATGACCAAAGTTTACGAATTATACAGAAACTGATTGTTAATCTGAATCCTAAACCAGGTGCCCCGTTTAATTCTCAAAGCGAACGTTATATTGTGCCGGATATTACGGTCACTAAAAAAAATGGGGCCTGGGGTGCAAATCTTAATATGGCCGCAATCCCACGCCTCAATATTAATCATCTCTATGCTAACATACTGAGACAGGAGCATCATTCTTCACGTGGGTTAGTAAGCCAGTTGAATGAAGCTAAGTGGCTGATTAAGAATATTCAGCAGCGCTCAAGTACTATTCTGAGAGTGGCCAGTGCAATTGTGGAGCGTCAGCAGCAATTTTTTGAACATGGAGAAGTTGCTATGCGTCCGCTTGTATTACGAGATATTGCGGAAACCTTGAATTTACACGAATCAACAGTATCACGGGTAACTACACAGAAATTTATGTATACTCCGCGAGGTATTTTTGAACTTAAATATTTTTTTGGTAGTCATGTCTCCACGGATTCAGGAGGAGCTTGTTCAGCGACGGCGATTCGTGCATTGATCAAGCAACTGATACAGGAAGAAAACCCAAGGAAACCACTCAGCGATAACAGAATTTCAAATATTCTTGAACAGCAAGGTATTGTTGTTGCTCGTCGAACCATTGCGAAGTACCGGGAATCGATACAGATTCCTGCAGCAAATCTTCGTAAATCATTTTAATCAGAAGAAAAGGAAGGATATGAACCTTAAACTTACCGGCAACCATGTGGAAATTACCGATGCCATGCGCGAATATGTCATTTCAAAAATCGGTAAAATTACACGCCATTTTGATCATGTCATTGACGTTAGTGTCATTCTGTCGGTAGAGAAGCTTAAACAAAAGGCGGAAGCGAATGTTCATGTGCGTGGTAAAGATATTTTTGTCGAAACTGACAGTGAAGATATGTATGCATCGATTGATAGTCTTGTGGACAAGCTGGATCGGCAGATACTCAAACACAAGGAGAAGAATCTTGAACGCCGGAACCACGGCGCATTGAAAAATCAAGATCTTGATGAGCAATAGCAGATAGTTAGGCTTGTTTCTATTTCCAAGCAAGAAATGTTGATTCTTCTGGGATGCTGCATTAATTGTAATCAAGAAATTGTACGCTTCATTATCATTTGAACGAAATAATCCTATTTTCCATGAATCAAATTTCGCAATTATTACCGCTTTCCAATGTTATTGTCGATCTGGATGTCACCAGCAAGAAACGTGTTTTTGAACAAGCTGGATTACTATTTGAAAATACCAATCAGATCGCGCGAAGTCAGGTTTTTGATAGTCTTTTTGCACGAGAAAAACTTGGTTCAACAGGTTTAGGACAGGGTGTGGCTATTCCGCACGGCCGTATAAAGGGATTACGTGAAGCGGTTGCTGCCTTGGTAACAATGAAAGAGGCGATACCCTTTGATGCGCCTGACGGTCAGCCAGTCAATATTGCCTGTATTTTACTGGTCCCGGAGAAAGCTACTGACAAGCACTTGCAGATTCTAAGTGAGCTGGCGCAGATGTTCAGCGATAAGCAGTTTCGTGAAGGAATTCTGCAGTGTAGAGATGCTGCAAAGATCCATAAACTCATTGTTGATTGGAAGCCGAATGTCGAAGATTAGTATTGCTCAGCTATTTGAAGATAAGAAGGAGAAACTTAAACTAAACTGGATCGCGGGTCAGCGTGGTGGCGATACTGAACTCAGTGATGAAGCTATTGCGCAGTCTGGCCAAGGGCATGATTGGTCATTTGAATTTTATCCACCCGGACTGGATCCAGGTGATTAGTAGTGATGAGATTGGTTATCTAAACAAGCTGGATGCTGCTTCACTTGAGAAAAAAATAAACCAGCTGACGCAAAGTAACCTGGCATGTATTATCGTGGCGGACAATGCCGAAATACCAGCGTCTATCCTGAGTATGGCAAGCGCATTCGATATCCCCTTGCTGCATTCACCTTACCCTGGTTTGGAAGTTATCTGGCTGATTCGCTCTTACCTGGGAAGTGTGCTGGCCCCGTGTTGTAGTTTGCATGGGGTACTTCTGGATGTATTGGGTATGGGAGTCATGATAACCGGTGAAAGCGGTGTCGGTAAAAGCGAATTGGCCCTCGAATTAATCAGCCGCGGTCATGGTTTGGTAGCGGATGATGTCGTGGAATTACGACGTATTGCCCCGGAGACATTGGAAGGCCGCTGCCCTCCAATGCTCAGGGATTATCTTGAAGTACGGGGCCTAGGCATGTTGAATATCCGTACAATTTTTGGAGAAACTGCAGTGCGGCGTCGTAAAAATATGAAACTGATCGTTCATTTGCAGAATAGCGGGGGAACAAATTCTGGTTTGTTGGAACGACTGCCCATCAGTGATCTTAATGAGAGCATTATGAATGTTGACATTCGTAAGGTCATTATTCCTGTGGCAGCTGGCCGGAATTTGGCCGTTCTCGTGGAAGCGGCAGTACGAAATTATGTTTTGCAATTACGTGGTATTGATGGCACAAAGGAGTTTATTGAACGCCATGAACGGGAAATGAATAACGAATCGGCAGATAAAAACCAACACTTACCCGAATGATTCGTTCATTTTCTGTTAGTAACCCTTCTTCGAAGTGATTCCCCAAGTCAGCGTGAATTAAGATGAAAAATTCTCAGACGATAACTTTAGCATTGACTGGAGCATCTGGGATGCCTTATGGGATTCGTTTGCTTGAAATTTTACTGAAGGAAGGGAAACAAGTTTATCTCCTGTATTCAAAAGTGGCGCAAATTGTGGCGCAACAGGAAATGAGCCTGGCACTGCCTTCCAGTGCTAAGGAAGCAGAGTCTTTTTTTAGTCGTCAGTATCAGGTGCCGGATGGACAGTTGCGTGTATTCGGACGCGAGGAGTGGTTTGCGCCGGTTGCTTCCGGATCTAATCCGGCCGACTCGATGGTGATTTGTCCGTGTACCATGGGGACCTTGGCAGCGATTGCTGCAGGCCTGAATCAGAAACTGATCGAACGGGCAGCGGATGTCATGTTGAAAGAAAATCGGCAACTTATTTTAGTGCCACGAGAGATGCCGTTTTCTGCAATTCATCTGGAAAATATGCTCAAGCTGGTGCGTAGCGGGGCTGTTATTTTACCTGCTAATCCCGGTTTTTATCATCACCCGAAGACGGTGCAGGATATGATTGATTTTGTTGTTGCTCGCATCCTGGATCACCTGGGGATCATACATACCTTGATTCCTCGCTGGGGAATAGAAAGTTAACCGGCGCGCTACATCGGTGTGATTTTGACTAGAATCCGGCAACTCATTCATGCAACAGATAACGCCGTCCTGAGTATGAGTGTATGACAACATCAGGATAAATAGCCCATTTTTCTATGCTTATTTGTCAGATAGAATGTCTCCATATTGATGTAATTTCTTTACATTTTATTTTAACTGAGATGGGAAATAGAAAATGACGCGAATACTGGTGGTTACACTATTGTTGATCAGCTCGCATGCATCAGCCTTATCCACACAGTGGATATCTTTAGGTGCAGCAACACGTCAAGGAAACCCAATCGAAATTAATGGGAACCCAGTTATTGAATTTAGAAATGCTGGTCGAGGTGGAATCGACTGGGATGTTTCAGGTATTGGGCCCAGAGGGGGATTGGGTGCGCGGGAATTGTGGCTGTTTGATAATTCAGCAGCTGGTATACTTGGAACGAGTGAAGCAACCACAGTGTTTTCCGTAATCAGTAATAGTGTTGGCTTCATCATGGCCGGAGATCATAACGATGGCTTTGCTCAGTTTTTTGTCGATAATATCGATGTTGGTACATATGATATGTATCGAACAGGGAATAGAATTTTAGTAGTGACAGAATTGGATTCTGTAGCGCATTCATTAAGAATTGTACAACTCGGTCGGCATAATCCAAATTCAACCAAAGGTGATGTCGCAATTTTTGGTGGCGCAGCATTTAATACTCCGGCAATTCCAGAACCAGAAGCATATGCGATGTTGTTGGCCGGATTGGGTCTGATAGGTTTCGTGGCGCGCTACAGAAAGAAAAACGCTTAGCAGGATTTACCTACCTTCCAGATAACCTTGTCTTTTGGCGAGGTTTGTTTTTTCGGTCACCCGTGGCTTAGATTTTATGGCGGGAGCAGAAAGTTAATATATATATTTTTCTGTTTATTCATCAGCACACTGAGATGTAGAGATAAACTTGAGTTCATGATCCTCAGTACGGAAAATACCTTTCTCTGTCACAATATAATGCAGTGCTATATCGTGGGGCTGAGCGTAAACATTTTTTAATCGCTGCATTTCAAAAGCTATTCCGATAGTTAAAGGTTGTGGCTGGTACGTAGCCAAGGTACGATCAAAATAACCGCTGCCATAACCCAAACGATAGCCATGTTGATCAAAGCCAACCATGGGAATAATAATCGCATCAACCTTAATTGCCCTGGCCTCTATAGGAACAGGGATACCATAAGCCCCATTCTTTAAGGGCGTTCCAGGCAGCCATTCACGGAAACAAAGTGGTTTATCCTTACCAACTACTTCCGGTAGCGCGAGCGTTGCGCCATGTCGCATAAAATACTGGGCAATTGGCCGTGGGTCGTATTCACCCCGGAATGGCCAATAAATTCCAATATTCATTTTCTGAAGTTTTGGAAAGCCTTGTTTGAGAAGATCTGAAATTGTTTGACTCCATTGCTGATGAATAGCTGCCGATAAAGTTTCTCTTGCAACAATCAGTTGCTTACGTTTATGTTTCCTCCATTCCAATAAATTATCCATTATTTCTAATCTTTGTTAGGAGCATGGTTGTCCAATAAGAGGTGTTGGTTTAGCAGTTTTCTTACAGGTGTCGGAATAGCTTGTGCAAGCGCATCGGATGGTTTAATCCAGATAAGTTTATTGTGTGGGTTGATGAGGGTGTTTGAGACAACCTGTAGTAGCTGCGGATGAATACGTAATTTAAAATGTGTGAATTGATGGTCTAAAATTGGTAACTCAACTAGCGATTGAACTATCAGGCCTAATTGATGTTGGCAATAACTAGCAGCATCTATCCCAATTTTGATCTCAGGTGGACACCATAACTCTCCCCAGATACCGGAGGCAGGCCTTTTTTCTAAAAGTAACTTTTGATGTTGCATGAGTAGTAGAAAAACTGTTTCTTTTTTTGGTAACGATTTACGAAGTCTGGCAGTTGGTAATTGCTCTATGCGTTTTTCTTTAAATGCGACACAGTGATGTTGAAGTGGACAGACTTTACAAATTGGAGTGTGGCGTATACAAACAGTAGCTCCCAGATCCATCAGAGCCTGCGTATATGTTTCAATCTGGTTTCTACGATACGTAACAGGTAGTGCTTCTTCAGCTTTTTCCCAAAGCAGGTTCTTTATTCTGCTTTCTTCTGGGTAACCTGAAATTCCAAAATAACGCGTTAAGATTCGCTTAACATTACCATCCAGAATGGCTTCACGTTTGCTAAAAGCAAAAACTGCTATGGCAGCGGCTGTAGAGCGTCCAATTCCCGGCAGTTTCTGAATCATTGCTCGGGTGTCAGGGAATTGTCCCTGATAATCCTGCATAATCATGCGCGCCGCCTGGTGTAAATTGCGGGCGCGCGAATAATAACCAAGGCCGCTCCAGATGACCAGCACAGCATCAAGGGGTGCTTGTGCCAAACTGCTAATTGTGGGGAATTCTCGCATGAATCGCGCATAATAAGGGATAACCGTATTGACCTGTGTCTGTTGTAACATAATTTCAGATAACCAGACAGCATAGGGATCACGGCTTCCTTGCCACGGAAGGTGATGACGGCCATGATCTTTGTGCCAGTGGATTAACTGAGTTGCGATGAGCGACATATTTACGCTGGGTAGTAGCACTCTGGTGTGTTAGAACGTACGTCTTAGATGCTTGTTGTGTATGGATACGGTGTACTGGTCTTCTTGCAAGATTCTACTGGAAAACGACTTCGCTAAATTTAGCATTGGGTGTAAGTACTTCCATTTTGGCAAGCTGGATTAATTCGATATGTTGCCTCGAATCATTATCAATGATCAGATATTCCCGTTTCTCGGGAGAGCTGACAATATCAACGGCTTTGCCTTCTATGATTTGGTTGTTTTTTAAGATGAGCTTGAGCCGATAGCCGTACATGCAAGCAACTTCCACAAAGTCATGGAGTTCACACGAAATTGTATCTTGCGTCATGGTTATAGATTCCTTTAAGGGGTATAAAAAAGCATAATATATACGATACCGGAACCAAGATAGCAATAATTGGCATAAATTTTTTGAGATGTTGCTTCGAAACTTAATAATGGAAATATCAGTAGTGTCCGGCAATTCTTTCTGGATTCTGTATAACTGCAGGATCCTAAATCTTAAGTAGTATGCTTATAGATGTCACCGACTTGAACAGACGGTCTATACACTCGACACCACGACCATCGGCTTGTGCTTTGAGCGTCTTTCCCTGGGTGCGCTTCCGTTCAGCTAAAGCTGCCACTAAGATGCATACGCTGCTTGCTCCAAAGGCTAGCAAGGATTACCCGCAGTACCTGCGGTGTATCAAGCTCTACGATGCGGAGCACGACAAACATCTGGCATTTCTAACCAACAACTTCGACTTACCTGCGCTGACCATCGCTCAGCTTTATCGTTGTCGCTGGCAGGTCGAACTATTCTTCAAATGGATCAAACAGCATCTTCGTATCAAGCGTTTCTACGGAACTACTGAGAACGCAGTCAAAACGCAGATATGGACTGCCATATCGGTTTATGTCTTGGTTGCCATCGTGAAAAAGCGGCTCAATACCGAAGCTTCGCTTTACACAATCCTGCAGATTCTAAGCCCGATTCTTTTCGAGAAAACACCTATTGATCAATTTCTTAAAAATACTGAGATGCAAATGATCACACACCAAAACAGCAACCAACTGAACTATTAAACTAAATTTCCGGGCACTACTGATTATTGTTATATTTCATTTTTTAGCAGAAACAAGCCAGACGCTAAAAATTCCCACTAGCAGTCTGCTAGCATGGCCAGGTAAACCGCCTCAAAGCGTTGGCGCGATGTGTCAATTGAAAACTCACTCATTACCCAAGCTTTGGAGTGCTCACCCATTTGCAGGCGTTGCTCGCGGGACAGTGCCATTATTTTCAACATGCCTTCCGCTAACGCTTGCTCATTTTCGGGCGGCACCATAATCACCGTATCACTCGCCAAAACAGCTGCGTCGCCAACCTCTGTCGCAACACAAGGTAGCCCTGAGGCCATTGCCTCACCTAAGGCATTTGGAAAGCCTTCATTGCTGGAAGGCATGCAAAAAAGATCCATAATGGCCAGGCATACCGGTGCATCCCGACGTTCGCCCAATAACACGAACTGATCCTGTAAGCCAACATCAGTTAACCAACCCATTAAAGTCGCATTTTCAGCGTTGCAACGCCGCCCAATGAGCAAAAACTTAGTTTTCGGATACTTCACTGAAACAATTTTAGCGGCTTTGATGAAGTTCTCTTGTCCTTTTTCAGAGTGAAAGCGCCCTAACCAACCCACGACAAAATCTTCTGACGAAAAGCCACATTCCTCACGTAAAACAGATTTTTGTGCTTGGCTCACCGTAAAATGGGAGAAATCGAAACCGTTATGCACAACCACCATTCTTTCCGCATCATAGCCATATTTAATGTGTTCTTCCCTCGCTGACTCTGCAACGCAAAGAATCTTTTTCGGTATCCAACGAGACAGCAACGCAGAAATCTTTACAACCAAAACAGTTTTCGGATTATTCGCGGGTACAGACTGAATACGGATACCCCAAATAATATTTTTAAAGCCACTCAAACGCGCAGCTAAACCACCTAATAAATCTGCGTGATACATCCAAGTTTGGATAATATCAGGCTTAGACTGCTTAATTAACTTGCACAACTGAAAAAATTTACCTGGAAAACCCAATACGGAAGACATTTCCATGGCATGAACTTCAACACCTTGGGCACACAACTCTTTACCGATCACTTCCAAGGCGGTAAGCGACACGACTATCTTATCCGAAAGTGTACTTGGGTCGCTGAGGATCAAGCGCTAAGCATAGACTCTGCACCGCCAGGCCCTAATCCCGTAATAATATGCAATATTTTCATGATATTATTCCAATTTTCTTCAATATAGCTCCCATAGCTTTAAAAATCACTTGCCCCAAGCGTAATACCATTCATATCATCGTCACCCATCTGTGGTTCCCATGTCGTTATAAAGAAAGGGAATACCCTTTTATAAGGCAGTTTCCAGGCTCCTGCATTAATTTGATTAGCAACACCGCCTAAACCCGAATGTATCAATAAAGTTGGCTTGTAAACACTAGCCAATACCGCGCATAAATGGGCATTTTGTGCGATGAAATCAACCATCAAATCAACTAAAATGCCGTGTTACTCGCAAGCCCAGTAACTCATTACCGCTTTCGACAGCTGAAATAACATAATTTTTATATGGCACATCCAGAAAACGCCAAGCAATAAATTCAGGTGTGTATTTAAGATGAACGTCTGGATTCTTGCTCAGTTTATGCCAGAAATCTTCAGGCAATGCTTTTAAGTCCGCCAAGGTATTGATCCGCCTTACTTGCTTCCCTGAAAAAGGCAGTTTAAATTTTGCCAAATGTAAATGCAATGGATCCCTAAACATCATTTTTTGCCTTTTCCACCCCGGTGCAGAATTAGCATTGGGGTGCCCCAATAACCAAATATTCTGGCTAGATAAATGTTCGCGGGTGCATTTAACCTATTTTCCTCAGTTGATTCCTGTAAAATTGCCACAAACGTATTTCTGGTAAGGGTTTGCGACAGAATAGGAGGCTCACCCAATGGGTGAAATTAAATTTGAGAAGAAGACACTGGTCGAGGCGATCAATACTACTTTGCAGAAGACGGAACAAACGGCGGCTGAACAAAGCGTAGCCACCCCTGGTGGCCGGTTTCACGTTCGCTGGGATGAAGGCGGAAGCGCCACAGCACTGGGGCAATTACCGTTTTTTGCCGAGTTTTTGGAAGTTTCTGGGTTATTCGCCCGCTGGGTGGATGGATGTCCAATGGATTACACCAGTCCCAACGCACCCAAGGTGGTTGATGTGCTTGGCACCTGGCTACTATCGATTTTGGATGGACAGCGGCGCTATGCGCATGTTTCCGGTCTACGCGGCGATGAAGTTGCTCCCCGGATACTCGGCATGAACAAGATCATCAGTGACGAGAGTTTGCGTCGCGCACTGGCGCACTTGGCACCGGCCCCATGCAAGTATGATAGCGAAGAAGAACGCGCTGCCCGCGCAATCCAACTGGCGAAGAGCACAGCATGGATGGATAAAGCCCTGGGCGAGAGTACTCAAGAATCTTTACGCACACCCTGGATACTCGATGCCGACACCAGCGTCAAGCTGTTGTATGGTCACCAGGCAGGCGCCGAGATTGGCTACAACCCAACCAAGCCGGGACGGCCGAGCCATACTTTGCACACCTACTGGATCGGCAACATCCGCCTGGTGCTTGATGTCGAGGTACAAAGCGGCAAAGCCAGTGCGGCGAAACATAGCCTGCCGCGCCTGTGCCAGCTAATTGAGGGACTTTCCCCCGAGGAACGCCCCGCCCTAGTGCGCGGTGACAGCGCCTTTGGTAATGAGGGTGTAATGGCCGAGATGGAGCGAACTGAACAGCACTACCTCTTCAAGCTACGGCAAACTGCCGGAGTTAAGCGTCTGATCGAGCGGCAATGGCAGCAAGGCGACTGGCAGAACGTAGGCCAAGGCTTTGACGCGGTGGAAGGCAAGCTTCGGCTGACGGGCTGGAGCAGTGCGCGGCGTGTAGTGGTACTGCGGCGGCGAATCAAAGACAGCATGGCGGCAGCCGAGACGAGCAATGAGAACCAGCAGCCGACGCTCCACTTCATTGACCATTCAGACAAGGTTAAACTCTGGGAATACGCTATATTGGTGACCAATACAGACTACTCCCTCGACGCCATTGGCCAGTTATACCGGGATCGGGCTGACTGCGAGAATGGCTTCGATGAGCTGAAAAACCAATGGGGCTGGGGTGGCTATACCACGCATGATCTGGAACGCTGCAACCTCTCAGCGCGGGCAGTCGCGCTTATCTACAATTGGTGGAGTTGGTATGTCAGACTGGCACACCCGAAGACACGCCTGGAGGCAATCACTAGCCGCCCCATGTTGCTCAGCGGCATTGCCCGCCTGACCCAGCACGCCGGTCAATCCCGATTACTGCTCACTCTGACTCACGCAGCCGGAGATCATATCAAGTCGATGATCGCCAATATACGAAAGGGTCTTGATCATGTTTTGGCAAGTGCGCCTCAGTTGACCAAAGCAGATCGTTGGGGCGTACTTGCACGCTATATCATTAACAAAATTATTGCAACCAGACCGAAAAATTCACAGCTCCTCGGTTTCCCTCCACCTTCTTTGGCCATTGGAGTGACCTAACAGAGGAATTTAGGTTTAATGATCTTTACAAACAAATTTTTAGTTCTGTGCTCTGGGTGTGCCAATAAATTTACGGCAAAACAGGCTTTCTGTAACTCACCCTTACGCTCCAGGGTTACTGGAATCAGCACCATCATACCGATCCATAAATCATCTTCCTCAGCAACAATTAACGTAGCAGGCCCCTCGTTATTATCAATATAGAGCCATTTTAGGTTCATCCGGCAAGTGCGTACTTGTTAGTCAGAAATGCATGTTGAAATAAAGTGAATTAAAGGTTGAAATTATCTCTGATTTTCAACGAAGAGGTTTTTTCAACATGTCGACCAGTTTGCTGTATCACGCCTTTGGTATAGTTGGTTATTTTTATCAAAGCACTTGTTTTATTGCGGGTGTCATAGTTGTTGCAATACAAGCGGATCATTGGCGATTGAGATGTCCGGTATGTAAAAGCCGCGAGATACATTGCCGGGGAAAGTTGGTTAGACGCTTCAGGACAATACCGGTAGGTCAAAAAAGCAGTCTATATCGACCTTCCAGTTCAGCGGGTAGAATGCACCCGATGCCAAGCAGTTCGTCAGGTAAAGATACAGTTTGCTGATGAGCACAAGCGCTATACACGTTCTTTCGAAAGATTGGTTTTGGATCTCTCTAGGCACATGACCATCCAGGCAGTAGCACGCCATCTTGGAGTGAGCTGGGATCTGGTTAAGGGAATACAGAAGGACAATCTGAATAAACGTTATCGGTTGCCGAAATTGGCCAAGATAAAACGCATTGCGCTGGATGAAATATACCAAGGCAAGAAGCTGGGTTATTTAACGATAGTTCT
The DNA here is from genome assembly GCA_016708955.1 of Nitrosomonas sp. GTDB lineage: Bacteria > Pseudomonadota > Gammaproteobacteria > Burkholderiales > Nitrosomonadaceae > Nitrosomonas. Next base: position 127,751 of record JADJES010000002.1, read on the forward strand.
GGATCTTCAACGTGGGGCAGTGATTTTGTTGGCAATGGGAAAGGTGCCGATGCACTGATTCCGTTTTGGAAGCGTTTGAAACGATCGGTGCACGGATTGAAGCGGTTGCGACCGACATGGGGCCAGCATACATCAGTGCGGTGCGGGCTAATATCCCAGATGCAACGCTAGTGTTCGATCACTTCCATATTATTAAGCTGTTCAACGAAAAGTTGACAAAACTGCGTCGTGATCTGCAACGAGAAGCAGAAAATGGGTTGGGCAAACCCGTTTTGAAGGGCATTCGCTGGCTGTTGCTGAAGAACCCTGACAACCTGGATGACAAGCGCAATGAACGTCAACGTCTGGACGAAGCATTAAAGCTCAATGAGCCCTTGGCAACGGCCTATTACATGAAAGAAGAGTTACGCAATATCTGGCATCAACCGGATAAACTCTCAGCTCAAAATGCATTGGATGAATGGGTAAAAAAAGCCGCTGCTTCGGATGTCAACATGCTCAAGCAATTCTCTAAAACTATTGCAGCACACCGCTCAGGTATCCTGGCTTATTTCGATTTTAATGGTTTATCAACCGGGCCGTTGGAAGGTACCAACAACAAGATAAAAACTTTGCACAAAATGGCCTATGGTTTCAGAGATGTCGAGTTCTTTAAACTCAAAATTATGGCGCTGCATGAAACCAATTATGTCCTTGTCGGTTAAACCCAAAAGTACGCACTTGCCGGATGAACCCCATTTTAGAAAGTGCTCAGATAACGTGGGATTATCTTCTGGATAATAAGTGCGACCTAGCTTGATGAGCCAAGGTAAGTGGCTAATATCACAGGCTAAAGCAGAAATTCTAGTTTCCATAAGTTTAAACCTTTCAAATAATTTTCGACAAAAACTTAAGCTTAGAAGAGTTTTTTAAATTTAATAGCTTATTCATTAATTAAAACAACTAAGTTCCTAGTATTTTATTTAAAAACTAAACTATTATTTTTCAGTGTCTAGCGAGGGTGCTGTAAAGCTAGCAACCAAATTATGCGCATATGCATTCCAATGACTATCAAAAGCGCCAAAATCAAACGCTTTCCGGTTTTTTTTCCAATCATTCCGAAACACAGAATTAAGGTCAACTACTTGAAAGTCATACTTTGAACTAAGCTTAGTTAATTCTGGTGCCAAAGTTTCGGCCGCCTTATTCTCGTAAATAGCTTTTCTATCGGCATCCATGAGAAAAACATAAACAGAAGGGGCGCGGTTGCGGTGTAGCAATGTCGCGCAATCGAGCGGGTGTGAATCCCGCCTTGGTAACTTCTAGGAGTCTGTCGGACTTAAAGCATGTGGATGCCCAATTTGTTAAAATAGCGCCCAATTGAAACCGGATTTTTGGAAAAGCGACATGAGTCATTTCGAGCTCTGCGATCGCCATCAGCTGTACCTGCTCCCGCCGTCGATAGATGAATGGTTACCGGAAAATCATATGACACGGTTCATCATTGAAGTCATTGATCAGTTGAACTTGACGAGATTGACGAGCCGTTATTCTGGTAAAGGTTCGCAAGCCTATCACCCCGCCATGATGTTGGCATTATTGGTTTATGGTTATGCAACCGGTACATTTTCCAGCCGCAAGATTGAACGGGCGACGCACGACTCGGTTGCGTTTTGTTTTCTTGCGGCCAATCAGCACCCGGATCACGACACGATCGCAAATTTCCGCAAAACCTTTTTGCTGGAATTGCAGGAATTGTTTGTGCAAGTGTTGGCCATAGCCCAAGCGATGAAGTTGTTTAAATTGGGAAACATATCGCTGGATGGCACCAAAATCAAAGCCAATGCATCAAAGCGCTATCGCACGGACACTACTTTGCGAAAGCCAATAGTTCGTCGCTTGACTATAAAATAATAGCGACTTTTGATGGCGGATCTGCTGGGAAGTACTTTGCCATTCAGCGAGCATTGTAGCGCTATGCTGTTGAAGTTTATAATCAGCAGCGCTGGATAATACCGTTTAACCAGTTAGGGATTCATAATGGGGCGGATTAATTCGGCATGGTTCATGGATGGATTTTGATGGATTTATTCAAACATAGCGCTATTGTTGCCGGTATTATAAGAAAACGATGAGTAAATCAAATGATTATGAAATTAGCAACCTGGAACGTGAATTCACTCAAAGTGCGATTGCCGCAAGTGATTGATTGGTTGGTAGAGAATCAGCCGGATATGTTATGTTTGCAGGAAACGAAATTAACTGACGATAATTTCCCAACCAGTGAAATTGCTGCGATTGGTTACCAATCGGCTTTTATTGGACAGAAGACCTACAATGGTGTCGCGATACTCAGCAAACAGGAAGGAAGCGGAATAATAACCGCCATACCGGGTTTTGCAGATGAGCAAAGAAGGGTTGTCGCGGCAACCTATGGGGATTTGCGCGTTATTTCTGTATATGTTCCCAATGGCGATACTGTTGAGTCGGAGAAATATGGTTACAAATTGAGGTGGCTACCTGCTTTGAACGAGTGGTTGCAACAGGAATTGAAAGTTTATTCAAAATTGGCAGTACTGGGTGATTTTAATATCGCACCGGAGGATCGCGATGTTTATGATCCTAAAATATGGGAAGGAAAAGTATTATGCAGCCAGCCGGAGCGGGCTGCGTTCACTAGTCTACTTGATTTAGGGTTTGCTGATAGTTTTCGTTTATTTGAGCAGTCCGAAAAATTGTATACCTGGTGGGATTATCGCATGATGGCTTTTCGTTTGAATCGTGGATTGCGTATTGATCATATTTTGCTCAGTAATGAACTTGCTCGCAGCTGTGTAACCTGCACCATTGATAAAACGATGCGTAAGCAAGAGCGCCCTTCAGACCATGCACCAGTTATCGTGGAGCTTGCCGTGTGAATACGGGCGATGATCTTCCGGGTTAGTTGCTTTTACCCGGTAATTTCTCGAATTCGTTTCTCAACATATTCAGATTTTTTTCACGTACATTGATTTCTTCCCGCAATCGCTCCACGCGATTAAGGTATCTCTGATAGTTTCGCTCGCTGCCTAAACGATCGGGAATGCCGTCTTTGTATTCGTTTTTTACTTCATTAAGTCGATTTTCTTCTTCAGAAATTTTACTTTGCATCTGCTCACGTTGTTCTTCAATTCTGGCGTTTTCCCTTCTTTTCATGATTCTATCGTTAATATCTCCTGAAACGGTAGAGGGGACGACAACAATCGGGGGCAGATCAATTTTTTTTGAATTACTAGAAGGGATATTCGAATATGTTACGTTGCCACGTTCATCGATATGTTTATACACGCCAGCTTGAGTCAGGCAGGAGAAAAGAACTAAGGCAATGAATAAAAAATTATTTCTTTTCATGATTCACCGTTCTAATCGTTTGTGACTCTCAGCTTATCTATCGAGCAAGCTCTTTTCTTAATGCGTATATATTTCTTTGATGCAAGAATAGTTTGTTTCTTAGCTGTACGGCCTTTTCCTGATGAGTGTTTGATTCGTGCGGATTACTGATCTGTTCCAGGAAATTTTGTGTATCGGTAAAAAGCTTTTCTTCCGCTACCAGCTCTTTTTTCAAGACCTGGCGGCGCATGGCATCGCGTTCTTTCTGTTTAGTATCTTTTACCCGGGGAGAGTTTGGTTGTAATCCCTCTGTATTCCGGGAAAAAGAGGCAACAGAGAATTTCTGCGCATCATTGATGGGACGATTGGTAAAGGTGATGTTGCCGTCTTTATCCACATGTTTGTATATGTCTGTTCCAGCAATAGCCTTGGGTAAATAGCTCAACAAGATTAAAGCGGACAGAATAAGCAATGTTCTGGTTTTCATATTTTGCTAGAAGAATTCCGATAAAAGTGCAACTATTTGGTCAGTCTATCAATGATTTCTCTTATGCAAGGCAAAGAAAAGAGCCAAAAATCCTACTTATTACAGCAATTGATTTATCTTTAATTAAAAATTAACTCAAGTTTTTGATTCTAGGAAGCTACCCGAAATTAGTAATAATTTACTCCAATAAATCCAATTCGGTTATGTTTTCCGATCATTTTCGTTAAATAGAGCAACTATTTGCCTCAAATGATAAAAAAATTTGTCTCAAAATGGCTTTCCCTCGCTATGATTACTAATTCCGTTCAGCCGTCTAGTGTGTAAATATTGCATATTTATTGTATTGTCCCGCTCATTGCGCTCTGGATGCCGGGTTTAGTTCCAGGCTATAGACTGTAATACAGGTCGAATTCAATCGGATGTGTAGTCATACGGAGTAATGTCACTTCATCCATCTTAAGATGAATGAAAGCGTCTATCATGTCATTAGAAAAAACACCGCCACGGATCAGAAAATCTCGGTCTTTATCCAAACATTCCAAAGCCTCATCTAATGAAGCGCAAGAATTAGGTACTTTGGCAGCTTCTTCCGGCGGTAAATCATAAAGATTTTTATCCATCGGATCGCCAGGGTGTATTTTATTCTGGATACCATCCAGACCTGCCATCATCAGTGCGGTAAATGCCAGGTATGGATTCGCTGTTGGATCAGGAAAACGCACTTCGATACGACGTCCTTTGGGGCTGCTGGTGTGCGGAATACGGATTGCAGCCGAGCGGTTACTTGCAGAATAAGCAAGGTTGACCGGTGCCTCAAATCCAGCAACCAGGCGTTTATAGGAGTTAGTGCTGGGATTGGTGATGGCATTGAGCGCTTTGGCATGCTTCAGGATACCGCCAATATAGAATAGCGCTATTTCTGATAAACCGGCGTAGCCATTGCCAGAAAACAAATTCTTGCCATCTTTCCAGATGGATTGATGCACATGCATACCTGAACCGTTATCGCCGACGATGGGTTTGGGCATGAAAGTTGCCGTTTTTCCATACGAATGTGCGACATTGTGTACGACATATTTGAGTATCTGGTTCCAATCCGCACGCTTAACCAGGCTATTAAAGCGTGTGCCAATTTCGCATTGTCCTGCGGTAGCCACTTCATGGTGATGAACTTCTACACCGATACCCATTTCTTCCAGGGTAAGGCACATAGCGGAGCGAATATCTTGCAGGGAATCGACGGGGGGGACAGGAAAGTAACCTCCCTTTATGGCTGGGCGATGCCCAATATTTCCGCTTTCATATTTAATAGCCGAGCTCCAAGCTGCTTCCTCAGATGCAATTTTAACCGAACAGCCCGACATATCGGTATGCCAACGAACGGAGTCAAAAATGAAAAATTCAGGTTCAGGACCGAAATAAGCAACATCACCGATCCCCGTTGACTTTAAGTAAATTTCCGCGCGTTTGGCTAATGAACGCGGGTCCCGGATATATCCTTTTCCGTCGGCCGGTTCAACCACATCGCAGGTGATCAAGAGTGTCGGCTCGTCCATGAATGGATCCATATTGGCGGTATCAGGGTCGGGTATCAATAACATATCGGATGCTTGAATGCTTTTCCAGCCGTCTATCGACGAACCGTCAAAGGGATGGCCATCTTCAAATTTGTCGGCATCAAAGGTATGTGCAGGTACGGTAACATGGTGTTCTTTACCATTCGTATCTGTAAAACGTAAATCAACAAATTTGACTTCATTGTCTTGAATCAATTTCAAAACATCAGCTACCACCATTTTTCTCTCTCCAGACTAGCGTCACAAATTTTATAAATAAAAAAACATTTAGATAGAATTATACCAGCACAACACAATGAATGATTTGAAACGATACGAACGATTGCTATTAAACAAGCCTGCTGAATATATACTTACAAGTGCCAGTGTTTGTATTCTACTGTATTATCATGATGTAAGTCTTTATGATTCGTAAAATTACGAGACAAGATGTTCAGTTGTCAGTGACACGCAGCAATGACCGGAGGCGTAGTTTTGTTTTTATCTAAAATCAGGAAAATGGTTTTTGAGCTTGAAGAAAGTTGAGAATCTGCAGTAGTTGTAACTTGAATGTCCAAAGCCCTTAACATACTCAAAGAAGTTTTTGGTTACCCCGCTTTTCGCGGGCAACAAGCTGAAGTCATTGCACATCTCGGTGATGGTGGCGATTGTCTTGTGCTCATGCCGACGGGAGGGGGCAAATCGCTGTGCTATCAGATTCCCGCTTTGTTGCGCGACGGTGCAGCTATCGTTGTTTCTCCGTTGATTGCATTAATGCAAAATCAGGTGGCTGCGCTGCATGAAGTCGGAGTGCGTGCAGCAGTTCTGAATTCTTCATTGTCACAGCAGGATGCCGCCCAAGTCGAGCAGAAGCTGCTGGCAGGTGAGTATGATCTGTTGTACGTTGCGCCGGAGCGCCTCCTGACTGCGCGGTTCTTGAACCTGATTACACGCATTCCGGTTGCATTATTCGCGATTGATGAGGCGCATTGCGTATCGCAATGGGGACATGATTTTCGTCCGGAATACAGTCAATTGTCAGTATTGCATGAGCGTTTTCCCAAAGTGCCTCGTATTGCTTTAACAGCAACGGCTGACATGGATACCCGGAAAGAGATTATTGAGCGATTGGGGTTGGATGTGGCCAAAGTATTTGTTTCCAGCTTTGATCGGCCGAATATCCGCTATCAAATTATCGATAAAAACAACAGCCGGTCGCAGTTGTTGGCGTTTATACAAGCGGAACATCCGGGCGATGCTGGCATTGTCTACTGTCTGTCCCGCAAAAAAGTGGAGGAGACAGCAGCATGGCTGGCCAATCATGGCATGCGTGCAGTAGCCTATCATGCTGGTATGAACATGCAGGAACGTTGCGAGAATCAGGAAAAGTTTCTCCGCGAGGAAGGCGTCATCATGGTCGCTACGATTGCATTCGGTATGGGGATTGATAAGCCAGATGTGCGTTTTGTTGCGCATTTGGATTTACCCAAGAGTATTGAAGGTTACTACCAGGAAACCGGTCGTGCCGGCCGTGATGGACAGGCAGCCAATGCCTGGATGGTGTATGGTCTCGGTGACGTCATCCAGCAAAGGCGCATGATTGAGGAATCTCAGGCACAATTAAAATTTAAGCAGGTTGCTACCCAGAAGCTGGAAGCCATGCTGTCGCTGTGCGAAACAACTACATGCCGTCGATTACGTCTGTTAAGTTATTTTGGTGAAACGACTGATCTGGTTCCCTGTGGAAACTGTGATATCTGTTTAAATCCACCACAAGTCTGGGATGCTACGGTAGACGTGCAGAAGGCGTTGTCCTGTGTTTACCGGACTGGACAGAATTTTGGCGCGGGGCACTTGATTGATGTGTTGCGGGGTAATTTGACTGAACGTGTGAAACAATTGCATCACGATAGAATCAGTACGTTTGGTATCGGTAAAGATCTGCCTGAGCGAACCTGGCGCGCGGTATTTCGACAGATTGTGGCGCTTGGCTTATTAACGACAGATAGTGAAGGTCATGGCGCCTTGCAGCTGATCGAAGCAAGTCGTGCGGTGCTGAAGGGAAAGGAAAGCGTGTTTTTGCGGCTGCAAACAAAGCCTGAACGATCGCCTGGGAAGCGGCAGACCGATGATCTGGTGCCACTGGACTCCGCCGAGCGCTACTTGTGGGAGCAGCTACGCTCATGGCGTGCAAAAACAGCCAAGGAACATGGCGTGCCGGCCTATGTGATTTTTCATGACACTACCTTACACGAACTAGTCCGTTTATGTCCGAAAACGGAAGATGAATTGCGACTGGTTACCGGCATCGGTGCACGCAAACTAGATAAATATGGCAACCATCTGATTGAGATTCTTCGCGGTTGTTAGCAATTGTGAGCTTTGATTGGAATAATACGGGTAGGCTATGCGCTTGAGTATTTGATCAGTTCCGTTATATACTCAAACTTCATGAAGAAGTGATGATCAATTTAAAAAAAGGAATTTTAAGCGATGAAATTATCAATTTTTGCTGCAGCTTTAGTAATATTTTTAGCAGCTTGTTCAAACGCCGATATGGGTGATCCAAATTTTAACGGTGAATGTGAATTTGGAGTTGGTGGTAATGGCGAATGTCTCAAAGAAGGGCAAGATCCACGTCCTTATGGCGGTACCAGCAAACCAGGGCATTAATATCAGCTAATCAATAATAAGCGCTCAAAATATGAGACGAAAAGACCACCCAGAGCGGTGGTCTTTTTGTTTTTGAATCTTTGAATTCTGTGATTTACGCGTCTGGTTTATTTAGCCACTTCTTCACACTATGGAGTTATGCAAGCAAAGGCGCTGATGCATCAATGAACATTTCTTTTGCGACGCACAGTGAAGCCTACTAAACCTAATCCGGCTAATAGCATCGCGTAGGTTTCTGGTTCTGGAACAGCACTGATCGTATCAGTTACGATGTTATCGTTATTTGCAAAAGAGGTAACCGAAAATACCAAATTCCCGCTCGTGAAAGAAAGACCTTCCCAGTTGACATACAGGTGATCTGAATCAAAGCTCAACGCCGGGATACCCAATACACATGTATTTGATACCAGGCTAAATGAACTAAATGGATTCAGCGTCGAAGATATGTCGCTAATAACGAAGCCATTAAATGTTGCGGATGAGAAGCTGCTGCTATCAGTGAAAGAAATGACGAATCCATCGCTGCCAAAGTCGATTGTGCCATGACCATTGACAACATCAGCTACTTCCACGCTGGAATCGACTAGATAGTTTCCATTAGCTGCCGCAGCATAAGGCGTGCTCAAGTCTGGAAAATAATACTGGTAATTCACTGTTTGTCCATCAAATATCCCAGCATTTGCAATACTTGCGCTGGAACCAAACCAAAGTGCCACAGAAATTGCTATCAATCGTAAAGAATTTCGCATCATTTAACTCCTGAAAAATTTATCGCACACCATGAACTACGAGACCGTAGAGTAGGGTGCATAATGCATGAATTGTTTTCAATTAAATAGAGAAAAGTGTCATGAAATTAATAAGATAAATGAACTAAAAATGCCCTGGGCATTAATAGTCTGAGTGAACCGGGAGGTGGTGGGCTGAATGTCCCGTTAGTGAGGTGGTGCAGATGGAGGTGATTTTCTAAGTGACTATATTTATTTGAAAAACTTGGAGTGAATCAAACGCGGAGCACACGGGAATCTTAGAGATCATATGTCATAAACTATTTTAGTTGTGAGCTTAACAATATTTATTTTTAGAAGCGCCCTGAATATGAATTTTGGGTGTTGCAACTCCTTTCTTATTTTTCTTCTCTTCACAAAAATGAATAATATTGACGTAGATCAATGTTAAGTTCAACCATAATTGGCAGCATAACCACATCTGCAGCATGTTAGCTTCAGGTTTACTAAAATATAAGGGATAAAATGAAATTAATAGCATTAGTTACTATCATTATGGTATTTGCATTGACATTAACCGCTTGTAGCAAACCAACAGTTGATTCACCTGATACGGATTCATATGGAAAGACTATTAAACCAGACCATAACGTTCCTGAAGCGGATCGTGATTAGTTTGATCTAATATTATGGAGTCAGCCATTAAACAGAGAGATTTCTCATGGTTTCGAAGCACGGAATGCGGAGATTCTAATCAATCTTTTTAATGGCAGATTCTATAAGAAGTGAGATCCTGTGTATTGGGTGCGTTTGAACAAACAACAGTAAAGTTACATAGGGGCACTTCTAAAAATTCAAAGTTCTAAACAAAACGAGGCACGAGAAAAAAATGGTTACGCAGCATATGCATGATATGTAAGGAAACATTTTTTTCGAGTAACAAAGTGTTGTGACGAAATTTGGATCTTTAGAAGTGCCCATAGGATTTTGCGTAAATCCGCAGCCAGAGAGATTTTAATCCGGTCTTAAATTTCCTGATTTTAGTCCAAATCCAGTCCGGATTTTTGGGGAGGCTGTACTATCCCACCCCAGGCAGAAGATCCAATACAACTTTACTGTTTGAGAAACTCAAGGAATGAGAGAGCCTGATAATGAGCGGAACCCAAGCATTCATTTTATTGGTAACTATTGCGGCCCTGCTTACCATTAGCATCATGTGGAAAGATTGGCTTACCGCCAAAGAACACGAGCACTGGCAGGATGCAGCGCTAAAACTCTCTCAACAAGAAACGGAACGCATTAGAATGATTACTGATGCAGTCTCGCAAAAAAACTCCTCTCAATAGAATGGCAAGAGTAATTGCCAAGATAATGCATTGTTATGTAAGCAAATTCAATGCAATCTGATGACCAAACAGTAAACCAGATATCAAGGACCCGAAAAAGAATTAGAGACCACTGAGTTTTGTCTCCAAAATAGGTGTGTAAGTTGTAAAACTGAGAGTATTCATTCATTCAATGAATGATAACGCTAATAGAGTTGAAATCAGTCGAATATTCGCCAAGCTCGCAATCCCGCTAATAAGATAGCGGCGAGGGCTAGCAGGCGGCATAGATGTCTTTCTTCGATAACTGGATCAGGCATTTTCTTTCCAGCATATTATTACGATTTTCGGCGAGAGCCCGCCTTATCAAGCGGGAAAATTCCGGCAGGATATTCAGGTCGCGATCAGAAAATTGAGTGGAATTGGTAAGAAGCAAGACGACTTAAATATACTCCAGCAACAATAGCAACCTCTTGCAAAGTTTTTGTCTGAGATTGCAATTCAGTACAGACCAAAGATCGAGCAACGGTGATTATTTCTGACTACAAAACAGGTGTATACAACCGATTAGAAAACGGAGAGTATTCAATGCGCCCAACGAAAGTTAACCCGGATATTGCATAAATTCGCACGATGATCACGCATGATATTGGTTTCACAAGGGATTTTTCGAAGAAGCGGTGTAGTTATTCATACACCTGACTGAGACAAATCCCTTGTGGAATCAAGAGACAAGTGAGTGCGTGTGCAATTCATGCAATATCCGGGTTAAGTGTTATTATTCAAAGGAATAGTAATTCTTAGCTAAGGTATCTGACGACACCTTTTTTGTCTTCTGCCACAATCGGCGAACCGGGAGCAGGAAAACTACGCCCAGGGAATCTCGGGATAACCAGCGCTAGTCATTTCGAACAGTGTGAGAAATCTTTGGTGTTCAGTGCTATAGATTTCTCGCTACGCTCGAAATGACAGTTATTTTTAGAACTTGAGTAAGTTCAAGGGGCGCGCCTCCGGCTGGCGAGAAGGGTATGAACTCGAAAGAAGGCATGCGGCCCGAATAGGAATTCTTAGTTATCGATCGGATGCCATTTTTTAAACAGAATCTGATTTTGATTCCGTAAGGTATAATTCTTCAAACATACTTAAGAGGATAAAATCATGGAGCTTTCCGCCGTATTAACACCAGCGCCAGAAGGTGGTTATGTTGCCTTCAATCCTGAAACGGGAACGACCACACAAGGAGAAACCGTTGAGGAGGCTCTGGCTAATTTGGTTGAAGCAACTGAACTCTACCTTGAAGAATTTCGGTTCATCCGGCAAGTGCGTACTTTTGGGTTTAACCGACAAGGACATAATTGGTTTCATGCAGCGCCATAATTTTGAGTTTAAAGAACTCGACATCTCTGAAACCATAGGCCATTTTGTGCAAAGTTTTTTATCTTGTTGTTGGTACCTTCCAACGGCCCGGTTGATAAACCATTAAAATCGAAATAAGCCAGGATACCTGAGCGGTGTGCTGCAATAGTTTTAGAGAATTGCTTGGCATGTTGACATCCGAAGCAGCGGCTTTTTTACCCATTCATCCAATGCATTTTGAGCTGAGAGTTTATCCGGTTGATGCCAGATATTGCGTAACTCTTCTTTCATGTAATAGGCCGTTGCCAAGGGCTCATTGAGCTTTAATGCTTCGTCCAGACGTTGACGTTCATTGCGCTTGTCATCCAGGTTGTCAGGGTTCTTCAGCAACAGCCAGCGAATGCCCTTCAAAACGGGTTTGCCCAACCCATTTTCTGCTTCTCGTTGCAGATCACGACGCAGTTTTGTCAACTTTTCGTTGAACAGCTTAATAATATGGAAGTGATCGAACACTAGCGTTGCATCTGGGATATTAGCCCGCACCGCACTGATGTATGCTGGCCCCATGTCGGTCGCAACCGCTTCAATCCGTGCACCCGATCGTTTCAAACGCTTCCAAAACGGAATCAGTGCATCGGCACCTTTCCCATTGCCAACAAAAATCACTGCCCCACGTTGAAGATCCAGAACTATCGTTAAATAACCCAGCTTCTTGCCTTGGTATATTTCATCCAGCGCAATGCGTTTTATCTGGCCAATTTCGGCAACCGATAACGTTTATTCAGATTGTCCTTCTGTATTCCCTTAACCAGATCCCAGCTCACTCCAAGATGGCGTGCTACTGCCTGGATGGTCATGTGCCAGAGAGATCCAAAACCAATCTTTCGAAAGAACGTGTATAGCGCTTGTGCTCATCAGCAAACTGTATCTTTACCTGACGAACTGCTTGGCATCGGGTGCATTCTACCCGCTGAACTGGAAGGTCGATATAGACGCTTTGACCTACCGGTATTGTCCTGAAGCGTCTAACCAACTTTCCCCGGCAATGTATCTCGCGGCTTTTACATACCGGACATCTCAATCGCCAATGATCCGCTTGTATTGCAACAACTATGACACCCGCAATAAAACAAGTGCTTTGATAAAAATAACCAACTATACCAAAGGCGTGATACAGCAAACTGGTCGACATGTTGAAAAAACCTCTTCGTTGAAAATCAGAGATAATTTCAACCTTTAATTCACTTTATTTCAACATGCATTTCTGACTAACAAGTACGCACTTGCCGGATGAACCAGAATTTCCATTGACCACCTCTGCTCGTTCACTGCTGACAACCTTTCATATAACGGAACATGCCTAAGTTGCCCGTTATTTCCGGGATAGAAGCGATAAAAGCGCTGGAACGATTGGGTTTCTCCGTAGTACGTCAGCGCGGCAGCCATATTGTTCTTCGCAAAGGTTCTTCTGGCTGTGTTGTGCCGAATCATCACGAATTGAAGGTGGGAACTCTGAGTGGAATACTAAAGCAAGCTGGAATATCGCCTGATGAATTCATTAAAGTGTTGCGCCCTTGATTTTCCATATGGCAAAACGGATTTGTATTTTTTGTTACTCGCCGCCGATGGGTGCGAAGGCATGCAACCGAAAGGGGACATGCTGCTCGAATAGGAATTCTTAGTTATAGACCTGACACCATTTTTATATAGTATCTCAAAAAACAAGGAGATAACATGCGACTTTCCGGTTTGTATTTCATTGCTGGCGTATTATATTGCGTCATTTCGGACGTCTAATTCTAGTTAGGGGCAAGGAAGAAGAATGGAAATTTGTGCAATTTGTGGACTAAATGAGGCAATAACTAGAGATCATGTTCCTCCAAAATCAATTTTTCCAAAACCACGGCCTGAGAACCTAATTACGGTTCCAGCATGCTCAGACTGTAATAACGGTGCATCTGATTTAGATGACTTGTTTAAGGTGTATCTAAGTATGCATGCGGCAAGTGGATCTGATATAGCTAGACGTTTATTTACTGAAAAAACAGCCAGAACACTGGAGCGAAACAAAGCATTGCTTTCTCGAATAGCAGAAGAATCAAAAGAACTAGAAATCGAAGATGAGAAAGGGAATGTAGTTACGAGAACCGGGGTCCTTTGGGATTCTAAGGCCCATGATGCAGTTATAGAAAGAACAATTCGTGGGTTATATTTTACTCACACGGGTAATGTGGTTCCCAGAGCCACTGTTCTAAAAGTACAGTGGCTTCATGGGGTACCAGAAGATATTGAATCGAGAATCGATTTATTTACTGAAGTTACCATTGGTGATGACCAAGTAATATATAAATATCTTATTTGTGAAGAAGATCCACGTTATTCATTGTGGGTGTTTGAATTTTATGGAGCTCACTGGGCTAGTGGACACATCTCACCACGTGAATAAAGCCCTAGCAATGCGCTCGTGTGGGACGCTGCGCTGCGATGCGGCTTGCGCCCCACAGCTTAAACGTTGGGCGTCATAGACCAAGTGGCGAATCGACCTGACATCAGCGATTCGGTGATTCACTTCACCAAGGCGGCCACTTACGAGGAAGCACTGCAAGTGCTGCTCACCATCGTCGGTGAGGGGCACCTTGCGGGCGGCAGCGAAAAGATTCGTGGCGGCTATCGCTGCGTATGCTTCACCGAGGCACCGCTACCGGCGGTTGCCAGCGGGCTCGTCAACACCGATTCGTTCAGTCGCTATTCGCCGTTCGGTCTAATGTTCTCTAAGCAGTGGCTCTACGAGCGCGGCGGTAGGCCTGTCATCTACCAGTCAGATGCGGAATTTCACCAAATGCCAGAAGGCAGTCGCTGGCGGCACGTTCGCTACGAGCCGTCGGCAGTTCCTCCAATCGACTTCACGTGGGAACGTGAGTGGCGAGTACAATGCGACGAACTTCAGTTCTCAGCAAGCCAAGTGGTGCTCGTCGTTCCGAATCAAGAGTGGAGAGACTTCGTCTTCGGAATCTGGGATTCTCAGCAAGAACTTGAGGCTGAGGCTTACTCCACCGTCTTGGATCATCTTTTTATGCAGCAAATGCAGGAGCCATGCCCATGGCGCATCGTGCCACTGGCAATATGACGCCCAACTCGGCAGTCAACCGGGCCTGCGCGAAAAGCCGCGCAGGCCCGGTTACTTCGTAAGCCTCCAACTCCACCACCTAGCCACATTCCTTCAGCAATGCTTCAATAACCTCTGGTGCGAACGGCAGCAACTCATCGACTCGGCTGTTAGACCAGGCGGGGAGTTTTCGAGGTGTAAGCCAGCCATTGTGCGGGGTTAAGGCCGTTGAGTTTTGCGGTGCCGAGTAGGGTTTGGATGGCGGCGGCACGTTTTCCGGCGCGCTCAGAACCGGTGAACAGCCAGTTTTTCTTGCCGAGCGCGATGGGACGAATAGTGTTTTCGACGGGGTTGTTGTCAATCGGCAGGTGTCCGCTTCTGGCGTAGCGGATCAGGCTTTGCCAGCGCTTCAGGTGTAATCGATGGCTTTGGCGGTGCCGCCGCCATCGGCGGTATGAAAGCGGGTTTGCAGTAACCAGTCGTGCAACGATTGCAGGATCGGCAGGCTTTTTTCTGCACGTATCTGCCGGGCTTCGGTCGATGAGTGCTTGCCTTCGGCTTCGACGGCGTAAAGTTTGCCGATGCGTTGCAATGCTTCGAATGCAACGGTGCTGGCGTTGGCTTGGTGCAGGTCGAAGAATTTGCGGCGCGCGTGCGCCCAGCACCCTAATTCAGTGCAGGGTGATGCTGTTTTGGAGAATAAAGCCTTGTAACCGCCATAGTCGTCGACCAGCAAGTGGCCTTGCCACTTGTTGAGAAGTTTTGCACATGTTTGCCACTACGGCTGGTTTGGTAGTCGAATACGATGATGCGCGGCCCCAACTCAAAATCGTTGCTGCGATATGCCCACAGGTAGGCGCGTTGCGTTTTTCCGCTGCCGGGATCAAGTTGCGCCACCGGGGTTTCGTCGGCGTGCAACACACGGCCTTGCAATAAGTGCAAAATCAGCCGGTCAACCAGCGGTTGCAGTGCCACGCCTACACGTCCGATCCATTCCGCCAGGGTGGAAAGCGATAAAGTGACACCTTCCCGGGCGGCGATTTGCGTGATGCGATACAGCGGCAGGTGATCGAGGTATTTGCAGGTCGTGATCCAGCAAGCAGTCCGGGTGTTGCCATGCCGCCGTCGATGATGGCGGGTGGCACGGGTTCCGCGACCACGGTTTCGCAAGCCCGGCAGGCGTATTGCGGGCGGATGTGACGGTGCACGAAGAATTCGGCGGGTTTAACGTCGAGTTGTTCGGTGACGTCTTCGCCGATTTTTACCAGATCGCCGCCGCACTGTTTGCATTGACAGGATTCCGGTTCATGGCGGTGTTCGATGCGCGGCAGGTGATCCGGTATTTTTTGTTTCGTCGAGTAGCGTTTGAATCAGGTTCGATACCTCGACTTTAGCCTCTGGCGCGAGATTCAGATGATCCAATTCAATCGACTGTTTTACGTGCGTTTTCATGGCGTTATTATACCGCAAAAACCCATGAGAAATGGCGTCAATATTGGCTTTAGCTATATTTCATCCCGCAAGATTGCAACCCCAAACGATGCCAATCCACCCCGGCAATCAACCACTCCCATTGCGGCTGCGTCAACACAATGCCACCTTCGCCGGAATGCTGCCAAACAAACCGTCCCCGATGCAAACGCCGCTGGCACAGCCACACGCCGGTGCCGTCCACAGCAGCACCTTGATGCGATTGCCGCGCGATTGCAAAACACAAACGCCGAACCCGCACAAGGCGATCGCTGCAACGACTGCTCCACCAACACCGACAACCCGTCAATGCCGCGACGCATATCCACCGGCTCAACCATCAACCAAATCTTCCCCGGATTCGCAATCAAAGACACTTCAACAACTCCCCCAACCAATGCGGCGAAACCGTCGACGGCAGCTCCAAACATGATCGCCCTGGCCGTGAAGACGCATCGTATTCGCCGACATAGACATTGGCTTGATCGTGACCGGAACCAACGCAGGCGACCGAATAACCTGACCGGCACGATGCTTGCGAACCCAATTGCCAAACGTCTTGGTATTCAAACCATGCTCCCGGCAATAAGCCGCCTGAGACATCCCGCTGGTTTGCCATGCTTCGATATGAATTCGTCGTGCTTCTGATGATGACATCGTTCCTCCTTGTGAAAGGTTTGAGGATAACGATGATTTGTCAGGATGTTAATGTGGAAGGGTTGGAGGCTTACGTTACTTCTACGTTGGGCGCTGAATCAACCATGGTGAAACTCACGCTCAAGAACGGCAGGTTTTCGAGCCAAGTGCTGCGAGAAAGGGCTGTCGTGGCGAGCACTTCTTGGAAAAGTACGTGAGATCAAGCAAGCAGGAGCATGGGGCCAAGTCGCGGATTGAGAAAATAAAACGAAAGAAACAAGGTGCTAAAAATAAGGTGCCAAATTCTGAATAAAGATTTCTTACTCATCAAAATGAACACACTTTGAACCCGCCATTCCTCAATCAGTTGCACTCTCTTTCCCTCGCCTCTTAGCATGATATTTCTCCACCCATTTAAGCAGCCATTGCGGCGCATGCGCGCGTTTCCATTCTCCCGCTGCATATTTATTGGCTTCCGACCAGGTGGGATAGGTATGGATGGTGCCTAGAATTTTGTTCAAACCCAAGCCATGCTTCATAGCGAGTACAAATTCGGCGAGTAAATCGCTGGCGTGTGCGCCGGCTATGCTGACGCCCAGAATACGATCCTTACCCGGTACTGTCAGTACTTTAACAAAGCCCTGTGCCGCTTCGTCGGCGATCGCGCGATCCAGGTCACTCAGATTGAAACGCGTCACTTCGAAGGCGATATTGCGTGCTTTGGCTTCATTTTCCGATAGTCCAACCCGCGCGACTTCCGGGTCGGTGAATGTCGTCCACGGAATCACTGAATAGTCCGCTTTGAAACGTTTGAGAGTACCAAAAAGGGCATTGACCGAGGCATACCAGGCCTGGTGCGCGGCCGTGTGGGTGAATTGGTACGGTCCGGCGACATCGCCGCAGGCATAGATGTTGGGATAAATGGTTTGTAGCCAGGCATTGGTTTCGATGGTGCGTTGTGGTGAAACCGGGATACCCAATTCCTCTAATCCAAAACCTTCTGTGCGAGGTACCCGGCCGGTGGCGCATAACAGCGCATCAAACAGCAGCTTGAATTCTTTGCCGTCAATGCCGCGTACCGTCAAATATTGCGCATCGCCTTCTTTTTCACAGCGTAGCGTTTCGGTTTGCGTCAGCAGGGTTACGCCATCCGCTTGCAAGGCTGCTTTAACCAGCGCTACGGCATCCGCATCTTCGCGCGGCAAACAATCACTCCGCACGACCTGTGTCACTTGGCAATCTAACCGGGCAAATGCTTGCGCCAATTCGCAGCCGATCGGTCCGCCGCCCAGCACAATCAAGCGTTCCGGCCGCTCAGTCAGCGACCAAAGGGTATCGGAAGTGTAATAACGCACCGATCCCAGTCCCGGGATTTTTGGAACCGCCGGTCGCGCACCGGTCGCGATGACGATGGCGCGCGTGGTGAGTGTTTTTCCATTGACTTCCACCGACCAGGGCGAAGTCATTTTTGCTTTTCCTTGCAGTACTTCTACCCCCAATTGGGTATAACGTTCTACCGAATCGTGCGGTTCGATTGTTTTGATCACGCGCCGGACACGCGCCATAACATCCGAGAAATCATACTGAACAGTGGTCTGTGCAATACCCAGTGATTGGGCGTTTCTTGCTTGTTGCAAGAAAGTGGCGGTACGGATCAATGCTTTGGAGGGCACGCACCCGTAATTGAGGCAATCGCCCCCCATCTTGTGACTTTCAATCAAGGTCACCTTGGCGCGCGTTGTCGCTGCAATATACGCGCTGACCAATCCGGCAGCACCGGCGCCGATTACGATCAGATTGCGGTCAAATTGGCGTGGTTTGGTCCAGCGTGCATACAAACGGCGGATTTTTACCAGTCCGATGCTCCAACGGGCAAGCCACGGAAAGATCGCCAACACAACAAACGAAATAATCAAGGCCGGAGACATGACATCAGACAAGTGCGTGATCGCTGCCAATTGCGTGCCCGCATTCACATAGGCGGCGGTTCCGGCGCACATGCCAACCAGGCTGACCCAAAAGAAAGTAGTGCTGCGGATGGCAGTCAATCCCATCAACAAATTGATGAGAAAGAATGGAAAAATAGGCACTAGGCGCAGGGAAAACAAATAAAAGAAGCCATCCTGCTCAAGGCCTTTGTTGATGGTTTCCAGGCGATCGCCGAAACGGCGCTGTACGGCATCGCGCAACACATAACGTGCAGTCCAGAACGCCAATGTGGCGCCGATCGTAGCCGACACCAAGACCACCGGCACGCCAACCCAAAATCCGAATATCGCACCACCGGCCAGTGTCATTAAGGTTGCGCCGGGGAATGACAATGCAGCCATCACGATATAGACTGCCGCGAAAATACCGGTCACAAGAAACGGTGCTATCCGGTAGGCTTGTTGTAATGCGTCATGCTGGTCTTTGAGCGCTTCCAGCGTGAAAAAGCGCCCTAAGTCAAAACTGAAAAACAACCCGACTAACAAGCCGAGCAGTATCAGTAGCCCCCAGCGGCGTTTCATGGCTATCGCTTCATTTCACTGCACGAAGCGCCATACTGAAAACAGCTATAACAACGATGATGTTTCATACTGACCGGAATTTTTAGACTTGCGGCCAGTGTTGTGCCCAAAACATAATCGGTATCATCATCCACCAACGTACACGCATAGACTCTGCACTTGCCTTCACTCTTTACAACCATGCGGCTGAATGCGCACATGAATTCGCGGCGTGTGGATTCGGTCTGATAATCGACCATGCAACTGTGCGTAATTTGCGGTGCGGTGACTGTGATACCGGGCGGATGGAATTCAGGGAACTCGATGCGTGGCAGATTTTCCGGCAATCCTGCGCCGCGAAAAACTTCCGCAAAACATTTGGCGACTTTATGGGCAGGTAAACCTGGGATGGTTTGGTTGGCCACTGATACACTGAATCCCATGTCATGCAATGCACAGAGTCCATCCAACGCCATTGAAAACATGCCATCGCCCCGATTCTTGTCATGCTGATCTGCTAAAAAATGATCCAGGCTAACGCGAAAATGCACAGCGTTTGGCTGCTCACGCAAGGGTTTTAGTTGCGGTAAGCGTTTAATCAATGGCTCTGTGGCGTTGGTTAGCACCATGCAGGGGCGATGCTGCAGCGTATATTCCAGAATGCGGATCAAGTCTTTGTTAATAAAAGGCTCACCGCCGGTAAAAGAAAACTGTTTGACACCCAATATCAACGCTTCGTCGATAAATGGTCTGGCGTCGTCAAAACGCATCAATTGCAAGCGGTCGTCACCGGGCTTGGAGCCTTCCAGACAAAAAGGGCAAGCCAGATTACAAGCGGTACCGGTATGAAACCAGAGTTCTTCTAAGGCATGAGAACGAATAAAGCCGCGCGGCTTGTCATCGGGCGTGACATACCACAGTTTGGAACGCGAACGATGCTCAGTCGATGCGGGTGTTGGTAGGACGTTGGCATTCATGTTTAACAACACCCGCTTGTCTGATCAACCCTGATCGCATCGTCAAATGGAATCCCCATGCCACAGCCCGGAAAAATGCCAAAGTGCTGATCAAAATTGCCGTAAAAATCAAAATGTTTCATAAATCGTGTGTCATGCAGCATGCGCCAGGTATTGCCGCACACCGGAAACTGTCTGCCGGTTTCGATGAAATGATGCTTGTCCAGCCGGAACGCATGGCGATGGTGTGGAATGGTGCCGCGATATACAACGGATTGTCCGTGATCCTCACAAGCCAGTTCCAGATCATGCAGTTTGAATAAGCGATAGGTCGCCGAATAAAAACGGATATTGCCGGTCTTTTCCGCCAGTTCCGGGTTACTAATGTCAATGGGGCGATCGTCTATCAGGCGCGGATCAGTGAAGCCGTGTTTGCGTGACAATTGCAGAAAATCATTCCAATATAGTGCACCGCTCAAGCATTCACCATACAGCACCGGATCCTGGGTTAAAGTCAGCGGAATGCGGCGGTCGCTGTATACATCGGAAAAATACAGTTCCCCGCCGGGCTTCAAAACGCGGAAAGCTTCGCGCAACACCGCTGCTTTGTCCGGAGCCAGATTAATCACGCAGTTCGAGACAATCACATCCACGCTGGCATCAGCCAATTCAAGCTCGTGCAATCGCTCGATATAACCGTGCAGGAAACGGACGTTGCTGCGTTTGTAGCCAAAAGCCTTTTGGTGATATTTTTCATGCTGGCGCGCAACCGCCAGTTGCTCTTCGGTCATATCCACGCCGATGACCTGTCCTGTTTCCCCCACCAGTTGGGACAGCACATATACGTCTCGCCCAGCGCCGCAACCCAGATCCAGAATGGTCAAACCTTGCAGTAATTCCGGTAAAACCAGGCCACAGCCATAATAACGTGTCTGCACGTCCGCGTGCACAAGCGCCAGCAATGGTTTTACAAAATGTGGCAAACCTGCGTCCGTACAACACGCATCGGTTTGCAAATCCTGACTGCCCGTCAGTGTTTCGCCATAATATTTTTGAACAATCTCTTGCATGGTATTCCTTATTTTTGAGGATTAGCGTCATTATGTCATTCAAGAGCCAATTTTAGAATGATAACGTGAAGCCAATTCCTGCGGTGTGACGCCGCACATAAAATTCAAAGCCAGCATGCGATTATGCCAGGTTCGCCGCCACCAGCCATCGCGTTGCCAGCGCCGTGGATCGATAAAAATCGGCGCGGTTAACGGCAGAAACTTGCCAATCCGGCGCGTAGCGCGTACCAAAGGCACTTCCTCAAACAGCGGCCAGGGCGCGTGTCCGCCTACCTGATGATAAACCAAACGTGCCATGAAAATACCTTGATCACAATACGGGACACATATTTTACAGCGCAAAGAAATCATTGGTTCCAGGATAAAGGCTGGCCAGGCACGCGGTGCGGCAAAGCGAAAGCGGAAATAACCGCCGGTTGCGCCTTGGGCAATCGCTTTTGTCATTGCTGTCAATGGATCCGCTGATAATTGCGCATCGGCATGTAAAAACCACAAAACATCGCCTTTTGCCTGCGCTGCACCGGTTAGAAGCTGCTGTCCGCGGCACGGTTCACTGACTATGTATTGAGCCGCAAATTGTGCACAGAGTTCTGCACAAGATTCACTGTTAGCAGCATCTACAACAATGATTTCCCAGGGTTTATTAGGTAATTTCTGCAATTGCGTGAGCAGACACGCCAGTTTTTCTTCGTCATGGAAACAAGGGATAATGACACTGAAACTAAGCATTAGCGATCTTCAGGGTAGAAATGATATTTTGCGTCAGTTCAAGCAGTGCGCAACGCGCCGGTCGTGAATCCCGTTGTAGCAAAGAAACCAATCTTACAAGATCTTCCATTTCATCCACATCAGTGCCTGGCCTCAATGTTTTTACGGTTTGCCTGGCGTTACGGCAAGCATTAATGAGCGCGGCGCCCAGTTGATCGCTACTCCATGGCAAAGGCGATAAATCCGGCCATGCATAACGATTGGCCATCAGCACAACGCCGCCATCCCGCGCCGGAATCAGCA
Organism: Nitrosomonas sp.; assembly: GCA_016708955.1. GTDB lineage: Bacteria > Pseudomonadota > Gammaproteobacteria > Burkholderiales > Nitrosomonadaceae > Nitrosomonas. The sequence continues at coordinate 149,962 of JADJES010000002.1, forward strand.
CAATATCTGCGTGCTGCAATGCTTCGCGTGTGGCGGCATAATCTGCTGAATCCAGCCCGGGGGAGTCGCTGCCAATGAATACCAATTGTTTCATTCCTTGCGCACGCAATGTTTGATCCAGTGCATTCAAGCGCTGCCCTAGGTTGCCTGTTCCCTGAGGGACAACTGTCACTGGGGAAGTTACCGGTGCTGATAAAGCTCGCGCCCATTCAACATCCTCCACATTGGCGGGCGCAATCACCACGGGACCGGGCCAGTCACAGGCATCTTCCAGCGCACAAGCCAATAACGCATCGGCAACTTTCTGCGTCGTTTCAATGCCTAAACGCGCTGTCAATCTTTGTTTGCCGATACCGGGCGCGGGCTTTTTGCATACCAGAATTAAAGCGGGTTCTGTCATTTTCTTATAATATTAAAATGAAATAATCAATCATAAAGCCAAATTCCTGGAATCCACGCTCAACATCGTTTATTTTGCTTCAAAGTATACTGAATTCATTACTTCTCTTATTTTTTTAGCGTGACCGATCAAGAATAAATGACTTTTATCCCGATTGGGTATGATCTAAAAAGTTTGAGGCGTTATAATACCGGCCAAAGAACCGAACAATCCGTTAAAAATTACGATATGTCACAACCATTATTTCAGAGAACACCATTACTTGACGGCGATAATGTCAACTTAAAACGTGAAGAGATTCGTACTTATTTTCATTCGACACTGAATTGTTATGAACAGCTTTTTGAAACACTGCGTAATGATGAAGCGTACTATAAAAAACCCATTTCACTCCGTCATCCTTTGATTTTTTATCTGGGACATACGGCTACATTTTTTGTCAACAAGCTGATTCTCGCCGGACTCATTACCGAGCGCATCAATCCCAGATTAGAATCGATCTTTGCTGTCGGTGTCGATGAAATGAGCTGGGACGATCTGGATAGCGCGCATTATGATTGGCCTGCCGTGGAAGAAGTGCGTGCCTATCGCAAAACCATGCGAGCCGTGGTTGATAAATTGATTACTACGATGCCGCTGACCTTGCCGATCTCCTGGGACAGTCCTTGGTGGCCGATTCTAATGGGCATCGAACATGAACGTATCCATCTGGAAACCTCCTCCGTATTGATTCGTCAGCATGCGCTTGAATTTGTGCAACCGCACCCGGATTGGCAACCTTGCCGCAAATCTGGAATCGCGCCAACCAATGAACTGATTCCCGTTGCAGCCGGCACTGTGACCATCGGCAAAAGCAAAACCGATGCCACGCATTATGGCTGGGATAACGAATACGGCTCGCACAGCGCGGATATCTCCGCGTTCCAAGCAAGCAAATATCTGGTCAGTAATCAGGAATTTTTACCTTTTGTAGTAGCCAATGGCTATCACACGGAGAGTTTTTGGCCGGAAGAAGGCCGTTCATGGAAAAAATTTACCCTGGCTGAACACCCCGCTTTCTGGGTATCCAAAGACGGTGTCTGGTATCTGCGGGTGATGACCGAAGAAATACCGATGCCGTGGGACTGGCCGGTCGAAGTCAATTATCACGAGGCGAAAGCGTTTTGTAACTGGAAAGCGGCTACCACCGGGCAGCCCGTGCGGTTGCCGACGGAAGACGAATGGTACCGGTTGTACGATGTCGCCCAGTTATCCGAGGTGCCGGTCAATACACCGGCTGCTGGCAATCTGCATCTGGATTATTACGCGTCCAGTTGCCCGGTGACTGAATTTCCGCAGGGTGAATTTTTCGATATCACCGGTAATGTCTGGCAATGGACTGAAACGCCTACTTATCCCTTTGCCGGTTTTGATGTGCATACGTTGTATGACGACTTCACCACGCCTACTTTTGACAATCAGCACAATCTCATCAAGGGTGGTTCCTGGGTTGCTTGCGGCAATGAAACGCTACGCAGCGCACGTTATGCATTTCGCCGGCATTTCTTTCAGCATGCGGGATTTCGTTATGTCGTTACCGACACACCGGCGATTCTGCAAAGTTCCAACTATGAAACCGACAAACTGCTGTCGGAATATGCTGAATTTCATTATGGCGATACCTATTTTGATGTGCCGAATTTCCCCAAAGCCTTGGCTGAAATTGCCATCGCTGCGATGGCTAACCGGCCGAAACGCACGGCACTAGATTTGGGTTGCGCATCCGGCCGCTCCACGTTTGAATTGGCGCGCGATTTCGATCATGTCACCGGCATAGATTTCTCCGCGCGCTTTATTGGTCAAGGCGTGCAACTGGTGCAACAAGGCATACTGCGCTACACGCTGACCGACGAGGGCGAACTGGTATCCTACAAAGAACGCACACTGAGCAACCTGGGGCTGGATGCAATCAAACATAAAGTCGAGTTTTTCCAGGGCGATGCGTGCAACCTGAAACCCATTTTCACCGGTTATGACCTGATTCTCGCCGCCAATTTGATCGATCGTTTGTACGATCCGGCCAAATTGCTCAACAGTATTCACACACGTATCAATAGCGGCGGCCTGCTGATGATCACATCGCCTTACACCTGGTTGGCCGAGCACACGAAAAAAGAAGCCTGGGTCGGCGGATTCAAACGCGATGGGGAGAATTTCACCACCTTGGACGGCCTGAAAGAAATCCTGGGCAGCCATTTTCGCTTGATTCAAGGCCCGCAAGCCGTGCCTTTTGTCATTCGCGAAACCAAGCGTAAGTTTCAGCATACGCTGTCAGAAGTCACGATCTGGGAGAAGATTGCTTGAGCAGTGGTTTTGATTTTGACCGAGAAATCAACCGCGAGGGCACTCACAGCGTCAAGTATGACGGGCGGCAAAACATGTTTGGCAAAAGCGACGTCATCCCGGTGTGGGTGGCCGACATGGATTTTGCCGCGCCGCCCGCAGTCACCCGGGCACTGACAGAACGCGCCGCTCATCCGATTTATGGCTACACGCTTTTTCCGGACAGTCTATACGAAGCCCTGATTAGCTGGATGCAGCGGCGCCACGGCTGGGTCATACAACGCGATTGGATCATTCTGTGTCCCGGCGTGGTTCCCTCTATTAATGCGGCGGTGATGGCGTTTACGCAACCCGGTGAATCCGTCATTATCCAACCTCCGGTGTATTTCCCGTTTTTCTCCGCCGTCACCCAAACCGGCAGAAAACTGATCCAAAATCCGCTGCATCTGGAAAATGGCCGCTACACCATCGATTTTGACCATTTGGAACAATGCGCCAAGGATGCGAAACTGCTATTGCTTTGCTCGCCGCATAACCCGGTCGGCCGAGTCTGGCAACCCGCTGAACTGGAGCGGCTACTAGAGATCGCCGCAAAACATGATCTGATCATTTTTTCCGATGAAATTCATGCCGACTTGATCTATCCCGGCAATCAACACCATACGCTGGCCGCTTTCCCGGAACACGCTGCAAAAATCATCACCGCTGTCGCGCCGAGCAAAACCTTCAACATTCCCGGATTGAACCTGTCAGCGCTGATTATTCCAGACAAATCCATCCACAATGCCGTCACGCAAGTGTTTAACACTCTGCATATCAGCGCATCCAACCCGTTCAGCATCGCCGCCTTTGAAGCCGCTTACCGCGAAGGCGAAGCCTGGCTGGAAGCGCTATTGATTTATCTGCGTGATACGCGCGATTGCGTGGAATCCTTTTTGGCCGAACATTTGCCGGAAATTAAAGTCATCAAAGCCGAAGGCACGTACTTGTTATGGCTGGATTGCCGGGCATGGAATAGGACCGACGCGCAACTCAAACATTTTTTTATCCAGGAAGCGGGAGTCGGCATGAGTCCGGGAATTTTGTTTGGTGCGGAAGGCAGCGGGTTTATGCGGTTGAATATTGGTGCGCCGCGTCAGGCGGTTTTAAGTGTGTTAGAAAGAATCAGACAAGCGAAGTGCAGATAATTCTCATACGATCAATTGGCTTGGTTTTCCTTGTATTTAAACTTGCAAACCACCTAAATCAGTTTCATATACGCTAAATGTTGGGCTTCCCTTCGTTTCAGCCCAACCTGCGTGCTTCGGATAGACAGTTTTTACCGCTCAGTTGTCATGTGCTGGTGGTGTCACTTTCTGAGAAGCACTTAAAGATTTTTCCGGACCGGAATCAAAGAGCTGTGGCTCAGCGAGCCAGAATCCTTGAGCGTAATCGATACCCATATTTTCCAGGAGCTGAAAAGTTTGGGCGTTTTCGACCCATCCGGCGATGGTTTTGAGCCGCATGACATGTCCGATGCGGTTGATCGATTCGACCATCGCATGATCTACCGGATCGGTGGCCATATCCTTGATCAGCCGTCCGTCGATTTTCAGATAATCCAGCGGGAAGTTTTTCAAATAACCGAATGACGACACGCCGCTGCCAAAATTGTCGATGGCGATACGGCAACCCAATTCTTTGAGGGTTGAAATAAAATGCATGACATGTTTTAAATCAGCCAGTGCAATATGTTCGGTGATTTCAAAACAGATATTGGCAGGATTTATTTTGCTGGCTCTGATGCTGTCCACTGCAAAATTGAGAAAATCCGTGTTTCCGAGCGCTTGTGCGGACAAGTTGATGGTGTAAACGGCGTTGGATGGCTGGCGAGCGTGCGCCTTGAGTAACTTGAATAATTGTTGTATCACCCAGCGATCGATCATCAGCATCTGGTCATGCCGTTCGGCAGAGGGAAGAAACGCGCCCGGCATGATCAATTGGCCGTGCTCATCCTTCAGGCGCAGCAGGATCTCGCCATGTTCCTCCAAGCCATTTTTGCCGGAGATCGCCTGGATCGGTTGGAAATACAAATATAGCCGCTGATCGGCGATGGCCTGTTGAATACGCGGCAGCCACTGCATTTCACCCGGTTTTTGCTGCTTATCAGCCGCTTGATACACATGAACCCGGTTCCGTCCCTGATCTTTGGCCTCATAACACGCGCTATCGGCTGCATTGAGTGCATGGGCAAGACCTTCATTGGCGTGGGTGATGGGGAACAATCCGATGCTGACGCCAATTGTGAAAGTCTTGTTTTGATAGTGATAGCGATAGTTTTGCACCAGTTCACGCAAAGTCTGCGCGACTTGTACTGCTTCATTTTGCGGGCAATGTTCCAGAATAATGCCAAATTCGTCGCCACCGAGACGTGCCAGCGTATCCCGTGTACGCAGCTTGGATTGGAACAAAACTGTCACCTGGCGCAACAATTCATCTCCGGCGCTATGCCCGCAAGAGTCATTGATGATTTTAAATTGATCCAGGTCGAGATATAGCAACGCATGCGTGTCATTTTTGCGCGTCGATGCCAGGATTTTGCTGAGGCGGGTCTCAAATTCCTTGCGATTCAACAGACCGGTCAGGGAATCATGCGTTGCCTGGTAGGTGAGTTTTTGCGTTATTTTGCGTTGTTCTGTGACATCCCGGAAGGTTATTACGGTTCCAATTACATGTTCTTGCTCGTTCTGAATCGGCGCTACGGAATAATCGATGATCCATTCTTGCTTGTCTTTACGGATCAGCAAGCATTCGCGATGGCCTTTGATATTTCCGGATTTATTTAAGTGGCCGTCGAGCGGGTCTTTAACAGGCTTCCGGGTGGCCGTATCCAGAATGTTAAAAACTTGTTGCAGCGGTGCACCATTGGCATCCTGGTTGTGCCAGCCGGTGAATATTTCAGCGACCGGGTTTAAATAGGTAATTTTTCCGCTGGAATCGGTGGTGATCACCGCGTCTCCGATACTGGCTAGAGTAACTTGAAAGAGCTCTTTTTCCTGATGCAGAATATCATTGGCTAAGGCGAGCGCTTCCGTGCGTTCCATGACACGTTGTTCCAATTGTTCTTTGACAGTTTGTAATGTTTTTTGCGACCGGTCTTTTTCTGCGATTTGCGTTTGTAATACCCGATTGATCGCGTTCTGGCGATCCTTGGCTTGGATCAGGCGCTTTAACAGGTCGAAATTTTCGAAGCGGAATTTAAGCGAATCCGAGACGGTGTGGTACAGCCGATGCGAAATGCTTCCCATCGCGAAAACGAAAAGCAGATAAGTAAGCGCAAGAATGAGATGAATGTCACTTTCATGCGTGATGACCTGATAGGTAAAGGGCAAGACAACGGGTATTGAGAAGGCTGAAAAGGCCCACTTGTACGATGATAATGTGGCCATTGCACCCGCAACCATGCCACCGAGCAGGTAGGCAAGAAATAGCTGGTGCATTGCGCTGCCGCTCACAAAAAGTATGCTGCCCGCGATGCCCCAGAGTACTCCCGATAACAACGTGCCGATTAAAAACCGGCGCCCCCAGACGGGTGATTCGGTAATAGCCGGTTTTTTGCGGAAATAGGATTTGACCAGCAGGAATCGGGCGAAAGTAAGCAGATAGATTGCCGCTAGCCAGCTTACCAGCCAGATTTTTGCAACGAGATTCCAGAAAACAAAAGTAAGCGCTGCGGCAATGATCAGCGAAACAATAAGCGCTTTAGGTGCTTGCTGGTAAAGCAGTTTTATCTGTTCGGCCAGCAGTTCGGCAGCGTGATCGGATTGCTGGAACCGGGAATTCATTGTGTGCTGATTGAAGTTGGATTCCATGTAATCATTATTCATTGCGGACAAATTGGATGGATTGTACGCCGCTTGCTAAAGAATTCTTCATTCAACCGGAGGCTGTTTATCCGATATAAAGAAGTATATAATTCATTTTCAATGAGTTGTGTTGAAAAAACGGGTGTGCAGGTTACTTGAGTGACAATGCTGTTTTCGAGTCGAATCCGGAGTATGCTCATTTTTGAGGTGTCAGATAATTCTTATTGACAATGGGAAAATTATACTTAGTATTTTTTGTAAGTAAAGCAAGCAGTCGTGTGCGCTGACCTACTGAGATATGCAATGAACTCAATTGAACAAGATAATTACGGGAATGAGCTGGTTAATGCACACTGTATCCCAGCGTGTTTTGTTCATCGCAGTATTACGCATTACATCGGTTTCCTTCTATTTGTTGTTTCAATGCCAGTAATGAGCGCCGGTATTGCAGTGATGGAACAGAGTGTCAAGGAATTGGGGCAGGCCTTTTCCGGCGCACCAACCAATATTGACGACGGAAGTATGGTGTTCTTTAATCCTGGTGCGATGAGTCAAGTTCGCGGTAAGCTGGTTTCGGTAGCCGGATATGTCATTGCACCTTCCGCGACTTTCCAGAATAGCGCGTCACATATGAGTCCGATGCTGGGCGGTGCGCCGTTAAACGGCGGTAATGGCGGGGATTCGGGAAATTTGGTTTTTATTCCCAATATCTATTATGTGCAGGCGCTGACAAAGCGGGTGGCTTTCGGTTTTGGGTTTAATATCCCATTTGGCACGAGAAATAGTTATCATTCGGATTGGAAAGGGCGCTATCAAGCCCTCGATTCGGAAATTTTTACCTTCAACTTTAATCCATCGTTATCTTTTAAAGTCACCGAAAAGTTCTCGGTTGGCGCCGGTTTCAACATGCAGTATCTGAAATCCAGTTTGACCAATGCCGTTGATTTTGGAACAACCTGCGTGCAGGCACTGCATAGTATCGCGGGCTGTGCCAGTCAAGGCCTGTTGCCGCAAGCCGCAGACGGACATGCTTCACTCAAGGGGGACAGTGTTGGATTTGGCTATAATTTCGGCGCCTTCTATGCGTTGAATCAAGATACTCGGTTGGGTGTCAGTTATCGCTCCAGAATTACGCATGATGTGCATGGCAATGCGAATTTATCCGTGCCGAGTAATGCCATGTTATTGACGGGAAGAGGGAGTGTCGAGACCAACGCACTTACTTCAATCACACTACCCGATAATGTTTTGTTTGGTTTCTCGCATCGTATTAATCCCCGCTGGGCTTTCTCCGCAGATGCTTTGTGGACGCATTGGAGTCTTATCAACGAACTCAGAACAAATTTTTCTTCGCCGCAGCCTGATGATGTGCAATATCTGAAATGGAATGACACTTGGCGCTATGCGGTTGGCGTCAATTATTTCTCAGAAACCAATAAATGGATATTCCGCACCGGATTTGCCTACGATCAAACGCCCGTTCCGGATGCACAGCACAGATCAGCGCGTATTCCTGATAGCAGCCGTTACTGGCTAACAGCTGGTTTGACTTATGCACTGTTAAAAAATGTGAATATCCACGCTGCTTACGCACACTTGTTTATGAACGATGCCCCGATTAATAACCGAGGATCAACTGCTGGTTTTCTCGTTGGACAATATTCGGAACAAATCAATATCGGCGGCCTGCAACTGGACTGGCGTTTCTGATCTAACTCCTGTATGGGTGCAAGTACCAAAATCCCCCTGTGTCAGGCTAGTTGTCGCTTCTAAGAATTAATTATTTTAAGAGGAGTCAATCGTGGAATCAAAGTATTCAGAAGCGTTTATTGAACAGGCGTTAGTCAATATCGAAAACTCGTATATGAAACTCCTGGATTCGAGGATTATTTTTGGCAAGCTACGGTTATTTCTGAAATTAGTGAGCTCAACATTGGTAGCCGACCCGCTTTCCGTACCAACTCGCGACGAATAGAAGACTTGCGTGCGATACCGTGGGTATTTAGTTGCAATTGAAACTTGGAATATGTTGCACCCCAACACTGGATTAGTATTACTACAAGAGATGTATCGTGAATGGCCATTTTTCCATACGCTACTCTCAAATATGGATATGGATATGGATATGGATATGGATATGGATATGGATATGGCGAAAAGTGACATTGCTATCGCCTCACGCTATGCAGGCTTAGTTAGTGACGAGAAACTTCGTCCACAAATTGGGAAAGAATGCAAGCCGCGCTTAATGCAATTCTTGCCATTACAGAACAAACCACTTTGCTTGAGAATAGCCCTGTACTGGCGAGAATGATTCATTACCGCTTTGCTTATCTTGATCCCCTTAACCATCTGCAACTTGAATTAATGAAGCGATATCGAAGGGGACAGCAAGATGATTGGATTAAACATGGAATTTATCTAAGCATTAACGGAATTGCTGCTGGATTACGCAATAGTGGTTAATTCATTTTACTAAAGTATATTTATAACAGACCACTTAGGGGTTATGCAGCAAGAGAATCTGTTCGTTAAGTATGCACTTTAATGTAAGGGCACTTCTAAAAATCCAAATTTCGTCACAACACTTTGTTACTCGAAAAAAATGTTTCCTTACATATCATGCATATGCTGCGTAACCATTTTTTTCTCGTGCCTCGTTTTGTTTAGAACTTTGAATTTTTAGAAGTGCCCGTAATAAACTATGCCCCATGCTCAAACTGAATTTGATTGCACAAGCTTACTCATTTAACATGAATCCCACATTCGCGCTTCTCGTCCGCTTTTGCGGGATCGAAGTAATCCCACTCATTAGGCAGGTTGTGTTGTTCCAGATAATTTTCCATGTCAGCATCCGTCCAGTAAAAGACAGGGCTGATCTTGATTGTGTCATAAGTCTCATCCGCGGAGAGGATATCCAGTCTGGCACGTTGCGGATTTTGTACTTTGCGTAATGCAGTGAACCATACTGTGGGCGCAAGTTCCTGCATACCACGTTGAAAGGGCTCTAATTTCATCATCGCGCTGAATTTCTTCAGCTCAGCTTCATCGTTAATACTCGGAACGAGACCATAAATTGCATCACGATGGGCAGTCGTTAGCTTGGGTACATAGATTTTGAGATTGAGATGGAGCATATCGCGGAGCTTCTCGGCATACCGGTAAGTGGCTGCCCGATTGTAACCGTGATCTACCCAAAGCACGGGAATATCCGGTTGCACCTGAACGCAGTGATGCAGAACAACTGCTTCAAAAGGGCGGAAATTAGTTGACACTATGGCATGACCGTTTGCCCGTTCAATGCCCCACCGTACTACTTCTAGCGCGGATTTATTTTAACACCGCGTTGTAAGCTGCAATTTGATTATTTGTCATTTCTATTACTTCAGATCTTTTATGCAAAAACCTTGTCAAATTTTTTACTTGCATCGTTACATAGTCATGTTGACAAGCATCATATTAAGAAAGCAGAGAAAAAAATGTTACTTTCTTTAGATTGGCTTCATACCTGTAATTATGTAATTGGATTTACTCAATGCTCAAAGATTCCTTCACATAACCAGAATGGAGAAATAATGTCTACACTCGTCACGCATCTTGCCCCCGATTTTACTAAGCCTGCCGTTTTGCCTAATGGAAGTTTTGATGAAAATTTCAATTTTCATGCCCATATTCGTGATAAATACGCGGTATTGTTTTCCTATCCGCTTGATTTTACGTTCGTCTGTCCATCGGAGATCATCGCACATTCCCACCGGGCGAAAGATTTCCAGCAGCGCAATGTCGAAGTCATCGGCGTATCGGTAGATTCTCATTTCACCCATCACGCCTGGCGTAATACACCGATAACCCAGGCGGTATCGGCCCGATCGATATCACCCTGGTATCGGATCTGGGCGGTGAAGCGATGCGCGCGTATGGTGTCAGCCACCCGAATCATGTTGCCCTGAGGGGTTCTTTCTTGATCGACAGAAAAGGTGTCGTGCGTCATCAAGTAGTCAATGATCTGCCACTTGGGCGCGATGTCGACGAGATGTTACGGATGGTCGATGCACTGCAATTCTTTGAAGAACGTGGTGAACTTTGCCCGGCCGGTTGGAAGAGCGGAGAACCTGGTATGAAAGCAAGTCCTGAAGGGGTCGCAGATTATCTCAGTCATCACGCGGATAAATTGTAAATTAGAAATAACTGCTTCATTGTCGCTTATCAACGCTCGCGGTTTAATAGTGGAAGCGGAACTGCATGCTGATTGCTACATGGATTAACTTTGGCTTTTCATCATCTACGCTATAGTACTTTCCTTCCTGATTCATCGCCTTGACATAAAGTACTCGCTGATTGTGGGTGGTTTATATGGTTTAGGGATATTCACTATTAACATGTACGGTTTTGTCATCATTTTCCCATGGTTTGTCGAAATACGGGATTGGATTACGGTAACTGCCCACTGAGCATTCGTTGTTTCTGCAGCAGATATGTATAAGGTTTTATCCAAATGGTAGTGCAATAACGCTATTGATTGTTGGTTCAGGGTGTATGTGCGATTCCAATTTCTACACCGTCATTGACGGCTGTTTTTGTAGCTGATCGAAGGGGGTAAAATGAGAAGAAAAGAAAAAGATCACCGTCTATTATGATGGCGCATGCTCCAGTTGTATCAAGGATCGAGAAAACTATGAGAAACTGGCGGGAAAAGGAGGGGAAGATGTATGCTGGTTCGATATCACTGGGCAGAACGCCCATCTGCGTGATATCGGTATTGATCCTCACAAGGCCTTGTCTGAGCTGCATGTTCGCGATGAGCACCAGCGGATAGTTTCGGAACTAGATGCCTATATTTTGCTGATGTCCCGAATATCCCTACTAAAACCGTTGGCTTGGTTAATTGGTCTGCCAGTGATTCGGCCATTATTGTCGTCACTCTACCATTGGATTGTTAATCGACGTTTAAAAAAAGCGGGCGTTTGTAGTAGCCCTGGCAGAAACATAGTCCCTACTAATGCAGTATTATCCGTGCGTGCTGTTCGGGCTTTTTAACTTTCTAAACTATATCGATTCAGGAGATTATGGTTAGGATAGGAGGTTTTATTGATTTATCATAGAACCTCCGTTCGTTAAGTAACGAGAAATCTGCACAATTCGGTTCAAAAAATTGAGAATTACGCTATTTTGTGCAGATTACTTGACCGAATCACCATTTTCTAGCGTATTGCTTGCGTCGATTTGATGCAACCAGTTCCATTTTTCTTTGGTAAATGGTGTCCATGAAGTATCTTGGAATATATTTCTATTCATAATCTTGTACGGCAAATACATTATAACTACTGTTACGTACGCGGCCAATGCAGAAATGTCGGAGTAATGACCCCCGCTAGTTCTTAATATTACTTTCATTCTTGGCGATTTTGGAGGCATCTTCTCAGAGAATTTAGCCCAGGTTATTTGCATGGTTTAGGTAAAATAGCGAAATAAGATTGTATTGCTGAGAATAACTCAGTTAGGCATCGGTAGAGGTATAAAAACCCACTATCGATCATATATTATTTTCAATAGATACATCTTTTAAATTCACAACAGTTAAGCAACTGCTAGACGATCAGATTCTTTCTTAAGTGCACGGTAACATTCACAGACTCTAACTTCCAATCCCTCGCGATTTAGTATCCTTATATGGCCTCGGCTGTGTTGAATTATCCCTGCTTTCTGCAATTTCCCCATAACTTCTGTGACACTTTCACGACGCACATCGGCATGCCCCATTTTTCCATGTTTTACAGCTTCTTCACCATGTTTCAATGCTTCTGCCTTATGTTGAGTATCCATTGCATAGACTTGAGTACTCAATAAAAACGCCGACAATCCAATTGCAATAATGGTTGATATCACTTTCATGATGATTACTCCTTATTTAGCTTATGACTAATAATGTCCAAATATTCTTGGCGAAAATCGTACCATTTAAATACTCCAAATGATCGCGATAGATAACTATGATTTTAGTCAGAAGAAACTTTTTGAATTTCTCTGATGTTTTCCTAAAAATGAAAGAATTTTTTGAAACTCAGTCCGAATAACGGCTGGCGATTGTTGTAAGTAAGCAGCAAGAATTTTAGAATCTGTTGTTTCCAGAACAAGGCTTGTTTCTAATAGCTGATGTAGTGCAGGGGTTAAGTTTTTCTTGTCATCGATAGTATCAATGAGACGTGCTGCATGCATCTTTGCTCGTCTTAATTGACTCGTTTCTCTAAACTTATGGTTGGCTTTCCACTCGCTTACGTAATTATTTACATTAAGGGCACTTCTAAAAATTCAAAGTTCTAAACAAAACGAGGCACGAGAAAAAAATGGTTACGCGCTGATATGTAGAAACATTTTTTCGAGTAACAAAGTGTTGTGACGAAATTTGGATTTTTAGAAGTGCCCTTAAGATTCTCTTGAATTTCAGATTCATTCATTTGAACTCTCCAAAAACAGCAAGGATAAGCAGTATGGATTTTTTTATTGAATAACAAAATAAATAATGATCAATTTAAACTCGGCCCACACACCGAATACACTCTATACACTACAATCATTCTTTTGTAGTCCAAGTATCACCGATCTTTTTGTATTTCTTCTTTACTGCTGCCCATGCCACTTTATGTGCTGTTTCTTCCTGAGAAGCATTGTCACGTCGTTCCGCAGGGTTCGCATATTCCTGCCATGCGTGATTAAATGCTTCCCGGTAAATATCCTGTGCATGGGTAGGAAGTACATGGGTTACATTTTCTGGTAAATCTTTATTCGTTTTATAGGGTATTACATAACTCGCTATAGTATAAATAATGCACTGGTTATAGCTAAGAATGGCGGTTCCAGAAAAGCACCCACACCAAGCTCAACTGGCAAACTGCGTCAGTGAGTGGCCGAATTCTGCTTGCTTTGATGCTCCTAGTTACCGTCTACCACACTCGCGCCGATAAACAGCTCCGTACTGCTGCTGATCTAAACACCAAGCTACATACCCATTTTTCCAAGTAAATCGCTTATCGCGATTTCCTACTCTTTAAATGAGGGTATATCCAGGTAACTGTAATCTATTATGATTTTGCGGCATATGCATTACACCAACCGTTAGGACTGATATTACCTTCCACAACGCGGCATTCGCCGTTTGCATCAAGTGCCTTACCTGGAATGAACTGCATACAGTTACTACATTGATCCTTCCCGTTTGGCTTGTCACGATATTGCACTGATTCCTTCGAGGCTTTCGCCGCTTGTGCCTGGCTAATCAAAGTATTTATAATGGGAATCGTGGCACCTAACACCATGTATTTTATTACCTTACGTCGCGATAATTTATTTTGACAATAACTCATAACCCCTCACCTCATATAAATTATGATGAAAATTGCTTTAAATGATGGTTAAAACACAATGTTATATCTCCCCTCACTTGAATATTACAATATATATAGAAATAAGATTGTTCAGTGCGGTACCGAACATTTTTTAAAAAATCATGAATTAAGTAGCACCAATAACTTTTTTAATGATTTCTTCGTTCAATTGGATTTTCTCTTCTCATAACACCTATAATTAAACATCAGCAAACATATCATCAACTTTACCCTGAGCGGTTGCTGCTATCGAACCGCCGCCACCGGCCTCCGCATCAGCAGACACCATGTAGCTTGTGGCATCCTCAAGGAATACAAAGCTCATCGCCTCAATAATGTCTGGCGACTTTATCCCTTGCTTGCGCATCTCTTCCTTTTTTCCATGACATACTTCAACCCACCAGCTTCCGCAAAGTGATAGGGCAACCTGGCACCCTGTAGCAGTATTTTTTCCCGCAATTTTCTATCGATATTCTGCGGCAGAACTACGCGCCCGGATCTGATTGCATCGCGGAATCGCACCATCGCGCACGCCCGGCGATTATAAAAACGATCCTGGTACTCTTTCTTGAAGCATGGTTTGCCCCAATTAACCCTTACAGCGTACTTAGTGCCAGCCCGGAAACCCTCTATCCGAATAAGAAACAACAGGTTGCCCGTAGTTATGGTGATGAAGAATTCTGAAATATTGTGCCAAACTGCTGTTATTAGGTAGTTCTGGTGCATTTTAAAGCAAATAACCCCAAACTTCGATTGAAATCGGCGAAAATATCGTTGTCAAAAACAAACTTCGTTCGAGTGGAGCACAAATGCGCGTAGTCCAAAATACACAGATGGAATTGGGTGAAATTAATGTATCACAAATCAAATTCGATTTGAGATCCCGATGACATACCGAAGATACTGCGCGGGTTACAGCACCTGTACACGAACGAGGAATTGCGCCGGAGCGTTTTTGCATTACTGGAAAGTGAAATTGCTCCCAAGGTAGATAAGAGCACAGGCCGTCCTGGCATGACCCTGTGGAGCATACTGGTTTTGTGGCGTATTGCGGCTGGACTTAAATGCTGATTATGGTCGTCTTCACGAACTGGTTAACCAGCATAAAACCTTACGCGAAATGTTGGGACATCATCTGTATGATGAAGACAAGAAATAGTGTATCAAACCTTGGTGGAGAACGTCAACCTGCTCACACCAGAACTGCTGGACAAAATAAACCAAATCATAGTTGCGGGAGGGCATGCCCTCCTAAAAGGGGCGAAGGAGTCCTGCGTGGGCGGTGCGACTCCTTTGTTGTTGAAACCGATGTGCATTTTCCAACGGACATCAACTTATTGTGGGATGCCCTGCGCAAAGCGATTACGCTGACGGCGCACTGGTGTGAAAGGCAACAATTAAGCGACTGGCGGCAATATAGCTACAACCTGCGCCAATTAAAACATGACTGATGCGTAGTGCACAGAACAAAAAGCGCAGCGTCGCTAAAGCACGACAAGACAAAATCGACGCACAAGTTACGCAAGCGCACCAGGCCTATATTGACCAAGCCAAGTCACTTAGACAAAATTCAGACCACCCTAACCAAACTGGCCGCGATTGCGTCTACTGAGCTGCTGCAAAGATTGAAATTGAAGGCTACATCAAACACGCCGAACGCCAAATCGATCAAATTGAGCGTCGTGTCATTAAAGGTGGTGATTCCACACGAAGAAAAGTATTCTCCCTATTTGAGCCGCACACCGAATGGATAAGCAAAGGTAAGGCAGGCGTACCGGTTGAGCTGGGTGTCAAAGTATGCATCCTGGAAGACCAGCATCAATTCATCTTGCATCATCACGTGATGGAAAACAAACCGATGATCAGATTGCAGTATCCATGATCGCAGAAGCTAAAAACGCTTTCCCAAACTCAACGCCTGTAGCTTCGACAAAGGCTTTCATTCACCCGCCAACCAAGCTGAACTGATCCAGCATCTCGACCAGGTCACGCTCCCCAGAAAGGCAAACTAAGCAAAGAACGTCAAGCGGTAGAACGAACCGAAGAATTTGTTAAAGCCGTCATGCACACTCGGCGGTAGAGTCAGCAATCAACGCACTAGAGATACATGGTTTAGATTTTTGAATGCATATCCTCATTGCATTTTTCAGGAATGATTGAAAATTTAGGTAGCTTGCTGGCAAAAAAATGGGGTTTTCGGGCTGACACTACTTACTGGATGCCTTGTCTTTCGAGGCAGGGGCTTTCTACGTGATGGATCGAGGTTATCTGGATTACAAAAGCCTATTCACGCTGCATCAGTCGGGTGCGTTCTTCGTAGTTCGCGCCAAACGAGGAATGAGCGCGCACAGGGTGTACTCGATGAAGGTCGATCGGAATACCGGCATCATCTGCGATCAGCGTATCGCGCTCGACGGTTTCTACATCTCGCAGGATTATCCCGAGCAACTGAGACGCATCCGCTTCAAAGACCCGGAAACCGGTAAGACGTTGGTGTTCCTGACCAACAACACGGCCCTGCCTGTGCTGACGGTTGCCGCGCTGTACAAAAGCCGCTGGCAAGTCGAGTTGTTCTTTAAGTGGATCAAGCAACATCTGCGTATCAAACGATTCATCGGCAACAGCGAGAATGCGGTGAAAACGCAAATCTGGTGTGCCGTTGCCACTTACGTGCTAATCGCCATTGTCAAAAGGAGCTTCAAATTGATGCCTCGCGCTACACTTTGCTACAGATTTTATCGGTCTCTGCTTTTGAGAAAAACCAGTTGCAACAAGCCTTACAAGGCGCTGACTACATTCCAGAACAGTGCGGCAGCGCTAACCAACTAAATTTGTTTAACTTTTAACCGGACACTACTGATTCCGGGTAAGTTATTTTTTCTTTTCTTGTCGTTCCGGCTACTTATTCAACTCGATTCATTGGGTTTTGCAAGTTGCTAAAAGTGTAATCTTTTTCTCATCCAGAGCTTTCAGAATGCTTCTGGTGGTAATAATTCCAATAGGTTCCATTTCATGATCTACTATCGGGATGCATGAAATATTGTGTGTATTGAATATATAAATTGCTTCTTCGATAGTTGCACTGACGGGCAATACGATAGGACGACGGCTTGCAATCTGGTGAACACGTTTATTTAACGTTGCAGTATCTTTGGGTGTCTCTGTTCTAGTTCCGATATTGGGGCTCAATGCCTTATAAAGGTCCCGATCCGAGACTACGCCAAAAACCATCTTTGATTCAATGACTAATAAGTGATGAATGTTTACACTCTCAAATATTTCTTTTACAGCCGATAGCTTATCATCCAGTTCAACTGTAATAAGCCTCGTGTTCATTAATTCGCTAACAAGCATGATTAAGTTTCCTTGTGATTTGATGCTTCAAGTCGATTCTGTATGGCCGGATGGCGGGATGGTTGGTTGAATAGAATGGCTAATACTCATTCTGGCAACAACTTACAACAACTTCATCTTCCCAAATAATTCGAGTAAATGAGGTCGTAATATTGGTTCATCCGGCAGTGCGTACTTGTTAGTCAGAAATGCATGTTGAAATAAAGTGAATTAAAGGTTGAAATTATCTCTGATTTTCAACGAAGAGGTTTTTTCAACATGTCGACCAGTTTGCTGTATCACGCCTTTGGTATAGTTGGTTATTTTTATCAAAGCACTTGTTTTATTGCGGGTGTCATAGTTGTTGCAATACAAGCGGATCATTGGCGATTGAGATGTCCGGTATGTAAAAGCCGCGAGATACATTGCCGGGGAAAGTTGGTTGACGCTTAGGCAGTACCGTAGGTCAAAAGCAGTCTATATCGACCTTCCAGTTCAGCGGGTAGAATGCACCCGATGCCAAGCAGTTCGTCAGGTAAAGATACAGTTTGCTGATGAGCACAAGCGCTATACACGTTCTTTCGAAAGATTGGTTTTGGATCTCTAGGCACATGACCATCCAGGCAGTAGCACGCCATCTTGGAGTGAGCTGGGATCTGGTTAAGGGAATACAGAAGGACAATCTGAATAAACGTTATCGGTTGCCGAAATTGGCCAAGATAAAACGCATTGCGCTGGATGAAATATACCAAGGCAAGCTGGGTTATTTAACGATAGTTCTGGATCTTACGGGGCGTGATTTTGTTGGAATGGGAAAGGTGCCGAGACTGATTCCGTTTTGGAAGCGTTTGAAAGATCGCGGATGAAGCGGTTGCGACCGACATGGGCAGCAACATCAGTGCGGTGCGGGCTAATATCCCAGATGCAACGCTAGTGTTCGATCACTTCCTATTATTAAGCTGTTCAACGAAAAGTTGACAAAACTGCGTCGTGATCTGCAACGAGAAGCAGAAAATGGGTTGGGCAAACCCGTTTTGAAGGGCATCGCTGGCTGTTGCTGAAGAACCCTGACAACCTGGATGACAAGCGCAATGAACGTCAACGTCTGGACGAAGCATTAAGCTCAATGAGCCCTTGGCAACGGCCTATTACATGAAAGAAGAGTTACGCAATATCTGGCATCAACCGGATAAACTCCAGCTCAAAAGCATTGGATGAATGGGTAAAAAGCCGCTGCTTGGATGTCAACATGCTCAAGCAATTCTCTAAAACTATGCAGCACACCGCTCAGGTATCCTGGCTTTATTTCGATTTTAATGGTTTATCAACCGGGCCGTTGGAAGGTACCAACAACAAGATAAAAACTTTGCACAAAATGGCCTATGGTTTCAGAGATGTCGAGTTCTTTAAACTCAAAATTATGGCGCTGCATGAAACCAATTATGTCCTTGTCGGTTAAACCCAAAAGTACGCACTTGCCGGATGAACCGTAATATTGCGAGTCACGCCGTATTATCTGTAAAGCCTCGTCTGCATTAACTCCTTTATGATAGGGTCTGTCCATAGTTAGCGCGTCAAAGGAATCCAATATCCTGACAGCCCGCGCTAATAATGGAATTTCTTCGCCAGAAATACCCTCCGGATAGCCAGTCCCATCGTAATTTTCATGATGATAAAGCACGATCTCGGTAATGCGCGAATCCAGGTTTAATGGACTCAAGAGCTTGCATCCCATCTCTGTATGTTGCTTGATCAGCATAATCTCACTGAGAGTTAGTTGTGATGGTTTGTTTAAGATGTAATCACTGATGGATAATTTGCCGATATCATGCATGCCTGCACCAACTGAAAGTAATTCCGTATCTTCTGTAGACAAACCAATCTGTTGTGCAAATAAAGCTGTACTCTTCCGGATTCGTTGTTGATGCCCGCTTAAATCAGGGTAGCGCGCATCGATCACTCCGTTTATAAACTTAGATACAACGCCAGGCTCAATTGCCTCATAAGTAAAGTTAGAAACAGATCCGGATATGGAAACTGGGTCATAGGCATAAGAAGAATTTTTCATTTTATTTCTCTTGGGTGAAATAGATAACCTATTAACGGTTATGGAGAAAATAAGTTTTGTCGGTCGATTCTTGTTTCACCCGCAGATATCAAGCCAATGACTTGTAGGGCAAATCTGTGAGTCACACTCACATCGTTCTTTGCTTAGTTTGCTTTTTCTAGGGAGCGTGACCTGGTCGAGATGCTGGGTCAATTCAGCTTGGTTGGCGGGTGAATGAAAACCTTTGTCGAAACTACAGGCATTGAGTTTGGTTAATTGCATAATGCTGGCGCCATCCACGGAAGCTTGTCTTTGCGCCAAATTCTTGCGTTTTCGCCAATGGGGCAATGTGTCCGCATGATAGAAGCGAGCGGCTCCTTTCCAGCAAGTATTGTGATCCAGGAAGGTAATCATTGCCCGCTGGTAATGATTTGGCAAAGCGGATAATTTTTCTACAAAAACTGCAAGATCATTGTCATTGAATTGGAATCCAGCTTCATCAATGATTGCCGTAGAGCCCTTTTCACAACGCATCTCAAAAATTTCGCAAAACACAGTATCCATGGCATAACGTTGATTGTCCGGCAACAACAGCCAAGCCTCAAACAAAGCTGCCGGATTTCCTTCCTTCATGGCGGTAAAATCTAAATCTTTGAACAGATTCTTTCCATGAAAATACCGGGCAAGCAAGGCATTGGGGATTTGCCGGAAGAAATCTTTGGTGGAGTAGTGGCGTGCCATCGGTTCGCTCCTTGGGTAAGGTAGAATCAAGTATTAGGATTATTCTGGACTTTACCGAACATTGCGGCACATTAGCTTTATAATCGGAACTTGAAGGCGAACGATGGCCATCGCTTTAGCCGCCATGCTCCTTTTTCGTATCGAACAGGGTCTAAAAAGACGGCACATTTTAGGTTAATATGGAAATTATCGACAATATCAATCACCTGCTTGGGGATAATCTTAAACGGACTATTAAATCCGGTTCAAAACTGAAAATTGCTGCATCATGTTTCTCAATTTATGCTTTTGAAGCATTAAAGAATGAACTTGAAGATATTGAATCATTAGAGTTTATTTTCACTTCCCCCACATTTATTCCCAGCGAAGTCACTGATAAATTTAGAAAAGAGCATCGCCAGTTCCATATTCCCAAGGCTGAACGTGAACGTAGTTTCTATGGCAGTGAATTTGAGATTCAACTCAAAAATAAACTTACACAACGAGCAATAGCCAGAGAATGTGCCGATTGGGTGCGTCGAAAAGCGACATTCCGATCAAACCGTGGCACAGCACCCATGCAACAATTTGCTGGAGTTCAGGATGCGTACACCGCAGCCATTTACATGCCGCTTCATGGTTTTACGGCTGTTGATCTTGGCTATCAACAGGGAGATGCTGTATCGAATATCGTCAATAAATTTGATGAACCTGCCAACACAGCGATTTTTCTGAGCCTCTTTCATCAAATTTGGAATGATCCAGAAAAACTTGAAGATGTTACAGCGCGAATCTGTGACCACATCGCATCGGTGTATCAGGAAAACGCCCCGGAACGCATCTATTTTCTGATGCTCTACAACATTTTCAGCGAATTCCTTGAAGACCTGAATGAGGACGATTTGCCCAATGATCGAACTGGCTATCAGGAAAGTTTGATTTGGCAAAAGCTATTCAACTTCCAGAGAGATGCGGCCACTGGCATTATCAACAAGCTGGAAACATATAACGGCTGTATATTGGCAGACAGTGTTGGTCTCGGAAAGACTTTCACAGCTCTTGCGGTAATCAAATATTACGAGCTGCGTAACCGTTCTGTCTTGGTTCTTTGTCCCAAGAAGCTCGCAGATAATTGGTTAAACTACAGCCGCAATCTCACAACCAACATTTTTGCTAAAGACCGGTTTAATTACGAAGTGCTTTGTCATACCGACTTACAACGCACGAGCGGTGAATCATTCGGCACACCACTCAATCGGATTAACTGGGGAAACTATGATTTAGTTGTTATTGACGAATCGCATAATTTTAGAAATAACGATGTCTATAAAGACCGCGAGACGCGCTATCAGAAGCTAATGAACTCAGTCATCAAGCAAGGTGTAAAAACAAAAGTCTTGATGTTATCGGCTACCCCGGTCAACAACCGTTTTAATGATCTTCGCAATCAGCTTGCTCTTGCTTATGAAGGCGATTCGGATAGCCTTAACAAAAAATTGCGAACACAGAAAGACATTGATGAGATTTTCCGTAAGGCACAGCAAGCATTCAATAACTGGTCAACTCTGCCACCTGAAGAGCGAACAGCCAATGCTATCTTAAGCGCACTGGATTTCGATTTCTTCGAATTGCTGGATAGCGTAACGATTGCTCGATCCCGCAAACACATCGAAACATTTTACGATACCAAAGACATTGGCAAGTTTCCTAATCGCCTCAAACCATTATCATTTCATTGCCAGCTTACGCAGCGACACGATGTAATTGGCTTCAATGAAATTTTTAATCAGCTTTCAATGTTAAAGCTATCCGTATATGCGCCTGTCAGCTACATATTGCCGAGCCGACTCGCCAAGTACGAAGCCCTCTACGATACAGAAGTGGGAGGTGGCAGAGGCAAGTTAAAACAGGCCGACCGTGAGCGTAATCTCCAGGCGCTGATGACCATCAATCTGCTCAAACGCCTTGAAAGCTCAGTCCAGTCTTTCCGGTTAACGCTGAAAAAACTGAAAGACAACCATTCGACAACGCTGGAAAAAATCGACGTATTTGAGGAGACGGGGAAAGACGCCACCTTTGCAGACACCGCTGTCGCCTTTGAAAATACCGAACCGGATGACGACGAACTTCCTGACATCGACGATGCCAAAATTGGTGGCAAAGTACAGATTAGTTTGTCTGATATGGACTTGCCTTCGTGGAGGCACGATTTAGAAGCCGATCTCCTGGTGATCGACGCACTTCTTAGCGAAATGTTGAAAGATTATCCCGGTTGATGACGCCAAACTCCAACACCTAAAAGCACAGATCAATAGCAAACTTGCATTTCCCATCAATCCAGGTAACAAAAAAGTATTAATCTTCACCGCCTTTGCAGATACAGCCAACTATCTCTACGAATATCTTGCAGATAGCTTGTGGCAATCTCATCAAATCTATACCGGCAAAGTCACTGGTAGCGATAGTCCAATCTCTACGCTCAAATCTAATACCCGGCAAGGCTATGATTTCCAATCGTTGCTGACCCTCTTTTCGCCACGGTCTAAAGAGAAGGCGCTCACCCTTCCCAATGAGCCGAGAGAGATCGACATCCTCATTGGCACGGACTGTATTTCAGAAGGCCAAAATCTTCAGGATTGCGATTACCTCATTAACTATGACATTCACTGGAACCCGGTGCGCATCATCCAACGCTTCGGGCGGATAGACCGTATCGGCTCGCAAAACGCCAGCATCCAGTTGGTGAATTACTGGCCAGACATTACCCTCGACGAATACATCAATCTCAAGGAGCGTGTTGAAAACCGCATGGTCATCTCCGACGTGACCGCAACCGCCCACGACAACGTGCTCAATACACAGTCAAACGATATTTCCTACCGCAAGGAGCAACTGCGCCGCCTTCAGGAAGAAGTGATCGAAATGGAAGACCTGAAAACCGGCGTCTCCATCACCGACCTCGGCCTTAATGACTTCCGCATGGACTTGTTGAACTACATCAAAGCCAATGGCGACCTAGCCAACGTGCCCACGGGCATGAATGCCGTGGTGCCAGCCGATCCGGCGCGGGGCCTGCCACCGGGCGTGATGTTCACGCTGCGCAACCGCAACAATGGCGTTAACATCAACCAGCACAACCGCCTGCATCCTTACTACCTGATCTATATCGGAGAAAATGGCGAGGTCGTCGCCGACCACACCGAAGTCAAACGCCTGCTCGACTTGGTGCGTAGCGCCTGCAAAGGCCAAAGCCAGCCACTACCGGAAGTGTGCAGCCTGTTCAACCAAGCTACCGACGACGGGCGCAACATGGGCGTGTATTCCGACCTGCTCGCCCAGGCCATCCGCTCGATGGTGGACTCGAAGGAAGACAGGGACATCGACAGCCTGTTTAGCGGTGGCCGCACCACGGCACTGGTCAACACCATCGCGGGGCTGGATGATTTTGAGCTTATCGCCTTTCTGGTTATTCAGGCCACGGAATGATATTTGCCTACCCCAAACAGGCCGAGTTCAACCGTGTGCTGCCCAAGAGCAAGATATACGAGCATGGCAAGCCCAGCCGAGCAGTGCGCGATGGCTTCGTCGCGCAGATCAATCAAATCGTCTGGCAATACAAGCTCGCACCTGAAACCATCAATCTGCCAGCGCGCCCTGGCGTGCCGGAAATCGAAATATTTTCGCTTGAGCTGAAAACCCCCGAGGTCAGCGAAGACGTGTTGCGCTGTATTGATAAGGCCATTCCCTTGCCAATCTTCTACAATCTCGCTTTTGAAGACCGTGTCAAAACCGTGGCCGCGTACAAGCGCCCCAGCGATGCCGACGCCAGCCGCTGGGTGGTGGATGGTTATTTTGCAAGCCCGTGGCAGCCAGCGGATGGCGAACGCTCTGCACTCCCGGTTGCGCTGGACATGGCAGGGCTGTACGAACAGATGCTGCGCCGCCTGATGCTGTTCCCGGCACGGCCAGGCGAAACGCTGAAAGACCATGTGGAGCGGCTATCGCAACTCCGCAGCAAACAAACTGAATATGCCAAGCTGGAAGCACGCTTGCATAAAGAAAAACAGTTCAACCGGAAAGTGGAATTGAATAGCCAACTGCGAACCCTTAAAACCGGCATTGATACATTGGCGCGCTAGATACGCTGATTAGATAGACGCACAGACTACGAGAGAAAACCATGGAAAAGCTCAAGCTGCACAGCCCCGACCTTACACAGGGAAACATTGCCAAGCTGGCCGAGCTGTTTCCCAGTTGCGTGACCGAAACACAAACGGAAGACGGCAAGCTGAAACGCGCTATCGACTTCGACCAACTGCGCCAGGAACTCTCCATCGCCATCGTCGAAGGCCCGCAAGAACGCTACCAGCTCAACTGGCCGGGCAAGCGCGAGGCACTGCTGACCGCCAACGCGCCCATCGCCAAGACCCTACGCCCGGTGCGCTCCGAAAGCGTGGATTTTGATACTACGCAGAACCTGTTTATCGAGGGCGATAATCTGGATGCGCTCAAGCTGTTGCAGGAGACTTACCTGAACAAGGTGAAAATGATTTACATCGACCCGCCGTATAACACGGGAAACGACTTTATCTATGAGGACGACTTTGCCGAAGACGTAGATTCCTACTTCGTTCGTTCAAATCAGCAGGACGATTCTGCCAATCGGATGGTGACGAATCCAGAAAGCAATGGGCGTCGGCACTCTGATTGGATGAGCATGATTTATTCGCGATTAAAGTTATCAAGGAATTTGCTGACAGAAGATGGTGTAGTTTTCATCTCAATTGATGACAACGAGCAGGCGAATTTAAAAAAGATATGTGATGAGATTTTTGGAGAACAAAATTTCCTTGCTAACTTCATTTGGAAACGAAAAGCTGGCGGAGGAGACGATAGTTCACACGTCGCAACGGAGCATGAGTATGTTCTTTGTTATGGCAAAGATAGCTCAAAGACGAAGTTGGCGAACATAATGCATGAAAGCCCATCAATGACGGCTAAATATAGTCGTTCAGAGAATGGGCGCAGATACTACTTGGAGAGGCTTGATAAGACCAGTTTGACTTATAGCGATTCAATGAACTTCCCAATTGAGTGTCCTGACGGGTCATTTGTTAGTCCACCGCAGCCCGATCTGAATAATCCAACAACAGCGTGGCGCTGGAGTAAGAAAGCTGTTGCTGATCGCCGATCAGAGCTTGAGTTTGTTAAGGATGAAATGGCCGGTGAATGGCGGGTCTATACCCGCACTTGGGAATCCTTAGATGGTGTAACGTCAAGAAGCCTCTTGGTGGAGAAAGAACATGGGCGCAACAGAGATGGAACGTTAGAACTCTCAAGCTTGTTGGGAGCTAAGATATTCAACAACCCAAAACCAACAAAGCTGCTACTGCACTTGGTAAAGATTGGGGCACTCACCAGCGATGCAATAGTCTTAGATTATTTTGCTGGATCGGGGTCTTTGGCACACGCTGTTCAACTTGCCAACCTTAGCGACGGATTTTGTCGGAGAGTAATCTCAGTCCAGATTGCGGCGAGTACAGACAGATCCGACTATCCCACTATTGCAGAAATTTGGAAAGAACGAATACGCCGCTCAGGTAAGAAGATTAAAGAAGAGAATGCTGAAATAAAGAGCGTTGCAAATTTTGACATCGGCTTCCGTGTGCTGAAGATCGACAGTTCCAACATGAAGGATGTTTTCTACGCCCCCGATGCGGTGCAGCAAGGCGACCTTCTGGCTCAGGTGGATAACATCCGCGAAGATCGCACCCCCGAGGATTTGCTGTTCCAGGTACTGCTCGATTGGGGCGTGGATTTGGCGTTACCAATTATCCAGGAGACTATCGCCGGTAAGCAAGTATTCTTCGTGGACGGCAATGCATTAGCGGCCTGCTTCGAGACGGGCATTAACGAAACATTCGTAAAAACCCTCGCCGCCCGTCAACCCCTGCGCGCGGTCTTTCGTGACGCCAGTTATAGCAGCGACAACGTGAAGATCAATATCGAACAAATCTTCAAACTTATTTCGCCGACCACTGAAGTGAAGAGCATTTGAGGGTGCGCAGATGAAATCCTATATTCCCGATGAATTACCGCTGACCGAGTTGGATTTTCGCCGCCTGCTTCCCTTGGTGGGGCAGGCCAATGCGGCCTTGGCGCGTTACGACGGCTTGCTGCAAGGCATACCCAACCCGTCCGTAATGCTGTCACCGTTGACTACGCAGGAAGCGGTGCTGTCTTCCAAGATTGAGGGCACGCAGGCCACGGTGGACGAGGTGCTGGAGCAGGAAGCCGGTTTGCTGAAAGAAGGCGAAAAGTTTCAGGATATTCAGGAGATTTCCAATTACCGGAGGGCGTTGTATTCCGCTCGGGAACATTTGAAGGATTACCCGATTCGTCTGAGCTTTGTGCGGGAGCTGCACCGCATCTTGATGGATAGCGTGCGCGGTCAGGACAAGACGCCGGGTGAATTTCGCAAAGACCAGAACTGGATCGGCAAGCATGGTTGCACGATGGAGCAGGCCAGTTTCGTTCCGCCCAATCCGATGCAATTGCCTGACCATCTTCAGGCTTGGGAGCGCTATCTGGACAGCGACGATGTGGATTTCCTGCTGCAAACGGCGGTGGTACACGCACAGTTTGAACTGCTGCACCCCTTCAAGGACGGCAACGGTCGTATTGGCCGCATTTTGATTCCGTTGTTCTTGTATCAGAAACGGGCGTTATCCCAGCCGATGTTCTACCTGTCCGAGTATCTGGAGTCCCATCGAGAAGAATATTACCAGCAGCTGAAAGCGATTTCGGAGGAGGGCGACTGGAACGGCTGGATTGCTTTTTTCCTGCAGGCTGTCGTGACGCAGGCTGCCCAGAACAGCGCTCGTGTGTCGGCTATTCAGGCATTGTATGAGGAAATGAAGTTAGCCATTCAAGCAGCCACGCATTCGCAATATACGGTGCATGTGCTGGATGCTATTTTCAGCAAGCCCATCTTTCGCTCGTCCGACTTGGCCATGCAACTGTTCCGGGAGTTTGGCATCCATGAGAAGACGACGCCCGGTCTGCTGCGGCAAATGAAAGATGCGGGCATCTTGCGGGAGCTAAAAGCCGGAAGTGGCAGACGCCCAGCCACAATGTGTTTCCCCCGGCTAATTAACTTGGCCGAAGGCCGCGAGGTGCTTTGATATGGTTGTGGAGTCCAGGAGAGTTTCTAGCTTTTTAGTGGAGCCTATTTCGCAAATTGTACTCCATAATAAAGATTGAGGAGTTTGTAGACTCCTTAACAACTTGGCGGGGAGTCGGAGTCGTGCAGAGAAAATTAAGAATAAAAAGAATAAATTCTAAGAATAAATTGCATTAACTTGCTGTTTAACAAAGAAGTTATAAATTTCAGTTGAGCCGGTATGAAATTAAAATTTAAAAAGCAGCAATACCAAACCAATGCCGTGGAGTCCGTGGCGGATTGTTTTTCTGGCCAGCCGAATAATAGCGGCATTCAGTATCGGATTGATCCAGGCCGAGTATCGGCTGGGTCGCTACAACAGGGTGACTGGCTTGATGGAGCGGGGTTCAAAAACATGGATATCGCGCTTTCGCAAAGGACATTGTTGGAAAACATTCACAAGGTTCAGCAACGCCAGAACTTGTCGTTATCCACGGCATTGGTCAGCAACAAGGTTTGCCAGGTTAATCTTGATGTCGAGATGGAAACCGGTACCGGCAAGACCTATTGCTACGTCAAAACCATGTTCGAGCTAAACCAGCGATATGGTTGGAGTAAATTCATCGTGGTGGTGCCCAGTATTGCCATTCGTGAAGGCGTGTTCAAATCGCTGGAGATTACCGCCGAGCATTTTCTGGAAGAGTACAAGAAGCGCGCCCGCTTCTTCATCTACAACTCCAAGCAGTTGCACAATCTGGAGAGTTTTTCTTCCGATGCGGGCGTCAATGTGATGGTGATTAATGCTCAGGCTTTTGCGGCCCGCGGGGCTGACAATCGGCGTATCTATGAAGAGCTGGACGATTTCCAGTCCCGCCGCCCCATTGACATTATCAAGGCCAACAGACCAATATTGATTCTTGATGAACCGCAGAAAATGGAGGGCGCGCAAACCTTAAGATCGCTGGAAGAGTTTAATGCTCTGATGCTTCTTCGTTATTCTGCCACCCATAAAACCACTCACAATAAGATTCACCGGCTGGATGCGTTGGATGCCTACAATCAAAAACTAGTAAAGAAAATCGCAGTGCGTGGTATCTCCGTTAAGGGCTTGACTGGCACGAATGCTTATCTGTACCTGGAGTCCATTGAGATTTCCACCAGCAAACCACCTGTTGCTCGTATCGAGCTAGAAATTAAGCAAAACAGCGGTATCAAGCGCGTGGTGCGTAAGCTGGGCAGAAACGACAATCTCTTTGATATTTCCGAGGGTCTTGATCAGTATAAAGGCTTTGTCATTGCCGACATCAACGCGCACACGGATACCGTTCATTTCACCAACGGCATTGAGCTGCAAGCAGGGGAAGCCACGGGCGATGTGAACGAAGCGGCATTGCGGCGCATCCAGATTCGTGAGGCAGTAAAAGCCCACTTTGAAAAAGAACAGACGCTATTCCACCAAGGCATCAAGGTGTTGTCGCTTTTTTTTTATTGATGAGGTCGCCAAATATCGGCGTTATGATGAAAACGGTGAGAATCCGGGTGAGTACGCCCAGATATTTGAAGAGGAATACAACCAGCATCTTAATGAAGTGCTGACGCTGGAAGATACACCGTACAACCGTTATCTGAAAGGGATCCAGACATCAAGAACGCATGAGGGATATTTCTCTATCGACAAGAAAAGCAGGCGTTTGGTCAACCCAGTAACTGGCGCAAGATCGACAGAAACGGATGACGTTGATGCTTATGACTTGATACTTCGAAAAAAAGAGCAACTTCTTAAGTTTGAAGAGCCTGTGCGTTTCATTTTCTCCCACTCCGCGCTGCGCGAAGGGTGGGACAACCCCAATGTATTTGTCATCTGTGCACTCAAACACAGCGACAACACGATTTCTCGCCGCCAAGAGGTTGGTCGTGGTTTACGCATATCGGTCAACCAAGACGGCGACCGTATGGATAATTCCGCGACAGTACACCAGATCAATGTGCTGACCGTTGTTGCTAGCGAGAGCTACAAAGACTTCGTTGCCGCATTACAACGTGATATTAGTGATTCGCTGTCTGCCCGTCCACGCATAGCCGACGAAGAGTATTTCACTGGGAAAGTGCTCAAAACGGCCAGTGGTGATGTGATCGTTTCGCCGAAAATCGCAAAGCAAATTTATAAATACCTGCTGAAGAACGACTATACCGACGATAGCGATAAGATTACTCAAGCCTATCATTCTGCAAAAACCGAAGGCCAACTTGCTGAACTGCCAGTCGAGTTGTTGCCCTATACCGAGAAGATATTTCAACTGATCGACAGCGTATATAGTGAAGTGCAAATGCCCGACATTGGTGATGATCGAAAAGCTAAAACGAATCCATTGAGCCCGAACTTCGACAAGAAGGAGTTTCAAGATCTTTGGAAACGCATCAATCACAAAGCGGCTTATACCGTTCATTTTGAAACGCCGGAGCTGATTAAGAAATGTATAACTGCATTGGAAAAGGAACTCAAAGTCAGTCCGCTTCAATACACTATAGTCACTGGCATACAGAATGACACAGCAACTGACACCGATTTGAAGCAGGGTGAATCATTTAAGGTTATTGAAACAACAACTGACTCCCACAAGAATTCAATTCATTCTGCAGTCAAGTATGACCTGATTGGTAAACTGGCAGAAGAATCTAATCTGACTCGGAGTACTATCGCCAACATTCTCCATAGTATCAATGTGGCGGTTTTCAGCCAATATAAGACCAACCCAGAGGACTTTATTGCAAAGCAGCACGATTGATCAACGAACAGAAGGCGACAGTGATCGTAGAAAAGCTAAGCTACAACTCTGTGAGCGAGACTTACGATATTGACATATTTACACAAGAAAAGCCGAGAGAAGACTTTAGCAAGGCAATCAAGGTTGATCGACACATTTATGATTATGTCTTCACTGATTCAAAGGGTGAAAGCAATTTTGTCAAAGAGTTGGATAGCAGCGCTGAAGTCGTTGTCTATACCAAATTGCCAAGAGGATTTTTCATTCCAACACCCGTTGGCAATTACAACCCAGACTGGGCAATCACTTTCAAGGAAGGTGCGGTAAAACACGTTTATTTCATCGCCGAAACCAAAGGCTCTATGTCTTCGATGGAGCTACGGGAAATAGAGAAATCAAAAATTGAATGCGCCCGGAAGTTTTTCACCAAAATCACTTCTGACCAAGTGAAATATGATGTTGTTGACAGTTACGGAAAATTGATGGAGTTGGTGAAGTAGGCATTATCAGAGCGTTGGCTTAGCCTTTGTATCTCGCTCGCCACTTCACCATGTTTCACAACCACCCCAAGAGGCACCCTGAAGTCAGGCATGGGAAACCGCTTTGCTGTGTGCTCAATATCAAGATGCTACGGTTTTGAGCGGGATAGTTTTAGCTCCGCGTTGAGCATCAGAAAGTTGTTCTCCCCGATCATAAGCGCGTGCAACTTCATTGTCATGCGCATGGTCAAGTGCGAGTTCTACTACGTCACGGACAATTCCATTATCGCGTGCCAAAGTAGAAAATGGACTGCGCCAGCCATGCGGGGAATGTTTTCCTTCCAATCCCAAAGTAACACAATACATTTTCTCAATGGATTCGCGTCCGATGTGTTTGTTTCCAGTGGGGGAGGGGAATACGGTGATCAATAAGCCGTGATTTTACTTTCATCTTTGTGCGTGGAATGTTCCAGACGGGTTGATCACTTTCAAGATCAAATTTTTTCCATTCGGCATTGATGATGTTGCCTATCCGTGCCGCGGTAAAAGCGCATAAGCGATGTGCCATGCGTACTGAGGGTGAAATTCTCGCCATATCCGCACGGCGCAAAGTATCGCCCAATGCAGCAAACTCCAGCAAAGCAGGGATTCTCCCGGTGTCTTTCTTGCGGGGTAGTATTTTACGGGCAGGAAGCGCGGGATTATCGCGGCATAATCCTTTCGCTTGCGCATAACGGAAAACGCCGTTCAGATGCTGGGGAATGCGGGTGGCGGTTTCAAGTACATTGCGCTTGTGAATATCTTCGATCGCTTTTGCAACAATGGCGGGAGTGATGCTGGCAATAGGCAGTTTGCCGATCGCGGGATAAATATCGGGTTCAAAGGCTCGTGCTGACTTGGTGTAATGTCCGGCGCTCCATTCGCGTTGTTTCATTTTTAACCATTCCGCAGCGATAGCCTCAAAAGTATTATCGCTTGCTGCACTGGATTCCGCGCGATTGATGCGGCGCTGCGTTACCGGATCTTTATTTTCCCGGAGTAGTGCCTTGACTTCTGCCAGATCAATCCGTGCCGCCGCCAAAGAAACGGCAGGATAACTGCCAATCGAGTAAGTTTTTTCCTTGCCATGCGCCTTTTGAGCCACGAATGCCTTGCAAGCCTTATCTGTCAACCTTCCGACGATATCCCCAGGCATATAAAATTTCCCCGTTCAATT
The DNA here is from genome assembly GCA_016708955.1 of Nitrosomonas sp. Taxonomy (GTDB): domain Bacteria; phylum Pseudomonadota; class Gammaproteobacteria; order Burkholderiales; family Nitrosomonadaceae; genus Nitrosomonas. The sequence goes on from JADJES010000002.1 coordinate 181,633, forward strand.
GCTATTGATACCCCCAACAATACCCCCGTTATGCACGGATTTTATCGGATCGTAAAAAATTTTAATGGATAATTAATGTGTGGTAATACAAATGAAAACACCGTCTTTTGGACGGTGTTGGAGGTTACTGGGGGTATTATTGGTGGAGACGGCGGGAATCGAACCCGCGTCCGCAAGCCCTCTACAGACAGTTCTACATACTTAGCCATGTTATTTAATTTAACCTGGCATTCGCCAACTGGCGGGCTAATGACAAGCGAGTCACCTTGCGTTTAGCGTTCTGCAAAGTGACCCTGCAGAACACGATCCTCGTTAGTGACTCTGCTGTCTGTTGCCAGACCCGGCGTTGAGGCCCACCGGTGCAGAGGCTAGCCGTATTAAGCGGCTAAAGCGTAGTTTTCGTCGTTTGCGACTATTTTTTTCAGATGGATTTACGAGGTAGACTGATCCTCGGTATGCCCTGCGCTGCTTTGCAACCCACGTCGAAACCAGATCGTCCCCGGTATTCGTTTTGGTAGTGTATAGGATGGTGTTGAAACCAGAAAGTTCAAGTCCTATAAGTAGATTATTCTAACAGAATTAACATGCACTTCTTTACAGATAATTCAGTAATTCTTTGGGATGGTCAATTAGATACCGGGCGCCCCAGGTTTCGGGCGGTTGGTCGTTACCCAAATATCCATAGCGGGCAACGATGGGTTGCATGCCTGCCGCCAGGCTGGCCTGGACATCGCGTATGTCGTCCCCCAGATAAATACAGTGGGCGGGTGAAATGGCTATTTTGTTACTGGCAGTCAGTAGCGGTTCCGGGTGTGGTTTGGTATTGGTGGTTTCATCGCCACAAATGACGCAGGCAACCCGCTGAGCCAAACCGAGCAGCTCAATCAATGGGTGCGCGAAACGTGCGGGCTTGTTGGTTACAATGCCCCAAGGCAGACTGCATGTTTCCAAATGATCCAGCAATTCATCAATACCTGGAAACAGGCAAGTGTCGTGGCATAGGCGCTGTGTATAGAAATCAAGAAATTCATCGCGCATGGATTCATAGTCATTGTCACCCGGCTTGATATTGAAGCCGAGTCCCAGCAATCCCCGTGAACCGGCTGATGCTTGGGAACGGATCTGTTCAATAGGCAGTGCAGGCAAGCCGCGTGCAATGCGTTGCCGGTTCAGGGCATGGCCGAGATCGGGGGCGGTGTCAGCCAGCGTTCCATCAAAGTCGAAAAGGACTGCTTTAATCATTGGTCAGATTTTAAGTGGTGAAAATTACATTGTGCAGGGGAATTTAAGGAAGCTCTGAATAACTCAACTTTGTCATTCCGAACGCAGTGAGGAATCTTTGCGAATCAACAGTATAGATTTCTCGCTATGCTCGAAATGACAATTATTCAGAGGCTCCTTAAATTAGCTGCGATAGGCCATGATGTAGTTAACGTCGGTATCATCTTCCAGCGCATAGACTTTGGTGATCGGGTTGTACGTCATGCCGATCAATTTTTCATCCGTTAAGCCTGCATTTCGTGCCATGCGCGCAAGTTCGGATGGTTTGATAAATTTGGCGTATTCGTGCGTGCCGCGCGGCAGCAGTTTTAATACGTATTCAGCGCCAATAATGGCAAACAGATAGGCTTTCGGATTGCGGTTGATGGTTGAGAAGAAAACCCATCCTTTGGGTTTGGCTAGCTGAGTGCATGAACGAATAACGCTCATCGGATCAGGAACATGTTCGAGCATTTCCATGCAGGTGACCACATCATAGTGCTGCGGCTGTTCTTTCGCCAAGGATTCGACAGTAATCTTGCGATAATCAACTTGGTGGCCACTTTCCAGCAAGTGTAGCTTGGCAACCTTAAGCGCTTTATCGCTGAGATCAATACCGGTTACATGAGCGCCTTTTGATACCATGCCTTCGGATAAAATGCCGCCGCCGCATCCCACATCCAGAACGGTTTTTCCTTCCAGTCCCCCAACCAATTCATCAATGTAATTAAGGCGTAATGGATTGATTTCATGCAGTGGTTTGAATTCACTGTTCGGATCCCACCAGCGGTGCGCAAGTTGGCTGAATTTTTCAAGTTCCAGCGGATCAGCGTTAATGCCGTCATTTTCCATTTGTGTTCCTTTATGCAGATTATCTTGATGTTGTGGCAATACGTTCTTGCCAGTAAGCGGTACGATATTGCAGTTCAAACGGGTTCAGTGTAGTCAATTCTTTATCGTGTAGTAACATTCTACCATTTACCCATACATGACTCACTTGCTCGCGGCTTGCTGTGTATACCAAATGTGAAACCGGATCATAGCAAGGTGTGAGATTCAGGCCGGAAAAATTGATTGCTGTGATATCAGCCGCTTTTCCAACGGCTAATGAACCGGTTATTTCCCCCAATCCCAAAGCATTGGCACCATTCAGAGTGGCCATCCTGAGTGCTTGATGGGCAGGTAAGGCATCGGCTTGGCCACTGGTTGCTTTTGCCAGGAGTGCAGCCTGACGCATTTCTTCAAACATATCCAAGCGATTGTTACTGGCTGCGCCATCTGTACCGAGGCCAACATTCACGCCCTGATTTAACAGTGCAGGAACCGGTGCAAAACCACTGGCAAGTTTCATGTTGGATGACGGGCAGTGCGCAATGCTGCAGCCATATTGATGCAGGAGTTTAATTTCATAGTCTGTCAGGTGCACCGTGTGAACCGCAATCAAGTTTGGGCTGAGCAGTCCTAATTGATGCAAGCGTTCAATCGGCCGTACGCCATTGGTTTCCAGACTGATGCGGATTTCATCGTGAGTTTCGTGTAAATGGGTGTGGATGGGGGTATTGAGCTGCTCTGCGTAAGTCAGGATGCTGTTAAACGTTTTATCACTGACAGTATATGGTGCATGTGGGGCAAAACAGAAGGAAAGTAGCGGGTGTTGGTGATATTGGTCACGTAATTTCAATCCCTTAGCCAGATAATCGTCGGCGTCACTGGCATAGGCAGTTGGAAAATCAATCACAATCATGCCGATCGCAGCGCGCATTCCTGAGTGGATTACTGCCTCAGCACAGGATTCCGGGAAGAAGTACATGTCATTAAAGCAGGTAATTCCGCCCTTGATCATCTCAGCACAGGCAAGCTGAGTGCCATCCAGCACAAATTGGGCATCAACATGTTGATTCTCGATCGGCCAGATGTGTTTGTTGAGCCATTCCATCAAGGGTAAATCATCAGCAAATCCACGCATCAGTGTCATGGCCGCGTGGGTATGCAAGTTGATAAGACCCGGGATCAGCGCATGATCGTTCAGTGTAATTGTTTGCTGGGGTTTGTAACGCAGTTTGGCTTCGGATATCGGCAGAATAGCTTTGATAATTCCTTTGTCTACTGCGATCGCGTGTTGATTCAGTGTGATTTCAGCCGGTTCAATGGGGATAATCCATTTTGCTTCTATTACGGTGTCGATTTCTAGCCGGTCATTCATGCATTATGCAATGTGTAGAAAGAAAAAAGCCCTGCGCAGTATGGCAGGGCTTTTTGAGAAAAAATAACGATATCGCTTATTTGGTACCCGCTACTTCGATTTCAACGCGGCGATCAGGTGCGAGACAATCAATCAATGCTTTGGTTTTTTTCTCTCCAGCACAGCTGTTACCCGTTACTGGATTTGCTTCGCCTTTGCCATCTACAAAGACATGGCTGGGTTCTATACCTTTTGAAACCAAATGGGCTTTAACTGATTCGGCGCGGCGAACAGAGAGCTTTTTGTTGTAATCATCGGATCCAATGCGATCTGCATAGCCAACAGCAATGATGAGGTCATACTTAATACCTTGTATGGCGCTGACAAACTCATTCAATGCTTGGATGCCATTTGGTTTCAATGTCGCACGGTCGAAATCAAATAACGCATCTGCAGAGAATGTAATCTTCTCAGGGGCTGTTGTGACTGCCGCTGCTGGCGCCTCTGCTGGTGCTGCAGCAACTTCGGCTTTTTTAGCCAGATCTGGATCGCACTCAGGAATAGCCATAGCGGGTGTCCAATACCCAGTATGCCAGCATAAACCGGTTGTGTTTCTGGCGACTACGCCACGATCATCAACACCATAAGCTTCCGGTTTTTTTACAGATCGATCTTGATCATAGTGATCAATGCCTGCTGCATGTGCCAAGACAGCACCAGAAAACATTGCTGGTATAAGAACCATTCCAATAAGAGTATTTTTGGCTGATATTTTTTTCATGATGTTGTCCTTTTAATGAAAACTATGTTTCTAAGAGTTCTGGTGGTAATGCAAAAATTGCTTTACCAATACAATTGAAAGTCTTTACTATTCTACTACTTCAAGCTTATAAGTGTTCAATTATCAGTTTGTTTACTTATTATCTCAAATGAATATGTTGTTTATTTGCAACAAATACGTGTTGCTATTTTGAACGGAATGGAATTAATGAATTAGCATCACTGATGAGCGGTCAAGAATCAGCTTTCAATTAGAGAAATAGCCGTATAGTGGTTAATGATGACTGCTTGTATTTTGTCTTATTATCGAAATAGAGTTAAAGCCGGTGAATTATTGATCTATCAGACGTATACTGCCCATTTGTTTGAAACGTGAAATTTTAAAATTAGATTTACTTGCAAAGAAAATTCATCATAACACTAACACCAATTAACTGCGGAAACTCTTGGGTATGACAGATGAAACGGCAGCTATAACCTTGTCAGCACAGAATCTGTGTCGTAAATATGGTCACCATACAGCGGTACATGATGTGAATATCCTATTAAGGCGCGGGGAAGTTCTGGGGTTGCTTGGGCCGAATGGCGCGGGTAAAACCACAACTATGCGTATGCTGACGGGTAATCTTGCACCAAGTACCGGCAGTATAGAGATTTGCGGAATCGATTTACTGGATAAACCGCAAGAAGCCAAAGTGCATTTAGGTTTTTTGCCCGAGATTCCACCGCTTTATCATGACATGACTGTCGATGAATATTTGCTGCTGGCTGCCCGATTGCATCGCATCAACAAGCAAACGATACAAACCGCGTTGGATAATGTGAAGCAACGTTGTGGTTTGGAAGTTCAAGGCAGGTATGTGATTGGCACATTGTCGAAGGGATTTCAGCAACGCGTGGGAATTGCGCAAGCTATCATTCACAGCCCCGATGTCATTATTCTTGATGAGCCAACAGTAGGCCTTGATCCTAATCAAATGCGTGAAATTCGCTCGTTGATCCGGGAGTTGGGAGTATCCAGTAGTGTCATCTTATCAACACATATATTGTCTGAGGTGGAGAGTGTGTGTGACCGGGTGCAGATAATGCATAAAGGTAGCGTAGTATTTGATCAAACCATGGCCGAATTGCAGCATCAAGGTACCAGTCTGGAAGCGGTGTTTACGCAACTCACACAGTGATGAAAGAACAGGAATCTTCAAAATGATTGTTACCATTATCCGTAAGGAATTGAGCATGTTGTTCATCTCTCCTTTGGCCTGGATACTGCTGGCTTTGATACAACTCATACTCACCTGGGTCTTTCTGGTTCGCCTGGATGCATTTCTGGAGATACAGTCTCAATTGATGCAGATTGCTAATCCCCCGGGAATTACGGAAATCATTATTTCCCCTGTTTTTGCAATGGCTGCCATTATTTTATTGATGGTTACGCCATTATTATCCATGCGTTTGCTGGCTGAAGAACGCCGTAATCATACGCTGACATTATTGATTTCAGCGCCGGTTTCCATGACGGATATTGTGATCGGTAAATTTCTGGGCCTAATGGTTTTCTTTTTGGTTGTAATTACCCTGATAGTTGCATTATCTATTTCATTACGCCTTGGCGGTGCGCTGGACTTTGGCTTGTTACTCAGCAATACGCTAGGCTTATTTTTGGTGACTGCATGTTTTTCTGCGTTGGGTCTTTATATTTCCAGCTTGACGGCACAGCCGGTCATTGCCGCGATTGGCACCTTGGGCGTGTTGTTAGGATTGTGGATGATCAATCTGGCTGCAAGTGAAACAGATGAATGGTTACACTATATTTCATTGCTGAAGCATTTTGAACAGTTTAATCAGGGCTTAATTGACACCTCGAGCATCGCCTATTTTATTTTGTTCATGGTTACCTTTCTGGTGTTAACGATTCGTCGCCTGGATGGAGAGCGATTGCATGGGTAAGCTTAAAAGTTACGTAAATGATTACGCTGAATAAAAAATTACGCTGGCATTACTTGATACAAAATGGCGTATTTGTCATTTTGCTACTGTTGCTGGTTATTTTGCTGGGCTATCTTGCAGCACAAACCCGGTTGCAATGGGATGTTAGTCAGAATGGCCGTAATAGCCTGAGTGAGGCGAGTGTTGAGATACTGCAAAAATTGCAAGGACCGGTTCAAGTGACGGCTTATGCCACTGAGCAGCATGCGCAGTTGGGTGATATTCGCAAGATTATTGCTGACTTTGTGGCACTTTATCAGCGTGTAAAACCAGATCTTTCTCTGACATTTATTGATCCGGTGGCGCAACCTATATTGACGCAGGAAGCGAATGTTCAGGTGAATGGTGAGATGGTAATCAAGTTTAATCAGCGCGTTGAGCATCTCACAGCCATCAATGAACAGGCATTTTCCAACGCTTTGATGCGATTGGCGCGCGCTGAAGACAAACTGATCGTGGCATTGGGCGGTCATGGGGAACGCAGGCTTGATGGGAATGCCAACTACGATTTAGGGGAATTTGGCAGGCACTTGCGCACAAATGGCTTTAATAGTCAGTCATTGAATCTTGCCATTGAGCAGGATGTTCCCGTGAATGCAAGCATGTTGATGATTGCTTCCCCACAGACCGACTTATTGCCGGGAGAAGTAGATAAGATACTGAATTATGTCGATCGCGGCGGCAACCTATTATGGTTGGTTGATCGGGAATCGTTACGCGGACTGCTAGCCTTGGCAGAGAAGTTACGCTTAACACTCACTCCGGGTGTCGTCGTTGATCCTCAGGCAGAACAGCTTAAAGCACCGGTTACATTTGCTTTGGGTGCTATTTATGGGCAGCACGTCATCACCGGTAATTTTGATTACATTACGGTATTTCCGTTTTCGCGCCAGATAACGATTGATGAAAGTGAAGAATGGAGTAGTGTGTCACTGGTTGAAGCGGCACCAGAAGGCTGGGTGGAAACCGGTGACCTGAATAGCGAGATTGTTTTTGATCAAGCTGATGATGTGGCCGGTCCAATCAGTATTGCAGTGGCTTTGACGCGCAATATTCAGGATCGTGAGCAGCGCATTGTTGTTGTTGGCAGTGGACATTTTCTTGCCAATACTTATCTGGGGAACGGCAGTAATTTAGATTTTGGTATTAATCTGATTAATTGGCTTACCGGCGACGAAGCGCTGATTGTGATTCAACCGCGCGCAACACTTGATAGTAATCTAATCCTAAGTGAATCAGAACTGACTTTGATCGCAGTTGTTTTTCTTGTTTTATTGCCGGCACTGTTTTTGGTGAGTGGAACGGTGATTTGGTGGAATCGCAAAAGAAGAATATAAAAAATGACTCATCACGCGCGACTTAATCTGGTCATGTTTATTACAATTGCCGGCTTGGCGGTGTTTTTGTATTTTAGACCGCAATCTCCGGATATTCATAAATACCCGATTTCAACCAGTGCGATCGCTGCTGTGCAGAGCTTACGTATTATCGTGAGGCAGCAACAAGAGATTGCGCTTAAGCAATCGGATAATCACTGGTATCTGGTAAAGCCGGTACAAGCTCGTGCTGACGAGAGAAAGATCGCGGAAATTCTAGAAATTCTGACGGTGAGTAGTAATCAACGTTTGCCTCTGGCAGATCTAGAGCGTTTTGGCCTGGATCAACCCAATGTGCGATTGTATCTTAATAATGAGTATTTTGGTTTTGGCGGATTCGCACCCACGACCAATCAACAATATGTGGCGACAGGTGATCAGGTGTATTTGATTTCCCCGCGCTATGTGCTTGCTTTGCCATCAAACGCCAGCGACTTGATCAATCCACAATTGCTGGCATCCGATGAAATTCCGGTTAAATTTGAGTTGAATCATTTGACGGTAGAATTTCAGAATGAGAATTGGCATACAGCCATGCAGCGTTCTGATGAAGCACTTGACGAAGCTACAATAAAACATTGGATTCAGTTATGGCAAACGGCGCATGCCAGAGAACTGATATTGGAGCAAGCGTTAGGTGCTGATTTTGTTGTTAAGGGCTTCATTAACATCGCATTGCAAAATGGACAGGAAATCAATCTGAGAATTCTGCAGAATGAATTCTCGTTAGTGTTGTTACGTGTTAACGGTGGATTCGGTTATCAGTTTCCTATTGATGCGGGCCAGCAATTAGTTGATCCGCACAGGATAAAATCAAATCAAATATTGCCTGAGAACTGATGCCGGAATTACCAGAAGTCGAAACAACACGGCGCGGTATCGCGCCTCATTTGCTGGGGCAATCCATTGCAAATGTGGTTATCCGTAATCCTAGGCTACGTTGGCCTATACCGGGCAATTTGCCTGAGTTTTTGACGGGTTTAACGATTCAGGCAGTGACGCGGCGGGCTAAATATCTTTTGCTTGATTGCGGTATTGGGACATTGATTCTTCATCTGGGCATGTCAGGGAGTTTGCGCATACTGCCGGTATCAAGTGATGCAATCGATAGAACCACCCCAGAAACACGATCATTTTGATTTGATCTTAAGTGATCAAACCATTCTGAGACTGCGAGACCCGCGCCGTTTCGGCGCAGTGTTATGGCATACGGGAGATGTTCTGCAGCATCCGCTTCTGATGAATCTTGGTCCCGAACCATTAACAGCAGATTTCAATGCGCAGCAATTATTTGAGAAAACCAGAGATTGTCAGACCAGTATTAAACAAACGCTGATGAATAGCCATGTGGTCGTTGGTATTGGTAACATTTATGCGAATGAAGCTTTATTTCTGGCGGGGATCAATCCCAAAATAGTTTCTGGCAGAATCGGTGTGACGCGTTATGAAAGACTGGTTCAAGCGGTAAAGCAAATTTTGCAGCAGGCAATTGAAGCGGGCGGCAGTAGTTTGCGTGATTTTGTTAACAGTGATGGGAATCCTGGGTATTTTCAGCAGCAATACTGGGTTTATGGGCGTGGCGGGCAGTGTTGTAAAAAATGTGATCATGAGATTAAACAAATCAGACAAAGTCAACGTTCCAGTTTTTATTGTCCGCGTTGTCAGCATTGATCGAGTGCCAGAACTGAGTTAATTGCAGAATGTTGAATTGCAAAATCATTTTGCAGTTGAATCAATTAACATAATGAGAGGGTTAATATGAATATTACATTCATTGGTGGCGGCAATATGGCTTCTGCTTTAATCAGCGGATTGTTGCAGCAAGGTTACGCTGCAGAGCAGCTTCATGTAGTGGAAATAAATGCGGAAAGCCGTGAGAAAATAAAACACACATTAGGCGTTTCTGCCGTTGCTGATCTTGCCGATGGGGTCAAGGGCAGTGATGTGATTTTATTGGCTGTAAAACCACAGCAATTATTTGAATTGACCCGGAAACTTTCGCCATTATTGAATAGCCAGTTGATTATATCGATTGCGGCGGGCATTCGTGCGACTGATATCATACGCTGGATGGGCGGTTATGCGCGGGTGGTGCGCGCAATGCCTAACACACCCTCTTTGGTACGTAGCGGTGTTGCCGGTCTTTATGCTGCGCCAGGCGTGGGTGAGTTAGATAAAAAGAATGCTGAGTCGATTCTGGCCGCGGTAGGTTCCACGCTTTGGGTGGATGATGAAGAAATGTTGCATACTGTGACGGCTATTTCCGGTAGCGGCCCTGCCTATGTATTTTATTTTATTGAAGCCATGCAGCAAGCGGGGATAGAATTGGGTCTGTCACCGGCTCAGGCCAGACAACTCAGCTTGCAGACATTTGTTGGTGCCAGCAAACTGGCTAGCCTGAGTGATGAAGACGTAGCCATATTGCGCGCCCGGGTGACATCAAAAGGCGGTACAACCGAACAAGCAATACAGACTATGGAAAAAAATGCTATTCAGTGTAAGATCATAGCCGCCGTTCATGCTGCGAACAGGCGTTCACGAGAATTGAGTGATGAGTTCAGCAGAATTTAAATCTTGATAGAGCCAGTTAGTGATTTCTTAATTATCAATTACAGTTTTTCGGAAAACTCTTATGTCCAATCAGATCTTAATTTTTCTTCTTGATACTATCCTGGGGCTGCTTTCCTTGGCGTTGCTGCTGCGGTTTTATTTCCAATTATTGCGTGTTCCCTACTATAACTCGATATCCCAGTTTCTTATCGCCGCGACTGATTTTATCGTGCGGCCTGCACGTCGTTTTATTCCTGGCTGGGCTGGCATAGATTTATCCACACTGATCCTGGCCTGGTTAATGGAAAGTTTGATCGTTACCAGTGTTTATATGGTACAGGGATATGATTTTGCAGAAAATATTGGCGCTGCATCAGGGGTGATGGGGTTGTTGGGTATCGTTGAGATTATTAAAGTGACACTCTATATTGTGTTGATAATGATTATTATGCAGGCTGTTTTGTCTTGGGTTAATCCACATAGTCCGTTAGCGCCGTTACTGGATAGTTTTACCCGTCCATTCCTGGCCGTTTTTCGTAAGCGTATTCCGCCGATTGCAAATGTTGATTTGTCTCCTTTGTTTGTGTTGATCTTAATTCAAGTGCTGCTGATGCTAGTGGCTGGCGTGCATAAGGAAATCACCGCCATGCTCGCCTTTAGCCTTTAAGGTTGGCGATCGTGAGCTGGTATCGGTATGATGATGCAAATAATCTTGTTTTGACATTGCATATTCAGACGGGTGCAAAAAATACCGAAGCGGCAGGATTACATGGGGATGCGCTGAGGATAAAGCTTGCAGCCGCACCGGTGGAAGGTAAAGCAAATGCCGCGCTACTGAAATTCCTTGCCAAGCATTTTGATGTGCCCCTTAGCCAAGTGATATTGAGGCAAGGTGATAAATCACGGCACAAAGTGATAATAATTCAGCAACCTGGCTGCGGCCCGGATGCCATATATAAAGAGCTGCAAAGTTGATTAGCAATGTACTTCTCTATTAAAGCAATGTGATGGAATTGATTCTGTGGCGCCATGCTGAGGCCGAAGATGGTTTTCCTGATGCTGACCGTAAACTGACCGCGAAAGGACTAGATCAGGCAAGACGTATGTCCGATTGGCTTAAATCCAGATTGCCGGAAAATACACTGGTGATTGCCAGTCCGGCGCGGCGTACACAACAAACTGCGATGGCACTGGGAGCCGATTTTATAACCAATACTGAAATAGGACCTGGTGCCAGTGTAAAGAGTATTCTGACCGCTGCTAACTGGCCCAATGCACAAGGTGCTGTGGTAATAGTCGGCCATCAACCTACATTGGGTGAAGTCGCCAGTTATCTGATTCCGGATATTCCTCCCGGATTAAGTGTTAAGAAAGGTTCAGTGTGGTGGATAAAATGTCAGAAAAAAAAGAATATTATTGAACCAGTGCTGCATACTGTGATCTATCCTGAAATGCTATAAGTTTTGATTGGACTTACTTTTTGGGCACACTCAGGCACCATGCCTCGATTAATTTTGTTTAATAAACCCTATGGTGTGATTTGCCAATTTACACCTGAAAGCGGTCATCAATCATTAAAAGACTTTATCCCATTACCGGGCTTTTACCCGGCAGGTAGGCTGGATACTGATAGCGAGGGCTTGGTTCTATTAACAGATGATGGAAAATTGCAGAATAGAATCAGCAATCCAGAGTTCAAACTACCTAAAACATATTGGGTGCAGGTTGAAGGTAAGCCCGATGAGAGTGCATTAAATAAATTACGCCAGGGTGTGATTCTGAATGATTTTAAAACGCGGCCCGCACAAGCATTTTTGATGGATGAACCCAGCTATCTCTGGCAGCGAACGCCGCCCATTCGTTTTCGCAAGAATATTACCACAGCGTGGATGTCATTGATTCTGAGGGAGGGTAAAAATCGACAAGTAAGGCGGATGACGGCGGCGGTATTATTTCCTACTTTGCGATTGATTCGTTATGCAATCGGTAAATACACCCTGCAGGGAATTGCTCCCGGAGAGTGGCGCATACTGAATGACTCCGCGCTGGAGCGATGAAGGATTATCAATTCTTCTCAAGACGCTATCTGGAAGTGAAATTTGGTTTCAGTGAAATTTTTAAATAGATAATTGATACAGATTAATATTTCTTTTCTGAAAGGTATTAAAATGATTTCAATTTAAAGAAGTGGTAAAAGAGTAAGCACTTCATGTACAGTAAACGAAAGAGTGACGTTAATAACTTATTAGTATGCAGGTTGAATGAAGTGCAATGGTTTTATAGAGGGTGTTTGTTTTTTTATTTGTCAGGCCTGCGCCTCGGTAGGCCATTAAAAGGATGGTAACTATATGATTTCTGATTTTCTTACTTTAATCTCTGGTGTGATTGATATGCCCTGGTGGGGTTATGTCGTCGTTACCTTGGTTTTTACGCATATTACAATTGCGGGTATTACAATTTATCTTCATCGCCATTCAGCGCATAGAGCGCTGGAATTGCATGCGATACCGAGCCATTTCTTCCGCTTCTGGTTGTGGTTAACTACCGGAATGGTTACGAAGCAATGGACAGCAGTTCATCGTAAGCACCATGCAAAATGTGAAACCAAGGATGATCCACATAGCCCTGTTGTTGTCGGTATCACGAAAGTGTTAAGCGAAGGCTCGGAACTCTACCGGGCAGAGGCAAAGAATCAGGAAACCCTGGAAAGATATGGGTACGGTACACCTGATGATTGGATAGAACGTAACATTTATACTAGGCATAGTGCAAAAGGTGTCGCATTAATGTTGATTATTAATGTAATCCTGTTTGGTCCGATTGGTATTACGATGTGGGCGGTTCAAATGTTGTGGGCTCCTATTTTTGCTGCGGGTATTATCAACGGTGTTGGCCATTATTGGGGATATCGAAATTTTCAGGCGGAAGATGCCAGCAGAAATATCGTTCCCTGGGGTATTTTAATTGGCGGTGAAGAATTACATAATAATCACCATGCTTATGCAACCTCAGCGAAACTATCCAATAAATGGTACGAGTTTGATATCGGTTGGCTGTATATCCGTACCTTGGAAATGATGGGTCTTGCGAAGGTCAAAAAAATCGCGCCTAAATTGCGTATCGATAAAGAAAAAACCCAATGCGATTCAGATACATTGCAAGCCGTTATTTCTCATCGTTATGAAGTTCTTGCCAAATACACGAAATCGTTGAAAGAAACTTTTGCAAAAGAAATGATTCACTTGAAAGAAGCAACAGCACATTATGGTGTGGATAATTCTACCCTGAAGCGTTGGATCCTGGCTGATTCGAAAACTTTGCAAGAGCATGAGCGCGAGAAATTAAGCCAAGTTCTCAGTAATGCTAAAACACTCGATAAAGTTTATACCATGCGTGAGGAATTAGCTGAAATCTGGCAACGTTCTACTGCCTCAACTGAAGAACTGGTTAAGCAGTTGGAAGACTGGTGTCGGCGTGCAGAGGAAAGTGGTATCGAAGTACTGCAAGCATTCTCTCAGCGATTACGTTGCTATGCATAATAATTATTGATGGAACTGAGAAATCCTAAAAAAAACCCGCTTCGGCGGGTTTTTTATTTGGTATTACAGCTTATTTAAAATTTATTTAAGCTTTGTTTCTTTATATTTAACGTGCTTTCGTGCGACGGGATCAAACTTCATTAACTCCAATTTCTCGGGTTTTGCACGTTTATTTTTTGTGGTTGTATAGAAATGACCTGTCCCAGCTGAGGATTCAAGTTTTATTTTTTCACGCATTGTGATGACTCCTTAACTTACTTCGATTAGTTTCTTAAACGCTTTTGCCTTCTGAGCGCATTTTGGCGATCACTGAATCTATGCCATTCTTATCGATTGTGCGTAATGCGGCATTAGATAATCGTAAATTAATCCAGCGATTTTCGCTTTCAACCCAGAACTTGCGGCGTTGCAGATTAGGCAAGAAACGTCTCTTGGTTTTATTGTTTGCGTGAGAAACATTGTTGCCTGACATCGGCTTCTTGCCGGTTACTTCACATACTCGTGCCATAATAGCGCACTCCAGAATTCTTAAAAAAGAAGGATTATATCCTGATTTGAGGTGTTTACTCAAATGTAACTGCTTAAATATTCATGATTGAAGAGAGTATTTATCAAAAGCAGATATAAATTTGCAATGGTTTCTAAAAAATGCGATTTATTTTCGTGACTTGCGTTCAAATTAGATCATGTTCGGCAAATGACAGGGCAGTGCCGTTACCAACAATAAAGTGATCCAATACTTTGACATCAATCATAGCCAATGCTTGTTTCAGGGATTGGGTAAGCACTTTGTCCGCATGACTGGGTTCGGCCACGCCAGAAGGGTGATTGTGCGCAAAAATGATGGCTGCTGCATTGTGATACAAAGCGCGTTTGATGACTTCCCGAGGATAAACGCTGGCCTGTGTCAATGTGCCGCTAAATAGCTCTTCAGTTGCAATGGTATGATTTTTAGCATCAAGAAAAATACCTAGAAAAACTTCGTGTTGTTTGTTTGCCAAACTCAAGCGTAGGAAATCTCGAACTAATTCAGGTGAGTTCATTGCATTTCCGCTCTTTAGTTCTTCACTTAGTGCACGGCGGGCCATTTCTAACACGGCTTGTAGTTGTGTATATTTTGCAATTCCCATACCGGGTAATTGACAAAAACTAATCTGATTGGCTGCAAATATATTGGTTAGGTTGCCGAAATGTAAAAGTAATTCTCTTGCGAGATCTACAGCACTTTTCCCGGTTATGCCGGTACGTAGAAATATGGCCAGCAGTTCTGTATCGGAAAGGGCAGTGACACCTTTTTGCAATAGCTTTTCTCGTGGTCGCTCAGATATAGGCCAATTTGGAATTGCCATAAGATATAGTTGGTAGCTTAGTCATATAAAATAAGATGTGTTGCAAGTGCGTTACAATCAGTTGTTGAGGTAATACAGGGCTGCTGTTTTTATTTTACTGATAGCGGCGTGCAGTGCGGTCATATTGAGTAAAATGAGCAAGCAGGTGCTTGTTTTTTATTATGCTACTTTGGTTACCCTAAGTGCGGGAGTTTATTCAAAGAGCTTTTACCAATATGACAACATGTTTTTCTTCTCTATCTAAGAAACGCCTGTTACTTGGAATAACAGGTGGTGTGGCTGCCTACAAAGCAGCGGAATTGGCGCGTCTGCTAACACAAGATGGGATTGAAATACAGACGGTAATGACACAATCTGCTTGTCATTTTGTTGGACCAGTCACTTTTCAGTCTTTGACAGGTAATCCGGTTTATACCGATTTATGGGAGACCAATGCTGTAAATAATATGGCGCATATTAATCTATCCCGTAATGCCGATATGATCTTGGTGGCGCCTGCCAGTGCTGATTTTATTGCAAGACTTGCCAGTGGTATGGCAGATGATTTATTGGCGACTTTATGTTTGGCGCGTGACTGCCCGATTACGATAGCGCCTGCCATGAATCGGCAAATGTGGGAGAATCCCGCAACACAACGCAATTTGTCTTTGTTGCAACATGATGGTGTCAAAATAATCGGTCCTGCGAGCGGCGAACAGGCTTGTGGCGAAATAGGGATGGGTCGTATGCTGGAAGCCGGCGAGTTGGCAGAGACGGTGCGAGCTGCGTTTCAAACGGGTAGCTTATTGCAAGGTAAAAAGTTCTGGTGACAGCCGGGCCAACGTTTGAAGCGATTGATGCCGTGCGTGGTATCACCAACAAAAGTTCCGGAAAGATGGGGTACGCCGTTGCCTTAGCTGCAATGGAAGCGGGCGCAACGGTTACCGTTGTTTCCGGTCCCACATGTTTGGCACCGCCAGCGGTTGATAAGCTCATTCATGTGGTGAGTGCGGATGATATGTTACATGCCGTGCAGGCAGAAATATCGCAGACCGATATTTTCATCAGTGTTGCCGCTGTTGCTGACTACCGTATGGCAAAAGTCAGTGAGCAGAAGATAAAGAAATCTGATAAAAAGCTGTCAATAGAACTGATTCCCAATCCGGATATTCTGATGACGGTATCCAGTTTACCCGAACCACCTTTCTGCGTTGGTTTTGCAGCAGAAACAGAGAATCTTGAGAAAAATGCAGAAAGGAAGCGGCGCAAAAAAAACTTGCCCTTATTGGTTGCCAATTTAGCTCAAGATGCCATCGGTTCTGACGAGAGTGAATTGATTTTGCTGGACGATGCAGGTAAGCATGTTCTTCCGAAAGCATCAAAGATGGAACAAGCGCGGCATTTGATAAAACATATCAGCGCACTTTACAAGCGATAAAAGAAAAAATACTAATACTTAAACTTATGAAAAAAATCGATATCAAAATTCTGGATGAGCGTTTAAATGAACAGCCTCCTGCCTATGCCACACCGGGCTCTGCCGGGTTGGATTTACGTGCTTGTATTGAGCAGACTGTTACCATCAATCCGGGTGAAACCACTTTGATTCCTACGGGGATCGCATTGCATCTTGCCGATACGGGATTGGCCGCAGTGGTACTGCCACGTTCTGGATTGGGTCACAAGCATGGGATCGTATTGGGAAATCTGGTGGGCTTGATTGATTCGGATTATCAGGGGCAGATCTTTGTTTCCTGCTGGAATCGTGGGCAAACTTCGTTTCAACTTAACCCTTTGGAACGTATCGCGCAGCTCGTTGTGATTCCCGTTGTACAGGTAGAATTCAACAGGGTGGATAATTTTGACCAGAGCCATCGGGGTGAAGATGGTTTTGGCAGTACCGGTAAGCATTGATGCGTTTACTTGCAACTGTTCTCGCCATGCTGGCAATGGTTTCTGCGGATGTCAGTTCCTCGGAAGTTAACGTTATCCCATTGAAAA
Source organism: Nitrosomonas sp. (assembly GCA_016708955.1). GTDB lineage: Bacteria > Pseudomonadota > Gammaproteobacteria > Burkholderiales > Nitrosomonadaceae > Nitrosomonas. The sequence continues at coordinate 198,635 of JADJES010000002.1, forward strand.
TATGGCACCCGTGGCGGGCGGGAATCACGGAAGGGGGGTCCGCGGTGTCCGTTTCGTTGTGGCCGCAGGGCAGACTCTTCGGGCATCGCTAAGTATGCGCTTGAAATGAATATAGGCTGGTTCTCGGCAAGGAAGATAGCCGCAGGTACTCGAGTTGTTGGGCTGGAGAAAGCACCCGCGGCTAATTGATATTCTCGGACAGCTTTTAATGCAGGCGCGGGAGCATTCCTTTTAGTCCGCGCATCATCTTGGACATTCCGCCCTTATTCATCATTTTCATCATTTTTCTGGCTTGCTCGAATTGTGCCAGTAAACGATTGACTTCTTGTACAGAAACACCTGCTCCTGCGGCGATTCGTCGTTTACGTGAAGCTTTCAGTATTTCAGGTTTAGTACGTTCTTGCTTTGTCATGGAGTTAATAATGCCTTCCGTCCGGCTGATTATTTTGTCGTCAACTTTTACATTTTGCGCTGCCTGACTGAACTGTGCAGGCAGTTTGTCCATCAGGGCGCTCATCCCGCCCATATTACGCATTTGTTGAAACTGTGCCTTGAAATCATCTAGGTCAAATGACTTGCCCGATTTCATTTTTTTCATCAGCTTCTCAGCTTCTTGCTGATCGGCGCTACGTTGTGCTTCCTCAATCAACCCAAGCACATCCCCCATGCCCAAAATGCGCGATGCCATCCGGTCAGGATGGAATGCTTCCAATCCGGTCAATTTTTCTGCAACGCCTGTGAATTTGATGGGTTTTCCGGTAATGTGTTTGACCGATAGCGCTGCACCACCACGCGCATCGCCATCCAATTTAGTGAGGATGATACCGGTCAAGGGGAGTGCATCGGAAAATGCTTTGGCTGTATTTACCGCATCTTGTCCTTGCATCGCATCGACAACAAACAAGGTCTCAATCGGTTTTAGCAATGCCTCAAGTTCACTGATTTCCTGCATCATGGCTTCATCAATACCTAATCGGCCAGCAGTGTCCACGATCATTACATCATGATGATGCCTGCGTGCGTAGTCCAATGCAGCGGCACCAATTTCTCCAGGCTGTTGTCCTTCCTTAACGGGGAAAAAATCAGCGCCGGTTTGGCTGGCCAGAATCTCCAGTTGATGAATAGCAGCCGGACGGTAGATATCACATGAAACTAATAACACTTTCTTTTTCTTTTGTTCCATTAACCATTTGGCCAGCTTACCGCTGCTGGTGGTTTTACCTGCACCCTGCAATCCTGCCATGAGAATAACAGCGGGCGGTACGGTAGAGAGATTCAGATCAACCTTCTCTCCACCCATAATGGTAACCAATTCCTGATAAACCACCCCAACTAGCGCTTGTCCAGGTGAGAGGCTACTCATGACTTCATGACCAACGGCTTTTTCTTTAACGCGCGCAATGAAATCTTTGACTACCGGTAAAGCCACATCAGCTTCCAGTAATGCCATACGGACCTCGCGCAAGGCTTCTTGGATATTGCTTTCAGTAAGCCGTGCTTCGCCGCGTAATGTTTTAATGACACCGGTAAGGCGGCTGGTCAGATTGTCAAACATACTTAAACCTCACAAAAAACGATGGTTATGGAACAAAGTGATTATTCAAATTTGAATAAAAATCCGGATTGGCTCTTTGAATTTGTTAAAGCGCCATGTAGACTTATCAGCTATTACGGTTACTTAAAATTTGTACTATCAATGACCAGCATTTTAACTTATCTCGCAGCCTTTTTGCTTTATATACTCATCGGTTGGTTTTCTTGGCGAAATACTTGGGGTCAAGCATCATCAAAAGCTAGTGATCGTGTGCTGGTAACGATTACGTGGGCACATTATGCGATGCTTGCTCCTTTGTTATTGCATGCTATGACGTTGTATCAGTCGATGTTTGTTGGCGCAGGACTCAGCTTTGGTTTGAGTAATGCGATTTCATCCATTGTCTGGCTAACTGCTTTCATATACTGGTTTTCGGGATTCTTTAATCGTTTACAAGGACTGCAAACCTTGGTTGCGCCCGTTGCAGCAGCAGCGGCCATTGCAGTGTTACTGCCATTGTTTTTTCCATCGCTACGTCCCCTTGAGAACACTGAATTGCCCGCATTTAAAGCACACTTGCTGGTTGCTATGATGGCTTACAGCCTATTGACGATAGCGGCGCTGCATGCATTATTGATGACCGTGGTGGAGCGCCATTTACATCACCCTGCCACCCGTTCGATATTGACAAATCTGCCACCGCTGCTGTCGATGGAAAAACTATTATTCCATATTATCTGGGTTGGATTTATTTTACTTACCTTGACGCTGTTGAGCGGTATTGTGTTTTCAAAAGAAGTATTCGGTCAGCCACTAACATTCTCACACAAGACCCTATTTGGCTTTATCTCTTGGGGAGTATTCGCGGCACTGTTGATCGGCAGGCAACTCTACGGCTGGCGGGGGCGGATAGCCATTCGCTGGACCCTGGTGGGATTTATTACACTATTGCTCGCCTATATTGGTAGCAAGTTTGTGTTGGAGATCATATTAAATCGCTAATATTCTGATCACTAATATGGTGTTTGTACTGGCAAATTCGCAACAAATGTTGTATTTGCCTATATCAGAAAGCAGCCAAATTAGCTATCGCGTTGACGATGGACTCGTGATCAACTTCTTTGCGGTTTGGATAACTTAGATGTCGTAGACCACGTATAACCTGTGCAAGATGAGACCTATTCTTGATTTGCAGGATAAAACGCATATGCATGAAATCGTTCTCGTTTTCCATGGCGATGTCGTCAATATTTGATTCGGCTTTGGCTATTTCAGCAGCGACTCGCGCTAGAACGCCTTGTTTATTCACTGCAGTTACTTTGATACCAGCTTCAAAAGTTCTATCAATGTCTTTACCCCAGGCGACATCCAGGTAGTTTTCCGAGTTCTTCTGACTGCTGGTGATATTGGCACAATTATGCGTATGGATGATCAATCCGGAATCTTTTTTAATCACTCCGACAATGATATCCCCGGGGATAGGGCGGCAGCATTTGGCAAATTGAACGGTCAATCCTTCCGTCCCCAATATGGTAATTGGACCAGCTATCTGGTCACTAGAGATGGATTCCAATGGAGATGCCAGCCTTTTTGCCACGACTGCAGGGAGTTGCTTGCCCAGAGCCATATCAGTTAATAATTCATCCTTGGATTTTACGCCACTGTCGCGCACTAATTTTTCCCATTGTGTATCATTAATTGTGTCCGGATTGATATTAAAAGATAGTAATGCCTGATTTAACATGCGTTCACCCAATTTAACCGATTCGTCATATTGAATTGTTTTGAGAAAGTGACGAATGTGCGAGCGTGCTCTCCCGGTTGCCACATAACTGAGCCAGGAAGGATTCGGTTTGGCATACGGTGCCGTGACAATTTCTACACGATCACCACTTTTTAGTTTAGTGCGCAGCGGTGCATTTTCACCATTAATCTTGACAGCTACACAACAATTTCCCACATCGGAATGGACTGCATAAGCGAAATCGACGGCGGTCGATCCTCTCGGGAGCGTTAAAATCTTTCCTTGTGGAGTGAAAACAAAAACATCACCTGGAAACAAATCAATTTTAAGATGCTCCAGGAACTCCAAAGAATCTGTCGAGCCGCTGAGTGTTTCTAGTAAACTTTGCAACCATTGGCTAGTTTTTAAATGCAGATCATTAAAATCTGCATCTGAGCTTTTATAGAGCCAGTGGGAAGCAACGCCATTTTCGGCGATCCGGTGCATTTCTGCGGTGCGAATTTGTATTTCTATCGGAATGCCGAACGGGCCCAGTAAAGTGTTGTGTAACGATTGATAGCCATTGGTTTTGGGGATTGCAATGTAGTCCTTGAATTTACCAGGAATTGGTTTATACAAGCTATGTAACATACCTAGTGCCACATAGCACGAAGGAATATCTTTAACAATAACACGAAAGCCATAAATATCCAGTACTTCAGAAAAGGACAAATGTTTCTCGACCATTTTCATATAAATGCTATAGAGATGCTTCTCGCGTCCAGTGACTTCCGCATTCAGTCCCGATTCTTTTAACTTAAGATCAATGGCTTCTAGAATTTTTCCTACGATTTCACGACGATTGCCGCGCGCTGCTTTGGTTGCTTTGACCAGCACTCTATAACGCATGGGATATGAATAGCGAAAACCCAGTTCTTGTAATTCCTGGTAGATATTATTGAGCCCAAGCCGATGCGCGATCGGTGCATAAATTTCGAGGGTTTCACGTGCAATGCTTCGTTGCTTTGCAGGAAGCATGGCTTCAAGCGTTCGCATATTGTGCAGCCGATCAGCCAGTTTGATGAGTATGACACGTACATCTCGCGCCATCGCCAGCAGCATCTTGCGGAAATTCTCGGCTTGTGCTTCTTCCTGTGTCTGAAATTCAATTTTAGTGAGTTTAGACACACCATCGACCAGTTCTGCTACCGGTTCGCCAAATCTCTCACTGATTTCAGTTTTGGAGATATCCGTGTCTTCTACGACATCATGCAATAAGGCGGCTGTCAGCGTGGGTGCATCGAGATGCAGTGTACAGAGGATCCTGGCTACTGCTACTGGATGAGAAATATAGGGCTCACCTGATTTTCGGAATTGTCCGGAATGAGCGCCTTGACCAAATGAATAAGCATTTCTAAGTTGATTAATATCTTCTGGTTTAAGATATTGGGAGGTTTCAGAAAATAGAAGTTCTGCTTCAGGCATGGAATTCGATTAGTTTGGCGTGTATCAGGTAAGTTATTTTAACTTTGTTCAAATAACTTTAACTTGGGTTGACTGCCGTCGGCAAGCCGGTTTGTGTTATTACAGTCTTTAAACTACTAAAATTAATCTTTGGTGCGATTAGGTGCAAGGTTTTATTTGGTTGATGATTGCCCAAGTGCTACAAAGATATTATCAATGCTTGACAGCATCTTCGTAGCATTGAATCGGTACTACATGTTTTTTGGATTGAGGATATCCAAACCTATTTTTCCTTGCGCCAATTCGCGCAGTGCGATGACGGTCGGTTTATCGCGTGCAGGATCCACCATGGGCGCGGAGCCTATGGCCAATTGCCTGGCGCGTACTGTAGCAACTAAAGTCATATCAAATCTGTTGGGAATTTGCTTTATACAATCATCAACGGTAATTCGTGCCATGGTATTTATCTCGGTTATTTAGGTGGTTACAAACAGATTTTGAAATATTTTTTAAGAAACTATGCCATTTATTTATAGAAACTGGTTATGACAATTGGGCGATTAATGCATGATATTTTATCAGCTGCCGTGCCTTTTTTAAGTGTTCAGCCCTGACAACACAGATCAGATCATTAAGCGCATCTTCCAGCTTGTCGTTGATAATAACATAATCAAACTCAGTAATATGACCGACTTCTTCGCGCGCCGCAATTAGTCTTTTCTCAATGATCCCCGGATTATCTTGAGCCCTTCTTTTTAGTCGTGTTGCCAGAGTTTCTGCCGAAGGCGGAAGTATAAAGATGCCGATGGATTCGGGGAGAAGTTGCTGTATCTGCTTCGCTCCCTGACAATCAATCTCGAGTAAGATATCCTGACCTGAAGCGATAGCGCTATCGATCCATTTTTGCGAGGTACCATAAAGATTGCCATAAACTTCTGCACTTTCCACGAATTCTCCGTTAAGGAGCATTTGCCTGAATGTTTCTTCATCGACAAAATGATAGTCACGGCCATTGACTTCTCCGGAACGTGGCGGGCGTGTGGTATGTGAAATAGACAGACTCAGATTCAAGTCTGACTGAAGTAACGCTCTGACCAGACTGGTTTTTCCGGTACCAGAGGGGGCGCTGATAATAAATAAGCAGCCTGTCATTTGAGTCATTTTTTACCTATTATCTATTTTTGATCAGTAGTAACTTATCTCGAGTTAAAGGCTGTCAGTACTTGACTTTTTAATGTTCTGATCAACCTTGTTTCTTCAGCAGTGATTCCTTCAGCGCTTCCAATGCGCGGTCTGCATAAAAAAGACCAATGGGTTTCTCGTTTGCTACCAAAGGGAGTAAAATAAAACTGCGTGCATCGGGTAATAGATCCACATGCCACTGGGGTATTAGTTTGCGAATTTTCGGGATGTAAGCGTCTGAAATTAGCAAATCTACATTCTTCTTCAGGGCAAGATGAAACAGATCATTAGACGGTGCAGTTGGGAAGTTAAATGCCTTTTGATACTCCATGTTATTTCTGCCCAGAGAACTGCGTGCACGAAACAGATTTATTTTTTGGTCTCTAAGGCAAAGCGTGATAAAACGAAAACCTAGACTATTATAATAAGTTTCCAGAACTAACATGATTAAATCCTCAAGCCTATATTTGCCAGATGCCATAATTTCGGTAACGTCTTGCACACCCGCCAATAATAATGCGGATGCATTATAAGGTTTGCCACTGGGGTAGCACTGAGTAATTCCTGGGCTATTGTTTTCATCGTTGCTCAACAGCAGTTCATTGAGTGAATCTTCTAAAGAAGTATCAAATTCTGTCTGTGTTGTGTGTAAATTGATTTTGTTACTTTTATCCGCGATGAGTAAATTTGCATTGATTAAGTATGTCCGGGTTTCCGCGGAAGCACTCAGTATCAATTGATCCAATTTATATTTATCCAGATTAAGTGCTCTGCCAAAACGGTTGAGTAGCTTATTTTTAAGCTCGGAATCTTCCGGTTCGGTGGTTGCCAAAATAAGCGATGTAGCTTTTTCACTAAATTCTGCTGCTTGCTGCATCCACTCTTGTTTATTCTTTGCAGCGTTCAGGTTGCCTGTAGGCTTGTTTTTAAGCGATTGAATGATACTGACGGGAATATTCCATTTTCCCAGAATAGTTTCAGTCAATGTATCAAGGTTGAAATCCAACACTGCTTGTGATGCTTGTACAGGTGTATGTGTACCTTGCTCGATGAGAGCCATCATTTTTTGGTATAGGTCATGATCATAGGCAGCAAGCAATAAACGTCCAAGGTTCTTGAACAAGGCAACAACAGCAATTTCTTCTGCATCTTTAAAAGAGCTTATCTTAACAAGCTCACGGCTAACCATACTAGCAGCCAAAGCGTGAATTAACTCAGTGCGAACATGTTCCGCGCGTTTTCCAGACATGCTGTCTACCAGCAGCATTGCTAAAGCGCAAGTCTTGACCGAATTAAAACCCAGCAAGAATATTGCTTTGGTGATACTGGTGTTGACTTTGTTAGACGCAGAAATGAAAGCGACAGAATTCGATAAACGCAGAATCTTCTGTGTTAATGAAACATCCGATAGAACAAAATAGGCCAATTGTTGAATAGACTGATCATCAGATGAGGATAGTTGTACGATGCGTGTTATGGAGCTGCCAAGAGCCGGGAGATCTGGATCATCAGTAACAGTTCCGATCAAATGATCTCTTAAAGTTTTTGTACCATCTCTTTTTACTGCTGCAGGATCAAGAAAATTGAATGGGTCGTGGGGAGTATAGGGCGATTGAATGGATCCCATCTTAAGCTTCTTCTAATTAAAATTGTTAGTTAGTATTTTGGCGCAAACCATATCGCAGTCGGTATCAGATTCTTTCTTCCTGAATGTTATAGAAATCTAATATGTATTTTTATTAACGGCAAATTAGAAGGTTAGTTAATAAGGAATGCTAATGAATACCGTGCTTGCTGAAATAATTCTGGTGATATTCCTCCGCGACGTAAAATTGACCGGCAGGTAAAATTTTGGTTACGACAGGATCGTGCCAGCGTCCGCTACTCTGTAATCTATGCTTGGATTCTTTTGCGGCAATCTCTTGTTCTGGCGTGAAGAAAAAGATAACTGAACGATATTGTGTGCCGATGTCAGGACCTTGACGATCCGGTGTGGTAGGATTATGACAGCTCCAAAAACTGTCTAGTAATGTTTCAAAAACCACTTCTGCCGGATCATATTCGACCATAACCACTTCAATATGACCGGTGGTGCTGGTACAAACGGCTGCGTAAGTTGGATTGTCGGTATGCCCGCCGGAATAACCACAAGTGACGCCGGAGACTCCTTTGATACGGCGAAAGGCTGCTTCTACTCCCCAAAAACAGCCTGCCCCAAAAATTATCTTGTTTGCCGCCACTATTGATTCACTTGATAAATCAAATTAATAAAGTATTTTAGTGTATTCCAATGAATGGAAAAGTGCATACGTTATTTTTCCTTTCGTATCTTTTCTATAAGTGCTTCTAAGGTTCTGATGGTATCTTGCGGTGTGCCGCCCATTTTTCCGCTGGTGATGTACTTTCCATTAATGACTAGTGCAGGAACGCCGGTGAGTTGATACTGGCGGGACATTTGTGTTGATTTTGCTACCTGATTCTGTACAGCAAAAGAGCGATAGGTATCTTCAAATTTCTTTTTGTCGACGCCCTGTTTCTCAATCCAGTCAAATAAAACAGATTCATTGATTTAAATCAATTTTGTCGCGATGAATAGCATCATAGACCTTGTCATGCAGAACATCGGTCATTCCAATTGCCTCTATCGCATGGAAAATTTTTGCAGCCGATACCCAATTGGCGCGAAGCGTCGCGGGTACATAGCGGAAACTGACATCGCTGGGAATGTTCATCAGCCAGGTTTTAAGATGCGGGTGCAAGCTGTTGCAATGGGGACATCCGTACCAAAAAAACTCTAAGACCTCAATCGTGTTGCCATCCTGTGTGGGTTGCGGGGTAGCCAGTACTGTATAGTCTTTGCCCTCAACAATCTCGGAACGTGCACTGGATAGATTTATTAAACTAAAACTCAACACTAAGAAGAAAACTGCAAGAGGCTTATATTGATTCATTTTAACTCCTTAAATAAAGTGTCTAACTGACTGGTGGATTCTGTTTAGTATGAATAGACCGCACAAAATTGCGCTTAAGCAGGGTGTCAGGAATATTTTATTGTGCTTTGATAAATTGCGCTCCTATGCCATTTTCTTTTAAAGAAGCGCTGATTTCATCAATATCTGCTTTATTAGTGAAGGGGCCGATACGTACTCTATACCAAGTACCTTTTTCCGCTAAATCGATTGGTTGTATAGATGCGGATACACCAAGGAATGCGAGTCTGGCTTTCATGTTTTCTGCTTCATCATTTTTTCTGAAAGATCCGGCCTGAAGAAAATATTTTTCTTTCACTGGGGAGGGTTCTTAATTTGAGGTGCTGGTGCTACTGGTTGTTGTACCGGTTCTGCTGGAATAGTACGTGGCGGAACAGCTGCGATTTGCGGGGCGGTTACGGCCGGATTGATATTCGGACGGGTTGGTGGGACGGTCTGTTGTACATTTTCAGCGGGTTTATTGCTATTTTCCGGAATCTTGGGAGTAATTTGCGGTTGAACTGGTTGAGGAACAGCCGGTTTGTATTCATGATCAAACTCGGGCTCTTCAATACCAGGCAGGATCTTGTAAAAATCAAATCGAGGCTTTTCCTCAGCAGTCACTACGGGTTCTTCTTGTGGTTTAGCGGGTGTTTGGGGTTGCTCCGGCGTTGCTTTTACTTCGCTTTTCTCGGTTGAGCTGGCCGCTTTCTCAGTGGGTAAAAACGGACTGGGTGTATAGTTAAAATACAGCCATATGCCAATAGCACTCGCAAGACCTAATGCGTAACCGACAAACCCGCCCAGGAATGCAGAACCGCCTTTCTCAGGTGTGGATTTTGAAGGTTTGCGGGTCTTATAATCTCGACTCATGAGTATCCTTATGCATTAATTCGATTACATTTTATCAGGTGTGCTGACACCGAGTAACCTCAAACCATTATTCAATACCTGACGGATCGAAGCAATCAACGCCAGCCTGGCGTGCTGCAATGGAATCTCAGGTACCAGGAAACGCGTTGAATTATAGTAACTATGAAATTCGCTGGCCAACTCTCTGAGATAAAAGGCAATCAGATGCGGAGAAAATTCCTTGGCTGCCATTTCCACAGTATCGGGAAAATCAATTAATTTTTGCAGCAAAGCCAATTCAGCAGGGCTGGATAGCGCTTCCGCATTCGCCTCAACCAAATCGTTCATATCACCATCCCATTGCGCCAACACGCTGCACACACGGGCATGGGCATACTGGACGTAATACACTGGATTTTCATTGCTTTGCGATTTGGCCAGATCCAAATCAAAATCCAAATGCTGATCGCTTTTACGCATCACATAAAAGAATCGTGCGGCATCTTTGCCGACTTCCTGGCGTAATTCTCGCAATGTGACAAACTCGCCGGAACGGGTAGACATGGGTGCTTTTTTGCCATCACGGTAAAGTACAGCAAACTGCACTAAGGCGATTTCCAGTTTTGCTGGATCTAATTCCAATGCCTGTAAAGCGCCTTTTACCCGGGAAATATAACCATGATGATCCGCCCCCCAGATATTGATCACTTGATCAAAACCACGTTCGAATTTATTCAGATGGTAGGCGATATCCGAAGCAAAATAAGTGAATTGATCGTTCTCCCTTTGGACGACACGATCTTTCTCATCGCCAAAGTCGGTGGAGCGAAACCAAATTGCGCCATCCTGTAGATACAAGTAATGTTTCTTCTCAAGCAACTGGATGGTGTGCGCGACAAGACCATTATCAAATAACGATTGTTCTGAAAACCAGGTATCAAATTCCACACCGAATTCCATCAAATCATTGCGGCAATCGCCTAATTGTTCTGTCAGTACAAAATTGTGAATATACGCATAATCCTGACCGAGTATTTTTTTTGCATTCGCAATTAATGTATCCAACTGCTCATCAGTATTAATCCCTGTTTCATGGACATTTTCTGGCAGATCCTCCAGCAATAAGCCAGGCTGGTGCACATAACGCTGGGCATGTGCTTGTTGAATCAGTTGTGCCATGGTTTTAACGTAGTCGCCCTGATAAGCATTCTCCGGAAAAGGAGCGCGAATATTGTTGAGTTCCAGATAACGCAGCCAGGTAGAAAGCGTCAGAATATCCATTTGCCGTCCCGCGTCATTGACATAGAATTCGCGAGATACATTAAAACCGGCCGCTGCCAGTATGCTGGATAAACTTGCACCGATCGCGGCGCCACGTCCATGTCCAACGTGCAGTGGTCCGGTTGGATTGGCCGAGACAAATTCCACCTGAATCTTTTTTCCTTGACCAAAATCACTATTGCCGAATGCCTCTTTGCTTTGTAAAACCTGCTGCAGATATTGCTGCTTGGCGGAGTTTTTCAGGAACAGATTGATGAACCCAGCGCCAGCTACTTCAACTTTTTCCAGATAAGGCGAGGGCGGCAGCGCATCGATCAATAAACCGGCGATCTCACGCGGATTTTTATGCAAAGGTTTGGCCAACTGCATCGCAAGATTACAGGAATAATCGCCATGACTGGCTTGTTTGGTGCGTGCCAACTCAATACGAATGGAAGCATCCAGTGTGGTGATGTTATTGCCTGCCTGGTGGAAGAGTTCGGCAAAGTGTGTTTTAAAGTTGGGATAGGCAGATGAAGTCATGGTTGAGAATAAACGATGTCAATATTTTGATTGAATTGGATTACCGGGCATAACATAGATTCTTTTTGTTTAAATGCTGAGATGTATTTTATCAGGTACACAGATCAAGCCGAAGATTGTTGGCGGAGCGTTTCAAAAAGACAAATTCCTGCACTGACAGCGACATTTAAACTTTCTATGCTGCCCAGCATCGGAATACGCACCAACTGATCGCAGGATTCGCGAGTCAATCGCCGCAATCCTTTTTCTTCAGAGCCAAATACCCAGGCAACCGGCCCTTGAATTTGAAAATGAGTGAGATCGTGATTCAGCATCTTCTGCGGTACCTATAATCCAGATTCCCTGCTCTTTTAATTGCTTTAGCGTACGCGACAAATTGGTCACGGCGATATAAGGCACCGTATCCGCAGCGCCGCTGGAAACTTTATAAACGGTTGAAGTCAATCCGACTGCCCGATCTTTCGGTGCAATGACGGCGTGCACGCCAAACGCATCGGCAACACGTAAACACGCACCTAAATTGTGCGGATCCTGAATGCCATCCAGTACCAGCAGCCGGGCAGGTTCAGTCAATGTATCGAGAACATCGCTGATGTCGACATAACTGCGCGCAATATCGATATTGGCCACGATACCTTGATGGCGGTCGTTACCGGTCATGCTTGTCAGTCTTGAACCCTCACAGGTGATCAAACGAATCTTTTGGTCTTCGGCAAGCTTGATTAACCCGCGAGCGCGCTGATCATCCCGCGTGGCGTCGATAAATATCTCTTTGATGCTGTCCGGATTTTGCCGCAAACGGCTGGTGACCGCATGAAAGCCAAAAATAAGGCGGGTGCTCGACATAATTCCTAACAAACCTGAAAATTTTGCTAAGCATCGCTTAACATAAGAGATATTTGATGAAAAATAGAAGCGTGCTGCTGCCGTGTTCTGATTTTCTCGCGCGTTACAATCCAATCCCCATAACCCGCGTATTGTAAAACAATTTCAGATGTTAAAGCGATTTCTTACTTTTTGACGCGATCTTTGTTTTTAACACGGTCTTCTTTTTGGAGCTGCCTGATTTTTTGCTGGGTTCAGCTAATACAAAGTCGATTTTGCTGGTTTCCAGATCAACACGTACCAATTTAACTTGTAATCGATCACCCAGGCGGTATTGTTTACCGCTGCGTTCACCCAATAAAGTATGTTTGGTCGCGTCAAAATGAAAATAATCACTCGGCAGCTCTGAAATATGCACGAGCCCTTCCACGTACACATTATCCAGCGCTACAAATAAACCAAACCCGGTGACGCTACTGATTACGCCATCAAAACATTCGCCGATTCTATCCTGCATATAGAAACACTTGAGCCAGGATTCGACGTCACGCGTTGCCTCGTCGGCGCGCCGCTCGGTGAGTGAACAATGTTTACCTAACGCGTTCCAATCTCCGGGTTCATAGGATTTCCCGTTTAATACCGCTTTGATGGCGCGATGTATCAGTAAATCAGGGTAGCGGCGGATGGGGGAAGTAAAGTGCGTGTAGTAGTCATACGCAAGCCCGAAATGCCCGGCAATATCCGGGCTGTAAACAGCCTGCTGCAACGATCTTAACATGACCGTCTGGAGTAGCTGCGCGTCCGGTCTGTCTTGTATTTTGAGTAGCGTTTGCGCGTAATCTTTGGCGCCGGGTTTATTTTTTCCGCCTAATTGAATGCCAAACTCTTTGAGAAAATTACGCAAGGCTTCAATTTTTTCGGGAGAGGGGTCTTCATGAATACGATACAGCGTCGTCTGATTATTTTTTTGCAGAAAATCTGCGGCACATACATTCGCTGCCAGCATGCATTCTTCAATCAAACGGTGCGCTTCGGTCCGTTGTACCGGTTCAATTTTTTCGATTTTCCCTTGCTCATTGAAAAACATTTGTGTTTCAGTCGTTTCAAAGTCAATCGCGCCGCGTTTCTTGCGTGCTTTCAGTAACGCCTTAAATAATTTGTGGACCCGCTGCAAGTGCGGCAACAGCTTTGCATATTCCTTGGCTTCAGGTCCTTTGGGGTTAGCCAGCATGGCCGCTACTTTATTATAGGTCAGGCGTGCATGGGAGCACATCACGGCGGGATAAAAAATATAATCGAGGATGTCGCCGTTCACTTGGAACTGTATTTCACAGACCATGCAAAGGCGGTTTTTATCTGGAACAAGAGAGCACAACTCATTCGATAGCGCTTCCGGCAGCATAGGAATAACACGGCGCGGGAAATAAACGGAATTTCCGCGGTTAAACGCTTCCTGATCAATGGCATCGTTGGGTTTTACATAGTGACTGACATCCGCAATAGCCACATACAGCCGGTATCCTTCATTGTCTGTTTCACAGTACACCGCGTCATCAAAATCACGGGCAGTTTCACTGTCTATGGTTACCAGAGGTAAATGGCAGATATCTTTGCGTCCCGTCAGTTCTTTTTTTGTTACATTCTCGGGAAATTTGGCCGAGAGTTTTTCAATCTCGGGAGAAAACACATAGGGAAGATCGTGTTTTCGTAACGCGATTTCAATTTCCATCCCGGGTGCGGTGTAATCCCCGAGAATCTCAATAATTCTTCCGATCGGTTGCGACTGTTTATTCGGCTGCTGGATAATTTCGACGACGACAATCTGGCCTGCTTTGGCCTTCAAAGAATGCTCCTTGGCGATCAGAATATCCTGGCTGACGCGTTTGTTTTCAGCCACTACAAGCAGAATGCCGTGGTCAATATATAGGCGGCCTACCAACTGTGTATTGGTATATTCCAATACCTCTACAATCGCGGCTTCGCGCCGGCCGCGCCGGTCTAATCCAATTTCGCGCACCAAAACCCGGTCACCATGCAACGCTTTATTCATTTCTTTGGCACTCAGATAAAGATCCGGACTGCCGTCATCGGGAATCAGAAAGCCAAATCCATCTGGATGGCCCTGGATTTTTCCTTTGATCAAATCCAGTTTTTCCATGACGCAAATATCGCCTTTGCGGTTACGGAAGATCTGACCTTCGCGCACCATCGCGGTTAACCGGCGATTAAACAGCTCTTCTTCTTTTTTAGTAATATCCAGTAACTTATATAATGCATGTTCAGCGGTCGGGATGCCCTGCTGTTTTAAAATCTGTAAAACATATTCCCGGCTTGGCAATGGGTGTTCATAGCGCTCTTTCTCACGCCTAAGATTTGGATCCAGGTTGCGAAGTTTTTGATTCTTCTTATTTGACAAAGCAGTGATTTCCTATAGAATTACGCGTTCTTTGGCAGCCTGACACGGTTGTCTATTGCCCAGATGGCGGAATTGGTAGACGCGCATGGTTCAGGTCCATGTGCCTTCGGGTGTGGAGGTTCGAGTCCTCTTCTGGGCACCATCAGCGTTAGAGGTTTCATTGATCTTATCTTCTCAAATGTTGCTTACTAGGGTCAAAAGACATTCATACCCCCGTCCAAAACTCCCGCACAAAAAATCCACGGTCTAGAGTATAACTGTATACCCCGGACAGTGCCACAAATGCTGGTGAGGGTCGCTTGCTGAATTGGTTTTAGTTATTGACTGTAACCATTAAAATGATAGGTTAATCTTTCCCCCACCTTTAATTCATTTTTGTACTGACAACGGCAAGCAATCCCCCCCTATGCAGTAGCGGTTCCCGGCATGATCAGGTGCACATCTCACGGCTTCAGTATTGGTGGTGCGGCTGCAACAACAACTTTCGGCCTCCCCTGGCACTGCCTTGTTTGTATTGAGGTACGTCACGTTTTGCCTTTCGCGGGAGGTTTGAACTTCTTCTTTGGTGGTTTTTATTGCACAGGTCAAAGCAAACACATTGCAATGATTCACATTTTCACGCAAAAACCGGGACCTCCCATTTTAGTAGGGTGGGCGAGGCGCTAGCCCTTATGTTCATTAATCCGCCCCTTTTCGGTCACTCCAATGGCCCACTGTCAGAATCAGGGGCTATCGCCCTAATCATTCATCCCACCTTTTCACACCCCACGGGGCAGACCCCTCCCTCTTGGGCTTAAACCGTCACCCTACATCCTCGTTCCACCTTGCACACCCTCACCCTTTGTGTACCAATTCCTCCTTTCGGCCCGCCTTTTTTGCGGTTATCCCCGCCCGGCTCCTCCGTTGCCACCCGTGCCCCCAGCCGGTAAGCCCCATGGGCTCACCCCACCCCGGGCCGTTGTTACCGATCGCCGTCCGCACGCCACAGCGCGGGAAAGCCACCAACACCGGGTTCCCACTTCCGCCGACTTAAACGGACAAAAGACGCCTTGCCGCTGCCCCCCTTGTCTCACTGCGGCCATTTCCTTATGTTGCCCGGTAGTGAAACCCTCAGGCCCCTTGGAACTTTTATCACTGGTCGTGCCCTCCCGTGTGCTGTTACGACCCGTTTATTTGTATTGCGGGAAATTGTAGTGCCCGGCACGTTTGCGCAAGCATTAATACGCGAATTTTAGTTAAAGATAGATCTTTGCAGAATAATTCATTAGCCAGTTCCCGATATGAATTTTTTCCCACTGTCCAACACACCATTACCTTCACCATTCCCAAACACCCTTCATGCCCTTGGATGATTCCCATACTTTATCCCAGGATTTCCCCGAGCATTATTCACTGCATCAAGGTGCTATAAGCTTCAACCTCAGGTAATGGCACAGGGTGCCAGACGATGGCTGTCATAATTACTCTTTATACATCTACCAGTATGCACAGCCATTGATGAGTGTCAAGTCGGGATGGATCAGCTTTCAAAGCTGCTTCATCGGCATTAATTGCTTCTTCTAGTGACCAATCTTTATTTACGCTTACCCCCGCACCTCATAGGTCACCCCACGGAGGTCCTCCCCATGGAGGATTGAATTATCATAGGATCGTTCAACTCACAAATTGTGCATTTATGTCAGGCGGTTTGCGCTTAAATATTAGCAAGAATGAAAGGAGACTTCATAATCGCAGTACTTTTCGGTAACTATTACCAGTAGGGTTTGCAAGAATCCTAGATTTTTATCCACAGTAACGTCACGGCCTATTCTTTTCAGCCGGGTATTTGCTCTTATAACTATTTTGAAGCAGCATCATTGCACAGGTAAAAGAGACAAGGAGACCCAATAAAACGAACGCCAATACTGCGCCATCGCCTGTTGACTGAAAGTATAGGTAGAGAACCAAAGAAATTACTAGAGAAACAATTAAAATTATTTTTCTCATTTCAGCGTCCTTTGGTAATTGATCGGAGCCGTTAAAATAACTAGCACGATCCGCGCTGATTAGGCGGCAACAGGATAATTCCGCGCTGCATTTTCGCTCTGAATTGATACCGGAACTGCAAAAAGTAGGGCGAATAATGAAACAAAAACTCCCGGATTATCACTAAAAGTAGGGCGCGCCCTACTGCTTTTAATGATGATTCCAGAGAAGTAGGGCGGCTGTGATCAAGTATTCAAAAGGGTCTTGAGCCTTCCGCCCTACTCGCCCTACTTGCCCTACTCAAAAAATAGGGGGTGGACTATAACTAGAAAAATCATAATGAAAGATTCAATTTGCTTTCCTGAATAATGGAACAACAATTTCATTGTTGCCCAATGCTTCGATATAATCAGTCCATTGTTGCACAAGCTGGTGACGTTCAGTAAGAAATTGTGTCCTGTCGTAGGCTGATTGAACTTCCCCTTTTTTAGCATGTGCTAACTGAGCTTCCAATATATCGGAGCGATAGCACCTCCCTAGCAACAGTTCTAAATGTGGCGCGGAAGCCATGCGTAACGGTTACATTGCGTAACCCATTCTCCCTAAGTACCTTGCTCAAGCTGTCACGGTGTATATGCCGGTTGATCGGATCACGGAAGCCGGGGAATACAAAAGGGGATTCACCGGTTACGCCTTGTAATTCCTTCAGCATCGGTATTAGTTGATCCGGCAGGGGTGTAATGTGGTCATTACTTGATTTCATGCGGCTGGCTGGAATGTGCCATTCCTGTTTTCTAAATCCAATTCATCCCATCGCATACCGGCCACAACACCAGGGCGGGAAGCAGTGTATAAACATACCAGTAATGCTACCTTTGAATAAATTGAATCAATGCCTTTGATTGCCTTGAGTAGTTCTGGCAGGTCATTGGATTTTGTAATAGCGGCATAGTGTCCTTTTGTGGAATCGGGAAGTGCACCCTTTAGAGATAGCTCCCGGCCATCCTCCCGCAAGCCTGCTTGTATTGCATACCCAATGATCTGATTGCAATATTGCCGCGCTTTCACGGCCAGCCGTGGGGCACGTTCATGAATCTCCAATAGCACCGGTTTAATATCAGCGGAAGAAATTTCTGCAATAGGTTTCTTTGCCAGTTTGGGGAATAGGGAATCGTCTAGTATTTCCCGTGCTTTGCGTGCCGTTTCTTTTGCCCATCCTTTTGCTTTATGTGTATACCACTCTTCAGCTATTACTTTGAATGCGCCACGAATTGCGGTTTTCTGTTTTAGTTTTTCTGATTTCTTATACTCAACAGGATCGATTTCCTGTCTTAGCTTTTGACGGATTTCTTCGGCTTCTATGCGTGCTGCACTTGCGGACACATCAGGGTATGATCCAAGGCCAACCATATTACGCCGCCCATCAGATCGTCTGTAACGTAGAATCCAGCGCCTATTGCCATTAGCATCTACAATCAGTTCTAAACCTTTGCCGTCATACTTAGTTTCTCCCGGCTTCGCAGTCCTGATTTGCACATCAGTAAGATTCAATATTTTTTAGGCATCGGTTCGGGTCCCATGAATTCCTATGCCCAAACTAGCCCAAAATTACCGGCTTGGGAAGGATTATTTTGGATTGCTACGGACAACGATTTTTTAGAATCTCTTGTTTATTGAATTACAGAAAGGGGTTTCTGGATTTGTGCGGATGAATGGGGATGACGGTTCGGGGTTTCTTCTGGCACCATTAGCAGCATCAGATTTTCTCTCCGTTGTTATTCATCACAAACAACCAACAGCCTAAAGCCGGATACTTAAATTATTTGAGGCGCGTGCACAGTCTGATGACAATTTGCACCTTCTTTATAATATGGGATCTTAACATGCAAATACAAGATTGATGTGAGGGCAATTTGTTGATGCGGAGATAAGCAAAACCAGTTTCTGAAAATCCCAGCATTGACTCAGAGCGTATTGATTTTTATTTCACGCGATAAGTTATCAATTAATTTCTCGGTTTGTTCGATTGCACCTTAGGTTCATTCCTTTCCCCCATTAGTTGGTGTACGCTACGCTATTATACAAAATAACACTACTGGTTTTCTAATAATAGGATCACTGACGTTATTCGGAGTCGAGTGGACCAAATCTGAAACATGTTTTGATCAGGTGGCGTGTCTAATTCGTTGCCGGTGATCGAACAAATCACGTATCTGTTATTGGCGGAGCACAGATTGTGCTATGGCTCTTGGAAAATGAAGCGATCCTAAGTTTGATGGAAATTTCAGGTATTGGGCGGCTTATAGCCAATGAATCCAAACACATGGCTGCAATCTACTTTCGTATAATTATTGACTGAAAACTTGGCAAAACAGTGGGCGCCACTGTATGTTCTCGGATAGTCTCCTAGACCCTACTTGTTAATATTTAAATCCATGCGCTACACAATCGGATATAGACAGATAAAATGATCGAAGCGAATAGATCTTCTGCAATTGGCTATCTTACTCTTACGCAAACCGGCCAGATCTTGGAAATAAATCCAGTCGCTTCGCAGCTTCTGGGAATGGAGCGTGACAAGTTGCTGCAAAGAGATTTTTCCGCTTTTGTGGTGAGTGAAGATCAGGATCGTTGGCGGTTATGTGCCAGTAAACACAACGAGCAAGGAAATTTACAACTGCTATTGCAATGTTACGATGGCAGCGCTTTACAGGTGCAGTTGCAATACATGCATCAGAGCGATGAGGCGGGTAGTCCAATTATTCGCATCTTTCTGTTCGAAAGTATGCAGCACAAGCAGCTGGAAGCTGCTTTGAGTGCACGCAGTAAGCGGGAAGAGCATTTATTTTTATTCTCCCCCGTGATTGTTTATACCTGCGATATCTTTTCTCCGTATTCGGCGAAATTCATCAGTACGAATCTGACTAAAATTCTTGGTTATACCGTGGAGGAATTTCTTTCCATGCCGAACTTCTGGGCCGATCATTTACATCCTGAGGATCGCAATCGCGTGTTTGCCAATTTCCCGCTGTTGTATTTCTCCGGTATGCAACTGCATGAATACCGGTTTAAACACCGGGACGGCAGCTGGAAATGGATCAGAGATGAGCTCTATATGCTTCCGGGAATGAATGGTAATTCCATCGAGGTAATCGGTTATAGAAGTGACATAACAGAAAGTCGAGAAAAGGAAGTTGCGCTTTCCGAATCACGTAACTTGCTCAAAACTATTGTTGATACAGTACCGGCAGCAGGTATCTTCTGGAAAGATAAGGAATTGCATTATCTGGGTTGTAATCCTAATTTCGCCAAAGATGCTGGCGTCGAATCCCCCCGGGAAATTATTGGTAAAGTTGACTACGATTTAAGTTGGACAAAAGAGCAAGCTGAACTTTATCGACATGATGACCGGCAGGTGATCGACTCCGGTATCCCCAAACTTAACTACGAAGAGTCACTGAATACGCCAGATGGAAAAACTATTTGGCTGCAAACTTCCAAAATACCGTTGCGTAACACGTATCAAGAAGTCATCGGTGTGCTCGGTATCTATCAAGATATAACGGAGCAAAAGCAAGCGAACGATTCCATGCGTTTGGCCACAGCAATTTACCAATTTGGCAACGAAGCGATCATGGTTACGGATGAGAATAACCTGATCATGGCAGTTAATCCGGCCTTTACCCGTATCACGGGCTATGAATTGACTGACGTGATTGGCAAGGATCCGCGTATTTTCCAATCGGGGCGCCACAAAAAAGCATTTTACCAGAAAATGTGGCAAAAACTGCTTAGCGAAGATCATTGGCAGGGTGAGATTTGGGATATGCACAAAAATGGCAGCATTCAAGCAAAATGGCTGAACATCAGTATTATCCGTCAATCCAATGAGCGCATTTATTGTTATGTCGCACAATTTTCTGATATTACAGAGAAGAAAAAACTGGATGAACTGTACTTGGCGCAAGCGAATTATGATGAACTTACCCGGTTACCCAATCGAAATTTATTCAAGTATCAGTTGAATAAAGAAATTAGAAAATCACGCCGCAATGGCTCTCTGTTGTCATTACTGTTTCTCGATTTAGATCATTTTAAGGATATTAATGACACGCTTGGCCATGCTATTGGGGATAAGCTGCTTAAGGAAGTTTCCCTGCGCATTACAAAATGTGTGCGTGAGACCGATACCGTGGCACGTTTGGGAGGAGATGAATTTGCTGTGATTTTGCCAGATATAAGCAGATCACGCATTGAGACGATTGCGCAGAATATTATTCAGATACTCAATGAACCCTTTATTTTGGATCAAAATCAGGTCGAACAATACATTTCAACCAGTATCGGTATTGTTCTTTACCCGCAGGATGGCGCTGACATAGAAAGCTTAATGAAACACGCAGATCAAGCCATGTATAAGGCAAAAATGGAAGGACGTGGCCGTTTTTGTTATTTCACACGCTCCATGCAATATGAAGCCTTTGAAAAGATGATACTGACACATCACCTTAGAAGTGCGCTGGTGAATAATGAGCTGCAAGTCTACTATCAGCCGATACTGGATTTGTTTTGTAAGCGCATCATCAAAGCGGAAGCCTTATTACGCTGGAAACACCCGGAACGCGGCATGATTGAGCCGTCAATCTTTATTCCGCTTGCCGAAGAAAGTGGTTTAATTCAGGAGATTGGCGAATGGGTATTTCAGCAAGTTTGTTTTGACATTAAACAATGGTTCAACGTATTTGGTTATCTCATTCAAGTGAGTGTCAATGTGTCGCCCATTCAGTTTAAATATTTCAGTAATCATTCCTGGTCTGCAAGTCTTGCTCAGTTAGAATTGCCTGGGAATAGTATCAATGTGGAAATTACCGAAGGGTTGTTGTTAAAAGATGCAAGCAATGTAAAGGATCGATTACTGGAATACCGTAATGCAGGAATAGAAGTTTCTATTGATGACTTTGGCACTGGTTTTTCCTCGCTTTCCTACCTCAAGAAATTTGACATAGATTATCTTAAGATAGACCGTTCTTTCATTAGTAATCTGATTAACAATGAAACGGATCGTGCATTGGTTGAAGCTATTATTGTCATGGCGCACAAATTGGATATTAATACGATCGCTGAAGGTGTTGAAACGATGGAACAACAAGATCTGCTGATTCAATTTGGTTGTGACTATGCACAAGGTTTTTATTATTCAGAGGCTATTTCAGTGGAAGAGTTTGAGAAGTTACTCGTTAATCAACAGAATTAGAATCATGAATGCCCCTGTTTAAGGCCGACCAGAAGTGCTGAGTTATTGTAATAATTCTTCTTTTCATCAATAACTTATTTGTGTGTCTGCGCAAAGAATCGTTTCACCTCTACAGTTTTTTAAGTATGGATTACAAAATATTATTGACGGTTTTTGCCACTGTGTTTCTTGCGGAGCTGGGAGATAAAACGCAGTTGGCAACGATGTTGTTTGCCTCCGACAAGGAAGTCAGCAAGTGGACGATATTTTTTGGTGCATCATTGGCATTGATAGCGACTTCCGCCATTGGTGTTCTGGCTGGCAGCGTTATTTCGGACTACATTAGCGAAAAAAATCTGCATTATATTGCGGGTGTTGGATTTATCCTCATTGGCGCATGGACGCTGATAAAAGCCTGAGAAGGAATTACTGATTGCTCAGATTCGAGCTAAACCATTTAGGATTACTTGCTTTTCTTTAAGCGTAAGGTAACGCGGAGACCACCGGTTCGATTATTCTCAATCGCCAGTTCTCCACCGTAGACCTGAATGATATCTCGGACAATGGCCAAGCCAATGCCGTGACCGGGTGTGGATTGGTCGGCACGCACACCACGTTCCAGAATTCTGGCGATTTCATGCGATTGGATGCCGGGGCCATCATCCTTGACTTGGATAACCACTTGGTTTTCCAGATACTCAGCCGATAAATGGATGATGTGGCGGCACCATTTAAAAGCGTTATCGACCAGATTACCCAACAATTCCATTAAATCGCCTTCGTCGATACGCAGACTGATCGCATCATCGATCTCAATGGTTATTTCCGGATGCTTGTTGCGATAAGCTTTTGCAACGGTAGTCACGATTCTGTCGACCATTGGGCGTAAGGTGATCAGCCCCATGCCTGGGGAACTTCCGGCGGTTGCGGCGCGGCGCAACTGATACTGGATGATGTTATCCATGCGGTCAATTTGTTCTTGAATCGTTTTGCGCCGGTTTTGCGCGTCTTCTTCGCCTTGGATCGCACCCTGGAGAACGGCGAGCGGTGTTTTGAGACTGTGCGCCAAATCGGCCAGACCATTACGGTAGCGTTTCTGCTGCTTGTGTTCGTGGTTGATCAAAGAGTTGATGCTGTCAGTTAACAGTTTTAGTTCACTGGGATAAACACCTTTCAAATTTTCCTGCCGGCCGGATTCAATTGCGGTAATTTCCGTAGAAACCTTGCGCATCGGTTGTAAACCCCAGCGTAATACCAGCATTTGCGTGAACAATAACAATACAGCCATGACACTGAGCCATCCCCATAGGTCTTCGCGATAACGTTCGATTTGTGCTTCAAACAACACAGTGTCTATGATGACATTGAAAGTCAGCGGATAATTGCCGGATTGTGTCGCCCATGCGACGCCGTAGCTGTATATAAAATGGGGTTCGCTGTCGATCATGATTAGCGCAAATTCTTTTTTCCCTTTTTCAAGCAAAGGTACTTCCGGGATTTGTTTGTTGAGCGAGGAAGTGGATTGCCAGGCGATGGTATTGGTATGATCAATGACGAATGCATAAGCGCCTGAGTTAAGATGACCTAATTCTGCATCAAGCAGATTGGTTGGTATATCCAATACACCGGAATCTTCGACTTCCGCATCACCCATTAGCATGAGCAGCTTCGTGAGCAGACGATCTTGCACACCTAAACGGGCGCTGTCATAAAATGCGCGATCCAGCGCCAACGCAATTCCGACGATAAAAATCAGTAAAACCAGGGTTGCGCTGAGCAAAACGCGTTGATTTAAAGACATCATGAAGATTTGTTGCATGTCAGAGTAAAACGATAACCTCGTCCACGCATCGTTTCAATCGGATTCAGAGTGCCTTGGGGATCCAGTTTACGGCGCAAGCGGCCGACCATGACTTCGAGTACATTGCTGTCACGGTCTTCATCGTGCGGATAAAGATAATCGGCCAATGTATGTTTGGAGAGAATTTCGCCATGATGGCGCACCAATTCTTCCAGCAGGCGGTATTCAAATGATGTCAATTCAATGGTTTCTCCATGGACAGTAACCGATTGAGTTGTGACATCCAGTGTGATGGGGCCGCATTTCAACAATGTTTGCGGTATGCCGGTCGCACGGCGCAGCAGCGCTTTGACTCTGGCTTGCAGTTCTTCCATTTGAAACGGTTTGGTGAGGTAATCATCTGCACCCATTTCCAGACCTTGAACTTTGTCTTGCCAGCCGCTTCTAGCGGTTAGGATCAGAATGGGCAACAGACTGCCTTGCTCACGTAGCGTCTTGATAATGTCCAATCCTGATTTACCGGGCAATCCAATATCGATAATGGCGGCATCCAACGGATATTCCGTGGCAAAAAATAACCCTTCTGTGCCATCACTGCAGGTGTCAACCATATAACCCACGGATTCCAGTTGCTGGCGAATCTGGTTTTGTAATTTGATTTCATCTTCGATGACTAGGATGCGCATTTCATTATTATTTAAATTATGAGGAAAAGATCTGAATTAGTGGATGGATATTATTGATCCATCCGTCGCGTTGATCAGGATAGTGTGGACTGTGCCTTGATTGCTGAGTATTTTTATTCGATAAATATTGTCATCATGATTGATTGCGAGCACACGGCCTTTGAAATGCTGTTGTGCAATCGCAATCGCTTTTTGCTCGGTGATGCCAGTGAGCGAGTTGCTGCTAGTACGATAATAGTTTGAAGCACTACTTTGCCACCCGGCCATTGCTTGAGTGATTGGGCCAGTCATTAACATCACAATCACTAAAATTTCCTGCCATCTATTCATAACTCAACAGTCCTGCGTACTGAGGGTAGAAGCCGAATGATAATAGGTACTGCAACCGTGCCTATTACCATTTTTTCGTTTCAGAAGCGTAACATAAAGCTCGCATTTCCGGTATCAATGCCCATCATCCCATGCGGAGGAGCGCCATAAACCGGTGCTGGATAGTAATTATAGTTATACCGTGGTTGTGGGTAGTATGGCCGGTTATAGCCACGAGGTTGACTATAAATATAATTGTATCCATTAAAATGGTTGTGGTGTTTATGGCGGTGATGATCGTGACGATGGTGGCCATGACCATGATGACCTCTACCTGCTTGCGCTAAAGTGGGTGCTGCTAACGTAAATGCTAATAACGCCATGATTAAAAGGCTGGGCAACATTGTTTTCTTGGTTTTCATTTTGTGTCTCCTCTCAGTTAATCGACTCAGATTTATTCCTGTTGGTGTTAATTTACACATGAAGTTATGAATGGAAACTGAATAAAGGAAAGATGTAGAGATATTGCAAAATTGCGCGAATAAAGAATTTAAAAGAGCAGTCTTTTTATATTTTGTAATGCAGGAAGATTGATGTTGATCGCAACAACAATTGATGCGCATCAATCATTTTGGACATTCGTACGAAAAAATAAGGTTTGGGTATATACTGAGACTATGCTGAACTGATTGACTTCGAAGAAGTGGGTCGCAGGTTTTTCCTCGAGTTGCAGTCCGGCTGCTGGGGCCTCCCCAGAAATATTCATGTTATTAACGTTTTGTTAAAGAAAGGAGTAATTATCATGCGAACTATATCGACAACGATTGCAGCAGGAACATTGGTATTTTTCATGAGTACCCAGGTTTGGGCATCTGATGCAGGGCATACCTCAGAAGCGATGGAGCACGCAGGTAAAGCCCAAGCACATGGAGAAATGGGGCATGCCAAAGACGCGCTCCAGCATGCCAAAGACAGCTTGGCGCATGCTAAGGCATCAAGAGATGACCATGCAGCATCGCATAAGCATATGGATGAAGCGATCAAGCATCTAGAAGAAGCGATTAAACATGCCGACATGGGACATGGACCTGAATCGGCCAAGCACGCTGAAGAAGCTATGAAGCATATGCGCCAATCCGGTCATTGATTATTCAGGACCAATAATTCCCTCGGCTTTGCCGAGGGACAAAATCTTTAGTCTTTCGCACCCATTTCTAATGCCAGTTTTCTGGATAATTTCGCTGCTTCCTCGGTAACCGCCATATCCAGCCATCCTTGCAGGTGCGTGCAGGTAATATCGGCCAGCGCTTGGATCCAGTCGCTACGCTCATTGAGGCATGGGATGTAATGAAATTCCTTGCCACCGGACTGAGTAAATGTGTTTTTCGCTTCTATGGCGATTTCTTCCAGTGTTTCCAGGCAATCGGATACAAATCCAGGGCAGATCACATCGACACGTTGTGTTTGTTCCTTGCCCAGTTGCTCCAGTGTTGCCGCGGTATATGGAGTCAGCCATTTGGCTCTGCCAAAGCGCGATTGAAAGCAAACTGAGTACTGGCTTGACTCTAAGGCTAATGCTTCAGCCAGTAATCGCCCTGTCTTTTGGCATGCGCAGTGGTAGGGATCACCCTTATCCAGGCTTGCGCGCGGCGTGCCATGAAAGCTGATAATCAGTTTGTCAGGGCGGCCATGTGCATCCCAGTAATCCCTTACATTTTGCGCCAATGCTGCAATATAGCCTGGATGATCATGATATTGCTTAACGGTGCGAATCGAGGGCAAATTGCGCATCCGGTTTAATACCGAGAAAACATTATCCATCGCAGCGGCAGTACTGCTGGCAGCATATTGAGGAAAGAGTGGAATGACGAGAATGCGCTCACAACCCTGTGCCTGCATTTTTGCCATAACTGTCGCAACAGACGGTTTGCCAATATTCATAGCGTATTCAACAATCGGCGGGTTCTGCAATCGCGTTTGTAATGCTTCCCGTAATAATGTTGTTTGCCGTTCGGTATGAACCTTGAGCGGTGATCCTTCCGGCATCCAGATTTTCGCATATTTTTCAGCCGATGCTTTAGGTCTGAAAGGTAATATAAAGCCATGCAATATGGGCCACCAGATCAGTCTAGGTATTTCAATTACCCGAGGATTGCTAAGGAATTCTTTTAGATAAGGACGCAGTGCCTGGGCAGTCGGTGCATCAGGTGTTCCCAGATTAATGAGTAACACACCGGTTCGATGCGGCGATCCGTGCTGATAGATGGATTTGGTAGTCATGGTTATAAGTGTGAGTATAAGAGTTTAATCTGTTTAAGATAATAAATTTCTGTGAAGCAATGCTGTTTTCAATAATACCAGCGACGAGGGCATTGCTAAAACATGATAGATTAATGCTGTGATAAACTGCTGGAAAGGAGTTTTGCGGTAATTTCGACAATCGGAATGATACGTTCATAAGCCATACGTCGAGGGCCGATAACACCGACTGTGCCGACGATTTCCCCTTCAATTTCATAAGGCGCCGTTACTACACTAAATTCTTCCAACGATGCTACATCGGATTCTCCACCAATAAATATCTTGACGCCATGCGCTTGTCGGCTTAATTCAAGTAGTTGCAACAACTTGGTTTTGCGTTCGAACAATTCAAATAATTTTTTAAGGCTGATCAGATTAGCCGACAAATCTTCAACCTGAAGCAGATTTCGTTCGCCCACCAAGACTACCGTTTCGCTACTTTCATTGATGGCATCGCCACCGACCTCAATGGCCGCACTCATTAGACTGATCATTTCACTGCGCAGTTGTTTGAGTTCACCATCCAAACGGCCACGAATCCCATCCAAAGTACAACCTGCATAGTGCTGGTTGATAAAATTCCCGGCTTCAATCAGATCGGACTGGCTGTAAGGTATATTGGTAAAGATAATGCGATTTTGCACATCTCCTTCAGGCGTTACGATGATCAGCAAAATGCGTTTTTCTGATAAAGCCATAAACTCGATATAGCGAAATACAGCGCCTTTGCGTTTGGGCGTCACGACAACTCCGGCAAAACGGGTCAGTTCCGAGAGCAATTGCGAAGCGACATTGATCAAACGCGACGGATTATCAGGGTGTAATTGATTTTCCAGATGATTCAGTTCTACTTTATCCAGTGTTTTAACCACAAGCAATGTGTCGACGAAGAGACGATAGCCTTGGGGAGTTGGAATTCTTCCGGCTGAAGTATGCGGACTGGTTACCAATCCCATTTCTTCAAGATCAGCCATGACATTACGGATGGTTGCAGGGCTTAAATCTAATCCGGAGAACTTTGAAAGAGCGCGGGAACCAACGGGTTGGCCTTCGTGGATATATCGTTCTACCAGTGTTTTTAATAATATTTGAGCACGTTCATTTAACATGGTGTAATTCTACACGAATCAACAGGTTTCATTGTTTGGTTGTAAGCAGTAATTTTGTCTCATCGCATCTATGCTAAACTTTCTGGATACCGGCATATCAGTTATGGATTTGAGTTTTAGTGTGAATTAAAGCGTTTTTCTAGGAAATTTAATATTTCAGGTTAAGTATGTGTAAAAAGCCATTTTACAACTTTGCCTGGACGGCTTGTTAACTAACCTGTTTTGTTTTAACGGTAATTTTAGCGTTTATATTTAATTCTAATCCCAATACTATTAATAATAGCCAACGATACCCAAGTAATGAATTCTCCATTTACAACTATTGCGTTGATCGGTAAACATAAAAATCCAGAAATCGCGATACCGCTTCTCAATCTTGCCGAGTATCTAACGAGGAAGAATCATAAGATCTTGCTTGATCATCTCACAGCATCACATATTTGTAGTGACAAATATCCAGTGCTGTCTCTGGAAGAGATTGGTGAGAAGGCCGATCTCGCAGTTGTTGTGGGTGGTGACGGTACGATGTTAAATATCGCGCGCATGCTGGTTTCATATGATGTGCCGTTAATCGGTATTAATCAGGGGCGGCTCGGCTTCCTCACTGATTTATCCGTGGACACCATGTTTGAAACGCTCGATGAAATACTGGCGGGAAAATACACCACTGAACGCCGCATGTTGCTATACGCGGAAATCATCCGCGATGGTGTGAGCGTTTTCGGCAGCCTGGCATTCAACGATGTTGTGCTGTATCGCGGTATGAGCAGCGGCATGATTGAGTTTGAGGTGAAGGTCAATAACGAATATGTGAATACACTGCGTTCTGATGGATTGATCGTAACCACGCCGACAGGTTCAACAGCCTATGCATTATCATCCGGTGGTCCCATCCTACACCCCAGTCTGGATCTGATTGCGCTGGTTCCGGTTTGTCCGCATACGCTCAGCAACCGTCCGATTGTCATCGGGCCGGATGCCAGTGTTGAAATCCAGATGCACAGTGCGGCTAATGTGCGCATTAATTGTGACAGCCATTCTTGTTATGATCTGGAACAGACGGATAGTGTTATCGTGCGGCGTTTTCCCAAAACAGTGCGATTGTTACATTCAGTGAACCACAGTTATTATCGTATGCTAAGAGAAAAACTGGGTTGGAGCGAATTTCCCTGATGACTCCGCAGAATGCGCAATTATGCTAAAACACCTGAGTATCAAAGATTTTGTCATTGTAGACCGGATTGAACTGGACTTTATGCCCGGTTTCACGATGTTGACCGGAGAAACGGGAGCGGGTAAATCAATTCTGATCGATGCGCTGATGCTTACGCTGGGAGAGCGCGGCGATGCCAGTCAAATACGGCTTGGTTGTGAGCGTGCAGAAATCAATGTGATATTTGATATCTGCCGCTTGCCGGGGTTATTGAACTGGCTGGATGAAAATGACTTGCAGGGTGATCCGGATAGTTGTCTGATGCGCCGTATTATTGAAACCAATGGCCGCTCGCGCGGTTATATCAATGGACATACGGTTACTTTGCAGCAATTGCGCAGTGCAGGGGAGTGTCTGCTAGCCATTCACAGTCAACATGCACACCAATCCCTGCTGCTGAAAGACGCGCAACGCGAATTACTCGATGCCTTTTCCGGTTGCGGCGATTTGGCGCGCGCGGTCAAAACGGCTTACCAAAACTGGCAAGATTGCTATCAGCAAAGAATTGCTATGGAACGACGCGCGGCGGAATCACGCGACAAGCGCGAACAGCTTGAATGGCAACTGGACGAGCTATCAGCACTAAATTTTACTCATGAAGAATGGCAAGCATTGCAAGCAGACCATAGCCGGTTATCTCATGTGGCTGCTTTACAGGCGGCGGCCGAAATGGGGGTGGATGTTTTATCCGAGCGTGAAAATGCGGTACTGGCACAGATTAATACCGTGAATGGACAACTGCAAAATTTGCTTGAGTATGATAGCCAGCTTAAAACAATCACCGATTTGCTGGAATCGGCGCAAATTCAGTTGCAGGAAAGTATTTACGAACTGAAACACTACCAGCAGCACCTGGATTTGGATCCTCAGGTATTGCAGGATATTGAACAACGGTTGTCAGCAATCCATACAACAGCAAGAAAATTTCGTGTGACGCCGGAAGAATTGCCACAATTGTTAGAGAATATTTCCCAGCAGCTGAAAACGTTGGGCTCGGGTTCAGATATCGGCCATTTACAAACACTTGAAACTGCCGCGCAGGCTGAGTATCGCAAACAGGCTAAGGAATTAAGTACAGTGCGCGTCAACAAGCCAGTGAAGCATTATCCCTGCAGGTGAGTGCAGCGATGCAAACGATTGCAATGGCTGGGGGAGAATTCTCTGTTGCGTTGACGCCAATGGAACACGGTAACGCGAATGGATTGGAACAGATTGAATTTCAGGTTGCAGCACACAAGGGTTTGCCGTTGCGGCCTTTGGCCAAAGTAGCGTCGGGTGGTGAATTGTCACGCATCAGTCTGGCGATACAAGTCATTACCAGTAAAGTCGGCGTGGTGCCAACGCTCATTTTTGATGAAGTCGATGTCGGGATTGGCGGGCAGGTTGCTGAGATAGTCGGTAATTTATTAAAGAAACTAGGAAAAGAACGTCAGGTGTTGTGCATTACCCATTTGCCGCAAGTGGCCGCAACGGGAGATCAGCAATGGCAAGTTGTTAAATCCACCGGAGAAAACAATAATCAACAGGTTATTAGCCAAATAAATATCTTAAATCCACAGGAGCGCGTGGAAGAAATCGCACGTATGCTGGGCGGCATCAACATTACCGAGACAACGCTTCAGCATGCGGCAGAGATGCTGCAAAGTGGTCTGGTTGATTAGTTCATGCAACGGATTGTCCGCTAGCGGATAAAGTGACTGGTCCCAAATAAATCAACGATCATGCGCCGATAATGCTCGGATTTGCGGATTTGTAGATGTTCAAGCGAACTGAGATTATCGGTTAGCGTCATGCCCCGGGCTTGATCAATGTTCACGAGCCGCTGTTTTAACCAGGTGCGATGCGTGTCGGATAATGATTCATCGTTTAGATTCATTGCGTGATTGGTAGCAAGAAAAATAAAATCATTGAAATCGGTATCCGGTTCGGAAATAAATACTTGCTGATAAGGAAATACCTGGGCCAGTGTTTTTGCCACGGAAGCCAGCGCTGCATTTTGGCCATTATCCAGAAATGAAACAAAATTAAGCGCAAGTATCCCCTGGTTTGTCAGTAAGGCATGTAGTTGTGCTAAAGCTTCAACGGTCAGTAAATGCGTTGGTTCGGAACCGCCCGTAAAGACATCCATGATGATTAAATCGTATGGCCCGCTAAGCTGACGAATTTCATATCTCGCATCGCCAATAATCGTTTGGCCGGTTGGTATAAAACCGAAATAACTGCTTGCTGCTTCAGCAACCGCCGGATCAATTTCCAGTGTATCAGTCACTATTCCGTATTCTTTCAAAGTCATGGCCATATGACCGGCACCTTGGCCAACTAAAAGCGCATGTTTGATATTGGGTGCCAAGATGGGCAATAAATTGACTATTTTCTGATACGTCAGAACATTTTCGCCGTGACTGATACTGGCTGCACCAATGGTTGAAGCATCCACCGTCAGTAAGCGAAAATTTTCTGCCGGTTTGTCGATTACGCGAACCCATCCATACAGGCTTTCCCGTTCAAACTGTACTTTGTGATTGTCTGCTTTGGAGGCGTTGTTAGCTGGTTCAGCAATAAATGGGATTAAAAAAATTCCGATAATTGTTAATACTGCTACGGGTGGTAGCGTAATAATCAAACGCAAGTGTTGCCGCTCAAAATAGACAACGACCAAAGCGAGTGCCAACAGGGCGATACCCAAGCCCAGAAAAATTTCACGTGAACCGACCTGCGGAAACAAATAAAAGCCTAGAAATAAAGTACCAATAACACTGCCTACGGTACTAACCGCATAAATAGAACCGGCGCTGGCGCCAACACCTTCCAAGCTAGAGGTGGCAAGTTTGACCGCAAAAGGTCCGATCATTCCCAGCATGATCAGGCTGGGTGAGAATAATACGAGTGTGCTTACAAAAACTCCCATGCGTAAGCCAAGAGAGTCAGTGGCTAGTAAAATAGGGCCTGTTAACCAGGGTATCACCAGTGTTAATAATCCGGAGAGTGCAATGATCAATGCCAAGCCTGTATTTTTGGCCCGATCCGCCCAACGGCCGCCAATGAAGTAACCGAGCGCCAGCGCAATCAATGTAACCGAAATGACCGATGTCCAGACGTAAAGACTGGCACCATAAAATGGAGCGATTAGCCGTGTTCCTAACAGTTCTATCACCATAACCGCGGCACCGGTCAGAAATACGGTGCAATACAGCCAGACTTTTCCCAGGATATTTGAAGCGGGTTGGTTCATGTTTTACCTTCAGTTATATTCTCTATTTTTCTTAAAATTATTTACGATCATGTGACCGCTCGAGATGACCGTGTCCGGATATTCCAGCCATTTAAACCGTGGGAGTGGATTGCCACACACGGCGATAATATCAGCCGGTGCATTCTTCAACAGGGGCCCCAAATAATGGGTTTCCCAGGTTTTTTCCAGCCTCGGAGGTCACTGCCTTAAATACATTCAGCACATCCATAAAGTCGATTTTTCTCCGTTAATTCCCCAGGGCACATTATCATGGCGAATTTCTGAACCGTAGATAAATTTTGTGCCTTTGCTCGCTAAACACATCGTGTTGGAATGAATACCCTTGTGTGTGACAGTATTCACACAAGAAAAAAGCGTATCAATTGTTGTTATAAAAGTAACGCCTTGATCCACTACGCGCTGCAAAAAGCTTTTACAGATTCCGGCGCATGGAATATTGGGCAAGTTAATCAGCCTCTGCATTAAGCACCCTTTCGAAGCAGGTATTTTTACCCACATGAGCAATGACTCGTTTACCTAGCGAATGCGCTTTAACTGCAATCGCACTTGTAATATCCAACGAAAGCATAGGCCATGGAATTGGCGGGACAGGGCCATCGTGAGGTTGCATCCGCGGCGCGCTGGTTTCGCCGCTATCTTGATGGCAGTTGCTCCTCCTGTAACAAGATCAGTGACGACTTTCTCGGCTTCGGCAGTTGATGCAACGTGAATGCCAATCTGGTCATATCCCCCATCACCGCCGCTTGCCGGTCCCGCCTATTGGTTCTAGTAATGGGTCGCCTAAGTCCATCGTGTGGTCGCATATTCCATTGAATTGATTCTGTTCGCCGACTTGAATGATCTTGCTTCCTTTAAATAATACCGCCGCATTTTATGCAAATTAAAGCCATCAAAGATGCGATCAGGGATTCGTACTTGGCAGTGTTTTCTATTGCCTTTAGCAGAAGAATTAAAACTCAATTCCTGAGCCAGTACCAAGATAGTTATTGGTATTTTTACATGAATTGTAGAATTTTTTTCTGTCATATTTTTTCTGAAATCTCTGTGTCTATATTTCAATAAGCGTTTTTAAATGGATAATCTTCTCTTGCTGAAATCAGCAAGAGAAGAGGAATGTTATTCAGTATTAGAAGAAAACCAAAGCTCTTTATTTAGTTATTCTGATTGAGGCTGTGGGATTGTATGCAATAAAAACTGATTTGGTAATGCGGCAAATTGTCGCAGCATGGATAAACTCAGAATCGCATGATGTAAGAGGTTGTAAATATAATCTATATTTATTAGTAAGTTATTCTGTCCTCATGTTGATTTTTAAGCTGTGGATGTTGTGATGCGACATTTTTTCACATTATTTTCCAATGATTGGGAAATAGGATTCGCTGCCGAAAGGAATTCTTTACTCTGAACAAGTATTCTCGGCATGACCTCTTCAGGGATATGAGAAAAGAATGATCTTCGGTTTCTTTTTGAGCAATCGAGTTGCGCGCAATGATTGGTCACAAACGAACACGCTAATTGAGAAATATCAGTAGTGTCCGGTTAAATTAGTCGCTAAAACGGTAGAGCCCAGTATTAACGAGAGTTACCGAGAAAATATTTTGGTGCCGATTTGAAATTATATTTTGCTAATTCAGGTTCGAGTAATCTTCAAAAGTTGAATCTTCTGGAGGTGACCTGTGAGTTTTGGAAAAACACTGTTCGCACAACTCATGGAGCTTGTGCCATGGACGAGCTTTGCGAGAATCGTGGCGCGTCATGGCGGCGATTCGCACCAGCAAGGCTGTGGTCAGATTGCATGCCCTGCTGGATTTGCGCGGCAATATTCCGGCTTTCATCTACATCACCGATAGGCAAGACCCACGAAATCAACGTGCTGGATACCCTGTCCTTCGAGGCAGGGGCTTTCTACGTGATGGATCGGGCTATCTGGATTTCGGTCGCCTGTTCACGCTGCATCAGTCGGGTGCGTTTTTCGTAACTCGCGCCAAACGAGGAATGAACGCACACAGAGTGTACTCGATGAAGGTCGAGCGCAGTACCGGCATCATCTGCGATCAGCGCATCGTGCGCAATGGTTTCTACATCTCGCAGGACTATCCCGGGCAACTGAGACGCGTCCGCTTCAAAGACCCGGAAACCGGAAAAGCATTGGTGTTCCTGGCCAACAACACGGTACTGCCTGCACTAACGATCGCCACACCGTACAAAAGCCGCTGGCAAGTCGAGTTGTTCTTCAAGTGGATCAAGCAACATCTGCGTATCAAACGCTTCATCGGCAACAGCGAGAACGCGGTCAAAACGTAAATCTGGCGTACCGTCGCCACTTATGTGCTGATCGCCATTGTCAAAAAGGAGCTTCAAATTGATGCCTCGCTCTACACTTTGCTACAGATTTTATCGGTCTCTGTTTTTGAGAAAAATCAGTTGCTACAAGCCTTACAAGGAGCTGCCTACATTCCAGAACAGTGCGGCACTGCTAACCAGCTAAATTTATTCAATTTTTAACCGGACGCTGCTGAAGCTATGTAACGAAAAAACGAGATGGCATCTATTCAACTTTAATTACATAAGTTGAAGCTGCATTTTCATTAATAATTCTGGGTTTGGCTTTTTCTGAACCATTCGACAGGCTAGTTTTCGACTGGCTAGTCTGCTTGATATCGGCTACCTGAATACTTTTGAACACTGCAATTGGAAATTGCTTGCGATCAGGTGCGACAATTTGTCGCATTGATGTTTTTCCTATAAAGCAAGACAATGGTCTGTAATATGAAATGCGGTAGCTGAACGGTTTTCAGTTTGATTCAATAGAGATTGGGGGAAGGGTTGTTAGTATTAATCCAAAGTCTGTAATGGGGAAAGATTGAGTGTGGTGTGGTTTGGTTTGGTTTGGTTTGGTTATGCATCAATTATTAAATCTTTTTTAGTACAAAACATCTGGGTGTATTTGGTTTTTGGGGAGCTCGGCTAATTGCTGGTATTAAAGAAACCGTACAAAAAATATAAAATTAATTAATAAGTGAGGAATATAAGAAATGGATAAAAACAGTAAGATAAAATTTCTGGCAGTTTCAATAATGGCTGTGCTGACAGCAACTGCAGGACAGAATGTGCTTGCACATACTCGGTTGGAAACGCCGGTAGTCGCTGAGAACACCCGGGTGACTAACAACGTTATCATTGGTCACGGTTGTGGAGAAAACGACGTCATAGGTACCAGTGTGGTGTTTCCTGATGGAGTGGATTCTACGATTACTGTTGATGGCGCGGCGCATGCTGGTGCTTTGACCGATTTTGTGCAAAATTGGGGAAACCTGATGCAGAAAAATTATAGTCGAGCTGTTTTTGGTTTTGAAGGCGAGAAAACGGACGCGAATGACAATGTGGTTGGTTTCTGGGCAGGTGGCGGTAATACCTTGCCGCATAATTTGAACGGCTATATTCCATTTAGAGCTGGTGCCGTGATTATTGAACCAACGTCCTGCGCAAAAAGTGTTAAATTCTATATATCCATTGCAGATATTTGTCAAATTACCCCTACCTCCGGTTTTAGCGATGAGACGGTTAATCTCTGGACTCATACCGGTCTCGGTACACCGTATGACCGGGTGAGTGCGACAGATGATGGTCCGGCATCGTTGACAATTACTCGTACCAGCGCTTTGCCCGCATCCTGTGGCACAGGCGTGGCTGTTGAAGTGAAACCTTCCGCCGCGCAAATAAACCGTGATATGCCGATCAAAATTGACGGCAGTCAAGTTTGGCCTAAGTAACGCTAAGTTTTAATACAGTTTGGTTTTATGAAACCCTCGCTTTTCCCTCCAGTTTCCTTAAAGCGAGGGTTCTTATAAAAACTAATAAGGAGCATATGATCATGCAGTATATGTTTTTCGATAAAATATTAAGGATTATTTTTTGTGCAGCTGCGCTTGGCTATGCCGGTGTAAGCAGCGCGCATGATGCGGGTGCTACCATGGACCCCAATGGTAATGTCGCGAACTTTACCGGATATGCGCGGGTTACTTGTTTTGATGATGGTAATGGATCGGCAGATTATCTGATGGCCAGTATTAAGGATACTTCGCTTCCTCAAGATAACTTATTGGTTAATTTGCAAATAATCAAAGGAGATCAGGCAATCAGTACTACCGATCCGGTTTCAGGAGATGGTAACTTCAGTCCCACGGTCAGCGTGCATGGTGGAAACGGTGTATATCTGTTACTGGTAAACAAAACTGCTGCGGGTGCGCGGTCTTTTCTTGTATCGTATCATTGCGTGACGGCGAGTGAAGTACACACGGGAACGGACATTTCTGTTAAACAATTTGAGTAATGTCATTTTGTTTGAACTACGCAACTTCGCTTTAAGATCGTTTAGGTAGCTATGCAATGAAAAGAACAAAACTATTATTTCTGATCGCTTCAATGTTGGGTTTGTTTGCAACAGCATCATTCGCGGAGCATCTGGATCAGATATCCTCTTCCTGCGCATTGACGACATTGGATGGTAAACCTGCGCATAATTTACAAGAACTGAAGGGAGAAGTTGTCTACGTGGATTTCTGGGCATCGTGGTGCCCGCCTTGTATTAAATCCTTTTCTTTTTTAAATCAACTGGATCATGATTTGAAGGCTAAGGGGCTGCATGTGATCGGTGTCAATCTCGATGAAAAAATTAAAGATGCGCAGGAGTTTCTTGTTAAGTATCCGGCTAATTTTTCCATCGTTGCAGATCCAAGTAAAGAGTGTGCCAAGGTTTTTGAGGTGATGGCAATGCCAACATCTTATGTCATAGACCGGAAAGGAACCATTCGCCATATTCATCAAGGATTCCGTCCTGGTGAAACTGAAGAATTGCGTGCTTTAATTACGCAACTTTTGACGGAACATCCATAGGGATGACAATGACTATCTTGACTGGCATGAAAAAGAATCAGCATGTTTTAGTCAAACTAGTACTTGTAATATGTGCCGGGTTGTCGGCCGGTTGTATTCATGTGAATGCCTGGGAACGAGGAAATCTGGCAAAATCGCAGATGGAATTGGATCCACACCCGCTGCAAAGTGAAATACAATCACACAATTACAGTAGCCGTGAAGCGGCTCCAAGTCATAAGTCTTCTGCAGGGGGTGGTGGTTGCGGTTGTTACTAAACTGACCCTGCCAGAAGCTGTTTTCTTTAGGTCAATAAAATTTGCAACGGAATAGTATGCCCCAACGCCCGGGCAGCAATCATCATTTAAAAAATCCGGAAATACAGTCTGCAAAGCCAAGAAATACTACGCTGCAAGCATTAACCTCGGCGGCGCTGGTATTGCCGGGTTTGTTAATCACACCAGGGCATGCGGCAGGAACAGATCGGATTAATTTCCAGTATAGCCGCTACCAGGAAGGTGAGCGTAATCTTTATGGCGCCCCGAATAACTTAAAACCTATCAGTGCTGATGTTTTGCATGGCAGTGGTATTTTTTCTCTCACCGATCGCACCAAATTTTCTTTTGGGTATACGCAAGATACTTGGTCAGGCGCAACCCCTGTTACAACAACCCCGTTGGCTACCAATGGCGGTAATCGTCCCTATACTGTCAATGGGGTAGTGGTCGGTGCCTCGCCTATTCTTAGGAGCGATATACTTTTAGACCGCGATTTAAATCCTATCGGAACGGACCCCATTACTAAACAATCAACGGGCGTTGTTGATACCCGATCCGTACTCGTCCTATCGTCTGCCTCTCCGGAAACACGCCGGCAAGCGAATTTTGGATTGAGTCATGAATGGAACGAATCGGCTGTGAACGTGGGTGGCGGGTTTTCCAGAGAAAGAGACTATCAATCAAGCTTTGGCAATATCGGTGGCCGCCTGGATTTTAATCAGAAACTGACCAGTGTTAAATTTGGCGGCGGCTATACGCACAGTCAAGTTGGCGCAATTCTCGATGGCGACTCATCTCCGTATATCACCAAAACTGCCTATGCACAGCAAATTGTTAATCGTAGCGGTTCTGAGATTTTGAAGGGTAATCGCCAGGATTGGATCGCAAATGTTGGCATAACCCAGGTTTTAAGCAAGAATGCATTGATCGATGCCAATATCGGCTATACGCATAGCAATGGCTTTCTGGAGAACCCTTACAAAGCGACATCGATCATCTTTATTGATCCGACTAAATTAGACAGTAATTTAATTACCGGTGATGTACGCGCGTTCATTGAACAGCGCCCTAACATTCGCAATCAAGTAGCGTTAAATGCCAAATATATTCACTATATCAATCCGTTTAATGCAGCGCTGCACCTGGGCTACAGGTTATCGGTAGACGATTGGGGCGTGAATACGAACACCTTTGATGCAAGCTGGGTGCAACCGATTGGAAGCGGGTGGACGCTGACACCGCGGATTCGTTATTATTCACAAGATTCTGCAAGCTTTTATCGCCCCTATTTGTTTTCTCAACAAACTTATCTAAGAAACGAAGTGGATAATTTAGGGCGACAAATCTGGACTAATCCAAGTAATCCCACAATACAGTATTTTGGCAACTCGCTTGATAGTCTGGTTGATCAAAACGGTAATCCAGTCGATGGATTTCAGGTAAATGCACAGCCTAAAACAACGTCATTCGATGCTGGAAAATTACCCGATAATTTTTCCAGTGATCACCGTTTGGCGGGGTTTGGCGCATTAAGCGGAGGCGTGGTATTAAGCAAAATGCTTGGTAAAGGCGTCGCCCTGGAAGCCGGTTTTGAATACTATACGCGAGCCAGTTCGATGCAGATTGGTAATGGCGGAAATAACAGTTTTGCTGATTTTGATTATTATGTAGCGAATGCGGCGGTTAGGTTTGATATTGAGCCGGCCACATCACTCCCGATGGGTAGTTCAGGCGGATCTTCCGAATCACATCGCCATGCGGCCTCGCATCACGATCACAAAATCCATCCTGCGGGCATTATGTTTGGTCATATGCTCGATAAACCCGGGGATTTTATGGCAGGTTATCGATTTATGTATAACTGGACCGGTGGAAATATGATGCATGGCACCCATCAAGCGAGTGACCAAACTATCATCGATCAAGGGTGCGGGAACGGTGGTTCGTGTCAATTTACACCCACATTCATGGATATGCGTATGCATATGGTTGATCTGATGTATGCACCGACCCGATGGCTTAATGTCATGCTGATGCCTACCTTTATGGATATGGATATGAATTTGCGGGAATTATCGGGTAAGAAACTACCACTAACTTCGGGTGCGCATACACACCATGGTGCAGCGGGACATGAAACCGGTGCCGTAGGCGATACTTATTTTTCATCACTGATTAAGTTGCTGAATATTCCAGGGCATCGTGTCCATGCGAATCTGGGGTTCAGTGCACCGACCGGAAAAGTGGATATCGAAGTACGGCGCACGCACAAAGCCGATGGCGGATTGATTCATTTTGGCATGCAACTCGGTAGCGGTACCTGGGACTTTATGCCCAGTCTGACCTATGCCGGCGAAAAGAATCGCTGGTCTTGGGGTACGCAGTTGAGTGGTGTCAAACGCATGGAAGATCAAAATAAGTCCGGTTATCGTTTGGGTGACCTATTTCAAGCGACAGCCTGGGGCGGTTATGATTTAACCCATTGGCTGACTGCATCTGTGCGTGGCGTGTATACTTGGCAAGATGCGATACAGCGAGACTTTAATCAATTTAGTGCGCGTATCGGTCCGATGGATTTTCCGGCGAATTATGGCGGGCAATTCTGGGATATCGGGTTGGGGTTGAACGCCAGGATACCTGGTGGCCGGTTCGCCGGTAACCGCTTCGGTTTTGAATGGATACAGCCGGTCAAGAGTGATTTCAACGGATTTCAGCTTGATCGGCAGGGCGCGCTTGCGGCAACCTGGAGCTACCAGTTTTAGGTAACAAATGAAATTTGTTTTTCCACAGCCCTCACAATTTTCCTAGAGTTACCAGAATGTAACTGCATGGCTCACCTGAAGTATTATCACTACGATTTTAAAGCGATGGGTTCGCCCTGTTCGATTCAGCTTTATGCTGACAGTGCTAAGAAAGCGAAGCGTGCAGCCAAAATTGCTATGGATGATGTGTATCGCCTGGAAGCAAAATATTCCCGCTACCGCACTGACAGTTATTTATCCGAGATTAACCGTATCGCAGCACAAGGCGGTCATATTCGCGTGGATAATGAAACTGCCGGGTTACTCGATTACGCAGATACCTGTTATCAACAAAGCGATGGCCTATTTGATATTACTTCCGGGATTCTGCGCCGCGCCTGGGATTTTAAGTCGGGAGCCATACCTGCACAGGAAGCGATTGCATCTCTACTAGAGAAAATAGGCTGGCATAAAATTAACTGGCAACGGCCGCTTCTGGCATTTACTGTTCCCGGCATGGAAATCGACTTCGGCGGGGTTGTCAAGGAATATGCCGTCGATCGCGCCGCTTCGTTATGCCGGGATGCTGGGATTAATCATGGCATCGTTAATCTGGGCGGTGACATCAAAATTATTGGCCCGCATGATGACGGTAGTCCCTGGCGCATTGCGATACGCCATCCACGTAACCCGGGCGGCTTATTACAAACACTACTCTTGCATTCCGGCGCGTTGGCAAGTAGCGGAGATTATGAGCGCTGTATTACCCTGAATGGCGTGCGCTACGGCCATGTGTTGAATCCAAAAACCGGCTGGCCGGTCAATTATATGGCGGCAGTCAGCGTCATCGGTGAGTTTTGTGTCGTCGCAGGTAGCGCATCGACTATCGGTATGCTGAAAGGTGAAGAAGGACCTGAATGGCTGAATGCACTTGGGTTGCCGCACTTATGGATCAATGTGCAAGGAGAATCAGGCGGGTCGTTGATGGATTGAGGCAGCTTAATTTAGTCTTGCAATAAAATTTGGTAATGTAAGTATTCACATAGATTTTGATTACGATTAAACTGCTATGACTTGATCAAACCACTTAATAGAGCGACTTATGAAAAGCTGGAATTCGTATTTAATCAGAATAATCAGTTTTTCCGTTCTGATGGTTACTGCGCCCATGACGCAGGCATTGCCGGATGAGTGTGCGAAATTGACCGCGCCGGCCACTTTTCTGGAAGCAAACAGTCTTGTCTGTCTGCAAAAAATCATCGTAACCGATTCATCGGGTGATCAGCTATATAAAGCATCATTACAATGGTTGGGAGTGGATAATCCGAACCGGTTTAAATTGTTAACTGTGGCGTTTGACGATGCTTCTGAAGCGAATAGTCCTACCTTCTCATTTCTCAATGGCGTGCTGACTTTACCCAAGATCGATGTTCCGCAGCTTTATGGGACCGAACGCTACACCGTCAGCTTGGTTTGGGTGACGGATACCGATATGGATACCGATGATCCGGTCTCGGTGTTTGAACTGAAAACCGTTGCGCTATACAACAATCCCGGATATATCCCCAATACCACTTGGAAACCTTATGGCATGCTACTTCCCCACGAGCGGCGTGCGGTTGATTTGCTCGGCCGGTCTATCTCCTATGCAAAACTTGCTGATGCGATATATGATTTTGATAACGTTACGGTTGATTCTTGGGAATTAATAGAATCCAACGGGAAAAGTTCCGGAATGGATGCCGGTGTCTATAAGAACCGCGATACCAATGAATTAGCGCTGGCATTTCGTGGTACCGAGACTTGCGATTTTCCCTGCTCATTTAAGGAACTGGAGGATACTGCTCGTGATGCGATAGCAGATGCCGCCATAGGAATTGGAACAGTCAGTGATCAATTTAAAGATGCGTTTAGATTTGCCCAGGGCGTAGTCAGTCGGTATCCCGGCATTAAAATTACAGTGACAGGTCATTCTTTAGGAGGTGGATTGGCACAGGCTATTGGCGCAGTTTTGGGATTGGAAACATTTGCATTTAATTCTTCACCCGTTCCAGATCATTTCTTTGATACTTACTCTATTACATTACCAAACGAAGAGATCCAGGAATTGATTTATGTGATTGTCGATGTTCATGATCCGGTTTCTAATACCGACAATACCGGAAAATTTTATTTTGATTCTCATCATGTAACACCGCTGATTCAATTTAATTTTAGTACGAAAGAAATTTTACCTGAACATACGGTGGATCTGGAAGATCTAAGAATTGACCGTCATAGTATTACCCGGTTTACTAATAATGCAACCAATCTATTGAATACTTACCGGGACGGGTGGTGACCGGAAAGTATTGCCTTTAAATCCATTCAGCCCAACAGCAAAATGATCGATGCGTGATTTAACCGAGGCTAAAACACTTCACGTGCTTTCCAAGCAACAGGATGACCATCTGGATGCGTCAGCGCTGGTGTCTGAATTCGGCGGGCGTTTTTCCACGCAACTGGGCATTCAACTGGATGATCTGGATGCAGCGGAAATCTACAAGTGGTTGCTTGCTGCCCTATTGTATGGCGCGCCTATTTCAGAAAAGATCGCCACGCATACTTGGCAAGTACTTGAGCGTAAAGTACTATTGACGCAGGAAAATATAATCCGCACGGGTTGGGATGGATTGGTAAATCTACTCGATGAAGGCGGGTATGCGCGCTATGATCACAAAACAGCGACCAAAATGCTTGCAGTCAGCCAAGCCTTGCTGGATCGTTATGCAGGGAATTTAAACCATCTGCACGCAGCCGCTTTGGATTCGGATGATCTGGCGCAACGTATCATGGGACTGAGCAAGGGGATAGGCCCGGTGACGGTACAGATTTTTTTGCGAGAATTGCGCGGCCGCTGGCATAAGGCAATGCCGCCGCTTGCGCAATTGGCTCATCAGGCAGCTCATGCGCTGGGATTTCTTCCGCAAGGCTGTGATGACGATCATCAACTGGCGCTGGCCCGTCTGCAGGATCTATGGGAAAAGTCGGGTATGTCCTTGTTAAACTTTCCAGATTTTGAAGCAGCGTTGGTCCGCTATGGGCTATGGCTGCGTCATCAAGGCAATGCAATTAAGAATCCGAAATAGTGAATAGAATTCAATAGGAACGTTGAGTGTGAGTTAACCGGACAGTTGCAATCTTTTTCTTGATTTTGTGTCTTACGCCTATATTAATAAGACATTCGGAGAAGAAAAGACTATGACTACGATTCGTTCGCCTGCAGTGGCAGGTTTGTTTTACCCCGCTGATGCACGGCAGCTTGAACAAGATGTTCAGCACTTGCTTGCGAAGGCGGAATTTCATGATACCAAACCCAAAGCATTGATTGTTCCGCATGCGGGGTATGTGTATTCCGGCGCAATTGCTGCGACAGCATATGCCAGCCTGCATTCTGTTGCAGCAGCAATCCGGCGCGTTGTATTGCTCGGTCCTGCGCATCGTGTTGCTGTGCATGGTTTGGCTTTACCCGGAGTGGATGTTTTTGATACGCCGCTAGGCAACGTGAAGCTGGATGCCGATTTAGCCAATGCGATTTCCTATTTACCCCAAGTGACAGTCAGTAAGGAGGCGCACGTTCTGGAACACTCCCTGGAAGTGCAGCTGCCATTTCTGCAAAAGGTTTTGAGCGATTTTACCTTGTTGCCGCTGGCGGTTGGCATGACATCGGCAGAAGCAGTGGCTGAAGTACTGGAGCAGTTGTGGGGCGGGGATGAGA
Organism: Nitrosomonas sp.; assembly: GCA_016708955.1. GTDB lineage: Bacteria > Pseudomonadota > Gammaproteobacteria > Burkholderiales > Nitrosomonadaceae > Nitrosomonas. The sequence continues at coordinate 242,924 of JADJES010000002.1, forward strand.
CTTTGATTGTGATCAGTTCGGATCTTTCGCACTATTTGCCGTATGCGACGGCACAGCATGTGGACAGTGCAACGGTTCAGTCTATAGTGCAGTTACGGCAGCCGATTGACCATGATCAGGCGTGCGGGAGTACAGCCATTAACGGCTTGATCATTGCCGCTCAACAGCATCATCTGACACCATATTTGCTGGATCTGAGAAACTCCGGAGATACCGCAGGTTCGCGCGATCAAGTGGTCGGTTATGCGGCGATTGCATTTAACTAACTAAAGTTTCGGAGTTCAAAAGCCCCATAAAAGCGCGCTTAATTATTTGATTATAATAACAAAAGCGGTCTCACAAAGAGTATAATAATGGATGTCTTGCAAACAGCCAAAACAACTCAGGAGACCGCGATGAATCATGGCACAAAAACGATAGAACTTCCAGAATTGACGGCTAATCTATTACGGGGCGAAGGTTGCCTCATTGATAATCTGTTTGCTGATCTGTGGAAGCACATGGGCATGAAAGCGCGGCTGAATCGAATCGGCTTTCCCAAGCGCTCCGGCACGTCGGCGCATGAGCTGGTGTACTGCCTGATGATTTGGGTCTGGTTGAAAGTGGACTCGATTGGCATGTGGCGGAGTCATTGAAGACCTTCTCCTGTGCCGAGAAAGATGCCCTGTATGCGGCTTTGAATCAGGAAGACTGGAACTGGCGTCATCTGCATAGGGATGTCGCGACAAGCGATCCGAGGCGCGAAGACATCGAGCCATATCCGTGCGTTTGTGTTGGATGATTCCATTCAGGTGCGCCATGGAAAAAGATGCCTGGCGTATCCAGCCACTTTGACCACATCGGGACGGCACATTATGGGGCAACAGGTTTTGACCCTGGGCATGAGCGGCACGGAAGGCTTTGTGCCCATCGATAGCGAATTGTTTATCAGCGCAACGAAGGCGCAAGAGCTACATCAACCATTCCGTGATGGCCGCAGTATCGTTGCAAAACGTTATCGGTGGCGCAAGCCAGACCAAGCCTCAAATGGCTGGAGACATGATCCGCCGGGCGCAACGCGCCGGATCGAGGCGGATTACTTGCTGGCAGATGCGTGGTTCGGCACCAAACCGATAATCCGCCTGGCCGACGAGCAACTATTGACATCGATTCTGCGGATGAAGAAGAACACCATGAAATATCGGCTAACCGAATGCAAGGGAGGGCAAGCAATCCACCGGGATAGGGATGTGAATACCCTCTACCAGTCCTGCATTCGCTGCCAGTGGCAGAAAATACCAAGCAGCCGTATCAGGCGAAGGCACTGGATGTTGAGTTAAATTTGAGTAGCTCGCCAGACGAGGCGGATCAATGGATCAAGGTGCGCCTGCTATTCGTTCGCGGCATTGCCCAGCCTGAAAAAGCGCAGCCCGGAAAACATGACTGGGCGGTATTCTTGACTACGGACACTAACCTTGAGCCGCATCGCATACTGGAACTGTATGCGATGCGCTGGGCGATTGAAGTGTACTTCAAGGAAGCCAAACAATATCTGGCTTTCTCAAAGAGCAAAGCAGTCACTATGCCGCCTATATCGCCTCTATCCATTTGACCGCCATACGGTTTTGTATGCTGGTGATTGCCAAGTCGAAGCATCAGGCCAGCGGCATCGCGGATGTACGCCAACAGCTCACGGCGAACGCCACGTCGATCGATTATGCCGCCAGATTGTGGCAAGTCTTTCGGTCTGTAATTGCGGGCGCGATGGACGAAATGAAAATGCTGATCGGTGATACGGCCTCTCAGATCATGGCAACAATTGAACGTCATGTACAAAGCTTCTTCGTGCAAGCCCTGCAACTTGATGTCAGAACATTGAGGCTGGAAGCCAAGTAAATCAGCCTTCCAAGGGTATTCTTGGGTTAAAATGAACTGAAACGTTAGTAACTAATGGGGATAGGCATATGTCACATGAAAAAAATGAGCAAGGAAAAATTCTGCTGCAAATTGCACGTACTGCTATATCCCGTGCGTTGCGTGTGTTTAACGTACCTGCAACAGAGGTTGATGAAAATATGGCATGGCTTTATCGGCCGGGGGCAACATTTGTCACTTTGACGCAATGGGGTGAGCTGCGGGGTTGTATTGGTTCACTGCAAGCTTGCGATCCATTGATTGAAGATGTGAGCAACAATGCGGTATCGGCTGCCCTGTATGATCCCCGTTTTTCACCCTTGGCGGCCGATGAGTTGGATACAGTTAGTTTGGAGGTGTCACTGCTCTCTGAGTTGCAACCGCTTGGTTTTACCAGTGAAGCCGATGCTCTGGCGCAATTGCGTCCGGATATTGACGGGGTTGTGTTCGAATATGGACCTTATCGCAGCACATTCTTGCCCCAGGTATGGGAAAGTTTTCCGCAACCGCAGCAGTTTCTTGCCCGGTTAAAGTCCAAGGCCAGATTGTCTGAGGATTTCTGGGCTGAAGATGTTAAGTTATCCCGCTATACCGTGAGTAAATGGTGTGAGACTGATTATTCTAAGGAGTATGCTAATGGATGAGCCGATTAGTGCCGCTGAGCAATATCCAGCAAAATATTGGCATCAGCTTAGCGATGGCCGGATTCAATGTGATTTGTGTCCGCGCGATTGCAAATTGCATGAGGGGCAGCGTGGCGCTTGTTTCGTCCGGGGCCGTGTTGGCGATGCGATGGTATTGACGACTTACGGGCGTTCATCCGGGTTTTGTGTCGATCCCATCGAGAAAAAGCCATTAAACCAGTTTTATCCCGGTAGCAGTGTTTTGTCATTCGGCACTGCGGGTTGTAACCTTGCCTGCAAATTTTGCCAGAACTGGGATATTTCCAAATCACGTAGTTTCGACAAGCTGCTGGATCAAGCCAGTCCGGAAGCGATTGCGCGCTACGCGGAAAAACAGGGCTGCAAGAGTGTGGCGTTTACTTACAACGATCCGGTGATTTTTGCAGAGTACGCGATGGATGTGGCGGATGCTTGTCATGCCAGAGACATCAAAACTGTGGCCGTGACGGCGGGTTATATTCATGCGCAACCGCGGCGTGATTTTTTTGCCAAGATGGACGCCGCAAATGTTGATCTCAAAGCATTTACTGAAGCATTCTATGTCAAGCAAACCGGGTCGCATCTGCAACCCGTGCTGGATACGTTGAAGTATCTCAAGCACGAAACCGATGTGTGGTTTGAGTTGACTACTTTATTGATTCCAGGTCTGAATGACTCGAGTCAGGAAATCAGCGCGATGAGCGAGTGGATCGTGAAAGAACTGGGTATCGATGTGCCGCTGCATTTCAGCGCCTTCCATCCGGATTACAAACTGAATGATATACCGTCTACACCGGCTGAAACATTGATTCAGGCACGTAAGATTGCGCTGGAAGCGGGGTTGCAGTATGTGTACACCGGCAATGTGCATAACCTTGAGGGCGATACGACGTACTGTCCGGCATGCGGAGAAGCTGTCATCGTGCGCGACTGGTATGAAATCAAACAATATCACCTGACTCCGGAGGGGCGTTGTGAAAATTGCAATACTGTGATTGCGGGCCGTTACGGTCAATTTACCAGCCAGTTCGGCAGACAACGCATCCCGGTCAGGATTGGAGCGGCAGTATGAGTACCGTAAAAATTCCAGCCGGTTCCGTTGAACTCAGTGGCGAACTGGTATTGCCGTCTTCTGCATCGGCTGTTGTACTGTTTGCACATGGCAGCGGCAGCAGCCGTTTCAGTCCTCGTAATACTTTTGTTGCCGATGTGCTGCAGCAACAAGGCATCGGCACGCTGCTATTCGATCTGCTGACACGTGCAGAAGATCAGGATTATGCGATGCGTTTCGATATCGGCCTGCTGACGCGCCGCCTGCTTGCCGCCACAGCTTGGCTGCAGGCTAACCCGGAAACAAAGGCTTTGCGCATCGGTTATTTTGGTGCCAGCACCGGCGCAGCCGCTGCATTACAGGCCGCAGCAGAAATGAGGAACGAGATTGCTGCCGTGGTGTCGCGCGGCGGACGCCCTGATCTGGCTGGAGGAGTCGCGCTAAGCCAAGTGATTGCGCCGACGCTGCTTATCGTGGGAAGCGAAGATTATGGTGTGATCGAACTGAACGAGCAGGCTTTTGCTTTGATGAAATGTGAGAAAGAACTAATGCTCGTACCTGGTGCAACACATTTATTTGAAGAATCGGGTACCTTAGAACAGGCTGCACAGCTTGCAGCCAACTGGTTCTTGAAGTATTTGCAATAAAGTTGATGTGCTTATTTTATCGTATCGTCTTTAATTGCTTTGATATTTTTTTCTATTTTTATTTCAGCCTCAAGCCAACTGCACACAGCCTTGTCGCTTTTCAGCACGGTAATAAGCAATGGTAGCGACCATTCCCTGATGATCGGTTTTTTTGCGCTAATGATCTGGTTGCCGGTAGATCAATACTCGTCGTATAAAATCAAACTAATTCTTGTAGATCTCATTCAATTTGTTATGATGGAAAAAGAAAGTAAAAAGTATCAATTTAAATTCATCACTTTCTGAAACAAGTAACGAATGGAAGAAATGTTTCAAACTGGTTGAAAATTTGTAGTAGCAGTGGAATTCCTTTTCATTTATCTCATACAAGGAGACTCACAATGCAATCAAAACTATTTTTCGTAGTTCTGTTTATCTTCACTTTCCTGACATTCGGTGCAGCAATGGCTGCAGACTCTGCAAACGTAAGTAATGCTGAAGCGAAAGCTAAAACCAGCTTCGATCATATTAAATTAGCTGAGTATTATGAAAATGAAGCAAATGCATTGAAGGCAAAAGCAGAAGAACAAAGAAAGTTGCTGGAGGAGTATCAAAATCATAGCGAATACTATGGTCGAGAAGGTCAAGATTTCGAGTCACACCATGAAGCTTTATTAAGAGATATACAAAAGCGGCAGACGGCAAGGAATGGGAACATGTCAAAGAAAGTTAAGTGACTGATAGTATATAATAAGCAATTACAGTCCGATCGAGTCTAGTTGTGGGGTTCCATAATTAAATCTGAGTTCGCTTTCTTTAAGAAGATAGTGGAAATAATTTCTTTGGAACCCTGCCGAGTTTTCTCAGTGCACATTTAGCTTCATTCAAAAGAGAAGCAAAAGGTAGTCTTGTCGTAACACATAATTGTGCATTTCAGTTCAATGCATTGTAATGCGCATAATTATTTGCTAAAAAGCAAATACCAATACCAAACATAATGTTCCACTGATTAGTAAAGCGGTTCTAAAGACAACAAAGAATACTATAGAGATTTTCCTTTGTATGTTTTAACTCAGGGCTATTGATATTAAGGAGCCCATACAAGCAGTAGAGCACCTAGAACAGATAAAACATATTTGGTATCAAATGATAGAGATGGGTGGATTGCATCTGTAAAATACCCAGCTACCAGCATTACTACCAGAAGAAAAGTAACCAAAAATAAAGATTTAACTATCTTTTCTTGAAGAAGATCGGCGAAATTAATAATGCTGCTTTCCATTTCCTTAAGTGATTCTTCTGTTGGGTATTTTCCTTCTTCATGCAATTTTCTAAGATCCCTTGCCTCTAGATTAATTGCCATGTTGTGAGCTACTGCCATAGATAGTGTCAGCCCGAAAACCCCATTTTTTTGCCAGCAAGCTACCTAAATTTTCAATCATTCCTGAAAAATGCAATGAGGATATGCATTCAAAAAAGCTTCCGATTGCATTTTTGGAGGCGTAGTACAAAAACTCGATTTTACCCAGCACCAGCCGCTGATTGCTCGCAATCAGGTACTTTTGGGCGCTAGATGAAAATTTATTTTAGGCTGTTCGCTGGTATCTTAAACTTTTCTCTTTCGCTTTGCGCGCACGTTCCACATCTTGCTGCCCAGGATGTCACCCATTCGGCGGATGTTCCTGGTGACAATGGCCAGTGCAACATAACGTTTAAAACCATCGATGCCATGGTCTGGGCATTTGTCTAAACCATGTATCTCTAGTGCGTTGATTGCTGACTCTACCGCCGAGTGTGCGCGACGGGCTTTAACAAATTCTTCGGTTCGTTCTACCGCTTGACGTTCTTTGCTTAGTTGCCTTTTCTGGGAGCGTGACCTGGTCGAGATGCTGGGTCAATTCAGCTTGGTTGGCGGGTGAATGAAAGCCTTTGTCGAAACTACAGGCGTTGAGTTTGGGAAAGCGTTTTTTAGCTTCTGCGATCATGGATACTGCAATCTGATCATCGGTTTGTTTTTTCCATCACGTGATGATGCAAGATGAATTGATGCTGGTCTTCCAGGATGCATACTTTGACACCCAGCTCAACCGGTACGCCTGCCTTACCTTTGCTTATCCATTCGGTGTGCGGCTCAAATAGGAGAATACTTTTTCTTCGTGTGGAATCACTTCACCTTTAATGACACGACGCTCAATTTGATCGATTTGGCGTTCGGCGTGTTTGATGTAGCCTTCAATTTCAATCTTTTGCAGCAGCTCAGTAGACGCAATCGCGGCCAGTTTGGTTAGGGTGGTCTGAATTTTGTCTAAGTGACTTCTGGCTTGGTCAATAGGCCTGGTGCGCTTGCGTAACTTGTGCGTCGATTTTGTCTTGTCGTGTTTAGCGACGCTGCGCTTTTTGTTCTGTGCACTACGCATCAGTCGTTTTAATTGGCGCAGGTTGTAGCTATATTGCCGCCAGTCGCTTAATTGTTGCCTTTCACCCAGTGCGCCGTCAGCGTAATCGCTTTGCGCAGGGCATCCCACAATAAGTTGATGTCCGTTGGAAAATGCACATCGGTTTCAACAACAAAGGAGTCGCACCGCCCACGCAGGACTCCTTCGCCCTTTTTTAGGAGGGCATGCCCTCCCGCAACTATGATTTGGTTTATTTTGTCCAGCAGTTCTGGTGTGAGCAGGTTGACGTTCTCCACCAAGGTTTGATACACATATTTCTTGTCTTCATCATACAGATGATGTCCCAACATTTCGTAAGGTTTTATGCTGGTTAACCAGTTCGTGAAGACGACCATAATCAGCATTTAAGTCCAGCCGCAATACGCCACAAACCAGTATGCTCCACAGGGTCATGCCAGGACGGCCTGTGCTCTTATCTACCTTGGGAGCAATTTCACTTTCCAGTAATGCAAAAACGCTCTGGCGCAATTCCTCGTTCATGTACAGGTGCTGTAACCCGCGCAGTATCTTCGGTATGTCATCGCGGGATCTCAAATCGAATTTGATTTGTGATAATAATTTCACCCAATTCCATCTGTGTATTTTGGACTACGCGCATTTGTGCTCCACTCGAACGAAGTTTGTTTTTGACAACGATATTTTCGCCGATTTCAATCGAAGTTTGGGGTTATTTTGCTTTAAAATGCACCAGAACTACCTAATAACAGCAGTTTGGCACAATATTTCAGAATTCTTTATCACCATAACTACGGGCAACCTGTTGTTTCTTATTCGGATAGAGGGTTTCCGGGCTGGCACTAGATATATATCTTGGCCTATCAAATAGGTAACAAAATATAGCTTTAATAATATTGGCTTTTTTATAGCATGCTATCTACTTGAGTAGAATATTTTCAGGTCTGACTAAGGCTGCACATGAAAAAGTTAAATGTTAACAATAAAGCTAACGAGTCATTTCTATTTTTCTTTCCAGATGGCATAGACAAGTAAAGCCCATGCACTGAGAAACGAAACGCCACCAAATGGTGTGATCATGCCAAGTCCGCGCATTCCGGTCAGACTTAATGTGTAAAGACTAAAACTGAATAAAATAATCCCGGACATCATCAACCAGCCGGATATCGGGATTAAGCGGGACTTGGGGAAATGCAGCAATAACAGGCCAATGATGAGAATCCCGAAGGCATGATAAAAATGATATTGAATTCCCGTTTGATACACTGCCAGCATACTTTCTGATAGTGTTTGTTTCAGGCCGTGTGCACCAAAGGCACCCAGTGCGATGCATAAAAAGGCATTTATGGCACCCAGAATCAGAAAATTTTTTGGCATCGACAATCTATGTCCTTATTAAATAAAGTGGAATTAATGTGAGATTCCTGTGCTTTTATCAAGAATCTTTTGTTTTTCTGACATCAGCTTCACATATTCCGTGCGCGAATTTTACCTGAATTCTATCGCCGGAATGAATTTGTTTGCTGTCACGGATTACGGTGTTTTGCAGGGTATAGGAGATGCTGTAGCCGCGTTCCAGAACCGATTGCGGATTTAGGTGTGATAACTGTGTTTGTAAATGCTGCAGGTTGATTGTCAGTGTTTCGAAATAGCGGGAGAATGTGTAGCGGAAGCGTGAGGCGAGTTCTTTTTGCTGCTTTTCCAGTCGAACAATATCCGGGTTTGCAGCTGCTAGCCTTTGATTAAATTCGAGTAATTTCCAGTGTTGTTTTTCGATCTGATGTACCCAAGTCTTGATGAATCGATTCTGCAAATGTTGCAAATGAACGTGTTGCTGTTTGATCCGGTCGCCTGGATGAACTAAACGATGCGTCAGGATATCCATTTTCTGCATTGCGTATTCAATATGATGCAAAGTGATGCGATACATGCGCTGGTGCAAGGTCTTCAGGTGGCGGCTTAATTCTTTGTAGTCCTTGCTGGCCAGTTCAGCGGCTCCGGTCGGCGTGGGGGCGCGGATGTCGGCGACAAAGTCTGCAATGGTGAAGTCTGTTTCATGGCCGATGCCACTGATGACCGGTATTGAGCTGGCAGCAATCGCAAGCGCTACAATTTCTTCGTTGAATGCCCATAAATCCTCAATGCTGCCACCGCCCCGGCAGAGTATCAGCACATCGCATTCCGCTCGTTGACACGCGATTCTAATGGCATCAGCGATAGTAGTGGCTGCTGTCTTTCCCTGCACCAGAGCGGGATAGATGATGACCGGCAATGCCGGCATGCGGCGTCGTAATGTCGACAATACATCGCGCAAAGCCGCAGTGTCAGGCGATGTAATAATGCCGATTTGTTTGGGGAATGCGGGTAACGGTTTTTTATTTGCGGGGTTGAATAACCCGGCTTTTTCCAATCTGGACTTAAGTTTCTCAAATGCTTCAAATAACGCACCTGAACCGGCACGCCGCATGGTTTCAATGTTCAATTGAAAATCGCCGCGCGGCTCATACAATGTAACTAGCGCCAGCACTTCGACTTGCATACCGTCTTTGGGCTGCCAGTCAATGTATTGATTCTTGTGGCTGAATAGGACGCAGCGTATTTGTGCGCTGGCGTCTTTTAGGGAGAAATACCAATGGCCCGACTGATAACACTTTAAATTTGAAATTTCACCTTTAACCCACAGTAACGGTATGTTCTGTTCCAGAAATTGCTTGGTGTTGCTGTTTAACTCGCTTACCGTAAGCACTTTATGGAGAAGACTTGAGATTGGAAACAGACTCATTTTGATATTGTGTAATAATCCGCATCTATGGTTGAAACAGCGTGACCCAATAGTAATGGGTAGAGTATGTACTGATCGGGAGGTGTGAATTAAGTTAATGTTTATTAATGTATTTGTATCAGATTAAAAAACGGTCAATCTAAAAAAGATGTTTAGGGCTGATAACTTAATTCTTAAACTTGTTACCTATTCACAAACTTATCCACAGAAATTGTGGATAAAAATCAACCATTTTTCCTGGCTGAAAATACGCGATCAAGATTCATTCGTGCCGAATTGGTTACTTAGTTATAAAATAGACAAATCAGGTAATATAGTACGCCACAGAATAATACCTGGATCTACAGTGAGTGAGGAGACTATCACGTGTTATCTTTAATTCAAGCGGCTGGCTGGCCGATCTGGCCAATCATTTTCGCTTCAGTAGTTGCCTTAGGCATTATTGGGGAACGGATGTGGACATTGCGTTTAAGTGTTATTTCACCTAAAGAATTATTGCCTAAAGTACTCAGTGAGTATAAACGCGGTGGCGTCAATCCGGAGATGCTTGCGCATTTGCAGAAACATTCTCCACTGGGAAGAATTCTTGCTGCCGGGCTGAAAAATGTGAAAAGCTCGCGTGAAATCATGAAAGAGTCGATTGAAGAATCTGGTCGTGTGGTTGCACATGATCTGAGCCGCTACTTGACTACTTTGGGGACTATTGCTGCGTTGAGTCCTTTGATGGGGTTGTTTGGTACTTTGGTCGGTATGATAGAAATCTTCGGTTCGAATTCGCCTGCCGGAAGTAATCCCGCGCAGCTTGCCTATGGGATTTCTGTCGCTTTGTATAATGCAGCGTTTGGCATACTCGTGGCGATTCCCAGCATGATCTTTTATCGCCATTTTCGTGCAAAAGTCGACGATTTTGTTATTGAAATGGAGTTGCAGGCTTTAAAATTAGTCGAAATGGTGCACGGGGAACGCGAAAGCTAAAGTGTTTTCTAATGGGAAGCGCATAAATTGTTTTTTCCCCTTTAATCAAGTTATACAAAACTGATCAATTCATGATCTGAAAATTGTTTTCTAATTATTTCTGATTGCAGCGATGCCATTTCGCTTCACGAGTGGAGATTATTATGAGCAGCCGACGTTCTTTAGTAACCGGTGGCGGTGGTTTTATAGGATCGCATTTAGTTAGGCAATTGCAAGAAAATGGCGATATCGTCAGGGTGCTGGAGTTACCGGACGTGCCGTTGCCTGAAAATGTGGAAGTAGTGCGTGGTTCGATTTGTGATAGTTATGCGGTTCACAAAGCGTTCAAAGGTGTTCAAAGAGTCTATCATTTAGCAGCTAATCCCAATTTGTGGACGAAGAATAAAAGTGACTTTAATCTTGTAAACTTTGAAGGAACACGAACTATTTTTGCTGAGGTGGCAAAGCATGATGTCGAAGTAGTAGTGTATACTTCGACCGAGTCAATTTTGACTGGAAATACACGCTCGAACAGGCTGGTAGATGCAACTGTGGAGCGGACGTTAAATGAAATGCCGGGACCTTATTGCCGCTCAAAGTTTTTGGCTGAGCAAGTTGCATTAAAGGCTGCCGAGAGTGGATTGCCGGTTGTTATCGTTGCACCTACGTTACCCGTTGGCCCAGGAGATCGATTGATTACACCGCCAACTCGGATGATACTGGATTTTCTTAATGCCAAGACGCCAGCCTACCTTGATTGCGGTTTTAATATGGCGGATGTGCGTGATATCGCGCAGGGGCACATATTGGCAGCCGAGCATGGCCGGTTAGGCGAACGTTATATTTTGGGAAATGAAAATTTGACTTTGGGAGAATTGTTACGTTGGATTGAAGAAATTACCGGTTTAGACATGCCAAAATGGCGTATAAACTACTGGTTCGCCTTATTGGTCGGAGCTATCTCCGAGTATGTCGCGGACCATGTGACGCACCAAGCACCCAGAGCGCCGCTTACAGGTGTCCGATTGGCTCGTTATCCCATGTATTTTGATAGTAAAAAGGCGGTAAATGAACTTGGTTTCCCACAAAACCCGGTACGCCGAGCACTTGCTGATGAGATTGAATGGTTGTTGCAAAACGGGTTGATTATGCGGCAGCTCCCTCTAATTAGGGCAGTTTGAAAGTTAATTGTTTGACAAGTAAATGAGTGAGAGTGCCGGGATTTTGAGAAATAGATATTCGATAATTAATAATAGCAACCGGTTTGTTATTTTGTTGTTTATCTGTATTTTTGCTTTGCAAGGCTGCGCATCGACATCCAAAAAAACTGATCAGGAACTCGATCCGGTTGATCCACACGAACAAATTAATCGCGCTTCCTATGATTTTACTGACAAGGTAGATCGAACCGTGTTTGTTCCCATTGTGAATGCATACATCGACTATGTTCCTGATGCTGCGCAGCGGTCGATTGGAAATTTCTACGATAACTTGTCCTATCCCAACGTCATGCTGAATTCTTTCCTGCAAGGCAAAGTAAAGCAGGGCGCTGAAGACACACTACGTTTTTTTGTGAACTCAACGGTCGGTATGTTTGGCTTTTTCGATATGGCAACCCACATGGGGTTACAAAAGCATGATGAAGATTTCGGTCAAACATTAGGCGTATGGGGTGTGAATACTGGATCTTATCTGTTTATTCCACTTTTGGGCCCCAGTAGTGAGCGTGATGTAACCAATATTCCAGTAGGACTTTTGACTAATGTGCTTTTTTACGCTGGTCTCGCGGTGGGGACATCATTTGCCGCTCCTTTAACTATTCTTGGCGCTATCGACAAGCGCGCTCGTTTATCCGGTCCAATGCGTATTCGCGATGAAGCCGCGCTGGATCCCTACTTGTTTGTACGTGAAGCATCGCTGCAGCAACGTGAATTTCTGATTCATGATGGTAAACTGCCATTAGACCTTTACTATGATCCTTTTCAAGATAATCCGTTTGAAAAAGAATTAGAAAAAACAAAAATAAAAAAAGAAAAGAAATTATGATTAATGAGGCTTGATAGCCAGATGACTGAAACTGGATTGCCAGATATTTACAGGAAAAAGTCTTATGTGAAAAATCCATTTCGGCCAAACAAGATTAATAATAGGCATTAAATCTATTGGGATATTTGTAACAGACAGGGCGCTTAGGAATATGGACGGGTTTCAAAGAATATCGAATATATCGCAGCAACAGGGCGAGTCTACTCTTGAAGACGAAACACTTTTATCAAATACAGCATCAAACCTGAATCAGGAAGTAATCAATACCAGTGAGCTGGAAATTAAATTTACCCAAGCTCGCGCAGCCATGTTGTCTTTACAAAATGCAGATGGGCATTGGTGTTTCCCGCTGGAGGCGGACTGCACAATCCCTGCAGAGTATATTTTGATGATGCATTTCATGGATGAAGTGGATGTTTTATTGGAAACAAGAATAGCGCGTTTTATCCGTGATAAACAGGATCTGAGTCATGGTGGCTGGCCGTTGTATTATGGCGGTGCTTTTGATATCAGTTGCACCATTAAAGCGTATTATGCCCTGAAACTAGTGGGCGATTCTCCCGACGCCGCGCATATGGTGCGCGCACGGGAAGCCATTCTGGAACGCGGCGGTGCAGCCAAGGCGAATGTTTTTACCCGTTTGTTGCTGGCAATGTATGACCAGATTCCTTGGCGTGGTGTACCCGTTGTTCCGGCAGAACTTGTTCTGTTGCCGCGCTGGTTTCCTTTTCATCTGAGTAAAGTTTCTTACTGGTCTCGGACCGTGATGGTGCCTTTGTCCATTCTGTGTACGATGAAGGCGCGGGCTGTTAATCCGCGTCAAGTGCACATTCGTGAACTGTTTATCATTCCACCGGAAGAAGAAAAAAATTATTTCCCAAAGGCGGAAACGCTGCTGAAACGCTTTTTTATGTTGACTGAGCGCGTATTGTCGCGAGTGGAACCCAGACTTCCCCAATCAGTACGTCAATACGCCATACGCCGTGCAGAAAGTTGGACCCTCGAACGTTTGAACGGAGAATGTGGCATCGGTGCTATTTTTCCAGCCATGGTCAATGCGCATGAGTCATTGGCATTGCTGGGGTATGGGTATGACCATCCCAATCGTGTGCAATGCCGCAATGCATTACGCGGATTGCTGGTCGATGAAGGAGAGCGCGTTTGGTGCCAGCCTTGTACCTCGCCGGTCTGGGACACCGTGTTGACCAGTCTGGCGCTGCAGGAAGATCCAACGACGGATCAGAAACCGGTGCTGCAGGCGCTGGATTGGCTGGTGGAACAACAGATTCTGGATGAGCCGGGTGACTGGCGTGATAACTGTCCGGATTTGCCGGGTGGCGGTTGGGCTTTTCAATATGCGAATCCGCATTACCCTGACCTCGACGATACCGCTGCGGTTGCCTGGGCAATGGACCAGGGCGATGCAGAGCGTTATCAGCAGCCTCTGGAACGCGCAGCTAACTGGCTGTGTGGTATGCAATCGCGTAATGGCGGTTTTGCAGCCTTTAATATTGATAATACTTATCACTATCTCAATGAGATTCCTTTTGCTGATCATGGTGCGTTGATTGATCCGCCGACCAGCGATGTGACGGCGCGTTGCGTTGGTTTTCTTGGAAAATATGGTAAATCGCATCACCAGCATGCAGTACTGCGCGGTATTAGCTATTTGCTTCGGGAACAGGAATCAAATGGTGCCTGGTTCGGGCGCTGGGGCACTAATTATATTTATGGCACCTGGTCTGTCTTGGAAGCATTTCGTTTGGTCAAGTTTGATATGCAACATAAATCGGTGCGCCGTGCCGTGCAGTGGTTAGAATCCGTACAAAGAGCGGATGGCGGTTGGGGTGAAACCAACGACTCTTATCTGGATACCCAGCTTGCTGGTAAGTTTCCCGAGACCAGTACCGCGTTTCAAACCGCTTGGGCTGTGCTGGGTTTGATGGCAGCCGGTGAGGTAGACAGCGAATCGGTACGCAGAGGCATTAATTACTTATTGCGCAATCAATCGAGTGATCATTTGTGGGAAGAACCTTGGTTCACCGCGCCCGGCTTTCCGCGCGTTTTCTATCTACGCTATCACGGATATTCAAAATTTTTCCCATTATGGGCACTGGCACGTTACCGTGCGTTGACCAGAACAGTCGCTGCGTGTCTATAACCGGACTGGTGACGGCCTTACGGGCTGAGGCCAGTTGCGTGTCTTCAGCGCGTGTTCCGTTCAATACAATCATGCCGGTTGATGACCTGGCAGTTTTGTGGCTCAGCGGTATGGGCGCGCAGGCGGCTCGGGCAGCGGCAGAGGGATTACATCAGCATGGCGTCACGGCATTGGTGAGTTTCGGTGTTGCCGGTGCATTGAATCCCGATCTGAAGCCTGGCGATTTGGTCTTGCCGGATGCGATACATGCGGGTACTCAGTTGCCAGTAAACATAGCTTGGCGAGACCGGCTGCAAAATTTGCTACCGGCAGATATTACCGTACGAAATGGTGTCTTAGCGAACAGTGATGTGCCATTGACAGGTACCAAAGCAAAACTGGATCTGGCACAAGCAACGGGTGCCTGTGCGGTGGATATGGAAAGCGCTGCGATTGCAGCAGTAGCGGCGGCAGCAGACATTCCATTTATCGCGGTGCGTGCCATCATCGATCCCCTTCAGTTCTCACCCCCGGAAGCGCTTCTCGATGCCGTATATCCGGATGGTGGTGTAAATTCAACGCGTTTGATTGTATTGTTGCTGAAACGCTCAGTCCGCGTGAGTACTTTATTACGTATGGGAGCTGGTATGCGTGCAGCACGCAAAACTCTATCAAAAGTTATTCAATCTGCGGGTACGGGATTGGTCAGATTTTAACCGGTACAAACAAGCTATCTGATTTTTTCTAAATCGGCATCTACAATTGTTACGTGCCGAATCACCGCATGTCCACATTCGATATATATTCAGGTTCTCTGGGTAAGTGTTTAATCAGGTGGGATTTTTGGAAATTTCATAATCTTCAGCTTCTTGAGACTATTTCAGTAGTCAGCAACTTTTCCTTATTTGTATTGGTATTTCGATTCAGTCCCTGGCTGAGTGTGACAAATTGTCGCTGCGGCAATTTGTCACTTCCGTGGTGCCTTAAGATTTTGCGATAATAACTGATCGTCATTACTTCTATTTTTGAATAGGTGCCGCAAGTGACTCAAAAACCTGAAAAACGATCGCTCATGATCCTTGCATTCGGATCACTTATGTTGTCGTCTTTATTTTTTTGAAAATCCCAACAATATTTCTTGTCACTGATAGTGGCTGGATGATGGCTTTCATCATCCATTAGAAGGATTGGGTCATATTCTGACCATGATTGCGGTAGGAGTCTGGTCTACACAGTCACGTAGACAAGCCGTATTCCACGATTCTTCTGTCTGCCATGCTCGGCTATGAAGTCAACAAAAAATTAAGCTTGCAGGCCGAGGTATTTAATATGCTCAATCGTAATGACCCTGCAATCACCTATTTTTATACGTCCCGGCTGTCCGGTGAATCAAGTGATGGCGTGAGAGATTTTCACTTTCAGCCGGTAGAGCCGGTTAGTTTCCGCTTGAGCTTTACATTGAAGATTTAAGTTGATTCGGGAAACCAAAAATTCATAACCAAGAGGAGAAAAATATGATCTCGCGCAAAATCCTTTTAATTTATGTATTCGTCTTATCATTCAGCTTTGTTCTACCAGCTAGTGCTGAACAGGTTCAATTAAAACATTTCGTTCCTGGAAGTTATCAAAAATTGCTAAAAAACAAAGCTGACAAACCTTTCATGCTGGTTATTTGGTCAACCACCTGTTCTTCATGCATGGAAAAAATGACGCTGCTTAGTGACCTGACAAAAATCAGGCCGGAAGTCAATATAGTTATGCTAGCCACTGATGATGTGTCAGCAAATGATTTAATCCAGACAGTATTAGCTAAGAATGAATTAACCAATCTGGAGCACTGGATTTTTGCCGAAGAAAATGCACAAAAATTGCGCTATGAGATTGATCCAAAATGGTATGGCGAGCTGCCCAGAACCTACTTTCTGAATAAAAATCATGAACGCCATGGCATCAGTGGTGCTTTATCTAGCGAAGACTACAAAAACATTTTTCGGGTACTCCTGAATTGAAGCAACCTATGTATTCAATCGCCAATGACATACAACCCAAAGGAAAATCCGGATTCACTGTTTTCTTGAAATTAATCATCCTGGTTAGCTTGCTGGTACTCGGTTGTTCATCGGGATCGTTGCCTAACACAGAGACACTAGAAAATACGGCGTTCAATTTGGAAAAAAATGCCGCCTATTCGAAATCGACGCTGGACTTGTACGATATTTCATCATTTGATGTCTATGTGGACGAGCATATTATCCACGTCATAGCGAGCGGCAAACTTTCTACCAATAATAAGCGCATTGCAATTCGTTATACACGTTCTGAAGATGGCGGACATCGCTGGAAAAATCCAGTGACTATTGACAGATTACTGCCCGCAACAATTGCCAATCGTGGAAATGATGTTCAGCTGGCTGTCAAAGGTAAGCATCTGGTTTCACTTTGGCAAACTAAAGGAGAGTTTCCGGCAATGGGGCCGATGATAAGCGCTTATTCATCAGACAATGGGAAAACCTGGAAAAGAGGCCCCAATCCTGCCGTAGATAATGATGGTAGCCAAGCTTACATGGATTTGGTTGCTGACCAGCACGGCAATTTTCACGCGGTTTGGCTGGCGGACCCCAATGAAAATGGCTACCAAGGCCTTCACTATGCCCGCTCCGTTGATCAAGGCAAACAATGGAGTCAACCGATTACCCTGGATGATTCAACCTGTTCGTGTTGCTGGAATACGTTTGCATTGTCACCTGATAATAAGCTCAATATTCTTTACCGCGACACATCACCCCGGGATATGTCGTTAATACAGTCTTCCGATGCGGGTATAACGTGGCAGAAGGCCAGCGTAGCAGGCGATTTTCAATGGAAATTTGAAGGCTGTCCACATGTGGGCGGTGGTTTAAAGTATGTTGGGATAGAGAATGTTTCTCAATTACACAGTATTGTTTGGACCGGTGCCGAGGAAAAATCCGGTTTATATCATCTCTCTTCAAACAATAATGGTCAAAATTGGTCAGCTCCAACCAAACTTGGCGATATGGCTATTAATGGTGATATTGCGGCGCGCGATCAAAATAGTGTCGCGGCAATTTGGAATGAAATAGAAGCTGATGGACTAAGTATTTTTTATTCGAAATCAAATAATAGCGGCTCAGATTGGTTAACGCCCAAACGTTTGACCGAGGCAAGACATTCGGCCACTCATCCAAAATTAGTGGCAACAAAACATGGATTCTTAGCTATATGGACTGAAAAAAACAATAAACAACCAAGTGAACTGGCCTGGTACATTTTCGAATGACAGATAGTCTGGGTTTTATAACCAATCGTGGCCAGCGGCATTATGTTGATTGTTACGTACACATTCAATTTACAGGAGTAAAACCTATGGCACGTTGCGGTATCGCTTTTTCAAAGAATCTACTGCTATCTTTGATCTTTATTAGTATTTCAATCTTACCGTTAACCGCCTCGGCACATGCGGTTATGGTGAAATCAGCGCCTGAAAAAGATAGCACAATTACCGTATCACCGAAGCAAGTAGATGTCTGGTTTAACGAGCATGTAAGGAGCGCTCACAAGTCGCTTGCAGTCATTAATAGCGCTGGCAAGCGCGTTGATAATAAGGATATTCAACAGGAAATCCTTGATCCCTCGCACCTCTATATAACCACTCCACAGCTTCCACCTGATACTTACACTGTGCGATACCGAGTGATATCAGCAGATACACACGTCATCTCGGGAAAATTCAACTTCATTATTGAAGAATCCAATTAACGGCAATTTCAAAATACACTCTATCTCCAGGAGTTCAAGACATCATGAAATCATTATCTAAAAAACAATTATTGGCGATTGTATTTTTTAGCACCTTCCTGCTATTCGCTTGTAGCAAGAAAAATGTAACCGCCCCTGTGCAATTCGACTATACCGAAACTGTGGGTTGTCTTATCGCCAATGATCTTTATGCGGTTTATTTTAGTGCTTACATCAAGCCTGAGGGCAATTTGGAAGAAATAAAAGGTAAAGACAGGAATAAGTTATTAAGATCATATTGCAGAGAGATTCCTAAGACGGGTTCACTTTACTTTACTGCCGACCTGGTAGACGATGATGTCAGAGAAACACCCGTCAGCATCCGTCTGGTAAAACAAGAACTCATTGGAGAAGATGAGAAAAAAGCGGAGAACTTCAAGGATATCGTTACTCTATTCGAAGTACCAGCCAAACTGTACCCGCAAGGCATGGTCGAAACACAAATCGAATTGGATAAAAATGGCTATTACGCGTTATATCTTTTAATAGGTGAAGAAAATACGATAGCTGAAGAAAACATACTGAGAATTCCATTAAATATCGGTGTTGATCCTGATGCAATACCTGTGTGGCATATTGTTCTGGCAATTTTGGGCATTATGGCGGGATTGATGATTGCTGTCACAGTCGGGGTGATAATGTTTTCGCCCATACTTCCTCTTCCTATTAGGCAATGGACTCAAAAAATAAGCAGGGAAGATGTCTCGTTGAATCATACGCAATATATTGAGATTCAAAAATAACAGAGGATTGTGGGTGTAAGGATTCCTTTTTGTAAATGCGTAAAGTCGGCGGAAACTTATTGTCCCTCTGCTTATTAACCCGGATATTGCATGAATTCGCAAGATGATCACGCATGATATTAGTTTCAAAAGGGATTTTTCGAAGAAGCGGTGTAGTTATTCATACACCTGACTGAGATAAATTCCTTGTGGAATCAAGAGGCAAGTGAGGGCGTGTGCAATTCATGCAATATCCGGGTTAAGTTTATCTCTTAAGTGTGATGCGATGGAACGAGCAGAAATATATGCCAAGCCATCTTTATATGAATAAGGTCAGACAAATTGACCTGAGAATCTTATTTTTAGTCAATGCATTCCGTTTTGAGCACACTATTATCCAATAGGAGGAATGCAATTCTGGTCTGTGGTAGAAAGCGCTATTACCCATTTCTTCTTATTCTTACTGCGGCTGCAATTGCAGTGCAGCCAAGCGCGCATACAACTCACTCGATTGCAGCAATTCGGTGTGCGTTCCCAACGCATCCAAATGGCCATGATCGAGCACGGCAATCCGATCGGCTGATTGTACGGTTGCCAAACGATGGGCAATGACCAGTGTGGTGCGATTCTGCATCAGCCGCTGGAGTGCTTGCTGCACCCAAAACTCACTTTGCGCATCCAGAGCGCTGGTGGCTTCATCTAATAAAAGTATCGGTGCATCAGCCAATATGGCGCGTGCAATGGCCAGCCGTTGCTTTTGCCCGCCCGACAACCCCAATCCGGAATCTCCCAACTGTGTTTGATAACCTTGCGGCAATTTGCTGATAAAGTCGTGTGCGTAGGCTGCATCGGCCGCAGCTTCCACTTCTGCGTCACTTGCATCGGGACGGGCATAGCGCAGGTTGTCGCTGATGGTGCCATAAAATAAAGCCGGGTTTTGTGCGACCAGGGCAAAGCACCGGCGTAAGACAAAAATATCCAGGTGCCGGATATCAATACCTTCCAATTTGATACAACCGGATTGATTGTCAAAGAAGCGCAGCAACAAATCAAACAACGTAGATTTTCCCGCGCCCGAAGGGCCCACCAGGGCCAGCGTTTCACCCGCCCGGATAGTCAGCGTCAAATGATCGATAGCAAGCACATCAGGACGGGAAGGGTAGGCAAAGCACAATTGCTCGATGGCGATATTCCCGGATACTTTTGGCAATGGACTGGGTTTATCAGGCGATTGAATCAGATTCGGCGCTTGTAATAATTCTATCGTCCGCTCGGCAGCTCCGGCGGCACGTTGTAACTCACCAATCACTTCCGAAATAGAGGCAACGGCCGAACCGACGATGACGCTATAGAACACAAAAGCAGCCAGTTCGCCCGCACTGATGCGGCCTTCAATCACATCGATGCCACCCACCCATAGCATGAGTCCCACGGCACCCAGCACCAGCAGGATGACGATGGCGATCAGTAATGCGCGTTGCGTGGCGCGCTGTTTGGCGACGGCAAAGGCTTCTTCTACTTGATCATAAAATTTGCATTGATCAATGGATTGATGATTGTAGGCTTGAACTGTTTTGATCTGGCCAAGTACTTCACCGACATACGCGCCGACCGCAGCAATTTTATCCTGGCTTTGGCGTGACAAATGCCGCACGCGACGGCCATAAATCAATATCGGAATCACCACCAGCGGCACGCAAATTGTGACCAGCGCGGCCAGTTTCGCATTGGTGATAAATAACCAGATAATGCCGCCTATCATCATGATCAAATTACGCAACGCGAACGATACGGATGACCCGATCACGGTTTGCAGTAACGTCATATCGGCGGTCAGGCGCGATTGGATTTCGAGGCTGCGGTTTTCCTCGAAAAATCCCGGGTGCAGATGAATCAGATGATTGAATAGGCTCTGTAGCAATTAATTGTTGAATTGCTAGTCAAAGATGCATCGGAATGTAAAAAAGGGTATGCATTATGAAAGCAGCTGAATTCAAAGATTGGATAAAATCGATTGAGAGGATGAGCCGCGGTCAGCGAGATAAACTTCGAGAAAGATTAGAAAGAAAAGCCGGTGCTGATACGATCTTAGAATTGATTGAGCAAAGGCAAAATGATGAACGAATTTGTCCCTATTGTCAGGGAACAGAGCTGTATCGGTGGGGCAAAGTCAGTGAGTTACAGCGCTATCGATGCCGCCACTGCAATCACACATTTAATGCCCTGACAGGCACGGCATTGGCCCGATTACGCCACAAAGACAAATGGTTTGATTATGAGCAAGCGATGGTTCAAGGGGTAAGTGTACGTAAAGCAGCGGTCAGCTGCGGAGTAACCACGAACACGAGCTTTAAATGGCGTCACCGTTTTTTGCGAACGCCTGCACTCCATCAATCTCCCAAAATGAATGGCATTGTTGAAGCCGACGAAATGTATTTTCTGGAATCTTTTAAGGGACAACATCATTTACCGAGAGCCGCACGCAAACGAGGCGGCAAAGCTGCCAAGCGCGGCACATCAAAAGAACAGATACCTGTGCTAGTGGTGCGCGATCGTCATGGTGAAACTGATGATCGCATACTGGGTGACACAAGCGCAGAGCAAATTGGAACAGTGCTTATCCCGTTGTTAAGCAAAGATGTCATTCT
Organism: Nitrosomonas sp.; assembly: GCA_016708955.1. Lineage (GTDB taxonomy): Bacteria > Pseudomonadota > Gammaproteobacteria > Burkholderiales > Nitrosomonadaceae > Nitrosomonas. Next base: position 264,675 of record JADJES010000002.1, read on the forward strand.
TTGCACAGATGGAATGCCTGCATACAGACAGATCACCAGGGATGCAAAAATTGCTCATCGCCCAGTCAACATTGCCGCAGGTCAACGAGTTATCAACAATGTTTACCACATTCAGAATGTTAATGCTTATGGCAGCCGGCTCAGGCAATGGATGGCGAAGTTCCATGGTGTAGCAACACGCTATCTTGCGAGCTATTTGGGGTGGTATAGAATGATTGACCATCTCGGTCAGAACGTTACACCAACCCTTTTTTTCCTAATGTCACTTGGGAAAACAAGACAGTTTCAACAGTTAATTACTACATAGCCATTGAATACTTTGCTGCGAATATCGGCAATCACCCGCTCGCCCAGCCAGGTGACCCAGTAATAACGCGTAAACGTGCCGATGGCCAAGGCGATCACCAGCAGTAAAAAAATCACCACATATTGACTCAACAGATCTTTTGATTGCGTCGCAAATCCTTGATCAATGAGCAGCCGGATACCTTGTCCGATGGATAAGGTAATCGTCGCAGTAAATAACAGCGCCAGCAAACTGTAGACGACTTGGCGCTGGTAGGGGGCGATAAACTGTGCCGCTTTCTTGATGGATTGCCAGCGGGTTTGCGTGGTGTGTGGAAGTTTTGTCATGAATCGCTAGTTCTGAGAGACCGGTTTTCTCGCGAATCCGGCGATGAGGAGTGTCCATGCGACGATCAGTCCAATACTTGCACCGATGTTCGTCAGCTTCATAAGCTGTTCCTGCCATAGGGCGCTTCCAGTCGTTCCGGCGGTCTGCTTTGTCGCTATCGCAAGTACCGCTGCGGTACTCCACCAGGCATTAGCCACTTCAGAACGTGTCATGAGCCAAGCTGAGCAGACCGCCGTTACCATCACTAAAGTCGATCGGGCGCTGACACTGTGCGGTAGCGCGAGGAGCAGCACAGCTATGAGGATGAACACAACATTCTGTTGAGTATGAATTGAATACGTGCGCCCAAGGCAAGCTGCGGAAAGGGCGTATGCGGCACTGCGAATCCCCAGGTCAATTCGAGTAGAACCAACACCAAGCCGTGAATAAGAATTTATCTTCCTCAGCTTTTTATATCCATATTGGTTTTCTCAAATACTCAACTGCCTTGGTTACCGATAACCCAAGCAAAGGCAAAATATCTTCCTTTAAAAAAATCAGCTTCCATCTGACTCAGAATATCAAATGTAAGATTTGACCCAGAAATTGCTTAAATCTTCCTGATTAGAAAGATTCTTCAGCCAAACCCGATTTTTTCTATTATAAGGCGCATACTGACCCAAACAAACCCATCAAAGAGAAACTGCCATGGCCATGAACCGTATCCAATTCCAAGCAGGCTTGTCCCTACCTGCATTCCTTGCACAGTTTGGCACAGATGAGCAATGTGCGGATGCATTGGAAGCATCCCGTTGGCCGCAAGGATTCAGCTGCCCAGGCTGCAACACCACGGATTACTACTTGCTTAAGGTAGGAAAACACAAGAACTTCCAATGCAAGTGCTGCCGGTTACAGACATCTCTGATCGCAGGCACCTTGTTCCAAAGCACGCACTTGGCGCTAAGCATTTGGTTCTTGGCAATTTATCTGATCAGCCAAGCCAAGACCGGCTTGTCAGCACTCGACCTTAAGCGGCAGCTGGGCGTGAGTTACCCCACGGCTTGGCTGATTCAGCAGAAGCTGATGCAGGCGATGGTCGAACGGGATGCCAAGTATACGCTGAGTGGTAATGTCCAGGCGGATGACGCTTACCTTGGCGGAGAATTGGCTGGTGGCAAGGCAGGCCGGGGCTCCGAGAACAAGGTACCTTTTGTGGCGGCGATCTCGCTCAGCGCCGAAGGCCGTCCCCTGTATATTAAAATGGCACCGGTTCCTGGTTTTACGCGCAAAGCGGTTTTGACTGGGCTACCGCCGACCTCGCACCAGGTTGTATAGTCACTTCCGATGGATTGGGTTGTTTTGCCGGGGTTACTGATGCTGGCTGTCAGCACCGGGCAATCGTCGCGGACGGTCGCAAGCCTAAGGATTTGCCAGAATTCAACTGGATCAATACGGTTTTGGGCAACCTCAAACCAGCCTGGGTGGCGCTTATCATGCATTCGATTTCGCCAAATACGGAACTCGTTACCTCGGTGCGTTTGTTTACCGTTTCAACCGACGCTTCCATCTTGAAGCGCTCCCTCTACGCCTGTTCGTCGCCGCAGCCACTACCGGGCCTCGCCCGGCACGTTGGCTTCGGCAAGCTGAGGAATCTTTCTAATCAGGTAAATCTTTGTTACTTGAGTAAAGGGTCAATGGTATGGGGGCCAGTAATCTTCCCGATATTTACCCAAACAAGATAGGCAACCCACCTCTTGCCGTCGCTCGTACAATAAATTAAATATTCGCCTTTATTTTTGCTGCTTTCTCTATATTTGTATTCACCGCAACCTCTTATCTGCTGCGATGCAAGTGCCTTAGTAATACCGATATTGAAGTCTTCTTGCCATGGTCCCGGATAACGTTCAGCTAAAGATATATTCTGCGATTGTCCGGAGCTTGAAATTACAAGGATAATAGTTACAAGAAGCACGTATAGGGATAATTTCATGTTGATTCCCAAAATCACTATATAGATAACACATAGATTGAGGTAAGGAACAGAACTCAATCTCAAATGGCTCATGTACAACACGGTAGATTGGGGAAACCTGAAAATCTCAACATTACACTCTCAGCATTAATTGTTGGGGTTCGTCAAACTCCCTCCAGCCTACGGGGCTGGGGTTATTTAATCCTTACGTTCAGTCACTTCCAGCAAATGATAACCAAACTGCGTTTTAACCGGACCTTGCACTTCACCCACTGGTGCACTAAAAACGACGGTATCAAATTCCTTCACCATTTGTCCACGGCCAAACTCACCCAAGTCGCCGCCTTGTTTGCCGGATGGGCATAACGAATGTTGTTGTGCCAAGTCGCCGAATTCTGCGCCATTTTCGGTTCATCCGGCAAGTGCGTACTTTTGGGTTTAACCGACAAGGACATAATTGGTTTCATGCAGCGCCATAATTTTGAGTTTAAAGAACTCGACATCTCTGAAACCATAGGCCATTTTGTGCAAAGTTTTTATCTTGTTGTTGGTACCTTCCAACGGCCCGGTTGATAAACCATTAAAATCGAAATAAGCCAGGATACCTGAGCGGTGTGCTGCAATAGTTTTAGAGAATTGCTTGAGCATGTTGACATCCGAAGCAGCGGCTTTTTTACCCATTCATCCAATGCATTTTGAGCTGAGAGTTTATCCGGTTGATGCCAGATATTGCGTAACTCTTCTTTCATGTAATAGGCCGTTGCCAAGGGCTCATTGAGCTTTAATGCTTCGTCCAGACGTTGACGTTCATTGCGCTTGTCATCCAGGTTGTCAGGGTTCTTCAGCAACAGCCAGCGAATGCCCTTCAAAACGGGTTTGCCCAACCCATTTTCTGCTTCTCGTTGCAGATCACGACGCAGTTTTGTCAACTTTTCGTTGAACAGCTTAATAATATGGAAGTGATCGAACACTAGCGTTGCATCTGGGATATTAGCCCGCACCGCACTGATGTATGCTGGCCCCATGTCGGTCGCAACCGCTTCAATCCGTGCACCCGATCGTTTCAAACGCTTCCAAAACGGAATCAGTGCATCGGCACCTTTCCCATTGCCAACAAAAATCACTGCCCCACGTTGAAGATCCAGAACTATCGTTAAATAACCCAGCTTGCCTTGGTATATTTCATCCAGCGCAATGCGTTTTATCTTGGCCAATTTCGGCAACCGATAACGTTTATTCAGATTGTCCTTCTGTATTCCTTAACCAGATCCCAGCTCACTCCAAGATGGCGTGCTACTGCCTGGATGGTCATGTGCCTAGAGAGATCCAAAACCAATCTTTCGAAAGAACGTGTATAGCGCTTGTGCTCATCAGCAAACTGTATCTTTACCTGACGAACTGCTTGGCATCGGGTGCATTCTACCCGCTGAACTGGAAGGTCGATATAGACTGCTTTTTGACCTACCGGTACTGTCCTGAAGCGTCTAACCAACTTTCCCCGGCAATGTATCTCGCGGCTTTTACATACCGGACATCTCAATCGCCAATGATCCGCTTGTATTGCAACAACTATGACACCCGCAATAAAACAAGTGCTTTGATAAAAATAACCAACTATACCAAAGGCGTGATACAGCAAACTGGTCGACATGTTGAAAAAACCTCTTCGTTGAAAATCAGAGATAATTTCAACCTTTAATTCACTTTATTTCAACATGCATTTCTGACTAACAAGTACGCACTTGCCGGATGAACCCCATTTTCAATTTCCGCTTTCAGGTTGTTACATTGTTCTTCGGTTTTTACCAAAATGTGACGTGCGCTAGCTTTTGCCATAAGATTTCTCCTGTATTTTTAGAAGTGCTTAAAATTAATTTTTGTTACGTGGTACATTTAAGCATAAATTGGCATGCTTAATAAAGCATGGTTCGATTTATTATGGAGTCACTGAATTACTGTTCATTCGAGTGTAGCGAGAAATCTGTATTGTTGGTTTATTAAGATTTTCACTATGTACAGAACGATCAATGCGAGTAGTTCGGTAGCTCTCTCAGCGATAATCCCGGTTACAGAGGTTTCGATGAATTTAAGAACTATTGCAATATTCTGTGGTGTCAGTGCAGATGCTTGAATTAATTAATGTGAATAAGGCCTACGCCGAGGGGCGGAAGGTGCTGACCCATTTAACGTATGCCCTGAAAGCTGGCGATTATGTGGCCATCATGGGTGATTCGGGTGTGGGCAAATCGACGCTGCTGAATCTGATTGCCGGGTTGGATACGCCGGATTCAGGAGAGATCCGCATAAACAGCGTGGCCATTTCATCGCTGGATGATGATGCCGCCACACAATTGCGGCGTGAGCAGTTTGGTTTCATCTTTCAAGCATTTCATGTATTGCCGCATCTGACCTTGGCGCAGAATATTGCCTTGCCTTTATTGCTGAATGGCGCGCCAACGGATCGTGTGGAACAGATGCTGGCTGATGTGGGGTTGCGCGACCGCGGGCATCATTTTCCGCGTCAGTTATCCGGCGGTGAGTTGCAGCGCGTTGCGATTGCGCGGGCGTTAATACACCGGCCTAAATTGGTGCTGGCGGATGAACCGACGGGTAATCTCGATCCGGATACGGCGCGCGAGATTCTCCAGTTAATGCGCACGGAAATCAAAACCAATGGCGCTACGGGCATTCTCGTGACGCATTCGCATGCTGCGGCTGCAACGGCGGATTTTGTGTTGAATTTGACCAAGGATGGGCTGCATCCGGCGAAATTAGAGCGCAGCGAATGAGTTCGGCATCGTTATCCCGCTGGCTGTTATTCGGTGAATGGCGTGCACATTTTGTACAAATGATCGTGGCTCTAATCGCCATCGCCATCGGCGTTGCCATGGCGTTTTCAATTCATTTGATCAATACGGCGGCTTTTAATGAGTTTTCTGCGGCCAGTAAGAGCCTTTCCGGGCAGTCGGATTTGCAGGTATATGGCCGGAAAGCATTTTTTGATGAATCGCTTTATCCCTTGCTGGCCAATACTGAAGGCGTGGCGTTAGCGAATCCGGTTTTGGAATTGGATGTGGTGGTGCCGGGTAAACTGCAAAACAGAAATGATCACAAACTGAAAATCATCGGTATTGATATGTTCCGGGCGGTGCATATTTCTCCGGATTTGCTGGGATTGACTGAGGAAGGAAAAACGCTGGATCGGCTTGCGGATGATGCTATTTTTTTGTCGCCAGCCGCGATGGAATGGTTGCAAGTGAAGCAAGGCGATTCGCTATCCTTAAATGTGGGATTGCAGACCATTACCTTGCGCGTGGCAGGCGGTTTGGTGCGGGCGCGGGCAGGGCAACGTATTGCGGTGATGGATATTGGTGTGGCGCAGTGGCATTTCCAGCAGCTTGGTTTATTGTCACGGGTCGAGTTGAAACTAAAGAATGGTGTCAATCATGCAGCGTTTAAAGTCAAACTGACTGACGAACTGGGCGAATCGTATCGGGTTACTGAAGCAATCGATCAGGAAAAGCGGATTGCCAATATGTCGCGCGCATATCGAGTCAACTTGAACATGCTGGCGCTGGTGGCGCTGTTTACCGGTACGTTCCTGGTGTTTTCCACGCAGGTGCTCTCAGTCATCCGGAGGCGCCAGCAATTTGCGTTGTTGCGTGTCCTGGGCTTTACACGGCAGCAACTGTTGCAGCAAATCATTACCGAAGGAGCGATCCTCGGGGTGATCGGTTCGCTGCTGGGATTGGGCTTAGGGTATGCCATCGCCGCCACGGCGATTCAGTTACTGGGCGGAGATTTGGGCACTAACTTTTTTCCAGGTGTCAAGCCCAGCATTTATTTTGATCCAATGGCTGCAGTGATATTTTTTTTGGTTGGGCTCATTGTGACGATGTTGGGGAGTATCGCACCGGCATTAGAGGCAGCGCGTGCTAAGCCTGCGCTGGCATTGCGCTCCGGCAGTGAGGATGTGGCCATGGCAAAATTCTCACCGCCTTGGTTTGCTGTGATTTGCTTATCGGTCGCTTTGCTATTCACGCAACTGCCGCCCATTTTTGAATTGCCGGTATTCGGCTATTTGGCCATTGCATTGCTGTTGATCGGTGGCATTGCGTTGATGCCGCGTTTGGCGGCATGGGCTTTTTCGGGACTGCTGACCCTATTGCAGCGTTACCGGCTAAGCACTGTTCTTACCTTGGTTCTGGCGCGTTTAGCGAATGCGCCTAACCAGGCTGCTATCGCGCTGGGCGGAATATTGGCCAGTTTTAGTCTGATGGTGGCAATGGCGATTATGGTGACGAGTTTCCGTGTATCGATCGATGATTGGTTGGGGCATGTGTTACCGGCCGATTTATATGTGCGTGCTGCGGCAAGTGGTGATCAAGGCGGTTTTCAACTCGATACACAAAAGACGATAGCTGAGCTACCCGGTTTTGATCGAGTGGATTTTTTCCGTACGCAACAAGTATCACTCGATGTGAACCGGCCGGAAATCACCTTGTTTGCTCGGCCTGTGGATAGAACCGATGCGCGGAATACGCTGCCGTTGACTGATGATAGGATTGCATCGGGGGCGCTGCCCGAGAATGTAATGCCGATCTGGGTGTCGGAAGCGATGGTTGATTTATATGGTTATCGGGTAGGGGAAAAAGTGAGATTGCCAGTCGGCGCAACGTCCAGTGAATTTCTGATTGCCGGTGTGTGGCGTGATTATGGCCGTCAATTTGGCGCAGTGCAGATGCAACTGGCGGATTATCAGAGATTAACAGGGGATTTGACTGTCAATACGGTCGCTTTGTGGTTGCAAGCTGGGATGACGGCGGATGCAGCCATTGCGAATTTACGGCAATTGCCGTTTGGCGCTGCGCTGGAGATATCCCGGTCGAGTGATATGCGCGCATTAAGCTTGGAAATCTTTGACCGGAGCTTTGCGGTGACTTATTTACTGGAAATGGTGGCAGTCGTGATTGGATTATTGGGCGTGGCGGCCAGTTTCTCAGCGCAAACATTGGCGCGTGCCAAAGAATTCGGTATGTTGCGGCATATTGGTGTTATGCGGCGGCAGATTTTTTCGATGCTGGCTGCGGAAGGTGGTTTGTTAACGCTGCTTGGGATTGTGCTGGGCTTTGTGTTGGGTTGGAGTATCAGCCTGATTCTGGTATTTATTGTGAATCCGCAATCCTTTCATTGGACTATGCAACTGCATTTGCCTTGGGGCTGGTTGACGATGATCGCCGGGATTATGCTGGTTTCAGCGGCATTGACAGCATTGCTGGCCGGGCGTCAGGCTGTATCCGGTAATGTGATACGTGCGGTGCGGGAGGATTGGTAATGGCGGAGAATAAAAATACCGGCAGGCATTATTTCTTACGTTTTATCAGTATGATTTTGCTGATTTTAAGTTTGGTCGCAGCAGAGACGATCGCTGAATCTTCCCGGCTGCTGCCGGTCGTGCCCGGCTATAAACTGACTTTTCCACATGATTACGGCGCGCACCAGGATTTTCGTCTTGAGTGGTGGTATATCACCGGCTGGCTGGAAACTGAGGATAAGAAACCATTGGGCTTTCAGGTTACCTTTTTTCGTTATGCGACTGGCCATAATCATGACAATCCAAGCCGCTTTGCAGCGAAATATTTAATCATCGCGCATCTGGCATTATCCGATCCCGCAGTGGGTAAGCTAATGCATACCGAGAAGTCTGCACGTGAAGGTTTTGATCTGGCTTATGCCAGACCAGGCAATACCGATGTGAAGCTGGATGATTGGACCCTGGTGCGTGAGGAGGATGGACGTTATCAGGTGGATATGCGAACCGGTGATTTTGGCTTGCGATTATCATTGTCGCCGACACAAATGCTGATGCTGCAAGATCAAAACGGTTTTTCCCGCAAAGGTCCGAAGCCAGAGCAAGCAAGTTATTACTACAGCGAACCGCATTTAAGTGTAACCGGTACGGTTTTTCGTCAAAATAAGCCGGTTACAGTCAGCGGCCGTGCCTGGCTTGATCACGAATGGTCGACTGCTTATCTGGATCCGGAGGCTGACGGTTGGGATTGGGTCGGTGCCAATCTGGATGACGGATCATCCTTGATGGCTTTTCAAATACGTAAGAAGAATGGTGGAAAGGTTTGGGCCTATGCTGCATTGCGTGATGTATCGGGCGATGTTAAATTTTTTAATCCGGAACAAGTGGAATTTACCCCTATTCGCACCTGGCAATCACCGCATACCGAGGCGCTTTATCCTGTCGCGATGCATATTCGCACCGGTGAGATTGAATGGCAGCTTACGCCACTGCTGGATGATCAGGAACTCGATTCACGCCAATCTACCGGATCGGTATACTGGGAAGGTGCAGTGACACTGACCAGAGATAATCAACCTGCTGGGCGTGGCTATCTTGAACTAACGGGTTATGTGAAGCCTTTAGCATTATGAATGTTATTTTCATCCATGATGATTCGGAATCAATGGCATGAATATGTCTTTGAGAAGACGATAAGCAAGACAAGCTAAGGGTTTTTGTGAAAAAATGTTTCCGGATTGAGTGGGTTTTTACAGTAAATAGAAGGGCTGCTTAATTTCAATACTTTCATTGTTGTTAAATGTGAGTTAGAATTTGTCACCGCAATAATCAAGCGAAGCGAGATGATTGCGAAGCAAATACTCGGTTCCATCAATTTAGGATCACTGTATAGTGAATCTTGGGAGCGGAGATAAAGTTTCACGATCACAAAATTTTGTGATCGTGTAAGCAGGGAGGTCGATTATTTGTCGACTTTAATTCTTAATCAAAGAAATACCTTAAACAAGGAGATTAGTTATGGGCGAAATCAACAGAAGAGAAACAGATGCACAAGTTCTAAGATTGTTCTTCATTTCAACAGCAGCTTTCATCGTTATTGGAGCAATTGTTTACGGCGTTTTCTAGACTGAATAAATTTTATTGATGTCCTTAGTGGCTTAAGTTTTGCTAGTAATTGGTTTTTTAGCGCTATCAAAACTTTTTCAATCACTACAGTGTAAGTGGTAGACAGGACAGAGTCAGTCAAATGCTTCCAAAAACAGGAACCATAAATGCCCTCTATCGGATAAGTAATATCCGATAGAGGGCATTCTACATCTAAAGGCATGTCAACAATATTGATGTGCAATTCTTACTCAAACATCATTACGTTCTGCTAGAAAGCTCATGTAATTGAGCCGTTCTGTTCAAAGCAAACTAAATATGCGCCATCCGATTGTGGAATCTTTTTCATAGATAATACTGAATTGATTTAAGGTATGGGTAAGTGACTTCAGTTAATCGATCACTTCGAACCCTGCATCAAAAATGGATTCTTTAAGCAGATTAATATTGGTATTAGCGGGATCGTACTGAACAATCGCTTGGGCGGGGTCGAGAGTAACTTCTGTCTGGATTACACCGGGCAGATTCTTTAGGACGGTTTTGATGCTATTGACGCAACCCATGCAGGTCATGCCCTTTATTTTGATGGTCGTGGTTTGCATGATAATGGCATATTTCCTTTAAATAATTTTTTAATGGTTCGCTTTCCAACGTTTCAATAACAATGAATTGCTAACAACCGATACAGAACTCATGGCCATAGCCGCCCCAGCAATCACCGGGTTGAGCATGCCGATAGCGGCCAATGGAATACCGAGCGTATTATAGACAAAGGCAAAGAATAAATTCTGACGGATTTTCCGGAGTGTGGCGCGCGAGAGAGAAATGGCATCGGCAACACTCATCAGATCGTTGCGTATCAAGGTGATATCAGCGGCTTCGATGGCGACATCAGAACCGGCGCCAATCGCAAAACTGACATCTGCTGCTGCCAAGGCTGGGGCGTCATTGATGCCATCGCCGACCATGGCAGTAAATTTTCCGCCAGTTTTCAGTTTCATCACTTCTGCAGCTTTATCTTGTGGTAAGACTTCAGCGCGATATTGCGTAATACCGGTACGTTTGGCAATGGCAGCAGCGGTCACGGCATTATCACCGGTTAGCATAACCACTTCGATGCCCATCGATTGCAGACGTTCAATGGCTTTCAGAGAAGTGTCTCGCAAGCGGTCTGCAATGGCCAGATAACCAAGGATTCTAGAATCGTTATCCGCAGTGGACGCAATGCCAATGACCGTTTTACCTTCTGCTTGCAGAGTGGTGATTTGCTTTTCATCCACTGCGACACCTTGTTGCGCTAAAAATTTGGGTGATCCAAGCAGATATTGGGTGCCATTCATGCGGGCAGTGATGCCGCTGCCAGTTATGGCCGAGAAATCATCAATGGCGTGAAGTGGTAGTTGCATTTTCTGTGCACTATCCAGAACTGCCCGAGCTAACGGGTGTTCTGATCCTTGTTCCAGGGAAGCTGCAATTTGCAAAAAATCCCGCGTGTTAAGCGATGCAATTGGGACAATGTCAGTGACTTCCGGTTTGCCTTCGGTGAGTGTGCCGGTCTTGTCGACAATGATGGTTTGAATCTTCTCGGCATTTTCCAGTGCCGCTGCATTCTTTACCAGCACACCAACCTGCGCGCCGCGTCCCGTGCCAACCATAATCGCGGTAGGTGTGGCGAGCCCTAGTGCGCAAGGGCAAGCGATGACCAAGACCGCGACAGCATTGATCAGCGCGGAAACAAAGTCACTGGTGAGCCACCAGTTAATTCCCAGGGTCAAGATGCTGATAGCCACGACAATGGGGACGAATATTCCAGAAATTGTATCCGCCAGGCGTTGAATGGGTGCCTTGGAACCTTGTGCCTCTTCGACTAAATGAATGATGGCAGCCAGTTGGGTGTGTGCGCCGACACTGGTTGCGCGGCATTTGAGCAGGCCCTGTTGATTCAGCGTGGCGGCAAAGACTTTTGCATTCACTTGTTTGCTGACGGGCAAGCTTTCGCCGGTTAGCATGGATTCATTAATGCTGGATGTTCCTTCCATGACGACACCGTCAACCGGTAGATTTTCTCCCGGGCGTACGATGAAAATATCGTTGACTTGCAGGCTACTCGCTGGCACCTCGAGAATTTCTCCATTACGTTCGATGCGGGCTGTTTTGGGTTGTAATCTGATCAGGGCTTCAATAGCCTCAGAAGTTTTTCCTTTTGCACGCGCTTCCATCAATTTGCCGAGCAAAACGAGGGTAATAATCGCTGCGCTGGCTTCAAAATAGACATGCTGATTCAGTGCGAATGCTGTGACTACGGCGCTGAAGAAATAGGCCATGCTGGTGCCTAATGCAACGAGTACATCCATATTGGCTCCGCCGCCACGCAAGGAATGCCAGCCGCCAATATAGAAACGCCGTCCAATCCAGAATTGCACCGGGGTTGCCAATAGCCATTGCAGCCATCGCGGCAGCATGTCCATATCATGACCTGAAAACATGGCGCCCATTTGCAACACCAACGGCAAAGTGAGGGCGGAGGAAATCCAGAACAAACGTAATTCAGCCTGATAGGCAGCCAGACGCCTTGCTTTTTCTTCAGTGTGGCTGGATTCGCTGATTTCGCTGGCGCCATACCCTGCATCAATCACCGCATCGATCAAGTTGCCGATCGTTACCAGACCTGGTATGAAATTCACTTTGGCTGTTTCGGTTGCAACATTTACCGTGGCTGTGACACCGGGTAATTTATTCAGCGCTTTTTCGATATGTCCAGCACAGGCCGCGCAAGTCATTTTGTGCAATTGCAGTTGCACAGAGCGCGGTGCAATATGAAACCCGGATTTTTCTATGGCACTAATCAGCGCATCCGTTTTAATTTGGCTTTCATCATAATTGACATGCGCTTTCTCATTGGCAAAGTTGACAACTGCTTGTACACCGGTGAGCTTATTCAGATTCTTTTCGATACGTGCCGCACAGGCAGCGCACGTCATCCCTTCAATCGGTAGTTCAATTTTCTTGAGGATTGAAGAATTCAATTGTGTTTTCCAATGAATGAGGCATTTGCAAATGGCGGCGTCATGGCCGGTACAGGGTGAGATTTATAAAACATATAGACATTCTCTGAGTGATAGCTTTCACTAACGATCAAGCACCAACACGCCATCGATTAACTTAACTCTATCGCCTTGCTGGAAGTTTGTCGCATCAGGCAGTGGGATGATTGCTTGCCTGCCATCACTCATAGTGACGCCGATTTGATACGGATTGACCGGATTAGCCATATTGCTTCCGTGATCGCCAAGCATGCCACCCGTCGTGTCTGGCTGATTGGTGCCATGTGGGCGGATGATTTCCCTGGCGATTGTTCCAGCAACGATGCCGCTCGCGATTGCATTCAGGTTATTCCCTTGTCCAATTTTATTAACGAAATCAACAATGCCGCAATTGATGCACCCCGATACAGGCGGTTGTCGGTGTATGATTCCAGCATCCGTGCTTTTAATACTGATGCTGTTTCGCGGCGTGCTGATAGCAGTGCCGACGCGATGAATGGTTCTTGGCGGTCTGCCGAGATCCGGCGGGCTGCCGGGCGCGGATTGAGGTATCAGGTTCTGTGAATTTGAAGGTGGCTGATTACGATGATCTGCATTCGGTGATTGTGCGAATGTGATGTCGACAGTAAACATGCTGAGAATACTGGTAGATACAACAGCTAATTTTACTAAATCGATAACGTAAAAGTTATTTTGCATCGCAGATAGACTTCCATAAAATAGGTTACTTTTAGAGTAAGGAGGAATAGGTTGGTTGCATTTTAATGGTTTCTATCTTCCAAGTTGGGGGTAGGCACGAGATCGATCAGTCTGTTTTTTAGGAATATCTTTTTGTTCTCAAGGATCTTTTGGGGGAGGTGTTGATGCATCAGAAGGCGGTTTTTGATGGTGTTTCTTTGTCATAAAAGCAGCGATGAATATGCCTAACTCATAAAGCAGGCACAAAGGTACTGCCAGCATAAATTGCGAAACGACATCGGGTGGTGTAATGATAGCAGCAATGACGAATGCGCCAACAATTACATAGGAGCGTATTTCCTTTAGTTTCGCAATAGTGATTATGCCTGTTCTGACTAAAATGATGACAAATACCGGTACTTCAAAAGTAATACCAAACGCGAGGAACATGGATAAAACAAAGCTCAGGTATTTGCTGATGTCCGTCATCACGGCGACACCTTCCGGCGCAAAATAAGTGATGAACTCAAATACCAAAGGCAACGCTGCAAAGTAGGCAAATGCCATGCCGCAAAAAAATAAAAAGCTACTGCCAATGACCAACGGCAGCGCCATGCGTTTTTCATGAGAATAAAGTCCGGGTGCGACAAAAGCCCATATCTGATAAAAAGTGTGCGGTAGTGTAATGACGAAAGCCATCATCATGGCGACTTGCATCGGGACAAAAAACGGTGTCGCAACATCCGTAGCGATCATCTGGCCGCCTTGCGGTAGTTTCTCCAGCAAGGGTTGCGCCAATAAAGTGTAGAGCTCACGCGCGAAAAAAGCACAAGGCAGAAAGCCCAGCATGAGTCCGCCCAGAGTACGTATCATTCTGGTGCGTAACTCCACCAAGTGCGATAGGAATGAGCCTTCAAGCATGATGATTGCTGTGAAACTGGTACGCTGAATGAGCATCAATAGACATCATATAGACAGTCGGACTACTATTTTTTCTCGTTACCAAGAGGGCTATGGGGCGATTCACTGCTGACTGAGGCCGGTTGTCCGGATTCTTCAGGCAACTGTGACGCGGACAGGTTTGCAGGCGAGTTATCTTCAGTTTTAACATCAGTAACGGTTGTTTTTAACTGATCAACGCCTTGTTGCACAGAATTTTCAATGGATTGGAACGTTTCCTGCACAGAGGATTGCATGTTCTTCAGTTCCTCCATACGCATTTCATTATGGATGTCGGTTCTAACGCTATATACGAAGTTCCGGCAGCGTCCGTATAAATTTCCCAATGTGCGCGCTACGGTGGGTAGTCGTTCAGGCCCAATCACGATCAACGCAACCATTGAGATAACCAGTAGTTCCATAAAACTGATGTCAAACATGTTGTTTTTCTGATTGAAACTGTATTAATGGAATCATCGATTAGACCTGAGTATGTCTTGAAATTTTTCAGACTAATGGGATATCTACGTTCTGGTTTGCGTTTCTTCCTTGACTTCGGTGTCTGTTGTCTGGTTATTTACGCTGGTCGACTGTGGTGCGCTGATTTGGGTTTCAGTTGCTGATTTATTGTCTTTGAAGGTATTCACGGGAGCTTCTTTGCTTGCCGTGACTTCTATCACTGATTCATTCATAGGGGTTGATTGCGAGAGGGTATTATTCTCAGTATCTGATTCTTTCATGCCTTCTTTGAATCCTTTTAAGGCACTTCCTAGATCATTACCCAGATTGCGTAATTTCTTCGTACCGAATACCAGAACAACAATAACCAATACGATAATCCAATGCCAAATGCTGAATGTGCCCATTACTTTCTCCTTTTAAATGGAACAGTACTGGCCTAACCGTGATGAATCATTCCAGGCAGGCGTTCCCGGCCACCGATGATATGGAAATGCAAATGAAATACTTCCTGGCCACCTACACGGCCGGTATTGATAATGGTGCGAAAGCCTTCTTCACAGCCTTGTTCTTTTGCCAATTTCTGTGCCAATAATAGCATTTTACCTAATAAATTCTGGTGACTATCTTGAACATCGGCAAGTGATTCAATATGCAGCTTAGGGATCAGCAAGAAATGAACAGGCGCGGCGGGATTGATGTCATTAAAGGCGAGAATTTCATCATCTTCATAGATTTTATTGGAAGGAATTTCTCTTCTTGCAATTTTGCAAAAAATACAATTATCCATGTTTTAATCCGTTTTTCGTGATGCTTTTTCTTGTATGCCCGATACACCTTCGCGTCTTTCCAGTTCTTTCAAAACATCATCCGGCGTAAGTCCATGGTAGGCGAGTAATACTAGGCAATGAAACCACAAATCTGCTGTTTCATAAATAACCTGCTCAGCATTACCATCTTTCGAAGCCATCAATGTCTCAGCAGATTCTTCCGCAATTTTCTTGAGTATTTTATCTTGCCCGCCATGAAGCAGCTTGGCTACGTATGAACTGTTTGCATCGGCTAACTTACGTGATTCAATGGTTTCTGCCAGGCGGTGAAGAATAGTTGCGTCAGTCATTTATTGTAGATTTCTAACGGATCTTTAATAACAGGAGCTGCGATGACCCACTCATTATCTTCCAGTTTCTGAAAGAAGCAATTGTGTCTGCCAGTATGGCACGCAATTC
Source organism: Nitrosomonas sp. (assembly GCA_016708955.1). Taxonomy (GTDB): domain Bacteria; phylum Pseudomonadota; class Gammaproteobacteria; order Burkholderiales; family Nitrosomonadaceae; genus Nitrosomonas. The sequence continues at coordinate 280,525 of JADJES010000002.1, forward strand.
CACCGATTTGTTCCACGATAAGAAGCAGTACATCTTCATCACAATCCAAATAGATATCTTTTATTTTCTGAATGTGACCAGATTCTTCACCTTTATGCCAAATCTTTTTGCGCGAACGTGACCAGTATACTGCTTCACGTTTTTCTACCGTCAGCTTAAGCGCATCCCGGTTCATCCACGCAACCATAAGAATTTTGCCACTGTCCGCTTCCTGAGCGATCACTGGTATCAGCCCATCTTCAGACCAGTTGATTTTGCTAAGCCAGGTATCAGGCATAAATAAATTAGATTTTTTAGAGTAAGGTTACAAATTTCATCAACAATTTTAACATTATAACCGCACTTCAATACCATGCTGTGCCATATACTGTTTGGCTTGCAGCACGGTAAATTCTCCATAGTGAAAGATACTGGCCGCTAATACAGCATCTGCATGTCCTTGAAGAATGCCTGCAACCAAATGATCCAGATTACCAACACCGCCGCTGGCAATAACCGGTATATCAATCGCGTCTGAAACGGCGCGGGTCAAGGCGATGTCAAAACCGTTACGTGTGCCATCTCTATCCATGCTGGTGAGTAAAATTTCACCGGCTCCAAGGGATTGCATTTTTTTCGCCCATTCAATGGCATCAATGCCGGTTGCTTTACGTCCGCCATGGGTAAAAACCTCCCAGCGTAGTGAATCTCCAGTTGAACTAACCTGCTTGGCATCAATCGCCACAACGATGCATTGAGAACCGTAATGATCCGAGGCATCGGCAACCAGTTGCGGATTCAACACTGCCGATGTGTTGATGCTGACTTTATCAGCACCGGCATTGAGTAACCGGCGAACATCAGCTACTTGACGCACACCGCCGCCAACGGTTAACGGAATAAATACTTGTGCGGCGACTTCCTCAATGATATGCAGAATCAGGTCGCGATTATCAGAGCTGGCTGTGATATCCAGAAAAGTCAGCTCATCAGCGCCTTGTTCATCATAGCGGCGTGAAATTTCTACCGGATCACCTGCGTCACGCAATTCAACAAAGTTAACACCTTTAACAACACGTCCATTGGTTACATCCAGACATGGAATAATTCGTTTAGCGAGGCTCATTAGTTTTAGAAGCCGGTTGTGAGAGTAAGAGAAAAATAATGAATTGTGATGGTACTCAATTGCAAGGGCTTATTTTATGAGATACCGTTACTTTTACTAAGTTTGTCAGCCAATATTTGAGCTTCTTTAAAATCCAGTGAGCCTTCATAGATAGCGCGGCCAGTAATGGCACCCATAATGCCCTCTGATTCAATTTCGCACAGTGTGTGCACATCATCAATATTGGTAATTCCACCGCTGGCAATGATTGGTATGGTCAATTCTCTGGCCAATTCAACCGTGGCCTTAGCATTGATGCCACTGAGCATGCCATCTCTGCCGATATCTGTGTAAATAATCGCTTCTACGCCATAGCCTTCAAATTTTCTCGCCAGGTCAACCACGTCATGTCCGGTTATTTTAGACCAGCCATCAACAGCAACCTTGCCATCTTTTGCATCCAGTCCGACCATAATCTGACCCGGGAAGGCATTGCAAGCATCTTGCAAGAAACCGGGAATTTTAATGGCTGCAGTACCAATAATGATGTAGGTGATGCCATTGTCCAGATAACGTTCGATTGTATCGAGATCACGAATACCGCCACCCAGTTGAATTGGAATCTGGTTATCGATGACTTGCACAATTTCACGTATCGCTGCTTCATTTCTTGGTTTGCCGGCAAATGCACCGTTTAAATCGACAAGATGAAGTCTCCTTGCACCTTGACTTAACCAATGTATTGCCATCTCACTGGGTTCTTTGGAAAATACGGTTGCATCTTCCATGACTCCTTGTTTGAGTCGAACACAGTGCCCATCTTTGAGATCTATTGCAGGAATAATCAGCATGGCTTAATCAGAGTTAATAGTTGATTAATAGAGTCAGTTTATTACTTTTTGGTTCTGGAAATGTGGTATCCATTTGGCAAAATTACTTAATAGGGTTAATCCTGCTAATTGGCTTTTTTCTGGATGGAACTGTACAGCGAAAATATTATCTTTTGTAACGGCACAAGTAAATGGAAAAGGATAATTGCTTCGTGCTGCAATTGATGCAGAATCAGTAGTTTCGACATAATAACTATGCACGAAATAAAAACGTGCATCTTTTGCGATACCTTCCCATAAAGGGTGTTCGATAGCTTGATAAACCTGATTCCAGCCCATATGCGGTACTTTGAGTTTTTGTCCGTCTGCCGTCGCCATGGCTGTGGCAGGAAAGCGCACAACCTTGCCAGGCAGGATATTCAGACCTTTCACATGCCCTTCCTCACTTTCTTCAAACAGCATTTGTAAGCCGATGCAGATGCCAAGAAACGGTTTGTGAACAGCTGCTTCCATGATGGCTTCACGTAATCCGCGAATTTCCAGCTCATGCATACAATTGCGCATGGCACCTTGACCTGGTACGACTACACGTTTGGCTTTTCGCACAACATCCGGGTCGCTGGTGACTGCAATCGAGGCAGTTGGAGCAACATGTTCAAGCGCTTTATGTACGGAACGTAAGTTTCCCATTCCATAATCAACAATTGCAATATCAGTCATACAATGATGTAGTTAAACAAGGTTACTTATAAAGTGCCTTTGGTGGATGGAATAATCCCGCTTGCCGCTGAATCATGTTCGATAGCCATGCGCAACGCTCGCCCAAACGCTTTAAATACGGTTTCTGCTTGATGGTGCGCATTCTTTCCAGAGAAATTGTCGATATGCAGCGTTATCAAGCCATGATTTGTGAATCCCTGGAAAAATTCATGGATGAGATCGACATCAAAATCACCAATATGTGCTCGGACAAAATCAACATTGAATACCAAACCGGGACGCCCGGATAGGTCTATGACTACACGCGACAACGCTTCATCAAGCGGTACGTAGGCATGCCCATAACGGCGCAATCCTTTTTTATCCCCCACTATTTTGGTAAAGGCTTGTCCAAAAGTGATGCCAATATCTTCCACTGTGTGATGCGCATCGATATGTAGGTCACCTTTGGCAGCGATTTCAAGATCTATCATGCCATGTCGAGCGATCTGATCGAGCATGTGATCCAGAAAAGGCACGCCTGTTTCCAGAACAGACTTACCTGTTCCATCCAAATTCAGATTGATGCTGATCTGAGTTTCCAGCGTATTTCGTGAGACTTGTGCCCGGCGCATAGAATAAAATCTTTGATTAATACAGGGGAATTGAGTGGATTTTAAACTGATTCACTCAGTATGGTGTGTAATGTTGCACAAAATTGAGAGTTTTCATCGGGTGTGCCTACCGTTACACGCAAACAATTTTCTAACAATGGATGTGTGCCATCAAGATTCTTGATTAATATCATACGTTGCTTAAGTGCCTGAAAGATTTGACTGGCTGCATGGATACGAAACAAAATAAAATTAGCGTCCGAAGGATATACCTCAATATTTGCTATTGTACCAAGAAATGTTCTCATTTTTGTGCGTTCTAACTTGATCGCTTTGGCTTGCTCCGATAATACTGAGGTATGGTGCAATACCTTCTCTGCAATTAATTGCGTCATTATGCCAATATTATAAGGCAAACGCACCTTTTCCAGTTGCACTAACCATTCAGGCCGGCCGATTAATAGCCCCAGTCTTAGGCCGGCCAATCCTGACTTGGATAGTGTACGCATTAACAATAAATTGGGGTGCTGGGTTAGTTTATCCATAAAGCTAGCATCAGCAAATGCATGGTAGGCTTCATCAACAACAACAATACCAGAAGTTGCCTGAATGATGCTTAAAATCGCTTCGGGGTCAAATAAATTTCCGGTTGGATTATTAGGGTAGGCCAGGAAAATGACAGCAGGTTTATGTTCCGCAATTGCAGCTAACATGGTTTCCAGATCAAGCGAGAAATCTTTTTTTAAAGGTACTCCAACATATTGAATGTTTGCGAATGCCGCGATCATCCGGAACATGACAAATGCAGGTTCAACACTCATTAATACCGCACCAGGCCTAGCTAGTGCCATGGCAATGATCTGGATAATTTCATCCGATCCATTACCTAGCAGGATATCCATTTCATCGGAAATAGCCAAGGCCTGACGTAACGTTGATTTTAAGTTGAGTGGCACTTGCATCGGGGTAGCGGTTTACCGGTGCATTTGCCGTTAATTGTGCAATTTCGTCACGTAATACGAGTGGTAATGGGTAAGGGTTCTCCATAGCATCCAGCTTGATCATTCCTGTTGCAAGGGGTACATGATAAGCGGAGAGTGCAAGAATTTCCGGACGGATAATTTGAGCTGGATGATAAAAATTAGGCATAAATTATTATTTTAACTCAATACGAGCTTTATAGTTAAAATTGTCAGTGGGAATCTAATTACACTGATGATGGCAGATCAGCATTGTTGTTCTTTCTAAGCTACCAACTCTTGGGCCAGTGTGAGAAATTCGCTTTGACACCCCTGGATTTTTTCTTGCGCCGCTTTAGCTTCCAGTTCATTGATTCCTAAGCTTTCCATGAGTATTAATGTGTCGATATAGGGGCAACCATCAGTCAGTGCCGGACTTTGTAGTAACCGATTGGCAATGGCGAGTAGCTTTACATAGGGCGAATGTTTCCCAGAGTAATCCGGAAAATGTTGTTCGGCCACTGCGACTGCAATCTCTTCCGGTAAATCCCATGCTCTGATCAGATACATGCCAATCGTATCATGTGTGATACCGAAGACCTGCAATTGGAGTGAGCGTGCATCCTGCCCCGGATAGCGAGTAACCAAATCATTCAGATAAGAGAATTCTTTAGGATAGAGATGCCCAAATAATAGATAGCCAAAATTGTGGAATAAGCCGCTGAGATAAATAAGTTCGCAGTTTATAAGATTTTTCTTTGTCATGATATGACAGAGTTCGCGGCATAGTGCGGCGCATTCCAATGTTTGGCTCCAGATGCGAACACGGCCCAGCGCGCCATGATTGGGTAGCTTGAGACAACCAGATGAGGCGATGCTCATTGTAAGATTGAGTGCAGTATTAAAACCTAATACCAAAGATATGGCATGATGAACAGAAGTGATCCGGTTGCCGTAGCCAAAAATAGACATGCGGGCATACTTTAGAATAAAAACCGCCAAACTGGGGTCTTTTTCAATTAAACCGGTGAGTTGTTCCAGGTTCGCATCGGGATTATTACGTAGCTTTAAAAGTTCGCGGGCAGTATCTGGAAATGGGGGAATTTGACCAGCTTGCTCCAGGATGCAGCGGAAGTTCTGGCTGAATTCCAGCTTGTTAAAAATCAACATTAATCCGATCTCAAGATTTTAGTTTAAGGTGTGGCGCTTGCTCAATCCTGCTTTTTGGGAGCTTTTGCACCGCAAGAAATTTTCGTTGAAAAGCGATGGCTAAAAATATGAGAAAATTTGCCGTATTTGATATCGGCAGTTTCTTTGTTTTCCTTACTGAAATATTTATAATAAACGGCTTATATCTCCAGCACTAAACCCGATAAGGGGTTCAGAAAAATCTTTTCCAAAAGCAATGACCTTAAACAGTTCACCCATTTCAGCAGGACTGATCAGTTTTTGTAATTGACTGGATTGTGGCAAAAAGTTTCTCGTATCTTCTGCGGGTGTTTGTGCAAGGATTCCAGTAATGCCGCAATTAATCAAAAAGTAAGCTTGGGTGGTATAACCCAGAAGCGGCAATCCGGTATTTTCCGCCGCCTGGGTAATTGCACTAAAATCAACATGACTGGTGATATCTTGCAGGCCAGGCAGGTAAAATGGATCATCATGTGCATAATGCCGGTAGTGGCACATCAGTGTGCCTTGATTGCGCTGGGGATGATAGTACTCGCTACGACCAAAGCCATAGTCAATTAATAGAATGACTCCTTGTTGTAAGATGCTTGTCAGACTGTGCATAAAGTGGTTAGCAGTAAGATTAATTTCGCTGACATAGGAATAGGTCAAATTATTGTCCGGATTGATTTGAGGCGTTAACTGGCTGGCATTGTGATTGAGTTCTGTATTATTAATAGGGCGATCTTGCCAGGAAAATGTATTGTTTTGCCATGTAACACCACGCTCAAACAACTTATTATTATGCCACTTCACAACATGAACAGGCATTGCATCCAGCACTTCATTGGCGAGAATGGTGCCAGTAAATTGGTCGGGTAATTGCTCTAGCCATTCAATTAAATGCACAAGGTGCGGTGCTTTATTGGCAAACAGGGTTTGCTGCCGCTGCCGGAGCTCGGCACTGACTTCCAGAATAAAATATTTTCCGGGTAAAGCATCGGATTTTTCCAGTTCGAGTAGTAAGTCCAGTGCCAGTTTTCCGGATCCAGCACCAAATTCAAGAATATCAGCGTGTTTAATTTGCTGGGAAATCTGTAGAATCTGTTGTGCCAGTGTGCGGCCAAACAATGAAGAAATTTCCGGTGCGGTGACAAAATCACCCGCACTGCCCAGTTTGGTTGCTCCGCTACTGTAATAACCCATTCCCGGTGCATACAATGCCAGATTCATAAACTGCTCAAATGAAATCCAGCCACCCGCTGAATAAATTTTATCGCGAATTAGTGTTTGGACAGCGTGACTGTGAGCCAGTGCGATTTCACTGGCAGGGGGCAAGGCGGCATGTAAAGACATAAGCAAGAATATTTCTTTGTGGTAAATTGCAAAAGTTGTCAACGAATCGGGGCATAGTTTAGCAGCACTTTGAAGGAGGCGTATGTGCAAGGGAAAGTGATATTGGTTACCGGAGGTGCAAAGCGGGTGGGAGCCGCCATCAGCCGCAGGTTGCATGCACGAGGTGCCAGATTGGTTGTGCATTACCGGTCTTCACTCGATGAAGCCAAGGCATTGTACGATGAATTAACTCAAAAGCGTCCAGATTCAGTGGCTTTGGTGCAGGCAGATCTGCTAGACACAGAATTATTGCCCGAATTGATCGAAAAGGCAGCCAACCGGTTCGGGCAACTGGATGTATTGATCAACAATGCCTCCAGCTTTTTTCCGACGCTACTTCAGCACTGCACGCTGGAAGATTGGGAGGATCTGGTTGGCAGCAATCTCCGGGCCCCATTGTTTTTATCCCAGGCAGCAGCACCTTATCTGAAAGCGCAACGCGGTTGTGTCGTGAATATTGTGGATATCCATACCGAGCGGCCATTAAAGAATTATGTGATCTACAATGCTGCCAAAGGCGGGCTATTATCACTGACCAAGTCGCTGGCCGTGGAATTGGCGCCAGAAGTACGTGTCAATGGCGTTTCTCCGGGGCCGATTTTATGGCCGGAAGATGGAGAATGGGCTGACGAAGCAGCACGTCAACATATTATTGCCGGTACACTGCTCAAACGCTGCGGCGAACCGGATGACATTGCCAAAACAGTACAATTTCTGATTGCCGATGCGCCTTATATCACAGGGCAAATTATTGCTGTGGATGGCGGGCGGAGTATTCATTTATGATTATTGGGATATGTCCTGCCAATTATTCACCAAACGCATTTTTGATCCATTCAATTTCTTTTCCATTCGCCCCCGATAGCAGTAGCGCATCAAAACGGCAAGGCGGTTCGTTGTTTAATCCAGATAAATAATGCCGTGCGGTGCGTAGTAGTTTGGCCTGTTTTGCCGGTGTGATACTGGCCGCAGCGCCGCCGAACATTTCATTGGCTCGCATGCGCACTTCGATAAACACCAGCGTGCTTCCATCACGCATAATCAGATCAATTTCTCCAAAACGGCAGCGATAGTTTTGTGCGATCAGCAGCAGATGTTGCCGTTGCAGATACGATACGGCTATTTGCTCGGCATCACTGCCCTTCATTTTCTATGATATTTTTTTGTACATCCAGAAGTTGGATTTTGCCTTGCTCAAATTGAGCAGCAACGGCTTCACGGATAAATTGATTGGGTGGTGCAAAGTGAATATATCCGGTTACACCGTCAAAAGAAATTTCTTCAACGGATTGTGGCTGCAGTAGATAGGTCATCAAGCGGAAAGCATCAATACCCAAGGCATAAAGACGTTCCATGTCGGCACTCTTGGCTTTGTCAGTGTGGCGGTAGGCCATGACAGCAGGGTGATCGGGTTGTATTAACCAGGGCATATCGAGAAACTGGATACCATTCAAGTCATTGTTGAGTAGAAAATTATCGGCGCCGGTAAAAATCTGTGATGTAGCATACACCGGTACATCCGGATCAAGGTATGTCCGCAGCACACGTGATTTGGCAGAATCCAGAGCTAAGAAAACCAAATGATGGCTGCCTGCTGTCAAATTGCGAAATTGCTGCAGTCTGGCTGGATCATCGGAATAGCGGAATGATTCAGCGGTTTTGCCATCTTCACTTTGCCATCGTTGTATGAAAGCATTTTGCAAGCGTTTGGATAACGGGCCATCATCGCCGATGACAATGGCATGGCTCCTGCCGTTATTTTGTGCCCAATTTGCGATTTGACTGGCCTCTGTTTCCATTTGCAAGCCAAACAAATAAAACTTGGGCGGCAATGTCACAGTATTGTCCACTGTATTCAATGCTAAAGTAGGTACTTTTAACAGGTTGCTGGAGGCCATGGCCGAAACACCATCGCGGGTAAGCGGCCCCACAATGAATACAGCGCCAGCAGTCAATGCTTCATGATAAGTAACGAGAATATCGAGCGGATCGTCCGTAGTGGAATATATCCGGATGATCAATGGTAGTGGCTGTCCGCGCATTGTGGCAGCCACAAAACCGTCTTTTACGATGTTGGCAGCCGCTCCAAATGATGGCGACTCTAACGGTAATAGCAGTGCAATATGTTGCACAAGTGGCGGTTCGGACGCGCTTTCCGGTTCAGAATGTTCTTCCGGGTAAGTGGCCATTGCCATCTGGCTGCCGTATAGTGCAAAGATTAGCGCCAGAACAATTGTCAGGAAACGTTGCATAGTGAGGATTATGCTGGAAAAAATTGCATTATATGTGGTTGCTACACCAATAGGAAATTTAAGCGATATCAGCTTACGTGCGTTGGACGTACTGGCGAAAGTGGATGTGGTTGCGGCTGAGCACATACAAAATTCCAGACATTTATTGGCAGCGCATTCCATCACGGCAAAGCTGGTCAGCTTGCACCAACACAATGAAGCGGCAGTTACTGACAAAATATTGGCGCTATTGAAATCTGGAAAAAGTGTCGCCTTGGTGACTGACGCAGGTACACCCGGTATTTCCGATCCCGGTGCTATTCTGGTGAAACAGGTGCGGGCGCAGGGTTATCCGGTTATTCCGGTTCCCGGTGCTAATGCCGCTGTTTGCGCAATGTCAGTAGCCGGTATTACGAATCCTCATTTTCTGTTTTATGGTTTTCTACCTGCTAAATCCGGATTGCGTAAACGTGAATTGACCGCATTAAAATCCCAGCAGTGTACTTTGATATTTTATGAGGCACCCCATCGCATTCTGGAATGTGTGGCTGATATGATGGATATTTTTGGGCCGCATCGCCAACTGACCATCGCCCGGGAATTAACCAAGTTATTTGAAACGATCCATACGGGAATGCTGGAAGAAATGCTTGCCTGGCTCCAAGCGGATACCAACCAGCAAAAAGGCGAGTTTGTTTTGTTGCTATCCGGTGCAGAAATCCTGGACAAATCTGAGACCAGCGAACACGCCCGGCATACATTAGAATGTTTGCTCGCTGAGTTGCCATTAAAGCAGGCAGTTAAGCTGGCCACAGCGATTACCGGCGAAAACAAAAATACACTTTATCAATTGGCGCTGGATTTGAAGGCGACAGGATATCGCGAATAGACGAAATGGTTGCGTTATAATTCAATCAATCAACATAACACCTGATAAACCGTGACCAGTATAACCATTACTCGCCCTGATGATTGGCATTTGCATTTGCGCGACGGCGAGCAGCTGCGTGCCGTGTTACCCTATACAGCAAAACAATTTGCGCGTGCCATCATTATGCCGAACCTTAAACCGCCAGTAGTAACAACTGATATGGCGCTGGCATATCGCGCACGAATACTGGCAGCAGTGCCGGCAATGCTGCAATCCGGTTTTGAGCCATTGATGACGCTCTATCTGACGGATAATACGCCGCCAGCAGAAATCATCCGGGCAAAAGAAAGCGGGGTAGTGCAGGGTGTGAAATTGTATCCGGCGGGTGCTACGACGAATTCGGATGCCGGAGTGACCGATATTGCCAAATGCTATGCCGCCCTGGAAGCAATGGAGAAGAACAATCTGCCATTGCTGGTGCACGGTGAGGTGACGGATCCCGATGTGGATGTGTTTGACAGAGAGAAAATTTTTATCGACCGGATACTTGCGCCGCTGACGCAGCGCTTTCCGAATTTGCGCATCGTGTTTGAGCATGTCACCACCCGTGATGCTGTGGCATTTGTAAGCGAAGCATCCCGGCAGGTTGCGGCCACCATTACCGCACATCATCTATTGCTGAGTCGGAACGCGATCTTTCAAGGCGGTATCCGTCCGCACTACTTTTGCTTGCCTATATTGAAACGTGAGATTCATCGGAAAGCTTTGCTGGAAGCAGTGATTAGCGGTAATCCAAAATTTTTTCTTGGCACGGATAGTGTGCCCCACTCGCAAGCAAATAAGGAAAATGCCTGTGGTTGTGCAGGGATTTTTACAGCGCATGCAGCCATTGAGTTATACGCGACAGCATTTGAGCAAGCCGGTGCGCTGGATAAGCTGGAAGCATTTGCCAGCTTTTATGGTGCAGATTTTTATCAATTGCCGCGCAACGCTGGCTATATCACACTCAAAAAAGAAGAATGGGTTGTTCCGGGACAATTAGAGTTTGCAGGCGAGAAATTGATACCGCTCTATGCCGAGGCCAGTCTGGGCTGGAAAATGGTGTAATGTCAGAATATTCTTGAACAAGCAGAGTTGAAAAAGGGCTACCAGTGTTTTAATGCCCGATTCCAGCGATAAAGCAGCCAGGCAAAGCCGTTATAGGCCACTCGTGCGAGTGATCGGATGACGGGCAATTGAAACAACCTAGCCAGCCAGCGCTGACCCGGTGTTTGCTGCCAAAGATGGATAAATGCATCGATACCAATATTAAGCTGGCCCTTGCCATCTTTGACATACAATCTTTCGCGTACTTGCTCAAGTGAGCTTTCTACCTCGGAAACCGCATCCGGGTTGTTATGCACATCGACCCATTCAATATTGTTAACCCCGCAGTCCTGCATGCGTTTGCGCTGATCTTTGATTCCTGCATTGCAAACGGGGCAAGCGCTGTTGTAATACACTTTACTGGGCATTTTGAAGTTTATTTTCCAGGAAACAAACAGGAGTATAAACCGCCTGAGATTCAAAATTCTAAATGCTTTTAGATCATCAGACATTTGATACATTCTTGGCGTGTAGTTTTGGGTGCTGGCTGGTAGTTGCTTGTATGTCTTTCTGCTTATCCACGCATTTTCCATATCCCAATAATTTGTAGGACCAATAGGCACCTAAGCCAAATGCGATAATTGCTAAGAGAACCGGGGAAGGTGTGGATATCTCCAGATTCCAGAGCCACCACTCCAAGCCTGCAAGGACAATAAAAATAGCGGGCGCAATAACTAAGGGTAATGCATCGTTATCCAAAATTGTGTCAAATTTCTCTTGAATTAGACGGGCAGAGTTACGAAGAGAATTACGGGTATGTGACGGATGATTCTTTGCTCTTTGTTTAATGAACTTTAAGCGTAATTTAAGCATTTATTTAATTATGACGAGTAGGGTTTAATAGATTTTTAGGATGATTTAGATCAAAACCTTGATCCGAATCTTTTAATATTTAACGGTAAGCAGCCAGAAAAGTTTATAGCTTCAACAAGCTTGGATCTGCTGTGGATTCCCATGAGGGCAGGAATGCGAAAGTTCTGGCCAGTCTGTCTCAAAAAAACTTCCCCTCGCTACGATCGCTATTCTCGGACAGTCTCCTAGTGAGTGTCTCCAGAAATATCTATTGTGTTATATCTCTTTCACTTAGGTCACTTCTTCTGACAGTATAAAATCTGCCTTTAGATGTGTCCGGGGTTATTAAACCATTTCACTCTCAAGGGTTTGGCCGTTAAGGCGGTCGTCGTAACGTGCTCGTCCCAATCACGAGACGAAGAGTCAAAAATGAAGAAGAAGTTTGAGTCATACACGCTAAGATTGCAAAAATCACGCGATATTTATTCCCAAGCACCTAAGAAGCTGTTATTTGGTAAGCTTAGGAAACATAGGCGTTGATCATATCATTTTGTTTTAGACTGAAAATGCTTGAAAACCTCACTACCCAGCAAAATGCTGGGGTGAATCAAAAGGAGTATCTAAAGGGTTTTCAAATATTCGATAATCGCAAAGGCTCCCGCTTTGTCATTACTCCAATTAAGTTTGAATGTTTTGCCATCTTGCTGGATATCTTTGTCGTGACCTTTATTACTCATAGCCGGAGATAGGCGAGTATCAAAAATGTAGCCTTCTTTATTTGCTGTCGTTTCGTTTGTATTCCATGCAAAACCAGCCAGTTTTTTGTCATAATCCAAACGGCTTTTTACGAAAATGGCCGGGCGTTCATTAGGCACCAATAGATGGTAAAGCGTCGGCACTGAACCATTGTGTAAGTAAGGTGCTTGCGCCCATAGTCCTACCAAGGGCAACGCGTTGTAACCATCATGTAATTTGGGCGGTGTCATTGCTAAAGATTTTTTGCCCTCCAGTGAAACACCTTTATAGTGCGCACAAGGTTTCGTATCTTTGCCATACATTTGCACTACAGTATCCGCGCCACACACATCGTTAAAACCGCTGATTGCACCAAGGGTGACAAATAATCCGGCAACCTTGGCACGCCCCATATCGGTGCCAATATCGCGGTAAACCTTGCCATTATTGGGTTGATGGCAGGCGGCGCAGTTTTCAGCAAATAATACCTGGCCTTTTTTCGCTAGTGCAATATTTACTTCAAACGGATACACACTTGCAGGCATTTTATCCAGCAGTTCTTCCGAAAATGCCGATACGCGCACATCCACATTTTCATAACCAATCGTTAGTTGTGCCGCGATGTTTTTATAGATAGGTAAAGGAATATGCCCTGTCCACTGTCCACCGCCATTGACTAAGTCGGATTTGTCGCTATTCCATACCGGGTCGTGCGTATTTTGTTCCCACACCGCCATAATATCCGTGACACCATGACTCGGTGGCAGCGCAAGCGATGCAAATGGCTTCGTAAGTGCTTTTTGTTTTAACTTAATATTGGCTTTCACGGTATTGAAACCAATTGCATCTTCCATCCCGGGCAAACCATCAAACAATCGTGATTCCGCTCCTTTGTAGTATTTTTCGACAAATGCTTTCCAACCTTCATATTCACTAACATGATGCTGAATAAACTGTGCGATCACTTTATCAGCGGTTGATTTGAATAAATCAATTTGCACTTGCTCGTATGCAGCGTCAAATCTCCGGTCTTCATAAGTATAATTTTTATAAAAATAATTTGGATCAGAAGCACGCGCTTCATCCAATGCGGTTAGAATCTTTTCTTTGATCAGTTGTGTTTGTTTAGCCAGATCCGTTTCCTTACCCACCATTTTAGTAATAGATTGCACTAAGCGTTTGCGATAACCAATCACGTTAAACTCGGAATTAACGCCACCATCTAAATAATAAATAGTGTTGTCATCAAGGCGTACTCGCCCAATATGACATGCACCGCAGGCGAAAGAGGCATAATCAATATTAGCTTTCGGATCAACACGCGACATACCAGTAAAACCCATGCCACGTGGAACTGGTGAGCCTTGCAAGCGCTCATCGTAAAACAGGCCCATGACGCTTAAGAAATCATCACCTTCTCCCCAATATTCAGGTGCAACCTTAGGCAATAATTTTAAGATGATGTAGGGAACGCCATCCGTTTCACTTTGAGCAAAGTCCGCAAAGCGATTGTAGGCAGTCTGATATTTAGCAATATGTGCGTCGCGCGCGGCCATTTTATTTTGTTTGAGTGCTTCCCAATCATCGGGTACCGCTTTAACAAAAGCGGGCGGCTCAGGTGCGGCCAGTTGTTTGCTAAAACCTCCATCGGCGGAATACAAAAAATAACCGGCAGCAGTTACCACTACAACCAAACCCAATAACAATTTTTTCATGCAAGTTCCTTATGAAGTTATTGCGCATATCAAATATTATTTTGATTCTATTCGTTATTCTTTATGTGGCGACATTTGATCATGTCCATAGAAAATACCCTATCAATGACTTTATATACGAAGTCATTGATAGAAATATGAAGAATAGTGCTTCGTTGCGATAACTTATTTATCCCAAACTAATGAGTAGGATTCTGGGAAGGGGCCATTCTTAAAATCAATTGGCGCTGCTGCTCGTAAATTCTTTAACAGTAACACGTGGCGGACCATTTCCGGGATCATTTCCATACCCACATATTTACCTAAACAATCATGTGGACCAAATCCGAAATTGAAGTTGTGGTAAAAAGTGCGATCTGGATTGAATTCATCTGGGTTGGTGTTGGCAAAAGTATCAAACATTGCCGATTGCGTAAGCACAAGCACATTAGTTCTAGCAGGTATCAGCGTCTCATAATCTGTACCTTTTGCTAGGGTATAATCTTGTGAGGTTTGGCGGAACATATAGGGACTAATCGGTACATAACGCAGTGCTTCCCACACGATGTTATCAAACGCTTGCAGGTCTGTTTGTTGGGCTGCGGTTTTGGCTTTTTCCAGAAGAACTGGTTGATTAACAAAAAACTCGATTACTTGAGCCGTTGCTTGTGAAGTAGTCTCAATCGATCCAATCAACAAACCACCCGCATTAGCACCTACACGTACTAAATCAAATTCAACTTGTTGCGGAAAACTGGTGCGTAGCATACGTGTGAACACATCATCTTTGGGAATGTGCGAGGGCTTGCCTGTCAGCTTATCAAGAATACCTTTCACAATGCGCTGAACAATTGTCAAGAAATCTTTGGCTTGCTCTAGCTTCACCATGGCTAGCTTTTCGATTAATTCTTTTTTAATGTAATTGGCGAGTGCAGTAGATACGCGTGCATGATTCTCTAAAATAAATTTGTTTTGTTCCGGTGAATTCAAATCAAATGGTTGGTTGTGGAATGTATTATATTGATTCCAGAATGACCAATCGATTAGATCTTTTTTCTCCACATTACCCAAACCAAAGTATTGCTGCACAAGGATGGCGGGTACCATGCGGCAATAGTTGTATACGATGTCGATATTGCCATCAGCGTTCGCAAGAATCTCTTGGCTGGCTTGTGCGATTAAAGAACGGATTCTCGGTAAATCATTTCGATTCAGAAGACCTTGCATTAGGGATTTCTCGCGGTAGTGAAAGGCATTATCGTCATGCGCCATTAAATAACCAGGATCCGTGGCGGTCACTCCCATTTTGGGTTTGTACAGATCAACCGTAAATATTTTTGGCATTTGCAATAAATCAGTCACGTCTGCATAACGACTCACTAAAACACAATCAGGGGTAACCAGGATAGGACGCTGAGCGCGTAATTGTTTAAAAAATGGAAGTGGTTCGGTCATCATCCAGCGACGCACTAGGGGATATTTTTCCGCTGTAGCGGCGTTGTCATATTCGGCCAGATAATCCTTGGTGCTGCTAGTTGCAATATAAGTCATAAATCCTCCACTTCTAGTTAGTAAGCTTGGTCTAGGAATTGTTGCCGCATCCATAAGGGACCAACTAAGGCAATCCCGTAGAATTCTGAATAAATAACACCACAAAAGAATTAAGAAAATGTTCCCGACGACAAAAAATCACCAAAAGATTATAAAATTCCGTCGGCAAAAGTACTCAGTTTGTTTGTTCTTCGATCAAACGGAATTTATACTACCATCAGTTTTTACTCGAGAGCTAGTGTTTAATTGCATAAATTAGATACAAATTCTTTGAGTAGTAAGATAATATAAAACAAATAGTTATTTTGGAAAAGAGCTTGGGCTGGTAAACCAGAGTAATTGACGTGTTTTTACTTCGACTCTGATACAACTCTACGCGGGACTGGATCACGTCATCCACAGAAATAACAGGAACATTGCTATTTGCTTGATATTTTTCATAATCATTCCCATTAATTAATTTTCTGTAAGGCCGGAATTAAACGTTACCAACAAACTTCACGCAATAAATCAAATATCAAGAATCTCTATTTTTACGAAGAATAACCCCAGCCGTCGTTGGGTGCAATTGACAGTACTCTCCGATTTCTCCTTGGCTGTATTGTATTCGCCGGTTTTGTAGGCGGCAATGATCGCCGTTTTGCGGTCTTTGTGTTGTGCTGCAATCTCAGTTACGAAAGCTGCCGTTCCTAAATAAATTTGCCCCTTCAAATTCGACCAGATCTCAGGCTGATGTTGCACGCCTTCCAGGACAAATTGCCGAAATCCTTCCATTGCAAGGGCTCTTTGCTTTCCAAGCAAAGATAATGGCCAGTCCGTTGTTAACCATTCATGTTTCGCAGTACCCCCACCATTGCCAGATAACTACTCCACGTTCATGACGCCGATTCGACGCTTGGGTATAAATGCCATTGAGCTGAAGCATACCTTCTGACAAATTAACGTCAAGCGTTTCGGTGATGAGATGATAATGGTTCGCCATCAGACAATAGCCATGACGCAGCCGGTTAAAATCAGATACAACCGTCCCAAGAATTTCTAAAAACTTTACTGGTCATCATCATCTTCGAAAATGACTTCGCGGTGCTCTCTACGCGATGTGACGTAGTGCAGCGCATTCGAAAATTCTAATCGGAATGGGGTCTTGTCATGGCGCAGGATACATTTAATATTCTTCGTTCGCGACCCCTTCCTGGCTTTCTGGAACTGAAAGTATGCGACAATGATTTTATGATATATTTTCTATCTATTTTTCTAATTATGTGTCGTATACAAAATCACCGAAAGTATGTAGTGGCCAGATGAGCCGTATGGTGCAAAGAGGGAGGATCTGTGTTATTCAGAAATTTTACCAATGTATTGAATTTTATAAATGATCGTGGAATATTGGGCTGTATAAAAACAATTTTTTATCGGGCAGTTGATATTTTTTACGAATGGTATTTCAGGGTTAGCACAATGGGCCGAGTCTCGGTAGAGAAATTAGGTTTAGATAATAGCGAATCCGTAGAATACGCGTCAGTTTCATATAGGCATATCATTGAAATGCTCAATAGAATTCCTGTTGATAAAAGCAAGAGTACGTTACTCGACTATGGTTGTGGAAAGGGTAGAGTGCTTGTTATTGCGTCAGCAGACAGATTCAAAAGAATAATAGGTGTGGAGATTTCAAAACTAATAAGTACTGCAAGAGAGAATATACATGGAATGAGGCATCGAGAAACTGAGGATGTTGTATTAGAACAATGTGATGCGGCTGAATATGATATTCCTCTAGATGTAAATATAATCTTTTTGGCTCTGTAGCAATTAATTGTTGAATTGCTAGTCAAATATGCATCGGAATGTAAAAAAGAGGTATGCATCATGAAAGCAGCTGAATTCAAAGATTGGATAAAATCGATTGAACGGATGAGCCGCGGTCAGCGAGACAAGCTTCGAGAAAGATTAGAAAGAAAAGCCGGTGCTGATACGATCATAGAATTGATTGAGCAAAGGCAAAATGATGAACGAATTTGTCCCTATTGTCAGGGAACAGAGCTGTATCGGTGGGGCAAAGCAAGTGAGTTACAGCGCTATCGATGCCGCCACTGCAATCACACATTTAATGCCCTGACAGGTACGGCATTGGCCCGATTACGCCACAAAGACAAATGGTTTGATTATGAACAAGCGATGGTTCAAGGGGTAAGTGTACGTAAAGCAGCGGTCAGCTGCGGAGTAACCACGAACACGAGCTTTAAATGGCGTCACCGTTTTCTGCGAACGCCTGCACTCCATCAATCTCCCAAAATGAATGGCATTGTTGAAGCCGACTAAATGTATTTTCTGGAATCTTTTAAGGGACAACATCATTTACCGAGAGCCGTTTCCTAATGTCACTTGGGAAAACAAGACAATTTCAACAGTTAATTACTACATAGCCATCTTTTTCTTTAATCCATTCCGGGGATCAACCCTGAATAGCGTAGTCGAGAAAATAAGATCATCATATGAGAAGGTTCCGCGAGATATATTCATAATATTTTTTAATAATGACCACTTTGAAAAAGCGATAATAAGCCATCATTGGTTAAGCAAAATATATCAATCAGATTTTCATCATAATATCTCTTGCGGGCTGTATAGGACGTTCCCCTATGGGAAAAATTAATTACGCTTTTTCATGAGATATAAATGTGCTGGAAGAAAGCGGGTCAATTCTTTCGGCGGAACCTGTGACAGGTACAGAATGAAGAATCAAAAACCAATATCAGGTTTTCTAATTTAGTTTAAATGATGATGCAATATGTAATTCACTGCTTATCCAACCTACGATACTGAATCGCTTCCGCAATATGCTGATTGCTGATTTTCTTAACACCCGCCAAATCCGCAATCGTTCGTGCAACTTTCAAAATGCGATGATATGCACGTGCAGACAAATTCAACCGATTGATTGCCTGTTTCAGCAGAGTCTCACTGGCGTTATCTAAAGCGCAATGCTGATCGATTTCTTTAACGCCCAATCGGCTATTGGTTTTTCCCTGCCGCTCAAGTTGCCGTTGATGTGATTCTGTTACGCGCGCCCGGATTACGCTGCTTTTTTCACCAGAAATTTGTTGTTTCATCAATTCTTCCTGCGGTACTGCCGGTACTTCGATTTGCATGTCGATGCGGTCGAGTAACGGACCGGAGATTCGTCCACGGTAGCGGGCGATTTGGTCGGGGGTGCAGTGGCATTTGCCGGAGGGGTGTCCGAGGTAGCCACAGGGGCATGGATTCATCGCCGCAATCAGTTGGAATTGTGCTGGAAATTCGGCTTGGCGTGCTGCGCGAGAGATGGTGATTTTTCCGGATTCCAGGGGCTCACGCAGTACCTCCAGCACTTTGCGGTCAAACTCTGCCAACTCATCCAGGAATAACACGCCGTGCATCGCCAGTGAAATTTCACCGGGGCGCGGGTGGCTACCGCCGCCCACTAGTGCTACGCCGGAAGCGGTGTGGTGCGGGGAGCGGAAAGGCCGGCGTTTCCAGTTCTCAATATTGAAACTGCCGTAACTGAGCGATTGAATTGCAGCGGATTCCAGTGCTTCCGCTTCGGTCATGGGCGGTAGGATACCGGGAAAGCGGGCGGCCAGCATGGATTTTCCAGTACCAGGCGGGCCGATCATCAGAAGGCTGTGACCACCGGAAGCGGCTGTTTCCAGTGCGCGTTTTGCATGGATTTGGCCTTTGACTTCGTCAAAATCAGGATAAGCTGAATCACCGCTTTCGCTGTTGTTTTCGAATAGATTTTTGTAAATTTGTAAGGGTTCGCGTCCGTTCAGATGCGCACAGATCTGTAACAGTGATTTGGCTGCATAAATGGTGGCTTCTTTTACCAGAGCAGCTTCTGCAGCATTTTGCTGGGGTAATACGAAACTGCGGCCGGATTGGGATGCATTGTAAGTCATCGCCAGTGCGCCATGGATCGGGCGCAATTCCCCGGTTAAAGCGAGCTCGCCCGCCCATTCATATTGATCGAGTTTGTCATTGGGGATTTGTCCGGTAGCTGCCAGGATTCCCAGCGCGATGGGTAAATCAAAGCGCCCGCTTTCTTTGGGTAGGTCGGCGGGCGCCAGATTGATGGTGATGCGCTGAGCAGGAATTTTGAATTGCGCATTTTGCAATGCGGCCCTGACGCGGTCTTTGCTTTCTTTGACTTCCGTATCAGGGAGTCCGACAATGGTGAAGCTGGGTAGGCCGTTGGCGATATGCGTTTCCACTGTTACCAATGGCGCTTGTATCCCTGAAAGTGCGCGGCTATACAGGACAGCGAGTGACATTTGAGGGCTAGTAATCCTGGGTGTGCTGGAACGAGCAGAAATTCACTTAAAGATGATAAAAGATAAGTTAAATAAACTTACTTTTCATGCATATCTTCACTATCCTGTTTTTCTTCTACGGTATGAGAGGGTGATAGGCTGGTAGATTTTTTTAACAACGCTTCCAATTCGGAAACTTTACCTTCGAGAACCATTAATTTTTCGCGGGTACGTTGTAAAACTTCCTGTTGTACATCAAACTCATCACGTGTCACTAAATCAAGCCGTGTAAAGGCGCCTGATAACAGCATCCGGATATTTTTTTCGATGTCTTTGGCCGGACTGTTGTGCAGTACTTCGCTGACTTTGGCATTGATTTCGTCGATTACATTTTTATTAAGCATTGCTGTTCTCCTTGTTGACTGATCCAGCACCTGATCAGCTGATGATAGTGACGTGATAAAATCTCAGAATGTGATAAAGCTTTACAAGATCTGATTATCCACTGTTATTGAGAAGGGTTCCAGTATTAAGAAGCAGGGGATATTTCCCAGGCCACTCCCTTTGATCAGTTATGCATTGGAGAATCGTCTTTTGATTAACGGTTAATTGTCCGGATACATAAATGGAACGCATACGACTACTTGAAAATTGGGTGAAGGAGCAATTTCCGGAAAAGCCGTTTACTTTGCAACCAGCGTCTGCTGATGCCAGTTTCCGGCGATATTTTCGTGTTTCCTTCAAGGATCAGACACTGATTGCTATGGATGCACCCCCGCAACAGGAGGATTGCACCCCATTTATTCAAGTGGCGAAGATTCTGGCTGCAACCGGCGTGCATGTGCCAAAAATAGTAGCGAAAAATCTGGATCAGGGCTTCTTATTATTGTCTGATCTGGGTGATACGACTTTCTTGCAGGCACTCAATAATCAAATGGATAGCGCTGATCAGCTTTATGGCGATGCGATTGATGCGCTGATTAAGCTGCAATTGTCGCAACAGGTGGAAGGTTTGCCCGGTTACGATGAGGCATTATTGCTGAAAGAACTTAACTTGTTTCCGGATTGGTATGTCGCGAAACATTTGCGGGTAGCTATAACGGAAAAACAGCAAGCCGTTCTGCAGTCAATTTTTACGCGAATTATACAAAATAATATTGCACAGCCCCAAGTATTGGTGCACCGCGATTATCACTCCCGTAATCTGATGTTGACGTCTCCCAATCCGGGTATTATCGATTTTCAGGATGCCGTGGTGGGTCCGATTACGTATGATTTGGTGTCGCTATTTAAGGATGCCTATATCCGGTGGGACGAGGAGAGGATTCTGGATTGGATGATTCGATATTGGGAAAAAGCCCGCAAGGCCGGACTGCCTGTGTCCACTGATTTTGCGGAATTCTACCGGGATTTTGAATGGATGGGCGTGCAGCGGCATATTAAGATTTTGGGCGTTTTTACCCGCCTGTATTATCGTGATGGTAAAGAGAATTATCTGAATGATCTGCCATTGGTGATGGAATATTTACGTAAAACTTGTAAACGCTACCGCGAGCTTCATCTGCTGCTTAACTTGCTGGATGAACTGAACCCGGCTGAATCAGATCAGAAAATTGGCTACACCTTCTAATAGTTTTCCCTATAAAGCCATGATTCTCGCGGCAGGACGCGGAGAACGCATGCGTCCGCTCACCGATTCATTACCAAAGCCTTTGTTAAAGGCGGGAGAGCACGCATTAATCGAGTATCAGTTAAAAAATCTGGCACGCGCGGGTTTTGTCGATATTGTGATCAACCATGCGTATCTCGGTGAGATGATCGAAAATGCTTTGGGCAATGGTGAACGGTATGGTGTTAACATTCAGTATTCGCCCGAGAAAGTTGTTTTGGAAACCGCAGGCGGGATTGCCAATGCTTTGTCACTCTTGACGGATCAATCCGGCAATTTGCCATTTCTGGTCGTCAATGCGGACATTTATTGTGATATGGATTACGCTTCGCTGTTACCGGCAATGCGTGCACTGCGATTAAACTCTAACCAGCGGCTTGCGCACCTTGTTTTGATCGACAATCCGCCGCATCATGCAGAGGGTGATTTTGCGTTGCAGGGAGATCAAGTGATGCTGACTGGGGGTAACAAACTGACTTTTAGCGGTATCGGCATTTATCAACCACAGTTTTTTAACGAAATAAAACCAGGCTTGCCGGTAAAACTGGCACCACTGCTGCGGCAGGCCATGCAAGCGGGAAGAGTAAG
Source organism: Nitrosomonas sp. (assembly GCA_016708955.1). GTDB lineage: Bacteria > Pseudomonadota > Gammaproteobacteria > Burkholderiales > Nitrosomonadaceae > Nitrosomonas. Next base: position 302,836 of record JADJES010000002.1, read on the forward strand.
CGGTGAATATTTTTCCGGCCAATGGGTTGATGTGGGAACACCGGAGCGGCTTGAATTACTGGATAAGCAACTCAGGTCTCAATTAGAATGATCAACAACGGGCGCAGTCTAAAAACTCAAAGTACCTCGCTATGACACATATTCAACCTTTTATCGCGCGCCGGCAGCTGTTGGCATCCAAGATGCATGGCGGTGTCGCTATTGTCCCAACGGCTCCGGAACGAGTACGTAATCGGGATGCACATTATTCTTACCGATTTGACAGCTATTTTTATTATTTGACGGGTTTTCGCGAGCCTGAAGCTGTGCTGGTACTCATTGCTGCGACAGAACAAACACCGGCAAAGCATGTTTTGTTTTGCCGCGAAAAAGACATGGAACGCGAGATATGGGATGGTTTTCGCTATGGTCCGGAAGCTGCCAAGGAGACGTTTGGTTTTGATGAAGCATATCCAATTGCCAAACTGGATGAATTGCTCCCCAAATTATTGGCGGATCAGCCTGCTGTTTATACCGCATTGGGACAGGATCATGCCTGGGATCAACGCATCGTCGGCTGGTTAAACCGAGTCCGAGAACAATCGCGCACAGGTGTAGTTGCCCCGGGTGAAATTCATGATTGCCGCGCAGTACTGGATGAAATGCGTTTGATTAAAGGGACGGACGAATTGCAAATTATGCAGCGTGCGGCAGATATCTCGACCCAGGCGCATCAGCGTGCGATGCAGACAACCCGTCCGGGAATGCGTGAGTATGAAATTGAAGCGGAATTGCTCTACACCTTCTACCGGCACGGCGCGCAAGCGCCAGCCTATACATCCATTGTTGCCGGTGGCGCCAACGCCTGTGTGTTACATTATGTGGAGAATAATGCCGAGTTGAAATCGGGAGATTTATTACTGATTGATGCCGGTTGTGAGCTGGATGGCTATGCATCGGATATTACGCGGACATTCCCGGTCAATGGAAAATTTACCGCTGTCCAAAAGGATGTGTATCAACTTGTTTTGGCTGCACAGGCCGCGGCTATTTCTCATGTGAAACCGGAAAGTAACTGGAACGATCCGCATAAAGCGGCATTGCATGTACTGGCGCAAGGCTTTATCGATCTTGGATTGTGCCAGGGCAGTGTGGATGCCGTGCTGGAATCGGGAGATTACAAACGTTTTTATATGCATCGGACCGGGCACTGGCTGGGAATGGATGTGCATGATGCCGGTGAGTACAAACAAAAAGGCGATTGGCGATTGCTGCAACCCGGCATGGTGCTGACCGTTGAGCCGGGATGTTATATCCGCCCGGCAGATAATGTTCCGCAGCATTTCTGGAATATTGGGATACGCATCGAAGACGATGTGATTGTCACACAAACCGGCCATGAACTTTTGACACAGGCAGCACCCAAAACCATAGCCGAAATAGAGGAGCTGATGCAATGAACGATGAAGAAAGGAAAATAATTATCAGCAAGGTTTCTGAATACCGCCAAAATGAATCGGGAGAATTCCACCGTGTGCCGGTTTCTCCGGTTAACCGCTGGATTACCATTGCAATACTCATCCCGGTAGTTGCGCTCATGGTTATATTGGGTATTTTCTTTTTTGCGGCTTTCCTTGCTTTACTTGCAGTGGCTGTCGTGGTCGTTGGAATACGCTTTTGGTGGCTGCGCCGAAAAATTGAAAATGCAATGCAACAACCCGATGATATAAACCGGCAGGCTGAGGCAGATCAGACGGTTATAATCGAAGATGCACAAATTATAGAAGAAACGGAAGTTCACCGGACTGAGCAAAAGAAACACTAAAGCTGCATGAGCCATCTCTGAAATTTAAAGCAAAAATAACATCGAGTTATTATATTACTTTATAAATTCTTGGGTTGACCGTTACTAATGAGACCATTTTAAAACTCAGGATCCGTTGGGGTATTTTGATTTAATTTGTCAGTATAAGCTGGGGTGGTAGGTTCCTGAATCCACAGTTTCTTTTCTACTTTCAATATTGATTTCTATGATAAAAAAAGTGCAAGCTGGTGACGTTCGGCTGGGAATGTATATTCACAAAATTAAAGGGAACTGGTTAGAGCATCCGTTTTGGAGGAAATCATTCCTGCTGGATCAGCAGAAAGACTTGGATAAGCTCCTGAGTTGTACCCTGGATGAAATATGGATTGATACCAGTAAAGGTCTTGATGTTGCCGTAAGCGAACAAACGCAAACTACAAATGTTGTTAATCCTGACTCAGATAAACCAAAAACTGAAACACCACGGCCAGCTAAAAAAGTTTCGGTAGGTGAAGAGCTGGACGCTGCTAAAAAAATACATAAAAAGGCAAAAGAAGCGGTTACGACCATGTTCAGCGATGTTCGCATGGGTAAAGCGCTTGAAATCGAAGAAGCGGTATCATTGGTTGATGAGATTAATCAATCCATGGAACGAAACCCGAACGCATTACTCAGCTTGATCCGGCTGAAAACTGTCAATGAGTATACTTACTTACATTCCGTTGCAGTTTGTATGCTGATGGTTGCAGTGGGAAGACAATTAGGGTTAAGTGGTGAACAGCTCAGACAAGCCGGTGTTGCCGGGCTACTCCATGATGTCGGGAAAATGGCGATCCCCAGTGAAGTACTGGATAAGCCAGGAAAATTGACGGATGATGAGTTCACAATTATCAAAAGTCATCCACAACGTGGCTGGGAGATACTCAAATCCTGTTATCAAGTTCATGAAACAGCTTTGGATGTTTGTTTGCATCATCATGAACGTATGGATGGGCAAGGTTATCCGGAAAAAATATCCGGTGACGCGCTTACTTTGTTTGCACGTATGGGAGCGGTTTGTGATGTCTATGACGCCGTTTCTTCAAGCCGCTGTTATAAGCCCGCATGGTCGCCTGCTGAATCAATCCACAAAATGGCGACATGGGCCGGTCATTTTGATGAAAAGGTTTTCCAGGCTTTTGTTAAAACAATTGGTATTTATCCGACCAGTACTTTGATAAAACTCAAATCGGGACGATTGGGCGTGGTGATTGAACAATCCCAGAAAAAATTGACAGCACCCATCATTAAGATTTTCTTTTCTACCCGAGCGAACGCGCATATTCCAGTAGAAATTCTAGATTTATCAAAAGGAACGGACAGTATTGAAAATATTGAAGACCCGCTTAAGTGGGGTTTTGATATTAATAAAATCCAAGGAATTTGATGTCGGATTCAAGTATTGCGATTTACAAGCGCAGTGCATAGGTTTTAACACTCTTCAAGCATTGATACATCCTATAAAGGAGAAATAAAACAAATGATGAACAGGTACCAAAGAGTGGGGGCAATTGCGGTATTGTTTTTGATGGTGTTGGGATCTCCCAATGTGATGGCCGATGCGGTAACTGACTGGAATCAGCGTGCTGGAGACATTGTGGTTAATGCCAATATCGGACCGTTACCGGCCGAACGGGCATTAGCGATTGTACAAACATCTGTGTACGAGGCGGTGAATGCGATTACTCAGCGTTATCCAATCAGCGATGTAAAACTACAAGCTGCGCCAGGCGCATCCATTGAAGCTGCGGTCGCTGCAGCTAACCGTACAGTATTAACAAAGCTTGTGCCATTCCAGAAAACAGAGATTGATAGCGTTTACCAAGCAGCATTGACGGTAATTGCCGATGAAGCAGCGAAAATGCGCGGTATTGCGGTGGGTGAGGAAGCGGCAGCAGCGGTTTTGGCGCTTCGCAGCAATGATGGCGCAACTGCCGGAGAATCCTATCGCCCTTACACGAAGGCTGGGGCATATGTGCCGACTGTACTACCCGAAGCACCGCAATGGATGCACCGCAAACCCTGGTTAATGGCCCAACCAGCTCAGTTTCGCCCCGGACCGCCGCCGGAATTGAGCAGCGAATTATGGGTACGCGATTTCAACGAAGTAAAAGCGCTTGGCAGCAAAAAAAGTCAGCAACGAAGCGCTGATCAAACTGAAATTGCCCGTTTCTGGGAAGAAGTCATGCCACCGATTTATCATGGCATCGTACGTTCGGTTGCTAATATGCCGGGAAGAGAAATTACACAAAATGCCCGCTTGTTTGCGGCTGTGACGCAGGCCTCGGATGATGCGCTGATTGCCGTATTTGATGCCAAATATCACTACGGTTTCTGGCGGCCAGTAACAGCGATCCGCAATGGGGATATCGACGGAAATGATGCGACAGAGCGGGATGCATCCTGGGTACCCTTTATCGACACACCGATGCATCCAGAATACCCATGCGCGCATTGTATAGTTTCCGCAGCAGTGGGCACAGTATTGCAAGCAGAAATCGGCGATGGCCAAACACCGGTATTAACAACGGCCAGCAAGGCAGCAGGGGGCATGGCACGCAGTTGGACAAAACTTGACGAGTTTATGCAGGAAGTCGTGAATGCGCGTATTTACGATGGTGTGCATTACCGGAATTCGGGTAAAGTTGGCGCTGAAATGGGTAAACAGGTTGCCGAGCTAGCTGCCAAGAAATATTTATTGCGGAATAAGTAGACAGAAGAATCAAATTTTCTGGAAAATCAAATCCCATACGCCATGCCCGAGCTTGATTCCTCTTTGTTCAAACTTGGTTAATGGCCGATATTCCGGCCGTGGTGCATAATCTGCCGCGGTGTTGGCGAGCCGCGATTCCTGATTTAGAACCTGCAGAATTTGTACGGCATAGTCTTCCCAGTCGGTAGCCACATGGATATACCCCTCTGTTTTTAAATGTTCACACAAGCGAGTAACCAGAGCCGATTGGATCAATCTGCGTTTGTGGTGCCTGGCTTTTGGCCACGGATCGGGAAAGAAAATGTGAACGCCATCTAAACATTCCGCTGGCAGCATGTGTTGCAGTACTTCGACGGCATCATGTTGAATGATGCGTAAATTCGTCAATTCGAGATGCTCGATTTGATTGAGCAGACTGCCGACTCCGGGCGTATGCACTTCAATTCCCAGATAATCATTTTCAGGATGCGCTTTTGCGATAGTTGCGGTGCTCTCGCCCATACCAAACCCGATTTCGAGAATTTTAGGGGCCGGGCGGGCGAAAACTTGATTTAGATCTACCCGGTTCTCGCCAAACGGAATGCCATATTGAGGCAGCAAAGTTTCACAGGCGCGGCGTTGTGCATTGGATAAGCGCCCTTGACGAAGCACAAAACTGCGGATGGTTTGTTGCATCAGCAACTAAATGGCAACAACAAGTTGAGCACTCAAGCGGACTTGCCCGTTGTCGATTTTTTGGTAGTGGTGTCCGCGCGGGCGATGACGCCATCCGTTGGCGAGCTGGGGCTGGCGCTGTAGAGTTTCTTTGCCATGCGTCCGGCCAGATACGCTTCGCGTCCGGCTTCGACGGCTTTACGCATTGCAGATGCCATCAATACAGGGTCTCTGGCTGCAGCAATCGCAGTGTTCATCAGCACGCCATCGCAACCCAACTCCATCGCAATGGTTGCATCTGAAGCCGTGCCGACACCCGCATCGACCAATACCGGGATTTTGGCATTGTCGATGATGATTTGCAGATTCCACGGATTCAAAATGCCCATCCCCGAACCAATCAACGAAGCCAGAGGCATGACCGCAACACAACCCATGTCTTCCAGTTGTTTGGCAATAATCGGATCGTCCGAAGTGTACACCATCACCTGAAAATCCTCCTTGATCAGAATCTCCGCGGCTTTCAGGGTTTCCACCATGTTCGGGTACAGTGTTTTGGGATCACCCAGCACTTCCAGTTTGACCAGACTGTGCCCATCTAGTAATTCACGCGCCAGGCGCAGTGTGCGCACCGCGTCCTCAACGGTATAACAGCCCGCCGTGTTGGGTAACAAGGTGTATTGCGAGGGCGGCAAAACTTCCAGCAGATTGGGCTCATTCGAATTCTGCCCGATATTCGTGCGCCGGATCGCGACGGTAATGATCTCAGCGCCGCTGGTTTCAACGGCTGTACGGGTTTCGTTGAAATCCTTGTATTTACCTGTGCCGACCAGTAAGCGGGATGTATAGGTTTTACCGGCAATAACTAAGTTATCCATGAAATTCTTTTTTTGTTCCAAAGGTATATTTGTTTTATAGCGCGGGATTTAACCGCCACCGACGGCCACCACAACTTCCAGTTGATCCCCATGAACCAGAATTTGTTCTGAGAATTGGCTGCGCGGAATAATTTCGCCATTGCGTTCGATAGCGATGCGTTTGCCGTGCAATGCGAGATGGTCGATCAGTTGTGTCACGTTGATCGGCGACTCAAATTGCTGGGGTAGTCCATTAATGGTGAGTTGTATCATGGATGATAAAGCTGGGATTGATGTTTCAGGTTAGCCCGATGAGCGATCAAAAATCAGGATGAATTTTATCATGTGGAGGTTGCGTAATTTGAAAAATTTATGAATATTACATTGAATCGTTTCCGTGTTACCTAAGGAAACTTTGAGTAAGTTGATTAAATCCATAGTTCGACAAGCGCACTAAAAACGTAATCAGCACTTCCTTAATTCATCGGCTATATTCTCAATTCACGACCTTGCCCCATTCTTTTCCGTCATTCCGAACAAAGTGAGGAATCTTTGGCAATCAATACCATAGATTTCTCGCTATGCTCGAAATGACAGTTCTTCAGAGTCTCCTTAGGTTTGATTGCTTCACGTTCAAGGTGCTTGCTGCACATCACACACTGTTTGGAACAGCATCTAAAAATCAAAATTGCGTCACGAATACTTTGTAGCTCACGAAAAATGTTTCCTTACATATCAATTATATGCCGCGTTTACATTTTTTGCTCACGCCTTGTTTTGTTTAGAACTTTGAATTTTCAGAGGCATCGGTAAAATACCGCTATTATCCACAGATTCAAGAATAGCAACTATGCATAATTAATATTTAATGTTATAAATGCATGGATGATAAAGCGATATCTTGAAGATAAAATTCGTTCTGCTTTGGCAGCCAATTCGTCTGTGGCGCTTATGGGGCCACGTCAGGTAGGCAAAACAACGCTTGCCATTAATATTGCGGATACTATTCCATCGGTTTATCTGGATCTGGAAAACCGGCTCGATCTTCAGAAAGCCCAGAATATTGAAGCTTTCCACACAGCAAACAGCGATAAGCTGATTATTCTGGACGAAGTGCAACGGTTGCCGGATGTTTTTGCGCCGATTCGTGGACTCATAGATCAACAACGCAGAAAAGGTAACAAGGCAGGGCAGTTTCTGTTTTTAGGCTCAGCCTCCATGGATCTTCTTCAGCAATCCAGTGAAACCTTGGCCGGGCGTATCTCCTATATTGAGATGTTTCCGGTAAATGTCCTGGAATATGCAAAAAGTGCTCAGCATGACGAAGCCGTCAATGATCTCTGGTTGAAGGGCGGTTTTCCGGACAGTCTGTTGACCGGTAATGACGAAACCAGCTTGAACTGGCGCTATGATTTCATCAGAACCTACCTTGAACGGGATATTCCGCAATTAGGGCCAAGAATTCCAGCAGAAACGCTAGGAAGATTCTGGACGATGCTGGCGCATAGCCAGGGAACCAATATTAATGCCGCCAAGCTCGCATCCAATATTGAAGTTTCAAGCGTAACAGTGGCTCGCTATATTGATCTTCTGGTTGATCTGCTTCTAATCCGTAAAATACAACCCTTTACGGCCAATATTAAAAAGCGCCTTGTCAAATCGCCTAGAATTTATGTGCGTGATAGCGGCATCACGCATGCACTGCTGAATATCGGTTCTTATAATGATCTACTGGGACATCCGGTCGTCGGCAAAAGCTGGGAAGGGTTTGTGATAGAAAATATAGCTTCTGTTTTACCGCCACGCGTAAGGTCCTATTACTATCGAACGGCAGGCGGAGCTGAAATTGATCTTGTCTTGGAATTTGGCGTGGATGAAAGATGGGCGATAGAAATTAAAAAAGGGACATCTTTTAGCCTGGGGCGGGGATTTTATGAAGCTTGCGAAGATATCAAGCCGCACAAAAAGTTTGTCATTTATGCCGGAAAGGACAGATTCCCGCTACCGCATGAGATTACGGCCATCGCCCTCTATGATTTCATGGAAATTCTGAAAGAAAAAAGGGAATAATGGTTGCGCGCGCCTCGTCAGTAAATGAGGATTCTGTGGCCAGTAGCGCAATTGCACCGCGAAAGCGATGTCTTTGCTGATCTCCAGCGAATCGCAATAGAGGAGGCGTCAAGGTCTGATAACCGGGTATGGGCGTGACGCGAGTGGAATGAATAATGTGTGGCGTTAACCGGCTCCGCGTTTTTGCGGAGTATGGGTTGGGTGTCGGGTCAGGCTAATGCACATCGAAATTTTCTCCCGGATCTGGCTTCGGCAGCCGACAGTCACGATCAAACGGGAGCCGTTCTCGACCAGGTATTGACTCGTCGGGAAACTCTTTAATCCAAAGCCTGCGGTCATCTTCGGCAGCATAATATTTCAGGTAGATGTAGTTATCTTCGTCGCTTCCACTACCAATCAAATCAATATGACAGGCCAAGTTCATTTCACCTGATTGAAAAACCATCTCTTCCAGCAAAATATCGTCTAAAAGCAGGATATAAAGTTCACGATCATTCAAGTGATCTGTATGTTCCAAGTAGACCCCCATCAATGCCAGAGCGTTAATGACTTCCCATAATTTGGCATTAAGTTCTGGCTCTGACAGCTCGCCGGATGGAGGCAAAGATATGCCTGACGCAACCAAAACCTGAAATGGTCGGCACCATTTCGCTTGCTCAAAAGCATCAATGCTTTTTTGGAACTGTTCTTGGGCTTCTGTGGAGTAGTCGCCAGATTCATCGAAAGAAATTTCTTTGTTTTTCTTACCCATCGGAGTTATTTGTTACCGCCAATCAAGCGTGTCAAAAAGGGAAAAGGTGTCTGGTCTAGAATCAAGAGTTCTTGTTCTTTATTCTTGCGCAGAATAACTCCAATCGTTGTTGGATGCAATTGATAGCGCATTATGCAGTGATTGAGGTTTCCGCATGCGGAGAAAAAAGCAAATAATCTCCGAATGCGGTGCGTAGAATGACACGTTATATCCATGAACTGTCTGATTGGCCGGATGGAAGTTTTGGGGTTTCCTTTGACGGCAGAAGCCACGTTGCAAAACTTGACACTCGATGTGCTGAAATCTTCCGAGATTGAAGGGGAAATTCTCGATCGTGAACAGGTTCGTTTGTCGATTGCGCGGCGGCTGGAGCTGGACATAGGCGCACTAGCGCCCGTTGATCGTCATGTTGAAGGCATTGTCGATAGGATGGCTGGATGCCACGCAAAATCACGCGCAATCACCAACACGGAAGAAACGCTGGGCGGTGTGCTTTATAAAGCACATTTCTGGCAGATGCATAAGGATGCGTTGTTCAATGACCGTCAGCGCCTGATGTTGAACAAAGTGCTGGACGTGTTTGAAGGCAAACTGACCACTTCGAAATGGGCGAAAATCACCCAATGCTCGCAGGACACAGCACTACGCGATATTCTTGCTCTTGTCGAGCAGGGTGTGCTGGAAAAAGACCCGGGCGGTGGCCGCAGCACCAGCTATTCACTCAAAAGCTTGCCGGGTGCAGCACGTATAGCACGTATAGTTGGGTAAACTTGTAACCCCAAATTTTTCATTGTTGATAGTAAATACTCGAATACGGCCATGCGCTTGCGCGAGTTGACGTAACCATGCTTTACCGGATTGTAGTGAATGTAATCGACATGCCGTTCAAAGTCTTCTCCGTCGTGAATCAAATGCTCCGAATACCTGCGGAACAAAATTTTACCGGATTTATTGGCTTATATTCTCAATTCGCGACTTGTTTCCGCGTTTTATCGTTAGGCTTGAAGTTTAAGTAACGCCTCAACTGTCAATCCAATATCTTTAGCGATTTGCCGAAGCAAAATTGGTGAAATATCACGCCCTGCATGAAATGGCACTGTTGTGCATCTACCGTCAGAATGACGAAATTGTTTATGTGAACCGCGTTGCCGGATTTCTGCAAATCCTAGTATTTCTAGCAAAGCGACAACTTCTCGAGGTTTAAGAACAGGTATGTTTCCCATACTTATGCTTAAGCGACGACCACATTTTGAGTTCCAACAAACTCGGTTTCCAGTATTGGCTCACCGTCTTCAAGTAACATTTCAATGACTTCCCGAAGATTTTTATTGAGTTCATCCAATGATTCCGCTTGGCTATGTGCGCCTGTAAATCCCGGAATGAAGCCCACATATAAGCCAGTGTCGTGACATTTCTCAATAATTGCCGTGTAAGTTTTCATATTGATCTAACCTCTTTGAATATTAATTGGAATCCAAGCCAAATTTTCCTCGCTTTGAATTTATAAACAGAACTTCGTCATGTAATCAGCCGGATTTATATCATTATCACTGCTTTTCAAATCATCTGACATCAAGTATTCCAAATCTTGCGGCCCAATAGCTCCAAATACGAAGCGCTCAATTCCGGCATCTTGAAGCTTATTCGCAAACTCCAATATTTTTCTACGTCCTGCTTCACTGCTTTGGAGGCTACTGAATTTAGCTTCGGAAGCTTGATGGGATGAAACCAAGAGCAAAAGCTCCGAGCATTCATCTGGATTGTAATCTACCGAGGCAAGCGTAAAGACCGGTTGATTAGCGTCTAATAAATTCGCTCCCGTATTATTGTGACTCATCGAAGAAAATGGTTGATATTGTCATGAAGAATTACGCCTTGCCGCCTAACGATAAGCCGGGTAGTAGGTCGAGCAACATCTTTTTGTTGCCTGGCATTTTGCGCATGTTGATGCCGGGCATAAACAGCACCCCCGGCCTATCGGGCTGACTTTTCCAGTCTTTCAGCGGGCCTAACTTTAATAATGGACTGTCTGGTAACGCCTAATTTTCCAGCTTCTCTATCAAGCGACTCAATCATCCATATTGGAAAATCTACATTCACTCGCTTCTGCTCTTGTAAAACCCGCTTGGCCTTTGATAAATCCAACGAGTCTGTAATATTTTGATTTTCATCAAATTCTTTCTCAAAATCTTTAGCTTTCATAGAGTGCAATCTTCTCGATGCGTGAGCGACGAACAGAAACAAGCCTAACATTTGCTTCTCGATAGGTAATAACAGCAGACCAATGCTTGTTGTTAATAACACCAACAATCAAATAACGAGGCTCATCTTCAGTTTTTGCAGGAATTTCCAAGAGTCTTGGGTCATTCCAAAGTAATTGTGCATCAATAAAGTCAATACCATGCTTTTGAGGTTGGCCTGTTTTTTTGTTTCTCTGGAAGTCTCCCGTTGAAATATCTCTCAAATGAGCATAGTTCTTAAATTAGCGATCATCACCGGAAAAAAGGCCCATAAAATCCTCCGCGATATAATGGATAATAGCCGGGATAGTAGGGGTAAGGCCCATAATAAGGGCTATAGTAATTATAATTGGTCAATTTCGGCCACAAGTAAATCGCTGTAGCGCTAAGCAGCGGAACGCGGATGACTCGTTTGCCGACTGTCAGCTCGGTATCACCGGTGATAACCCCGGCAATCGTAATTTCTTTGTCTTTGATATATACCGCAGGATCGAGAAACTCCGGACTCTTCACGACGAAGCGGCCTTCACCGGCTCTGTGTATCTGCGGACGGCCCGTATAATCCAGCGGATAGGATACGATTTGCAACATACTGTCATGTGCTTCATTTTCGACATCGATAATCACGCCACCCCAACGCACCGGAACATCTTTGAAGCTATTTGAATCAACGCTTACTTGCTGATAGGAAACTTCGGTTGCCGGTGCATTTGCGATGGAAGGCGGCAGTCCGGCACAAGCGCTTAGCAGCAGAGGGGTAATAAGCAGAAAATTTTCATGAAGCCTCTCGAGAATGAACTATGGTTAGAATGAACTATGGTTAGCGCAAGAAAGGTGTCAGTATCAGGTCTAGAATCAAGAGTTCTTGCTCTTTATTCTTGTGCAGAATAATCTCATTTGTTGTTGGATGCAATTGATAGCGCATAACCAGGACCAAGTGCCGAATTACGAGTCCGAAACAAGTGATGCGCACGTCACAAGGCCGCTAAACAAAACTATGCTTAATTCATCGGTTATGTTCTCAGTTCGCGACCTGACCCCGTGCTTCGTTTGCCGACTGTCAGCTCGGTATCACCGGTGATAACCCCGGCAATCGTAATTTCTTTGTCTTTGATATATACCGCAGGATCGAGAAACTCCGACCTTCGACGAAGCGGCCTTCACCGGCTCTGTGTATCTGCGGACGGCCTGTATAATCCAGCGGATAGGATACGATTTGCAACATACTGTCATGTGCTTCATTTTCGACATCGATAATCACGCCACCCCAACGCACCGGAACATCTTTGAAGCTATTTGAATCAAGGCTTACTTGCTGATAGGAAACCTCGGTTGCCGGTGCATTTGCGATGGAAGGCGGCAGTCCGGCACAAGCGCTTAGCAGCAAGAGAGGTAATAAGCAGAAAATTTTCATGATGCCTCCCGAGAATGAACTATGGTTAGCGCAAAAAAGTGTCAGTGATAGGTCTAGAATCAAGAGTTCTTGCTCTTTATTCTTGTGCAGAATAATCTCAATTGTTGTTGGATGCAATTGATAGCGCATAACCAGGACCAGGTGCCGAATTACGAGTCCGAAACAGGTGATGCGCACGTCACAAGGCCGTTAAACAAAACTATACCTAATTCATCGGTTATGTTCTCAACTCGCGACCTGACCCCGTGCTTTGCTTTGGCAATGCTGACGCAGAGGCAAGTTTTTTTGAGTAAAAGCGCGATTTGCTGAACGACTTCTTGGTGCGGATTAACTGGTAAGCAGAACAACACGATATCCGCATGCGGCGCGCTTTCTTCTATAACGGTTGAGGAGAAACCATCAATGGAAATTTTCCCAAATAGCCAATTGATAGTGATCTTTGAGCAGATATTCCATCGCATGCCCCATTTCTCCGTAACCCAGAATAAGAATTTGAAAGGATGCAGTCATAACTTTTTGCTCTTCTATTTCAGGCGCAATTTGTCAATTGTCTGTTGCTTCATGCCTTATAACAGATTGTGATTTCATTATCCATTCGGTTGCGACAATTTGCCACATTGCTAACGAAAAAGTTATGGCTGACAATTCGATCCATCCTTCAAGACGGTATTTTTGAATAATATTGTTTTGCTTCTGGCTTTTTCAATCAAATTTAAGTGGCATCGTTATCGCTAATCACATGAAAAATAAATCACAACCATACACGGGAAACCAGAGTATGGCACGCACCATTCAACAACAAACTTCAATACTCCAACTCGTTGGCGATGTTTAACACTTCCCCAGGTGCGGCCAATCTGAGGATTCTTAGTTCACAGTTGACGAATGATCAATCCTTGGTAAATTTGGCGCAATCCTGGCGGAAAGTGCCTATTTATTGGCAAGGATTATGCAGCGTTGAGCGCTGCAGAGTTTGCCGCCCACCTTTGTTGACGATCTGTTCGGTGACCGGGTATCGACCATCAATAAAACCTTGATATTCGATTTTATTGCAAATCAAATGGCTATTGGTGTTACTCAAAGTGAATTGATATCAGAGCTGACTGGTGTTTTTTTCTTCCATTCCATCAGATCCCAATTGGGGAAAAGCCGCTTTGCATTACAACACCCGCAATGCGGCAAGATTATCGACCATTTGCTAGCCGACACGTTTGTGCCAGCGGATAAAGCAATCGTGACCGATCATATGGTTGCACAGATGGCTGCCGGTAAAACTTTCGGTGCCATGATCGTGTGGGCTATCGACACATTGGATCGCGCCGATCACGACAATCTTGTTTGGGGAAGAGCGGCAGCGCTTTTTTTTATCAGGGGTAACGGTTGATGCCGACTCGATCGGTGCCGCCAAGGCTGCAATTTGACAATCTAACCAACCTTAATAATTGCTTGTTAGATACTGATAATAAATACTTTCAATTGAATAAAGTATTTAAAGATAAAGAAAGAAACTTAGCGTTAATGTCGCGAAGAAGATCAATGGCAGCGGAATTGATTACTTGAGCAATAAAATCGAGTTTCTTGATTGAAGCGCAATAGCGAGACGATGCAATGAAAAATTGAGGAAATATGAACCGCTGTCCCATTGGCGCAGTAGATTGACCTTAAGTCCGGCTGACTTCTCGCATGGGATCTGAGAAGCACGATCCGGTGATTCTTTGCTTAAAAAGCCAATTAACGTAACATGGAGTTTTCTTAGGCTATGTAGTAATTAACTGTTGAAATTGTCTTGTTTTTCCAAGTGACATTAGGAAACAAAGGGTTGGTGTAACGTTCTGACCGAGACGGTCAACCATTCTATGCCACCCTAGATAACTTGCAAGATAGCGTGTTGCTACACCATGGAACTTCGCCATCCATTGTCTGGAGGCTGCCATAAGCATTAACATTCTGAATGTGGTAAACATCGTTGATAACTCGTTGACCCTGCAGCAATGTTGACTGGACGATGAACAATCCTTGCATTCCTGGTGATCTGTCTGTAGGCGGGCATTCCATCTGTGCAGAGAATGACATCTTTGCTTAACAAAGGGGATACGCACTGTTCCGATTTGCTCTGCGCTTGTGTCATGCAGTATACGATCATCAGTTTCACCATGACGATCGCGTACCAGCACAGGTATCTGTTCTTTGATGTGCCGCGCTTGCAGCTTTGCCGCCCTCGTTTGCGTGCGGCTCTCGGTAAATGATGTTGTCCCTTAAAAGATTCCAGAAAATACATTTCGTCGGCTTCAACAATGCCATTCATTTTGGGAGATTGATGGAGTGCAGGCGTTCGCAAAAAACGGTGACGCCATTTAAAGCTCGTGTTCGTGGTTACTCCGCAGCTGACCGCTGCTTTACGTACACTTACTCCTTGAACCATCGCTTGCTCATAATCAAACCATTTGTCTTTGTGGCGTAATCGGGCCAATGCCGTGCCTGTCAGGGCATTAAATGTGTGATTGCAGTGGCGGCATCGGTAGCGTTGTAACTCACTGGGTTTACCCCACCGATACAGCTTTGTTCCCGACAATAGGGTCAAATTCGTTCATCATTCTGCCCTTGCTCAATCAATTCTATGATCGTATCAGCACCGGCTTTTCTTTCTAATCTTTCTCGAGCTTGTCTCGCTGACCGCGACTCATCCGTTCAATCGATTTTATCCAATCTTTGAATTCAGCTGCTTTCATGATGCATACCTCTTTTTTACATTCCGATGCTCATTTGACTAACAATTCAACAATTAATTGCTACAGAGCCTTTATCAAACCAGTAGTCTGGTTTCCGGTGTTGGTGCGCCACCGCGATGATAAGAATATGGTTCTCGTCTACAGCGTAGAGCAGCTTGTATGGAAACTTGTGCAGGAGGCATTTTCTTACATTGCCACGTGCTATGGACCAGCCTTCCGGGTATGCGGCAATTCGGAAGGCGGCTTTTCTTACCTCTTCCTTGAATTTGCGTCCAAGCCCTGAATATTCGAGTTCGTAGAAACCGGACAGCATCCTCAATTCCTGCCTCGCGAGCTTGGTGAAAATGACGCGCATCATTCTTCCTTAAATATTTCCTCCATCGGGATTCCTTCCAATTTCCCCTCCCGATAAGCTTTCAGCCGCCTCTCCGATTCCTCTGCCCAGATTTCATCCAGCCGCTTGTCTGGCTCGTCCAGACTCTGGATCAGTCCTTCCACCAGGCTGAGCCGTTCTTCGGGTTTTAGTTTCATCGCCGCATCTAATAGCGTTTTGGTACTCATTGTGTTGCACCTCTCAGTTTCATGAAACATAACGCTTCAAACACCAGCGTAGCTTTGCTGCGTCCGAATGCCTTGAATTGTTGGTTCATCCGGCAAGTGCGTACTTGTTAGTCGAAATGCATGTTGAAATAAAGTGAATTAAAGGTTGAAATTATCTCTGATTTTCAACGAAGAGGTTTTTTCAACATGTCGACCAGTTTGCTGTATCACGCCTTGGTATAGTTGGTTATTTTTATCAAAGCACTTGTTTTATTGCGGGTGTCATAGTTGTTGCAATACAAGCGGATCATTGGCGATTGAGATGTCCGGTATGTAAAGCCGCGAGATACATTGCCGGGGGAAAGTTGGTTAGACGCTTCAGGACAGTACCGGTAGGTCAAAAGCAGTCTATATCGACCTTCCAGTTCAGCGGGTAGAATGCACCCGATGCCAAGCAGTTCGTCAGGTAAAGATACAGTTGCTGATGAGCACAAGCGCTATACACGTTCTTTCGAAAGATTGGTTTTGGATCTCTCTAGGCACATGACCATCCAGGCAGTAGCACGCCACTTGGAGTGAGCTGGGATCTGGTTAAGGAATACAGAAGGACAATCTGAATAAACGTTATCGGTTGCCGAAATTGGCCAAGATAAAACGCATTGCGCTGGATGAAATATACCAAGGCAAGCTGGTTATTTAACGATAGTTCTGGATCTTCAACGTGGGGCAGTGATTTTTGTTGGCAATGGAAAGGTGCCGATGCACTGATTCCGTTTTGGAAGCGTTTGAAACGATCGGGTGCACGGATCGAAGCGGTTGCGACCGACATGGGGCCAGCATACATCAGTGCGGTGCGGCTAATATCCCAGATGCAACGCTAGTGTTCGATCACTTCCATATTATTAAGCTGTTCAACGAAAGTTGACAAAACTGCGTCGTGATCTGCAACGAGAAGCAGAAAATGGGTTGGGCAAACCCGTTTTGAAGGGCATTCGCTGGCTGTTGCTGAAGAACCCTGACAACCTGGATGACAAGCGCAATGAACGTCAACGTCTGGACGAAGCATTAAAGCTCAATGAGCCCTTGGCAACGGCCTATTACATGAAAGAAGAGTTACGCAATATCTGGCATCAACCGGATAAACTCTCAGCTCAAAATGCATTGGATGAATGGGTAAAAAAAGCCGCTGCTTCGGATGTCAACATGCTCAAGCAATTCTCTAAAACTATTGCAGCACACCGCTCAGGTATCCTGGCTTATTTCGATTTTAATGGTTTATCAACCGGGCCGTTTGAAGGTACCAACAACAAGATAAAACTTTGCACAAAATGGCCTATGGTTTCAGAGATGTCGAGTTCTTTAAACTCAAAATTATGGCGCTGCATGAAACCAATTATGTCCTTGTCGGTTAAACCCAAAAGTACGCACTTGCCGGATGAACCGAATTGTTATATTTTCTGGCTTTGTCGTGATGATCGCACCAATATAATGATAGTCTTCATCGTCCTGCAACTCATTTGCTTCAATTAAATGAGTTTCATCATCTGAGAAATGAAACGCATCATCACAGGGCGTTGACATTGCTTCCTTGAGTTTTGTGACAATATCTTGCTCTGAATTATCATTATGTATTTTAATGGAAATCAAGAAATGAGCAAGACAAATGATATAAACAAATGCGACAATACCGCCCGCTAAAAACTGCTTGATCGTCAGGCTGTTGTTGGCACCGGTACATAACTGAATCCCTATGAAAAAATTTTCTCCCGATGACATCACAAGACGTCTTGCCCATCTTCCCTGCCCAACGTATGCGGAAGATTTGCCGGTTAATCTACGCCGGGAAGAAATCAAACGCGCAATTGAGAATCATCAGGTCGTAATTGTTTCCGGCGAGACAGGATCGGGTAAAACAACTCAAATCCCTAAAATCTGTCTGGAACTCAAACGCGGCGTGAACGGATTAATCGGGCATACACAACCGCGCCGCATTGCGGCGCGGACTGTGGCTGCGCGTATTTCTGCTGAACTAAATAGCCCGCTGGGTCAGGCGGTCGGTTATAAAGTGCGATTTGCTGACAAAATCAGCGCGGTTCCTATATCAAACTGATGACGGATGGCATTCTGCTGGCTGAAACGCAGGGCGATCCGCTGTTGCAGGCTTACGATACATTGATTATCGATGAGGCCCACGAGCGCAGTTTGAATATCGATTTTCTGCTCGGTTATATCAGTCAGCTATTGCCGAAGCGGCCTGACCTCAAGCTGATTGTTACCTCCGCCACCATCGACGCGCAACGTTTTTCCCGGCATTTCAATAATGCGCCGGTGATTGAAGTGACCGGCAGGCTATATCCGGTCGAAATTTTTTACCACCCGCCGGTTGTCGACGATGAGGAGGAGGGCGATATGCAACAAGCCATCCTCAATGCGGTTGATGAATTGATCACGCTGGGCTCAGGCGATATTCTGGTTTTCCTGCCCGGTGAGCGCGAGATCCGGGAAACTGCAGAGACACTGCGCAAGCATCATTTTGATCGCCTTCGAACAGGCATTTCCGGCGTGGAGATATTGCCGCTGTTTGCGCGCTTATCCTTTGCCGAGCAGGAACGTGTGTTTCAGCCCGGCGATACCCGCCGCATCGTGTTAGCCACCAATGTTGCCGAAACGTCATTGACCGTTCCAGGTATCCACTATGTGATTGATACCGGGTGGGCGCGTGTTAACCGCTACAGTTACCGCAACAAGGTCGAACAATTGCTGGTGGAAAAAATCTCGCGCGCTTCGGCGAATCAAAGGGCGGGGCGCTGCGGGCGGATAGCCAACGGGGTTTGTATTCGCCTGTATACCGAAGTGGATTTTCAGGGGCGCGCCGAATTTACCGATCCGGAAATTCTGCGTTCTTCGCTGGCAACCGTCATTTTGCGCATGAAATCGCTCAACATCGGCGATGTGGAAGATTTTCCGTTTTTGGAGCCGCCATCGCCGCGGATGATCACCGATGGCTATCAATTGCTGGCAGAGCTGGGCGCCGTTGATGACGACCGGCAATTGACGGCGATTGGCTGGCGTCTGGCCAAGTTTCCGATTGATCCCAAAATTGCCCGCATGATATTGGCGGCAAAAAATGAGAATTGCCTGCACGAAATACTGATCATTACGGCTGCATTAAGTTTGCAAGATCCGCGGGACCGGCCATTTGATCAACAGATGGCTGCCGATAATGCCCACCGCCGGTTTCAGGATGAGCGCTCGGATTTTCTGTCTTACCTGAAGCTATGGGACTTCTTTGATGAATTATTGAAACATAAAAAATCAACCCGCAAACTGATCGACCAATGCCGGGAGCATTTCTTATCTTACCGGCGCTTGCGGGAGTGGCGTGAAATTCATGGCCAATTGCACGTGCTGGTCAGTGAACTCGGTTTAAAACCCAACGAAATACCCGCCGGGTATGATGAGATCCATCGCGCTTTGTTGGCCGGATTGCTCGGGAATATCGGGTTTAAAACCGAGAAGGAAGGCGAATATCTGGGCGCTCGCGGCATCAAGTTCGCAATTTTCCCCGGTTCGGTGCTCAAAAAAGGCAAAGCCAAATGGGTCGTCGCTGCGGAATTGGTGGAAACCAGTAAGCTGTATGCGCGATGTGTCGAGAGGATTGAGCCGATCTGGCTGGAAAGAATCGCGGGGAATTTATGCAAGAAACACCATTTTGATCCGCATTGGGAAAAGAAACAGGCGCAAGTGGTGGCGTATGAGCGCGTCACGTTGTACGGCTTAATCATTGTTACCAAACGGCCGATCCACTACGGTCCGATCAATCCCAAAGAATCCCGCGAGATTTTTATCCGCTCGGCGCTGGTTGCCGGGGAGTACGTCACGCAAGCGCCTTTCTTCACGCACAATCAGGAATTGATTCATGAAATCGAGGAACTGGAGCATAAAGCGCGGCGGCAGGATGTGCTGGTTGATGAGCAAGAAATTTTTGCTTTTTACGATGCCATCATCCCGGAAAAAATAACCAACGGTGCGGGATTTGAAAAATGGCGCAAACAAGCCGAACAGCAAGATTCCCACTTGCTTTATCTGAAACGCGAATTGCTGATGCGCCATCAGGCCGGTCACGTCACGGAAGTTCAATTTCCGGAGAGCATGACATTGTCCGATGGCAGCGTTTTACCACTCACTTACCGCTTTGAACCCACGCATATGCTCGACGGCGTAACCGTTTCTGTGCCGTTGCCATTGCTCAACCGGTTGGATGCCAATCAACTGGATTACC
Organism: Nitrosomonas sp.; assembly: GCA_016708955.1. GTDB lineage: Bacteria > Pseudomonadota > Gammaproteobacteria > Burkholderiales > Nitrosomonadaceae > Nitrosomonas. The sequence goes on from JADJES010000002.1 coordinate 322,908, forward strand.
TGGTTCCCGGTTTGATTCGTGAAAAAGTGACCTGGTATTTAAAAGCATTACCCAAACAAATACGCCGCAACCTGGTTCCATTGCCGGAATCCGTCACTGAATTTCTGCAGAATCAGTCAAGCGCTTTGCAAAAGGGCTCGCTGCAAGATGCTTTAGGGCAATTTATTCTCAGAAAAACCAACTTGCCGGTTCCCGCAGAAACCTGGCAAGACAAAGGCATGCCAGCGCATTTGTTGATGAATATTCAAGTGATCGATGATGCAGAACAAGATTTGGCCATGAGCCGCAATCTCGCCGAACTGCAAATGCAGCTCGGCAAAGCCGCACAAATGACATTTGTAAAACGCGATGCCGGAAACGAAAAAATCAGTATTGAGCGTGATGCCATCACACAGTGGGATTTTGGCGATTTGCCTGTAGAAATGGCGTTTAAACGCAATGGTCAGCAATTGATCGGTTATCCGGCGCTGATCGAACAAACGGACAGTGCCGCTATCCGCTTATTTGATACGCAAGAAGCGGCGGATAGGGCGATGCGCCTGGGTGTCAGACGATTATTGTGTTTGGCATTGAAAGAACAGCTCAAACAGTTGGATAAGAATTTACCTGGATTAAAACAAGCCAGCTTGCAACTGGCTACCCGGATCAATCCGGGTGAACTGAAACAAGACATGCTGAATGCCATCATTGATCGTGCGTTGCTGGGTGATGATCCATTGCCGCGCAATGAATTCGAATTTGGCACACAACCAACGCGCTAAAGGGCGCCTGCCGGAAGTCGCTGCCGCACTCGCCAGTTTGTTGCAACAGATTGGCAGTGAGTATCAAGTCCTGATGGGTCGATTAGCAGCGCTTCGCAACAACACAGTAAAAGCTGAGCTCATTGAGCAGCTCGACAACCTAATTTATCCCGGATTTCTCAGCCATACCTCGTGGAAAAGATTGCAGCAGTTTCCGCGCTATGTGAAAGGCATGGCTCTGCGCCTGGAAAAACTAGCCACCAACCTGGAACGCGACGAACGAAATAGCAAGGAAGTGGCTGCACTCTGGCAACAATATGTGCAGCGCCGGGAAAAGCATCAGAAAATCGGGCTGATTGATCAGAATCTCGATGAATTTCGCTGGCAGATTGAGGAATTGCGCATATCGCTTTTCGCGCAGGAATTGAAGACGCCGTACCCGGTATCGAGTAAACGCTTGCAGAAATTGTGGGAGAGTGTGCGGGCATAACTTAAGGGGCCTCTGAATAACTGTCATTTCGAGCAAAGCGAGAAATCTGTAGCATGGATTGCATAAGATTTCTCATTGCATCCGGAATGACAAATGTGGGCTATTCAGAGGGCTTAAAACGCTTCGCCATGGATTGAAAATCTGATTCCACCCAATCCTTTCCTGGCCTTGCACCGGGGTCGCACATTAAGGAAACTCTGAATAATTCATCTTTTTCATTCCGAGCATAGTGAGGAATCTTTACAAATCAACAGTATAGATTTCTCGTTACACTCGAAATGACAGCTATTCAGAGACTCCGTAATGATTTGACGAAATTTTACAGCGCCGAATAAACCACCGCAGCAATCAATCCGCCGATAATGCCGCCCACTATCGGTACATAGGCGTAACCCCAATCACTGTCGCGTTTATTGGTCATCGGGAGAATCGCGTGCATGATGCGCGGCCCCAGGTCACGTGCGGGATTAACTGCAAAGCCGGTGGGCCCGCCGAGGGATAAGCCGATACCAAACAGTAGCAAAGCAGCCGGTAAAGCATTCAATGTACCCAGGCCCTCCTGCGGCGCAGCCATCATCATCACGCCAAATACCAGCATGAATGTGCCGACTGCTTCCGTAATGATGTTATTGAACGGGCTGCGGATTGCTGGCCCGGTACAAAATGCCGCGAGTTGCATATCCGGGTCGGTCGTTGCGTCAAAATGCTGGCGATAGGTGATCCAGACAATCAATGCACCCAACATTGCGCCCAGCATTTGTCCCAGCGCATAAATCGGTACCAAATCCCATGCAAACTTACCCGCAGCAGCGAGGCCGATACTCACCGCGGGGTTTAAATGCGCGCCACTGGAAGCGGCCACGGCATAGACCGCTACGAAAAGCGCAATGCCCCAGCCGGCTGCGATGGTTAGCCATCCGGCATTATTGCCCTTGGATTTATTCAGCACGACGTTGGCAACAACACCATTGCCCAATAAAACCAGTATAAAAGTACCTATTAATTCACCAAGAAAAGGAGTCATAGTTATCACCTTACAATTAAGTTGAACTTCGGAGAGCCTGCTTCTAGATGCGCAAGAAAGATTGATTAATTGGTTTTGTTGTAGAAAAGCTTTCTGGCAATTCTGGAAGGCGCAATGATTATCACACAAAAATTACGAGAGAAATATTTAGGGCATCTCTAAAAATCCAAATTTCGTCACAACTCTTTATTGCTCGAAAAAATGTTTCCTTAGATATCATGCATATACTGCGTAACCATTTTTTGCTCGCGCCTTGTGTTGTTTAGGACTTTGAATTTTTAGAAGTGCCCTTTAGCAGGCTGTTGAAAAACTATCTGCGTTGCCGGCGCGGGGTTAAAAACAGGCGAAGAATGCACATTTATTATGCGTAAACTGCGCTTTTCGCCTGTTTTTGCTTGGCATCGGCTGCCTCGAAAACGTTTTAATCAGCACGATCTTCAGTATGATCTTCGCCAATAGCAGCGGTTTATAAAAAAGATAAGTGACTTATTATTTAATTCCAGTGATTTCATTTGCTTCAATCAACTCGAATTTGTTATCACCGATATGTCTAAGTTTGACTTTATAGTACGTTCCCAATGCCTTTACCTGCTGGATGTCTAATGTTCCAGTTTCAGCAACAAAAACAGAGTTTTCGTTAAGATCCGCTGCGGCTGAAACTGCCAGTTCAAATTTATCGTGTTCAAGACCACGATTAAAAACTATTGTAATAGGGGATGTAGCGATAGAAACAGAAGTATCGCTATTCGCTTGAGATTCGAATAATTTGAGCTGGATGCGATAGGCGCCGACACTGCCGCCTAACGCATTAGAAGCATCAAAAATAGATATTTCCATGTGTTCGTGCAATCCCCCATCGCTGCCAATTTCGCCGATCACCGCTGGTGTATTGCTCACACCGTCGGTACGATACGAAATAGCATTGCCAAGCGCGTCGGTGATTTCAATCCGCTCTCCGTTTGGCACGATCGCGCTCCATTCAGCGCCATTCCAAAATTGCAGTTGACCGACGGGTTGAAAACGCAACCAATTCCCAGGGGTGAATGCTCCTTTTGCGATATTGACATCAAAACCAGGTTCATCCGTAGTGTAGAGCCCTCCACCGATGTCTCCAAAATCCGGTTCGAACAAATTACTGTTAACAAATATTTCTGCGCCGATTTTCCAGGGCTGGATGTCGCCTTCATGCGAGTGTGCTTGCGCAATAGCAGATATGGAAAATAAGCTAAGAACGAACGTCATAGTCAGGTTAATAATTTTCTTTAGCATGATAAGGCCTCATGAGTTGATTTAAGTTACTGTTTTATAATTTCTGCTTGCTTCAATTAAGATAATGAATGCCATTGTCCTCCTTGGATAATTGCTGTTATTCAAAAACCCCGCCAATTTCTGTTAATTGCTCTAACCGGAATCTATCCTCTCCGATATTGCGCAAGGCCGCTTTAAAATTCTTTCCCTGTGTATAGACTGAAGGGATTTCCAAGATTCCGCTTTCAATGTCATAACGAACGGGTATGGCGTAGCGGGGTTTGTCGATTTGTACCGTATTGAGCACAAATATATTTTCATCTTGTAGCTGCAATTGCGCGCGATAATGCTGATTGCTTGCCTGGATATCGTTCAGATTCAATATGCCAGTATTCTGGTCGTAGACCGCTGCCACATTCAGTACAGTGGCGGGCGCTATAATCGGGATATTGCACAATCGTAGTGTGCATAAGTCTTTAGCCAGAGAAGCATCGGTACGATCAATGACACCATCGTCATTGACGTCAAGCATGGCATTGCCGGGGTTAACCTGTTCATTGTTTTGGGCAGCCAATAGAATCAATGCCACATCGATTCGATCCACATCGCTGTCTAAATCCACATCGCCGGGAATTGACGCAGGGAGTATAGGTCGCGGCGGATCCGGATCGGTGTCAGATGGTTTGCCAGCGAGCGCTATTAAGGCTGCAGCAAGCGCTGTCTCATCCAAACCGGCATTAAACAAAATCAGGAACGGTTCTGAAGGAAAGAAACGTGCATTGGAAATAAGCTGCATTTCAACCAAATAGGCGCCAACAGGCCCGCCTATTTCGCCCTGTTGATTTTCCAGAAAAAAACTCAGATGGGTGTGTAAGATGCCATTATTGTTGGTAATATCGACCACCAATTCGGGCTTGCCCAGAATGCCTTCAGCAGAAAAAATGGTACTGCCGTCAATGCCAAAGCTGCCGTCACTAAAACATATTAATTGCCCAGCGCATTTCGAGAAATCGTTGAGTACTTCGGCACTGGCCTCCAATCCGCCGAACAGCGCGATTTGGATACCGTGAGGCGGATTCCCCCAGGAAGATAACGCCGGGTCCCAATATTTAAGCGCCCCAAGTGCGCGATAGCCCACCAGTTCATTGGGTAGTAAACCATTTTGAATCGATTGAAACCCCGGATTCTTGGTTCGGAAATCACCACCGGGAAGATCCCGGAAATTGGCCAGAAAGATAAGCTTTCCTGTTGTAGATTCTTTAGGTAAGCTCCGGCGGGTAATTCAAGCGTTTGTGCCAGTTTGCCTAAGTCGCATCCGACAACACCGGGCGTGCGGCAATATCCGGCAAACAATGCATTGCCTTCTCCCCAGACTTCGACATCCAGGTGCTGGGCGAAAGCTGCCTGATTCAATATCAATGCAACAATCAGCAAATAAAATCGGAGACGGTTGGTCATGTAAGCTTGATTTTCCATTCTATGCAATTCTTGCCGTAATCTTGTCATTAAACAGGTTGACTAAAAGGAGGCGCGCAACCCGAACACAAAACTTCGTCCCGGCTCCGGTGCAAAATTTCGTAAAAAAGAAACCGAGTTGCGCACTTCTTCATCCAACAGATTGTGCCCTTTGGCAAACAGCCACAAATCACCCCATGTGCCCGCTTTGATTTGATAATCCGCCGTCGCGGTTAATAAATGGTACCCGCCTGTGGACGTTTCATTTTTGCCCGGATGAGTTTGCGTTTCCCCTCGGGTATAACGCAGCGCGGTATTCCATAGGCTATTGCCAAATCCCAGCTCGGCACCGTAGCGCAGCGGAGGCATGCGCGGCACATCGTCGCGATCGCCATTGACAAAGCGGCCGCGCACATAATCGGAGAACACGGTCAGCAGCACATTGCCGCGCGGCATTTTATAGAGGGTTGCGTCAATCCTGGATTCGAAACCGGCAAATTCGGCATTGCGTTGGTCGTAAGCGAAAATCGATACGCATTCCGAGTCGCTGACACAGCGCTGGCGGATCACCTCGTTGTCAATTTCGTAGACCAGACCGGTATTGCGCAGATAAATATAATTGTCGGTACGGTTATAATAACCATTGATCCGCGCACTGATGCGCTCGGATTTCCAGTCAAAACCGAAATCAGCCATGTTCACAGTTTCATTCTTTAATTGCACATTCCCGATCTCGAAACTGCGGGTGGATAAATGCGGGCCGAGCGCAAGCAATTCCTGTATATCCGGGGGACGCTTGCCGCGATTCAATGTCAGCGTTAGTGCAACATCCGGTAGCGGATTCCACTGGACGGCTGAGGAAGCGGAGAGTGCCTGATAGTCAAGCGCATTGGGCAATGGCACAGGCGGCAGGGCGCTGCCGCGCAGTTTCAATTCGCTGGCACCGGGATTCACGTGCGCTTGTTCGAAGCGGATGCCGCCACGCACTATCCATTTATTCCAGGTGTAATCCTGCGTGGTATAAAAACCCAATGACCGTTGCTTGGTCGGCGGTACGAAAGTTTCGACGCCGAGGGCGGAGAAATTACGATCTATCCAGTGTGCGCCGAAGGTTCCGGTCAGGTTCGGTAGCGCATTGTGTCGCGCTTCGACACGGCCCTCGCCGACATCATTTTTGAACTTGGTGAAAGGTGAGCCGCCTTCCACCTCGGTATGTCCGTAGTCGACCAAACCATAACGAAAACTGATGCTTTCGATACCGCGCATCGGCTCGTACCACTCAGATTTAAAATCGTAGCGGGTTTGTTGCATATTGATACGGATATTCGGGAACAAGGCCTGGGAACCAAAAATATCTTCAAAGCCAGTCAAGTCCCTCAGTCTGGGCAAGATCGTTTCCAAGCCACCTAAATGACTCGGATCCAGATTATGGCTTCCTTTGGGTATTCCATAGCGATTATCCGTGTGACTGACCGACATGCCTGCCATGACATTATTGCCCACCCATGAAACACCGGCAAAACCACCGATTCCTTTGCTATCGGTATTCGGGATTTTGCCACTGACATTTTGTATTTCCGTCAGACCGAATTGTTGTTCTACGAAAGCTTCATCAATTGCTTTGCCGGGAATTTGAGTATCGCCCCGCTTGCGAAAAAAACCGCCCAAATTGAACGCCAATTGGTCTTTGCCCATATTCAATTTGAAGGCGGAGCTTGTGCCGTCTCCGTTCGTATCATAACGGCTCTCAACAGAACCGCTGATTGGCTTCTTGGCGCGCTTTTCAGGTATGCGCTGATCGTTAACGTCGACAATGCCGCCAATTGCGTTGCCGCCATAACGAACTATTTCCGGGCCGCGCATGACTTTGATTTCTTCGGCAAACAACGGATCGATTGCCACAGCATGATCCGGGCTCAGACTGGTTGCATCATGGGTGCCAATGCCATTTTGTAAAATACGCACCCGGGATCCGGTTAAGCCACGTATCACAGGGACGCCAACCCCCGGGCCGAAAGAAGCATTGCTCACACCCAGTTCCTTCTCGAGAGTTTGACCTAGCGTATCGCTTTGCTGCAAACGCAGAGATCTGCCCTTCAAAACGCTGGTATTTGGTTTTGGATTCTGATCGGGCACGATGCCAATTACTTTTATGGGTTCAAGCTTGATCACGGATTCATTCTCGATGGAAGCGGGCGCTCCTTTCGTTTGAGCAGAATTATTCGATTTTTCATCAGTTGCTAAAGCCTGATTTGACGTTCCTGCCAATACAAAAACAAAAACAATACTTGCCAATATTTGGCGCTGTTCGTTACGCACTATTTGAATCTTGTTAAATATAAGCTTTGAATCGATTTAAAATATTCTGATTGATGGGATTCCAGAAAAATATTGTTCTTATTTAAAATCATAGTATTACTTTGGCTCTGACAAATCTTTTCTAAAAATTATTTGGTATTTCTGTAATGATATGTTGTAACATAACTAATATCAAGCAGTAAAAGCCAATTTAAAAAAGGGATAGTTGAAATGCGTGCGAACAAATTACTGACAGATAATTTACCTGGCATTTGCCGGAGACAGTGCTTTTCTGGGGTTCTTGCGACGGTAATGCAATTGTATTGTTGAAACGGACTTTTAATAACTTAAGAAAACTCTGAACAAGTGTCATTTCGAGCATACGCGAGAAATCTATTCTATTGATTTTAAAGATTCCTCACTACGTTCGGAATGACAACGCGGGTTATTCAGAGTTTCCTTAAAGCGAAATGATTTGCGATCATAAAAAAATAAACTATGGATTGGTTTACTGTATTTGTCACACTAACAGCGTCACTGGTAGTAGTGCTGGTTGCCGCATCCTCGGCTTTTGTACTTTACATTAAAGACAGTACGTTAAAAGAATGGATGCCACGGCTTATAGCTGTTGCAGTGGGTGTATTGCTGGGCGATGTGTTTCTGCACCTCCTGCCCGATGCCTTGAAGATATCGGAAAGTGCCAGGTCAGTATTGCTGTGGACGCTGATAGGTATCCTTTGTTTTTACGCGATCGAGCAATTTCTTCACTGGCGGCACGACCATAGTATTGAGATGCCGGCCGCTGGTGCATGTAAGCCTGCGACTTTCGCAAAAATGAATCTGCTGGGTGACGGCATTCATAACTTCGTGGACGGCATACTGATTGCCGGGAGTTTTCTGGTAGATCCTATGCTGGGAGTTGCCACAACATTTGCCATCGTGATGCATGAAATTCCACAGGAAATATCGGATATCGCTGTGTTGATACACGGCGGGTACGAGAAGAAGCAAGCAGTAATGCTTAATGTGCTCTGCGCCAGTGCTTGCATCGCAGGCGCCATGCTGACTTTGCTGGTAGCACAAGTAATAACATTGAATCTAAGCGCACTATTGGCTATTACCGCAGGGGGGTTTATCTATATCGCGACTACCGATTTGATACCGCTGCTGCGACAGCCCAATATGAAGCTTGCGTTGCCTATTCAGGTCACAGCCACCGCAATTGGCGTCATTTCCATGCAAGCCATTGTGTGGCTTGAGGCAATCATCTATTGATAGAAGGGGAAAGAACATGACAACAAAAATACCTGTAACCGTATTGACCGGGTTCCTAGGTAGTGGCAAAACTACCTTGCTCAACCGCATATTGACCGAGAATCACGGTCAGCGTATTGCTGTTATCGAAAATGAATTCGGTGAAATCGGCGTCGACCAGGATCTGGTTATCAATGCCGATGAAGAAATCTTTGAAATGAATAACGGTTGCATCTGTTGCACTGTGCGCGGGGACTTGATCCGTATTCTCGGTAGTTTGGCGCGGCGTAAAGACCGCTTTGATCGTATCGTTCTGGAAACTACAGGCATGGCAGATCCGGGCCCGGTAGCACAAACCTTTTTTGTGGATGATGAGATCCGCGATGAGTTTTATCTGGATGGAATCATTACTCTGGTCGATGCCCGTCATGTTACCCAGCATCTGGATGGCAGTGAAGAGGCGCAGGCTCAGATTGCGTTTGCCGACCGTATTGTTCTCAACAAAACTGACCTTGTTGATTCCTCCACACAGCGCTCACTCAAGAATCGCTTGCAGGAACTCAACCGGATGGCGGAGATCATACCAGCCGAAATGGCGGCGGTAGCTTTGGACAAAGTCCTGGATGTAGGCGGGTTTGACCTCAATCGTGCATTGGAGACTAATCCTGCTTTTCTGGAGCCGGAGTATCCCTTTGAATGGGGCGGTATATACGATTTGGAGCCGGGCTCCTATCATCTGGAGCTGAGTCAAGGGCCCGACCCGGAAATGTCTGCAATTCTCGTTCCCTTGCTTGATAAAAATGAGTCCGGAGAAAAAGATCTGCAAGTGATTGCAGAGACCGCATTCCGGTACTTTTCTCAGGCGGCAAAATCCTTGCAGGACGGGGAACACATGAGTCCGGGCACTACACTATGGGGAACTTCAACTGCAATTAGAGCAGCAAACAGAATTCAGTTTTCCTGTGGATATCACCGCTGCGGGTAACTATGCGCTGTTTACTAAGCATACCCCGGAAGAATTTTCTGCCTCGCTCAAAGACAGTGCCGGCCAGACAGTGAAAACTGCGGCAGAGCACTTCTTTAATGCGGGTCATACACATGATGATACTGTCAGCTCGATTGCGTTTGAATTTGGCGGCTCATTGGATGCAGAGAAACTCAATGCCTGGATGTCGGTGTTGCTGGAAACGCAGGGTGCTGACCTGTTCCGCATGAAAGGCATTCTCAGTATTGCTGATGATGACAGGCGCGTTATTTTCCAAGGCGTTCATATGCTTCTTGATAGTCAGCCTGGCGCTCCTTGGAATAATGAGCCTCGCAACAATAGACTCGTATTTATCGGTCGCAATCTGAATCGTGATTATCTGCAGGGTGGATTGAAACGATGTCTGGTTTGAACAAAGAACTGACGCCATCCCCAGCACCGGCATGGTTGATCAACCTGGAAGAATGTCCTGCCGCTTTAAGCTGGTCCGATTGTGGACACTGGCTTGCCGCAGGAACTGTTACAGGTGGAATATGCGTCATTGAAGTTGCCACAGGCATTACGCTTTGGGTTCGCAGCGCACACGAAAAAGGTCTGCATACATTATGTTGGCAACCCGGCGCCTCGGTGCTGGCAAGCTGCGGGCAGGATGCTACGGTTCGCCTTTGGAAAATCAGCCGTGAACCACAATTGACACTGTTCGATGAATGGACAATAAATGCCGGAGGGAATGCTTGGGTCGAACATTTGCAGTGGCGGCCGGATGGCCGGCAATTGGCGGTGGCTTCCGGTCGCAGCGTTTTTTTGTTCTCTTCAGAGGGTATGCCGCAAGGGTGTTGCGATTTTCCGGAAAGCACCGTTTCCGCCATCAGTTGGCGTCCCGCAGGTGCTCAGCTGGCTGTTTCCGGGTATGGCGGGGTGCGTCTTTTCGATGTCCTGGATCTTAACAGCAAGCCTCGGAAGCTTAACTGGAAAGGCTCCCTTCTCAGTCTCAGCTGGAGTCCCGATACCCGGATAATTGTTGCTGGCTGCCAAGATAATTCACTACATTTTTGGCGATTGCCAGAAGGCCATGATGCGATGATGTCTGGTTTTCTCTATAAGCCTGTGCAGTTGTGCTGGAGCCGGGATGCACGCTGGTTGACCAGCGGGGGCAGTACAAAGCTGGTGCTGTGGCCATTTGATAAAAGTGGCCCCGAAGGCAGAGCGCCAATATCCATCGAGTGGCATGAAAAGCCCATAAGTGCGCTTGCAACTGCAGCGGGGAGCCGCTGGTTTGCCAGTGGTTGTCGCGGTGGTGAAGTGGCTGCCTGGCGTCAATTAAGCGATACATCACCGGCAGCGCGCATGCAACTGCCAAATCGTGTGGAGTGCCTTGCCTGGTCGCCAGTCAAAAACGGCAAAAGCTTGGCTGCAGCGAGTCGAGACGGCGCGCTGGGAATCTGGGAAATGATGCAGTGATAACAGTATTCTCCTGCGACAGCCTGCTAAATTGGCAGCAAGGTGGGCTCCTCCAAGGTAATCCATCATGACACTCACGCCCAGTACGACTACGACGCTGATCCCCGTGACATTGCTGACGGGCTTCTTAGGTAGCGGGAAGACAACGATGCTTAACCATATCATGCAACAACCCGCGATGGCGGATACCTTGGTTATCATTAATGAATTCGGCGAAATAGCTTTGGATCACTTGCTGGTCACACATAGCACAGAGAACGTGGTAAAAGAAATGAGCAACGGTTGCATTTGTTGCACTATTCGAGGCGATCTCGCTAAAACGCTACGAGACATCACCTGGCGTTTCTCGCGTAACGGGAAACGGCAATTTCATCGTGTCTTAATCGAAACAACAGGCTTGGCTGATCCGGCACCTATCATTCACACGCTGATGACTGACCGGAAGATCGCCAGCCGTTACCGGCTGGACGGTATTGTGGCTACGATAGATATGGCTACGGGGAACCAAACCCTGAGTACGTATAATGAAGCGATTAAACAAGCTGCAGTGGCGGATTGCTTGCTACTGACTAAAGCGGATCTGGCAACACCTCAGGATAAAGCTGTTTTGCTTCAACGACTGGATGAAATTAACCCGGCGGCATTTCGCTATCAGGTTGAACAGGGTCAGATCGAAGCAGAAAAATTGCTGGATTTGGGATTATTTTCTCCGCATAAAAAAACACCGGATGTTGAGCGCTGGTTGAAAGAAGAAGCCTATTTAACAGTCTCCGCACGTACGCATGTCTACCATCGGCATGATGAATTAAATCATAACCATAGTCATGCTGAGGTTCATCACGATCACAGCCACGACATTAATCGCCATGACGATCATATTCGGGCATTTTGCTTTAGTGTGGATAAACCGATTACCGAAGAAAGTTATTTGGCCTGGTTAGATCTGTTGATGGCTTATGTAGGTAGCAACATTCTGCGTGTCAAGGGCATCTTGAATATCGCAGGCTATGATCATCCTATGGTCATCCATGGTGTTCAGCACATTTTTCACCCGCCAGTGCCATTGCCGTCCTGGCCGAGCGAAGACCGGCGCTCGAAAATCGTCTTTATCACCCGGGACGTTGAACGTGAATCGGTAGAGTGGATTTTTAAATTCATTACTAATACACCCAAGCGCAGCTAAACGAGGTTTACGCATGAATTCACCCATTCTTCTTCATAACACGTTATCTCGCTCTAAAGCGCTCCTGCAGACTGAGCGGCCTGATCGTGTCACGATGTACGTTTGCGGGCCGACTGTTTATAATTTTGCCCATATCGGCAACGCCCGGCCTGCAGTGGTGTTTGATGTGCTCTCACGTTTGCTCCACCGCTATTACCCTCAGGTAATCTATGCGCGTAACATCACCGACGTGGATGATAAAATCAATACCGCGGCTGAAGAAGCTGGCGTTCCAATCAGCACCATCACTAACCGCTTTATTGAAGCCTACCACGAAGACATGAATGCGCTGGGGGTGCAACCTCCCGATGTGGAGCCGCGCGTTACCGAACATATTCCTGCTATCATCGAACTGATCGGAATCTTGATAGAACGCGGCCATGCCTATTTCGAACAGGATCATGTGTTGTTTCATGTGGCATCTTACCGTGACTATGGCCATTTATCCGGGCGCAAGACTGAAGATATGATCGCCGGGGCGCGCGTCGAAGTTGCACCCTATAAACGCGACCCAATGGATTTTGTGCTTTGGAAACCTTCGGTATCTGCCCAGCCAGGCTGGGACAGTCCTTGGGGTTACGGTCGTCCTGGCTGGCATGTGGAGTGCTCCGCCATGATTGGCAAGCACTTGGGTCACACCATCGATATTCATGGTGGTGGGCAGGATCTGATTTTTCCTCACCACGAAAATGAAATCGCGCAAGGCACTTGCGCGCACGGCACACTTTACTGCCGCACCTGGGTGCACAATAGCTTTGTCACGGTGGATGGACAGAAGATGTCCAAATCTCTTGGCAATGTCCTGCTGGTGCGTGATTTGTTGCAGCAGGCACCTGGAGAAGCTATCCGATTGGCTCTGTTATCCACACATTACCGCCACCCGTTGGATTGGAATGAGCGCCGTCTGACTTCCGCACGCCAAATGCTGACAAGCTTTTACGACAGTCTTGCCAAGGTCGAGGGCATATCTCCTGCTGACAATGTGACGGCTGATACCCAGTTGATGGCTGCGTTGTGCAATGATCTAAATACAGTCCTGGCAATTACCCGTTTGCATCAATTGACTATGGAACTCAACAGCGCCACAACGGATGATATGCGCGCTGAAGCCAAAGCTCGGCTGCTTGCATCTGGAGAAATTTTAGGACTCTTGCAGCAAATTCCACAGCTTGCATTACGTGAACTGCAAGAAACAGCCACCAAACGGCGGGGGCGGGGGGGCGGGCGCCCCTCCCCGCACCGGGCCGGGCGGGCCCGCGGGAGGCGGGGGGTGGGCCCAAAGGTGGGCCGTTGGGCCCGGCGGCGAAGCGCAACCGGGCACGAACCCGCGGACGAGCATTAAAGCCGGCCGACCCGGCCCCGCCCCGAGGGTAAAAAGCCGCCCTCCCCCCCGATTGGTTGGGAAGGCCCCCTGGTTTCGGGTCTTTAACTCCATCCCGGGACCGAAAATATTGTGTGCATGGAGCCTGCACAGATCGAAGCGCTGATCAACGGCCGCAACGAAGCGCGACAGCAGCGTGATTTTACTCGGGCTGACGCACTACGCGATGAATTGGCGGCCTCGGGTATCATACTGGAAGACACACCGCAGGGTACAATTTGGCGTCCGATGGCCGAGACATCACAATGAAGCACTGGCCGGCAAAAGCGCTAACTTTACTGATACGCGGCTATCAGTATTTCATTAGTCCATGGTTGGGCGGTAATTGTCGTTTTACCCCCACCTGTTCTCAATATGCGATTGAAGCGATCACGTTCCATGGCGTTATCAAAGGGTTTTGGTTGACTATGAGTCGTGTGAGCCGCTGTCATCCCTGGCACCCTGGCGGATACGACCCCGTGCCGGCTGCTCGCGTTGATCATAACGACAAATTCGGTTCGTAACAGCAATGCTGATCCGCAAGTTATATAAGTTCGAGAATGCACACATCGTAAGAGGTTGCAGCACACGCCGCTGTTCCCATTCGATACACGGACACTCTTATAAAGTTGAGCTGATACTCCAGGCTCACGCACTTGATCAAGGTCAAATGGTTTATGACTTTGGATTGTTGAAAATGGGTGTGCGCGATTTAATCGACGCCTTTGATCACGCAGTGGCGATATGGAATGATGACGATCCTGCATATGTCGCGGCTTGTCAGACTTTCTCTGAGCGCTGGGTCATGCTACCGGTATCACCCAGTGCAGAACAATTCTCCCGATTGTTCTTTTTTTTGGTGGACCGGTTGCTTAGCCAAACCGAAATGGTGAATGGCGAAGCTGAAGTAGTACTGTACTCTGTCATTGTGCACGAAACCGAAACAGGTTATGCCCAGTGTTTCAGGGATGATATTGACAACCCGAATATGGGTGAAATCGATCTTGAGAAAATCTTTTTTTCTGAAGCCATTACCAGTGTTTGGTCTGACCCGCAACTGTTCGAGAAAATTAAGCGTGGTGTGCGTCTGAAAAATCCATTAGCAATATGAGCTTAGGGTGGCTTAGGATTTCAACGATACATTAAGTTCCAACGATACAAAGAAATATGATGGAAGAATCATCTTTACAAACACACAATATAATTCTCACCTTGCCGGATGGTTCATGCCAGGTATTTGACCGGTCTGTCAGCGTCGCCGAGGCGGTATCGGCCATTGATCCAAAATTAGTCAAATCGACTGTGGCCGGAAAAGTGAATGGCCGATTAGTCGATGCGTGTGACAAGATAACGCACGACGCGCAATTTCAGATTATCACGCCCAAGGATACCGAGGTTTGGAAATCATTCGTCATTCGTGTGCGCATCTGGTGGGTCATGCCATCAAACAACTTTATCCGGGTGCGAGAATGGTAATCGGACCAGTCATTGAAGATGGCTTTTATTATGACATCGCCTATGAACGCCCTTTTACGCAGGACGATCTGTCAGCCATTGAACAGCGCATGCGGAAACTTATCGCGCAAGACTACGATGTGGTCAAGAAAATGACACCGAGAGCGCAAGTGATCGATGTCTTCCGGGCGCGTGCTGAAGATTATAAGCTCCGGTTAATCGAAGAAATGTTTGCCAAACAGTCCTTTAAGCTGTATCACTACCTGGAATATGTGGATATGTGCCGTGGTCCGCACGTACCCAATACGCGTTTTCTCAAGCATTTTAAACTGACAAAGCTTGCGGGTGCCTACTGGAGAGGTGACGCAAAAAACGCACAACTGCAACGCATCTACGGCACTGCATGGACTGATAAAGAGCAACTGGAAGCTTATCTGCAACGCATAGAGGAAGCGGAAAGACGCGATCATCGCAAACTTGGCCGAGAACTCGATTTGTTTCATTTTCAGGATGATGCGCCCGGTGCGGTTTTCTGGCACCCACGCGGGTGGACACTATTCCAGCGGCTGGTGAGCTATATGCGGCATCGGCAAGATGAAGCCGGATATGTCGAGGTAAATACCCCGGATGTGATGGATCGTTCGCTTTGGGAGACTTCAGGTCACTGGACTAATTTTCAGCACCATATGTTTACCACCCAGACTGAAGATGAGCGGATTTTTGCACTCAAACCCATGAATTGCCCAGGCGGCGTCCTATTATTCAAGCATGGATTGAAGAGTTACCGGGATTTGCCGATTCGCATGGCGGAATTTGGTAAAGTGCATCGTTACGAGCCCAGTGGTGCACTGCATGGATTGATGCGGGTTCGGCATTTTACGCAGGACGATGCCCATATCTTTTGTACTCCTGAACAAATGAACGCCGAGTGCATTGATGTGGTGCAGCTTGTACTCGACATCTATCGTCAATTTGGCTTTGACAGTATTGCAATCAAGTTATCGACTCGCCCGCCCAATCGCATGGGCGACGATACCACTTGGGATCGGTTAGAAGACGCCTTGGTTCATGCGCTCAATGCGATGAGCTTGGAGTATGACATCAATCCGGGTGAAGGCGCATTTTATGGCCCCAAACTGGAGTTTGTCTTGCGCGATGCCATCGGACGAGATTGGCAATGTGGCACGCTACAGGTCGACATGAATCTGCCCGATCGTTTTGACATCGAATACATTGGCGAGGATGGTCAACGGCATCGGCCAGTTATGTTGCATCGCGCATTATTCGGCTCATTGGAACGTTTCATCGGCATCTTGCTAGAACACTATGCGGGGCGATTGCCTGGCTGGCTGGCTCCTGTGCAGGCCGCGGTTCTATCCATTACCGAGAAGCACAGTAGCTACGCTGAAGAAGTTTTCAGAACATTACGCCGTGCAGGTATTCGCACCGAAATCGATATTCGCAACGAGAAAATCGGCTTCAAGATACGGGAGCACACGCTCGCACGCGTACCCTATTTGATTGTTGTAGGTAATAACGAAATGGCCAATAGCACGGTGGCCATTCGCGATCTCGGCGGTGCTCAGCTTGGTAGCTTAGAGCTAAGTGTTGCTGTGGATTTCTTGCGTGAACAATTAAAGTGTGAGCCACCCAAAGTAAATTGAGCATGCTAAGAAACAGCGATAATCAAGATCGATTGCGGCATCATCATGCGGATTTGCTGATTAAGGGCGGCATGGTTGCCACACCCAATGGATTGGAAATGACCGATGTGGCATGTCTGGATGGACAAATCGTCTCGATGCATGCAACAGGTTGGATGGCGGACGATGTGATTCATGCAAAAGGTTTACATGTATTGCCCGGTGTCATAGATACACAAGTACATTTCCGCGAACCCGGTCTGGTCCATAAAGAAAACTTCGAAGCGGGTACTCGCGGCGCAGTTCTGGGTGGAATAACAACCATTTTTGAAATGCCCAATACTTCGCCTTTGACCATTACCGGGGAGGATTTGCTGGGCAAACTGGAAATGGCTACCGGCAAGGGCTGGTGTGATTTTGCATTTTATATGGGCGGTTCTGACGCGAACGCAGAACGGCTGGCTGAATTAGAACTGCTGCCGGGGTGTGCAGGCATCAAAGTTTTTATGGGCAGCTCATTTGGTGACTTACTTGCGGAAGAAGACGAAGTTTTGAGCCGAATTCTTCGTCATGGTAAAAGACGTCTGGCCGTGCATGCCGAGGATGAGGCGCGGCTTCGCGAACGACGTGCAATCGTGGAAGCATCGGGTGATGTGCGCGATCACCCGGTCTGGCGAGATGAAATCAGTGCCTTGCGTGCTACGCAACGTATTGTCTCCATTGCGCAGGCTTGTGGCAGGCGATTACACGTGTTGCACGTTTCAACAGCGGATGAAATGGCTTTCCTTGCACAGCACAAAGCAAGGGTGACTGTTGAAGTGTTGCCGCATCATCTCACCTTTTGCGCGCCCGAGTGTTATGAGCGCTTGGGTACTCTGGCGCAGATGAACCCGCCGGTGCGTGACGCGCATCATCAAGCCGCCCTGTGGGAAGCCGTGCGCGATGGAACGGTGGATGTGCTTGGCAGCGATCACGCACCGCATACTTTGGCGGAAAAGGCCAAACCCTATCCGCAATCTCCCAGTGGCATGCCGGGCGTGCAAACGTTGCTGGCAGTGATGCTGAATCATGTTAATCAGAGCAAACTTAGCCTGGAGCGTCTGATTGACTTGACCAGCGCCGGGCCGGCACGTGTTTTTGGAATTGAGAGCAAGGGACGGCTGGCGTTAGGTTACGACGCAGATCTGGTGCTGGTGAATCTGAGTGCACGGCGCATCATCACCAACCAGAGCATGGCCAATGTGTCGGGCTGGACACCTTATGACGGAATGCAGGTTACCGGCTGGCCAATTGCAACGGTGCTGCGCGGACGTTGTGTCATGCGCGATGACGAAATGATTGGCCTGCCGTCAGGACGGGCGGTGCGCTTTCTTGAAGTACCGAGACTCGTAGTACGACAGTGAACAAATGACAAATTAATTGCATATGAGGTTTATAGATATGACGACTATTTCTTCTTCCGAGGATTCTACCGACACAGTATTTGCAAAGCGTGCCTCCATCGAACAAGTGGAGGAGGGAAGCGAACTGGCGCCGAAGTTTGATGCGCATGGCCTGATCCCCTGCGTAACCACCGATGCCGATAGTGGCGAAGTCCTGATGCTGGGTTACATGAATCGTGAGGCATTACAGCGCACCATCGAGACTGGTGAGGCGCATTATTGGAGCCGCTCACGTCAGCAACTTTGGCACAAAGGAGCGACCAGCGGTCTTGTTCAAAAAGTCAGTGAATTGAGGGTAGACGACGATCAGGATGCGGTCTGGTTGCGTGTCAAAGTGCAGGGTAGCGGCGCCAGTTGCCATGTGGGATACCGCTCCTGCTTTTACCGCAACGTTCCAGTAGGCGGGGCGCACCAGTCTCGCCGGCAACTCGTGTTTGTCGAATCCGGTAAAACATTCAACCCCAAGTCGGTTTACGGCGATGCACCCAACCCAACCGTTCTGTAAAGATGATAGGGTTAATAATATAATTAACTTGATTTATGATATGTTATATCATAACATATTTAACGGATAATCTGGAGCGCACTTTTATGCCCGTATTAAATGAATTGAATAAACATCCACAACGGCTGCCAGTCACTGTACTTTCTGGTTTCCTGGGTGCAGGTAAAACGACTGTGCTAAATCACATTCTTAATAACCGGGAAGGAAAACGAGTTGCGGTCATCGTGAATGATATGAGTGAGATCAATATCGATGCATCAATTATTGAGCAGGAAATATCATTCAATCGATCCGAAGAAAAACTGATAGAAATGAGCAATGGCTGCATCTGCTGCACTTTGCGTGAAGATCTGCTGATTGAAGTACGTAAACTTGCCGCCGAAGGAAAGTTTGATTATCTGGTGATTGAATCAACAGGAATATCCGAGCCACTACCGATTGCAGAAACATTCACTTTTGCAGATGAAGAGGGTATCAGCTTATCCGATATTGCACGATTGGATACCATGGTGACGGTGGTTGATGCGGTCAATTTCCTTAAAGATTTTGAAGAAGCAAAAATGCTTCAGGAAACTGGAGAAAGCCTAGGGGAAGACGATGAGCGTAGCGTTGCCGATCTATTGACCGATCAAGTTGAATTTAGCGATGTGATCTTGATCAACAAGATCGATTTGATCACGCAGGAGGAGCTAACCCGCTTGCATGGTATTTTAAGTTGTCTCAATACGCAGGCGGAAATCATAGCGATTGAGAATGGTCAGGTTGATTTATCCAAGTTATTGAATACGCAAAAATTTAATTTTGAACAAGCTCAGCAAGCACCTGGCTGGCTGAAAGAGTTACGTGGAGAACATATTCCGGAGACGGAGGAATATGGAATCAGCAGCTTTGTGTACGCCGCAAGGAAACCATTTCACCCGAAGAAATTCTATGATTTTCTACACCATGAATGGCCGACAGGTAGATTACTTCGCTCGAAAGGATATTTTTGGCTCGCAACCCGGCCAGATTATGCAGGGCAGTGGAACCAGGCCGGTGGCATTGCAGGATACAGTTATAGCGGTATGTTTTGGAAAGCTGTGCCTAAAAAACAATGGCCTACCGATAAAGACTATTTGGCATCTATTGCAGCGAAGTGGGTTGAACCATTTGGGGATAAGCGACAGGAATTGGTTTTTATTGGTCAGAATCTTAATCAACAAGCAGTTTGTCAATGGTTGGACGAATGTCTGTTGACCGATGCAGAGCTGCATGCTGGCAAGGAATACTGGAATACCTTGGAAGATCCTTTTCCTTCCTGGGATCCTGATTAATATGCAAACATATCCGGCGACTGATCATTTACTCAATCAAGTGACGTCTGCGCAAAGCACCTATGTTACCGGTTGTGCACCTGAAGTACTGGCGCAAATTTATGATATGCAGATCAATATGTGCATTTTGCAACGTTCTATTGCGCCTGACGTTAGAATGTATGCGGCGTTTTTGCAGCAAGAATATGTCGATTACCAGTTGATACGGCGGGTCAATATTCCGAGCGTGGTTGATGTGTTAATGGGATCATTGCCTGCGCATTCAATGCGCGTTAGCTTTATCGAAGATGTTGCAATGGCGGTTGATATGTTTTCCTGTCTTTTCGATCTTGATCATGCGGGCTTACGGTTGCTGGTGTTAAATAAAACCATGTGTCCACGTTTTCATGCGGATAAAGTGCCGTGCCGTTTGGTGACGACCTATGCGGGCAAAGGAACAGAATGGCTAGACAGAGAAGGAATAGATCGTTCAGCGCTAGGAACCAGCGAGGAACCAATTGTTGAGCACGATCTCATCCAACATTTAAGCGAAGGGGATATTGCCTTGCTCAAAGGGGACGGATGGGAAGGAAATGAAGGGTCTGGCGTTATTCATCGTTCACCGTCTCTTAATGACAATGAAACGCGGTTACTGCTTACGCTCGATTTTGTTTGAATTTTGACTATTGTGTAATGAATCTATCCATACTAAAGTGCATCTCTGTTATAGACGCGCAATTGCAATTTATAATCTTGTAGCAAATTTTCTTACATGCTTACTATGTCACTGGAAGCCAATTAGAATGCCAACTGATATTGATCAGATCCTTAAGAAATCACAAGAAGCTTGCGCGTTGACGGGGGCTAAATTAACCAGTAAGCGAAAGAATGTGCTTACAGTGCTGTTGACCGCATCGACTCCGCTTTCTGCCTATGAAGTTGTCGAGAAATACAAAAACCAGTTTAATGAAGCACTGCCGGTCATGTCCGTCTATCGCATGCTGGATTTCCTGATTCAGGAAAAACTGGTTCACAAACTTGAAACAGCCGGTCAGTACATGATTTGCGCTCATATTACCTGCGATCACCCGCATGAAATGCCACAGTTTCTGATTTGCGACCGTTGTCATGCAGTGAAAGAAATTGGTATCAAAAAACAGATTATGTCAGAGCTGGAGCGCGATATTCAAAGTACAGGCTTCGCATTAAATAAAAAACAATTGGAATTGCATGGATTTTGTGAGCACTGTCAGAATAAACCTAGCCCGGATATTGCATGAATTGCATACGCCCTCACTTGTCTCTTGATTCCACAAGGAATTTGTCTCAGTCAGGTGTATGAATAAATACACCGCTTCTTCGAAAAATCCCTTGTGAAACCAATATCATGCGCGATCATCGTGCAAATTCATGCAATATCCGGGCGGTGATGTATTTGCATTGGTAATTACACGCTTTTTTACACTTGTTATGAACTTAATATTTAAGTTTTGTTTTAATTGCTGTGTGTTTTTTTGTTCTTTAACGCAACATAGTTGCAAAATTATTGGTTGTAAACACTAACTCAAGGAGAAAATGAAATGGAAAGGTTATGAACTTAATATTTAAGTTTTGTTTTAATTGCTGTGTGTTTTTTTTGTTCATTAACGCAACATAGTTGCAAAATTATTGGTCGTAAACTCTAACTCAAGGAGAAAATGAAATGGAAAGTAAAGAATTAATATTTGCAAAATCGATAGCGAAATGGTCAGGAATCATCGTAATAGGATTTTTATTTGTTCTATCAAACAGAGTAAGCGCACTGAATACGGAATTATTTATTGGTGTAGATGAACGGACAAATATCACGAGCGGCGTTTATGCGGGATTGCCAAATCCCAATGAAGGGCGATTGACCTTTTTATTTGCTCATCCAAACGAAACTGATCCTAGTACTAGTCATTATCACAGTATCGGCGCCTATAGCTACTCCGGTCCTGCTGACAACCCCCTTATTAACTTAACCAATACCAATAACCGAATTCCTGAAACATTTTCCGGACAACCTGCTTTACCTTTGCTTCCTGGCTCAGGAGTGCACACAGGACATCTGGTCAGCCAACAGGTTCCGGGATTGGAATATAGCAATTTGCAAATGCAATCCACGCAAAGTCTGAACGGATTTGGAGCGGGAACTGTTGAGGATTTCTTATTTCACAGCTCGGACGATCGTTGGTCTGGCGCCCTCGACAATGTCCTTGTCGGTTTAAAGTTAATCGGCATCACGAATGGATTGCAGGTTGCTGATGAACTTGGCAACACTATTTTGTCATCTCCAAATGACATCTACACATTGGGAGCAGGAAATAGTCTTTCATTTACGCCAACATTTTTCACGTTAGGGAATGCACTCTCAGGTGTTTATTCTGCATCATTCGGATTGGTCGATTTGAATGGTGGAGCACTTGATTCGGGAATCTTCCATATTGATTTTCAAGTTTCTCCGGTTCCTGAGCCAACTACAGTTCTGATGCTACTTATTGGCTTGATCGGAATTGCTGCTTCTCGCCGGGGAAAATTCTTAGTTTCATTCAACAGAAGTGCTCTTAATTAAAAAATATGAGTGCTGTAATACCTGAAACTTTTGAGGAGTGGAAGCGCTGCATCGAACATGATTGTGGCATCCAATTGACACGAACATATATCGAGCAACGTTTGATTATTCTGCGGGAACCACATCATGATGAGACGCGCCGATTTATTCAGCTTTACGGTAAAAATCATTGGCAGCTGATTGTGGATTGTTTTGAACGTATGGAAAAGCAACCATAATGAACTTCATTGAACATTATGCTGGTTAGAAAAAGAAAGTCTGCCTCTCTCAAAGAAACAGCAAACTCAGTTGTGCCGCCTGGCGAATATATGTGTGCGGCACAACTGACTTTCTTTCGCTGTAAATTAGAAGCTGAAAAACGAACAATACTTGAGAGAGCGCAAAATACTCTTGACAGCATGCAAAACAATGAGCCGAGGTCTGATCCGAACGATCGAGCAACCACAGAAGAGGAATATTTGCTCGAATTCAGAGTAAGAGATCGTGAGCGAAAATTGCTTAAAAAGATAGACGATGCGTTAATACGCATTGATGAGGGCACTTATGGCTGGTGTGCGGAAACAGGTGAACCCATCGGGATTCCTCGTCTTTTAGCAAGACCCACTGCGGCATTGTGTATTGAAGCTCAGGAGCGCCGCGAAATGAATAATTGGCTGTATGATGATTAAGAACGATATTGAAGCAGTGATAGAGGCGAATGATGGAATACAAACATTTAATACTTGGCTTGTCATTTGTTTTGATAGGCGTTTCAGAAGCCTATTCGACAGAAATGCACCCATCCCATGAAGTGCATGTGCACGGTCAAGCTGTATTGAATATCGTACTTGACGGTAGCACTTTGTTTATCGAATTTGAATCACCAGTGATTAACTTGATCGGATTTGAGCATGCGCCAGTTAATGAGGAGCAAAAATCAAAACTCCAAAATGCAAAACAAACTTTGGCAGCGACAGAACAATTATTTTATTTTTCAACTGCAACATGCCGCTCAGAGAATGTAGAGATTGAAGTGCCTTACACGAATCAGCATGAAGATAGAAAGCTCCCTCATCGTGGCGAGCATGTTGATTTCCACGCAAGTTATACCTTCAAATGCGAGCCGGTGAAAGATTTGCAAGAAATTACGATCAAGTTATTTTCGCTTTTCCCTGCTATCCGCCAAATCAAAACATACTGGATTAGCCATGGTATACAGGCTGCAACGGTATTAGAATCGAGTAATCCTATTTTGAAAATAAATTAAATCCGGATTTATAAACTAACTTACTCAGTATAGGGCGTAATTTCAGCGACATTCAGTGTATAGGTAGAGGTTGCAACATCATTTTCCGTCAATGTTGTTTTTAGAATACCCGTCAACCAGAAAGCCTCGTGCAGATGATTGACTGTTATTCCTCTCTCGTAAACAGCATAAATAATCTGATTGGGTGGTGGTGGCGGAACATGGATGCATGCGCCAAAATAAGGCACCAAAAAGAAGTGTGTCACCTTTTGGTCCTTGCTAAATTCGAGCGGTACAATATAACCCGGTATTCTGATTTTTTGATTATCGAATTCCGGCATGATACGTGTAGATTTCAGCGCTTGTTGATAGCGATCGTCACCTGCTCCTGCTTGTGGTGTTTGAAATTGAAACTGACTGCTTAATCGATCTTCCTCCGAGCCATCTTCGATCTCGTCCAGATATTCCGGTGGATTCAACAAAGCATCCAGATCATCTTGCGGCATCAGATCTATCCACTCAATTGTACGGTACGAAACACTTTCAGATCGCGGCTGTTTAACTTGTTTGTTGGCTTTAAATGGTGTTGTCGAATCAGCTTCAGTATTACTTTGGGAGCAGCCTGATAATAACGCAGCGAGGAAACAAATACATACGACTCGTTTGGTAATCAAAGACTCACTCATCAGAAAATGTGATGTTGATGGCATGTTGCTCAGTATATCATTCCATTCAAACTTAGGAATAATTGAAAAAAGGGGATTTTAGTGACTGCAATCGCTTCAGTGTTTCCTGCAACACCAAGTTCAAGCACAGCGCTTGATGCTGTAAGAATCAAGCAGTTGTATTTTTCATATCCTGGAAAATTATCGGCTGCTGTTCTTGATATCCCAGAATGGCGCATTAAACAGGGCGACCGAGTTTTTATTCAGGGACCTTCCGGTTCAGGGAAATCGACTCTTTTGAATTTATTGGCGGGAATTCTAATAGCGACTCAAGGCAGCATAAACATACTCGGTCAAGACCTGGGTAAACTTTCTGCACGTAAACGCGATGCTTTCAGGGCAAACCATTTAGGTATCGTGTTCCAACAGTTTAATCTGATTCCATATCTAAGCGTACTGGACAACATCCGCTTGGCAGCCTACTTCGGCAATAAAGACAGTAGCGATATTGATCTGCGCGCACAGCAACTCTTTGCCGCACTTGGACTGAATCGCATGTTGGTTACAAAACAAGCCGGTGAGCTTAGTGTCGGGCAACAGCAACGGGTTGCGATTGCCCGTGCTCTGATCAATTCCCCGGAAATTCTGATCGCGGATGAGCCGACCTCAGCACTGGATAGTGCCACACGGGATACTTTTATGAAGCTACTGATCAACATCAGCCAGATGCAAGGCATTACACTGGTTTTTGTCAGCCATGACATTGCATTGGCTCAACATTTTCAGCATGTTGTCAATCTGACTGAGATCAATCGTGCAAGGATTTCATCAAATGTTCGCTAAAGTTGCTTGGCATAGTTTACAAAATCGCAGATACACCGCAATACTGACAATAATTTCAGTGGCAATCAGCACCTTTGTATTGCTTGGTGTTGAGCATATCCGGCACGAAGCCAAAGAAAGTTTCAGCAAAACGGTATCCGGTGTGGATCTTATTGTTGGTGCGCGTACCAGCCAGGTTAACCTGCTGCTTTATTCTGTTTTTCACATCGGTAATCCAACAAACAATATTTCGTGGCAGAGCTACCGTGAGCTGGCCGATGATCCTAAGGTAGCCTGGACAATACCCATTTCTCTAGGAGATTCGCATCAGGGATACCGAGTGATGGGCACCACAGATGATTTCTTCATGCGGTTCCGGTTTGGAAAAAATACCGCGCTATCCTTTTCAGAAGGAGAAGCCTTTTCTCAGCTATTTGATGTCGTGTTAGGTGCTGAGGTTGCCAAAAAACTCAACTATCGCGTGGGTGATCCAATCTTATTGGCTCATGGACTTGGTCGGATCAGTTTTAGTATGCATGATGATAAGCCTTTCAGAGTCAAGGGGATCCTGAGACCAACGGGAACGCCTGCAGATCAAACGTTGTATATCAGTCTGCAAGGTATGGAAGCAATTCATCTGGACTGGCGGGATGGGGTAAAAATTCCAGGTAAAAAGGTTTCTGATAGTGACATTGACGCACTGGATTTAACACCCAAGAGCATTACTGCTTTTATGATTGGATTGCAATCAAAAATGGCAATATTTTCTGTGCAACGCCATATTAATCAATATCCCAAAGAGCCGCTACTTGCCATTTTGCCTGGCATCACGCTGACCGAGCTATGGCAAATGATGAATTCGATGGAAAATACGCTTAGGTTAATTTCCATCCTGGTTTTATTCTCGTCGTTGTTAGGGCTCAGTACCATGTTGCTTTCATCAATACGAGAAAGACAACGAGAAATCGCAGTGATGCGTGCCATTGGTGCCAGCCCCTTGTTTGTTTTTTTGATCATTCAGATAGAAGCTTTAATGATCACCTTGGTTGGGATAATCGTTGCTATTGTGGTTCTGGCAATTGGGATTTTGTTGATCCAATCAACACTTGCAGAAAATTATGGAATATTTATCAATCACTTCTCCATCAATAATCAGACTTTGGGTATTGTAGGAATCATTATCTTAAGTACATTTATACTCGGACTGATTCCATCGCTCAGCGCTTATCGCATGTCCTTGCATCATGGTCTTGTAGAGAGAAGTTAAATGAAGTTATTTGATTGGAAGTTCTGATGGAAATAACCATTGTTGAGCGGGAAAATTTTCTCAATTTCTCGGTTATCTGAGGCGGATTCAATTTTGAAGTGCAACTTTTGTAAGGGCACTTCTAAAAATTCAAAGTTCTAAACAACACGAGGCACGAGAAAAAAATGGTTACGCAGCATATGTATGATATGTAAGGAAACATTTTTTGCGAGCAACAAAGTGTTGTGACGAAATTTGGATTTTTAGAGATGCCCGTAAGGAAGTTTATAGGCAAGCTGCTCGGATTGATCCAAGCCAGAGAAATCACTTTTCTTAACCGCTGAGAGCTGGGATAAATATTTTTGTAACTGACCATGATTGCGCGCAATTCCATAGTAGTTGACTTGACTGGCCTGTTTTTGGTTGAGCATGTAAACATGCTCGCGAAGCAAATCATCCCAAATCGTATGGTCAAATCGCGTGGCTGATGCAGTATTTGCGGTGAAGCATAACAACACGATCCTTAATTGCCATTGGGCTATTCCATTGCGCAAGGTAGGTATCAAGTGCTTTGCAAATCAGGAAAAAACTCACGTCCGATTCGATCAACATAATTGACAAGATTGTCTTTGGCTAAGCCATATTCCTTCAGCGGTGATTCAATGGGGCAGCCGATGATATTGATGAGCAACCCAAAAGCTGTGGTATCCAACGTGGTGGGCTGGTCACCCAAGAAATAGGGTTTGTTGCCGAGGCTTGCAGATAGCGCATCCATATCCTGCTTGCCAAGTGCGAAGATTTCTTCAGCTTGGTGTCTGCCGGTGCCATGACCCAAAATCTGCTGCTTGATTTTACGGCGCCACCCACTGGCGGCAATGTCGCGGATAATAGGCGGTAACCCGCCAAAAATAGCTTGTTTGTTGACTTGCCAATTTTCATCTGTGTATTGCCAGCGCGAATAAAGCGCAGCCCAAAATAAATGTTCTTCAAGTAAGCGCTGCATGGCAACCGATAGGGCCAATTTTTCTTCCGGCAGTCCTTTATCCAGGTCTTTATAAGTTGATTTGAGATGTGTGATGATAAAACGTGAATCGCCCAAGGCTTGGCCGTTATCTTCTATGTAGGGCAGTTTTCCCTTGGGTGCGCCTAAAGGAAGCGCTGGTTTAATTTCGTAGTCAATCTCAGCCATGCGCAAGTAGGTTTCAATTTTGCAACAGAAAGGACTTAAATTGGGGATGCCCCAAGTGCGTTCAAATTGGTAAAGTTTTAGCATGTTAGCTCCTTATTGGTAATAACTTCACTGTTACTTGTATAGTGCAAGTTACTTTATATTATAAACTTGTTAATTGCAAGTCAGTATATTACATTACTACCATCCTGTTATTTTCTGAGTAAGGTTTTTGGCGTATGACGGACAATTTGAACAAAACCATCTTTGAGCGATCGCATTGCCCGATTGCTTGCGCGCTAGATCAGTTGGGAGATAAGTGGTCTTTGCTGATTATCCGTGATCTGTTGTTGGGAAAAAGGCGATACCAAGAGTTTCTGACATCACCGGAACAAATCGCTACAAATATTTTGGCAGATCGATTGAAAAAACTCGAAGCTGCCGGGATTGTCGTGCAGCATGCCTATCAGCAGAGGCCGGTGCGCTTCGAATATGAATTAACCCAAAAGGGAGAGGATTTGCGGCCGGTACTAGAAGCTTTAGTCAACTGGGGAAAAGTTTATTATCCTGGTGCCACCGTTTTTAAATCGCATGAATAGTGTCACTTACCTTAGATAATAAAGCCCCCTGCTGCAAGCAGCGGGGGGTTAAACCTGAAGAGCTATTAAGGAATTTCTAATTGAGTCCTTCGACAGGCTCAGGACGAACGGTAATGTGTTGATTACGTTCGTGGTGAGCTTGTCGAACCATGAATGTAATCAACTTAATCAGAGCTTCCTTAAGTCTGTGATTCTGGTTTTGCTTCAGCATTCTGAGTCTGTGCTGCCGCAACTCTACTTTCCAGAGTCAAGATGCGGGATTCCAGTCTTGCCACCAATGCTTTGGTTTCTGGTGATTCAACCGGGGCTTGTGGTTTAGCGGCACGTGTTTCCAGAACTTCCACGCGCGTTTGTAATTGCTCCGGCAAGTTCTCTTTTTCAGGACCGGCAAGGTGTGTAAATTCCACGCTATCTTCATAAGGCTCGCGCGTGGTACCGGTCGCTTTGACGATGGCACCGGCAATCAGACCCCCGGTAATGGCAATGATAAGGGTAATCATGATGCCGTTGAATTGTGCAATGGCGATATCCGGCACAAAGAAGAAAGCACTGAGGCCACCTATTAATCCAGGCATACCGTGCAAGTTATGCACGCCACAGGTATCGACGAGTTTGAACCGGGATTCCAATACCGGCTGCAGAAAAACATAACCTAAAACAGAAACAGTGCCAGCCAGCAAACCAATGCCAAATGCGCCGGTTGGGGACACCACATCGCATAAAGAACCGATAGCTACACCACCGGCCAACGCTGCATTGGCCATATCGACCATGGAGGTTTTGCCGTTGTGCAGCTTGGAACTGAGAAAATAAGTGGCAATCGTCGCACCAGACAGTGCCAATAATGTATTGACGACCGTTTGCGGCATATCTTCTAAGGGCACCAATGCTGTGGCAAAGCTTGGCCAAAATATCCAAAGCACCATGGAGCCCAACATGGCAAAGCGATCAGAGGTGTGATCCGATTCGATCGGCTTGCTACGTTGGTAAGCTGTGGTGAGCACAATGGACATACTTAATCCAAAATAGGCACCAAATGCATGAATGACAATCGAACCGGCTGTATCTTTAAATCCGGTGGTATAGCCAATCGCATCATCAAGCACCAGCCATTCATTCAACAGATAAAGCGGAACGACTAAAAGCGCCAGCAATGCGTATTGAAAAACACGCAGACGTCCTAATACAGCACCCATAGCGATTAATGCCGTGGCGACTGATAGCTCGGCAAATAGCAATGAATCCAGCGTGTGCGGTGATAATTGGTGACCAAAGATACCGTTCGCACGTAACAGGATGTAGAGCGGAAGTCCAACGGCGACGACGAGATAAGTGCCAGTTACAGCACCAAACCCATAGCGGCGGACAAATACCATGAGAAAACCGAAACCGACCAGAAGCATGGTCAGGATATTGATAATGTAATTATACTTTGCAACTACTTGTGCTTCACTCACAACAGCGGCTACTTCACTAGCGCTGACCCAACTGCTGAAACCCAGGAGAAACAGCCCCGCTACATTTAGTAGCGTCAAGCAAAAGCCTTTTTTCATGTGATTCTTCCTTATTTTGGTTGTTTGGGATATTTCTGGGGAAATACTGCTTAATACTTGGTAGAAACTTCAGTGATCAATATGGTTACATTAATTGATTACTATGTTCTATGGCGAGACTTTGAAGCGTGTTTTAATTTGAATGCAGATCAAATCCCCGGTCAAGAGTTTGAACTCTAATTACCATAAAAACAATAGGGTCTAGCTAGATTGTTGATTATATTTGTGATGAGATCTGGGTGCGGATAGGAGAAATCTCTGCTAAAAACTGGTACTTAAAGGTGGTATAGCTTATTGACAATAGAGCGATTGCTCCGCTAACGGAATATACTTCGATGCATGCCTGCTTTTAAAGCCTCGATGGCTTCTTCAGTAGTGCTTACAATTTGCTGGTGGGGACAAAAGATATTTTTGGAGAGTTCTCGTTGTGCATAAAATTGCCGGACAAAGTCGAGTTTTTGCCATTCCGATATGCGAGGTTGTATCCAGCTTTTATCATCTCGTCCTAATGCATAGAGTTTTCTTTCGCTAGTAGCGCAGCGGATACCTTCATAACTGACATTCGAAGCGCCTGCAGAGGATTTGATAACCAAGCTAAAGCGAATGACACCATCTTCACCCACTTTAATGGAGGTTGTGTCAACGAAATATTGATTATCGCTGACAGCACCTGCATCGAATGCCATCAGATTTTTCTCATCCGGGTAAGCGGGGAGTTGTGTTAGTTGTTCAACCCAGGGTTTGTCGCTTTCAAATTCGTCTTTGAATGCTGGCTTAGCGCAAGCAAACAAAAACAAGACGCAGATCAGCGCAAGTGTTCTTTTCATGCAACGGATAAATCATTGACTAGCGATGCGCGAATGCTGGGATCAACAGCATCTAGCGTTGCCTGATAGGCTGGGTGATCAACGCCCATACTTAATGGCGCGCCTTGCTGGAGTGACTGGATCATTTCAGGGGCGAGCTCAAAACGCAGGAAATGAACCGATGAGGTTTTTTCGCTGGTTTCCCGTTCCAGATCTTCATCGGCAATCGCGTACACGGGTGTATGCCCGGCAATTTTGACCCACACTTTATCTTCTATGCCTACCATGGTAGCCAATTTGGCTGCACGCACCGTTGGGTCAGGATATTCAATCATCATGGTGGCTTTCCAGTTATGCCCATCCGGAATCAATGGCGTATAGGTTTCAAGCTCATGAACGATCTCTTCTTCCTGAAAAATACGCTCTACGTGCAACATTTCCTGAATTTGATAACGAACGGTCAATTCATCTTCAAAGATCAGTGTAATGTTTTCTCCCAGGGCGATTTTTCGTGTTTTCTTATGTGCCATTACTTGCGTGCGGAAATCTTTGCGTATTTTGGCGTAAGCTTCCAATGTCAGCAGGTTGTCACGGGTTATTGGCGTCATGTGTTTTTCACCGGGTTGTGTGATAGGTGCGACTGATAAGTTGGATTCGGCCGGCGGCTGAAGACCGGTATCAATGCCATAAGCCATATGCAATAAAGTGAGCGGGTGTAATTTTTGTGCTTTACTCTCGCCTATGCCTTGTTCAATATGCCGTGCGGCGATGGCACAATCTGAACTGATGTAATCCGGATCTGATGCGGCCATTTGTTTAAAAACCGGCCGGCCAATTTTCATCGAGTCGGCAAAGTGTTCGCTTTTTACACCCCAGGTGCCGTCATGGCCTGAGCAGCGTTCGACGACGTTGATTGTTGTATCGGGTATCAGTTGCAGAATATCGCGAGTTTTTTTACCGATATTTTGCACGCGTTGATGGCAAGGGATATGGTAAGCCACATTTCCCAGCGGTTTCTTGAAATCCGTTTTGAGTAGACTGTCTTGGTTTCTTAATGCCAAATATTCAAATGGATCAAACATGGCGGCAGCAACGGCTTGCACGGCTTCATCATCCGGAAATAGCAGCGGCAATTCCTGTTTGTACATCAAGTGTACAGGAGGGCACGGCGGAGAGAATGGCATAGCCCGCTTGGGCCAGTTTCAGTAAGTGGGGAATATTTTCATTTTTGAGTTTTTCCACTGCTTCCAGATCACCCAATTCCAGTTTCGGCATGCCGCAACAGGCTTCTTTTTCCACCAGACAGGCTGGAATTTCATTATGTTCCAGTATTTTCAGTAAATCGTGGCCGATGCCCGGTTCGTTATAATTGATATAACAGGTGGCATAAATGGCGACTTTGCCGGGCGTGCGTGCGCCATCTTTTACCGGGAAAGTATCGTTGGGCTTAGCGCTTGAGCGGAATTTATTGGCTGTATATTCAGGCAATTTTCTATCGGCATGAATTCCCAGCATGCTGTCCATTATCTTGCGGGTAACCGGAGTTTTGTTAATGGTATTTACGGTTTGAACTACCACGGGAATAGTGGCAAGCTTACCCATCAAATCAGTGCTGGAGAGCAATTTGTCACGAAAACCGGCGCCCTTACTTTTATATTTGGCTGCTTTGGCGCGTAACATCAGATGCGGAAAATCAATGTTCCACTCATGCGGCGGCACATAAGGACATTTGGTCATGAAGCACATATCGCAAAGATAGCAGCGATCGACCACTTCCCAGAACTGGTTTTTGTTGACGCTATCCAACTCGCCGGTAGCACTTTCATCAATCAAATCAAATAAGCGAGGAAAAGCCGTACAAAGATTGACGCAGCGGCGGCATCCCTGACAAATATCGAAAACGCGCTCCATTTCCTGATTCAGACTGGCTTCGTTATAAAAATCAGGATTTTTCCAGTCAATAGGATGACGTTTCGGTGCTTCGAGACTGCCTTCACGAGTAGACATAGACGGGTTTCAGCGAGTAGAAAAAATTTTTTCGATTAGAGGATGGGGTTTAACCAACGAATAGTTAGATAAACCCCAATGATTTCATGCAATAAGCGATCGTACGTGTAACGAATTAATCGGCTAAGCTATCCAGTGCGCGCTGAAAGCGATTGGCATGAGAGCGTTCAGCTTTAGCCAGCGTTTCAAACCAGTCAGCGATTTCGTCAAACCCTTCATCACGTGCTGTTTTTGCCATGCCTGGATACATGTCGGTGTATTCATGCGTTTCACCTGCGATGGCTGTTTTCAGGTTGTCACGGGAAGCACCGAAAGGCATGCCGGTAGCAGGGTCGCCACAGTTCTCCAAGTATTCCAGATGACCATGCGCGTGACCGGTTTCACCTTCAGCGGTAGACCGGAATACAGCAGCGACGTCATTTTGTCCCTCTACGTCGGCCTTGGCTGCGAAATATAAATAGCGGACGATTAGCTTGAGATTCACCGGCAAAAGCGGCTTTCAGGTTTCCTTCTGTTTTAGATCCTTTTAGTCCCATCATTTTCTCCTTTTTAGATTAACGAGTTTTTGTAGTTGTTAAAGATGAAAAAAATGTATTTACGTATCGCACAAAACTTAGATTAACTGAGAAACGCAGGCGTGAGGTGATGATTCTGCATCTTGCCAAAGTTTTCTTCAATCTAATCAGAGCATGGCGAGTGCGTGACAATACAAAATCCAATCCGTGCAAGGAGACTATCGAAGGGCTTGTGGATTGTCAACTGTCTGGGTGTAGAACAAGTAGACTGAGAACAAGTAAGCTTTCGGGTTGGTAGCGAAAGGTCTGCGATGTTTTATTAAGGTATCTGATGAAGGCGTATCAAGTTGATTGCCGTTTGCTTCTCTTTGGCTGCATGGAAGGCGAGAATCCTAGTAAAATTGATCCTTCTAGGTAGTTGTCCTCAGTACACCCAGTGAGTATTCGGTATTCAATTTGTAATTTCACCTAACAAACGACATTTAATCAACAATTTTTTAGTTTAATCACTGCGTCAATTCACTCAGTTTATGCCTTCACTACCTTATTGGCGCCTTTCTGGTTTTTATTTCTTTTACTTTGCGGTGATTGGCGCATTTGCACCGTATTGGAGCTTGTATTTGCAATCCCTTGGATTTAGTGCGCTGCAAATCGGTGTATTAATGTCATTGCTATTATTTACCCGAATTTTCTCACCAGCTGCCTGGGGGTGGTTGGCCGATCATATGGGGAAGCGCGTTCGGGTTGTGCAGATTGCTGCTGCAAGTGGATTATTAAGTTTCTGCGGTTTTTTCTTGGGCGAATCGTTTGCCTGGGTATTTTTTGTTATGTTGGCAATGAGTTTTTTCTGGAGCGCCTCATTGCCGCTTATGGAGGCAATTACTTTGTCGCATCTGGGAGAGCGCACCGATAAATACGGGCGTATTCGTTCCTGGGGCTCCGTCGGATTTGTTTTGGCGGTGGTTGGTATCGGTTATTTCTTGCAAAGCGTGGAAATTATCTGGTTACTTTGGATTATTCTGGGATTAAAGTTTGGTATTTTGATTTTTTCTTATCAAATTCCAGAGAAGGAAATCATCAACTATACCGCAGGATTGCATACGGTACGGCAGATCTGCCTGCGTCCGGAAGTCATGGCTTTTTTGATCGCCAGTTTATTGATGTTGTTTGCGCATGGCGCGTACTATACGTTTTTCTCAATCTATCTGGTTGAACATGGCTATGACAAGGGATTTATCGGATGGTTATGGGCTACCGGTGTTATCTGTGAAATCGGTATTTTTTTTATTATGCCGTGGTTGATGCGGCATTTTAGTTTAAAGCACATATTAATTTTTAGCTTTGCCTGCGCCATTCTGCGTTTTCTGTTGATAGGTCAGGGTGTCGAATGGCCGCTAATTATCGTTTTTGCACAAATATTACACGCAGCAACTTATGGCGCGCATCATATTGCGGCCATGATGGTGATACATCAATTCTTTCGTGGCCGTCATCAAGCGAAAGGCCAAGCGATTTATACCAGCATTGCTTATGGACTGGGCGGTGCCTTGGGAGCAATATCTAGCGGTTATACTTGGGATTGGCTGGGAGCAGAGACCACTTTCTTTATCAGTGCTGCCGCGGCGTTAACCGGCATGATCTTAATCGCATGGAAAATGAAACCATTCACTCATCAATAGATTGTGCTGCGTATAGTTTGTTGAATCAGTAAACTTTATGGGATAATTGCAGGCTAATTAAAAAATTTAAACTTGTATGATGCAAACGTTATACGACAAGTTGTGGAATCAACATGTGGTTCATACTGAATCGGCCGAGCCGGACAGTATGACATTGATCTATATTGACCGTCATTTAGTGCATGAAGTGACCAGTCCGCAAGCATTCGAAAGTTTAAAGCTGGCTGGGCGGAAACCTTGGCGCCTTGATTCTATTCTGGCCGTTGCGGATCATAATGTTCCAACGACCGATCGCAGTCATGGCATACATGACCCCATTTCTCGTTTGCAAGTCGATACCTTGGACCAGAACTGCGATGAACTGGGGATTACCGAATTTAAAATGCAGGATTTGCGCCAAGGTATTGTGCATGTCATTGGCCCTGAACAAGGCGCAACATTGCCAGGCATGACGGTTGTTTGTGGCGATTCACATACCAGTACGCACGGTGCTTTTGGTTGCTTGGCATTTGGTATCGGCACTTCAGAGGTTGAGCATGTATTAGCAACACAGTGCTTATTGATGAAAAAAGCCAAAGCCATGCGTATTTCCGTTGAAGGCAAATTGGGTAGTGGGGTGACCGCTAAAGATATCGCTTTGGCAATCATCGGCGAAATCGGTACTGCTGGCGGCACGGGTTATGCGATCGAATTTACTGGCAGCGCGATCCGGGCGTTATCCATGGAAGGACGCATGACGCTGTGTAATATGGCGATTGAAGCCGGTGCACGCGCTGGCATGGTGGCTGTTGATGATACCACGATTAATTACATTAAAGGACGGCCTTTTGCGCCCAAAGGTGAGTTGTGGGATAGGGCGGTCGCTTATTGGCGCACACTGCAAAGCGATGCCGATGCGGTTTTTGACCGGACAGTTGCTTTAGATGCTGCACAAATCAAACCCCAGGTTACTTGGGGGACTTCTCCTGAAATGGTGACCACGATCGATGGCGCGGTGCCGGATCCTTCACTCATTAGCGATGAAGTGAAGCGCCATGATATGCAACAAGCGTTAAATTATATGGGGTTAGTTGCCAACACACCGATTCGTCAGATTGCCCTCGATAAAATATTTATTGGTTCTTGCACCAATTCACGCATTGAAGATTTACGGGCGGCCGCACAAATCGTTAAAGGAAAACGTATTGCTGCGACCATTAAGCAGGCACTGGTTGTGCCTGGTTCAGGTTTGGTCAAGAAACAAGCCGAGCAAGAAGGGCTGGATCGGATTTTTCTCGCAGCCGGATTTGAATGGCGTGAACCCGGTTGTTCCATGTGTCTGGCAATGAATGATGACCGGCTGACTGCCGGTGAACGCTGCGCTTCCACTTCAAATCGAAATTTTGAAGGCAGGCAAGGACCCGGCGGCAGAACACATTTGGTTAGCCCGGCAATGGCTGCAGCGGCCGCAATTGCCGGTCATTTTGTCGATGTGCGTGAAATAGGCGAGTAACCTAATCAATGGAAAAATTTCATACTTTTACTGGTTTGGCAGCACCGCTGGATCGTGCTAATGTCGATACCGATGCGATCATCCCAAAACAATTTCTTAAATCGATCAAACGCTCGGGCTTTGGTCAAAACCTGTTTGATG
Source organism: Nitrosomonas sp. (assembly GCA_016708955.1). Classification (GTDB taxonomy): domain Bacteria; phylum Pseudomonadota; class Gammaproteobacteria; order Burkholderiales; family Nitrosomonadaceae; genus Nitrosomonas. The sequence continues at coordinate 359,293 of JADJES010000002.1, forward strand.
AATGGCGCTATCTGGATCATGGAGAGCCGGGTATGGATCCGGCGCAGCGTCGACCAAATCCGGAATTCGTGTTGAACCAACCGCGATATCAAGGTGCGCAGATATTATTGGCGCGTGCAAATTTTGGTTGCGGATCGAGCCGAGAGCATGCGCCGTGGTCGCTTCAGGATTATGGTTTTCGTGTCATCATCGCCCCCAGTTTTGCAGATATATTTTTTAACAATTGTTTCAAGATTGGTTTACTGCCGATCATTCTTGACGCGGCGGTACTGGATCGTCTGTTTGATGCGGTGAAATCAACCGAAGGATATTGCCTGACGATAGATCTACAAAAGCAAACAGTGACTACCCAAAACAATGAGGAATTTAGCTTTGCTGTCGATGTTTTTCGCAAACACTGTCAGCTGAATGGCCTCGATGAGATTGGATTGACATTGCAACAGGCGGAGAAAATCAAACAATTTGAACTGAAACGCCGTAGTGAGCAGCCGTGGCTGTTTATGTGAATGACATTGCTGAAAGTTAGGATATGATGAAAATTGCTGTTTTAGCGGGCGACGGTATTGGACCGGAAATCGTAGCACAAGCCGTGCGTGTGTTGAATGCTTTAAAATCCGATGGCCTGGCGATTGAATTGGAGTATGGGCTGATCGGCGGGTGTGCTGTTGATGCGACCGGAGAACCGTATCCTGACGCAACGCATCGATTGGCGAGTCAGGCAGATGCGATTCTGCTGGGTGCGGTAGGCGGGTCTCAATATGATACATTGCCGCGCCAACAACGTCCCGAACGCGGCTTGCTTGCTATTCGTAAGGAGCTGAATTTATTTGCCAATTTGCGGCCAGCGATACTTTATCCGGAATTGGCCAATGCTTCCAGTTTGAAATATGATGTGGTTGCCGGACTCGATATCATGATCGTGCGCGAACTGACCGGCGATATTTATTTTGGTGAGCCGCGCGGTATTGAAATGCGTAACGGGCAACGTGTCGGATTCAACACGATGATCTACAGTGAAGCAGAAATCCGGCGTATTGCACATGTTGCTTTTCGGGCGGCCAGTAAACGGCAGGGTAAGTTATGCTCCGTCGATAAAATGAATGTGCTGGAATGTACGCAATTATGGCGCGACGTAGTTATCGAAGTATCCAAGGAATACCCGCAAGTGACGCTTTCGCATATGCTGGTCGATAATGCCGCCATGCAATTGGTTCGTAATCCCAAACAGTTTGATGTGATTGTGACCGGGAACATGTTTGGCGATATATTGTCTGACGAAGCCTCGATGTTGACGGGATCAATTGGAATGTTGCCTTCTGCTTCGCTGGATGAGAATAATAAAGGTTTGTACGAGCCGATTCACGGTTCGGCACCTGATCTTGCCGGGAGGGATCTGGCTAATCCGCTTGCAACCATACTTTCAGTTGCCATGATGTTGCGCTATACATTTAATCAGGAGGAAGCTGCGCTTCGAATAGAAGGCGCGATTAAAAAAGTATTGGCATTGGGCTTCAGAACAAAAGATATTGATGAACCGGGTATGAAATCTGTTGGTACGCAAGCAATGGGTGATGCCGTACTGTCATTTCTGTGAAATGATTCTAAATAGTAAATTTAATGTCAGGGTAGCTTGAATTAAGGTGGAATTAGTGCATTAAATCATTTGTTATACATTTATAAAGTAAGCTAATATTTACAAAAGTGTTTTTTATTAGTTAACCGATTGTCAATTTTAGGATAAGAGATAAGCAATGAAACAAGTTGGTTTTGTTGGCTGGCGAGGAATGGTTGGCTCCGTATTAATGCAGAGGATGCGAGAAGAGGAAGATTTCTCGCTGATAGATCCTGTTTTTTTTACAACATCACAAAAAGGTGGTGCGGGCCCTGAGATTGGCAAGGAAATTCCATCCTTAAAAGATGCTTTTGATATCAAACAACTCAGTGCAATGGATATCATTATTTCCTGTCAGGGTGGTGATTATACCAATCAAGTTGTCAAGCAGTTACGCCAATCCGGATGGCAAGGCTATTGGATAGATGCAGCATCTGCGCTGCGCATGGAAGATGATGCGGTCATCATACTAGATCCGGTTAATATGCCAGTGATCAAACAAGCATTGCATGATGGCGTCAAAAACTATATTGGTGGTAATTGTACGGTAAGCTTGATGTTAATGGCGGTCGGTGGTCTTTTGATAAAGGGTTGGTGGAATGGATGAGCGCCATGACTTACCAGGCGGCATCGGGCGCGGGAGCCAAAAATATGCGTGAATTACTCCAGCAAATGGGTGAAGCGCATAGGGTGGCTAAAGATTTGCTGGATAATCCTGCTTCAAATATTCTCGACATAGATCGAGAAGTTGCAGGTACCTTGCGTGATAATAAATTTCCGACAGAAAATTTTGGCGTGCCATTGGCAGGTAGTTTGATTCCTTGGATTGATAAAGAGGTAGCTAATGGACAGAGTCGTGAAGAATGGAAAGGTCAAGCAGAGACCAATAAAATTCTCGGCAGCAGTAACCGGCAAATTCCTGTTGATGGCATCTGCGTGCGTGTCGGCGCGATGCGATGCCATAGCCAAGCTTTGACGATCAAATTAAAACAAGATGTACCATTAGATGAAATTGAAGAAATTATCGCGAGCTCGAATGATTGGGTGCAGATTGTCCCCAATGAAAGAGCAGCAACAACCTCAAGATTAACACCCACTGCAGTAACGGGATCTCTATCGATACCGGTAGGACGTATGCGGAAACTGGCGATGGGTGGAGAATATTTGTCTGTTTTTACAGTAGGTGATCAATTGCTCTGGGGTGCCGCAGAGCCGCTACGGAGAATGTTGCGTATACTGGTTGAACATTAAGTATATTCATTTATTCGTTGATTTAAAGATTTTAGCTGATGATTGGTTTGTTTAATATGAATTAGCCTGTAATTTAAAGCATAATCGCAGCTTGCGTGATTACGCTACATGCTAGCCTTTCGATATTTATTTTCAAGAAACAGAGAGGGTACTTCGGTGTATAAAACATCTTTTAGAGTAAGCTTGTTTGTAATCATTCTGATGTTGCCATGCGCTATTATTCAGGCGGCGGGACTCGGTAAATTGACACTCAATTCAGCATTGGGACAACCCCTAAATGCTGAAATTGATATCGTAACCACCAGCAGTGATGAAGTGCAATCTCTAAAAGCCAGTGTCGCAACGCGAGAGGCATATGCGCAAGCTGGTATTAGCTATGAGTCTATCCTGTCATCTGTCAAAGCTTCGATAGAGTCAAGAATCAATGGCAATCCCTATATCAAGTTGACTTCGCCACAAGCTGTTAATGATCCCTTCTTAATGATATTGATGGAGTTGAATTGGGCTTCAGGGCGCATTTTGCGCGAATATACCGTCTTGCTTGATCCGGTTGAAGCGAATACACAGAATCTTGCTGCGGCGAATAGCAATCCTGCCCCGATGATCACTGCAACAAGACTAGATGCTGAAAAATCTCCTGATATCGAAAAAATTAATCAAGAGGCAAGCTCATCTAAATCGAAGAATGGTTCTTCTAGTCAAACGAAGAAAACTTATGGGCCGGTGAACCGGGGAGATACCCTGTCTTCAATTGCCCGTCAGGTTTTGCCGGCCGGGGTCGATCTTAATCAGATGCTTGTGGCACTTTATCGCGCGAATCGTGACGCCTTCATTGCTGACAATATGAATTTGCTCAGAGCTGGTGTCGTTCTAAAGATACCCGAGAAAAGTGAAATATCAGCCATTGATACCTCAACGGCGAAGGCCGAAATCAAAACACAGATTGGGGATTGGCGTAATTATCAAGGAAAGTTGGCGACGATCAGCAGAGAATCGCCAGCATCTCACACAATCAGTCAGTCGGATCAAGGTCAAATCACGACCAGTATTGATAAAAAATCTATTGCAGCATCTGGAGCCCCAAAAGAAGTTTTGAAACTATCAAGTGGCACTCAATTGCTTGATAAAGATGGCCAGATTGCTGAAGCTACTTTAGTAGATCGTCTCCGGATGATGGAAGAAGATGCTATCGCACGCAATCTTGCTCTGCAGGAAGCCAATCAGCGTGTGGCGATGCTGGAAAAAAGCATTGAAAATATGAAGCAATTATTGGAATTGAAGGATTCTGTTTTAGCTCAGGCACAAATTAAAGCGGAGTCTGTTACAAGACAACCAGAGGTGCGCTCACCTGTGACGGTTAACGCGTTAACTGAAAAAGATCCAATGCTGGGTATGGATTCCCCGCAGGTACAAGAAACTCCGGTAATTCAACCCGCCACTGAATCTATACAGAGTACAACAATTAGTCCACCGCAATCACCTGAAACCTCTGAACGATCATTGACCGACCAACTATTCGACTATATTGAATATATTGGTGCTGCCTTGACTCTAGTATTGTTACTCACTTTGCTGATTCTTAAACGGCGCCGAGATCAGTTAAAAGAAGATTTTGAAGAGGATGACACAACGAAAGAAGATTTTTCTTCATCAATGCGATCGCGAATGGCATCAATGGCAGCCGCCCAGACTGCTGTGCCTCCGACTGATACAGAACAGTCTATATCAGGGGAAGCGGAGGGTGATTTAACCTATGAAAATATCGATGCTTATTCTGAAATCGAAGAGCAGGATGAGGTGTTTGATAAAGAAGAGATTTCTTATGAAGAAGATGAGCGCGTCGAGAAATATGGCTCAAACTTAGCATCTATTTCTGAGTCTCGGGTTGAAGATGAGTTGTTGCCAGATAATTCACAACAGGATGTTGAAGTAGATCTAAAAGAAAATTTTGAGGAAGATTATAGCCAATTCACTGATTCTTCACAGACGGGCGGCCCCGCAGAATTTGCCAATGAAATAGATTTTGATTTGAGCGATGAAATCGATAAAGGCAAAAAGAATTTAGCTTCAAATGAAATTTTTTCAACGGAAAGCTCTGTGGAAGAAGGTGCTGAATTCCCGAATGATCCCGAGAGTTTGAAAGAAGCCAATGTTTCCGATTATGCATTGGAGATTAATTTTGATGAATCAGAACAGCCTTTAGATTCTGTAAATTCCAATGATAAAGCTGCAGAGAAGAATAATGAGGGGATGGATTTTGATCTTGCTGACTCAGAAATCGATTTGACGGAAGAAGAATCTGCAAGTGAAATTGAAGTTCCCAAAATTAATGATGAGTTTAGCTCTTTTGATAGCAATGCAGAAAAACCCGGCTTAGCGGATAAACCTGTGGAAGTTGATCAATCTCAGGAGATTGCACCGGATACGGCGGGATCAGAGTCATTGTCTAAGATGCCTGAGTTGGAATTAGCCGATATTAATTTGGATCTTGAAGATACCAATCCGGTGGACGAGAAAGTTGAAAAAGCGGATTTAAACGATACGGGTGAGGAATGGCAGGAAATTGAAACCAAACTTGATTTGGCAAAAGCTTATCTTGAAATGGATGATAAAGAAGGTGCCAAAGAAATGCTTGAAGAAGTAATACGCGACGGTGATACAAAACAACAGAAAGCTGCAAAGAAAATGCTGAAAAGCCTTTAACCAGCGCTGAGTAACTATCTGCGTTGCCGCTGCGGTGTTAATAACAAGCTAAGAATGCTCATTTATCATAAATACACTGCGCTTTTTCGCCTGTTTTTGCCTAGCATCGGCTTCCTCGAATCGTTTTTCAAAGGCCTTTTAACGATATCTATGGTCACAGCGCAATATTGGACATTGATCAATTTGGAATGGCGGGTTTTTCTTCGTGCGGATAGTGCTTATCTTAGAATATGACGGCAGCCGGTATTGCGGATGGCAAAGTCAACCGGCAGGCTGTTCGATTCAGGATGCACTTGAAACAGCTTTGTCTCAGATAGCAAAAGAAGCAATTCGCGTCATTACAGCTGGACGTACCGATGCGGGAGTTCATGCACTTTATCAAGTGGTGCATTTTGATACGCTTGCTCAACGCCCTATCAGCGCATGGATACGTGGTGTGAATGCGCTATTGCCAGGGGACATAGCGATACTGTGGGCAACCGAAGTATCAGATGAGTTTCATTCAAGATACAGTGCAATAGAGCGACGTTACATTTATTTGCTATTGAATCAACCAGTTAGACCTGGAATTCATGATAAAAAAGTAGGATGGTGCCATCAGCCGCTTGCGTTGGAGAAAATGCAAACTGCGGGTAATATCTTAATCGGTGAACATGACTTCTCTTCGTTTCGATCGGCCGAATGCCAGGCAAAATCCCCTATCCGGACAATGACACAATTGAATATCTCCCGCCAGGGAAATTTATTGATTTTTGACTTGCGCGCTAATGCATTCCTGCAGCACATGGTGAGAAATATTATCGGTTGCCTTGTATATATTGGTAAAGGAAAGTATTCTGCTGAATGGATGTATGAATTGCTGGTAAGTCGTAATCGGATATACGCGGCACCCACTTTTTCTCCTGCAGGGCTATACTTGGCGAGTGTAAAATATGACTGCGGCTGGTGCATTCCGGAATTAGCCGAAGTGCCAATTATTCCAGGGCTATCCATCCGAAATTAAGGACTCAAGAAAGTTTATTAATATTATGTCAGTCCGTGTAAAAGTATGTGGGATTACCCGTTGTGAAGATGCGCAAGCAGCAGTTCAATTGGGTGTGGATGCAATCGGTTTTGTTTTCTGGCAGCAAAGCGCACGTTATATTGATCCGGATTCGGCACGCCAGATTGCGGCAGATCTGCCGCCTTTTGTTTGTGCCGTCGGTGTTTATGTTGATCCCGATGTCGCATGGGTTGAAGAAACCAGTAGAGTTGCCAAATTAAATCTGCTCCAGTTTCATGGTGATGAAACACCGGAATTTTGTAATCAATTTTCTCAGCCTTATATTAAGGCGATTAGAGTCAGACAAGACATAGATTTGCTACAATACGCAGAAAGATATAGGACTGCAAAAGCATTATTGCTGGATACTTATGCTGCAGATATGCCTGGTGGCACGGGACATACTTTTAATTGGCAACTTATCCCGCAATATCTGCCATTGCCGCTTATTCTTTCTGGTGGTTTAAATCCAGATAATGTGGTAATGGCAATTCAGAAAACTCAGCCGTGGGCGGTTGATGTTTCAAGTGGCGTGGAAGCTTCAAAAGGTATTAAAGATGAGAAAAAAATTTTTGCTTTCATGCAAGGAGTGAAACAATTGTGAGTGCTTACGATCTCCCCAATAAGAATGGTCACTTTGGACCTTATGGAGGCATATTTGTTGCTGAAACATTAATTTCTGCACTGGAGGATTTACGCAAGCAGTATGAATTTTATCGTGATGATCCGGATTTTCAGGCAGAATTTGCCTATGAGTTAAAACATTATGTAGGACGCCCCAGTCCAATCTATCACGCCAAAAGATGGTCTGAGCATTTGGGTGGTGCGCAAATACTTTTAAAACGTGAAGATTTGAATCATACCGGCGCGCATAAAATAAACAATACAATCGGACAAGCATTGCTTGCCCGGCGCATGGGTAAGAAACGCGTCATTGCTGAAACGGGTGCCGGTCAACATGGCGTGGCCAGTGCAACAGTGGCAGCTCGGTATGGCATGGAATGCGTTGTTTATATGGGCTCTGAAGATGTTAGACGACAGGCTACCAATGTCTATCGCATGAAACTCTTGGGTGCAACAGTGGTGCCGGTAGAATCGGGATCTCGAACGTTAAAAGATGCGTTAAATGAGGCCATGCGTGACTGGGTTACTAATGTTGAGAACACTTTTTATATCATTGGCACAGTCGCCGGACCGCACCCATATCCGATGATGGTCAGGGATTTTCAGGCGATTATAGGAAAAGAAGCCAAGGTGCAGATGCAAGAGGATTTCAATAGGCAACCGGATGCGCTCATTGCCTGTGTCGGTGGGGGATCAAATGCGATCGGCTTATTCTATCCGTATATTGATGATGTGAATGTCCGGTTGATTGGTGTGGAAGCGGCGGGAAAAGGTATTGATACCAACCAGCATGCGGCGACCTTATCAACGGGTAGACCCGGAGTATTACATGGAAACCGTACCTATCTCATCCAGGATGAGAATGGTCAGATTGTTGAAACACATTCTATATCAGCCGGTCTTGATTACCCCGGCGTTGGGCCGGAACATGCCTGGCTTAAAGATTGCGGGCGTGCAGAATATGTTGCAATTACCGATGATGAAGCGCTAGAAGCATTTCATACACTCTGTCGTTATGAAGGCATAATGCCAGCGTTGGAATCAAGCCATGCTCTGGCTTATGCTGCTAAATATGCGCCTACACTACCGAAAGACAAATTGCTATTGGTTAATTTATCCGGTCGAGGTGACAAGGATATGGCAACTGTTGCGCAAATGTCCGGGTTAACGCTTTAGCATTTCTATAATCAGTGTTGTGCATGTGTATTTTTCCGAAAAGAATTGAGAACGGATTGAGCCGATGAGCCTAGATGGTTTTAAAAATTTAATGAATTTTTTTAGTGGACAAGGGGATACTAAAAAAATAAATCGTATTGCGAAAACATTTTCTGCATTAATAAAACAAAATCGAAAAGCTTTAATTCCCTTTATCACGGCTGGCGATCCTAATCCGGAAATCACGGTCCAATTAATGCATCAGCTCGTTCAATCAGGTGCTGACATCATAGAGTTAGGCATACCCTTTTCAGATCCGATGGCTGATGGACCTACGATACAGAGATCTTCGGAGCGTGCTTTAAAACATCATGTGAGTCTGAATGGTGTGCTGGATATGGTTGCCGAATTCAGAAAAACGGATACGGATACACCCGTTGTTTTGATGGGATATGCAAATCCTATTGAAGCATTGGGTTATGAATTGTTTGCACTCAAAGCAAAAGCGTGTGGTATTGATGGTATTCTAATCGTTGATTATCCGCCTGAAGAATCAGGTGAGTGGGTGCAATGCTTGGATCGGCACGGGATTGATGCAATCTTCTTGCTATCTCCCACAACACCTCAGGAACGTATTGAACAAGTAGCAAAAATGGCGAAAGGCTATATTTATTATGTTTCGTTAAAGGGTGTAACCGGCGCATCACACCTTGATCTTCAAGATGTAAGTGTTATGTTGAAGCAACTGCGTCAGTATATTTCGCTACCGATTGGCGTTGGGTTTGGTATTCGTGATGGAGTAACAGCTAAAGCAGTGGCCGGTCTGGCGGACGCCGTGGTAGTCGGTAGCCGAATTATAGAAGAAATTGAGAAATCTGATGGCGAAGAGCTACTACATAATGTAGGAAACTTGTTAAATACGTTACGCAAAGCCATCGATGAAAATTAAAGCAATATTCAACCTACAGTTTAGGAAACGATACGCATGAGTTGGTTTCAGAATATTATTCCACCAAAAATTAAAAGAAAAGAAACCGGCGAAAAGAAAATTGTTCCAGAAGGTTTGTGGAGTAAATGTAGCACCTGTGAAGCTGTTTTATATTACACAGATTTGGTTAAGAATCTGAATGTTTGTCCTAAATGCGATTATCATAATCGTATTTCAGCAAGAAACCGCCTTGATTTGTTGCTTGATCCTAATGGACGGAATGAGATTGGTGCTGAGGTAATTGCAACCGACGCGCTTAAGTTTAAAGACAGTAAACGCTATGTAGATCGATTAGCGCAAGCAAAGGAAAGTACTGATGAAGATGATTCTTTGGTTGTAATGCAAGGAACCATCAAGACTGTTCCGGTAGTCGTCGCAGTATTTGAATTCGGTTTTATGGGCGGCTCAATGGGCTCTGTTGTCGGCGAGCGTTTTGTCCGTGGTGTTAAAACGTGCATTAGTCAACATTTGCCATTTATATGTTTTAGTGCCAGTGGCGGCGCACGTATGCAGGAAGGTTTGTTTTCGCTGATGCAAATGGCTAAAACGACTGCCGCCCTGACACGGTTAAGCCATAACAAATTACCTTTTATCTCCGTATTGACAGATCCAACCATGGGTGGTGTTTCAGCAAGCTTCGCCTTTATTGGTGATGTAGTCATTGCAGAGCCAGGTGCACTTATCGGATTTGCCGGCCCGCGCGTTATTGAGCAGACAGTGCGTCAAACACTTCCCGAAGGCTTCCAGCGGGCTGAATTCTTATTGCAGCATGGCGCGATTGATATGATCGTGGATCGAAGACAAATGCGCGATAAGCTTGTCAATCTTTGTACGCAACTGATGCGTGTGCCTGCGCCCATATCCTAGTTAAAGTAATCCATACTTCAATATTTTGCTATTGTAGGATAACTAGTGGTTCATATTACATGAATGCACCAAGTAGAGAATCTGACTCACTCGTTGACTGGTTAACTTATCTTGAAGCGCTTCATCCAAAAACCATAGAAATGGGATTGGATCGTGTGAATCAGGTTAAGTTGGAACTTGGACTAGCCCTAAATTTCCTATTATTCTAGTGGGTGGTACAAACGGTAAAGGTTCAGTGTGTGCGATGTTAGAATCGATATTGTGTTGTGCCGGTTATCAAGTAGGATGCTATACCTCACCGCATTTACTTCGCTATAACGAGCGCGTGCGTATCGACAAAAAAGAGGTTGATGATGAAATATTCTGCAACACATTTGCGAAAATAAATGTCGCAAGAAAAAATTGTCAGACTTCTTTAACTTTTTTGAGTTTGGCACGTTGGCCGCGATGTGTTTGTTTATTCAGGATGAAGTTGATGTGGCAATTTTGGAAGTGGGGCTGGGTGGTCGTCTTGATGCAGTCAATATATTTGATGCGGATTGTTCAATTTTAACCAGCATTGATTTAGATCACATGGAGTACCTTGGAGATACGAGGGAAAAGATAGGATTTGAGAAAGCCGCGATTTTTAGAAAAAACAAACCGGCCATTTGTGCGGAAATTGATCTGCCCGATTCGGTTAATCAGCTAGTTGAAAATATTGGTGCAAATTTTTATCAATTTGCAAAAGCATTTGGTTTTTCTAAGGAAGATACGCAATGGGATTTCTGGGGGCCGAAGGGGTGGCGGTATTCTTTGCCTTTACCCGCTTTGCGCGGTGAGAAACAGTTGAAAAACGCGAGTACTTGCTTGGCTGCACTAGACACGCTGAGCGAATTGTTGCCTGTCAGTATGAATGACGTACGTCAAGGGTTAACTGAAGCGGTCATACCAGGCCGGTTTCAGGTTATTTCGACGCAACCTATGATTATCCTGGATGTGGCACACAATCCGGCTGCAGCTTCTGTTTTGTCTGAAAATTTAGCTGCAACAAAACCGGCTGGTCATACCTATGCAGTATTTGCGATGTTGCAGGATAAAGACATTTTTGGAGTGATTCAGGAATTAAAAAATGATATTGATTTCTGGCTGGTATCATCTATTCATACGCCTCGAGCTGCTACTGCTGATTATTTAATTAGTGAGATTCATAAAGCCGGTATTTCAAATGATAAGAATGTCATTTATAAGTTTTCGGATTGTGTGGCGGCTTTTGTTTTTGCCTGTGAACAAGCAACTAAAAATGATAGAATCTGCATATTCGGATCTTTCTATACGGTGGGTGACGTGTTGCGTTATTTAAACACGCTGCAAAGCAAGTAATAATTGGATATTTCAAATGACTAAAAATATCAGCGAGGAAGAATTATTACTACGAAAGCGCGCGAGAAGACGTTTGGTTGGCGCTATCATTCTAGTTCTCATTTCGGTAACTGTGTTGCCGATTATTTTTGATGAGCCAAAATCTGAGAATGAGAAACATGAAATTGCTATTAATTTGCCAATACCCAATCAAAACGACAGGAATAGTTTTGCACCTAAAGCAGAATCAGTTGACCGAGAATCTATTCATGGCGTAGATGCATTACCCGAATCACAGAGCAAACCTAAGGATACTCCGCAAAATGTCGAGGAAAGCATCGAAGTATCCGGTGAGCAGAAACGCATTCCGATTCCAGGCATTAAACCGAAAATTAATAAACATACCGTTGAATTAAAAAATACTGCTGCAGCAAATATTGCAACCGCCGTCGCGGTGACAACGCCTACTACAGCTGCAGATACGACAAAGGGGTTTGTCGTACAGTTAGGTGCATTTTCTGATCAATTAAAAGCAAAGCAACAACAGGCAAATTTGGCATCAAATGGATTTAAGGCCTATACGGAAACACTTAAAATCGATAATAATGAAGTGACGCGTGTGCGTATTGGGCCTTTTATGGGCCGAAGCGCTGCGGAGAATGAATTAAAAAAGCTTAAGAAAATCGGCTTGGATGGGGTGGTGGTGCCAAGATGATTGTGAAGTTTGATGAGAGTCTAGGCATACTATCTCTCTCAACTCTTGAGTAACTTTAATTTAAAATGCTTAATCACAAGAACTGTATCAATTCTAGCCAATGACTGTTTTTGATTATGTTGTATCCGGTATTTTTCTTGTATCGATAATTCTAAGTATAATTCGAGGATTTGTTCGCGAAGCATTGTCTGTTGCTGGTTGGATTGTTGCTTTTATAGTAGCTAGCGCGTATGCATCATTCTTTGAACAATTTCTTCCTACGGAATTAACTGGCGAAACACTCCGTATTTCTATTGCATTTGTTTTAGCATTTCTTTCTGTATTGCTTATCACAGCCCTGGCGACAATGATGTTGTCTGTTTTAATTAAAGGTATTGGGTTAGGGTTTATTGATCGATTGCTTGGTTCTGTATTCGGCTTTATCAGAGCACTTGTTATTGTAATGTTACTGGTTCTGATCTCTGGATTAACAACGATTCCTAATCAAGTATTCTGGCAGCAAGCTGTTTTAAGCCGCCCGCTGGAAGGGATAGCAATACAAATTTTGCCCTGGTTGCCAAATGATCTGTCAAAGCGTATCAGCTACGAAAGAAAAGAAAATTCTTAATATGATTCACTACGCTCTCACTTGTATGATTACGATTCCATTTGTTAAATATTTTCAATCCACATCTTTAAGTTGATTAGAGCAAATCTTACGGAGTATTTCTATGTGTGGAATTCTCGGCATTGTTGCAAAATCGCCAGCGAATCAATTGCTTTATGATGGCTTATTAATGCTGCAGCATCGTGGGCAAGATGCAAGCGGTATAGTAACCGCACAAGGCAATACTTTTCATATGCACAAAGGCCTTGGATTGGTGCGTGATGTATTTCGTACCCGGAATATGCGAGCGTTAGCGGGTAATATCGGTATTGGCCATGTGCGTTATCCCACAGCCGGATCTGCCAATTCCTCAGCGGAGGCGCAACCTTTTTATGTGAATTCACCTTTTGGTATTGTACTAAGCCATAATGGGAATCTGACAAATGCGGAAGAACTTAGCCAAGAATTATTTAGGGCTGACTTAAGGCATGTCAACACTAACTCAGATACGGAAGTTCTCCTGAATGTTCTCGCACACGAATTACAGGAAAGCACGCGTAATTGCCAACTTGATCCTGCCACAATCTTTACGGCTGTATCGGGTGTACATAAGCGTTGCAAAGGTGCCTATGCTGTTATAGCCATGATTGCCGGATACGGGTTGTTAGCTTTCCGCGATCCATATGGCATACGCCCGTTAGTTTTTGGCACGGTAGAGAGTGAAAATGGGCACGAATACCTGATTGCTTCAGAGAGTGTGGCTCTCGATACATTGGGCTTTAAACTGATACGCGATGTGGCGCCAGGAGAGGCTATTTTTATTGATGAGGCTGGGAATTTCTACAACAAACAATGTGCAACCGAGTATTCATTGAATCCTTGTATTTTTGAATATGTATACCTGGCCCGGCCTGATTCCGTGATTGATGGTATTTCGGTCTATGAAACACGATTGAACATGGGCGAGCATCTCGCTGAAAAAATTAGAAAATCAATGCAGCATCTGGATATTGATGTGGTAATTCCGATACCTGATTCAAGCCGTCCGAGTGCCTTACAACTCGCCAATCAATTGGGGGTTAATTTTCGCGAAGGTTTTGTTAAGAATCGTTATGTCGGTCGTACCTTTATCATGCCGGGTCAACAACAACGACGTAAATCAGTGCGCCAGAAACTCAATGCAATAGGCATAGAATTCCGTGGCAAAAATGTTTTATTAGTTGATGATTCAATTGTACGTGGCACTACAAGTCGCGAGATAGTGCAGATGGCGCGTGAGGCTGGCGCACATAAAATTTATTTTGCATCCGCAGCCCCCCCAGTGAGATACCCCAATGTGTACGGTATAGATATGCCTACGCGCCAAGAATTAATTGCAACCGATCGAAGCACAGAGGAAATTTGTAATGAAATTGGCGCAGATTATCTGATTTATCAAGATCTGGAGGCACTTAGCCGTGCCATCTCAAAAATCTCACCGACAGTAAAAAATTTTGAGACTTCATGTTTTGATGGAAACTATATCACAGGCGATGTAACAGCAGAATATTTACGCACCATTGAATTACAACGAAATTCCAGTCAATCTTTTTTGCAAACCAAATCCAATACACAACTTGATTTAAGTCTGGTTTTCTCTGATTAGTAATTTTTTTAGATTTAATTGGTTACACTTTTCCATTCTTACGACAATCAGATAAATAGTAGTGAACACGAAAATATTTCCAGATTGTTAACATTTTTACGTTTTTGCTTGAGGTTTTATATACATGTCTGATCATTTACAGCCAGAGACACTTGCACTCCATACCGGTATTCATCGTAGTCAGTTTAATGAACATTCCGAGGCAATGTATTTAACATCAAGTTTTGTCTTTGATAGTGCCGCACAGGCAGCCGCACGCTTTTCTGGGAGTGAACCGGGGAATATTTATGCCCGGTTTACCAATCCCACTGTAACTGCATTCGAAGAGCGGCTTGCGGTATTGGAAGGCGCAGAAGCATGTATTGCAACTTCTTCCGGCATGTCAGCAATACTTGCATGCGTAATGGGATTACTCTCTGCCGGTGATCATATTGTCGCTTCGCGCAGTTTATTTGGCGCCACCGTCAATTTATTCAATAACATATTGAAGCGATTTAATATCGATACCACGTTTGTATCGGCTACGGATGTTAATTCATGGGAAGCTGCGATACAGCCTAACACCAAGCTATTTTTTCTGGAAACACCGTCCAATCCATTAACAGAAATTTCAGATATCGCTGAATTATCAAAAATTTCCAGAAAAGCTGGTATTTGGTTGGTCGTTGATAATTGTTTTTGTACACCCATTCTGCAAAAACCGCTCGAGCTGGGTGCTGATATTGTCATACATTCTGCAACCAAGTATTTGGATGGACAAGGTAGGGTATTGGGGGGGGCCGTGTTAGGTAATCAGGAATTGCTAATGGATGGCGGCATCTATGGGTTTTTGCGTACAGCCGGGCCAACACTTAGTGCATTCAATGCTTGGGTTATATTAAAAGGTTTGGAAACACTCAAAATACGCGTGGAGGCACATGCCGAGAATGCCCTAAAAATGGCCCGGTGGCTTGAATCTAAATCGAATGTGACGCGTGTATTTTATCCTGGCTTAATGTCTCATCCGCAATATGAGTTGGCAAAATGTCAACAGAAATCAGGTGGTGGTATTGTCACCTTTGAAGTGAAAGGTGGCAAAGAGGCGGCTTGGCGTGTTATTGATTCGACACGTTTGATATCAATCACTGCGAATCTTGGTGATGCCAAGAGCACACTGACACATCCCGCAACGACAACCCATGCTCGTATCAGTCAAGAAGCACGGGATGCCGCGGGTATATCCGATGGATTGTTACGCATCGCAGTGGGG
This sequence comes from Nitrosomonas sp., assembly GCA_016708955.1. Classification (GTDB taxonomy): domain Bacteria; phylum Pseudomonadota; class Gammaproteobacteria; order Burkholderiales; family Nitrosomonadaceae; genus Nitrosomonas. The sequence continues at coordinate 375,071 of JADJES010000002.1, forward strand.
TTAGAAGCTGTACAAGATCTTCAGGATGATCTAGCGCGAGGGCTGTCGTAAAAAGCGCGCTTGTAAGTGCGTGTTTAATTTACACCAAAAAATGCTTTTTATACTATTTGCCATTGGCTAAATTACTTCAGCTTTCTGGATAATCACATCTTCAAGCGGGACATTTTGGTGACCAGCAGAGTCTCCGGTTTTAACTTTCTTAATTTTATCAACGACATCCTGACCTTCAATTACTTTTCCGAATACACAATAACCATAGCCTTGCGATGATGGGGATTTATAATTTAGAAATCCATTGCTGGCCACATTAATAAAAAATTGTGCAGTTGCGGAATGCACGTCAGCACTTCGCGCCATCGCGATGGTGTAAGTGTCATTCTTGAGTCCATTAGCAGCCTCATTTTGAATGGGTGCTTGCGTGGTTTTTTGTTTCATTCCGGGCTCAAATCCACCACCCTGAATCATAAAATCATCAATGACGCGATGAAATAATGTGTTGTCATAAAATCCACTGGTAACATAATTTAAAAAATTCTGCACAGTTTCAGGCGCTTTCTCACTATCCAGTTCAAGTGTTATAACACCAAAATTAGTTTGTAGTCTGACCATATCAATCCTTTGTGGGTTTGTGATTCCTGTTATTGAGGGCTCTGTTTCTCAGGAACGGGCAATTTAATAATTTCTTCGATAATTACGCTATTTTTGGGCACATCTCCTGGAAAAGGGCCGCCTGATCCAGTTGGTGCGGATGCGATTTTATTCACAACTTCCATGCCCGTGATTACTTTACCAAATACAGTGTATCCATAACCGCTTTGGCTGGGTGCTTTATAATTGAGGAATCCGTTATTCGCGACATTGATAAAAAATTGCGCGGAAGCAGAGTGCGGATCTGATGTGCGCGCCATTGCTATTGTTCCAATCTCATTCTTTAAACCGTTCGCCGCTTCATTTTGAATCGGTGGTCTGGTTGGTTTCTGCTTGAAAGCAGTATCGAATCCGCCACCTTGAATCATAAAACCGGATATCACACGGTGAAACAGCGTATTTTTATAAAAATCCTCTTCAATATATTTCAGGAAATTCTCCACTGTTTCGGGTGCTTTGTCCGGGTAAAGCTCGAGTACGATATTCCCTAAGTTCGTTTTCATTTCAACCCGTATGTCTGCGGCATTAACACTGATATGTATCGAGATTAAAAACAGAAAAATCAAAATCTGGCGGAGTCGCATAGGTATCCTATTAGTTATAAACGAGGGTAAGAGTTTCATATTTACAATATGCTATACTCATTGGTTATTTATTTTTGATTCAGTCATCAAGAACATCCGGAATTCTATCAAGAAGATAGTCAGCTCTACAATTTTATCTGTTGGCCTTATGCTTAAAATTTATAACTCAATTGCCCGGGAAAAACAAGATTTTGTTCCCATCATACCTGGAAAAGTAAAAATATATGTTTGCGGTATGACCGTCTATGATTACTGTCATCTGGGGCATGCAAGGGTTCTGGTGGTTTTTGATACGGTTGTCCGCTGGTTAAAGGCGAATGATTTTGAGGTTAGTTATGTGCGGAATATTACTGATATCGATGACAAAATTATCAAACGTGCGCAAGAAAACAATGAATCAATCGAAACGCTGACGCAGCGTTTTATTCAGGCTATGAATGAGGATTCTTTCGCGTTGGGTGTTTCATCACCGACTTTTGAGCCGCGTGCAACTGGATATGTCGAGAACATGATTGGTATGATCGGCACCTTGATTGAAAAGAATCTTGCCTATCAGGCAAGTAATGGTGATGTTTATTATGCTGTGCACAACTTTCCAAGTTACGGAAAACTTTCCGGTAAATCTCTGAATGATCTGCGTGCCGGCGAGCGCGTAGAAATTGATTCGAATAAAAAGGATCCGTTGGACTTTGTGCTGTGGAAATCTGCAAAGCCGGGAGAGCCGTCTTGGGAATCTCCTTGGGGAAAGGGGCGTCCAGGCTGGCACATTGAGTGCTCGGCAATGAGTGAACAACTATTGGGTGTGCATTTTGATATTCATGGCGGAGGACAGGATTTGCAATTTCCACACCATGAGAATGAAATTGCCCAAAGTGAAGGTGCGCATGATCATCCCTTTGTTAATTACTGGATGCATAATGGATTTGTGCGCGTTGATAATGAAAAGATGTCAAAGTCCTTAGGTAACTTTTTTACGGTTCGAGAGATACTGAAACATTATCAACCTGAGGTGGTGCGTTTCTTTATTTTGCGTGCGCATTACCGCAGTCCATTAAACTATTCTGATCAGCATCTGAAAGATACAAAACTTGCACTGGATCGTCTGTATATTGCTCTCAAGGAAGTGAAACCGGTTGATATGCTAACGATCAATTGGAGTAATCTCAATGCGCAGAAATTTAAAGTTGCAATGGATGATGACTTTAATACACCGGAAGCGATCGCAGTATTGTTTGAGCTTGTTAGTGACATCAATAAAACAGGTTCAAAAGAGAATGCGGGACTACTAAAAGGATTGGGTAATTTATTGGGTTTGTTGCAACAGAATCCGCAAGAATATTTGCAAAATAAAGTTGTTACTAGTGAATTGGATTCTTTAACGCAAGATGCGATTGAGCTGTTGATTCAACAGCGGATAAGCGCACGCAAAGCAGGCCGGTATTCCGATGCTGATGCGATTCGAAAAAATCTTCTGGAACAAGGCATCATTCTTGAGGATAATCCGCAAGGTACTACCTGGCGGCGCACATAAATATTCGTGGTTCAGTCGATCTATATTTTCCATAGATACAGTGTAGATTTTGAAAAATCATCCAACTGGATACTTTTATAAGGTGTGATGCCAGGGATCATGAAAGTATTGCTGATGAGTAGACTGCCCGGACGCATTTCCTTAACCGCTTTGTGCCAAAGCGATTCCATAGGAACCGGCGACAGATAGGCATAGACAACATCATATTTTGAAAAATCGTATTCCCAGAAATCCCCCCAAAATACTTTACAGGTTGAGACGCAAAATAGACTTCTTAGTTTACTGATTAAGAATGGCAAAGGTGCCGATTCAATGCCGTGAAATATGCCATTTCTGCGGGTGTTTGCCAGATTCTTCACTAAGCCGCCACAACCGCTCCCCAGATCAACAAAAGAAAATTTCCCTTGCTCAGGTAATAGTGCTTCCAGTGCATGGTTTACCCTTTTACTTGAAAGATAAAGCGGTACTTGGGTTTTATAAGTTTTTCCATAAATTAATAATAAGCAGAGGAAAAGTACCAAAAACCAAGTTGAGGAAATATTTAACGCCAGTGTAGTAATAGCCAGAGGAATAAATGCCAGGTGAATCGGAATCCACCATGCCGGCATTCTCATGGAATAACTGATCAATCCGGACAATAAACCTTGCACTAGGCCCCATTCGAGTAGGTTCAATACGATCGCAGATTGCGATACTATAAAAAAACCAACCAATACTATGGTGAGTATCTGAATAAGTAGCGCTATAACCACTGGATGGAGGTGTTTTAGCATTTAGGATTGATTATATTATAAGGGGCTATTTTCTGGGTTCTGCAATAATTCTTTATTGGGTTCATCCTGCATATCAATATCGAGTGTGTGCTTATCCATCGTGATGGATTTCTCAGCTCTTTCATTCATAACAACGATACTGATCCGGCGATTGATGGGGTTGAGCGGGGCATCCTTATCAAATAACACGGCAGAAGACAAACCGATGACTTGAAGGACCTTACTCGTATCCATGCCACCAACAATCAGTTCTCGCCGTGAAGCATTCGCACGATCAGCCGATAGCTCCCAATTGCTATAGCCTTTGTCTCCGGTTGGAAATGGTTTTCCATCCGTATGCCCGGAGAGGCTGATTTTGTTTTCGACATCGTTGAGCATTTTACCAATTTCGCGCAGGATGGTTTTTGTATATGGCTGCAACTCGGCTTTTCCCGATGCAAACATAGGACGATTTTGTTCATCAACAATTTGGATTCTTAAGCCATCCGATGTGATATCCAGTAAAAGCTGGTTTGCAAATTTCTTTAATGATGGATTGGCTTCAACTGCATCTTCTATTTTCTTTTTTAGCCCTTCCAGCTTGATCAATTCGGCGCGCTCCTTAATGATTTTTTTGGCCTTTTTATCTTCTTCAGCAGTACTTTTCTGTACTTGACCTTGCTGACGTGTCAAATCGGTTCCACCTCCTTTAATTAAACTGCTGCTTTCACCCACAGATGATCCACCCATCAGAGCAACTTTTAACGGTGTTTTAAAATGTTCAGAAATGCCTTCCAATTGACTCTTGGTTGATGATCCCAATAACCACATTAATAAAAAGAATGCCATCATAGCGGTGACAAAGTCAGCATAAGCAATTTTCCAGGCGCCACCATGGTGGCCACCCGCTACCTTCTTAATCCGCTTGATGACAATCGGGCGCTGTGAAAGATCATCGGCCATAACTATTCTCGCAATTCAAATGGGAAATCTTTTTGAAAAAACTACTTTGTTTTGCTCTGTTTGACATGTTCTTCCAATTCAAGGAAAGATGGTCTCTCGGTCGTGAACAAGACTTTTCGTCCAAATTCAATTGCAAGAACCGGGGAATAGCCATTTAAATTGGCTAGCAGTGTGATTTTTATACACTCAAATAGCTTGCTGGATTCATGCAAGCCATGTTCAAGTTTTCCGGCGAGCGGGCTGACAAATCCGTAAGCCAGTAAAATTCCAAGAAATGTTCCCACCAAAGCCGCAGCAATCAAAATTCCCAACTCTGCTGGTGGAAGATGAACCGATTCCATGGTGTGTACCACCCCCATCACGGCAGCCACAATGCCAAAAGCAGGTAATCCATCGCCCAGTTTAGCGACCACATGTATGGGGACTTCACCCTCTTGGTGATGTGTCTCCAGCTCGCTATCCATTAAACTCTCAATTTCCAGAGAATTGAGATTGCCGCCGACCATTAATCTCAAATAGTCCGTGATAAATTCTGTGATATGGTGATCAGCCAAGATATCGGGGTATTTCGTAAAAATAGGACTGCTGGCTGGATCGTCCACGTCTCCTTCAATGGACATTAAGCCTTCTTTACGGATTTTTCCGAGTATTTCATAGAGCAATGTCATTAAATCCATATAAAGCGCTTTGGTGTATTTGGAGCCTTTGAAAACAGTAGGTAGCGCTTTTAGAGTGGCTTTGATGGCTTTATTCGAATTGCCAACCACCAAAGCCCCTAGAGCACCACCACCAATCATAAGCACCTCAACGGGCTGCCACAAAGAAGCGAGATGACCGCCCGCTAATGCAAAACCGCCAAATACAGAAATAATAATGATGAGATAACCAACTGAAACTAGCATTACGGTAACTCCTTAGAATGTGATTATGCAATCTATCGACGGCAGATTCTGAAGTGAGAAGTTAGCATATGGCTAGAAAATTCATTTCTGGAGATAGCGCTAGTTTTCCCTGTATTTTCTGGGTTTCTAGTATTCTTGGTATTTTCCTTGTAGGCACAAATAATAAATGGCGCTTGAACCAAGGAGCTTAAGCGTTGTTAAAGAATGTTTTAGAAGTAACTGCACAGGATGCCAGATCAGAAATGCTGGCAGTTAAAAGCAATTCGTTCTTTGGGGTAGTTATTCCCGGTGGTTAGGAGAGGGGCGTTTGCTGATGTTGCTTAATTTCTTCTTGTTGCTGTAATTCCCACATATGCGCATAAGTGCCATTGGCTGCCAGTAGTTGCGTGTGGGAGCCACGCTCGATAATACGGCCATGATCCATCACCAGAATTTGATCGGCATCAGCGATGGTGGAAAGCCGGTGGGCAATGGTTAATGTGGTGCGGTTTTTTGCGATGCGTTTTAATTCCGCTTGGATGCGTTTTTCGGATTTTGAATCCAATGCCGATGTGGCTTCATCAAAAATCAAGATTCCAGGATTTTTCAGAATGGTGCGGGCGATAGCCACACGTTGTTTTTCACCGCCGGACAATTTCAAACCGCGCTCACCGACGATCGTTGCATATTTTTCCGGAAGGCTTTCAATAAAATCATGGATATGTGCTGATCGGGCTGCCGCGTAGATTTCTGCCGGTGTTGCATCTGGTCGCCCATAAGCGATGTTGTAAAAAATGCTGTCGTTAAATAGCACGGTGTCTTGCGGAACGATACCCATGGATGCCCGCAGACTTTGCTGGGTGACATCCCGGATATCCTGATTATTGATGAGAATGCAGCCAGATTGCACGTCATAAAAACGAAACAGCAAACGTGCGAGTGTGGATTTCCCAGAACCGCTATGGCCTACCACCGCAATGTTTTTCCCCGCTGGGATATCAAAGCTGACGTCAAATAGTATCTGCCGGTTGGATTCGTAACTAAAGTTGACCTGGCTAAAGCGGATGGCAGGGTTTTGCGCATTGAGTATTTGGGCGTCCGGTTTATCCTGGATTTCCTTATTCTCATCCAATAGCGTGAACATGCGCTCCATATCAGCCAGAGAATGCTTGATTTCACGATAAACAAAGCCCAGAAAATGCAACGGCATGTAAAGTTGCAACATGAAAGCATTGATCAATACCAGATCGCCTAAAGTCATGCTGCCTTCGACGACTTTATCGGCAGCCAGCAGCATTAAGAACGTGACACCCACAGCGATGATGGCGCTTTGTCCGGCATTCAGTGTTGCCAGTGAAGTTTGGTTGCGGACAGCGGCTTTTTCCCACGATTGCAAATGCTCATCGTAACGGCGCGCTTCCCAGGCTTCGTTGCCAAAATATTTTACCGTTTCGTAATTCAGCAAGCTGTCTATTGCTTGAGTATTGGCTTTTGAATCCATGTTGTTCATGGTGCGGCGAAAAATCATGCGCCATTCAGTAACGATTAGCGTCAGTGCAATATAGGCCAGCAGGGTCAAGAAGATGATAATGGAAAACCAGATGTCGTACTTGCTGATTAATATGGCGAGCACCAGAGTAATTTCCAGCAAGGTAGGCAGGATATTAAACAGCATAAAATTCAACAGGAATGAAATGCCGCGTGTACCACGCTCAATATCGCGAGAAACGCCACCGGTTTGACGTTCCAAGTGAAAACGCAAAGACAGTGTGTGCAAATGCATGAATACTTTGTTCGCAACCCGGCGAATCGCGCGTTGTGTTACTTTGGCGAAGATTGCGTCACGCAGTTCCCCGAATAAGGTGCTACATAGGCGTAAGACCCCATAACTAACTAATAAAAAGACCGGTAGTACCAGCATGGCACGCGGTTGATCTAAGGCATCGACAATTTCCTTTAGAACCAGTGGTACCGAAACGTTGGCGAGTTTAGCCAATACCAATAAACTGAGTGCCAGGACAACCCTGACTTTAAATTCCCATAAATAGGGCAGCAGGGCGGCAATCGTTTTCAAATTGTTGCGTGTGGCTGCAGGTTTCTCAAGTCGAGTGGGGCGCATCGGGATCGATTAAAAGATGCAGATTAAAGTAGTAAATAACTGATCGAACATCCTAACAAAGCAGCCACTCCCAACCAACACCAGAGCAACATGAGTTTTCCTGGACGATGCTCGTCAGGTATGCTTTTATTAAACATCGCCTGCATGTTCAGTATTGCCAGAATGGGCGCCGCAACAAAAGCAATCACGGTAGCAATTTTTACCATTTCCCGCATGAAGGTCATATAAAAGAACAGTATTAATAATGTGCCGGTGATGATAATGAATAACCAGATTAAATAAGTTTTCTCATTATTGCGATGCTTAATTTGTTGTGGGAACAACAATTCAAGCGAAGCACTAATAGTACGCGGAAAAGCATCCAGCACGGTCAGTGTGGTGCTAAACATGGTGGCCAGTGCGGCAATGGCAACAACAGGATAAGCCCATGGCCCCAGGGCTTGTTCATACATGTTCATCAATTGGCCTGCAAATGCAGCGCCTCCGGGTGCAAATGTTTCGCCACTGCCATACATTACGAGTGCGCCTAGTAATAAGAAGCATGTCGCCAGAAATGCGGTTCCGATATAACCCACTCTGAAATCGAATAAAGTTTCTTTCATGCTGGTTATCTTGCCGTCGCTTTCATTCTTGCTTTTTGACCAGATGGAATGCCACACGGAAAGATCCAGCGGCGCAGGCATCCAACCAAGAAATGTCGCTAAAAATATTAAATGTGCGGTATCGGAAAAAGAGAAAGAAACAGTTGCCGATTTATGATGGCCTGGATTATTGAATAACAACATGATCACGGCAGCAACAGAAGTTACCGTGAGTACCAGGATGATGACTTTCATCAATTTATCTAACAATACATAGTGACCGCTCACCAGTAATGTGAAGGAAAGTAGTAGTAACGCACTGCTAATGATAAATGCAACTATCTGTGGATCATGTCCGCCAAGTCCTTCCAGTCCAAAAATATGCGTTATCAAACCGGAAGTAACTACAGTAATAGCAGCTTGAACGATAAACATGGTGGCTATCGTCATGAGCAGGTATAACCACACGGCCCATTTTCCGAGTTTCATATAGCCGTGTAATATGTTTTGTCCCGTCGCGGCGGTGTAGCGCGGCCCAAACTCAAAGAAAGGATACTTAATCAGATGGATGATAATGATAGCAATTATCAGCTCAAATCCGAACATTCCGCCCGCTTGCGTGGATTGAACCAAATGGGATACGCCGACTGCGGCGCCTGCATACAATAACCCAGGACCCAAACGTGAGATAAAATGATTAAAAAGTTTGTAAAGTGACATTGTTCTAATTTCTTCGAGATATCGAATTATGAAGCTGATCTCAGGTTCTTCCCAAAAAACTACGGTATTTTTTTCTTGCCCTCTTGAGTTCCTGAGGCAACGGCGCTAAGGTAACACAAGTATTGATATCCTTTGTGCTGATTTGTTGGAAGTAAGAAGAATGGTCATCACAGCGGAATTTTAGAATGTGTTACTAGATCAATTATGGAAATTACCTGCTATCGAGATCTTGAAATCAACCGGGAAGCGCGTCACCTGCCAGCGAGTACTTATAATTTGGCGATCACCTTGTTAGCGCGCTGTCCTACTAAACATTTATTTGTTCCCATTCGCAGCATGCAGTATATGGCGATTATTGATCAGGAAGAGTTTGTGTTTATCGACGGAGAGCGTAAATGCTGGATTGATATTGCGTGGCGTAATTTTAAGCCGCAAGCCCGGGATGCGCTGGATCAACCGGTTGCTTACGAAGCCGTTTATTACCGTACGAACCTGGCAGCCCTAATGTCACGGCTGCAAAGGGAGTTTCCGGCTGCCTTGCAGGCGCTGGTTAACAAAACAAAGCTGGATGGCCCAGCCCGGATTATCCATTTTCCAGATAAAAACTAATCATCATCTTGCAATTCGGTATCCCAGCCTTTTGCTTTGGCGCTTGAAATAGCTTCGTTATATAACCGCGCATGCCGCTCACGTAAGTCCTCGGGCAAACGGCTTGGCAAGTGTGCATATGGCTCCCAGGCATTGTGAACTTTTTCATACAACGATTGCATTTGTGCACCGCTCCAGCCTACACAAGTCTCTGTTTCGGGCAGAATACCAAACACCCACGCGTCGCGTACGATGCGGCCCAGGTGCGTTAATCCTTCATTTTGATCCTGATCGATACCCACATAAAATTGTTCTGTCATTGCGTTAATCTCTTGAAAATTTGCATATTATTGTAGGTGGTTTTAGGCTTGCAAGCCAGATTAGCTTTCTTTATGGGTAGATTCAGATTTTGCATTGAAGCGATCCAATATGTGATGGGTCATGCTCTTGGCGAGCTCTTCCTCGCCAAAGAATACAGTACCTAGCTCGTCTTTGCGTAATAATTTTGTTTCATCCTCGCTACGAGTACGCAATACAATTTCAATGGACGGATTCAATGTACGTGCGGTATCAATCATTTGGCGAACATTTAACGGGTCGGATGTTGCAACGACCAGCATGGCGGCATCCGTGATATGCGCTTGTATCAGTACTGAAGGTTCCGTAGCATCACCGGATACTGCGTTTTTACCTTGTTTGCGAAGGTGCTGTACCAGTTCACGATTCTGCTCTGCGATGATATAAGGGATATCCTTTTCATTCAGCGCATTTGCAATGCGCTGACCGACGTGGCCATATCCCACGATAACAACCTGCCCCTGAAGAAATTTACGTTCTGTGCTCATGGGTAGCTCAGCGAATGGATCATCGCGATTTTCATATTTTCGTGCTACTGCAGAGTATTTCAATATCCAATTTCTAATAGGCACGACTGCAGCAAAGGCAATCGGATTAAAAGCAATTGAGATTAAAGCGCCAGCAAGCACCAGACTCATTCCTTCACTAGACATCAATCCAAGCGATAGCCCTAATCCGGCGAGAATAAAAGAAAATTCCCCAATCTGCCCTAAACTTGCTGCCACTGTCAGTGCTGTGTTGAGTGGATAGCGAAGCATTAGAACCAGCAGCATGGCCGCCATAGATTTGCCAACAATAATAATGGCTACAACGGCTAAAACATGCATGGGTTCATTGATCAGAATGGTGGGATCAAACAGCATGCCGACAGAAACAAAAAACAACACTGCAAAAGCATCACGTAATGGCAGTGATTCCTCGGCGGCACGATGACTGAACTCGGATTCGCGCATGACCATGCCCGCGAAGAAGGCACCGAGTGCAAACGACACATTAAATAGCGCTGCAGCACCATAAGCAATGCAAATCGCGAAAGCAACGACAGAAAGAGTAAATAATTCACGCGAGCCGGTGCGCGCGACTTGCCACAACAACCAAGGTAATACACGATGACCGACTACCAGCATCAAAGCAATAAAAGCTGAAACCAGCAGCAATGTATGTCCAACGGTGAGCCAGAGAGAGCTTGTTGCACTCTCAGTTCCGTTGGATCCTCCCAGCATGGTGGCAAACGAAGGTAAAAGCACAAGAATCAATACAGTGACTAAATCTTCAACAATCAGCCAGCCAACGGCAATCTGACCGTTCATGGTTTCCAGAAGACCACGTGATTCAAGCGCTTTAAGCAAAACAACCGTGCTGGCACAAGATAATGACAAACCCAGAACTAAACCCGCACCTAAACTCCAGCCCCAGGAGTCGGCCAAAGCCATGCCTAAAATGGTCGCAACGGCCATTTGAACAATTGCACCTGGCAAAGCGATACGTTTTACTGCAAGCAGATCATTCAGTGAGAAATGCAATCCAACCCCAAACATCAATAACATAATACCGATTTCAGATAATTGAGAAGCAATGCCAATGTCTGCGACAAACCCAGGTGTAGCGGGGCCAATAGCAATCCCGGCGAGGAGATAACCTACCAATGCCGGTGTTTTAAGCCGTTCCGCAATAAAGCCAAAGATTAAGGCAAGACCAAATCCGGCTGCAATCGTAGTAATCAGTCCAATGTTATGTTCCATTCGAATTCCAGTATTTTTGCCTCATAGGCGTATTGGCCGGCTTATTTGGTTCGCTTTATTAGGATTACCGGATACTTTTCTGCGCATCAGCTTCAATATCGGTACTGGGAGCGCTATCAGATACAGCAGGTGTGTTTAAAAATTTCTCGAACTCAACGCGCTCTTCTTCAATGGCATCCAGAATCTGGCGTTTAAACTCATCGCGTGAGAATGCTTCCTCGAGCATCAGAAGAAGCTTCTCAACGGTCAATCCAATGCTAATTCCCCCAATAATACCACCGATGGCTGCGCCGATGGCCGTACCGATGCCGGGAATAAATGAACCCAGCGCCATACCGGCCGCCGCGCCAGCCGCCGCCCCGCCTAAGGCACTGACCGCTTTGCCGGCAGTTACCTTAATCAAGGCCTGGGCGCCGAGCTTGATAATCCCCTTTCCTGCCACCTTGGCAGTGATCTTTCCGGCGATTGCACCAGTGATGGCACCCGCGGTACCAATGCCGCCGGAGATCAGCATACGATTTTCAAGATTGATGATGACGCTGTGTGTGGGCGGTTCTTTGAGCGCACTCAGTGAAGCGTGTCTGACGATTTCCAGTTGTGAATTATCAATGGGTTCAATGCGGTTCTCAGCTAAGATTTGCTCAACTTTTTGCAAATGCTCGGTGCGTAATTGCTGATTATTCTGTAGCACCTCTTCGATGGATTGTTGTACCGGGCCAAATACATTGCCTTTCATCAGATAATTTTGCAGCTTCTCGGCCATCCAGTTTTCCAGAACGCCGGTGGCCAATGCCACGATACGTTCATACTCTCCCGGCAGACTGTAATACCAATCCAGATAATCATCCACATTGCCGGCCATTTGCTGGAAACCCGTACCGGTGGTTTCGCGCAATTTTTCCAGCGATGTTTCCAGCTTACTGAGACTATCGAGATAAGCCTGCTCAATTTGCGCGGCTGTTCCGGGCTTGTAGTAATCATCGCCGATCATTTCCACGGTTTGAATCACAGTTTGTTTTGATGCCTGTATTTCTTTGATGGTTTCCGGATTGGAACGCAGCCAAGCATCGACGTACACCGTCGAAGGCACGTAAATAAAGAATATAAAGAAGGTAGCAAATGCCGAGGTGAGCGCCCAGGCCCAGGGCGAAACTGTAGGCGGCTGATCGGTATCCTGTATGGGCGCGAATACACGGCGGTGTTCGGATAATGGAACCATAAAACTGGAAATCCCGAGTGCCACGTTATAAAAAAACAGCAAGCTACCCAGAAAAACGCAACCCAGATAAAGCACATCACTGAATGAATGCAGGCTGCCTAGCGCATACCGCTTCATTCCTTCAATAAAACCCAGCAACCGGTTGGTTTCAAGAATCAAGATACTGTTTGTCGTTCCATCCAATCTCTGACTTTCCATCGCGACAGCTTCGGCCAATGTGGCATATTGACGGCTTGCATCGGTATGGTTTACAAACACAACAAAAAACACGGCCATCGCCAGCGCAGTCACCCAACGCGACCAGGCTAAGGATTTATGTACGGCGATATACGGTTTATATTCACGGGCGGCAATCGGGAAGAAAATGGCATAAATGACGGCAAATACCGGAATAGCCGCAAAGAAGATCAACCACTCCTGTTTTTCTGCCGAGCCGAGATAAAATAACAGTAAAAAAGCAAAAACAATCGACCACAGTAACCACCAGATGTATGCCAGAATCCGGCGGGTAAAGAGCCAATGTAGAATGCCCAGTTTCTTGAATTGGCTGGAAAGATAAATTCTTTCAATTGTCACTGCATAAATCGCAGCAAAGTAAATGGGTAATCCAAACAGGAATGTTATCAATAAGGCAAACCACAGCTGTTTATCCGGAATCAATCGGCCAAAATAGTAAGCAAACCCCAACCAACTCGCAGAAAATGCCAAATAGCCGAGCGTTCTTACGAAACTAAAGTTTTTAAGCACTGAAAACACAACAATGATTCCTTCATGATCGACAACCGGGGATAAAAACGAGCTACAGCGGGACGGAAAAATAAACTAAAGTCGTTGACTGATAGTAGACTTGATCTGGCTAGGGGCTGTCAAGATATTGATTCATTGACTTGGGAGGTTGTGTGTTTTAATTCGAGTTTTGTTTAATTTTAACTAGGAATCTGTCGGTCTTAAACATTTTTTGTGAGCCAAGTGGGAGATCGGGTCCGGATTTACTCAATTTTTAGGCGCATGGCGAGATCATAATGCAGAGTAGTAGGTTGAATAAGTTTGTGTCAGCCATCACATCGAATAACATTATTCAACGATCTAATTCCACTATAACAGTAATTCAGATAGTGTATTCCTTTGTATTTATATAGAAAATTGGAATAACACTAAAAGGGTAAAGCGATTGGCGCAATTCTTATTCCACAAGAATTGCTAAAATAGCGCGAATCGATTCCTCATAAATTAAACAAATTCAATCAGCATAAACTAACCCTAACTCAGCGATTAATCGGTTTAGATGCTGGAACAGTTTTTGCTGTGGGTACCACCTCTGAAGATTTTGCAGTGGCTTCCAGTTCACCTTTCGCTGCTGTCTTTGAATCATTAGGAGCAGCAGCACCAGAGTCGGGTGCGACCGGAGCTTCTGCTCCAGGTCCAATCTCGATTTCGGCGGATTTTTCGCTTTTGTTGATTGAAAAATGATTCTGTAATTTTTCAATTATACCTTGATGCAGATAGCCACTATGCCAGAGATAAGCGATGCTACTTAACAATAGTCCAATGAAAAAATACGATTTCCATGGACTTTTCTTCTCTGCATAAGGATCCGTAAGTGAGCGTTGAGCACCGGGCGGTAAGGTAGCCATTTGTGTCAATGATGCACCAAACGGAATATTAATAATTGCGCGAGTGTTAACCGCCCAGCCATTGCCATCCAGTAACGGGGCCAAGTTACGCTTACGTAGCTTGAGAAAAGCCAGTAGAACGGACGGACCAGAGATCAGTAAGATCAATCCAACAATAGCTAATGGCATTTGCCACCAGACTAAACTGATAAAACCGGTAATAACTGATGCAATCGCGGTGCCGATGGCACCAATTGCTAGGCCGATGGCGGCAAAAATTCCTGCAAACTTACCGACATCAAATGGAACTGGAGGGATTTTGCCCGTGTCAGTTGTTTGAGTAGTATTTACGATACCTGATGTTGCTTGATCTTGTACTGCCTTTTCGCGAGCGCTAGCCATTTTTTCGATCTGCTCGCCAACCATCTTGCCGATTCGCTTGTACGGATACCAAAAGGCTTGGCGTACGCTGATGGGATGCTCGATGATTTTTACGATGGTTGCGTTCCAATCCTGACCTTTGCGATCATAAAATATACCATTACGGCCAACCATTAAATTATCGGCATCACCATTCGTAAAAGCCGCGGCTATAATCATTTTCTCATTGCCACCTTCACGCTGACACTCACAATAAGCGAGGTAAGTGCCGCTTAAATTGGCCATGATGCTATGCTTGCTCACGTCTGTTACCCGTAAACAGAAATCGCAGCTTCGGCCATCTAAATATAAGGATCCTGCTTGAAAAATAGCCTTGTTTTGAGCAGTATAAAAATCACGGAACGATACAAAATTATTCAAAAGCTGAAATAAATCGCGGTGGTAGCGAATCAGTTTCTCTACAGAGTTAATGGCATCTGATGCATCGGCAAGTGATTTGTCTTCATGGATCAGAGACAAGATTTTTTCTTGATAGCCACTTGCCAGAATGTATCGAATGCGCCTGATTCTTAAGGTTTCAACGGCGGCCCCGCGTTTAACATCGAGCCATGCTTGATGCGCTGAAAAACGATTGCACAATTGTTGCCATTCTTCGTTACTGAGATTCTCTTTATCACCTAGCAGCGGACTGATCACTTTATTCTTAAATTCGGTGAGTGCAGAAATCCACGCAGGGTTAATTCCTGCCCCAAGTGGAAGTGGCTTGTTCGCTTCAATTTTTGCAATGGGCAAGGAGACAATTTGTTCGGAGTCAGTAGATAAATTTTTACTGGCGAGTGCTTCGTATTCTGTGAGTGCGGGATTGAGCGGTTCGCTTGCACGTTGATCGAATTCAGCAAGCCGACAACGTGTGAAATAATCATTAATTTTAACTTTTATATTATCAAATGCTGACTTGGCAGCTTCAGTTTCTTCGCCCAAGAGCAGAATATTGGCTGCATCGCGTTCTGCTTCCTGCCACCATTCCGAATAAGCTCTGGCTTCCAAAAAGAACTGGCTGATTTTTTCTTCCGAAACACCCGGTAAGCCGGATCGATCTTCTTCCGCTCCGACACAAGTCATAATATCTTCAATGACTGATTGGGTATCGGTGTCAGTGGCAGTGTTCGAAGGGATGATGCCATCACCATTAAATCTAGTATCAGCAAAAATCTTATGCAAGTCTGCAGTATCTTCAACTGAGATGGTAAGCTCTTTATTTTTATCAATATTCAGCAAAATTTGTTTTGCTGAAGCCAATATCGCAGCTCCTTCCGGTGTGCTATCGTTAATAGAACTTAGCGGAAGAGTATCCGACCCCTTGGTAAGATCTCCTGGTTGCTTAAGTAGTGACGTTGCCCAGTTAGTAGCAGCGACAATTTCAGGTACACGTATATGTCCGTCTTTATCGGTATCAATGAATTCAAGCGTTTTACTGTCGAACTCAAGATTGCTGGTTGGACAACTCAGCGCCGCCCAAAGCTTTGGGTCAAGTTCACTGAGGGATTTTAGATCGACTCCCTCTTCTAAACGAACCTGATCAAAGCCACCAGAACGAAAAAAGCGCCATTTATGTAGAATATTCATAGTTTCCTTTTTACGTGATTAGTTGATTTTATACATTTCTTAAGCCATTGTCTTTAAGATAGAATCCTAATTTAAAATATGTTGTTATATGAGTGCTTAGCTTGGTATAGCTAGGTGAATTCAATTGCTTGCATCGAAGTTGCGCTTGCACAGCATTTTGGTTGATTGAGATTCATTCACTTCGCGACAAACAAGCGGTGACATGATTGTGATAGAAATTTTCTGTTAACCCTAGAATATCTGCTTCATTTTGACAGACATTCAATCTTGAATGATTTCTGATACTGTTTTCTTCAAGACGAGCTGGTAGTGCTTGAGCTTTGACCCTTGGTTGTACATCATTACTGGATGGAATTGATTCAACATCAAGCTGTATAGGCATGGTGCCAGCAGAACCAAAACCCAGTTGAATTGTGGCTCGTTTTGATAAATTGATAATTCGATCTCCGCCACCACCCCAGCGATCATTGATACGCACTATGATCTGTTGCTTGGTTTTAAGGTTAGTCACTCGAACGTTACTGCCGATGGGAATAGTCCGGTGTGCTGCTGTCAATTGCTCAGGGTCATAGGGTTCGCCGCTTGCAGTGTTCCGTCCTTCCATAGCTGGGGCGTAGTAGGTTGCTATACCTGTTTCGGAAGGCCATAGATGTTTTTGAGTAAAATTATTTGTTCTATTTTGACTAATTGACGAAGCCGAGATCTCTGTTTGCTTAGTGTTGTGGTTACTGGCGTTGGGTACTCTATCAATGCCTTGAGTATTGATTATCGCTGAATTGGGTTGTGTGGAATGCTGGGTATCATTTATTACTGGTGCTGCGATGCACCCACATAGCAATAAAAGTAGAATGCTGCAAATATAACTGTCTTTCATGGTGTTGCGCGTTTTTCACTATATTAAGGATGAAGGAATCTGTCTGTCAAAATAGGATTTATCCTACACGATATTAAGTTCTATTATCTAATTATTTGAATATGAATTATTGTTCTCAGGTACCCAAATAATGCTCTGTATATGAGAGACCGTTAGCAGGTTGATAAATGAGCATTTTAGGCCTGTTTTTAACACCGCAGCGGGAAGGCAGATTATAGTTAGGAATCCTAAACGGTTGGTTTTATGCGGAGTCAGATAAAAACAAAAGGAAGAAGCACTTATGCAATTGAAATAATGGTGTTTTTCAAGAAAATATTCAAAATTCATATTGAGTGGGCATCATGAAATACTGGAGAGATATTACATTACCAATCCCGGAATGGTTTAAAACTTGGGTTATTGATGTTTCCAAACCCTTTCCAGAAGTGGAACAGAGAATGTCTCTGGTCATTGATTTGGCTCGTATGAGCATAAAAAATGGAGGAGGACCATTCGGCGCGGCTGTTTTTAATCAAAATACCGGTGAGCTTATCGCGCCGGGAGTCAATTGGGTTGTTCCGGGAAAATCCTCATTGTTGCATGCCGAAGTGATGGCATTGGCTTTAGCCGAACAAGCGCTGGGAAGTTATGAGCTGGCAAGTCATGGTTCGTTTGAGCTGGTGACCAGTGTGGAACCGTGCTGTCAGTGTCTGGGGGTATTGATGTGGACGGGAGTGGCTTCGATTGTTTGTGGTGCACGGTCGGAGGACGCAAAGGCAATCGGCTTCAATGAAGGCCCTCGTTCGTTGCACTGGGAACGGGAGCTAAAGCAAAGGGGAATCAGCGTAACACGGGAAGTGATGCGCTCGCAGGCTGTGGAAGTTTTGCAAAGCTATACCGGAGAAATTTATAATAGTCAGCTACAAGCTTCAAACTGGCCTAAATAGTTTGAGATATTTTTGTTCGTAATTCGTTTTCGCTATGCACACTGCAGGAGTTGGGTCATTGGCTTCGGAAAATAGAGAGTTCGCATGAAACAGAAAGTATTGGCGCATTGCATTTATTGCTTAATGATGTCGGCAACTATGACTGGTTGTGTTTCTGCGACAGTCACTGCAGTCAATCTTGGTTTTTCCGATGCTTTTATCGGGGAGTGGCTCTACTCATGGAGTATTGCTTTTCCAATTGGTTTCGGTGTATTACTCGTTTTGTCACCGCTGTATAGGCGCGTAGTGGAAGCAATCGTACGTTAGCTATTCCATTGATCGAGGATACTTTTTCTATAGCATGCCACTTTGCTATTGCCTATGCTTTCTCTATTGGTTACCTGTGCGCAGTTGAGTCAACTGGAGACATAGGACACGGATAGCAGAAAGATGGGACAGAATGCCAGAACGCATAGTGACCATAATAATTTGTCAAATTATTACGACAACTTAGCCAAAGAAGTGGTGGCAAAAGCCGCAGAGTTGTTGCAGTGCGATTATGCAAAATCGATGGAGATACCTGAACAACAGAATAACCGGAAGATCAAAGCCAGACTGAATTCGGGTTCTGGAAACTTGTTAGAAGA
Organism: Nitrosomonas sp.; assembly: GCA_016708955.1. Classification (GTDB taxonomy): domain Bacteria; phylum Pseudomonadota; class Gammaproteobacteria; order Burkholderiales; family Nitrosomonadaceae; genus Nitrosomonas. The sequence goes on from JADJES010000002.1 coordinate 393,802, forward strand.
AGCGACTAAAATTCAGTAGAGCAATAGTAAGCGTTCAACCTTACTAAGAGGCTACTAATCTTGATGAGTGATTGCAGCATCATAAACATTCCAGAAGAAAGTGGTGAATACCTATTAATACTGCTTCCCGAAGTTCCGTTAATATATTTTTATTTATCGGAAGAGGGAACGTGCAATGTTTTTTTTGAGAAAACTAGTCGTATTATTCGTCGTAAGTATTCTTGGCTTGAGTGGAGCGGTTCAGGCAGCTTCAGGAAGTGATGGGAAAGATTCAGACAAACATTCCTCATCAGGCAACAAAAAATTATCCGATGATAAGGATCACAAATCTTCTGATGAGAAAGATCATAAGTCGTCAAATGGCGAAAGCAAGAAAGGTTCTAACGACAATCAGAAAGGTTCATCGGGTGGTGAGAGTCATCAATCATCGCAGGATAATGGCCGCACATTTTCTGATAGCGAAAACAAAAATTCATGGGATGGAAAAATATTCGGCGGACATGATTTCAACCCTGGTTTAGGGCATGGTGGTGAGCATTGGAATGATTATTTGGCATCTTCCATCCCCGAGCCAGAAACTTATGCCATGTTACTGGCAGGACTGAGTTTGCTAGGTTTTTTAACGCGCCGCAAGAAAAAAGATCTCTGAGCTCAAGATCAGTCGGTGCTTCAAGAAACCCTGCCCGAGTGGCGGGGTTTCTTGTGATTAGATAGGGACTGCTGATAAAGTGCAATACAGCACAATTCTCCAGAGGAAGCAGTTAATCAAAAGCCGAGTAAATCCATGAGACAGCCGAGGAATCCTTCAGAGTCCGTGCGATGACAAAAAAACCAAACACTGAGCATGAACGCGATCATTGATAATACCAGCAATGTAGCAGGCACCATTAAACCTTTTTGTTCATATTTGGCTTTAATTGTCTTGGCAATATCGTCATAGGATTTCTCGGATACATCTATCTTTGCTCCAGATATTTCAGTAATTTCAGGCGTTTGATTATTGGCCACTCTGTTCTTTTGCTCTATTTTCTTAGTAATAGATGGCACGGGCTTTTCTTTCAAAAACGGTGGCGGTGGTGCTGGCGGCGCTGTTTCCAGAACAGCACTATCGGTTACTTGCTGCGATTCTTGTTTTTTTCTTTCTCTGTTGTTGAGCAAGATGATGTAATGAAACACATCGGTCACCAATCCCATTCGCTGTGTCGCTTCATAGATATCTTGCGCATCGATGATTGGTTTGTCTCGCTCATACGCGACATTGAATGATCTGTCACACAGAGAATTAATCGTTCGTGGTGTTCCGCCGGAGCTAAATGCGATCGAAAGCGCCTCCCATCCGGTATCTGAAATCAGGTTGGGGGCGCCACCGGCTACTTGAATACGATGCGTGATATATTTCAGTACCCTATCGACATTCATTTTTCCCAGTGTCTCAAGCGCAGCAATCCGCTGTTTAAAGGGCGCCATCTCCGGCTTGTTGATCATTTCCATCAACTCTTCCTGTCCGAGAAGTAGTAGCTGAATGAGTTTCGTCGATCCTTCTTCAAGATTGTTCAGTAAACGAATGCCATTGACGACATCTTCTGACATCAGGTGCGATTCATCCATGATGACCAGGCATTTTTTTCCGATACGGGCATGATCTCCCTGATCATAAAAGAACAGTGGATCCGGTACATTCTCGAATGGAAGTAAATTAAGGTTAAAGTGCTGTGCGTACATGTGCATTAATTTTTTCCTTCTTGCGGCATTAGTTTTACTTCGACTCTACGGTTTTTTGCTCTACCTTCTTCTGTCGTGTTGGATGATATCGGGCGAGTATCTCCATAACCTGTGACTGATATCCGGTTCTTCGAGATGCCGTGTAACACCAAAATGTTCGCAATGGCTTTTGCGCGGCGCAGCGATAAATCCATATTGTCACTGTCTAGTCTACCGGTCGGTACATTATCGGTATGTCCTTCTATAATAATTCGGCTGTCAGGAGAGGATGATATTTCTTTGACCAAATTTTCAATCGTAGCGTAAGTAACATCTTGGATAATATCCTGACCGGAAAGAAATGTTTTGCCACCAAATATTGTCAGGGTTTGCGATTGATATTTAGTGTCGACAGTTTTATTGTCTTTAATAGCACTTTCAGTTGTTGCAAGTTGGTTTTCAAACTGGGTAAATGCTTTTTCCTCACCTACAGCAAGCGCCTTGTTGGAATCGGGATCTTCGGTTGTATAACTGAAAGTATCAGGAGTTGATTCGGGCATAGGTGCAGGCGCAGAAACTGGCGGCGTAGGCATAGGCATTATTTCTGATGGGTAGTCTTGATAAGCCGTTGCGTAAACAGGGAGTTTTAGCGCCTTAAACGTGACAATGGCCGTCAGGGAAAAAAATACAACTGACAGTCCAATAATAATAGAACGCATCATAAAGTACTCGATTTAATATGTTTTTAAACTTAAGCGGATATTAACGGACTTAAATCAAAATATTTTAACGCATTGAACGATGCTTTGCTCATCTGAATGGGATTCATCTATAAAGGTCTTGAATTTAGAGATGGTTGCAAACCATTGTACGACTGTGCGGCGGTTCCGTCACTCGCTTATCAGCAGCGTAATCAGGCCAGCCAGTTTGTATTAATCAGTGTAAATTTTTCCCAAAATGGGTTAATCGAAGCTTACGTAGTATTTCAATAAAGCGACTCAGTCCGTATTAGCGGAAATCTAGAAAATTTGTGCATTCATCGAGAAACGCTGGATTCCCGCTCATGTGGGCCGCCAGGAGCAGAAGTTTGACTAAATATTTAGCTTTATAGATATAATGAATTTAGAGAAAAATGGTTTTTATATTTCTTTATGTCGGCAGCAGGAATCGAATCTGTCTTACAACAATATGGAGATTAACAACATGACAACAATCATTACACCTCTGTCACACGCTACTCAGACATATACTGGAATTCGTCGATTATTATGGCTGGCAATATTAATGCCGATCCTGGTTTCCGGTTGCGGCGTTGCCGATAAGGTCGAAGACGTGACTGATAAAGTAAGTGATGTCGCTGGCGATACTGTGGCTACATTAGATGGCGCCATCGATGCTTTGGAACGTAATTCCTCATCTTGGCAAGCGGTATTACAGGATACCACCAAGCAGTTGACCGCTGACGCACAATCTACGGTGCGTAATGAAATCTCAAACTTGCTTAACCGTAGTGTCGCTGCTACCGGTGTTGAGTTGCGCTGTGATGCGGATTTTATCGGCACCCGTGTGCGCCAGGCTCTGGTGAGGATTCGTGCTCATCTACTTAATCAGACGGTGCCGCCAGTGGAACCGGCATTGTGCCACGTAGTGCCAGCGGCGGTGGATATGGCATTGGATGCAAACCGGCGCAATAAGCTGGAATTTTTTGGTTATGATTTCGACACTACGCCCATTAAGGTGACCCTGCAGGACAAATCACGCGCATTGGATGTATCCTCCAATCTGGACCGGCTTACTCACTATCACATGACCCTCAATCTGGGCGCCAATGGTGTGCCCGTCTCAAAGGCGAGCAATCGCGTGACATTAGAATGGCAGAACAAACTTATTTCCAGTATCGCCGTTATCCAGCCGGCCACGCCAGTGTGCCGGGAGAAAACGGAAACCTATACGCGTAATACTTATCTGTCTTACACGCCACCTCATACCAGAGGCGACAAGGAATATGACGGACATGGCCCCGAGGTTTGGGCTACCGCGCGCTGGGTCAATGATGGTACACATATCAATCTGCGGCTTTGGATGAAAGCAAAGGAAACGCGTAGTGACTGGACCACAGCAGAAGGAGTACGCGTTGAGTCTTACTATACAGCGCCATCGGGCTGGCGCATCGAAAGTATCGAAGGAAATGTCGAAAGCTCGGCACACTATGTTGATTCAGACCACAACGATGATCGGCAAGGCGGCGGTCCGAATGGACCGGTCAAGGAATTTAAATTCCGCGGTGACCATAAAGGTGACGATGCAGGTAGCTATACGGGTGTTGATGTGTATTTCAATCCCCTGGTTGTGAAGCTAGTCGAAGTGGCCAATTGTGCTCCGGAATCGGCAGTTAAATCCTTGCAGTTGAAGGGTTTGATCGCGCCGGGCACAACTAAACGCCTACAACCGATGATGTTGCATATACAACCCAAAGCCCCGTAGCACAATCTATCCATTTTATGCCTATGCGGCTTGCAATCATTGCATAAACTCCCGGCCTTGCCGGGGGTGATTTAACCGGCAATGCTTTGGGCAGGACTTTATGCGGTGCATGCAATAAAAACCGTATCTTTAGCAATACCCACCACTGAGTTCAATACAGTTTGCGCTTATAGGAACCGCCACAGATCTTCAATAACTGGAATCCAAAAACTCAAAGGGAGAATGATTTTGAACCAGAAATCAAACAGTAATCCCATCGGCACTGATGAGAAAATCATTTCCGGCTCCAATGGTTGGTTGATGTTGATGATATTACTGCCGGTACTCTTGTTTGCAGTATTTCTCGTTGCCACGCCGGGTGGTCCTATCAAGTTGATCGGTGGCGCAGCATTGCTGGCATTGACGCTATTTCTCTGCAAAGGTTTTTTTACGCTCGAACCGAATCAAGCAGCCGTGATGATTTTCTTCGGCAGTTATGCCGGAACCGTATGCGAGCGGTTTTCTTTTGGGTCAATCCGTTTTATCGCAGAACAAGCGTGTCATTGCGTATCAATAATTGGAACACGCCGGTTCTGAAAGTGAACGATGAACGCGGTAGTCCGATTGAAATTGCCGCAGTTATCGCATGGCGTGTGCAGGATACCGCCAGAGCGGTTTTCGATGTTGAGAGCACGCTGAATTATCTTCAGATTCAAAGCGAATCTGCAGTGCGCCAGGTCGCCAGTAGCCATGCGTATGACGATACCGAAATTGCTGAAGGAGGGCGCAGCAAGAAAAGTTTGCGAACCGACCTGGACGCCATCGCGGGATTGTTGCGCGAATCAATCCAGCAGCACGTCGATGTGGCCGGTATCGCAGTCGAAGAAGCCAAGATCGCGCACCTTGCCTATGCCCCGGAGATTGCCAATGCGATGCTGCGGCGCCAGCAAGCGGAAGCGGTGGTATTGGCACGCCAGAAACTGGTGGATGGCGCAGTGGGCATGGTCGAGGTGGCATTGAAAAACCTCGAGGAAAAGAAAATTGTATCGCTGACCTCTGATCAGCGCGCAGTATTGGTTACCAACATGATGACGGTATTGCTGTCGGAATCGGGCGCTCAACCGGTAATCCAAATGGCGCAATCAACCCAATAACAGCTTTAGCAGGTTTTTGAGAAACGTACTCGAGGCAGCCGGTGCAAGGCAAAAAACAGGCGAGAAAGCGCAGTTTTATATTTCCTTTGATACCATCGAACCAGTGCCTAATGGTGAATTTTCCGGGGATGTGCTGTACCGTGCTTTCGGCACAGATGGTCAGGCGGGAGGTGCCATTTTGCGGGAATTTAAACGTATCAAGAACTGGAGCGCTCTCCACAATGCAGAAAGACCTGGAGAAGGAGCGTAAAGCGATTATGAAACAATGGGCGAAGCGCGAGGAGCAGATTGAGCGCACGATGGGGGTGACAGTGGGTATGTATGGAGATTTGCTGGGGATTGCGGGGAAATCGTTGCAGGAAATAGATGGCTTGGAGTTGCTAACTCTCGGCACCGAAAATAAAACACCAAAGGCACTGACTAACTTATGAGCACACAATCGCACTGCCCATATAGGCAATCAAAAAATCTTCTAGATGCGCTTGCTTCAGATAAGACGAAGGTTGCTTTTCTCCTCGGTGCGGGATGCCCAGCTTCTATTCCGCATCCAGACGGCGATGGGATACAACCATTGATTCCAGCTATTTTGGGACTTACTGCGGACGTCAAAAAGAAACTTGGAGAATCTGAAGTTTACAGAGGCAGTTTCAATATCATCTTGAAGCGGTTTTCAGAGGAGGAGCCTGCCGAACCAACGATTGAAAATATATTAAGCCATATTCGCGCTCTTCAGGAAGTGGTGAGGGATGGCGACATACATGGTCTAACTAAAACCATGTTAGCTGAACTCGATGAAAAAATATGCGAGATTACGACTGTAGTGGTCGGAGCTGAACTGCCTGACTCCAATACCCCCTACCATCAACTCGCAAAATGGATTGGTGGAATCCAGCGTGCACAGCCAGTCGAAGTATTCACACCTAACTACGACTTGTTGGTAGAGCAAGCCTTCGAAGCGCACAAAATTCCATACTTTGATGGGTTCGTCGGGTCTAGAGAAGCTTTCTTCGATCTAACTTCAATGGAGGAGAATGCATCTCTTCCGGTGCACTGTCTACCGGTGCGCTGGAGCCGGTTGTGGAAGTTACATGGATCCATAAATTGGTGGAGCAGGTATGAGGATGAGGACAAGAAAAATCTCAAGGTGGTCCGGACAGGCATAGAAAAACCGATTGGGGGTGATCGCCAGATGATTTATCCGTCGCACCTTAAATATGACCAGAGTCGAAGGTTGCCGTACTTGGCTATGCTTGACCGCCTCAAAAATTTCCTGGCTCGTGGCCAGGCAGTGTTAGTAACCTGCGGTTACTCGTTTGCTGATGAGCATTTGAACGAGGTCATTTTTCAAGGCCTAAGAAGTAATCCGACAGCTATTTGCTTCGGGCCTTGTACGGTCCTCGGGCAAATTATTCAGATGCGCTGATTAAAAAACAAAAACACCCAAATCTCAGTCTGCTCGCGAGCGATGGTGCAGTTCTGGGTACGATAGAACGCGATTGGGGAAGTGCAAACCCTGAACACGTGATGCATGGGTTGAGTGTCATAAATAAAGAACCGACCACCGGCGATGATTCAACTCCCCCAAACTGCGAGTTTCAGCTTGGAAACTTCAAACACTTCGGTGATTTTTTAGCACAACAACTATCTCGCTTCGATGATGAACAGCAAGGCAAAGAAAAGGACGGCAATGCTGCGTAATCCTACCTTCATCGGAACAGTGCAAGACGTTCATGGTGCGACGATAACAGTTGAACTAAGTAACGATACGGTTACCGGACTTAGTTTCGTGCGTGGTGAGGGCTACCGCATTGGTCAGGTGGGAAGCTTCGTTCGCATTCCGCTAGGATTCGTCGATTTATATGGTGTGGTCTCACAGGTGGGTGCGGGCGCAGCGCCCCAGCGGGAGCAAGATCAACTGGTTTACGGTAACCGTTGGGTCACGGTGCAAATGGTTGGTGAAGGTCAGCGCAGGGGGCAGTTCAAGCGAGGAATATCTCAGCATCCAACAATTGATGACCGCGTTCATATCGTTACCGAGGCCGATCTTCGCGCGATTTATGGCGCTGGTGAGCCTGATGACTACGTGGCTGTAGGCCATCTCGCTAGCGCTGAATCCATTCCGGCGCTTGTCAACATCAACAAACTCGTTACACGGCACTCGGCAGTTGTAGGAACTACCGGGTCAGGAAAGTCGACGACTGTGGCGGGCCTGCTGAATTCCTTGTCTGAGTCGTCTCATTACCCATCGGCCAGAATCGTCGTCCTCGATATACATGGCGAATACTCTAAAGCACTCTCTGATAGAGCGACGGTATTTCGTGTCTCTGAAGACGTCGACAAAGGCCAGAAGGCGTTGCGTGTTCCGTTTTGGGCACTTAGTTTTGATGAGTTGACTGCGCTCGCGTTAGGTAACCTGAGCGAAGCCCAAAAACCAGCCGTGGCCGAAGCTGTCGTGCAACTAAAGAAAGAGTCTCTGAAAAATCAAGCCAGAGAAGGCATAGACGAGACGCGGATAACAGTCGATTCCCCAATTCCGTTTTGCCTGCACAAACTCTGGCTTGAGCTACATAAGCGAGAGCATTATACGATAGTACCGAGACCAGGGACTGCAACGGATGAGGTGGAGCCAGCGTATGTGCTTGGGACAGATGGTAAGCCGCTGCAGCTAGGTGACGCCATGTCTGTTACGCCACCTCTTTACCGGACGATTAAAACAACAGGCGCTGCTAGTGAGCGAGTACAACAAGGCAGTGGGTCGGTTGGAATACGTCAGCAACTGGCTGGTTTGGCAACGAGACTTCGCGACCCCAGGATGAGCTTTCTCTTCAATCCTGGAGACTGGTTACCAGATATCGATGGCAAGACGAACAAAGACCTAGATACTCTTCTTGAGGAATGGATTGGCGGGCCACAACCCATCGCGATCCTCGATCTATCAGGCATTCCATCTTCGGTTCTCAATGACCTGATCGGTGCATTGCTACGAATTCTCTATGACGCCATTTTTTGGGCAAGAGACCTGCCGGAAGGTGGGCGGTTACGGCCACTACTGTTGGTTCTCGAAGAGGCTCATGCATACTTGTCCAAAGACAATGCGGGCACTGCTGCTGCAGCCGTCCGAAGGATTGCCAAAGAGGGTCGTAAGTACGGGGTAGGCATGATGATCGTAAGTCAACGCCCGTCCGAAATTGATTCAACAATCCTCTCGCAATGCGGAACCATATTTGCGATGCGCCTTGCGAATGATACCGACCGAGGTCACGTTGCCAGTGCGGCATCTGACAATCTCAAAGGTTTGTTTGAAATGCTTCCGATTTTGCGAACGGGTGAGGCCATAATTGTAGGCGAGGCAGTCAGCCTTCCGATACGAACTCTCATATCCCCGCCACCACTAAACAGACGTCCCGATAGTGAAGACCCCAGTGTAGTCGAACGCCGTGACGCGGACGGCGGCTATCAAGGTCCTGCCGGGTGGAGCCAGCCTCGCGACCCCCAACTATGTACCAATGGTTAGGCAGTGGCGCAAGCAGAGTCACCACTACGAGCACAAACGGATTGTCGTAAATGCGATCCAAGAATTGGATGAAAAAAGGAGTGAATGTATGGACTGGATTGACGGGAATTCTTCGAATATAGCGCGCTTTAAATACGATGCAGCTAACCAAGTACTGTCTGTGGAGTTTATTAATGGGGGTGTATATAACTATTTTGATGTGCCTGAATTCGTCTTCGAGGAAATGCGAAGTGCCGGATCAAAGGGGCAGTATTTGGCGCAACGAATTAAAGGCACCTATAGATATGCAAGGGCTTAGGATTACCGTGATGCGGATGGCAAGAACGTAAAGGAGTACAATCATGTCAGCCACAAACTTTAAAACTGAGAACAATACCTACCGAAAACTGATCGGTAATGGTCTGACCTATCGCATTCCGCGTTTTCAGCGTGATTACAGTTGGACGGAAGATGAATGGGAAAATCTGTGGATGGATATTCTCGGTACCATTCAGACCAGTGGAGAACCAGCGCATTACATGGGCTATCTGGTGTTGCAATCGCAGGATGACAAGAATTTTGATGTCATTGACGGTCAGCAGCGCTTGACAACGCTGACTCTGATTGTTCTGGCTGCGCTCAAGAATCTTAAGCGGCTGATTGAAGAAAAGAACAATCCAGGGAATAACCAGCAACGTATCGAGCAAATACGCCAAACCTATATTGGTTATCTGGATCCGGTGACACTGGTGTCGCGCAGCAAATTGACGCTGGATCGCAACAATGATCATTATTTTCAGACTTATTTGGTGCCGCTGGGTCACTTGCCGCAACGCGGTTTTCGCGCTTCCGAGCACAGTTTGCGTAAAGCGTTTGAGTGGTTTGATAAACGAGTGCGTGAGTACACTAAGAAAGCGGGCGGTGACGAAGGTGTCGCGCTGGCTAGCTTGGTTGAGACGATGAGTGACCGGCTTTTCTTCACTGTCATTAGCGTGACGGATGAACTCAATGCCTATAAAGTGTTTGAAACGCTGAATGCGCGCGGTGTGCGCCTTTCATCCACTGATCTTTTGAAAAATTATCTGTTCTCTGTGCTGCACCGGGATGGCGAACATGCGCATGAAATGAAAGCGCTGGAAGACCGCTGGGAAGCTATGGTAAGCCGCTTGGGTAGCGAAAGCTTTCCGGATTTTCTCAGGGTACATTGGATCAGCCGGAAAACTTCTGTGCGGCAGTCTGAATTATTCAAAATCATTCGCGCCCAAATAGCTAATCGTGAAGCCGTGTTTGAATTGCTGCGTGGCATGGAAGAAGATATGGATACTTATTTGGCGCTGACTAATCCGGAAGCATCGTCATGGACACCGAGTCTAAAAGGATTTGCACAAAATCTGCGCATGTTTAGCGTGCGCCAACCTTTTCCGCTATTGATAGCAGCCCACCGGAAGTTTTCTGCTAGTGATTTTGAGAGTCTATTTCGCAGTTGCGTAACTATTTCGTTCCGTTACAACGTCATCGGCGGTCTGCCAGCGCATGAACAAGAGCATATCTATCATAATGTGGCACAGAAAATCTCCAGTGGCAGCTTAACATCAGCGGCTGGAGCGCTGGAAGCTATGAAGCCGGTTTATCCAAACGATGATATGTTTCGTGCTGCTTTTTCCGAAAAAATCTTGCGTACCACCAATTCCCGTAACCTGCGTATAGTCCGTTATATCTTATGTGCATTGGAACAGCAGATAAGTGGGCAAGAGTATGATTCTGAGAGCGGTAGCATCACTGTCGAGCACATCTTGCCGCAAAATCCCGTATCGGGTTGGTCGGCTTTCAGTGATGAAGAGGCTGATGTTATGGTTTATCGTCTGGGTAATATGACTTTGCTGGATAAAGGGCAAAACCGTGATTTAGGCAATACCGAATTCAGTATTAAAAGGCCTGTGCTTGCGGACAGTAATTTTGAGTTTACCCGGAAAATCGCTGAAGACAATGTGGATTGGACGCCGGAGCGCATTGCTGTACGTCAGAAAGCAATGGTCAAGATCGCCACGGGTATTTGGCGGATCGCCCAGCTTTCATAATATGTATCACGGAATGCGCTTCAATTCATCCAGCCATATCCGTGCTTCTGCATCGGATGGTGCCCGCCAGTCGCCGCGTGGCGACAGTGATCCGCCAGATCCCACTTTGGGTGCATTGGGAATACACGAGCGTTTGAATTGACTGGTCTGGAAAAAGCGGAAAAGAAAAATGCCGAGCCAGCGCTTGATTGTTGCGAGATCGTATTCGTTTTGCAACTGCTCGTGAATGCCATCCGGCCAGTGGCCTAAAGACCGGTTACTCCAGGCGTGCAGCGCGAGAAATGCGATTTTTGCCGGGCGGAAGCCGAAGCGCGTGGTGTAATAGAGGTTAAAGTCTTGCAGCTCGTAGGGGCCGATGATTTGCTGGGTGCTTTGCAGCGGGTCGTCTAGCGATTGGTTCGGGATCAGTTCCGGCGATATTTCCGTGTTCAGGATGGATGACAGTGCTTCACTGGTGGCATCACTGAACTGCTGAGTGTGGATGGTCCAGCGGATCAGGTGCTGGATCAGCGTTTTCGGAACGGAAGCATTTACACTGTAATGCGACATGTGGTCGCCGACGCCGTAAGTGCACCAGCCGAGCGCAAGTTCACTGAGATCGCCGGTTCCCAGCACAATCGCGTTGTGCAAATTGGCGAGACGGAACAGATGCGAGGTTCGTTCGCCCGCCTGTACGTTTTCGAACGTCACATCGTATACCGGTTTGCCATCGGAGAAAGGATGCGCGATGTCTTTCAGCATCTGCAGGCACGACGGGCGAATATCGATTTCCTGACTTGAAACGCCGAGTGCTCCCATTAACTTCATTGCATTGGATTTTGTCGCGTCGCTGGTTGCAAAGCCCGGCATCGTGTAGGCAAGAATGTTGGCGCGCGGAAGATTCAATCGATCCATCGTGTGCGCGGCTACGATCAGTGCGTGGGCAGAATCAAGCCCGCCCGAGACGCCGATGACGATTCGCTGTGTTTTGGTAAACGACAAGCGCTTCATCAGGCCGTGCACTTGAATATGGTATGCCTCATAGCAATGGTCATCGCGCTGAGCCGAATCACTTGGGACATACGGAAAGCGCTCGACGGAGCGGAGCAACGGAGTGTTTTCGTCCGGAATGGTAAATTCAAATTCGATCGGACGAATTGTGCGTACCTGATCGAGGTGCGCTTGCACGGAATCGTTGAAACTGGTCATGCGCATACGATCCTGCGCGAGCCGCTCGAGATCGATGTCTGTCGTGATGATCTGCGCTTCATCTGAAAATCTTTTGGATTCAGCAAGGCGCTGGTTATTCTCATAAATCATGGCGTGACCGTCCCAGGCGAGGTCAGTGGTCGATTCACCGGGACCGGCAGCCGTGTAGAGATAGGCTGCGATGCACTTGCTGGACTGTAATGCGCACAAATTGCGCCGGTAATCCGCTTTGCCAATCGTGATATTGCTTGCGGACAGGTTGGTGAGAATGGTCGCCCCGGCCATGGCGGCGTAAGTGCTGGGTGGGATGGGTGTCCATAGATCTTCGCAAATCTCAGCATGCAGTGAGAAATTGTCCACGTTGACCGCATTGAAGATGAGATCGTTGCCAAACGGAACAATCTGGCCGAGAAATCTGACTTCCTGCGCAATGGCTGTGCGGGCGGATGTGAATTGGCGTTTCTCGTAGAATTCCCGGTAGTTCGGCAAATAAGTCTTGGGCACGATACCCAGGATGCTGCCCCGATAAATGACGACTGCACAGTTGAAAAGCTTGCCTTCAAACCGGAGCGGCGCACCAATCAGGAGGAGTGGTGTGAATTCACGGCTGGCTTCAACAATATGTTCGACCCCATTGATCACGGCAGCGAGCAGGGCTTGCTGGTGAAAAAGGTCGTCGGCCGTGTAGGAAGAGATCCCCAGTTCGGGAAACAGCGCAATCGATGCTTTGGCTTCCGATGCGCGGCGTGCGAGTTCAAGAGTTTGCTCGACATTGAATACCGGATCCGCCACTCTGAGTGAGGGGATGCACGCGGATACGCGTATAAAGTTGTGCGAGTAGATCGAGTGGAAGTTTTTCACTGGTTTCCCCGAAGTGAAGCTAATTTTCTATTGTACACAGACTCACAACCATGGCTATTTTAAAAGAAACGTAAAAGGCTCTGTGGATAGCGCCATTTTAGTGAACGGTAAATACGACAGATTGGATAGAGAATGATTAGCACCAGTAAGGTAATCCAATAAGTCTGTTCAAGGCCGCCGCGGTCTAACACAAGACGTAGTGCTGCCAAAACACCGAAGTGCGCAAGATAAAAGAATAACGCGGTCTGGCCAAAGACGAGAATGGGTCCATTATGACTGATCACGGTTTTGACGGATTCCAGGCGTATCAGCAGCGCAAAAATAATGGCCATTAAACCCAGTTCCAGGACAGTGTAAGCTAAGCTCGGCGGATATTTACTGATATGTAGCCAGTGCACGAGGGTGTTACCTTCAAGGTGCATAAAAAGGTTGCCATAGCCGTCGCTACTGCGAATAAGCACAAATAAAACCAATGCGGATAGGCCGCTGACCATCAGCAAACGCTCTAACGGCCACAAGCCCCGTTGCCGGGACATCAATCGTTCGCCAAACACCCAGCCCAGCATCATGATCGCCAGCCAGGGTAATGCAGGATAGAGTACGGTATAAGTTTCACCGAATACCGGCGCGAAGGTCAGTGCCAGCCACAGCGGTACTTCACCACCGGGTTGCCACAGGGCCATGAGCAATAATTCACTTCCCGCAAGGATAAGTATCGCCAAGAAAAAAACCGCACGGGCACCCAGGCGTTGTAAAGGAACCATGAGCATCATGCTGATGCCGATGGCATAGAGCACTTGCAATATAAACTTTCCAGAAGCCAGTGAGAATACGCACAGATCCAGCAAGGCAATAAAAGCGCCACGTAGCAGTAATTCACGGTCAATGACAGAATTACTTATGCCCTGTTCGCGCTGTTGGATATTACTGATTGCAATCGATGTTCCTGCCAGGAAAACAAATGTCGGGGCGCAGATATGTGTGATCCAGCGTGTGAGGAATTGATCGGCTGCAAACAGATCGCCGGTTTCATACAGTAATACGGAGTCAGCGAAAATCCGGTTCGTATTGAAAAACCATGACGTATGATCAAGCGCCATCAGGATCATCACAATCCCGCGCAGCCAGTCGATGGCAGCGATACGTTGCGCGTTTTTATCCAATTGGATCACTCGTTCTTTTAGACAAAATCAAACAAATAATACAGCGCATTGCATATTTTATTAATTGCAGTTAAAGCAAGACCAGATTATTTCTGTGAATGAGTTCCGGTTCATCAACATAACCCAGTATGGCTTCGATTTCATTGCTGGCTTGTTTTAGGATTTTTTGTGTTTCAACAGCGCTATAGTTAATCAAACCGCGGGCTATTTCTTTGCCTGCTTCATCGCGGCAAGATACGGCTTCTCCACGCTCAAATTCACCGTCGACGCTGATGACGCCAATGGGGAGCAGGCTCTTGCCATCGACTGAAAGCGCCTTCACAGCACCTTGATCCAGTGTCACAGAACCACGAACTTGTAAATAATCGGCAAGCCATTGCTTACGTGCTGCCAATACTGGTATTTTGGCCAGGAAACGGGTGCCGATAGCCTCGTCCTGGTTAAGGCGGACTAACACGTTGTCTTCATGGCCCGATGCGACGATGGTGTCCGCGCCACTTCGTGCCGCACGTTTGGCTGCGATTACTTTAGTTTGCATCCCGCCACGGCTGATACCGCTGCCAACGCCACCGGCCATTTTCTCAAGCGCGGGGTCACCAGCATTTACTTCGCTCAATAATTTTGCATCCGAATTCTTGCGTGGATCGCTGGTAAATAAACCGGCCTGATCGGTCAGAATAATCAGCACATCGGCTTCAACCAGATTAGTTACCAGCGCTGCCAGGGTATCATTGTCGCCAAAACGAATTTCATCAATCGCAACGGTATCATTCTCATTAATGATTGGAATAATGTTTAGTTTTAATAAAGTCGTCAGGGTTGAGCGCGCGTTCAGATAACGTTTCCGGTTCGACAAGTCTTCATGGGTCAGAAGCACTTGGGCGGTTTGCAAACCATACTCAGAAAAGCTGGATGCATAGGCCTGCGCCAGACCCATTTGTCCAACGGCGGCTGCAGCCTGTAATTCATATAATGCAGTGGGGCGGCTTTCCCAATTTAATCGCTGCATGCCTTCGGCGATTGCACCTGAAGAGACCAGGATGATTTCCTTGCCCATTTGTTTAAGGTTTGCAATTTGTGCTGCCCAGCAGGCCAGCGCAGCGTGGTCGAGACCCTTGCCTTGATTGGTTACCAAGCTGCTGCCCACTTTAATGACAATACGGCGTGCTTGCCTTATCATGGATCAACGAGCTCGTTCTCTGGAATCTGACTTTCAGGCTGTGGCGGTAAATTTTGTTCCAGATAATCCATGATGGCATAGGTTAGGGATTTGCAGCCTTCACCAGTTAATGCGGAAATAATAAAATATTTGTCTTTCCATCCTAGCTTCTCAACAAATTGACGGCATAACTCGGCACGATTTTCGGCTGGCATCATATCGGTCTTGTTCAATACCAGCCAGCGCGGTTTCTGATATAGGGACTCATCATATTTCTGTAATTCTTTGACCAATGCCTGGGCTTCATGAACAAGATCCGTGTCTTCATTCGGAGGCATCATATCGACGACATGAAGCAATAGCCGGGTGCGTGATAAATGTTTTAAGAAGTGATGCCCTAATCCAACGCCCTCAGCGGCGCCTTCAATCAATCCAGGAATGTCAGCCATGACGAAACTGCGGTTTTGATCAATCCGTACCATGCCCAGGTTAGGCTGCAAAGTAGTAAATGGATAATCGGCCACCTTGGGACGTGCGGCAGACACGGCGCGTATGAGTGTGGATTTTCCAGCGTTCGGCATACCCAATAAGCCTACATCGGCAAGCACCTTGAGCTCCAGTTTCAGTTCAAATTCTTGCCCTGGTTCACCGTAGGTAAACTGACGCGGTGCCCGGTTGGTACTGGATTTAAAGTGCAGATTACCAATTCCGCCTGCTCCGCCTTTGGCTAACAAAACCTTTTGCTGATCACGAACCAAATCAGCAATCGTTTCACCGGTAGTGCTGTCTTTGATAAGTGTGCCAACAGGTACACGCAGTACAATATCTTCGGCGCTTTTTCCATAGCGATCGGAGCCTTGACCATTCTGGCCATTTTTGGCCCGATGGATACGCGCAAAACGATAGTCAATCAATGTGTTGATATTACGATCCGCTATTGCGAATACGCTGCCGCCGCGCCCGCCATCACCACCATCAGGCCCGCCTTTAGGAATAAATTTCTCGCGCCGGAAACTTGCGACGCCATCGCCACCTTTGCCGGCTAGTACCTGAATAATTGCTTCATCAATAAACTTCATAAATCTTGGTTATCGTTCCCTGAAATTCTTTTACGATCCCGCAAACAAAAAAGCCCCATCATTTTAGACAGGGCTTTTTGGAAGAATTTGGTGCTTCTGTGCTGTTATGCTGGTATTACACTGACTACTTTTCGTTTTAGTACACCCTTGATACTAAAATTCACTTTTCCAGCGATTTTTGCAAATAAAGTGTGATCCTTGCCAATACCTACATTTTCTCCAGGATGAACTTGGGTGCCACGTTGTCTGATAATAATCGATCCGGCCGGGATTAATTCACCGCCATAGCGCTTGACTCCGAGCCGTTTTGAATGTGAATCACGTCCATTTCTGGAGCTTCCGCCTGCTTTCTTATGTGCCATCTAGTACTCCTTAAGCCGAAATACCGGTAATCTGTATTTCAGTGTAATTCTGCCGATGTCCCTGATGTTTCTGATAATGCTTGCGACGACGCATCTTAAAGATACGAATCTTGTCGTGACGGCCTTGACCCAGTACTGTTGCACTGACTTTGGCGCCATTGACAAGCGGCGTGCCCACGGATATTTTATCCCCATCCGCAATCATCAATACTTGATCAATAATAAGCTCGCTACCACTTTCTACTTCAAGCTGTTCCACCTTCAGTGTTTCACCCACTTTAATCCGATACTGCTTACCGCCGGTTTTTATGACCGCATACATATATTGACTCCATGCTTCCCTTTTGCAGAACCGCGAATTATACATAAATAACCTTTGATTGTGGTGGAAAATTTCGAGCAATTTATCTTTATGCTTGACACTTGGGTGTTGTCATTCCTAACATAGCGTTTTCTACAAGGTAATATTGTGTCAATCGAATATATTAGAAGCTTCATTGCTCAAGACATGGACATCGTAGACGATGTCATCCGGGATAAATTACATTCACATGTTCTGCTGATTCGCCAAGTCAGTGAATACATCATCAATAGTGGGGGGAAACGTTTGCGTCCTGCATTGGTGATTTTATCCGCAGGCGCTTTTGGTTATTCAGGGAAATTTCACTATAACCTCGCAGCTATTGTTGAATTTATTCATACGGCGACCTTGCTCCACGATGACGTTGTGGATGAGTCTGATCTCCGTCGAAATAGAGAAACAGCCAATGCGCTGTTTGGTAATGCGGCCAGTGTTCTGGTAGGAGATTTTCTTTATTCCAGAGCCTTCCAAATGATGGTGAATGTTGACAATATGCGTGTCATGCAAGTACTCGCAGATGCGACGAATACGATTGCTGAAGGCGAAGTTTTACAACTACTGAATTGCCGGGATCCACTGGTAACAGAAGAAAACTATTTACAAGTCATTCGTTTTAAAACAGCCAAATTATTTGAAGCAGCCAGCCGGTTGGGCGCGATCTTAGGCAATGCCACCACGGAAGAGGAAGATGCGATGTCAGTTTATGGCATGCATCTGGGCACTGCATTTCAGCTTATTGACGATATGCTTGACTACTCAGGCAATAATCAGGATACCGGTAAGAATTTAGGTGACGATCTGGCTGAAGGGAAACCTACACTGCCTTTGATTTATGCCATGCGAGTGGGATCACCCGAACAAGCAAGTGTTATTCGTAAGGCAATTGAGGATGGCGGAAAAGATGGTTTCCAACCTGTTCTGGATGTTATTCGCCAAACAGCGGCCTTAGACTACGCTAAACAATGCGCTGCGGCCGAAATTGCAACTGCGATTGACGCAATAGCTTTCTTACCGGATTCAGAAAATAAAAAATGTTTGCTGCAATTAGCGAGCTTTTCTGTGACGCGCAATCATTGATTAAAGAAAATTTCCAGACTGATTAACAGTTTCCGGATGGAATTGATTTAAATGGAATGACTCTTTTTTGTTACGTAAAGGAGTCTTCTTCAAATACATATTGACTAGTTTTAAATACGCTAGTTTTTTCAATTCCAAGACTGATTTTTTTCAGCTATCTAATTGAAATTTTTTCATTTGGTTAGGTGACTATTAATCTTTTATTGATAGGTGCTAAATCCACGGTTAATCCACAATTTGCCAAAACAAAGAAATTGTTATGATTAATGTATAGCGATGGCAAATTAAATCCAGACGTATGTCATACGAGAAGAGGGCAATTGAAATTAATATGGGAAAATTAATTTTTTACATACTGATAGCAGTACTGATTTACTGGATAATCAAAAGCCGTCGACCCAAGCAAAAAGATCCTGAAGTACTTCAAGAATCTGCCGAAGATATGGTGAATTGTTCGTACTGTGGTATTTATTTGCCTAAAAGCGAGGCTGTCGGTAATCATGATAAATATTTTTGTTGTAACGAGCATAGTCATTTGTATTTAAATTCTTCATCCTGATTCGATTGCTGTGTCTACTTATCCGTCTCATACAAAACATTCAATACTCTGGCCATTTGATTTTGGAGTAACTGAGACTGAATATACAGATCAATACTGGCGTTCTCTTTGTTATTTCAATATTTACCGGTTGATGATTGGCAGTGGATTGTTGATTGTTACGTGGAAATTTGAATTTGCCAATTTCGGTTTACATCATTACGCGCTGTTTATTTATGCGGGCTTAGGCCATGTTCTTTGTAGTAGCCTGTCGATGCTGCTTATTAAATTGCGCTTTCCTGATTTTAATTCGCAGTTAACCATACAAGTCGTGATTGATATTGTCTTCATTTCTATTATGCTTTATGCCAGCGGGGGGTTACAAAGCGGCTTGGGTGTTTTGCTATTGGTCTCGCTCTCAGCAGCGGGATTAATCAGTCGTGGTCGTCTGGCACTATTCTTTGCATCGATTGCAACCATTAGTTTATTGTTGCAAGAGACCTATTCCTTACTCACGGTTGATTTCTATTCCGCGCAATACTCACAAGCCGGTTTATTGAGCATGGCGTACTTTGCCGTTGCCTGGCTGGCGTATCAATTGGCTAAACATACTCTGGCCAGTGAACAACTTGCAAAAGAACGTGGTATCGATCTAGTAAATATGGCGCTAGTCAATCAATTAGTAATTCAGGATATACAGGAGGGTATACTTGTCCTGGATAAGGATGGAAACATCCGGCAGCGCAATACCTACGCTGAGAAGCTGCTTGATATGAATTCATCTGACGGTAAGAATCAGTTGCTCAGACTATCGGATTATGTGCCTGAAATAACCGATAGGCTTGCAAGCTGGCAAGGAGGCAGCAATATTAGTTTTGATTTGTTACGGTTAGCGCATAGTAATGCATTGGTTCGAACACGTTTTCTTCCGATACAAGCGGACTTTCGTAATGGTGTCGTTATTTTTCTCGAAGACATGGGGCGCATACAGGCGCAGCTACAGCAACTAAAACTCGCAGCACTGGGCCGTTTGACGGCGAATATCGCACATGAAATTCGTAATCCGCTTTCCGCGATCAATCATGCTGCCGAACTTCTGGAAGAGGAGCAGCTTGAAAATAATACGAATCCTCGTCTCGTGCGAATCATTTGTGATAATACGCAGCGTCTAAACAAAATAGTGCAGGATGTCTTACAACTGAACCGGCGTAATATTTCAAAATTAGAAGTTATTGAGATACATGAATTTATTCAGAAGTTTCTTGAAGAATTTTGTCATACTGAGAAAATAAATACGAATGTATTTATAGTAGATGGCTCGAAGAATTATTTGATTAGTTTTGATCGTGATCATTTGAATCAGATACTGTGGAATTTATGCCGAAATGCATGGCGGCATTGTCAAAAACAAATCGGCAGTATACGCATCGAATTGTCTACAGGAGCAAATGAGAATAATGTTTGTCTGAATATAATTGATGATGGTCGGGGTGTCGACATGAAACAAACAAAACAGATTTTTGAACCTTTTTTCACCACTGCGACCGGCGGTACAGGTCTAGGCTTATACATCGCACGTGAGTTGTGCGAAACCAATCATGCATCGCTTGACTATGTTGAAGATTCTCCAGGCGGGAATTTTAGGATAATCTGCAAAAGCAGCCAGCCATGTCTATAGATAGTGGATCAATAGCAAATCCACATAGAAAAACTTCCATTCCCAATATACTGATTGTGGATGATGAACCGGATATTATCGAGTTGCTCGAACTGACATTGGCGCGGATGGGAATGGAAGTTTTCAGTGCAAAGTGTATCAATGACGCCAAGCAATTGTTGCAATCACGTCAATTTCAGTTATGCCTTACCGACATGCGTTTACCTGACGGAGACGGATTGGATCTGGTTAATTATATTGGACAGCAGTGTGCAGATTTGCCTGTTGCCGTGATAACAGCTTATGGTACGGCAGAAAATGCCGTCGCTGCACTTAAAGCAGGGGCTTTTGATTACTTGCCGAAACCGGTTTCGCTAAAACAGTTGCGGGATTTAGTTAAATCCGCCCTGAGCTTGCCACCCATAGAAACCGGACCTGCATCACAAGTCCGATCGAATCAGCGCATCTTGTTGGGCGAATCTCAACCCATGCGTCAGCTACGCGCAACCATAGACAAACTTTCCCGCAGTCAGGCTTCTGTTTATATCAGCGGTGAATCAGGCAGTGGTAAGGAGCTGGCCGCCAGAATGATTCATGAAAGAAGTGCTCGCCATAAACAAGCATTTGTTGCTGTCAATTGCGGGGCCATTCCTGAAAACCTGATGGAAAGTGAGTTTTTCGGCTATAAAAAAGGTGCCTTCACTGGCGCAGATAAAGAGCATGATGGATTTTTCCTGACAGCAAACGGCGGAACGTTATTTCTTGATGAAGTCGCGGATTTGCCACTGGCTATGCAAGTTAAACTGCTTAGAGTAATCCAGGAAAAACAGGTGAGAAGAATCGGTGATACGCTAGAAAAAAATATCGATGTGCGTATCATCAGCGCCACACACAAGAATCTTGGTGATTGTGTTGAAACCGGGCAATTCCGGCAGGACTTATACTATCGTCTGAATGTAATCGAATTGAACATGCCCGCACTGCGTGAGATGCGCGAAGATATTCCGCTCATAGCAGAAGCGGTTTTATCAAAGATCTGCCGGGAAGCTGCGCGGCCTGATTGTAATCTTAAAAAAGATGCATTGGCGCTGCTGATGAACTATGGTTATCCCGGTAATGTGCGTGAGCTTGAAAACATACTTGAACGGACATTGGCGCTATGCTCCGACACGCAAATTGGTAAAGAAGAGCTGCAATTGCCTAATAAAGCAAGAGAGATTCCACAAAATACCGGCAGCTTGCCATCAATCATTTCGGACTCAGGATTGCCCCTGCAGGATTTTCTTGATCAACTTGAAAGGGATTCTATTATAAGAGCATTAGATCAGAGTCGATACAATCGAACAAAAGCAGCTAAAACACTGGGTATCACTGTCCGGTCGCTGCGTTACCGGATGGAACGGTTGGGTTTAAATGAAAAATCCTGAAGCGCCGGGTGAGTTGTTTAAGCAATTAAATATTAAGCTCAATTCATCGCATGCAGTGCCATAAGATGAGTTGAGCTTCCAAGTGCTAACGTAGCCGATGACTAACCCATAATGCTGCTGCAAATAGCAATACTGCGCCACCTTGGTGTGAGGCTGCTAGAGGGATAGGCACTACATGCAGTAAAGTCGCTATACCCAGACTAATTTGAATTATCAGCATCCCCAGAAAAAGATTGCAGGCAATTCGGGTCGTGCCGGAGAGTTCCACCTTGCGTGATTTAAACCAGAAAAGCGGTACTAAAAAAGCTAATATCCAAGCGATCAGCCGATGATCGAATTGTACGGTCGCCATGTTATCGAAGAAATTGCGATACCACGGTTCAAGCATAAAGATTTCCGGAGGTATCAGATGCCCGTTCATGAGCGGGAAAGTATTGTAGGCTAAACCTGCTCGAATGCCTGCGACAAAACCGCCGGATAACACCATGATAAAAATGAGTGAGGTCAGACCAAAGGAGAATCGCCGTAGGTTTTGCAGCATTTCATTGGATTCGGGATTATCTTTTTTCGGTGATAGCAATCCTAACGCAACCCAGAACATAGCGGCAAAAATGACAAATGCCAATCCTAGATGTGCAGTAAGACGGTACTGACTCACATGGGGGTCGCTAACCAGTCCGCTCTTAACCATATACCAACCCATAAATCCCTGTAATCCACCTAATACAAATATTCCAGCTAGCCTGATACCTAATGGCCGATCGATCTGCTTTTTCACTAGGAAATAAACAAAAGGAACAAAAAATACTAAACCAATCAGCCGGCCTAACAGACGATGAAAGTATTCCCACCAGAAGATGCTCTTGAATTCATCGACACTCATACCTTTATTGACTTTTTGGTACTGCGGGGTTGCGCGGTATTTTTCCAGTAGTTCGTCCCAATCTCCCTGAGTGATGGGGGGTAATGTACCGACAATCGGCTGCCACTCAACAATTGAAAGTCCTGAGTTGGTAAGTCGCGTAACGCCGCCGACTACCACCATGGCAAAGACCATAGCACAACAAATTAGTAACCAGATAGCAATAGATTTTTGCATAGTCGTAAAGAATAAAAGTTATCTCTAAAGTTTAATTATGATTAATTATTTTGGATTGTCTTATTTGGCGCGCAGCATTCTTTGCTTGGTACGTTCCCATTCTTTTTCTTTCTCGGATTCGCGCTTGTCATGCTGTTTCTTGCCTTTAGCCAGGCCAATTTCCAGTTTGATCCTGCCTGTTTTATAGTGCATATCCAGTGGAACCAGAGTATATCCGGCACGTTCTACTTTGCCGATGAGCCGCTCGATCTGCTCCGCATGCAACAACAATTTGCGTGTTCTTGTTGGATCAGGGTTGATGTGTGTGGAAGCTGTCTTGAGCGGACTTATGTGACAACCAATAAGGTATAATGCCTCATTGCGGATAATAACATAGGCTTCTTTTAATTGAACTCGACCGTCACGAATGGCTTTGACTTCCCATCCTTCTAACACCATGCCTGTTTCGTACTTTTCCTCGATGAAATAATCGTGAAAGGCTTTTTTATTTTGTACTATACTCATACAGGATTGAAATGGGTGGGAATTATTAAAATTTCGTGTATTTTATCAGTTTTTCGGTATTACCTCATTGATGCGGGGTGATTTACTTTTATGGCAGAAATAGAAAAATCAGTTTTGGTCGAATACTCAGCAAGCCAAATGTTTGCGCTGGTTGATAACGTTGAGGAGTATCCTAAATTTCTTCCGTGGTGCGGCGGTACTTCTGTAGATCCGCAAGATGAAGTAACAACGCATGCAACGGTTCGGATTGACTACCATCATATTCAGCACAGCTTTACCACTATAAATAAACGTTTTCCGCCTGATTTGATTGAAATGAGTCTGCTAGATGGTCCATTTGAACATCTGGATGGTTATTGGCAGTTTATTCCATTATCCGATACGGCATGCAAGATAAAATTCCGTCTGCATTACACGTTCTCACACAAAATTCTTGAAAAATTGGTTGGACCTGTATTTCATATGATTGCGAACAGTTTTGTGGAGCATTTTATTGAGCGGGCGGAAGTGATCTATGGCAAGCCATGACAGCGTTCTTCCAAGTCGAAGTCGTATATGCATTGCCGCACATTCAAATCTTGGAGAAACTCGATGTGTCAGCGGGTTGCACGGTTGAGCAAGCGATAAAATATTCGGGAATTTTGGATCAATTTCCTGAAATAGACCTGACAAAAAACAAATTGGGTATTTTTGGCAAATTTGCACAGCCAGAAACACGCCTATCACCTTGTGACAGAGTCGAAATTTATCGATCGCTCATCATCGACCCAAAAGAAGCCAGAAGACTACGTGCCAAAAAGTCATTGTGCACAGAAAATCGGCGTTGATCAGTTATTGTATTTTCAGCTCGTAATAAATTATTCCTTTGCCACTTGTGATCGCATCATATTCATGGGCAGCAGTATAATGACGAGTATTCTGTCCTGACTCATTCCAAAAGGATAGCAGTTCCAGAAAAAGCAAGGATTGCTGGTTTGGAATTGTAGGTATCCCTATTTTATGTTTGATATTGATTCAATTTTTTCGTCTGATGGCACGCTTTCTCGCCATATTACCGGATTCCGTACGCGATCTCAGCAACTGGAGATGGCGCAAGCTATTGCTGATACGATTGCCAAGCATCAGATCCTGGTCGCTGAGGCTGGTACCGGAACGGGCAAGACGCTGGCTTATTTGGTGCCTGCTTTGTTGGCTGGCGGTAAGGTTATTATTTCTACAGGAACAAAAACACTACAGGATCAGCTGTTTAAGCGTGATATTCCGACTGTGCGGGCAGCGCTTAAGATACCTGTCACAATTGCGCTGTTAAAAGGGCGCGCCAATTATATCTGTCACTATTACCTGGAAAGAGCCTTACAGGATACGCATCTCAGTTTTATTACTCGTGACGAAATCCAGTATCTGCAACAAATAGAACGGTATGCAAACAACAGCAAAAATGGTGATAAAAGCGGACTCAGTGAAGTTCCTGAGAATGCGGTCATCTGGCAGCAAGTCACTTCAACCCGTGACAGTTGTCTGGGTTCCGAGTGTCCCAGCTACAAAAAATGTTTTGTGATGGAAGCGCGCAAACAAGCTTTGGCGGCCGATGTCGTCGTAGTGAATCATCATTTATTTTTTGCGGATGTCATGCTGCGTGATGAAGGATTATCCGAATTATTGCCTGCCTGTAATACGGTAATTTTTGATGAAGCCCATCAATTGCCGGAAACTGCCAGTTTATTTTTTGGTGAATCTATTAGTACCGGTCAGTTATTGGATCTTGCACGCGACGCAAAAGTAGAGGCTATACAGGCTGCCGGTGATTTTGCTGAGCTGCCAAATGCTATTGCTGCGATGGAAAAAGCCGCGCGTGATTTACGTTTAACTGTCGTGGAAGATAATACGCGGCTATCTTTGGCAGCGATAAAACAAAATGCGGGTTTTAGTGCTGCGCTAGATAACTTGCTGGAAAAGCTGAAAATGCTGGCCAAACAATTGGAGAACCAGGCTGAGCGATCTGAAGGGTTGGAAAATTGCTGGCAGCGTACAACCAACCATTTGTATCTGATACAACGCTGGCGAGATGAAACAGAAATGCAAGGTCATGTGCGCTGGATCGAGATTTATAACCAGGCATTGCAATTGAATGCAACACCCTTATCAATTGCAGAGATTTTCCAAAAACAAATGATCGCATCGCCGCGTGCTTGGATCTTTACTTCGGCAACGTTGTCGGTTAAAAAGGATTTTACCCATTACAATGAAGAAATGGGGCTGGTTACTGCACAAACAGCTTATTGGGAAAGCCCATTCAATTTTGCTGAACAAGCCTTGCTCTATGTGCCAGTTGGCTTGCCAGAACCACAGCATAGAACCTATACCGATCAGGTGGTGCAGGCGGCGTTGCCGGTATTGCGCGCGAGCCGGGGACGTGCTTTTTTTCTGTGTACCAGTTTACGTGCGATGCAACGTGTCTACGAATTGTTGCAAACCGCTGATGAATTTGATTTTCCGTTATTGCTCCAGGGTCAAGGTTCGCGCTCTTACATGTTGGAGCGTTTCCGTGAATTGAATAATGCCATTCTCATTGGCAGCCAATCTTTCTGGGGAGGGAGTCGATGTGCGCGGGGAAGCGTTGTCGCTGGTCATCATTGATAAGCTGCCATTTGCACCGCCCGATGATCCAGTGCTTGCGGCGCGTATTGAGAAAATCAACAGCGAAGGCCGCAATGCTTTCATGGAGTACCAATTGCCGCGTGCTGTCATAAACCTGAAGCAAGGTGCGGGCCGCTTGATTCGGGATGAAGCGGATCGGGGAGTACTGATGATTTGCGATCCACGCCTGACGACCAAAGCTTACGGTAAACAAATATGGCAAAGTCTGCCGCCGATGAAGCGTACCCGGGACTTGGTCGAAGTTGAGCATTTTTTTAATGCTAAATAGTGCCAGCCCGAAAACTCTCCATCCGAATAATAAACAACAGGTTGCACGTAATTATGGTGATGAATATTTCTGAAGAATTGAGCTAAACCGCTGTTATTAGGTAGTTCTGGTGCACTTTCAAGCAAAATAACCCCAGATTTTCCATTAGAATTTTTTAAGGGGCGGATTCAACTTTGAAGTGCAACTTTTGTAAGGAAGTTTATAGGCAAGCTGCGGTAGTATCGGAGCTACTTAAACGACCAAGTAGAAGGAGCACAGATGAAGCACTACAAGCAGCTCACCAGAGAGCAACGATACCAGATTTCTGGCTTGAAGAAGGCGGGTTTGAACCAATCGCAAATTGCGGATGAAATTGGCGTACACAAGTCGACGATTTCTCGGGAATTCAGACGGAACAAGGGTCGACGTGGTTGGCATCCGAAGCAAGCTCAGGAATTACGGGACGAGCATCGAAAGAATTGCGCCAAAGTCATACTTCAATTCCCCCCTGTGTCAGGCTAGTTGTCGCCTCTAAGAATTAATTATTTGAAGAGGAGTCAATCGTGAAATCAAAGTATTCAGAAGCGTTTAGGAAGCTCTGATCAAGTCCTTCGACAGGCTCAGGACGAACGGTAATATATTGATTACGTTCGTGGTGAACCAATCGGCTCATGTAATCAGAGCTTCCTTTATTGAACAGGCGTTAGTCAAGGTATATTCTCGAGGAGACCGGACGGTGCGATCGGTCGCGGAGGAGATGAACGTTAGTTTTCATACGGTAAAAAATTGGATGAAAAGGAAAGTGGTGGATAAGCTTGGTGTAACGTCGACAAAAGGAAAGCGGCCCCAGGACTGGACTTCTGATGAGCAACTGGTGGCATTGCATGAAACCCATGGCTTGTCTGGAGATGCCTTGTATACGTGGTGTCGTGAGAAAGGTATATTTGTACATCATTTGACAAGCTGGAGGCCCGACTAAATGTCGGTTATTTAACAATCCAGAGTGGAAACTTTTTAACGCTGTTTCACACGGAACCCTCTTAAATTCGATCTATTATTGTCTTGACTGCGGGGCCCACTTTACTTTAGGGTTACGTTGCACATAGCGGCGGAATGTATGAAAGGGTAAATGCTGGATGAGTTGTGCGAATACCAATTTGCCTGAGTGCATGATGAGAAACTACGCAGAGGAATCCTGGGTTTCGCAAAGAATTTGCATTCGATTCGCCGGTACATCGCAACATACTATTTCTATTCCGATTCGATCGGTATATAACTCTCTTGGTTGAATTGACGGACACTACTTATATACATTCATTAAAGGCCAATCAATGGATAAGAAATCACAAATTAACTTCTGGTTCGTTATCGTAGCATTACTGGGGCTGCTGTTGATACAGAATCTGTATTCGCAATACACGCAAGTAGAACCCATTCCATACAGCCGTTTCCAGCATTTGCTGGAGCAGGGGAGTGTGGCTGAGATTGCGATTACCGAGCATCAGATCTTTGGGACGCTGAAAGAAAAAAACGCAGACGGAATTAAGGATTTTGTTACCACACGGGTGGAACCGGATCTAGCCGAAGTGCTGGACAAGCACAATGTGGTTTATTCCGGCGTGGTGCAGAGCACTTGGGTGCGCGATTTACTTTCCTGGATTGTGCCGACAGCAATTTTTGTCGGTATCTGGCTGTTTGTCATACGCCGGATGGGCAGTAGTATGGGCAGCGGATTGATGTCGATCGGTAAAAGTCATGCAAAAGTGTTTGTGGAGAAGGAAACCAAGGTGACCTTTGATGATGTGGCGGGCGTAGATGAAGCGAAAGAAGAATTGGTGGAAATTATCAATTTCCTTAAAAACCCAGTGGATTATGGCCGTTTGGGCGGGCGCGCGCCGAAGGGTATTTTGCTGGTGGGTCCGCCGGGTACCGGAAAAACATTATTGGCGCGCGCTGTGGCAGGCGAAGCCGGTGTGCCGTTTTTCTCTATTTCCGGTTCTGAATTTGTTGAAATGTTTGTCGGTGTAGGTGCAGCCAGAGTGCGTGATCTGTTCGAACAAGCGCGGCAAATGGCGCCAGCGATTATTTTTATTGATGAGCTGGATGCGCTGGGCCGCGCACGGGGCGCTTATGGACTGGGTGGCGGACATGACGAGAAAGAACAAACGCTGAACCAACTGCTGGCAGAACTCGATGGTTTTGATTCCAGCAGCGGTATTGTGCTGCTGGCGGCAACCAATCGCCCGGAAATTCTTGATCCCGCGTTATTGCGTGCCGGCCGGTTTGATCGTCAAGTGCTGGTGGATCGCCCCGATAAGATTGGGCGTGAACAAATTCTGGCCGTGCATGCGAAAAAAGTGAAGTTGAATATGGATGTCAAAATTGAACAGATTGCCGCCTTGACACCCGGTTTTACCGGAGCCGATTTGGCGAATCTCATCAATGAAGCCACTTTGCTCGCCACACGGCGTGCAGCCGCATCGGTGACGATGGACGATTTCAATAACGCCATTGAGCGTATCGTGGCAGGTCTGGAGAAACGTAACCGTCTATTGAATCCTGAAGAACGTCGCGTGGTGGCGTTTCATGAGTTGGGACATACAATGGTTGCGCTGGCATTGCCCGGGACCGACGAAATTCACAAGGTATCCATCATTCCGCGTGGTATCGGTGCATTGGGTTACACCATACAGCGCCCTACCGAAGACCGTTTTTTGATGACGCGCGTGGAACTGCTCAATAAAATGGCGGTATTGCTGGGCGGACGAGCGGCAGAACAAGTGGTGTTTCATGAGGTATCTACCGGCGCGGCAGATGATCTGGTGCGCGCCACAGACATCGCCCGCGCCATGGTGTTGCGTTACGGTATGAGCGAGGCGTTGGGCAATGTGGCTTATGAGCGGGAACAATCTGCTTTTCTGCAACCCAATATACCGATACCGCAGAATCGCAATTACAGCGAAGAAACTGCCAACAAGATCGATATTGCGGTGCGTGTGCTGGTTGATCAGGCACTGGAACGTGCAATCAATATACTTCAAGCCAATCGCGCTTTGCTTGATCAGACTGCTGAAGCGTTATTAAAAACGGAAACGCTCAATCAACCCGAAATTATTAAGCTCAAGCAAGCAATTATTTCTCAGGGGGGGGGGGGGGGGACAATGCCTTGATTGCTTTACTGCACGGGGGGGTATTTGATACTGTTCTCTATGGCATCCAACATCATTCCGGCCACATTAAATCCGGTTAGTTTTGTTATTTCTTGCATACCTGTCGGGCTGGTGACATTAATTTCTGTTAAATAATCGCCAATGACATCCAGACCTACTAGCATTAAACCTGATTTAACTAACTCAGGTCCGAGAAATTCTACGATTTCCTGATCGCGCGCTGATAATGGTTGTGTTCTTCCTGTTCCGCCAGCAGCCAGATTGCCACGTGTTTCACCGGGTTTCGGAATGCGCGCCAGCGCATAGGGCACGGCTTTACCCGCAATGAGTAATATGCGTTTGTCTCCCTGGGCAATTTCAGGAATATAACGTTGCGCCATGATTGTTCGTGTTCCATAGTGGGTCAGCGTTTCGAGAATCACATTGATATTGTGGTCTGCACTATGCACACGAAATACACTGGCACCGCCCATGCCATCGAGTGGCTTTAAAATAATATCTTGATGGCTGCCGAGAAATTCTCTGATTAAATGAGGCTGGCTAGTTACCAGGGTAGGTGCGATGAATTGTGGGAATTTGGCAATCGCCAGCTTTTCATTGTGATCACGAATGCCGCGGGGACTGTTAATTACCAATGCACCTTGGGATTCAGCCAATTCCAGTAGATATGTGCTGTAAACATATTCCAGATCAAACGGCGGATCTTTGCGCATCACTATGGCATCAAATTCATAGAGCGGCGTTGCGGAAATACCACTGGTTCTAAACCAATCTCTATCCTGAAGATCATCTGTCAAAGTCAGTGTGCGAGAGAAGCCTGTAACAATATTCTGGTTCAGTACAATATCATGCTGATAAAGCACATGAATCGTATGGTTTCTGGCAACCGCTTCACAGATCATTGCAAAACTCGAATCTTTGCTGGTTTTTATGGAATCCAGCTGATCAATGATAAAGGCGAGTTTCATATTGCCTTTAAGCAGGAAGCGCTGCGGTCATTTCAGAGTGATCTTGCTCCAATTCTAACGCGGCGGCTAGCAAGGCCAGACGCGCAACAACGCCATATGCATAGAAGCGATTAGGAATAGAATTGGGTTGCGCTGCGCTTTTAGGCACCAGGCAAGTGGTTTCAAATGCCAGAGGAACAAAATACATGCCGGGAGCATTCAGGTTTTCATCGACACCCCGCCCGGTATGTACCCGGTAAAATCCGCCGACGACATAGCGATCAATCATGTAAATGACCGGTTCTGCAACAGCTTCATTAATGCTCTCAAATGTGTAAACACCTTCCTGAACCAGGACATTTGAAACCAGTAATCCTTCTTTAACCACAGCCATTTTGTTGCGTTGCTTGCGATTCAGCTTATAGATGTCGGATCCATCTTTAACTGTCATTATCCCCATACCATAAGTACCGGAGTCGGCTTTGACGATGACGAAGGGATCTTCTTTGACATCATACTGTTGATATTTTCTCTTGATAATCGAGAGAATTCGATCGACGGCGCTCGCTACGCAATCCTCTCCTTGTTTCTCGCGAAAATTAATTTCACCGCACGATGTAAAACGGGGGTTGATCAACCAAGGGTCGATGCCGATCAAATCAGCAAATTCTTGCGCGACTCGATCATAGGCGGCAAAGTGATTGGATTTTCGTCGTGTTGCCCAGCCTGCGTGTAAAGGTGGAATAACAATTTGATTCAGATTTTCCAGTATTTCCGGAACACCTGTTGACAGGTCATTGTTAAGAAGTACAGCACAAGGCTCAAAGTTGCTAACACCTAATTGATTGTTTTTGCGTATGATGGGCTCAAGGGTAATGGTTTGTCCGTCTGGAAGATCAATTTGTGTTGCGGCTGTAACTTCGGGTAATAAAGTACCAATGCGTACATTTAATCCGGCATGCTGCATAATGCTTTGCAATGTTGCGATATTTTGCAAGTAGAAAGTATTGCGCGTGTGATTTTCTGGTATCAAAAGTATGCTATGTGCATCCGGACATATTTTTTCGATGGCACTCATCATCGCTTGTACGCAGAGTGGAATGAATTCCGGGTTAAGGTTATTAAAACCGCCCGGAAACAAATTCGTATCAACCGGTGCCAACTTAAAACCACTGTTGCGTAAGTCGACAGAACAATAAAAAGGAACCGTGTGCTCACGCCATTTGTTTCTTAACCAATGTTCAATGGTTGGCATTGCATTAATGATACGATTCTCAAGATCAAGGATAGGGCCGCGCAGGGCAGTAGACAGATGTGGTATTGGCATTTCTATATGAAGTATTAATCCAATGCCATTATAGCATTATGTATTGACCCGGATATTGCATGAGGGGGGGGGGGGGGGGGGGTGGAGTTATCAAACCTGCTGAGAAACCTTGTGGAATCAAGAGACAAGTGAGAGCGTGTGCAATTCATGCAATATCCGGGTTAACAGCCTGTTAAGTAGATTGTGGCGAGCCCAATCATGAAGTATCTTATGGCTTCTCTATATCCAAAATAGGTTATTACGATTTATGCTTAACCCTCTGCAGCCTGTTCTTATCTTGTTGGCCATCGCAGTCCTGGCCGTGGTGGTTTTTCGTATGCTGCGTTTGCCGCCCATGTTGGGTTATTTGTTGGCGGGTGTCATTATTGGGCCGCATGCTTTGGGTTGGATCCCTGAAACCGATGAAACCCGTCATTTGGCAGAATTTGGGGTGGTATTCCTGATGTTCAGCATTGGTCTTGAATTCAGTCTGCCTAAATTGCGGACCATGAAGCGTATTGTGTTTGGTTTTGGCACAGCGCAGGTAATAGTCAGCATTGTATTGGTGATGGCGATTGTATGGATGCTTGGATTGGATTGGCGTATTGGGCTTGTATTAGGGGGGGCTTTGGCAATGTCTTCTACCGCCATTGTGATCAAAATGCTGGCAGAGCGGGCAGAACTTAATTCTGTACATGGCAGGCAGGTGATCGGCATATTACTTTTTCAGGACCTGGCAGTTATCCCATTGCTGATTATTATTCCTGTGTTGGTAACCGAGGTTGATAGCGATACGAATGATTTTAGTTTGATGCTTGCTATTGCTTTATTCAAGATAATCACTGTATTGACATTTATCCTGTTTTTAGGACATAAGCTAATGCGCCCATAGTTTCATTTGGTCGCCCGTCAGAAGTCGTCGGAGCTGTTTGTTCTCAATGTGCTGTTGATTACCCTGGGTCTTGCATGGCTGACCGAATTGGCTGGACTGTCGTTGGCTTTAGGGGCATTTCTTGCGGGTATGCTCATTTCTGAAACGGAATATCGTTATCAGGTCGAAGACGACATTAAGCCTTTCCGGGATATTTTATTGGGTTTGTTTTTTATCACGATTGGCATGTTATTAGACATGCAAGTAGTGATAGAAAGCTTCCTTTGGGTGTTTGTGATTCTGGCGGCGCTCATCCTATTGAAAATGGTAGTGATTGCCGGATTGTCACGATGGTATGGAACAGATTCCGGTGTGGCGGTTAGAGCAGGAATGAATTTGGCGCACGCTGGGGAATTTGGATTTGTTTTGCTGGCACAAGCGGGTGTAATGGGATTGATCGAAAGCTCAGTGCTTCAACCCGTCCTAGCGGCCATGGTTTTATCGATGTTTGTCGCGCCTTTCCTGATCGAATATAGCGAACCGGTGGTTCAGCGTTTTTACGGATCAGAATGGATGTATCGAGCCATGCAGATAACCTCCATTGCCGCGCAGACTATGGTGGCGCAAAACCATGTCATCATATGCGGGTACGGACGAAGTGGGCAGAGTATGTCGCGTATATTGGAGCAGGAATCTATACCTTTTATCGCTTTGGATCTCGATCCGCAGCGCATACATGAGGCGGCCAGCGCGGGAGAGTCAGTTGTTTATGGCGATGCAGCGCGACGCGAAGTATTAATTGCCGCCGGTTTGATGCGTGCAAAAGTTTTGGTTATCAGTTATGCCGATACCGTTTCCGCTTTAAAAATTCTAAGACATGTTCAGGAATTACGGCCAGAATTGTCTGTTGTCGTCCGGACGCGTGATGATTCGGATATTGACTTGCTGAAAGAAGCTGGTGCGACAGAAGTGGTTGCAGAGATTATGGAAGGAAGTTTGATGTTGGCCTCGCATGCCATGATGTTTGTAGACATATCAACAGGTCGTATTTTACGGCGCATACGAGAAATTCGTGAGCAGCGGTATAGCTTATTGCGCGGCTTCTATTACGGCGCAACTGATGAAGTTGAAGGCGGTAGCGAGAGTTTACTTCCACGCTTATTGACGATTACCATTATTCCGGGCGCCGCTGCGATCAATCAGACTTTGGGAAGCATCAATTTGGCTAGCTTGGCTGTTGAAGTCACTGCTGTGAGAAGGCGAAATATCCGCGGGTTAATGCCTACTGACGAGACACGACTAGAGTTGGGTGATGTTATCGTACTGAGAGGCACGCAGGATAATTTGGCTGCTGCAGAAATTAGATTGCTGCAAGGTGAAATAGAATAATTATTCGTTCATACAATAATAAAATCCCTGCTCGTATTGTGACTTAATCAAAAAGATTTCAGTAGTTTACACCATGAAAAATGGACAGTACACCGAAGAAAGTGTATAGTTTCCAAGCTGCCCTTTGCTCTTTAGATTTAGAAAAAGGGGGGGTATTGGGGCAATTTGAGGTTGCACCAATAAATTAAGTATGGCGCATAAAAAAAGCGCAAAATTCATCATTTATGGAGGGAGATATGATTAAAGCTGTTCAGGCAGTATTAGGGTTAGGATTGCTTTGTTTGGCTGCTACACAAGTTGCAGTCGCGCAGGACATTTCTAAATTACCGCGTGTTAAACAAGAATTAGTGGCTCCGCCAAATGTGCCTGTGCACGATCAGGTTAGCAAAGGGCCTAAGATTGTTGAAGTACGCATGGAGACCACAGAAAAATTGATGGAAGTCGCTCCCGGTGCAAAAGTATGGGGCTTGACTTTCAATGGCAGTATTCCTGGTCCGCTTATCGTAGTGAATGAAGGCGACTATGTTGAATTAACATTAGTTAACCCAAAAACCAGCACGTTGGCACATAACGTGGATTTCCACGCAGCAACGGGTGCGTTGGGCGGTGCCGGTTTAACCCTGGTACAACCTGGTGAAGAAGTTGTATTACGTTGGAAAGCAATTAAACCAGGCGTATTTGTATACCACTGTGCACCAGGTGGAACCATGATTCCATTCCACGTTATTTCTGGTATGAGTGGTGCGATTATGGTATTGCCAAAAGGCGGCTTAAAAGACGCAAAAGGCAAGCCATACACCTATGATCGTGCATATTATATCGGCGAACAAGATTTTTATTTGCCAAAAGACGACAAAGGCAATTTCAAAACCTACGGTTCACCAGCTGAAGGCATGGCAGACATGTTGGAAACGGCTAAAGGACTCATCCCAACACACGTAGTATTCAACGGTTCTGTTGGCGCGATTACTGGCGATAATGCACTGAAAGCAAAAGTAGGCGAGAAAGTTCTGTTTATTCACTCACAAGCTAACCGTCCTTCTTATCCGCACTTGATTGGTGGCCATGCTGACCTGTACTGGGTTGGTGGTTCATTCAGCGACGTTCCTTTGACCAGCCAAGAAACCTGGTTTGTTCCAGCCGGTGCCGCAGTTGCTGCAGCGTATGAGTTCAAACAACCAGGGCTCTATGTATACCTCAGTCATAACCTGATTGAAGCTGTATTACTGGGTGCTGCTGCTCATATGAATGTTGAAGGTAAATGGGATGATGATCTCATGACCCAAGTTAAAGCGCCAAAGAGCTTTGATGCAAAAGCTGCAATGGATCACTAAGATTTGATTTAGTGTAACGTTGAAGTAGTAACTAAAAAGCCTCAACCGATGGGTTGAGGCTTTTTTATTGATGCAATTATAAATACGCTTTTAATATTCTCCATTTATTGTTGATCAGCAAAACTTTATGTCAATTAAATCGCATATTCGTACTATCCCGCATTATCCTCATCATGGAATCATGTTTCGTGATATTACGACTTTACTGAAAGATCCAATTGGGTTGTGCACAACCATTCGGGAAATTTCAAATCGATATCTCAATATGGAGATTGACAAAGTTGTAGGGATTGAGTCGCGTGGCTTTATCATAGGCGCGCCTGTGGCATACCAATTGCAGAAGGGCTTTGTGCCTATCCGTAAGCAGAATAAACTGCCGGCAGAAACGATAGGGAGAGATTACCAATTGGAATATGGTAGCGATCGTATCGAAATTCACGTAGATGCTATACAACCAGGAGATCGGATACTTCTCATCGATGATCTGATTGCAACGGGCGGAACTGCAGAAGCTGCCGTGGGCCTTATACAGGACATGGGTGGAGAAGTCGTTGAATGCTGTTTTGTAATTGATTTGCCGGATGTGGGCGGGCGGGCTCGTTTGGAGAATTTAGGGTGTAAGGTATTTTCGTTATGTGAGTTTGAAGGGGTAGGCTATAACATGCGGTTATGGCTGTTAAATCAACCCTGGCGAAGGGTTGACAATATTTTTTCGTGAATGCCGCCAAATCCGCCGTTGCTCATGACTAGAATATGATCACCGGGCCTCGTGATTGCAGAAATATTTTGTACGAGTTGATACAAATCATCATAACAATGCACTTTATTTCCTAATGGAGTCATAGCAGCTTTGGCCCACTGCGAATCGCGAGTGAAGCAATAAACCTGATCGGCTCCCATTAAGCTATCGGCGAGACTATCTTTCCATACACCCATTTTCATCGTATTCGAACGTGGTTCCAATATTGCAATAATTCTTTGTTTGCCAGCATGTGTGCGTAAGCCATTTAATGTTGTTTGAATAGCAGTAGGGTGGTGCGCAAAATCATCATAAACAGTAATATCGTTGATGGTGCCGCGCTTTTCCATGCGGCGTTTAACATTCCTAAACTGCGTTAATGCCGCAATTCCCGTCTTGATGGGGACTCCGGCATGCCGGGCGGCGATCAGAGCAGCCAATGCATTCATGCGATTATGTTCACCTAACAAATCCCAATGCAAGCAGCCTTGATGGGTCTTGGTAAGAAAAATGTCCATAGCATTGTTTTTCTGTGGCCTTGAGTGCCAGCCGGCTTCTATGCCAAATGCTTCAATGGGTGTCCAGCAACCTTGTTGCAGAACACGTTTTAAATTTTTGTCATTTCCGTTTGCAACAATCAAACCGTTATTCGGAATAATTCGAACAAAATGATGGAATTGACGCTCAATAGCAACAAGATCCGGGAATATGTCGGCATGATCAAATTCAAGGTTATTTAAAATCGCAGTTCTGGGATGATAATGGACAAATTTAGAACGTTTATCAAAGAATGCTGTGTCGTACTCGTCCGCTTCGATGACAAAGAAAGGTGAGATATCGGCAGGGTTCAGACTGGAGGCCTGGGCAGATAATGGCATATTGCCAATTCTTGCTGATATGCCAAAATTCTCAGGAATTCCGCCAATTAGGAATCCCGGATTCAATCCAGCATACTCTAAGATCCAAGCTAACATGGAGCTGGTTGTCGTTTTGCCATGCGTGCCGGCAACGGCAAGCACCCAGCGGGTTCCCAAAATATTTTCTGATAACCACTGCGGACCAGAAATATATGGCAGATTCCGGTTGAGTATCTCCTCCATCAATGGATTTCCGCGTGTAATCACATTGCCAATTACAAATATATCTGGTTGTAGCTGGATTTGTTCAGGGGAATAACCAGCTATTAATTCGATCCCTTGAGATTCGAGCTGTGTACTCATTGGCGGGTAAACATCTTGATCGCAGCCTGTTACTCTATGTCCAGATTCACGCGCGATGGCCGCTATTCCACCCATAAAAGTGCCACAAATTCCTAGTATATGAATATGCATGTTAAGTTTAAAAATTCTTGATTATATTTCACAGACACAACTACTATAACTAATAGTCTTTTGGAATTATATTCTATTGAATAAGACAATATCGATGGTTGTTATTTGTGTTAAACCTTTGTATATCGGATTAGTTAATTTTTTAGTGGAAAGTACTCAGTTGATTGATTTAAATTATCGGGGCCGATTTGCGCCATCACCAACCGGGCCGCTACATTTTGGCTCATTGGTTGCGGCTGTGGGTAGCTATCTTGATGCGAAATTTCATCATGGCAAATGGCTGGTTAGAATCGAGGATGTTGATTTGCAACGCCAAGTACCTGATGCAGCGCGTGAGATTTTATATGTGCTTGAAAGGTTAGGTATGGAGTGGGATGAGGAAGTGATCTACCAAAGCCAGCGCTCTGAAGCCTATCACGAGGCCTTGAGTGTTTTGTGTAAACAAGGTTTGGTTTATCCCTGCACTTGCTCACGAAAAGAAATTGCTGATTCCAGCATTATGGGTTTGAATGGACCTATTTATCCAGGGACTTGCCTTAAGAGTCCTGCTTCGGTAAAGGATGCACATGCACTTCGCATTCAAACAAATAATGATCTAATTCAGTTTAAAGATATTTTAAATGGCACATTTTCACAGAGGCTTAAGACTGATGTGGGAGATTTTGTTTTGCGCAGGGCCGATGGAATTTATGCCTATCAATTAGCCGTAGTGGTAGATGATGCAGCACAAAATATAACACATGTTGTACGTGGTGCTGATCTTCTAGAATCTACGCCGCGCCAAATATTCTTGCAGCGATTATTGGATTATCCAATACCGCAATATTTGCATTTGCCAGTGGTAATGGATGCGAAGGGTGAGAAACTCAGTAAGCAAACAAATGCCATGCCAGTCAATAGTTTGGATACATTAACCCAATTAGTTGATGCCTTACATTTCTTGGGTCAGAAACCACCTGTTGAAATTTTAGAGGGTGATGTTGTTTCCTTCTGGCAATGGGCCCAACAAAATTGGCGCGTGAATCTGATTGCTCATTGATTGAGCCATCAATAATGCTGAGTTGATTTAAAGTAGGCGCTAAGCCGAATATTTGTGCTAGTCTAACCCTTAAGGTATCGTGTAGATTAAAGGCTGTGATTGCACAACTGTTTATAATAATTAATGTGATTGATGATTAATTGAGAAGTGATTAATGTTTTTCATGCATATCAGCTGAGGAGTTACTGTGGCTTTTTTGCCGTTTAATATACCGAAACAAAAGAGATTGAAAGTAGTGATTGTCGGCGGAGGGTATGCTGGTATTGCTGCATTAACAAATCTTTTGCAATACGCCCCCGATACTGATATCACGATTATTGATCCCAAAACGCAACACATAAAAATTACTCATCTACATGAGACATTCCGATACCCCTTAACCGATTTGCTGGTTCCATTTACCGAGATAGAAAATCGTTATGGCTGCCGGCATATTGTAGCATCGGTAAATTTTGATCAGGATAAGCTACAAGAATGTCAGGATAAAAAACAACTGATTCTCAATGAAGAAGTTTTAGATTTTGATTATCTGATTATTGCCTCGGGTTGTGAAAGCAGGGCTGTTGATCCTATAAGAAAAGATAATATTCTGAGTTTGCAGGACTTCACGATTGCAAATGGATCAGATTTATTAACAAAATTACTGGACCAAGGCAATTCATCTGAACAATCTATTTCTGTTGTGGGTGGAGGAGCAACGGGTATACAGTTCTTGTTTGAAATAAAACAATTTCTTAATCGAATTAAAAGCAAGGCTGCGTTACGCCTGATTCATTCGGGTGAACATGTTCTGGAACAATTTCCTGATGGATTTGGTTCTTATGTGGAAGCTCGCATGCGTGATATGGATATTGCTTTCTACCCAAATACCTATTACCGTGAACAGCAAGACGGGCAAATTTTACTGACAAATAAACAAACAAAAGAACCGTTTGAGTTGGCTTCCAGCCTATCCATTTTGTTTTTAGGTAAGAAACAACAAAATATTTTTACCGCAAATGCCTTTGGACAGGTTATAGTTAATCAGGAGCCACTGCAGAATATTTTTGTGGCGGGTGACTGCTCTTACTATCAATCGTTAGGTTCGAATACATTAACAGCACAATCAGCTGTTCGGAAAGGGAAGTTAGTAGCACGCAATATATTACGGCATTCAGGTTTTCCCGGATTGCTCGAACCCTATCTCCATCATGAATTAGGCTATGTCGTTAGTCTTGGGCCTTCAGATGCGGTAGGCTGGTTGGTTTCGGAAGGCAACCTGATCACAGGTATTCCAGCTTTGACAATTAAAGAATTAGTTGAAGCGCAATATGATTTATTGTTGGTAGGAATCGATACTTACTTGGTTTAGCGGGCCGTTGGAAAACGTTCTCGAGAGGCACGCAGGAAGTTTACGGGCTGTTAGCAAACACTACGCAGGAGGCATTACAATGCTTGGTTTGTTCAAAGATACCCCTGTAATTGGCAAGGCCAATACAATAATCCAAACTCCCAGTGATAAGCTTTTCAATTTTATTGGAAACGATTTGCTGATTAACTATCCCAGATGGTCACCGGAAGTGAAGGAATTGGAAAAACTCACCGATGGTCCTATAAAATTGGGAACACTATGCCGTCAAGTGCGCATTGATCAAGGCAATCGCTCTGAGTCAACATTCAAAGTCAAAGTTTTTAATGCTGGATCACGCATTTGTTTCGAAGGCGTCTCTAATCCGTATCGTTGTGATTATGTGATTGAGTCGATTAACGCATCAGATAGCCGGATAACGTTTATCTTTGAGTTACTAAGTCTTGATTTACATGTAAGGCCATTCGAGAAGCTAGTACGTATTGCTGTTCAAGATGGAACCGACAGGACTGTAAAAAACATTAAAAAAATAATTGAATCAGAACAGGCTGGTTCCAAGTAATCAGCCATAGCATTTTTTGTATTTATTTAGCCTGCAGTTGATTAACCTGGAGAGAAAATCATGGATTTTATCGTTGAGAAAGACCCTGGATTAATTCCACAAGTGTTGTCCAAGATTCTTGATTCGTGCGTGAATGGAGTGTCATTGGCCGATCCTGATCAGGAGGATTTGCCATTGGTTTATGTTAATAAAGCTTTTGAGACAATAACTGGTTATACGTTAGCGGAAGTGGTAGGTAAGAATTGCCGTTTTTTACAGGGTAAGGAACACGATCAAGCTGAAGTCAATAAATTGCGAGAAGCTATAAAGGATAAGAAATCTGTTGAAGTAACGCTGCATAATTATCGTAAAAATGGCGAGTTATTTTATAACCATTTACTAATGTCACCGCTTTTTGATTCCAATGGGAATTTGCTCTATTTCTTGGGTGTTCAATTAGATGTTACACCACGAATTCGAGCTGAAGAGGAAATCAAAGCATTGAAGAATCAACTTGCAATACTTAAAAAATGATCGGTTTGCTAAGATACCAGACTATTCGAACGTGGGAGTGGCGGAGACGGTGAGATTCGAACTCACGGTAGAGTCACCCCTACGGCAGTTTTCAAGACTGCTGCCTTAAACCACTCGGCCACACCTCCATTCATTGAACTTGCAGGGCGAATCATACCTTTTAGTGTTCTTTTTGGCTAGTTACTACGTACTTTATTTATCAGCTGAGTAAAGAATAGTTGGAGGTAATTCGATTTATTCTTTATGATGGAGTTATTAGATTTGTCCGGACTTAATAACGTAATTTTATGAATTGGTAATGAATTCTCTTATTACCTTAATCTTTTATTGACTGGAGTTTCACGCTTTTTTTATGATCCGATGATTCAATTGTCTGGAATTTTGGATTATCGGGATTTTTCTTGAGTGACAAAATAGTATTGATATCGACCCTGTTGACAGTAGGGAAAAATCGAAATATATCCTTTTAAATACAGTAAGATATGATTGCGGCGACGCACGGTTTTGTTATAATTTCATCTGTTAAGTAACTGAAACCAATAATAAAAAAGGCATCGCCGCATGTTCATTCTACGCAATATCCTCTTCCCCCCAACAGGAATTTAACCACCGTTGCAAAGGCGATGAACGAGGTGTCTGGTTTGTTTATACGCTCCTGGCTGTTATCACTCATTTCACTTCTTCACGCAGCGCCAACCTATTGCGATGCTTGCAGGTATTGTTCAGGCTGTCGTTAGTCAGCGCCGATTTTACATCTTCATGGCCTCATCAAATTGCCTTGGTCACGCCTCTGGACGCCTGTGGTCTCTGATACCCAGCCCGACGACAAAGGACGGCTATTGCTGGCCTTGGATGACACCATCAATCCCAAGACTGGCAAAGATTTTCGGCTGCGCGTCTTTCTTTGATCATGCTGCCAAGACCAATCAATCGAAATACCCCTGGTCACAAAATGTTTGTCCATCGGTTTATAAAATTGTCAAAGCCCTGGCTTGCTTACCGCTGGCGTTTCGTTTCTATCATGGAAAAACGATAGCGACCAAGAAGGTTAGGGTTGAGGGCAAGATACCATCGTTTCAAACCAAATTTGAGCAGGCCATCGAAATGCTGCTGGAAATTTCTGCCGCTTTTCCTGGCACCCCATTGCTGATCGTTACCGATAGCTGGTTTGGAAACGACGGCTTGCTTAAACCGATGCGCAAAACCGTTGGACAGCACTGTCATATGCTTTCCAGATTGCGCGTCAATACCACTTTGTTTGCGTTACCACCCGAACACCAAAAACATCAGCTCGGCCGATCCAGAAAGTATGGCGACAAGATGGGCAATGCCACAACGCTGGCCAATGAATTCCATGAACGCGCTACCACTTATTCGGTTAACCTCTACGGCAAACAACGCGATGTTCTGGCCTTTGACAACATCATGATGTTGAAAACACTCAAATGTGCCGTGCGCATTGTTTGGATCTATCGAAGATCACATGGGTCGCACTCTTTACCCGATCTCGATCTCACCGTCAGCAGATTATCGAATACTACGGCGCACGCTGGAAAATCAAGCCGCTTCAGAGATCAGCGGAAATCGGTAGCTCAAAGCCAAACTCGAAACTACCATGCCGTTACCAATCATCTCAACTTCGATGGCGCCCCGTAACCTGGATTTATGCCGATCACCTTGATAAAACACCGCAGCGTTGTTACGCTGTTAACAATCGAAGTCCTGCCTTTTCGATGTCAGAAAACTGATTACTCAGGCTGCGCTCAAGGATTTTGTTGCTTTTGCCCTAAACCAGATAAACCCATTCTTAATTCTTTTATCGATGCATTATTGCGTATGGTTGCTTAAGCGAAAATGTAAAGTCTAGTGCAAAACGGTGAAA
The DNA here is from genome assembly GCA_016708955.1 of Nitrosomonas sp. GTDB lineage: Bacteria > Pseudomonadota > Gammaproteobacteria > Burkholderiales > Nitrosomonadaceae > Nitrosomonas. The sequence goes on from JADJES010000002.1 coordinate 436,502, forward strand.
CTTCAGTTTTATTGATAGTATCTAATGAATTTCATTGGTTCAATTTCAATTGATGGAGAAGTGTATTTTAGAAGGGTAGTAAATGTATGTGGTCGGATCCGGAGGTGGCAAGTCTTGAGAACGTGCGTATCAGCACTAATCAGGATATGGCGCGGCGAATGCGTTTGGGTGGCCTTGTTTTATGTTCTGTGTTGCAGCGCTATCGTATTGATGTCACCTGTGCTGCTCGCGCAGCCTTATATTGCAATCTTTTTGGGTTTGTTTATTATTCTGGCGGTATAGCCACTTCGCCCGCGCGTATTCAGTTGATGCTTGCCTTTGCATTCCTGATCTATCTGCCAAGTCTTTTTAGTCTCGTTCTATTCATTCCAGGCGATAGCATTTGGGTGCTGATGATCATTGGGATTGCTTATTTTGTTTTTTCTGTACACAACGGAAAGTTGCAGCATGAGAATTATTGGATTGTACGGCAACAAGCTGTGCTGCTGGAAAATCAAGCTGCCGATTTAGAACAAGCCCGGTTACAAGCGGAGAATGCGAATAAAGCCAAGTCGGCATTCCTGGCAGCTATGAGTCATGAAATCCGGACGCCAATGAATGGGGTTCTTGAGATGACAGAGATTCTGGCAACAACTGCTCTTAACTCGGAACAGACAAATTATCTGAAGGTGATTCGTAATTCTGGACATACACTGTTACGAATCATCGATGATATTCTCGATTTCGCGAAAATAGAGGCGCATAGACTCAAAATAGCCAATCGTTCATTTGATCTTCGCGCAAATTATTGCAACGATTTACTTCTGACCATCTGTCGTTGCGACAGGGCGCCTGAAAATCCCAATGAATCCAAACGGAATCGCAGCGCCAATGCGATAATAGGCAACAATCACTTTAACAGCGGATAGGGAAATATCTTGCTGATCGGTTTTTTATTTTTTTATCACTCAAGAAAATATGATTTGGAAACCCAATGTGACAGTTGCGGCTGTCATTGAGCAAAATGGCAAATATTTACTGGTGGAGGAAGAGCCAGAAGCGGGTACAGGTCTGTTTCTGAATCAACCGGCGGGGCACCTGGATCCCGGAGAAACCATCATTCATGGTGCCATACGGGAAACGCTAGAGGAAACGGCGTATACCTTTGTGCCTGAATATGTACTGGGTATTTATCAATGGCACTCCAGTCGCATGGATACTACGTATCTGCGTTTTGCTTTTGGCGGTCATGTTACACATCATGATCCGGAACGTAAACTGGACACCGGTATCTTGCAAGCAGCTTGGTTCAGCGTGGATGAAATTAATCAAATGCGCCACCGTCATCGTAGTCCACTGGTTATGCAATGTATTCAGGATCATCTCGCCGGTAAGCGGTATCCGCTGGAATTACTGACACACTATGAATCATGACAGGATGAAAAAGCAACGTGTGGTTGTCGGTATGTCAGGCGGTGTTGATTCATCCGTGGCAGCATATTTGCTGAAACAACAGGGTTATGATGTCGTTGGCTTGTTTATGAAAAACTGGGAAGATGATGATACCGATGAGTATTGTTCTTCCCGCCAGGATTTTTTGGATGCGGTATCTGTTGCAGATGTGATTGATATCCCGATCGAAGTGGTGAATTTCTCTATCGAATACAAGGATCGGGTTTTTTCGCATTTTCTTTCTGAATATCAGGCTGGACGTACACCGAATCCTGATGTTCTGTGCAACGCCGAAATTAAATTTAAGGCTTTTCTGGATCATGCGCATAAGCTGGATGCTGATTGTATTGCTACAGGCCATTATGCTCAGGTGCGCAAAGTTGGCGATGCATTCCAATTATTAAAAGGTGAAGACGGCACCAAAGATCAGAGCTATTTCTTATATCGTTTGAATCAAGCACAACTTGCCAGTACATTGTTTCCTATTGGGCATCTTTATAAGCGCGAAGTACGTAAGATGGCCAAACAATTAAAATTACCCAATTTCTCCAAAAAAGACAGCACAGGTATCTGTTTTATCGGGGAACGCCCATTCCGGGAATTTCTCAATCGCTATCTCCCGCATGAACCTGGAGAAATCCAAACGCCCGAAGGGAAAGTGATCGGTCAGCATATCGGACTGATGTATTACACTATCGGACAACGGCAAGGATTGGGAATTGGTGGGACACGTGATGGCAGCGATGAACCGTGGTTTGTGTCAGCCAAAGATATGACCAGAAATATATTGGTTGTAGTACAAGGCCATAATCACCCTGATCTGCTTCGGCCATCACTAGAGGCTGCCGATTTGACATGGATTAGCGGGAAACAGCCGCATTGCAACTGGGTTTATGCCGCCAAAACCCGCTATCGTCAGGTTGATGCTCCTTGCACGATTACAAATTTAACCCAGGATCATTGTCAGGTAGATTTTGCACAAGATCAATGGGCTGTTACACCTGGTCAATCCGTCGTTATTTATGAAAGCAAAGTATGTTTGGGTGGTGGAATCATTATCGAATAATTTTTAACGGCCCGCTAGTTCATGCAATAAACTTTAAACTTGTGAATTCCCGCCTTCGTTACCGGAGGGATTTGTAAATTGATCATTTAATGCTTGGATATAATCATTGGCTTCATTAATAATCTCATCAATTGTTTGTTGTGTTACTTCATTCCAGCCAGCCGGACCCTTCAGGAACATTGGGCGGTAAGCGACAGTGCTTTTATTAAAAGCTTGCATAAACTGTTTGTATGTTTCATGATCGTTCCCCATTTCGTCGGCCAGTCTCTTCAGCAGGCTGTTGGCAACAGCGCGGCGAATAGAAAAATGGATGTAAATAATACTGATCACCAGAAATACAGCTATGGCCAACGCGGTGGTTTCGCCTTGCCTGAGCTCATCCGGGAATGCTGTCAGAAGACCCCAGGATTCATTCATGGTTAAAGCCACACCCGCTAATACAGCCAGAATACTAAATACCATACCGTCAAATAGAATAACTCTGCTTTTCCATTTTTTAAGCATCTCAGAGAGCTTGTTGACAATCTGGTTTTTGATACCCTTGGCAGTTTGTTCAAGCTTCCCGACGATACGATAAGAGCGCTCTATTTCGATTTGGTGCATGCGCGCATTGATGTCAGCCATATCTTCCGCACGTTTCTTTTCAAAACGTTCTCTAACATGCGGATTAGCAATCGGAACGGCAGCACTTGGATTATAAATTCGATAGAATCTCCCCGTGACTAGCCCCACTTCAGCCAGCGAACGCTGCCAAGCTGAGACTACTTCTTCAGGATTGTCTTCTTGTGCAGTTACATCAATTTGGTTAAGGATATAAAGAAATTTATTGGCGTCTGCACGATTAACACTCGCGGATACCAGATAAGCCAATGTATCCTGCATCGCTTTCGGTTCTGGATGACGCGCATCAAAAAATACCAGGACAAGATCAGATAAATTGATGATGTGCTGGGTTAAGCGTAATGTAGATGCACGTTGGTTGTCGGCGTCGAAACCTGGAGAGTCAATGAGAATTTTTCCGCGTATGTTTTCAGATGGGCAGGTTTTTAGCTGTAGGTAAGCATCAATACGTTCTTGCCCAGCTTCAGAAATTTCATCAATGCTACGGCTTATCTGAAAAAAAGGAAAACGCGGATCTGCGTCGAGCGCTATACCAGGAAGTGTTTTCGCCTCATTATGATGGCTGTAGCAAATTACTGTGAATTTGTCATCGACAGCTTGATTTCCTGTGCGTTGCAGCGGCATATTCAAGTAAGAATTGATATAGGTTGATTTGCCGGCCGAGAATGTGCCTAATACAGCAATCATAGGCCACCACGTCACACAGGTCGCATAGGATTCGTCTTTACCGATTAGCCCCATGCTATGTCCAACATAATCCATTTTTCTAAAACTTTTTACAGCATTAGCCAGAGTCGGATTATCCGGATGTTCGTCAGCAAGGTGTTTCTGTAAGCCTTTCAGATATTTATTGATTTGTGTTGAACTATGTGACATAGCAGTCCCTTTTCATTCTAATAGAAGTACACCCTGAATCAAATGCTGCATGGGTGGTATTTTTTTATTTATTTAATAATTGAATTTGCATAATATTATACGATTTTGTTCTTCAATTGATTATTTGACACTTTGATTGGGAAAGTGTGCAAATTGGCCAAAATTTTCCCGAAGCAATTGGAAACAAATATCGCAATATCATTTGATATAACACTTTCATTACTAGTTATTTATGTTAGAGATTATAGCAACTAGCCCGGCGATTCTACCAAGAACAATGCCGCCTTGCCAGTAAATGATATTTCTAATATTTATACCGGTCTCCGACAAAATAATATTATCATAGCCCGTTTAGCTTTAAATAAATTATAGGTGATTGAAGTTAATCATTTGAAGAAAAGAAGCGTTGATTATATGAAAAGGGTTGAAGTAGGCTTACTGTTCAGTCGGGGATGAGTTTAGAGCATGGCGACACAAGAAAATAACGAAGAGCAGCGCGCAACACGCTCTGCTCATGTAGCCCGCTACATACTTATTGGTTTTCTTACGGTAGCGCCACTATGGGTTACCTGGTTGGTGTTTGATTTTTTATTAAATTTATTGGCGCGTATTGGAGACCCTTTATTAAAAGGAATGGCTCGTGCAGTTCGCCCCTTTTCTGATACTACGGCCAGTTGGCTACTGGATTCCAATTTTCAGCATGCAGTTGCAGCGCTGCTGACAGTAGTTAGTTTGTATGGGATAGGATTACTGGCATCTTTTGTTATTGGCAAGAAAGTCATTAGTATTTACGAATATATACTGGCCAGATTGCCCTTAGTACAGACAATTTATGGTGCCACTAAACGTTTTTTGCACACAATAAGTAAACCGCCTGTTACCGGACAACGGGTTGTGCTGATCAGTTTTCCATCATCGGAAATGAAAGCGGTCGGATTTATTACGAAAATCATGCATGACGAGGATAATGGAAGAAAGCTGGCTGTAGTCTATGTGCCGACTTCGCCTAATCCTACATCGGGTTATATTGAGATCCTGCCGATGGAAGATGTAATACTAACAGACTGGACGACCGAAGAAGCAATGACATTCGTTGTGACTGGCGGAACCAACGCACCTGAAAGTTTGCGTTTCACTAACAAGCCAAAGCAGCAAGAACAGGCAGCGGAGAAACAATAAGAATAGAAATCACCGTCAGCGTTGTGGTGTCTTTTTATGCAGGCAACGAATAAGGCAGTGATTTGATTTGCAACACAGGTCCTTGTAGAGACTGCCAATGAATTTGGGATGAATCAACGCTGCTTTGCTGGATTACCGCCAAAATATCAAAACCCCCGTTCGGCGACAACGCCGCGTTGACAATGTTGCCACTGGATTGATCATCCATATCTGTGCTGTAGAGTTCATCGCCGGCTTTTACCGCTTCCACTGCAGGTATGTGAGCGAGAAACATGCGGCGTTTGAGTTTTCCGAGATACTGAGTGCGTGCTACGATTTCTTGCCCAGGATAACAGCCTTTCTTGAAACTGATACCGCCAATCGCATCCAAATTGATCATTTGCGGTAAAAACTCTTCCTGGGTTTCGGGTAAAATTACTGGAATTCCGGATTGGATATCCAACCAATCCCAGCAATTGGCACCAACGGGTTTTGCACGTTGGCTAAAATGTTCCCAGAGTGTAGACGCATTTTCGATTGGTGCGATCAATTCTATGCGGTTCTGAGTCAGGAAAAGGATGGTGATATTTTCATGATGAATAACCCCTAGCGGTTGATTTGTAGAGAACAGTCCGGTGATCTCTTCAATCAGCGTTGCTGCGTTCTGCCCTGCAATGCCGATTCGAATCAGGGCATCGCTCGCATCATGCAATTGCACATTGGTACGCAGTACGTAGAGTGATAAACGTTTTTGTATCGGAATGCACAAACTGGCAGGGAGTTGCATAAAATAATTAGCATCTTGCTGCCACAGTAAAAAACTTGCCAGAACTCGTCCTTTTGGGGTGCAGTAACTGCCGTACTGTGCTTTTTGCAGATTGATTTCGCGGATATCGCAACTGAGCTGGCTTTGTAAAAATGTTGGCGCATCGTCTCCGGAAAACCGAATCAAGCCATAATGGGAAAGATCGGCCATAACAGTGCCCGTTTGCGTATCTTTAAGTTCCGTTGTGCTATCACCAAAATGAATCACACAATTATTTTCAATAACAGCGTGTTGCTTGCGTAGATCGGCTTGCCAGACTGGATTCATACAAAAACTGTCAATAAATAGATAAACGTAATTATACGGTATCCCGTCAGGGTAAAATCAAGATCCAGCCTCAAGTAATGAATTTGGATGCCATTTTGTTTGAGTGACAGATGGTTCTAATTTTTTTCACTGAAACATTTAATGATCGATAAGTGATTTTTATCCATGTCTGTTTTAATCATCCATCGCAAACCTTCCTATCGGCTTGCGGCCATCCTCAATCTGGCTCATCTTGCCACGGCAGGTTTATTATGGCTATTGGAGCTGCCTTTAGGGATCCAAGCGATTGCCGCTGCGGCACTGGTATTCAGTTTAATTTATTATTTGCGGAAGGATGCCTTGCTTACTGCGAACGATGCCGTGGAGTTTTTTGAGTTATCCAGCGAGATGCAATGCACATTAACCACACGTTCGGGTGAATCAATGGGTTGTAACATATTAGGTGATACCTTTGTTACACCCTATCTGACGGTACTGAATTTAAAGCCTTCAGGAAAATTTTTTACGCGTAGCGTAGTAATACTGCCTGACGGCATTGATGTAGAGGAGTTCAGGCAGCTTCGGGTATGGTTGCGTTGGAAGTGGAAAAATAGTATTGAATAAATTACTGGGAAACAAATTTAACCAAATTAGTAGGAGCCGGACTAAAATTTATCAAAAGAATTTTCTGACGTAAATGGTAAAAACAATTTGCACCTGATAGAAAATTTTTCTGCTATTCTAATTAAAGGACACCTCTAAAAATCCAAATTCCGGCACAACACTTTGTTGCTCACAAAAAATGTTTCCTTACATATCAATTATATGCTGCGTTACCATTTTTTGCTCGCGCCTCGTTTTGTTTGGAACTTTGAATTTTTAGAGGCGCCCTAAAGAAAGAGAGTGCTTTTTATTTGTAAACCTAAAAAAGGAGAAAATATGTTCAAAAAAACAGTTAATTCGTTGATACTAGTTATTGCAATGGTTTTTGCAACAAATCAGGCTTTTGCGGGTTGCAGTCTGGAGACCGAAAAAGATGGCAAAACTGCTTGTGCAGCTAACCAAGTTTGCTATCTGGTTGAAGGAACCTGTATTGAGAAAAAGAGCCTTCCAGCCGGTAAAGCATGTAAGAAATCAGGAGTTTGTCAGAATACTTGTGTGAAAGAAGACGGCACAGAAACTAAAGAGGATGGTTCAGAAACAGGAAAGTGCAGCTAGTCTTTGAAGAAACACTGTCGTAATTAACCTAAGCCGGTGTAACCGGCTTAGGTGGTTTAAGTGAAGTAGTGTTGTGTGCAACCATCTTCAAGCAATAATCAGCAAATTTAAACTAAATTCCTCATAAACATATCCGCCTTAAGTATAAGAAAAATAAACAAACTGTTGTTAATTCTTCTTAAGGAATCTTTCTGAATCAAAAATATAGATTTCTCGTTCCGCTCGAAATGAAAATTATTCAGAGGTTCCTTAACAGAGTCTAGGAATTTGTTTTTCCATCATTGTTTTTCATTTCTCGCGTTGACATAGTCAATCCCGCATAACGATCGATGCTCCTTTGATAACTGCCATTAACATAAATACCTAAGTTCGTTCTTGCCAAGGACTGATGGCAGGTACTCCAGCGGCAACAAAAGGCGCAGTATCTCGCGTCGCTATGGTGAATCCTTAAACGACCGCAATTGCGGCAATCTGACCGTTCGCGCCTCAGTAGCATGAGGAAGCGGCGTCGTGGTAACGCGGGGTCGTAAGTTTCCACACCCAGCAAGAGAGTAGGCCGTAACGCAAGTGAATCTACACATAGCCTCGTAAACGAATTGGAGGAGCCGACCCTGTGATCAGAAGGGGAAGATCGTTGGATGGGTGCTGATAACGGAAGTTGCGCTCATTATCTCCCGGAGTAGCAGGGTCGACATGTTATCGAAGATATATTGCCCAGCGCCTTGGACAAGGGAAGGAACCCTGCTTTGTTCATGCAACCGAAGAGTTGAGGATCAGAGGATTGCCATGCTGCTAGCCGTTGGAGTCACTAGCCGTTGGGGTCAGGTACAGAATCACGAATTCTGATTACAAACCAAGTCAAAACGGGAGCCGAGGCTCCCGTTTTGACTTGGTTATAAGTAATTGAAATACTTTGTTAGCGGGTTTTTCTGCGGCGAGCAGAGAAACCAATCAAACCTAAACCGGCCAAGAGCATGGCATAGATTTCAGGTTCTGGGACGGCAATCATGATGGTACGATCATCGCCACTAGAAGGATGCTGCACATTGACGTAGGCTACGTTAGGGTTGAACTTGTCGAAATAAAGCCCCGTTGGTTCAGCACCATCGGTGGACATGGAAGCCCAACGGCCGACCGATTCGGCTACACCATCATTATTGGCATCCGTGGCAAACCAAATGTCGGCTTGACCGCCAGGTTGATCCTCAATGATGTACATATTCCCCTCGGCATCAATAGCCAGATTATCCGGATTGTTCAACACATCACCCACGGCTAAGCCAGTGGCTTGGTCAATAGTCGATGTATTGACGAATAGACTGGCAGTGTTGCTGGCGAGATTAAAGGAATAAACTTCGTCCGTGGTTGTGGTCGCGGCGAACAGGATTTGGTCGCCATTATCCAATGTCTTGATTTCCAGATCTTCCGGACGCTGGTAGTTGGTTCCTAAGGCATTATCGGCAGACAAGCGGCCATCAATGCTGCCATCACTATTGAGAACAGAAACGCCGGCTAACGCACCGCCGTTGACATCGGTGATCGGTGCCCAGGTGATCGCGCCCGTCGCATTGTCATTACCGCCGCCGTTGACCTGCATCGCGAAAGTTTGACCAGTGGCAAAGTAATCATCGCCGTTGGTTGCATTCGGATTAGCCGAGACATACTTGTAGATGCTGCCGCCGTTAAATTCGTCGATGAAGTACATGCTATTGTCTTTGTCGAACGCCAGACCTTCGTGCGAGACGTGTGGAATGACAGAGCGTTGCACGAAATTTGAATCGCCTGTGCCGGTAGCGGTAACGGGATTGGTCAGTTCGAACAAGCGGCCTTTAGTGCTGCCAGCACCCCATGATTCCTCGGCTGTCAGGTAGCTGCCCCACGGGGTCCAAAGTGAAGCGTCGCCAGCAACGAAACCTTGCGTACCCGGTGCAACGAGGGTTACGGTGCGAGTATTATAATCGGGATTCAACAAATCAATGCGCTGAACACCTGCGTCACCTGTTTCAAACGGCATAAACAGGTAACGGCCTGCATCGGTTCCGGTTTCATTAGCAGCAATCATGTCCCAGTTGCCGCTATTGGCTTGACCTTGACTTAACTGGTTGGTGCGGTTGGCAATGGAGACTTGCGTCCAGGATGGATTAGCGAGTTGAAATGGACTGGATTCCGGTAAGGAACCAGCAGCAACGTTGCTAGGTAAGGCAGTAAAATTATCAAAACCGGTGCTCGCAGCGGTGGCTTGCATGGTTCCGGCCATAGTTATGAGCGCGCCTGAAACTAGAAAAGCGAATGTTTTTTCTTGAACATATGAATCTCCTGAACGTAATACATAGAAATTTCTTTTATACGATGGCTATGTACAGGCAGTCTGGCTATCCGCATTCAAAAAAATTGCTCTAACGCACATTGCAGTAGACGCCACCCCTGATCATGAAAGAAACTTTGAGGTGGGAGGTGGCGGGGAGAGGTCGCACAGATTTTTTGGTGACTTGATCCCGCACTCTGACCCGCGAACTGACTCGAACCCGGATTGCTTCCATAGAGGCGCACGTTAAACAGGCCGAAGGCAGATAATTGCCTTCAGGCATTTTCAGTTCCGGCATCCGCCGCCTTCCATTCACAGTATAAATTGAATGGAGGAATTATGGAATTGGTCGCGCTTTACAAACGTGTTATTGGACTCGATGTGCATCAAGCACAGATTACGGCCTGCGCACTGATCGAAGAATGCGACGGTTTGATACGAATTGAGTAGCGTCAATTTGGTACATTCAAGAAAGACCGACGCGCGCTGGCGCAGTGGGTGGTTCAATTGCAGCCTGACAAGTTGTGATGGAAAGCACCGGCATCTACTGGAAAAGTCCTTACGCGGCATTGGAGGCGGCAGGCATTCGTGCAAAAGTCGGAACGCCCGGCATGTCAAAAATGTTCCCGGACGCAAAACAGATATCAACGATGCACAATGGCTGGCAACGTTGTCGCGTGCCGATTGCTGCGTGCATCGTTTATTCCGCCCGCAAAAATGCGCGAATTGCGTTTGATTGCCCGGCAACGGCAAAGCTGACCGACAGCTTGCATCTGAAAAGAATCGTTTACACAAGATTCTCGCCGATGGCGGCATACGCCTGGGTGTCGTGGTCAGCGATGTTCATGGACAATCGCCCGCGCCATGATCAGGCGCTTATCGCAAACAAAATGCCCCAGGAGGTTTTGAAATTCGCATCACGACGGCTCAAAGCCAGCCGTGAAGAATTGTTAGATGCCTTGCAGGGAGAATTAACCGAAAGCCACCGCTTCGTGCTCAATGAATTGATGCAGCATATCGAGGAAATCGAACAACGCATCGCTCGGTTTGACCAACGCTTGCTTGCCGGACTGGAAAGCGCACAACTGGCTGGTGTTACTGCAAACCCTGCCCGGTGTCGATCTCATCGGCGCGGCCATGCTGCTGGTAGAAATCGGCAACAATATGGATGCCTTTGGCAGCGCGGATCGCCTGTGTTCATGGGTTGGTATCTGTCCAGGCATAACGAATCAGCAGGTAAGCATAAATCCGGGCGGACACGCAAAGGCAACGCTTATGTTCGTCGTCTTCTGTGAATTTGCTCACGCTGCCAGCCGAACCACTTCTGCTTTTAAAGCAAAGTTCAGCTCACTCATCGTGCGCCGTGGATACAAGGCGCCATTGTGGCACTGGGACACAAAATATTACGCACCATCTTCTTCATGTTCAAGCGGCGCCAACATTACCGGACAGCGCCACTGACTATGAGAAACTTTCGGTTCAGCGTAATGCTGCGTTGGATCAAACGCTGATTCAACACGGCTTTATCAAAACAACGCAAGCCTAATTTGCGCCAATTGTTATATGGTCTTAGCTGGCCAGGATTACTTGCGCCTGTTTAGTGGTTTCTTTCACGTTAATTACTCTTGCAGATCCTGGATTTTCCGGTCCTCGGTTAATTTCCGAGTATGGCTTTACAGTACGTGGATGACTATACAAGACGAATATGACGGGCCTATTGCGGGGTTATTACGTACCTATTTCAGAAATATGAATTGAATGACTATAAGGAGTGCTGGAAGAAATACTTTATACGTGTCGGATTTGAAAAATGAGATAATTTATTCTCCAAATTAACTCAAGCATAATGATTGAGTTGAGAGTAATAAAAGGAAAAGCAATGAAACTGGTTTTTTTGGTACTGCTGGCAATAAATGTGCTCGGTTGTAAGGCTATCACGGTAGCTAATCAAAGCCCATTTATTGAGGCCAAGTTAATCGGAGTGTGGAAAGGGGAGCATACCGAACAAAGTGGTACGATAAAAAGCTGGATACAAACCAGAAATGCCGATGGTACTTATACGATTGAATTCAGTTTTACGGAACCGGATGAGACGACAAAGAGTTTCACGGAATCAGGCCGCTGGTGGGTACAGGATGCTTTATTTTATGAAATTGCTTTGCCGGGTATGGCGCAGCCTGATAAGTATAAATATTCTTTCAAAGAGAAAGAATGTATCCATTTTGTGCTCGTTGAAAGTAATGGTCTAACTGAAGGAATTGATGCGTATTCGTTTAGAGAATGTTTGATAGCGGATTCACCGCCTGCAAGTATTGGCAGTTCTATTTGAGTTTTCCTGATTAGAAAGATTCTTCAGCCAAACCCGATTTTTTCTATTATAAGGCGCATACTGACCCAAACAATCCCATCAAAGAGAAATTGCCATGGCCATGAACCGTATCCAATTCCAAGCAGGCTTGTCCCTACCTGCATTCCTTGCGCAGTTTGGCGCAGATGAGCAATGCGCGGATGCATTGGAAGCATCCCGTTGGCCGCAAGGATTCAGCTGCCCAGGCTGCGGCAACGCGAATTACTACTTGCTTAAGGTAGGAAAACACAAGAACTTCCAATGCAAGTGCTGCCGGTTACAGACATCTCTGATCGCAGGCACCTTGTTCCAAAGCACGCCTTGGCGCTAAGCATTTGGTTCTTGGCAATTTATCTGATCAGCCAGCCAAGACCGGCTTGTCGGCACTCGACCTGCGGCAGCTGGGCGTGAGTTACCCCACGGCTTGGCTGATTCAGCAGAAGCTGATGCAGGCGATGGTCGAACGGGATGCCAAGTATACGCTGTGTGGTAATGTCCAGGCGGATGACGCTTACCTTGGCGGAGAATTGGCTGGTGGCAAGGCAGGCCGGGCTCGAGAACAAGGTACCTTTTGTGGCGGCGATCTCGCTCAGCGCCGAAGGCCGTCCCCTGTATATTAAAATGGCACCGGTTCCTGGTTTTACGCGCAAAGCGGTTTTTGACTGGGCTACCGCTGACCTCGCGCCAGGTTGTATAGTCACTTCCGATGGATTGGGTTGTTTTGCCGGGGTTACTGATGCTGGCTGTCAGCACCGGGCAATCGTCGCGGACGGTCGCAAGCCTAAGGATTTGCCAGAATTCAACTGGATCAATACGGTTTTGGGCAACCTCAAAACCAGCCTGGGTGGCGCTTATCATGCATTCGATTTCGCCAAATAGGAACTCGTTACCTCGGTGCGTTTGTTTACCGTTTCAACACGCTTCCATCGAAGCGCTCCCTCTACGCCTGTTCGTCGCCGCAGCCACTACCGGGCCTCGCCCGGCACGTTGGCTTCGGCAAGCTGCGGAATCTTTCTAATCAGGTGAGTTTTTGATTAAACAGCGAGAGATAATCTTTGCATGGGAAGCAGCGTTAACACCTTGGCAACCGCTTAGGTGTAATTACATAAAAAATTCATGACTGACTACTAAATTAAGGAAGCTCTGATTAAGTTGATTACATTCATGGTTCGATAAGCTCACCACGAATGTAATCAATATATTACCGCTCTTCCTGTCGAAGGATTTAATCAGAGCTTCCTTAAGACGTTGATTGATGAAACGGATTTTGCATTATCGGCGATGCTACTCTCGGTGTTTGGCGAAGGCAGTTTTTTTATCATTACTGCAGTTTCTGCATCAACACGCGCCAGATCCCAGTGACAGGCGAGATAGCGCGGCTGGTTGCTCAGGAGACGAAGCCCGTCACGTTGCGTTTGGTGTTGCCCATCTCACGCAGCATGTGAGAGAAGATCCGGCATTGCTGGAACGCTTGGCAGAAGCCATTGAACACCGTCATGATACGCTGGCTCATACTGCCGGTCTTAACGAAGAGGTGTTTGATTCTCTAGTATTATTGGCTGCTGGTTCGTGGCAGCCCGAGATGTTGCGTGCCGGTTGGGGAAAAGTGCAAATACTGATTGCCGATATGGGGCGGGGGCGTGTGCGGCGTTTGCGTAAGATTGGTTTTGATGGGCAGAAAGCGCAACCGCTCTCTGCCTTGCATACGCGTAATTTTATGTAATGGTTTGAATAGCTCTATTACATTGACTGCTGAGTAATAGCAATAATGGCTGAGATAGCAAATCGATTAGCGCATTTTTGCTTCCACGAAGGTTGTTTCCCGGCTGAAATCATCCCAAATATGGGTAGGCTTGACAAAAGGTGTAGTGGGTACAAGGAATGTTGCGATATCGAAAGCACCACTCAATGAACGGCCAACAGTATAAGCAATGCCTTTGATGAATCCGACGGTCATTCCATGAATGACACCATCTCTGTTGCCGATGATTATTATCGTTTTAGGTATTTCAACGACCCCAGTCACAGCATTAGCAAGGCCGGTTCCCAATTTCTCAAGAGCCTTATCAGGATATTCATCTGCAAGTGCTAGATTGGGAGCTGCCAAAAATAGGATAGATATCATAAACAGTGCTTGAATCATTTTCTTCATAGTAAATTCCTTAAGTAGATAATAAGTGATTATATTTTTAAAAGTACCCGTAAATTATTTTACTTACCATTTCACTGTTTAACAGGTTGTTGCAGAATGCCGATAATTCTCTCTACTTCCCGTTCGATCTGGTTTTCCGGGTGGTTCCGGTTCTGCAGTTCGGTTCTGATCCGGTAGGCCATTTCCAGAATGAGCAAATCCATAGTGTTTTTCTCGCCTCTTTGCGATGCTTCCTGATATTCCACCTGGAACCGGTTGATGGCACTCATCATGGTATCGTTATTAAGATCCATACTGGATAAAATGGAACCCAGTTCATATTTCAAGTTGCTGGATAGTACAGGTTGCGCTGAATTGGAAGCTGATTCGGGCTGATAAGGAACATACTTCGGTATTAAAACCGATAGCATAATTAACGCGACACCTGCAACTACAGTAGTCGCTACAAAATACCAAAGTTTATATTCCTTTCCACGTAGTTTAATCATGTTAATACGCTGAAAGCCAAACCGGATTTGGACAGCTATTCCTACAAAAAACAGAATGGCACCAAGTGCCATGATAATAGGTACAATCGGATGCACAGTTTTACTCCTATGTTCTTATCTTAAAATCCAGTTACAGTTTATGAATAGCCATAATTTCAGCTGCTACCCTGATGGCGATGATTACAGATGAATCACCGATCCTGTTCAACTGCATATTCTAACTTAATATGATACTGAGTTATTGTCTGTTTGATAAGTCAATCGATGATCGAGCGTAGAGTAATTTGAATCATTAGCAGATATAAGTATAGAAATTGCAAGCGAAGCTTGGATATACGCATGACAAATCTACGCTATCCCCTATTCCCTATCCCATTGAACTAGGGTTGGAGCTTCGAGTCATTTTCAGATAATCAAAGACTGCTCGGGTATTCAGCATCAGTTTTTTCATTGCTCTTCTTATCTTTGAGTAAACCGATTGCAAATCGTCGCAACCGTGTGATATTTTCTGGTCCGAAGCCCGTTCGAATTTGACTGCGATCCTCGTCGTAATTCCAGTCGATTATGTAGTGGCAACTTTCTATGCTCCAGTGCCCTCGATTGTCCCGAAGAACCTGTTCTGGAGTTGCATGATCTACCGATGTGCTAGTGACACCATAAACAACTTCTCGACTGATCTCCCCGGTCTTTTCACGGATGGATTCTCTCTCGATCAAAAAGGCCTGGCGGACATAGGGGAAGTTGAGATAGTGATTCAACTGCTCAGGTTTATCTTTAACCAAGGCATTGCGAATCACTGTGCGGCTTGGTACCGCATAGCAACCATTTCTTTTCCTGCACTGAAATCGGCTACACGCGTTGTTGCCAAGCGATTGCGCCCATAGAGCAATATCCTTGTAGCCGCGCATCCCGCAGAGAATGGCTGATGCTGACAGTGAGAGAATCGTGGGTAGCTGATGCTTCTTTCCTTGCGCTCTAAGGGGATCATCAATCTCTTTGAAGTAATCGTAAAGAGATAACGTCTGGTTGGCTGTCAGTTTCATTCTCGCTCTTCCTGTCAGGGTTATTTTTACGTTTCAATTCAAAATACTTGGGTAGCGTGAAACCGCCGTGGTATTGTGGTTCATTACGAAACTGAAGTGGCGGATTTCGCACCAATTTTTCGTTTTATTTCCTGCCCTGTTTCGTCAAAAACGTCAATTTCTCGTGGTTCATATGAGGTCCTTTCGCTAACGAGACGAGTCAGTCAGATGACGCAGCTTGACTCAACACTAACGCACATTGCAGTAGACGCCACCCCTGATCATGAAAGAAACTTTGAGGTGGGAGGTGGCGGGGAGAGGTCGCACAGATTTTTTGGTGACTTGATCCCGCACTCTAACGTGACCCGCCGAACTGACTCGAACCCCGGATTGCTTCCATAGAGAGCGCACGTTAAACAGGCCGAAGGCAGATAATTACCTTCAGGCATTTTCAGTTCCGGCATCCGCCGCCTTCCATTCACGAGTATAAATTGAATGGAGGAATTATGGAATTGGTCGCGCTTTACAAACGTGTTATTGGACTCGATGTGCATCAAGCACAGATTACGGCCTGCGCACTGATCGAAGAATGCGACGGTTTGATACGAATTGAGTAGCGTCAATTTGGTACATTCAAGAAAGACCGACGCGCTGGCGCAGTGGGTGGTTCAATTGCAGCCTGACGAAGTTGTGATGGAAAGCACCGGCATCTACTGGAAAAGTCCTTACGCGGCATTGGAGGCGGCAGGCATTCGTGCAAAAGTCGTGAACGCCCGGCATGTCAAAAATGTTCCCGGACGCAAAACAGATATCAACGATGCACAATGGCTGGCAACGTTGTCGCGTGCCGGATTGCTGCGTGCATCGTTTATTCCGCCCGCAAAAATGCGCGAATTGCGTTTGATTGCCCGGCAACGGCAGAAGCTGACCGGACAGCTTGCATCTGAAAAGAATCGTTTACACAAGATTCTCGCCGATGGCGGCATACGCCTGGGTGTCGTGGTCAGCGATGTTCATGGACAATCGGCCCGCGCCATGATCAAGGCGCTTATCGCAAACAAAATGCCCCAGGAGGTTTTGAAATTCGCATCACGACGGCTCAAAGCCAGCCGTGAAGAATTGTTCGATGCCTTGCAGGGAGAATTAACCGAAAGCCACCGCTTCGTGCTCAATGAATTGATGCAGCATATCGAGGAAATCGAACAACGCATCGCTCGGTTTGACCAACGCTTGCTTGCCGGACTGGAAAGCGAACACAACTGGCTGGTGTTACTGCAAACCCTGCCCGGTGTCGATCTCATCGGCGCGGCCATGCTGCTGGTAGAAATCGGCAACAATATGGATGCCTTTGGCAGCGCGGATCGCCTGTGTTCATGGGTTGGTATCTGTCCAGGCAATAACGAATCAGCAGGTAAGCATAAATCCGGGCGGACACGCAAAAGGCAACGCTTATGTTCGTCGTCTTCTATGTGAATTTGCTCACGCTGCCAGCCGAACCACTTCTGCTTTTAAAGCAAAGTTCAGCTCACTCATCGTGCGCCGTGGATACAAGCGCGCCATTGTGGCACTGGGACACAAAATATTACGCACCATCTTCTTCATGTTCAAGCGGCGCCAACATTACCGGGACAGCGCCACTGACTATGAGAAACTTTCGGTTCAGCGTAATGCTGCACGTTGGATCAAAACGCTGATTCAACACGGCTTTATCAAAACAGCGCAAGCCTAATTTGCGCCAATTGTTATATGGTCTTAGCTGGCCAGGATTACTTGCGCCTGTTTAGTGGTTTCTTTCACGTTAAAAACGTCAATTTCTCGTGGTTCATATGAGGTCCTTTCGCTAACGAGACGAGTCAGTCAGATGACGCAGCTTGACTCAACACTAACGCACATTGCAGTAGACGCCACCCCTGATCATGAAAGAAACTTTGAGGTGGGAGGTGGCGGGGAGAGGTCGCACAGATTTTTGGTGACTTGATCCCGCACTCTAACGTGACCCGCCGAACTGACTCGAACCCCGGATTGCTTCCATAGAGAGCGCACGTTAAACAGGCCGAAGGCAGATAATTGCCTTCAGGCATTCTCAGTTCCGGCATCCGCCGCCTTCCATTCACGAGTATAAATTGAATGGAGGAATTATGGAATTGGTCGCGCTTTACAAACGTGTTATTGGACTCGATGTGCATCAAGCACAGATTACGGCCTGCGCACTGATCGAAGAATGCGACGGTTTGATACGAATTGAGCAGCGTCAATTTGGTACATTCAAGAAAGACCGACGCGCTGGCGCAGTGGGTGGTTCAATTGCAGCCTGACGAAGTTGTGATGGAAAGCACCGGCATCTACTGGAAAAGTCCTTACGCGGCATTGGAGGCGACAGGCATTCGTGCAAAAGTCGTGAACGCCCGGCATGTCAAAAATGTTCCCGGACGCAAAACAGATATCAACGATGCACAATGGCTGGCAACGTTGTCGCGTGCCGGATTGCTGCGTGCATCGTTTATTCCGCCCGCAAAAATGCGCGAATTGCGTTTGATTGCCCGGCAACGGCAAAAGCTGACCGGACAGCTTGCATCTGAAAAGAATCGTTTACACAAGATTCTCGCCGATGGCGGCATACGCCTGGGTGTCGTGGTCAGCGATGTTCATGGACAATCGGCCCGCGCCATGATCAAGGCGCTTATCGCAAACAAAATGCCCCAGGAGGTTTTGAAATTCGCATCACGACGGCTCAAAGCCAGCCGTGAAGAATTGTTCGATGCCTTGCAGGGAGAATTAACCGAAAGCCACCGCTTCGTGCTCAATGAATTGATGCAGCATATCGAGGAAATCGAACAACGCATCGCTCGGTTTGACCAACGCTTGCTTGCCGGACTGGAAAGCGAACACAACTGGCTGGTGTTACTGCAAACCCTACCCGGTGTCGATCTCATCGGCGCGGCCATGCTGCTGGTAGAAATCGGCAACAATATGGATGCCTTTGGCAGCGCGGATCGCCTGTGTTCATGGGTTGGTATCTGTCCAGGCAATAACGAATCAGCAGGTAAGCATAAATCCGGGCGGACACGCAAAGGCAACGCTTATGTTCGTCGTCTTCTATGTGAATTTGCTCACGCTGCCAGCCGAACCACTTCTGCTTTTAAAGCAAAGTTCAGCTCACTCATCGTGCGCCGTGGATACAAGCGCGCCATTGTAGCACTGGGACACAAAATATTACGCACCATCTTCTTCATGTTCAAGCGGCGCGAACATTACCGGGACAGCGCCACTGACTATGAGAAACTTTCGGTTCAGCGTAATGCTGCACGTTGGATCAAAACGCTGATTCAACACGGCTTTATCAAAACAGCGCAAGCCTAATTTGCGCCAATTGTTATATGGTCTTAGCTGGCCAGGATTACTTGCGCCTGTTTAGTGGTTTCTTTCACGTTAAAGGTCTCTGGAAAAACCGGAGCTATTCAAATCGAAATTCTCCTGATTTTATAGTATCAATGTCCTGATAATCAATGATATATCAACTATATTCATTAGATTATTATTGTGATCTAATGAAGAATGGCAATTGTGTGAGGGATCAATAATGAAACTGATCGTTAAATAGCACGGGAAAATAGTTGGCGCGTGACACTGCCGCTACAGCTACAGCGTTAAAAACAGATTCAAAATGCTCATTTGTTACACATAAATTGTGCATTCTCGCCTGTTTTGGCTTGCATTGGTTGCTTCAAATACGTTTCAACGAATGAAATGGACTCTCCCCCAACGGTATAAAATCAGCCATATTGAAAGCTGGAAAACCGGTCGATCAAAAGGAAGGAAAAATCTATTATGAATATTACAACCATTGGATGCGCAAGTTAAGTCAGGCTGAAGAACAATATTACGGATTATGTAATTTCAATCCAAGAAAGGAGATGGGAATGTCGCGTACTTTGGATAATAGAATTGATCACCTTTATGAATATGGGGGACTTCTTCTGGTCGTTGGGAGGGTGCTAAGGCGCTTGGTGTCGCCCATGCGTTTTTTGATGAGCCCTGTCTTATTTGCTAAACTTGAGATGCTGCTGCGGCTGGGCTACTGGCCTGATTTGAAACATCCCGAGTCGTTCAATGAAAAGATCTGTTGTAGGAAATTGTTCGCGCCTCATCCTTTGTCCACGGTAGTTACCGATAAATATGCCGTGAGGGAATATATTGTTGCGAGAACTGGCCGATTGGATTTGCTAAATAATTTGTATTTTTGCGGGACTAACCCGGAAAAGATCCCCTTTGATGATTTGCCGGAAAAATTTGTCATCAAAGCTACTCATGGTTCGGGGTGGACCATTGTCGTATCTGATAAGAACAGAGTAGAGCGCGATAAGATCATCGAGCAATGCCGTGTTTGGCTGGGGGAAAAATATAGCGAGGCTTCAAAAAATTACTCTGAGAAACATTATGATTTGATCGAGCCAAGGATTATCGTAGAGAAGTTCATTGAAGACCCTACTTTTAATTTGCCGTTAGACTATAAATTTTTTTGTTTTCATGGAAAAGTTTTTTGCACAAGAGTTGTTATAAGGAGCATGGATTTAGTTCATTTCAAAGAAATTCATTATGATGCGAACTGGGAAGAGATGAATTTTAGGTGGGAAGCTCCGAGAGCTCAAAGTTTTCCCAGGCCTAAGCTTCTTCAGGAAATGATTGTTGTTTCGGAGCAGATTTCGAGGGAGTTTGATTTTTGTCGGGTTGATTTATACTGTCCTGATGATAAGAAAGTAATTTTTGGTGAAGTCACTTTAACTCCGGAAAGCGGCCTATCTCCTTTTATTCCGAGGGAATGGGACTATCGTTTTGGAGAGAAATGGCAGTGGAGTCCTGCGTCGCGCGGACAAGAACTAACCACTTTCGGCACGCCAGAAGCCGACGAATAAATTTGGGTATTCTTCCTCGATATCACAGCAAAATTTCGCGGTTGTGGTAGAGGTCTTGTTAATTGTGCGGCAATCCTTGGAAGACTACTTTTCTGGGGAAACTTAAGCTGTCGACAGATCAGCTTTATAATATCATATAGTATAAATGTCCTAGTTAGAAATGACATATCAACTATATTTACTAAATTCATATTGTGTTTAAATGAAAAAAGGTAATAGTATGAGATGATCAATAATAGGATTGATCATTAAATAACATGGGAAGTGAAAGTTACGGATGGATTAAGCTTTACGCGGTATATGAGTGTTTCGTGGAGAGCTGAAAGAAAACCCCTGATTGTTGGAGAGAAAAGAATATTATGGACACCGACAGCATAGCACAGCATAGTACAAAGGGAATTAGTGGAGTAATCAACAGACTCAAGCTGAAAATTTACAGTTTGACGGGAAGGTTTGGCTTGTTGCCACAAATACCCTTTCTGATAGTTTTGATCTTGCTCTGCGCAGGATTCACGCTAGCTCCTACTGAACAAGCCAAAGCTGCTGGTATTAGCTATACAGCTAGCCAGATAGGGACGCTACCTGTTGGATCAACTCGCATAGTGCGAGCGGCGAACGACAGCGGAGAAATTGTGGGGACCGCGAAGGATAGTAGCAGCGGTCCAAAAGGTTTTTTTTGGGATGCTAGCGGACGCCATACAATCGTGGGATCAGAGGCGAGTGGCGATTACAGTAGTGCTAATGATATCAACGATAAAGGTGAAGTCGTGGGTTCCATGAATGTCTTCACTGGAATACGTGCCTTCCGCTCCCAGCGGAAGGATAAGCTCGTTTTTCTCGATCAGTTGCCCGGTGATACTAGTAGCGTAGCATTGGCCATTGGCCTTTCAGGAAAAGCTACTGGCTGGTCGAGTGGATCTACTGGAGTCCGGGCTGCTATTTGGAGTCCAGTGGGCGCCGTTCAAGCACTGCCAATGCTGCCTGATAGTGAATCCTGTCGAGGATTAGCGATTAACAATCATGGAGATGTCGCGGGAGTATGTGACACCTCGGCAGGGCCTCGTGCGGTTCTATGGGCAGGCGGCTCCGACAAAACAGCTCAGGATCTCGGCATGCTTTCTGGCGACTATGGAAGTGAGGCGTCTGGTATTAATGACAGCGGGGATATCGTTGGGACTTCCATGGATAGGGCGAAGGGACAGCGTGCCGTCCTTTGGCCCAAGGGGAGTGTCATCAAGGATCTTGGCACTCTTCCTGATCGATTATCGAGCAGAGCGTTGGCTATCAATAATCGTGGTGAAGTAATTGGTGTCTCAGAGGGTAACGGGGAGGAACAGGCATTCCTGTGGACAAATGAAGAGGGCATGCAGGATCTAAACAATTTACTGTCGTCGGTTTCCGATTTCAAACTTACCCATGCAATCTCAATTAGTTCTGGAGGGAGTATTACCGCAATTGGTCACGACAAGATCACACTTCCTGGTGATCATTCACATGATATTCATGATCTTCCGCTACGAATTTTTCGCTTAAATCCGGTTGGAGCGCGCTAGTTATGTCTAATAGAAATATAATTTACGCTATCACTACCATCGCCGTCTTAATAGGAATGTTATTTGCCGCTCCAGTGCGGCCGCGCCCGATGTCATCGGAGAATGGGAGCTGGTCACGCCGCCGTTGCCCTACTTTCCGGTACACATAAATCTTTTGCCTACAGGGAAGGTGATGATCTGGCCAGGAGACGAAGGGGTGTCTGGAAACGACCCTAAATCCTGGGATCCAACGGATTATAGCGTATCCAACCTTAGCAAACCGGGTTACGATCTTTTCTGCGTCGGACACACGTTCCTGGCCGACGGCACCTTGTTCTTAGCTGGCGGCCATATTTCTAATTTTGTGGGGCTGCCACGGGCGTCTACGTACAACTATTTAACCGACACGTGGACTAGCTTGCCCGATATGAATGCTGGTCGATGGTATCCGACAACCACCGTTTTAGCCAACGGTGACGTTTTGACGATTTCTGGTGATATTGACACCATAGTTGGGATCAATCCACTGCCGCAAGTATTTCAGGTATCGACAGGAACGTGGCGAGATCTTACCAGCGCTCAACTCCTACTGGACGATTACCCCAGGATGTTTCTGGCCCCGAACGGCAAGATATTTTATGCTTCGGCCTCGGCAACAACGCGGTATCTGGATACGTCTGGGACAGGTGCTTGGAGCTTCGTCGCGACTCGAGCTGGCGGATATCGTGACTATGGGTCTGCGGTAATGTACGCACCTGGTAAGATATTGGTTGTGGGCGGTGGCTCATTCCCTCCTAAGAATACGGCTGAGGTCATTGATCTCAATGTGGTGTCACCGAGTTGGCGTGCTGTTGGTTCTATGCAATATGCCCGGCGTCAGCTCAACGCCACGCTATTACCCGATGGCACTGTACTGGTCACAGGAGGTACCTCCGCACCCGGTTTTAACGATGCTACTGGCCACGTGGATGCCGCAGAACTATGGAATCCGGAAACCGAAGAATGGACAACGCTGGCTAGCAGCTCGGGGATTCCCCGTGTGTATCATTCCACAGCGCTGCTTTTGCCGGATGGACGGGTCTTTAGCACGGGGGGTAACGGGCATCCGGATGTTGAAATATACTCACCGCCATATCTTTTCAAGGGAGCGAGGCCAATCATCACTTCGGCGCCTACTGACGCCGCTTATGGGGATTCCTTTTTCATCAGTACCCCGGATGCTGCCACGGTCTCTAAGGTAACCGTGCTGAGAATTTCCTCGGTAACCCACGGTTTTGACATGAGTCAGGTCATCAACGAACTGAGCTTTTCTCAAACCACGGAGGGGCTCAATGTCCTAGCTCCTCCAAGCCCCAATGTGGCCCCTCCTGGCTACTACATGATCTTCATCCTGAATGAAAACGGCGTGCCGTCTATTGCTAAATTTGTCAAGATTGGTATCGGTTCGAAGCCGGTGGTTTCTGTTACCTCCCCAGGAAACGACATCACTATTGCGGGCTCTTCTGTCAAAATCGCTGCCAATGCTATTGACGATATCGGTGTGTCGGGCGTGCAGTTCAAGCTCGACGGCGCCAATCTCGGTGCTGAAGACACCACTCCACCTTACGCTATCACGTGGAATAGCACGGTCGTGGCTGACGGCACGTATACGATCACAGCCGTCGCACGAGATGCTGATGGGAACACGACGACAAGTGCGGGTGTGAGTGTAACAGTCAACAATACTACGCTTCTCCCCGATGTCATTGTCACAGAACTTTTCTATGCGGATGGCATCTTTACAAGCACGGTGATGAATCAGGGTACCGCAGCGACCCCTGCAGGAAAAGTTATCGGTGTAGGATATTCAGTTAATGGTAATTTCAAAACCTGGGGCGACGTAGCCGGGCCTCTGGCCGCTGGAGCATCTGTCACCATCGGTACTAAGGGCGGCTCCTACAATATTCCCAATGGAATCCACACGATGACGGCTGACGTCGATGACGTAAATCGTTTTGAAGAATTAGACGAAACTAACAACCAACTTTCCAAGCCAGTTACCGGCGACACAATCGACACCATAGCTCCCACCGTATCCATAAACACCCCCACCGGAGGTAGTACTGTTACAGGCTCTTCTGTCACGATCTCAGCCAGTGCATCTGATAATTTCGGTGTATTAGGCGTGGAGTTCTCTATCACCGGTGCTTATCCCCTCCCTGAAGTTACTACAGCGCCCTACACTATCATTTGGGACAGCACGGCTGTGACCGATGGCCCGCGCACGATTACAGCCGTCGCACGAGATGCAGCGGGGAACACGACAACAAGTACGGCCGTGAGTATAACGGTGGCCAACGGCGCTGTAACGAGTCCCACCGTATCCATAACTGCCCCTAGTGGGGGAAGTACAGTTACAGGATCTTCTGTCATGATCTCTGCCAATGCAGCTGACGACATAGGCGTCTCCGGTGTACAGTTCCTGCTCGATGGCGCCAATCTCGGTGCTGAAGTTACCGCGCCGCCTTACGCTGTCACATGGGATAGCACGGGCCGCGACCGATGGCCCGCACACAATTACAGCCGTTGCACGAGATGCTGATGGAAACACGACAACAAGTACGGTCGTGAGTGTGACGGTGGCCAACACTACGCCTCTTCCGGATGTTGTTGTCACAGAGCTTTCCTATGCCGATGGCATCTTTACGAGCACGGTGATGAATCAGGGTACCGCAGCGACCCCTGCTGGCAAAGTCATTGGCGTAGCATATTCAGTAAATGGTAATTTCAGAACCTGGGGCGACGTAGCTGGACCTCTGGCTGCTGGGGCATCTGTCACCATCGGTACCAAGGGTGGTCCGTACGTAATTCCCAATGGAACCCACACGATAATGGCTGATGTCGATGACGTAAACCGCTTTGTGGAGTCGAACGAAACTAATAATCAGCTTTCAAAACTGATTATTGTTGGAGGAGGAACAAATCCTACTGTATCCATAACTTCCCCTAGTGGGGGAAGTACAGTTACAGGATCTTCTGTCATGATTTCTGCCAATGCAGCTGACGACATAGGCGTCTCCGGTGTACAGTTCCTGCTCGATGGCGCCAATCTCGGTGCTGAAGTTACCGCACCGCCTTACGCTGTCACATGGGATAGCACGGCCGCGACCGATGGCCCGCACACAATTACAGCCGTTGCACGAGATGCTGATGGGAACACGACAACAAGTACGGCTGTGAGTGTGACGGTGGCCAACACTACGCCTCTTCCGGATGTTGTTGTCACAGAGCTTTCCTATGCCGATGGCATCTTTACGAGCACGGTGATGAATCAGGGTACCGCAGCGACCCCTGCTGGCAAAGTCATTGGCGTAGGATATTCAGTAAATGGTAATTTCAGAACCTGGGGTAACGTATCCGGGCCTCTGGCTGCTGGGGCATCTGTCACCATCGGTACCAAGGGTGGTCCGTACGTAATTCCCAATGGAACCCACACGATAATGGCTGATGTCGATGACGTAAACCGCTTTGTAGAGTCGAACGAAACTAATAATCAGCTTTCAAAACTGATTATTGTTGGAGGAGGAACAAATCCTACTGTATCCATAACTGCCCCTAGTGGGGGAAGTACTATTACAGGTTCTTCTGTCATGATCTCAGCCAATGCAGCTGACGACATAGGCGTCTCCGGTGTACAGTTCCTGCTCGATGGTGCCAATCTCGGTGCTGAAGTTACCGCGCCGCCTTACGCTGTCACATGGGATAGCACGGCCGCGACCGATGGCCCGCACACAATTACAGCCGTTGCACGAGATGCTGATGGGAACACGACAACAAGTACGGCCGTGAGTATAACGGTGGCCAACGGCGCTGTAACGAGTCCCACCGTATCCATAACTGCCCCTAGTGGGGGAAGTACAGTTACAGGATCTTCTGTCATGATCTCTGCCAATGCAGCTGACGACATAGGCGTCTCCGGTGTACAGTTCCTGCTCGATGGCGCCAATCTCGGTGCTGAAGTTACCGCGCCGCCTTACGCTGTCACATGGGACAGCACGGCCGCGACCGATGGCACGCACACAATTACAGCCGTTGCACGAGATGCTGATGGGAACACGACAACAAGTACGGCCGTGAGTATAACGGTGGCCAACACTACGCCTCTTCCGGATGTTGTTGTCACAGAGCTTTCCTATGCCGATGGCATCTTTACGAGCACGGTGATGAATCAGGGTACCGCAGCGACCCCTGCTGGCAAAGTCATTGGCGTAGCATATTCAGTAAATGGTAATTTCAGAACCTGGGGCGACGTAGCTGGACCTCTGGCTGCTGGGGCATCTGTCACCATCGGTACCAAGGGTGGTCCGTACGTAATTCCCAATGGAACCCACACGATAATGGCTGATGTCGATGACGTAAACCGCTTTGTGGAGTCGAACGAAACTAATAATCAACTTTCCAAGCCGATTATTGTTGGAGGAGGAACAAATCCTACAGTATCCATAACTGCCCCTAGTGGGGGAAGTACTATTACAGGTTCTTCTGTCATGATCTCTGCCAATGCAGCTGACGACATAGGCGTCTCCGGTGTACAGTTCATGCTCGATGGCGCCAATCTTGGTGCTGAAGTTACCGCGCCGCCTTACGCTGTCACATGGGATAGCACGGCCGCGACCGATGGCCCGCACACAATTACAGCCGTTGCACGAGATGCTGATGGGAACACGACAACAAGTACGGCTGTGAGTGTGACGGTGGCCAACACTACGCCTCTTCCGGATGTTGTTGTCACAGAGCTTTCCTATGCCGATGGCATCTTTACGAGCACGGTGATGAATCAGGGTACCGCAGCGACCCCTGCTGGCAAAGTCATTGGCGTAGGATATTCAGTAAATGGTAATTTCAGAACCTGGGGCAACGTAGCTGGACCTCTGGCTGCTGGGGCATCTGTCACCATCGGTACCAAGGGTGGTCCGTACGTAATTCCCAATGGAACCCACACGATAATGGCTGATGTCGATGACGTAAACCGCTTTGTGGAGTCGAACGAAACTAATAATCAACTTTCAAAACTGATTACTGTGCCGTGATTCGATGAGAACAATACTTCTATTGCTGGTCTTCTACAATTACTTAAGGATTAATGGTGAGTATATGGTTAATGTGTCGTAACTACCCTACCTAGCCTCTTCCAATATGAAATGAGCGTAGTAATCGTCCTTCGGCCCTTTCGGCCGTAATGTGTTTGAAAGAAACACGATGCAGCGAGACGTGAGGTAAAGTGGAGTACCGCGACGGCGAAGACCGAATAGTCACCGGAGCGTTACTGCCCGTAAAGGAGCGTGGTCACGGGACACGTCTGCGACATTGGCGAGGCTGCGAAGCAGCCATCCCGTTTGCGAATAATAAAACGTGAGTTATTCGCTACCAGATTGAGTCGATCATACTGATGGCGATAACTCCACCCAATCCACTCATCTCGTGCAGAACACTTCAGCGCTGGCGCTGAAAAACTCAGTAATGCCAGCCTTGATCTTCCGCTGTGGCTCGATACCAGATCGTATTTTCTATCTTGGGCAGTGCGCCAAGGTAGTGATGTGCCTGCATGAGATCCTGAAAATTGCGTTGCTGTGAGGGGTGAACTGGCGCTACCTGGAGTGATGAATAGGACAACCTGTCTCTCAACAGCCGATTTCAAAAAATTCTTTTTACCTCAGATGACGGGGTTTGTCCAGAATTTATGGTTATCTTTATGTTTCAATTGAAAATACTTGGGTAGCGTGAAATCGCCGTGTGGATATACGGTGTTGCTTACTCATGGCCTATTGTCTGGAGTGGGGTAAACAGGCCAATGAGAATTTATCGGGGAGGTGGAGGCGGTGGACTGCCTGGCGGGGGTGGCGGCGGGTTAAAGTTTGCTGGTGGAGATGAATTTCCTCTATTGTTACTTGCAGGTGGCGGGTCATTGGTGATTCTGCCGGATACTGGTACGCGATGGCCTTTGGCATACATGCATTGAATGTAACTAATGTCGTAGCGCTGTTGATTAACGTAAGCGGAACTGCTGGCAGTACCCGATCCGACTAACCCACCGGCCAAAAGACCGGTACCGGCACCGATTGCCGCACCGCTTCCCCCTGCGATCGCTGCGCCAGCCGCAGCGCCTAGTCCGGCGCCAATGGCGGCGCTTTCTATACCGCTAGTTTGCGATGCTTGCCGTGGTGTAATGCCGCCCACTTGTTCGTAAGCATAGCGCCGGCAGTCGTAATCATCATGGCGAAATTGGTCAAAGCTTTTGCCGGCACCTGGCAATGTCATAACGCTAGGCCCGTTTGGCAAACTGACGCACGCCGCTAATATACAAAGCATTATTAATATCAATATACGTTTAATTACTTTCATGGTGTTCTCGCTTCATCATTGTGTCTGGGGTTGAGGGGCGACCTGTGTCCATCCGCCCGGACATTCTTTAATATGCGGATAATATCCTTGCGGGTATTGGCAATAGTACCAGTAGTTGGTTTTCGGTTGTGCGAGTTTGGGTTCCGGCTGCTGTATGTAGATAGGCGACTGCGAAGGAGCTGTAACAACGGGTGGATAGGTATAATACGGCCTGAAAAAAGGATCTGCATGACCGTACGCGCGGTAGCCATAAGGACTATAAAAAACCGGGCCATAGTAATTTCCCCAGAATCCCGGAGTGTAGTAACCGTAACCGCCCCAAAACCAAGGGTCGTAATAGCCACCGATGCCGAAAGTAAAATGATTATGATCATGGTGGTGATGGTCATCGCCATTATTGTGACCGTCACCATCATAATCGTCGCCGCCATTACCACCATTACCACCATCACCTTCAGCCAATGCGAAATTATTGAGCACTATGGCTAGAAATGAAATTGTGAGCAATGGCCATTTATTACTTTTCATACGAATTTGTTCCTAAAACAATCCAGTTGTCAAGTAATATCAGTCTTTTAATTTTCTTCTGGCTAATGCAAATGCCAAAGACAATTTATGTGTGGTCTTGGTATACAATACGCATGCTATGTAAGCAATGAATCTGACATGATTTAAATTTTATAAGTTCCAATAAGACCCAATAAGATCCCTATATCGAATCGCTTTGAATCTGAACAGTGCTGAATACAAATTGATCACCGCTGCCAAATATGAATAGAAAGAAGTATCATATTAATACAGTTTTGCCGTCGATGACTTTTAACGGGTCCGGTGAACTTGAATGTTATATTTTTTAGGAGAACATTAGAATGTCGCAAAAACACCCGGTTATCGCCGTTACCGGATCTTCAGGTGCAGGCACCTCGACGGTAAAATCCAGCTTTGAACATATTTTTCGTC
The DNA here is from genome assembly GCA_016708955.1 of Nitrosomonas sp. GTDB lineage: Bacteria > Pseudomonadota > Gammaproteobacteria > Burkholderiales > Nitrosomonadaceae > Nitrosomonas. The sequence continues at coordinate 466,044 of JADJES010000002.1, forward strand.
GTGCGCATTTGAAAGCTGCGATCGTAGAAGGGGATAGTTTTCATCGTTATGATCGTGAATCAATGAAGCAGGCCGTGGCAGACTCGGAAAAAAATAATGGGCGTGCAATCAGCCATTTTGGTCCGGAAGCCAATGAATTTGAGAAACTGGAAGCCTTGTTCAAGGAATATGGCGAAAGTGGCAGTGGCCAAACACGTTTGTATCTGCATAATGATGAAGAAGCGGAACCCTGGAAACAGAAAGCAGGCACATTCACTCCCTGGTCACCTATTCCGCCCGGTTCCGATTTACTGTTTTATGAAGGACTGCACGGCGGTGCAAAAAGTGATACGGCAGATGTGGCTAAGTACGTGGATTTTCTGGTCGGCGTGGTACCGATTGTTAATCTGGAATGGATTCAGAAAATATTTCGCGACACCAGTGCCCGCGGATATTCAGCAGAAGCGGTAACGCACACCATTCTGCGCCGTATGCATGACTATGTGCATTACATTACGCCACAGTTTTCACGCACCGATATCAACTTTCAGCGTGTGCCTACAGTTGATACTTCCAATCCATTTATTGCACGTGAAATTCCAACATTGGATGAGAGTTTTGTGGTGATTCGTTTTAGGGATCCGGTAAAAGCAGACTTTCCTTTATTATTGAGTATGATTCATGATTCATTTATGTCTCGTCCAAACACTATTGTTGTTCCTGGTGGAAAAATGGGCATGGCGATAGAACTCATATTGACTCCACTGATCTTGGATATTGTAAAAAAAAGCAGGGCGTAGCTATTTCTAGTTGGTCTCCGGTTAATTCATGAATCACGAGAGGATGTGAATATTCCCCTAACGGATTCTGAATTAATCAGTGTGAGTCAAAATCCATTTCATATAATTTGTATCAGTATGATCATGGAAGGCCTGGTTAAAATCGTAACATGACTTCCTTACTATCAGATCTGAATCCACAGCAGCTGGAAGCCATTACGCTACCGCATCAATCGGTATTGGTGCTGGCCGGTGCCGGCAGTGGAAAAACACGCGTGTTGACGACGCGTATCGTTTATCTGATCCAATCAGGACAAGCAAGCCCGCACGGTATTCTGGCCGTAACTTTCACCAATAAAGCCGCCAAGGAAATGCTGACCCGTATTACCGCAATGCTGCCGATTAATACACGCGGTATGTGGATTGGAACATTTCACGGATTGTGTCATCGCATGTTGCGGCTGCATCATCAAGATGCCGGATTGGTGCAAACATTTCAGATTCTGGATTCTTCCGATCAACTGGCTTTAGTCAAGCGTATCCTAAAGAGTTTGTCGGCCGATGATAAAAAATTCCCGCCGCGCCAAGTGCAATGGTTTATCAATAATGCCAAAGAAGCCGGATTACGTGCAGCTTATGTTGTAGCGGAGGATGCTTTTTCACGCCGCATGCTTGAGTTTTATCAAGCTTATGAGCAGCAATGTAACAAGGAAGGTGCGGTGGATTTCCCCGAATTACTGCTGCGCAGTTACGAATTGCTGAGCCGCAATGAAATTCTGTGCAAGCACTATCAGCAACGTTTTACTCATATTCTGGTGGATGAGTTTCAGGATACCAATCCATTGCAATACAAATGGCTCAAATTGCTAGCTGGCGTCGGAACTCAAGATGCCGCAGCAGTCTTTGTGGTCGGTGATGACGATCAAAGTATATACGCATTTCGCGGCGCGTATTCTGGCAACATGCGAGATTTTGAGCGCGATTTCGGCATCTCCAAAGTGATCAAGCTGGAACAAAATTACCGCTCACACGGCAATATTCTCGATGCTGCCAATGCACTGATTGAAAACAATAGCGAACGTTTGGGGAAGAATCTTTGGACCGCCGAAGGCAAGGGCGAACTAGTGCGTGTCTATAATGCACCGAATGATTTCGATGAGGCTGCATTTATCGTTGACGAAGTCAAAACCTTGCATGCGGAAGGGATCGCCTTGTCTGAAATGGCATTGCTCTACCGCTCCAATGCGCAATCCAGGGTTTTAGAACACAGTTTGTTTAATGCCGCCATATCATACCGCGTTTATGGCGGCATGCGCTTTTTTGATCGTCAGGAAATCAAACATGCGCTGGCTTACTTGCGCTTGATAGCCAATCCTGACGATGACAGTGCGTTATTGCGCGTGATCAATTTCCCGGCACGCGGGATTGGTGCGCGCAGTCTGGAGCAATTGCTGGATGATGCGAAATTGCAAGGCGGAAGCTTGTGGGCGACGGCGCTGCAGAAATACGGCGGTGAAACAGCAATCGTGCAAGAATCACCCAAATCTTTAAAAGGCATTTCAGGATTTATCCACTTGATCATGATGATGCGTCAAAGCTGCAGCACGTTACCGTTGCCGCAAGTTGTTGAACACATGCTGACGCACAGCGAATTGCTAGCGCATTATGCCAAAGAGCGAGAAAGTGCGGAAAGACTGGAAAATCTAAATGAATTGATTAATGCGGCAACCAGTTTTGTGCACGAAGCCGAAGATGACAGTCTTGCAGAATTTCTCGCACATGCTTCGCTGGAAGCCGGTGAGCATCAGGCAGGTAGCGGTCAGGATGCGTTGCAACTGATGACGGTACATGCCGCCAAGGGATTGGAGTTCCACAGTGTTTTTCTGAGCGGCCTGGAAGAAGGGCTGTTCCCGCATGAAAACAGCCAGAATGAGATCAATGGCATTGCTGAGGAAAGACGGCTGATGTATGTGGCCATGACACGTGCGCGCCGCCGGTTATATATTAGTTTTGCACAAAGCCGTATGCTGCATGGCCAAACCCGCTATAACATCGCATCACGTTTTCTGAATGAGATTCCTGAAAATTGTTTGAAATGGCTGCAATCAACGCCTAGGATCGACCAGAAACCATTCTATTCAAGTACTGGTAATAAAACCTCAGCATCCATTTCAAGAGCTACAACGTATAGTCAGCAAAAATTTTCCAGCGGCACATGGAGAATCGGACAGAATGTGCTACATGCCAAATTTGGTGCGGGTGTCATTACCAACTATGAAGGGAGCGGCAGTGAAGCGCGCGTCCAGGTTAATTTTGATCATGCCGGAACGAAATGGTTATTGCTCGAGTACGCGAAATTGACAGCGGTGTAAGAAATTTACCCAATCCGATCAAACAGTTTCTTCAAATAAACTTGCCCGCCATCCGGCATAAACAAAACATTCCGCTCTTCCAAGTCGTTTTGCTCGCAAGAAACATTCAGCAGGCTTGCAAATTGTGTTGCTGAAACGATAAAGGCATTCAGTGTCAATTTCGGATCACCCAGTTTCTCTTCTAGCACCTTCACTTCTTTATATAAACCTAGTTTAGGATCATTCAGGTTCATTTGGCGCAGCCCTTTGGGATCAATAAAGTTCAACCATTGCTCACCGGTAGCATCGTCAACCAACCATAACAAGAAATCCGGGTAGAAATTGCCTGCCAAGGCAAAGCCCAGCCCTTTAGCTTTGGTATCGGCATTACGAAGTAAATAAATGCTTCGTTTTCCAATTATTTGCTGGCCAAGTGTAGATTGATAAAAGATTTCAAGGTCGCGCACAAACTGAATTTCACTGGGCGCATCAAAAGCCAGCGGGCGCATTTTTAGTGGCACATCCCCTTCAATAGCAAACAAGGGATAATAAAGATGGCGATCGAAGCAAATGGCCACCATCTGGCCTGCATTCCATTGACTGGCTTCGCCGATTTTGCCGTTCTTCACCAGCTCTTGCAGTATCCTGATCTGCTTCTCGTAAACTTCTCCGTCATCGGTATTATCAATTTCAAAGTGATATACCTTGAGCAAGGCATCGTCATCTTTCCTGATATGGACAATATCGTAGAACTGGCCTTCATAAGCCGTTTTCAGCGATTTGTAGAAGCGATCCGTGTAATCCTGCAATAAACGGATAAGCATATCTTCCTGTTTGCGTATGTCTGCAATGTTGCGGATAACCAGTTCCGCTTGTGGAATATACAGGGTGTACCAGTCATCGTGCGTTCGGCAGAAATCCATCAATCGTGTACGTCCCAGGCGCAAATTGCTCCAGCTCCGTTGTTGTTTAAACTCCTGGATTGCCAGATAAATCCGGTCAAAATCAAACAGTGCCATGGTGGTGCTTGCAATTTTGCCTTTATTGCGAATGCTGGCGTTTGTTGTGATGCTGGTTTTATCCTGCGTGCTCATGGCTTCTATCTTGGGATATAAATCCAGATCGATAGACACCTTATTGATTTTTCCCTCAAACTCGGCAGGCACTTCGTATAACCATGGAAAATGCGTGCGTTTGAATCCCTTTATCTGGTTGTCCTTGTAGCCATCTTTCAGCGCCAGGGATTTCAGCTTGCTTTCAGGCAGATTGATGCGGGTTTCAAAATTGAGTTCGATAATCTCATCGGATGGTGTAATGCCTTCTTCTTTCAGATAATCCTTGAAAGCGGCCATATAACCCGCATTCACCCCAAAAATATTCAGCGTTTCCAGTCTTTCCAGGTGTATCCCTTTGGGTCGTTGCCCAGGCGTGCTGCGTTTGAGCGAATACGCTCTGCCTTTCAAGCGCACGCCGCGCCCGAATAACTGAATGATCTGCGAGCCTTCGCCTTGGCCCATATTGAGCAAGCCCATAGTGGATATTGACATGCAGCAACAACGTCTTGCCGCTGCCGGTGGCATTCCAGAAAGCCAGTTTGTTCAGTTCATCCGCAGCAAAAGACTGGAACCGGTGGTCTGCCGCTTGTCCGTCGTTATAGGCCTGCATTTCCCTATTCAAGCCATCCAGCAATTGCTGTCTCTGGTTGAAATACCAATCCAGATAAATCTCGGTGAACAGCAACGAAAGATACTGGAAATACTTCATGTTGAGCACCGTGCCTTCAATCTTGTTGCGCTGTTCGGTGATGGCGTTCCAATGCTGCACAATATTCAGGTCATAACGGCGCAGATCCTGCTGATCGATCAGATCCGTTTGAAACAGGTTGTGCTGCAAAGCATGAAAAAAACCGCTTTGCCCGTCCTCTTCGATTCCTTCATGCCGGTCTTCCCCCAGCCGGTTTTTCAGTGCCAGCAAGTTGCCGCCATTGAAAAAACTCATCATCCAGTGATTGAGTACTAACTGCTTGTGGAAGTTAGCCATTTCTTCAAACTTCCACGCTAAACATGCGCTGCAAAAATTCTGGTTCGATCTGGCGTATTTTCAATGTCTTGGTAATGCCACCTTCATCCTCAGTGGTGGTAAATACAGCCGGAATGTTGTGATCGCCGTTGATATAAACCACTTCAAATTCACTGTCAGCTGGATTAATGGCCAGCTTCTCACACAAGCGATTCAAGGCTTCGTAGTTCACCCGTTCCACATCGCGCCACAATACCAGCGTTTTCTCACCTGACGGCAGCCAGCCGGTGACCGTTACAAAACCTTGTTCCAGTTGCATGTCGATATGCTTCACGCGCAAGCCGATCAAGTAGTTGAAAGTTTCCACCAGATCAATGCTGCGCTCTTCATAAGCACCGGCAGAATCCACGGTGACTTTGAGCGTGCAATCGAATGGCTTGTTGAAGTGTTCCACTGACAGCAATGAATCACGGCTTTCGATATCCAGCAGCTAACGCAACAGATAATCTTCCCGAGCGGATTGCGGCAGGGTATCGAGCAGGTCTTCTTGCTGTGCCGTTCGGCGTAGTTGCAGATTATTCAGCGTATCTTCGTGGTTTTCCAGCTTAAGCACTTTAAAGGCATGGGAAATGCCGGTTTCAGGTGCAGCCGCCTTGCCGTCTTTCCAATCGGCGGAATAGACGACTTTTTGAATACGGGGTTTCAGGACGGTATCGAAGTATTCGCCTTGTTCGACGAGGATGTATTTACGATTGCCATTGTCTTGACGGTTGAGATTAATGACGGCATGACCGGTAGTACCGGAACCAGCGAAATAATCCAGAATGTTGTCGTTTTTCTTGGTTGCTATATGTATTATTCGATCAAGTAACCTAGATGGTTTTGGAGTATCAAACCCTGTTTCTTTTCCGAGAATTGCATAAAGCTCTTCTTTAGATTCATCAGTATTACCAACTTCCTCATGTGGCCACCACGTCCACGGTGTTATTCCTTCAACTTCATACAAGTATCTGATTAAATTTGGTTGTGAATTATTATCTCTGCCAAAATAGATTCGTCCTTCTTCTCTATATTTTTTAAAAGTTGCTTCTGCAATTCCCCAACATCTTCCTGGCGGTGGAGTAAATATCTTTTCACCAGGTGCTTGTATTTCATAATATTGATCCTTTGTTGCATGTCCTGCTTGAGCTGTCAGAGGTATAGTTCGCCAATTTCCCTTTGGATCATTATTAGGGTTTGTATAAACTTTAGCTTGCTTATCAGTCAGAATGACTTTGTTTCGATGTTCTTTAAAACTGATTGGAGTAGGTGAATATGTAAGAATATAGTCATGCACATCTCCAATCGCCTCTCTATTTTCTCGCGAATACCTTTTTTGCCATACATTTGAAGCAATAAAGCTATTCTTTCCAAAAATACTATAACTTTTAGATTATGCGCTTCATTGTCGTCTATGTTGATCCATAATGATATTCCTGGTGGTGTATTGCGTCAGGTGTTTTTCCAGCAGCGTACGATGCGGGTTCTTTTCCGTGGGTTCACGCTGACTCAAACCCAGCCAGCGGGCTTTGACATTTGTATCATTCAGGATCGCAGTGACTGCATCGGCTACCAATTTTTCCTGCTTGCTGTCCGGCGTATTTTTGGGCATCGTTTTGTATTCGAAACGCAGCACCAATTCTTGCCCATTAGCGCCATTTTCTTCCGTCACCGGCAACAATTCTTCTTCAATTTCATCGCCTTCCTCATCGGTGAGTATGCGGGTGTGCTTTTCAATCAGCACAAAACGGCGTTCCTTGTCGTTATCCTTGCGATTGTCCTTGGCGGTATCCGCCGTGACCAGGCGAAAGCTTATTGTGCGTCCGTCATACAGCTTGAAGGCGTAATTGGAGAAGCTTTCACTGCTCTTGATGTAATACTGATCCTTGTTCGCCCAATGCAGTACCACTTCTTCCCCGGATACGGAATCGCGTAAGTGTTGCCCTTATAACGGCGCTGGCTGATGAAGTCGCCTTTGTCGTAATAGCGGGAGAAGAAGGTGAGCAGATGCGAAAAAACGGCGTTTTCGTGCTCGGAAGCGCCGGTACTGTACTGCGCCAGTTTTTGCTTTATTTCCTGTACCTTGGGCACGGTTGCCGGATCAATGCCATCAGCCCGGTATTGCGTTTCTTTTTCCGTCAGTTCTCTTTGCAAGCCATCAAGATTCGCCGCGCCGGAAGCTGCCAGGCTTTCGTTCACTTTGGCTTTGAGGCGATGCTCCAGATAATGGTTAATCTCCGCTGCCCGCGTATTGAAGATGCGATAGATGCCGAAATCCAGTTCAGGCCGGTCGATCTGGAATATTTCTTTCAGCTTCTTAACGAGGTCGTCGTATTTGCTCATGGTTTTTTGTTATGGGTAGTGTGTAAAGCGATTGTGTTCATGAGTCAATAATTGCATCAGCTTGGGATGGATAAATAGCTTTTCCCGTCCAATTTGCTTTTCTACCAGCACATCAATACTGGCCAGCGCTTTCAAATAATTGGAGGCAGCCTGGCGTTTTGCGATTCCGGCTTCGCTTAAGTTTTGAATGCGGCAATAGGGCAAGGCAAAAATCAGGTTGACCAATTCATGGCTGTATATTTTGGGCGCTTTCAAACGGATATGCTCGCGCGTGTGATCTGATAGCGCGCGAATTGCACCGATTTTGGCTATCGTCCAGATCGCTGTTTCTTCTATGCCCTTGAGTATATAAATCAACCATTCTTCCCATGCCTGTTCCCGTGTTACTTTTGATAATAGGTGATAGTAATCGGCTTTGTGAGCAATGATGTAACGGCTGAGATACAGGATAGGCAAAGTCAACAAGTTTTCCTGAATCAGAAACAAGCTGTTGAGTACTCGTCCCGTGCGGCCATTACCATCCGTAAAGGGATGAATTGCTTCAAACTGGTAATGCGCGACCGCCATGCGTACCAATGGATCCAGTTCAATATGCTCGTGTAAAAAACGTTCCCAATTGGTAAGAAGATCTCTTAGAGGCTGCTCACCAACCGGTGGTGTGTAAATCACATCACCAGTCCGCTCATTCGTCAATGTAGTGCCCGGCACTTTTCGTACCGTCATTTCAACACCTTTGATCTGACTGCATACCGCTTCTGCGGTGGTGGTATTCAATGGGCGATCACGTAAGGCAACATAACCTTTCAGTAAGGCATGGCCATAGCGTAAAGCTTCTTTTGTGGCGAGGTCTGCCCGGGCTTCCTCATGATTTAAGTGCTGGAACAGTTTGTCAGTCGTCGTTACGATATTTTCAATTTCAGAACTGGCACGAGCTTCCAGCAATGGCAACGTGTTTATCAGCATACTTTGATTGGGTATCAACTCAGCAGCTTGCTTAAGTTCAGCCAATGCCGTTCTTGCGGCAATACACTGCTTCAAGACAGCCTTGGTTTCCAAATCAACTGCGGGTGGCAATACTGGCAGCGTGTTATAGGGTTGATCAGGTTTCCAGGTAATTTTGATCATGTTTATATTTTTCTGTTTCGTCGACACTTTACAAGGTTATGTCGATATGAGTGACACGTCAACATTATATGTCGATAATTTCAGATTATATCGACGTATTATGGGATTATGTCGATATCAGCGACATGTCATACCACTTCCCAAGCTATCGTGAACAGTTGATTGGACGCGGTTTTTTGCGTAAGGCGCCGTTCCAGCGATTCTATCAGGGCATTGCGCTGTTCAATGATGCTGTCTTCTACCTGAAAAATCTCTTGCCGCTGGCGACGTTGCTGCTTTTCCAGCTTTTGTATCTGTTTCTGGATTTCATGCTGTTCGTCGAGATTGGGAGCCAATCGGGCTTGCCGTTGCTGAATCTTGATCTGTTCTTTGGTGTCCTTCAGTGCTCTTTCGGCAGAAAGGACCCTGTCATCCGCCCATTTCTCCAGTTTTTCACGTGCCTCATTGAAATATTGATTGTTAGTTTCCAGGGATTGACTGATCGTGGATTTACTATGTCGTTGTACTTCCGCTGTAAGCCTTTGCGCAATCGATTTAGGTATATTGATCGCACCCTGATTTTCTGTCATGCAGTTAAATAATTTTTCACAGGTTTCTTGTTCTAGCGATGCACCTTGATCGTCAATGGCAGAGAACAATAAGTACTCTTCACGCTCGAAGCTTTCAATCGCAAGTAGGGTCAACGTAAGATATCCGTATTTGCCACGTAAGGCTTCTACCAAATGCAGGCGTGTGGGGTGTTGGCTGACATTAAACACGATACGTGCGGGTGGCGTGTCCAGTGTTTTAGCCTGATCAATGACATATTCACCCAACGGATACGAAAAACAGTATAAAAATGTTCCCAATTCAACGTGTAAATTTTCAGTTGTTTCCGTTGTATACAGTTTATCCGCCTTGGGTGCGTTTTTGGAAATAAGATGATAACGACCTGCGGCTACATCCTGTATCGGCGGTCTGGCAAGGTCGAAAGTCAATGTGCTATGGTCAAAATTTGCCTGTTCATGGAGCATGAATTGGGTCAGTGACCAGAAACGTTTGCTGAAGCGATCAAGCTGGGCTTTGGCATCGTTCAACTGAATGCGCAGCCGCTCATGCACATCTTCGTCAAAGTTCTCAAGCAACATTCTGCGGGTGTCATTCATGCGTGCCTGAATTCGCTCATCCATTTCCGCTTGCAGCGCTTTAAAAGCAGTTTCGATCTGATCGGGTGTACGGCATTGCTGATAAATAGTCAGGATACGTTTTTCAAAATCCACACCGGATTCAATGCTGCCCAACACATCATCCGATGCCCCAAAAACACCGTTGAACAAGTTGAATTTCTCGGTCAACAATTCCAAAACCAGGCGATCGGCTTGATTGCGTTCATTCAGGAAATTGACCACAACCACATCATGTTGTTGTCCATACCGATGGCAGCGGCCAATCCGTTGCTCCACCCGCTGGGGATTCCACGGCAGATCATAGTTGATCACCAATGAACAGAACTGGATATTGACACCCTCGGCTGCTGCTTCGGTGGCAATCATGATGCTGGCCTGATCGCGGAAATATTCAATCAGTGCGGTACGGATATCGATGTCTCTGGAACCGGCAATACGGCCTGTGCCTTGGTTGGCATCGAGCCAATTTTCATAAATGGCAGTGGCTCCCGGGCTATTGTTGGTGCCGCTGAATTGAACAACCTGGCCCGCATAGCCGTTGGCTTCAAGAAAATCTTTGAGATAAATTTGTGTGCGACGTGATTCTGTAAAAATCAGCGCCTTCCGACGTGCGCCGGTTGTAGCCATTTGCTGAAAGCCGATATCTAATGCGGTCAGCAGGCTGTGCGTTTTAGTATCCGTGCCGATACTTCGTGCCCGTGCAGTCAGTTCCGACAGCAAAGCAATTTCTTCTTCTAATTGCTTACGATCAACAGTCGTTTGAATCGAACGGTTATCTTCCTCCGGCGGGTCTATTTCCAGTATTTCATCGAGCAGATCCCCTTCGATATCCTCTTCGGCAATCAATTGCTCGGCAAAACCAGAATCATCCTGGATCTTTTCATCACGCAATGCTTCCAATCTTACTTTCATGGTCTCAAGCGTTCCGGCAATCGCCAGCGAAGAGGAAGCCAACAGTTTGCGTAAAATCAGTTCTGTGAGATGTCGCTGTCTGTGCGGAATAGCATAACTGTTTGGACGTAGCAAAAAATCACTCACTGATTCATAGAGTTGATGTTCATTATCCGTAGGACGAAATGGCTGAGTAATGGCGCGCCGCTCCGTGTAACGGATATATTCCGTAACCTCGTTGCGCAAAGTGCGCCGGCAGAATCCTGACAAGCGTTGCCGTAAGCTATCCAAATCACCGCCTGTGCCAACATACTGGGTGCGAAAAGCATTCACATCACCAAAAAGGTGTTCGTCAATGAGCGTGGAAAGACCATATAACTCCAGCAATGAGTTTTGCAGAGGTGTTGCTGTCAACAGGAGTTTGCGGCAATCTTCCGTGGCCCAGCGGATACTTTGTCCAATTTTGTTGCTTTCCCGATAGGCATTACGGAGTTTATGTGCTTCATCAATAACCACCAAGTCCCAGGCAATGGCTTTCAGTTCACTTCGTATTTTGCTGGCGTAGTTATACGACAGGATGATGACGGTTTTGTGATTAAGTGGCGATTGATCCTTTTTGAGTTGATCGCGCCAGGTTTTGGCGTCCAGAACAATTGCAGGCAGATTGAACTTCTCTTCCAACTCCAGTGCCCATTGCTTGCGCAATGAAGCAGGGCAGATAACCAGCAGAAGTCGCCTGCGTTCTGACCAGTACTGGCACAATACAATTCCTGCCTCAATCGTCTTTCCCAAACCCACTTCGTCAGCAAGTAAAACACCTTTCGATAGCGGTGATTTCAAAGCAAACAGCGCTGCTTCAATTTGGTGCGGATTCAGGTCGACGCTGGCATCAAAAAGTGATTGAGACAGACGACCTATACCATCGGATGCATGTCGTCGTGTAAGGTCGTGCGCAAAGTATTTTGCATGGAAAGCTGTAATCATTTACTGCCGCTCATTACTAATCATAACAATGTGAATAATATAGTAATTTGCGCTAGTAAATAACTAAGGTTGGTACTGTTCACTTCCCTGGTTTATTCGTGGCTTGATACTGCTGACGGTGTTCCTCGCTGCAAAAGAATTTCTCTTGATCTTCAATCGCCTCATTTCGGTTCATCCGGCAAGTGCGTACTTGTTAGTCAGAAATGCATGTTGAAATAAAGTGAATTAAAGGTTGAAATTATCTCTGATTTTCAACGAAGAGGTTTTTCAACATGTCGACCAGTTTGCTGTATCACGCCTTTGGTATAGTTGGTTATTTTTATCAAAGCACTTGTTTATTGCGGGTGTCATAGTTGTTGCAATACAAGCGGATCATTGGCGATTGAGATGTCCGGTATGTAAAAGCCGCGAGATACATTGCCGGGGAAAGTTGGTTAGACGCTTCAGGACAGTACCGGTAGGTCAAAAAGCAGTCTATATCGACCTTCCAGTTCAGCGGGTAGAATGCACCCGATGCCAAGCAGTTCGTCAGGTAAAGATACAGTTTGCTGATGAGCACAAGCGCTATACACGTTCTTTCGAAAGATTGGTTTTGGATCTCTCTGCACATGACCATCCAGGCAGTAACGCCATCTTGGAGTGAGCTGGGATCTGGTTAAGGAATACAGAAGGACAATCTGAATAAACGTTATCGGTTGCCGAAATTGGCCAAGATAAAACGCATTGCGCTGGATGAAATATACAAGGCAAGAAGCTGGGTTATTTAACGATAGTTCTGGATCTTCAACGTGGGGCAGTGATTTTTGTTGGCAATGGGAAAGGTGCCGATGCACTGATTCCGTTTTGGAAGCGTTTGGAACGATCGGGTGCACGGATTGAAGCGGTTGCGACCGACATGGGGCCAGCATACATCAGTGCGGGTGCGGGCTAATATCCCAGATGCAACGCTAGTGTTCGATCACTTCCATATTATTAAGCTGTTCAACGAAAAGTTGACAAAACTGCGTCGTGATCTGCAACGAGAAGCAGAAAATGGGTTGGGCAAACCCGTTTTGAAGGGCATTCGCTGGCTGTTGCTGAAGAACCCTGACAACCTGGATGACAAGCGCAATGAACGTCAACGTCTGGACGAAGCATTAAAGCTCAATGAGCCCTTGGCAACGGCCTATTACATGAAAAAGAAGTTACGCAATATCTGGCATCAACCGGATAAACTCTCAGCTCAAAATGCATTGGATGAATGGGTAAAAAAAAGCCGCTGCTTCGGATGTCAACATGCTCAAGCAATTCTCTAAAACTATTGCAGCACACCGCTCAGGTATCCTGGCTTATTTCGATTTTAATGGTTTATCAACCGGGCCGTTGGAAGGTACCAACAACAAGATAAAAACTTTGCACAAAATGGCCTATGGTTTCAGAGATGTCGAGTTCTTTAAACTCAAAATTATGGCGCTGCATGAAACCAATTATGTCCTTGTCGGTTAAACCCAAAGTACGCACTTGCCGGATGAACCCTCATTTCTCGGCACAGATAAATTACACTGCGCGCCTGGAACTGTTTCACTCAACTTAAGTGTTTTATTTTCTGTATTATTGGATTCAGCTTTGGTTTCATTTTCTTTTGTCGAGGATTCGTCAGCATCAGCCCAGTTTGTTTTTTGATTATCAGGTTCGGATGGGCCATTGTTGAATCGCAGTGGTTCTGCCAGGAAAATGTCTTTGTAACTGACATAAATTGAAGTGAAAATAGTGGGAATCAGGATAACAAACCCCAAGACCATAAGGTATCAGGCTAAGAACAGTGAGCACAATGAGCGTAACGCCGTACAACTGAAACGGGATAAAGTTTTTCAGGCAGGCAAAAAGCTTCTTTGCATCGCGGCAACCGGTGGAACATTATGAAATATCACCAACAAAGGTGAGAACCAGGAAGCCATCATGAGTGGAATGGAAAGTGTTAATGCAATTAATGAAGACGTAAGCATGCTGCTCATCACGCCCATTAATGGTTCATCCGGCAAGTGCGTACTTTTGGGTTTAACCGACAAGGACATAATTGGTTTCATGCAGCGCCATAATTTTGAGTTTAAAGAACTCGACATCTCTGAAACCATAGGCCATTTTGTGCAAAGTTTTTATCTTGTTGTTGGTACCTTCCAACGGCCCGGTTGATAAACCATTAAAATCGAAATAAGCCAGGATACCTGAGCGGTGTGCTGCAATAGTTTTAGAGAATTGCTTGAGCATGTTGACATCCGAAGCAGCGGCTTTTTTTTACCCATTCATCCAATGCATTTGAGCTGAGAGTTTATCCGGTTGATGCCAGATATTGCGTAACTCTTCTTTCATGTAATAGGCCGTTGCCAAGGGCTCATTGAGCTTTAATGCTTCGTCCAGACGTTGACGTTCATTGCGCTTGTCATCCAGGTTGTCAGGGTTCTTCAGCAACAGCCAGCGAATGCCCTTCAAAACGGGTTTGCCCAACCCATTTTCTGCTTCTCGTTGCAGATCCTGACGCAGTTTTGTCAACTTTTCGTTGAACAGCTTAATAATATGGAAGTGATCGAACACTAGCGTTGCATCTGGGATATTAGCCCGCACCGCACTGATGTATGCTGGCCCCATGTCGGTCGCAACCGCTTCAATCCGTGCACCGATCGTTTCAAACGCTTCCAAAACGGAATCAGTGCATCGGCACCTTTCCCATTGCCAACAAAAATCACTGCCCCACGTTGAAGATCCAGAACTATCGTTAAATAACCCAGCTTCTTGCCTTGGTATATTTCATCCAGCGCAATGCGTTTTATCTTGGCCAATTTCGGCAACCGATAACGTTTATTCAGATTGTCCTTCTGTATTCCCTTAACCAGATCCCAGCTCACTCCAAGATGGCGTGCTACTGCCTGGATGGTCATGTGCCTAGAGAGATCCAAAACCAATCTTTCGAAAGAACGTGTATAGCGCTTGTGCTCATCAGCAACTGTATCTTTACCTGACGAACTGCTTGGCATCGGGTGCATTCTACCCGCTGAACTGGAAGGTCGATATAGACTGCTTTTTTGACCTACCGGTACTGTCCTGAAGCGTCTAACCAACTTTCCCGGCAATGTATCTCGCGGCTTTTACATACCGGACATCTCAATCGCCAATGATCCGCTTGTATTGCAACAACTATGACACCCGCAATAAAACAAGTGCTTTGATAAAAATAACCAACTATACCAAAGGCGTGATACAGCAAACTGGTCGACATGTTGAAAAAACCTCTTCGTTGAAAATCAGAGATAATTTCAACCTTTAATTCACTTTATTTCAACATGCATTTCTGACTAACAAGTACGCACTTGCCGGATGAACCCCATTAATTCGCTTTCATCGACTCTTTTTTCGTATAACAGCATATCCGTCATCTGAGAGCCTCCGATCAGCATAACCAGGCCAATGATCAGGATTTGCCCAATCAGATAGATACCGCCAATGGTAATGAGTGGTGCCGGGTTGGTCTTGAAAGCAATAAATAAGTGTTTCAATTCAATTGGCTTGCCTTGTTCCATATCCTTGCAGCCCAACATGATTCCGGCTAGAAATGCCGGTGAAATTAAAGTAAAAACAAATTTTCCAAGCAATGGTATGAACGACATTGCCATCGCAATCAGCATCAAGGTAAAGCAAACAAAACCCAAGCCAGCGGGGCTTTGCGGAACAGGTAGAAGCCGCTTAAGATCCATTGCAATCCCTGTTTTCCGTGGACTTGATGAATTTCCATTGATGTTTCTCCAGTTAAGTTCGATAAACAGTTTAATTTAGGCTATGTAACAGTTAACTGTTGAATTTTCCAAATCACTGATGGCAAATGATTTTTTGATAACCATAAAAACATATAACCAATTGATTAAAAATGAATCGTGTTATTTTGCAAGCCATTTTCAACAACCAATTGTGACATAGCCTTAATTTATTTGCTCTATCCAGGACTGTCGCAGTTTGTCCGGATCTGTTACGTGATTCTTCAATTTTTCTCTAAAATCGCAATGCAAGATTTTTCCCGTTTTCCCTCAGCAAATTCTGCTCCGTCGCATTCCGATAGAAACCTTAGTGAAGTTTCGTGCGGTTGTGCTGTTTCTGCAGCCTTGACTAACTGCCCGATAAGCTGACGATTTCGTTGAGATAGTTTTCCAGGTTTGTGTAGCCGTTGGGGGCAATGGCGGCTCCATCGGCGACGTCATTGGGGTTCAAGCCGTGGGCGATCTCCCCACGTGTCTGGTATTCGTCCTCGTCACTATCCGCAGGTGCTGTACCGTTGGCCAAAACAGGCCAGTCGTTGTAGGTGTGGATACTGCCCGTATCCGATTGATATTCACGGACAAGACGTGCGTCTGTGGTATCGCGGCTGGGTAGATTTGCCCCACGCCACTGAGTACTATAGCAGGCACATTGGACGCGGAAGAGATTGTGATCGGGAACCGGGATGACGGCCAGGGCGTCGTTCTTTGGAACGAGGAAGGTGCGGCTGCTGTGCAGTAAACTCCAGTGCTGGCGCAATAGCCTACAACATTCCATTCGGGTTGCGAACTTGCTGTGCGTTGTGGACTCAGATTGTCGTGCACATACATGGATTCCGAAGTTTGTTCCAAGCTGTATGTGCCAACGTCGTAAATCATCGCTTGATCGACGAGGAGTGCATAGCGATTGGCGAACGTATCAGGCCCGGCCTTGTAGTAATTGCCGATGATATTGAGCCGTGTTCCGCCACCGCGGTTTTGAATTTGCGTACCAAACGCCGCATAGTTATAAATTAAATTGTTAACGAGCTCGATGGGGCCGTTTCCAGACAGCGCCGGGTTGCGAGCGAAATTATTGACCAGGAAATTGTGGTGGATGGAGATGTTGGACAGCGCCATTCCATTGCCTGGCTCTACGCCATGGTTGTTGCCTTTGCCATTAATGCCCTTCATGTCGAGCGGGCCAGTGTGCGTGTTTTTTGCTTCCGCAAGGATGTTCCATTGCCAAGTTACGTCGTGCACGAAGTTCCAGGTGCCCGTGTCGTCTTGGGCCCAGGCGAAAGAGTTGTGATCAAGGATGACATTGTAAACTGGTGCGTCGTTGCTAAAGAGCATGAGACCCGGACCATTGTTGTTGTTGCTCGAATCGGCTGCAGGGCTCCAGCCATGTCGATGACGCAAGTATCTGATGACGATGTCATGAGCACCATCCGTGATATTGATTGTTTTGTTGCGCGTCTGGATTTCCACCCCGGGTGCAGTTTGCCCAGCAACGGTGAGGTATGACATGGCCTCGCCCGAGATGTTGATGTCCGACAGCAAATCGATTGTGCCTCCGACACGGAACACAACCGTGCGGGCGCCTGTTGCCGTTAATGCGGCGCGAAAACTTCCTGGCCCGCTGTCATTTAAATTGGTCACGGCAATGACTCGACCGCCGCGGCCGCCACGGCAGCCGCGCCATAGCCTCGGCTCCAGGAAGGCGGGAATCGACGGGGAGATAGGTGCTACGGACGGGACCGCTGTGAGCGGGGTTATTACACGTGGCGTTGCTACTGGTGAAATTGCGATGGTGATATTAGTTGATGCGCTTGCGGTTCTTCCCGTCGGCATGGTGGCTTTGACACCAAGGATGTGATGCCAGGGTCATGCATGAGAGAGGCACAAGGCGAATTCCAAGCCAGCGGGGGTCTGGGTGTAGTATTGAGCGAGCGCGCCATTGGGCCACACGGCGAATTGACGGTCGTCGTCTCGCGCCAATTCAACTTTGGTAGCTTGCCATTGGCAAAACTAATATTTACATTGGCATCGCCTGTAGCCGGCAGAGAGGATGCGCCGTTAACAGATACTTCAACCGTAGGCACTGCGCTGCTGGTCATCGCGATGCAGTAGGTGTAGGCCTTGCCGTTTGTCTTCACGTTCGAACCATTTGTTGCGGACAAGCGGATTGATTCATTCGACCCGTCGACATTGGCGTAGTGACTGAGCGCCCCATTCCAATTTGGCGGATATCAACATGCGTTGCGTGCGCAGGCCGATTTCAACACCGTCCTCAAACACGCGCAGAACTGACCGAGTCGTTTCTTCATTCGTATCAGCAGGGATGCCAAACGAGCCCGAAATGCCCCAAGCAAATCTGCCATCAGGCCAAGCGCTAGCCACATTGACGGGGTTCTGTGTGCAAGTTGAAGGTGCTGATGCTAAGGCAAGCGCCGTCACAGTTGACCTTGGAGGCACGTTGTCAGTCTCAGCCTCGCCACTACAGCCCAGGATCGCTGCGCACAGGGTTGTGCAGATTCCAAAACGTAAAAAATTAGACGGAAGTTTCACTCTTTGATCGGTTTTATGCGGCGTCATTTGAACCCTCTTGTGTGCTTCAAAATATTCATAATGGTAGACGCCAAGTCTATGCGTGTCGCTTAAAGCGAGCAATCAGCATTTCGGCCTAGGAGTCTGTCCGAGAATGCGCACGTAAATCGGTGGAACGCTCCTTTACGGGAGTGATTTTAAATTTTATGGGTCTTATTTTTAAGTTGACTGTTTTTGGCAATTTTTTTGAAATTGTGGACAGCATAGACCATGGGGTAATGGATGCATCTGAGTTGGGTCGAACAAGTTGTTACGGATTTAATCGAGCGCCATTTTACTGGGCGCACTCTCCAAAACAGTAAAGCCGCGGTCGAGATTTATCAGCTTGTCCAACATCGGATGTTTGAAATCATCGATGATCAGGTATAGAAGCTCCGATGGCGCGAGATTCGATTTAACGTTAACGGCGATACGATAGTTCGTTGTATCGTCGATCAGATGCACTTCATAATGCGGACTCGAACCTTGCCCGATAATTTATTAACTGGAGTTTCACGCTTTTTTTATGAGCCGATGATTCAATTGTCTGGAATTTTGGATTATCGGGATTTTTTCTTGAGTGACAAAATAGTACTGATATCGACCCTGTTGACAGTAGGAAAAAAATCGAAATATATCCTTTAAATACAGTAAGATATGATTGCGGCGACGCACGGTTTTTATTATAATTTCATCTGTTAAGTAACTGAAACCAATAATAAAAAGGCATCGCCGCATGTTCATTCTAC
>JADJES010000003.1 GCA_016708955.1 Nitrosomonas sp.
GTCAATAAAATAGGCATAGCAAGAATCAACGCCAGCGCTGCGCCGGGTCCTGGCGGTAAAACAACGCTAATTGCTCATAAACCGAGGGAAAGTGCTGCTGCGTGATGAGCGGCAGTTCAAAAAATACTTCACTCAGCACCGCGAAAAACTCTGCCGGACTTTCCGCTGCGTACGGATCGATGATGGTTTCATGTCGCTTATCGACTTGATGGCAGAATTTGACATAAGCGCTGCTAAATACCTCATGCCAGGTATACGCACTCATGTTCGCATGCAACTCCGGGCAGCCGTTGGCGCCTTCGTACAGCATGTCAATCTTGTGCGCGAATTCATGGATGACCACGTTATGCCCAGGATCGGTATCGGAATCTAGCGCATCTTGCCAAGAAAGAATCACCGGTCCGGCAGACCATGCTTCGCCGGATGCGACGCGATGCACATGGTGCACAACGCCAAATTCATCCGCATAATCGTAATCCAGAATAAATTCACCGGGATACACAATAATCTGGCTCCAGTTCTGATAGTAATCCAGGTCAAGATTCAAAATCAGAA
Organism: Nitrosomonas sp.; assembly: GCA_016708955.1. GTDB lineage: Bacteria > Pseudomonadota > Gammaproteobacteria > Burkholderiales > Nitrosomonadaceae > Nitrosomonas. The sequence continues at coordinate 556 of JADJES010000003.1, forward strand.
GGCAAGCCTGCAGCGCAATCGTCACTCGCATTTCATCGGTAATTTCCAGTTCGTGCGCGCCGTAGATTTGCTTGTCATGCAGAAACAGTGTGACGCAATCACGCAAGCGCGAGAGCTCCTCGGGGTTAAGTCCTTTCAAACAGCGCAGATGGATCAATTTCTGCCAGATAGAATCGGGTATTCCTTCTTGCTGAAGAATGTGGTTCCGATGCCAATTCTTTAGGCTCCATGACATAACGGTAATCTCCTTTTGCTCCATATAGCCTAAAGCATGACAGAAATACTATGACTATGAGGATTCATGTAGAATTATACCGTTGGGTTCGAATGGCCGGGCCAGCGCCAAACGATTGAGAAATCGAGTTTAACCATCAAGCCATAGTGAATATTTTATAGAGGAAAATTTTAGATGAATTTTAAATATAGCATCGTTTGTATCATTGGCCTAAGTATCGCACTTGATTGGTTGTGGCGGACTTCCCGAAGCAAGTTCGGAGAATTGTGCAGGAAGAGGACTGGAGTCATCCCTCACAGCTTTTAAGAACGATGAAGCTGCACGGCAAGCTTTTCTCGATAGTTGTGAAGCTCTGAAGAAAAAGAATTAAACGGTCCACTAGAAAATCAAGCCAATTCCAGGAGTAGCTTTTAGATCTTTTAAAAGAAATTGGAGTTGATGCCACTTTCAACGAGCGGCGAATCGAAGTCTCCTTTGATTCGCCGCTGTGTTTTTCTATATGTCATTGCTGATAAACGGTATTATTTGGTTATTTCAGCGCCAGAATGAAGAATATCCATGCCCAAGGTTTTCATCAGCTATAGCCACGATTCCAACGAACACCGTCAACAGGTGCTAGCGCTTGCCGATCGCTTGAACGAAAACGATATTGACTGTGAAATTGACCAGTATATCAACGGTTCGCCATCTGAGGGATGGCCTTTGTGAGATTACGGTGACAGTTTAATAAATACACTTAACTCCCACTCTTTACTTTTTTTGGGGGCCGTGTTTCTTCGCGTTCAGTTCACGATCAGTCATGGGAATTACAATACGAGGTAAGCGAGCCATGCTGACAATATGGAATAACTATTATAGTTAGTAAATTGTCACCATAATCCACGTAAATAGCGGAAAAAAACCTTTTGTTTCTTATTTTACACAGATTTCTCGAATTTCAGATGACTTTCCGGGCAGATTGACGACCAAGTTGTTTCTCGATACATTCGGTTCTTATGAACAAGAGCGTTTATTTTTCCTATACCCTTTTGAACCTGATAATGTGAATTTATATGAATGAAGCATTAGACCCGGAGACAAAGCGCATCATTGAACGCTTCAATAACCGAAGTACGGCAGCTGTGCGTGTCCTTGCTATATGGGTTCCTGCACTAGTGTTGTTATGGCTATCTGGCCTTGAGCCTAGATTCAGTGCGAGCACATCTTACGTCACAACAAAAGCCAACTATTTCCGTGATGCGGAAAGAATGGATACTCGAAAAAAAGTTTTAGCTGAGTATGATGATACTCAGCTTGATGAGCGCTTAAAGGATAGAATAGAGTTACTGAAAACCAGAAAAGATGAGCTTAGAACTGTCGCAGAAGTTCCATTTCAACTTCCTGGCGGCATAAATGTGCCTGTACGAGTCGTGTGGGCACCTACCTTGTGGGTTTTTTTAGCATTTGGCACGCTAATTTTTCTCCTGAACCAGCGTAGCGTACTTAGTGGGCTGTCAGCTCGTGCAGGCCAATAGCCTCGCAAAGAATCCAGAGATGGCACCCCTTCTCCACGAATCTCTTGCTGACGCTCCGTTCTGGCTTGCTCCTGTTCCACGTAAAGCAGGGCTTGCAGCAACTCCAGAGACTCATGCTGCTATTCTCGGCTGGAGAAATGACCATCTCCAGATTGGGTTATGCGCTTTTTTCTACATGGTGTTACTTGCAATTCAGTTTCGTGTTGCAATTTTTGGTCTCACTCTTACGGATACATTTGGTTCTGGGCATGAGCGATGGCTAGCGCCTTTTCTAAGTTTTGTTTTTTGTTTTTCTACACTTGCTACTATTGCGAATGTTTTCATGCCACGAACTCTGGCCGATAGTTCGCCTCTTGAGACTATGGGTTGGAGTACATCACGTCGTCGTTTTCTTACGGGCGCTATCACAGGCACTCTAGCTTTGTCATTGCTTATCATTTCCTCCCGTCTACCGATTACAGTATTAACGCGTTCCCCCCGCTTTAGGTTGCGAACACATCCACGAAGTGAGGTGCTTGCCATTCAATCTCGTGGACTTCATCTTAATAAGCACACCAGGATTGCGCACTATATATTGGATTCTGGGCAAATTTTAGGTGTGTCTCACATAAATGTAGAAAGACTAGTTCCGTTGAAATTTACAGATCTGAAGTTGCCGCCGTATATTCCTCACGTACATATGTCTCGTACATCAGCAACTTTCGAGCTAACCGCTCTCAAATATGTGAAAACGGAAGACTATAAGTCAGCGTGTGAAGCGCTCAAGACTGGCATTGAATACGATAGTATAGTTCTCACTAATGTAAATAAAGGTCCTGATTTTCGGCTTTACGATCTTCTTGCTGGTCTTGCTGTAAGATACGAATTACCGACGTACCTTAAAGATCTTAGTGCGCAATTATCCAATAATAAAACCAGTCAAACTACTAGCAGGCACAGAACAGCACTTGGTGATAGGTTAAAAAAGTGGCAAAATCCAAAAAACAAATGGCACGCAAAGTGGGCAGATAAATCCAAAAAGATAGTATGGTGTGCTCTTCCAATGCAGGATACCCGCAGTGCGGGCAATGGGCGTTCGAGTCGCCCGCACACCACTCCTTTTCGTGTTTCGATCTAACTTGACTGCTCGCTCCAATCGGCCTTTTCCGTTTTTTCTCTGTGCGTTGGCAGATGCTTTACGTTATCACTTAGTTTTGGCACTTGCGATTACGGTGACGGTTTACTATAGATCCGGCCAATAAATAGTTTGAATTTTTGGTGATTTTGCATGTCATAGAAGGATGGAAAAATAGATGCAAGAACCTTAAAAGATGAAGCGCTGCATGAACGTCGTCGGCAAGTGATTCGTCTTCACAAGCGAGGCGGCAAACCTGGGCAAATAGCGCAAGTTACGGAGCTGAGCGGCACGGCTGTGAAGAAGATTATTCGACTTTATGAAGAAGGTGGTGCAGCTGGGCTAAAGCCTGGTAGACGCGGACGACGTACGGGTGACAAACGCAGCTTAAGCGAAGAGCAGGAGTTGAGATTGCAACGGCTTATTTGTGATAAACGTCCTGAGCAACTGAAGATGGATTTTGCGTTGTGGAATCGTGGAGCGATAAGACAGTTAATCGAGCAGGAATGTGGCATATCCATGCCGATACGCACGGTGGGACACTACCTCAAGCGTTGGGGATTTACCCCGCAGAAGCCGATCCGACGTGCTTATGAACAACGCCCGGAGGCGGTAAAGCAATGGCTCAATGAGCAATATCCGGATATTGCCAAGCGCGCTCGAACTGAAGGCGGGGAGATTCACTGGGGTGATGAGACAGGATTAGTCAATACGGATGTGCGAGGACGTGGCTTTGCACCCAAGGGAAAAACACCCGTGACCTACGCTCCTGGCACGCGGCAACGGCTGTCAATGATTGCCACTGTAACCAACAAAGGCTGTGCACGCTGGCAGATTATTGATGGAAATTTCAATTCAGATAGACTCATTGAATTTCTCGAACTACTGATCAAGGATGCAGGGAAGAAAGTGTTCTTGATCCTGGATAATTTGAGAGTGCACCACAGCAAACCAGTGAAGGCTTGGCTGGAAGAAAATAAGGAAAAGATCGAATGCTTTTATTTACCCAGCTACAGTCCGGAATTAAATCCAGAAGAAAGATTGAACTCAGATTTGAAGCAGGCTATCGGTTCGAAAGTTCCGGTGCGTACCAAGGAGAAATTACATGCCGCTGTCGATGATCATATGTTGATGCTGCAGAATAATCCAGAGCGCGTTGCTTCTTACTTCCAAGATCCGTATGTAAAATATGCCGCTTAAAACTATTTAATGGCCGGATCAATAAATACACTTAACTCCCACCGTAATTCCACGTACCGCAAGCAGCGAAACTGATCGAAGAAACCGGCTACAAGCGGCGCTTGCCCGAGCTGCAAGAATTGCAGCAAAGAATCCGTGAGCAGCCATTCAGTTAGCGTTTGTTCATCGCTATTCATACTGATTCTGTACTTGGACAGAGTAAACCTAAATTATCTGGGCTGTTTTGTCGTGCGCAAGTAAGGTTTGATGGTTTTAAACCCTTGTGGAAAGAGTTTTTCAGCTTCTTCATCAGAGACGCTGGGCACAATGATCACGTCTTCCCCTTTTTTCCAATTGACCGGTGTAGCCACTTTGTATTGCGCAGTCAACTGCATCGAATCGAGTACGCGCAGAATTTCATGAAAATTGCGGCCAGTGGTCATCGGGTAGGTCATCATTAATTTAATTTTTTTGTCCGGCCCAATGATAAATACAGAACGAACGGTCGCATTGGTTGCTGCTGTACGCCCTTCCGATGTGCCTGATTCATCCGCAGGCAGCATGTTATACAACTTGGCGACAGCCAAATCGGTATCGCCGATTATCGGGAATTTAACCGCATGACCTTGCGTTTCTTCAATGTCTTTGGCCCATTGCTCATGGTTATCAATTGGGTCAATACTTAAGCCGATTACCTTGCAGTTGCGTTGTGCAAATTCTTTTTCCAGACCGGCCATAAAGCCCAATTCGGTGGTACATACCGGCGTAAAATCTTTGGGATGAGAAAACAGGATAGCCCAGCTATCGCCTATCCATTGATGGAAATCGATAGTTCCCAGAGTGGTTTTCGCAGTGAAATTTGGGGTGATATCGTTGATGCGTAATGACATGATTTTCTCCTTTATTAGAATTTCTGAATCAGCCAGAACAGGCTTTAAACATAATAATTTTACAATTACATCATGGAGATTATCACGACAATGATTAAAACGAAATCCAGTCTTCCTCAGGTATGGATAGAGAATCTGTTTAAAGACAGAGATCGCGTGCTAGATGACTTATTCTGATAATACTACCAATGCCTACGCTCCTTATAAATTGATGAAATAGCAGCGTATGTACTTTCAGCCTGAGAACGAATGCGCTATAGTGAAATCCTTATGATTCTGGCAAATCCGTTGGGTTTAGTCGTGTCGAAATGGGCGGTTCTTGTCTTTGATTAAAGAAAGATTGGTGATTCGTCGGAATGGGCATTACATAGAAAAGGAAAATTTATGGCAAATTGGTTTGAAAATAATTCATTGTCCATTGGGCGTACGCCACTGGTGCGTCTTAACCGGGTGACTGACGGCGCACCGGCATTGGTATTGGCAAAAATTGAAGGACGTAATCCGGCGTATTCGGTTAAATGCCGCATTGGCGCTGCTATGATCGATGATGCTGAACGCCGGGGATTACTCGGTCCCGGGAAAGAAATTGTCGAGCCGACCAGCGGGAATACCGGCATTGCGCTGGCTTTCGTTGCGGCCGCGCGGGCGATTCCGCTGACCTTGACGATGCCGGAAACGATGAGTGTGGAGCGTCGTAAATTACTGGTTGCGTTGGGCGCCAAATTGGAATTAACCGAAGGAGCGCGCGGGATGAACGGCGCTTTGGCCAAAGCGGAAGAGATTGTTGCTTCTGATCCGGGCCGTTATGTGCTGTTGCAACAGTTTAAAAATCCGGCCAACCCGGGAATTCATGAAAAAACGACCGGCCCGGAAATATGGGATGATACCGATGGTGCCGTCGATATTTTTGTAGCGGGCGTGGGAACCGGCGGCACGATTACCGGTGTTTCCCGCTATATTAAGCAAACCAAAGGCAAGGCCATTACCGCGGTGGCTGTTGAACCCACGGCGAGCCCGGTGTTGTCACAAAAGCGCGCAGGGGTGTCATTGGCACCCGGGCCGCATAAAATTCAGGGAATTGGTGCAGGTTTTGTGCCCGATAACCTGGATCTTTCATTAGTCGATGAAATAGAACAAGTCAGTAATGAAGAGGCGATCGTGTATGCCCAGCGCTTGGCACGGGAAGAAGGCATTCTGGCCGGTATTTCCTGTGGCGCAGCCGTAGCGGCCGCAGTGCGTCATGCCAAACGTCCGCAGAATGCTGGAAAAACCATTGTGGTTATTTTGCCGGATTCTGCTGAACGTTATCTGAGCAGTATTCTTTTTGAAGGTATGTTTGATGAGCGGGGTTTGACGACATCGTGAACGATATCAAGAGAACGCAAGATCCCCTTTTGCGGAGCGCTTATTTGGATGTGGAGAATATTGTTGCTGAGCTGCGCGCTTTGCGCATGGCCTCGCTGCAGAGCCGTAACCGGGGGCATGACAAGCCACCCAAGTTGCCGTCGCGCAAGATTCTGATGGGTGTCGCTGAGGGCTTGAGCGCGGCCTTGTTTCCTAATCGATTGGGGTCGTCGGAATTTGCGGATGAAGGCATTGATTATTATGTCGGGCATACGCTGAACATGACATTGCGCGAATTAATGGTGCAGATCCAGCATGAATTGCACTATAACTCTGGCTTGGAGGTTCTCAGTAATGAAGATCGTGAACAGTCGGTCGCCATTACGCAGGCATTTGCCAAACGATTGCCGGAAGTCCGGAGTCTGCTGGAAAGCGATATTATTGCAGCTTATGAAGGTGATCCGGCGGCGCGTAATGTGGATGAGGTGCTGGTTTGTTATCCTGGGATAATGGCTATTACGCATTACCGGCTGGCGCATGTTTTGCATGGTCTGGGCGCGCCGCTGATCGCGCGCATGTTTTCAGAAATTGCGCATTCAGTCACCGGGATCGAGATACATCCGGGTGCGCAGATTGGCGGCAGGTTCTTTATTGATCATGGTACCGGTGTGGTGATTGGTGAAACTGCGATCATTGGCCAGAATGTGCGCTTGTATCAGGCTGTTACATTGGGCGCCAAACGTTTTCCGGTTGATGAAAATGGTGCTTTGGTGAAGGGAAATTTGCGCCACCCTATTGTTGAAGATGATGTGGTCATTTACGCAGGCGCAACTATATTGGGGCGTATTACCATAGGACGTGGATCGACGATCGGCGGTAATGTGTGGTTGACGCGCAGTGTGCCGCCGGGTAGTAATATTTCACAAGCCCAGATGCGTCAGGAAGTGTTCGAGGGCGGTGCTGGGATTTAAATAACAGTTCCATGAACCAAATAGGCCATTCAGATTTTATTGCAACATAAAAATAAGTTGCGGGCTTGGTCCTTTGGAATCGAAATGGGGTATCGATGGGATTGCCGGTCTGCTGCTTTGAGAGGTGAATATGACTACGAACAAAATAATGCTCACGTTGGATGACGCCAAGAAAATAGCCGCGGGTGCAGAAGCGGAAGCCAAGCGGAATGGATGGCCGGTTGTCATTGTTATCGTGGATGACGGTGGTCATTTGCTCTACTTGCAACGCCTTGATCATACTCAGTACGGCAGTATCAACGTGGCCATTGAAAAAGCGCGTGCCGCCATTGCATTTCGCCGCCCAACTAAAATCTGGGAAGAGAATATTGCGGAAGGACGCCTGAGGTATCTGAATTTACCCGGCACATTACCCATTGAAGGCGGATTGCCGATTACTGTTGACAATCAATTTGCCGGCGCGATCGGTGTCAGTGGCGTGCGATCATTCGAGGATGCGCAGATTGCCCAAGCCGGGATTGACGCATTGGTATTATAGAACTGGAGTATTCGAAGTTCGGTATGGTTTTTATGGATGTCTCGCTTCATCGGTTTGGGTTAAATAGATGAGGACGATACCAATTATCGCAACTAAGCGGAACGCAGCTTGTTGTCCATTGGCCGCTTCTGATTGCCACATCAGGAACCATTCTCCGCCAATCGTCATAAATCCCGTAAACCACAGGATAAAACCGAGTGTTAATCCCAGGATTGCCAGACCTTTTGCCTGATTAAAGGATGCGGGATCTTTAAGGTTTTGATATAAACGCAAACCGCCCAGCCAGCAAAGTCCTGCAATGACGATTTCAATACCAATGATGAAACCAAAAACCGTATGATGAATGAAGGGAGAATGAATAGCCCGCCACATTCCCTGGTTATCAGAAAAGGTTGTGTCCATCATAAGGACGTGAGTCACGAGGGAAAAATTAGAGTTGTAATCAGTAAGATTGTTGAATGCTACCAGCGAGGCATACAGTGCAAAAGCCAAGACCATCACTGTTTTTGATAATCTCGTATACATGGAGTTGATTGGATGCGACTAATAAATTATTGCTTAATATTATCGGGGAAAGTTGTGCGGGTTAGTATAAGCGATAAAAAATTAACCCGGCCTGATCGCTGAACCCGGAACAGGTGCGTTCCGGCCGGATTAATTTAATAATGCTAGATTGCAAGAAACTTAGGATGCTTGCTGGATACCTGCCAATAGCCAGGTGGCATCAGAATCCTTCAGATCTTTCTGTACATGCCAGATTTCATCAAATGCTTCTGGCTCGCCATTGGGTGCATCGCGTAGCTGACCGGTGAAGCGGACACTGGCGATTGCCAAATCATTGGTTGTTTCAACTTCCAGCAGATTGGCATCAATAAACAGTACTTCCGTTTTCTGCTGTGTATCACCCCGTTCATTAATTTGAGCACTGATTTCCGCAAACATTTCGGGGGTTGTGTAGTCACGGATTTCGTTGACATCGCCATGGTCATGCGCAGTCTGTAAGCGCATGAACGAAGCCTTTGCATTGCGTATGAACGGTTCCACTTTAAAGTCTGCCGGGATATTCGGCTGGTGATAAGCAGTTTCGCTGCTATCCGCTGTTGCAGTTCCTGCGGGTGTGGTAAACGGTGGCGTGCTGAAACGGTCTTGCGTGTTTGTGTTCGTTTCTGAATATTGCATCGAAGGTGTGGACTCTGCAGTTTTGGGTTTGCGCAGCATGCGGATAACAAAGAACACCGCGCCGATTAATAACGCCAGCATGACCATATCCATCATGTTGATGTTCTCAAACGCACCGCCCATAAAGAGTGCGGCCAGTAAACCACCGGCTGCAAGACCTGCCAGTGCGCCACCCCATTTACTTCCACCCCCAGCAGCGGCTGCCGCAGGTGCGGCTGCCGGAGATTTCTGGGAATTAGGCGCAGCTTGCTGCTGGTTAACGGATTGACGTTGTGTACCTATATTTTTGCCGCCGCCCATGCGTTTTGCTTCCGCATCAAAAGCAAGCAATCCGAAACTGAATATAGCCAAAGTCAGAAAGGTGAGTGTTTGCTTCATAGTTGTATCTCCCAAACGGTTGTGAAAGTAATGAGCTGAAGTTTCACCGTTTTGCACTAAACTTTACATTTTCCCTTAAGCAACCATACGCAATAATGCATCGATAAAAGAATTAAGAATGGGTTTATCTGGTTTAGGGCAAAAGCTAACAAAATCCTTATTGAGCGCAGCCTGAGTAATCAGTTTTCTGACATCGGAAAAGGCAAAGTGACTTCGATTGTTAACAGCGTAACAACGCTGCGGTGTTTTATCAAGGTGATCGGCATAAATCCAGGTTACGGTGGCGGCCATCATGCAGAAGTTGAGATGATTGGTAACGGCATGGTAGTTTCGAGTTTGGCTTTTGAGCTACCGATTTCCTGCTTGATCTCTTTGAAAGCGGCTTCGATTTTCCAGCGTGCGCCGTAGTATTCGATAATCTGCTCGACGGTGAGATCGAGATCGGTGGTAAAGAGTGCGACCCATTGTGATCTTCGATAGATCCAAACAACGCGCACGGCACATTTGAGTGTTTTCAACATCATGATGTTGTCAAAGGCCAGAACATCGCGTTGTTTGCCGTAGAGGTTAACCGAATAAGTGGTAGCGCGTTCATGGAATTCATTGGCCAGCGTTGTGGCATTGCCCATCTTGTCGCCATACTTTCTGGATCGGCCGAGCTGATGTTTTTGGTGTTCGGGTGGTAACGCAAACAAAGTGGTATTGACGCGCAATCTGGAAAGCATATGACAGTGCTGTCCAACGGTTTTGCGCATCGGTTTAAGCAAGCCGTCGTTTCCAAACCAGCTATCGGTAACGATCAGCAATGGGGTGCCAGGAAAAGCGGCAGAAATTTCCAGCAGCATTTCGATGGCCTGCTCAAATTTGGTTTGAAACGATGGTATCTTGCCCTCAACCCTAACCTTCTTGGTCGCTATCGTTTTTTCCATGTGATAGAAACGAAACGCCAGCGGTAAGCAAGCCCAGCGGCCTTTGACAATTTTTAATAAACCGATGGACACAACATTTTGTGACCAGGGGTATTTCGATTGATTGGTCTTGGCAGCATGATCAAAGAAAGACGCGCAGCCGAAAATCTTTTGCCAGTCTTGGGATTGATGGTGTCATCCAAGGCCAGCAATAGCCGTCCTTTTGTCGTCGGGCTGGGTATCAGAGACCACAGCGTCGTCCAGAGGCGTGACCAAGGCAATTTTGATGAGGCCATGAAGATGTAAAATCGGCGCTGACCAAGCGACAGCCCGAACAATACCTGCAAGCATCGCAATAGGTTGGCGCTGCGTGAAGAAGTGAAATGAGTGATAACAGCCAGGAGCGTATAAACAAACCAGACACCTCGTTCATCGCCTTTGCAACGGTGGTTAAATTCCTGTTGGAGGGGGAAGAGGATATTGCGTAGAATGAACATGCGGCGATGCCTTTTTATTATTGGTTTCAGTTACTTAACAGATGAAATTATAACAAAACCGTGCGTCGCCGCAATCATATCTTACTGTATTTAAAGGATATATTTCGATTTTTTCCCTACTGTCAACAGGGTCGATATCAGTACTATTTTGTCACTCAAGAAAAAATCCCGATAATCCAAAATTCCAGACAATTGAATCATCGGCTCATAAAAAAAGCGTGAAACTCCAGTAATGAGTATAGCACCGGGTTTGCGTTGGCAGCTATACTGAATTTTTTGATGCCCTAGTATCTTGTCTGGCGTTGAGTCATTTCCTGTTGAAACAAATGCTTAATCGATTGTTTCTAGCGCAATAGGATCAAGCGGGGTATTGCATCACTATTGGTCCATACGATCGCATTCTGATCAAATTGCTGTCCCAATGTTTGAGCGGTATTCAGATCCAGTCCGGGCACAAAAAAACTTTTTTCTGCGGGCCATAAGCCGGCCGGGTCAGTATTTAAGCTTTCTATTGTCGGGTAGGAATGCTGACCCAAGAAATTCCTGAGCGATTCGTGCGCCGCACAATTTTTTTCATTGCTTAATCGCTGACTGTATGGATTATAGGCACTAATAATAGCCGCGCAAGATTGTCCCGATGAAATCAGGAGTTTTGCGAGTGGCTCTGAGAATTGATCAATTCGTAACGAAATTGATTCAGGGCCAGTGCCAATCCGATAATTTGCGCACAGATAGCTTGCAATAAGATTCTTGGAAATAACCGATTGAATCAAAATTATTTACCTTGCTAAGCAGCAGATCAAGTAATCAGGCTGAGCTGAATCTTGGTATTTTGCTATTCAAGTTAATGACTACTGTGCTCATGATCATGCGAGTGGTCTTTGGCTGAGCTGATGAGATTCTCATATTGTTCAGGTGTCATATGGCTCATTTTGACAACAAAAGCCGCCATCGCCCAGATCGAATCATCATCGTGACTAAGACCCCAGGCTGGCATGGCGGTCACTTTTAAGCCATTTTTAATTACCCAGAAATATGCTCTGATGTGTTCTAATTTCTTGACTGGATCATCGACTGATTCGCGCTGATGGAATACAGGTGCCTGTGGATACAAACCTATCGACAGTTCTGTCGGCTTCAAACCAGGGGCAAGATGACAAGTTGTACACATGGCATTGTAGTGTTCAGCACCTTTCAGCAGTACCTCTGCATCATCCAGAGGAGGTACTTCCAAGTGCTTGGCACGTGCTTCGATGGAGCTTTCACGAACCCATTCGATAATCTTTTCCGTGATACCCCAGTGTTTATCCGTGGCGGCCATATTGTAAGCGCCGGATCCAAGGGCAATGAATGCCAGTATGAGTGATGCCAATGTCAGACTAAGAATCGTTTTCATTTTTTGACCTCAACAAATGATTGGGTGTTTGCTTTCAATGGGAATGAATTTGCAATCTCTGAGTCATCAGATTTACTGCTTTCCAGTTTGGTTTGAATACTGGCGTGATCAAGGTGTGGCGCAAACATTTCGATAAAATCGAAGACATAACCACGTATATAACTGTTACGGCTTATGCCGATGCGTGTCGTGCTGGGTTCAAACAGATGACTGGCATCGATAGATCTAAGATTCTTGTCTCGTTTAGGATCAAACGCCATGTTTGCCAGTATACCAACACCTAGCCCCAGTTCTACATAAGTTTTGATCACATCAGAGTCTATAGCGGTCAGCACCACATTGGGCTCCAGTCCCCGGCTTGCAAACGCCTGATTGATTTTTGAGCGGCCGGTAAAAGCAAAATCATAAGTAATGATAGGATATTGATTAATTGCTTCCAATGTGAGTTTTTTTAACTTCAGAAGCGGGTGCTTGGGTGGCACAACGACACATCGATTCCACTGATAACACGGCAGCAATATCAATTCTTGAAAATGTTCAATGGCTTCAGTGGCAATCGCAATGTCCGCTTCACCCGAAATCACTAAAGCAGAGATTTGCATCGGACTGCCTTGCCGCAGGATTAATTTGACTTTTGGGTAACGTCCGGTAAAGCGCTTGATCACCGGGGGTAAAGCATAGCGCGCCTGCGTATGCGTTGTTGCGATAGTCAGTGAACCACCGGCTTCGTTGGTAAATTCCTGCGCAATTTTTTTTAGATTATCGGCATCGCGAAGCATCCGGGTGGCCGTTTTTATGATCAGTTGCCCAGGTGGCGTTATTTGCACAATACGTTTACCATTGCGCAAAAAAATATCAACGCCAAGCTCCTCCTCAAGCATTTGTATTTGCTTGCTGATGGCGGGTTGAGAAGTATGTAATTTTTTTGCCGCTTTGGATAAATTCATATCCTGATTGGCGGTTTCACATAAATAGCGAAGTTGCTGGAGTTTCATAAGCCGTGCCTGTTAATAATAAGTGGTTATATCGATCTAACATAACATTATTTTGAATTATAAAATTGTGTTGTTATGATGCTACTTTTTTAAAAAGAAAGTAGAAAGATAGCTAATGAAATTACCTATTAAATGCGTCGTGTCAGATTTCCTGCTTGACTCAAGCACAGTCAAAGTAAGTAAATATTCTTTGTGATGTTCTTATTGTTCGTGTTTTGATATTTTTATCAGTTTAGCTAACTGTACCATTTCACATCAATTTTTATGTGAAATGCGTGTATTGCATTTTGTCTGTGATTAAATGCATAAGACGATTCCCAGTTCGTTTTTTGCTAGAATAGCAACATTGCTATATTTTGCCCCAGCAGTAGCGGCAGGTATCAAACTGACTCTTGAAAGTTGGAATTAGAGCCGAACAGTGTGATTAATGTGCAATAAATTTAAGGCGACAAATAAGAAGTTGTTTTGTGTGTCAGAATGATAAGTGGCTGTGATGGTGAGTTGCTGATTCATTGACAGGCTTCAGCGGCTTCCCGTTAATGAAACATAGGATTGATTGATGAGTACAAATATTGAGAATAAACCTAAACAGGTCTCATGGTTTAATGGTTGTGGCGGGCGCATTGGTGTGGTGGTGGGCGAGAGCGGTGAGCATGCTTATATTGGTATGGCATTAAGGCATGACGAGGATGATGATGTAAACCATATTATGAAATATGGTGCTAAATTCCCCTTGGATGCAGCATTATTGTTGCCCGTATCCAAGCGTTATACCCAAGAATCGTAAAAGATCAGTTTAATTTCTGACTAATAAAGATGTTATTGTTGCATACCTTACTGAGCAGCTTTGACTGAATATGCGGAGAAACCAAAAATGTATCGCTATGATGAGTATGATCAACAAATTGTGGATGAACGTGTCAAGCAGTACCGGGATCAGGTGCAGCGGCGTCTTTCCGGTGAGTTGACTGAGGAAGAATTCTTGCCTTTACGGCTACAAAATGGTTTGTATATGCAAATACATGCCTACATGTTACGTATCGCGGTGCCTTATGGTTTGATCTCGTCGAAGCAGATGCGCATGTTTGCCCATATTGCCCGCAAATATGATCGTAATTACGGGCATTTCACGACACGCCAGAATATCCAGTTTAATTGGCTAAAACTGGAAGATACGCCCGATATCTTGGCTGACCTGGCTTCGGTCGAAATGCATGCCATTCAGACATCCGGTAACTGCGTGCGCAATATTACATCGGATGAATTCGCTGGTGTGGCTCAGGATGAAGTGGTAGATCCACGTCCCTATGCAGAGATTTTGCGCCAGTGGAGCACTTTTCATCCGGAATTTGCTTATTTGCCGCGAAAATTTAAGATTGCCATCAGTGGTGGAAAAGAAGATCGTGCTGCTGTTTATGCGCATGACATTGGCTTATCCGTCACAAAAAATGCGCAAGGCGGAATCGGTTTCCGGGTGCTGGTGGGTGGAGGATTGGGGCGTACGCCGATCATTGGCAGTGAGATTTGTGAATTTGTGCCCTGGCAACATATCTTGACATATGTAGAATCCATTTTGCGAATCTATAACCAATATGGACGCCGGGATAATAAATACAAAGCGCGTATCAAGATACTGGTAAAGGCGTTAGGGATTGATGAGTTTAAACGTCAAGTTGAAGCCGATTGGGCAGATCTCAAGGACGGTCCCGGCACTTTAACCAGTGAGGAAGTCAATCGCGTTGCCACGTTCTTTACTGATCCGGATTATGAAAAACTAACCGATCATGATTCGCAACTGAATGAATTCAAAGCAGATAGCCGCTCATTTTCTAACTGGATGTTACGCAATGTGAAGGCGCATCGTGTTCCCGGTTATGCGATTGTCGTTTTGTCGTTGAAGAAACCAGGCAGTGTCCCCGGCGATGCTACGGCTGAGCAGATGGAAGTCATCGCAGATTTGGCGGAGCGTTATAGTTTTGGTGAATTACGCATCACGCATAAACAGAATCTGGTATTGGCGGATGTCCGGCAGAAGGATTTGATCCGTTTATGGCAAGAAGCCACTGCGCAAGAACTGACCGCGCCCAATATCGGTTTGCTGACTGATATTATCAGTTGTCCCGGTGCGGAGTTCTGCACGTTGGCCAATGCGCGTTCCATACCGTTGGCACAGTTGATTGCCGAGCGTTTTGAAGATTTGGATTTTCAGCATGATATTGGTGAGATATCACTGAACATCTCGGGTTGTGTCAATGCTTGCGGGCAGCATCATATCGGCAATATCGGCATTACCGGGGTGGAAAAGAAAGATCACGATGAGTGGTATCAGGTATCACTGGGCGGCGCTGAAGGTAACCTGAGTTCGATCGGTAAGATTATCGGTCCATCTTTTACATTTAACCAAGTGCCTGAAGTGATCGATCGTCTGCTTCAAGTTTATCTGCGCGAACGGTTAGAAGCTGAAAGCTTTATTGATACCGTGCGCCGTATTGGTCATGTGCCTTTTAAAGAGCATGTGTATGCGACGGATTTTACGGTAGCGGAAGAGGAAATTGCCGACAAGCATGTCGTGGTTCCTGCGCAATATTCAGTGCCTTATTATTCGCCAAGGTTTTAGTCAAGATGATAATAAAAAATAAAAAAATCATTGCCGATGATTGGATTGTTCTCCGTTTAAATGAGCTGGAGTCAGCTGAAAATGTCACGGTTCCGGAAGGTAAGGTGATTGTTCCATTGCCAGTGTGGTTGCAGCAACGCGATGCATTGCAACAACGTGCTGAAATTGGTGTTTGGCTGGCGAGTGCCGAGCGGCCGGAGGATTTGAAAGGCGATATACAGAAATTTTCTGTGATTGCAGTTGATTTTGAGAAATTTTCAGATGGCCGTGGTGATTCAATAGCCTGTAACTTGCGTGCGCGCTTCGGGTATACGGGGGAATGGCGGGCGATCGGTGATGTCTTGCGTGATCAATTGTTTTATATGCAGCGCGTGGGTTTTGATGCTTTTGCAATACGTCCGGATCGTAATATTGAAGATGCATTAAAAGGATTGACCGATTTTTCCGAGGTTTATCAAACTTCTTTTGATCACAAGCTGCCATTATTCCGGCGAGTGCAGCGCAAGGGAAATCCGGTGGCGGATATGGTCAATGAGTGAGTTGCAGCAAAAAATTGAGCAGGTTGTTGCAATCCTGACCGAAACCGTACGCGACTTTGCGCCGGTTACATTTGCGAATAGTTTGGGTGCCGAGGATATGGTGCTGACTGATATCATTGACCGGTATCAACTCGCTATTGACATGTTCAGTCTGGATACTGGGCGGTTGCCGCAAGAAACCTATGATTTGATGCAAACAGTGCGTGAACGGTACAAAACGACGCTGCGCATCTATTTTCCCAATGTAAAACAAGTGGAAGCCTATGTTGCCGAGAATGGCGTCAATGGTTTCTATCAGAGCATCGAGCTGCGTAAAGCCTGCTGCCATATCCGTAAAGTGGAGCCATTACGCCGCGCTTTACAAGGTAAGCGTGCCTGGGTGACCGGGATAAGGCACGAGCAGGCAACCAGCCGATTGAGTTTGAAGGTATCTGCCTACGATATGGGCAATCGTATGCAAAAAGTGAACCCGTTGCTGGAATGGTCTAACGCGGAAGTCTGGGAATATCTGAAGCAATATGAAGTGCCTTATAACAAGCTGCACGATAAGTTTTATCCCAGTATCGGCTGCGCACCTTGCACGCGTGCGATTACACCGGGTGAAGATATCCGTTCCGGACGCTGGTGGTGGGAGACACCGGAAACGAAAGAATGTGGATTGCATACCGGCAAGGTTATTCCGTTAAAATAGACACGATTGCTAGTAGTGTCATGAATCCTTTTTTGCAAATTGCGTGGCTAGGATTTGCCTAAACCGAGTATTAAGAGAAAGAAAATGAACAACCATCCCTTTACCCATCTTGATGCGCTGGAAAGCGAAGCGATCCATATTATGCGCGAAGTGGCGGCAGAATGCGCCAATCCCGCTCTACTGTTCTCCGGTGGTAAGGATTCCATTGTTTTGTTGCGTTTGGCTGAAAAGGGGGTTCTTCCTGGGCGCTTCCCAGTTCCCCTGATCCATATTGATACGGAACATAACTTTCCTGAAGTCATCGAATTTCGTGATCGTCGCGTCAAAGAGCTGGGTGAGCGATTGATTGTGCGTAGTATGGAAGACTCGATTAAAAGGGGTAGAGTAGTGTTGCGCTCTGAGAATCAGAGCCGTAATGCTTTTCAATCGGTGACGTTGCTGGATGCCATTGCAGAATTTAAATTTGATGCGTGTATCGGTGGCGCGCGCCGGGATGAAGAAAAAGCGCGTGCCAAAGAACGAATCTTTTCATTCCGCGATGAGTTTGGTCAATGGGATCCAAAAAATCAGCGTCCGGAGTTATGGGATCTTTATAATACCCGGACACATCCCGGCGAGAATATCCGGGTATTTCCAATCAGCAACTGGACTGAGTTGGATGTTTGGGAATATATCGCGCGCGAGAATCTGGAAGTGCCCAAGATTTATTTTTCCCATACGCGCGAAGTGATCCGGCGTGCTGCCGGCTTATTGCCGGTTTCTCACTTGGTGCAACCGCAAGAAGGCGAAAAAATTGAGCAAATGACGGTGCGCTTTCGTACCGTGGGTGATATGAGTTGCACTTGTCCGGTAGAATCTGATGCTGCTAATGTTGATGAGATCATTGCGGAGACAGCGGTGACGAGAATTACTGAACGTGGTGCCACCCGAATGGACGACCAGACATCGGATGCATCCATGGAATTGCGCAAAAAAGAAGGTTATTTCTAACATTGACACAGTAGTGGGATGATTGGCTGAAAGAACACCGCATTCAGTCAATTGAATAAACCGGTTTCTACTATTCCAGACCTATTGTTTTTATTTTTTGCGGTGATACGAATTTCCAGAAGGTTTCTAAATGTCGGCAATTGAAAAAATTTCGTTTGATCAAACCGGGTTATTACGCTTTATTACAGCCGGTAGCGTGGATGACGGCAAAAGTACTTTGATTGGCCGCTTACTGCATGACTCAAAGTCTATTTTTGAGGATCAGTTAACCTCCATTACCAACACGACACGTAAGCGTGGTTCGGAAGGTGTCGACTTGTCTTTGCTGACTGACGGGTTGCAGGCTGAGCGCGAGCAGGGGATAACCATCGATGTGGCTTATCGTTACTTCGCGACGCCCAAACGCAAATTTATCATTGCGGATACGCCAGGCCATGAGCAATATACGCGCAATATGGTAACCGGCGCATCGACCGCCAATCTGGCGATTATTCTGATTGATGCACGTAAGGGTGTGCTCACGCAATCGCGCCGTCATGCGTATCTGGCAAGCCTGGTGGGGATTCCGCATCTGGTTGTAGCCATTAACAAGATGGATTTGGTGGATTATTCTCAATCGGTATTTGAGCGCATTTGCAAGGACTTTGCCGCTTTTGCTGAAAACCTCAAGCTGCATAATATTACCTATATTCCCATGTCAGCGCTTAATGGGGATATGGTGGTTGAACGCGGCGATCATCTCGATTGGTATCAAAATTCAACGCTGATGGATTTGCTCGAAAATGTATCGATCGAGGATGATATTAATCGTGAAGCTTTTCGTTTTCCTGTGCAATGGGTGTGTCGGCCACAAACTAAGGAATTACACGATTTTCGTGGTTATATGGGACGAATTGAATCGGGTTCCATACGCGTAGGCGACAATGTCACCTTGCTTCCATCCGGTTTAACCTCGCGCATCAAAGAAATTCTCAGGTACGAGGGGCCTATTAATCAGGCGAATGCTCCCCAATCCATTACGTTGACCATAGAAGATCATCTGGATATTTCACGTGGCGATATGCTGGTGAAAACAGGTGATGCGCCGCAGGTTAACAAAGCGTTTGATGCGATGTTATGCTGGCTTTCCGAACAACCACTCGATCCAAGCCGAAAGTACCTGATCAAGCATACGACTCGTACAGTTAAAGCAGTTATAAGCCGGATTGATTATCGTGTCGATGTGAATACCCTGGATCAAGAAACAGTGAGTACTTTAAATATGAACGATATTGCCCATGTTGGACTGAAAGTGCAGCTGCCGATTGTTTGCGACGACTATGCGCTTAATCGTGCGACCGGGTGTTTTATTGTCATTGATGAAAACAGTAATAATACAGTAGCAGCCGGAATGATTTCTTCTGCATGAAGGAGAGGTACAAATCGAAAAAGGACAAAACTATCAAGTTGATGTCTGTTTCCTGATTAAAATAAACTAACAGAATGAACTTAATTCAAAATACACATCAGGAACTAAAAGGATTTGCTATCCTGGTGGTCGAAGATAATGAGCTGAATCAAATGGTTGCGAAAGGATTGCTGGAATACAATGGCGCGTCTGTAGCTATTGCGAATCATGGGAAAGAAGCATTGGAGATATTGCGTAATGAAAAAATGGATTGTGTGTTGATGGACATTCAAATGCCTGTCATGGATAGCCTGGAAACTACGCAAATGATTCGTGCTAATGCGCAATGGGCGGATTTATTGATTATAGCGGTAACAGCCAATGCAGACCATCAGTATAAGGATTTGTGCCGGAGTGTTGGGATGAATGATTTTCTAACTAAGCCAATTAATCCTGAGTTATTAGTCAACACGCTATTAAAATGGCTGGTTCCGGAACAGGCTAGTAAGGCGCGTATAGATGACGGTAATTAGTAATATGGATTGTATTAGAACAGAGCGATTGATGATTGAATGGTTCTTGTTCGATGGATCAGTGGCATAGTAGGCTTTAACAACTATTCGAATGAATAAAGTGAAGCAGACACGTGTGCTGGTGCTCGATGACGACAAATTCATGCTGGAGTTTGTTAGTCATTTATTGAGAGAGCTGGGTGTCAATGAAGTGTTGGTTGCGGAAGATGGCAAAGCAGGCCTATTTGTACTGTCTGCACAAGTCGCTGCGGTTGATCTGCTAATTTGTGACATAGAAATGCCGGGGATGGATGGCATTGAGTTTCTGCGCAACATAGCTGATCAAAATTATAGAGGCAGGATTGTATTATTTTCAGGAATAAACCCTGATTTGCTCAAAGCAACAGAACGTTTGGCCACTGCACGTGGATTGAATATCATTGGTACATTGGCTAAACCGGTTACGGTTGGTTCTTTGGCAACGATACTGGAACAGCTCTCTTCGCCGGCCTTGAAAAGCATTGATTCATCCCGGATGAGGCAGATCTTTGATGTAGAAGAGATTAAACAAGCACTGATTGCTGGGCATATCGATTTATTTTACCAACCTAAAGTTTCTGTTTCCAGCGGTCATGTGACAAGCGTTGAATGCCTGGCACGTTGGCGCCATGCAGAGTACGGTTATGTTTCACCGGACAGTTTTATTCCAGTTATCGAGCAGTGTGGGTTGATTAATGAATTGACTCGCAATGTTTTAACAAAAGCCGCTCAGCAATTGGATGTGTGGTTACAGCAAGGGCTGGACTTAAAGGTTTCCGTCAATGTTTCAATGGAAAATCTGGATCGATTTAATTTACCTGAGGTTTATGAAAAAGCGGTGCGTGATTGTAATGTGCCGATTGACCGCATGATTCTGGAAATCACTGAAAGCAAATTGGGAAAAGACTTTGCGCAAACTCTGGATATTCTGACACGGATAAGACTTAAAGGTTTTGGATTGGCCATTGATGATTTTGGCACAGGTTATTCGTCTATGGAAACGCTAAAGCATATGCCCTTTACGGAGCTCAAAGTGGATCGGATTTTTGCGCATGGTGCTGCGAAAGATCCAGCCACTCGCGCAATGCTTGAGTCGAGTATAAAATTAGGCAGGGTTTTTGGCTTGAATGTGGTGGTGGAAGGAATTGAAATTAAAGCAGACTACGAACTGGCCGCAGCGCTTGGCTGTGATGAGATTCAAGGTTATTTCATTGCAAAACCGATGCCACCCGATGAATTTATCAAGTGGCTATTTGAGTATGAAAAAATAAATCACAAGTATTGATGAAGATTCAGTGCCCTGCACAAATTGCTAGCAATAACTGCAAGTATTATCAGAAATAATAACGACCTGTACTGGTGTTAGAAATAAATAATAAAATTATGAATGATTGATTATGACAAAAATAGATGCCACGCTGCACACGCAACAAGAAACAACAACAACTTCATCGAATTTTAACTTTGGCTTCACAATTGCCGATCTCTACCGTCGCAGTGGTTTGGTCAAACTGGATCAAATATTTCTGGATTTTCTTCGTACCGGCGATGAATCACTGGATAAAAATCTGGAATATGCGCGCGTGCATCCCGATGAATTGTTACCGAAAGATGATTCGGCATTATTGATTGAGATTGCGCCTTGGTTGGAAGATTTTATTGCCCGGTTGTTTAATATAGAGACGGAAGTGCAGCAACTGGCTGCAAAGCATCATGAACTGGCCCCGTTATATTTCTGTAAACGGCAATTTGTTCAGCGCCGGGCCAAAGGAAAAGTCAGCGATGAAGAATTGGCTCGTATCGATGGTTTGGCACTAGAAAAAGAATTGGCGGCAGAGTTTGGTGGAACCTTTTCAGAATTGGTTTTTGCCACCAATGTGACACAATGGATGGATGCAGAAGCAGAAAATGAGTCACGGCTGAACAAGGCGTTGCACTATGCAGCCTGGGCATTAAGAACACCTGCCGGACAACAGCATACGCAGCAGGGTATTTTATTCAAGTCGCCCGCGAAATTAGATTTTCAACATTTATTGTCTCTGGATACGGATGAATCAGCCGGATACCTAGTGCATCGGCTTGGGCATTTACGCGAGCGTAACGGCTTTGCACTGACCGATGCGGGTACTGATCTCATGGGTGCGCTGGATGAAGCCAATTATTGCATCTGGTGCCACGAGCAAGGTAAAGATTCGTGTTCCAAAGGTCTAATACAAAAATCCAAATTACCGGATGAGCCGCCTACCTTCAAGAGAAGTGAGTTGGGTGCCTTGTTGGCAGGTTGCCCCTTGGAAGAACGCATTTCCGAATTTCATAAACTCAAGACGCAAGGCGTCGCGGTGGGTAGTCTGGCGATGATTGTGCTGGATAATCCGATGTGCGCTGGTACTGGCCACCGTATTTGTAATGATTGTATGAAATCCTGTATTTATCAAAAGCAGGAGCCGGTTGATATCCCGCAAGCCGAAACAAGGACGTTGAAAGATGTATTGGCGCTACCGTGGGGATTTGAGATCTATAGCTTATTGACACGCTGGAATCCATTGAATCTGCGCCGACCGGTACCGAAACCCGCGTCTGGCCGCAAGGTTTTGGTGGTCGGAATGGGACCTGCCGGTTATACGCTGGCGCATCATTTGATGAATGAAGGCCATACCGTCGTAGGAATTGATGGACTTAAGATTGAGCCCCTGTCAGCAGAGATCTCGGGTGTGAATCAACAGGGTGAGCGCGTCCCATTTAAAGCGATTCAGGTTGCCAGCATTCTGGAGGAGAATTTGGCTCAGCGCATGCCGGCTGGTTTCGGCGGCGTGGCTGAGTACGGAATTACCGTGCGCTGGAACAAAAATTTTCTGAAATTAATTCGTCTGTTATTGGAGCGCCGGGAAGAATTTGCGTTGTTCGGAGGGGTGCGTTTTGGCGGCACCTTGACGACCGAAGACGCGTTTGCTATGGGTTTTGATCATGTTGCGCTAGCAGCGGGCGCAGGACGTCCTACCGTGTTGGATTTGCCAAATGGATTGGCGCGCGGTGTCCGCGCGGCATCGGATTTTCTGATGGGGCTGCAATTAACAGGTGCTGCACAGAGTGATTCCATTGCCAATATGCAATTACGCTTACCGGTGGTGGTGATTGGTGGCGGTCTGACGGCTATCGATACGGCGACTGAGGCGCTGGCCTATTATCCATTACAAGTAGAAAAATTTTTGCAACGCTATGAAATTTTATCTGCTGCGAAGGGAGAGGCTAGTGTTCGTGAAGCTTGGGATGCTGAAGAAAAAGAGATTGCGGAAGAGTTTCTGAGTCATGGGCGGGCCATACGGGCGGAACGCCAAGCTGCACAACAGGAAGGAAGGACGCCGGGTGTTATCAAATTACTGCAATCCTGGGGTGGCGCAACCCTAGCCTACCGGAAACGCCTCGTAGATAGTCCTTCCTATACGTTGAATCACGAAGAAGTTGAGAAGGCTCTGGAAGAAGGTATCTGGTTTGCCGAAGGTATGATACCGGTGCGGGTCAATGTGGATGCTTGGGGGCATACGCAATCGGTACGGTTTTCGGTGCAGAAGCGGGATGAAACTGGACAGTGGCATGATGCTGGCGAAGTGGAATTACCGGCGCGTGCCTTGCTGGTTGCTGCGGGGACTCAGCCTAATACGGTGTTGGCGCGGGAGGATGACAAACAATTTAAACTCAATGGCCGTTATTTTGCGGCTTGCGACGAAGAAGGCAATCCGGTGCAACCGGCGTATGCCAATCCCAAACCGGAGACACCGATGGTGCTGCTCAGTCGCTACGGAGATAGCCAAGATGGTCGATTCATCAGTTTCTTCGGTGATTTGCATCCATCTTATTCAGGTAACGTAGTGAAAGCGATGTCCAGTGCCAAGCAAGGTTACCCGGTGGTGAGCCGAGTGCTGGAACGCGTTAAGCCAAAATCGGATCAGCCGGCAGAGCATTTTTTTGCGCAACTGAATAGTCAGTTGCGGGCAACAATTTATAAAGTGGAAAGACTGACTCCCAATATTATCGAAGTGGTAGTGCATGCGCCGATGGCGGCAGAGCATTTTCAACCGGGCCAGTTTTATCGGTTCCAGAACTATGCCACGCTGGCGACCGTTACCAGAGATACTCGATTAGCAATGGAAGGCCTTGCATTGACGGGGGCGTCCGTGGATATTGAACGCGGTTTGGTTTCACTCATTGTTTTGGAAATGGGCGGATCTTCTAATCTGTGCGCGCTGTTGAAACCGGGAGAACCAGTTGTGCTGATGGGCCCCACCGGCACGCCGACAGAAATTCCATCGGGTAAAACCGTAGTGCTAGTGGGTGGCGGTTTGGGTAACGCGGTGCTATTTTCCATTGGCGCAGCGGCACGTGCTGCCGGATCGAAGGTTTTATATTTTGCAGGTTATAAAAAGCTCATTGATCGCTATAAGGTGGCTGAAATTGAAGCGGCAGCGGATATCGTCGTATGGTGCTGTGACGAATCTCCAGGCTTTGAAGCAACGCGTCCGCAGGATAAAAGCTATGTGGGTAATATCGTACAATCCATGGTTGCTTATGGCAGCGGTGAATTAGGCGTGCAACCGGTGGCATTGGCTGATGCTGACCATATTATTGCGATTGGTTCAGACCGCATGATGGCTGCAGTAGGCCTGGCGCGTCATAACCAATTGAAGCCTTACTTAAAAGCAGATCATTTTGCCATTGGTTCAATTAACTCTCCGATGCAGTGCATGATGAAGGAAATTTGTGCACAGTGTCTGCAACCGCATCAGGATCCTGAAACTGGAAAAATTACTTACGTATTTTCTTGTTTTAATCAGGATCAACCGTTGGATCAGGTGGATTTTCCCGGACTGGCAACGCGCTTACGTCAGAATACGGTACAAGAGAAGTTGACGAATCAATGGATCGGACGTTGTGTAAACGGCTTGGGATAAAATATTTTTTTGAGCCTGGATTTTATACACAGAATTTTGCAACGATCTCGGAGGGTAAAATAAAGTGATTGAGCGAGTAGAGAAAGTGCCGTTGCGGGCTGAACCAGTAGCAGTTGATATGGCAGCATTGCGTCAGATGTTTCATAACAATAATGCGTTGGTGCGGAAATTTGGGCTTAAATTCATTGAAGTTGCCAATGACACGTTAGCGGAAATGAAAGAGGCGCAGTCTAAAAAAGACTTAGCAGAATTAGGCCGTTTAGGACATAAATTAAAATCTTCTGCCAGAACAATCGGTGCCTCAAGTTTCGCTGATTTATGTGAAGGGCTTGAGAAAGCCAATAACGACAGTAATTGGTCCGATGCGGAGTCATTGCTGGAAAAGATCCCGTCTTTACTGGAAAAGATTACACAGCAATTAGAAAACGAATTCAGTGAAATGAGTGAATAAGATCCCCCAAAGGGAAGTGAGTGATCAGAAAATCAAGCAATATCAAGTTTTTCCTAATCCATGTAATGCATTACGTGCAAATTGATTTATAATTCGCAGTTCGTTAAAAGAATTCAGGGCGCCTCTAAAAATTCAAAGTTCTAAACAACACGAGGCACGAGGAAAAAATGGTTACGCAGCCTATGTATGATAGGTAAGGAAACATTTTTTGCGAGCAACAAAGTGTTGTGACGTAATTTGGATTTTTTAGAGCTGCCCTTAAGCACAAATTCAAATTTTGGTTTTTGTTTGTAAGCAGGTTGGCAAGAAAAGGGAGATCATCAATGCATATAGGCATACCAGCAGAGATTCGCGGCGGAGAAACGCGTGTAGCAGCGACACCGGAGACCGTGAAAAAATATACTGCCAAGGGTGTTCATAAGGTTTTAGTGCAGTCAGGTGCTGGCGCAGGTGCCAGTATACCGGACTCCGCCTATCAAGAAGCAGGCGCAACGATAGTCACTGATGTGGCGGAGTTGTATGCGCAATCACAAATTGTACTCAAGGTACGTAGCCCGGAATCCAGCGAATTAGCAATGTTGCGTAAGGATGCTGTATTGCTGGGTCTTTTGTCACCCCATCATAAAGAGGGCGTTGACGCATTGGTACAGCATGGGTTGACTGCATTTGCGATGGAGAAATTGCCACGTATTTCACGTGCGCAGAATATGGACGTTTTGTCCTCACAGGCAAATATTGCGGGCTATAAAGCGGTGATCATGGCGGCAAACGTTTATCAACGATTCTTCCCCATGCTGATGACGGCAGCGGGTACGGTGAAAGCAGCGCGTGTTCTGATTTTGGGCGCGGGTGTGGCTGGCTTGCAAGCGATTGCAACAGCGAAAAGGCTGGGTGCCGTGGTTGAAGCTTTTGATGTGCGGCCGGCAGTCAAAGAACAAGTGGAAAGCTTGGGTGCCAAATTTGTAGAAGTGCCGCTCAGTGAGGAAGAAAAAGCCAAAGCTGAAACCGCGGGTGGCTATGCAACCGAGATGTCTGAGGACTATAAACGGCGTCAGGGTGAGTTGGTGCATGAGCGTGCGAGCGCTGCTGATATCATTATTACAACCGCGTTAATTCCCGGGCGTCCGGCACCTGTTTTGATCAAGGAAGAAACCGTGCAAGCGATGAAACCAGGTTCGGTTATTGTGGATATGGCGGTTGAAGCAGGGGGCAATTGCCCGTTATCCGAATTGGATAAAACGGTCGTCAAACACGGCGTTCATTTGATTGGTATTGCAAATCTTCCGGGCTTAGTGGCAGCTGATTCCAGTACCTTGTATGCACGAAACCTGATGAATTTTCTGAATTTGATGCTTGATCCAGAAAGCGGTGAACTTAAAATAGATCGTTCGGATGAGGTTATTGCAGGGACATTGCTTTGCTCGGGCGGAGAAATCGCCAGTAAAGCATAATCGGCAACGGACTCAAAAAGCACGCAATATCAATTGCTACATTTAGAACGTACGGTTAACGAATTTTAAAGGAGTAATCATGATTGGTGAAATTGATCCATTTATTATCAATCTAACGGTTTTTGTGCTGGCGGTTTTTGTTGGCTATCATGTTGTATGGAATGTTACTCCAGCTTTGCATACACCTTTGATGTCAGTGACTAACGCTATTTCTGGCATTATTCTTGTGGGCGCGATGTTAGCGGCTGGCCCGGCTGAGACGGATTGGGGTGTCTGGCTCGGTGCCGTTGCGGTAACACTGGCTGCAATTAATGTTTTTGGTGGATTTCTGGTAAGTCAGCGGATGCTGGAAATGTTCAAGAAAAAAGACAAAAAAGGAAGCGCATAAATGTCAGCAAATATGGTAGCACTTGCATATTTAGTGGCTTCAGTATTTTTTATACTGGCACTAAAAGGGCTAAGCTCGCCTGAATCTGCACGCCGTGGCAATTTATTCGGTATGGTTGGTATGGCGATTGCGGTTGCCACAACCTTGACGCTTACCCAGAACTGGCCTCTGATTTTGGGGTGTATTGCAGTGGGTGGCATTATTGGTGCGCTCGTTGCGCAGCGAGTGCAGATGACGGCAATGCCGGAACTGGTTGCGTTTATGCACTCATTGGTTGGTTTAGCCGCCGTATTTATTGCGATTGCAGCGGTTAATAATCCGGTTTCATTCGGTTTGCCAGAAATTTTACCGGGTGGCAGTAAACTGGAATTGTTTTTGGGCACCTTTATTGGCGCCATGACATGGTCCGGTTCAGTGATTGCGTTCCTGAAATTATCCGGGCGCATGAGTGGTACCCCAATTGTTTTCAGCGGTCAGCATATGATTAATTTATTGCTGGCAATCGCGATGATCGGATTTGGTCTGTGGTTTTTCTTTAGTGAAACGACCAACTGGAACGCATTTATTGCAATGACCGCCATCGCATTCATCTTGGGATTCCTGATTATTGTTCCTATTGGCGGCGCTGATATGCCGGTAGTGATATCCATGCTCAACTCCTATTCTGGCTGGGCTGCAGCAGGTATTGGCTTCTCTCTGGGTAATCCGATGTTGATCATCGCAGGATCACTGGTAGGCAGCTCGGGTGCGATTCTCTCGTATATCATGTGTAAGGCCATGAACCGGCCATTTCTATCGGTTATTTTGGGTGGATTTGGCAGTGACGGCGGAACCGCAGCCGCGGCAGATGATGGGGTGCAAAAGACATACCGCAGCGGCAGCGCGGAAGATGCCGCTTTCTTAATGGGTAATGCCGACAGTGTCATTATTGTTCCTGGCTATGGTTTGGCCGTTGCAAGGGCGCAACATGCCGTCAAGGAATTGGCTGAGAAACTGCATGAAAAAGGGGTTAATGTACGTTTTGCGATTCATCCGGTAGCCGGACGTATGCCGGGACACATGAATGTGTTGCTGGCAGAAGCCGAGATTCCTTATGAACAAGTCCTGGAAATGGATGAAATCAACAGCGATTTCTCAAACACAGATGTTGTGCTGGTGTTGGGTGCGAATGATGTGGTGAACCCGGCAGCGAATGTTCCCGGTAGTCCGATTTATGGCATGCCGATCTTGGATGCGCATAAAGCGCGTACTGTGATGGTAGTTAAACGCAGTATGGCTGTGGGTTATGCGGGTCTCGATAACGACCTATTCTATATGGATAAAACCATGATGATATTCGGAGATGCCAAGAAAGTTGTTGAGCATTTGGTCAAAGCGCTGTGACGCACTGAAAAGTTTTTATTCCAACAACAAAGGCGCAATTATTGAAAAATAGTTGCGCCTTTGTGTTATCTGGCGCTGATTCAGAATTGTTGCGTAACAGCTTACGTTCCACAGAAAGTTTGATACACGCGCTCTGAAGGTGCCGGTGGGGTGCGGTAATCAGTATATTCTGGCGAATCGGCGTATGGCGCTGTCACTGCCGCAAGCAACCGTTGCATCAGCGAGTAATCGCCACGTTCAGAAGCTGCTGCCAGCGCTTCTTCAACGCGGTGGTTGCGCGGGATGATCGCAGGATTATTCGCCCGCATTAAGCCCAAAATGGATGCTATCGATTCCGGTTGGCGCGATAGTCTCGCCTGCCAGCGTGCATGCCAGGCAACAAAATCAGTATCTTGAAACACCGCATCTTCGGGAAAGATCTCGGAAGCCAGCGCACGAAAGCTATTGGTGTAATCGGCCTGGTGTTTGTGCATCCAGGTAAGCAAGCTTGCAATCAGCGCACTATCCTCGGCTTCCTCAGTGAATAACCCCAATTTCTTGCGCATTCCCGCCAGCCAATGGCCTTGGTATATTTCCGGGAAAGCATGAATGGCTTGTTCCGCTAACGCCACTGCTTTTTCCTGCTCGGGGTGGATGAGCGGGAGCAATGTTTCGGCGAAGCGCGCAAGGTTCCATTGCGCCATACGCGGCTGGTTACTGTAACTATAGCGGCCACGCTGGTCAATTGAGCTGAATACCGTATCCGGATCGTACACATCCATAAATGCACAAGGACCATAATCAATCGTCTCGCCGCTAATGGCCATATTATCCGTATTCATCACGCCGTGAATGAAACCAACTAACAACCACTGCGCGACGAGCGATGCTTGGCGTTCAATCACGCTATTTAAGAGTGCAAGATAAGGATTCTCCGCTTCGGAAAGACCCGGGTAATGACGCTGGATAACATAATCAGCCAAGGTTTTAATCTCCGCTTTATCCCCAGTTCCTGCGACATATTCAAACGTACCCACACGGATATGACTCGCCGCTACACGAGTGAGAATCGCACCGGGAAGCATGGTTTCCCGCATCACAGATTCACCGGTGGCAACTACCGCAAGACTGCGCGTAGTAGGGATATGAAGCGCATGCATCGCCTCGCTGATGATATATTCGCGCAGCATCGGCGCAAGCGCCGCACGGCCGTCGCCACGCCGTGAGAACGGCGTCTGGCCAGAGCCTTTGAGCTGAATATCAAACCGGTCGCCCGCCGGAGTAACATGCTCACCAAGCAATATCGCCCGCCCATCTCCCAGCATCGATAAGTGGCCAAACTGATGACCGGCATAGGCCTGCGCAATCGGCTGCATTGAGTCAGGCAAGGCATTACCGGAAAACAGCAAAGCGGCTTCTGCTTCGGGTAATGTGCGGAAATCCAATCCCAGCGATTCTGCGAGTGCATGATTGACTATCACCACACGCGGTGCACGCACTGGCACGGGATAAAGCTGCGCATACAGCGATTGGGGCAAACGCGCATAGCTGTTATCAAACCGCCAGCCAATATTATCGTTCGCGGGTTTTGTATCTGTTTTCATGAGCGCTATCTCGTATTAATTAAGCCGGGCATTGTAAAGCATTAGCCGATGAGACAGCCGATGCGGGCATAGGTTGCAAACAGCGCAGTTGCGCAATCGCGGTACAATCGCCGGAATTAAGCATTATTACTAACTGATATGTAAGGAAACATTTTTTGTGAGTAACAAAGTGTTGTGACGGAATTTAGATTTTAGAAGTGCCCTTCAGCGAACCAACTGCAATCGCGATAAGGCTTATCCTGCAACAGCTTTTTATAACTACCGGGCAAATTGCGTACAACCGCCTGAAATTCGAGTTTATCCTGCTCTGTGATGATGGTGGGACCAATAAACGGAGTCTTATTGCGGCGCAAATCCAAATTGAACACCGGCATATGCGGCAAGCCAAAAAAGTCGACCATATTTTTTAACACCGCTTCTCGTTTTAGATCCACGTCAACATCAATAAAAAACACCCGGTCTTGCCAGTGATTGTCGCGAATCAATTGCATCGCCCGATGCTCGATCTCCAGCCATTGCAGCACATAAAACTGAAAGCGACTAACAGGCCTGTTAAGTGTCGGCGGATAGTGTTGAAACAAGGCTTCCTGTCCGGTTAACGCCCAGCGAAACAGGCGCTCACCAGTATCACTCGTATAATCGGCAAACGGAAGATGCACTTTGCGTATCATCTGTTCGCGCACCAATTCGCTTTTTGCCACCAGCAACGGATTGCGCACCAGATGGATAAAGCCGGGATTGTCTAACAAGGCTCCGGCATGGCGGTTAAACGCCTTCAGGAAAGCATGATTCGACTCAAAATAAAACGGCTCCCTGCGGCTCGCGATAAAACGGCACTTGCGCTCCAGCACCGGCAATAATGCACGGTCGTTATGCAGCGTATTCCACGCAATCGGCTTGCCAAACAGCGTGGGATTACCAAATGTGAAATAAGGTTCGTGCGTGCTGTAACATTGCGTGATGTTCTTGGCGAAGAAATCAGCGAGATAGCTGGTGCCGGAACGGCCGCTGGCAAGGGTAAATAGTACAAGCTGAGTGTTGCGCATACGCCCTTTCAGGAAGCTATCGCCTGCTCAACCACCACATCCGCCAGCTTTTTCTGCAATTGGTTGGTTTGCGTGATGCGAAATTATTAGAAGATCTTATTTTATGCATTTCTCCTTACATCAAATGCATCACAAGGATTGCGCACATTTTTATGATTCTCAATGATATTTCATATCCACCTGCATCCCCAACAGCTTGCTTTTGTCGCCGTCATCTTTTAGCCGCAATACTATAGTTTGCTCTTCAAACAGGGCACGAAACTCACCTGGAGAAAATTCAGATCGCATCGCCTCTAATTGGTCGTGATTGACAGTAGCAATATACTGCTTGCGTATATTCTGCCGTCTTCTGCAGGGCGATTTTGAATAGGATTGCACGTTGCCTTGGGTCGATATCGCTGTAAAGCCTGCTGTCATGCCATATAAAATCCATGTGGTGATTGCATTCCAATATCAATATTGCCAAGTCATAGCAAAAGATTTTGACTGAATTAATGCCATCTGAACCATCGGCTTCAATTCGCACGTCAAAGTCAAAGCGTATTTTGTTTTCACCTGCGTTGTTGCGTATTGTTATTCCTGATGGAGAGTCTGGGTAAAACAGTTTGGCAAAATTGGAAAACATTTCAAATTGCTGACAGATTTCGTTTTCGCTCTCAGCCAAATATTGGTTGGTTTTAATTGTTTCCTCGGTCAAATCCTTGCGGATATGCACTAGATCGTCCTGACTCTTTTGCAGTAAATGTTGATAGTCACGTAGCTTTTGCAATTTACCAAGGAATTCTGCTCGTTGCGAACTGACTGCTACATATTGATCAAGAGCACGTTTATCCGATAGATAAGCCATTTTTTTATTCAATTCTGTATTGAGATCAACAATGCTCCTCGTAAGCTGCTGTAACTCCGCTCCAAGTTTTAAACGCTCCTGCGCCAAACGCGCAGTACGGTTATGAATTAATTGGTTCTGAAAGGTCTCAATATCGGCCAGACGTTTCAGCGTTTCTTCCTTAAACGCGCCGATTAATTCCTGATATAGCATTAAAATCTTTTCACGTGAAACATCAGCGCGAGTCTGCATGCTTTTTCGACATGATTCAAGGCGTTTTCAATCACCAATTTTTGATTTTTCAAATCACGCAATTCCTTGTTTAGGCGATTGGCTTCGCGCTCAATCTCATAAAAGTCTTCGGCAATCTGAAATTTGGCCAAGTCGGATTCCAGCCGCACAACTTGTTCTTCCAAATGTTTAGCCTGGAGAGATGCATCCTTGTTGCCAGTGTAATATTCACGAATGAAGGGGTCTTTCTTGAAATTCCTTTCAAACTCTTCCACTTCGATCTGTCGTCGCCTCAATTGAAATTTCTTTTCCACTAGGCCAATGTCTAGTCCGAGCAAAAAAAGGTTTCTCAGCAACATCGTGAAGTCTTCTTTGTCACTTTCTGTTTTTCTTGGATCGCTGTAATCATTTTTTCCGCGTCGAATAAAGCGTGGCAATAATGCACGGAAACTTAAGTTTTTATCGCCAATATCAGGAAAATCAAATAAGATATTACCGATATAATTATTAAAGTCCTTCAGCCTAAGGGATTTTCCATTGAGCCAAATCTCACCTTGTTTTTGCGTATCGCGGCGTGCTATCCATGTTACATCGCCAATCGCGAATTCCAATGAAAATTCCCACCCGGGTAGGTGAATCTTAAACGCAGGATTGCTGCTTGATCCCAAACAAAAATGGATGATTTCAACCAGCAAGGATTTGCCAACACCATTGTAAGAACGGTCATCATCCCCGGATTCATCCGGGTTAGTGCGGGTGCCAACGATCAAGGACAAGCCAGTCCGGTTAAAGATAACGGTCTTGAATCCGGGCTGGTTTGCTGATAATTTAATTAAACGCATATTCCTTTTCTCAACCGTGTGCTTTGTTGCTTATTTCGCAATGTGCAAATGATCGGTTTGCTGGTGTAGATCAGGAAGGACGAAAGTTTGTCGAATCAACTTGCCATTTTGATCCATTTCAATAGCATTTATTGCATATAGCATATCTACCGCCAATACCATGTTGTCAAATGAGTGATAGGCTGGATAATGAGTGCCCCGGATTTTCTCAAAAGCACGCCATAACGCATCAATATCCTGCGGCATAGTCAAATTTTCCAAAATGAAAGAACCCAGGCCAATCAAGGATTCGGCAAAGCTGATATGTTTGTCAGGTAGCAGCATGTGGTGGCTCCTCGAATATATCGCAAGTTTCAAAATACTTGGCCATGAGGATAAGGGCAACATCGCGGCGCAACCGATCATAATCCGGATTACCACGGAGCGGAGCAATTTTCTCCATTATGGTAACGAACCGCAAATCACCAAAATCATCCTGAGGGAAAGGCGAGCTTTCTGGATAGCAGTTAAGGCTTTCAGAGTAGAGAGTGGCGAGATGATCGCGCAGATTAGCTTTTGCAAAATCGCTGTTTCTGGAAAGATATTCATCAATTTGATATGTTTCAAACTGTTTGCTTTGTAGATAACAGGCTGTTTGTTTTAATCCATTAAATTGAATTTTTTTATCAAAATCTGGGGCGGTCAGGTTTGAGATCAAAGCATGGTTGACATGCTGAGTTCTTACATAGTCAATGACTTCGGCAATAATGCCATAATCCAGATTCGGTAAAGATTCTGGCGTAGGTACTCCGCCGACAATCATAAAGATTTTATCTTCATCCAATCCCATGAATACATCTTCTAAATGCGGTGCCAAAAACACCTGGGCTCTATTCAGATTGTGAGTGACTCTGATTGCCGCCAAGGTGTTTTCCAATGGATACGTAGCGCCACGATACTTATCGTTAAAAACAAAAAAATATTCTCGTACTGGCGCAACTGAGTTCCAGTAGGGAAGCAGTTTGGTCGCGAAATCTTTTTCGACTTTGGTGATGGCCTCTTGCGTTTTGCTACCAGGATCTTCTGGGGCAAATACCTGGTAATATCGTCCAGCCTGTGGCTCGTAGGCATCATTGCCACGATCTCCTTGATTGCCATACGGTCTGATTTTACGGAAATCAGCGCGTGCGTAGTTCATGATTTTCGCAAACAAATTTTCATAAGCAAAACCATCTGCCTCATGGATTTTGAGTTTGAAGATAACTCGGGCTAATTGTTTTTCTTGGGGTGTCATGTTCATTTGACTATAAAGAAGCTATGGTTTTAGTCTAACATGCCAAGAAAATCAAGACTACTCATAGCATACTGGGGAAGACGATAGGCGAAATCGCACCAAAATATAAGAAAAAATAAAAATCTTTTTTTGTTAAAGTTCAATAATCAGACATGTATATTTTTTCTATCATCTCGCTAAAATTAAAAGGAGTTTTTTTGATGAGATCAATTTCCAGATTAGTTTTAATATTTTCTATGCTATTCGTTTTTTCGTCTCAAGCCCAAGCAGACGAAGTAATAACCTCCGATGTCTATTTTAGCAGGGCAGGCATGAAAATTTTGAGTGGTGTGGCGAATGTGGCTACCGGATGGATGGAGCTGCCTAAAAATATTAGTATATGGAATCAAAAGAATAACAACATGCTCAGTGATTTTACTGAAGGCGTGCTATGGGGCGTTGTTCACACAGCTGGCCGCACAGCAAGCGGTGCGGTGGATCTGGCTACTTTCTGGCTGCCAACCTTTCCAACACCAAGTCCAATTTTTGTTTGGGATGATTTTTCTAAAGAATCTGACTACTATGGATTCCGGATGGGTAGGTGATCTGCAGTGGGGGAACTGGTTTGATCAGGGTGCTTTTTAAATTAAGTTGATTTTAATGCAGCCATTTTCTTCTTCACTGTATCAATCCATTCACTCAGATCTTAGCATGATGTTTTTATTGGCGCCCTGAAGACGAATCGAACGTCCGACCTACCCCTTAGGAGGGGGTTGCTCTATCCACTGAGCTACCAGGGCAAACTTGGTATTTTACGCTAATATCACACGATGAATAAGCCTGATCAGACGAATCCTGCGCAACCGGTCATTTCAAGACAACTACCCAGAACAGTAGTTGTTCTCGGATTAGTCAGTTTTTTCAACGATTTTGCTTCGGATATTGTCGTGCCGTTGATCCCAATCTTGTTGGCGACTGTGCTTTCTGCAGGCCCCATTGCGTTGGGATTGATTGAAGGAGTTGCGGATGCGTTGGCGTGTTTTCTGAAATTATGGGCGGGGCGGCATTCCGATGTGATGAGCGGGCGGCGTAAAGGGCTGGCGATGTCGGGTTATATGCTTTCCAATCTGGCGCGCCCGTTGCTTGGATTGGCGGGCTCTTGGGTTACCGTATTGCTGCTGCGCAGTGTGGATCGTGTCGGTAAAGGGTTGCGCAGCGCGCCGCGCGATGCGATGGTGGCCGATGCGACACCGCCGCATATTCGCGGCTATGCGTTTGGTTTCCATCGCGCGTTGGATAATGCCGGTGCGGTTGCTGGTGCATTGACGGCGGCGGCTATACTGGCATGGTCGGATCTGAGTCTCAGTGAAGTGATTCTGTGGTCAGCGGTTCCCGGTTTTGCCGCGGTAGTGCTGTTGGGCGCGGGTGTGAAAGATGGGAAAGGCGATCAAGTTCTGCAAACAGAATTGCCGCGTACACTTCCACCGCTGCGCTGGTCTGCGTTGTCTGTGCCGATGCAGCATTACTTATGGGTATTGATGCTGTTCACGTTTGCGCGTGCTTCTGAAACTTTTATTTTGTTATTTGGTCATGAATTAGGTATAGGTGTTGTTGAATTACTGTTGTTATGGGCGGCGCTGAATCTTGCCAAGGCCTTCACTTCTACGCAAGGCGGGCAATTAGCGGATCATTTTGGGCGCGGCGCTTTGATTCTGATTGGCTGGTCAGCGCTTGCAGTATCGTTTATGGCGTTAGGCCAGGTAACTACCAGCAGCGGGTTGTGGATGGTGAGTGTTTTCTATGGTCTGCTGATGGGCTTGAGCGAAGGCGCGGAGCGAGCTTTGATCAGTGATTATGCATCACCCGATGAGCGTGGCACGGCTTTTGGCTGGTATCATCTGGTCAGCGGTATTGCCGCCATCCCGGCGGGATTGTTGTTTGGGGTGATTTGGCATGTATTCGGCGCGGCAGTGGCATTTTTGTTCGCCAGCTTGTTAGCGCTGTTGGCTATCGTATTATTACGGCTATGGGCCTGGCCGGTGCGGCATCACTATAACGAATAAGGGCGAATAAGTATCATGGAATGGTTAACTATTATCTTGTCGGTGTTTGCGTTGGGATTCATGTTCTGGTTTTTTTCCACGAATAAAAAATCACTCGAAGTGGGACAATCTGCGCCTGATTTTAAATTGGCGGATCAGCATGGAAAAATACATACGTTGGCTGATTTTCACGGAAAATGGCTGGCGTTGTATTTTTATCCGAAAGACGATACGCCCGGATGCACCAAACAAGCCTGTACCTTTCGTGACGGCCTTCAGGAGCTGACGGATTTAGGCGCTGAAGTGATCGGAGTCAGTGTGGATGACACGAACAGCCATGCTGATTTTGCTAAAAAATATCATCTGCAATTCCCGCTTCTGGCGGATACCGCAGCAGAAACAACAGCGCGCTATCATTCCCTGATTCACCTGGGCATTGTTAAATTTGCCAGACGCAATACATTTCTGATCGATCCGCAAGGCAAGATTGCGCGCATTTATCTGTCGGCAAGCGCGGCACGAAATTCTGCGGAAGTGATTAAAGATTTAAAGCACTTGCAAGCGGTATAACCCATGGCAGGATTTCAATGGATTCATGCTCTGTTGACTTCCATCAAAGATTAATTTTCCATTTTATACAAAATGCATGAGATTCCACTAAAGAGGGTACAGGATGGCAAATTTTACTGAAGATCAATTGATGCAACTTAAAACTGCATTGCACAAACGCTATTTGGACTTGCAGGAAGATATTCGCAGCGAGTTGGCGCATACCAAAGATATTCGTGATTTTGATCTGGCGGAGTATTTAAACAATATTCCCGATGACGTCGATACGGCGTTGGTTGACCGGCAGATTAACGAAATGCGTGAATTGGAAATGTCCCTCAAGTATTTGAGTGAGCTGGAATTCGGCGATTGTATTGATTGCGGCAATGCAATCGGGTTTGAGCGGTTGCTGGCGTATCCTTCTGCGCAACGTTGCATTGAGTGCCAGAGCCGATATGAAAAGGCTTTTCCGCAAGAATCCAATCCTTCGTTATAGAAACGGTTATTTCCCAAGTTTATGCATTGACTTTGAGCAAAATCAGGATAGCACCACCACCGCCGTCTTCTGGTTTTGCTTGGCAGAATGCCAGTACATCAGCACGTTGCATCAACCAATTTCCGACTCGGATTTTTAAAACCGGCTCGCGGTTTTTTGAACTTAATCCTTTGCCATGGATGACACGGACGCAGCGATATTTTTCTTGTACACTGGCATCCAGAAAAGCGCTTAGCTCCTGCCTGGCTTCGTCACGCGTGAAACCGTGTAAATCCAGATTATCCTGGATTCCCCAGTAACCACGCCGTAAGCGCCGTAATGTTTGGTGTGGCATGCCCGGCCGCAGATAAGACCATTCATCTCCCGCCTCAATTTCCATGGCGATATGATCTGAAAGAGCATCTTCTGCTGTAGCCTGTTCTTGATTATTCTTTTTCCGGGGAATCGGCGGGACTTTTGAACTGCTAAGCGTTACTTTATCTGAAGCGGGTAATGGCGCAACATCACGCATTGCGGCATTAAACAACGCTATTTCGTCATCATCATCATGGGCAGAATCTTTTTTAGTCATCCTATCCTATCGTTGACTCGCAGTAGCCAAATCTCCGATTCATACAATTATTTCAGATTATCAAGATATTTTTCCGCATCCAATGCCGCCATACAGCCACTGGCAGCGCTGGTTACAGCCTGGCGATAGATGTGATCCTGCACATCGCCCGCGGCAAATACACCAGGGATGCTGGTCGCCGTCGCATTACCCTGACCGCCGCTGCGCGTAACAATATAGCCATTTTCCATTTGCAATTGTCCGGTAAAAATATCGGTATTGGGTTTATGGCCGATGGCGATAAAAACACCCTGCAAATCGATCGTTTGAGTGGAATCATCCTTTGTGCTTTTAATGCGCATGCCGGTAACCCCGGATTGATCGCCCAGCACTTCATCGAGCACGTGATTCAACGCCAATTTAATATTGCCGGTGCGGGTTTTTTCCATCAATTTATCAATCAGAATTTTTTCCGAGCGGAACTGTTCGCGCCGGTGAACTACCGTCACACTGCGTGCGATATTGGCCAGATAGAGCGCTTCTTCCACAGCGGTATTGCCGCCGCCAATCACGGCGACATCCTGTCCTTTATAAAAGAAGCCGTCGCAGGTCGCGCAACCGGAAACGCCTCGCCCCATAAATGCTTCTTCTGAAGGTAAGCCGAGATATTGCGCGGATGCGCCGGTGGCGATGATAAGCGCATCACAGGTATAGGTTCCCTGATCGCCGATTAATGTAATCGGCTTTTCAGTCAGTTTTGCGGTATGAATATGATCGAAAATGATTTCGGTATGAAAACGTTCGGCATGCTTCTGGAACCGCTCCATTAATTCCGGACCTTGCACGCCCATCGCATCCGCTGGCCAGTTGTCCACATCGGTCGTTGTCATCAATTGCCCGCCCTGAGCCAGCCCGGTGATCACGACCGGATTCAGATTGGCGCGCGCGGCATAGACCGCAGCGGTATAGCCAGCCGGGCCGGAGCCCAGAATAAGCAATGCACTGTGTTTGGTTGTCATAATTTATTTACGAAGTAAATCGAGAACGATATTGTACTCGTAAATAATTAAATTTCCTTGCTGCCCGATCTGCCTGGCAGTCATGGCGGATTGTTCCGCTGCGGATTTATGGTTCAGCAATAAATCTGTTTTGTTATGTTTCTCATCGGGAAAATACATTTGTGTCGTCAGTGC
Organism: Nitrosomonas sp.; assembly: GCA_016708955.1. Lineage (GTDB taxonomy): Bacteria > Pseudomonadota > Gammaproteobacteria > Burkholderiales > Nitrosomonadaceae > Nitrosomonas. The sequence continues at coordinate 39,698 of JADJES010000003.1, forward strand.
GCGATAACCCGGTTTTGAGATTTTTAAATGGATATGCGGCGGCCTAATCCAAGTTCCGCTGGCTGGATAAGCGCCGGGGATCACGGTTTTAAAGCGGAAGAAACCATTCTCGTCACTGTCGATGATCGCCCAACCTTGAAAGTTCGGGTTCATCCGGCAAGTGCGTACTTTTGGGTTTAACCGACAAGGACATAATTGGTTTCATGCAGCGCCATAATTTTGAGTTTAAAGAACTCGACATCTCTGAAACCATAGGCCATTTTGTGCAAAGTTTTATCTTGTTGTTGGTACCTTCCAACGGCCCGGTTGATAAACCATTAAAATCGAAATAAGCCAGGATACCTGAGCGGTGTGCTGCAATAGTTTTAGAGAATTGCTTGAGCATGTTGACATCCGAAGCAGCGGCTTTTTTTTACCCATTCATCCAATGCATTTTGAGCTGAGAGTTTATCCGGTTGATGCCAGATATTGCGTAACTCTTCTTTCATGTAATAGGCCGTTGCCAAGGGCTCATTGAGCTTTAATGCTTCGTCCAGACGTTGACGTTCATTGCGCTTGTCATCCAGGTTGTCAGGGTTCTTCAGCAACAGCCGCGAATGCCCTTCAAAACGGGTTTTCAACCCATTTTCTGCTTCTCGTTGCAGATCACGACGCAGTTTTGTCAACTTTTCGTTGAACAGCTTAATAATATGGAAGTGATCGAACACTAGCGTTGCATCTGGGATATTAGCCCGCACCGCACTGATGCATGCTGGCCCCATGTCGGTCGCAAACCGCTTCAATCCGTGCACCGATCGTTTCAAACGCTTCCAAAACGGAATCAGTGCATCGGCACCTTTCCCATTGCCAACAAAAATCACTGCCCCACGTTGAAGATCCAGAACTATCGTTAAATAACCCAGCTTCTTGCCTTGGTATATTTCATCCAGCGCAATGCGTTTTATCTTGGCCAATTTCGGCAACCGATAACGTTTATTCAGATTGTCCTTCTGTATTCCCTTAACCAGATCCCAGCTCACTCCAAGATGGCGTGCTACTGCCTGGATGGTCATGTGCCTAGAGAGATCCAAAACCAATCTTTCGAAAGAACGTGTATAGCGCTTGTGCTCATCAGCAAACTGTATCTTTACCTGACGAACTGCTTGGCATCGGGTGCATTCTACCCGCTGAACTGGAAGGTCGATATAGACTGCTTTTTGACCTACCGGTACTGTCCTGAAGCGTCCAACCAACTTTCCCCGGCAATGTATCTGCGGCTTTTACATACCGGACGTCTCAATCGCCAATGATCCGCTTGTATTGCAACAACTATGACACCCGCAATAAAACAAGTGCTTTGATAAAAATAACCAACTATACCAAAGGCGTGATACAGCAAACTGGTCGACATGTTGAAAAAACCTCTTCGTTGAAAATCAGAGATAATTTCAACCTTTAATTCACTTTATTTCAACATGCATTTCTGACTAACAAGTACGCACTTGCCGGATGAACCAAAGTTCGTATCCGGCTTAGCGGGGTTTGGGTCACGCGGATGACGGTAACGGCCGTTGGCATCGGCCTGCCAAATGTCTAATACCGCATTTGCAACCGGATGTCCGGTGATGTCCTGAACTTGTCCGCTGACAATAATGTGTTGACCTTGCGCAACACCCCTATGTCCCTCAATTTGCGTTAAATCGGCATCTTTATCATTTTGATCTTTTACCGGATAGAACGGCCCTTCTGTTTCATTGGGCGTAGGCATCAGCGCTAATACTTTCCCAAAACTACTGCGGCTACCCAGAGCGCTGGCTATGCCGCCTAACAGACTTAATTGGATCAATTTTCTTCTGGAAATTATTTTCATGGAGTTTTTAGTGCGATTAATTCATAACTATTAATTACTTAATGAGCAGTATGCTCAGATTGTTCAGAATCAACAATGGATCCCGAATTTTCTAAGTCATCAATTTTTTGATGACTTAGCTTGATGTTCGTTCAGAATAATTAATCCAAATGTGCTATGTGTTCCGTAATCCCGGTTTCTTTAAGCATCCCTCAATGGGAATGTGCTGCGAAAAAGGATTTTAAAGATTTGGCGGAGAAAATTGCCGCTCAAATTGGAATGCCACTTTGAAAATGGATGGTATATCCGTGAATCTTTTGCTCGTGTGGTAAGGATCATGTTGTTTTGCAGAGTTCCAAGTGAAAGTGTAGCTCTGTCAGTAAATATTCGGATTTATTGAGCGCATTTTTCTCTTCTTGCTCTTTGGCATAACATTTTATAGCGCAGCAATTAATCACTAGTGGGGTAACGGATCGCAATCCAATATCGGCAACGCACACACCGCAAGGTCACAAAACAAAAAATCATGCTTGTCTCATCGGATATATTCTCAATTCCCGGCCTGTCCCCGTGCTTTCCCTGAATAGTGTTGCCCCTATATTTGATAGCGCAGCTCAGGTTGGCGACGGTCAAATAAAGTAGTGTTCTTGAGAAATTTCCGCTGGAAATCTCACTGTCGAGTGGAGTATCTAATTTTCCGGTCGCCGCCTAATGATAGTATTTTGCACATCACGGGAGGGGGGAAGTAACTGTCCTTTCAACTTGCGATTCCCCGTGGTTTTGCCGCAGAGGGGGCGGAGTAAATTAACTAATGGTTTCCCTTAGTTAAAAATCAGGGTTTCCCCAATATACGTTCACACATTGTGAACGTTAAGCTTGAAAAATCTCAACCTTCTTTATAAGGGAGCTTATCATGGACACACTGAAAGTAACCGCGATCATTTCATTATTGGCACTTTACTTTTTTATAGCCTATCACGTGCTTCTTGTGCAGTGATTTTTGCTCAGTGGGCACAACGGGGTACAGAATCACGAATATAGATTGCAAAATAAAAATTCATGCAATCCATCGAAAATATTTTCAATTCTAGACCTGTCCTCATTTTCCCTTGTGCCTCCATTTTTCCTTGCGAATATAAGTCCATTCCCTGGTTTCAACTTCTCTTTTTCCTCGGGGATTTTTGATAAAAACATCAAAACCGGGCTCGATGCCCAATTCCAGGTCTTCGGGCTATGACTTGAGCGTTTATTGCAAGCAGCAAAGGGTGGTAAAGTTGTATCGCAGCAAGAGTTGGATAAGCATTATTTGGATAAAGTAATCCAGGGCTAATCCGAATCTAAGTGATTGCTACAGCTATCCATTAGTATACAGCGCCTTGCGTTTTGAATCTGAGCATGGCTAACAGGCGCTAGATTCAAAACCTTTTCTTGATTACTGATAAGTTTTCTGTATTACTTTTGCTATTGTTCCTATCATTGATTCTGTGCTTGTGCTTGTGCTTGTGCTTGTGGTTGTTCCTGCGCTTTTTCCATTTCCTGCTTTGTAATGGTTATATTTTTATTAAAGATAGCCTGCGCATGCGCAACTTTAACGATATCTTTTTTAAGAATCTTCTCGCTGTCGATAAATTTAACACTGATACTATGCTCTCCGACCAATACATTACTCAATGTATAAAGCCCTTGATCAACGATAGAATGGGCTTGATGCGGTAATTCGGTCAGGAACACTTCCATTTTCTTGCGATCCTTTTCCACATTCTTGCGATCGTCTTCGTCTTTGAATAAGACGATACCGGCAATCGCGCCATATTGTGGTCCAGTAGAAGTTTCCGGTGTAATTTTATTTGCGACGGATCGCACCATAAGCAGGATTGTTTCTGATGCAAATCCTGCGGTAAATGCTAAAACGACAGCATTGGTGGTATTGCTGGGTTCAATCAGATAGTACGCAAGAATTGCAAGGAAAGGTGCTGAAATAAATTGCACCATTTGAAATATCAAATGCTCACGAAATTCGTATTGCGATAATCTAGGCTGCTTCGCGGTGGCGATATGCTCCGAACCGGCCTGCTTTTGAAGCTCTGGAAGCCGTCTGGTCAAGCTGATACTGCCTCCCATCAAAGCCATAATAATGAAATAGAGTGGAATGAGTAATCCGTCTTTTACCTCGCAGGTAATCGACTTTCCGTATTCGGCATTGTTACTTTCTTGATTACATTGCTTGATATATCCACCGATGTTGATAACCCATGCATAACCAACACCCTCTGATGAAGTTTGTTGAGTTTGATTCTTTGTGTCATTTTCTTTTTGTGAGGCTGTTTGAGATTGATCTTTCTTGTCACTTTCTAATTTTGTAGCTGCCTTGTTCTGAGCATTTTTGTCACCTTCTGCTGCCGGTGAGGTTTCTTGAGACTTGTCCTGATCCTTCTCGCTATCTTTAGGCCTGGCAACGTAAATTCTCTGTTTTGCTATCCAGCGAACAACCAATGAATACAGCAATCGGACGCTCTCGCAGTGTGTTGAGATAGGGCCTCTCATCAGGCTTGATCTTCTTTTGAGCAGGTTCGTTCAGAGCCGTTTCACCAGATTTAGCCTGCATTTTTTCATTAGACCCAGGTTTTGGATTAATATCAGTTGTAGCCTTCTTCTGCTCGCCAGATTCGCTCTGAGTCTTTTCAGTAGAATTGAAAAGAGGATTAATGAATGGATAGAAGGTTAATAAAAGTGACAACAACATAAAGCTATAAGCAAATTTCATCCATTTATTTCGTTGTTCGGATCTGGTTTTTTCTAATTGCTCTCTTTCAGCTTTATCTGCTTCAATTGGAACCGGGCTGATCGGATCGGTATAGATTTGAACGAAAATGATGCACATAAAGATAACAACGGGAAGTATCGGAATGCCACTTCCTGGGGAAAAACTATCATGAACCCACCATAAGTTAATAATATGAGCAGCAATCCATAACCAGTTAGCTTTTGCCCATTCTCGAATTGATGTCCAACTATCAGATGAAATCAGACCCTCAGAATTTGTATCTTGATTATTTGTGCTCATCGTATTTACCCTTTTTCACTTTTTGATATTAAGAAAAAGAAATTTTAGTGGTTGCTGAACAGTTGACCTTCTTACATTCACAATAGATTAACGTCAATGCTGATATATCACAATGGTTAATATTGTTCTCTGGATTAATAAAGAAACCGATCTGTTTCGTGTGAGTGATAAAATTTTTAGCTATGTCTACACTTCGATAATAGTTGCTAATCGACATAGAATATCCGTGATTTGGCATTATCCGGGTAGATGTGGCAGACCAAGTGTTGATTGAGCTGCAGAGAGCATGAATTAGAGGATCTGGATTAACTGCACATAAACAGCTTGGCATAGCAGCTAGAATTGTGGTGTACTCGGGTTTTCTACTAAATTTCTAAATTCAATATGCGAACAATTAGTCAAGTTGTAGATGACGGTGTTGCCACTCCTGAAATCGAAGAAACTTTTGGCAAAATTAAGGATGCATTGAATGCGCCTTTTACACCGAATTTCTTCAAGGTATGGGCAGTTTCACATGAGTCACTCAAAGGTATCTGGCCGGTAATGAACCATATACTGACGAGTGGGCGGGTTGGACGGGGGTTGAAAGAAATGATCTTTGTTGCAATTTCATCCTTGAAAGAATGTCATTATTGCGAAGCCGCACACTATGCTTTTTGTTTAAATATTGGAATACCCAAGGAACAGATAGAAAGTCTGATTCAGAATCATGGAATCGAATCAGGTGATCCCAAAGAGAAGGCTGCCATTGATTTTGCTGTCAGACTTGCAAAGAATTCACATGCTTCCAGCGAACAAGATTTTCAGGAACTCAGGTGATTAGGGTTCGATGATGAAGAAATTATGGAGATTATTGCCATGTCCGGGATGGCAGTGTTCTACAATCATTTGGCGAATGCAACCAAGATAAATATCGATTCGGGATTTACCAAAATACTTGCAGGTAAATAATTGATATCTTAGCAACCGTCACTCGTCTTATTTTCCACGCATAAATAATTTATCCAAATCAGCCAAGCTGGTCTCAAACCAAGTTGGTCTGCCGTGGTTGCATTGGTTGGCGCGCTCGGTGATTTCCATTTCGCGTAACAAAGCGTTCATTTCTTCGATGGTCAGTTTGCGGTTAGCGCGGATTGCGCCGTGGCAGGCCATGGTGGCGAGTATTTCGTTGCGTTTGGCGGTTAAAATCTGACTGGCGCCGTATTCACGGATTTCGCGCAAGATATCGTGCGTGAGCTGCGCAATATCGGCGTGTTGCAGCGTCGCCGGGACTGCGCGGACTGCCAGTGTGGTGGGTGATAGGATCGCGATTTCGAATCCCAATTGATCCAGCGTTGCCTGATTTTCTTCAACGACAGCGACTTCCAGGCCATCGGCGTAAAAAGTGACCGGAATCAGTAACGGCTGCATCGGTATTTCATGATGATCAAGCGCTTGCTTGAGTTTCTCGTACATAATCCGCTCATGCGCGGCGTGCATGTCAACCACCACCAGGCCGCGCGTATTTTGTGCCAGAATATAAACGCCGTGCAGTTGTCCCAGCGCAAAGCCGAGTGGATGGCTATCCTGTTCTTCTTGCACTGCGGCGGGTTGCTCGGATTTTTCTTCGGGTGTGGCAGGCGCTGTGTTAATCGGTGCCGGTTGGTATGAATTAGTCTCCGTGCCAAATAACGTGCGATAAAAGCTGGCCGGTTGCGACACGGTATTGGGTTGTGTGGGGACAGTTCTGGGGTAAGCAGGGAATGACCGGGTTGCTTGTACCGATTCGCCGGTTTTTATTTCTTTGTTGGGCGAAGCCAGTGCCTTGTTGATTGCATGAAAAATGAATTGATGCAGCGCGCGTGATTCACGGAAACGCACTTCTGTCTTCGTCGGATGTACATTCACATCAACGCTTTCCGGGTCGATGTCCAGAAACAGAACAAAAGCCGGGTGTTTGTCCAAATGCAATACGTCCCGATAGGCTTCGCGTAAGGCGTGCGAAATCAGCTTGTCGCTGACAAAACGGTTATTCACAAAAAAATATTGTGCATCCCGTGATGACCGTGCATAGGCCGGTAGCGCTACCATGCCGTGCAGATAAATATCTGTAGACCGCTCATCGACAAACGCAGCGGTTTGGCCGAATTCTTCGCCCAGTATTGATTGGATTCTTTGTGCTGAATTGGCCGCGCGTAACTGGCGGCGCACTTTGCCATTATGTTGTAATACAAATTCAATCCCAGCTTGAGATAGCGCAATACGTTTGAATACCTCGTCGCAGTGTGCAAGCTCGGTAGCTTCCGACTTTAAGAATTTGCGCCGTGCGGGGATATTGAAATATAAATCGTTGATATCCAGAGTTGTTCCGCTTGTCAGCGAAGAAGGCTCTGGCTGCGAGATCAATTTGCCATCGACCTGTATCTGCCAGGCATGGTTTTGCCCGGCTTGGCGGCTGGCTAATGTCAGTCTCGACACGGCGGCAATACTTGCCAATGCTTCACCGCGAAAACCCAGACTGGTGATTTTGTGTAAATCTTCCAGCGTACTGATTTTGCTGGTGCTGTGGCGTGTCAAGGCCAGCAGCAATTCCTCTTTGGCGATGCCCGTTCCGTCATCCATGACGCGAATCTGCTTGACGCCGCCTTGCAGGAGCTGCACGGTAATCTTCTTTGCGCCTGCATCGACACTATTTTCCAGAATCTCCTTGAGCGCCGAAGCAGGGCGTTCGACCACTTCACCGGCGGCGATCTGGTTAATCAATAACTCGGGAAGCGGTTTAATCGTGGACATAGAAAACTGTAGTTATAAAGATTGCTATTATATTATTGGGGTCTGTGCTTCAATTGTACTTGGGTAGGTTACTTAACTCTATTAAATCATTGGAGGTGCCATGATGTTATCAACTGAAGTTTCACCGTTTTGCACTAAACTTTACATTTTCGCTTAAGCAACCATACGCAATAATGCATCGATAAAAGAATTAAGAATGGGTTTATCTGGTTTAGGGCAAAAGCTAACAAAATCCTTATTGAGCGCAGCCTGAGTAATCAGTTTTCTGACATCGGAAAAGGCAAAGTGACTTGATTGTTAACAGCGTAACAACGCTGCGGTGTTTTATCAAGGTGATCGGCGTAAATCCAGGTTACGGTGGCGGCCATCATGCAGAAGTTGAGATGATTGGTAACGGCATGGTAGTTTCGAGTTTGGCTTTTTGAGCTACCGATTTCCTGCTTGATCTCTTTGAAAGCGGCTTCGATTTTCCAGCGTGCGCCGTAGTATTCGATAATCTGCTCGACGGTGAGATCGAGATCGGTGGTAAAGAGTGCGACCCATTGTGATCTTCGATAGATCCAAACAACCGCACGGCACATTTGAGTGTTTTCAACATCATGATGTTGTCAAAGGCCAGAACATCGCGTTGTTTGCCGTAGAGGTTAACCGAATAAGTGGTAGCGCGTTCTGCAATTTATTGGCCAGCGTTGTGGCATTGCCCATCTTGTCGCCATACTTTCTGGATCGGCCGAGCTGATGTTTTTGGTGTTCGGGTGGTAACGCAAACAAAGTGGTATTGACGCGCAATCTGGAAAGCATATGACAGTGCTGTCCAACGGTTTTGCGCATCGGTTTAAGCAAGCCGTCGTTTCCAAACCAGCTATCGGTAACGATCAGCAATGGGGTGCCAGGAAAAGCGGCAGAAATTTCCAGCAGCATTTCGATGGCCTGCTCAAATTTGGTTTGAAACGATGGTATCTTGCCCTCAACCTAACCTTCTTGGTCGCTATCGTTTTTCCATGTGATAGAAACGAAACGCCAGCGGTAAGCAAGCCCAGCGGCCTTTGACAATTTTTAATAAACCGATGGACACAACATTTTGTGACCAGGGGTATTTCGATTGATTGGTCTTGGCAGCATGATCAAAGAAAGACGCGCAGCCGAAAATCTTTTGCCAGTCTTGGGATTGATGGTGTCATCCAAGGCCAGCAATAGCCGTCCTTTTGTCGTCGGGCTGGGTATCAGAGACCACAGCGTCGTCCAGAGGCGTGACCAAGGCAATTTGATGAGGCCATGAAGATGTAAAATCGGCGCTGACTAAGCGACAGCCCGAACAATACCTGCAAGCATCGCAATAGGTTGGCGCTGCGTGAAGAAGTGAAATGAGTGATAACAGCCAGGAGCGTATAAACAAACCAGACACCTCGTTCATCGCCTTTGCAACGGTGGTTAAATTCCTGTTGGAGGGGGAAGAGGATATTGCGTAGAATGAACATGCGGCGATGCCTTTTTATTATTGGTTTCAGTTACTTAACAGATGAAATTATAACAAAAACCGTGCGTCGCCGCAATCATATCTTACTGTATTTAAAGGATATATTTCGTTTTTTCCCTACTGTCAACAGGGTCGATATCAGTACTATTTTGTCACTCAAGAAAAAATCCCGATAATCCAAAATTCCAGACAATTGAATCATCGGCTCATAAAAAAAGCGTGAAACTCCAGGTTATCAATAGATGGATTGAAAACCCATATTCCGGATGCCGTGCTTGATCAAATCCCTGATTGTGCCGAGAAGTTCGCTATCAATACGCCACTACGCCTGGCGCACTTTCTTGCGCAATGCGCCCATGAAAGTATGGATTTTAAAGCGAGCGAGGAGAATTTAAACTATTCTGCCGACGGATTGAAAAAGATCTTTCCAAAATACTTTCCTGATAATTTGGCAGATAGTTATGCACGCCAGCCGGAGAAAATTGCATCACGGGTTTATGGCGGTAGAATGGGCAATGGCGACGAAGCCAGCAAAGAAGGCTATAAATACCGGGGAAGAGGTTATATCCAACTGACCGGAAAAGACAATTACAGCAAGTTTGCTCAAACCGTCAACGATGACATTTTGAATAATCCCGATTTGGTAGCTTCAAAATATCCACTCCTGTCAGCTGCCTGGTTCTGGAATACTCGTTTACTTAATCAATTGGCCGATGAAGGGGCAAGCGATGATGTGGTGACAAAAATAACTAAAAAAGTGAATGGTGGGGTCATCGGTTTGGATGACCGTATCAAACATTTTAAAAGTTATTTTCCGCTGTTGACTTGAAGCGAGCTGCTGTGAGGCTAAGCGCTGTTACCTGCCTAGGCGGTCTGTTCACGCTGACCGCTTTACCTGTTTGGGCGGCGGAATCGCTTTGTAATGCGCAGGAGCAAGTTATCTTTTCTTGTTCGCTGGGTAAAAAAATGGTTTCAGTGTGTGCTTCCAATGATTTTTCAGCCAGCAGCGGTTATCTGCAGTATCGATTCGGGCAAAAAGATGCGCTTGAACTGGCATTCCCGGATTTGACAGAATCAGCTCCGGCTGATCAATCCGTTCAAGCGCGAACCCTGATGTTTGCAGGCGGTGGCGGCGGTTATCTGCGCTTTATCAACGGGCAACACCATTATATTGTGTATACCGCGATTGGTAAGGGTTGGGGAGCAAAAGACGGTGTTGCCGTTGAGAAGAACAACCAATTGATTGCCAATCTGGAATGCCAAGATATTCCGGTTTCAAAGTTAAGCGAAGAATTTTTCACGCATGCCGGTTTATCGGCTGATCAGAATGAATTCCAGATTCCCGGTCTTGACTGATTGTAGCAGCTCAAGGCCTAGTCGGAGAAGTCGATACTTTGAGAATGGAATTTGCGCTTAGAGATCAGTCAGAGCCTTACGCCAATGCCATCCCCGTTGATCACGAAAACCCTTGATTACTGTTTTCTCCAGTTTCTGAAAACATAGCTAATAATCAATCCGCAACGAACCGAGAAATGTTCGAGGGGCACCGTAATAAATGAAATTTGTCGTATCACTGGCAGCGAAATATGTTTCGTCAGAAACATTGTTAACATTAAGCTGTGCCGTAACACGATAGGGTTTTACATTAAATTGGTAACTCGCCATCAGATTGCCAATCACATAAAAAGGTAAATGGTAATTATTTGCTGCATCCCCTTGCCTTTTATCGAGACCTTGAATGCCTCCACCGATTTTCAGTCCACGTAGCGATTCATTACGAAATTCATAAATATTCCATAAGCTCCCGGTGTGTTTTGCGGCTAGAAACAAACGATTTCCTCGCGTGCCGTCATTGGTGCCAATTGCATTACCTTGATCATCAAAAATAGTGCCATGGTCTTTAGTAATTTTAGCGTAAGGCAAATAACTGTAAGTCGCAATCATATTCCAGCCAGGAAAAATTTCACCAGCGACATCAAATTCATAGCCGCGAGTTTGCGCTTCACCAATCGCTTTTGAACGGAAAGGATTAAGTGGGTCGGGTGTACTTAAATTTTGTTTGGTCAAATCGAAATACGAAAATGTAGCTCTTAAACGACCGTCAAAAAGCTCTGTTTTGGCACCTAATTCCCATTGTTGAGCGGATTGGGATGGCAATTTTTGTCCATCAATATTAAATCCCGTATTAGTTGCACCGAAATTTTCAGTATAGTTGCCATACAGCGATAACCAAGGCATTGGCTGCCATAACAATCCACCGCGTGGACTAAAACGGTCATCAGTCGGTACAGCGCTGTTGGCAACTTTGTCACGTCCGGTAACAACATCATAGCGAAAACCAGCTAATAGATGAAAATTGTAGGGTAATTTGATCTGATCCTGGAAATATGCGCCGTGCCAATTCTGATTAAATTTAAAACTTGGAAAAAGTTCACCTGCACCGATTAGTTCATTGCTTGAGTTTGCATAGACAGGATGAAAAATATTAAAAGGCTGTAATAGTGTGGAGTATCCCGTTAAGTCGCGATTCTTGTCATCAATGAAGAAATAATCATAACCAAATAACAGGGTATGCTGAAGGATTCCAGTCGAGATATTTCCAATCAGATTGACTGAACTTTGATAACGATTGGTTCTGACTCCATCCGAAAAGAAACTACGATCAACTGATCCGTCTCGCGTTGGAATTCCATAATTCATACCTTGAAAAAATCGATTTCCCAATTCCGCCGATAGACGATGATTGATCGTCCATGCTGAATTGAACTGATGTGACCAATTCACACCAATGAAATAGCGATCGCCACTCAATCGATTAAAAGTGGAATCATTCATTGAAAAGCTTCGTGGAAGCGGTGATGGCTTATTATCCATTTGAAGAATGCCCGAATCGACGTTATTTCTGTAGTTACTATATTCTAACTGGAGTTTCACGCTTTTTTTATGAGCCGATGATTCAATTGTCTGGAATTTTGGATTATCGGGATTTTTTCTTGAGTGACAAAATAGTACTGATATCGACCCTGTTGACAGTAGGGAAAAAATCGAAATATATCCTTTAAATACAGTAAGATATGATTGCGGCGACGCACGGTTTTGTTATAATTTCATCTGTTAAGTAACTGAAACCAATAATAAAAAGGCATCGCCGCATGTTCATTCTACGCAATATCCTCTTCCCCCTCCAGCAGGAATTTAACCACCGTTGCAAAGGCGATGAACGAGGTGTCTGGTTTGTTTATACGCTCCTGGCTGTTATCACTCATTTCACTTCTTCACGCAGCGCCAACCTATTGCGATGCTTGCAGGTATTGTTCGGGCTGTCGCTTAGTCAGCGCCGATTTTACATCTTCATGGCCTCATCAAAATTGCCTTGGTCACGCCTCTGGACGACGCTGTGGTCTCTGATACCCAGCCCGACGACAAAAGGACGGCTATTGCTGGCCTTGGATGACACCATCAATCCCAAGACTGGCAAAAAGATTTTCGGCTGCGCGTCTTTCTTTGATCATGCTGCCAAGACCAATCAATCGAAATACCCCTGGTCACAAAATGTTGTGTCCATCGGTTTATTAAAAATTGTCAAAGGCCGCTGGGCTTGCTTACCGCTGGCGTTTCGTTTCTATCACATGGAAAAAACGATAGCGACCAAGAAGGTTAGGGTTGAGGGCAAGATACCATCGTTTCAAACCAAATTTGAGCAGGCCATCGAAATGCTGCTGGAAATTTCTGCCGCTTTTCCTGGCACCCCATTGCTGATCGTTACCGATAGCTGGTTTGGAAACGACGGCTTGCTTAAACCGATGCGCAAAACCGTTGGACAGCACTGTCATATGCTTTCCAGATTGCGCGTCAATACCACTTTGTTTGCGTTACCACCCGAACACCAAAAACATCAGCTCGGCCGATCCAGAAAGTATGGCGACAAGATGGGCAATGCCACAACGCTGGCCAATGAATTCCATGAACGCGCTACCACTTATTCGGTTAACCTCTACGGCAAACAACGCGATGTTCTGGCCTTTGACAACATCATGATGTTGAAAACACTCAAATGTGCCGTGCGCGTTGTTTGGATCTATCGAAGATCACAATGGGTCGCACTCTTTACCACCGATCTCGATCTCACCGTCGAGCAGATTATCGAATACTACGGCGCACGCTGGAAAATCGAAGCCGCTTTCAAAGAGATCAAGCAGGAAATCGGTAGCTCAAAAAGCCAAACCCGAAACTACCATGCCGTTACCAATCATCTCAACTTCTGCATGATGGCCGCCACCGTAACCTGGATTTATGCCGATCACCTTGATAAAACACCGCAGCGTTGTTACGCTGTTAACAATCGAAGTCACTTTGCCTTTTCCGATGTCAGAAAACTGATTACTCAGGCTGCGCTCAATAAGGATTTTGTTAGCTTTTGCCCTAAACCAGATAAACCCATTCAAAATTCTTTTATCGATGCATTATTGCGTATGGTTGCTTAAGGGAAAATGTAAAGTTTAGTGCAAAACGGTGAAACTTCAGTTAATTACAAGACCCATCCGTTATTCTAGAGGCATTGATTAACATGAAAAATTTATATGGAAAAGCGCTGCTGGATGATCCGGCACTCACCAAATCAACTGCATTCACGCGTGAAGAACGCAAACACTTTGGTTTGCGAGGACTCCTTCCTTATGATGTTGCAAGCATCAATAAACAAATAGAACGCGTTTTAGGGAGTATGCGTTGCAAAAGCACTGCAATTGAAAAATATATTTTTCTCAATGCACTGCTAGAACGCAATCAGCGGCTTTTCTATCGAACAATGATTGACCATATCGAAGAGATCATGCCTTTAGTTTATACCCCAACAGTCGGTGAAGCATGCAAGGAATTTGCACATATTTTCAGAAAACCGCAAGGATTTTATATTAGCCCTGATGATCGTGGCGAAATTGCAACAATTCTGAGAAACTGGCCGGAAGAAGATATTCGCGTGATTGTTGTTACAGATGGGGAGCGAATTCTGGGTTTGGGGATTTAGGTGCCAATGGTATGGGAATCCCCATCGGAAAAGTCGCTTTGTATGTAGCCTGCGCGGGTATTCATCCGGCACAATGCATACCCATCATGTTAGATGTCGGCACAAATAACCTGCCAATACGTGAAGATCCGCTTTATTTAGGTTATCCCTACCCGCGTATCAGCGGCGATGCTTACCGGTCACTGGTTGATGAATTCGTTAAAGCTGTGCAATCCCGTTTTCCAAATGCACAAAAAGGGGTCAGGTCCATAATAAAGAATTCTTGTTTTCGCGAACAATAACCTCGATCGTCGTTGGATGCAATTGATAGCACTCTCAATTTCTCACTGGCTGTATACGTTTTGTAAGCAGCAATGATCACCGCTTTGCGGTCTTTGTGTTGCGCTTCAATTCCAGATAAAGGCTTTGCCATCAGTCGCTTTTGCTGCTGAGGTATATATAAATCTACAAATCATCTTTTCCCTTCCTTATTCTTTTTGCATTTCAGCTACGAAGGTTTCATCCCCTAACTTCATCTTCGGTGACGGAACTAAACAACCACCGGCTTTAGTCGGCGGTTGTTTAGTTTTCCTATACGCAAGTCCCTGTCGTAAGACGGAAACTCGAAATTCGACACCATTGCCAAGATTGCTGAAGCGTTTGGGTGTAAATTGGCCATGTCTTGAGTGTTGCGATTCGAGATTTTTTCAGTTGTCAATTGTATGGTTTGGCTCCATTGTGTGCGATGGTAGACATTCAGGGCTTCAGATTGACTACTTGATATTGAGTACTGTAACCTTCCTTTATTAGATTTGGAATATCGATTTTTATGAACTCCCAAATGAGCAAACTCCCTACAAAGCTAGAAAAAGAACCTCTAGTTGATGCAATATTTGAAGTACGATTTGCTCATGCTCAGAACTTTTCTCAAATTTTTCCTGGATTCCTATATCAATCACTTAAGGATGAAATTAAAGAGTTTGGTCAACTTCCAACAATAGATATTCCACAAGCCTTACGCGACTCTGATCCAAATCTTCAATATGCACCATTGCATAAACTCGGATTGGAAAATTTTTATATAAACATTGGTGATAGATGTGTTTCTGTTGGCTGCAAATATCCATACCCTGGCTGGTTAGAATTTAGACCAATAATTATTAAAGTTATGAAAATACTTAATGATTCAAACTTAATTAAAAATATTAACCGATACTCTCTTAAGTATGTTGATTTGCTGCCTTTTTCTGACATTCAGACCCAAATAACTGCCATAAATCTTAACTTAACCATCGGGAATAATAAATTAGAAAACAATAACTTTAATGTCCGCATGGATGTTCTTACTAAGGATTTTATCCATATAATTAAGATTGTTTCATCAGCTGTGGTTAATCTAAATAATGCCGCTAAAAATAAGTCAGAAACCATTCAAGGATTAATTATAGATATTGACACCATAGCCAACCAGAATGAAACGAAGATTGAAGATTTCTATAAAAAATTGACTAAAAAATTAGAAGCAATTCATACAGAAAATAAACATGTTTTTTTGAATGCCTTAAACCAGAAACCATTATGGTTCATCCGGCAAGTGCGTACTTGTTAGTCAGAAATGCATGTTGAAATAAAGTGAATTAAAGGTTGAAATTATCTCTGATTTTCAACGAAGAGGTTTTTTCAACATGTCGACCAGTTTGCTGTATCACGCCTTTGGTATAGTTGGTTATTTTTATCAAAGCACTTGTTTTATTGCGGGTGTCATGGAAGTTGTTTGCAATACAAGCGGATCATTGGCGATTGAGATGTCCGGTATGTAAAAGCCGCGAGATACATTGCCGGGGAAAGTTGGTTAGACGCTTCAGGACAATACCGGTAGGTCAAAAAGCAGTCTATATCGACCTTCCAGTTCAGCGGGTAGAATGCACCCGATGCCAAGCAGTTCGTCAGGTAAAGATACAGTTTGCTGATGAGCACAAGCGCTATACACGTTCTTTCGAAAGATTGGTTTTGGATCTCTCTAGGCACATGACCATCCAGGCAGTAGCACGCCATCTTGGAGTGAGCTGGGATCTGGTTAAGGGAATACAGAAGGACAATCTGAATAAACGTTATCGGTTGCCGAAATTGGCCAAGATAAAACGCATTGCGCTGGATGAAATATACCAAGGCAAGAAGCTGGGTTATTTAACGATAGTTCTGGATCTTCAACGTGGGGCAGTGATTTTTGTTGGCAATGGGAAAGGTGCCGATGCACTGATTCCGTTTTGGAAGCGTTTGAAACGATCGGTGCACGGATTGAAGCGGTTGCGACCGACATGGGGCCAGCATACATCATCAGTGCGGTGCGGGCTAATATCCCAGATGCAACGCTAGTGTTCGATCACTTCCATATTATTAAGCTGTTCAACGAAAAGTTGACAAAACTGCGTCGTGATCTGCAACGAGAAGCAGAAAATGGGTTGGGCAAACCCGTTTTGAAGGGCATTCGCTGGCTGTTGCTGAAGAACCCTGACAACCTGGATGACAAGCGCAATGAACGTCAACGTCTGGACGAAGCATTAAAGCTCAATGAGCCCTTGGCAACGGCCTATTACATGAAAGAAGAGTTACGCAATATCTGGCATCAACCGGATAAACTCTCAGCTCAAAATGCATTGGATGAATGGGTAAAAAAAGCCGCTGCTTCGGATGTCAACATGCTCAAGCAATTCTCTAAAACTATTGCAGCACACCGCTCAGGCATCCTGCTTATTTCGATTTTAATGGTTTATCAACCGGGCCGTTGGAAGGTACCAACAACAAGATAAAAACTTTGCACAAAATGGCCTATGGTTTCAGAGATGTCGAGTTCTTTAAACTCAAAATTATGGCGCTGCATGAAACCAATTATGTCCTTGTCGGTTAAACCCAAAAGTACGCACTTGCCGGATGAACCACCATTATTAGTTTGAAGCCAAAATACAATGACTGACATTACTTTTAACCAATTAGATGGTACATATTCTCCAGTTTCTTTCTGTAAAGGGGCTGCTGATACTGACCACGCTAAGAATGAGCCTGCAAGCAACAGAAATAATTTACTCTCGATCATTTATCACACTTTAGCTAATACATCATCTTTTTCTCATTTAACTAACATATTTGGAGATAACTACAGCTTTCCCGAAAAGAAATCTGATCCTTTATGGCTAACACTGGATCTTAAAGAATATCTAGCTGGATCAACAAGTGTTTCGCTAGCATTAATAGAGTATCTGTTAACGCAGATTTATATTATTTTTGGAAATGTAAAAATTGAAATCACTATTCATAATGATCCTGAGGAAGAATGGACAAAACTGATTGTTAAGATTCACTCAGAAATTCAGGATTTAGATGATCTTATGGAGCGAGAAGATGATTTTTTTATTAAAGCTGAAAGTGACTCCAAACTTCTTTCAATACTTCCTCATGTAATAATTTCACAAGCATAGATGTCTTTTAATCCTGTAGAATTTTATCAACTTGCTGGTATCTTATTTGGGCAGCAGAAAGGAGCTACTCAATATTCTGAATCTTTCACACGAACCGTAATTTCCAGAGCTTATTACAGCGCATTTCTTGTTGCAAGAAACCAATCGGGAATCAATAAATCTTCAAAGAACATACATCAAGAGGTTCGCGATCATTTTCAGAGCTCTGGGAAAGCCAAAATTGCTAATCAACTTGATGATCTCAGAACCCGGCGTAATGACGCTGACTATCAAATTGACAAAAATCTCACTCCGCGTGATTCAGGAATCGCACTCAAGCTGTCGGAAAGTATATTGAAAGAATTCAAATCAATCTAACCAATTCATCATGAGGCAAAATGGCGTCAGGTCCGGAATGTAGAATATCTTACCTGATTAGAAAGATTCTTCAGCCAAACCCGATTTTTTCTATTATAAGGCGCATACTGACCCAAACCAACCCATCAAAGAGAAATTGCCATGGCCATGAACCGTATCCAATTCCAAGCAGGCTTGTCCCTACCTGCATTCCTTGCGCAGTTTGGCACAGATGAACAATGCGCGGATGCATTGGAAGCATCCCGTTGGCCGCAAGGATTCAGCTGCCCAGGCTGCGGCAACGCGAATTACTACTTGCTTAAGGTAGGAAAACACAAGAACTTCCAATGCAAGTGCTGCCGGTTACAGACATCTCTGATCGCAGGCACTTTGTTCCAAAGCACTCACTTGGCGCTAAGCATATGGTTCTTGGCAATTTATCTGATCAGCCAAGCCAAGACCGGCTTGTCGGCACTCGACCTTAAGCGGCAGTTGGGCGTGAGTTACCCCACGGCTTGGCTGATTCAGCAGAAGCTGATGCAGGCGATGGTCGAACGGGATGCCAAGTATACGCTGTGTGGTAATGTCCAGGCGGATGACGCTTACCTTGGCGGAGAATTGGCTGGTGGCAAGGCAGGCCGGGGCTCCGAGAACAAGGTACCTTTGTGGCGGCGATCTCGCTCAGCGCCGAAGGCCGTCCCCTGTATATTAAAATGGCACCGGTTCCTGGTTTTACGCGCAAAGCGGTTTTTGACTGGGCTACCGCTGACCTCGCGCCAGGTTGTATAGTCACTTCCGATGGATTGGGTTGTTTTGCCGGGGTTACTGATGCTGGCTGTCAGCACCGGGCAATCGTCGCGGACGGTCGCAAGCCTAAGGATTTGCCAGAATTCAACTGGATCAATACGGTTTTGGGCAACCTCAAAACCAGCCTGGGTGGCGCTTATCATGCATTCGATTTCGCCAAATACGGAACTCGTTACCTCGGTGCGTTTGTTTACCGTTTCAACCGACGCTTCCATCTTGAAGCGCTCCCTCTACGCCTGTTCGTCGCCGCAGCCACTACCGGGCCTCGCCCGGCACGTTGGCTTCGGCAAGCTGAGGAATCTTTCTAATCAGGATATCTTATCGTAATAAAAACCAAGGTCAGGTATCAAAAAACGAGTCACCCAACACATAAATCCCCACTCAACCATTACTCAACCACAACCGTCTGCACCCGCACTGGCCAAATCCCTTTCTCAACCGCTTGTCGACCATCAAATGTGATATAGCTTTGTCGCCTGTAATGCGGTAGTGGGCGTATCAGTGCTTCGAGTGATGCGGCATCTTTTGCGGACACGATGGACAGTGATGCGCCGTCGGTGCGCGCCAGTGTCCATGCCTGCGCGGTGCTTTTTTGTTGATTTCATCCGGTCTGGCTGGCAGTTGTTTGGCGGCAAGCCGGACGTCGATTTCAGGTTGCAGGCCAAATGACCAGTGTGGGTGCTGTAGAGAGTTGCTGTATACCGTATACCGAGATTGGTAAGGGCTGGGGCGCAAAAGACGGTGTTTCTGTTGAGAAGAGCAACCAATTGATTGCCAATCTGGAATGCGTGTCTCGCGTCAATTATCTTGGCCGCTTTGACGACAATTATGATGGCCGGTTGAGTTTGTTGACTACTTCATGACTTTTTCTGGTTTTTCCTCCTATAACTTTCACTGTCGATTTCGATGATGGTTGCGTGATGGATGATGCGGTCAATGGCGGCAACGGTCATCATGGTGTCAGGGAAGATTTGATCCCACTGGCTAAAAGGCTGGTTTGAAGTGATGATGAGACTTCCGCTTTCATAGCGATGTGCAATGAAGTCAAACAATACTTGTGTTTCCGAATCGGTCTTTTTGACATAGCCGATATCATCAACGATCAGTACGGTATTTATCCAGCCGCGTCATGGCGGACATCAAGTCCAGTTCTTTCTTGGCTTGCTGCAGGAGTTGAACGAGTGCGGTAGCTGATATCCATTTGACGCGGATGCCTTGTTCAATCAAATGCAACCCCAATGCTGCTGCCACATGTGATTTGCCGACACCGGAGGGACCGATCAGCAACACATTGTCTGCCTGGCTCGCCCAGTGGGTATTGTCGCGCAGTGCGATGATTTTTTCTGAGCGGCTTGAGGCAGTTCGGTCAGCGTCAGAGTGGCAAAGCTTTTGCCGCGCGGCAGTTTGGCTTCATGCGTCCAGTTGCTGATTCTGCTTTGGAAACGCTGAGCGACTTCCTGTTCGCACAGGGCGGCAAGATATTGGCTGTAGCCCCAGGCGTGTTCTGCGGCTTGATCCTGGAAGTGCCGGTAATGCTGGCCAAAGGCAGGGAGTCTGAGTTCCTTGAGCATCAGTGGGAGCGATTCAGACATGAGCTGCCTCCTTGTGTTACCCAGTTTCCGCTGAGTAGTTGATCGTAGGTATCCGCAGTGTGTTGTTTGATTGGGATGTCCGGCTGTGGCGCATGCTGCCGCAGAAATCGCTTTGCAGTGTTTGCAGTTCAGGTAGCGGATTTTGTTGCAACAATTCAGCAGCCAACTGGCTCTCGCAATCATAGTCGTAGGCAAAACGCAGTACCGATACCATCCATTTGCAAGCGAGTCCGGGTTCAAATTGTTGTTGTACCCGCGCCCACAGCTGGTGATACTGTGGCGTTGGCAACAGATCATCACGCAGTCGGGAAAAGCGAAAGGCTTGTGGTTTTGCCGCCAATGCATGAATCACATGACGGTAATCGATGCGCCGGGCGCGTCCTTCCGGCGTTTTCGGATACGCACGCGGTAATGTAATGACCGGTGTCTGCCCGGCAAAGCATTCCAGGCGATCGTGGTAGAGATGAACGCGGATGTTCTCGCCAATGAGTCTGGATGGCACGCTGTAGAGTCCCCGTTTGACCGCTATGGTGCTACTGGTGGTCACTTTGACGGTCAGTTCGCTGAAGTCCATGAAGCGGTAGCGTGGCAGTGGCTGGAGATGTGCTTGCTCTTCCGCCAATCGCCCTCTGCAGCGCTTATTGAGCTTATCGACGATCCGTTCAAGAAAGCGGCGATAGGCAACCACACTTTCGAAATCCGCAGATCCTCGTAATTTGATCGCCTGCTCGATCCGATGCTTGAGCGAACCATGGGCATTTTCTACGGCGCCGTTTTCATGGCTGATGCCCAGGTTATTGACCGTAGGCTTCATGCCATAGTGTTGACACAGCGCCGCATAAGATTGCGTGAGTTCTTGTTTTTGGCTCGCATTGACGTATGCGGCACTCAGGCTGTCAGTGCGATGTTCCTTGGGCGCGCCGCCGAGTTTATGCAAGGCGGTCTGCAATCCATCGGCCAATGCACTATAACTTTCCCCGCCCCGGATGATATGAACAGCACGCCAATGACTATAAGCCAGACGAAACTGATACAGCAGGTGATCAAATGGCTCGCCTGCGATCGTAATTGCCGTGCGCGGCCGGGTAAAATCGGACAACCCCTGGTGCCCGGCAGGCACCGACTGGCAAAACATGACAGCCTTACCGGGACCTTGCGTTGCGCGCCAGTGTTTAACGCGGCGCTGCAAGCTTCTGAGCAACTTCTCCGGGTATTGACCGGGATATCGGTCATCCAAGTGCTCCCAAAGCGTAGTCCCGGTCAGTTCAGGTTCCCGGTACAGCAATGGAACCAACTCGGTCTCCCAAACCAACGCAAAAGGATCCTGGCGCGTGCGCCACTGCCGTTGCGATTTCTCCACCCGCACCCTTCTCAATCCTGCGGCCACTGCGGATACTTACCCCGCTTTTGCAGCCGCTGTCTCCTGACCATGCCCTATCTGACGATTCTTCATATAAATAGCTTCCTGTTGATGAGTGATATGTTTTCCAGGCAAGTTCTTACTCCTTGTATAGGGAAGAACTCATACTGATACTTTCACTCAACCGGTCAAGATAATTGTCGCCTGACCGGACAGGTTAATTGTCGTCTAATAATGCCAGGATATTCCAGTTTCAAAATTAAGCGAGGAATTTTTCACGCATGCCGGTTTATCGGCTGATCAGAATGAATTCCAGATTCCCGGCCTTGATTGATCAAGCAATACTGTGCTGATGCTGAATTTTATTTTGATTTCTGCGATGATGTGGTTTCTAAAAAACTTAGAGGTTGGTTGCTGACGGTCTGGATAAGCTCCGGCAGCGGCATAGGTTTTCCAATAAGGTAACCTTGGATCACATCACAGCCAAGAGTACGCAGACGGTCATAAGTGGCAATATCCTCTACACCTTCAGCAACTACCGATAGGTTCAGCCGATGCGCAAGGCTAATCATGGAATCGACGATCCGATCGTGCGCGGACTTTGTTGTCATATGCTTGACAAATATCATGTCGATTTTAACTTCATCCAAAGGCAGATCCAGCATACGTGCCATAGAGGAATAGCCCGTTCCAAAATCATCCATCGCGAGTTTCAAGCCCATGTCCTTTAGCTTGTGCAAAGTATCCAGCGTGCCTGAATGATTTTCCATGATAGCTGTCTCGGTGAGTTCAATCGTTACATTACCGGGCGAGACACCCCAAAGTGATAGCCCTTGTGCGACAAGTTCCGTCAGTTCCGGGTCACGCAAATCATCGGCAGAAAAATTGATCGAAATTCCAGCATTTAATCCGGCCCTACGGTATTCGGAACATTCTCTTAATGCCGTATGAAAAACCCATAGTGTGAGCTTAGGCATGAGCGCTGTACCTTCCGCAACCTGTATTAACTTGTCAGTTCGGATTGGACCATGATCTGGGTGATGCCAGCGAAGTAAGGCTTCCGTAGATTCAATTTTTCCACTAGCGAGATTGATTTGCGGCTGATAGCACAGATGCAACTCGCCTGCCTCGATGGCACTTCCTAAATCTGACCAGAGATCAATCTGGGAAAGAAACGGATCTTTCGTTTCTGCGGCAAAAAGCTTGATGGATTCTTGTTCCAACCGCGCTTGATGTATTGCTAAGCTCGCATCACTCAGTAGTTGATCTAATGCGCAGCCGCTTTTATTACTTAGCGCTACCCCGATACGCGGTGCCAAGGTTATATTTCGCTTATCTAAAACAACAGGAAGCATCAAGATTCTCAGAATCTTATGTGCAGCCAGAATGGCATGTGCGTCTGAAAGCAATTCAACCAGCAAGCAGCAAATTTGATAGCGTCCAGTTATTCCAACCAGGCTCTCTGCACTCAATGCGTCTTTGACCTGGCTCGAGATTTGCCGGACAACCGCGTCGACCGCATTGAAGCCCAGTACACCATCAAGCTCGGCTAGCCGTTCAAAATTCACTAACAGTAGCGCATTATGCTGGCCAAGGTTATTCGGATCACATAGCTTTCTGGAAGCTATTTGCAGGAAATCCTGATAAGAAAGTGCAGTCATAGAGAAATTTTGGCGGCAAGTCTTGGTAACTTATAAATAATATTGCTTAGCATCAATCCCATAAGCTCCCTGTGGCAGGTCGTTGGCAATAGCATACTGGATACCGCTTGGGCTTGGTCCTGCAGTTCTGAGATCTACTGTCAGGGGAGCATCGTAAGGCTTCTTCTTGGCATCACATATGATCATGATACGAGGAAGAAGTCTTTGCGTGCGGTTATGTGTGAGTACAATCGCAATTTCACCCGTGTTGAGTTCAACAAGACTACCCACCGGGAACATGCCGACGCAATGCGCAAATTGTTCTACCAGTAGATAGCTAAGTCCGTTTTGTGCGTTATCTCTAAGTTCTTTGATTGCATGAAATGGCCTCATACCTGGCATTCCAGGCTGACCCCAAATAAGTTCTTCGTAACAATCTACAATTGCTGCCATTCGTCCATAGGGGTGTAATTGATTGGCGTGCAAGCCATGCGGATACCCATTCCCATTTTCACGCTCGTGGTGCTGGAGCACAATTTTAATGACTTCTTCCGGTGTATTACTTAGCTGGGTAATGATCTCTTCTCCAAAAAAGATATGTTGCTTCATTAGCTTGCGTTCATTAGGTTTGAGAAGCACACTCTTTTTAGTTTGGATTTCTTTCGGCAGGCGTTGTTTACCGATATCCATCAATAATCCACCTAAGCCAAGTATCGATAATTCTTTGCGTGGGAGACCGAGGTGACGGCCGAAGGCAAGCAAGTGAACTGAAGTCTTAATTGCACTATCGTAGAGTTCTTTCCCGGTAGTTTTGAGCTGCGCAAGCAGAAGTGCCGCATCTGGGTTACGGATAATGCTTTCACATAAAGTATCAACCACTTCGTGCGCTGCTTGAATATCAAATTTGGTGTTACGTTCGATGTTGATGCTGATATCGCTGAATAAAGTGAATGCGATGCTATATGCCTTCGTGGCAGCAGGTATTTCTTGTTCCGCAGCGTGGACATCAGTATAGGTTTTTGTTCGCTGGAGTAGCGCGCTGAGAGATTCAGTTTCATTGGGTTGCAGTTGCTTGTGCTTATTCGCAATATCCGTTGAAACAGGGGTTTTTGCATGAGGAGTATGTCGCTGAGCCACAAAAGATTCACTTCTGTCTACATCCACATAAACGAGGGTGCAATAGCGTTTTAAAATGTCAATATCGTTCTGGATTGAATGAGGATACCTTGAATAGGGTAGGGCGTTTCAAGCCAGGGACGATCAAGATCACTGACATACATGCCTACTTGAAGATCGTCTACAGGAACTTCGATTGTTGTATTACTGGCCATAGCAGGAGTATTCGCTGAAGAATGAGAGGAAGTTTCATCAAATAAACTTCGATTTAGTTGAAGGATAGAATAATGAAAGCGTTTTTCTGCTTTGAGGAAGTAACGACGTATTTAGCGGATTTCTTGAATAGAATCTTGCTAACGTACCGGATTAATAAAAAACTCGCGCATCAGGAAATCTTCCAGCCCCGCTGAATCTTTCTCGCGTGCGGATAATACGACGACACGGTGCAGACGGTGCGATTCCCAGTTGAAATCTTCTTTGTAATGTTCACGAATTAATTGGATCATCCGGCGAATCATGGCTAATTCAACATTGCCATCCGGTCCGGCATCCACTTGGATCGTTTGCAACCGGGGATTGCTTTGGCCCGTTGTCCAAGCGCGGAATGAAAATTCAGCCGTGCGCGGACCTATTCTGAGAATTTGAAATATGCCACTGGTGCCGGGAGTCTGAAGGTTGCGTCTGACATTGGCCATGCGGATTTCATCGGCAGTGGGCTGCGGCGTGGCAGTGTTTGCAGCCATATCATCATTATCAAAAAGTCCTTCCGCGCGGCGGCGCGCTTTGGCTTGATTAATATAATCGGACAGATCCGTAGCCGCATCTGGGGCGGCTTTGGGCAGCGCTTTAGTGATTGCTTTATCTTTGGCAGGCTGGGCGGGCGTGGGCTTAATGGGTTTTTCAGCCGCTTTCGGCTTGGGCTGTGATCGTGATGGTGGACTCGGAGCCGGAAGCGGCGGTAATTTCGGTGCCGGTTTCACTTCCTCGACAGGTTTAGGTTTTTCCTGCGGTGGCGTTGGGGCAGTTTGCGGAGAAACGGGCAGCGAGCTTTTCGCATCCTCTGTTTCGTTCAAATCGATAAAGCTCGCGGCAACCGGGGGTGGCGTTTCAATTTCCACCTCGGGAATGGACAAGAAAAAACCCAATCCCCAAATAATCAACAGCCAGACGAGCGCAGCCAGCGGCAATGGCCACCACAGGCGAATTTCTCTCGATCTGGAGCTTGCCATGCTATTCAACGCTATTTATGTTTCACGGCAATCAGAAAATGCTGGGCACCGGCGGACCGGGCGCGGAGCATGGCTTGCACGACAACGCCTTGAGGCGCTTCACTGTCCGCGGATACAATCAACTTCTGTTTTGAGTCTGCGAGTAACGGTTTGAGCGTTGTGGCCAGCGTTTCTAGCGTAACAGCTGTCTGATTGATAAAGATTTTACTGTCTTTGGTCAGCGTCAGGGTAACAGGCTTTTCCGCGCTAAGCTTCTCAGCTTGGCCTTCGGGCAAATCAACCTGCAATGAATCCAATTTCTGCATCGATAAAGAAGCCAGCATGAATGTCGCCAGCAAGAAAAACATCACGTCGATCATCGGAATGATTTCTATTTTACCTTTAGGAATTGTGCGGGATTTACGGAGCTTCATGGTTATTATCCTGTTGATCCAGGCGAATGTTATCGATTAATCGCGTACCCAGGCGTTCCATTTCATCCAATGTCAGCGATTGCAAACGGGAAAAATAATTGAATCCAAATAAGGCTACCAGCGCAATCGCCAGGCCCACCACGGTGGCAATCAGTGCTTCTGCAACACCGCCAGTGACCGCCGCGGGGTTAACAATGCCTTCACTGCCAATTACCTGGAAGGCGCGCATCATACCGATAACAGTTCCCACCAATCCAAGCAACGGTGCGGCCGTGACGATGGTTTCCAAAGCCCAAAGCCGGCGCGACAAGGATTCTTCAATGATTTGCGCTTCATCGGCGGCACGGGATTCTGTCCACCATGCCGGTTTATGCCGGTTGGAAATAACTACTTCAAAGAAACGCTTGTAATAATGACGCTTATCCAATCCCGAAAGAATTTTTTCCAGATCGTTCCATTTGAAGCCATACGTTTCGACAAGATTGAGCAAATCGCTGGAAAGACGCGCGTAACGCCAATAGATAAATGCTTTTTCAAGCATAATTGCCAAAGCGATAACCGCCAGTAAAGACAGCGGAATGATAATAATTCCACCAAGCTTTAACATGACCCAGGCTTGATTTAGTTCTTCCATAGTTAACTCCAGATTAAGACTATTCATAAAGCTGTAGATTGTCAGTACTTATTGAACCCAAAAATATACTTTCATCCCAGCTATCATTACATACATAGCGTGCACGTCATCGTGTCATTCCATTGAGAAATTGCGATACAGAACCTAATATCACCAGGTCGGATGGATGCTAAGAATAGTTGAAAACACCAGCAGTTGGAACACTTTAATGGCAAAATGGTTTACCTTTGTGGCTTTGTTGCAGAAAGGCACGAAGCCTATACGGATTACTCATTGCTTGGAAATTCTGGGGAAAGAAAAACAGGGTGGACAAGCCAATTATAGCGATTAATTATGAAAAAATGTTTAATGGCACTGTTTCTGCTGATGGTTGTTACAACTGTGCAAGCCAAGTGGATTAAAGCGGACGCTGATGCCAAACCCGGCGAAGCGCATTACTTTGACCCCGAGACCCTGCAAAAAGACGGCCAGTTCAGAAAAGTCTGGGTGTTGTCCAGCTACGATGAAACGCAAAAAGGCGGGCACCACGCGGTTAAAACATTGTACGAATTTGACTGCGCCTATCACAAAGCCCGTTCAATCACGATGCTGTTGTATCCGGATAAAGAAGCCAAAGGCATGGTAATTGGCGCGCATCATGATGAATCCCGGGATTGGTTTGGTTTTTCGGCCAACTCGATTTTCCGGCATATTGCGGAGACGGTTTGTATTGATTGATTAAGTAAGCTCAGTTGTTTCTGGATTTAAACGGAATTAACCATCTTGTGATTTACTGACTTGGCAAATTTTGTGTTTCTTGTGTCTTGTAGTTTGTTTAATAGTTAAACAGTGAAGCATTTGTGTATGGCCAGACAAGCGCCAGAAAACGTACAATTGCCGCTGAAATTATATAGAGGTAGAGAATGGCATTTTCATCAATAGAAATATGTGCTGGTGCGGGCGGGCAGGCTCTTGGCTTAGAGAGCGCGGGCTTTAGCCACGTTAGTTTAGTGGAACTTGATGCAGTTGCCTGTCAAACACTACGACTCAACAGGAGCAGTTGGAATGTCATTGAAGGCGATCTTCACTACTATGCGGCCGATAACTGGAAAGGAGTTGAATTGCTTGCAGGAGGGGTGCCTTGCCCGCCTTTCTCAAAGGCGGGTAAGCAACTTGGTTCCGAAGATGAGCGAGATCTGTTTCCAGAAGCAATTAGATTAGTATCTGAATGTAACCCGCAAGCTGTAATGCTCGAAAATGTTCGTGGCTTGCTTGATTCCGTTTTCGACGAGTATCGGGCAAAAATTATTTCAGACTTGAAAAAATTAGGGTATGCGGCTGAGTGGCGGCTATTGAACGCCAGTGATTTTGGCGTTCCACAATTACGTCCGCGTGTTGTATTTGTGGCCTTAAAAAAAGGAGCAGTAGAATATTTTTCCTGGCCTCAGGCACTGATTCCGCCTCCGCCAACAGTGGGAGAGGCGCTTTTTGACTTGATGTCTGAAAATGGCTGGAGAGGTGTCAGAAAATGGCGAGACAATGCGTGTGATATTGCACCAACATTGGTGGGGGGGAGTAAGAAGCACGGGGGGCCTGATCTTGGGCCAACTAGAGCAAAAAAAGCATGGGCATCAATTGGAGTTGATGGTATGGGAATAGCCGATATGGCGCCGGACAAAGACTTTATTGGGATGCCTAGACTTACGGTTCGTATGACTGCTCGTATTCAAGGTTTTCCAGATCATTGGAGTTTTAGTGGAAAAAAAACCGCGGCCTATCGACAAGTTGGCAATGCATTTCCTCCACCCGTTGCTCATGCAGTTGGCTCGCAGATTCTGGTGGCACTCAATGCTGCCGCGAAAGCAAAACTTAAACGAGCATAGTAATGGTAAAAGAGAAAGTGCCAAAGACAAAATCACCAAGAGGCGGTGCGCGTGGAAAACTCCGTGCGTACTTTCTGGCGAATATTGGACGCGTCATGGACTCCGAAGAACTGCGTGCTGTTGCGGACAATCAATCGGAGTGGGCACGCCGGATTCGTGAATTACGTACAGAAGAGGGCTATTTGATTCTTACACATAATGATCGTAGCGAATTAAAGCCGGGCCAATATTTACTTGAAACTTCGAAACCGCAAGCAGCTTTTGAGCGCGCAATTTCAAAAGAAACCCGTGCTTATGTTCTCGATCGTAACGGCTTTACCTGCCAAATGTGTGGCGCAGTCGCTGGAGAGCCTCATCCATATGATTCAACGCGCAAAGTCCGGCTTCATATTGGACACATCATTGATAAGAGTAAAGGCGGAAGTGACGAATCTTCCAACCTTCGAGCTATTTGCTCCATCTGTAACGAAGGTGCGCAAAATGCTATGCTCATCCGTCCTGATCTGAAACAGCTGTTGATTCAGATCCGCCGTGCGACTTCGGCAGATCAGCTGGAAGCGCTAAAGTGGCTTATTGCGAAATTTCCAAAGCAAGCGGCCGAGGAAATCGCTACCAAAAGCAAGTAGCGATGGATAAATTGACTCCTGATCGCCGTTCAGCAAATATGCGGCAAATCCGGGATAAGGACACGGCACCAGAGATGATGGTACGTAAGCTTTGCCGGGAAATTGGATTATTAGGTTATCGTATTCACCGGAAAGATTTGCCGGGTAAGCCTGATCTTGCATGGATTGGCCGGAAGCAGGTTATTTTTGTTCATGGCTGTTTTTGGCATGGGCACGATTGTATCGAAGGTAGCCGTAAACCAAAATCAAACCAAGACTATTGGCTTCCAAAGATTGAGCGGAACAAGCAGCGGGACGCAGAAAATATCGCTGCTCTGTGTGCAGCAGGATGGGATGTTTTAGTTGTATGGGAATGTGAAATAAGCGATAAGGCTCGTCTCACAAAAAAATTGCAGCCGCTATTGTCAACTTAAATCCAACTAACGCACATTGCAGTAGACGCCACCCCTGATCATGAAAGAAACTTTGAGGTGGGAGGTGGCGGGGAGAGGTCGCACAGATTTTTTGGTGACTTGATCCCGCACTCTAACGTGACCCGCCGAACTGACTCGAACCCCGGATTGCTTCCATAGAGAGCGCACGTTAAACAGGCCGAAGGCAGATAATTGCCTTCAGGCATTTTCAGTTCCGGCATCCGCCGCCTTCCATTCACGAGTATAAATTGAATGGAGAATTATGGAATTGGTCGCGCTTTACAAACGTGTTATTGGACTCGATGTGCATCAAGCACAGATTGCGGCCTGCGCACTGATCGAAGAATGCGACGGTTTGATACGAATTGAGCAGCGTCAATTTTGGTACATTCAAGAAAGACCGACGCGCGCTGGCGCAGTGGGTGGTTCAATTGCAGCCTGACGAAGTTGTGATGGAAAGCACCGGCATCTACTGGAAAAGTCCTTACGCGGCATTGGAAGCGGCAGGCATTCGTGCAAAAGTCGTGAACGCCCGGCATGTCAAAAATGTTCCCGGACGCAAAACAGATATCAACGATGCACAATGGCTGGCAACGTTGTCGCGTGCCGGATTGCTGCGTGCATCGTTTATTCCGCCCGCAAAAATGCGCGAATTGCGTTTGATTGCCCGGCAACGGCAGAAGCTGACCGGACAGCTTGCATCTGAAAAGAATCGTTTACACAAGATTCTCGCCGATGGCGGCATACGCCTGGGTGTCGTGGTCAGCGATGTTCATGGACAATCGGCCCGCGCCATGATCAAGGCGCTTATCGCAAACAAAATGCCCCAGGAGGTTTTGAAATTCGCATCACGACGGCTCAAAGCCAGCCGTGAAGAATTGTTCGATGCCTTGCAGGGAGAATTAACCGAAAGCCACCGCTTCGTGCTCAATGAATTGATGCAGCATATCGAGGAAATCGAACAACGCATCGCTCGGTTTGACCAACGCTTGCTTGCCGGACTGGAAAGCGAACACAACTGGCTGGTGTTACTGCAAACCCTGCCCGGTGTCGATCTCATCGGCGCGGCCATGCTGCTGGTAGAAATCGGCAACAATATGGATGCCTTTGGCAGCGCGGATCGCCTGTGTTCATGGGTTGGTATCTGTCCAGGCAATAACGAATCAGCAGGTAAGCATAAATCCGGGCGGACACGCAAAGGCAACGCTTATGTTCGTCGTCTTCTATGTGAATTTGCTCACGCTGCCAGCCGAACCACTTCTGCTTTTAAAGCAAAGTTCAGCTCACTCATCGTGCGCCGTGGATACAAGCGCTCCATTGTGGCACTGGGACACAAAATATTACGCACCATCTTCTTCATGTTCAAGCGGCGCGAACATTACCGGGACAGCGCCACTGACTATGAGAAACTTTCGGTTCAGCGTAATGCTGCACGTTGGATCAAAACGCTGATTCAACACGGCTTTATCAAAACAGCGCAAGCCTAATTTGCGCCAATTGTTATATGGTCTTAGCTGGCCAGGATTACTTGCGCCTGTTTAGTGGTTTCTTTCACGTTAAAATGGGATTTCATATCTGTTGGCTATAGTAGATCGGCGTGCTGTTGAATTAAAACAATTGTATGTAAATTATGATGACTGAATGAAGTAAAAATTATAGAAAGGTGCGCCCCTTTCCTCTCTGAAGGAAATCCATTTTCTTAGCCAACAGATCGTGAGTTTTGTGTATTTTCAATGAGTTAATAAACCTTTAACGCCACCCAATTCACCTCACATTCCCCGATTCTGCCGCCACATAAGCTGATTCCTCAGTAATGGTGATAGAGATATCCATCGTGCGTTGTACCAATGTAGCCAGTGCCTGAATGTTTGGCCATTGAAATTGGAAAATGGCTGCGGTCAGTTCGTTGAATTTTGCTTTTTCCTGCATCCACCAGACATTCGATTTGGAGTTAAAGCTATACACTTTGACGGTTTGTGCGATCCGGGTGGCTTTCTTGATTCGATCCGGGGCGGGTTCTCCGACATCGATCCATAACGCAATCCGGCCATCCGGGGTGTGTGCCCATAGGTCGGGCTCTTCTGCGGTACTCAATCCTTTGCTGAGCACTAGGGATTCTTGTGCATTGATACAAAACGCCAGCATGCGCACCATCATGCGCTCGAGCGTCTCGGAGGGATGTTGGGCAATGGTCAGGTTGAGCGTATCGTAATAATTACGATTGAGGTCGGTCAGTGCAATTTTAAATTTGTAGATGGTGGGTTTGAGTGCCACAGATGTTCCTGTATCGTAAGGGGCTATTGAATAAGCCCGGTTTGTCATTCCGGGCGCTGTGGGGAATCTTTGGCGATTAGCGCTATAGATTTCTCGCTACGCTCGGAATGACAGTTATTCCGAGGATTCTTGAGAGTGTTTATTTTTCCATCGTGCTGATAAACGCATTCGCTTCATTAATCGATTGTTCCATGGAAACAACCAGTGCAGATACATCTGACTTAATCGTGCTCAATTCTCCTTTGAGTGAGGCGATGGCGCGTGCATTGAGATTGTGTTTGAGAAACATGACCTGATCGTTAAACACGGTGAGGATCGGTTCAATCTTGGATTCCGCCTGTTTCATCGAAGTAATTAACTGGCGATAATGCTTTTGCGTGGTGCTGAGTTTCTTCTGGCTGCTTTGTTTCATCGCGGTGCTGCTGTATTGCGTGATTTCCTGTTTCCATTCGGTAAATAATGCTTCAGAGACGCTTTCAATATCGGCGATGCGGCTTCTGACTTCCTCGGCTTTAGCGACACTGGCTTCATAGGCGTCGTTCAGCCTTTGATAAGTGGCTTCAAGATCACCGCCATCAAAGTTGGTGGCGGCAGTAAATTGTTCCAAGGCTGACTTGAATTGTTCTTTGGTTTCTTCTTGTGTGTCGCGTGCTTTTTCAACCCGGTATACCATCACATCGCGTTTCGGGATGCCGACTTTCTCCAGGCCCTCGAGATACATCGTGGCGCAAGCTGTCAGCATCAAGAATAATGAAAGAATGAGTAGCCGATACAGATAATTCATGTTTGTCTCCATTAAAAAGTCCGTAGATTGTTGAGCTTTGTTATCTTTTGAAGCGCTGGATTTAGCGCAATACTCCCCGTCGCATCAACCGCCAGGCAACTTTTAAACCCCACAGGATGGGATGACGGCGCAGCATCGGAGTAATTTCCACGCTGACACCCGTGTGCCGCTCGATTTTCCAGGCAGCGTATTCGACGCTATTGCTGAAAGTAAGTGTGGCTTTGGATAATCGCAAGATCGACAGGATTCTTCCTTGCCAACGGCGCAGCCGCCAAAGCCAGAGTGCTTTCCGCTGTGTTTCCGGAGTGGTCAGGCAGCGATATTTTCCATTTTCTTGTTTCTCCAATATACCTGTCAGCAGGGGGGCTGCCACTTCTGTCAGGCGGATCAGGGCATTCAGGTTAGCCTGTGCCAGATGGCGTGCACGTGTTTCTCGCTCCGCGCGTAATTCGGCAGCGTAGGTGAGCATCAAGCAACGGGTCCAGATTTCTTCGACGTCGAGTATGCCTGCTTCGAGTGTTTGTGCGCCGGATTTTAAAAAGGTGACGACCGAATGCGCGAGTGCCGCATAAATGCGCTCCCGTACGGAATCATCACGGTAGTAGAGCAGCCGAGATGGTTGCGCAAAGCGTGCCCAGATATAGGGATGAAACCAGAGTTGCGCACCGCGCGCAAAATCACTGGTAGAAATGACGGCGTATTTGGCGCGTAACGTTCTTTCCTGATGCGGGATTTCCAGATAAAAAACATTGGGTGCCAGCCAGGCGTTTAAATTGGCCAAATAACGTTCGGGATAAGCCTTGTGGTAGCTATCAACAATGACATACAGATCGACAATGCCTTCTTCCAGGCTAATGGCGGAATGCAGGCAGGAACCGTACAGAATCACCGCATCCAGTGATGTGCCGAAGCGCATGATGAGCGCATCCACCAAAGGAACGAGATCGGGCGATACCGTCTTTTTGCTTTCCCAAGCCACTTCGTTAATCAATCGAACAGGCAGTTGCACAGCAGATGCGGTTTTGGAGCGAGTCATGGAAATCGTAGTGTCCTCTGGTACAAAAAATGTTACGGGATCCGTCGCGGAAATTTGCAAAGGTTCATGTGAGCTTGCAGATCGATATAATTCACCGTCCACAATATATTCGTCGTCCATTTGCAAGGTCAAGGAATGGGTATTATGGCTATAGTAGCCGTCGGTTTCTTGTAACACTTGGCCGCCGCCGGACAGTAATGGCCATACCGAACGCCACAGACGCTTAGGCTGTTGATTGACCAAAGTGACATGAAGCGGTGCCGGTTCTTTGCCCCAATACGGACGAATATTGAGTAACAAGCAATCCAATGCACTGACCAGTGCAAACAGATAAGTGCCCTGATGGGTTCGTCCATTCGCTTCCGTCATTGTCATGTTGACCGGCGCCCACTCGCTTTGCGGACGGCCAAGCAGCATACCGGCAATCATGCCGAAGAAGGATCGCAGCATAATCAGAAAAGTGAAAATGCTACCGGTGATTCCCAGTTGTTTGACCGGGCTGCGCGAAAATTTTACCCCGCGCGCCACCAGCCCAACCGCGAAGAACATGCCGTAAATCGGAGCCATTCCAGTTTGTTCGATTCGTAGCACCGGGCGTAGCACCAGCTTAGGCGCTGATGGTTTTAACAGATAATCGCGCAAGCGGTGTAATGCTTGTTCGGGTTTGCCCTGTATGCCCAGATCCAGTGGCGTCATGTTGGTGGTGCCACCGGGTATGACCATCAGCACGGGCCATTGCTCGGGTGTTAATATTTTAAACAGATGACCGAGTATCGCATGCGTCGTGCCGTCACCGGCGACAACCACCAGTAAATCGATGTTTGCCCGGAGCAACTGCTCAATGGCACTTTTAAAAGTGATTGCATCTGTGGCTTCGCAGACCATGATGCCGGGTATTTCATTCAATGCATTCTGGATAGCCGATTGACGTTTGCGCGTTTGGCCTCCCATTGGATTAATCAGGCAGCCGATTTTGGCTGTTCCGGTTTTTAGTCGATCAATCCGTGCTTGTGATGTCATTGGGCGCTGCTGCGTGTGGTTTAATGGGATGATACGGAATAGGGTTTTCTCAAATTGATCGGCGCGC
This sequence comes from Nitrosomonas sp., assembly GCA_016708955.1. Lineage (GTDB taxonomy): Bacteria > Pseudomonadota > Gammaproteobacteria > Burkholderiales > Nitrosomonadaceae > Nitrosomonas. Next base: position 74,529 of record JADJES010000003.1, read on the forward strand.
GTGTAAATATTTTGACTGCCCATATTTCCCGGTCACGCGCTGGATCGATATCCTGCAACCAGGACTTCAGTGTTCCCTCTTTCTGCTTGGTTTGCCAGCCGATCATCAAACGCCATATCAGTATCGCCGTGGAAATGACATGCCAGGCGACGACTAACAACAGTCCGAAATCAGGTTGATTAGTTAACCACCCATACGTGAGTAGAATCAGATTTGGATTACGCCGGGCAGTAATCAGCCGGTTAAATGAGTCTAATTTTTTCCAGATGAACATATCGAAAGATGCCAGCCAATACTGGAATGCGCCTTCGCATAAGCGTCCGCCCACATAACCTAAAAACATGAGCCACATCATTATTTCCAATCCGCTAATGGGCGTAAGGGTGCTGGCCAAACCGGCCCCCCACGCCAGATACCACAGTGGCGGATGGATAATATCCAGACCATGATCCAGTACATCCCCCAGACGGCTGGAAGTTACGGTGACGCGTGCAAGCTTTCCATCCACGGTGTCGAGAAAGGTCATGAACCAACCCATGATCAGCCCAATACCAAAAAATCCGCCCCAGAATGCTAATCCCGTCAGTATGGCGAGCACGATGCTGAGATAAGTAACATGATTCGGTTGCCAGCCTTGCCACACGCAATAATGTGTCACCCAGAATGCCGGTAGCGGCCAGACCCATTTGGTGACCAGATCGGTTACACCTTTATATGACCCGGAAAACAGTTCCTTTTCCAGTAACGGACGATTGGTTTCGCTGACAGGCAAAATGTAAGGCGGGTCTTTCTTTTTCAGATTTTGTTGAAAATCTATTTTTAGATCTTGCAGACCAATGCGCGGAATGATCAGCAATGCGAACTTATAATTCTGGCTTTTATTATTGTTAAGATTCCTGAGTAATTGCGGCGCTTGATTGCCATCGGTGCGTATCGCGGCAGGGCAACCTTCGTCATTGTATAAGGCGACTTTCTTGTTCAGCCCGAGCAATGCGGTCAAAACCCGGGCATCAAATAGAAAATTAGAATTCAAAAATAGAGCGGCCGCACTTGCAGGAATTTTTTCAGCATCATCGACCAGTTTGATGTGCTCATGCGTTTGTAACATGCGCTGCAAACGCTCTCGGCCCGTTAATCCCCAAATGGTGATTTCACTTTCACCAAAAATATAAATATAAGTTGAAGTCGACATGTGCTGTTGATATTGGATTCTGTCTGAACGAAATTAACGATTGAATTATTAATGTGATGAATAATGGATCATTCAAGGCTACGCGATTTTAGATGTTTAGTGACAACAATAACAGATCGGTGTTAAAAAGTCCGGCGCAACCATACATTGGCCAGAATAATCATGAATAATCCAGGGACAAGCGCGATGAATGCCGGGTTTAGGCGAAATATCAGACCGGCATTGGCGATAATCTGGTCCAGCAAGTAAACGGCGATGCCGATCAGCGCAGCAAATACCAGTTTGTTGCTCAAACCGGTGCGGATCGATCCAAATACAAATGGAATGGATAACAGCAGCATGGCTACCGTCATCAGCGCACTGCCAACTTTTCGCCATAACGCCAATGCATAGGAATCCGCATCTTGACCGGTGCTGCGTAGAAATTCCACATGCCGAACCAATTCGAGTGGCGACAGGCTTTCGGGTGGTTTGGTGAGCGTTAGGATATCTTCCGGATTCAGAAAAGAGTTCCAATTTAATGTATTGAAGCGGGTTGCTAAAATTTGCTCATCTTTAAATGTTCTGACAACGACATTGCTTAATTCCCAGATATCGTCATCGATAATGTCCGCATATTGCGCCAAGGTATGTGTGAGTAAGAAACCTTCCTGGTCCAGTTGCAGGATTTCAATATCCACCGCTCTTTTGGCATGTGACATATGACCGATGCGCAGGATATTTTGCTCGTTGCGCGTCCAGATTCCCAGGGTTTTACCTAATTCAGCACTTTGCTCCAGCGCGATAGCCCGATAAGTAATCGCTTTTTGTTGCAGCTGGGCTGCCACAAATTGATCTAGAATGGCGACGCTCAGCAGCAGTAAAATACCGACGCTCAATGGCGCAAGACTGATGCGAAGCGGTGACAGTCCGGCAACGCGCATAGCGATTAATTCGGAATTCACGGCCAGTTTTCCAAGTGCAACGACCGTGCCTAATAAAGCAATAAAAGGTGCGATCTGAATAAATCTGCGTGGCAAGAGCATCGCTGTGTAAAGAAAAGCATCTTTGACGCGATAAGTGCCTCTGCCGACATCATCCAATTGATCTAATAAATCGAAGAAACTGAATAATGGAAGCAGAACCGAGGTGGCAATCATGAAGCCAATCAGTACTTGGTAAGCGATATAGCGATAAATGATCATTGTGGGCGCGGGAATTGTCTTTGCCTTGTTGATATCTGTGCGTAGATACCAAGCGCTGTTAGCATAAGCAGATAGAGCCACCAAACACCCGGCATGCTGCCAACGACACCTTGTTCAACCCAGGTTTTGGCCAATCCAGTAAAGTTATAATAGGCGGCGAAAACGAGTGCTGCGATCAGATACGTTCGATCGGTTTTATCATGGCGCGGGGTGCTACGAATAAATGTCACTGCAATCAAAGCCAACAGTATTGTAGCGAGCGGGCGGGAAATTCGCCATTGCAATTCAGCGATATCACGCGGCTGATCGGATTCCCAAAGTGTTCTTGTGGCGGCAGCCTTGCGCCGGTAATTCAGAACATAGTCGCTATCAATAAAATAAGTCATGGCTTTGAACTGAATAACATCATCAATGCTGGCTGTGCTGGTTAATTGATAAATCATACCTTCGGATAGCCGGATGTGCGGTCTGAGTTCCGGTTCTGACGGTTGAATTTGGCTAGCTCGCTTGGCGATGACAATTTCGCTGCTGTCTGGCTTCTTGATATAGTGAAAAATATACTGCATTTGCTTGTCTGTGTCATTCTTGCTGCGCACATAGACGATTCTGCCGGTCCGTTCGCTTCCATGAAAACGCCCGGCCTGAAACCGGTTTGTATTTAATTCGGCCTCTGCTTGTGCGTCCAGAATGTAACTTTCCGCATAGGCCCAAGGACGAACATAGGATGAAAGCATGCCGCTGACAATTCCAACCGGTATCGCCACTGTTAGTACGGTCAGGACAATGCGTGTCCCGCTGACGCCGACAGAACGAATGACATTCAGTTCTTGATCTTTGTTGAGTCTGCCGAGACCTATGATGACCGAAATATAGAGCGCGATGGGGATTAATACCTCTAGTGCAATCAGTGTTTTTAAAAAAACCAGTTTCAGCAGGGCGGCGATTCCTAAAGTTTCAGTGACAGCTCCCGCCAAAAGCCGTGCGCTACTGAAGCTGGCAAATAAACCGACCAGAATAAGAATGACTACCGTGAAGGGTAGCAATATCTCGCGTGCGATATACCGTTCAATTAATTTCATAAATCTGTGTGATTAAGATGATTGATGGTATGGCAAATAGTATTAACGAGAGCAGGTGGCAGATCACTCAATAGATTGCGTGTTACTGGGAAAAGAGTGTGGCTTTTTCTTGAGTATGGATTCGGCAAGCACTAAATCTTCGACTTTATCGACATCGACACCGGCTCGTGGATCGTCAAGCATGATGCCCTGTATTTTTACCCCGGATTTTTCGGATACGGCTTGCAATCCTTTTTGCAATGTGAGAAATCCAAACAAATACGACAATACCATCTTGAATCCAAGTACTTGGGCGATTAGTCGCCAGGGGCGTTTGCGCAAATCCTCGGCTTGCCGCCAGAATCTGATCAATGCCCGTCCTTGTGGGTTAAAAGTAAACAGATTGCAGCCGCAAAATCCGCCGTCGCGTAGGCGAATAACAGTGCGTTTGGAACCGGGGAATGCGGCGGCGATATCTTGTTGCCTGACCAAACCAACTGTGGCATCACCCTGGATTGCCAGGGAGCTCCGCAAAAAACTTTGTACCATATCGGGTGTTAGCAAGGCATGATCTGCGGTGGTTAATAATACCGGCGTATCGCTGGGTATTTGACTCAGACCACTTTCGGCGCTACGGCTGGGGGAATCCAGATTCGGTATCCAAGTCACTTGCCCGGAAGCAATGCGCTGTTTTAATTCCGGGCAATGCATGTGCAGAGATTCGGGAGGACCGCAAAGGATGACTGTGGTGATCAGATCGCAAGCTGCCAGCGTATCCAGAACACGGATAACCATCGGAATACCATCCACAGGAGCAAAAGCTTTGCAGGCGGCGCCGGTGTGCTGCGTGATAGGGTCTTTGTTGGTACGGTCGGCAGCCAGAACCAGTGCGGCGAATCGCTGCGGTGATGAATAAGATTCATCGGTCACAATGTTTTTCCATAAATGCGATAACGCTTGTATTGCTCGCTGCCTATGCTGTCGAGGATACTGCGCATCGCGACGTTATCTTCAAGTATCCATGACATTTCAACTTCTTCAATGCCGCGAGCAATTCCTGCTTGACGTGGCGCATCAATGACCAGGCAAGCCAATGCCAAGCCCAGCGGTGTATTGTGAAATTGTTTGCGCACGCCCATCAGCGGTATGCGGCCTGTCCGTATTTCTTGATTTCTGATTTTTTTGATCATTTTGAGCCAGCCAAACGGAAACAGATTCCCGTTTAATTCGATCAAAACCTCGTTGAGATTGGGTAAACTCACCATAAATGCCGCAGCATTGCCATCGACTTCTGCAATCTGGATGAATTCATCAGGCAGCAACAGGCGCAGGCTGGTGCCCAGTTCGGCAAATTCTTCCCGGGTAAAGGGAATGAAGCCCCAGTTATCGGACCAGGCGTCGTTAAAAATATCCCGCAACGTTTCCATTTCTTCATCAAAATTATTACGTTGTAATGTACGTAATTTTATCTTTGAAGAAAATCGATTGATCATAACCTGCATGACGCGGGGTATTTCAAAATCGACCCGGACCTTATAAGCCAGTAAATCTTTAGCGGGAAGATAGCCTTGCTCTTCCAGTAAACGGCCGTACCAGCGCGGCGAATGCGGCATCATGATGACCGGCGGCGTGTCAAATCCATCGACCAGAATGCCGCATTCCTGGTTAATAGAGAGATTGAACGGGCCGCTCACATGGCGCGTCTGCCGGGAAGCCAGCCAGGCCTCGGCATTCAGTATTAGCGCTGCAAAAACTTCTGAATCGTCGATACATTCCAACAGACCAAAGTGGCCGGTATCTGCACCGTAGCGCTCCCGGTGCAGCGTATCGATCTGTGCACTGATTCGCCCAACCGGTTGACCATTCTGATAGGCGACCCAAGCTTGCCATTCACCATGTTTAAAAAAAGGATTGAAGCGGGAAAAATGGAAGCGTCGTTCCAGGCGTAAAGGCGGTACCCACAATGGGTCGTTGGCGTAGATGTGCCAGGGTACATCAATAAATTTGCTCATGTCACGATAAGACATTACCGGACGCACCGTTACTTTGGAACCAGCCGGTTTATCGTGTGTATTCATGGCAGACGAATGATGTGGATTTAATGTTAATGCACTGGATTATGAGTCTTTCGCGAGACAATCCGGAATCACTGCCAATTGCATCAAATGTATGGCGATGAAGTTTTTATATGTGCGTGTGTTTCAATAAATCCGTTACAAGCTTATGAAAAACTTCTTTTGGATCTGATTCTTTATGCGCAGATTGCTTGGTGCCTTCAGAAGGATCGGCTGCCGAGGATTGTTCAGCTGCAGCAATTTTCTCATCAGTGATATTGCGGCAGAAATCGCAATAATTATTCCAATCTGTATTGTAGCTGAGCAGACGATCCTGAGGAAGGAATACTCTTAAAACTTCAAAGTTTTGCTGCATTCCAGGCAGCCGGGAGCAGAGGTAGGTGTTGATATTCTTAGGCCAGCGTTTATGCTGAGGATACATGTCAGCCAGTTCTGTTTCAATCGTATAGCGGAAGTTATCAATCGCATCGGCACGGCGCTTGCGATTAAGAATTTCAACAAATACAGACACCACCCCTAAAAGGCCAAATAAGATAAAAGGCCATAATGGCACGGTTTCAAAATATCCGGAGATTTGATCAATGATTTCGTTCAAGGTTGTCTCAATTTAAGTACATTAGAAAACGCAGAATGGGTTCTTGTATCGAGAACCTCTACCCAGGGATATTGCCGAAATAAGCGATCATGACGACGGGGCAGGTAAAAGGCGATTTTTCAATGACTTATTTTGTAACAATCGTATGCTTACCTGATCCTGACGATACCCGCCTAGGCCCGTATCTTGCCATAGTAAGCGCGATGTATCAATATTGTTATTCTGTGTTGCTCAAATGGAAAAAGTGCGGGCAGTATTTTTTAAAGGATTGATAATCACATGTGTCCGGTGATCCAAGCCGTTTTTCAGCTACTCATTAATAGCCGCCAGAAAGCGGGGAGGGCAGTTATTACTAAATTTGAATTGACCTGACACTGCTTATTGCGTTATTTTTGTCTGCTTTTTTGTAAAAACCCTCTATTTTTAGATTTGTAATCTTGCTGGCTAAGTATTTTATGACCAAATCATCTAAGCATGCTGTTTCATCTCAGCCAGAGAGTTTTGAGGCGGCATCCGCTGAATTGGAGAAAATAGTGACGGCCATGGAAGCAGGGCAAATGTCACTGGAGGCTTCTCTTTCAGCGTATCAGCGTGGAGCAGAGTTGTTGCAGTATTGTCAGAATAAACTGCAAGGTGCGCAGCAGCAGGTTCGCATGCTGGAAGCTGGCATGTTAAAAGACTTTACAGGATCTGACAGTGATGAGCGCTGATTTTCAGAGCTGGACCGGTAGTTGTCAGGCGCGTATCGAGACATTCCTGGAATCGCGATTACCTGCTGCAGATTGCGTGCCTGAACGATTACACAAAGCAATGCGTTATTCAGTGCTGGGTGGAGGGAAAAGGGTGCGTCCGCTATTGTCTTTTGCAGCCGGAGAACTTGCACTTGCAGATGCTGAGCGTGTGACGGTTGTTGCTGCAGCGGTAGAACTCATACATGCTTATTCTTTGGTACATGATGATCTGCCGTGCATGGACGACGATATTCTGCGGCGTGGCAAACCTACTTGTCACATAGAGTTTGATGAGGCTACTGCCTTGCTGACGGGGGATAGTTTGCAAACGTTGGCTTTTGAGTTATTGGCAGAGAAGTGTTTGGCGGATGAACCGGGAACGCAATTGGAGATGATCGCGCACCTGGCGCTAGCTGCTGGTTCGCGTGGTATGGCAGGGGGGCAGGCATTTGATTTGGACAGTGTTGGCAAGACTTTAAGCCTGCCGGAGCTGGAATTTATGCATATCCATAAAACCGGTGCGTTGATTCGTGCTGCTGTGATGCTCGGGGCGCGTTGTAATAACCGTTTAGATATTAATCAATTGAGTCAATTAGATCACTTCGCCAAATGCGTTGGTTTGGCATTTCAGGTGGTTGACGATTTGTTGGATACCGAGGCAACAACGGCCACATTGGGTAAAACCGCCGGTAAAGATGCTGAGAATAATAAGCCCACTTATGTCAGTATTTTAGGTATTAGCCAAGCGCGTGAATTGGCGGAGAAATTGCAGCATGACGCTTATCAGGCTTTAGATAGCTTTGGTGAAGCTGCATTACGATTGCGTCAAGTAACCGATTTTATAATTAAACGTAAATTCTGAGTTTTATTTCTCCAATATTTTTATTTCAGGTTTTGAATGTATCCACTGTTAGATACCATTAGTTTTCCCTCCCAGTTACGTGAACTGGATCAAAAGAAATTAACGCAGGTTGCTAAGGAATTACGTAGTTTTCTCATTGAATCGGTCGCGAAAACCGGTGGCCATCTGTCCTCCAATCTGGGTACGGTTGAATTAACCATTGCCCTGCACTATGTTTTTAATACACCGCATGACCAGATTGTTTGGGATGTAGGGCATCAAACCTATGCGCACAAAATTCTGACCGGGCGGCGAAGTGGCATGAATAAATTGCGCATGCAGGGCGGGTTAGCCGGATTTCCGCGCCGCGATGAAAGTGAGTATGACGCATTTGGCACTGCACATTCCAGTACCTCAATCAGTGCCGCTCTCGGCATGGCGGTCGCTGCGCAATTAAATAAGACGGATCGGCGGGCAATTGCCATTATTGGTGATGGCGCCATGAGTGCGGGAATGGCGTTTGAAGCGTTGAATAATGCCGGTGTGATGGATGCTAATTTGCTGGTTATTCTAAATGACAACGATATGTCGATTTCACGGCCGGTCGGCGCACTGAACAATTATTTGGCCAAGTTGATGTCGGGAAGATTCTATGCCACGGCGCGGCGTGCTGGCGAAAAAGTGCTGGGTGTTGTTCCGCCTATGCTGGAATTGGCTAAACGTGCCGAAGAGCATGTTAAAGGCATGGTAACGCCGGGTACCTTATTTGAAGAATTCGGATTTAATTATATCGGCCCGATTGATGGCCATGACCTGGATGTTTTGATTACTACGCTGAATAATATCAAGCTCCTTGATGGCCCGCAGTTTCTCCATGTGGTGACGCGTAAAGGTGCTGGTTATAGAGTGGCTGAAGAAGACCCTATTCTGTACCACGGTGTGGGTAAGTTTGATCCGGAAGAAGGAATTATTCCTAAATCAGCAGGAAAACCTGCCTATACACAAATATTTGGTGACTGGTTGTGTGATATGGCTGCGCAGGATTCCCGTTTAATAGGCATTACTCCGGCAATGCGTGAGGGATCCGGACTGGTTCGTTTTTCACAGGAATATCCTGAACGTTATTTTGATGTCGGTATCGCTGAGCAACATGCGGTTACCTTTGCGGCGGGTGCGGCATGCGACGGCTTAAAGCCGGTGGTGGCGATTTATTCGACCTTTTTGCAACGGGCTTATGATCAATTGATTCATGATGTTGCTATTCAGAATCTGCCGGTTGTGTTCGCCATCGACCGGGCCGGCTTGGTGGGGGCAGATGGTCCGACGCATGCAGGTAGTTTTGATTTATCCTACTTGCGTTGTATCCCGAATATGACCGTCATGGCTCCTGCGGATGAAAATGAGTGTAGGCAGATGTTGTATACTGCTTTCCAATTGGATACACCCTCGGCGGTACGATATCCAAGAGGTGCCGGAAGCGGTGTGCCGGTGCAAAAAGAAATGCAAGCATTACCTATCGGCCGCGGTGAAATCCGGCGGCAGGGGGAAAGAATTGCTTTGCTAGCTTTTGGCAGTATGCTGACACCGTGCCTTGAGGCGGCAGAAGAACTCAACGCAACAGCCGTGAATATGCGCTTCATTAAACCATTGGACGATGATCTGGTGGCATCTTTGGCCGCCAGTCATGATTTACTGGTTACGGTTGAAGAAAATACCGTGATGGGCGGAGCAGGCAGCGCTGTTACAGAATCGCTCAATAGTCAGCGAATTTGTGTCAAAGTGTTACAGCTAGGACTGCCGGATGTTTTTATCGATCAGGGTGATCCTGTGCAAATGCTTGCAGATTGCGGATTAGACAAGAATGGTATTATCCAATCAGTGCGGTCAATACTGTCCTGAGTAATATTTAACTTATTGTTGCTTCAACGGCATTGATCCTGACTGGGAGTTGGCGAATGTGGAACTCAATTGTTTGCCAGAGACTCCTAATCCAATAGGAGGAAATAATATGAATAAACAAATAGACTTGCCCATTGCTGATGTGCAGAGTTCGCCTGACACCCGGCGTATTGCGATCGATAGGGTAGGGATTAAAGCCATACGCCATCCTGTGGTTGTGGCCGACAAGGATGATGGGGTGCAGCATACCGTGGCAATCTTTAACATGTATGTGAATTTGCCGCATAATTTTAAAGGCACGCATATGTCCCGCTTTGTGGAAATACTCAATAGTCACGAACGGGAAATTTCTGTTGAGTCATTTCAGGCTATCTTACGGGAAATGATCGAAAAACTGGAAACAGAGTCCGGTCATATTGAGATGACTTTTCCTTACTTCATTAATAAATCCGCACCGGTATCGCAAGTAAGAAGTTTATTGGATTATGAAGTGACATTCATTGGTGAGATTAAAAATAATGAATATTTCTTTACTATGAAAGTCGTGGTGCCGGTAACGAGTTTATGTCCGTGTTCTAAGAAGATATCGAATTATGGCGCGCATAACCAACGCTCCCACGTTACTATTTCCGTACGCACGAATAGTTTTGTATGGATTGAAGATGTTATTAGAATTGCAGAGAATAATGCGTCCTGTGAACTCTATGGTCTTCTGAAGCGGCCTGATGAGAAATATGTGACTGAAAAGGCATACGATAATCCAAAATTCGTTGAAGACATCGTGAGAGATATTGCGGAAGTGCTAAACCATGATGCGCGCATTGATGCTTATGTGGTCGAGTCAGAGAATTTTGAATCTATTCATAACCATTCAGCGTATGCATTGATTGAGAATGATAAGAAAAAACGCGCGTAAATTAATGGTTGTATTTATATGGCTTGCTGCTTGGAAAAGTCTTTGATACGGAATCCCAGTAGCCATAAAGCGGCGAAATAGCTGAATGCACCAAGAATAACTATCCAACTTAATCGGCCGGCACGCGCCATGGCTGAGTCGATTAACCAAGAAGCATCACTGCCCGTTGCCAACCATAAGACAGCGCCCATAATCGTCAAAGCAGTCAGTATTTTCACAAAGAAAATAAGCCATCCGGGTTGCGGTTGATAAATTTTATGACTGCGTAACTTGTAATACAGTAATCCTGCGTTAAGACAAGCTCCCAAACCGATTGCCAATGCCAGTCCGGCGTGTTGTAAAGGAATGATGAAAGCGAGATTCATCAGTTGTGTGGCGATCAGCGTGATGACAGCAATTTTGACAGGTGTTTTGATGTTCTGACGCGCATAGAATCCAGGGGCAAGCACTTTAACTAGAATTAATCCAAGTAACCCCACACTGTAGGCAATTAATGCTTCGCGTGTCATCCAGACATCATGATCAGTAAATGCGCCGTGGTGAAAAAGTGTTGTGATTAAAGGCGTCGCTAATAATGCCAATGCCAGGGCCGCCGGTAAGGTCAGTAGTATTGTCAGTCGCAAGCCCCAGTCGAGCAAGCGGGAATATTCTTCGGTGCTATTGCTGTTGTAATGCCGGGCTAACGATGGCAATAGAATTGTGCCTAGTGCCACACCCAGCAAACCGGCGGGGAATTCCATTAATCGATCGGCATAATAAAGCCAGGATACACTGCCGGTAACAAGAAGTGAGGCAAAGATGGTGTTGATCAACATACTGATCTGTCCGACTGATACACCAAAGATTGCTGGGCCCATTAATTTGATCACACGCCAGGCACCGGTGTCCGGGTTTCTGAAGCGGATGCGAGGCAATAATTTGAGCCGTAGCAGAAAGGGTATCTGAAAAGCGAGTTGTAATATACCACCGATAAACACTGCCCAAGCCAGTGCGAGAATCGGCGGATCGAGTAAAGGTGTGAGCCACAGTGAGCAGCCGATAAATGATAAATTTAATAGTGCTGGTGTAATCGCAGGAACATTGAATTTGCCATGGGTGTTGAGTATGCCGCCTGCCAAAGCAACCAAGGAAATAAAAAATATGTAGGGAAACGTAATCTGCAAGAGTTCAACGGTTAAGTTGAATTTCTCCGGATCGGCAGAAAATCCGGGCGCACTGGCGTAGATAATTAGCGGTGCTGCTAAGATACCAATGGCACTAACGAAAAAAAGTGTGATGCCTAGAAGCGTGGTGATGTGATCGACCAAGTCTTGCGTTTCTACGGGGGTGCGCGTGTTTTTATACTCGGCAAGAATCGGAACAAATGCTTGTGAAAATGCGCCTTCGGCAAATAATCGCCGTAGCAGATTGGGAATACGGAAAGCAACAAAAAAAGCATCGGTTACCATCCCTGCACCAAAAATCCGCGCAATGATGACGTCACGCAAGAAGCCGAGAATACGCGATATAAATGTCATGCTGCTGACAGCAGCGAGGGCTTTGAGTAAATTCAAAACGATATATAAGTATTTGCGCGATTAGTGGGCAAGATGGAAAGCTGTTTTGCCCGGATTAGTTGTAATTCAAAATCCGTGCGCTTCTCAATTTCAATTCAGAATAAATTTCAACCCCAACCAAAATAAAAAGGGTAGTTTCAGCTCAGAAGAAGCGGCTTATTTTCTTCATGAAGCCAGCATCTGACCAGTTCCATTGCAGGCAATATTCGGCACCAAGTTTTGGGTTTTTAATATCGGCTTCGATTTTGGTTTGTCCGGTAACAACGGGCGGTAATAGCGCTTCTTCTACGTCATCATGCTTGCAGAAAAACCGAGCTGAAGAAATAGAGCGTCCCGCCGGTAATTCAACAGTTAGATGCAGCTGCCGTGTGTCATTGTCAACGACGTGGGAAAGAACACCTTCTGTTTGTGTAAAAGCATCTTCGTATTCATATGATAGGATCAGATCAGAACCATTCACCACTTTTAACTCAGGTGGAAGTTTCATGCATACTCGGTAGCTGCCATTTTCTTTTATCTGTTCAGCCGGATCGCTATCATTGACTTTAAAGTTACTGATACTGCCCATCACACGAATATTTCTAAACCAATATTCTGAATTGTCAACATGACAGGCAGTTGTCATTTGTGTTTGTGTTAGCGTTGCCTTATTGCCGCTCGTGTCATGGATAGTCAGTATTTTTCTTAGATCTGAGATAGTAAAAGCGGATTTGTTTTGTCTGTATTGATCATAGACTAATAACGATGCACTGAAAGCAAATATTAACCCGATTACAAAGTAGTCAGTCAACAGTGCGACCAGAACACCAAAAATAATGAGTGTTACATTGATATAAAAAATGAGTTGGTTGGGTTTGTCAAACATTCGGGACTCCTCGATTTGCAGGCTATTTTTATAGTATTTATTGAAGCGCTGAGTTTATCAGAGAGAGGCATGCAAAAAAAGCAAGATAGATAATAGATTGAAGCTGATCCGGAAAAACGCTGCAGATTAATCCATACCAAGTGATAGCTTTCCATTCTGATGTGCGCAGAGGTGAGAAATTCTCGAAGCAATCAAGAAATGAAGGACTTCATTTGAATTTGGAGTTATTATCACATGTTACCGAATTGATCAATTTTTATGGAGGAAGTTAGATGTCAAAAAAATCAATGAAACCTATTTCACTCGCGTTAGGCACTGCACTTGTAACCAGTCTTGCTGCCAGTAATCTCTCGGCTGATACCCGCGTAAATCTTTTTGCGATGAATGAACTATCTGGCGGTTACATGCAGCTTGCTGATGCGAGCAGTGCCAACAAATCAGGCCAAGAAGGTAAATCTGATGGCAAGAAAACTGAGAATGAAGGTAAGTGCGGTGAAGGTAAGTGTGGCGGCAAAAAAGAGATGAAACAAAATATGGAAGGAAAATGCGGCGGCAAGAAAGCTGAGCAAGAAGGAAAATGTGGTGAAGGGAAATGCGGTTCTAAAAAGTAATTCGAACAATCCATGAGCAGTAACCGATATCCTGTTCATGGCGCTGGTCTTGGTCTGCGGCGCTCGCTAATGAGTTCGCTTGCGGATCAAACCATACAACCAGTTAATTTCTGGGAAGTGGCGCCGGAGAACTGGATTGGTGTAGGCGGACGCCACGGAAAATTTTTTCATGAGCTGACTGAGAAATTTCCTTTTATCTGCCATGGATTATCACTTTCAATCGGTGGACCGTCTCCATTGGACGAAGCCTTTCTGCACCGATTGAAGCGCTTCTTAAAAGAGCATCAGATCCGGTATTACAGTGAACACCTAAGTTATTGTAGTGACGACGGTCATCTGTACGACTTGCTTCCAATCCCCTTTACGGAAGAAGCGGTGCATTATGTTGCAGATCGTATCCGGCGTGTCCAGGATATCTTGGAACAACGCATCGCAATGGAAAATGTTTCCTACTATGCGGCACCTGGCAAGAAAATGGAAGAACTTGATTTTATTCAAGCCGTGTTGCAGGAAGCGGATTGTGATTTGTTGTTGGACGTCAATAATATTTATGTGAACAGCATTAACCATCGATACGATGCCGAAACATTTCTCCGGCAACTGCCAGCCGAACGCATTCGTTATATTCATGTTGCCGGACATTACCAAGAAGCAGAAGATCTGATTGTGGATACACACGGCGCGGATGTAATTGATCCAGTCTGGCAATTACTCGAAAAAGCCTATCGCCATTTTGGCGTCATTCCCACGTTGCTGGAGCGCGATTTTAATCTTCCCCCATTGGTAGAGCTACTGGGAGAAGTAGAAATCATTCGTGCATTGCAGTCAAAATATTCAGATCAAAGCAATGACCTCATACAACACGGCTGATCGACCTGATTTTGTGCGGCAGCAATATGCTTTTGCGGCACACATCCGCAACCCGGAAAAAAATCCTTGTCCTGATGCAATCGAGAAACGGCGTATGAAAATCTACCGAGAGTTGTTTTATAACAACGTGGAAGATTTTATGGCCAATACTTATCCGGTATTGCGTCAAATAATGCCGGATGAACGTTGGCACGCCATGATCCGGGATTATTTTGCTAACCACCTATCGCATACCCCTTTGTTTCCAGAGATGCCGCGCGAGTTTATAAAATATCTAGAATGGGAGCGCAATCCGCATTCGGATGACCCCCCTTTCATGTTGGAGCTTGCTCATTATGAGTGGGTTGAGTTGGCACTTTCTTTATCAGATGAGAAAATTGACGAAACAAAAATAGATACGCATGGCGATCTGCTGGATGGGATACCTATTATTTCCCCCTTTGCCTGGTCACTGAGTTATCGTTTCCCCGTTCATAGGATTGGTCCGGCTTTTCAGCCTAAGGAAGCCGGTGAGACGCAAACGCACTTGATCGTTTATCGCGATGCCAATTTCGATGTGCATTTTATCGAGATCAACCCAGTGACGGCGCGGCTAATGCAGCTGATTTTGGAGAATAACAACCAATCCGGGCGGGTTCTGCTGCAACAAATGGCCACAGAACTGAATCACCCGCAACACAATATCGTTATCCAGGGCGGTATAGAAATATTGAACGATCTCAAGAAGCGTCAAGTGATCTTGGGGGATAGAACTTGACGATCAAGAAATAGCGTTACAGCTTCAATGTGTTATGCCGTTAGACTGCCATTGGTAAATGATGAAGGCGCATACCTTGTGCGGAAAATCAAATGACACGGACGTCTGACATGAAGGAAAATAGCGTCGATAGTATCCACTCAGTGTCCAACATGACAAACTTTCTGGCTTCTTCCGTGCATGATATGAAGAATTCAGTGAGTATGTTGATTGGTGGTCTGGAAAAAGCGCTTGCGTCAAATGAAGTAACCCAACTTTCTACGCATGCTGAATTGATGCAGATGAATCATGAAGCAAAACGTATTAACAACAACCTGATTCAATTGCTGACACTCTATAAGCTGGGTCAGAAAATTTATCCCTTTGACCCGCAATCCATTTGCCTGGATGATTTTTTGCGTGTGATGGTTGCGCAATATAGGGAGTTACTTAAATTCCGTGCGATTACCCTGGAAGTTCGTGTTAATCCGGAATTATATTGGTACTTCGATGAAGACTTAATCAGTGGCGTGATTGGTAATGCATTAAATAATGCCATGCGCTACACGCGCGACTGTATCTATATAATCGCCGAAGAGGATGAAGGAAAACTAGTGCTGCGGATTGAAGACAATGGGCACGGCTTTTCGAGTCAAATTCTGCAGGAATGTGATGATTGCGCGCGCGGCGTTGATTTTCAGGGCGGTAGCACAGGGTTAGGTTTCTATTTTTCGGCGATGGTGGCACGCATGCATCATAATCAAGGTTGCTTAGGCGAACTAAAGCTGGAGAATGGCGGTTCACTCAGCGGCGCTTGTTTTGTGTTATGCCTTCCGTAATGAATGGTCATTTATTGAAATCATGAATACTAGTGAGTTTAATGCTTTAACAGCAGATATGGATTTCACAGACACGACTGCGCTGATAATCGACGATTATCAAGAGATGCGCAGCATTTTTCGCGATATCCTGCGTAGCTGTGGCGCGGATGTGAAAAAAATATCCATGGCGGCAAGCGGAAGCGAAGCCATTTCTTTAATCAAAAAAACGCAGTTTGACATCGTGCTGTGCGACCTCGACTTAGGATCCGGGAAGAACGGACAGCAAGTGCTTGAGGAAGCCAAGCATCTGTCGCTTGTTGGGTCTTCTTGCCTGTGGATTATGATCTCTGCAGAAAAATCTCCTGAAGCAGTGACAGGCGCCGCAGAATATCAACCCGATGCCTATTTGTTGAAACCGGTTACCGAAATGAATTTGCGTTTGCGCTTAGCCAAAATTTGGGGGAAAAAGAAAGCATTTGCTGAGATTCACCAAGCGATGAAGCAACTGGATTATTCTAAGGCCATGAGTTTATGCGATCAACGTTTAACTTCCGATAAGGCGAATGCGGCTGATTTGCTTCGGACTAAGTGTGATTTGCTATTGATTACTGGTGAATATGATCGTGCCAAAAACGTATTGGAAAAAATTTTGGCTGAGCGCGATCTGCCTTGGGCGAAAGCGGCATTAGCTAAAATCCTGCTAAAGAAAAATGATTTTGAAGCAGCCAAAACATTGCTCGAGGAAACTACTGAAACAAATCCTGCATTTCTTGAAGCACACGATTTACTCGCTCAAACGTTGCAAGCTATGGGCAATTTCGAAGAAGCAAACAATGTACTGGAACGTGCAGTAAAGCTATCGCCAAACTCGGTATTGCGACAGAAGAATCTTGGTGCTGTGGCAATGAAAATAGGCAAACTGGAAAATGCTGAGCGGGCTTTCCGCAAGAGCGTATCGTTAGGGGAAGATTCCGTACTAAAAACAGCGGATGCCTATTTTGGACTTGCCAAAGCATGCAGCGCCAGTAAAAAGCCGGATGAAGCAATTAGAGTACTGGGTCAGCTCAATAAGAGTTTCGCTACGGATGAAATGCGCCTAAAAGTATTGGCAGTGGAAGGAATGATTTATCATCAAAGCGATAATGCCGAGAAAACTAAGCAGATCGCCACTGAGATCATCCAGTTGATAGACCAGGATGCTATTCATCCAGACAGTGATGGATCATTGGAAATAGCGCGCTTGCTGATGGTTACGGACGATAAGGACAAAGCTATCAAATTATTGCAGCGAGAGATTAAGAATAATCCAGAGAATGCTGCCTTACTTCAAGATGTCGCGGAAATATTTGATCAAGCTAGCATAGGCGAAGAAGGCGGTTCATCCGGCAAGTGCGTACTTTTGGGTTTAACCGACAAGGACATAATTGGTTTCATGCAGCGCCATAATTTTGAGTTTAAAGAACTCGACATCTCTGAAACCATAGGCCATTTTGTGCAAAGTTTTTATCTTGTTGTTGGTACCTTCCAACGGCCCGGTTGATAAACCATTAAAATCGAAATAAGCCAGGATACCTGAGCGGTGTGCTGCAATAGTTTTAGAGAATTGCTTGAGCATGTTGACATCCGAAGCAGCGGCTTTTTTTACCCATTCATCCAATGCATTTTGAGCTGAGAGTTTATCCGGTTGATGCCAGATATTGCGTAACTCTTCTTTCATGTAATAGGCCGCCGCCAAGGGCTCATTGAGCTTTAATGCTTCGTCCAGACGTTGACGTTCATTGCGCTTGTCATCCAGGTTGTCAGGGTTCTTCAGCAACAGCCAGCGAATGCCCTTCAAAACGGGTTTGCCCAACCCATTTTCTGCTTCTCGTTGCAGATCATGACGCAGTTTTGTCAACTTTTCGTTGAACAGCTTAATAATATGGAAGTGATCGAACACTAGCGTTGCATCTGGGATATTAGCCCGCACCGCACTGATGTATGCTGGCCCCATGTCGGTCGCAACCGCTTCAATCCGTGCACCGATCGTTTCAAACGCTTCCAAAACGGAATCAGTGCATCGGCACCTTTCCCATTGCCAACAAAAATCACTGCCCCACGTTGAAGATCCAGAACTATCGTTAAATAACCCAGCTTCTTGCCTTGGTATATTTCATCCAGCGCAATGCGTTTTATCTTGGCCAATTTCGGCAACCGATAACGTTTATTCAGATTGTCCTTCTGTATTCCCTTAACCAGATCCCAGCTCACTCCAAGATGGCGTGCTACTGCCTGGATGGTCATGTGCCCAGAGAGATCCAAGACCAATCTTTCGAAAGAACGTGTATAGCGCTTGTGCTCATCAGCAAACTGTATCTTTACCTGACGAACTGCTTGGCATCGGGTGCATTCTACCCGCTGAACTGGAAGGTCGATATAGACTGCTTTTTGACCTACCGGTACTGTCCTGAAGCGTCTAACCAACTTTCCCCGGCAATGTATCTCGCGGCTTTACATACCGGACATCTCAATCCCCAATGATCCGCTTGTATTGCAACAACTATGACACCCGCAATAAAACAAGTGCTTTGATAAAAATAACCAACTATACCAAAGGCGTGATACAGCAAACTGGTCGACATGTTGAAAAAACCTCTTCGTTGAAAATCAGAGATAATTTCAACCTTTGATTCACTTTCTTGCAACATGTATTTGACTAACAAGTACGCACTTGCCGGATGAACCCTTATTTAATCGGCTACGCAAGCGCTCAGATAAATTCGTGAAACGAAGTATCTGGAATATTTTATTAGCCTTATATTTGGGATTCTGCCTGCCGGCCTTTCAATCAGAAGCGATAGCCGATGAAATCATAGAATATCAGGTCAAAGCAGCGTTTATTTATAACTTTATTGCTTTCACGCACTGGCCTGACAGCACCGGTCAAACGATTAATCTATGTATTTATGGGGAAGATTATTTCGGCCAGGAAATCGACAAACTGCAAAACAGATCGGTAAATAATCGCCAGATCAAAGTCGCGCGTATTGCTGACTTTGATCAATTAAAAGCGTGCCAGGCGATCTTCTTTTCTAAATCGGTTAGTGGCCAGTTATCCAGCATCTTAAACGATCTACAGAATGAACCCATCCTCACATTGGCTGATAGCCCGAATGCTACTGCACAGGGTATCGCAATCAATATGAGTCTATCCAATGAGAAAATCGTTTTTGAAATTAATTTGGCCAAAGTGCGCGGAGCAGGACTCGATATCAGTTCAAAATTACTACAGCTCGCTACCAAAGTGCATCAATAGCAACGATACCTGGCTTTCTTAATTGTGTACGATCAATCCAAATTCGACAGACTCAAGGCGCAAAGACTACAGTTAAGAAAGCTCTGATTAAGTCTTTCGACAGGACGAACGGTAATTATCGATTACATTCGTGATGAGATTGTCGAACCATGAATGAAATCAACTTAATTAGTGCCAGCCCGGAAACCCTCTATCCGAATAAGAAACAACAGGTTGCCCGTAGTTATGGTGATAAAGAATTCTGAAATATTGTGCCAAACTGCTGTTATTAGGTAGTTCTGGTGCATTTTAAAGCAAAATAACCCCAAACTTCGATTGAAATCGGCGAAAATATCGTTGTCAAAAACAAACTTCGTTCGAGTGGAGCACAAATGCGCGTAGTCCAAAATACACAGATGGAATTGGGTGAAATTAATGTATCACAAATCAAATTCGATTTGAGATCCCGCGATGACATACCGAAGATACTGCGCGGGTTACAGCACCTGTACATGAACGAGGAATTGCGCCGGAGCGTTTTTGCATTACTGGAAAGTGAAATTGCTCCCAAGGTAGATAAGAGCACAGGCCGTCCTGGCATGACCCTGTGGAGCATACTGGTTTGTGGCGTATTGCGGCTGGACTTAAATGCTGATTATGGTCGTCTTCACGAACTGGTTAACCAGCATAAAACCTTACGCGAAATGTTGGGACATCATCTGTATGATGAAGACAAGAAATATGTGTATCAAACCTTGGTGGAGAACGTCAACCTGCTCACACCAGAACTGCTGGACAAAATAAACCAAATCATAGTTGCGGGAGGGCATGCCCTCCTAAAAAAGGGCGAAGGAGTCCTGCGTGGGCGGTGCGACTCCTTTGTTGTTGAAACCGATGTGCATTTTCCAACGGACATCAACTTATTGTGGGATGCCCTGCGCAAAGCGATTACGCTGACGGCGCACTGGTGTGAAAGGCAACAATTAAGCGACTGGCGGCAATATAGCTACAACCTGCGCCAATTAAAACGACTGATGCGTAGTGCACAGAACAAAAGCGCAGCGTCGCTAAAGCACGACAAGACAAAATCGACGCACAAGTTACGCAAGCGCACCAGGCCTATATTGACCAAGCCAGAAGTCACTTAGACAAAATTCAGACCACCCTAACCAAACTGGCCGCGATTGCGTCTACTGAGCTGCTGCAAAAGATTGAAATTGAAGGCTACATCAAACACGCCGAACGCCAAATCGATCAAATTGAGCGTCGTGTCATTAAAGGTGAAGTGATTCCACACGAAGAAAAAGTATTCTCCCTATTTGAGCCGCACACCGAATGGATAAGCAAAGGTAAGGCAGGCGTACCGGTTGAGCTGGGTGTCAAAGTATGCATCCTGGAAGACCAGCATCAATTCATCTTGCATCATCACGTGATGGAAAAACAAACCGATGATCAGATTGCAGTATCCATGATCGCAGAAGCTAAAAAACGCTTTCCCAAACTCAACGCCTGTAGCTTCGACAAAGGCTTTCATTCACCCGCCAACCAGCTGAACTGATCCAGCATCTCGACCAGGTCACGCTCCCCAGAAAAGGCAAACTAAGCAAAGAACGTCAAGCGGTAGAACGAACCGAAGAATTTGTTAAAGCCCGTCATGCACACTCGGCGGTAGAGTCAGCAATCAACGCACTAGAGATACATGGTTTAGACAAATGCCCAGACCATGGCATCGATGGTTTTAAACGTTATGTTGCACTGGCCATTGTCACCAGGAACATCCGCCGAATGGGTGACATCCTGTGGCAGCAAGATGTGGAACGTGCGCGCAAAGCGAAAGAGAAAGTTTAAGATACCAGCGAACAGCCTAAAATAAATTTTTCATCTAGCGCCCAAAGTACCTGATTGCGAGCAATCAGCGGCTGGTGCTGGGTAAAAATCGAGTTTTTGTACTACGCCTCCAGAAAAATGCAATCGGAAGCTTTTTTGAATGCATATCCTCATTGCATTTTTCAGGAATGATTGAAAATTTAGGTAGCTTGCTGGCAAAAAAATGGGGTTTTCGGGCTGACACTAATTAGAATTTCCTTTAGGAGCCTCTGAATAACCCATCTTTGTCATTCCGAACGAAATGAGGAATCTTTCTGAATCGACAATATAGATTTCTCGCTACGCTCAAAATGACAATTATTCAGAGGCTCCTTAATGTTTAGTCGCGATCGCGATTAGGCGAGCTCTTCGTCACCAGCTCAAAACCCCGCAATGACAGCGTGAACCTTTCGTGACACTTTCGATAGTCCTGATCACTACAAAAATCCTTGCGCAATTCTTTTGAAAAAGGGGTGTGAATTCGCTGTAATCGAAGATTCGTGGAGCTAGCGAGTGAACTACTATAGCAAAGAAAAATTCTTTAACACCGTCTTCTGATTAGCTGCTTTTGATCTCATTCTGCCGCCTACCAACCCTAACTACATCATGATGGATACAAAACTGACATGGAAGCCTAGAAGAAATATCGAGAATCCCAATCCGACTTCATCCCTTCCATGGCAACGCAAATTTTCCGAGGGGGTATATGCTGGTGTTGAATGGCGCTTCTAGATGAGAATACGATGAAGATACTTAACTTACTTATCAGACAAACGTCATCCGCTTCAGCGCTGAAAGCGAGCTGGTTAATGATTTGGATATATAAAATTTCAATTGCATTAGTTTTTGCATGGGGTACAAAACTGGCAATCGCAGAAAATAAAACTGTTGATAACCAGTTTATGAGTCTAAGCATCGAAGAACTGATGAACGTCAAAGTCACCACAGCTTCCAGAAGTCCACAAAAGCTTAACGAAGTCTCGGCGGCCGTTTTTGTGATTACCCAAGATGACATACGCCGTTCTGGCGCGACAAGTATTCCCGATGCATTGCGGATGGCACCTGGGGTACAAGTGGAACGTGTCGGTACAGACAAATGGGCTGTCAGTATCCGTGGTTTTAATGGAGTCTATGACAATAAACTGCAAGTGCTGATGGATGGCCGTAGCGTGTATTCCCCAATATTCTCAGGTGTTCTATGGGAACAAATTGATACGCTGATGGAAGATATCGAGCGCATCGAGGTGATTCGCGGGCCTGCTGCAGTATCTTGGGGATCCAATGCAGTTAATGGTGTCATCAACATTATCACCAAGAAAGCTGCCGATACCCAAGGAACACTCCTCACAGCCGGGGGCGGTAGTTTTGAGCAGGGCTTTGTAGGCGCACGCTACGGCGGCAAAATCAATGAAGAAACGCCTTTCCGTGTCTACGCCAAAGGATTTTCACGAGACCACACGCAATCATTATCCGGCGGAAATGCTAACGATCAATGGCACTCGGCCAGAGGGGGATTCCGCGTGGACCATAACCGCGGCATTGATCAATTTACCTTGCAGGGCGATATTTTCGCCAATTTTGATGGCAGTACCCTCGATAAAAGCGGCCTTAGTCTATCGCCCACCTTAACAAGTGCGATGCGCGGACATAACGAAGGGGGAAATATACGCTTTCGCTGGGACCGGACTTTCTCTGAAAACACTTCATTCATGCTGCAGGCATACTATGACCGCAATCGATCGCAATTATTGCCAGTTGGAAAATTTGATGCCGAGAGCTTTGACGTCGATATGCAATACCGTTTTCCACTATTCGAGCGGCATAATATCACTTGGGGAGCCAATTACCGGCTCTATCACAACAAAATTTTCGACACCAGTTTAGTCACATTTTCCCCTCGTGAGCGAACGAATCATTTGATCGGCACTTTCATCCGCGATGACATCACGCTGATACCGGATCGCTTGTTGTTCTCGGTAGGCAGTCGATTCGAACATAACGATTTCACTGGAATGGAAATACAACCCAATGCACGCCTGATGTGGACGCCTAATACTGAGAATTCAGTCTGGATGGCCGTATCCCGTGCCGTGAGAACACCTTCTCGCGCTGAAATCGATAGCCTGATTAATCTCACACCACAATTTCAAGCTTTTCCTGGATTATCTGCCTTACCTTTTCCAATCGCAGCATCATTACAAGGTGGCAATCACTTCAATTCAGAAAAATTGATCGCTTACGAACTGGGATACCGGCACCAGTTCTCTTCGCAAGCTTCCATTGATGTGGCGGGTTTTGTCAATGACTACAGTCAAATGCGCGATACAAGCTTGGGTGCATTATCGCTCAGCACAGGATTACCGAGACAATTTCTATTTCCTGTTATCGCTAATAATCAAGGATCTGCGCTAACCTATGGGGTTGAAACATCGATTGATTGGAAACCGAGAGATAACTGGCGCCTGCAAGGGAGTTACAGTTTTCTCAACATAGACTTCTCCTCTAATAGTGCTTTTAGAAAAACTGACCCGACTGCAGGCGCCGCAGACAAAGCAAACCCGCAACATCAATTATCGGTTCGTTCCAACTATGATTTTTCTGAAAGATTGCAGCTCAATCTTTGGTTACACTATACCAGTGCTATCTCGCTTTACAATGTCCCGAGCTATGTCACGATGGATGCAAAGCTGGCATACAAACCAACAAAAAATACGGAGTTGTTCGTTGTCGGTCAAAATTTGTTTAGCCAAAATCACAGAGAGTCTGTATCCGACTTTATTCCCTTAGTACCCGTGTTCATTCCACGTGGGATTTACGCAGGCGCGCAGTGGCGCTTCTAGTGAGAATACATGGGCATGCACTTATTTAATCGACTGTTCAGGCACTCAAATAAATTCGTGAAACGAAGTTTCTACCACTTTCTATTCGCCTGGTATCTGGGTTTCTGCCTGCCGGTTTCTCACTCGGTGGCGATGGCTGACAACATGATTGAATACCAAGTCAAAGCAGCGTTTATTTATAACTTTATTGCATTCACGCACTGGCCCGACAGTACCGGTCAGACAATTAATCTGTGTATTTATGGGGAAGATTATTTCGGCCAGGAAATCGACAAACTACAAAA
Organism: Nitrosomonas sp.; assembly: GCA_016708955.1. GTDB lineage: Bacteria > Pseudomonadota > Gammaproteobacteria > Burkholderiales > Nitrosomonadaceae > Nitrosomonas. The sequence continues at coordinate 98,743 of JADJES010000003.1, forward strand.
CAGATCGGTAAATAATCGCCACATCAAAGTCACGCGTATTGCTGACTTTGATCAATTAAAAGCGTGCCAGGTGATCTTCTTCTCTAAATCAGTTAGTGGCCAATTATCCAGTATCTTGGATGATCTACAGAATGAACCCATCCTCACACTGGCTGATAACCCAAATGCTACTGCACAGGGCATTGCAATCAATATGAGTCTAGTCAATGAGAAAATTGTTTTTGAAATTAATTTGACCAAAGTACGTGCTTCAGGGCTTGATATCAGCTCAAAATTACTGCAACTGGCTGTCAAAGTGCATCAATAAAAATATGCCCTTCCGGATAAAACCCGAGGCAGATGAAATCTCAATAATGCCAATGGATTCTCATGCAATACGTACAGACAAATAAATCCACCAAGAAGATCCATTTTGGTGCTTTTCTATGATGTTCAGTTGCCTTGTATTCGTTGAAATACCTACTTTATACCCGCTAATTCTTGATCTAGACTCAATACATAAAATGCAATAATGTCTCCATAATTTTTGAGAATATATGGAACACGCTATTATCCACACAAACATTCAATTCATTTAATCAACCGAGGCGCTTCAATATGAAACAGCACATAAAACAGTTACTTTTATCGGCTTGCACATTCTTTTTGCTCTGCAATACGCATTTTGTTCTCGCTGATACTGCAAGTGATACTGAGACATTGCTCAACTGGGCTGAGAAGACTTACCCAACGATCTTCCCGAGCCATCAGGCCACGCAAAATATCGAACCCTGGCTATACCGGCACTATCCGGAGTCCGGCATTTATGCCGGTGTAAACAAAAACGATAATAGCGTTTATGTGCTAGGTGGACCCTGGGGAGATAATCCGACAGTGATTGACACACTTGCAAGTTTATAGATCCGGCCAATAAATAGTTTGAATTTTTGGTGATTTTGCATGTCATAGAAGGATGGAAAAAATAGATGCAAGAACCTTAAAAGATGAAGCGCTGCATGAACGTCGTCGGCAAGTGATTCGTCTTCACAAGCGAGGCGGCAAACCTGGGCAAATAGCGCAAGTTACGGAGCTGAGCGGCACGGCTGTGAAGAAGATTATTCGACTTTATGAAGAAGGTGGTGCAGCTGGGCTAAAGCCTGGTAGACGCGGACGACGTACGGGTGACAAACGCAGCTTAAGCGAAGAGCAGGAGTTGAGATTGCAACGGCTTATTTGTGATAAACGTCCTGAGCAACTGAAGATGGATTTTGCGTTGTGGAATCGTGGAGCGATAAGACAGTTAATCGAGCAGGAATGTGGCATATCCATGCCGATACGCACGGTGGGACACTACCTCAAGCGTTGGGGATTTACCCCGCAGAAGCCGATCCGACGTGCTTATGAACAACGCCCGGAGGCGGTAAAGCAATGGCTCAATGAGCAATATCCGGATATTGCCAAGCGCGCTCGAACTGAAGGCGGGGAGATTCACTGGGGTGATGAGACAGGATTAGTCAATACGGATGTGCGAGGACGTGGCTTTGCACCCAAGGAAAAACACCCGTGACCTACGCTCCTGGCACGCGGCAACGGCTGTCAATGATTGCCACTGTAACCAACAAAGGCTGTGCACGCTGGCAGATTATTGATGGAAATTTCAATTCAGATAGACTCATTGAATTTCTCGAACTACTGATCAAGGATGCAGGGAAGAAAGTGTTCTTGATCCTGGATAATTTGAGAGTGCACCACAGCAAACCAGTGAAGGCTTGGCTGGAAGAAAATAAGGAAAAGATCGAATGCTTTTATTTACCCAGCTACAGTCCGGAATTAAATCCAGAAGAAAGATTGAACTCAGATTTGAAGCAGGCTATCGGTTCGAAAGTTCCGGTGCGTACCAAGGAGAAATTACATGCCCTGTCGATGATCATATGTTGATGCTGCAGAATAATCCAGAGCGCGTTGCTTCTTACTTCCAAGATCCGTATGTAAAATATGCCGCTTAAAACTATTTAATGGCCGGATCAATAATCAATGAAATCGATAATTCTGGCGGGAGTGGCGGCATCGCTGCTTGCGATACCGCTAATGCCCTCACCGGAGTTACTTATAGCCAGAGCGGCAATGTCGTAACGGTCACTACAAATGGCCACTGTGTCGCCGCCCCTGACCTGACCAACACCAATCTTTGTCAAGTACCGCAACAAACGACGGCAAGCGGCATTTCCTTACTTAGCAGCAATACGATTACTGCATCAAACATAGCAGGTATATCAACCAGCATTCCAGGATTACCCAATCCGTTTCAAGCTATTGTTGATGCAGCAGCAAACGTTAAACACTGCACGATGAATGCACCGGCTGAGACTGCCAACTTGGTTGTCAATTCTGATCTTTGTCTCGATATTACAACAGCCATAACCGGAGCAATAGGGTCTCTACCGATTGATGGCATAGTGATAACACCCCCTGTGAATTATTTCACTAAAGGCACCTATACAAGTCAGAGCGTACCCGATTGCTTTGAGACGGATGCCACGACGATTAGTGATGCCTTGACAGGAGAAGTTTGGATTAACCAAGGTGGCGGCTTTGTTAAGGTGGGCAGTTAAGCTCGTTTGCACTGAAAGCTTTTCTTCTGGAGAAAAGCTTTCGTTATAGATCATGCTGATGCGGAGAACTCATTCAGTGAAGCCATCAAGCGGATAAAACGCGGCTCGCCGGGTGATAATTCGTTTGCAGCGAGAAGACTGCTACGCGCTTCTTGAATCAGCTCCGGTGTTGGACCATTTTTTTGAATATACGTAATAATCACGTAGGCTAAGTTGAGTAACACACGCATGTTTGCCGGCATGGCTGCGTAAGCATCCCGCATGGCGTTGACTGCCTCTTCATACTGCCCCTTACTGACGAGCAATACACCACGATTCATAATCAGCATGGCTTCCTGGCGTAACGTCTCAATCAATTTACTGCCTTCCTGGTTCATCCGGCAAGTGCGTACTTGTTAGTCAGAAATGCATGTTGAAATAAAGTGAATTAAAGGTTGAAATTATCTCTGATTTTCAACGAAGAGGTTTTTTCAACATGTCGACCAGTTTGCTGTATCACGCCTTTGGTATAGTTGGTTATTTTTATCAAAGCACTTGTTTTATTGCGGGTGTCATAGTTGTTGCAATACAAGCGGATCATTGGCGATTGAGATGTCCGGTATGTAAAAGCCGCGAGATACATTGCCGGGGAAAGTTGGTTAGACGCTTCAGGACAGTACCGGTAGGTCAAAAAGCAGTCTATATCGACCTTCCAGTTCAGCGGGTAGAATGCACCCGATGCCAAGCAGTTCGTCAGGTAAAGATACAGTTTGCTGATGAGCACAAGCGCTATACACGTTCTTTCGAAAGATTGGTTTTGGATCTCTCTAGGCACATGACCATCCAGGCAGTAGCACGCCATCTTGGAGTGAGCTGGGATCTGGTTAAGGGAATACAGAAGGACAATCTGAATAAACGTTATCGGTTGCCGAAATTGGCCAAGATAAAACGCATTGCGCTGGATGAAATATACCAAGGCAAGAAGCTGGGTTATTTAACGATAGTTCTGGATCTTCAACGTGGGGCAGTGATTTTTGTTGGCAATGGGAAAGGTGCCGATGCACTGATTCCGTTTTGGAAGCGTTTGAAACGATCGGGTGCACGGATTGAAGCGGTTGCGACCGACATGGGGCCAGCATACATCAGTGCGGTGCGGGCTAATATCCCAGATGCAACGCTAGTGTTCGATCACTTCCATATTATTAAGCTGTTCAACGAAAAGTTGACAAAACTGCGTCATGATCTGCAACGAGAAGCAGAAAATGGGTTGGGCAAACCCGTTTTGAAGGGCATTCGCTGGCTGTTGCTGAAGAACCCTGACAACCTGGATGACAAGCGCAATGAACGTCAACGTCTGGACGAAGCATTAAAGCTCAATGAGCCCTTGGCAACGGCCTATTACATGAAAGAAGAGTTACGCAATATCTGGCATCAACCGGATAAACTCTCAGCTCAAAATGCATTGGATGAATGGGTAAAAAAGCCGCTGCTTCGGATGTCAACATGCTCAAGCAATTCTCTAAAACTATTGCAGCACACCGCTCAGGTATCCTGGCTTATTTCGATTTTAATGGTTTATCAACCGGGCCGTTGGAAGGTACCAACAACAAGATAAAACTTTGCACAAAATGGCCTATGGTTTCAGAGATGTCGAGTTCTTTAAACTCAAAATTATGGCGCTGCATGAAACCAATTATGTCCTTGTCGGTTAAACCCAAAAGTACGCACTTGCCGGATGAACCATTATAATCTGTCAGCAAGTTCCTTAAAACTTCGATTAGAGCGGATTCAGATATTCTTTTTCAGAAAATAAGAGGGAGTTGACTAAATCTTGTCTGCGGGATTAATAGGTGCTGTGGGCGTAGCTATAAGCTTATTATTTATCGCCAGGAAGACTCTATTTCTACCCGCATTTTTAGCGGCGTAAAGTGCCTTATCAGCAGCATTGACGAGTTGGTCTTCGCTTTGCATGCTGGCATCTTTTAAGGCGATACCGATACTAATTGAGATTTTTATGTGCAGTTCACCAATGACAATCTGTTGTGTATTGATATGCTGACGGAGTCTTTCTGCAAATAATACCAGGGACTTTAATTCGATGTTCCCCGGCTGGCAAACGACCAAAAACTCTTCTCCGCCCATACGGCAAAAAGTATCACCTTTGCGGGCAATTTTTCGAATCGATGCGGCCACTTGTTTTAGCACCTTGTCGCCAATGGCATGGCCATGGGTATCGTTAACCACTTTGAAATGATCAATATCGAGAAGCATGACAGCCATCGATTGGTTGGACCGGTTCGCAACGCTCCATACTTCAGCCAGTGTTTCCATGCCGGAGCGCCGATTGGGCAATTCAGTCAGCATATCGGTCAGAGCAAAATACTCCAGTCTCCGATTAGTGACGGCTAATTCAGCGGCAAAGCGCTTGAGCTGTTCGCGATCATGATCCCATGAATCCTGTAACTTTCGATAGTGCCAGGCTGCTCGCAATCTGGCTCGAAAGGCACGAATATTAATGGGTTTTGTTACATAATCATCTACACCCGCGTCAAATGCCTTAATGACTTCTTCTTCATCTTCTATGCCAGTCAGCATAATGATATATAAATTTTGCCCCCACTCTGTTGCGCGTAAAGATTGAGTTAATTCAAGGCCATTCATTACCGGCATCATCCAGTCTGTTACGACAATATGCGGCAAGATGTCCATCGCGAGCGCTAAAGCTTGCTGACCGTCGCTGGCAGTAAAGACAGTGTGACCAAGAACTTTGGATAGCAGCTCTTTGGCAAGAATGAGGCTGGTTGGATCGTCTTCTACCAAAAGGATGCGTAGCGAAGCGGCATCCGTCGCATTTTCCGTGCGTGGCGCAGCCGCATTCATCATCTTATCGAATGGAGGAGGAATTTCCACAGCAGGCAGTTTGAGTATTTTCCCCCATGCGTGCCATGCCTGCATGATTTGGTCTATAAAGGCGCCAAATGTTTCAGTGTCTAACCCGATTCTTCCACCAAACAGTATCAATTCGGAGATACGTTGGTTACGTTCAGATTCTTCGGCTAATCCAAAATCGGCTATCTGTTTAGCCAAGTACAGCAGATGCACAATTTGATACGGGCGAGAGCCTTCGGAAAAACCTGATTCAGTGGGTGTTTCATGATAATAGATTGGTTCTACAAAGATTCTTGGAACACCGAAGTTGATCAGCATCGCCGCAGTCAATTCATTATGGTCAGTCTGCAAATATTGTTGTTCCAATTCATTCAGTGTTATTCCGGGCGATTGTTTTGCTATGAGTTCCGTGTATTTGTCCGGATAAATTGTGGCTAACGCCAAACAACCGATACGCATCATCAAACCACACGCAAATAATTCATCGGGTGCGGACACGCGAGTTGTTTTACCCAACTCTTGCATGGCAATCGCCATGAGCAGCGAATGTGACCAGAATTCTTGATAATCAAATCCTTTGCAAGTGCCTTTTTGATATTGATCAATCAATGAAAAGCCCATTGCCAGTTGTTTGACTACTGTTAAGCCAACATGAGGCACTGCCTCAAATACAGAAGAAATAGCGCGGCTACGCTGATTAGTCGCATTGGCCCGCTGAATCAAGCGGCCAGAAAGCGCGGGGTCGGTTTGAATGAGTTTGGTAATTTCATTGATGGTGACATCTTCCCGCTGGCAGGCTTCCAGTAGCGCAAGCGCCACCCCTTTGGGACTGGGTAATAATGTGCCGATTTTTAACTGGTCGATATCAGCAATTTTCATGATCTATTCCATTGGGTTTGACTGCCTGGATGGTCCACTGCTTATCCGCGAGAGAGAAAACTTCTTCCATGGCGATAGGCTTACTGAAGTAATAGCCTTGCAGGGTATCACAGCCAAAATATTTCAGAATTTGAGCCTGGTCGAGTGTTTCAATCCCTTCGGCAGTTACAGAAAAGCCAAGATTTTTGGATAAGGAGATAATTGCCTTGACGATCGAAAGACTGTCTTTATCATTCAGCAGGCCGCGGATAAAGCTTTGGTCCACTTTGATGTCATTAATCGGCAGGCGTTTTAAATAATTCATCGAAGAGTAACCTGTACCAAAATCATCCAGAGCAATTTCGATACCGTGGTCGCGTAACGTGTGGAGTCTGGTCAAGGTATCAATATTGTGCTCCATTAAAGCGCCTTCGGTGATTTCCAGAATAAGTTTGTTTGGCGGAAAGCCGGTCTCAGCCAAAATATTGAGGACTGTGTTGACCAGTTCCGGGTTATTTATCTGCAGAGGGGAAAGGTTTATCGCTACTTGTAAATATTGCCCGTTCTTATGCCACTGAGCGGCTTCAGTACAAGCTGTCCGTAACACCCACGCACCGATCGGAATGATGAGACCATTTTCTTCGGCTACTGGAATAAAGTCGAGAGGCGAAATGAGCCCTTTTTGCGGGTGCTGCCAGCGGATCAGCGCTTCTGCCGATTGGATGCGTCCGCTTGCAACATCCAATTGTGGCTGGTATACAAGATGAAATTCATTTTGCTGCAATGCATTACGTAAATCATTCTCCAAATGCATGCGTTTTTCGGCGTGAAGTGTTAGCTCGAGGTTGTAGAATTGACAATTATCCCGGCCTTCATTTTTTGCGTGATACATCGCTGTATCTGCATGTTTCAGTAGCGTTTCCGCGTCTTCGCCATCATTTGGATAGAGGGCAATGCCGATACTCGTAGTCAGGACGACATCACGGCTTTCAAGATGAAAAGGGTGGCGCATGGTCTCACGAATTCGATGTGCCAGAATTAAGGCATCTTCCGCGCGAGGGAGATTGGGAATGACGACAGTAAATTCATCACCTCCGAGGCGGGCGAGTTTAATCTCTGAATGATCCGTGTTGCTACGGGATACAAGGTCAGAGGGGCGTGTGCTGCTTTGCAGCCGATCAGCGGTCGATTGTAAAATAACATCACCGGTATTATGCCCCATCGTGTCATTGATATTTTTGAATCCATCCAAATCCAGAAAAAGTACCGCCAGTTTGCTACTGGTATACTTGGCGCGTTTAATTTCTCCATCTAAACGCTCCATAAAGGATTGACGGTTGGGTAATCCGGTCAGGTTATCAAAATAAGCGAGGTGGAATATTTTGTTTTCAGAGTCCTTACGTTCTGTAATATCACGAACCAGGCAAAGTGTTTCTAGAGGATCAATAACCACAATACGATTTTCATAGTACCGGGTGTTACCATCATTCAGTTTGAGAGGATACTCGAAGAGCTCGACTGTTCCATACCGGCGAGCTCGCCCCGCCGCATCCAGATACAAATTGACAATATCTGCGGGCAAGCTTTGATTCAAAGCATGCTTCGATCCGGTGATTAGACAAAGGGTATCATCCGAGTTGCTGCACATATCGACGACTTTGCCGTCATTATTCAAAATGAACATCGTATCGGGAATCGCGCTAAAGATTGCCGTGCTGCGTGCGTTAGCAATTTGAAGTGCAAGCAGGTTCAGGTAGGCACGTTTTAGATACAGAATGCGATAATTAATCAAATTCCAGTTTATCGGTTTGGCGATAAAATCTGTCGCGCCGACTTCAAAGGCATAATTGATGGATTGCACGTCATCCATTCCGGTTACCATGATGATGGGTAATTCATTGCCTATTTTCGCTCGCAGGTGCGAACAAACTTCATGACCATTCATGCCGGGCATTTCAACATCCAGCATGACCATATCCGTTGGCGATGCTTCAAACTGGCGAATGGCTTCTTCTCCATTGCAGGCCAGCGTAACACTGAAGCCAGCCTTTTCTAACGCCGCCTGCATAAGCAATCTGACCGTGGCATCATCATCAGCCAGTAAGATTTTAAAAGGTTCAATGGTCACGATGGACTGAGTATTTTGTTGATTTCGGTGATGGCTTGTTGATAGTGCTGCTGCAGGCTTGCTTGTAGTGTTTCTGCATGTGTCAATTCCCTTGTTCGTCCATGCGCTTCCAATTGCTTAAGTAGAGCAGATAGGTTCTCAGCTCCGATATTTCCCGAACTGGATTTCAATGCATGTGCTGACTGACGCAGACTGTCAGCATCCCCATTAATAATAGCTTGTTCAATCTGGCGCATGTTATTCGGAGCAGATTCGAGAAATGCTTGCAGGATCTTGTGCAGCAAAACATTTCCTCCGGTTGTGTCAAGCTCACGAATTTGACCAAGCCATATTGGATTGAGTGCAGGCGTGGCGTTAGTTTCGGGTTCTGGTTCAACGACTTCGGATTTTACAGTATTCATTGAATTGTTTTTTTTCTTTGCTGAGCCAATAATGGATTTTTTGTCGTAACTGATCGATTGTATAAGGTTTGGAAAGAAAATCATTCATTCCGCCCTCTATGCAGCGTTTGCGATCGTCTTCTGTGGCATTGGCGGTCAGTGCAATAATGGTGTGCATCGCGCCAAACTGCTGCCGGATGCGTGCGGTTGCTTCGAAACCATCCATGTTAGGCATTTGGCAGTCCATCAGAACGAGATCGTATTGGTTGTTTTGGATCAAATCCAGAGCCTGTTTGCCGTCATGCGCAACGACTGTATCCAAGCCGAGCTTTGCCAACATCGCCCTGGCTACTTCCTGATTGACCGGATTGTCTTCAGCCAGCAAAACTTTGCCGTGAAAATTTTGTGTAGGCGCACTGACTGCAACTTGCTCCACTAAAGGAGAATTTATGGCCTCTTTATCCAGATCGCGTCCCATGACATCAATGATAATATCCAATAGTTCCTTCTGGCGGACGGGCTTGTTTACACAACGTAATATACCGGTATTCTGTCTTTCAAGCTGACTCGCGTTACTATAGGTTGAAGTCAGCATCATCATGCGAGTTTTTCTGAGATCCGGGTGTGCATGAATTCTGCTTGCCAGCTGCAATCCATCCATTTTGGGCATGTGCATGTCCAAAATGACCAGTTGAAATAATTTATTTTCGGCAACAGATCGATTCATATACGTTAAAGCTTGCTGCGCATCTTCTGCACATACCGCATCTATTTGCCAATTCTTCAATTGTAGTTTAAGAATCTCCCGGTTAGTTTGATTGTCATCTACGACCAGAACCCGGATACCGTGCAATTTAGTGACATCGGAAAAGTCGTTGTGTACCAATTTGGACTTCTCTAACCGCAGAGTAATCCAGAACTTGGAGCCATGACCCGGAGAGCTTTCTACCTGAATGCTTCCTCCCATCAATTCCAATAATTTTTTACAGATAGTCAGACCAAGGCCGGTACCCCCATATTGACGGGTTGTGGAACCATCTGCTTGAGAAAAATTCTGGAAAATCTTTTCATGGTATGCCGAAGGAATTCCGATGCCCGTATCTTCAACGCATAGGGAGACATTAGTCAGGGGTCCGGTTTCATCAAGCAGTATTGTGCGAATGACAATTTCTCCTTGATCGGTGAATTTAATGGCATTATTGAGCAGATTTGCAATGATCTGACGTATTCGGAATGAATCGCCGCGTAACATGAAGGTTGTGTTGGGCGGCGTAAACTGCGCGATCAATTCCAGACCCTTCTTATCAGCGGGTTGTGCAAACATGACCAGTGTATCTTCTACCAGCTTGACCAAATCGAAATCGATGGTTTCCAGTTCCATGTGATCGGACTCAATCTTGGAGAAATCCAGAATGTCATTGATGATACCGAGGAGGTGCTGACCTGAACTTTGAACTGTTTCTGCGAAACGGTACTGATCTTTATCTAATTGAGTGTCTAGCAATAACTCGGTCATTCCCAGGATGCCATTCATCGGCGTGCGGATCTCGTGGCTCATCGTGGCCAGAAATTCACTTTTAGCTTTGCTTGCCGCCTCTGCGGATTCCTTGGCAAGGACCAGCTCTGATGTTCTTTTTTCAACTTCGTCTTCAAGGTGATCAAGGTGGTTAGCCAGCTTTGCATCACGATCTTGAATCATTTCCAGCATATTATTGAATCCCTTCGATAATGTATTCAATTCAACAATCGCACCGGGTTCGATTCGAGTTGAATAATCTGCTTTGCTCGTAACATGTTCCATGACGGTGGCAAGATTTTTGAGCGGATCAAGTACCGACCGGTTAAGCCGTTGCAACATAAGGTTGGCAATCAATAATGCGAAAATCGCCGCAGTGATTGTGATGACAACGTGCCAAAGTATTTGCCAGTAAAGGGGATGCAAGGATATTTCCAAGTAGAGGCTGCCCAGAGGCTGATCATTGAAGTGAATCGGCTCCGTAATGGTTAGGAAATGGATATTTGTTCGAATGTTTTCTTGCAGAGAATCTAAAGTTTCCGGAAGCAGCGTGTTTTGAACAGAATACTGAACGAATTTTACTTTCTCTGCGGTATAAATCGCCGCAGCTTGGATCTCCCGTGTATTGCTGAGCGAATGTAATAGCGTTTGTGCCGTACTCGTATCCTGGAACATCAATGTCGCGACTGCATTCTCCGCCAATAATTTTGCCGTTGACTGACTGGTTTGAACTATAGATAGAAAGCTGATGAGGAAGCTGCTCAGAATAACGAGTATTGCGACCAGCAGCATTGCCGTGCCCTGTGTGGCAAAGTTGATTCGTTGCAATTTAGAACGTAATGTCACGGCAGCCGGTGATGAACTCTTCATTATTGATATACCTCAGTGGCGAAACGTAGTAGTTGAGAGCTGAGTTTTAAGCGGTTTCTTTTTGCAATAGTCACATTCGCTTCGAATGTGACTTTCCCCTCCTTAATAGCCATGTTGAGTATAACGCCTTGCTGACTAGCGCCGGGGGTATCGGCAATGGTTAATATCGGCATTTCATCCAGTTGTTTAATGATGTCACTGAGATTATCGATGCTTGAGCGGGTGATAAAAACAATCTGGCAACCAGGAAGATCTTCAGTATTTTTGGTATGCCGGACTACTATTTCATGTTCATGGGCTTTCTTATGCCGTAAGTGCTGTAAATTTTCGCCAAACGGGTCCTCACCATAGATACATAAATTCAAAACCTGGCCGGGCAAGCTGGGCCATTCCGTGTAAGCGGAGAAATTATAAAGGAAAGCCACTTTTAACCGGTATTCTGATGGTTGTTCGGCTAGGGTCAATGGCGAGTAACCCAAGAACAAGGACCAGCACAGCGGCAAAACTGGAAAATAATGGATCAATAATCGTTTCCTGATACGGCGATTGCCATAGAAAACTATTTCTTCTTGCTTTCCCAGTATCCAATTAAGCATAGCCTAGAATCGGGTCGTCAGTTCGTTTCGCCGCTGCTGTTTTTTATACAAGAATGTCATATCAATACGCGCTTAGAAGCGATAATCCATTCGGAGGCGTACGGTCCGGCCAGGCTGCCAGAAAAAGTTCTGCCAGTTGGTATCTGCCGCCGGGTGCTGGTAGTTCTCATTAAACAAGTTAAAAACGCTCAACGATGCCTCGAGTCCTTTTACCTGTGGAACATTGGTCACTAAATTGAGATTGGAAAGAACATAATTATCGGTATGCGTGCCATCGAGCGCTTTGCGTTTGCCGTAGTATTGCAATTCATAGCCAGCGCGCAAGCCGGTGATCAGTGGAATGGGGATGGAAATATTCAACTTGCCCAGATGGTAGGGTGAATTGGTGAGGTGCGAGTCTTGTTGCTCAGCATTCTGAATACCAAAACTACTGCGCAATCGTGCGCCCCAATCCCAAGTTTTATCTAACGATAATTCTGTGCCTCTGGCCAGTACTTTTTGGGATGTCTGTTGATATTGCGATAATCCGCTGACCGGGTCGATTCCGAGCGCGATGATGTTGTGCATATCCCATGCGTAAACGGTGGCGCGTAAATTCATATTCGGCAGCGGAAGATAATCTGCCACGAGTTCAGCGGTATCAACCATCTCGCTGCGTAATCCTGGATTGGCAACTTGGGAAATGCCATCGGTGTAGTCTCGTTCATACGCATTCGGTGACCGGTGAGCGCGGCCATAGAGTGCCTTGAATGTTGTTTTTGGGGTGGCTTGCCAAATCAGCGCGCCGCGCGGGCTCAATCGATTGCCAAGACTACCAATCCAGGCGCTGTAGTCATAGCGCAGTCCTACGGTTGCGGACAAGGTGTCGGTAATACGCCATTCGTCTTGAGCATACACACCAACGCGTACAACAGAACTTTTTATCGCGCTATTATCTTCAGGATGATCGAAATTCTGAAAAGATTGTTTGATGGACGTATTATTTTGATACTCAACACCTGCCATCAGTTTATGATTGGACAAAGCAGTGGAAAGCAGGCGCAATTCAGCGCCATGCCAGTCACTGGGTCCGGTGGATAGCGTTTTCTCGCCGCCATAGATTAAAGGGTTATCGTAGCGATACTTGCGTCGATCGCCATAAATGAAATCAAATGACAACGGACCATGCGTGGCGCGCGCAAATAATTGCTTAACATTTTCTCCATCCAAGCGGCGCGCCACCCCGGAAATACCGGAGTCGCCATAATCAAAAAAACGATCTGCTCCGCGGGATTGAAGACCCGAGAAGGAAAGTAACGCATCCGTGCCGTTGCTGAATTTTTTACCGAAGGTGGCGCGTTCCTGCGGCATGGTTTCCGCTGTCTGGTACGAGGTCGATAGCTCGGCACCATTGACACTTGCGCCATTGCGCGTAACGATGTTGACAATACCCATCATGGCGTTCTGTCCATACACGGCACTGCCCGGACCCGGAAAAAATTCAATCCGTTCGATCAAATCTATATCGAGTGGAAAATCACGCCCGGTGGGTCCTTGGTCATACGTGGCATCATTGATGCGATTGCCATTGATCGTGATCAGTACGCGGGAATTGAAATCCCCTGGCAGACCGAATCCCCGTGTACCTAAATACTCATATTGATAATCATACGTGGGGTGAATGCCGGGAAGGCTGGACAGTGCTTCATTCAGCGTGCGCCAGCCATAGGTTCGGATATCTGCGCGGGTAATGACACTGACGGCTGCGGCGACTTGCTGTTGTTTCTGCTCATATTTGGAAGCGCCGACAATGCTGATATTCATCAATTCCTCTAAGCTCATCTGCTCCAAATTCTTTGCCGCAAAGACCGGAAATATCTGCATTAAAAGCAAGCCGAGCAGCAAGCCTTTCTTTGCAGGGATATTGACGACCGGGGGAACAAGTTTTCTGGGAATGAACACAATGAACTGAGTTGATTTTTTAGTCTCATGATTTAAACATACCCAATCACTGATTAACTAAAGTTGGTTCGCGCGGGGGGGGGGCCGGCGGCCGCGCGGTCGCGCGGGCCGCCCCGCGGCGCGCCGCCGGTTTTGGGTTAAAAGCTCAAACGTTAGTGATTAAAACCGAGAAGTAAGATTTTTATTACCCTTAATTTATTAAATTAGGGATAGTAATTTCTTCTTTCACGGAAGAGGACATTCAAAATGTGAGATTTTTACTACAGAGGAGTATGCGGATTTCAGCTTTATTTTATTACTGAAGTACCGAAGTGGCGAAGCGCAATAGCTGAGAACTTAGATTCAGACTGGCTTTTTTGGCTACTTTTAAATTGGCTTCAAATGTGACTTTCTCATCTTTGATTTCCATATTGAGTGTAACGCCTTGCTGGATGGTGCCCGGACTGTCCGCTACGATGAGTACAGGTTTACCTTGCAGGGTGTTGATGACGGCTTTTAAGTTATCAATCGATGAACGGGAGATAAAAACCAGCTGGCATGAATCGAGACGGTCAATATTGTTCGTTCGATGAATGGTGATGGTGCGATCATTGACTCTCTTTTTCTGCATCAATGAATCGAGATTCTTGCCGAACGGATCATTTCCATAGATGCATAGGTTAAAAGTACTGGCATCCGTGTCAGGCCATGTTGTATAAACTGCAAAGTTATATAGGAAAGCTGTTTTTAACGTGTATTCATCCAGTTGCTCTGCGCGTGCGTCCGGTGAGAAGCTCAAGATCAGCCCAAAGAGTAGCAGGTATGATTTTGCGAAAGGCATTCTAGACTAAAATACCTTGCAAAATTGATGGGCGAATAATTTGGGTGTGAGTCATGGTGCGAAAATTAAATAACTTGAGCAGGGCGCATCATGCATCAAATGTTTTCTATTAAATAGAGAAAGATGTCATTAAACTCATAAGACAAATGCACTAAAAATGCCCTGGGCGTAAATAGCCTGAGTGCTTGAGAGGGGGCTGGATGTCTTGTTTTGTATAAAAAGGGGGGGCGGAGAGGGGATCCAGCCCGCTAGCAATAAATGAGGTTTTCGGGCTGGCGCTATCTGAGAATCAACAACAGTTCTTGCCTCAATTCAAGACTGGAATGGTGGCTGTAATAGAGGCACAAGCTAGCCCGGATATTGCATGAATTGCACGCGCACTCACTTGCCTCTTGATTCCACAAGGAATTTGTCTCAGTCGGGTGTATGAATAACTACACCGCTTCTTCGAAAAATCCCTTGTTAAACCAATATCATGCGTGATTATCGTGCGAATTCATGCAGCCTCAGTGGAAGTGCTGGTCGTCTCAGTATTAAGTTTATTCATTTTCCAATAGTCCTAGAAATCCGCCCGACTGGTGATTCCATAATTGTGCGTAGAGCTGATTACTGGCGATGAGTTTGGCGTGGCTGCCTTGTTCTACAATATGCCCTTTGTCAAATACGATGAGCCGGTCCATCGCTGCGATAGTCGATAAACGATGCGCGATGGCGATTACCGTTTTGCCTTCCATCAATTGATACAGGCTTTGCTGGATGCTGGCTTCCACCTCGGAATCCAGTGCCGATGTCGCTTCATCCAATACCAGAATGGGCGCATTCTTTAATAGCACACGGGCAATGGCGATGCGTTGCCGCTGCCCGCCGGAAAGCGTGACGCCGCGTTCGCCCACATGGGCATCATAGCCGGTCCGGCCTTTGATATCCCTGAGTGTCTGGATAAATTCATGCGCTTGGGCCTGTTTGGCCACTGCAATCATCTGCGCATCGTCGGCATCGGGTTTGCCGAACAGAATATTGTCACGCACCGAGCGATGTAGTAGCGAGGTATCCTGTGTCACCATGGCGATGCTGGCACGCAGGCTATCTTGAGTAACTGTATGAATAGCTTGTCCGTCGATGGTGATATTGCCTTGTTGCACATCATAGAAACGCAGTAACAGGTTTACGAGTGTCGATTTGCCTGCGCCTGAACGGCCGACAATACCGACTTTTTCGCCGGGTGCGATGTGGAGATTGAGGTCATCAAAAATACGGTGTGAATCGTTCTGATCGGGGTGATAGGAAAAACAGACATGACTAAATTCAATTGCGCCCTGATGAACTCGCAATTCCTTTGCATCCGGAACATCGGTAACATGCTGTGGTTTGGACAGTGTATTGATGCCATCTTGTACCGTGCCGATATTCTCAAATAGTGCGTTGACTTCCCACATGACCCAATGTGACATGCCGGTCAGCCGGATAGCTAAACTCATGACTATCGCTATAGCCCCCGGGCCGATGGCACCTTGCAGCCATAAATGGATACCCAGTCCCCCCGTTACGAATACCAGCAGCATATTGATAATCCAAACACACGCATTGAGTTGGGTCGACAGGCGCATTTGCGGGTATACCGTGGCCATGAATTCTTCCATGCCCGCTTTGGCATAAGCGGATTCCCGCTGGCTCTGAGAAAACAGCTTGAGTGTCAGGATGTTGGAATAACTGTCGACAATACGCCCGGTCATGAGAGAACGTGCATCGGCTTGTAGCGTGGAGATGCGTTTTAATTGCGGGACAATATGCGACAGAATGCCGATGTATAGGAATAACCAAGCCAGTAATGGCAAGCATAAGCGTGGATCTGCATGGAACACCAACAGTAGCGTTGTTGTGAGGTAAACGGTTACGAAAAGAATGACATCAAGCAGTTTCATGACTGCTTCCCGCACCGACAGCGCGGTTTGCATGACTTTGGTAGCAATCCGGCCACTGAATTCGTGCTGAAAGAATGCGTAACTTTGATTGAGCAAGTACCGGTGTGACAGCCACCGGACACGCATAGGGAAATTACCCATGAGTGTCTGGTGAATTACTAATGAATGCAGCAGCACCAGAAGCGGAATCCCTATCAAAACAAATACGGACATGGCCAGTAAAGTCGGCCATTCTTCTTCCAGAAAATGTGCTGTTTCTTTTTCCGCCAACCAATCGACCATTTGCCCGAGCACGCCATACAACATGGCTTCGCTGATCGCCAGGCAGGTGGTTAATATCGCCAGCAAAATCAGATAAAACTCAATCCCGCGGATATAATGGCGGCAGAATTGATATAGCCCCTTGGGCGGCTCAGTCGGATGTTCCGGAGGGTAAGGGTTTATCAGGCGTTCGAAGTAGTCGAACATATCTATTTAACTATTACTGAGTTGTTCAAATATTCTAAATCCCGCCACATAAGTACCAATTGCTGAACCCAGTGTTGAAAGTATAAAAATCAGTAAGATGCGCGTTACCTGGTTATTCCACCAACCTTTCAAAGTGGTTGTGTCCGTTCTGAGCCGATTAAAATCCTCACCTTGGGTTTGCGTAAATAGGCTTCAACGGCAGCGACAACCATACCGGCGCCAATGGTTGGATTTAAAGAAGTCAGGGAGCAGCCAGAAAAGCGGTCAGAATAGAGAGCGGGTGAGCAAAAGCAATCGCTGCACCCAATGCGGAAAGCCCGCCGTTAATCACTATCCAGTCAACGACCATGGCGGTGCCTATTTCCGGGCTGCGCGTAAAGCCAATCGCGAAGCCTGCCAGAATCAGCGCAACAATTATCCAGGGAATAAATTTGAGCCATTGAGAGGGTGCCGGAATGGTATCGAGTTGTGCACTTCTTTCATCGGATTGGTAATGCTCTGAGTCTCAAGTTGTTGCACCATGCCATTCAGGTGCCCGGCGCCAATCACCGCCAGGATATGCTGGTAGTTATTTTCTTCACACTCTTTAATGAGGCGGGCGGACATGTATTCGTCTCGTTCGCTAATGAGCGGACGGAACAAATCCTTTTCGTTTTCAGCAAATTGTGCAAAAGAACTTTCAAGAACGTCGCCTTCTTTGAGTTTTTCAATTTCGGCTGCACTGAATTTTTCTTTGCTGATGACACTTTCTATCAGACCGGCAAATAAAGTAAAACGCTTCCACCAGGGAACATTACGATAAATTCGTTTCAGTGTTGTGCCAATTTCGCGATCTATCAGTAGAACCGGTAATTTGGCGGCTTGCGCATCTTTAATCGCCACGCGCATTTCGGCACCTGGCTCAATATTAAACTGCTCCGCCATGCGCTGCTGGAAAGCGCCTAATGCGAGGCTGGCCGCGACCATGCTCGCTTGACCGTTTTTGATCACTTGGAATAAATCCATTTTAGCCATGGCGTCGGGGTTAACGATGACTTTGTGACGGCTCGGGCATAACTCAACCGCCACTGCATCGTATTGTCCTGTGGCGATCAGCTCTTGAACTTTATCTGCACTGGCTTTTGAGACATGTGCTGTTCCCAGCAATGTGATGTTGCAGTTTCTCACTTTGACAGTTTTGAGCGGCTCGGTTTGTGTAGCGTGCTCGCTTGTTAATTCAATAGCTTGTTCTTCTAATTTAAACATTGGTTGTTATTTTTAAGAGTCGTAGGGTTGGCGGGTAAAGGTAATCCAAGTATTGCATAACGGAGATTATCATGGCGATAATTCAAACGACATTCATTTTCTCTAGAATACTTGAGTACTTGAAAAAAAGTGTGTAAATGATGGGTAGAGGAAAAACTGGGTTTATCTGTAAAATGAGGAATTCTGTTATTATTTTTTAATTTCTTTAATAATGTAACCGTGAACAAGGTCGAGTGACGTAGTTCCATATGATTGGTAGGGTTATGATTCGAAATATAAGCGACTGAAATGTTTGCAGGATAGGACAAGTACTAGTACATGTGTACTATAAAAAAAGGAGGGATTTCCTGTGTGCTAAAGTAATTTAGGCATTATAATTCGACCGTAAGGAGTTATTCATAAATTATATTTGTTAATGAATAGACATCTTATCTAAGCTTGTTTTTTAAAATGGTAATTTATTAGTTTTTGTAAACTCACTTTGGAGAATTTAAAATGAAAAATAGCTTTAAGTTAAATTTAGTGGCAGCCGCCGTATTGATGGCAGGCAGCGTTGCCCATGCAGGAACTGCTAATTTACCTGGCGCTGGTTCAGTAGGAAACGCTTATCAAATGGGTGTGATTAGTCCAACTCCTACGGTACTCGGTGTACTTTTAACTGGTTCTCCCACATCATTTTTTGATGAGTACGCAGATTTTACTATTGCTGGATGGAACCAGCCGTCTGGTGTTGGTAATTCTCTTTTGCTGACTTTTGGCGGCGTTAATGTCAGTGAGATATTGAACATGACCGTTGAGGTATGGGATAATACTCATCCGAATGGTAATACTTTGATTACATCATTCTCAGGCAATAATGTAACCAATGCGATAGGTTTTCTGCCGAATGGACAGTATCATTTAGACATTAGCGGCCAATTCGGCCCCTCCACTTCAACCGCATCATATGCGGTTGCAATAATGCAGTTCCGGAACCAGAAACCTACGCCATGCTGCTGGCTGGCCTTGGTTTAGTCGGTTTTTCAGCACGCCGTCGTAAAGTAGCTTAATCGGTACTTGAGACAGTAGCCACAGAGAAGAGTTTTCTCTCTCTGTGGCTTTTTTGTTTCCAGAATTCAGCATGTAAAAGTATTTCTATCAGCAAATGCGAGGATGCATTGAATAACTGGTAGCTCAGCATTCTTCCTGTCAATTCTGTCCCTAGAATTCCGTTCTTGTGGCTAGCAGAAATCTAATTCATTCAGTTTTGCAAATTGCTCTTTAATAGACGCTGAAGGCTTGGGTTGTCCAGAAGATCAACAACAAATCGTTGATGTTCTTTTTGCATGGCAGCTAGAAATATATTGTTTCTTATCTTCACTGCATCAATATTATTTCTGGCTGTGATTCTGACTATTCTAGTCGATATCAGGATGCGGGGCTGAAAGTGCTAATAACGGTGTACAATTAACAAAATTAGGTGTGAGAAAGCACACTGTCAGTGTAAAAACCCGAGAAGGAAGTTGGTATTATGAAAAGATCAATTGCTACTATTTTTTTTGCCGCTGCAATTTTACTATCGGGTTGCGCGGCATCACCAGAAAATAATCATGTGCCTTACATTTCCCCCGCACAATTTCAAACTTATAATTGCAATGAGTTATTGGCTGAGATTGAACGGATTCAGACCAGAGTCAGTCAGTTAACAGGTAAACCGGATGACAAAAATCCGACCAAAGACAAATGGGTGCTCGGTGCGGATTTATCGCTTTCATGGGCGGCATTATTTGCATTGGGGGGAACCAAAGAGCAAGAAGCTGAGTATGAGCAACTAAAAAGTGAGTATGATGCGATACAGCAATGGGCAATTATCAAGCAATGCCCGGGTGTAATTCCACCAGCTGAGAAACCGCCTGAATTTGATCCAAACCTGGTAGAAACATTTAAGCGGGATACAGTGACAGGACAGCGGTAATGAAACAATGCGCAATAGGGTAATCAAGAATGATTTTTTGCTCATAAGTGGCGATGCCTGGCAAGATAGCGAGGTGTCCAACTGTGCGGAATTTTGTGCACGAAATGGTAGCGTGCAACATGGTAACTGGGGTCAAAACCATAGAAATTAAGTTGCATATGACGGAGTTCTTCGTCGCGATAACTTTGTAAGGATTTTTGCTGTTCGTCTAATTGACGTTGATGTACTTTTCGCTGAAGTAATGCGGGGAAATTAGGGTCGTCTGCGATTGTTTCAGCGATTTGTGTTATCTTTTTCTTGAAATCAATTGGGTTTAAAGCAAAACAATCATCCATTAATCCAATATTGCGCGCCTCCAGAGCACCGATTGGCAAACGATTCTGTGTCAATGACTTTACATGGGATTCATTGACTCGCCGAGGTAGTAGATAAGTCCAGTATTCCGATCCGTATAGGTTTCCCATACTTTTGTAATGTGGGTTTAGGATAATGCTCGCGCGAGCGAAAATATAATCGGCGGCCAGTGATAAAAATACACCACCCGCGCCGGCGTTGCCTTGGAGAGCGGCGATCGTCAGTTGCTGGTCTGTGGTGATAATGGCCTGTACCAGATCATTCATGGCGTTAATATTGCACCAGGATTCATCGGCGGGACTGATAGCCTGCTCAATGTGGTTCAGGTGTATACCGTTACACCAGAAATCAGGCCCGCCCATCAGTACGATAACTCGAACGTTTCGTTCAGTCGCTTTCAGGTAAGCTCCCCGCAAACGCTCACATTGTTTGGTATCCATAGCACCGTTATAAAAGGCAAAGTGTAGATAGCCAACATCATTTCTCTGCTCAAACCAGATGTCACGGTAAGTATTGCTTGGCTCTTCAGAAAAAGGATCAAATGGTATTTCCGGCACATCGGCAAGGTGATTTTTCAATGCCAGTGTGGCAGCTAACTTAAAAGTTGGTTCGGCATTATTTTTTTGTTTTAAGTGTCCAATCCAGACTGAGCCATCCACTGTTGCCCGGCAAATGGCATTATTGCGCTTTGCGATAACTGCTCCAGGTCTGCCGGTTAAACATTCTTCCATGCAGGCATCAAATAGAAAATAAGATTCTCCATACAGTGTATCCAATACCCCCGGGAATCCGTCGGCAGCATGAATTTTTTTTAAAATGGTAAGTGTTATATCTTGTTGCCAATTGATACTGCGGTCGAGTTGCCGGATTGGAGCATGTAACCGGCCCAGGACGCCGGGACATGAATAATCCAGCGGGGCCGGTTTGAATGGATCAGACTGGAAGCGTCTGATAGCGGTTAGTATTGCGCTGGTAGCTGCTTCAACAACTTCATGGCGATATAAACTGCTTTTTCTGGTGAAACGCATCGGGAAAATTTCCGATGCCCAAATATCACCGGCATCCATTTGTGCGTTTGCCTGTAATACTGTCACTCCCCATTCCTGCCGGTCATGCATGATTGCCCAATCTAGCGCAGAGGGGCCACGATCACCGATAATCCCAGGATGGACAATAAAACAAGTATGTTTGCGCCAGATAGTTTCCGGAATAGCGCGTTTCAGAAATGGAGCGATAATCAGATCAGGCTGAAACAGTTCGACAGCTTGGTGTGTTACGGCGTCGTTGATATCAAATTCGATTGATATGTCGTGCCCGCATCGCGTCAACTCAACAAACAGGCGTTGCGCTAGGCTGTTAAAGCTATGTGTTAGAAACAGAATCTTCAATTCAAAAGTTTTAACAGATACGTGGAAGTTGTTCGCCGCTTAACCAGTCAACAACGCGTTTGCCACCAAAACGGGTTTGCATCTGTACAAAACAATGGGTGTCTTCGAGAATCTCACCAATAATGGCAGCATTCTCGCCTAGGGGATGGGCGCGCATTGCATTCAGCAAGTTCGTTGAATCTTCCGCTGAACAGATCGCGATGAGCTTGCCTTCATTGGCAATGTATAGTGGATCCAAACCTAAAAATTCACAGGCTGCGTAGACTTGTTCGCGAATGGGTAGTTTGTTTTCATATAACATCATTCCAACCGATGATTGCAAAGCGATTTCATTGAGTGTGGTGGCAACTCCGCCACGTGTCGGGTCACGTAGTACATGAATGTCTGGAACAGCGGCGATCATATGTGCCACCAGATCATGTAATGCTGCGGTGTCAGAAATAATACTGGTATGAAAAGATAAGTTTTCACGCAATGCCATAATTGCGATACCGTGATCTCCCAGTGTGCCGGACACGAGTATTTTGTCACCGGGTCGTGCATTCTCGCTGGAGATATTGATTCCTTCCGGTACCATGCCAATTCCGGTGGTGGTGATAAATACGCCATCGCCACTGCCTTTTTCAACTACTTTGGTATCCCCGGTTATAATCGGCACTTGCGCAGCTTGCGCTGCATTTGCCATGGAATCAACGATACGTTTGAGATCAGAAAGCGGGAAACCTTCTTCCAGAATAAAACTGGCTGCCAGATAGCATGGTTTGGCCCCGGACATGGCAATGTCATTAATGGTGCCGTGGACCGAAAGGCTGCCAATATCTCCGCCGGGAAAAAATAATGGTGTAATGACATGGCTGTCGGTGGACATCACCATGCGCCCGTTAAAGCTCTGGAAACAGGCTTGATCATTCATTTTGCGCAAATATTCATTATTGAATGCTGTCAAAAACAATTGATGAATCAGTTGCGCCATAGCACGTCCGCCACTGCCATGCACCATCTCAATGCAGCCATTTTTAAGATCTATAGAACGCGTGTACCCAGGTTTGATAATACCTCTGCGAGACATCAGTTTTCCTTTGACGTAGCATGATTCGTATCCCGGAAACGGCCATAACTATAATGCGCGGCGCAAGCACCTTCCGACGATACCATGCAAGATCCGATTGGATTCTCGGGCGTGCAGACTGTGCCAAAAATCTTGCAATCCTGTGGTCGTTTCACGCCGCGCAAAATGGCACCGCATTCGCAAGCCTTGTTATCTGCAATAGAGAGTGCAGGAATTTGGAAACGTTGTTCGGCATCAAAGTCGGCATAGCATGATTTGATTTTCAGTGCACTGTAGGGCACTAGACCTAAACCGCGCCATTCAAATATACGGCGTAATTCAAAGATTTCAGCCACGAGCAGTTGTGCCTTGAGGTTGCCTTTTGGTAACACTGCGCGCGTAAATTCATTTTCAACCTCTGCGCGGCCAGCATTAATCTGGCGAATCAACATCAATATTGCCTGCATGACATCGAGTGGCTCAAAACCAGCAATTACTACAGGTTTCTGGAATTCTTCAGCAAAATATTCGTAGGGTTGGCTACCGATCACCACAGAAACATGCGCCGGGCCAATAAAGCCATCTAACGGGACTAATCCGAATTGGCGGACTTCAGCGGACTGAAGAATATGGGAAATCGCTGAAGGGGTTAACACGTGATTGCAAAATACAGTGAAATTATTCAAACCAAGCGCTTGCGCTTGTCTGATTGCAACAGCGGTGGGTGGTGTGGTGGTTTCAAAACCAATGGCAAAAAATACCACTTGATGTTGCGGATTTTTCTGTGCAATTTTTATTGCTTCTACACTGGAATACACCATGCGTACATCAGCGCCTTGTGCTTTTGCTTTCAGCAAACTCATGCCACTTGCAGTAGGTATGCGTAACATATCGCCGTAACTGCAGAGTATCACCCCGGGTGTTTGTGCCAACCGAATAGCATTTTCCACGCGGCCGATTGGTAAAACACATACCGGGCAGCCGGGGCCATGAATCATATGTACATTGCTAGGAAGCAGATCAATAATACCGAAACGTGAAATGGCGTGAGTATGTCCGCCGCAAAATTCCATAAAATGATAATCGCGTCGCGTATATGCTTCAGATGCGATTTTGGTGGCGATTTTCTGCGCCAGAGTACCGGTACGAAATTCATCAATATATTTCATGACAGATCATTTAATCGCCGTGATTAGGTATTTCTCTGTTGAAAGTAGATATTTCTGCAAACATGGCCAGTGTGCGCTCTGCTTCGATCTGATCCAGTTTCTGTAGCGCGAAACCAACATGTACGATGACATAATCTCCAGGAGTAATATCTTCAACCAATGCCAGCGAAATTTCCTTGCGTATGCCACCAAGATTGACGATTGCATAATTTTCATTAATCAATTGTTCGACACAAGCAGGAATAGCAAGGCACATAAGCATTTTATGTAAGTTTCTTAATGCTTAAATTATGACATAATTAACTATCTCAATTATTAATAGTCTAGAAAGTGATCAAACAAAATTCTTTTATTCTTTATTTAGTGATCTTGCTGATTGGATTGTTGGGCTTGTCGGTAATACCAAATTCTGTTCGGGCAGATAATGGAATATGGATTGATGTAGACACGTCCACACATACTTTGTCGGTGATGCAGGGTAATGCCATTCAAACGGTGTTTAAGAATGTAGCTATTGGACGCTATGGCACAACTTGGTCCAAGATGACAAAAGACGACAAAACACCGTTGGGAAAATTCAGGGTGGGCTGGATCAATGAAAAAAGCCGCTATTATCGTTTTTTTGGGCTGAACTATCCAAATCTTGATACAGCAAAACGTGCGCTGGATGAAAATAGAATCACTGAAGAAACCTGGCTTTCGATATTGGAAGCAAAAAGTATGGGCAAGACGCCGCCTCAGAATACACCGTTAGGAGGTCACATAGGCATACATGGAATTGGGAGGGGGGATCAGGAGATTCATCATGAATACAATTGGACAAATGGTTGTGTTGCACTAACAAACGAGCAGATTGATCAACTGGGTAAATGGATCAAGCCCGGCATATTGGTGAATATTCGCTAGCCGCTGATGATTAGTAGCTTTATCGAGATATGCGCGGTTTGTTGTTAATTACTTGAATTGAGTTTGTGGAGGAAATATGTTGCTTTATTAGTTACTTAACAGACTGGTCGTGGTTTTTGTTGCTGAGTCCCTCGTAAATTTGTCATGCAATCCATTTATTTTGCAGAAAAAATCAGATAAGATCCCTGTGCGTTACTGATATTCAGGTATCAGTGGCTAGTAAAGTGGTGGATGATTGTGCGTTTTGAATAGATAAACTACTGAGGAGATATCGGAATGAGAGAGAAAATCCAGCATCCAGTTCGTATGTTAACGCTGGCAGTGATAGCAGGTGCTTTTATTGGGCTAACGGGCTGTGCGACCACAGGTCAATTAGAAGAACATCAAAACAAAGTCAGTGCTGATATAGCATCTGCTAAAGCTGATGCCGCCGCCGCTAAGGCAGCAGCAGATGCTGCTAACGCCAAAGCAAATGATGCAGTGCGTATTGCAGAAGAAGCAAACAGACGCTCAATGGATACAGAATCAAAAATTGATCGTATGTTCAAGAAAGCGATGCATAAGTAATAACGATGTAAGTGATGTATATGGTATTCATAAAAAAACCCCTCTGTTGAGGGGTTTTTTTATGAATACCACTTTTCTCTAAAGAGTTAGTTGTTATTTTGAGTATGCAATTGAGTTTGAGAGTGTGAGCGTGAAATTAGAACGGGCATGCCACTTTTCTCAATTAGCGCTTGTTTTAAGGCTTCCTGGTCTATTTCAAAATCAACAGGAATATTTTTCTTGCTGCTTTTCAGTTCAAGAAAATCATTAATTGCAGCTACGACTATTTGTTTATAGTTGGTGTATTTCCCTTCATCCTCTTCCAATGGTGGATGAAGTTCAATAAACAGTGAGTCAAGGAGCCAGCCGAGCTTAATAGGCTGGTTAACAATTTGTATTTGCGTACCCACTGGAACTTTATCAAAGAGCGCCTCGATGTCTTCTGGATACATACGAACACACCCAGCTGAAACGCGCATTCCAACCCCGAATGGTTTGATAGTGCCATGTATGAGGTAGCTGCCACTGCCGATGCTCAAGCGCATTGCATGTCGGCCTAATGGATTGGTAGGGCCAGGCGGTACTATACTGGGATAGGGTGGTTCGCCATTTGCTATCCTATCCATCTGAATGGATTTTGGAGGTATCCAGGTAGGATCTTTCTTTTTCTCAACTATTCTGGAAATTCCCAATGGCGTTATCCAGTCCATTCTGCCGATTCCTACCGGATGTGTAATCACTATGGGTTTTTCCCCTTTTTTAGGTTCGGGAAAGTAATAAATCCTCATTTCCGGTAAATTAAGTACCAGATCCTTGCGCTCAGCATGAGGAATAATATAGCGGGTTGGTAAGATAACTTTCGCGCCATCTTCAGGCAGCCATCGATCAACATTAGGGTTAGCCAACAAAATCTCTATCTGACCGATATCGTATTGGCGTGCTATATCCAGTAGCGTTTCTTCACTACTAGCATGAGTGGTTCGGATTTGACCAAAAATATCAATATCCGGGGGCGGCAATGTCCAGGCCTCAGCGCGTATAGAAGGAGCAGCAATTAGATTGGTTACAGCAAAAATAAGTAGAATAATTCTATGCATAAGAATGCCTTACAATATGGGCCTGGTTATAGAGCGATAAACGAAATGATAACTGAAATTTCCTGATTGAAAACGAGAAAAAGAAGTATCTTTGTAAAGATTTAACTGGAATACATTTACATCAAACTCAGCGGTTAAAAAACCGGAATTAAAATCTGAAAGATTGGATTTTGTATATTTTTCTAAGATTGTGTAGAAGTGAAAAGAGAATAACTGCTAATAATTAGGTGCTTGCAAACAGTTTTAACAAATGTGGAGATTTACTTGGTTTGGCGTGCAAGAACCATCAGAATCGTTTTATTTTTTGTGAAGAAAGTTTGTGAATTTTAAGTGAAGAAGAGAAGCTGAATTTGACTTGATTGTCTCTTTTTATTTTTCAATCATGATGCATGAAATTATTGCGCGCAGAGTTATACTAAAAGGGATTGCGGGGATATTGAATACACTGGAAACAAATGATTACTACAAACTATAGTCAGAAAAACAACAATAATGTTGCTTGAATACAACAGATTTGTTATTTAATTTACAAAATATACTCGTTCTTCTTGCAGAGTGCCTCTGTGTTGGGCACAATCCAATCAAACCTCCTGATTCGGGAGGTCCGAACAAGCGGGGTGCATTCCACCGGAGTGTAGTAGGCAATAATAGGACGGCCCCAGTCGTTTTAACATTAAAGGAGAACTTCCGTATGAAGAAGAAACTTATTTCGTTGGCAGTAGCCGGTGCACTTGCAGCTCCGATGGCTGCGTCAGCACAAGGAACAAACGTAACCATGTTTGGTAGTGTTCAGGCTGAATATGCTACAGTTAACAAAGAAGGGCAAAGCAGTCAAGCTCTTATCGGTGATGACACAGGCCGTTCGCGATGGGGTATGCACGTTACTGAGAATCTGGGTGGCGGATTGAAAGCAAAAGCGCATGTTGAATATGGATTTAGCACAGGTAGTGGCGCTTTGGGAATTGCCCGGGAACGCTGGGTTGCATTGGCTAACGATAGCTGGGGTGAAGTGAAATTTGGCCGTGTTCAATCTCCATTTAAAGATTTTGCCGGTGGTATGACCATTGATCCATTTGCATACACAACACTCCAAGCTTCGGGTAGTGGTGGTACTATGAGTGCAGGAGCTAATGGTTTGGGATCAGGTGCTAATGGCTTTGTAAACAGTGCTGCGCGTTACGATTCACCAAAAGTTGAAGGTTTTAGCTTTTCAGGTTTGTTAATGCCAGGTGACTCTAATAGATTAGACCCAGCAAATGTTATCGCTTCATCGGGTAGTTATGCTGGAAGTCAATCCAATTCCGGCGGTGAAGATGGTGAATGGGACTTCCAAGTTGCAGGTAAATACGAAGCACAAATGGCAGGGCATAATTTAGGTGTGTTTGGTGGATACTCACGCGATAATATTAGCACAAGGCAAAGGACGGGTAATGCAGGTTACCCGGCTTTAGTCAATAACGAACACGTCTGGCGTGGCGGTGCAATGTGGAGTTTCCAAAACTTTAAGCTCAGCGGTCAATACGAAAATATTAATAATGCAATGGGAGCAGCAACTTGTACCAATGCTGCTGCGTTAGGTAATCCAGCAACAGGTGCAATTGATTCACGTGGCCAATGTAATTCGGCAATGAATTATGGCGGCGATGGTAATCTCTGGTTCGCAGGTGGTCAGTATGACTTTGGCAATACCAGCTTTATCGCTCAAGGTGGTATGACCAATGCCCATGGATTGACTGGTGGTGCACAAAAACGTGAAGTAAGTAGCTTTACGGTTGGTGCAATTCATAATCTCAGCAAGCGTTCAAGTCTCTTCGGTGGTTATCAGCGTGCCATGGTTGATGATAGAAACGCGGTATTCAGAGATAGCAATACCTACACAGTGGGTATGCGTCACAACTTCTAAACAAAGTTGATCTCGTAAAAAAGGCACCAATTGGTGCCTTTTTTATTGCTGGAAAGAAATATAATGAATCCTATTAATTTTTTGTTAAAAATTGGTATCTCAAGAAACCTTGATAGATTCTTAAGGAGATTGTGAAGTTATGAGTATGAAAAAATGGACTGATGAGGAGTTGGTTTCTACGCGTGATAATCTTGAAACATGGAATAAACGAAATAACAATTTAGGTTCCGGTTCAAAATTATGGTTATTTACCGCATTCTTAGGCGCATTTGCCATTTCTACGGGGGTTGCATTTATCTTTCTAGATGGTGTTGATGTGATGAGCATCATACTGATAACTATGGGTGCAATTACGTGCGCATCTTGGTACAAGAGTGAAAAACAACGCAAAGATAATATTACATTTCTTGCCGAGATTAATAAGGAAATTAAATCTCGCAAGATAAAAGATGTTCCGAAATCAAAAGACAAAACGGATATGCAGGGAAACGAGATTAAAGAGGATGTACAGAAAGAATCATCTGTAACAGAACCTCAGGCTGCTGAAAAGAGCTCTAAGAAAATAGAAGAAAAATCAGAATAATAATTTGAATATGAAAATGGGTAATTTATTGACAGCATTTTTGCAATTCATTACTTTCAGACTAACCCGAGCTGAAAATTTCCCTCGTGAAAATGATTCAGATGTTCAGATTGATTTGAATCCGGAAGATAGCCGGATTCTTGAGGCGCTGTGTCAATTTCTATGGATTCAGGGGGATCCATTGCCACTTATTTTTGATGTGGAAAATGAAGTTTATACGAAACAAGGAATTACGCTGCCAACACTCAAGCATCTCGAAGCAATCGGTTTGATTGTTTTTGATGTCAATGGATTTGTTAAAAAAGGGTTGGGTAAGCATACGCGATTATTTTACAGTGGAAAGCCGACAAAAGTAGGCTTCCAGAACGATGGAAATAATTATCTGGACTTGGGACACGTACTGCTAACAGAGCGTGGTAAAAAAATGATCTCTGTTTTTAAGCCATTAAGAAATCAGGAATTCTATGAATACGTGATTAATAGATGGTTTCAGCAGGGATTGGTTTTATCATCAATACAGATAGGCCGGAATCAGAAAACTGATATTGGTAATCGCGTGTGTTCAATTAAAGAATAAGGATGGTGCGGTAATCATTAACATTGGTATAAGTTGGCCCAGTAATCACTAAATCGTTTAACTGCTTAAAAAATGTATAAGCATCGTTATTGGTCAAAAATGATGCGGCATTCAATTCAAGCTGCTTTGCACGAATTAATGAGTCGGGTGTGATGAGCGCGCCGGCATTATTTTCAGTACCATCCAATCCATCCGTGTCACACGCAAGTGCATAAATATCCTTAAGATCAGCAAGCTCGATCAGCAGCGAGAGTAAAAATTCAGAATTACGGCCTCCGCGCCCACTGCCTTTGATGGTGACGGTTGTTTCGCCGCCAGATAAGAGCACTACGGGTGCTTTTAACAATTGCGGATGTAAGCGGATCTCCCTCGCCAGCGCCGCATAACTTTTAGCAATCTCCCGCGATTCTCCGGTGACTGTATCGCCTAATATCAAGGTGGCGATAGTGCGCTTTTGAAAATAATTTGCTGAGGCAAGCAATGATTGATAGGCGCTTGCAATAATTCTGTTTTCAACACGAGAGAAAATCAAGGAACCGGGTTTAGGTGTTTCACTGGCAGTGCGTACTTTTCCTTCAAGTAAAGTTTTCCTCACCGACGACGGCACATTCAGTTGGTATTGATCCAGCACGGCAAGCGCATCAGAAAAGGTGCTCGGGTCAGGTGAACAAGGGCCGGAAGCAATATGCGTCGCTTCATCGCCGGTCACATCAGAAATAATTAATGCCAGTATGGGGGCTTCACAAGCTGCAGCGAGTCTGCCGCCTTGAATAGAAGACAAGTGTTTGCGGACGGTGTTGATTTCCTGAATACGGGCTCCACACCAAAGTAACTGATGGGTGACTTCTCTAAGTTCTTGTAATGAGATACCGTCGACCGGCAGAGAAAGCAGGCTGGATCCTCCACCACTGAACAAACAGAGTAATAGATCATCAGATTTTAACGCTTTCACCGCGGCCAAAATTTCTCGTGCTGCCTGTTCTCCATTTTCATCGGGAATCGGATGACCGGCCTCAATCACCTTAATTCTTTGGGTGGGTAATTTATGCCCATAACGCGTGACTACTAAACCTTCCAGTTGAGCGGAAGGCGGCCAAGCGTTTTCAACCGCCAGCGCCATAGCAGCAGCCGCTTTGCCAGCACCGACAACAAGCGTGCGGCCTTTAGGGGGGCTGGGCAGATGTTGCGGTACGATATGAGCTGGATCGGCTGCTTTAACTGCGACTAAAAAACTTTCCAGCAAATAGCTGCGCGGATTCATTTTGTGAGCATGGATTGCAGATAATGGCCTGTGAAACTGTTTGTATTGACTGCAATTGCTTCGGGTGTGCCTTCTGCGATGATACATCCGCCACCGTCACCGCCTTCCGGGCCCAAGTCAATAATCCAGTCGGCCGTTTTGATGACATCCAGATTGTGCTCAATCACCACCACGGTATTACCATGATCACGCAATCTGTGTAAAACTTTCAGCAGCAGATCAATATCTTGGAAATGCAGGCCGGTTGTGGGTTCATCGAGAATATACAGGGTGCGTCCCGTATCGCGTTTGGACAGTTCCAATGATAGTTTTACCCGTTGCGCTTCACCACCGGAGAGTGTTGTGGCAGATTGTCCCAAGGTAATATAGCCAAGGCCTACTTCCAATAGTGTTTGTAATTTGCGTGCGACTGTGGGTACAGGGGTAAAAAATTCAAATGCTTTCTCCACAGTCATTTGCAGAATTTCATTTATATTTTTACCCTTATACTGAATTTCCAGCGTTTCTCGGTTATACCGCCGCCCGTGGCATACGTCACAGGTAACATAAATATCCGGCAGGAAATGCATTTCCACTTTGATTACGCCGTCACCTTGACAAGCTTCACAGCGCCCGCCCTTGACATTAAAAGAAAAACGGCCGGGGGCATAACCGCGTTCTCGCGCCTGTGGCACACCGGCAAACAATTCCCGGATGGGGGTAAACAATCCGGTGTAAGTTGCCGGATTGGAGCGTGGTGTACGTCCGATGGGACTTTGATCCATATTGATTACCTTATCGAAAAAAGCTAAACCGTCAATTTTTTGATAAGGCGCTGGTTCGGCATTACTGGCGTAAAGGTGACGGGCTACCGCACGATGCAGCGTTTCATTGATGAGCGTAGACTTGCCGGATCCCGAAACGCCTGTTACACAGACAAATAATCCCACCGGTAGGTTAAGTGTGACATTTTTGAGATTATTACCGGAAGCACCATCAATTCGAAGTATTCGGTCTTGATCGGGTTCGTGACGTTTCTCCGGTATTGGGATTGATAATTTGCCAGATAAGTATTTACCCGTCAGAGAATCACTGTTTTCCTGAATAGCTTGCGGATTGCCTTGTGCGACAACGAAGCCGCCATGCTCTCCAGCACCAGGCCCCATGTCAACCACATAATCCGCGATCTGTATGGCATCTTGATCGTGCTCAACCACAATGACGCTATTACCGAGATCGCGCAGATTTTTAAGCGTATCCAGTAGGCGCCCATTATCACGTTGATGCAATCCGATAGAAGGTTCGTCCAAAACGTACATGACACCAGTCAAGCCGGAGCCGATTTGACTGGCAAGCCGTATGCGCTGGGATTCACCACCTGACAGCGTATCAGCCGAGCGATCCAAGGACAGGTAATCCAATCCAACATTATTGAGAAATTGCACGCGGCTGGAAATTTCCTTGATGATGCGCTCGGCAATGGCATGTTTGTGACCTGTTAATTCAATTTGGTCAAAAAACAATTTGGCCTTTTTCAACGGGAAAGCGCTGATTTCGTAAATTGCCTGTCCAGCAACATGAACATGGCGGGCAGCTTGGCATAAACGTGTACCGTGGCATTCCGGGCAAGTTTGCGCGTTGAGATATTTTGCCAGCTCCTCACGAACTGTCTGTGATTCCGTTTCCTTATAGCGGCGTGTCAGATTGGGAATAATACCTTCAAAAGCATGCGTTTCCTGCTGCTTGCGGCCACCTTCCGTTAAATAGGAAAAATGTATTTTTTCTTTACCTGAACCATGCAGAATGATGTTGCGAATAGGCTCATCCAGATTCTCAAACGGGATCTCCAGATCAAATTCATAATGCTTTGAGAGCGCTGTTAATAGCTGAAAGTAAAATTGATTGCGCCGATCCCAATTTTTTACCGCACCGGAAGCCAATGAGAGATGCGGGAAGGCTACTACGCGTGCGGGATCAAAGAAAGTAATTTGCCCCAGACCATCACACTTATTACAGGCACCTAATGGATTATTGAATGAAAATAATCTGGGTTCTAGTTCAGATAGGGAATAACTGCACACAGGACAACTGAATTTAGCAGAAAAAAGGTGTTCATGACCCGTATCCATTTCAACCGCTAAAGCGCGTCCGTCGGAATGGCGCAATGCCACTTCAAATGATTCGGCGAGTCGCTGTTTGGCGTCCGGAGAAACTTTCAAGCGATCAACAACAACCTCAATTGTATGTTTTTTGGTTTTCTGCAACTTGGGTAATGCATCAATTTCATAAACTTCCCCGTCAATCCGCAAGCGGATAAAGCCTTGTGCACGAAGTTCATCAAATAACTCAGCTTGTTCACCTTTGCGTTCGACGATTAATGGCGAAAGGACCATTAAACGCGTATCAAGCGGGAGTTGCAACACATGATCAACCATTTGCGAAACGCTTTGCGCTGTCAAGATAATGTTGTGTTCGGGGCAATACGGATCCCCGACGCGGGCAAACAGCAAACGCAAATAATCATGGATTTCAGTGACTGTCCCTACTGTCGAGCGAGGGTTATGTGAGGTTGCCTTTTGTTCGATGGCGATCGCCGGAGAAAGGCCCTCGATCAAGTCTACATCCGGTTTTTCCATGAGTTGAAGGAATTGCCTTGCATAGGCCGAAAGTGATTCCACATAGCGGCGTTGGCCCTCCGCATAGAGCGTATCGAACGCGAGTGAGGATTTGCCTGATCCTGATAACCCAGTAATGACGACGAGCTTGTTACGTGGCAGATCGAGACTGATGTTTTTCAGATTATGGGTGCGCGCACCACGTATTTTTATGGATTCCATTAGCTATCTATGTATGAGTCAACCTGCTAATATACCCAACTTCTTTGGAATATCACAACCTGATTCATGTCTGCTTCATCTTCATCTGAAAAAATGTCCCCAGCAGAACTGCGCGCGACGATCGGCTTGGCCGGCGTTTATGGTTTGCGGATGTTTGGATTGTTTATCATTCTGCCGGTATTCGCTTTTTATGCGGAGGATTTGCCCGGCGGAAATAACTACACACTGATCGGTATCGCGCTCGGGGCCTATGGTTTAACACAAGCCATTTTGCAGATTCCTTTCGGTTGGTTGTCTGATCGTATCGGACGTAAGCCTGTTATTTATTTGGGTCTGATTTTATTTGCTA
Source organism: Nitrosomonas sp. (assembly GCA_016708955.1). Classification (GTDB taxonomy): domain Bacteria; phylum Pseudomonadota; class Gammaproteobacteria; order Burkholderiales; family Nitrosomonadaceae; genus Nitrosomonas. The sequence goes on from JADJES010000003.1 coordinate 132,897, forward strand.
TTGGCAGTCTGGTTGCTGCTCTTGCAATAGATATTTACTGGGTGATACTGGGCCGTATTATTCAAGGCGCTGGCGCAATCTCGGCTGCAGTGATGGCACTTGCCGCGGATCTTACGCGCGAAGAACATCGTACCAAAGCAATGGCTACAATCGGTATGACCATTGGCACTGTTTTTGCCATTTCTTTAATTGTTGCCCCTGTTCTGAACCAATGGATTGGCGTGCCGGGAATTTTTGCCATGACCGGTGTATTGGCGCTTCTGGCCATGATTGTGGTGAAGAAAATAATTCCTGATCCGCAAATTAGCCGTTTTCATTCTGATACGGAAGCATCGGCTGCAAGTTTTGGCAGTGTTTTGCGTGATACGCAGTTGTTGCGTTTAAACTATGGTATTTTTGCTCTTCATGCCACATTGATGGCGCTATGGCTGGTTGTGCCACTCACATTACGTGAAGCGGGAATGGCTGCGGATGATCATTGGCAGGTTTATTTACCCGTTTTACTTTTGTCGATTGTATTAATCATCCCGGCGATTATCTATGCCGAGAAAAGGGCTCAGTTAAAATTTGTATTTATTGCGGCGATTGCTTTATTACTGATTGGACAAGTATTGCTGGCAACCACCTTTGATTCTATTTGGGGTACAGCGATTGCGTTATTGGTTTTCTTCACAGCATTCAATTTGCTGGAAGCCAGCTTGCCATCATTGATCTCAAAGATTGCACCAGTTGGTGCAAAGGGAACCGCAATAGGAGTCTACAGTAGCACTCAGTTCCTAGGTGCTTTTGTAGGTGCGGCAGTGGGCGGTTACCTATTTGGGAATTATGGAAGCTCTGCGTTATATACCTTTTGCGGATTATTACTCATCGTATGGTTAATACTCGCTGTAACGATGAAAGCTCCGGCTGCAGTACGTTCCAAGATGTATCATGTGCAAGAAATGGATTTGAACAAATCAAAAGAACTGTCGCGTGAGCTTGCAGCAATACCCGGTGTGCATGAAGCTTTGGTGCTGGTCAATGAGAGAGTAGCCTATCTGAAAGTTGACATGAAAGGTTTTGATGAAGAAAAAGTGATTAAATTGCTAGGAGAGGAGACATAAATGGCATCAGTCAATAAAGTTATACTCATTGGTAACCTGGGAAAAGACCCGGAAACTCGTTACATGTCAAATGGTGATGCAGTAACGAATATTACATTGGCAACGACAGATACATGGAAAGACAAGAATGGTGAGAAACAGGAAAAAACTGAATGGCATCGCGTGACTTTTTATCGCAAACTCGCAGAAATTGCAGGGGAATACTTAAAGAAAGGCCGCCCTGTTTATATTGAGGGCAGGCTGGAAACCCGAAAATGGACTGATAAAAATGGTGTAGAACGTTATACAACAGATATTATTGCAAGTGACATGAAGATGTTGGGCAACCGACCAGGAAGCGGTAGCTTTGAATCACCTGATCATGAAGAAGACAATTCTGCTTCTAGCCGGTCTTCTTCAGCTAAGAGTGCAGGTGGATTTGATGATATGGATGATGATATCCCGTTTTAGCCGAATGACTGAATTAGCGTTTGTCAGGTAACCGAAGTACTCCCGTCCGGAGTTCTACCGTGGGGATATTTGATTGGCGGCGAGGGGGTGATGAAAATTCAATACTTTCTATATTGCCACCAATCTCTCTGGCTATGTTTCTGAACTCAAGTGCTAGCATACATTTTGGAACAATAAATGTTTGCTTAAATCCAGACTTGAAGTGAACAAGAATTTTCATAACTCTATTCCAGGTAAGTTTTATTTATTAAAGGGTTAATTAATAGATTTGCAGCAATGAAGCTGTTTCTACGACCTAAAAAAAATAAACTTTAGAATATTCTGTTATGGTTCTTTTATCCTAAATTTCCTAATTGCTTATAGAATCTCTTTGAGAAAGTAAGGATTTATTGAGATCTCTGGTTTCTAATCGAAGGTTTCTTTTGTAGCCATAGTGGCTAACATATGGATTCCGGTGCCGAAAGTATCTACTTCCGAATGATCCAGCAATACGCAAGGTTTGCCGGAATGCAGGCAGTAATGTTTAACAATAAAGAAAGCATTATGGTTAACACAATCAACCGGGCAAATTATCATGTCAGTGTCTTCCAGGAGTTTGGGTAAATTATCTAGGCGATCATTAGTATCTCCATGAAATGCAATAAAACTGCCACCGGAGCTTTCTATTAGCCGGCAGTATTCCGGATAAAGTTTGATGCGTCCACCTACACATAGCACAGATCTTCCAGCTAAATGATCTTTGCTACTATGCACATTATTTTGATTGGTATTGTTAGTATTAGTGTTGCAAGATTTAGCCGGGAGCGAGGTTTTGACCAAGGGTGCCCAGTCGATAACAGGAAAACTTTTGCGCAAAGACGAAGTAGCCTTGGTGATCTTCTGATCAGGGCAATTGAATGCCAATTTAAATAAACTGATTATTTCACGGATTAACGGGAATTTACTTAGACTGAAGATCAGTCTAAGTAAATTGTGCAGACAGCGCGTTGAGAAGTCGTCCCTGTATTTAGAATCAAGGGAAGGATAATGAGAAATAGTACCCGATGAGGTAGCTAAAGCCAGTTTCTTTAGAAAGTTCATAATCAAATCTCCTACAAATCATCAGCGAATAAAAAATTGGCTGGCTGACCTGGAGACAGGCTGGCTGGCTGAATATGCCGCTGAAGAAGGAGGAGAGAACGCCAGCGGCAAGGGAAAAGCTATATTTGGCTTTGTAGCCAGTTATGGATACCGATTTTTTGCATGACGTCAAGCTGAGTTTCTAACCAGTCAATATGTTCTTCAGTATCTTCTAAAATACGTTCAAAAATTTCCCGTGAGACATAATCTTGTGCTGCTTCACAAGCAGCTATTGCTGCAAGCAAGGTCTCCCGTGAGATATTTTCAAGTTTAAGATCGCATGCGATACATTCTTCAGCGGTTTCACCAATCATTAATTTGCCAAGATCTTGTAAATTTGGCAGACCTTCCAATAAAAGAATCCGTTCAATCAGGACATCAGCATGTTTCATTTCTTCACAAGATTCTTCGAATTCGTGTTTCCCAAGACTGTTAAACCCCCAGTTCTTGTACATGCGAGCGTGAAGAAAGTATTGACTAATGGCAGTCAGTTCATGCTGTAGCTGCTGATTCAGCCAGCGAATAATATCTACGTTACCTTTCATTTTTAGCTCCTAAGACAAATAGCTTGTTTATGTGTTGGATTCAGAAGAAAAGATACCGCTCTGGTATTTTTCGCTTTGCTTGCTTGGCGCCACCTTTGCATGATGGACCTAACATTTTTCCACTAAATACCTAGCATAAGTCCAAATCATGCATCTGCTTGGCTGCACAAGTTCATGATGGGTTCACGCGTAGCGATACCAGTAACAACTTACAAACATAAATATACATGATATGTGTCTTTAGTCCACTATTTGTTCAGAATTAACTTACCATTCCGTGTGCGGCGTAGCGAGTATTGTTCGCCTTTATGCAGAATAAATACAACATCGCCATTCTTGAACAAGGTGTCGCTGTCAATCAATGAACTTAAATCTGGTAATCCGGATTGATGCAAATTTCTTATTTCTTTTTGGGGCAATTTTAGAATATCCATCTTAGGTTATAAATGTTAATGAGAACTATTCTCATTATATTCATTTTTTAATAACGCGCAAGACTTAAATAACAAATTATTAAAATTAGATACGCTACGCATACGCTAAGTTGTCTTCGTAGTTGCAGCATAATGAGATGCTTAATTTGATTATTAAGCATGGATGGAATTCCATCAGGCTATATTGGTGGTGCTGATTGATAGGTGTATACTGAGCATGCTTTTTCCTATTGCAAGCTATTGAGATACATGAGGAAAGGATGCTGCATCCCTGCATTGACAAACTAACTGCTTTGAACTCTCAATACGCATGATCGAACGGCGTAATTTCTATCGAATTCTTCACGTTCAACCAGACGCACCGATGACGGTGATCAAGGAAAGTTACCGAGTATTGCTGCAAAAACTTAAAACTCATCCAGATCTCGCTGGTCCGGATTTGAACGAAAGCTTACTCGCTATTGCCTATAACACGCTGCGTGATCCGCTTAAGCGAGCTGCTTATGATCTTGATTTGTTGAAGCGTTATCATATTAAAACGCTTAGTCAGGGAGCATTTGGTTCGAATACGAATTTCGGAGTAGAGATAGATGAACAGAAGGATGAACGAACTGTACAGCTGAATCAACGTAATTATTATCGAATTCTGCAGGTTCAGCCTGATGCGCCTATTGCTACGATTACGGCAAGCTATCAAGCATTAAGGAAGAATTCATCGCAGGAAACTGCGTTACTTGATGAAGCTTACCGGGTTCTTTCTAATCCTGACGCGCGGAAGCAGTATGACGCCATTTTAGTCGGCATCTTATTCCAAGCCGCTGCGAAATCTGACCACCAAAATACTAATTTACCCGGGCTTCCAGCCCAAGTTAAAAGTACGCCGCAATTTGCTATAGAATCCTATCGGGCAGTGATTACACATTACTGTTCCTTCTGTAAGACCCCCTATGTGCCACAAGCAACTATCTATCAAAGTGAAAGCTGTCTGGAGTGCGCAAGCCCACTGCTTGTTTTGCAGCATGAAAATTTTGAGAAATCGCGCCGGACAATGATGCGGATCAATATCAAGGGTGAATTTGTATTTTACTTATTCTGGCCGGGTAGGCCTTGTCAAGGCATATTCCAAGACTTGTCACCCACAGGAATTCGCTTCTTAACTGGAGTGATGCTTGATCCAAATGACATCATAAAAATCGATGCGCCTAATTTTCAGGCAGTGGCTGAAGTAACGCATAAACGCAATGAGGGTGCGGAAATTTCTGTTGGAACTCGCTTTATTGCCGTGAAATTTGATCAGCAGCATGGGAATTTTGTCACAGTACAGGCCTGAACCTGGTTATATTGAAGCGTTAGTTTTCTTCTAACAGACCAATTGAAAAACGTTTCCGAGGCAGCCGATGCAAGGAGAAACAGGTGAAAAGCGCAGTTTATGTGTGATAAATGAGCATTTTTATCCTGTTTTTAACACCGCTGCGGCAACGCAGATAGTTTCTCAATGGACTGGTAAGACTGGCTTTCTTGAAACAGATTAAATTAAGTTAACCGGTATTTTGAAATATGCAATTCCGTTTGTTTCGACCGGTGGCAATTTTCCAGCTCTGATGTTTACCTGTATCGAAGGTAACAGCAAATTGGGCATTTCTAACGTCGCGTCGCGTTTACTGCGCATTGTTACAAACTCATTTTCATTGATGCCATCGTGTACATGAATGTTATGGAGACGTTGCTGTGCGACTGTACTTTGCCAAGAGGCAGCGCGATTGGCGGGTGGATAATCATGGCACATGAATAATCTTGTCTCCGGCGGAAATGCCAGTAATTTTTGGATGGATTTTAATAACTGACTTGCATTGCCACCTGGAAAGTCTGCCCGTGCAGTACCAATATCCGGCATGAAAAGCGTATCACCTACAAAGAGGGCATCATCAAATTGATAAGCCGTATCAGCAGGTGTGTGACCGGATACGGAGATGGTTCTGGCTGTTAATTTCCCAACCTGAAATAGCTCGCCTTCAGTAAATAAGTGATCAAATTGATGGCCATCTGGAATGAAAGTGTCATCGAGATTGAAAATTCTCTTGAAAGTCTCCTGCACGACAGGAATATTACTGCCAATACCAGTTTTTCCACCCAATCGGTTTTTTAGATAATCTGCAGATGACAAATGATCTGCGTGTGCATGCGTTTCAAGTATCCACTCAACTGATAATCGCTGTTCTTGAATAAACGCAATCAATTTGTCAGCAGAGCGTGTACTTGTTCGGCTGGATTTTGGGTCATAATCCAAAACCGGATCAATAATGGCGCAAATGCCGTCCGGTTCATCAAAAACAATATAACTGACAGTCCAGGTTGCTGAATCAAAGAATGCATTGATATTTAGTTTCATTTTTTATGTCAATGTAGTTATAGATATCGTACGATAGCATATATAAGTAACTGATATTAAGTGATTTGTATAAATTCTTGTGAGAAAAAGAATGTATAGGAATCTGAATGCAGCGCTATGGTATGCGGCGGGTTGATGATTGGGTGCCGAGTAGCATTGTTGCTGCTTTTCTTTTAGCCCGGATATTGCATGAATTCGCACGATGATCACGCATGATATTGGTTTCACAAGGGATTTTTCGAAGAAGCGGTGTAGTTATTCATACACCTGACTGAGATAAATTCCTTGTGGAATCAAGAGACAAGTGAGGGCGTGTGCAATTCATGCAATATCCGGGTTAGGGAGGCTTTGATTAAGTTGATTACATTCACGGTTCGACAATCTCACCACGAACGTAATGTATATATTACCGTCGTCCTGAGATTTTATGGTACCAATGATACAAAGCCAGGGAGTGGAAGCATTACATTGGTTAAACCTATTTTCCTCAGTTGATTCCTGTAAAATTGCCACAAACGTATTTCTGGCAAGGGTTTACGACAGAATAGGAGGCTCACCCAATGGGTGAAATTAAATTTAAGAAGAAGACATTGGTCGAGGCGATCAATACTACTTTGCAGGAGACGGAACAAACGGCGGCTGAACAAAGCGTAGCCACCCCTGGTGGCCGGTTTCACGTTCGCTGGGATGAAGGCGGGAACGCCACAGCACTGGGGCAATTACCGTTCTTTGCCGAGTTTTTGGAAGTTTCTGGGTTATTCACCCGCTGGGTGGATGGATGTCCAATGGATTACACCAGTCCCAACGCACCCAAGGTAGTTGATGTGCTTGGCACCTGGTTACTATCGATCCTGGATGGACAGCGGCGCTATGCACATGTTGCCGGTCTACGCGGCGATGAAGTTGCTCCCCAGATACTCGGCATGAACAAGATCATCAGTGACGAGAGTCTGCGTCGCGCACTGGCGCACTTGGCACCGGCCCCATGCAAGCATGGTAGCGAAGAAGAGCGCTGCCCGCGCAATCCAGCTGGCGAAGAGCACAGCATGGATGGATAAAGCCCTGGGCGAGAGTACCCAAGAATCTTTACGCACACCCTGGATACTGATGCCGACACCAGCGTCAAACTGTTGTATGGTCACCAGGCAGGTGCCGAGATTGGCTACAACCCAATCAAGCCAGGACGGCCAAGCCATACTTTGCACACCTACTGGATCGGCAACATTCGTCTGGTGCTCGATGTCGAGGTACAAAGCGGCAAAGCCAGTGCGGCGAAACATAGCCTGCCGCGCCTGTGCCAGCTAATCGAGGGACTTTCCCCCGAGGAACGCCCCGCCCTAGTGCGCGGTGACAGCGCCTTTGGTAATGAGGGGGTAATGGCCGAGATGGAGCGAACTGAACAGCACTACCTCTTCAAGCTACGGCAAACTGCTGGAGTTAAACGTCTGATCGAGCGGCAATGGCAGCAAGGCGACTGGCAGAACGTAGACCAAGGCTTTGACGCGGTGGAAGGTAAACTCCGGCTGACGGGCTGGAGCAGTGCACGGCGTGTAGTGGTGCTGCGGCGGCGAATCAAAACAGCATGGCGGCAGCCGAGACGAGCAATGAGAACCAGCAGCCGACGCTCCACTTCATTGACCATTCAGACAAGGTTAAACTCTGGGAATACGCTATATTGGTGACCAATACAGACTACTCCCTCGACGCCATTGGCCAGTTATACCGGGATCGGGCCGACTGCGAGAATGGCTTCGATGAGCTGAAAAACCAATGGGGCTGGGGTGGCTATACCACGCATGATCTGGAACGTTGCAACCTCTCGGCGCGGGCAGTCGCGCTCATCTACAATTGGTGGAGTTGGTATGTCAGACTGGCACCCGAAGACACGCCTGGAGGCAATCACTAGCCGTCCCATGCTGCTCAGCGGCATTGCCCGCCTGACCCAGCATGCCGGTCAATCCCGATTGCTGCTCACTCTGACTCACGCAGCCGGAGATCATATCAAGTCGATGATCGCCAATATACGAAAGGGTCTTGATCATGTTCTGGCAAATGCGCCTCAGTTGACCAAAGCGGATCGTTGGGGCGTACTTGCACGCTATATCATTAACAAAATTATTGCGACAAAACCGAAAAACTCACAGCTCCTCGGTTTCCCTCCACCTTCTTTGGCCATTGGAGTGACCTAACAGAGGAATTTAGGTTAAACAATAAATAAACATGTTGTAAGAAATTTGTTGGGTCTCTGCACGGAATCAGTATTCAGGTTGGTTCTGATGAAAAAATATAGCTATCAATCAATTTGGCAGCGTATTCAAACTTGGATTTGCCTGGTATTTATGTAAATTGTGATGGTTTTGCAGCAGTGGTTATTGTCAGTAAACACTAAAGGAGGAATAGCATTTAATCAACATGGGCTGATTACAGAATCAGTGCTGAGTTATAAAATAACCCGCTATGTTTCTTAAATCATCGAGTACCAGTGTGCCAGCAGCTAGCTGTAAGCGAAGATACGCGAGCAAATAATTATATCTTGCTTCTGCAAGATCGCGCCGAGCGGTATGTAATTGTTGCTGAGCATCTAAAAGATTTAAATTAATGCGTATACCACCCCGAATACTTTTTTGTGTCGCATCCACAAGTAGTTCTGCTGATTTGACAGCCAGTTCCAGTGACTCAATCCTTTTGACACCGCTGAGTAAAAGATTGTATTGCTTGCGCAGTTCAACCAGCACTTTATCCGTTATGGCGTCGAGATCTGCCTCTGCACGCGCATGATTAGCTTTTGCCTGAGCTGTGGTGGCACTTACGCGTCCGCCCGCATATAAAGGAATATTAACTTCTACGCCCACCGTGGCCAAATGAACCTCCTGATTGGCAGTAACAAATGTTCCTGCTTTGTTTCGCGTCAAACTGGCAACGAGATCTACACGAGGAGCATGGCCGGCGTGGCTTTTTCTGATTTCTTCCTTTCCGGATGTTACAGCATGGCGCTGTGTTACTAGTTCCGCATTACGCTCTAGCGCTAATGCATACCAGCTATCATAATCTTGCAGTTGGATGGAGCGAGAACTGAACATGTCAGACAGGCGATCCAGTCGGGCTATTTTATGTCCTACGATTGCTTCAAGCTTAAGCTGAGCTCCTTCCAGTTCATCATTGGCTTCAATAACGCGTGCTTGTGCAATGGCATGTTTGGATTGTGTTTCAAGCACATCAGTTGTAGTTCCTTCACCTTTTTGCAACATACGTTCATTAACGCGCTTGAGTTCTGAAAGGGATTCGAGTTGTGCCTCGGCAAGCCTTACGTGATCCTGTGCCAATAAAGTTTCAACATAGGCTTCTACCAACCGGACTACCAGCTGCTGACTACGTCCGGTAAATTTCGCGCGACTGGAGTCAGCTTGTGCTTTTCCCTGACGATAATTGGCGACAGCCTCCATGTTGATCAAGGGTTGGCGCAAACTTAGGCTGCTTACTTGACTATCAAAATTGAGCGGTTGTGCGCCGGTTGCTCCAGCAGCACCCGATAACTCCCTTGTTCCAGTATTTTTACTTTGTGTGTGAGTGATTGATAAATTAGGCAATAAACTTGCTAAGCCGATAGCTTCAGCTTGTTGTCCTGCTTCATTCTCGTAGAACGCAGAGCGGTAAGTTGGATCATGTTCTAATGCAGCTTCGTAAGCATCCAATAGGCTAAATGCATGTACCAGGCCAGCCTGATTAAATAGAACGATAAAAACTAAAACAGAAACTTTCTTGCGAGTGGATATCATCGCGACTACTCTTCACTTAAGGATGAGTGGGCGCGATCAAGGATCGGCTTGAATAAATAGCTCATTAATGACCGCTCACCTGTTTTAATAAATATCTCTACCGGCATGCCTGCTCTGATTTGCTGGTCGGACAATTGTTTGATCCCTTCGGAAGTCACCTTGGCTTTCATGTTGTAATAGGGGAGGCCGGTTCGCTCATCCGTTAGGCGATCCGCGGATACCTGAGTCACGGTGCCCGGAATATTCGGTGTTTTCTTTTGATTAAGGGCAGAGAAAATCAGGTCTACTTGGAGATCGACATAGACTTTGTCAATTAAATGAACAGGTACTTGGCCCGTAATGACCAGTACATCATCACTTGGAACGATATCCATCAACTTAAATCCTGGCCCTATTACGCCACCTTCAGTAAACACATTCATGCCTACCACGATGCCATCGACAGGTGCTCTAACTTCTACGTTAGCCAATTCAAAATCTTGCCCGCTCAAACGGCTGCTAAGACTATCTGCTTCTCGCTGTATATCAGATAATTGCTGGCGTACTTCCTTTTGGTATTCCTGCTGCCGGTGAATGCGGCGCTGCTCCAATTCTGTTATCTGGCGTTGTGTGCGGCCGATATTGCCGATATCTGAGGAAATTTCTCCTGTTAGCTGTGAATAGGTACGTTCAAGATCCAGAACTCGGTTACGGGGTACAAAACCATCCTTGGCCAAGTCACGCAGATTTACAAGTTGTTCTTCCAAGAATTTTAACTGCTGGTTTTTACTGATCTTTGAAGCTTCAAGCCCGCGCAGTTGTACTTTCAGACCGGCAGAACCTTCATCGAGGGCAGCTATTTCATGTTGTAAGGCCAGCCTGCGCGATGTGAATAATTGATTTTGTATGATGAGGTTATTGGCAACACGTGGATCATTTTGTAGTGATAGCAATTCCGCAGGAAATTTAATTTCATTTTTACCATCACGCTCTGCCAATAAACGTGCTTCCACTGCGCGCGCAGTATAAAATTGGCTACGGGTTATTTCGGCTTGGGCTTTGATCTGAACATCATTCATGCGTACTACTACCTGGCCTACCTTAACATGATTTCCTTCTTTCACCAGGATGCGATCTATAGTGCCGCCGGTTTGGTGCTGTACCGCCTGGAGGTGACTGGCGACAGTGACTGTGCCTGAAATCGGTACACCTTTGTCCAGCGGTGCGAATGATGCCCATAGAATAAATCCGCCAAAGCCTGCCAGAACAATCCACCAGCCAAGTTTGGTATGCGGTGTTTCATCAGTTTCGACCTTATGAGATAGTTCGACTGGAACGTCCTCGATAGGTGTCTTAGTGTCTTCAGCTACAAACTTCATTAGTATCCTTGCTCGATGATCGATGCTTTCTCAATTTGTGATTGAACGGTGCGCTTTAGTTTATTCAGTTTTGGAGTTAACTACATGGGTAGTTTCAGTTATCTGACTCTGAGCAGCTTGTTTTCTGGCTTCTTGTTGTGCTAAAAGCGCTTGTTGTGCCTGCTGCTGCTGTTGAGCTAATGCTTCTAAGACCTGATTTGTCGGGCCAAACATCTTTGCTATGCCATCGTGTAATAATAACAGCTTGTTAGTTGCGCTGATGATACTGGTGCGGTGTGTGATCAAGACAATGGTTTTCCCACGTTTACGCAAATCAATAATGGCTGCCAGAAGCGCTTGCTCTCCCACATCGTCGAGGTTTGAATTGGGTTCATCGAGAACAATCAATGATGGATCATCATACATGGCGCGCGCCAAGCCGAGACGTTGTTTTTGCCCGCCAGACAGCCCTGTGCCGCCATCACCCAGCAGTGTGTCGTAGCCGGAGGGCATATTCAGAATCAATTCATGCACACCCGCCCGTTTGGCTGCCAGAATAACCTTATCCGCGTGCACTTCGCCGAAACGCGCGATATTCTCGGAAACAGTCCCGGCGAATAATTCAATATCTTGGGGCAAGTAACCGATATGCGGACCCAGTTCATCCTTGTTCCAAAGATAAACATCCGCGCCATCCAACCTTACTTTCCCTGCAGCAGCTGGCCATACACCAACTAGCAGGCGTGCTAAAGTGGATTTTCCCGATCCGCTCGGACCAATAATGCCGAGAACCTCACCGGCAGCTAGGGAAAAAGTTAATCCTTTGATAACAGCAACTTTGCCACCGGGCGGAGCCGCTGTAATATTCTCAACAGAAATAACACCTTTCGGTTTAGGTAGCGCCATGCCTGCTTCGCGCGCCGGATTTTGTTCGAGCAATTTAGTTAAGCGCTCATATGCACTCCGCGTGCTGCCAATTTGTTTCCACACACTGATTAATAATTGAACCGGCGCAATGGCTCTACCCAAAAGTATTGAACCGGCAATCATCATGCCGGGGGTAATACTGTTATCTAAAACCAGTAAAGCACCTAAACCCAGCATGAGTGATTGCAATGCCACGGTAAAAGATTTAGACAGTGCGGTGACAATGCCTGCTTTTTCACTCGCTTCGGCTTGTAAGTTAAGAAAACGGCTATGCAGTTTATACCAGCGTGATTGAATATTAGGCAGCATACCCATGGCCTCGATCACTTCGGCATTGCGCAAATTATTGGATGCCACATTGGTCGAAGCGACTGCCATTGAATTTGCTTCGGCTAAAGGTTTGTGTGAGATTTTTTCATTAATATAAGCCAATATGAATAATATGGTTGTACCAACTAAGGCGAAAGCGCCCAGAGCAGGGTGAAACATGAATATAACGAATAAATAAATTGGAAACCATGGTGCATCAAAAAAGGCGAATAATGCGTTGCCGGTTAAGAATTGCCGTAAATTGGTCAGATCTTTTAAAGCTTGCCCGGCATTGTTATTACCTTGTTTTAAATTTTCCTCAAAAGCGGCAGTATAGACGCGCTTATTCAATTTCATGTCGAGCTGAGCACCGACGCGAATCAATACAAAACTCCGCACATATTCCAGTGCACCCATAAAAGCATAAGCACCCAGCATTATCAGTGTCAGCATTAACAGAGTCATTTCGTTGCGGCTGGTTAATACGCTGTCATAGAGCTGCAGCATATAAATGGCCGGCATGAGCATCAGCATATTGATAACTGCGCTAAAAACACCTATGTTTCTAAAGGTTTTCTTAAAGCTGGTCAACACCTGTGCTACTTCATTCTGAGGTGCTTCAAATTTGAATTTCATTTATCGATGCCATGATAGGGTGTAAGTCATTCAATATTGTAATGTACTGAATTAATTATGATTGCACATTTTTAGTTTTAACCAGGTAAGTCTTCGGCTGTCAGTTTAAACGATCTAGGGGAAAAGTTTAGATCCTGTTTTGCATCCGAGCAGTCAAATGTTAAATCCTGATTCATCCTTTCCGCCATTGCAGAGGTCCAATTGCGATAACGTGGCAGCCAGCTAAGGCCCCATGCCGCTATCTGAAAAAGCCAGAGCGGTACCGTTAACATGCGTGGCGGATGATTCAGTGCCTCAAATACGCGTTTAATCATTTCACGATAAGGTAAAGTTTCCGCGCCGGTTAGATTATAGGAACGATTAGTCAGGTTTAAAGTGTCTAGTGCCGTACAACATGCTGAAGCGACATCTTCAACGTGAATAGGTTGCCGCAATCCCTTGGCTGATCCCAGCAGTGGAAAGAATCCAAAGCGGCGGATAAATCTTGCTATTTCTGTAATATTCTTATCGTGTCCGTATCCATAAATCAGTGTCGGGCGCAAAATAATCCATTTTACCCCATGCGTGGCTGCCCATGTTTGCACAAATTCCTCACCTTTTATCAATTGCTGCGCAATTTTTCGTTCGCTGGGGTCGGATGACTGATTCTTGGTGTAGCGGCTGGTGGAAGATAATACAACAATCCGTCGTGCGCCAGAAACTGATATGAGATCAAAGTACCCAGGCAATACCCAAATGGGAGCGGCGCATATCCAAATGGGGATATTATTTTTTTCTGTGTCGGCTCTTAATTGTTTTGTTGTATCCAGCTGTTGCCAGGTGATTTGCGGGTGGCTTTGTGTAATAGGCCGACGAGAAAAAGCAGAGATCTGCCAATTGCTCTGTATCAATTGTTTCAGCAAGCATTCACCGATCAGGCTAGTTGCGCCGAGTAATCCGACATGTCGCTCACTCATGTTTTGGTTTCAGCAGCTTATAACAATCTTCTAGCGAATAGCGTATCACAGTGATACCGAAGCGGAGCCATATGGCGAAGGTGACTAGCCCCATCAGCGCGCGTGGATACTGATGTTGAAAAAATTTCCGGTAAAAACGCCGCATACCTTTATGTTTATGCCAAGCAACAAAGAATGGCCTGGAACGGCTGCAGGTTCCCTGAAAATGGGTAACCGGTGCATCCGGTACAAAAACAATTTTCCAGTTTTTCTGCTTAAATCGCATGCACCAATCCAAATCCTCGCAATGTAAAAAATAATTTTCATCCCAAGAATCGACATCATCGATTGCTTCACGCCGCACCAGCATCAATGCGCCTGATATTGCTTCAACTTCCACAGGAGCTTGTGGTAATGGCTGTTTATCCAAATGAAAATCAAAGAACAGCTGTGGCCAGTATCGCGCCAGGCGATATAGCCCAAAGGCGCGCACAAAAGCTCGCCACGGTGTGGGAATTGCACGCCGCCCGCCGCCTTGCTCGGAACCATCCGGGTTAATCAGATAACCGCCGACCATCCCGATATGAGGGTCTGATTCCAATACCTGAACCATGCGCTGTAATGAGCCGGAGTTTAGAATGCAATCTGGGTTTAGGAAAAGTATATAAGGGGAAGTTGCTTCTTGGTAGCCAAGATTACAGCCAGCAGCAAATCCTACATTCTTACTCAGCCTGATGATGTGCAAACGAGATTCTGCTGAAAGCTTAGTATCTAGATCCGACAGACTTGAATCTGAAGAAGCATTATCGACCACGATAACTTGTTGTGCTTTTTCCAGCACAGCAAGGATGCACTCTGTCAAAAGCAAACCGGCATTATGGTTAACTATGACAACTGATACAGGTTCATGCTTTGAAGTGTGCAATTTACTTAAATCCCATACTGATCAATCGATAGGTTGGATTCAGATCTATGGTTCCGTCCGGTGTGATTGGAAGCATTCGGGGAACTTTCCGCTTATTCCGCGTATTCCATGCCACAGCCCGAGAGTCATCATTCGGAAATTTGAAAATCGAGGTGGTATAAGAAGCGAGAAGAGTCCATATTTCAGCACCAGCCGATAGGCATCACTTAAAGTCCAAGTCAATGAAATATAACTTCTCTTGTAAAGCAAAAGGGCATTTCGGATCAAATAATAGTTGCGTAGCGGGCTATGCACCGGAATGATGCGCTTCCCGTTTCGCCAGGAAAACACGCGGTCTCCCAATGTATGGCTCATTTTTGCTGCACATACACCAAAACAATTATATTCCATGCTCTTTGCCCGTAGACACCATTCAACATCCACATAGTCGATAAACAGAGAAGCATCCATCATACCGATAGTATCCAGGGCAGAAAGTCGAATCAGCATACCAGAGGTAATCAGAAAATCCACTTGATGAAGTTCATTTTCACCTTTTTTGCAGTTTATTCTGATGGATTTCAACCCCACAAAGCGGAAAAAAGGCGCTGGTTCTGGGTAACGCGGGTCATGGTATTGCGGCCCGACTGCTGCAATCCGTTCACCCCGTTGCAACAACTTTACTTCGCCGGCCAATAATTGTTCGATCATATCGGGAAAAGGGAGGCTGTCCTGATCGAAAAGCACCACATGGGTGATGTTGTTTTTTGTGCCCACCGGATTGCATGGTTGTGTGCTTCGGCTACGCCAAAATTGTCTGAGAGGGACAGGAAAACGATGTTTTCCTGTTGATGTGCTTCAATCCAATTGACACTATCCTTGGAAGAGCCATTATCCACAATAACGGTTACGGTCACTTGCTTTGTCAAAGCCAATAAAAGATTTTCCAGCTCGACGAGATCGGGGTGGTAAGTGACGACAACGGCGCAAATTGAGGAATGGGTTGTCATAGAACTATTTTTCATTCGGATTGACGTGCTTCCTGTGCCAAAGGTTTGCTGGGTTTATTGGGGATATCTGTTCGCTTATTTTCGTTAAATAAAACAACTCGTGTTTAGAATTTCAGCGGCAAAGGAGGTAAATTACCACAAGAAAATATGAAAGCTACAAAAAAGCTTGGAAAGGTAGCATAGAACGGAGGCTTCTGGAAAGAAATTTCCTTTCATTTCTGGAATCTGTGATGGATGCGGAAGAGTATTACGTGAAGCGTATTTTTTGTGTATGTCCATGTTTGCAATCTCTTAATAAGATGTAAACATTGCTAATAAAAACACGCCCACATACAAAGCAGGCAGTGGGAATTTTGTCTGTCTGACTATCCTCAGACAGGTTCTTAGCATTAATCCGCCGGGGATTTTTGTTTGACACTCCATCTGATTTCCAGTAACTTCATCGCCTGATTCTTAGGCCGCACAATAGGCGAATCTGGAGTTCCAAGGTGATGATATTGCCGTCAACGCCATTTTAGTATGCCCTCGGCACTAATCTTGACAGTAAAGCGCTCAGCAAGGTCTATCTCGGCAGTCCGTGTTACTCGCGGATCAACGACATTCGGGCCGCAAGTGCGTCATAATCGAATTTTACTCAATTAAACAACGACCCTTTGGATATGTTTGGCGAATTAATCAGAATCTATTATACATCGCGCCGCGTGCTGAAGAATGGCAGTACGAAGGTTTTTTTGGAAAGGGGGCTTGCGTACCTGCGCCACCGGAGTCTCGTATTCAAAGATTCCTTGCGTGGCAGACAGGTTTCTTTTAAGGACGTGCTATTTATTAGTGGCTGCTCACTGCCACACCCTACCCGCTACCGCGTCGATCATCAAATGGAACAACTGCACTTTAATGGAGTGGCTTGCGACAAGATTTGGTACCAGCTCCTCGAACCTGAGATGGCGCAGTGCTATCGTTGTTTTGTTTTCTTTCGCTGCCCCATCACACCGGAAATCGAGCGTTTCGTGTCTGAGGCGAGGCGATTGAACAAGCGGGTTTTTTTCGATATCGATGACCTGGTCATCGATCAAAAATACACCCAGACGATTAAGTATCTTGATAGCCTGAGCAGCGATGACTTGACTCTGTATAACGATGGAGTAGAGCGAATGCAAAAGTTGTTGCGGCTTTGCGATGGTGCAATCACGACCACCACACGTCTGGCCACGGAACTTTTGAACTATGTGCCACGTGTATTTATCAACCGCAACGTCGCCTCTGAAAAAATGCTTGCCCTCTCACTTGCTGCCCTCAAGCGCAAGAAGCAGAGTTCTGGTTGTGTCGTTTTGGGTTATTTCAGCGGAAGCATTACGCATAATGACGACATTCGTATGATCGAACCTGTCCTGCAAAGATTACTCAGAGAAAATCACCATGTACATCTCCTTCTAGCAGGAGTGCTCACTATTCCACCACAGTTTGCCGAGTTCGGAAATCGAATTATTGTCGAATCTTTCCAAGACTGGACCGACCTTCCTGAGTTGATAGCTAAGGCCGATGTGAATCTGGTACCTCTCGAAACTTCCATTTTTAATGAAGCCAAATCGGAAAATAAATGGCTCGAAGCGGCTTTGGTCAAGGTGCCAACCGTAGCGAGTAAACTTGGCCCCTTTCAAGAGATACTCGAGGACGGTAAGACGGGTTTTTGTGCGAAACCCTCGATGAGTGGTATGCCGTACTAACCAGATTGGTTTCGTCCCCGGAACTTCTTGCCGACGTAGTAGAGAATGCGCACAAAAGGCTCTGGAAACACACATCACTGCTGTAACCGGCCATAAGTTGGTAGCTTATCTGAGAACAGTGCTCGCACCCTCCATTGCGTTTCTGCTGCCTACCACGAATATCAGCGGAGGGGTGAACGTAGTGTTGAAACACGCGCAGATACTCCGTTCCACAGGTTTCGATGTGACGCTCTTAACTGAACAGGACCAAGAACCCGGATTCGTAGACTTTGCTGGTGCCAGATTCTTTGCTTTATCGACCAGGCGCACGATCTTAGATGCATATTTCGATAAGCTCGTCACGACACTTTGGTCTACGTGCCCATGGGGCAATGCCTATGTTAGAGCAAAGGTCTGTTATTACCTGGTTCAAAACTTCGAGACCGATTTTTACGAGCCGGGAGATTTTTTTAGACTGATTGCGAACAGTACCTACAGCCGGTATCCGAATCTCAGGTACATCACGATTTCCAGATGGTGTGAGAAATGGCTAAAGGAACGCTTTGGGCAGGATGCTGTGTATGCTCCAAACGGTATCGATCTCACGCTTTTCCAATATGCCGCTCGCAATTTCTCGAATGAAAAAATCAGAGTACTTATCGAGGGAGACTCCGAAAGTCCATACAAGAATATTGATGAGGCCTTCAGGATCGCCAATCGCCTGAATCGTGAGAAGTATGAGGTCTGGTACCTTAGCTATCAAGGTAGGCCAAAGCCGTGGTATCGCTTCGAGAAATTCTTGCATAAAGTTTCCTATGATCAAGTCGCAGATGTCTATCATGCTTGCCACATTCTCTTGAAGACAAGCATCTTGGAAAGTTTCTCCTATCCGCCGCTAGAAATGATGGCAACCAGGGGCTTGGTTGTTGTCCGGCCTAATGGTGGAAATCTAGAATATCTTAGGGACCAGGAAAATTGCTTAATGTACCGAGAAAACGATATAGATCATGCGCAGGAATGCATTGAGCGGTTGGTATCGGATTCCAAGTTACGTGAAATGCTAATCGAAAACGGAAGAGCTACCGCGCGCGCGCGATCTTGGGATGCAATCAAAGACCAGGTTCTCCAGGTATATACGTAGGCTGCTACGGAGGGGGATTATTATCGTCTTCAATCGGAATAACGATAAAGTGTCACCTTCGGTTCGGTGGTTCCAGTTATTTCTTGACAGATCTTCAGTAAGGAAATGACGGAAATTCATTGACGATTCAAAAAGCTTCTTATCATCAGATTGATCTGGCGCAAAGGCTTGGTAATGCGCCATGAGCGGGAACGATAAATGATATCCAGCTTAACCTGGCAATCGGCCAGTTGTATCTGAGTATCGGTTAGTTGTGTTTGCGTGTTGACCAATTGTGCCTGAGTGTTGGTTAGTAGTGTTTGAGTGTTGCTCAGCTCCCGTTGCGCGGCATGAGCATTCCAGAAATCCTCCATCAGCTTGGCCAGACGCTCGGATGGCCAGCGGGTGAGCCACTTATCATAAATGCGAGCATAGGCTGCCCCGGAAAAAACTTCCTGCCGGTGCACTCCGGAACTGTCATGAATACGGTAAAAAGCACTGATTTCTGGGACGAAGACAAAATCACCATGTAGGCTGACCTGCAACCAAAAATCCCAATCTTCATTAAGGTCAAGTGTTTCGTCCATCAGACAGCCGGAATCGACCATTGTGCGATGAAACAATACAGAATGGATGGGCATGAAATTGCTGGACAATAGCAGCGAAGCATTAAAAGGGTGATTGAAGATCACGCTGGTTGGTTGTTTCTCGTTATCCATGCAAGCAATCTCCGTATGGGCAGCGGAGCAGGCTGGATGGGCAGCTAGCGCATCAGCCAGTTTTGCGATGTGATTGGCTGCCAGCCAATCGTCGTCATCAAGAAATAATAGATATTCGCCATTGGCTGCTCGTAAACCAACATTGCCAGCTCGTGAACGGTGTAATGGAGATTCTTCTTCGCCGGTAATAATGCGTTGCGGAAAACGCCCGCACCATTCGCCTACTTCTCGATGATCCGCACCTTTTGCATTGACGAGGACCACTTCAATATTCGGATAAGTTTGCAAGGCAACCGAGTCCAGCGCATCGGATAATGTAGGGCGATCCATACTGCGAATGATAATGCTGACCAGCGGCATGTCGCTGCTGTCCAGGACCAATCCCAAGGCTTTCTGGCGGGTGTGTTCCGACTGATACAGTTTGAGCGGATCATTGGACAGTTCTTCAGCCGGGATCACAATATAGGCTTCCGCTGCTGTTACACTGGCGGGCAGGGTATAGGTGCGATAACGGTTGAGCGCGGTGATATGCTGGTCGTAACGCTGTCTTGCATTTTGTGAAACAAAACATTCCATGGCGGCCGTTTTGCGTGCGGCCAGATCACTGATATCAAGCAATTGATTGGGACGCAATGGGATGCCGACTTCATACAAGGCTACGCGCACTGCTTTGCCTATTCGCCTGATGGCTTCCACGACAGCCATCCCCATCACGCGATGATCCGGGTGCATCTCGAAAACCGATGGCGCATAAACCAAGTTAGCGCCAGTTTCACGAATGGCTGTTAAAATTTCCTGAATGAGTTTCTCGCTATAACAGACTTGCCGGTCCTGGTATTGCCAGAAAATGGGCATGCCATAGCCAAGGATATGGGCAGCGGCGATGCTTTCATTCTGACGTTGCCGGGTGTATTCAGTTATATTCTCTTCACTTACGCCATGCGCACCATCGGATACTATGATGACGCGAACAGGGGTGCCTAGTTCAACGTGACGCATAATGGCGCCGCCGCAGCCGAATACTTCATCGTCAGGGTGAGGAGCAAATACTAATACGCAATTACCAGGAATTTGTTTGACCGCCTGATAGGGGATAAGTGAATTTTCCAATAAATTTTCGCTAATTTAAGACAGTTATTACTATTGATCCGGCCATTAAATAGTTTTAAGCGGCATATTTTACATACGGATCTTGGAAGTAAGAAGCAACGCGCTCTGGATTATTCTGCAGCATCAACATATGATCATCGACAGCGGCATGTAATTTCTCCTTGGTACGCACCGGAACTTTCGAACCGATAGCCTGCTTCAAATCTGAGTTCAATCTTTCTTCTGGATTTAATTCCGGACTGTAGCTGGGTAAATAAAAGCATTCGATCTTTTCCTTATTTTCTTCCAGCCAAGCCTTCACTGGTTTGCTGTGGTGCACTCTCAAATTATCCAGGATCAAGAACACTTTCTTCCCTGCATCCTTGATCAGTAGTTCGAGAAATTCAATGAGTCTATCTGAATTGAAATTTCCATCAATAATCTGCCAGCGTGCACAGCCTTTGTTGGTTACAGTGGCAATCATTGACAGCCGTTGCCGCGTGCCAGGAGCGTAGGTCACGGGTGTTTTTCCCTTGGGTGCAAAGCCACGTCCTCGCACATCCGTATTGACTAATCCTGTCTCATCACCCCAGTGAATCTCCCCGCCTTCAGTTCGAGCGCGCTTGGCAATATCCGGATATTGCTCATTGAGCCATTGCTTTACCGCCTCCGGGCGTTGTTCATAAGCACGTCGGATCGGCTTCTGCGGGGTAAATCCCCAACGCTTGAGGTAGTGTCCCACCGTGCGTATCGGCATGGATATGCCACATTCCTGCTCGATTAACTGTCTTATCGCTCCACGATTCCACAACGCAAAATCCATCTTCAGTTGCTCAGGACGTTTATCACAAATAAGCCGTTGCAATCTCAACTCCCTGCTCTTCGCTTAAGCTGCGTTTGTCACCCGTACGTCGTCCGCGTCTACCAGGCTTTAGCCCAGCTGCACCACCTTCTTCATAAAGTCGAATAATCTTCTTCACAGCCGTGCCGCTCAGCTCCGTAACTTGCGCTATTTGCCCAGGTTTGCCGCCTCGCTTGTGAAGACGAATCACTTGCCGACGACGTTCATGCAGCGCTTCATCTTTTAAGGTTCTTGCATCTACTTTTTCCATCCTTCTATGACATGCAAAATCACCAAAAATTCAAACTATTTATTGGCCGGATCTATAATAGATTTATGTTGAATGGCCTTGCCATTGCCAATAATATATCAGATCTGGTTTGGAGATCGGGTTGGACAATCTTGCAAAATAGGTGTTTTCACGCAACCTCTTGAATAGAATTGTATCAACCACGGCTACTGGGCCGCTGCCAAAATGACCGATAGCGGGAATAAATTGCGGTGTTGTGCCTAACTCTAGTAACCATGCCTTCCTGAGCTCCTGTGGGATAGGGAAAGTCAGTTTTTCATTATCCGGTGTTAAAGGCAGTATATTGGGTGCTTGAACAGGCGGGAGCCGATTATTCAACCATTGAGCAAATTGAAAGTGTATATTTCTCTGGAAATTTTTCTGTTGATAGGTTGACCACCCTTGTCCGATAAGTTGATCCTTGGCGGGCGAATGTTCGTAAAAATGCAGGCAGCCCGCCATCGGGTCGATATATAACTGATAGCCGGATTTTCTCAGCCGTTGCATGAGGTTGGTATCTTCCCAGTACATAAAAAAACGCTCATCAAATAACCCCCCGCATTTGAGTATTGCCTCGCGGCGTATTAACACATGCCCGCCGGAAAGTGCTTCGACGGGTATGGGTGTGGTGCATGTCCAGGCTTGCAGCGCTTTCTCTCGGAAATCAAGTGATTGATATCGGGAAAGTTTTGCGTGTAACCGGGAAATAGCTTGTTTATAGAAACTGTTGATGGATGGGAAGGTACTGGGCGGCATCAAAAATTGGCAATCTTCATCCCAATATGTCCGCGGGCCTATAGCGCCCGCATGGGGTCGTTCTTTTAAACTTTTTGCAAGTCTTGATAATGCCAAAGGCAATAACCGCGCATCCGGATTCAATAGCAGTATGAATTCACCCCTGGAAAGGGTGAAAGCTTGATTACACGCTTTGGCAAAACCAGTATTTTCATGATTGCGAATATGAATGACATCATCAGGTAAACAGGTTCTTAGTAAAGCATCTTCTGAATCGGAGATACTATTGTCAATGACGAATATTTCTAAAGGGTCAATAGCCTGCTGCGTTTTTACGGATGCAACCGCATCCAGTGTTTGCATAGCCGTACGATAATTAACCAGAATGACTGAGATCATCACAATTACGCGTTCAAATTGGGAAGTAAGAATCTATAGCGCAAATGAGGACAACATACTTTACAGTAAAGCCTAACAGGTCGTTGAAATACTATCTGCGTTGCCGCGGCGGTGTTTAATACAGGTTTAAAATGGCTATGTAGTAATTAACTGTTGAAATTGTCTTGTTTTTCCAAGTGACATTAGGAAACAAAGGGTTGGTGTAACGTTCTGACCGAGACGGTCAATCATTCTATGCCACCCCAGATAACTTGCAAGATAGCGTGTTGCTACACCATGGAACTTCGCCATCCATTGTCTGAGCCGGCTGCCATAAGCATTAACATTCTGAATGTGGTAAACATCGTTGATAACTCGTTGACCTGCAGCAATGTTGACTGGACGATGAACAATTCTTGCATTCCTGGTGATCTGTCTGTAGGCGGGCATTCCATCTGTGCAGAGAATGACATCTTTGCTTAACAAAGGGATAAGCACTGTTCCGATTTGCTCTGCGCTTGTGTCATGCAGTATACGATCATCAGTTTCACCATGACGATCGCGTACCACTAGCACAGGTATCTGTTCTTTTGATGTGCCGCGCTTGGCAGCTTTGCCGCCTCGTTTGCGTGCGGCTCTCGGTAAATGATGTTGTCCCTTAAAAGATTCCAGAAAATACATTTCGTCGGCTTCAACAATGCCATTCATTTTGGGAGATTGATGGAGTGCAGGCGTTCGCAAAAAACGGTGACGCCATTTAAAGCTCGTGTTCGTGGTTACTCCGCAGCTGACCGCTGCTTTACGTACACTTACTCCTTGAACCATCGCTTGCTCATAATCAAACCATTTGTCTTTGTGGCGTAATCGGGCCAATGCCGTGCCTGTCAGGGCATTAAATGTGTGATTGCAGTGGCGGCATCGGTAGCGTTGTAACTCACTGGCTTTACCCCACCGATACAGCTTTGTTCCCTGACAATAGGGACAAATTCGTTCATCATTCTGCCCTTGCTCAATCAATTCTATGATCGTATCAGCACCGGCTTTTCTTTCTAATCTTTCTCGAAGCTTGTCTCGCTGACTGCGGCTCATCCTCTCAATCGATTTTATCCAATCTTTGAATTCAGCTGCTTTCATGATGCATAACCCCTCTTTTACATTCCGATGCATATTTGACTTGCAATTCAACAATTAATTGCTACAGAGCCTTTAAAATGCTCATTTATCACACATAAACTGCGCTTTCTCGCCTGTTTTTGCCTTACATCGGCTGCCTCGAATACGTTTTTCAACGATTTGCTATTAGCCTTCCTGAAACGAAATGCTTCATTATTCAGAAGAGAAGCAAACACAAATGCATATGAGCAAATGTTAATTGTAATGGCTTGATCGGGAGCGAATAAGTTATCCAAAAAAATCTCAATTTTAGGTAGGTTTTGATTGCCATGACTCTCACGAAACAGGATCCTGCTATTTTTTAACCTGAATATTCCATGAATTCCTATCAAACTTGAGTGCAGTCTGGCCTGAGTGATAAGCGTTTAGCGGAAGTCTTTATCACCACTCATTAGCCACCAGCGATCTTTTAGTGTTTCGGGAGGCGGTCCATCGCTCCAGGCGTTTGCTGGTATATGAATATTTATCGTTTGTTGCGTGCCGCCTGCAATTGCAAAATAGTGGGCGAAATTTGCAGTAATGCGGCAAAACAGTCGGCTAGCGCCGTGCATACCAGCCAACCGTCTGGCATGCGTAATCAACAAAGGAATTTCGGCTAACGGTGCGATGAGATCAACGATTTCGCAGCCTTCCGGATCATAACGCAGTACCAGGATACCGTGAGCACGTTTACTGAAACGATTTCTCACCAGTATGATCTGGTATTGTTGATTGGGATGATTAAGGTAACGGTGCTGTAGATACTGCCAATCGCGTACACCGATGATAGCTGTTTGCAAATCTGCCACCATATTTTGCCAGCATTGATCGACAGCAGTTACTGCAAAGTCTGTTAATTTGCGGTCAATCAGGTGCAGACGTGTTCCCCAGAGTGGGAGTCGTGACCGGGTACTCCATGAGAATTCTGTCATGCGGCCGACCTCCGCATATAGCCCAAGGCGTTCTGCTACTTTCATGGCGCGTTCGTTTGGAAAACCAAAGCCGATTTGATAGGGTCTGCCATAGCCGATGTAATGCTCCAGAAAGGTTGCTGCCATCAGGAAAAAAGGTCCTTTTCTGGTGAGCGTGCCGCGTTCACTCGTGTCCACCATTACATCCCCAATCTGCACAGCGGTTTGAGGTTGACCAAAGAACAGGATTTTACGGCTAACGCCACCATAATGAGCGATTAATTGATTGTCCCGCCAAACACCAATTTCACGTCCTGAATTCGAGCCGTATTTCCATTGCCATGTGGCCGGCGTCATATCATGATGGAATGTTTTCTTAAACAAACTGAACATTTCCGGGGTCTGGTTTTTTTCTAGAATCTGCAGGCGCCACTTGGGCACCGTTTTTTTTCTGAAATGTAACAAGGCATAACCATAATGACCGCTGGCATACTTTTTGTGATAGGTCCGGTTCGATTCATCCAGTTGAGCGAGCTGTTCATCGGTTAAGGCAAGGTCTTTGATCAGTCTTTGCCGGTGCGTTGCGGTAAAGCGCAATAGATAATCCAGTGTGGGTGCCGCCTGAGTGGATAGATCCATGCGCTCAACCAGTTCAAACCCAAATCGCTCTGCGAGCGCTACCAGGTCATTAAGCAGATGAAGAGCCTCCATTCCTGCTTCATTGTATTTCAATGCGAACGCGTCAACAATGATCAAATCACCGGATAGGGGGAGCAGATCGAGTGCTTTATTAAAAATGACCAACGGCTCGATATATTGTGCGGATTCTTGCAATAGCACAACATCAAAGCTTTCTGGCTGGGCTTTAAAATCTTGCAGCGAATGGCAGCTTACGGAAACCCCTGAATTCAAGTTTTTTTGAATATAAGCGATTTGTTGTGCATCGGGAGTGATGCCATGGACATCATAACCACGCTGATTTAATAGGGAAAGAGTGGTGCCCAGACCAACACCCACCTCCAGAATGCGGCAGGGAGGCGGCGGTAGCCTGGCCATCAACAGATCCGTAGAAAATTGCTGTGCCGTCTGCAGGCTGGTTTGGTTATCTTGGAACAACCCATAATGTAGATAGGTGGCTTCGCCTTCCTCTAACAGCAAAGCATGCGCATAGACGTTCAGCGGGAAAGTAAGATCTTTGAAAGGAGAAGGTGAAGATGTGCCAATCGAAGCGGCGTAACCGGTTTGCCGATAGTATCGAGAACCTTGCGCTAACTTGTGATTAACTGTCTTGGTCATTATGGGTAATCGTATGGTTATTTTCCCACTGATGAGGGATTGAAAAATATCCCTGCAAACGGCCTGTTTGTTTTATCTGCAAGGTTGCCACACTTTCTGCCGCATCATAGAGATGTATGCCGCGCTCACAGAGTAGATATACACTGATCAGATACTCACCTTTAAGTAGAGGCACTTGATCTAGTCTGAGACAAATTTGTCCATATCCCTCGGAACTGCGCCGCACACTAAACTGGTCTTCCCATGTTGCCGCACTGGTGATCGTGCGGCCATCTTTTGCTTGTATTGTCATTCCCACATTGGGGCAGGGCAATGAGGGATCGGAAGCAAAGGCGACCCATAACTTGATGCCGGATTGACCGCTTGTGATGATAGCATGCTGCGTGTTGATCTCATTCGCCAGTAGTTTGACTTTTTCCAGACGGGCGCTACCCGATGTATGATTCCTGTTAAATCCAGGAGCATCGATGCGGATATTGGATGTTTCAAGAATGGAATCTGTCATGCATTTATCTAGAAATGTCTGGTAAGCGGATACCACCTGCGCTGATTCACCATCGAAAACAATTTTTCCCTTATTTATCCAGATAGCACGGCTGCATAAAGATTCAACCTGAAACAGCGAGTGTGAGCAAAATAAAATTGTTTTTCCCGCGTCGCGCATATGCATGATGCGGTCAAATGATTTGCGCGCGAAGGCGCCATCGCCGACTGATAGCGCTTCATCTATAACCAGAATATCCGGGTCGACATTAATCGCTACGGAAAATGCCAGGCGCACGTACATACCACTGGAGTACGTTTTGACCGGTTGATCAATGAAGTCACGAACGCCGGAGAAATCAATAATATCTTCTATGCGGTCGGCAATCTCTAATTGACTGAATCCCATGATCGCGGCGCTCATTAGAACGTTTTCACGGCCGGTAAACTCGGGATTAAACCCTGCGCCTAACTCCAGCAGAGCAGCAACACGGCCGTTTACCCGGACTTCACCCTGGGTTGGCGTCAAAGTGCCGCAAACCAATTGCAGCAGTGTCGACTTTCCGGAACCGTTTTGACCTACGATACCAACAACTTCCCCTGGCATCACAGTTAAATCAATATCGTGCAGCGCCCATAACTCACGATAAAATTGACGTTGCCCCCACCATTTGTGCGGCCATAAGAATTGTTTTAAACGATCCTTGGGATGCTGATACAATTGATAACATTTGGATAGCTTAAAAGCGCTAATGGCTGTTTTAGAATTGGCAGGATTAGAGAACATCAGCAAATCCCTTGCGTGTTTTCATAAACCACATCAGACCAGCCCAGGAAACTATTGACGCAAGCATATAATAGATAACTAAGCCGCTCCAATCCGGGAGTTGACCATATAAGGTTACTGCCCGTGCTTGTTCAATGACAAAAGAAAGCGGGTTGAGAAATAGATAATCACGAACAGATTCCGGTAATGCAGAAGCAGGATAAAAAATTGGACTCATAAAAAGTAGCATGGTCAAGATCAGGCCAATAAATTGTCCAATGTCACGAACATAAACTCCGATTGAAGCAAGCATCCAGGACAATCCAAGGATGAGTAGAAGCAGTGGAAGAACGATGATTGGGAAAAAAATCAGTGTCCAGTGAATAGGATGATCAATAACCAGCATAAAAATAACTAACACCAAAAAACTAATGCCGGCATGAAACAACGCGGAGCCTAAAGAAACCAGCGGCAAGATTTCCAACGGGAAAATAACTTTTTTAACGTAATTTACATTCGCGAGTACCAATCCAGGTGCGCGGGAAAGGCATTCGGAGAATAAATTAAACAGAATCAATCCGATAAATAATAATAATGCAAAGGCAAATTTATCATCGTATAGAACAGTGTTCTGCGGATCCAGGCGCACTTTAAAAACCACGCCGAAAACAAATGTATAGATGGCTAGCATCAAAATGGGATTGACAAATGTCCATAATATTCCCAGAAAAGAACCTCTGTAGCGGCCAATCACTTCCCGCTTAACCATTTGTAAAATAAGCGGGTAGTGCTGTCTAAGGTTTAGAAAGTTATCTAAAATGGTAATATTGAACAGAGGCAAGAAATTGAATCTAGAACATTGAACGAAGTATTATCTCAGATTTTAAGAAAAAAATGACGTTAATAAGCAGATTGAATTTATTCAGTAATCATATCCTATATCCTTTCTAAGGTTTATAGGCGATATAGCAAATCACAACATAGCCTAAATTTGTAAAATAAAAAAGCTTCATTATTTGTTGCAAATAAGCAACATATTTAAATAAGAACTTTAATTGTTTGCTTGCAAAGCTCGTTGGTTTTGGGCAGAATGTGATTTAACTTGGCTTTTGTGGTATCTTCTGCTAGGTAAATTGAGCAAAGAAGAAGCTGCATAGAGACAAAGTGAAAAGTGAAAAACTTGCAAGTAATTTACTTTCTTAACTATTTTTAATTTTTTATCAAGGGAGCTCCCATGGCTATAACTAGTGCGCAACAGGAAGTCTTAAAAATTGTTGTAGGATTGTTCAATGCAGTGCCAGGTAAATCAAATTTTGATGGATTGTCTGCTTTAGTGGATGAGGGAATGACATCACTACAAATTGCGGAGGCTCTTGACGATATACCATTATTTGTAAATGATATAGTTGGTAGTGCTTCTACAATTCCAGCTAAAGTTGCTATATTAATGAATAATTTTGGTCTTTCAACGGCTGGAGATCTGAATCCGAATAGCGCGGCTTCACAAGCTAATGCTTATTTTACTTTGCGTTTAGGGGAGGGTGCTCAATTTGGAACTATTGTTAATGAAGCAGTTCAGTATTTATCTGCCGCTACTGTGCCAGCAGAGTTCGCGAATACTGTTACTTTATTGAATAATAAAGCAACGGTGTCAGAATACTATTCGGTTACAAAGGGTTTGCAAGCATCTACGCTGGCAGAGCTGCAGCAAATACTGTCCAAGGTGACAGCTACATCAGACGTGAGCACTCCTGAAAAGATTGATGCGCTGATCGCGCAAGCGACAGATAGCGTAGCACCAGAAGCAACTGCTGCAACTTTCGACTATGTTGAAAACGCAACCGATGCAACCGTATTGGGAACAGTGGCGGCAACAGATAATGTGGGTGTGACTGGTTTTGAAATTGTCAGTGGTAATGACTCAAGTTTCTTTGCCATTGATGCGAGTGGCAAGATTACATTGACAGCAGCAGGGGTTGCTTCTGCAGCCAATGACTTTGAAGCGGATCCAAACAGCGTAACGCTGGGTGTTGTCGCATTAGATGTGGCAGGTAATAGGAGTGCCGCTGTTGACGTAATTCTCAATGAGACGGACGTGGATGATGTCGCTCCAGCGATAGATATAGATAATCCAGCTTCAATATCCGGCTCGACGATTACAATGAATTTCAACGAAGCACTGAAATCCGGTTCGATTCCGGCAGGTACTAGCTTTACTGTTCTTCAAGGTAGTACAGCGATTGGGGTTAATTCGGTTACAGTGAGTGGTTCTTCTGTAACATTGGGGCTTTCAAGTGCGCCAACGGATGCTGTTACAGTATCCTACGTTGCTCCAAGCACTAACCCGCTGCAAGATGCGCAAGGTAACAAGGTGGCGGATATTAGCGCATTGAACGCCGATATTGATACTGCAGCGCCAACTCTCGTTTCGTCAACACCGGCAGATAACATAGTGGATGTGGCTGTTGCTGACAACATAGTGCTTACCTTTAGCGAACCTATTAAAGCTGGCACAGGGGATATTAAAATTGTTAGTTCGACTGGTGCTGATGACCGGACTATTAGCATAACGGATCCGCAAGTGGCGATAAGCGGTAATACAGTGACGATTAATCCAACCACTGATTTATCACCAGGATTGGACTACAGCATTCAAATGGCTGTTGGGGTACTTAAAGATAATTCAGATCTAGATTTTGCTGGTCTTATTGGAGCGACAGCTCTGAATTTTACGACGGTACAACCAGTGACAGAACGACTGACATCAAGTAGCGATATCAAATCGGGTAATGTGTTTGACGGTTCTCTTGATATTTTAAGTGGGCAAAGTGTTGAAACACTAACAGCAGGTGATCGATTAACTGCAACAGGAAGTAATACTGCATTGAATGCTGCGATACAAGAATATGCGCACAGTGTACTTCCTTTGAAGTTAACAGGTATTGAAACGGTCAATGTGAGTGCGACAACTCTGCTTCCAACAGGAGCGGCTGCGGGCGCACCGACATTGAATTTGGCCAACGCTGATACCTCAACCAAAAATTTCAGTATCTCAGGGCAAGTGCAGAACTTCACTTTGACCAATATCCCAAATGTAATTTCAGCCATGGGTATAACTGCTGCTGGCAATGGTGCCGATTTTACGGGTACATTTGCAAGTACAGCGCTTGCTGGTGCAAGTGATTCGACGACACTTACGTTGAATCAGCTGACAGGTGGAGCGACGCCGGCTGCCAATGCAACAGATGTGACACTGCAGCCGTCTTCTGCAGGCAGTGGTTTCGAGACTTTGAATATAATCAGTTCCGGAGGCGTTCCAAATAATCTTCGTTCATTGACGGATGGTAATGGTACTTCATTGGGAACTGTCAATTTTAGCGGTAGTCAGAATCTGTGGATTACCAATGCTCTGGATGATACCGTTACAACCGTCAATGCAAGTGGTACATCGCCGATGACGGGTAATCTGGTCGTGACAGTGGGCGCTGCAAGTGGGAATGTAGCAACAACCGGTGGTTCTGGCGATGATACTCTAACATACGCTGGTACCTATAATACGAGCGATGTAATCAATGGAGGGGCTGATACTGCAGCCTTTACAACTGATGGTCTGGTGGCACAGAAAGATACTTTAAGTTTGACTAACGCAACTGCTATTGTTACCGCTAAACAAACCAATGTCAGTAATATTGAAACGATTCAAGTATCTAACGCATTGAATGGAGCCTTGAATCTGACGCATTTTGGTGCGGTCAATGCGAAGCTTACGGGAGGACTTGGTGCTGCTTCAACGATCACCTATACGTCTGGAACCGGAGGCTTAGTTATTGATACAACTGACACAGGTGCAAATACGCTAGGTATTACGATGTCTGGTTCAGCGACAACCGATACGTTGAATGTAGATATCAAAAATGCCGATATGGGAGCAGCCTTTACAACTACAGGTGTTGAGACGGTCAATCTACGATCCATGATTGGTGAGGATGGTACTGTTGCGGATGGCGGTGCTAATACTGCGACAGCCATTACGCTGACGGATACAGCAGCTACTGAAACGTTGAATATCAGCGGAGATCAAGCATTTACATTGACAGGCGCAGTTACCGCTAATGTGATTAATGCTGGTTCAATGTCGGGTGCCTTTACCATGGCTGCATCAACCGTTGCAACCGGCGGTGCGCAAATTACCGGTGGCTCAGGTAACGATACTTTATGCGGATCAGGTGTTAACGATATTATTACAGGTGGTGCGGGTAATGATCGAATTATCGGTAGTGGCAATCAAGGTGCATTAGTTGCTAATCAGGCAGATCTGTTAACTGGTGGCGCAGGCGTGGATACATTCGTGTTTTACGATACCTTGGCAGGTGCTGCTACCGTATCGAATGCAACTAATGTTACACTGACTCAGATTACAGACTTTGTTGCGGGCACAGATAAAATTGCTCTGATTACCGGTGGACCGGCAACTTCGGTTAATCTGAACACTGCTCAAACTATTTCAACGGCAGCTAATGCAGGTGCGATCATTACTGGGATGACGGCGCTAACTACCGGATCTGTTGTTGCTGGCGCATTGCAAGCAGCTGTTGTAACGGTTTCTGGCGGTGCCGCGGCAGGTACTTATCTGTACGTCAACGATACAACTGCAGGTTTATCAGCAACCAATGATATGTTGATTAACATCACAGGTGTGTCTGGCACAATTACATCAAGTGATTTTGTTTTTGCTTAAGAAAACTTTCAGTAATCAGTAAATGATTATTTTTAGTAGTTATAGCGGTAAATTTAATCAGTAACACAAAAGAGCCGTCCTTAGAAACTAAGGGCGGCTCTTTTTTATTTTCTACTTGTCAACGATTAAAACCAAATGCAGATTCAAGTTCTAAGTTCAACAATAACTAGTGGCGGTTTGGAGTAGCTTACCGACACATTTAAGAAAGTCGTCCGCAAAAAAAAAGCGGGGATCTAAATTCAAACTCTTTGCATGGCGCCGGTTATTGAGCAGACTACAGCCTGTAGCACTTGTGCATCTGTAACATCACAGTTAATGAAATTAATGCGGGAAATACTGTCGTCGTGTAGGGATTCAGAGCGATCCTTGTTCTCGTTTAATCACCGATCTCACGAGTAATTAAAGGGTCAGACCCATTTTAAGATTTTTAAAAATAGGAGGCTGGTCCTTTTGATCTTTTCATTAGAGGCTGAGATTTTTTGTTGTGATATACTTTGATTAAATTTTTGCGAGTTAAGAAGAAATGGAATGGCGATGATTACCTTTGATACCTTGAAATTTGTCGAGAGGCTGGAAAAGGCTGGTGTGAGTCGTGAGCAGGCGTCAGCAATGGCGGAAGCTTTTAAAGACGCAAGTAGTGAGGCCGAGTTAGCGACAAAAAATGATTTGGATAAGCTTGAAATTCGATTAACAGGTGAACTTAATTTAGTTAAGTGGATGCTAGGTGCTATCTTAGCGTTGGCAATTGCAAATTTCGTAAAGCAATTTTTGTGACTTGCGATTCCCTGTGGTCTTACATAGCAATTAAAGGGTAGAGTAATGGACTGGCTTTCGATCGCCATTAGGGGTTTCTTATTGGAACTAAAAAATAGAAGGGTCTGACCCCCTTTATTTTTGCTTTATTTTTTCTCAATTTGGTCATTTGCGACGACGTTGACTGTGGGTAGCTTGATTGTTGCAGCCATTAAATTTTTACCCTGACCGGACAGAAATTGAAAGAAGTTAAGATAAAAAAGAATCCGCAAAGTTACTGATCATCTGAAATTGCTCTCATGCCTCGCCGAACTCGAATTGATTGGGCAGAGAATCCTCAACATATCATCCAGCGTGGGGTGGATCGTTAGCCGGTATTCTTTTCTGATGAAGATTGCCAATTTTTTATTGAATGGCTGGGTGAATACGCGAGAAAGCGCGACATTACCTTGCATGCTTATTGCCTAATGACGAATCATGGACACTTCTAAAAATCCAAATTTCGTCACAACACTTTGTTACTCGAAAAAAATGTTTCCTTACATAGAGCTTACTCAGAAATTCAGCGATCAGATATGCACTGCCAAGTAAAAACTCTGATTTCAGATGAATTGGCAGGTACGCGTAAACGGAATTTCTCTGGGCATGCTCTTTTTTGTTACCCAAAATGCTATTTTGGCAGCAAGATTCCTCAGGCAAATAAAAACCTGCATCAAGATGAGCAGGTTCATAACCAGGAAGATGCTATTAATCCATGCGGCAGACGTATCAGCGCGCTTGGCTCGAATATTGTTGAGTCGATAACCATACTTTCCTTGGCCAAACTTTCCTTCAATCGGAATGCGTTCGCGATATTCCTGTCGGCGTTGTGCTTTCAGGCGTTTGATCTCATCTTTGTTTTCAGGTGTACTCTTTGGTGGACGTCCCAGTGGTTTGCCTGCGAAGCGGATGTGATTGCGTTCCAGATAGCTGCGATTATCACGTGAGCCATATAGCGTGTCGGCAATGACGACTTCGGGATAATAGCCGTAACGCTTTTTGTAGGCTTCAACTTGCGCTTGAAGATCATGGCCTTCATGTTGCGCATCCCAGTGCAGCTTGTCGACATGTGCCAACCCTTTGCCTGTCAGACTCACGCTTATTTTGGCGCCAAATTCCACTGCCTTACCTTGCTTTCCCCTGATAATAGGCCGAAGATACGGCTGACTGATACTGACAATGCGATCACCACAGCGTCTGGTGTTGTTTTTGTACATCTCATATTGTTGTTGGTACAGATGGGGCAATACCCAGTAGCGGCGCAACAACCAGTTAGGTAACGGTATGGGCGTGCCAAGTGGATATTCCGTCAGCATCTCTTCAATATACTTTAAATTCCGCTGCAGGAACTGCAATTGTTGCCTGATACCGGCACGGCGTTTTTTGTTGGATGGCCGTCTTAACTTGACCAGGCTGAGATAGGCTTTTCTGGCAATCTCGCGATAAGTGCGCGGCTTCTTTTTCTGTGGCCGATTACTTTTGGCATGCAGTTCATCAATGATACGTTCACTCAATTCACGCGCTTCGTTCAGCAGTCCAAGATCTGTCGGATAGCGTACGGCCTGTTCTGCAACGGTGGCATCCAGTATTAATTTGCCGTGATTCTGCAGCTGCTCATCTGCTAAAGATTGCTCTGCTTCCATTGCGGTGGTCGTGTCGCTGCTGCCTGCCTCACCACTATTTGATACAGCATTGTCGTCGTTGTCATCATCAATCGCTTTGACTGACTTCTTTGTCCGCCGAGGTTCAACCGTTTCGATGATCGCCTCATGAAATTCATCAAATACCGTTTGACCCATGCGCTTGCGTATCTCAACCAGTAATGATGACGCAAACGGCGCCTTCGCTTGAAAACCTTTCAGCCCGATAAAATATTGCAGGTACGGATTTTCTCGAATCTGCTCAACCGTCTCTTCATCTGAAACCGATAATTTATGTTTAATAATCACCGCTCCAATCACAATTCTGGCATCTTTGGCTGGGCGGCCTAGTCTTGAACATAACGTCTTATAGTAACTCTCGGACAACTCATCCCACGGTATGCAATCTCTCAGTTTTGCCCAGCGATTAGCGGGATCTAGAATCATGCCCGGCGGTGTATCAAATCCTTCGAGGGGCAGTTGCTTTTGACTGATATAACGAATCATAGTGCACGGTTTTTGGTGTTAATTTACATATTTACGTGCATCATTTTACCAGAATATTAAATATTAATCAACTTAATCAGTTGGTTATACTTTTTGAGTAAGCTCTACATATCATGCATATGCTGCGTAACCATTTTTCTCTCGTGCCTCTTTTTGTTTAGAACTTTGAATTTTTAGAAGTGCCCTCATGTGCATTTGCTGCTCTCCGCGCTTTCGGAGGATTGATGCAAGATATGGGCCGCCGCTACGTGCAGTATGTCAACCGCACATACCAGCGTAGCGGCGGTCTTTGGCAGGGACGATACAAAGCAAGTTACATTCAATCCGAGCGCTATCTTCTGGCTTGCATGCGCTACATCGAACTTAACCCGGTACGCGCTGAAATGGTGACGCGACCTGGAGAATACCGCTGGAGTAGTTATGGCGCTAATGCTCTGGGAAAGGAAGATAAATTGCTTACGCCGCATGGTGAATATCTCGCCTTGGGCTCGACAGCTGCAGGCCGGCAAGAGGCTTACCGGAATTTATTTGTCAACGAAGAGGATGATTCAGCCTGGAATTTAATCCGCGCGGCTACACAGCAGGGTGTAATCGTGGGTGATAGCCGTTTCTCGGAAATGATAGAAAAACGCTTGGGCCGGAAAGTGGTGCCACAGCCACGTGGCAGGCCGCTCAAGGAAAAAACTCTCAAACAAAACCATGAGAATGGTTATTAGGACAGGAAGGAGCAGCGCTGCGCTGCGCTGCGCGCTCTATCAAAAGTGTTTTTATATGGTTGTTTTTGCTCAAATATGCAATATTATTTCACTGCAGGAAAAATTATAAAATGATGTCGCATATTTCTTCATTCAAACGCTGACATGTCCGAATTGGATCGGACGATTGTGTGATCGGTCTGCCAATGACTAAATAATTTGCTCCATTCGCTATGGCTTGCCGTGGTGTTGTAATTCTTTTCTGATCATCTGTCTGACCTTCATTGGCTGGCCGAATGCCGGGCGTCACCAGGCAAAAATCCTTGCCGATTTGGTTTCGCAGATTTACCGCTTCCAGTGCGGAGCAGACCACGCCATCCAGCGAGCAATCATGAGCGAGTCTTGCCAGGCGTTCGACAATTTGTTCCGGCTGGCCTTGCAGGCCGATATCGGCAAGGTCGTCCTGATCCATGCTGGTTAGTAGAGTAACGGCGATAAGCCTGGTTGATGATGATCCTTGTGCTATTGCGTTGCGCGCCGCCATGAGCATTTTACGCCCGCCCAGTGCATGCACATTGACCATCCATACGCCAAGCTTTGCGGCAGCTTTGCAAGCATTGGCAACAGTATTGGGAATGTCATGAAACTTGAGATCAAGAAAGACATCAAATCCCATGGTCATAAGCTTCTCCACAAGTTGCGGGCCGGCGGCGGTAAACAATTCCTTGCCCACTTTCATGCGGCATAACCGTGGATCCAGTTTGTTAGCTAGCTGCAATGCATCGTCCGCACTGGAAAAGTCCAGCGCTACTATGATGCGGGGATCGTGCATGGATTGGATTAAAGCTTGAGTTTATTGATTGGAATGACAGCGGCAGCGGACAAAAATGGCTGTAATCACCGTGCCCAAGGCAAAAAATATCAAAAGTGCTACGCTTAAAGGAAGTTCTATTGATTGATCAAGATAGTAATGCAGTGTAACCGGCTGAGTATTCAGGGAAGCAAATACAGCGAACACTGCAAAGAGTACAATACGCAAAAGCCAGGCAATTAGATTCATCATGATGAGTTAGCCCCTACGAGTTGGTAAATAAATAATTATAAACTTAAAGCAAGTTAGGTTGATTAACAATGACTAAGTTGTAAGTGGTCAGTAACTTAACATACCGCTGAAAACTTATCTGCGTTGCGGTGTTAAAAAAGGCTCAAAATCGAAGCCCCGAGCAAGTGCCATTTCGAGCAAGAGCGAGAGATCCGTTACATTGATTATTGAGATTCCTCACTGCGTTCGGAACGATAGATGCGAATTATTCAAAGCTTACTTAAACTGCGCTTTCCCGGAAGCGCTTCCAAACACGGAAAGCGCTTCCGGAGATTCTGTTAATTGCTACTTATCTTCCTTGTAATCAACACGTTCCCGCATTTCCTTGCCTGCCTTGAAATGAGGGACATATTTCTCAGGTACTTTTACTTTCACACCTGATTTCGGATTCCTGCCAACACGCGGCGGCCTATAATTTAAGTCAAAACTACCAAAACCGCGTATTTCTATACGCTGGCCTTCAGCTAGGCTTTTTGCCATTGCGTCGATAATTGTCTTGACTGAGAGCTCAGCATCTTTGGTGACTAGTTGCGGGAAGCGTGCTCCTAGTCGAGTAATTAATTCAGATTTCGTCATGAATTTTCCTTATTGCTCTGTGTTCTTGCTATCCATTTTAGCTTTCAGTAAAGCACCCAAACTGGTTGTTCCAGCATTGACAGGCGCTTTAATTTTTTGCATGGCACTGGTTTCATCAGATTTATCTTTTGCCTTAATCGACAGATTGATGGTGCGATTTTTACGATCCACATTGATGATCATAGTTTCGACTTTATCGCCTTCTTTCAAGTGCGTGCGTATGTCTTCTACACGATCACGTGAAACTTCTGATGCGCGCAAATAACCTTCCACTTCATTGGTCAATGCTATTACAGCGCCTTTGGCGTCGATAGACTTCACAGTGCCGTCAATGATGCTATTTTTATCGTGTTCTGCGACAAAGCTGGTGAAAGGATCGCCTTCCATCTGCTTGATGCCTAGTGAAATACGTTCACGTTCAACATCGATGGATAGAATGATCGCTTCTACGTCGTCACCTTTTTTATAATTAAGAACGGCTTCTTCACCAGGATGATTCCAGGATAAATCAGATAAATGCACAAGGCCGTCGATATTGCCAGGTAATCCGATGAATACACCGAAGTCTGTAATGGATTTAATCTGGCCACGGACTTTACCGCCTTTCTCATGATTTGTAGCAAACTCTTCCCATGGGTTGGTTTGACATTGTTTCATACCCAGTGAGATGCGGCGGCG
The DNA here is from genome assembly GCA_016708955.1 of Nitrosomonas sp. Taxonomy (GTDB): domain Bacteria; phylum Pseudomonadota; class Gammaproteobacteria; order Burkholderiales; family Nitrosomonadaceae; genus Nitrosomonas. Next base: position 170,981 of record JADJES010000003.1, read on the forward strand.
CTCTTCATCAATTTCAAGAATCATTACTTCGACTTCGTCACCCAGTTGTACCATCTTGGATGGGTAAACATTTTTGTTGGTCCAATCCATTTCAGATACATGCACCAATCCTTCTATGCCTTGTTCGATTTCGATAAAAGCACCGTAATCGGTTAAATTGGTTACCTTGCCAAACAGGCGGGTGCGTGCTGGATAACGCCGTGACAGCCCAACCCATGGGTCTTCACTGAGTTGCTTCATACCTAAAGAAACACGATTTTTTTCCTGATCGAACTTGAGCACTTTGGCGGTGACTTCATCGCCGATATTGACCACTTCGGATGGATGCTTAACGCGACGCCATGCTAAGTCGGTAATGTGCAACAGTCCGTCAATTCCACCCAAATCAACGAATGCGCCATAATCAGTAATATTTTTGACTACTCCTTGTACGACTGAACCTTCTTGCAGATTGGATAATAAGGTTTCACGATCCGCTCCTTGTGTCGCTTCAAGTACCGCGCGGCGTGATACCACAACATTATTACGTTTGCGATCAAGTTTGATGACTTTGAATTCCATTTCCTTATTTTCATAAGGTGTGGTGTCCTTGACGGGGCGGATATCCACTAGCGAGCCGGGCAGAAACGCACGAATGCCATTGATCATTGCGGTCAGACCGCCTTTCACTTTACCATTGACCATGCCGGTTACTATCTTACCGCTTTCCATCGCTTCTTCCAGGTCATGCCACGCGGTCAGACGTTTAGCTTTATCACGCGAGAGATGTGTTTCTCCATAACCGTCTTCTAAAGATTCAATGGCAACACTGATAAAATCACCCGCCTTTACTTCGATTTCACCACGATCATTTTTAAATTCTTCGATAGGAATGTAACTTTCTGATTTAAGGCCAGCGTTGACAACAACGATATTGTAATCAACACGAACAACTTCGGCGGTGATTACTTCGCCGGTACGCATTTCCTGGCGTGTGAGACTTTCTTCAAAAAGTGCGGCAAAACTTTCGGGGGATTTCTGGGGTGCAGTGGAAGCTGTAGTCATTGTAAAAAATACCTGATTTATCACTCCGGCTGGATTAACAGCCCGCCGGATTGGGTTGGTTAATAAAAGGTTTGAATAATCGATTTATTTTTCTTTCTGTAAATCAGATGCTAAAGAAAAATGAGATTATTTCATATCCAAACTCGGGTTTTTTGCATAGATTTCATTATACCAGGAGAGGACGGCGTCTTGTGCCTGGGATATGGTTAGTGAAGTCGTATCAAGCAGTTGTGCATCAGCCCTTTGTTGTAAGGGCGCGATGCTGCGATTGCTATCGCGTTCGTCACGTTTCTGGATATCCTGCAATAAGTTGGCGATATTATCACTCATTCCTTTCTCTATCAACTGCTTATATCGCCTTTGTGCGCGAACTTCCGCGCTAGAAGTTAAAAATATTTTGAGAACGGCATTGGGAAAGATAACGGATCCCATGTCACGCCCATCCGTAACTAATCCGGGCGGCTGGCAGAATGCACGCTGACGCTCTGTAAGTGCTTCACGAACCTGTGGATGGGCGGCTATTTGTGAGGCCAGAATGCCGCATTGTTCTGCCCGGATATCATCAGTGACGATAGTGCCATCTAAATAAATATCTTCATTCACAAAAACCACATTCAAGTTTCTGGCGATTTCGGCGAGTTGATCTGTATTGTGAGTGTCAGCATGGGAGTGCATTGTTTTCAATGCAACCAGACGATATAGCGCGCCACTGTCGAGGTAATGGAATCCGAGTTTTTTGGCGACCAACTGAGCAATGGTGCCTTTGCCGGATGCGGATGGGCCGTCAATGGTAATGACGGGAATTTTATGTGTATCCATTAAACAGTCTTGTTATAGAGTTATTCAGGATGGGCGATTTGTGAAAAAATTTCAAAATAATCGGGAAAAGTTTTTGCGACACAGCCGGGGTCGTTGATGCGTACCGGTGCTCCCAGAGATGCCAGTGCAAAGCACATGGCCATGCGATGATCATCGTAGGTATCAATTGTTGCATGTGAGTGCAAGCCATTAGCAGGGGGGGTGATGCGCAAGTAGTCTACGCCTTCTTCAACAGTCGCACCTAATTTGCGCAACTCATTAGACATGGCTGCAAGGCGATCTGTTTCTTTCAAGCGCCAACTGGCAATATTGCGTAGCGTGGTGACACCTTCTGCGAATAATGCGGTAACTGCAAGCGTCATGGCAGCATCTGGAATATGGTTGCAATCCAGATCGATGCCATGCAGAAATTTTCCGGAGTGATTTGCATCTGCACCGCGTGCTTCAATCCATTTTTCTCCCATGGCTATGTGTGCCCCCATCATTTCCAATGCAGCAGCAAAACGGATATCACCTTGCGCACTATCTCTACCGACCCCTTGGACACGTACCGGGCCATGCCCAATAGCGCCTGCTGCCAGAAAATAGGAGGCTGAGGATGCATCACCTTCAATGTTGATATGGCCTGGGCTACAATAATTCTGTTGTGCCGGTATCATAAATTTCTGCCAGTTGATGTGTTCGACTCGCACACCAAAACGTTGCATTTGCGCGAGCGTTAATTCGATATAGGGTTGCGAGATTAAGGTGCCGGAAACATTGATGAAGGAATCTTTTCCGCTGAGTGGCAACGCCATCAGCAATCCAGTTAGAAACTGACTGGAAACATCGCCTTTTACGGTAACAGAAATGGTGTCGCTTTTAATGCGTGGATCGGCTGGCTTGATTTCCAAAGGGGGGAAGCCAGGATTGTCCAAATAAGTGATACTTGCACCAAATTGACGTAATGCATCAACCAGGTCCCCAATTGGCCGTTCATGCATGCGCGGTGCGCCGGATAACCGGTAATGTCCCTGCATTAAAGACAGTACCGCAACTAAAGGCCGAAATGCGGTGCCGGCATTGCCGAGAAATAAGTCAGCTTCTGTTACTGGGAATTTTCCCTGTTCTCCGATGATGCAGTAATCGTTTATACCTGTTTGTGTGATTGAAACACCCAGTTTGATAAGCGCATCCAGCATACGTGCCGTATCATCAGAAACCAATAAATCATGAATCTGTGTAGTACCTTCGGCCAATGCAGCAAGCAGAAGAATTCTATTGGAGATACTCTTTGATCCAGGCAGTTGTATGATGCCATGGACATTTCTAGCAAACGGGAGATCAAGCCATTCCATGTTGTATACAGTAGTAAAAATTGCTAGATGATATCCCATAAAAACACTCAGAGCGTAATTTTATTGATTTTAAAGGGTGCCGGATTCAGCTGGAATTTCCTGAGTTGAATCGTTAAATTTGGAAAAATCTTTATTTTACTATCTTGTTTAGGGTAATCTATCGCAGTAAATTTCTAGCGTAGAATACATTGTTAGCTTGAAGCGCTTTTAGCGGCCTGTTAAGGGATATTTACTATCTGACGCTGGAATAAATTGGTGTAGTAAGATTTTCGTTCTATTTTCACAAAAAGAGGTTGATTGAATGGAAGATGCAGAAATTGCTTTAATGTTTTCTTTATTGACTATTCCTGTGGCTATCTGGTTGCAGTTATGGGTAAAGAATCGCAGAGAGAAACGGAGAAATGATTTGGGTGAAGAAGAATTTGAAAACACTTCGCGGGCATTCATTTCTATCATTTCTGAGGGCACCGCCATTGTCGGAGGGCTCATCATGATTATTATGGGATGTGGAGGGGTAATTAAGTACGTCCTCAATTTCTATGCTGCGTGATTTTTAAGCTAATTGGGAGACTGAAGACGTCCGGGTAATCAGGCGATACCCGGATGTTTTTTCTGTGATGCGTTGATGATTTTTCGAGAAAAGACGGATAATCTCTGGGTCCTACTCGCTATGAAGTAGCCTTACTTGTTGTTTTGGCTTTAGATACTTTTGTTTTTGCTTTTGTTTCAGTTGTTTTCTTTGGAGCTTTCTGCTCAAACTCAAAGCCTATTTTCCCATCCGGATTTCTGACCAAGTAAGCTGAAAAAGGTCTGCCTTTTTTGGAAATGAATTTTGTGAGCAGGTCTGTTTTTCCCGTTTCCAGTAGTTTTGTGATTTGTTCGCGTTCTATCGGGCGGGTAAGGATGATTTTTCCGGTTTTAAAATTGCAGGTACGGGTTGCTCCGACGGATTTCTCACAAACATACTGTAGGCCATGTTCATAAACAGAGTGACCGCATTTTGGGCATTTTCCTAATGGAACTTGATCGCTGAAATCAACTTCGTCATGGTCCTCATCACTGTTGCCAAAATCAAATTTCATTTCAAAAGCTTCTGTTAGTTTGATGATGGCATTAAACGATTGTCCCATTTTGCTCCGGAAACCTTGCAGTGGTCCTACTTCGCGTTGGGTAATTAAGGTTTCCATTTCATCAACCTCAAATTGGCGTCCGGCTAGAATTTTCCAGAGTGCAAAATCACATTTCTGGCATTGAAATTTTTTATAAGTTTCATGCACGATACCACCACATTTAGGACAAGGGGATTTCAGTAAGGAGAAATCTCCAGCAATGGTTTCACCGCGATGGGTTTTGGCTTGTTCCACAATATGGCTTGTCATTGCAGCAATTTTCTCCATGAACGCAGTGCGTTTTAGGTGACCTTGCTCAATCTGGCGTAACTGAAATTCCCAGTTACCTGTTAATTCAGGTGAAATAAGTTCGGGAATCTTTAGACCACGTAATAACGTGATTAGTGAGAAAGCTTTGGCAGTTGGGTGAAGCTCGCGCCCTACACGCTGTAGATAATTCTCAAATACCAAGCCTTCTATGATAGCCGCACGTGTTGCCGGCGTGCCTAGGCCTTTTGCGCTCATAGCCGCACGCAGTTCCTCATCTTCAACGAGTTTTCCTGCGCCCTCCATGGCGGAAAGTAATGTGCCCTCATTAAATCTCGCGGGTGGGCGAGTTTGATTCGCGATAACGTTAATTTCTTCAGTGATAACCGATTCACCCGGGGTAATTGCGATGAGTGTTGTGTCATCTTCCTGATCATCCAATTTGACTGACTTGCCATAGACCGCCTGCCAGCCCGGATTGACCATGACTTTACCTTCGGTTCTGAAAGGCTCGTTTTCAACCCGGGTGATGCGGGTGGTAATCAGAAATTCGGCAGCGGGAAAGAAAATTGCTAAAAAACGTTTGGTAACCAAATCATAAAGTTTTGCTTCGGCTTCGTTTAATTTTGCCGGATTTAATGAAGTGGGAATAATGGCAAAGTGATCTGAGATCTTAGCGTTGTTGAAAATACGTTTATTTGGAATTACCCAGTTTGAAGCCAGGATCTGTTGGGCAAATTTTCCATAATCCGTAGTTCTTAAGCTTTGCAAAGTATCTTTAACTGTGGCGATATAATCTTCTGGTAGTGCGCGTGAATCAGTTCGCGGGTAAGTCAATACCTTATGTTTTTCATATAATGCTTGAGCCAGCCCAAGTGTTGTTTTGGCAGAAAAACCAAATCGACTGTTGGCTTCTCGCTGTAAGCTGGTTAAATCATAAAGCAATGGGCAGATTTCTTTGCTTGGTTTGCTTTCTTCGTTAACGTGACCGGGTTTCCCCTGGCATTTGTCACGAATGACCTCGGCTTTTTTTTGTTCCCAGAGTCGTTCAGGTTTTAATTCTTGATTGACTTTATCTTTGCTGAATTTTTCATCAAACCACTTGCCGGCATAGTTGCCATTGTCGGCTGCAAATGTGGCATGAATTTCCCAATAGTCCTGAGGACGGAATTTCTTGATTTTTTCTTCACGTTCGACAAGAATCGCCAATGTAGGTGTTTGTACCCGCCCAACTGTGGTTTTATGAAACCCCCCTTCTTGGGAATTAAAGGCAGTCATGGCGCGCGTACCATTGATTCCGACCAGCCAATCTGACTCTGAGCGACTGACGGCAGCTTCAGCCAGCGATTGTACTTCCGAACTATCCAGTAATTTGGTAAAGCCTTCCCGAATCGCATCGGGTGTCATGGATTGCAGCCAAAGGCGTTTGACCGGTTTATTGATGCCGACATGGCGCAGGATGTAATAAAAAATCAGCTCACCTTCCCGTCCTGCATCACATGCATTAATAAGCGTATCCACATCTTTACGTTTGATGAGCTTGCTGAGCAATTTTAAACGAGAGGAAGTTTTTTCGATTGGGTTCAAATCAAAATGCGGTGGAATAACCGGTAGATTAGCAAAGCTCCATTTGCCGCGTTTTACTTCATACTCTTCTGGAATAGCCAGTTCGAGCAAGTGACCTACTGCCGAAGAGACGACATACTGGTCGTTTTCGAAGTAATCAGTGTGTTTGGTAAAGTTACCCAATACCCGGGCGATATCTGCGGCAACGGAAGGTTTCTCGGCAATAATCAGCGATTTAGTCATGAATTTTCCGGGAAAAGCAACTGACCATTGATGTGAAATCAAACATGTTGTTTGTTACTACTGAGTGATTAATGTGAATAGAGATTACAAGCATATGTGATGAGTATATTGGACATACGCACACCAGCGCTTATCCGTTATGACCGAATGAAGGATACGATTAGTCTTAATGCCGGTAATGAGAGTCGCTGACAATCAATAATTTCTCAAGGATGACATCGTCGGTGAGCTGGTTCTGAATCCACAGTTCTGTTAGAACAATCAGTTTGATTTTTTCAAGGCTGGATGAATTTTCATCCATCGTTAGCACGCGATCGATCAACAGTTCCCTTTGTAGCGGGTTAATGATGCCAGCTTGTTCCAGAAAGAAAATAAATCCCCGGCCTTCAGTGTCGATTCTTTCTATTTCATACTCTGTAAAGCAGCGGAAAGAGTCGTTTTCTGCAAAGCTTGCCGGATAATTGCCGATATCGTGGCGTGCCAGCTCCGAGAGCCAGTTCAGCGTCTCGCTAATATCTTCATCTGCAAATCCGGCCATGGTGAGTTTGCGAGTCAGAGTGGCAGAGTCAGGGTAGCTTCCTGAGTCAAAATAATTTTCAAATAAATAAACGAGTATATCGAACATAATTGAGTGTAATAAGTTGCAAGTCTGAATACAGACCGGCAATTTCTGGTTGATCTTATCCGATGTTATTGAATTCTCTGATAACATCCTCCCGGCAAACTGCTGACCTGACCGTCAAGCTCAAGCGTTAATAGCATGGCTGATACAACTTCAGCCGTCAAGCCACTACGGGCGCACAGCGTATTGATATCTACGGCATCATAGCCTAGGTGTTTGAGTAATACGGTATTTTTAGTTGATTGCCCGGTAGTAAATTCTTTTCCTTTGTCGAGATTTTCATTGCTGATTAATGGAAAATAATTTAATTCATCTAAAATATCCTGTGTATTTTCTATCAGCTTTGCACCTTGCTTAATTAGTGCATGGCAGCCTTTTGAGAGCGGTGAATGAATAGAGCCCGGGATCGCCATTACTTCCCGTCCTTGTTCCAATGCCTGACGTGCTGTGATTAGTGATCCACTCTGTAACGCAGCCTCTATCACCAGACAACCCTGACTCATGCCACTGATAATACGGTTTCTGCGCGGGAAATTTTTCCCAATGGCGGGTGTGCCGAGAGGAAATTCGGAAATTAGTGCGCCTTCTTTGGCCAGTTTGTGCGCCAAAAGATGATTCTTGGCAGGATAAACAATGTCCAAACCAGTGCCGACAATAGCGATGCTGGCAGCAGTGCCGCGTAAACCGCCTTGATGAGCAGCGGTGTCGATACCTAGTGCCATACCACTGATGATGCAGAAACCGGCGTTGCTCGCTGCTTCCGAAAAAGCCTCTGCGTTGGATAAACCTTGCGGCGTGGCATTGCGGCTGCCAACGACAGCCAGTGCGGGTTTTCGCAAGAGTTCCCGCTGCCCTTTGAAATAAAGTAACGGGGGAGGGTCGGCAATGTTAAGTAGCTGCGTTGGGTAATCCGAATCGGCCAAAGTGATGATGGCATTGGCGGGATCTTCCAGCCATTTCAGCACACCAGAAATTTTATGGCGATCAGCGCCTTGCTTAATGCGTTTGGCAATTGGGTTCTTTACAATGCGTTCGAGCGCGGTGATAGGTGTTGAAAATATTGACGTGGGACTGCCAAAAGCAATTAGAAGCCGACGGATGGATTCGCCGCCTAGGCCGTCAATGAGATTAAGATTCAACCATGATTCAATATCCGGTGCGTGTTTCATGAATGTACGGCATTAATTTTAGGGCGTTTTAACGGCATCCAGTATTTTTATGGAGTGTGTGCTTTGTACAACCAGGGCATAGGATATTTTATCAAAAACACGAAATATAAATACTAATCCGGTTCTTTCATCCGGTAATTGTATCATTTCTCCCTTGAGGGATTTAGCCTGGCTTTTCCGATAGATAGCAAGAACATGACCCATTTCCAAGCCATCCAATTCGCCTTTATTCAGCGTGACAATGTCGCTTTTGCCAATTTCAGTGACACCGCCGTAGACAGAAATGATTCGTCCGTTGATTGTAAAATCCGGTGCATGGGGCGCGTAGTTATTGAATAGAGTATCCGGAGCAGGAACCAGGCGGTCGCCTTTGAGAATTTCTTCCGTAGCACGGGTGATGGTTACCGTGCTGATATCAGCAAAAACATTCGCTTTGGCATCCCCTAGGTAGGTTGCCTCATAGCCTAGGATCAGGCCTTCTTTGTCCGGATCTTTCAGTGCCTTACCGGGACGGAAGATTTGCCATGTTGTGCCTTTGTCTTCCGGTAATCCACTGATATATACCGTATTATCGGTACTTAAAACCACCCTGCTTTCACTGGAGCCCAGTATATACGGCGCATCGGCAAGCCCATCTTTCTCAATGACTAACGGTTGGCTTAGAAAGGGCTCGATAGCAGCTGCTGGTATGCTGGGGATAGCCGCAGTGTTTGATTGTTCTGTACGTATTTTAGGCGTTAGTTTGATTGTTTTTATACCGCCGTCATCTTCTGCAAGTCGCAACCGACTGCCATAAGGTGTCCTTTCCAATATTACAATATCACCGGGGTAGATTTTGTGCGGATTCTTCACTTGTTCGCGGTTGAGTCCCCAAATCTCAGGCCAGCGCCAAGGGTCTTTAAGAAACCGGGAGGCAATTCCCCACAGGGTATCACCGGGTACAACCACATGCTGATCGGGTGTGTCGCCTCGCAATATAATACTATCAGCTTTGGCTGGCATCACAGAAAGCAGGCCCAGGAATAAAATCATAGCTATAATAGGCTTTCGCATGAACAATCCCAATGATAGGTGGTTGTAGTTATAAAGCTTAGAGAATGATTATCTAATGATACGGTCTAATTGCGATATTGGGTTCATTAAACTAAACAAATTTTTCATGGCTATTTTAAAAATATTACAATATCCGGATGAGAGGCTGCATACTGTAGCGGCTCCCGTAGCGCAAGTCACGGATAAAATCCGCTTGCTGATAAAAGATTTGGCTGAAACGATGTATGCCGCGCCGGGGATAGGGCTGGCAGCGACGCAAGTGGATGTGCATGAACGTGTGATTGTCATTGACACTTCTGAAACGCATGATCAATTGCTTGTTTTGATCAACCCTGAAATCATTGCCAGTAATGGCCTATCTGATTATGAGGAAGGTTGTTTGTCAGTTCCGGGTATCTATGGAAAAGTGCAGCGTGCCGAATCAATTACTGTAAGAGCTTTGGATGCTAAAGGCGAATCATTTGCTCTGGATGCCAATGGTCTATTGGCGGTGTGTATTCAGCATGAAATGGATCATCTGGCAGGAAAGGTGTTTGTTGAATACTGGTCACGGCTCAAACAGGCGCGCACCCTGGCGAGATTAAAGAAAAAACAGCGAAGTGCCATGTAAAAATTGTGCTTTTATGAAAATGTGATGTGGTTTGTTCCCTGAAATTCCCTGGATTAAAGGTTTTCTTCTGTCAATGGCATTGAATCCCTGGAATCCAAATAAATGAAAGATTGATGTGCCTAGATGAGAATCATTTTCGCTGGAACTCCCGTTTTTGCTGCGACTGCACTGGATGCATTACTCAATGCAGGTCATGAAATTATACTGGTGTTGACCCAGCCGGACCGTCCTGCTGGCAGAGGAATGAAAACGGCCGCCAGTGCGGTCAAGCTGCTTGCTCAGCAACATGATCTTGCGCTATTACAGCCATTAACGCTTAAATCTGCCGAGATAGAAATGCAATTGCTGGCATTGGCCGCAGATGCGATGATTGTGGCGGCTTATGGCTTGATTTTACCCGAATCCGTGTTAAAAATTCCTCGCTTGGGCTGTTTGAATATTCACGCTTCGTTATTGCCGCGCTGGCGCGGGGCTGCGCCGATTCAACGGGCTATTCTGGCGGGTGATCAGGAAACCGGTATTACCATCATGCAAATGGATGCAGGGTTAGATACAGGTGCCATTTTATTAAAGCGTAGCATAGCGATCACACCGGATGACACTACGCAATCATTGCATGACAAGTTGGGTCTGCTCGGTGCGCAGAGTATCGTTGAGGCTCTGGTGCTGCTGCAGCAGGGAAGACTTGTTCCCACAGTGCAGGATGAGACACTGGCTTGTTATGCCGCCAAAATAAAAAAAACAGAAGCAGAAATTGATTGGAGGCAGAGTGCTGAGCAAATTAACCGTGTTGTACGAGCGTTTAATCCAAATCCAGGTGCCTATACTTATTTTCGGGATGTTGTCTTGAAGATCTGGCAAACAAAAGTAGTTGTAGGGCGGGGTGGTTGATCGTGAGGGCATTACTGTAGCTTGTGGTTCTGGCATGTTACAGGTTGAAATAGTGCAAAAACCCGGTGGCAAGCAATTGAGCAGTGCAGATTTTCTGGCGGGGAATAATTTGCAGCCGGGTGAAAATTTTTCTGCAGTGAATCATTCCAGTTCAAAGCATGATTAAAACCCAAATTGTCGCGGCTTCTGCAATCAGTAAAGTGCTGGCCGGAGCAAGTTTGACGGGAGTATTGCAGGAAGTTTGGCGCGCAGACCCCGCGTTATCGCGACAGCAAAGAGGTGCCATTCAGGATTTGAGTTATGGTGTATTGCGATTTTATGGACAATTGGAAGCAATTCTTAGTTTGTTGCTGAAGAAATCACTACGTGACAAGAGCCTGCATCATCTACTGTTAGTCAGCTTATATCAATTGCAATACAGTAAAGCATTGCCGCACACAGTGGTTGATCAGGCCGTTTCGGCTTCGCGATCTTTTGTGCATGGCAAAGGAATGCAGGGACTGGTGAATGCGGTATTGCGCAATTTTATCCGGCAGCGCGATAGCTTGTTGAAAAAAGCCGCTGAAAATGAGGTGGGGCGTTATTCGCATCCACAATGGTGGATCGATAAATTACGCTGGCAATATCCGCAAAACTTTCAAGCGATACTGGAGGCAGACAACAAACGTCCTCCGATGACTTTGCGGGTTAATCAACGTAAGATCAGTGTGGAAAGTTACCGTAGGCTGTTGGCAGAGAAAACGATGCATACAGAGTTGCTGGATTCTGGCGCACTGCAACTGAGTCAGCCGGTTATGGTGGAAAGCTTGCCTGGTTTTGCAGAAGGCTTGGTAACCGTGCAAGACGCAGGTGCTCAGCTTGCGGCAATGTTTCTGGATGTGCATGACGGCATGAGGGTATTGGATGCTTGCGCGGCACCCGGAGGGAAAAGCACACATTTGCTGGAATTGGCCGATATTTCTCTGACGGTACTGGATAATGATTCAGCAAGGCTTGCTCAAGTTCAGCAGAATCTTGCGCGCTTGAATGTGGCAGCAGAGCGTCTGTTGTGCGGAGATGCCTCGAATCCCGATGAATGGTGGGATGGTCAGTCGTATGATCGTATATTGGCTGATGTACCTTGTTCTGCATCTGGTGTAGTATGCCGACATCCAGATATTAAATGGTTGCGGCGTGAGAGTGATCTGGTCAAATTTGCAGCAAATCAACAGGCAATTCTGAATGCATTGTGGAAAATTTTAAGCAAGAATGGTAAGTTGCTTTATGTAACTTGCTCGATCTTTGCTGAAGAAAATACAATGCAGATAGAGAAATTTCTTAAACATCATCCTGATGCATGTCCATTACCGCTTTCTGGGGTAGCAATGGTGGATGGGCAGCTGTTACCAGATATTCAACGTGATGGTTTCTTTTATTCATTGTTGCACAAAAACTAGCCAAAGTATGTGGTGCGTACAGTCATCCCTTGCCAATTTAATTTTTTTTCTGTTGATTTTGTGGTTGCCGGTCACGGTTACGCAAGCGGAAGGTATCCAAATAAAGTCTGTCAGTATGGCAGCAGTTGAGCAAGGGTATGAAATCAACATTGATTCTGAAGTTGTTCTTAATGCTACTCTGGAACAGGCGCTTGAAAAAGGCATCGTGCTTTACTTTGTAACCAAATTCAGTCTGGTTGATTCGCGTTGGTATTGGCTTTACGACGAGGTTGCGCGTGGCAAATTAAGAGTCGGGTTAAGATATTATGCGCTGACGCGCCAATATCATTTGAACCATCCGTCGTTTTCACAAAGCTTTAACACATTAGCTGAGGCATTGCAGGCATTGGGACAATTGCGTGATTATCCGTTGATTGTCAAATCTGATTTAAAAAACGATGTCGATTATAACGCGTCATTGCGTATCTGGCTGGATTTGACACGTATGCCAAAACCATTCCAGGTTGAAGCATTGGGTTCCAGAAAATGGGATCTGAGTTCAGACAAACTAGAATGGCGCATGAGGTTACCAGCACCAGAGCAGCCGTTCCAGATGAAAGGTCATTAATGAAATATGTGCTCATTATTGGTGCCGGAGTGGGTGCGGTTATGCTTTTTTTGCTGGCTACAGCAGGTGCCAATACTGAGTTTTTTGAACGAAAATACCGGTTATTGCTGGGCATCAACATTGCTTTTGTATTATTTCTCATGGTTATCGTGGGATTCTTGTTGTGGCGGTTCCGGCGCAGACTCAAGTCGGGTGTATTCGGATCCAGGTTGGCTCTACGTTTAATGTTGGTTTTCTCTTTGATGGCGATCCTTCCTGGTGTTTTGGTGTATGCCGTATCTGTTCAATTTCTTGAGAAGAGTATTGAGTCCTGGTTTGATGTTAAAGTTGACCGGGCGCTTGAAGGGGGGCTGAATCTAGGGCAAACCATGCTTGAGAACTTGCTGGGAGAATTGCAAAAGAAAGCACAAGCTACTGCATTGATATTATCTGAGTCTTCCAGCCAACCGTTGCTAGTGCTTAATGAGTTATTGCTGCAATCGCAAATCGAGGAAGCAACTTTATTTAATCAAGATGGCAAAGTAATCGCGTTTTCCAGTGAGAGTAACTTGGCGTTATTTCCTGAAATGCCCAGTGCAATGGTGTTGCGGCACATTAGAATTCAAAAAGCCTACAGTGCGGTTGAATCTATCGCGGATAAGGGTTTGTATTTGCGCGTGGTTGCGCCTGTCAATGTATTAAGTCTGAAGGAAGATATCCGGGTGCTTCAATTTTTGCAGCCGGTTCCTGTGCAATTGGCAAGAGATGCCGAACGGGTGCAAGCAGGGTATCGGGATTATCAGGAGCTTTCTTTGTCTCGCCAGGGATTAACCCGGCTGTATAGCGTTACATTGACATTGGCGTTACTTTTATCATTGTTTTCAGCATTGGCGGCTGCTTCACTGCTCAGTGAAAAATTGAGCGCTCCGCTCGGCATGCTGGCGGAAGGTACGCGTGCTATTGCGCAAGGCGATTACAGCCGCCGCCATTTGGTCCAGAGTAGGGATGAGCTGGGTGTATTGACGGAATCTTTTAATTGGATGACGCAACAACTGGAGGAAGCGCAAGCGACAGCGCAGCATAATCAGCAGGAAGTGGAGAGCGCGCGTGCGCATTTAGAAAGTATTCTGGCAAATCTCTCATCTGGTGTATTGGTGTTTGACGATCAATTGGTTTTATCCAAGGCAAACCGTAGCGCAGAGCAAATATTGCAAATCCCCATGATCAGTCTGGATGGTTCAATCATTGAAGGTTGTGTGAATAATGAGCCGCAACTGGATACTTTGGTGGCTGAGATAAGAGAAGGTTTTAACTCTGGAGAAACAGGTGTTTGGCAGCGTCAATTAACGCGTTCCGGGGATGGTAATAATCAAGTCTTACTTCTGCGGGGAACACGTTTGCCCAAGATATCGGGCGGTGGCGGGGTGGTGGTCTTTGACGATATTACTAGTTTATTGCAAGTGCAGCGTGCCGTTGCCTGGGGCGAGGTTGCGCGCCGGCTTGCGCATGAAATTAAAAACCCGTTGACACCGATTCAGCTCTCTGCTGAGCGGGTGCAGCATAAGTTGATCAATAAGCTGGATGTGGAGGATGCAAAAATATTGCGTCGTTCTACTGAGACGATTGTGAATCAAGTTGAAGCATTAAAAAGAATGGTCAATGAATTCAATCAATATGCGCGTGTCCCTGAATTGGAATTACGTCAGCTTGATTTTAATCGATTGGTGCGAGAAGTATTGTCACTGTATGAAACAGCAAGTATGACAACCGAAAATAGTAAACACATACAAATCAAACCGGTATTGGCGGATGATTTGCCTGTAGTCAAAGGCGATGCTGCGCAGTTACGCCAGGTGTTGCATAATTTGTTGCAGAATGCGCAAGATGCTTTGGGAGATACATCAGAGCCTGTGATCGAGGTGAGGACAGAGATGGTGCATGGGGGGGTGCAACTGAGTGTGCGCGATAATGGTTGCGGTTTTTCTGACGAGATCAGGGCGCGGGTTTTTGAGCCTTATGTCACGACTAAGTCGAAAGGTACTGGATTGGGGTTACCCATCGTCAAGAAAATTGTTGAAGAGCATGAAGGCCTGATCCACATTGAAAATATTAAGCCCCACGGCGCACAAATTTCAATTATCCTGCCAACGGTAGAAAAGAATAAATCCGCGGGAAATATCAAACTGGTGTTAAGTTAAATTACTGAATCAGTAATTAAAGTAAAAATAAAAAAAATCTTTCATATTCGGGCACTCGTCAATCCAAAAACTTGGAATCCATAGATGATCGTGAAATTTGACAGTTATCGATAAGCTGATTGGATTTCGTTAGCGGAGAGAATTCTAAATGATAACAAACAATACAATACTTGTTGTTGATGACGAAATTGGCATACGCGAATTGCTGTCTGAAATTTTGCGTGATGAAGGCTATCGTGTGGCGTTGGCAGAGAATGCTGAGCAAGCACGAATCTGGCGAAGTCAAACGCGTCCGGATCTGGTGTTGCTGGATATCTGGATGCCTGATACCGATGGTATTACACTGCTGAAAGATTGGGCTAGTAACGGCATGCTGACGATGCCAGTGGTCATGATGTCTGGGCATGGCACTATCGATACAGCGGTCGAAGCGACCCGCATTGGTGCATTTGGTTATTTGGAGAAACCAATTCCGCTGCAAAAATTACTGAGTACTGTCAGTAAGGCCTTGCGAGGGGGGCAAAGTAAGCAGCAATCAACACTTTCTCTCGCCAGTTTGGGTAAAGGTGCTTTGATTGCAGATCTTAGGAAAAGATTGGAACAAGTCGCAAATCTGAAAACGCCTTTACTGCTGATGGGAGAACCGGGGACTGGCGCGGAGATCTGTGCGCGTTTTATGCATCGTCCTAATACACCTTGGGTGGAGCCAGAGACATTGGCGTCGCTAGCTGAATCACCGCTCGATTTGCTGGAACTTGCGCGTGGCGGCCTGTTATTTCTAAAAGATGTAGGTGAAATCAGTAAATTGGCGCAGAAGGGTTTGTTGTTATTGTTTAGCAAGCTGGATAAATATAACGTGCGGTTGGTTTGTGCGACATCTCAGCCATTGGCGGAGTTAACGGCGCAAGGCGTTTATCATCCCAAATTATACGAAGTGCTGAGCAGCTTAAGTATAGGTATTCCGGCATTGAGAGCGCACCGGGAGGATATTCCTGATTTGGCCGGTCAAATTTTGTCGCGTTTTGTTGAATCGGGGGAGGCTTCATCAGTCTTGCAGTTCAGCACTGCGGCGCTTAACTGCTTACGGAATTATGATTGGCCGGGTAATCTTACGCAGCTGACAGGTGTCGTGCATTCTTTGGCATTGACATGTACCGGTGATGAAATCTCGGCTGAAGCCGTTCAACAGGCGATGGTTTTTCCGGAATCGACTTCCACATCTGTTGCTCCTGAAATTCCTCTGGATCTTTCATTGCGTGAAGCACGTGATTTGTTTGAGAAAACTTATTTTGAAAGATTAATCGACCAAGAGAGCGGTAATATGACGCGTGTGGCTGACAGGGCTGGATTGGAGCGTACACATCTTTATCGGAAAATAAAATTATTGGGAATTAAATTGCGGGGAAACTGATTCTATAAGAAAATTTTGCTGCTACTGGATTGGTTTTGTGCGAAAAATAATAGATAATACTAACTTTTCCGCCGATGCATAGCATATGAATATGCAGACCGGCCATTTCTGTTTATTGAAAATATAAGGGAGTTAGTATCAATGGGTACATTCAAGGATTTTGACGCGCCGGTGTTTAAAGATTTGACCAGTGCGATTCGCGCATTGGCGATGGATGCTGTGCAAAAAGCCAATTCTGGTCACCCCGGTATGCCAATGGGTATGGCTGAAATTGCTGAGGTGCTGTGGATTCATCATCTGCGTCATAATCCTGGCAACCCGGAGTGGGTCGATCGTGACCGGTTCGTTCTTTCCAATGGGCACGGGTCCATGTTGATCTATGCCTTATTACATTTGACCGGCTACGATTTGCCAATGGAAGAAATTAAGCGTTTCCGGCAGTTTCATTCAAAGACGCCTGGGCATCCGGAATATGGTTATACTCCTGGTGTAGAAACAACAACAGGTCCATTAGGTCAGGGTATTACTAATGCGGTAGGCATGGCGTTGGCAGAAAAGGTGCTGGCCGCTGAATTTAACCGTCCTGGTTATAATATTGTGGATCACCATACCTATGTTTTCCTGGGTGATGGCTGTTTGATGGAAGGCATTTCGCACGAAGCTTGCTCCCTGGCAGGTACTTTGGGTTTAGGCAAACTAATCTGTTTTTATGATGATAATGGTATTTCCATTGATGGTCATGTGGAAGGCTGGTTTACTGATGATACGCCAAAGCGATTTGAGTCTTATGGCTGGCATGTTGTGCCCAATGTCAACGGCCATGATCCAGTGGCAATTGAAGCGGCGATTGAAGCTGCCAAGCAGGTAAATAATAAACCATCGATGATTTGTTGCAAAACGGTTATCGGATTGGGCTCGCCGAATATGGCCAATACCCATTCAGTGCATGGTGCCGCGTTAGGTGACGTAGAAATCGCAGCTGCGCGTCCGCACATTGGCTGGCATCACGCGCCTTTCGAAATCCCGCAAGAAGTTTATAGTGCATGGGATGCAAGAGCAAAAGGTCAGAAACTTGAGGCTGAGTGGGGTCAGAAATTTTCTGAATACTCAGAAAAATATCCAGCTGAATCTGCCGAATTTAACCGGCGCATGGCAGGGGATTTACCTGCAAACTGGCGCAGTCATGTCGACAGTGTTATCAATCAAGTGAATGCAAAAGCAGAAACGATTGCCAGCCGCAAAGCCTCGCAAAACGCGATTGAAGGCTTGGCGCCAATTCTTCCGGAATTGATTGGCGGCTCTGCGGATTTGGCAGGATCTAATTTGACTTTATGGTCAGGTTCTAAGGGAATTAGCCAGAAAAACGGTGGAAATTATGTCTACTACGGTGTGCGTGAATTTGGCATGAGTGCCATGATGAACGGATTGTCGTTACATGGCGGTTTGATTCCTTATGGTGCCACATTCTTGATGTTTTCTGAATATGCCCGTAATGCGCTACGCATGGCTGCATTGATGAAAATTCGCAATATTTTCGTATTTACCCATGATTCCATCGGCTTGGGTGAGGATGGTCCGACGCATCAACCCGTAGAACAAACAGCCACATTGCGTTATATCCCCAACATGGATGTATGGCGGCCTTGTGATACCGTCGAATCAACGGTTTCTTGGGCGCGTGCCATCGAACGTAAAGATGGTCCTTCAATATTAATTTTTAGTCGTCAGAATCTGCCATTTCAGAAACGGGATGCAGCTACGATCAAATCGATTGATAAGGGTGGCTATGTTTTGTCAGAAGCAGGCAATGGGAAAGCACAAGCTATTCTGATTGCTACAGGCTCAGAGATGGGTCTGGCTATGAATGCACAAAAAGCACTGGCTGAAGAGGGTATTCATGTGCGCGTTGTTTCCATGCCGTGCACGAATGTATTCGATCGTCAGGAACCCTCTTACAAGGACAGTGTTTTGACAAAAGGCGTTAAGCGAGTTGCCATAGAGGCGGGCGTGACAGATTTCTGGCGTAAATACGTCGGTCTGGATGGCGGAGTAGTGGGTATGGATACCTTTGGTGAGTCGGCACCTGCAGATGTTTTATTTAAGCATTTTGGTTTTACCGTCGAGAACGTCCTCAAGACAGTAAAAAGTATCCTCTAATCGAATTTATGATTAAAGCAGTTGAGTGAATTTGTGTATTCACCTGAAAGCAACAAGTTTCTTATTTAAGGAGTTTTGGTATGACAATTAAGGTTGGTATTAATGGGTTTGGTCGTATTGGGCGTATGGTATTCCGCTCTGCGGTACAGAATTTTCCAGATATCGAAATCGTCGCTATTAATGATTTGTTAGAGCCGGATTATCTGGCTTATATGTTAAAACATGATTCGGTACATGGCCGTTTCCAGGGCGACATCGCGATCGATGGAAATACACTGGTCGTCAATGGTAAAAGAATTCGGTTGACAGCGATTAAAGATCCGGCTGATCTGAAATGGAATGAAGTGGGTGCAGAAGTCGTGGTTGAGTCGACTGGTCTGTTTCTAACCAAGGAAACCTGTGAAAAGCATTTGGTAGCAGGCGCCAAGAAGGTCATTATGTCAGCGCCTTCCAAGGATGATACGCCAATGTTTGTTTATGGTGTGAATGATAAATCTTACAAAGGTGAAAGCATTATTTCCAATGCTTCTTGTACCACGAATTGCTTGGCACCGATTGCTAAGGTACTGAATGATAAATGGGGCATTAAGCGCGGGCTGATGACCACGGTTCATGCCGCAACAGCGACACAAAAAACGGTGGATGGCCCATCCAATAAAGACTGGCGCGGTGGCCGCGGTATTCTGGAAAATATCATTCCATCTTCAACGGGTGCTGCCAAAGCAGTGGGTGTCGTGATTCCTGAATTGAACAAGAAGCTAACCGGTATGGCTTTCCGTGTTCCAACATCGGATGTATCTGTTGTGGATTTGACGGTTGAGCTGGAAAAAGATGCATCCTATGATGAAATTTGTAAAGCGATGAAGGATGCTTCCGAAGGTTCAATGAAGGGCGTACTGGGTTACACCGACCAAAAAGTCGTATCCACCGATTTCCGTGGTGAAAGCTGCACCTCCATTTTTGATGCGGAAGCGGGCATGGCTTTAGATAAAAGCTTTGTTAAAGTAGTCGCATGGTATGACAACGAATGGGGTTATTCCACCAAAGTGCTGGAGATGGTTCGTACTGTTGCAAAGTAGTTTTGTATTTGAAGATACGTGGTTAAGAAAAATAGAATCTTGATTGCTATCTGACTTAATATTCAATTCGTTAAGACATAAAGGGTAGCGTTTGCTATCCTTTATATTTTCTTAAAGACAATTTTGGAGCTTACCGTGTCTGTTATTAAACTTGTTGACCTTGATCTGAAAGGTAAGCGTGTATTTATACGCGCTGATCTGAATGTGCCTGTGAAGGATGGTAAAGTGACATCGGATGCACGCATTACCGCCTCAATGGCGACGATTAATCATTGCCTTAAACAAGGCGCCAAAGTGATGGTCACATCTCATCTGGGCCGTCCTGAAGAAGGTGTGTGGGCAGAGGAAAATTCACTGAAACCGGTCGCGGATAATATTGCAGGCCGTTTAAATAAGCCCGTGCGTTTAATCCGTGACTGGGTCGATGGCGGTTTTGATGTGGCCGATGGAGAATTGGTGGTGCTGGAAAATTGCCGCATCAATAAAGGTGAAAAGAAAAATTTAGAAGATACTGCACAAAAGTATGCGAAATTATGCGATGTCTTTGTGATGGATGCGTTTGGCACCGCGCACCGCGCTGAAGCCTCAACCCATGGTATCGCCAAATATGCGCCAGTGGCTTGCGCGGGTATTCTGCTTACCGAAGAGCTGGAAGCATTGACCAAAGCTTTGTTGAATCCGGCGCGTCCAATGGTTGCGATTGTCGGCGGTTCCAAAGTTTCAACCAAACTGACAGTGCTCGAGTCGTTATCTGAGAAAGTTGATCAGTTGGTTGTGGGTGGGGGTATTGCCAATACTTTCCTGAAAGCAACCGGTAAAAATGTCGGCAAGTCATTGTGTGAAGATGATCTGGTTCCAACGGCCAAGGTGCTGATGGATAAAATGACTAAACGTAATGCATCGATTCCCATCGCAGTTGATGTGGTGGTGGGTAAAAAATTTGATGCCAACGAACCTGCGGTATTGAAAGATGCGGGTAATGTGAGTGACGACGACATGATTTTTGATATTGGCCCCAAAAGTGCACAAGAATTGGTGGATATTATCATGCGTGCGGGAACAGTTGTTTGGAACGGTCCGGTGGGTGTATTTGAATTTGATCAGTTTGGAGCAGGGACTGAGAAGATCGCAAGGGCAATTGCGGAAACGAGCGCTTTTACGCTAGCGGGTGGGGGTGATACGATTGCAGCGATTCAGAAATATGATATCTATGACAAAATATCCTATATATCAACGGCAGGTGGTGCATTTCTCGAATTCTTAGAGGGTAAAAAATTACCCGCGGTAGAAATATTAGAAACACGTGCTAACTAATATCCAAGAGAGATAATGATTCGAAGAACTAAAATTGTAGCAACACTCGGCCCTGCATGCAGTAATCCGAAAATACTGGATCGCATGATCCGGGCGGGTGTGGATGTTGTTCGGATTAATTTCTCTCACGGGACGCGTGAGCAACATATTGAGTTTGCAGAATTGACCCGCTCGTTGGCACGAGCGGCAGGCCTAACTGTCGGTGTTCTGGCTGATTTGCAAGGTCCTAAAATCCGTGTTGGCCGGTTCGAGCACGGAAAAATCAGGCTGGAAGTGGGGGATCCGTTCATTTTGGATGCGAATTGTGAGCTGGGTAATCAGGAAAGAGTCGGATTAGACTATAAAGAACTGCCGAACGATTTGGAAGCCGGTGCCACGCTGATGCTGGATGATGGCCGCATTGTGCTGAGTGTTTCGCACGTGAAAGGTCATCAAGTGTTCTGTATCGTTGAACAAGGCGGAATACTGTCGAACAATAAAGGCATCAATCGCAAAGGCGGCGGGCTGGGTGCGCCCGCACTGACGAGCAAGGATCTCGAGGATATCAAAACGGCTGCACTACTGGGCGCCGATTATTTGGCCGTTTCGTTTGTCCGTTCCGGTGATGATATCCGGCAGGCACGGGCACTGATGCAAGAGGCGGGCGGCAAAGGTATGATCATGGCGAAGATCGAGCGCTCAGAAGCCATTCTTGCGCTCGATGATATTGTGGAAGCATCCGATGCGATTATGGTGGCGCGCGGCGATCTGGCGGTTGAAGTTGGGGATGCCGCTGTCCCAGCCCTGCAAAAAAGAATGATTCGCTCCGCACGCGGCAATAATAAGTTAGTTGTGACCGCAACGCAGATGATGGAATCGATGATTACTAATCCAATTCCAACGCGTGCTGAAGTATCGGATGTCGCTAATGCGGTGTTGGATGGTACCGATGCGGTCATGCTGTCGGCAGAATCGGCGGCGGGTGAATATCCGGTGGAGGCGGTAGAGGCCATGGCACGCGTGTGTCTGGAGGCCGAAAAAGAATATTTGGTCAGTCATGACAAGCGGATGGCAAATACAAGTCCGGGCACGATTGAAGAAGCGATTGCCCGTGCCACCATGTTCACCGCCAGCGGGCTGCAGATTCGCGCGATTGCTGCTTTAACGCAGAGCGGTGTGACGGCATTGCTCATGTCGCGGAGAAGTTCCAAAGTGCCTATTTTTGCGCTGAGTCCCAATGAAGAAACGCGTCGCAGAGTGACGCTATTCAGAGGCGTTTACCCGGTGGAATTTGGCGAAGGGCTTAATGATCCGGAGATTATTCTCAATCTGGCTGAAGAAGAATTGCTACAGCGCGGTGTCGTGCGAAATGGTGATATCATGGTGATGACGATTGGTGAGCCGGTAGGTAAGTCAGGCGGCACCAATACGATAAAGATTATCAAAGTCGGCGAGTGGAAATTAAGACAAGGTGTGGATGCCACGTAAACTGACGGGCATGCATCCCGGTCTGGAATAACGATAGCAACGGTGAAAAGAATCAAATTTTTTAAAAGAACAAGCGTTTGTACTAAATCAGGATCACATTAAGATAATTTTTTGAAGGAGAATTAAATGGCACTCGTATCATTAAGACAACTACTCGATCACGCTGCAGAAAATGGCTATGGCTTACCTGCTTTTAACGTTAACAATCTGGAACAAATCCAGGCGATCATGCAGGCGGCTGATGAATGCAATAGCCCGGTCATTATGCAGGGTTCTGCAGGTGCGAGGAAATATGCCGGTGAAGCATTTTTACGTCATCTCATTGAAGCAGCCGTTGAGTCCTATCCGCATATACCGATTGTCATGCATCAGGATCATGGCGCTTCACCATCGGTTTGCGTCAATGCAATCCGTAGCGGTTTCTCAAGCGTCATGATGGACGGCTCATTGCAAGCAGATGCCAAAACACCTTCCACCTACGAATACAACGTCAATGTTACAGCGGATGTTGTCAATATTGCGCATTCAGTCGGTGTTTCCGTTGAAGGTGAGCTGGGTTGCCTGGGTTCGTTGGAATCCGGCATGGGAGAAGCAGAAGATGGACATGGCGCAGAAGGTGTGTTGTCTCATGATCAATTGCTGACCGATCCGGAAGAAGCTGCCGACTTTGTGCGCAAAACCGGTGTGGATGCCTTGGCGATCGCCATTGGAACTTCCCACGGCGCCTACAAATTTACGCGTAAACCAACGGGCGATATTCTGGCCATTCAACGCATCAAAGAGATCCATCAACGTATTCCCAATACCCATCTGGTGATGCACGGCTCCAGCTCAGTGCCACAAGAATGGCTGGATATCATCCGTCAATACGGTGGTGATATCAAAGAAACCTACGGCGTACCGGTGGAAGAAATCCAGCAAGGGATTAAGTATGGCGTGCGCAAAGTTAATATCGACACCGACATCCGCCTAGCCATGACCGGCGCAATCCGCCGCAGCCTGGAAAAAGACAAAAGCAATTTTGATCCGCGCAAATTCCTGAAAGAAGCCACTGCAGCCGCTAAAGACATTTGCAAAGCGCGCTTTGAAGCCTTCGGCTGTGCCGGACAGGCTGGTAAAATCAAACCGATTTCTCTGGAAAGTATGGCGAATCGCTATGCAAAAGGCGAGTTGAACGCCATTATCAAGTAAATCAAACGAGCATATTATTCAATAAGCCTATGATTGATCGTGTGGCTTGCATTATCAATCATAGGATTCAGATCAGAAAGTTGCCGTAGTGTTTCCTATCTTCGCACATGCCTAGCGCAACAATCAAAATATTCCTGGTTCACGGAGATCCCAAGCGGCTTCGTACTGCGGAACTGTCGAACTGGACTGGAAAGGCTGTTGCCGGTCCCAGAAGTGAGTTTGAAGGTGTTTTTTCCCGTAAGGAATCAGGCAGTTCTGGAATTTATTTCCTAACGGGCACTGACCCAGAGTCCGGAAAACCAGCAATCTATGTCGGCGAAGCTGAGAGCATTCGTGATCGAATCAAAGCGCACTTGGAAAAAGATTTCTGGAATCAAATCATCTTTTTTATCAGCAAAGACGAGAACTTAACTAAGGCGCACATACGCTATCTTGAAGGAAAGCTATAGAGCAGGCGCGCAAATCCGGGCGAGCCATGGTCACAAACGGTCAAAGTAGCGGAGCACGATTGCCAGAATCCGACAGAGAGGATATGGAAATATTTCTGGAGAAAATCAACCAGCTATTACCTGTTCTAGGAGTCGAGCTGCTAGTGCCAGCTGCAGCAAAAGCCGTGGCCGAATCAGAACACAAGGAACTGTTCTGCGAGATAAAGGGAGTCAGAGCCGAGGGCCGTTTGGCGCCAAATGGCTTTGTAGTACTCAAGGATTCCCACGCGGTTCTAATCGACCGTGCCTCATCGGTAAAATGGCCTTGGGTAAAGAATATGCGACAGCGTCTAAAAGACGAAGGTGTATTGGAGACAAAAGGCGATTCTTTGGTGTTCACGAGTGATGCAGAGTTCACTAGCCCGAGTTCAGCGGCAGCGGTGATTCATGGCGGACATAATGGCCTTACCGCATGGAAGGACAAAAGCGGGAAAACTCTTAAGGAAATAGAATCTATATAACCAATCATTGCACGGAACGCTGATCGATAAAGGCTCGCAGGTTATTTAAATGCTAAATTTGCGGTGTACTGTCAAAAATTAAGATTAATTCTCGGGAGGAACGTAACCCACCGGTTTTTCCGCGCCCGAACCAAAAAAGTGCGCTTCCAATTGTTCAGCCAAATATTTACGTGCTTTGATATCCGAAAGATTCAGGCGATTCTCGTTGACCAGCATGGTTTGGTGCTCGATCCATTGATGCCACGCTTCTTTGGAAACATTTTCAAAAATACATTTGCCCAGTTCGCCGGGATAGGTTTGAAAATCCAGTCCTTCGGCTTCGCGGCCTAGTTTGATGCATTTAACCATTCTTGTCATTTGTGCTCCAGATCAGTCAACAAAGATAATCGGTAAGAAAAAGCCGACATTATGAAAGGTTCACCTTAATCAGTAAACCATCGATGTGAATTTAAGTGATTCCGGTCGAATCACAAGTGTTTGATCAGTACCTTCGAGCGGCGTCGGTAATTGTATAAATTCTGTTTGGCTTTGGGCAATTCAGCCGGCGTGGCTTCGGTGAAGCCGTGTTCAATGAACCAATGCGTGGCATGCGTTGTGAGCACAAATAGTTTGCGAATGTTCTGGGCAATAGTTTGGCTTTCGATATGTTTGAGCAAACGGTTGCCGTACCCCAAATCACGATAATCCGGGCGGATTGCCAAGCAGGCGAGTTCGCAGGCGTGTTCTTCAGGAAACGGGTACAGCGCAGCGCAACCCAGGATGACACCGTCATGTTCGAAAACCGTAAAACGATCAATTTCAATTTCCAGTAATTCACGATTACGTCTCACCAGAATGCCTTCAGTTTCCAGCGGTTCAATCAGTTGCAGAATACCGCCGACATCTTCTATTCGGGCTTTTCTAAGTGCTTGCAATGTTTCCTGCGAGATCATCCAGCCGATGCCATCGTGCGTGAAAAGCTCTTGCAGGATGGCACCATCGCCGTGGCGGCTGATTAGATGTGTTCGTGTGACATGCGTTTCACAGGCCTTGATTGCACAGCGTAGCGATGAGCGGATTTCGTCGGAGAGTAAAGCGCTGGTTGCCGCTGCTTTGTTTTCGAGTAACGATTTACTTTCTGCGACAGTGAGTTCTCGCGAGAGTGCTTCAGGATTGTTGGCGGAGGTTGCTGCGGTATCCAGGGTATCCAGAAGAAAAATCAGCTTCTCGGCACTGAGAGCAATCGCGACTTCGGTAACCACATTTTCCATCGTGAGATTAAAAATCTCACCGGTCGGTGAATAGCCCAGTGGTGAAATCAACACGACATCGTTTTGTTCCAAGCGAGCATGGATAGCTTGCGCATTTATCTTGCGCACTTTTCCGGTATGCATCAAATCGATACCCTGAATAACACCGTACGGACAAGCCGTGACAAAATTTCCGCTACTTACGTGGATGGAAGCATTGGCCATCGGTGAGTTGGGTAAACCCAGCGAGAGCAATGCGGCAATTTCATGATGCACGCGTCCTACCGATTCTTTGACACATTGTAGTGCGGCGGAGTCGGTAACACGCATGCCCATGACCGACTGCGTTTCCAATTGCGATTCATCCAGACGTAATTGGATTTGCGGGCGTGCGCCGTGGACAAGTACCAATCTGACGCCGAGGCTGGCGAGTAAATTGATATCGTGAATAAAGCTGACAAATTTTGCATCGGTGACCATTTCGCCACTAAAACCAATGACGAAGGTTTTACCCCTGAATGCGTTGACGTAAGGCGCAACGGAGCGGAACCAGGAAACAAAATCAGTGGTGGTGTTATTCATTGTCAGTCAAGATTCAATTTATTCATTGTCTGCTTTTTCACTCAGTAGTCACCCCACAGGGTTTGCAATGCGGAAATGGCCGCTAAAGCGGCGCTTTCTGTGCGCAATATGCGTTTCCCCAACCGTACCGGAATGAAGCCGGTATGTAAAATTGCAATTTCTTCTTCCTGCGTGAATCCGCCTTCAGGTCCAATCACTAGCGCTATGTGCGCACTGACAGGTGGTTGGGGTATGTTTTTTAAACTTTCTGTTGCTGTCGTGGAAAGCATGAAACTTAGATCGTGCGCTGATTGGGTGGTTTTCTTTTGACTTAACCATTCTGGCAGCGAAATCAAAGGCAATATCTGCGGTAAATGATTCCGGCCGCATTGCTCACACGCTGAAATAATGATTTTCTGCCAGTGTTGCAGGCGCTTGGAAGAACGCTCGTCGGAAAGATGCACAATGCTACGGACAGTCGAAACCGGCTGTATGCATGTCACGCCCAATTCCACTGCTTTCTGTATGA
Source organism: Nitrosomonas sp. (assembly GCA_016708955.1). Classification (GTDB taxonomy): domain Bacteria; phylum Pseudomonadota; class Gammaproteobacteria; order Burkholderiales; family Nitrosomonadaceae; genus Nitrosomonas. The sequence goes on from JADJES010000003.1 coordinate 197,818, forward strand.
TCCAATCCATTTTTTCATTAACACATATGGCTTGCGCAAGTGTTATATTAAGGGGCGATTCACAGTCCATGTCATGATAGGCATCAATCAAAACCGTGGTATTTGATTTACTGACATTTTCGATGTGTGCAGAAAATTCACCGCCATGACCATTAAATAACGTGATTGCATCCCCTTTTTTTAGCCGCAATACCCGCGCAGCATGATGTTTGTTCTCGACGGAAAGCTCAATGAGTTGTCCAATGGCAATTTCCGCCGGGTGATAGAAACGAGCATGCATGATTGGGTTGGGTCTGGGTAAGTAACAATTTCAATAATGGACTCATGCTAATATAGCACGATAAGTATTCAGCATTGTCTGAGCATTACGCTGAAAAGAAATTTTCTGAAATATCATCGAAAGCAGGAGACAGGATATGGCAAGTCTGGAAACACCGGTATGTAATTTTGGCTGGAAAGCGATTGATTTTGATTTGTTGGGCGTTGATGGTAAGCGATATAACCTGGCTTCCGCGAAAGGGGAAAACGGATTGCTGGTGATGTTTATCTGCAATCATTGCCCGTATGTGAAAGCCGTACAGGATCGCATTATTCGGGATGTGAATGAATTGAAGCCGCATGGTATGAATGCGATTGCGATCATGTCGAATGATCCAGCCGATTATCCGGAGGATTCGTTTGAAAATATGGCATTAATTGCCAAAAAATTAAATTATCCATTTCCTTACGTCTGGGATGAAACCCAGGAAATTGCTAAGCGATATGGCGCGGTGTGCACGCCTGATTTTTTTGGATTCAATAGTAAACTGGAGCTGCAATATCGCGGACGTCTGGATGCATCGCGGAAAGAAGCGGCACCGGCCGATGTGCGCCGCGATCTGTTTGAAGCCATGCTGCAGGTTGCCAAAACAGGTCGTGGCCCGGAAAATCAAATCCCCAGTATCGGATGCTCGATCAAGTGGCGTACGGAGTAAACGTGCTAGAAAAAGTTATCGCGGTTGTCAGGGAGGTTGCGCAGCAAGTTATTATGCCGCGTTATTTACAAGTGGATCGGCAGATTAAGTCGGATGGCAGTTTTTTCACCGAAGCGGATGTTGCGGCACAGAATGCTTTGCTCTACGAGTTACAAAAGATTTATCCGGCTGCTACCATGGGCGAGGAAATGTCAAGACAGGAACAGGAAGAACAGTGGATTCAGGGTAAAGCCGGATTGTGGAGTGTTGATCCGATTGATGGCACCTCTAATTTTCTGAATGGATTACCTTATTTTGCAATTTCGGTGGCATTGATGGAACAAGGTAGAGGAGTTCTGGGGGTAATCTATAACCCAGTGGCTGATGAAATGTTTTATGCGACAAAGGGAGGCGGCGCTTTTCTAAATGGAGCAGTATTGCCTATCAAGAAATATGTGCCCACGTTATCGAGTGCAATGGCAAATGTGGATTTGAAACGACTTGATAGAAAATTTGCGGCAAGAGTTGCTGCCTATCCGCCGTATGCATCACAACGGAATTATGGTGCTTGCGCCCTTGAATGGTGTTATACCGCCGCCGGTTATTTTGATTTGTATCTGCATGGCGGGCAGAAACCATGGGACTATGCGGCAGGCTCACTCATTCTCGAGGAGGCGGGCGGAAAAATGTGCGGCTTTGATCAAGATGATTATTGGGCGGGTTCGCCCTGGCAACGGTCAGTGATTGCGGCATTGGATCCTGGATTATTCACTCAGTGGCGCGATTGGGTGCGTGAGAATCGGAAGGAATAGGTAATTCAATTGAAAATCATCATTCTGGGTGCTGGTCAGGTGGGTTCATCGGTTGCGGAAAGCTTGGTCAGTGAAGCAAATGACATCACGATGGTCGATATTGATTCGAAGCGATTGGCATTATTGCAGGAACGCTTGGATTTGCGGACAGTTGTTGGCAATGCATCGCATCCATCCGTATTAGAGAATGCCGGAGCTCATGATGCGGATATGATTCTGGCAGTTACCGAGCACGACGAAACGAACTTGGTGGCTTGTAAGCTTGCCGCTTCCTTGTTTAACACACCCACTAAGATTGCACGTATTCGATCGACTGAATATTTGGCGCACCCGGATATTTTTTCTACCGAGAATTTCTGTGTCGATTTTGCCATTTCCCCAGAACAGATTCTGACGGAATATATTGAGAAATTGATAGAGTTTCCTGAAGCTTTGCAGGTGCTCGATTTTGCATCTGGGAAAGTGAGTTTGGTTGCTGTGCGTGCATTACAAGGTGGATCGCTTGTTGGGCAGAAACTACAGGAGTTGCGTAAGCATGTTCCGAATGTGGATTCACGTGTGGCAGCTATTTTCCGCAAAGACCGGCCGATTCTTCCCGAAGGAGATACTGTCGTAGAGGCTGAAGATGAAGTTTTTTTTATTGCTGCCACCGAAGATATCCGAACCGTGATGCGAGAGTTACGGAAAATGGATAAACCAGTTAAGCATGTGATGATCGCTGGGGGTGGGAAAATAGGCAAACGTCTCGCCGAAACACTGGAAAAAGATTATCAAGTCAAAATTATTGAACACAATTATCAAGCGAGTGAACGTTTAGCAGCAGAACTGAGTAGTGCGTTGGTATTGCATGGTGACGCAACAGACGAAACATTGCTGGAAAGTGAAAATATCGCCGACATGGATATGTTTTGTGCACTGACGAATGATGAAGAAAATAATATTATGTCGGCGCTGTTGGCGAAACGCATGGGTGCGCGTAAAGTTATTGCGCTGATTAATCGTCGTGCCTATGTTGATTTGGTGCAAGGCAGTCGCATTGATATTGCTATTTCACCAGCACAGGTTACGATTGGCTCATTGCTCGCTTATGTGCGGCATGGTGATGTGGCTGCGGTACATAGCTTACGTCGTGGCGCAGCAGAAGCAATGGAATTGGTGGTACATGGCGATGCCAGATCATCCCATGTAGTAGGACGAAAGGTGGAAGAAATAAAGCTGCCTAAAGGTGCCACAATTGGCGCTATCGTAAGAGGATTACCTAAATCTGAAGGGACATTTGGTGAGAATCTGAGTGCGGAGCATGATAAGGCTGCGCATCATTCGGATAACAATATACGAGTCATTATTGCACATCATGACACGATCATTGAACAAGAGGACCATGTGATCTTATTTGTGATCAATAGAAAGATGATCCGTGAAGTGGAAAAATTGTTTCAAGTCAATGTTGGTTTTCTGTAAACAAGAAATAGCATGAGTCGGCTTTTTGTTGTTGTTAATGTACTGGGTAAGATGGTGCTGATATTCGGGCTTACGATGTTAATTCCGCTGGGTTTGGCACTGTGGTTCAATGATGAGGCGCGATTTGCTTTTGAAGAATCCATTTTGATTACTATGGGTTGTGGTTTGCTGATGTGGTTGGCGACACGCCGCTATAAACGTGAATTGCAGACAAGGGATGGATTTTTGCTGGTGGTTCTGGTTTGGACGGTGTTGCCAGCTTTTGCTATGTTACCACTGTTATTTTACCTGCCTGATCTTAACCTCAGTAAGGCGTATTTTGAAGCTGCTTCAGGATTAACGGCAACGGGTGGTACCGTGTTGTCGGGATTGGATGCATTGCCCCCATCTATCAATTTATGGCGCGGTGAATTGGTTTGGCTTGGAGGGATGGGTTTGATCGTTCTGGCAGTAGCAATTTTGCCATTACTGGGAGTAGGGGGCCGGCAATTGCTCAATGCCGAGATACCCGGACCTATGAAAGAAAACAAGCTCACTCCGCGTATCGCAGAGACTGCCAAGGGGCTGTGGACGATTTATGCGAGCCTGACTTTGGCTTGTGCTGTAGCGTACCGATGGGCGGGTATGGATTGGTTTGATGCAGTGATGCATGCATTTACGACCTTAGGCTTAGGTGGTTTTTCTTCTCATGATGCGAGCTATGGTTATTGGGATTCGCCGCTCATAGAATCGGTCGCGATTCTATTTATGCTGATCGCAGGAATAAATTTTGCGACGCATTTTCTGGTTTGGCGGGCAAAAAGTTTAATTCCCTATCGTCATGATTCTGAACTTGGTTGGTATGTGATAATCCTCTTATTCAGTTGTATTGGACTGGCATTCTACTTGTGGTTCGCTGATGTTTACACGGATCCGTTGGTAGCATTACGCTACGCTGCTTTCAATATTGTTTCCGTTGCAACAACTACCGGATATAGCAATACAGATTACAGCTTATGGCCAATGTTTGTTCCATTATGGATGTTATTTTTATCTGGATTTTGTACCTCTTCAGGTTCTACCGGCGGTGGTATTAAAATGATACGAGCTCGAATTTTGTATCAGCAGGTTTATCGTGAAATGATCACGATCATGCATCCCAGTGCGGTTATTCCAGCCAAGGTTGGTAGAAGTGTAGTGGCAAATCGCATTATTCTTGCAGTTCTTGGATTTTTGTTTATTTATGCCGCGAGCATTGTATTGATGACTCTTGCGCTTACGTTTAGTGGATTGGATGTTATTACAGCCTTTTCTGCAGCAGTGGCTTGTATTAATAATCTAGGACCGGGTCTTGGTGAGATTGGCCCCGCAACTACATATGCATCGCTAACAGATTTTCAAATATGGATATGTAGTTTTGCCATGTTGCTAGGTAGACTTGAGTTCTTTACAGTATTGGTTATATTTACACCTGCTTTCTGGAGAAAATAGAATTAATATCTAATTTGAATAATCATAAGGGCGCAGATGGATAATGACGGTGTATTGAAAGGTATCAAGGTCATGATCATTGATGACAGCAATACGATCCGAAGGAGTGCTGAATTATTTCTGCGACTTGCAGAATGCGAAGTGATTCTGGCAGAAGATGGGTTTGAGGCAATGTCTAAAATTGTTGATAACCAGCCTGATATTATTTTTGTTGACATAGCGATGCCGCGACTAGATGGATATCAGGCTTGTATGTTAATAAAGAAAAATCCTATCTATCAATCTATTCCGGTGATTATGTTATCCAGTAAGGATGGTCTATTTGATAAAGCTCGCGGCAGAATGGCTGGGTCAGATGATTATCTGACCAAACCATTTACCGCTGAGGGTTTATTAAGCATAATACGCAACAATATTTTGTAACAATGTGTTGCATAACTGGGTAAATGGTCTAGTAGAGTTTACGTTAGCTGCTGAGTTTAGCTAGAGCATTAAATTTAGTTAGATTGTGATTTTATAATTTTCAATTAATCCTTGTGAATAAAGGGGAAAGTGTAGTTTAAGGTTGGGGATATCCTTGGGAAGGTAAGGGGATTTTATGACAAATGACTTGACTTTAAACCCCAAGGTCGACTAGCCTGAGAGGCGTAGCTAAATTGAGTGAAGGAAGTAGGGGTAATTTAGCTGCCGAAATTTATCAGGCTGTTGATAGACGCATAGGAGACAGTCGCTAGAGGAAGGAATAGGCGGAAAAGGGCATTTATGCATGATAAATGAGCTTTTTAGCTTGTTTTTAACATAGCGGTAACGCCGATGGTTTTTCAACGGTTTGTTAGAGCAGTATAATTAGCATTAAAAGTGATAAGAAGTAGTAGGAACGGGAAGTAGTTTTGATTAACAGTTAGGAGATAGAAACATGGCAACAACTTATGGCACAACGAGCGCGAGTTCGAGCGCTAACTATGACATGTCGCTGTGGTACGACTCAAAGTACTACAAGATAGGAATGCTCACCATGTTATTGGTAGCGATATTTTGGATCTGGTATCAAAGGACATTTGCATATTCACATGGCATGGACTCGATGGAACCGGAATTTGACAAAGTGTGGATGGGACTGTGGCGCGTACACATGACAATTATGCCGTTGTTTGCACTAGTGACCTGGGGCTGGATACTGAAGACCCGTGACACGAAAGAACAACTGGACAACCTGGATCCAAAGTTAGAGATCAAACGTTATTTCTACTGGATGATGTGGCTGGGTGTATATTTATTCGGTGTTTACTGGGGCGGAAGCTTCTTCACCGAACAAGATGCATCGTGGCACCAAGTGATTATACGTGACACCAGCTTCACGCCAAGTCACGTTGTGGTGTTTTATGGATCATTCCCGATGTACATTGTATGTGGCATAGCCTCATACCTGTACGCGATGACCCGTCTGCCACTGTATAGCCGCGGCACATCATTCCCGCTGGTTATGGCGATTGCAGGCCCGCTGATGATTCTGCCAAACGTAGGACTGAACGAATGGGGTCATGCATTCTGGTTCATGGAAGAACTGTTCAGTGCGCCATTGCACTGGGGCTTTGTGATTCTGGGCTGGGCAGGCTTGTTCTCAGGTGGTATTGCAGCGCAAATTATCACCCGTTACTCCAACCTGACCGACGTCATCTGGAATAACCAAAGCAAAGAGATTCTGAACAACCGGATAGTTCCTTAATCTAGGCGAGATTACCACTCCTGTCTCGATGGGGCGGGAATGGTAAAGAGATTTAAGTTACTTGCAGTTATGGAAACGAATTGTAGTGCGACGGTAACTAGCAACAAAGCAGTATTAGAGGAATCGTCAAGTTTTCATATTTAATATCACACGAAAAAAGAAGGAGGGTCTAGTGAGTAGAACAGACGAAATTATAGCAGCGGCAAAGATGCCGCCAGAAGCAGTCAGGATGTCCAGATATATAGATGCAGTGTATTTTCCAATTCTCTGTATTCTTCTGGTTGGTACCTTTCACATGCATTTTATGCTACTGGCAGGGGACTGGGATTTTTGGCTTGACTGGAAAGACCGTCAATGGTGGCCTGTTGTAACACCGATTGTAGGTATCATGTACTGTGCAGCACTGATGTATTACCTGTGGGTAAACTATCGCCTGCCATTTGGCGCGACACTCTGTATCGTATGCCTGTTAGTAGGTGAATGGCTGACCCGTTACTGGGGCTTCTACTGGTGGTCACATTACCCAATCAACTTTGTATTGCCATCAACCATGATTCCTGGTGCGCTGATGTTAGATACAATTTTGCTGTTGACGGGTAATTGGCTGATTACAGCATTGTTAGGCGGTGGATTCTGGGGATTGTTTTTCTATCCAGGCAACTGGCCGATATTTGGCCCAACCCACTTACCAGTGGTTGTAGAAGGTGTATTACTGTCAGTAGCTGACTACACAGGGTTCCTGTATGTACGTACCGGTACACCGGAATATGTACGTTTAATTGAACAAGGCTCACTGCGTACGTTCGGTGGACACACCACGGTGATTGCGGCCTTCTTTGGAGCGTTTGTATCCATGCTGATGTTCTGTGTATGGTGGTACTTTGGCAAACTGTATTGCACCGCTTTCTACTATGTTAAAGGTGAAAGAGGACGTATCTCTATGAAGAACGACGTAACAGCTTTTGGTGAAAAAGGCTTTGCACAGGGGATCAAATAATGAATATAAAAAGCATTTTAAAGCTGGGCGTATTAGGCCTGTATGGAGCTGCGATTGGAGCGGCATCACTGGCGGTGACGCTGGTAGTAGACGTAGCACCGGCAGCGGCACACGGTGAACGTTCACAAGAACCGTTCTTACGTATGCGTAGTATTCAATGGTACGACTTGAGATGGCAACCAAAAGTTACCAAAGTCAATGACATTGCTACCATGACAGGAAAGTTTCACTTAGCAGAAGATTGGCCACGTGCAGTAGGTAAGCCAACCCGTGCATTTTTTAACGTAGGTAGTCCTAGCCCGGTGTTTGTACGTTTAAGCACCAAGCTGAATGGCGAACCGACCTTCATATCAGGCCCGCTGGAAATTGGACGTGACTATGAATTTGAGGTGAAACTGAAAGCAAGGATCCCAGGACGTCATCACATGCACGCGATGGTGAACATCAAGGATGCAGGTCCTATTGCAGGTCCAGCCTCTTGGATGAACATCTCAGGAAGTTGGGATGACTTTACCAATCCAATCACCACACTGACAGGTAAAACCATTGATCTGGAGACCTTCAACTTCAGCAATGGTATATTCTGGCACGTATTATGGTTAAGTTTGGGTTGCATTTGGATTGGCTATTTTGTAGCGAAACCGATGTTCTTGCCACGTAGCCGTGTATTGTTGGCGTATGGTGACGAACTACTGACATCGCCAACGGACAGGAAGTTTGGACTTGTATTTGCGATCCTGACCTGTGCGATCGTATGGGGAGGCTATCGTTATACAGAAAGCGTACATCCTTACACAATACCGATCCAAGCTGGTGAATCCAAAGTAGCACCAATGCCGATTGCACCGAACCCAGTTGCAATCAAAGTAACGCATGCTAACTATGACGTACCAGGCCGCGCATTACGTGTGACCATGGAAATCACCAACAATGGAGACACTGCGGTCAACATCGGTGAATTCACCACGGCAGGTGTGCGTTTTGTTAACAAATTGGGACAGCAACACCTGGATCCGGATTATCCAAGAGAACTGGTAGCCACTGGTTTGACCATGGATGACGACAAAGGAATTCAGCCTGGCGAAACCCGTGAAGTTAATATGGAAGCCAAAGATGCGTTGTGGGAAGTACAACGTTTGATGGCACTGTTGGGTGACCCAGAAAGCCGCTTTGGTGGCTTACTGATGACTTGGGACCAAGAAGGCAATCGCTATATCAATAGTATTGCTGGCGCAGTTATCCCAGTCTTTACCAAACTATAAGTTAAGTAAAGCATCAACACCGGTACACCACTGTCGAAAGACAGCCGGTGTACCGGTTTTTTATTAGTAGGAAACAAAGTAAAATTCAGGGTACTACAAAGAGAATGCGGACAATAGAAGAACAGGAAAAATTAGAGGCGCTTACCCAAGAGGAGGATTTGTCGTGACCAGACAAATAACACAAGCAGGGATTGCAGTCTTTATACTTGTTATGGCACTTTACACAAGCACAGCTAGCGCGCATGGCAAAGTAGCCATGGAAGACGACAGCTGTATGCGCCGGATCGGCGAGAACATGATTCACCTCAGCACCTACCAGCCACAGGTAAATGAGAGTGGTCATTATTGCACAGACATACCCAAAGCTGGCAGCACTGTACTCGTTATAGATTTAGTAGATCCTGCCTTGCGTGATATGCCAATTGGCGTGAAGGTAATCAAAGGCAGCAATGCGAGTGAAGGAGAAACCATCACCAACACACGCCCTGCGTTGTATCAAGATGGTGTCATCAGCATGAGCAGTGCACTGGACCAAGGGAAATATCTCGTGCAGGTCACAGCAGAAGGAGTGCCGCCACTGCACTATGAGTATCATATGCGAGTGGAAATGATTAATTACGCAGATGTATTTAGAGCAAGCATAGGGCCAGTAGTCGGCTTATTGCTGACAACAATACTCGGGTATAAGCTCATCAGATCAAGGCGTTTTAGAGACTGGCTAGCCTCGCGTCGTGCACAGAAAGACTGAGAACACGATGACAATTAATAAAAGGGTCATCATAAACTAACCATTTATCGACAGGGAAGACAAACAATGTCAGAAAGATTAATAGATATAAAGCAAGCAATATTAGTAGGATTATTTGCAGCAAGCATGCTGCTAACAGCGCAGGTACAAGCACATGGTGGCCTGGCTTTGGCGGAAGATATGTGTGTATTGACAGTAGGACCTTACAGGATGCACTTTACGGGCTATCAACCACTATCACAAGAAGAAGAATTCTGTGAAGACATACCGGAAGTTGGGAAAACGGTGATAGCACTGGACTATATTCAAGAAGAATTGCGCCCGCTAAAAACGGAAGTTCGAATTATTCGTGACACAGGATCAGAAGAAAATCTGGACGCGATAACAGTATTTCATTTACCACCGAAGGTATATCCAACAGCATCAATTACTATAGACCATACTTTCCCGGAAAAAGGTAAATTTGTCGGATTGGTGACAGTAACAGGTGGTGCGCAAGATTATGTATCACGCTTTCCGTTCTCAGTAGGAGAAGGTCGTCCAACACCTAAATCGGCAATAATTGCGCCTATTGTACTGGTGCTTGCAATTGGCGTTTTCTTCTATATGCGAAGCAAACGCAAATCAGATAATCAAGCTGCAGCTTAACAAAGAATATTCCAAACTATGGACACAACGAAGCGTGATTGTTGTGTCCATTTCGTAAATAAATCAATTCAGTAGACAATGCTGTATTAGGAGTTTAGCGACTCGAGCGTCGGTGATAATTCCAATAGAGTGCAATACCTATCGTGCAACTGACGACTAATGCAATGACGATATCACGTAAATACTCCTTAATCAGCATTTCGTTTTCACCAATAAAGTAACCTAGCAGTGTCAAAATAATTACCCAGATTCCAGCGCCAAGACCTGTATAGAAGCAAAAAATAGGCAGATTCATTCTTGCCAGGCCAGCGGGTATGGAGATGTATTGCCGAATCATAGGGATTAATCGGCCAGTGAATGTGGAAATATGACCATGGCGTGCAAAGAAATCCTCCATTTGCTGTAGGTTGTGTTCTTTGAACATCACATATTTACCGTAACGTATCAGAAGTGGGCGGCCCAATTTAATCGCCAAATAGTAGTTGACTAGCGCGCCCAGTAAGCTTCCTAAGATACCGCATAGTATTACGGCTATCATATTCATTTCACCTTTTGAAGCCAAATAACCCGCGGGAATCATAATAATTTCACTGGGGAAAGGTATAAAGCTTGATTCAACCAGCATAAGCAGGAAAATTCCCGGGTACCCCAAACTACCGACCGTGTTGACAATCCAGTTGATAATTTCTGTTAACAAGAGCCTGCCTCACCTTGATTTGATAAAAAATAGATATTTAGTTGTCAGAAACTTTTATACCACTGCGCCATCATTTTCTAGCGGTTTCTTCTCTAACTTAACGAGATCTTCGCGCTTAACGCCTAGAAGCATAATAATGGAGCTGCCTACCATTATTGAAGAATAGATTCCAAATAGAATGCCGATTGTTAATGCCAGTGAGAAATAGTAAAGCACTTCACCCCCAAACAAAAGCATTGCGATAACTACCATCTGAGTGCTGCCATGCGTAATGATTGTGCGTGACATAGTTTGTGTAATGGCATTATCGATCACTTGTGTAATAGATGCTCTACGGTGTTTTCTAAAATTTTCTCGAATGCGATCAAAAATGACCACGGACTCATTGACAGAATAACCTAATATGGCCAATACAGCAGCCAATACGGTAAGTGAGAATTCCCACTGAAAGAATGCAAAACAACCGACGATGATAACGACATCATGCAAGTTAGCGATAATGCCTGCTATACCAAACTTCCATTCAAATCGCACAGCCAAATAGGCAACTATGCCTAATGAAACAAATAGTAAGGCCAGCGCACCATTTTCTAATAATTCTGCACCAACTTGCGGGCCTACAAATTCGACACGTCTCATTTCTACAGAGGAATCAGCTTGCTTGAGAGCATTCAATACGATTTCAGACAATTGTGCGGTAGAAACTTCAGGTTTAATGGGCAAACGTATGAGAACCTCACGGGAAGACCCGAAGTTTTGTACGCTGGCATCAGACATCTCAAGATCAACAAGGATACTTCTGATTTTTCCGAGATCAGCTGTCTGGCTATAGCTAACTTCTAGAACCGTACCGCCCGTAAAATCGACGCCAAGATTTAATCCTTTTGTGGCAATGAAGAAAACAGAAAGAATAAATGTTATCAATGAAATAACAGCCCCTTGTCGTCTCCAGCTCATGAAGGGGATGTCACGATTAAATCTAAAAAATTCCATATTTAATTCCTCATAAACCAGCTATTGTTGTTTAGGTTGCTTGACATCAGATTTTTTACGCTTACTTTTGGTTTTAGTAATAGCTTTTTCATCTGGTCTAATTTTTGCATCGTCAACAATGTTATTGGTTTCGGCTATCTTTTCTACTGGACTGATCGCTTCAGATTGAATATTTACTTTCTTCTGCTCGTTGATTCTTACCTTGCCGCTGGCAGTTGTATCCTCATTAGCTTCAACTTCTTCGTGAGAAATGGCTTTGTCGCTGGCCAGACGGTGCTTGGGTATCCAGATTTTTCCGATGGGAATGTGATCCAGTCGGCGCCGGCTTCCGTACATCAGATTTACCATACCTCTTGATACAAAGGTTGCAGTAAATACAGAAGTTAAGATACCTAAGCAAAGTACTACCGCAAAACCTTTAACTGGTCCCGAGCCAAAAGCAAATAAAGCAATACCAGCGATTAAGGTCGTAATATTAGAATCTAAGATCGTGCCAAACGCACGTTCATATCCGGCATGGATCGCGAGTTGCGGAGAAACACCAGCACGTAACTCATCCCGAATACGTTCATTAATTAGGATATTCGCATCGATAGCCATGCCCACAGTCAACGCCAGCGCAGCCATCCCGGGTAATGTCAGTGTGGCTTGCATGATGGATAATAAGCCTACCAATAGCAGCAAATTAAAACTAAGTGCTATTACTGAAATTACACCAAATGCTGTGTAATAGATCATGATGAAGATGGCAACAGCAAAGAATCCATAAAGTGTCGAATTGAACCCTCGAGCAATATTATCAGCACCCAAGCTTGGACCAACTGTACGTTCTTCAATAATATCCATCGGTGCGGCCAATGCACCTGCACGCAGTAACAATGCAACATCGCGAGCTTCCATACTGGTCATACGCCCGCTGATTTGGACACGCCCGCCGCCGATTTCTTCACGTATAACTGGTGCTGTGACTACTTCAGTTTGATTTTTCTCAATTAAAAGTATTGCCATTCTTCTACCAACGTTTTCACGCGTTAACTGCTTGAAAATACGCGAACCATTGCTATCCAAATTAATATGCACCGCCGGTTGATTATCTTTATCAAAGCCGGGCTGTGCATCGGTAATGCGCTCACCTGTGAGTAACACCTGTTTCTTGACGAGTATCGGACTACCGCCGCGTTCCTCATAAAGCTCCGTCCCAAATGGAACTTTTCCACGTATGGCAGCGTCGAGATCATGTTCGTCATCGACCATACGAATTTCCAGTGTGGCTGTTCGTCCCAGAATATCTTTTGCCTTGGCTGTATCCTGAACGCCCGGTAATTGAACAATGACACGATCCGCTCCAGCTTTCTGAATGATCGGTTCAGCAACACCCAGTTCATTAACTCGATTACGCAGTGTAGTAATATTCTGCATTACGGCTGAATCTTGCATGCGCACTTGAGCTTCGGGTTTGATCGCAGCAATGAGGTGATATCTGTTATCGGCTTCCTTTTCAATTAAACCGAGATCAGGGTAATTCGATTTTAATTCAGCTTCTGCCTTTGCGCGTGCTTCGGTATCACGAAACTTCAAGATGAGTTTTTTATCTTGTTTCTCAAGTCCGGTATATGGGATTCTATTCTCACGTAATGTGCTGCGAATATCGGCGCTGTAACGATCCAGTGATTTCTCGAGTGCGCCCTCCATATCAACTTCAAGCATAAAATGCACGCCGCCACGCAAGTCAAGCCCAAGATACATTGGTAAAGCGCCAAGATTGGTTAACCATTGGGGGGAGTTGGGTAGTAGATTCAGTGCAACAATGTATTCTTTGCCGAGCGTTGATTCCAAAAGGTCTTTCGCTTTGATTTGTATGTCAGTATCAGTGAAACGTGCTTTGATACTGCCTTCTTCAAGAAAAATTCCAACGGTTTCAATACTGGCTTTTTTTAATGCGTCTTCGACTCGTTGCAGCAAGGCTGTATCAACATTTGCTGAAACCCGTAACGATGAAATCTGTACTGCGGGAGATTCACCGTAAAAATTAGGTAATGTGTAAAGCAGTCCGAGTAGAAGCGAAACCGCAATAATCAGATATTTCCAAAGTGCGTAGCGGTTCATGGGTATCAGTTAAGTATCAAATAATAAAAGGTAAAAAGACATGTAACGGCAGGTACTAAATAATAATTCCCTATGTTACTGTGCGTGATTATTTCTTTTCTGTATTTTTTTCAGCTTCATTATCGTTGTTATCTGAAGTTTCGATGGTATCTTCAACTTTCTTGGTTTCCGGTGCAGCAGTTGTTTTTATTGTTTTGTTTTTTTGTATTTTGCCTTTGGGTTCAATACTTTTCAGTGTTCCCTTGGGTAGTAAGGTTTGCACCGAAGATTTAAGCACAGTGACCTCTATGGTAGGAGCAACTTCGATGACCACATAGTTTTCACTGACATTAATGATCTGGCCTAATATACCGCCGTTAGTGATGACTTCATCACCTCTTTGCAATGCTTCCACCATCTGTTTTTGTTCTTTTGCACGTTTGGCCTGGGGGCGGATCAGCAGTAAATAAAAAATGATAAGTATACCGAACATCGGTAACAGGCTCAGCCAGTCTGCGCCAGCTTGCGTTGACGAAGCAGCTTGGGCAAATGCGTCATTTATCAGCATAAAATTCTCCCTTTTATTAAAAGGGTACATATTAGCATGATGACCGCTTATGCCAGAAATTCTTGTGCATATTCTTCAAATTGTTTATTTTCAATTGCCGTACGAATTTCCGCCATTAGTTGCTGATAATAGAATAAATTGTGAACAGTATTTAGGTGTGCACCTAACATTTCATTGATGCGCTGTAAGTGATGCAGGTAAGCGCGACTGAAATGCTGGCAGGTATAGCAACCGCAGTGTTCGTCGGGGGGCGAGGTATCCAAGCGATAACGGCTATTGCGCAATTTGATAATGCCATGCCGCGTGTATAGCCAACCATTCCGAGCATTGCGCGTAGGCAGCACGCAATCGAACATATCAATACCTTGGGCTACTGCGTTGACGATATCCGCTGGCGTACCTACACCCATCAAATAGCGTGGTTTATCAGCGGGCAGTAGCGGTGCGGTATGTTTGAGAATTCGTTGCATATCTGCTTTGGGTTCCCCGACCGATAATCCGCCAATGGCATAGCCGTCAAAACCGATGTCGTGCAGACCATCAAAAGATTGGTCACGCAGATGCTCATGCATGCCGCCTTGCACGATACCGAACAACGCATTGGAGTTATCACTGTGCGCTTGTTTGGAACGTTCCGCCCAGCGCAGGCTAAGTTCCATAGAGGTGCGGGCGATGGTTTCATCCGCCGGATAAGGCGTGCATTCATCAAAGATCATCACAATATCGGAATTGAGTGTACGCTGAATTCGCATCGACTCTTCCGGCGATAGGAAACAGTTGTCTCCATTAACCGGCGATTTGAAGTGAACGCCCTGCTCAGTGATTTTGCGCAACTCTCCCAAGCTATATACCTGAAATCCACCTGAGTCGGTTAATATCGGGCCATGCCAGCCCGTGAAATCGTGTAATCCACCATGCGCTTGGATAACTTCTAATCCGGGACGTAGCCACAAATGAAACGTATTGCCCAGAATGATCTGTGCGTTCACGGTTTGCAGTGCGGCAGGAGACATGCTTTTGACTGCGCCGTAAGTTCCTACCGGCATGAAAACCGGTGTTTCGACTGTCCCGTGCGCCAAGGTTAATGTGCCGCGGCGGGCGGTATGATCGGTCGAATGTAATTGAAATTTCATAAGCTTCTCTCAATAAGCATGGCATCCCCATAGCTAAAAAACCGATACTGCGCTGCCACAGCATGCTGATAAGCGCGTTGAATATTATCCATGCCAGAGAAAGCTGAAACCAGCATGAGCAGTGTAGAGCAGGGCAGGTGAAAGTTGGTTAATAATCGCTCGGCCACTTGAAAACGATAGCCAGGCGTAATGAAAATCTGCGTGTCGCCATAACCTGCTACCAATTGACCCCGATGAAGCGATGCACAAGCCTCTAATGCGCGTAACGAAGTAGTGCCCACCGAGAGAATGCGGCCTCCTGTCGATTTAGCTTGCTCGATAGCGTCCACGGTGGCCTGGGGGATATGGAATGTTTCGCTATGCATGGTGTGATCGGCGATATTTTCAACGCGCACTGGCTGAAATGTCCCTGCACCGACATGTAAAGTAACATAAACAATGATGACGCCCATCGCACGCAATCGATCCATCATGCCGGTATCGAAATGCAGACCGGCAGTCGGTGCTGCAACGGCTCCAGAGTTTCTGGCATAAACAGTTTGATAACGCGCCTCATCCGCGGCAGTAGCTGATCGCGCAATGTAAGGCGGCAGCGGTAGTTGACCGTAACATTCCAATAATTCCGAGACTGTCTTTTCATGCTCAAAACGTAATGTATAAAATTCGCTTTCACGCGCGATTACAGTGACGGGAATAGCATCAGCCAATAACAGTCTAGAATCCGGTTTGGGTGCGTGGCTGGCGCGGATGGCGGCCAAAACATGACGATCATCCAACACACGCTCCACCATGACTTCCACTTTGCCACCACTGTCTTTTTTTCCAAATATGCGCGCTTTGATCACCTGAGTATCATTAAACACCATGACATCCCCGGCACGAAGATAATTAGGCAAGTTGGAAAATAAAGCATCCTGCTGTTGATTACTGATGCTATCCAGATAGAGCAAGCGGCTGCTGGTACGTTGTTCGGCGGGGAACTGTGCGATTAGCTCAGCGGGCAGATAATAATCAAAATCTTGAGTTTTCATGTCACCTATTATACTGGTGCAACATGATTTCCGCCCATGCAGCTTGCTGTGCTGCAGGTTTTCAGTGATAATTGCGCCTTCTGTTGGTTCAAATGTAAACAGACAGTCTAGCCGGGATGGCGGAATTGGTAGACGCACGGGACTCAAAATCCCGCGAAGGCGACTTCATGGGGGTTCGATTCCCCCTCCCGGCACCAAATTAATGATTTTATAACAATAAAATCAGTATCTTGAAAATCTTATAAATCTAAAAAATCATTGGGTGCATTAGAAAAGTGCATACTAATGACATCAAGAACCCCCTCATATATTACAAAGAATCGTCTTGGGATATATTATTCCCAATACTGTTTGCCAAACATTTTTTTTAAAAATGATGGAGAATCAGTTAAACGAATATTTCGCAAATCTTTACATACTCGAAACAGACGAGAAGCACTAAAACAATCTAGAGTTTTGTGGTTAATTATGGATTAAGTAGGCTGCAAAAAGAAATGAGCCAATTACTCACAGGGAACATAAAAAAGCTATCGGGATGATTGGTTAATTTTTTTTAAAATAACTATCAGTTAACGAATAGACGAATAGTTCATCTATCATCTTATTTAACATAAGATTTTTTCTATTATCCACAATTTCTGTGGATAACTTTGTGGGTAATCATTCGACCTGAGCAGCTAACTCACATATTTCTAAGGGTTTTCCTTGGATTGCTTAATTATCTGACACTTTCATTACATGTGATTTATCATATGGTTATAATTTATTTGCTATATTGAAATGGAGCAGTATAAATTAATTTCTTTATCGTTTCCAAACTGTGGATGATTTAGAAAGTCAAGCAAGAATTATGAAACTGATTGTGACAGTTTGTGTGAAAGGTAGGTACTTCCCGAGTTTTGATTGAGGTGGGTGATTAAAACCTCATCAAAATTCTAGCGTAGCGAAAAATAAAAGTGGTAAACATTTTTTATCGCATATATTAGCTCAACATTAAGATCAAATAGCCGAGGTCAAAATGGCGATTATTTCTCGTATACCGCATAGCACCATTTTCTGTTTCTTGGCCATATTGTTATGCGGATCTATAACCACGGTTTATTCACAAACTACTGAACCAGAAACAGCGCAACAGAAGATTGCATATTCAGAAACTGTTATCGATGAAGTTATTAAAAGAAGCCTGCAGCGTTTGGAAGACAAGGAGCGGAAGAATTATGAGCTAGAGCTGGAAGGTCAGCGTAAGAGCATAGATTGGCTTTTCGCATTATTGACGCTTGTGACAGCATTTGTTGCGCTGATTGGTGTAGTGGCGCCGTTCATGATGTTTCAAAGTAATAGGAAGCAAATGCAGGGAATGCTGGATGAAGTCAAAGAAGTTGCTGAGAAAATTCGATTGCATGAGGAAAGCGCGAAACAATCTGCGGATAATACCCAGCAATATGAACATAAGGCTAAAGAGCTGACTGAGAAGTTGGATCATTATAAGAGTGGTCAGTCTTCCAGCAAAATAGAGAGTCAGGAGATTACTAAGGCGGCAGAACAGATTCAACATGATCCACAATTTGATCCCAAGCCGGGATTACGTGCTGCCGCTGTTGCGGCAAGCATTGAGAATCAACCGGAAAAAGCATATAAGCTATGGGAAGCTTTAGCTGAATTAGATCCATCTGATGTTAATGCGTTATTCAACGCAGGTTATTGGGCGCTATATTTAGCAGATAAATTGAAGGGTAGCGAATCCTCAGAATGGCTTATACGAGCTAGTGACAAATATCAAAAATTAGTAAGTATTCGACCAGATTTTTATGAAGCAGTGAATAACTGGGGAATAGCGCTGGCTAATCAAGCCAGGGAATTGGCGAAAAGAGATTTACCTGCGGCTCGTGCTTTATGGCATGAAGCCGCTAAGAAATACCAGCAGGCTTTAAGCATCAATCAGGATTATCATGAAGCAGAATTTAATTGGGGAAATGCACTGATTGATGAAGCTAAGGAATTGGGAAAAATTAATTTACATAAGGAAGCTCTTGATTTATGGCATAAAGCCAGTGAGAAATACCAGCAAGTTTTAAGACTCAGGCCAGATGATTTTGAAGCAACATATTACTGTGGCGTTGCATTGACTAATGAAGCTATGGAACTCGCAGAAAGTAACTTGCCAACAGCGCGTAATCTGTGGCATGAAGCTGGCGATAAATACAAGCGGGTATTAGGTATGAATCCAGATTATCATAAAGCTGCGGATGACTGGGGATTTGCATTGCTAGAGGAAGCCAATGCTATTGCAGCTACGGATGGTGATCAAGCAAACGAATTACGGGGTCGTGCTGAACAGTTATTATTACAACATGCCAAAGCTGTACCAGAAGTGGTGGCTTATAACCTGGCTTGTGTTTACGGACAACGGGGTGATGTGTCGAATTGTCTGTATTGGTTACAGACCGCGCAATTGCCTAACAAACTTGTATCCTGCGTGCATTTGCAAACGGACGCCGATCTGGATGCGGTACGGAATCATCCGGATTTTCAAGCCTGGTTGCAGTCGGTTTGCTCACACTAGATTTCAATCAGAATTTCGTTTTTTAATAGTTCGTAGACTAATGAAATTTCCTGAATTCGATACGGCAGATGTGATTGATCGTCATGCAGGGATGCTGATGTTGCGGACTGGTAGAGTATTCAACGAGAGTTAAGTCCCCAATTAATAGAGTTGGGATGCTTATAAGCTTAAAATATGAAGATTATAAGAGTAAAGGGGGCGATGCTGGGAGAACATAAAAGCAATAGTAGCGATTAATCATTTTCCTAAGAAATACCATTTCTAAAGTTATCGTCTTATTTGGTATGGGATTTTTCTTATTATCCACATTTTCTGTGGATAACTTTGTGTGTAACTGTTTTATTTGAATAATTAGCTCTCAGAATTCTAAGGGTTTTCCTTAGATTGATTAAATATTTAACACATTACTTATGTGAAATTTATCATGTAGTTAGGGGATGCTTTTCTGCTTAACCTGAAATTGTGTTGAGTGATTTCTGTAACCTTCTAAAACTGTGGATTATTTGCTAGGAAGTTATGGCTATCGAGTTATAAGCCACTGATCTGTTTTGCTTAATCATCAGAACCGTGCCCATGACCTTTGCCTGGTTTGTAAGATTCAAGTTCAAAGTTCGATGAGCTGCCACGTTCTTTAAGTACAACAGAAAGTAAATCACCACCATATTGGAGGCAAGGTATGATTAATTTGTCACCGTCAATAGTGGCATAACATTCACTGAGATCTACTGTGTCAGTAATTGGACAACTGGTAAGATCTACTAATGTAACATCGGTTGCAGGACTGGTAGTATTATTATATGTTGTAATAACTGCAGTGCCATTCTTGATTACGATATCAGTTGCTGATGTACTCGCACTTAAACCAAGATTACTCAAGCCTGCGTTAGTAAGGCATAAATTTTTAGAACTATCGGTGATGTTTTTTACGATTATCTGAGATCCATCCACGCTGTTATCAAGGATGAAGATGGAATTGCCTACCACAGCTACGCTCTCAGCCAGTACACATTGCACTCCCGGTGTAACCAAAACTGTTGCGAATAATATTGATATTATATTTCTTCTCATAAACAAAACTTTCCAGAATGAAGGTTAAATAAATATTAAAGCATACTCCTGTTTCTCCATCTATACAGATTTCGTTTATACGTAGGGAATTATTCCAATTCGCAATAGAAAGAGAAATAATTCTGTTAGTTTAATGTTTTAAATACAGCATATATTTACATTTCTATCGCAAATATGAATTAGAGGCTATTTATTGCCGGTTACTCATTTCCTTAATACTTGTTGCGTCTATAATCACAAGCTGACACCATAAGGTAAAACCGGCACCTGGAATAGTTTTCTATCGAAAGATTAAGATTGTAAATGAGGAAACCCCTGGAAACGATTTGGACCATGATCAAGGTGCTTGTAATCATTAGGCGTATTGTGATGGTTCATATTTTCGATGGGTGGTGTGCAGGATTGATGCAAAACGGATGCGTGGCATTTGTTTTCAAGTATTTGCCCAATTACCGATAGATTTTTCGTATATGGAACTAAGGGATTGCCCAATTTTTGTTCAACCAACCTTAACCCGTTGCGTTTTCACGGCATACGCTAGCCATTAATATGTCTAGATCATACGCGCTGTGGTGTGATCATCTTGTTCTTCTCTATTTTTTTGTCAGAAGCATCATTGCCGAGATGAAAGAGACTAGAAGGCCTAATAATATTGGCGCTAATACTATTTCATCATCAGTCACCACAAAATATACGGACAGAATCAAGGAAAATACTAGAGAGCCAATCATGCTAATTTTTTTCATATCAGAACATCCTTTTTGGTAATTATTTAGTGATTCTAGAAATTTTTTCCTAGAACTACCTTAACTTATTGATCTTGAATTACTCTACATTTAATCTGAAGAGTTTAGGTTGCCTGTGGCAACCCTGCCAACAGTATTTTTCGCATACCGAACACTAGCACACTCTCAACTTCATGGGTTTGCGCTAGATTAATAATCCAGCTCAACAAAGCGTAACGGCTTGGTAGATGAGTAGATCAAAATCATCGGCCATAAGCCTCATGATGCCTGGCATATAACTAATGGACTAAGCGAGCATTTTGTTGATGCGCTATTATAAGGATACGGATGCAAGTACATACAATAGCAAAAGGAAATGCATGAGTTTCTGAGGCGTTAGTTAGTTCTTTGTTCAGGCAGAAATTTTCTAAAAATCGCCTTATTGATTATCCGTAAATTCTGTGGATAACTTTGTGGAAAATATCTATATTCACTAGTTAACTACTGGAACAATAAAGTTTAATTCTAGGGCTGATTAATAATTTTACACTTTCATTATGGGTTATTTATCATTTAGTTAAGTATCTGTTTCATTTCTGTATGAAATTAAGAAATGAATTTTCTATGTTTTGTTGATACTGTGGATAAACAATATCCTATAACAATGAATCTAGTGGTTCATCCGGCAAGTGCGTACTTGTTAGTCAGAAATGCATGTTGAAATAAAGTGAATTAAAGGTTGAAATTATCTCTGATTTTCAACGAAGAGGTTTTTTCAACATGTCGACCAGTTTGCTGTATCACGCCTTTGGTATAGTTGGTTATTTTTATCAAAGCACTTGTTTTATTGCGGGTGTCATAGTTGTTGCAATACAAGCGGATCATTGGCGATTGAGATGTCCGGTATGTAAAAGCCGCGAGATACATTGCCGGGGAAAGTTGGTCTCTGAATAAACGTTATCGGTTGCCGAAATTGGCCAAGATAAAACGCATTGCGCTGGATGAAATATACCAAGGCAAGAAGCTGGGTTATTTAACGATAGTTCTGGATCTTCAACGTGGGGCAGTGATTTTTGTTGGCAATGGGAAAGGTGCCGATGCACTGATTCCGTTTTGGAAGCGTTTGAAACGATCGGGTGCACGGATTGAAGCGGTTGCGACCGACATGGGGCCAGCATACATCAGTGCGGTGCGGGCTAATATCCCAGATGCAACGCTAGTGTTCGATCACTTCCATATTATTAAGCTGTTCAACGAAAAGTTGACAAAACTGCGTCGTGATCTGCAACGAGAAGCAGAAAATGGGTTGGGCAAACCCGTTTTGAAGGGCATTCGCTGGCTGTTGCTGAAGAACCCTGACAACCTGGATGACAAGCGCAATGAACGTCAACGTCTGGACGAAGCATTAAAGCTCAATGAGCCCTTGGCAACGGCCTATTACATGAAAGAAGAGTTACGCAATATCTGGCATCAACCGGATAAACTCTCAGCTCAAAATGCATTGGATGAATGGGTAAAAAAAGCCGCTGCTTCGGATGTCAACATGCTCAAGCAATTCTCTAAAACTATTGCAGCACACCGCTCAGGTATCCTGGCTTATTTCGATTTTAATGGTTTATCAACCGGGCCGTTGGAAGGTACCAACAACAAGATAAAAACTTTGCACAAAATGGCCTATGGTTTCAGAGATGTCGAGTTCTTTAAACTCAAAATTATGGCGCTGCATGAAACCAATTATGTCCTTGTCGGTTAAACCCAAAAGTACGCACTTGCCGGATGAACCAATCTAGTTAAAAACCTTAACGTTATTATGAAAAAATTTGGTGTGTCAGTGTGAAGCTGGAAAAGCAGATTTTGTGTTATTACATTTTTAATATGGATAATTGAGCTGTGTAACAACGGTTTGTTTTTGTGTATGGAAAATAAGAGTTATTTTGAATGTTCTATAATTATTAATAGCTTATGCTAAATATTCAGCGATTGATCTATTTACAAGGCGGGATTCCGCTACTCGAAAATTGTGATCTACAGATTTTTGCTAATCAACGTGTCGGCCTGGTCGGTAAAAACGGTTGTGGTAAGTCTACTTTGTTCCGTTTGGTCCGGGGAGTGATCAAACCGGATAGTGGAGAAGTCAGTCTGCAGCCTGGGAAAACGGTCGCTTTTGTTGAGCAGGAAATCATCAATTCAAATCAGTCTGCGATTGAGTTTGTGCTTGATGGTGATGTTGAATTACGTCAACTGGAGAAGACCCTGGCCCAAGCAGAACATGATGCGGCCTGGTTTGAGGCGCAGCATCGTTATGAAGCGATAGATGGTTATACGGCGCAGGCGCGGGCATCGCAACTATTGAATGGATTAGGTTTTGCGAATCATACGCTGGAGAATCCGGTCAGTCATTTCTCCGGGGGCTGGCGTATGCGTCTAAACCTGGCTCGTGCCTTGATGCATCGTGCTGATTTATTATTGCTGGATGAACCAACTAATCACCTGGATCTGGAAGCTATTCTCTGGCTGGAACAATATCTGTCGCGTTATCCGGGTAGTCTGATGGTGGTGTCACACGACCGTGAGTTTCTCAATGCCTGCGTTAATCGCATTGCGCATATCAATGAACGGAAAATTGAAGTATACAGCGGTGATTATGATGATTTTGAGCGTGCTCGCGCTGAACGCCTAACTCAGCATGCTCAGGCTTTTCAGCAACAGCAGAGAAAGATCGCGCACATGGAAGATTTTGTGCGGCGTTTTCGTGCCAAGGCGACCAAAGCCAAACAAGCGCAAAGTCGTATCAAAGCGCTGGAACGTTTGACGCGCATTGCGCCGGCGCATGTTGAAGATGGGTATTTTGAATTGCAGATTGAAGCGCCTGAGCGTAGTCCTGATGTTCTACTGCGCGTAAAAGACATGAGCTTTGGTTATGACGATCACTTGTTGTTTCAACATGTTCATCTTATTTTACAGGCGGGTGCCCGAATTGCCTTGCTGGGTCCGAATGGCGCAGGGAAATCCACACTAATAAAGCTTCTGGTCGGGGAAATTACTCCTACCTCTGGTACATTGGAATGGACGCCCAATATCCGTATGGGCTACTTTGCGCAACATCAGCTGGAGAATCTCGATGGTGATGCGACCCCTTTGCAGCATATGCGGCAATTGGCACCAAAGCAGACTGAATTGGATTTGCGAAAATTCCTGGGGCGATTTGGCTTGGGGGGGGATAGTGAGGATCGTCCGGTAGCCAGTTTCTCCGGAGGAGAAAAAAGTCGCCTGGCACTTGCCCTACTAGCATGGCAGAAGCCACACTTACTATTGCTCGATGAACCAACCAATCATTTGGATTTGGAAATGCGCGATGCGTTAACTTTGGCGTTGGAAGCCTATACCGGCGCGGTGATTCTGGTATCGCATGATCGTAGTCTGGTACGTGCAGTGGCTGATGAATTGTGGTTGGTGGCTGATGGTAAAGCACAATTTCTGGATGGTGATCTGGATGATTATAAAAACTGGATAGAAGCGCGTCGTTCTAGTGAAGTTGTAGAGTCACGATCTACTTCACAAAAAGTGCAATCCAGAACATCTGCAAAACCGAACAAAAAAGTACTGCTTTCCAAGCAATCAAAGCTTGAGGTTGCCCTAACGGTCGCGCAGAAGGAATTGGATGAAGTAAGCCGCCAGTTAGCTGATCCGGCTATTTATGCGAGCCGTTCTCGGGATGAGATTGAACGACTCAGTGCAGTTCATTCGACACTCGAAAATAAAGTGGCCGAATTGGAAGAAAGCTGGCTGGAACTGGAGATGGCGCTGGAAGAGTAAAACAGATGGTTCTGATCTGGGTTAATTCAGATTAGAGCACATACAAATTAAACCTGCATATTCATGATTTCTTGATAAGCTGTTACCAGTTTGTTGCGGACTTGTAACATCGATTGAAAGGATACATTGGCTTTTTGCAGTGAAATCATTACTTCATGTAAATCAACATTGGATTGGTCACTCACAAATTGTGCACTCAGTTTATCGGCAGTTATCTGGGAGTTATTGACCTGATCTACAGCTGATTTAAGCTTTTCGCTAAAATCAACACTCGCTATTTCATCTGTTTCCGATTGCTTTTTTGTACCAGAAGCAAATGCCGAAGCCGCTTGCAATTGCTGCAAAATATTATCAATTCCGGGTTTATCCATGATTTACTCCAACACAATTGATTTCAAGTATCTCGCAAAACTTAAAAAACTTCAAATAATTTTATTAAATCAGATTCCTAGCGACAGAATCGATGCTTGTTAACTCATCAAACGATATTGCTGTAACTTATAACGCAACGTCCTTTCCGAGATTCCTAGCTTTTTAACGGCCAGTTTCCGGGAGCCATTAACGGCTGCCAGCGTTTCCAAAATATGGTTACGTTCGAGTGTCTTGATATCTTGTGAAGTCGAATCAGCGTTTATAGTATTTATTTCATGATCAAAATCAGTTTCTTCAGGCAAATTGATATGCTCAGCTTCGATAGTATTTGTAGACAGAATCATGGCGCGTTGCATTACATTCTCCAGTTCTCTGACATTGCCCGGCCAAGCGTGCTGAGTCAATTTTTCTATTGCAGCTTCGGTCATTCTGCGGAGTGATTGCCCTGTGCCGGCTACTGCTGCTTCCAGGACTCGCTGCGCCAGCGGCTCAATATCCAATCGCCGTTCACGAAGCGAAGGAATTTCGATTGGGAACACATTGAGCCGGTAATACAGATCTTCACGGAATTGACCACTTTTAACCATGGCCATCATGTCACGGTTAGAAGTTGCCAGAACGCGGATATCGAGTTTGATGATCTTATGCCCGCCTACTCTTTCAACTTCTCTTTCTTGTAAAACACGTAACAATTTTGCTTGTAGCTCCAGAGGCATTTCTGAAATTTCATCGAGTAGTAATGTGCCGCCTTCAGCTTGTTCGAATTTTCCAGGCTGAGATTGGGCTGCGCCGGTAAAAGCGCCTTTCTCGTAACCAAATAAGGTTGCCTCCAGTAAATTTTCTGGAATAGCTGCACAATTGATGGCGACGAATGGTTTGGATGCGCGTAATGAATGCTGGTGAATAAAGCGCGCGATTACTTCTTTGCCACAACCGCTTTCACCCGTCAGCATGACTGTTGCCGGAGATTGCGCAACCCGCTTGGCGAGAGAGAGTAGTGCTCGCGTACGCGGATCTTTTGCAACAATTTTGTCTTCTTGCTCAAGCTCGGATAGTACGTAGCGTTTGATGTGTGCCAGCAAACTATCTGGGTCAAACGGTTTCAGCAGATAATCGCAGGCACCTGTCTGCATTGCGGCAACTGCTTTTTCGACATCTCCGTAAGCTGTCATCAGCAACACCGGCAATTCTGGATTGAACGCCTTGATTTTTTTTAACAAAGTGAATCCGTCCATGGGTCTCATCTGCACGTCGCTTACAACCATTCCCGCCTGAGATTCCTGTAGCGCAGCCATGGCGTCATTGCCATTGGATGCCGCTAATGTTTGATAACCCGCTAGTTTCATGGTGGCACAAATCGCCTCCAGTAAATCCTTGTCATCCTCTACAACCAAAATGGGTAGCGTATGCATCGTATTAATCTCCTTTGTTTCTTGGTAGCCGTATCACAAATTCAGTTCCTGTATCTTGCGATGAATTAATCTGCACACTACCTCCCATGGACTGTATAACACCTCGAACAATGGCCAAACCTAAGCCGGTGCCTTCTGAGCGTGTTGTAAAAAAGGGCTCGAATAATCTTTCTTGCAGTGCCGCATCAATGCCTGGTCCATCATCATGGACACTTAGAACAATATTTTCTTCTTCCAGGTTGCCTGTCAGAATAATTTGATCTCCCGGGGATGATGCTTGCATGGCATTCTCAAGAAGATTTATCATCGCTCCGCATAATGCTTGACGGTCAGTCATTAGACTTCCAGTTTCACTCAGATCATGCACAATTAATTGCAAACCATGTTGGATCATCTGAGGCTCTATGACTTGTTGTAATTCTGCTAACAAATGACTGATTCTGACATCTTCGAGTTGCGTTATTTCACCTTTAACAAAGCGTAGCATATCGTTAACTAGGTGCTCCAGGTGATGCATGCGTTCAATGGTTTTGGTTGCAAACTTTTGTCTTTCAACTGGAGTTAATGCATCACTTCCTAGATGATTGG
Source organism: Nitrosomonas sp. (assembly GCA_016708955.1). GTDB lineage: Bacteria > Pseudomonadota > Gammaproteobacteria > Burkholderiales > Nitrosomonadaceae > Nitrosomonas. The sequence continues at coordinate 224,946 of JADJES010000003.1, forward strand.
CGTAGAGTAGTGCGGTTGAAAGCGGGGTACGCAACTGATGGGCAAGATTCGCTGCCATTTCACCCATTGAAGTGAGTCGCTGATTTCGTCTTATTTGATCCTGCAGGGCATAGGCCTCAGTAATATCGTTTACCAGCAGGATTCGTCTACCGGTAGAATCTGTTGCGCTGCTTTCAATGCGGATACGGCGTTGTTTTGCCGATTCTTGTTGTTTTGTAAGCCACTCGTTGATGATTGCAGTTGGTGATAAACGTTCTTGAATAACCTGATGCCATGCCAGCCCAAGTAATGGTTCTCCAAGAATCGAGATTGCAGCTGGATTTACTTGTTCGATACATTCTTGCTTACTCAGTGCTATTACGCCACCAGGCAACGCATTCAGTAAGAGACTTAACTGCTGCGACAAATTTTCCTTTGCAATTAATTGTCTGTGCAGCTCGCCATTTGCAACTGCCAGTTCTCCAGTTAATTGCGCTACCTGGTGTTGTAATTCCTGGTATACGCCGGATAGCTGTTCGGAGGCTTCATTAAAAGCTGCAAAAGCTAGTTGCAGCTGTTCCTGATCAACCGGTACTGGTTTAATTTCAATGACTTTGTTTGTTCGCACTGGATTGGATGGCAGTAATTAGGAATGCCAGTAGCTTAGCATTTATACCAGCATCAACAATGATGCGAATAGGGTGGGCAAACCTATTCTATTTGAGCATTCAGACTCGACAAAACTATCGATAATCATCACTTCAATAAAACTCTTTTCGTGGATTTAACATGAAAGATGTTTTTTCTTACGGCATGTATATTGATAAATTGAACAATGACTTGGTTTAGCTATTACAGGGGATATCTCTTGTGATCTTTATAATATAACAATTAGTTAGTTAATCTGAGCGATGAAAATTACTATTTATTTTTTTAATAAGTGGTCCAGAATCTAGGCAGGAGAATAGTGCGTGGCAACAGTACCTAGTGAATCCAATGTAGCAGCACCACCGACAACAATCCGGTTGGCGCAATTTAATCAATTGTCTAATCAAAAGAAATTGGGATTGATTCTCTCGGCAGCTGCTGTCATTGCTTTGCTGGTTGGCGCTTTGATGTGGAGTCAGGCGCCGGATTATCGTGTCCTTTATAACAATGTGTCGGATCAGGATGGTGCAGCCATTATTACTGCGTTACAACAAATGAACGTGCCGTATAAATTCTCCGAAAGCGGTGGCGGTGCCATCTTGATTCCAGAGAAACAAGTGCATGAAATTCGCTTGAGGCTGGCGGGACAAGGTTTGCCCAAAGGCGGTTTGCCAGGATTTGAATTAATGGAGAATCAGAAATTTGGTTCCAGTCAGTTCCTCGAACAAGTTAATTATCAACGTGCGCTTGAAGGTGAATTAGCGCGTTCGGTTCAGTCATTATCAGCAGTGCAAAGTGCGCGAGTGCATTTGGCAATTGCGAAACCATCTGTTTTTTCAAGAGAAAAACAGCAGCCAAGTGTTTCGGTACTACTCAACTTATATCCAGGCAGAGTTTTGGGTGCTGAGCAGGTTAGTGCGATCGTGCACTTGATGTCGAGCAGTGTACCCAGTTTGCCGGTGAAGAATGTTACTGTCGTGGATCAAAATGGTAATCTGCTCAGTACCCAGAATGATGGTAAACAGGATTCAAGATTTGATGCCAAACAGTTGGAGTATATACAGGAACTTGAAGAAAATTATATTCGTCGTATCGAAGCTATTCTGACGCCTATTACTGGTGCTGCGAATGTGCGTGCTCAGGTTACTGCTGATATGGATTTTTCTCGTATTGAACGTGCCGAGGAAATTTATCGACCTAATAATACTGAATCAGAAGCTGCCGCTATTCGTAGTCAACAAACGCTCGAAGCGACCTCCACCGGCGCTAAACTTGATGGAGGAATCCCTGGAGCGCTGACAAATCGTCCGCCTGAACCTGCTGCAGCACCTATTGAAGCGGGAGGAGAAAACCAAGAAGAGGGTAATAAGACGCCTCCTGTACCGACAGATCAGAAAAAAGAATCTACGATTAATTATGAAGTAGATAAAACCGTACAGCATACTCAGCAATCAACCGGCAATATCAAACGATTATCTGCCGCTGTTGTGGTGAATTATCGTAAAAAAGTAGATGAGAACGGAGAAGTGACGTATGAACCGTTAACTGCTGAAGAGATTAAGGAAATCAACAGTCTTGTCAGAGAAGCTATGGGTTATAGCGAGAAACGAGGCGATTCGCTGACCGTAACTAATGGTTTATTTACTGCTGACACTGCAACAATATTGGATATCCCGCTTTGGAAAGATCCTGATGTCATCATGCTGGCGAAGGAAATTGGGAAGCAGCTATTAATTGCAGCTGTTGTTTTGTTTTTCTTTTTAAAAATTCTACGCCCATTTCTAAAAAGCTTAACCCAACCCCCGCCTCCGGTAGAGCCTGAAAAGCTATCTGGTGAGGCTGCGCTGGGTCAATTGTCAGAGCATGGGGATGGAACGGCGCTGCAAGCCATTCAGAAATCAATATTTGATGAGAATCTTAAGAAAGCTAAGCAACTGGCTGTGGATGAGCCTGCTATCGTCGCCAACGTGGTGAAAGAGTGGATATCTAAAAATGGATGACGAAGGAATCAAGAAAAGCGCAATTTTGCTGATGACTTTAGGTGAGCAAGAAGCGGCATCAGTGATCAAGCTGTTGGGGCCAAAAGAGGTGCAAAGATTGGGCGAAACGATGTCTACGCTGCAGAATATAACGCGTAATGAGATTGAGAACATCGTGTCAGAATTTTGTAATCAGGCTGAAGGAAAAACCACTTTGGGTCAGGATTCAGCTGATTATATCCGGAAGGTTTTGACCAGTGCTTTGGGCGATGAAAAAGCCGCTAATCTCATTGATCGCATCTTGCACGGTGGCGATACCAGCGGTATCGAAGGATTGAAGTGGATGGATGCGCCGTCAGTGGCTGAGCTGATCAAGAATGAACATCCGCAGATTATTGCTACTATACTGGTTCATCTGGAACGTGATCAGGCAAGTGAAGTTTTAAGCTTGTTTACCGAACGGTTACGTAACGATACGTTATTACGTATTGCTACACTGGATAGCATCCAACCTGATGCATTGCGTGAATTAAACGATGTTCTAACCAAGTTGTTATCGGGCAGTAATACTATTCGTAAATCCGCCATGGGCGGGGTGCGCGCAGCAGCCGAGATTCTTAATTTTGTTCCAACCGCCCAAGAAACCAGTGTCATTGATAATATTAAACAGTACGATGAAGATTTGGCACAAAAAATCATGGATGAAATGTTTGTATTTGATAATCTGATTGATATTGATGACCATGGTATTCAATTGCTCCTCAGGGAAGTGCAGTCGGAATCTTTGATCATTGCCTTGAAGGGCGCGCAAGAAGAATTGCGTAAGAAAATTTTCAAGAATATGTCACAACGTGCCGCTGAAGCTCTGCGGGAAGATCTTGAAAGCAAAGGTCCGGTAAGACTCTCCGAGGTGGAAGCGGAACAAAAAGAAATTCTTAAGGTTGTGCGTCAGTTGGCTGACGATGGGCAGATTGTATTGGGTGGAAAAGGTGATGATGGTTTCATTTAGTTGATAGATTCTTCGTCAGCTGAGCTAAGTTAATAGTCATCGCGTGCCTGTTTATTACTGAAATGAAGGTTTGTCAATGATTGCAAGTAATTCTTTCTCAAAAGAAAAACTCAGTGCTTATCAGCGATGGGAGATGAATTCTTTTGAGACGCCCGATTTAGCCAGAGAAACGCAGGAAGCGGCGACTGAAGCCAGTTTGCAAGTCGATGAACAGCCTCAAATTTCTTTACCGACTGAAGAGGAAGTTGCTGCAATTTTTCAGCGCGCCAAAGAAGATGGGTATGCAGCAGGATTGCAAGAAGGTAACGCAGTAGGCTACGCAGAAGGCAGACAAATTGCTGAAATTGAAGTTAAAGCCGAAGTCGCACGCGTTCAAGCACTGCTATCCAAACTAGACCAAGAGTTGCATGAAATGGATCAGCAAGTGGCTGATAACCTATTAGAACTGGCAATTGCACTTGCTAAAAAAGTGGTCACACAGGCATTAAAACTAAAACCTGAGCTGATTATACCTATCGTGCAAGAAGCTATCCGTAATTTGCCCAATGCGATGCAACATCCTCGTCTTTTTTTGCATCCTGAGGATGCAAAATTGGTACTTGTGCATCTGAATGATCAGTTAGAACAGGATCACTTGTGTATTCGTGAAGATGAGCAAATCTCCAGAGGAGGGTGCCGTATTGAAGCCAGTGGTAGTGAAATTAACGGAAGCTTGGAAGTGCGCTGGCAGAGAGTATTATCAGCCATTGGTCAGAATGACGGATGGCTTGAGAAGAAAGATTAATTATGGTTTGTTCTGAGCAATGGGACGGCTTCTTAAGAAACTGCACTCAGCTGATTGCCCCGGCAAACCCTTTCTTATTAAGCGGAACAATTACCCGGGTAGCAGGGCTGGTCATAGAAGCAGTGGGACTCAGATTGGCAGTTGGCAGCAGTTGTACCATTTTTCTATCGAATGGTCATCACGTCTCGGCTGAAGTTGTCGGGTTTTCTGGAGAGCGCTTATTTCTAATGCCATCCAGTGATGTTTATGGATTGTCGCCGGGTGCGAAAGTCGTTCCTACAGAACTTGTTGGTGAATCTCCCCAAATTGGTAATTTTCAACATCCACGAAGACGTGCAGCAGATCGTGCTAAGCATGTTTTTGTCGGACCTGAGCTGCTTGGTCGTGTTTTAAATGGCGTTGGAGACCCGCTCGATCGTCTTGGTCCCACTCATGCAGAGCAGAGTGTGCCGCTATATAGCCGTCCTTATAACCCATTGGAGCGAATTCCTGTCAGTGAGCCGCTCGACGTTGGGGTGCGTGCGATTAACATGTTACTGACTGTTGGGCGAGGTCAGCGCATGGGATTGTTTGCGGGCAGCGGCGTGGGTAAAAGCGTACTGCTTGGCATGATGGCACGCTATACCACCGCTGATGTGATTGTTGTCGGCTTAATTGGGGAGCGGGGACGCGAAGTTAAGGAATTTATAGAAAATATTCTTGGTAAGGAAGGGCTTGCGCGCTCAGTTGTGGTTGCAGCACCTGCTGACACTTCACCGTTGTTACGTTTGCAAGGCGCAGCCTACGCGACAGCCATTGCCGAATATTTTCGAGATACCGGCAAGCATGTGTTACTCATAATGGACTCATTAACTCGCTATGCCATGGCGCAAAGGGAAATATCTTTGGCTATCGGCGAGCCGCCAGCTACCAAAGGGTATCCTCCATCAGTATTTGCTAAATTACCGCAACTGGTGGAGCGTGCCGGTAATGGTAATCATAATAGTGGTTCAATTACGGCCTTTTATACTGTATTGACTGAAGGCGATGATCAGAATGATCCTATCGCTGATAGCGCACGCGCCATTCTCGATGGCCATATTGTTTTATCACGAAGATTAGCAGAAGCGGGACATTACCCCGCGATCGATATCGAAGCATCAATCAGTCGCGTCATGACCAGTGTGGTTCCACAGAAACAGGTGGATATGGCGCGGCAATTTAAAAGCCTATGTTCGCGGTATCAACGTAGCCATGATTTGATCAGTGTCGGTGCCTATGTTGCTGGGACAGATCCGGAACTGGATCGAGCTATCAGGCTGTATCCCGCATTTGAAAAATTTTTACAGCAGAATATGTCTCAGCATGAGACCTTTTCCGATAGCCTTGAAAAACTAACAAAATTGTTTGAAAGTGAAGAAATACGGTAATCGAAGACGAAAATCATTATGCCAACCACATCATCACTAAAACTGCTTTTGGACCTGGCGCAACAGCGGACTGATTCTGCAGCGAAGAAACTTGGAAAGTTGAATTTGCAACAGCAAGAAGCAGAAAAAAAGTTAAATTTACTTTTGCAGTACCGTCATAGTTATCAATCACACTTTCAGAATTCTACAGAGAAAGGAATTGACCACATTGAATGGCTAAATTTTATTGCTTTTATTAATAAACTTGACGCCGCTATCACTGAACAACAACAAACGGTTTTATATGCGCAAAACAAAAGGATAGAAGGAGGAAATGAATTTTTGTCTTGCCAGCGCAAATTAAAATCCTACGATACGCTATCGCAGCGTCAACATATTGAAGAGAATATGAAACAATCAAAATTGGAGCAGAAAGTACAAGATGAATTTGCATCGAATTCTCTCCATCGAGATTCATTTCTGCGCAAAGGTGGTTAGCAACATATCCAGTAATAGTCAGACTGGTATAGAGATTGCTTTTTTACTTGGGGCAGTATTAATTGTATGAGACTAAAAGCTTATGTTAAACATATCAGTTGCACCACAAATCAAATCTTCAGCTGAAAATTCTGTGGCAATGATCAATTCCGGTTCAACCGGATTAAAAGAACCTGTTGCAGAAGAGTTTGGTAAAGTTCTGGAGCGTGAAGTATCTGAAGCAACGGACAAACAGGATAAGAACAATGCTTCTAGCACAAAAGAACATTCCAGTAGTGCAACATCTTTAGAAGAGACAGTTAAAGACACGGATAGAGGTAAAGACACCGATACAGCTGCAATTGCAGCCTCGATTGTGGCAACGACAACGAATGGTGCAAACAGCTTCATTCAAAATCTGCTTAGCAATACGAGCAGTGCGTACAAAACCGATCAATCATTAAGCGCAGTGGATTCCGTGTTAAATCCAGATGCGATGACTGCAACCCCAATTTTGCCACTGGCTTGGCTCCAATCAACTCAGAATGCATTACCCTCCCAAGACGGTGAACAGATTCCGGGTTCAACGATTCCAATTAGCAATCAATTGTTGCAGCAAAGACCTGCACAGCCAAACTTGGTTGCAAGCAGTTCTACTTCTTTATCCAATAATGCATGGCAAACATTGGATGCGGCAGATTCTGCCGCTTACGGCAAATTTCTTCCATTTTCCTCAGAGATGAATGAAGCCATCCAGGTTAATACAGGGGAATCGATATTTTCAACACAAGGCGAAACAATTTCCTCACAACCATTCAGTCTAAGCAACTCCGCTTCCGGCGTTCCCCTGAATACGACACTACAGGATATCCATGTTGATCTTCCTGTAGGTCAGCCAAAGTGGGGTGGGGAATTTGCGCAAAAAATTGTCTGGTTGTCTTCTCAGCAAAACCAGGTGGCTGAAATTCGTTTAAACCCGGCACATCTTGGACCTGTTGAAGTGATGCTGAGTATTACGCAGGATCAGGCGACAGCGCAGTTTTCGTCTCCTCATTTGGCGGTACGTGAAGCGATTGAACAAGCATTGCCTCGATTAAGAGAGATGATGGCTGAGAATGGTATTACATTGGGTAATGTAATGGTCGGTTCTGATTCATTTCAGCAAGACAATAGACAACAGCAAGCATATCATTCCGCAAAAGATACCAACAATATGGCAGATGCAAGACCAGAGACTGTGGGTCAAATTGAAACAACTGTCGTGCCAAGCCGGCATCTCGGCATGGTTAATACGTATGCCTGATGCTCCATAAGATCGGGCTTATTCGATTTTTTGTGAATCTACCTCCTATGCATAATCTGTCACGCTATCCGATCCGATGGTGTGGCAGAAAATAGCTTCTTCAGATAACCATATAAGCCATTTGTTTTTTTCTGTATTTTTGATTTGAATTGAAACCAAATTAACCGGCTAGATCCTACGAATATTCTTTTAAGAAGAAATTAGCATGCATACCTGACGGATTCTCTATTAATCTCTGTATCTGGAAATAGTGACATTATTTCATTGTTGTTTGTGATATCAGTTTGCTGCCTCGTCGAAGATAATTGATTCCATCAAATAAGGAGTTGAGAAAAATGTCAAAGACTATTGAAGCACCAGCTGCTACAGAAGGCAAGAAGGGCAAAAAGGGATTGATCATTATCATCTTGATAGCAGTCATTGCTATTGGCGCAGGTGGCGGTGGCACTTGGTATTTTATGAAAATGTCAGGTGATGAAGATTCCGAGCCTGTAAAACCAAAGGAAAAACCAACCACATTTGTGGATCTTGAAATCTTTACAGTTAATCTTCAGCCGGAAGAAAATAGTCAATATTTGCAGGTTGGATTAACCGTAAAAACCAAAGAAACTCCTGTTGTAGCGGAGATTAAAAAGCAAATGCCGGCTATTCGCAATCGTATTCTCATGTTACTTTCCAGTAAGAAATCGGCAGATATCACAGGTATTGTGGGGAAACAACAGTTAAGTCAGCAGATTGTGGATGAAATCAAACAATCATTGGATACATCAGAACTGCAAGAGGATGTGCTGGAAGTATTATTTACATCATTTGTGATCCAGTAAACGACAGATGGCTGAAGATTTTCTCTCACAAGACGAAGTTGATGCATTACTCAAAGGCGCCACTGGCGAAGCCGATGAGGTGCAGCAGGAAGAAGAGAAAGGGGGGGTTCGATCCTATAACATTGCTACTCAGGAGCGTATTGTTCGTGGGCGGATGCCTACGTATGAAATCATCAATGAACGATTTGCGCGTTTACTGCGTATCGGGTTATTTAATTTCATGCGCCGTACGGTAGATATTGCAGTTGGTCCCGTCAAAGTTATAAAGTTCAGTGAATTTGTACGTAATCTGGTGGTCCCGACCAATCTCAACTTGGTTCAAATGAAACCCCTGCGAGGGACAGCATTACTCGTTTTTGATCCTAACCTGATTTTCCTGATTGTGGACAATTTGTTCGGTGGCGATGGCCGATACCATACGAGAGTTGAAGGAAGGGATTTTACTCAGACTGAGCAACGTATTATTCGGCGTTTGCTTGATGTGGTGTTTGAAGATTATGAGAAATCCTGGAAGTCGGTATACCCGGTTAAATTTGAGTATGTTAGATCTGAGATGAATCCTCAATTTGCCACAATTGCTACACCCAATGAAGTGGTCGTTACGGTTACTTTTGATATTGATATGGGTAACCAAGGTGGCGAGTTGCATGTCTGCATTCCCTATTCAATGATTGAGCCCATTCGAGATACTTTATATAGCGCATTGCAAGGCGATCACCTAGAAGTTGACAAGCGCTGGATCAAATTGATGTCACAGCAAGTGCAAATTGCTGAAGTGGAGCTGGTTGCTAATATCGGACATACGAAAGTTACATTTGAACAAATTCTGAGTATGCAGGCGGGAGATATCATCTCGCTGGAGATTCCTAAAACCATTAGCGCGCATGTTGACGGCATACCTGTTATGGATTGTCACTATGGCATCATGAATGGGCAGTATGCACTAAGAGTCAATGCAATGATTTCCCCATCGGAAGCTGAATAATTTATTGGAGATTTGACATGTCAGAGCCTACAGAAAACGATCAAGCTGAGACAGATGACTGGGCGGCAGCTATGGCGGAACAGGCGGCAGTTTCTCAAAATGACTCCGCAGAAAAAGAAGCAGAAGTTGATGACTGGGCTGCTGCAATGGCAGAGCAAGCAACATCCCCAAGTCAATCAGATAACGCTACATCACATGCGGCAGAAAAAAATAACAATACGATAATCGGTTCGCAGGCTTCAACAGCATCGGTTTTCCAGGAACTCTCAAAAGATGGCGTAGCGAATAATACCCGTCATGATATCGACATGATTCTTGATATCCCCGTGCAGATGACGGTTGAGTTGGGTCGCACCAAGATTGCAATCAAAAACTTGCTGCAGCTCGCCCAGGGTTCCGTCGTCGAGCTTGACGGTATGGCCGGTGAACCCATGGATGTTCTGGTCAATGGTTGTCTGATTGCCCAAGGCGAAGTAGTGGTCGTAAATGATAAGTTTGGTATCCGCTTGACCGACATCATTACACCCAGTGAACGTATTCGTAAACTCAATCGCTAGAGCTGATATGCCAAGCCGATATTTGATGCTTTTGATACTGACACTTCCATTTCCTGTTTGGGCTGAATCAGGGAAACCAAGCTATGTGCCACCACCTTCCGTGATAACAACTGAAAATACGTTGCAGATGATGGGTGGATTATTGCTGGTTTTGGCGATCATAGGCGGCATTACTTGGTTACTCAAACGGTTCTCGTTGATATCGACAGCTGCTGCGGGTGTCGTCAAGGTTGTCGCAGCGACTGGAGTTGGTCAGAGAGAACGGGTGATTGTTGTCGAAATTGATAACACGTGGCTGGTGCTTGGTGTGGCGCCCGGCCGTGTCAATAAATTACATATCATGAATAAGCCTTTAACAGACGCTGCCAGTACGACACCGGATAATCCGCCTGTTGAAACATTTGCTACGCAGCTTAATCAGAGCATAAAAAAAGAAAATGCATAACAGATTTGTATCAATCATTCATTCATGCTTTCAATGCATATTGATTTGTCATCGGCTCAGGGCAAGTTTTTGTTGTTGCCTGAGCAGAATTACAAAACGTAATCTGTTTCAGATGGTGTTTATTTTTGTGGGTTTTATCGCTGTGCCTGCATTCGCACAAAAATCCGGTTTTCCGGCGTTTACCAGTTCCCCTAATGCCGATGGAAGCGCAACGTATACGCTGAGCTTACAGACACTTTTATTATTGACCTCACTGACATTTTTACCTGCGCTGGTATTAATGATGTCAAGTTTTACACGTATCATCATTGTCTTGTCGTTGCTGAGGTTGGCATTGGGCACGCAATCTTCTCCGCCTAACCAGGTATTGCTCGGATTGGCGTTATTCCTAACTTTTTTTATCATGTCGCCGGTCATTGACCGTGTTTATACGGAAGCTTATTTACCTTTTTCTGAAGATAAAATAAGTATTGTAGAGGCGGCTGAGAAAGCGAGTGTGCCGCTGAAATCGTTTATGCTGCACCAGACTCGGGAAACGGATCTGGCGCTTTTTGTACAAATATCGAACAGTGAAGAGCTCGAAAGCCGCGATAAAGTGCCGCTGAAAATACTTGTTCCAGCTTATATCACGAGCGAACTAAAAACTGCTTTCCAGATTGGTTTTGTCGTATTCATTCCATTTTTAATCATTGATCTGGTTGTATCAAGCGTATTGATGGCCATGGGTATGATGATGCTGTCACCGATGATTATTTCACTTCCATTTAAATTAATGCTTTTTGTGCTGGTCGATGGCTGGCATCTCATTATCGGTTCATTGACGCAAAGCTTCTATACCTGAAAGGAAACAAATTATGACCCCTGAGAGTGCAATGACTATCGGACGGCAAGCGCTTGAAATCACGTTTATGCTCTCTGCACCCTTGTTGCTTTCTGCTTTAGCAGCTGGTTTATTAGTCAGTATCTTCCAAGCAGCGACACAAATCAACGAAATGACTCTGTCATTTATTCCTAAATTATTGGTGATGTTTCTAGTGATTGTGCTGGCCGGACCTTGGATGATCGCGATCATGACAGATTATATGCAACGGCTCTTTACCAGCATTCCTTGGCTCGCAGTCAGTTAATGCCGGCAGGCGCATGGTTTGTGGTGCTGTATGCGCGAATTTCAATCGGTGATTTGGTCAGTACTGGGGTTCATCGTCAAGCGAGTGATTTAGCATAATGATCAGTATAACCACTGCAGAATTAAATACATTACTGGCAGCATTTCTTTGGCCGCTCAGCAGAATCCTGGCGATGGTGGCTACCGCGCCTATCTTTGGGAACCCAAGTATTCCAGTCAAGGTGAAGCTGGGGTTGGCGGTTATGCTTACTGTCCTGGTTATGCCGGTAGTAGAAAAATCATTACCACAGGTTGATCCAGCTTCCGGTATTGGTTTAATCATCTTGCTGCAACAGGTGTTGATTGGTGTCGCTATTGGATTTGTCATGCGCATTGTTTTTGTTGCAGTGGAAACAGCGGGCGAATTGATTGGTTTACAAATGGGTCTTGGCTTTGCAGTTTTCTTTGATCCGCACTCCGGTCAAATAGATATCATAGGCCGCTTTCTGGGGGTAATTGCCAGTCTGGCATTTCTTGCAATGGATGGTCATTTGATGATGATTGCATTGATCTCACAGAGCTTTAGCACACTACCTGTTGGCTCAGATGGAATTACAAATGTAACATTTACTACGCTTGCAAACTGGGGGGGGGAAATTTTTAAATCGGGTCTTCAATTGTCACTTCCCGTTCTCACGGCGTTACTGATTACCAATCTTGCTTTGGGTATTCTGACACGTGTTGCGCCGCAATTAAATATTTTCGCGGTCGGCTTTCCGCTGACACTCTCTATCGGCCTCTTCGTTCTAGCGTTCAGCATGCCTTTTTATACACCGATTCTGGAATATCTAGTACATGACGCTTTAAATCTAATGATGGGAATTCTTAATATCAATCAAATCGATATGCCGTAGCTGATTTAACGGTTATAGCAAGAGCAAACTCCTCCCGATGCATAAGTAGACAGACTTGCTTATTCACAATACATAAACAGACAATATTGCCCTTCTTTTTCAATAGAAGATTCTTGCCTGTAGCTGTTAAAGTGATCATCCATTTATCGAAAACTATTTATTAACATTGGCAGTTCAAATAATTGCTGGTTTGGTTAATAACTTATGACATTTAAGTCACGTTTACTCAGTTCGCTACGCAAATTTTCTTCATCGCCGGAGGTGCAGCATGACGAAGAAATTGTTACGCCTGCCGACGAGTCACAATTAAACAATGCATCGAATTCCGCCCAGCAGTTTGTGTCGCGTGATGAAATTAAACAACTTTTGGATACGGCTTATCGTGAACGGTTAAGCGCTGAGGACCGGGCAATCAAGGAGGCACATAAGCGGATTGAAGCAGAAAACATCGCGAAAGTAACTGCTGAAGCGAGGATCCGGGCCGAGGCCAATGCCAGAATTGCGGCAGAAACAAGAATCCAGGCTGAAGCGATTGCTACTGATCAAGCCAGAACCCGAGCTAAAACTGAGGCTTTGGCAATCAGAGAAGCCAATGCCCGGCGGGAATTTGAAATAAAAGCCAGGCAGCTTGCGGAAGAGAAGATTAAAGCTGAGAAATCCCTAAATGCGCTATTGGAAGCCAAGATCAAAGCAGAAGCTTCGATTGTTGAGAAAATGCAGAAACGCGTTGAACAAGAAGCCGTTGCTTTGGATAAGGCGCATGCGACCACATTGAAAGAAAATGAAGCTGCCGAAGCTGCGATACATCGTGCCAAAGTAGCCGATGAAGCACGTTTGCTAGCACTGGCTGCGATAGAGGCAGAAACACATGCAGCAATGCTCGCCAATGCAAAAATTCAGGAAACGCAAAAAACCCTAGCATTGGCTAAAGCTCATGAAGAAGCTGAAAAGCAAATCATTGAGGAAATGCAGATGCGCTCGCAAATAGAGGCGCAAACTTTGGCTCAGGCTGCTGAGCGTCTGGATACAGAGAAACGAGCGAAAGAAATGGCAGAGGATAGGCTGAAAGCTGAAGCCGCTGCGGTACAGGCGGCGATAGAAAAGGCCGAAGCTGAAGCGATCGCAGCAGAGCAAGCGAGAAAAAGAGCTGAATTAGACACTCAAGCGACTATCGCGGCACGCGATAAAACAGATGCGGAGAAAGTTGCAGCTGAAATAGCGGAATCTATTCTTGTAAAACAGAATGCAGCCGCTGATGCAATCAAGGCCCGCCTCGTTACAGAGTCTGAGTTGCTGGAAGAAGCCAGTCAGCGAATGCAGATTGAAATTGAAGCATTGGCTGCTGTAGAGGCAGCCTTGCACGCTGAGAAAGAAGCCAAAACGACTGCAAGTGAGAAGAAGAAAGCGGAGATCAGTGCAAGCAAAGAATATCAGAAACGTATTAAAGCAGATGAAGAAGCCATTAAAGAAGCGGAAGCGCGTGCAGAATCAGAGAAAGCTGCAAGGAAAGCAGCGAAGAGCAAGGCGGAGGCTGAAATAAGATTGAGAGCTGCCGCAGAGGCAAAAGCCCAAGTAGATTCGCTTGCTGCACAAGAAACAAATATTCAAGCGGATTTGGAGCAACGCTTGCTGGAAGATGCAGAGATTCGTGCCAAAGCGATTGCCGATGCAAAACAAGCGGTTGTTGAGCGCCTCGAGATTGAACAAAAAATTACAGGATTGGCAATTACTAGAGCACAAGCAAAAATTATCGCTACCAATAAAGCCAAAGCGCAACTTGAAGCAGAAAAAACTGCTACCCGAATCGCATTGGAAAAAGCTAGAATCGAATCGGCTGCTCTTGCTACCATGCAGGAGCGCATAGCGTTGGAATCCAAAGTACTGGAAGCTGCATCAGCCCGAGAGGCTGTTGAAGTTATGGCTAAGGAAGCACTATTTGCGCGTTCCCAAGCTGATAAAGAAGCTACCGCTGCGGCAACTGCGAGAATACGAGCAGAAATTGCTGCCGCAGAACATTCTCGTAACAAGGTTGCTTTAAACACTAAGACTTAATAATCAGATATTTTGGCTGTATAAAGCCAGAGTGATAGATCTGCCGTCCGATAGATCAAAGAATGAGTTTTCTCCGCGCGCCCTGCACCCATCCCCGCGGCAAGACAGCGGGGAATCGCAAGTTGAAGTGTTTAGCGCAGTGGTGTGTTGTATCCCTCCAACCCCACCACCTACCCACATTCCTTCAGCAATGCTTCAATAGCCTCCGGTGCGAACGGCAGCAATTCATCGATTCGGCTGTTAGACCAGGCGGGGAGTTTTTCGAGGGTGTCGGCTAGCCATTGTGCGGGGTTAAGGCCGTTGAGTTTTGCGGTGCCGAGTAGGGTTTGGATGGCGGCAGCACGTTTTCCGGCGCGCTCGGAGCCGGTGAACAGCCAGTTTTTCTTGCCGAGCGCGATGGGGCGAATAGTGTTTTCGACGGGGTTGTTGTCAATCGGCAGGTGTCCGCTGTCGGCGCAGCGGAATGTGACGATGCACGAAGAATTCTGCAGGTTTGACGTCGAGTTGTTCGGTGACGTCTTCGCCGATTTTTACCAGCTCGCTGCCGCACTGTTTGCATTGGCAGGATTGCGGTTCATGGCGATGTTCGATGCGCGGCAGATGATCCGGCAGAGGCTGGCGTCCGGCACGCTCACGTTTGGGCTTTTGTGGTGCGATCGACAGTAATTGCTCGATTTCCGCCTCAACGGCAGAAATATCGGTTTGCCAGTCTTCTTCGAACAAACTCAGCTCCACCCCGGCAATCAGCCACTCCCATTGCGACGAAGTCAGTTCCATCCCGCCCGTATCCGAACGTCCCCAAACAAACCGTCCCCGATGCAAACGCCGCTGGCACAGCCACACGCCGGTACCATCCCACAGCAACACTTTGATGCGATTGCCCGCGCGATTGCAAAACACAAACGCCGAACCCGAACACGGTGAGCGCTGTAACGCCCGCTCCACCAACACCGACAAACCGT
The DNA here is from genome assembly GCA_016708955.1 of Nitrosomonas sp. Taxonomy (GTDB): domain Bacteria; phylum Pseudomonadota; class Gammaproteobacteria; order Burkholderiales; family Nitrosomonadaceae; genus Nitrosomonas. The sequence goes on from JADJES010000003.1 coordinate 240,357, forward strand.
CGATCCCCCGGCGCATATCCACCGGCGCAACCATCAACCAAATCTCCCCCGGATTCGTAATCAAAGACACTTCAACAACTCCCCCAACCAATGCGGCGATACCGTCGACGGCAGTTCCAACACATGACCGCCCCGTCCGCGAAGACATATCGTATTCGCTGGTATAGGCATTGGTTTGATCGTTACCGGAACCAATGCAGGTGACCGAACGACCTGACCAGCACGATGCTCGCGAGCCCAATTGCCAAACGTCTTGGTATTTAAACCATGTTCCCGGCAATAAGCCGCCTGAGACATTCCGCTGGTTTGCCATGCTTCGATATGAATTCGTCGTGCTTCTGATGACCTGATTAGAAAGATTCTTCAGCTTGCCGGAGCCAACGTGCCGGGCGAGGCCCGATAGTGGCTGCAGCGACGAACAGACGTAGAGGGAGCGCTTCAAGATGGAAGCGCCGGTTGAAACGGTAAACAAACGCACCGAGGTAACGGGCTCCGTATTTGGCGAAATCGAATGCATGATAAGCGCCCCCCAGGCTGGTTTTGAGGTTGCCCAAGACCGTGTTGATCCAGTTGAATTCTGGTAATTCTTTGGGTTTGCGACCGTCCGCGACGATTGCCCGGTGTTGGCAGCCAGCATCAGTAACCCCGGCAAAACAACCCAATTCATCGGAAGTGATTATACAACCTGGCGCGAGATCAGCGCTAGCCCAGTCAAAAACCGCTTTGCGCGTAAAACCAGGGACCAATGCCATTTTAAGGTTATCCAAACAACGCTGGCGGCGTATTGAATTTATCGGGCCTAACGCACATTGCAGTAGACGCCACCCCTGATCATGAAAGAAACTTCCTGATTAGAAAGATTCTTCAGCCAAACCCGATTTTTTCTATTATAAGGCGCATACTGACCCAAACAAACCCATCAAAGAGAAACTGCCATGGCCATGAACCGTATCCAATTCCAAGCAGGCTTGTCCCTACCTGCATTCCTTGCGCAGTTTGGCACAGATGAACAATGCGCGGATGCATTGGAAGCATCCCGTTGGCCGCAAGGATTCAGCTGCCCAGGCTGCGGCAACGCGAATTACTACTTGCTTAAGGTAGGAAAACACAAGAACTTCCAATGCAAGTGCTGCCGGTTACAGACATCTCTGATCGCAGGCACCTTGTTCCAAAGCACGCACTTGGCGCTAAGCATTTGGTTCTTGGCAATTTATCTGATCAGCCAAGCCAAGACCGGCTTGTCGGCACTCGACCTTAAGCGGCAGTTGGGCGTGAGTTACCCCACGGCTTGGCTGATTCAGCAGAAGCTGATGCAGGCGATGGTCGAACGGGATGCCAAGTATACGCTGTGTGGTAATGTCCAGGCGGATGACGCTTACCTTGGCGGAGAATTGGCTGGTGGCAAGGCAGGCCGGGGCTCCGAGAACAAGGTACCTTTGTGGCGGCGATCTCGCTCAGCGCCGAAGGCCGTCCCCTGTATATTAAAATGGCACCGGTTCCTGGTTTTACGCGCAAAGCGGTTTTGACTGGGCTAACGCTAATCTCGCACCAGATTGTATAGTCACTTCCGATGGATTGGGTTGTTTTGCCGGGGTTACTGATGCTGGCTGTCAGCACCGGGCAATCGTCGCGGACGGTCGCAAGCCTAAGGATTTGCCAGAATTCAACTGGATCAATACGGTTTTGGGCAACCTCAAAACCAGCCTGGGTGGCGCTTATCATGCATTCGATTTCGCCAAATATGGAACCCGTTACCTCGGTGCGTTTGTTTACCGCTTCACCGACGCTTCCATCTTGAAGCGCTCCCTCTACGCCTGTTCGTCGCCGCAGCCACTACCGGGCCTCGCCCGGCACGTTGGCTTCGGCAAGCTGAGGAATCTTTCTAATCAGGAGAAACTTTGAGGTGGGAGGTGGCGGGGAGAGGTCGCACAGATTTTTTGGTGACTTGATCCCGCACTCTAACGTGACCCGCCGAACTGACTCGAACCCCGGATTGCTTCCATAGAGAGCGCACGTTAAACAGGCCGAAGGCAGATAATTGCCTTCAGGCATTCTCAGTTCCGGCATCCGCCGCCTTCCATTCACGAGTATAAATTGAATGGAGGAATTATGGAATTGGTGCGCTTTACAAACGTGTTATTGGACTCGATGTGCATCAAGCACAGATTACGGCCTGCGCACTGATCGAAGAATGCGACGGTTTGATATGAATTGAGCAGCGTCAATTTGGTACATTCAAGAAAGACCGACGCGCGCTGGCGCAGTGGGTGGTTCAATTGCAGCCTGACGAAGTTGTGATGGAAAGCACGGCATCTACTGGAAAAGTCCTTACGCGGCATTGGAGGCGGCAGGCATTCGTGCAAAAGTCGTGAACGCCCGGCATGTCAAAAATGTTCCCGGACGCAAAACAGATATCAACGATGCACAATGGCTGGCAACGTTGTCGCGTGCCGGATTGCTGCGTGCATCGTTTATTCCGCCCGCAAAAATGCGCGAATTGCGTTTGATTGCCCGGCAGCGGCAAAAGCTGACCGGACAGCTTGCATCTGAAAAGAATCGTTTACACAAGATTCTCGCCGATGGCGGCATACGCCTGGGTGTCGTGGTCAGCGATGTTCATGGACAATCGGCCCGCGCCATGATCAAGGCGCTTATCGCAAACAAAATGCCCCAGGAGGTTTTGAAATTCGCATCACGACGGCTCAAAGCCAGCCGTGAAGAATTGTTCGATGCCTTGCAGGGAGAATTAACCGAAAGCCACCGCTTGGTGCTCAATGAATTGATGCAGCATATCGAGGAAATCGAACAACGCATCGCTCGGTTTGACCAACGCTTGCTTGCCGGACTGGAAAGCGAACACAACTGGCTGGTGTTACTGCAAACCCTGCCCGGTGTCGATCTCATCGGCGCGGCCATGCTGCTGGTAGAAATCGGCAACAATATGGATGCCTTTGGCAGCGCGGATCGCCTGTGTTCATGGGTTGGTATCTGTCCAGGCAATAACGAATCAGCAGGTAAGCATAAATCCGGGCGGACACGCAAAGGCAACGCTTATGTTCGTCGTCTTCTATGTGAATTTGCTCACGCTGCCAGCCGAACCACTTCTGCTTTTAAAGCAAAGTTCAGCTCACTCATCGTGCGCCGTGGATACAAGCGCGCCATTGTGGCACTGGGACACAAAATATTACGCACCATCTTCTTCATGTTCAAGCGGCGCCAACATTACCGGGACAGCGCCACTGACTATGAGAAACTTTCGGTTCAGCGTAATGCTGCACGTTGGATCAAAACGCTGATTCAACACGGCTTTATCAAAACAGCGCAAGCCTAATTTGCGCCAATTGTTATATGGTCTTAGCTGGCCAGGATTACTTGCGCCTGTTTAGTGGTTTCTTTCACGTTAAACCCTTACCAGAGATACATTTGTGGCAATTTTACTGGAAGCAACTGAGGAAAATAGGATTATGAAATTGATCAGTACTGACTGAGTAATCTGACATTGTTTCCTATACTTAATTGCTCATTGAGATAACACAGGTGCCAATATGTTTTGTGTCATGAATCCTCAAATATTATTTGCCGCAATTTTGCAAATCTGAACGGCCGGTCGCAAGTTAAGCAATTTTATAATAAGCGAATCAGAACAAAAGTACCCTAAAAAGACGTTATCCGTTACAATTCGGAGCTTATAAGGATAAGCTAAAAGTCATTAATTAGAGTAATTGTTGTTTTGGCGCAACACTGATTTAATATTGCCTTGACAGGAAAAAGCGCCTTATATAAGCTGCGGAGTGGTCAAATATGACACACTTATATTTATTAAGCAATGTCAGCGGTAAGCGTTTGAATGAAAATTTTCCAGCCAGCAAAAAGTGCATTATTAGAGATTAATAATCAGAGTTGGCACGCTCAACCAGGATTTCTTGCTTATGCGAGCAAGATGACAAGTACTATTACTTCGAGGGGAAGATCTTGAGTTCGACAATAACCAAGTTGAACGCTCCGCTAACGCAAGCGTTTGATTTTCAACCTTCAAGCGAATTACAATTAACACCGACACCGACACTCAATACACTAACTCAGCAGTTAGCGGGTTTTGATACCCTAACCAGCGCTTTAGAATATGCAGCGAATGGAATAACGGGGTATAACTTCTATGACGCGAAGGGTAACTTACGTTCGGTTCTGCCATACAGTATACTTAGACAGAATGCTCGTATCTTAGCTCAACGTTTATTTGGTTTTGGTTTGCTCCGTGGTAGTCGGGTAGCAATCATTGCTGATACCTCTCCAGAGTTTGTCGAGTTGTTTTTTGCATGTCGCTATGCTGGTTTAGTGCCTTTTGCAATGCCAATTCCGGTTAATCTCGGTAGCCATGCAATATATGTTCAGCAATTAAGGGGTATGCTTGAAAGCAGTCAAGCAAGTATTGCTCTGGCAAATATGGACTATATTAATTTTCTGGAAGAGGCTGCAGAAGAAGCAACCTGTATACAGTGGGTAGGAACTCCAGAAAAATTAAGCGGATTCCCTGCGATAAATGTTGAACTAGAGCCTAATTATCCTGATGAAACTGCGTACCTGCAATTTACATCAGGCAGTACGCGTACACCGAGAGGAGTAGTTATTACTGAACGAGCCTTGATGTGCAATTTGCAAGGTATTGTATGTAATGGCTTGGAAATTAAACCCGACGATCGTTCCGCTTCGTGGCTGCCCTTTTACCATGATATGGGATTGGTTGGGTTAGTTCTAGCACCAATGGTTACACAAATCTCTGTTGATTATTTGGCGACGCGCGATTTTGCAATTCGACCCTTACAATGGTTGCGGTTAATAAGTCGCAATCGTTGTACCGTTGCATTCAGCCAACCTTTTGGTCTCAAGCTCTGTACATTACGTGTAAGGGAATCTGACCTCAAAGAGCTCGATCTTGGTTGTTGGCGTGCTGCTGGTATTGGCGCAGAAATGATTCGGCCAGAAACTTTGAGAAATTTTGCAGAAAAATTTGCATCGGCAGGTTTTGATGAGAATGCTTTTCTGCCATGCTACGGTCTTGCGGAATCCACGCTTGCCGTTACTTTTTCAAAAATTGGTAAAGGATGCAAAAGTATACAAGTGGATAGTAAGACGCTGATCGATAAGAGAATGGCTGTTCGGTTGCAAGCGGAAGGGCGCAAACAAAATGAATTTGTAAATTGTGGGCGTCCGTTGCCTGGACATACTGTGAAGATAGTCGATGAGGATGGCCAGCAATTGTCGGAAATGATGGTTGGCAGTGTTTTAGTGCATGGTGATAGCGTGATGAAGGGTTACTATAACAATCCAGAAGAGACTAACAAAGCGCTTAAATCCGGTAATTGGCTGGATACTGGAGATATTGGATTCCTGTTTGAAGGTGATTTGTTTATAACCGGACGTCGTACAGATGTCATTATTGTTAATGGCCGCAATATTCGTGCACAAGACATAGAAGAATTGGCTGAACAACAACCGGAAGTTAGGTCACGTGAAGCTTCTGCATTTGGGGTGAATGATGAAGATGGAACAACAACTATTGTGCTAGTCATTGAATGTAGGCTCACCTCCGTGACAGAACGCCAATCACTGACAACTAGATTGCAACAGCTTGTTTATATGGCATTTGGAGTTAATTGTGTTGTGGAATTGGTTCCGCCGCATACCTTGCCACGGACCTCATCTGGAAAGCTCTCACGTTTTGCAGCAAGGCAAGGTTATATCCAGAGAACAAATCTGGCAGGCCAAATGACTTTTGTAGAATCGGGCGACAGATAAGGGCGCATGCCAAAATTAGTAGCCGTAACAGGCGCTACAGGGTTCATTGGCAATGTGCTGGTGCAGAAGCTGGTTCAAGATGGATGGACAGTTCGTGCGCTCACACGGTTACATCGCTCATCCGATAGTGAATCTATTCAATGGATTCAAGGTGATTTAGATAATTTAACTGCGCTAGATCATTTGGTTAATGATGTAGCGTTTGTTATTCATTGTGCTGCAACAGTAAGAGGAAGCTCTTTTCAAGAATTCGCACATACAAATATCGAAGGTACAAAAAATATTTTATATGCCATTGCTAGGCAAAAACAGTCTCCCCGCTTTTTGTTAATATCATCCCTAGCTGCAAGGCAACCTGAATTATCATGGTATACCCGAAGTAAGTATTTGTCGGAGATTCAGGTAATTGAATATTCAGAGCAATTACAATGGACTATTCTCAGACCTACGGCCGTTTATGGTCCGGGCGATAAAGAACTAAAACCCCTCTTTCAAGCGATGCGCCGCGGTTTTCTTCCCGTAGTCGGAAAAATTCATAATCGATTCGGATTAATACATGTGTATGATCTGGTTGCAGCTATTCAGATTTGGATGGCTTCCAGTCTATCGGTTAATGGAGTATTCGAACTTGATGATGGGATGTCGGGGCGGGTATAGCTATCAAAGTTTGGCAATCCTGGCGCAGCAGGCGTGGAAGCGCCCTGTGCATTGCATTCCTATACCGGATTTGCTTATTCAAGGTATCGCAATATCCAATCTATGGCTGGCGCGGTTACTTCACTATTCCCCCATGCTGACTCCAGGAAAAGTTAATGAGTTACAACATAGCGACTGGGTATGTGATAATGCTCCATTGATCCGCGCTCTTCCGGCGTGGCAGCCGAGTATTCGTTTACAAGACGTTTTATCTGAAGTAATCTAGCCTTTAAAATTTAACTACTCTGAATTAACCTATGACTGAAAGTAATTACGATGAGATCATGCAATTACTCTGTGATCGACTAAGTAGTTTAACCAATTCTGATACTCAGATTACTCCTGAAACGAACATGATTAGTCAGCTATCGATTGATTCTATTAAACTACTTAATCTTATAATGGAAATTGAAGACACTTTTGATGTTTCAATCCCCATTAATGCACTGACAGATATTCACACTGTACGAGAATTGGCTGACTTAGTGCATAAAATAAAATCTGCCTCATAATGAATTTACTTGAAAAATTAGATGCAGCAGCAGCTGCAAGAAAATCACTTTTGCCGAATGGTGTGGGGGCTTTTGGTATCCCGATTGAAGAAGTTTATTCGGCGACGGAAGCTAGAATTGGAGATCGTCGTGTACTCCTGTTTGGCACTAACAATTATTTGGGCTTAACCTTTGCACCTGAATGTATTCGTGCAGCGCATGAAGCAATTGACAAAGAAGGTACAGGTACCACAGGCTCCCGGATGGCAAATGGCAGTTATTTTGGTCACCGTGCCTTGGAAAGAGAATTCGCAGACTTTTATCAATGTAGCTCTGGCATTGTCTTTACTACTGGTTATCAAGCTAACTTAGGTACTATTTCAGGTTTAGTAGGTCCTGGAGATACTGTATTGATTGATGGGGATTCCCATGCGAGTATCTATGACGGTTGCATCCTCAGTGGCGCAGATATCATTCGCTTTAAGCATAATGATATGGTTGACATGGAAAAACGATTGCGCCGACTGGGCGATCGTGTTGAAACAACGTTAATTATTGCTGAGGGGATCTATAGCATGCTTGGTGATCAAGCACCTTTAGCTGAAATTGTTAAATTAAAGAATGCATATAATTGCATTCTACTCCTCGATGAAGCGCATTCATTGGGTGTATTGGGTGAAACTGGTCAGGGTCTCGTAGAAAAAACGGGGCTGTTAAAAGAAGTCGATTTTATTACCGGTACTTTTAGCAAAAGTCTCTGCAGTATCGGTGGATTTTGTGTAAGCAACCATCCACAGCTTGAGCAGTTACGCTATATCAGTCATCCCTATATTTTTACAGCATCGCCGTCCCCGGCAACGATTGCCTCAACGCGCGCGGCATTAGTTCTGCTAAGCAAAGGCAGTGATCTGCGCAAGCAACTATGGAGCAACTGTACTCAGCTTTATTCGCAGCTCGAGGAGACTGGCTACCTGCTAGGTCCTGACCCAGGTCCGGTAATTTCCGCCATTCTTGATACGCCGCAACAGGCGCTCCAGCTTTGGCAGAGCTTGCTCGAACATAATATTTATGTAAATTTGATTCTGCCGCCAGCAGCACCGGAAGGTAAGTCGCTTGTGCGATGCAGTGTAAATGCAGCACATACTACAGAACAAATCAAATATGTTGGCGATACTTTTTCCAAACTATACAACATGATATGATTGGGTCCGTAAATTTCCACAGCATAAAATAAGTATCTACATCTGTATTTTTGTTTGTGAGTACAGGGAGCTCATCAATAAAGAATATTTCTAATAAGAAATTCATTTGTTTACTTTAATTTAGCCAGATCTGATTTGGTTATCTAAAACGAGGTACTACAATGAAAATAATGCAAGCACTGGTATTAACATTATTTTCCTTCATGTTACAAAGCAATGCTTTTGGAATAAGTATTGTATACAGCGGGTTTGAATGCTTAAATGCGGTAGATACAAATGACTCCACGCCCAAAGGTATACCAGTACAGAGCAAATTTGAAGTCATACAAGATGCTGGGGATGGTATCTATCGTTTAAGCTTAACTGGCGGTATTCCTCGCTTTAATAATAATAATCATGATGTATGCATCGATAATGCGACCGCGATCGGATATTCAGGAATTCCTGCAGTAGATGGTTTGCCGCAACCTCTCGAAGCCATTAATGCAACTGCCTATTTTAATGGGCAGACACTGATAATTGTCGTCAGCTCGTTGTATACAGATTTAAGTGGCAGAAGGAATCCATTTTCTTCATTTAACACAAGCCTTGTCTTTGCTTTCACGAATACACTCATATTTGAGTTTGATCCTCGAGCATCTTCATTCAGTTTGAAAAAAATGATCCGCAACCGAGGGTTCACTAATACCAGTGGATCGACGAATTCAATAACACCATTCCTTGAGACAATCTTGCCATCTTTCAACGATGAAGTGCAAGACAAGCCCAAAATTCTAACACCGATAGCCAGAATCGAATTTTTACTGGATTAATCAACCCACATCATATGCAAGGCCAATTAGTGATCTGTTAGTGTAATAAGTAAATTAGTATTATATGGCGTGACACAGCCAATTTGCGCTGAAGTATAGCCAGCGGTGGAAAGCGCATGAAGACATTCGTCGGTACGCTCGGCGGGTATTCCAGCTAGTAGTCCCCCCGCAGTTTGCGGATCGAAGAGTAGAGGATAGTTTGGGTGTTGCCCAGTGTAATATTGGCATCGGCTGGCTTGTTTATTGGCGGCATAGAGTATGCTTTGAATGCTTTGTAGGCTGCACTGTTGTGCGCCCTCCATGATTGGAATGGCGTCCATTGATAGGGAGGCGCTGCATCGAGAAGCTAACAGCATCTCCTGTAAATGTCCGAGTAAGCCAAATCCAGTTACATCGGTACAACTGCGTGCTGCACAAGAACGTAAGATGGTTGCCGCGGCCAGGTTACTTTGCAACATATAAGCCAATGCCTGATCAAGCCATAAACCCTTGCAGCGTGCAGCCATGTTAGCAGCAAGTAAAACACCGTTGCCGATAGGTTTCGTGAGAATTAAACTATCACCGGGAGTTAGTCCGGATTTTGTCAGGGCTTCACTTGATGAGAGTGTTCCGTTAACAGTTAGCCCGATAGCTATTTCGGGTCCTTCACCGCTGTATCCGCCAATCAGCGCAGTGTTTTCAGCCTTCAAGGTTTCTAATATGCCTCGCATTAAATGCAATAATGTTTCTTGCATAATAGGCTCGCTGCCGTAGGGGATAACGGCAGTTACCAATGCAGAATGAGGAATTCCACCCATTGCATAAATATCTCCTAAGCTATGAATTGCAGCGATACGGCCCAGCAAATAGGGATCATCAATAAAGCTTCTAAAGAAATCAACGGATTGTAACCATCGAGTATCGGCACATATATTAATAATCGCGGCATCATCCCCTGGGCCACTGGTAATATCCGGATGAGGTTGGATGTCCAGCTGAGACAAAACAATCTGTAATATATTGCTGCTAACTTTTGCGCCACAACCACCGCATCGCATAGACTCGTTGGTATCGCTTGAGTTATCGGTGTTAACCATAGGTTGCGGATTGAAGCGTGCCATAAATGCGCGATCAATGTGATTCTTCCAAACCCAAACCCACTTTCCGCGCGCAAATAGTGCCCCCCGAGAAGCGATCGCGTAACGTTTTCCTGTCGTTATTAAGCTTAAAAAGCGCCGTTGCGGTTTAAAAGGCGAAAGCTGCCGATTCTCGAGCTGAGCGACAATATTTTTTGCAAGGATCGGGCCTTGACGGACAGCATAAACGCCCGCTTTGGGTAATGGCATAGGCATGAAAGCGGCGCTGTCGCCGGCAGCAAATATATCCGGATGCGAAATACTGCGAAGGTACTGATCAACTTGAATGAAGCCTCGTCCGTCGCACTCAAGCCCGCTTTCTGCAAGCCAAGGCTGTGCACTAGCATGTATGGCCCAAGCAGAAAAATCGTAATTCAGCGTTGTATCATCACTTAATGCCAGTTGGCGCTCGGTAACGGAAATGACATGTTTTCCACAAACTATGCGGATACCTAACGTTTGCAAGTGATGTTGAAAAAATTCCTGCACGCGTTCATTGTGAGCGCTGAGGATATTTTGATCAGCACAAATCAGAGTAAAGTCAGCATGAATAGCAGTCGTGTTGCAGAGCTTATAGTGCATAGCCAGTAGTATTTCTACACCCGCGGCCCCGCCACCGATTACGACAACTTGCTTTGGTTGACGGGATGTTTGAGCAGATTCAAGCCATTGGCGCCAATTCTGCAAAAATTGTTTGATCGGCTTAATGGGGTGGCCATGTACCGTGGCGTTTTTAATTTCAGTGAGTGCGGGTTGGGATCCAACATTGATAGACAATAAGTCGTACCGCATGGATGGGTACTGATGACAGTATATCTGCCTTGCGATTGGATCGATACGTTGAACTTCGCTGCAAACAAACTGCACGCCAGCCCATTGACACAGTTTCCGTAAATCAATGTGACAATCTTCAAAGGTATAATGTCCAGCAATTAATCCAGGTAACATGCCTGAATAAGGCGTGAGTGTATTATTGCTGATGAGCGTGACTCTGATACCAGGGATTGGGCGCATTCCCAATTTTTTGATAACGGCAATATGGCTGTGGCCGCCGCCAATTAAACGTAAATCTTTTTTATGTGGTGTTAAGCCTATCATTAATTAACTTATTCAGATTGCGTTATGGTCAGAAAAATGTGATAGTTCACATCGCAACATTATAAGGTAGTCCTTGGCACTATAAAAAAATTAAAAGTATTTCTATAGCTTTGAGGGCTAATTGAATAAGGGCAATGGAGTTAATTAAATCTGTCGTTAAAGTGTGCTTCGTGCATTTTAACGACTTTTCACAAATTTATCTTTTTTAGGAGGGTGGCAATGGAATCTAATAGAATCAGTACATTAAAAGCTTGTGTCGTTCTGTTATTATCGGCAGGACTGTTATTCGGGTGTAAACCGATTTCTGAGGAAAAACCACTTTCCCCTAAGGAAGAAAGCAAAGAAGTTACTGCTGCACCAGAACCAGCACCTGTCGCACCACCTGCCGCCGCATCAGCGCCTGTTGAGCCAGCGACGGATATTGAGGAGATAACAAGTATTGAAAGTCTTGGATCTGACTCAGCACCAGCACCAGCACCAGCACCAGCACCAGCACCAGCACCAGCACCAGAAATTGATGATGGAGACGATGTTGTCACAGTAACGCCCGCAATAATGCGTAAAGTTCAACAGGCTCTGGTAAATGCCGGGTTTAATCCTGGCCCGGTTGATGGCGTCAGTGGTGCCAAAACAGTATCTGCGATCGAAAGCTTCCAGAAACAAAATGGTATTCCAGCTGGTAAAATCACCAAGAAAACGCTCCGTGCATTAGGTGTCGATTTCTAAAGAACAAAGATCAGCCTGTTTTTTAGTACATCAGGGGCCTTCGGCTCTTGGTGTATTTTTATTGATACATACGAAATTTCTAATGAGTAGGGTATTTGCTTGATTCGCGATACTGATGTTGTTTGTTCTGTTGCTTTAGCTGATTAAAAATATTTGCCATAGGAAGAGTCCTGTTCTATAGTTAATCTTAAAGGCTGGATTTAAAACTGCTTCAGTAATAATAGATTTATAGATGCTGAACATATCCATTTGTTGCGAATCTTTATCATAGTTTTTAAGTTCCTCAGCATAAGATGAGTCTCGTGTTATAGAACAGACTGATTGCGTACTTAGTAATGTTCCCCAGATAAAAATTTTAGTTAATTAATTTTAACGTGCTTTGTTTTATTATTTATTATACTAAGTAATATTGACCATTAACTTGTTTTTGAAGTATTTTTGGAGGTTTGTTCATGGGAGTTCCTTTACGTCAACAGATTGCGGTTGGCAGTTATCTAATCAAGCAAAAGTTAAAAGGGGTTAAGAAATATCCGCTGGTATTAATGCTGGAGCCATTGTTTCGTTGTAATCTGGCTTGTGCTGGATGTGGAAAAATTGCTCACCCAGAAGATGTTCTTGATCAGCGACTTTCTTACGAAGAATGTATGCAGGCAGTGGATGAATGTGGTGCGCCGATGGTTTCAATTCCAGGTGGTGAGCCATTGATACATAAAGAAATGCCACAAATTGTTGCAGGCATAGTAAAACGTAAGAAATATGTTTACTTATGTACAAATGCGCTATTGTTAAAGAAAAAGATTGATGACTATACTCCATCACCCTATTTAACATTTTCGATCCATTTGGACGGAATGAAAGAACGCCATGATGCATCGGTTTGCCAGGATGGTGTTTTTGATCGCGCGGTTGAGGCGATAAAGCTGGCATTAGAGAAGGGATTCAGGGTCACAGTAAACTGTACGCTGTTTCAAGGTGAAACGCCTCAGGATGTGTCTGAATTCTTGGATTATGCGATGGAATTGGGTGTTGAAGCAGCAACAATTGCACCAGGATTCAGCTATGAGAAAGCGCCGCAACAAGATGTTTTTATAAAAAGTCAGGATACAAAGGTATTGTTTCGTGGTATTTTTGAATTAGGCAAAAAGCTAAAGCGAAAATGGAGACTGAATCATTCGGCACTTTATCTGGATTACCTGGCAGGAAATCAGAATTATGAATGTACGCCATGGGGTAACCCAACACGCAATGTGTTTGGATGGCAGAAACCTTGTTACTTGTTGTCGGATGAAGGCTATGCAAAGACTTTCAAGGAACTTCTTGATGATACGCCGTGGGAAAAATACGGTACTGTCAATAATCCAAAATGTGCCCAATGTATGGCGCATTGCGGCTATGAAGCTACAGCTGTTGAAGACACGCTTCAGCATCCATGGAAAGCACTAATAGCATCACTGAGAGGGCCAAGAACGACAGGCCCTATGGTGACTGAGCCTACTCCAAAATGGACAAACGAAGAAAATAAAATACCCAAGAAGCTCTCCGACATACCGGTGACATTGATTAACAAATAAACGGCAATAAGGTGTTGATACTGGTTTATAGAATTAGCTACAAGTAAGAATAATGGTGGAATTGGTATTGTATTTGTCTTTGTTTGGTGTTGTGTGCTGGTGCTCATTGATACTGTTACCGTGGCGTCCTTGGAGTGTCCGTGAGAAAATTGAAACGCAAGGCATTGTAGATTCCCATGGGACACTGGGTGATATTACCGTATTAATTCCAGCCCGTAACGAGGGGTCGTATATCCGGCATACGCTTAATGGTGTGAGAGCACAGAGCGAGAATTTGCGTATCATTGTGATTGATGATCAATCGGCAGATGACACGGCAGAACAAGCTAGGCGTTGTGGTGCGCTTGTGCTATCCGGTATAGCGCCACCCGCGGGTTGGAGCGGGAAATTATGGGCGCTTGAACAGGGTTTGTGTGAGGTCAGAACACCCTACACGTTATTATTGGATGCCGATATAGAGTTGGCTCCAGGGATTGTGATCGAATTACAGCGAAAAGCGCGCAATGAAAATATTGCGCTGGTATCATTGATGGCTGAGCCCCCTATGAAAAATTTCATAGAGCGTTTATTGATGCCTGCTTTCATATTCTTCTTTAAGTTGTTGTACCCTTTTGGGCTTGCAAATAAGCCGGCATCACGGGTTGCAGCGGCTGCAGGCGGGTGTGTTCTAGTGGAAACACAAGCATTGCGTTCAGTTGGAGCTTTTGCCAATTTGCACAATGCGCTGATAGACGATTGTACTTTTGGCCACACACATCAAACGTTCAGGTTTGCGTACTTTTATTGGACTGAGTCTTGCAGCTCGTAGTCATCGTGGCTATCAAGACTTAAAGCCGATTTGGGAAATGGTGGCTCGTACCGCGTTTACCCAATTAAGATACTCATTTATTTTACTTGTCAGCTGCACATTGATCATGACTTCCATGTTTTGGGCAGCACCACTGGCATTTTTGCTGTTACCTGCTCAGGAAGCTTATATAGTAAGTACGCTAGCATGGATGGTTATGTTTATTACCTATATGCCAACTTTAATTTATTATCAGCGTTCTCCACTTTGGAGTCTAGCACTGCCCGCAATTGGTACGTTGTACCTTGGCATGACTTGGACATCAGCACTGCGGTACTGGCGTGGGGAACGCGCTTGTTGGAAAGACCGACGCTATGAAAGTAATACGAACAATTAAACTGATTGGGTGTTGCCTGATATTGGTAATGCTGTTACCAATTTCTGTTGCGTTGAGTACACCCAATTCAGAACCTGAGAACCCAGAGCAGGTTATAGAAAAATTACAGTCCTCCTTGCTTCAGGTTATGCGTGAGGGTGATAAATTGGGTTACGAAGGGCGATTCAAATTCCTGGAACCGATTATTGATGAGTCTCATGATCTTAATCTGATTATCAAAACAATATTGGGTGCAACATACTGGTCGCAATTGGACAAAGAACAACAAGATTTGATCGCTGAGACATTTCGCAAGCTCAGTATTGCCACCTATGCTGGACGGTTTAATCAGTATGAGGGAGAGCAGTTCCAGATTGTAGAGCAGCGTGCTTTGCCGCGCGAACAAGTATTGGTGCGTAGCCGGTTAACTAAATCGGATGGCGGTACAGTAAATTTTGATTACGTGTTACACCAAACAGACGGGCGCTGGCGTATTGCTAATATCCTGTTTGATGGTGTGAGTGATCTCGCAATAAAACGTGGAGAGTATCGCGCTATTTTGCAGCGGGATGGTTTCCAGGCATTGATTGATATGATTAGGGAAAAAATTGTTCTGACTCAGCAGAATTAATCGTCCGGTGATTTCATTTTTTTCTGAAGGTTTTCTTAAACGTGGAAAGTTCACACAATAGTAGTTACCGGATTTTTGCACGTTGGGCCGAATTCTCCTATCAAAATGCTATCTGGATTATTCTGCTCGTATTGTTATTGACTTCGCTGAGCACTGTTTATACAGTTAATAATCTTGGCGTTCACACCGATACGACGGACATGCTCTCCGAGGATGT
The DNA here is from genome assembly GCA_016708955.1 of Nitrosomonas sp. Classification (GTDB taxonomy): domain Bacteria; phylum Pseudomonadota; class Gammaproteobacteria; order Burkholderiales; family Nitrosomonadaceae; genus Nitrosomonas. The sequence continues at coordinate 255,875 of JADJES010000003.1, forward strand.
TCCGTTCCGCGCCAATCATATCCGTTATAAAAAATCATTTTCCCAGTATGAAGATACGTTTTTGCTGGTACTGGATGCTCCGACACCTGAACAAGCACATCAGGCTGCAAAACACTTTACCAACTATCTGCAAAAAGATAGCGCGCAATTTTCCAATACTTATTATCTAACGGGAGAACCTTTTTTTGAGCAGAATGGTCTCTTTTTCAAGAGCCTGTCAGAACTGGGCCGCATTACTGATTATTTGGCCGCAGCACAACCGCTGATTGCGCGCATCGCAGAAAGTCCCACGCTTTATACATTTTTTTCTGTCCTCACAGAAGCTGTCGATGAGTTGCACGCGGGTCGTCAGTTAGAGCTGGAACCTGTATTTAATGGCGTCAGTGCAACACTGGATGCACGGCTTGCTGGTCAATCTCGTGCATTATCCTGGCAAGCATTATTGGGTGGCGAAGCACAGAAAGAAACTTATCAAGAATTAATCATAGTGCAGCCCAAGCTCGACTATTCTCAAATATTTGCTGCTGAAGAGCCGATTAATGCAATTCGCACTGCTGCGCAGGATATGGGATTTACTCCGAACGCTGTTGAGAAATTACGCATTACGGGTGAAGTAGCGCTGGCTCACGATGAACTCCTCAGTGCAATGCATGGTGCTCAGGATGCTGGAGTATTAGCGCTAGTGCTGGTGGCGATGGTGTTACTCATTGCATTCCGTTCTGCCGGAGCCATAGTCACAGTGATTGTGAGCCTGGTTCTCGGTTTATTGCTGACGGCAGCATTTGCCACTGCTGCCGTGGGGCATTTAAACCTAATTTCTATCGCATTTGCTGTTTTATATATTGGCCTTGGTGTTGATTACGCCATCCACTTTTTGTTGCGACATGAAGAACTCAGGAAGCCTGAGCAATCTGTTTCAGAAGCGTTATATAAAGCTGGTGGCGATATGGGACAGGCACTTCTGATTTGTGCAATAACTACTGCGATTGGGTTCTATGCCTTCATGCCAACGGCTTATGAGGGGGTTGCAGAATTGGGTCTGATATCAGGAACAGGAATGCTGATCAGTTTTCTGGTTACCATGACGATGATTCCTGCCTTGCAAAGGTATTTCCCCACTCCAGTCAGAAAGTCATCAGCTTCGATTCAATCAATCAGTAAGGTTCTGGACCTACCAAGACACGCGCGTAAATTGGTATACAGTGTAACAATCATCGCAATTCTCGCTTCTGTCATGGCTTTGCCGCACATCAAATTCGATTATAATTTGTTGAATCTGAATAACCCGCGTGCGGAATCAGTTCAGACTCTGCAGGAGTTATTGAGAAACACGGAAGACTCACCTTGGCATATCAATATCTTAGTTGATAATGCCCAGGAAACAGGACAGGTTGTGCAACGACTTAGAGCATTGCCGGAAATAGAAAAAGTAGTCAGTTTGCTTGATCTGGTGCCTCAAGGACAGGAAGAAAAAAGTCTGTTGATTGAGGAAATGGCAATGACGCTTGGCCCTATTTCTTTTTCCCCCACAGCATTTCTGATTCCAAACCACCATACTGTTCCAGATGAGCGAATGGCGCTGGAAAAACTAAATACTGCATTAGACAGGTTTATCAGCGAGAAACCGGGGAATCCTTCTGAAACTTCTGCACGCGCGTTGCGTGCATCCCTGTCGAATCTATTGGCTGATCTGGATAAGCATACGATACAAAATGATCAGGGAGGGGAGCAATTATTGCGTGTGGTTAATCACGATTTACTCAGCCTGTTGCCCGGTTCTATTAAACGGCTGCAATTGGCATTGGCAGCGCAACCGTTTGCACAAGAGGCATTACCGGCATCTGTGAGTTCGCACTGGCATACGAGTGATGATGTATATCGAATCGCGGTATATCCGTCAGAGAATATTAATGACAATGACGCATTGCGTAGATTTGTTCATGCCGTGCAACAGATAGCACCCACTGCGACCGGCGTGCCGGTAATTAGTCTTGAAGCGGGTGAGGCCGTAGTGGATGCGTTTATTCATGCTTTCTCACTGGCGCTGCTGGGGGTCATATTTACACTATGGATGATGCTCAGAAGTTTCTCAGCGGCAGTGCTGGTATTAATACCGCTCTTATTGGCGGCTCTATTCACAGGGGCTTGCACAGTTTTGCTAGGGCTGCCGTTCAATTTTGCCAATATTATTGCTTTGCCGCTATTACTGGGTATCGGTATTGATAGTAGCTTGCATATGGTGCACAGAAGCCGTAACACCGGCACGGTTTATGAGAATTTATTGCATACCAGTACAGCGCGTGCCATTTTTTATAGCGCACTAACAACTTTAGTGGGGTTTGGCAGCCTGGTGTTTTCCACACACCAGGGTACCGCCAGTATGGGTTTGCTGCTGACGGTTGGTTTGTTTCTGACGCTGGTTTGTGTGCTGATAATCCTGCCGGTTTTGTTGCATTCAACCAGTAAAAATAAAGAGCGTATTGCTTAATTCTTTATTCCGGTTTTGTCACTTCAACGCGCGTTAAAGCCGCAGCAAAGAAGCCGTCAGTTTGATGCAGCAGAGGGGACAGCTGTAAGAATTCACCGGTATCCAGCGGTATCTTTTGTTGTGCCAGTAGCTCGGCGCAATTTAACAAGCTGAATTGTGGGTGTGTGTTTAGAAATTCTTGCACTACTTGTTGATTCTCTTCCGGCAAGAAACTGCATGTTGCATACACCAGCCGTCCTCCTGGTTTGAGCAAGCTGGCGGCAGCGGAAAGAATAGCGGCTTGTTTTGCTTTAAGCTCGTCAATACTCTGCGAGGACTGACGCCATTTTAAATCCGGATTGCGGCGCAATGTTCCGAGACCACTGCAAGGTGCATCCACCAATACCCGATCTATTTTTCCAGTCAGCCGTTTAACTTTGATGTCGTTCTCATTCGCGATGCGTTGCGCATGCAGATTGGATAAACCCGAACGTTTGAAGCGCGGTTTCAGATTATTCAATCTTTTTTCAGAGATATCAAAAGCATAAAGACGCCCTTTTGAATTCATCAAGGCGCCCAGTAGCAGCGATTTGCCGCCTGCTCCGGCACAGAAATCGACAACCATCTCCCCTCGCTTGGGTGCCAGCAAGTATCCGAGTAATTGACTGCCTTCATCCTGTACTTCTATTTTCCCGGATAAAAAGAGTTCATGGCGGTTGATCGCGGGTTTTCCGGTAAGCCGGATCCCACAGGGGGAATAAGGTGTTTCTTGTGCTTCAATGCCTTCCTGGCTGAGCGTTTCAAGTACTTGATTACGTTTTGCAAGAATGGTATTAACCCGCAGATCAAGCGGTGCGGATTTTTGTAAGGAAAATCCCAAGTTGAGAATGTCTGCATCCGTCATGGATTGCTTTAATTTTTCTACCAGCCATTCGGGAAACTCTGCTTGAATCGCCAGTGGGAGGGTTTCTAATTTGATCGCTTTGATTTCTGCTAACCATTTAGTTTCGGATTCGCTGATAAGCGATGTCAATTCACGCAAATTCATGCCATTAAATTTTACCAGATAGGCTAAAACCAGTGAGCGGGGCGTGATGCGTTCTGTCAGGCTTTCAAGAAAAAAGCGGTGGCGTAATATGCCGAAGACTGTTTCCGCAATGAATGCGCGATCTTGTCCGCCCAGCAAGGGGTTTTCCCGGAAAAAGTGCCGCAGAATTCCGTCGGCGGGATATTCCAAAGGAAGTACAGTTCGTAGCGCAATAATAGCTGAGTCTAGTTGAAAAGGCGTTAATTGCATTGATTTCCTGATGTGTATTTGATCAACTGGGAGAAACGTTGATTCAGTTTGTCTATGATGCGTTTTTTAACCGGCCTGCTTAAGGAGGCTCTGAATAACTGTCATTTCGAGCATAGCGAGAAATCTATGGTATTGATTTTCAGAGATTTCTATTTTTTGGAATGACATATGAGGGTTATTCAGAGTTTCCCTAATGATCGGCTTTATAGCTAATGTTAATTCCGGTAACTAGTTTATCGATTTCGCGGCCATTTTCTTCTACGGATATGATGCGAACCGGTAGCATGTGATTGTTCAGTGCGAGCCACAATTTTCTTTTTAGTTTAGAATTCTTCTCTTCTTGTCGAGTCAATACGATTGTTTCTACTTTTCCGATCGGGGTATCGAGGATTTCTTCCGTCACGGTATAGCGCGATAACCGCAGAGTCAGGTCATTGGTGACATGACGTTCCACATGATGTTCAGGGGGTTCGGTGAATATGAAATTGTACGACAAGCTCAAACGATCCAACGTGCCTTCCGGTAATTTCTCCTGTGCTGCTTGGCCCTCGTGTTGCAGCGTAATGATATGATTTCTCCAATCAAATATCGCCAGACTGGGTTCTTTTTTGCCGCGTTTTTCGTAGGCACGGAATGGCTGCAATCCCTGTTTGGTGATGATTCCTTCGCTACGGCGCACGATGCTGTTGGGCTCGATGAGTTTATATACACCGGTAGCTTGCGCTTTGCTGTTGATCGTATAACGATACCCGTCATCGGTGTGCTTCTTCACCTCCATCACCTCTGTGATTTCCCCTTCACCGACATCCGTTTTAACGCTGTAACTGATTTCAATACGCGACGGTATCTCCGTGGCTAATACTGAGAAACTGAGTATCCACAACAGAAGAATCGGTGGTAGAAATTTCATTCGGATAATCCTGGCGAATAAAGCGCAATTTCACTGACACTAGAATCTATCACTTCAACGCGATTCTCATTCAATCGGATCTGATCTTCCATAAACCAGCGCACGGCCTGAGGGTAAATACGGTGTTCTTGCTGTAAAACCCGGGTTGCCAGCGTTTCCTCAGTATCTTCGGACAATACAGGAATAGCAGCCTGAATCACAATCGGCCCATGATCCAGCTGCGCAGTGACAAAATGTACGGTGCAGCCATGTATTCTAATCCCTTCTTGAAGCGCTCTTGCATGCGTTCCCAAACCTGGAAATGCCGGTAATAATGATGGATGAATATTCATTAACCGGCCTTGATAACGTTGTACAAAGCGATCGCTTAGTATACGCATGAAGCCAGCCAGTGCAATCAGTTTGGGTTGGCAAGCATCAATTCTTTCTGCCAATGCCGTATCGAATGTCTGACGGTCTGGAAAAATCCGATGATCGATGACGATGGTTTCCGCGCCATATTTTCGGGCGATTTCCAGCCCAGTTGCATTCGGATTGTTACTGATAACCGTGATGCGATCTACCTGAAATCCGGCTTCCAACAGTGCTTGCATATTACTGCCGCGACCGGAGATAAGAATGACCAATGATTTCATGGTGCCGTTGGAAGACTGACCATCTAAACTAAAACGGTCGAGGCCTGATTGTTTAAGCGCGGTTTAATTTCACCGATCTGCCAGACGGTTTCGCCGGATGCACGCAAACTCCGCAGTGCGTTTTCCGCATGATCAGGCGCCACTACGATCACCATGCCAATGCCGCAATTAAATACACGCGCCATCTCATGATCCGCAACATTCCCTTGTCGTTGCAGCCAGTGGAATAGCGGCGGCATTTCCCAGGCATTTTTCTGCAATACGGCCATGAGCTGATCCGGCAGAATACGCGGCACATTCTCAACCAATCCGCCGCCGGTAATGTGCGCCAGGCCTTTAACAGGGAGTTGTTTGATCAGCTCAAGTACCGGTTTTACGTAAATGCGCGTCGGCATCATAATAGTGTTAGCGAGCGGCTTGCCATGGAAATCCGCAGATAAATCGATGCGGTTATTTTCAATAATCTTGCGAATCAACGAATACCCATTGGAATGCGCACCACTCGATGCGAGACCCAGCACAATATCGCCTGCTTGTATCGTAGCACCGCTGATAATCCGGTCTTTCTCAACAATACCGACCGCAAATCCGGCAAGATCATATTCATCGTGCGGATACATGCCCGGCATTTCAGCCGTCTCGCCGCCGATCAATGCACAACCTGCCAGTTCACACCCTTTGGCAACGCCGCTGATCACCGCAGTCGCAGTTTCCACATTTAATTTGCCGCAAGCAAAATAATCCAGAAAAAATAAAGGCTCTGCGCCTTGCACCAGTATATCGTTAACGCTCATCGCCACCAGGTCAATGCCAATGCTGTCGTGCTGATTGAGCTGAAAAGCCAGTTTTAGCTTGGTGCCCACGCCATCCGTACCGGAAACCAGAACGGGATTTTGATATTTCTTGGAAATTTCAAACAACGCACCAAAACCGCCAATCCCGGTAAGCACCTCGGGGCGTAATGTGCGTTTCGCAAACGGTTTGATATTTTCAACCAACCGATCCCCTGCATCAATGTCTACACCGGCGTCACGATAGGAGAGTTGGGTTGTATTGGGTTGATCTGAATTGGATGAAGTCAAGTTGAATTTTCTCGTGCGGTTACAGAATGAGTGTTGCTTATAAAGTGCGATTTTACCGCAAATGAGCGATCAGCATGCTGTGGATATGTATAAAATCAATTAAATTGATGTTGGGGGCTGTAACAGTGGTGAAAGTATCGCTATTGATTGTGATGAAAGCAATAGAGTAAGAAATCGCTCTTCATCCAGATGAATTAACTGATTTGTGCGCTGCTTGAACTTGATCTGCTCGTTAATAATAGAAAAGACGCTAATTCCTTCTGGTGGTCTCGTTGATGATTTCTGAACATTAGTTAAAACTGAATTCGTATAGATAGGGATCTATTCAAGTGACTTTATTTATCTGATGTCACGATGAACTAAGGGAGCTTCATTGGCTTGTTAATTTTATTACACTTCAGCCAGGCGACTGAAGTGTAATAAAATACTAGATTACTTCTAATCTCTATCGACACAAACAAAATCAATACGGCTATCTTCTACAGTCGCATCAGCAGTTCCATTTGTGCCTGGGTTTATGTTATTCCTCGTGATGGTGAATAAGTACTGTTTCTCCGCAGCAGCTCCTGGGTTTGTTACATCAGCGCTTGCAACGACCATGCAGTCATTGTTGCCCACACCACCATTTGCGGTATGTGTTGCACTGATTAATGTAGTCCAAAGAACATTATCGGTGAGAACAACATCCGTGACTGTTCCCCGCCGCCATCCAATTCATCATTGGCAGCAAAAATTTGTGCGGAAAAAAAGCCTGCATATATGGCCAGCAATAATTTAGGTACATAGCTATTTTTCATCATTATCTTCTTTGGATTGTAAAAATTAAAACTACTTTGCGGGCGGCCCTGGTAAAAAATATTTTCTTGTTGTAGAGAATGAGAATAAAGATTCAGAAAGACTTCCTCTGTAGTAATAGTCACAAATGTTGTTAGTTTAGAAGAAGTAAAAATTCCGGTATGGTCAACTCGTGGCAGAGGAATATTCTGGTAGTAAGTTGACCATGATGCATGTGAATCTAAATGGGTGGTATTATTGAGACGAATATTGCAAATAATGTTCTTTCAAGAGTATTGCTTCGCCGATTGAACTTATATCTCCTTTACATCAAAATCCCGCAGCAGTATCAGGAGCCATCCGGGTGTGTAAATGGCAATGATAAGTCACACAATTAGTACGTATTTTTAACAGCAAGAAAAAGCTGATGAGGGTATGATCAACGCTAATTTTTGTTACAGCGATACCGCCGCAGGGCGGTATTAATTTCTTTCCGGGAACCCGTAGATTTTAGCCTCCAGCTTAACTGGCGGTTTTTTTAAATTGCAGAGGTCGTTCATGTCTTTCAGTATAGCCAACCTGTTATCACAACATCGCACGGATAAATTTGACTTGCACGAGCGGTATCTGAATGCTCAGATGGTCAGGGTCTTGAAAACGATAGGCTATGACCGGAACTATGAGCGTGCTGCCGGGCAATATCTGTATGACGAACAGGGTAACGAATATCTGGATCTGCTGAGTGGTTTCGGTGTTTATGCGTTTGGCCGTAACCATCCGACTATTGTCAATGCTTTGAAAGAAGTATTGTCGCTCGAGATGCCCGATTTGGTGCAGATGGATGTATCGATTCTGAGCGGTTTACTGGCCAAGGAGATTTTGGCCACGACGCCGGACAATCTAGAGCGGGCTTTCTTTTGTAACTCGGGTACGGAAGCAGTTGAGGCGGCGATAAAGTTTGCGCGGTACGTGACCAAGCGCAATCGCATTATTTGTTGTGATCATGCTTACCATGGTTTGACGATGGGGGCTTTATCGTTGAATGGCGAGCAGATTTTTAAGGATGGTTTCGGCCCGTTATTGCAAGACTGCGGTTCGGTTCCATTCAATGATCTTGCCGCTTTGGAACAAGCACTCAGTAGCCGCAATGTGGCGGCGTTTTTGGTGGAGCCGATTCAGGGCAAAGGCGTGAATATCCCGGATGATAACTACCTTCCCGAAGTCGAACGCTTATGCAAGAAATACGGCACATTGTTTGTCGCGGATGAAATTCAAACCGGCCTTGGACGCACGGGCAAATTTTGGGCGATTGAACATTGGGGTGTAAAGCCGGACATGATTTGCATGGCTAAGGCGCTTTCCGGCGGTTTTGTTCCCATTGGTGCGGTGGCCATGACGCAACAGATTATGGATAGCGTTTTTAATCGTATGGATCGCGCTGTTGTGCATGGTTCCACCTTTTCCAAGAATAATATGGCGATGGCTGCTGGCCTGGCCAGCCTGGAAGTGATAAGGGCAGAGAATCTGGTCGAGAACAGCGCGAAAATGGGTGCTGAAATAATTAGCAGAATAAATGCACTAGCCGGTCAATTTGAATTTCTGAAAGAAGCGCGCGGCAAAGGCTCAATGATTGCAGTTGAGTTCAAATCACCGAAAAGTCTGACACTCAAAGCTGCCTGGATGATGCTGGAAGCGGCCAACAAGGGTTTATTCTGCCAAATGATTACCATTCCGCTATTTAAAGAGCACAGAATTTTGACGCAGGTGGCAGGGCATGGCATGAACGTGATTAAGATACTGCCGCCGCTGATACTGACTGAAAAAGACATCGATCACATCATTAGCGCCTTTACCAAGACAATTGCGGATACGCATCAAGTACCGGGTTCTATCTGGGAACTGGGTAAGAATCTCGCGGGCCATGCGTTAAAAGCAAAAGCGGGATAGAACAACAGCATGAATACTGAACGCTCCGACGATATCCATTATCTCTGGTGGTTGATGATGGCTTGCGCGACGGGTGGGTTGATTTACCTGCTCAGTCCGATATTGACCCCGTTTTTGCTGGCTGCAGTCATTGCCTATATTTGTAATCCCATGGTGACTTTTTTAGCTGGGAAAAAGCTATCGCGCACAGTGGGTGCGGTGCTGGTGATGTTTTTGTTGCTCGGGGTATTCGCAGCGCTGATTCTGATTATGGTGCCGTTATTTGAGGAAGAAGCGAGGCGGGTACTGGACAAGATGCCGGTTTATCTGGACATGTTCAGGAATCATGTGGTTCCCTGGCTGGAGACAAGATTCAACATCAGTTTGCAACCGGATATGAATGTGCTGAAACAGGCCGTATCAGAACATTGGAAGAGTGCAGGGGGGGTGGCCGCAAAGATGCTGCCTTCTTTGACCAGCGGCGGGATGGCGATTGTGGAATTTGTGGTCAATCTGTTGCTGGTGCCGGTGGTGTTGTTTTATCTGCTGCGTGACTGGGATATGCTGATCAAATTGATCGATGAAATGATTCCGCGCTATTGGCATCACCAGGTTTCTCTACTGGCGGGTGAGACGGACCGGATTCTGGCGGAATTTTTGCGCGGGCAATTATCCGTCATAGTACTGATGAGCATTTGCTATATCACAGGTCTCTGGCTGGTAGGATTGGAATTCGCATTACCGATTGGATTGGTAGCCGGTATTCTGGTATTTGTGCCGTATCTCGGCATGATCGTCGGTCTGACGCTGGCGACTTTTGCCGCATTGATGCAATTCCAAGGCTGGAGCGGGGTAATTCCGGTATGGATTGTTTTTGGCGCTGGTCAATTGCTTGAGGGTATGTTGATTACTCCCTGGCTGGTGGGTGATCGGATCGGGCTGCACCCGGTCATGGTGATTTTTGCGTTATTGGCATTCGGCCAGTTATTCGGTTTCTTTGGTATCTTGCTGGCGTTGCCGGTCAGTGCCGTGCTGCTGGTTTGGCTACGCCATCTTCATGAGCGCTATCTGGGGAGCAATCTCTATAATTCATAGTCGCGGGCATTTGCGAAGTGGGGCTATGCGTATTGAGCGATCACAATGAAACAGTTGCTGTTGGATATTAAACCCTTGCCACTGCCTACACTGGAGAACTTTCTGCCGGGGCGAAACGCTGAGTTGCTGCACATGCTGACAAATATTCTGTCCAACCATGAAAAAGAACGCTTTGTTTACCTCTGGGGCGGCCTGGGTTGTGGCAAAAGCCATTTATTACAGGCAACGGTTGCGGCCTATACACAAAAAAACTCAAAAGCGGTATATTTCTCTGCTAAAAAACTGTGCGAATTTTCTGTGGATAGCGATATAGATTGTGTCGCAGTTGACGATATCGACTGTCTGGATGCATCAGCCCAGATCGGATTATTTAATCTCTATAACCAGTTGCGCGATGAAAGTCAGGCATTTCTGCTGGTCAGCGGCTCGGCTGCACCGGCATACTTGAATATGCGGCAGGATTTGGTGACCCGTTTGGGATGGGGGCTGGTGTATCAGGTGCATGAATTAACGGAAGAAGAAAAAATACAGGCGATGAAAAGTCATGCCGTTGCTTGTGGTTTCGATTTATCACAGGAAATTTGCCTTTATTTGTTACGGCATGGACGGCGTGATTTGCCGTCGTTAATGATGACACTGGATGCACTGGACCGGTATTCTCTGGTTAATCAGCGTCAAATTACCATACCTTTATTACGAGAATTATTACAGGTGGCTTCATGAATTTAGCATTATTTGATTTGGATAACACATTGATTGCTGGTGATAGTGATTTCCAATGGGCGCAATTTCTGATTGAAAAGAAAGCATTGGATCGTGAATTGCACGAAGCTAGGAATCTGGAATTTTACGAACAATATAAAGCGGGAACGTTGGATATTCATGAATTCCTGGATTTTCAGTTGAAGCCGCTGGCGCGTCACTCACGTGTTCAGTTGGAAGTATGGCGCAGCGAATTTATGTGTAAGAAGATTATGCCGCTGATTGCACCGGGCACACGCCAGTTGATTGAGCGGCATATGCTGGATGATGATCTGTGCATCATCATTACCGCAACCAACAGTTTTGTCACAGCGCCCATTGCACAAGCATTAGGTATCAGTCATTTGATTGCAACCGAACCGGAAGAAAAAGATGGCGAATTTACCGGCAAGGTGTCGGGTATACCTTCTTTCAGGGAAGGAAAAATTGAACGGCTGGAAAACTGGCTGGATGCGCATAATTTAACTTGGTTATCCTTCCTGCGCAGCTGGTTTTATAGTGATTCCCTCAACGATCTACCCTTGCTCAGCAAAGTGACGCACCCGGTCGCAGTAGACCCGGATGCTACGTTGAGAAGCCATGCCGAAAGAAATAATTGGCCGATTATTAGTTTGCGTTGATGATGTGATTGGCAATTGACAGTTCAGGGAGATCCTCTTTGTCAGAACGGTAAGAGGCGGGTGATGTGATGTTAAGATGTGACCCTGTGACTTGCTTATTTTCTTGATTCGCGACCTGACCCTGGCTGCTCAGCAAAGTGACGCACCCGGTCGCGGTAGACCCGGATGCTACATTGAGAAGTCATGCCGAAAGAAATAACTGGCCGATTATTAGTTTGCGTTGATCAGGTGGATAGGCAATTGACAGTTCAGGGAGATCCTCTTTGTCAGAACGGTAAGAGGCGGGTGGTGTGATGTTAAGATGTGATCCTTGTGACTTGCTTATTTTCTTGATTCGCGACCTGACCCCTTATGTGTTGTTAGTATGTGTTGTTAGTATCTCCGTATTCCGGCCTTCTCAGCTATGAAAAATAGAACTGTTTAATGGCCGACTCTATAGTAAATTGTCACCGTAATTCCCGTAATTCGCCGTAATCCGTAAACTAGGACATTTGTCCTGTTAGAAAAGTACATTTAACCTATTTAATTTCTATAGATATGAATTTATACTTTAAGGCGGTATAGATGTATTATATCATTTTAGATTGAGTCTGTTTTTTTAACGTGAGAGGATAATTATGAAAATTAGAATAGTAGTGCCTCAAATACTAGTTGCTGGAGCAGTTGCATTGGCGATGTCTTCTGTAAATGCAGCTCCTTTTATAGGTTCACCGTCGCCGTCACTGTCCCCAGTCTTCTTGGGTGGTACATTGATTGATTTCGATGACAAGCCCACCGGCACGGTGGTCGGATTTGGAGATTACGCTGGGTTAGGCGTTGCGATCTTTGAGTCAGAAGGAGTTGGAACTTTCGCTCGTTACAGCGGCTCCCAAAGCTCACCAAACTACATCGGAACCGGGTTTGGTGGTGATCGTGGTGACAACGCCAGCGGGTGGGACGGCACGATCAGCTTCATATTTGGTGCTGCGCAAGCGCGGGTAGGGCTCGGCGTTGCGGATTCAGCCTTTGGCCCAGAAACATTTTCGATCTACGACTCAAGCCATACTCTACTCGAAACACTCACCGTACCTACCGGTGCTAACACTTATGCCGGCTTCGATCGGTTATTTGCGGACATCAGGTACTTAGAAGTCAAAGGCGATTTCTTCGCAGTTGACGACCTACAGTTCAGCACGACGCCGATTCCAGAACCAGAAACCTACGCTATGTTATTGGCAGGTCTAGGCTTACTGGGTTTCATGGCACGTCGCAGAAAAGAATCAGCAGTTTAATTTAGACTTAGATTTAATCCAGAACGGGGGCTTAGGCCCCCGTTTTTGTTTCTTTGGCTGCAAGTGTAACTGTTAATCCGGAGAAAAACAGGGTCAGGTCGCGAATCAAGAATTCAATAGATTGATAGAGTCAAACTCGATTGATCCTGCTGCCCTGCGGAAGCATGGGGCCAGGTCGCGAATTGAGAATATAGCCGATGAATTAAATATGATTTGTGTTTTGTGACTTTGCTGTGCGGAGGCACTTGCAGATTGAATGTGGACATATGACTTATATTTTACCTATAAAATAATCAAGAAACCACTAACCCGCCTTCGCTCGTGACACCATAGCTTTTACCGCTGGAGTCATGTTAACCGGCATAAGCTTGGTATCTTTATGGGCATTCTGGAACACCCGGAATACTTCATCAGAGAAAGCCTGCTCAATTTCTTCAACGCCATCGAAGTCCAAAATTACTGTTTTAAATTTATCAACACGGAATATCAGTCTTTTAACCTGTGATCTGAATACAAGCTTTTCACCTTCGTATTGTGCCAATCGAACAGGTACAATTGTTTTGGCGAATGTGTACTCTTCAGGTACCGCAAATTTGTCGAAAATCTCTTTTGTTGTACGGGTATTGTACGGGTACTCCAGAATCCATTTCATCTTATCGGGCATGATAAACTCTCCGAAGCCTTCATTAACATGTAGTTAGTCATTGAATGATGAGTTGGGTTCTGGTATTGAAGTTTGAGAAATTTATCCCGGATGACGCAAGCTTATCCGGGCTACTTGCTACTTGCTCAACACAACCAATCATGCAGAAACATACAGAATGGAGACGCAATAATGTTTACAGTTATGCGCGTTACCGTACAGAAGAAAATAGGAAATGTAGCGATAATTAGTTTCAAGCCTATTCATATTTTCACGGTAAGTTCGTATGAATAGCCCGCACCAGCCCGGATGCTTCCCTTCATCTAGTCGGAGGGCTGGAAGATTTTTCCAAACCAGTGCGAATTCTCGGTTCATCCGGCAAGTGCGTACTTTTGGGTTTAACCGACAAGGACATAATTGGTTTCATGCAGCGCCATAATTTTGAGTTTAAAGAACTCGACATCTCTGAAACCATAGGCCATTTTGTGCAAAGTTTTTATCTTGTTGTTGGTACCTTCCAACGGCCCGGTTGATAAACCATTAAAATCGAAATAAGCCAGGATACCTGAGCGGTGTGCTGCAATAGTTTTAGAGAATTGCTTGAGCATGTTGACATCCGAAGCAGCGGCTTTTTTTACCCATTCATCCAATGCATTTTGAGCTGAGAGTTTATCCGGTTGATGCCAGATATTGCGTAACTCTTCTTTCATGTAATAGGCCGTTGCCAAGGGCTCATTGAGCTTTAATGCTTCGTCCAGACGTTGACGTTCATTGCGCTTGTCATCCAGGTTGTCAGGGTTCTTCAGCAACAGCCAGCGAATGCCCTTCAAAACGGGTTTGCCCAACCCATTTTCTGCTTCTCGTTGCAGATCATGACGCAGTTTTGTCAACTTTCGTTGAACAGCTTAATAATATGGAAGTGATCGAACACTAGCGTTGCATCTGGGATATTAGCCCGCACCGCACTGATGTATGCTGGCCCCATGTCGGTCGCAACCGCTTCAATCCGTGCACCCGATCGTTTCAAACGCTTCCAAAACGGAATCAGTGCATCGGCACCTTTCCCATTGCCAACAAAATCACTGCCCCACGTTGAAGATCCAGAACTATCGTTAAATAACCCAGCTTCTTGCCTTGGTATATTTCATCCAGCGCAATGCGTTTTATCTTGGCCAATTTCGGCAACCGATAACGTTTATTCAGATTGTCCTTCTGTATTCCCTTAACCAGATCCCAGCTCACTCCAAGATGGCGTGCTACCGCCTGGATGGTCATGTGCCTAGAGAGATCCAAAACCAATCTTTCGAAAGAACGTGTATAGCGCTTGTGCTCATCAGCAAACTGTATCTTTACCTGACGAACTGCTTGGCATCGGGTGCATTCTACCCGCTGAACTGGAAGGTCGATATAGACTGCTTTTGACCTACCGGTACTGTCCTGAAGCGTCTAACCAACTTTCCCCGGCAATGTATCTCGCGGCTTTTACATACCGGACATCTCAATCGCCAATGATCCGCTTGTATTGCAACAACTATGACACCCGCAATAAAACAAGTGCTTTGATAAAAATAACCAACTATACCAAAGGCGTGATACAGCAAACTGGTCGACATGTTGAAAAAAACCGCTGCGTTGAAAATCAGAGATAATTTCAACCTTTAATTCACTTTATTTCAACATGCATTTCTGACTAACAAGTACGCACTTGCCGGATGAACCGAATTCTCTCTCTATCTCCCTTCGGCGCACTGGTTTTCTTCTCTATGGGTGGAACTGCGCGGCGAAATATAAGACTACTAAGGAAGTGCTGCAACATGGTGCTGCTCAGTTCTGTCCGCCCTATTCAAATAATGTATTGACATTGCCGCTTGTTCGAAAGCAAAGAAGTATGGGGTCAAAAGAAGTATGGGGTCAGGTCGCGAATTGAGAATATAACCGATGAATTAAATATGATTTGTGTTTTGTGACTTTGCTGTGCGTGATGCACTCGCAGATTGAATGTGGAGATCACAGGTTTCGTGATTGTTATTTTTTAACCATTATTACCCATTAGAGAAATAACCATCTTTCAAACGCAAACTTCTCCTTCCGCATTGGTTGATGCGAACGAAGAAGTTTACTGATGATGCGGTGAATCGTGACAGACTTAATTCACGCGGATGCCGATGTAAGTCGCGTTGTTGGCTTCGCTACGTTCGGTAAACGCGCCGTTGTAGTCGATGATCGCGCCGATCCAGTAATTCTGGCCGCTGACCAGATCGGAAGGAATCACCAGGAAGGTGTTGTTGGTGGTATCCGGAAAACCGCGATACAGCGTAACCGCGCCTTCGCCGAGGAACCGGTCACCGGTAGTGATGGTGTCATTGGTCGATAAGTAATAACCAACCTTAGCTGTCAGCGGACTGGTTTTGCCGAGATTCTCATACGTCATCTCGAGCTTGATGGTTTGGCCTTTGTTGACGCGGTATACCGGTTCGGCAGTGCCGGCTACTTTGGTTAGTTCTACATTCGAGGTGTTAAAAATGCGAGTGCGGCCATGCGTGCTGTATTCGCCGCTGCTACCGGTATGCCGCCAATGCGATATCGCCAGATCATTAGGACCACCGGTCCATAAGCCGTACACTGCAACCAATCCGTTGTTGGCATCCTCGCCGCTGTAGGCGGTCGCGGTTGCGCCATTGGCATGAATATGCGTCCAGTCTGAGCCCATAATGTTATAAACATTGGCGGTGTGCGCCAATCCGGCGGCATGGCCGAATTCGTGCATGGCAGTGGTCTGGAATGGCCGGAATGCGCCACCATAGGACGACAAGCTGACTTTGTTGGTAGTGTGGTGATACGACACGCTGTTATTGAAAATGACATCCGCTTCTTTCAACGTGCAATCACCTTTAAACCATACATACGCAACGGCCGGAAAGGTGCCGATGTTCGGGCCGCCACTGGCTTCCCACCAGACTTCGTTTTCGTTGTTATTGGCTGCAACGCCGGGCTCGTTCCAGACGACGCCAAAGCTTAAGTTGCTGGGATTGCCGTTCCAATGCGTGATCACGGAAGATAACGCATCGCGCCACGGACCTGCTGGGAAGCCGACGGATGATGCGCGGGCTGTATAGCTGTTGCCGCTCCATTTGGTTGCGTTGCCGCCGCATTTGATGGTGGTGTATGCGAACGCATGTTGCGTAACGGTTGCCAGAAACAACGTGGCGAGCAATTGATTTAATCGCGAGAATTTCATTGTAGGTCTCCTAAAAATTGTTCATAACTTGAGTGACGGTTGCAAATTCAGGGTGAAAACGCGCTTTAGTCCCTGCGGATGATCATTTCCACGTGATCTGGCGCTTCCAGATCGAGTTTTTTGAGAACCGGTGGTACCGCCGGTGCGGCAGCCGGTTTCGCTTTTCCTACTGCAAATTTTTCATGGACTTGAACACTTTTAACCGGTTTGAGCGAACTGAGCGCTTGCGGGGTGTAATGCTGATTGACGCTATCGCTGAGGAATTTACGGAATTGCACCGGTGTCAGCTTGGTCGCGTCGGCTGGCGGCGTCCATTCGGCTTTGGTTTCGGTTTCAAAAGTAAATTCTTTGATGCCGATACGTAGCGTTACGCTTTTCTTGTCTTCGTTAAAATTGCCTTGATCGAGCTGACCATTGCTGCGCAACCAGATTTCTTGCCAAGCATCGGAATGCACGGCATCCTTGCTGATGCGGAAGCGGCCAAAATTGCCGCCGACCACCGGTGAAATTTCCACACCGTTGCCGCGCACGAACACGATATCCTGATTGCCTGCTTGAAACAGCGGCACGCCTGGAATAATCAAGGTATTACCAGCGTCGTCAGGGCCGCCACGGAAACGCAGCGTGATCAATTTGTCCTGGTTCGAACGGCCTTTAAAGTTCCGGGTGATCTCGTAGGTTACATAGGTATGCGGTATAGCGACATCGTCTGCCTGCAAAATATCCGATGTGCGATAGTCGACATCGACGACCTTTCCTTCAAAAATCAGATCAGCCTTATGCACCAGATCCGAAGTGTTGGTGCCGTCCGCGTGCGATGCATGCGTTTGCGGGATAGCAATCGCCAGACCCAAAGTTAAAATCGCTGCTGCTAGTGTTTTTACTTTCATCATATATCTCCTCTTACGTGGTTAGTTGCTACATTCTTGTGCCGGACTTCAGAAAGCCCAGAAAAATCAAAACTGCCACGCAAAGATAGTGTTTTTTGTCAGAGCAGTCTGTGAGAAAACACACAGGCAGCATTTATTAATCAAAGCACTGGGGGAGGTTAAGAAAATCGTCGGGCCGGGCTGCTTAGCAAAGCGATATGTAAGGCATTGATGCTTATCGGTTATACAAAGCCGAATGTTAGGTTCGCTTCCGAGTGAGTTTGGAATTACATGAAGAAATTAGAAGCTGCCAGACAGAGTCATGGCAGAAAGCGGTTAGAGCTTCTTTACCCGAGCTATTGTGCAGGCAAAGAAGCTTGTAATGCTGCAATAAGTGCAATTCACCCGAATGGCGATATAAGTGGCGTTATTGGCTTTACTGCGTTCGGCATGGACTTGTTGTAATCAATAATGGCGCCGATCCAATAATTTTGTCCACTGACCAAATCGGCTGGTTGTGCTGAATGAATCAGCAGCAGGCACAAAAGGGTCTTGACATTATTCCTCCATAAAAACGCCGTTGCATAATCATCGGCGAATTATTTAGCGCTTCCCTAGTCTTCCCGCCGTAACTGCGGAAACAGAATCACATCGCGGATGCTGGGGCTGTCGGTCAACAGCATGACCAGCCGGTCGATGCCGATGCCTTCACCCGCCGTGGGCGGCAGGCCATATTCCAGTGCGCGGATATAGTCCGCATCGTAATGCATCGCCTCGGCATCACCAGCATCTTTGGCATTGGCTTGCTCCTGAAAGCGCGCTGCTTGATCTTCCGAATCGTTTAATTCCGAAAATCCATTGGCAATTTCACGTCCGGCGATATACAGCTCAAAACGGTCGGTGATTTCAGGGTTACTGTCGTTGCGACGTGCCAGCGGTGAGACCTCTGCCGGATAATCGATAATAAATGTGGGTTCAAACAGTAAATGCTCTGTGGTTTCATCAAACAATGAAAGCTGTAAGCCGCCGATACCATCGTGCGAATTATAGTGTATGCCCAATGCTTGTAACTTATTGATCATGAAATCACGATCCTGCAATTGCGCACCGGAATATTCCGGATGAAATTTCTGAATCGCTTGGGTAATGGTTAAACGCATAAATGGCTTCGCCAGATCGATGGCTTTGCCTTGGTAAGTGATTTGCGTGGTTCCGAGCACTTTTTCAGCCACACTGGAGAACATTTTTTCGGTGAAATCCATCAGGTAAGTAAAATCCTGATAGGCTTCATAGAATTCCACCATGGTAAATTCCGGATTGTGCCGCGTGGAGATTCCTTCGTTACGGAAATTGCGGTTAATTTCAAAAACTTTTTCCATGCCGCCGACAACCAGCCGTTTCAAGTAAAGTTCGGGTGCGATGCGTAAAAATAATTCCATATCCAATGCATTATGATGCGTGGAGAAAGGCCGCGCCGAGGCCCCGCCGGGGATCGGGTGCATCATCGGCGTTTCAACTTCCAGATAATCACGTGCAACGAAGAATTCTCTAATTGCCTGTATTACTTTGGAACGTATCGTAAACACCTTACGAGTTTCTTCATTCGTAATCAGATCCAGGTAACGTTGGCGGTATTTCTGTTCCTGATCGGTCAGGCCATGAAATTTTTCCGGCAGCGGGCGTAGCGATTTTGTCAGCAATTGCAAATCAGTCACGCGGATCGAGAGTTCGCCGGTTTTGGTTTTAAATAACGTACCTTGCGCGCCGAAAATATCGCCCAAGTCATGGTGTTTGAACGCGGTATGCACCGCTTCGCCGGTATGGTCATCCGAAATATACAACTGGATGCGTCCGCTCATGTCCTGAATCGTAGCAAAGCTGGCCTTGCCCATGACGCGCTTTAACACCATGCGTCCTGCCACTTTTGCAACAGTGGGCTGTTCTTCCAGTTTCTCTTTTGAGAATTCGTCGAATTGCTGATGGAGTGCTGCCGCCAAATGCTCGCGCCGGAAGGTGTTTGGGAAAGCGTTGCCTGCTTGCCGTAATTCGGTCAGTTTGGCGCGACGTTCAGCAATGATTTGATTTTCATCCTGGAGGGGGGCTGATGGATTTTCCTGGGTCATGTTATGTGTGTTAAGTGAAGAGATTGGATAGAGTTAAACTTGTCATTTGAGCGCTCATTATACGCTGCAAGCGGAGGATTTCGTGACAGCATGTGTCTATCCCTGAATTCCGGAATTTCTGAACGGTTTATTATGGAGGTCCCGAGCAAGTGTCATTTTGAATGAGGGCGATAATTTCATTGTATTGATTACTAACCCGAATATTTCATGCTGCGTCCGGAGTGGTAAATGCGCGTTCCTCAACATCGACTGTTGCGGCTGGTGCTCGAATTCGCTCTGTTTTAATTTAGAACAGATAAATCTGGCTCTGCCGGAGGTAATTTAACTAACGAACCGGGATATTTGGCCTGTAAATATTGATTTATTATTATCAACTTAGGGACAGATGACTTCTTTTTTTCATGTGACGATTTGGTATACTGTTATAAGTAGAGGGTTGCTTTATATTGATTTTAATCAAGAATGCGCCAAGCAGGGTTGATATATTCAGGAGAGCGGGCAAGCTTCATGAATATCATTAAAATAGTTTGATGTTTGCCCCGAGCTTGGAGAGAGGTAACTGGGTAGCAAGCGATCACGGGGCTTCTTTTATAACAAATAATAAATGAAGAAAGGGAGCAAAATGCCGGACACGATACTTGTGATATCCGAGAGTGCCGATCTGACAGCTGGGCTGCTAAACAGGTATTCAAGTCAAGGTTTCCGGATTCTTAACATGCTTCCTGCCGCAGACTTTGATGCCCTTAATATTGAGCAGCTTGAGTTAATACTGCTAGTGGATTGTCCTTGGCTGTATATCCCCATTACGGAATACCTGAAACAGCGCAGCAATGGCAATCACGGTATTCAGATCATTTGTATGAGTAATAGGGCCCGTTCCGGTCAATTGGCATCTGAGAATTGCCATATTGATGACGTTCTGCCGGAACCTTCATCCCTTCCGGCTGATTTCGCCTTTCCTGAGCGGCGCCGGGATGACAGGCGGCAAAAGGAGCGCGGTAAATCACTCCAATGTCTTGAACAAACTCCGGCTTCTCATGCCGGGATGGCCGGTACACCCTTATCCGCTGACAATTCGGATACAAGGCAGGCTGGTTTGATTCACTTGCAGTTGATCACCGATAACATGCATTTGGGCAATCAATTGCAAAGCTATTTCAGCGGACCGGCATCCTCCGGCAGCATCGATTGTGCTATCAGCAGCTTTAAAAAGATTTTTGATCAATCGAAAGAATCTTTTTCTGATGTCATTTTATTCGATATGGGTGTAGCCGATGACATTGCGATCGAACAGATAGGCCTCATCAGAGAAAAGGCGTTGGCCGCTAAAATAATTTTGCTGGTCGGACGGAATAATCCTGATCTTGTTTATGAAATCATTAAATTCCGGATATCAGGGTTCTTGCCGGTTGATGCCAGTTATGCGCTGTATGAAAAGGCGGTTATTGCTGTGCACAAAGGAGAATTCTGGTTGCCTCATTGGCTGACCAACCGGATGCTTACCATTTCTTCAAACCGGTCGGAATTCTCTGGGTATTTTTTGCAAAATGGCCTAAGGCTTACGCTTTGCGAGCAGAAAGTTGCGGAATTGGTAGTGCAAGGACTAAGCAATAAACAGATTGCACAACGGCTCGCGGTCAGTCCGGAGACGGTCAAAAAGCACCTGAAAGCGGTTTTTGAGAAATCCAGCGTGAGCAGCCGTAATCAGTTGACTGCCCAGTGTATTTCGCTACTGGGTGATCTCAAATGATACGCGAAAACAAGATCCCGGCGATCCTTTGGAAGCTCTTTCGGCCGGGTCGGGTGCTTACTGGTTAAATCCGCATGGCCACTCTGTTATCGTGACACCTTCCGGATTGATCGGCGCTTTGCTCAATCGATCGGTCAACAAGTTTTACAGGCCATTGAAACCATCCGCGTTGCCGCTGCGGTGTTAAAGCGGGCTCAAAATGTTCATTGATCACGCATCAACTGCGTTTTTCGCCTGCTTCCACTGGTGCCGGCTGCCTTGAAAACGGTTTTCAACGGCCTGTTAAATCTTTGGGGGATCTCTGAAAATCTGTCATTACGAGCACGGCTTGAAATCTAACCTGTTGATTGAAAATAATTACTACCTGCGTTCGCAATGACCTGAGCGTGTAATGCAGTACTTTCCTTGCGGTGTAAAGGTAATTTTTTCTGATAGATACTCCCCGTTTGGGGAATATTACTTTGGATGGAAATGTAGGATCATTCGAAATGCAATTAATAGGAATTTTCTACGGTTCATCCGGCAAGTGCGTACTTGTTAGTCAGAAATGCATGTTGAAATAAAGTGAATTAAAGGTTGAAATTATCTCTGATTTTCAACGAAGAGGTTTTTTCAACATGTCGACCAGTTTGCTGTATCACGCCTTTGGTATAGTTGGTTATTTTTATCAAAGCACTTGTTTTATTGCGGGTGTCATAGTTGTTTGCAATACAAGCGGATCATTGGCGATTGAGATGTCCGGTATGTAAAAGCCGCGAGATACATTGCCGGGGAAAGTTGGTTAGACGCTTCAGGACAGTACCGGTAGGTCAAAAGCAGTCTATATCGACCTTCCAGTTCAGCGGGTAGAATGCACCCGATGCCAAGCAGTTCGTCAGGTAAAGATACAGTTTGCTGATGAGCACAAGCGCTATACACGTTCTTTCGAAAGATTGGTTTTGATCTCTCTAGGCACATGACCATCCAGGCAGTAGCACGCCATCTTGGAGTGAGCTGGGATCTGGTTAAGGGAATACAGAAGGACAATCTGAATAAACGTTATCGGTTGCCGAAATTGGCAAGATAAAACGCATTGCGCTGGATGAAATATACCAAGGCAAGAAGCTGGGTTATTTAACGATAGTTCTGGATCTTCAACGTGGGGCAGTGATTTTTGTTGGCAATGGGAAAGGTGCCGATGCACTGATTCCGTTTTGGAAGCGTTTGAAACGATCGGGTGCACGGATTGAAGCGGTTGCGACCGACATGGGGCCAGCATACATCAGTGCGGTGCGGGCTAATATCCCAGATGCAACGCTAGTGTTCGATCACTTCCATATTATTAAGCTGTTCAACGAAAAGTTGACAAAAATGCGTCATGATCTGCAACGAGAAGCAGAAAATGGGTTGGGCAAACCCGTTTTGAAGGGCATTCGCTGGCTGTTGCTGAAGAACCCTGACAACCTGGATGACAAGCGCAATGAACGTCAACGTCTGGACGAAGCATTAAAGCTCAATGAGCCCTTGGCAACGGCCTATTACATGAAAGAAGAGTTACGCAATATCTGGCATCAACCGGATAAACTCTCAGCTCAAAATGCATTGGATGAATGGGTAAAAAAGCCGCTGCTTCGGATGTCAACATGCTCAAGCAATTCTCTAAAACTATTGCAGCACACCGCTCAGGTATCCTGGCTTATTTCGATTTTAATGGTTTATCAACCGGGCCGTTGGAAGGTACCAACAACAAGATAAAAACTTTGCACAAAATGGCCTATGGTTTCAGAGATGTCGAGTTCTTTAAACTCAAAATTATGGCGCTGCATGAAACCAATTATGTCCTTGTCGGTTAAACCCAAAAGTACGCACTTGCCGGATGAACCTTTTCTACTGATTGATGTAGGGAAAAGCAAAAAGGCCCTTAATGTGGAAGGATATTTGAATAACCCGCATTTGTTATTCCGGGCGTAGTGAGGAATCTTGTGAAATTAACTGTCATTTCTCGCCATGCGCGGAATGACAGTTAAGTGAGTCGAGCTAATAAGCTCGCTATTTGTTTAAAACTGAGGAGAAAAGTGATGAAGAATAATTTAACTATGACGGTGCTGGCGTCGGCATTTGCGCTGATGGTAAGTAATGGAGCGTTAGCAGCAACTGATGTGGCAGGCGAAGAACCCATTCTGAAGCCGGGTAACTTTGTATCATCAAGTGATAATCAAATCTGTTATGACATCTTTGGCGAGGCCGTGACGGAAGATATGGTTGGCTTTAAAGTGGATAGCGGTCCAAAAATAGACGGTGTAGGTCAGCAAGCCGGTGATTTTGATAATGGAGAAGTTGCTTTTGATGTTTCGGTTGACAGCAAGACTCTGAGCTGGACAGCGATAGATGGCGTGCAGATGCTGGGCGTTATCGTTAAAGGTGGTACAAATCATAATTTGTACGATTATGTGAATGCGCCGCCAGAAGGCAACCCTTACCTTGGTAATAACGACAGCGGACTTATTGCGCCATTACTCAAGAATGGTAAACCAGCAGGAATCAGTCATTATAATGTCTGCTATTTACCGGAAACAGGGTGAGATGAACAAGGCGAAGGCTGCTCGCCTGGTTATTGGACAAATCATACTGATCGTTGGGCAGGCGCTGCTACAGGTGACGAAATGAATGCTACATTCGGCGTAGCGTATTTCGGTGATATTTATACCTGTACTGGTAATGGAATTAATAAAGTCTGTTCATATTCTCGTGAGATGACATTGGGAGACGCAATGGCAAATCCGCCGCTTAATAAAGATGTGTGTCCTGATTGTGATGCGTTTGCATTTCATGCTGTTGCAGCACTCCTGAATAGCTTG
Organism: Nitrosomonas sp.; assembly: GCA_016708955.1. GTDB lineage: Bacteria > Pseudomonadota > Gammaproteobacteria > Burkholderiales > Nitrosomonadaceae > Nitrosomonas. The sequence continues at coordinate 280,174 of JADJES010000003.1, forward strand.
GGTGGTACAGAAAATCCAAGCGGCGGTAATATCACCAAATATCCTTACACCACAGATGATGTGAAAGCTGATGTAGGCAAAGTTGAGGATGGAGAAATGACCGAGGCTGAGTTTTTAACAAAATATGATGTGTATGGAAATAAAGATCAGCCAAATGTGTTGTGGTGTCCATTAACTGAACTCCAGCAAATTAAGCATTAAAAGTTCAAAACTGGTATAAAGACCAGTTTGATGAATCAGTAATAAAAAACGGGATTCAGCATTTAATGCTGAATCCCGTTTTTTTAAAAGAATTCTAAACAACTTGCATGGTATTCCGGCCATCAATGGCTTCTTATTTCTTGCCACCGCCTTTGCCGCCACCGGAGCTGTTGCCGGCCGTAAGCAAAATTATGCTAGATACAGTCGAGCTATTATCCGCCTTGTCGCGTGCGCTTACGGCATATTCATAGCTGACGCCCGCTATGACCGTGCTGTCGGTAAAACCGTTGCTGGTGGTCTCTCCAATCACTTCATTGTTGCGGTACACCAGATAACCCGCGACACCGGAAAGCGCATCACTGGATGCCTGCCATGACAGGGCGATATTGCCTTGTTTATTGGAGGAACCCGATAAATTCGCAGGCGTGCTGGGTGGCGTATTGTCGATCACCAATGTGGCATTGGCTGAACTGATGCCGGTATGATGGGGCGCTCTGCCATCGCTGTCGGTGACAAACACCGATAAGGAATAGCTGCCCTCGCTGAGATAGGTGTCGGCAGTCAGTATGCTGCTGCCGGTTTGTGAAGGGGATAGCGTCAGATCGGGTGATGCCAATGAGCCGTTGACAACACCGCCTTCGTGATCCAGTGTGAAAGTGGTGTTGCTGCAGCCGCTCATATCCTTGTTGGATACGGTGACAGTGAAATTGGCGCTGTTTCCGGAAGCCATGGCGAGCGTGGCGGGTGAGATGGATACGGCTGGTGTGTTTGCCGCGCAGCCGTAACTCACCTGTACCGTTGCAAAACCGTTATCTTGGGATACCTGCGTGAAAGAAATGCCATTGCTGGTATCGGTGAAGGTTTCGCCGTCAATCAGCGTCTTGACATGCGTGGTATAGCCGTAACCTGATCCCTTGTAGCGGTGAATATTGATTCCTTTGGTGTAAGTGGTCGACAATTGGTTGTAATTGCCGACCGGCTGACGGTAGGACAAGTAATATAAATCGCTGGTATTCGGTTTGGCGATTTTGAGCATAAATGGCGTGCCGCTGGCGCTGGAAGGATCGAGGCCAATGGCGGCCAGGTTAAAGGTGCCGCTTGACGTTACTGTCGATATGGCGCCGGAAATATTGGCATACCAGCCCATTTGGTCCATGTGCGGCATTGAACAAATACCAGTTGCTGCCGGAAGATCCCATCGGGTCTGAATAGTCGCCATAGACGTTATTGATGGTGCTGTCGTTTTCCGGATCGGTGCCGGCATGCGCCAAGTTAAGGTTATGCCCCAGTTCATGCGCAAAAATCATACCCGTGGTTCCTGCAATCCAGGCGCGGCAGAAAGTGCCGCAGCCCACGTTGGCGACTCCGGCCCATGAGCAGGAGGGCAATCCGAAGTGCGCGGCAGCACAAAAACACGGTGGCGATACAGCGATAAATCAACCCCGCCAATTGCGCGGCTGCTTCGGCAGCATAGGCCCAGCTATAATAATCGCAGGTTGCGTTGTCGTAATTGATGGCGAACGGCCCGAATACATCGGGCTTGCCGTCGCCGTCAGTATCCGCCGGGAAGCTCATTTGTCCCAACGAGGCCTCACGGTACAATCCATCCACCGAGCGCGCATCGGTGAACATTTTTCCGGCAACCTGGGCAGGCGTGGTATAGGAACCGGTTTTGGCATTGGTCAGATCCACCAGAATGACGACGGCCCTGCGTTCGTCGATAGCCATTGCATCAGCTGTTGAAGCGGAATCGGTTGTCGTGGAATAAACGCCCGTGTTACTGCCTCTGCCATTGGCGGAGCTCTGCTCTTCGAGGCTCTCGACACGGAATTTGCGCCCATTTTGCCGCCCCTTAACCCGGATGCGCTGACCGCTGCGCAGATGATCGGGCGGCGTCCGGTCAAAGTGAAGCTGATGCCAATCTACACCATTGTCATCACGTAGAAAATAATCGTTCTCTAAATGGATATGATTGTCGAAGTCATCCTTGTGGATGACATCCAATTCGCCTGTTATTTCATCGGGGGATGCGGAGAAACTGTTGAAAGATAAGGAAATGAGGATGATGGTGGCAAGAATCAGGATGCGATCGGATAATGAGCAATGCAGTGATTCTTTTTGGTTACGTCTAAACAAGAATGCGTTAGGCATGATAAATTTCCCTGTAAATTTTCCTAAATTGATAACCGGTAACTTGACTTCACTTTGAGCGGAGCAAGCTCAGTAGAAGCAAAATTCGTGCCGATTAACTAACTTGACTTCGCTTTGTGCGGGCAAGTATTGAAGTGATCTTTTCGGAATCTTTTCTGGGAACTTGAATTAGGGGAGGATTGCAGGTTATTTTAAAATAAGCCGCAAAAACTGTAGATTAGATTGCGCGAGATACGTGGTATGGGGGGCTTATTGCAACCAATAAATTCCAGGTGATAATGCTTTCAGGTAAAGGTTTTGTGTGGCGCGGTGGATAGATAACTTTCTCTTAAGGAAACTCTCAATAACCCGCATTTGTCATTCCGAACATAGTGAGGAATATTTAATAATCAATTTAATGGGCTTCTCTCTCTTGCTCGAAATGACACTTGTCCGCGGCTTTCGTTAATCATCTGCTTTGGCGACTTCAACCCGGTTTCTACCCTTATGCTTGGCCGAATAGAGTGCTTCATCGGCGCGCCGTAATAACAGATTCTCATCCAATGTTTCTGGTTCTATGCCGATGGCCACGCCCAAGCTGATCGTGACGGGAACCAGTATTTGATTGGCATTAATTTCCTTGCAAGCAATGGCATCACGGAATCTTTCCGCGGCTTTTAAAGCGCCAACTTGATCATAGGGTGAGATAATCACCAGGAATTCTTCGCCGCCATAACGTCCGATGTATTCATGAGAACGGGCTGATTGGGTCAAGCGGCTGGCAATTTCGCATAACACCGCATCACCCGTGAGATGGCCGCAGGTATCATTAATGGTTTTGAAGTGATCAATATCAATCATGATCACCGCAATTTGCAGTCCGCCTCGTTTAGCACGCAGGATTTGTTTATGCAGGATATCGAATATGGCGGGGCGGTTGAACAAACCGGTTAAAGCATCATGTGTGACGCGCTGTTGCAATGATTTTTTCTGCGCGATGAGTTGTTTGTTTAGTTTTATTCCTTTGTATAACCGGGTTTTCTCAAGAATGATCGCCACTTGGCTGGCGATTTGCAGGGATAAATCCTTATGCAGGTTTTTGTAAATGCTTTTCTTGCGGCAAGAAAAGAAAACGAAACCAATGGGTTTTCCAGCGGCAACCAAAGGGCAAATGAGGCAGGAGCGAATGCCTTCTTTAATAATTGCTTGCGTGAATCTGGATTCCGGGTGTTTTTCCAAATGTGCGGTTAAATCGTCGATGATCAACATTTCGTTGATATCGATGATTGCACGCAAACCACTGTCAGACATAGGGATTGAAAGGCCGGCGATTAATTCTTGCTTGTCATAATTGGCACGTGACCAATGCAATTTAAGCTTATTGCCTTCATTCTCAAGTAAAGCCAAGCTAATCCGGTCATAGGGTAAATGGTCCTGGAAGGATTCGTAAATGTGGTTCAGTATATCGATCAGTTGTAGATTGAGGTTGCATTCCACCATAATCCGATAGAGAGATTGGCTTCTTTCAGACTGTTTTTTGAGGTAAGCGGATAGTTTCTTGAGGGACTTGCCCAAGTGGCCAATTTCATCGTCACCGATCGGAATATCCGGTGTGAAATCGCCGTGCGCCATTGCTTCGGCTGCTTTACACAAGGCTGAAATTCGATCATTCTTATTCATGTCTTTGCCACCGATGAAAATAATGTTGCACATTAAATCAAGACATTCATTTATCAGTATACGCTGACCACTGCATCAAGCTTTGAGTATTCCTCAGATTATTAATTCATATAATTGAATATAACGCATTGAACAATGGAGCGGTTGAATAAAGAGACGGAACAACCATTTGAAGGTATTTTCATGTGAAAATGTAACAACACAGGGTATTAACGCACTGTCAATGCTAGAATTCTCAAATTGTTGTTTACAAAATCAGAGGCAGGATAAAAGCGAGATGATTGGGATTTTAGTTCTCACACATGAAGATTTAGGGGATCATATGATTCGCTGCGCAAGCCATGTAGTAGGCATAAAGCCGCCGCAGTTGCTGCATTTGAGTGTTTTTCCACAGGATGATCCCAATGCCGTATTAACCAGAGCGCGCGCAATGATAAAGCAACTGGATAGCGGTGACGGGGTGCTGGTACTGAGTGACATGTGTGGCGCAACACCCTGCAACATTGCCAGTCAGTTAACGCAACCCGGTAAAGTGGAATGTATCGCGGGCGTCAATCTGCCTATGCTGGTACGTGTGTTGACCTATCGTAATGAGCCGCTTCCTGTCGTGATCGAAAAAGGATTGAGCGGCGGCCGATGCGGTGTCATGCATATCGGTGTGGAGTCTTGCCATGCAGACTAGAGAAGTGGAAATTGTCAACAAACTGGGATTGCATGCGCGCGCATCTGCGAAACTGACAAAACTGGCCAGTCAATTCAAATGCGAAGTCTGGGCGACAAAGAATAATCGCCGCGTAAATGCGAAAAGTATTATGGGAGTTATGACGCTGGCGGCCAATAAAGGGTCGCGCCTACAGATCGAAACGACCGGTGATGATGAAGTTGAAGCGATGACGGCGTTGGTGGCATTGGTCGAAGACTATTTTGGTGAAGGCGAATGAGCTTTATCCTGCAAGGTATTGGTGTATCGGAAGGCATTGCCATCGGGCATGCGCATTTGGGCGCACCGGCTGCTTTAGAGGTGATGCATTATTTGATTCCAAAAAATCAGATAGACAAAGAGATTGCGCGTCTGGACAGCGCTTTTGCTGTCGTTCGTAAAGAATTTGAGACGCTGCAAAGATCTGTTGCCGATGGTCATGCACGGGCCGAGTTTAGTGCATTCCTGGACTTGCATCTGATGATCTTGGAGGATCCGACACTTTCGGAAGCGGCCCGGAGCATGATTGTACAGACGCAGTGCAATGCGGAATGGGCGCTGACGCAGCAAATGCAAGTGTTACTGACACAGTTTGAAGCAATCGAAGATGCTTATTTGCGCGAGCGCAAAACCGATGTGATGCAAGTTGTCGAGCGTGTGCTCAAAGCGATGCTGGGACACCCTGGTTATTTACCGGTGGCATCGAGACTTACCGGCGATAGTATTCTGGTTGCGCATGATCTGAGTCCCGCCGATGTCATGCAATACAAGCAGCATCAATTTACCGCCTTCCTGACCGACTTGGGCAGTCAAACCTCGCATACTGCGATTGTTGCGCGTAGTCTCAATATCCCATCTATCGTGGCGCTACATCAGGCGCATCGGTTAATTCTGGAAAATGATCGTCTGATTGTGGACGGCACGCATGGCATTGTCATCGTCAATCCGGATAAATATGTTCTGGATGAATACCGCCTGCGGCAAGGCCAGTTGGAACTGGAGAAAAAGAAGCTGCAGCGCATTAAGAGCGTTGTTGCGGTAACACTCGATGGCACACCGATCGATTTATATGCCAACATCGAACTGCCGGAAGATATCGAGCAAGTCAAAACCAGCGGTGCCACAGGTATCGGTTTGTTCCGCAGCGAGTTTTTGTTTCTAAATCGTGATGACTTGCCGGGCGAAGAGGAACAATTTGAGGCTTACCGGACTGTTGCAGTCAAAATGCATAAACAGCCGGTAACTATTCGAACATTTGATCTGGGGGCGGACAAAAGTCTGAAAGGTGCCGTGCAAGTTGCGGCTAATCCGGCATTAGGGCTGCGTGCCATCCGGTTGAGTCTGGCGGAGCCGAGAATGTTTCATACGCAGTTACGTGCTATTTTGCGCGCGTCTCAATACGGCGATGTCCGTATTCTGGTGCCGATGCTGTCCCATGTGGCGGAAATTGATCAAACGCTGCATCTGATTGAATACGCGAAACAGACCTTGCGCGATGAAAAGATTCATTTTGATGAGCATATTAAAGTCGGCGGGATGATTGAGATTCCAGCGGCTGCGTTGAGTCTGAATCTCTTTATGCGCAAACTGGATTTTTTATCCATCGGTACCAATGACCTGATCCAATATGCTCTGGCCGTTGACCGGATTGATGATACGGTGGCGCATCTTTATGATCCATTCCATCCAGCCATACTGTGGCTGGTGTCGCATATTATTCAGAGCGCCAATCATGCCAAAGTGCCTGTGTCAATCTGTGGTGAGATGGCCGGCGATAAGCAGTTTACCCGGCTGCTGCTGGGCTTCGGGCTGCAGCAATTTTCCATGTACCCGGCGCAACTGTTGACAGTGAAGAACCAGATTTTAAAAAGCCATTTGCCTGATATTATTCCACTCACACAAAAAATCATGAAAACGGATCAGCCGGAAAAGGTGGCGGCATTGCTGGCCAAGTTGAATGATTAGAAAAACTCTGGAAGAGCCAATTGCATACAGGGTGAGCTAGCCGATGGGTTTATCAGAGTTTTTCCTAGTGTATGCCAGTTTCATAGACGATATAATTGTCAATAGGATATTTAGTCATTTCTTCAGGATTTTCCTTATATAAATGCAAGATTCAAAATCAGTTGGTGTTGTGACACCGCAATATGTAACCATTGACAAGCCATTGCAGCTGAAAAGCGGATTGCTGCTGGATAGCTATCATCTGGTCTATGAAACCTACGGGCAACTAAATGCAGCACGATCCAACGCGGTATTAATTTGTCATGCGCTTTCGGGAAATCACCACGTGGCCGGTGTGTATGCAGATAAAGAGAAAAGCTACGGCTGGTGGGATAATATGGTGGGTCCGGGTAAGCCGATTGATACCAATCGTTTCTTTGTGATCGGTGTGAACAATTTGGGCGGTTGCCACGGTTCTACCGGTCCTGCCAGTATTGATACGAAAACCGGAAAACACTATGGCGCGAGCTTTCCTATTGTTACCGTGGAAGACTGGGTGGAAACCCAGGCGCAATTGGCCGAACATCTGGGAATTGAACAGTTTGCCGCAATAGTCGGCGGCAGCCTGGGCGGGATGCAGGCAATGCAGTGGACGCTGGATTATCCGGAAAAAGTGCGCCATGCGCTGGTGATTGCCGCAGCGGCCAAATTGACTGCACAAAATATCGCGTTTAATGATGTGGCGCGCCAGGCAATTATGACCGACCAGGAATTTTACGGCGGCAATTACTACGCTTACGACACTTTACCGAGACGCGGCTTGCGGCTGGCTCGCATGCTGGGACATATCACCTATCTGTCTGACGATTCGATGGCGGCTAAATTTGGACGCAGTTTGCGTAATGGGGATCTTTCTTTCGGTTTTGATGTTGAGTTCGAGATCGAATCCTACTTACGCTATCAGGGCGACAAATTTGCGGATTTGTTCGATGCCAATAGCTATCTGCTGATGACCAAAGCGTTGGATTATTTTGATCCGGCCAATGCCTACGGGGGTGATTTAAGCGCGGCTTTCCAGGTCGCTAAAGCGAATTACCTGATTTTATCGTTTACAACGGATTGGCGTTTCTCGCCGGAGCGTTCCCGGGAGATTGTTAAAGCGCTCCTGGATAACAAGATTAACGTGAGCTATGCAGAGATCACTTCCAGCCACGGCCATGACTCGTTTCTGATGGAAACGCAGTATTACCATCAATTGGTGCGGGCGTATATGGACAATGTTTCTACCTGAGTAAAAGAGCGATTAATTAACCATGACTGATACAACAGCACCATCAACCATCGCATTACGCCCGGATTTCGCTGCTATTGCAGAATGGATTAAACCCGGCGCAAAGATTCTCGACTTAGGTTGCGGCGACGGCTCACTGCTGCGCTATTTGCGCGATACGCGTAATGTTTTTGGCTATGGCGTGGAAATCGACGATGACAATCTGCTCAGTTGCTTTTGTAATGGCATTAATGTGATCCAGAATGACCTGGAAACAGGGTTATCCAGCTTTGAATCGGATTCGTTCGATTATGTCATTCTGTCCCAAACTTTACAGGCCACGCGGCACACCGAAGGCATCATCCAGGAAATGCTGCGGGTGGGTAAGGAAGGCATCGTTTCATTTCCCAATTTCGGCTACTGGAAGAACCGCATGCAGGTTATTTCCGGGCATATGCCGGTGTCAAAAAATCTGCCGTATCACTGGTATGACACGCCCAATATTCATTTATGCACGTTGGGTGATTTTGAAGCGCTGTGCCAGCAATGTGACGCGCGGATACTCGAACGCAGGGTGATGAACGGCGGTCATCCGGTTAATTTCTTGCCGAATCTGATGGGAATGCTGGCGTTTTACCGCTTTGAGCGGCGAGAGTGATCGAGTTTCACGGCAAATTAGAGAAGCTCTGATTAGTTGATTACATTCATGGTTCGACAAGCTCACCACGAACGTAATCAATATATTACCGTTCGTCCTGAGCCTGTCGAAGGACTTAATCAGAGCTTCCTTAGGTGCTTAGGAGCGATTCGATGGGGTTTTTCCGCAATTTTCCGCAGAGATTTCCATGCATTCAAGCGCTTTCAGCTCGGTTATCGTAAACCCTGCTTTTTGTCTGGCTGCGTAATCAAATGGACCGGACATCGGTCGTGTAAAGTATTGGCTAATCAATTCCCGAAAAGTCTGCTCTGAATCCAGTCCGCGTTGCTGACAAAAATATTTAAACCAGCGCGATCCGATCGCCACATGCTCAACTTCATCATGCAAAATGATTTCTAACACGGCGACTGTTTTTTCGTCACCGGCGTGACGCAAGCGTTTGATAATGCCAGGTGTCACATCCAATCCTCTGGCTTCCAGCACACGTGGCACCAACGCCATGCGCACCATGGGATCAAATGCCGTGCGCTTAGCCATATCCCACAAACCATTATGTGCCGTGAATTCTCCATAGTCAGTGCCCAGCTCATTCAAGCGCGTGCGCAGCAATTGAAAATGATAAGCTTCCTCTTCCGCCACTTTCACCCAATCGCTGTAGAACTGTTCAGGTAAATCACGGAAACGATATACGGCGTCCCAGGCCAGATTAATGGCGTTGAATTCGATATGCGCCATTGCATGGACTAGGGCGGAAAGGCCCTCTATGGTACCCAGGCCGCGTTTGGCTACCTTATCGGGTGCCACCAGAACAGGTCTGTCCGGATGTCCAGGTTCGCCAATCGGCTCAGGTTCGTCTTTGTAATCCAAGGACAATAAGCCGTCACGCCATGCCTGTGCCGTTTGCCCGGCCAAACGCAGTTTTTCTTCGGTTTCACAGGCGGTCAGGCAGTGCGCAGCAGTTTCAAATAGGGATTCCATAAGCCTGATCTGGTTAGAATATTTTATGGCCCCATTCTCGCGTGTTTTCCGCCGAAAAGCGAATGAACCTCCTGTCGTGCAGAATGCAAGGTTTGGAAAAACAGAAACTGACCTTAGATGAAAGGATTATTGTATTCTTGCAGTATCCTATTCATGAGCTAAATACCACCATGCATAACATACCGAATGATCCGACACTCAATGTTTCTTTGCCGGAAGGTCAACCCATATTGCGCGTGGTGCCGATGCCATCGGATACTAACTATGCCGGCGATATTTTCGGTGGCTGGATCATGTCGCAGGTGGATATGGCGGGCAGCATCCCGGCCATCCGGCGCGCACGCGGTCGGGTCGCAACGGTGGCCGTCAATTCCTTTGTATTCAAACAACCTGTGTTTGTCGGCGATATCGTCAGTCTCTATGCCGACATCATTAAAGTGGGACATACTTCGATTACCGTCGATGTATCGGTATACGCTCAGCGTGGCGTGCGGGAAGGCGGTAATGAAGTTTGTATCAAAGTTACCGAAGCCGTGCTGACTTACGTCGCTATCGATAACAACCGGCGGCCTAAAGTGGTGCCCCAGGAATAATTGGATTGGATGAGCGTTTAACTGGCCAAGTGATTAAGCTAGTGCAGATTACTACCCATTTCTTAACCCGCACACCCGCAATCGCTTGCCAAATCGAGTGCGTCCCTATATGTTGACAACATTTAATCACAGGTTACCGAAATGCTGAATCTACCCCAACGCACGCATATTTACCAGAATCACCATTTTGACAGCACGCGCTGGGATTACTTCGAATCGCGCGCTGATGATATCGTCATCGCAACATCCTACAAAGCCGGCACAACGTGGACGCAAGCGATTGTTGCGCATCTGCTCTTTCCAGACGGGAATTTCCCGGCGCCGCCTGCGCAAATGTCGCCGTGGCTGGACATGCGGATTATTCCGCTCGAAGTGGTTCTAAACAACTTGAAGACGCAGCAACATCGCCGCTTTATCAAGACGCATCTGCCGCTCGATGGCGTGCCTTATATTGAAAAGGTCAAATACCTCTATATCGCCCGCGATGCGCGTGATGTTTTTATGTCGTTGTGGAATCACTATACCGGCATGAAGGAAGAGATGTTGATGCTGCTGAATATGCTGCCTGGGCGTGTGGGGGATGGACTCCCGCCGCCACCGGATGATATTCATACCTTCTGGCGGGATTGGATAACCCGCGGCTCATTTGCGTGGGAAACTGACGGCTGGCCGTACTGGTCGCATCTTTCCAATGTTCAATCCTGGTGGAATTTTCGCCACCTGCCCAACATTCAGTTGTTCCACTACAGCGACATGCTCGCGGATACCGAGCGTGAGGTTCGCCGCATTGCCGCATTTCTGGAGATCGATGTGGCCGAGCAAGCTTGGGACGGCATTATCAAAGCGATATCCTTTAAAGAGATGAAGCGTCAGGGCGAGTTGTATGCGCCAGGAGGCGGCCAGTTCTGGAAGGGCGGAGCGGAGACCTTTATGCACAAAGGCACCAATAATCGTTGGCGCGACGTACTCTCTGACGATGAACTAGCGCTCTATGATGCTGCCTGCGCGCGTGCGTTGACCCCTGATTGTCGCGAATGGCTTGAGAACGGTGGAGCGGTCTGATCGACTGATTGCTGATGAACATCAGCGACTATCATGAGCTTCAGCCATGCAGAACTCACCAAAATTCTGCTCCACTATTAACAAATGCATAGTGCATTTGTTGATTTAACCAATTCTCCGATGGAGCATTGAATGCACCTGCCAATGGGAGCGCTATCTCTGAACTAATTAAATAGAGTCTCTTAGAAGGTCATCAGGCATTGTGACTGTAGATTGATCTTTCTTTGCTGAATTGAAATATATTTAAGCAGCAACCAAACGACACGGGCAATGCCAAATACTGTCAGGATAACACTCAGTTTGGCGCCAAAGCGGTCAAATTAATTGACGCGAGACGGCTACATACGTTTTATGCGGGATAATTTGTATCGGAGCAATGGGGACAATTTGTTTTATGATCTAAAATAAATTGCCCCATTTTCTTCAGCTGGATAGCAAAGGCGGTTTTACAGTGCTGCCAAGAATGCTACGAGATCGTCTTTCTCACCTTCGGTCAGGCCTATGCTAAAGCGGTTATTGTAAAACTCAACCACGGCGGGTAAATCTGCAGCAGAGCCATCGTGGAAGTAAGGTGGCCGTGAAGCGACTGAACGTAAAATAGGTCCTTTAAAACGGCCAATGTCTTTCCATTTGCCGGTAATCAAAGCACGGCCAGGATCAGTTGTTTTAATGATTTCGTTAGTTGTTTTATTTTTCAGCGTATACAGCGGCATATCCGGTGTCCGGCGTGATTCATCAGAGATACCGATGTCTAGGGGCATCGGTGTTGAGTGATTGCCCGAATTGGGTGTGTTATGACACGTTGTACATGTGCCCGGAAGCACGCTCACGCTTAAGTCATCATTGATCCCTTTTACACCGGCGATCTGGATAGGTTTGGTATTAAACAGTGCTTGACCACGTGCAATGGCGGCACGAGCATTTTCAGTGCTATTGGATGATTTGTTTTTGTTAAACTTATTCCAACTGTCATAGAGTGACATTGCATTGGGATTAAAAGGCTGGTGCGTTTGATAATCCCCAACCAAGGTATCATTAATGCCAAAGTGATAGTCTTGTTTCTTCAGTTTCTTTGGACCACCGTCTGCTTTTTCTGCGGTTAGATCGCCGGCCTTGTTGTCATGTATTTGTGCTGTAAATAATCCGGATTCAAATGCCACGATCGCTTCGCGTTCTGCACCAGTTAACTCACGAAGTGCTTCAGCATGACCTAATGTGGCATGATTGGACTGGGTTGATAAATCAAAAGACACGGGAGAAAAACAAGTTGTAGTCCCCGAAATGCAATCAGTGGAACCTGGCATCAGGGTTGTTTCGCGACCATCCCACATGACAGCACTTAGAAATTTAAAATTGGTAGTTGGCATAGGGCGGCGGAATAGTGATAGTTGATCTGCACTTGCAAATCCATAAGGATCATCGGCTTCAACCAATTCGAATTCTGCAGTGTCAGGGATGCCAATTCCTACGCGGATATTCCCTTTTTCCAGCAACATACTATAAGCTTTACGACGTTCCTTTAGGGTAGATACAGGTGCATCAGGAGCATTGGCGCCATCAACCAGGCGGAAAAGCGGATCTAGACCCTTAGTATCGTTGAAGAGCTTTTGAACGCCTTGGGGGGTAATTGTCCATCCTTGCGAAGGAATGTGACAGGAGCCGCAACTACGACCATTGCTTCCCAAGCTTTTAAAAAAAGGATTATTAAGATCAATAAAGCCCGCTGTACTATAGGTTGCATCTTTGCCATGACTATTTTTCGAGCTAAACATATTGGGCAAGTGATCATCTTTCGCGAATATTGTTACAGGTGCCGCTAACACAATAAATAGTGCTGATACTGCTTGTAATTTAATAAAATTTTTCATTAACCCTCCTTGGTTATGTATAAAAAAGCTAAATTTTAAAAAAAATTAGCTCAACAAAATTCCCGCTAATTAATAAGGGCACTTCTAAAAATCCAAATTTTCTTTGAATTTTTAGAAGTGCCCATAACTAACTTGCGAATTAGTTTAACTAGGTTAGTTGAGATTAGATATAGTCTCGATGCACTAGTGGTTATAGTATAAATGAACTGACTGTGTCCCGCTGTGAGAAAAATCACATCCGCTAGTATGCCGTTGAAAAACTATCTGCGTTGCCGCGGATGTGTTGAAAATAAGATGAAAATTATTATTTATCAATCATATAATAAACTTTTTCTCCTGTTCTTCCCTTGCATTAGCTGCTTCGAATACGTTTTTCAACGACTTCCTAAGTTAAATGTGTATAGCTTAAAAATTATGTAAGCTTCAGCTATCATGAGAATGATGTCATTTCTTATTGCCACTAAACAATAGTTGCTCGCTTGCTGGAGAATGGTGAGTCTACTGTCATTCTTGATCTGTCCAATTACTTCTCTATTTTTTATAAATGAAAACTACTGGAGTTTTCGTTATCATTGCTTTGGTTTTATAGTTCGTTGAAATAAAGTTCTTTGAGCCTCTACTGTTGGTTATTTAGGGCAAAGCATTTTTAGCGTGTAGATATTTGTGAGAGTGTTCTCATATTATTTATAACGCGAGTATTGCTAAAGAAGAATCATGTTTCCAGAATTGAATCTAACGCCGTCCATCGTACCAAATCGGAAGCTTTTTCTTGTCTTGTAAGGTTTTTCTCGGACTAAACAGTACGCTCAGAATTTGACCAGCAATTTCCCGGCCGCTGTACAGTAGCACTTTGCGGGGTGAAGTGATAAGCGGATGGCGGGTGAGGATGGTGAATTTCAGGCCGTGTTTGCGACCCCATTGTTTGAGCAGTTGACTGAGATCGATTTCATCGGCGGCGAACAATTCCTGATTAAAGCCGCCTACATCACGAAACGCGTCTGCGCGGCAAACCACCAAAGCGCCGGATGCCCAGCGAAATGTAACTGAGAGCACAGTCCATAACTGCATCGCGGCGTTACCCCACCACGGCAGGTTGGGCATGTGCATGACGCTGCCGCAGCCAACATGTTTGCCACCTTCAATCATTTGCAGAATGTCGGCTATCATGCCGGGATTGAGCAAGCTGTCGGCATCCACAAACAATAGCCAGTCTCCCGTTGCAACTGTTGCGCCAGTGTTGCGTGCGCGGCCGATCTGATTGATTGGTGCGCGGCCAGTTCCGCGGTTTTGTCGGTTGAGTTGTTGTCCACGACGATCACTTCGTGAGTAAAGCCGGGTTTCTGATTGGCGTTGACTGATTCTTGAATGGAATTCAGACAATCCAGAATCAATAGTTCTTCGTTAAAAGCGGGGATGACGATGGATAGGTGCATGGGTAAGCGCAGGAATTCCGGTGAGAATGCATCAGCTGAGTGAAACAATGGAGGAAAGCGGGAAATATGATCGCTCTCCTCAGCAAGGTTAGAACTCGCCTTGTTTGATATAAGGTTGTGACCACAGAATGACTTGCATTAAGACTGATTTACGCCAGGCATCTTGCATGCGATCCACATCATCACGAGAGTGGCCGGCTTTTTCCAGGAATGGGCGCAGCGTGGTGGTGATCGGGATAAGTAATGCAAAAATGTAATGCAAGTGAATAATCGGCACGCATTTTACGTTGTCGGTAGTGTTTTTCTTCGAGGTGTGGTGGCGCAATCCAATCTCGTACTGATAGTTGAGCCAATCTTGGTTGTATTCGGCTTTTGCGGTATCCAGAATCCATTGGCCAAAGCGTTTACGCACGGCACCCAGATAATCCATGTTAGGTGTGCCATCGGCTGCATTGGTGAAGTAGTGCAGCAGGAAAGGTGTCGAGCCTACAAAACCATACCAAACATCCAGAATTTGTTCGGTTTGATCTTTAAGTATGTCGTGCGACATTTTCAGATAGCGCACATCATCATCGCCAAACAGAGTAGCTTGTTTCAGATTGGCAAAATCATCGAGTGATACGGGGGATTTTGCAAGCGAAGCGCTGCCATAGGTGTAGCCAGGTATGTTTGTTGTCATAAAATTTCCTTTTTTTAGATCTGTTAATTATCATAGATAACAAAGCTTATCGTTACACTATGCATTTGATATCATGCGGTTATGCAATGAATTCTTGTCAAATTATATAGAAAAATGAGCCGATTGAGTATTTGAATGGCGGATTCTACAGGATTGATAAATTGTGCGGGAATACTTTTGGGGATTCGGTCAGTTTTTGTGCGTTGCCAATAAGTCATCCAACCAATTTTTCCAGTGTTGAAATTTTGCTAATAATGCGTTGTTTCCGCAGTTTATTGCTATTTTATTCGCTTGCTGGCGGCAGTTTATTTTAAGCCCGGAGGCGAGTAAAGCAGTACCCTGAAGGCTTGCTTCTTTTTGTTGTAAATGAAAAACCGGGAATGGTACGCATTGAGCGATACCTTGCTGCAGGCAGGGTAGCTCGGACAGGCCGCCGGATAGGTAGACTTGAGTCAGCGGCGAGCGGTGGTGGAAATCTTCCAGAATGCGTGCGACCCGGAAAATGATAGCTTCGAGCATCAGTACGGTAATTTGTTGCGTGGTCAAAGCGGAGACAGATTGAGAAAAATAAACTCCCCAGTCTTGGCGGAAGTACGGTGCGCCTAAACCGCTCGGTTCCGCCAGGCAGAAGATATCGTTGTCAGCCAAATTTTCAATGCGGCAATCTTTCACAGGATATGGCGCCAGTGCAGCGGCGATGGAATTGAGCGTGCCTTCAACGGCAAATTGCGCCTGCTGATTCTCATCCTGGTAAACCAATGTCTGAAGGTAGCCATCAAACGCCAGTGCATTCTTTTCGAGGGAGCGAATCACAAACCCGCCGGTGCCAAGATTGACCAAAGCGCCGGTTTGGCTATCGATCAGGCCGGCGATCAGTGCAGCCGATTGATCACCTACACTGGCTTGTAGCGTCAAACCGAAATCCGGTAAAGATAAATTCAATCCGGTTGAAGGTTTGATTTGCGGCAGAATCGAACATGGAATATCGAAGAGTTGGCATAAGGTATCTGACCAGCCTTGCTGGTGGATGTCCATCAGCAAGGTGCGTGCAGCCATGGAAGCATCGGTGAGAAAATGTTGACCGTGCGTCCAGCGCCAGATCAGAAAAGTATCCAGGGTGCCTGCCAGCCATTCGCCCTGAACAAGCTTCTCACGCCATGCCGGATTCTCCTGCAACAGGATGCTGAGCTTGGGAGCAAAGTAATAAGCGGCCAAACGTAAACCGGTCAGGTTATGAATGGTGTCTGTTGATGCGTGCAGGCGATCACAGCAGCTTGCCCCGCGATCATCTTGCCAAGAAATCAGGGGCGTTACGGGGTGATTGCTGATTCTGTCCCAGATCAGGAAAGACGAACGCTGACTGCATAACCCTAAAGGAAGATTATTGCCGGTATGTGCAATACATTCTTTCAGAACTTGTCCGGTAATCTCGGCATAATCGAGCGCATTACTTTCATAATGTCCATTGTGACTATCAATGGCAGGTGCAGAGCGGGAGACGATATGCTGGAGATTTCCTTGCCGATCCATTAAAGCGGCTTTAATGGATGTCGTTCCCAGATCAAGGGCAATTGAGGTTAGTGCGTTATCCATTGTTTGCAGCAGTGCTCAATTTCTTGGTGAGTCCTGGCATCGTCCCAATGCACCGTATCGGCTACGCGCAGGGCAATTTGCTGTATGTCATTTTTCGTCAGCCTGGCTAGAATGAGTAATGGCAGGCGGCGGCGTAACAAATCTTCCAAGTGGATAACCATTTCCGTAGCGGCGCAATGTAGCAGATCGGCAACAATAAACGGCAGAGACGGAATAATGCGTTGCGCCAAATCAGCTTCTGTTTCAATACTGCGAAGAATCTGGGTTATTCGTGTGCCATGACGATGCAGCAGCCATCTGGCACTTTCTGCATCAATGCCCATCTGCATTGCTTGGCCCAGCATGCGGGCAGACCAGTCTGGAAAATTTTCCTGCGGCGCCCAGGGAAATAATCGATCCTGGGTTGCACAGGGCAAGGCAGTGCCGAGTTGTGAACATACCGTATCAACGATACAGGCGGCATCCTGGCGTGACGAAGTTATTTTTCCACCGATGGCATAATGAATGCCGTTGAAAGCGGTTTTTAATTCCCAATCACGGCTGATTGCAGAGGGTGAGCCAGAGGAAGCCGTTTGAGTATTTTGTTTAAAAACTCGAACCCCGGCAAAACGGCCGATAATATCCGATTCTTTCCACGGTGTTCTCAAATAATTATTGGCGGCAGCCAGCAAATAATCAATATCACTCGCATCGACGGAAACCTGCTCGATATTGCCTTTAAAATCGGTATCGGTTGTGCCCAACAGCGTCAAGCCATACCAGGGAATCATAAAAAACACGCGGCCATCTGATTTGGCCGTTAGCAATAAGGCTTCATCTTTCAGCATGCCGGGCATAACCAGATGAATCCCTTTCGCCAGGCGGCACCATTCTCGGCTTTGCGCTTCTTTTGCCAGCCACTGACCGGTTGTGAAAACAATTTGCTTGGCACTAATTTTCTGCTCGGTTTGAGTGAGCTGATCCTGGGCGATTGCTCCATCCGCTTTGCCATTAGTTTCCAGTAACTGGACCAATTTGCAGTAATTGATGCAGCTTGCACCGGCATCTTGTGCGCCTGAAATTAATTCCAATACCAGCCGTGCGTCATCGGTTTGCGCGTCGGCATAAGTAAAACCACCTTTCAGTACCTGTTCATCGAGGCAAGGGAAGTGTTCGGTGAATTGTTTTGGATTGAAATAGCCGTGGCGCATTTGCGGATCGGCATCACCGGCCAGAAAATCGTACAGCGTTAATCCTAATTTCAGTTGTAACCGGTTTATCCGTTGCCGCGCGTAAACAGGGACACCAAAACGTAGCGGCCAGACGCGGTGAGGTGCTGTTTGTAGCAACATTTTGCGTTCTTTGAGCGATTTGCTGACCAGCTTGAGATCATAGGTTTCCAGGTAACGCAGGCCGCCATGAATCAGCTTGCTGGATGCGGATGAGGTGGTACTGGCCCAATCGCCTTGCTCAACGATGGCAACTTTCAGGCCACGCAGTGCCGCATCATACGCAGTCCAAGCACCGTATATGCCGCCGCCGCAAATCAGAAGATCGAAACATTGGTTTGGTAGCGTTGCAAAATCTCTTTTCATTGATCACGCAGTATCAGCGCCTTATGGGGTAAATCGCTGATGAGAATATCAACACCCAGTTGCAAGGCTTTATTGATTTCTGAATCACTGTTACAGGTATAAACGGCGATACACTTTCGATGCTTACGCAACAAGTCGACGATCGCTTGATCCACACTCGCAATAGGCAGGCAAAGACCATGAAGAAAAGCGTGCGTGTTTAAAAGCTTGCGTGCATCTGCGATGGTTTGCGCGGTTTCAAAGTTGTAAACCAAGGGAAGCGCCGGATTGTATTGGTGCGCATAAACCAGGCTGGGAAGATTGAATGAGGAAACAATGATCCGTTGATCAAGGTTCTGGCCGACCAAATCGAGCGTCTGGCGGATTTTTAATTCGTGACGGGAAACAGGTTCCCAGTCACGATTCTTAATTTCAAGCAATAAACGGCAGCGTTTTCGGTAAGCGGCCAGAAAATCTTGCAAGGTCATAATGCCCTCGCTTTCAGATTCCGGATTAATCAGTGACTTAAGCTGATGATAATCAAAATCGTCAATGTGCTTATCGCTCAATCCGATTCTATCGAGAAAACGGTCATGCCAAAGTACCGCAATTTCATCCCGGCTTAATTGGATATCCGTCTCAATGCCGTCAATCGCATACCCCAATGCTTTATCAAAAGCGTTTCGGGTATTTTCCATTGCTTCCGTATTTGCGCCGCGGTGGGCAAACACCAAGCAATTCTTAGGGGAATGACGGGTTTTGCCGGACATCTATTGATAGATGGCTATTGTGTTGCTGCTTGCAGTAATTCAATAATAGCTGGATCTTTGGCAATTTCGAGTGCGGTTTTTTCTGTTTTGCTTTTAATTTTGGGGTTTGCACCTTTTGCCAGCAACAATTTCACTGCATCGGTATGATCATGTAAAGCAGCCCACATCAGCGGTGTAATACCATCTTCATTTTGCAGATCTATTTTAGCGCCATTCTCCAGTAATATTTCTATGACTGGCGTATGTCCGTTTTGCGCTGCCAGAATGAGTGCTGTAAAACCATTGGATGCCTTGTGATCCACTTTGGCGCCATGTTTGATCAGTGCGTCGACGATTTCAGTATTGCCGAGCAGTGCAGCGAGAGTCAGTGCTGTCGCGTCATTTTTATCTTTCAAATCTACTTTGGCGCCTTTTTTTAGTAGCGCGTTGACAACATCGGTATGTCCATTTTGTGCGGCGATATAGAGTGGCGTGGTATCGTTAGCAGCTATCAGATCAACGGGCGCATTCTTGGCCAATAACGTTTCAACGATCGCTACGTGTCCGTTTCTGGCGGCCATATACAGTGCAGTGGTATTGTCAGACGCTTGTACAGCAATTTGCGCATTTCTTGCCAATAGCTTGTCGGCAATGCTTGCTCTGCCATCCAGTGCTGCAAGCATTAAGGCAGTCAGTTTCTCATTGGTCTGCAAATTAACATTGGCTCCTTTGGCCAGCAGCGCATCCACAATACTTTCATGTCCTTTTTGTGTTGCCAGCATGAGCGCTGTAATTCCATCCGTAGTCTGCGCATCAACTTTGGCGCCTTTATTTAATAGCGCATTAACAACTTCGGCATAACCATTTTTTGCAGCGATGATCAGCGCTGTGGCGCCGCCGGCGTTTTGCAGATCTACATCGGCATTATTCTCCAGCAGCAGATTGACGATATCCGCATGACCATATTGGGAAGCAATGATGAGTGCGCTAAAGCCCTTGTCATTCTGATAATTAACGTTAATACCCTTTTCCAATAGTTGCTTGATTGTTTCCGGTTTGCCTGCAAATGCAGCTTTGATAAACTCTTCTTCATCATTGGCAAAGGCGCTGGCAGCGGAAATTAACAATACTGCAGTAGCTATCGTAAAAATTAAAAATGTACGCGTATAATTAATTAAGTGTTTTATATCATTCATCTGTTATACCTATATCTGGCCTTTTTGTTATCAATTCTTAGGGACTGTTTGTTGGATCGCTCATGATCCGGTTTGCAATTTTATGAAGTCAGGAATGAATTGAGAATTGATTTGAACAAGTCTGAATCCGGAAGAAAACCTCAAGCTTGATATTTTAACCCAGAAATGCTGGATTCAAGGTTTAATTAGTTTGTGATTAATAGGAAATACTTATTTTGAAAAAGGATATTGGACGTTCTCTAAAGATTATATACCTATGATTGATTGGATAATCCCTGATTGGCCGGCACCCGGCAATGTGAAAGCGCTTTTTACAACCCGCAATGGCGGTGTGAGCCGTGGTGCAAATGGTGTTTATGCTTCTTTGAATTTTGGCGCACATGTCAATGATAATATGGCAGATGTTGAGTGTAACCGGGCTTTATTGCGTAGCCATTTACCGGGGGAACCGAAATGGTTGAAACAAGTGCATGGTACGTTGCCTATCTGGATTGATCAAACGACAACGGTAACTCCGGAGGGTGATGCGGTATTGAGCCGTAAACAAGGTGCGGTTTGTGCTGTCATGGTTGCCGATTGTTTGCCGGTATTTCTGTGTGATGCAGCGGGTACCACGGTGGGTATTGTCCATGCTGGTTGGCGTGGATTGGCCGGAGGTATCCTTGAACAATCCATTGCTGCAATGCCAGTGGATCACAATCAGCTGATGGCATGGCTGGGGCCGGCTATTGGGCCCGATCACTTTGAAGTCGGTGCCGATGTTTACGAAGCTTTCGTGCAGCAAGATGTGCAGGCGGCGCAAGCTTTTGTGCCTAAGCACAGTAGTCATGAAAAGAAATGGCTAGCGGATATTTTTTTGCTGGCTCGTCAGCGATTGACAAGTATTGGCATTACAGAGATTTATGGTGGAGGGATTTGCACATTCAGTGATCCCGCACGTTTCTTTTCTTATCGCCGGGATGGTGAAACCGGGCGAATGGCTGCCTTAATCTGGCTCGAATAAATGCTGCTTTAACTTGTTAATTTATTGCCTTGCAACAGCGTATAATCCTGCCTTTGTTTTTCAATTAACTTTATGTCAACGCTTACCTGGATTATTGCCGCTAGCTTACTTGGAGGAATATTAAGCTTATTGTTTGCAGCAGTACTGGCACTCAATATGCGGGTATCGTGGCTTTCCATACTGGTTTCTTATGCGATTGGCGCATTATTGGGAGCCGCTTTTCTCAATACTTTGCCAGAAGCATTTGAACTTTCTGAGAACCCGATGCAGGTGACTGTCACTGTATTAATTGGGATTTTGATCTTTTTCATTCTGGAAAAATTAGTGTTGTGGCGTCATTGCCATATCGAAGATTGCGAAGCGCATGATCCATTGCATGGTTCCGCGGCAACGGTAACCAATTCAGCATGAGCATGATCACGGGCGCAGCGGCATGATGGTTATTGTGGGTGATACCTTTCATAATTTTGTTGACGGTATTTTGATTGCTGCTGCTTTCATGGTGGATGTGCAACTGGGTATTGTGACATCCATCGCTATTATCGCCCATGAAATTCCTCAGGAAGCGGGGGATTTCATAATCCTTTTGAATTCCGGTTACACGCGCCGCATGGCATTTCTGATGAATTTGTTATCCAGCTTGGCGACCTTGGTTGGCGGTGTATTGGCATATTTCATGTTGCACAAGATGAATTTTCTGATACAACCGCTGTTAGGGCTTGCATCAGCCAGCATGATTTATGTGGCGATGTCTGATTTGATTCCAAGTTTGCATAAACGCCCCGAGATTAATGCAACTATCCAGCAAGTCGCATTGATATTATTAGGAATTTCAACTATCTGGCTGATGGGGAATATTTTTCCACATGACTAGGAGGCTGTCCAAGAATAGTGATCGTAGCGAGGGAAAGCTATTTTGAGACAGATTCGATTATTTGAGGCGAATAGTTATTCTATTTAACGAGAATAATCGGAAAATATGACCAAAATAGCTTTTCTGCAGTAGATCGCTCTATTCTCGGACAAGCCTCCTAGTGTTTGGAGTGACTGCAAATACGGCGCTTTTTTATAAGGAGTTACAATGATAAAACGGTTAATTGTGTTATTGCTGTTGCTTTTCTGTACGAATGTTGTTTATGCGGAAGAGAGCAATATTCTCGAAAAAGTAGAAAGCAGCGCACGTTCCTGGCTTGGTTTGATTGATGGCGGGAAATATGAAGAAAGCTGGGAGATCTCATCCGCGCTATTTAAATTGAAAAAATCCGAATCTGAATGGATCAAATTAATTACAGCAACCAGGGCGTCACGTGGCGCAATGAGTGCCAGGTATATTGCAACGGCTGCCTCTGGAAAATCATTATCGGGATTTCCGGACGGAGAATATGTTGTGCTCCAGTTTTACACAACTTTCCCAGAAAAAGGATTGGCATTTGAGACCGTAACGCTGGCAAAGACGCAAAATGAGACATGGCAGGTTGCGGAATACTCGGTCAAGTAAAAGTTAAGAATGTTAGCCCGCCGGATCGCGTGCAAGGGATTTTCGAAGAAGTGGTGTAGTTATTCACACCTGACTGAGAAAAACCCTGTGTATCAAGAGCAAGGGCGTGTGCATTCATGCAATATCCGGGCTAGATCTTTCGGGTGTTCTTAATTTTTATCACAAATTTCGTATCGGATGGGTCTTTCTATACTCATTCTTAGGGTATCGCAGACAAGTTTGCCCCTTTAAACCCCTGAGAAACCCGGTAATAGACACGGCGTACCGGTGTGCCATAACGTTCAATGACACGATGTTCAATGGCGCCCGGTTGATCAAGCATCTGTTTAACGTCCTTGCCCATACGGGTTTTTTCTAAATGACGGCGTTTCATGCCAACTTGGATGATGGGCCGGTCGGTGGGTGCTTGAGAAGGAAACCAGAATTCATACATGGCACCGCTATCCCCAAACATGTTGCGTGAGCGGATATCTAGCGGTGCGCTGCCATGGGTGTAAAAATATAGCGCGCTGGCAACAGACCATTTGCTCATACCGACAATAATGGGTTCTTTACCGGTTTGATTTTTGACTTCTTCGGCTATTTGCGTAATTTCAGCAGCCGTTTCTCGCCAGAAATAATGCTCTGTGAATAGGTGGTAAGGAATGCCTGGAATTCCCAGTACTACGTAGTGCAGTACAAACGCATAAGCGAAGATGCATGTAATAATGGTTACTCGCCAAGTTGTCTGGATGCGTTTGGCTAATGCGCTCAGCTGGTCAGTCTGACCAATCATCCAAGCGATAGTTGGTAATATTGCAAACCAGATTGGGCCAGTCCAGTGAAAGCGCGGCGCGTCAAAAGTACTGAGTACGAAACAAATGAATAATGGGACACCGGCGAAAACTTGTACGAATAATTGACGCCTGCGCTCAAGTTGATGCGCCTCAGGTTTTTTGATTGTAAATAAGGCCAATGCAGCTGCAAGAAAGCCGACTGGGGTTAGCAGGATGATAATGTGGGCAATCAAATAATGTACTGAAAATTTATAGCTGTCCGCCAACACGCGATTCGACTGAAAAGCGAATGATGCCCAATTATTTTCGTAGTTCCAAATGATGGCCGGAGAGAAGAGTAACAATGCCAATAACGCGGCTAGATATGGATGAGGACGTTTCATCCAGCGGCGTGCTGTGGGATCTATCATGACAAATACCAATGCCGCAATACCCAATAACCCCAGTGTGTATTTGGATAGTAATCCCAGACCGAAAGCGATCCCCATACCTAACCATGCCGTGCGTTGGCCAGCTAATAATGCACGTTCCATGTAATACAGTGTGGCGGCCCAAGTTGCGACTAATGGGGCATCGGGTGTCATCAGTAGGCCGGAAGCAAATCCCATTGGCAATATAGACAATAACAATACTGTGCGCATTGCGGTGGATTTGTTGTATAGGTTTTGCGCCAGGGCGTATAGATAGCCCATAGTCACAAAGCCGCAAAGGAGGGCGCCAATGCGCACGCCAAATTCATTGTGTCCCAGCAATGCTGTGCCGAACCAGATTAACCAAGCCACCATGGGAGGATGATCATAAAAGCTCAGATCCATGTGTTGCGCATACTGCCAGTAATACGCTTCATCCGGGATAAGTTGTGCCAGACCAAAATAAACTAAACGCAGTAATATGATAAATATGACGATACCAATCGCTGCTGTGCGCCAGCGTATTTCAAGAGATGGCGGGTTTTCTTTATTGGGAAATACATAAAAAGCGGAACCTAAGTAGTTCACGGTCGCAGTAGCAATGATGGCTGGAAAAATTGCCAGCAGGGGCGGTACGTGCCAGATATAAACGAGTAAGGCCAATACACCTCCGCGCAGTAATAACGCGAATGCGCCAACAGTCAGGAAACGGCCAAATTGATGCCATTGCAGATAGCCTGTGTGGTGTTCACGGAATGCCCATTTTGAATTAAGGGTATAGTTAACAGTTGCAGCGACAAAGAAACTAACGAAGTGAGCCAGAGCAAGTCCGTCGCCACGGCTGATCATCCACTGAAAAATGATCGCATCAATTAAAACGCCCAATAAACCCACTGCAGCAAAGCGGCCAGCCGTATTGAGTGTGGCCGTACCACCGGCTAATGTAATCAGGCGTTGTATATAAGCTTGCTGGTGCGAAAAAGACAATTTGGAGGTGCCATGCGTTCGATCATGAAAACAAATGGGTACTTCGGTGACGCGAAGCTTTCCCTGATTGGCCATGAGTAGCTCGAGCAGAATTTTGTAGCCATGTGCATTATTTGAAATACTTCCAGTCAGTTCGCGACGGAATGCAAAGAAACCGGACGTGGCGTCATTTACATCACAAATCGGGCGCGCTATCCAGCCACCAACACGTGACAGCAATTGCCGGTACAGTGGCCAATTCTCAGTACTGCCCCCTGCAATATAGCGGCTGCCAATGGATACGTCACGAGTGTTGTTCAGTATGGGCGTGACGATAGCCGGTAAGCTTTCGGGCGGATGACTTAGATCTGCATCCATGACCACAATGACATCGCTTCGGGCTTTGGCTGCTCCTGCCAGTATCGCTGCAGTCAGATCCGGTTTCTCCTGCCGTTCAATGAGATGAACGTTTGATCGGCTTTCCCAGGCGCGCACCTTGTCAGGAGTGCCATCAGTGGATCCATCATCAACAAAAATGACTTCAAAACTACCCGGTTTAAGATCCAGTGCAAATAAGCGGGTTAAGAGTAAATCAATATTCTCGGATTCATTCAATGTGGGCACTATGATGGAAAATTGAGTCATGTAGCTCCACGGATTAAGGTTGACACGTGATTATTGGCGGCATAATTTTATTTTTGTAGTTTTTGGTATTTATTGACCGCTTTATTATGGTCTGTCAGATTGCTGGAAAATTGAGATTCTCCGTTACCTTTTGCGACAAAATAGAGCGCATCGGTTTCAGCCGGATTAAGCGCTGCACGGATGGAAGCGAGACCGGGTAAGGCAATGGGAGTGGGCGGCAAGCCTGCGCGCGTATAGGTATTGTATTCCTGATCGGTAAGCAAGTCTTTTTTGCGCAGATTCCCATCGAATTGCTCACCCAGACCATAGATAATGGTTGGGTCTGTTTGCAATCGCATGCCTTTACGCAACCGATTGATGAAAACACCGGCTATCGTGGTGCGATCACTTTCCAATCCGGTTTCTTTCTCTATTAAGGAGGCAAGAATGAGTGCTTCATAAGGTGTGGCTAATGGTAAAGATTCAGCGCGTGATGACCAGCTGGATTGTAAATGATTCTGCATGGTCTGATAGGCGCGTTGCAGAATTTCTATATCGCTGCTATTTTTAATAAAATAGTAAGTATCCGGGAAAAATAATCCTTCTGCAGCCGCTTCTGTTGCGCCGATTAACTGTAGTATTTCCTGGTCACTCAAGCCGACTGTATGGCTCTGTATGGCAGGGTGTTCGTTTAGTACCTTCCGTAATTGCGCAAAAGTTGAACCTTCAAGAAATCTTATTTCATTCTGTTTTGCATCACCCTTTGTCAGATAATCTAATAGCGCTATTTGAGAGATATTCTCGGTGAGTCGATAGTCGCCGGCTTTGATTGCTGATTCCTGATTCAGATAACGTGCTAATAGTATCAATGGCCATTTGCTTGGGAAAACACCCGCATCGGCTAGTTGTTGCGAAACTTGTTTTAGATTACTGCCAGGACGGATAGAGAACTCATAGGGGGTAGCAGGAAGCGAAATACTTGAATGGACATGAAGATAAAGCCATCCAATTAACAGAATGGCGATAGAAACGATCGAAATTAGAAGGCGTTTTAGCGTAGGCATGCGCCACAAAAAGGTAAAGTTTTTTATACGCTACGGAAAACAAGCGTTCCGTTAGTTCCCCCAAACCCGAAGGAGTTCGATAGCGCAACTTTGATGTCCATAGCTCTTGCTGTATTAGGGATATAATCCAGATCACATTGCGGATCTTGATTGACAAGGTTGATTGTGGGGGGGGCAATCTGATGATGTATTGCCAATACGGAGAAGATTGCTTCTATACCACCGGCAGCACCGAGTAAATGTCCTGTCATCGATTTGGTCGAATTGACGGCAAGTTTGCTTGCGTAGTCACCGAAACAACGTTTAACTGCAATTGTTTCAGCGATATCACCCAATGGGGTGGATGTGCCATGTGCATTAATGTAATCGACTTCTGTGGTATTAATGCCTGCATTTTTAAGGGCATTAGACATGCAGCGTGCTGCGCCTTCACCATCATCGCTTGGCGCTGTCATATGGTATGCGTCTGCGCTCATGCCAAAGCCAGCTAATTCCGCATAAATTTTTGCTCCCCGGCGTTTGGCGTGTTCTAATTCTTCCAGTACTAAAACTCCGGCACCTTCACCCAGCACAAAACCATCACGATCGATATCCCAGGGCCGGCTCGCAGATTCCGGATCAGCATTATGTGCTGATAAGGCTCTTGCGGCAGCAAATCCGCCGATGGCAAGCGGTGTTACACATGATTCGGCACCGCCGCACACCATGACATCGGCATCGCCATATTCAATCATGCGGGCCGAACTGCCAATACTGTGTGTGGCTGTGGTACAAGCGGTCACAATCGCTATGTTGGGGCCTTTATAACCGAACATGATGGATAAGTTACCTGCGATCATGTTGATGATTGTGCTAGGAATAAAGAAAGGCGATATTTTACGAGGCCCGCCTGCATGGTAAGCAGTATCTGTACTCTCAATCATAGGTAGGCCACCTATGCCTGAGCCGATATTTACGCCGATCCGTTCCGGGTCAAGTTGTCTAACTTCATCTATGCCGGCATCTTTAACAGCTTGAATTGCTGCTGCCATACCATAATGGATAAAGGTATCCATGCGGCGTGCTTCTTTAGCAGACAAATATTGCTGAATATCAAAATCTTTAACTTCACCAGCAATTTGTGAAGTGAAATTGGATGCATCAAAACGGGTTATCCGAGTGATACCGGATTTTCCTGAGATGATGCTCTCCCATGCGCTTGATATTGTGCTTCCAACAGGCGACACAATACCTAACCCGGTAACTACTACCTTACGTTTGGACAAAATAACTCCGCTTACATGTACTTAAAAAAACAAAATACTACTTAGTATTAGCAGTAACGTAGTCAATCGCTTCCTGGACGGTATTTATTTTCTCAGCTTGTTCATCTGGAATCTCGCATTCGAATTCTTCCTCTAGTGCCATTACCAATTCGACCGTGTCGAGTGAGTCTGCTCCCAGATCATTAACAAAAGATGATTCATTCTTCACTTCTGCTTCATTCACGCCAAGTTGTTCAGCTACAATCTTTCTAATACGCTGTTCAATATTTTCCATCTAGGTATTTCCTTCTCGGGTAAGATAAACATTCTCATTCTAGCAAATTTTCAATGCTAGCAAAACTGAAACATATCACTGCTAATTGCGCAGTTCTGATTATTCAATGACTCGTGTATTAGTCCATATACATTCCGCCGTTGACATGGAGTGTAGTGCCTGTGATATAACCTGCTGCGGACGAGGCTAAAAATGCCACTGCTGAAGCGACTTCTTCAGGGCGTCCTAATCTTCCCAAAGGAACATGCTGAATTAAGTTTTGTTGAAATTCATCGGCCAGTGAACGCGTCATGTCCGTGTCAATAAAACCAGGAGCAACACAGTTTACAGTAATATGTCGACTGCCGACTTCCCGCGCCAATGATTTACTAAAACCAAATATGCCTGCTTTTGCAGCAGCATAGTTTGTTTGTCCCATATTTCCCATTGCACCGACAACAGAGGAAATATTAATGATGCGGCCGTAACGGGCTTTCATCATGGCACGGAGGACTGCGCGACTTAGCCGGAACACTGATTTTAAATCAGTTTCAATGATTTCATCCCATTCTTCATCTTTCATGCGCACTAATAGGTTATCGCGCGTGACCCCGGCATTATTGATCAAAATTTCCACTTCACCAAATTTTTCGCGAATGATTTGAATCGTATTGTTAATTTGCTCGGTATCATTCACATTCAAAGTGATACCTATGCCTTTGATACCGGCTTTCTCCAAATATTGATTAATGGTGTTTGTGCCACTTTCAGTGGTCGCTGTACCAATCACTACTGCACCCAACTGACCTAGCTTAAGTGCGATGGCTTGTCCAATTCCTCGGCTGGCGCCTGTTACTAAAGTTATTTTATTTTCCAAAATCACATCTCCATGAATAGTGACATGACTGTTCGGAGCAAATGTCCATTGTCGTTATATTATCCTTAAATTATTAACAGCTTGCTTGATCGCTTCACTGTTTGCCAGTGATAACTGCTGTAAATTCTGATCGATGCGTTTGTTTAGTCCGGCCAATACCTTTCCCGGCCCACATTCGACGACATGGGTTATGCCGGCAGCGGCAAAGGCTCGAATAGTATCTACCCAGCGTACAGAACTGATAAGCTGTTGAACCAAAATTTTCTTAATAGCTGTCGTGTCGGGATGTGTCTTTACATCGGCGTTATGCAGAATTGGGATTTTAGGAGGGTGCAGCATCACGTGTTCCAGTTGCTGCTGCATACGTTCAGCGGCTGGTTTCATCAGTAAGCAATGCGAAGGAATGCTCATTGGCAACATGATCGCACGTTTTGCTCCCTTTGATTTAGCCATTTCAATTCCTTGCAGGATGGCATTTCTGTGTCCGGCGATTACTACCTGACCCGGCGAATTGAAGTTGGCCGGCTCAAGAGATTCTCCTTTACCTTGGTTTGTGATTTCATAACAAATTGCTTCAATGAGCTCGTCATCTAATCCGAGAATAGCCGCCATGCCACCCACACCCTCCGGTACGGCTTGTTGCATAGCTTGCGCACGGAAGCGCACCAGCGATAACGCATCAGCAAAACTCAGCGCTTCGGCTGCGACCAATGCCGTGTATTCGCCCAGACTATGTCCAGCCAGGAACGCCGGTTTGCCGCCTCCTAGGCTTGTCCACGCACGATACACAGCTACCCCTGCGGTTAACATAAGCGGTTGTGTGTTGATGGTGAGATTGAGATCGTCCGCTGGTCCGGTGTTGACCATTGACCAAAAATCCTGTTTGAGGATATCGGATGCTTCTTGAAAGGTTTCCTGAACGATGGGTAAATCCGCATACCCATTGACCATTCCGACAGATTGTGACCCTTGACCTGGAAATACAAATGCAAATTTCATAAATCACCAGCGCAGTAATACTGCTCCCCATGTAAATCCACCGCCAACACCCTCTAATAGGATCAGTTGATCAGGCTGGATGCGTCCGTCACGTACCGCCATGTCGAGTGCAAGCGGTATGGAAGCCGCAGAAGTGTTGCCATGTTTGTCTACAGCTACGACTACTTTATCCATGGGCAATCCCAGTTTTTTTGCCGTTGATTGAATGATTCGGATATTCGCCTGATGAGGTATCAACCAGTCGATGTCCGTAGTCTGTAAATTATTTTTGGCTATAGCCTCTTGCACCACTTCTTCAAGAACTTTGACGGCGAATTTAAAAACGGTATTACCTTCCATGTTGATGTAGGGCGTACCTTGTACTTTTCCACCGCTGATACAACCCGGCGCTGATAAGATATTGCTATAGCTGCCATTGGCGTGGAGGTGGGTAGATAAAATGCCCGGTTGATCGCTTTGCGAAAGCACTACTGCACCGGCGCCATCGCCAAATAAAACGCAAGTGCTACGATCGTTCCAGTCAAGTATTTTAGAATAGATTTCGGTACCGACTACTAAAGCATTCCGGCACTTACCTGAACTCACGAACATGTCGGCGGTCGCCAGCGCATACACAAAACCGCTACAGACGGCTTGAACATCAAATGCCGGGCAGTTTTCTATACCCAGTTTATTTTGCAGAATACAGGCAGTGCTTGGAAAGATCATGTCCGGAGTCGTGGTGGCGACAATGATGAGATCAATATCTTTATTGGTTACGCCAGCAGCCTGCATGGCATTCTGACACGCATATAACGCCAAATCGCTGGCTACTTGATCTTCGCTGGCAATATGCCGCTGTGTAATGCCTGTGCGCGTTCGTATCCATTCATCATTGGTATCCACCATGCGTTCCAGATCAAGGTTGGTGAGAATTTTCTCAGGTAAATAACTACCTGTTCCAGTGATTCTTGAGTACATTATTTTAATTTTAATTTCTTTTGAAGAGGTCTGAGAATGCCGGGAAAACTCGGCTACCCGTTCACTGATATGCCGCAGCATCCCGCCACGAACTTCTTCAGCGGCGCGTTTTATGGCAAAACCAAACGCATATTTATCTGCAGAACCATGACTTTTAATCACAATGCCGCGTAAGCCCAGGAAACTGGCGCCATTGTAGCGGCGATGATCGACGCGGCGTTTAAAGGAATTGATAACCGGCATTGCAATGACACCAGCCAGTTTGGTAAGTAAATTGCGCTTGAATTCTTCGCGCAGGTAGGTTGCCAGCATTTGTGCCAGACCTTCTGAAGTTTTTAAGGTGATATTACCGACAAATCCATCACAAACCACGACATCAGTGGTTCCCTTATAAATGTCTGTGCCTTCAACATTACCATAAAAATTAAGTCCGCTATTGCGTAGTAGTTCAGCCGCTTGTTTAACTATTTCATTGCCCTTGATTTCTTCTTCACCAATGTTGAGCAAACCAACGCTTGGGTATGCTTTATTTTCTACCGAGGATACCAATGAGGCGCCCATGAGTCCGAATTGGAGTAAGTGCTCCGCTGTACAGTCGACGTTGGCACCCAGATCCAATACATAAGTGTGACCGGTAATAGTGGGTAATATGACGGCAAGTGCCGGACGGTCAACGCCCGGGATTGTTTTTAATACAAACCGGGAGGTTGCTAGCAATGCGCCCGTATTCCCAGCACTGATACAAGCTTGTGCTTCACCCGTTTTAACGAGATTAATGGAAACGCGCATTGAAGAGTCTTTCTTGCTTCGCAGGGTGACTGCAGGGGATTCATCCATGCTGACAACTTCACTCGCTGGATGTAATCGGATTCTCGGGCCAAATTCAGAATTTGCGGCGCGTAACTCTGCCGCAATGGCATCAGGAATGCCGACTAGAATAATATTGGCTTCAGGATCGCAGCGCAAATATTCAACCGCTGATGGAACTGTTACATGGGGGCCATGATCGCCGCCCATACAGTCTATTGCTACAGTAATATCCAATTTCAATGCTCTTGTGGCTGGGTGAAACTATATATTTAGTGCGGCTTGTAGCAATAGATATTATTTTTAATCGTTTTTGGTTTTAACAACTTTCTTGCCACGATAGTATCCATTAGGGCTAATATGGTGACGTAAATGAATTTCTCCAGTGCTCGATTCAACAGCTAATGGTGGATTAGTCAGAAAATCATGCGAACGGTGCATGCCGCGTTTCGAAGGGGATTTTTTATTTTGTTGGACTGCCATGTGAATAACTCCTTGAACTCAATTTGTCTTTTTTAATGCCAATAACGCTGCGAAAGGGTGTGCTGATTTCTTGTTGGTCAGATTGTTTTTGATAAATTCTAATTCCTGTATGCTGCATTCACCCTCTGTATGGCAGGATGAAATCGGTAAACTGAGTATGATCTCGTCCTCAATTAAACTGACCACGTCCATATCAGGTGTTGCTAAAATCGCATCGACGGCTTCGTCTTCGTCGGCCTGATCCAGTTCCGCTTCAGTCTTCGCCAGTACCAAGAATGTCTGCAAATCAATTGTATGTGGTAATTTTCCTAGACAACGCTGACAGCTAAGATGTATTTTACCTTTAATTTCCAAACGCAGGCCGGGTTTTTCGTGCTTGTCAAACTGACCACTGATTTGGTAGATTAGCTCCCCTTCTTTGTCAAACAGAAAATCATGCAAACGCACAAGCGCATCCACCGGGATTTTACCATGATGTATGCCCGCATTCTGTACAAAATCTAAAGGGTCTATCACAAAGCTTACAGACATAAGGCGCGCATGTTATATTTTTTACTCTTATGTGTCAAAAAATCAGAAGAAAAATCAGAAGGAAATTTTGAAAACACAAAACACTACCCCGAAAATAATATTGGGATCAAGCTCGATTTATCGCAAAGAATTGCTTCAGCGTCTACAGATTCCATTTGAAACAACCAGCCCTCAAATTAATGAAACACCGTTGTCCAATGAGTCGCCCGAAGAAACCGCTGTACGATTGGCGGAAGCCAAAGCACGTGCAGTTGCGAAAATTTACCCGCAAGCCCTCATTATAGGTTCTGATCAAGTGGCGGCATTAGGAGGTTTTCGCCTCGGGAAGCCACTGAATCATGCTAACGCAACCGAACAGCTCAGACGAGTTCGTGGTAAGGAAGCTGTTTTTTATACTGCTTTATGTCTCCTGAATAGTTTTACTGATCGGCTGCAAATGCGTGTTATTCCTTATCATGTGAAATTTCGGCAATTCAGTGATCAGCAAATTGAAAATTATCTGCTTAAAGAACAACCTTACCATTGTGCGGGTAGTGCAAAATCTGAAGGGCTTGGCATTGCACTGATCGAGCAGATGACTGGAGATGATCCGAGCGGGTTGATTGGATTGCCGCTCATTGCTTTGGTCGACATGTTAGCTCAGGAAGGAATGGAGGTCATTTGAAAATAGGGCTTATTGCAGAAGTTTTAGAATTGCAAATAAGTTAATAATGTGAAATCATTATATTTTGAGTGAAACTTTCACTTATTGTAAATCAGACCCCTATGCGGAAATACTCTACTTATCCGATTATTCTTATGCTGATTGTCTGCATATTGACGAATGGACTGAGTTTGTCATTCAGAGGGGAAGTATTTGCACACGAGCTGGATCATGTCCGCCAATCGTTGTCAGCAGATCCTGCGATGCATCTGGAATTGCACCGTAATAATGTATCGTGGGGGGGTGTTGATCTCGATGCGGCAACCCACCTATGCCTGCATTCGGCGGGGCAATATCAACCTTTTTTCTTTAATTCCTTTCCACCGATACCTGATCAAAGAGTGACGGAAGTATTAACTGTATTTGTTTCCGCCATCATTCCTGAAACAATCCCAGATTTGCCCCTGCGGCCTCCTCGAAGCCCCTCTTTTAGCTAAATTTTAAAATTGTGTTGTATGTGGATCGTTTCTTTGATCCATAGCATCGTAAAAACGGGCAAATTCAAGCTAGGTCGAATAACCTGTTTTGATAGGCTTGAGCAATGCGGAGGTTTTGTATGAAATTGAGTGACCTATTGATAGCATTACGCTATTGGGTGGCACCAGAATTACGGGTTATGCTGCTGGGTTCTATTCTCTTGCTGAGTTTCTCAGTTCAGATAAAGAACGCCGGGGCTGATTCTCTTAACAAATTGTCTGGCGGGAAAAATGATTATCTGGCTGATTCGGTAAATAGCGATGATAAAAATGATCTCACTTTACGTCACGCAATTAGTCTTGCACTGCTTCAAAATCCGGAATTAGCAGCTTTTTCCAAGGAAATGCGTGCGTTGGAAGGGGTGACACTGCAAGCGGGTTTGTTGAGAAATCCGGAACTTTCAGTCAACGTTGAAAATATCGGGAATATCCAAAAGCTGAGCGGTGATATTAATGCACCTGAATCAGTAGTACAAGAAGTAGTACAGCAGGTTACGACTATCCGGATTGGCCAATTGATAGAGCTGGGCGGCAAACGTGCGGCCCGGGTCAGTGCGGCGCTATTGGGTGAAGAACTGGCTGCTATGGATTATGAAACCCGGCGGGTGGAAATTATTGCCAGAGTGGCCAATGTGTTTACGGAAGTGCTCGCTGCGCAAGAGCGGCTCAGGCTTGCTGAAGAAACCCGGCAAGTTGCACAAAACGTGGTTAATAGTGTGACCGAACGTGTGCGGGGCGGAAAAGTGGCACCTATTGAGGAGACTAGAGTCAAGGTGGGGCTATCGACTACGCGTATTGAATATGAACAAGCGCAACGGGATTTAACATCTGCACGGAAGCGGCTGGCGTTATTATGGGATAACTCTTCTCCGCAATTTAGCAAGGCGCTGGGGAATCTTGAAACGCTGATTGCTCCACCTAATTTGCAAATGTTGGAAGAGCGTGTTTTGAGTAATCCGATGGCGCAGCGTGCGATGAAAAATATTGAACAACGTAAAGCGTTGCTGGAAGTAGAGCAAACGCGCCGCATTCCCAATCTGACCGTAAATGCCGGGGTTGTGAATTATGCGTTAGTGGGCGGCAATACGGCTATAGCGAGTGTCATGGTGCCGTTGCCGCTGTTCGATCGTAACCAAGGAAATATCAAAGATGCTTATCAACGGGTGGACAAAGCCATGGATGAGCAAGCCGCGATGGAGTTACGGTTAAAAACTGAGCTCACGCAATCATATGAAGCGATGTCAGCAGCATGGAATGAAATTAACATATTGCGTGACGAAATATTGCCCGGCGCTAAAAGTGCTTTCCATGTGATGCGTAGGGGGTATGAATTGGGCAAATTTGGTTTGCTGGAGCTGCTGGATGCGCAACGTGTTTTATTTCAGAATCAAGTGCTCTATGTACGTGCACTGGCAAACTATCAACGTTTGGTAAACGAAATCGAGCGCCTGATTGCAGGGCCTATCGATAGTGTCAAGCCGAATCATGAAATCAATATACGCCAACCGTAGCGGCGGGAAAAGATTAAGGATTAATTATGAATAAAGCGCGATGGATGCCAGTCCTGATTGTGATTGTCGTAGGGATTGTTGTGGGTGGGTTGATTTTAACGCTGGATAAGCCTTCTGCGGTGACAGAGGAGGCGGTGCACATCAATGCCGATGAGAAATCAGGTGGCAATCAACCGGGTGTTGGGCCAAGAGGCGGTAAGTTATTCACCGATAGTGATCTTAGTGTGGAGCTGACTATTTTTGAGAAAGGCGTACCGCCACAGTTCCGGATTTATTTGTATGAAAAGGGTAAGTTGTTGCCGCCAACAGCAGCGCATCTCGCAATTACATTATCCCGGCTGGGAGCGCCCGCACAATTGTTCAAATTTACTCCCGAAGCGGATTATCTGCTGGGAGACCAAGAAGTGGAAGAGCCGCATTCATTTGATATCGCGATTGCGGCGGAACGCAATGGCAAAGTAATGCGCTGGAGTTACAGCCAGATCGAGGGGCGGGTGGAAATTCCGGATGCCATGCTGAAAAGCATGGGCGTTGTACTTTTGACGGCAGGGCCAGCGATCATCAAGCCAAAACTCAAACTGCCGGGTGAAGTGACATTCAATGAACATACCATAGTGCGGGTAGTGCCGCGGGTTGCCGGCATGGTGACTGCCGTTCATGGGCATCATGGGCAGCAGGTGAGAAAAGGCGAGGTGCTGGCGGTTCTCGAAAGCCCGATGCTGGCGGATTTACGCAGTCAATATTACGTTGCCAAGAAGCGGCTGGGATTGACAAGAGCTACCTACGAGCGCGAGAAACAATTATGGGAAGAAAAGATTAGTGCTAAGCAGGAGTTTCTATTGGCGCAAGAGTTGTGGAATGAAGCGGAAATCGCACTGGAGTTGGCTGCTACGAAGCTGATTGCACTGGGTGTGCAACCTGAATCCAATCATTCAAGGACAGGTATCTCGCGTTATGAAATACGTTCCCCCATTTCCGGAATCATTATTGCCAAAGCCATTGCATTGGGGGAAGCAGTTAAAGAAGACCGGGAAATTTATACTGTCGCAGATATCTCCACCGTGTGGACGGCTATTACGGTTTATCCAAACGATCTGAATGTGGCTAGGGAGGGTCAGAAAGTAGCCGTGAAAGCGACTGCTTACGATGTGGAAAGCGAAGGAACTATCACCTATATTTCGACGTTAATCGGCGGGCAAACCCGTACCGCAACAGCGCGGGTCGAATTGGATAATCCAGCGGGCAAATGGCGCCCCGGTATGTTTGTGAATGCGGAATTGGTAGCGGAAGAAATCCAGGTTCCTGTGGCTGTTTCAGTGGCTGCCATTCAAACGCTACGGGACTGGTCTGTGGTATTTGGCCGATATGATCAGTATTTCGAGGTACGTCCTTTGGAACTGGGGCGTAATGATGGCGAAATGGTTGAAGTGCTGAAGGGGTTGACTTCCGGAGAGCAATACGCGAGCGGTAACAGTTTCGCCATCAAGGCTGAACTGGGTAAAGCAGGCGCAAGTCACGACCATTAAACCGATGATCTAATCGAGGCGACCATCATGTTCGAACGCATTCTACATATATCCATTTATCAGCGCGCCATCGTGCTGATGGCCGTGATGATGATGGCAATCATTGGCGCCTACAGCTACCAGAAATTGCCCATTGATGCGGTGCCTGATATTACTAATGTGCAGGTTCAAATCAATACCAACGCGCCGGGTTATTCACCGGTCGAGGCGGAGCAGCGCATCACGTTTCCGATCGAAACCATCATGGCGGGTTTGCCCCATCTCGACTATACCCGCTCAATTTCACGGTATGGCCTGTCGCAGGTCACGGTGATTTTCAAAGACGGCACCGATGTTTATTTCGCGCGCCAGCAGGTCAGTCAACGCATCCAAGAGGCGAAAGGCCGGTTACCCATCGGCATTGAGCCGATGATGGGGCCTATTTCCACGGGTTTGGGTGAAATTTTCATGTGGACTGTCGATGCCGAGCCGGGTGCAAAAAAACCGGACGGCTCGGAATACACAACAACCGATTTACGTGAAATCCAGGATTGGGTCATCCGGCCGCAGTTACGCATGGTCAAAGGCGTGACAGAAATCAACACGGTGGGCGGCTATGTTAAACAGTTTCATGTGGTGCCGTACCCGGAGAAAATGATTTCTTTCGGACTGGGATTGGCCGATCTGGTAACTGCCTTGGAACGTAACAATCTGAATGTGGGGGCCGGTTATATTGAAAAAAGCGGGGAGCAATATCTGGTTCGCGTACCGGGGCAAATCGCAAATCTGAATGAAATCGGCAACATTATCCTGGGTTCCAGGCAAGGAACGCCGATTCGCGTCAAGGATGTCGCGGATATTCTGATCGGCAAGGAATTACGTACCGGCGCTGCGACGCGGTGCATATGCTGATAGGGGAAAATAGCCGGCTTGTGGCGCAAGCGGCCGCCAAGAAATTAGAAGAAATTAATCGTAATTTACCGGAAGGTATCGTCACAACACCGGTGTATGACCGTACCACTTTGGTGGAAAAAACCATTCATACGGTGGCGAAAAATCTGTTGGAAGGCGCGGCGCTGGTGATTGTGGTCTTGCTGCTGTTTCTCGGTAACATGCGCGCGGCACTGATTGCGGCTTTGTGATTCGTTGTCGATGCTGTTTACGTTCACCGGCATGGTGACCAATCATGTGAGCGCCAACCTGATGAGTCTGGGGCGATTGATTTTGGCATTATCGTGGATGGCGCCATTGTCATTGTCGAAAACAGTATCCGCCGGCTGGCGCATGAACAAATGCGACTGGGGGCGAGAATTGACGCTTACCGAACGTCTCGAACTGGTGTTTGATGCTTCCAAGGAAGCGCGGCGGGTGCTGATTTACGGTGAGCTGATCATTATTATCGTCTATTTACCCATTTTCGCATTGACCGGGGTCGAAGGAAAAATGTTCCATCCGATGGCGCTCACGGTGGTGACTGCATTGATTGGCGCGATGATTCTCTCCCTGACCTTTGTTCCGGCAGCGATTGCATTCTTCTTGTCCGGTAAAGTAAAAGAAACAGAGAGCAAGGTGATGGTGTGGGCCAGGAAAGCCTATGTGCCGGTATTGAAGGCAACGATGAACAATCGCGAACTCACGGTCACCATTGCAATCGTGATTGTCATCCTGTCGAGTTTGCTGACGACACGTGTCGGCAGCGAGTTTGTCCCCAGCTTGAACGAAGGCGATATCGCGTTGCATGCCATCCGTATTCCGGGTACCAGTCTGACCACAGCGAATCGGAAATGCAGAATGAGCTGGAGGAAATAATCAAAATTTCCTGAAGTCGAGCGGGTTTTTTCCAAAATCGGTACGGCAGAAATAGCCACCGACCCCATGCCGCCGAGTGTTGCGGATATTTTTATCAGCCTGAAACCGCAATCCGAATGGAGCGGCGCGCATCACACCAAAGCAGAGCTCATTGCCGCGATGGAACAAGCCGTGCGGAAAGTTCCGGGGAATAACTATGAATTCACTCAACCGATACAAATGCGCTTTAATGAACTGCTTTCCGGTGTGCGTGCCGATGTCGCCGTCAAAGTGTTTGGCGATGACATGGATACCTTGCTGGCTTTGGGGGAGGCCATAGAAAAGCAGCTTAAAACTGTTCCCGGCGCTGCGGATGTGCGAACGGAACAAATTACCGGTTTACCGGTTCTGTCCATCAAATGGACCGCGCAAAAATGGCGCGTTATGGCCTGGAATGGCCGTGATGTGCAAGATGTCGTCGCCATGTCGGTGGGCGGCAGAAGCACCGGGATGATTTTTGAAGGCGACCGGCGCTTCGATCTGCAAATCCGTTTGCCGGAGCATTTGCGCGCCGATATTGAAGCGCTGAAACGGCTGCCCATCAGCGTTCCGATGCAAAGCGTGGCCGTGGCTGCCAATGCGCCACAAGCCGCACAAGCCGCCCAACCGGCTGTGCCGGTTTTTGTCACTTTGGGAGAAGTGGCCAATTTCGAGATCACTCAGGGCCCCAATCAAGTCAGCCGGGAAAATGGGAAACGCCGGATCGTGATTACCGCCAATGTGCGCGGCCGTGATCTGGGTTCGTTCGTCCACGACGCCGAACAACTGATCGCCAAAAAAGTGCCGATCCCACTGGGATACTGGGCAACCTGGGGCGGCCAGTTTGAACAAATGATTTCCGCAGCGCACCGCCTGCAGATCGTCATTCCATTGGCACTCGGATTGATTTTTATACTGTTGTACACGATGTTCGGCAACGTGCGCGATGGGTTGCTCATGTTTACCGGTGTTCCCTTTGCCTTGACCGGCGGCATATTTGCGTTATGGCTGCGTGACATTCCATTGTCCATCTCAGCCGGGGTTGGATTTATCGCGCTATCCGGCGTAGCGGTTCTGAATGGTCTGATGATGCTGGCATTTATCCGTGGATTGAGAGAGAAAGAGGGGCTATCTCTGGATGATGCGATTCAAACCGGCGCGTTGACTCGACTGCGCCCCGTACTGATGACGGCCTTAGTGGCGTCGATCGGTTTCCTGCCGATGGCGCTGGCTACCGGTACCGGCGCGGAAGTGCAACGGCCTCTGGCAACGGTGGTGATCGGCGGGATTTTATCGTCGACTGCGTTGACGCTGCTGGTGCTGCCAGTGTTGTATCGGATTGTGCATGGGCGGGATGTGACGAATAGTTAGAGTTTTGAGTTCTGTTTGAATTCGATGATTAGGTGTATGAGGTGCTAATGTGAGCTGTAAGGTTTGTTTTCAGCTTTCCTTAAGTTTCAATTAACATAAAACGTTACATTTATTAAGTTAGGCTTATGCATGAAAGAGCTCACTCAAAATCTGAAAGTATCACTCCAAGAAATTGGAGAGCTTTCGGCACTGCTATATGTACATTTGACGATTCAGGCTGAAGAACTTACAGGCTGGAAGGTTTTTCGAAATTACGCAGATGAGGGCTGCGATTTGGTAATAATGGGGCCAGGGAAGCAAATTAACTTGGAAGTTAAAACACGGCAGACACTTCTTGTGTCACAGCACCCTAATCAGGCTCACTTCACTATTACCAGGAAGGAGAA
This sequence comes from Nitrosomonas sp., assembly GCA_016708955.1. Classification (GTDB taxonomy): domain Bacteria; phylum Pseudomonadota; class Gammaproteobacteria; order Burkholderiales; family Nitrosomonadaceae; genus Nitrosomonas. The sequence continues at coordinate 320,756 of JADJES010000003.1, forward strand.
GGAGTTATCGCATTTTGTGCTGGCATACTGGTTCAACAAATCTACGTTCTTCATTGTTCCGACTGAGGAGCTTTATGAAACAAAAAGTAATGGAACAGTGCTTTACAAATTTATTGCTCGTTACTCTGAGATTAATTCAGATTTTACAGATGGATCACGGCAATATGCTCATGACTGGAAGAGGATTACTAATGCAATTCAGGCTATTGACCTGGGCAAGTGAAATTGAATCTTTCATGCGGCATATATTACGCATTGATCTTGAAAGAATGCCGCAAAAGCGCGAAGTCTTCCAATTTGTATTCAGGTCGTGCAATGAACAAGATCATTTCCCTGACCTACAAATCAAACACGATAGTTAAGGCACCTTTAATAGAATGAATATACTGGTTTTCCAGTTTTCCTTGTTTTTTGCCAATCCTAGAAACATCAACAGCACGTAATTGCTTAAGGTTGATATGACGATTTCTGTCCAAACCGTTTTCCTGGCTTGGTTCAAGATTTACAGCAAAAGGCCAGGGTTTATGGTTCCGGTAGCAGCGGAGCAACAATCAGCGTTCTGGATTGAATATTCACAAGATCGCTTTGAACAATTACAAAGGGTCTCAGTTTTTGGTTTCTGCACCCTTTGCCGGTTCGAGATCGATCCAGTGAATATCCAGTTGTTTGAATTCAGTCATTGGTCAGACCATCGGACAGGGTGCTTTCCCATGACTGTAATTCTTCCTGATAGTCAGTATCTTCAGCCTCTTCCTGATTTGCTTTGATTAATGCCTGCTTGAGAGAATTATTACGCTCCTGCCTCAAAAGTTCATTGATGTAAGCGCTACGGTTATCGCCCGCAACATGATTAAGAAATGCAAAAATTTCATCATCCAGCGTGATGGTGGTTCGATGTGTCATAATTTGACTCACACTTACGAGAAAACAATCTGATCATACGAAGAAGTATGATCGTTGTCCAGTACGGTAGGATGTGTTAGCGCAAGAGGGTGCATTAGTCCACACTACCTCATTTAGCCAGGATATTGCATGAATTGCACACGCCCTCACTTGTCTCTTGATTCCACAAGGAATTTATCTCAGTCAGGTGTATGAATAACTACACCGTTTCTTCGAATAATCCCTTGTGAAACCACTATCATGCGTGATCATCGTGCGAGTTCATGCAATATCCGGGCAAGGTTTCTCTGTAACTACCGGGCTTATTGTTTCTTATAAGGAAGAGGTAAAAAGGCGCTTGTTGATATTTAAATCTGATTTTAACTCGCAAGTATTCTGGAGACGCTCTGAGTTACTTTATCCGGATGAAATGGTTTGATGATGTATCCCTTCGCTCCGGCGTTTGTTGCCTGGGTAAACAATTCACGGCTGGCTAAAGCGGTAATCATGACGACCTTAGTTGCAGCGTTCTGATTGTGTATGATTTTCAATGCTTCCAAACCGTTCATCACCGGCATTTCGAAATCTAGGCATGCAATATCAGGTCTGTGTTCCGATACCAGTTCGACAGCCTGTTTGCCATCATATGCTTCTCCGATCACTTCAACCCCCATGTGTGCCAGAATATTCGTCAGCAGCCGTCGCATAGTCAAACTGTCATCAGCAATCACAGCTCTGGCATGATAAGGTTGATCCGCGAATGGATTAACTTGCTTAGCCGCGATCATCAACATGTCTTCGGTATGCGCATCTGCTTGTAGAACTTCAATAACCTGTTTCTGGGAAAATGGCTTGCAGATAAACCCGGCAGCGCCCAACATGGCTGCGTTATGCCGCACTGCAATGTCGTCGCTACCGGTAATCATGACCACAGAGATGTGTGGATAGGCAGCGCGAATTTCACTCAACAGAGTGAGGCCATCTTTTTCAGGCAATAAATGATCCAGACAGATGATCTGCGGGTGTAATTTTGCAATGGTGGAATCAAGTTTTTTACCATCATTCAGCTCTCCGATGACTTCATACTGATTGTTGTTCAATATTGCTCGCAATGTGATACGAGTTGCAGCACAATCATCCACGATAAGAACTCGTATTCTGTTTCGTAATTGCATGGAAGTATTGATCCTTCTATATCTCTTTCTACAAAGAGAATTCTTTTTCTTCGGATACTTTGTGTCAGATGATGTGATCTATGCGGTAGAGAGGATTCAAGTATTTATCGAGGTGTGCTTTCAAGTGGGAATTTCATATTTGTGAACGGAAGATTCATCATCGTGTTTTATTCCTAGTCCAGTTATACGTGGATGAAACTATCGGTAAACAAGACAATAAATATTGTCAGCGCCTTCTTCTTTGGCTGTAAGAATGGGCTTTTTGGTATGTGGGATTATTCTTTGGTTCGGTAGGATGTGTTGACGTAAGAGGGGCATCAATCATGAAAGAATGAATATTAAGCCATTCAGTGTGCAATCTATCTAGCTGACTGCCAAAGATTCCTCACTGCGTTCGGAATGACAAATGTGGATTATTCAGCTCGGTCGGCATATCCTACCGAGCTGTTCTTTGAGGATACCCCGCTTATAATATTGAACGCTATCATTGCAGGGATTTTTTAGATGCCGCAAAGATCTTCGTGGTTCGTCGCCGAACCACGAAGATTTGGGATTATGATATTTTTGAAGCGGTAATCGTTGCAGGACTTACGCCCAGTTTAAGTGCAATTTCATTGGCAATTTTTGCACCTAACCAAACACCACCAGTCTTACCTAACTCACTGGGGGAAGAAGGAACACCAAATTCGTCGCCCGTATTTGCTACATTACGTTTCGTAATACCATCGAACTCCCAGTGAACGCCCAAATACACACGACTTACCGAGTTGTCAATGATTGCCTGCCACAGGCTATCATAACCAAGTGTTATGTGTTCACGCGGCTGCAGCGTTATAGGATCTTTGTTGCGACCGTCAAATTCATCCGATACGAAATCAAAGCGTATATCGTCAACTCCATTTGGGTTAAAGCACGCGACCTCTTTTTCAACCAGAAAGAGCCGCAATAGCTGAAATGCTGCAGCGCCAAACGTTGCATGACCAGAAGGATATGCCGGAAAATTCGGAGTTAAGCTGTATCCAGTTCCATTTGTGTCAGGACGGCCGAGCGGTTCCCAGTCCGGATCTGCAACACCATTTCCATTTACTGCATTTCGAATTCCTACAGCTGGGCGCCACATCATATGTGTCGGTGCATATTTGTAGTGCCATGCATCTATTCCCGCATCAGCCATAGCGATGCTAATGCCCGCTATGATCGCCAACTCATCTTCAGGGCTTAACGAGCCGGGATTCTTAGCCTCAATCGCGTCAAGTACCGTCAATACAACCTGAAGATATAGTCGAGGTGGCGTGCCAAGTTCCATTGCGCCATCATAGCCCCATGCGATACCAGTAATCTCTTCCGGGAGGGTGCGAGTGCCGGGCATCCAGTTAGATCCACCTTTATCGACAACTTTCGCGAAATCGGCCGCGTAATGCGCAGTAGGGTTCACTGTTGTCGCGGATACACGCCCCGGGGGAGGTGGAAAACCAGTAACCCTCGTGGCAAGTAGGGGCGTCGCCATTCCCCAGTGCCCGCCTGCATAGCCTTGCATAGATTCTTTGGGTGGCAACATATGGGAGTATGCAGCTCCAGTAGAAGTGTATTGACCAGCCGCAGCATTAACCGGATCGTTCATCCCGCTTTGATGAACTAACGTGCCAAAATCGCGCCCCGCGTTTTCAGCAGGACTGCCAGCCGAACCCAATCCAAAGTAATCGAGCCAACGGAGCCAAGCTGGTTCCAGAAGATGTGCTTGGTTCGGATATCGCAATCTGAGAACTTGTGCGCATGCGGCTGCACCTGCAGTATCGGCATCTGCTGCGCTGATACCCAGTAGAGTTGCAGGAGCGGGAATACTTAGCAACGCTGGGCGGCCGAGAACATATGCTCTGGCATCGTTGAGTGCCGCCAACGCCATGCCAATCGCTCGCGCGGATAAAAACGGACCTCTTTGATCCCCAGGACTTAGTGCCGAGGTATGGTCTCGGCGTATACATTCCATACTCATATCGCACCAGAAGCGTAATTTACCTGTAGCAGTAGTCATTTTATGGTACCTCCAGAAAAAATTATTAGAGTTTCTCAATCACATGGATACACAAAAATGAGTATCTTCCATATGTTATGTCGTAAAAATTTTTACAATTTTATTTAAACATACTCTGATCAAGCTACCATGTGGCTTTTGTCACTCTATCCATGATTTTCCCATATTGGAATTATCTCGATGGATTCGTAATCTACGATATAAGAATTTCTGATAAATTTCTAAGTGCATGAAGCGTGAAATAATCGATTCAGATCATTATTGATAATAATGTGGAATAAAAATAACCGTCAGCTCCAGAGCTAAGAATTTTGTATTGTGCTGCAACATATCCCCGCCCATTTAACATCGAGAAATTACTTGCCAGAACAGTGCAACAAAATAGTTCTGGAAGTCATAATCTAGAACATTGGCTTATTGATCGTTGAATTAAAGCGCTGTATTCCGGCAAGGATTTCTGACTTTGCCGATTCAACGCCGTCCCACCCTTGAATTTTCACCCATTTGCCTTCTTCCAAATCTTTGTAATGCGCGAAAAAATGAGCAATTTGAGATCGAATCAATTGCGGTAAGTCTTCGCAGGAATTGATGTCCTGATAAAGATTGCATAATTTGTTGATTGGCACGGCGAGCAATTTGGCATCTTCTCCGGCCTCATCGGACATCCGGAGCATCCCGAGTGGCCGGCAGCGCACGACAACGCCGGTGATCAGCGGTACGGGAGATATCACTAAAACATCCACTGGGTCACCATCGTCGGATAAAGTGTGCGGAATATACCCATAGTTGCAGGGATAATGCATACAAGTGGACATGAATCGGTCAACAAACATTGCGCCTGTTTCTTTATCAACTTCATATTTAATGGGATCAGCATTCATTGGAATTTCAATAATGACATTAAAGTCATTGGGAATATCAGATCCAGAACCCACACGATCAAGATTCATGTTACCTCCATAAAATTAGCATTAAAGTATAGCGATAAGTATCGCCTCAGTGCGGCTTTCGGAAGAAATCCGATTTATTTGAATTCCAAGCACATCATTCTAGAAGCTGCAGCATCGCTTGTGTTTTATTTTTCTACAAAATAATCCGCCAGTAATTCCCTGGTCCAATCGGGTAGGGCATGTTGTAGAACATTAATCTGGCCGCTGCGGATGACGGCAATTTGCTGAAAAGGATCATCTGCACGTGAATTATCCAGAATATAAACCTGATCGCATAATGGCAGTGTTTGTTTGATAAGTTTTAGCACTCTGGGAATCCGGTTAATCACTTTCTCATCTGGAACATAATGCCCGCCTTCACTAACGCGTTGCGCCACGCGCGCCTGATTAAGTGAGATATCACCCAGGTGGATAAACACCAAAATGATTTGATAGCCGAGCGTTTTTGCTTGTGCGACAAAATCTATTTTTGAGGGGTGCGAGAACACCGTTTCAAAACAAAAGCTGCGTCCTTCCCGCAATAATTGTGAGCGCATCTGTCCCGCTAGAATTGCTGCGTCATAACTATGCGATTCCGGGGCATGCGGATAAAGCAGTTTGGCCACGATATCGGCATTAACAAATGGCATGCCCTTTGGTGCTAGCTGCGTGCGGTAAAAAGTACTTTTACCTGCGCCATTTCCACCGGCCAGCACCCAAAGTTGTTTTTTTATACTCACGGTGCTGTTTCAGGGCGCCTCCAAAAATTCAGAGTTCTAAACAAAACGAGGCGCGAGCAAAAAATGGTGACGCAGCATATAACTGATATGTAAGGAAACATTTTTTGTGAGCAACAAAGTGTTGTAACGAAATTTGGATTTTTAGAGGTGCCCTTCATTTATTTCGATAAACACGCCGCCCTGAAATTTTCCAGTTTTTATGGTGCCATCCGGATTAATTTGCTCCAGATAACCGGGGTGCGTTACTGAGACTTGATACTTTAACGGACTGCTGGTTACCGTTTGCGGGAGTATTCCGCTCGCACGCTCAGCTTCCAGCGACTGAAAAACTTCGCCGGGATCAATCGGTTCACTATGAACGGGTTCAATCCTGATTTTTGCCAGCCCTGCTGAAATCGACAGCAGGTCGTCCGGGTCCAATATCTTGGACATATTGCATCCAATTTCCGCCCAATATTCAATTTGCTCAGCCGTGCTGCGATGAAACCGTTCCCCTGTCAATGCCGCAGCCCGCATCAAATCTTCCTGCAAGCGGATTGGAGAAGCTGACTTTGCCATGGTTGCACCTCGATGAAGAGTATTAATCGTCGTATTGTAGCAGTCTGCTACAAAATTCACCATAATTGCTCAGTGAGAAATTTTCCAGCAATAATGAATCTTGGCATCGCGGGCGAAATCCTCCGGTATCATCTTTGCGCTGATGTCTTCAATGACCCAATCACTGAGCGCTTCCTGGTCCATTTTGAAACGGCGGAAGTTGGTTGAGAAATACAAGTCTCCGCCCGGTGCCAGCAAGGCTGCGGCGTTGCGGATCAGTGGCACATGGTCTTTCTGGATGTCGAAAGCTTCGTCCATTTTCTTGGAGTTCGAGAAAGTAGGCGGATCGAGAAAAATCAAATCGAACTGCGGTTTGGGTTTGGCACCGGCTTGCTCGACCAGCCATTGCGCGCAATTGGCGCGCACCAGCTTGTGATCGCCATGGATATCATTGAGGACGAAATTTCGCCTGGCCCAATCCAGATAGGTGTTAGACATATCCACCGTGACGCTTGACACTGCACCGCCGATTGCCGCATGCACCGTGGCGCTACCGGTGTAGGCGAATAGATTCAGGAAGCGTTTGCCCTTGGCTTGTTGCTGAATCAGCATACGCAGCGGCCGGTGATCGAGAAACAGGCCGGTGTCCAGATAATCCTCGAAATTCACCCAGAACTTGCAGCCGCCTTCTTCCACAACATGAAAGCGGCGGGAATCGCCTTGTTTTTCGTATTGATCGGTGCTTTTCTGCTTGCGGCGTATTTTTAAGAACACCTGATCGGCAGGAATTTCCAGCACTTTGGGAATTTCCGCCATGATTCCGGCCAGTCGCAGATTGGCCTTGGCCGGATCAATCGTTTTCGGCGACTCGTATTCCTGCACGTTAACCCAGGTCTGCTCGCCTTGATACACATCCACGGCCACCGCGTATTCCGGCAAGTCGGCGTCGTACAGCCGGTAGCAATGCACTTGATTTTGTTTGGCCCACTTGGTCAGTTTTTTCAGATTCTTGCGCAAGCGGTTGGCGAACATCTCTGCTTGGCTGTCGACCTGCCCGGCTTGAGCGCGGCGGCTGATGTGTTCGATGCGTTCCTGTTGCGAGTGGGTTTTCGGTTCGAAGAAAGCGGATTCCTCGACAGTGAAGCGCAATAACTTGCACTCCAGCGCGCCATTAAACAGTGTAATCGGTTTATGCGAACGGATGCCCAATCTAAAACCCAGTTCCGGATTACCGATGATCATCGCCGCTTGCCAACCGGCGAAGCGTTGTTTTAATACTTCCCCGAATTGGCGGTAGAGCAAGGCGGCTTGTTCTTCATCGCCGAGCCGCTCGCCATACGGCGGGTTGCAGACGATTAGCCCTTTTGCCCAGCTTTCCGCCGCCGATGCATCGGCAATGTCGCGCTTTTCAATGTGGATTTTTCCCGCCAGTCCGGCGTTTTCGACATGTTGCAACGCGGCGGCGACAGTGCGGCGGTCTTGGTCGAAACCAACAATCACCGGCAATTTACCCAGGCCAATCTCGCGGCGCTGTTGCGCGTCGTTCCAAACGCTTTGCCAGAGCGCGGCGTCGTGCTGCTTCCAGCCGAGAAAACCAAAATAATCGCGTTGCAAGCCCGGTGCGATATCCCCGGCGATCAGCGCGCCTTCCACCAGAAGCGTGCCGGAACCGCACATCGGATCGAGCAGCGAGCCGCCTTGCGCGGCAATGTCCGGCCAACCGGCACGCAGCAAAATGGCTGCTGCCAAGTTCTCCTTGATCGGCGCGTCAATGCTGATTTCGCGGTAACCGCGCTTATGCGAACTCTCGCCGGATAAATCCAGGCTCAACTGCGCGGTGTCGTTGTGCAGATAGACGTTGACGCGAATACTGGGGCGCTCGGTATCGACATTGGGGCGGCTGCCAAACTTGGCACGCAGCTGATCGACGATGGCATCCTTTACTTTGAGCGCGCCGAAATGCGTATTGTTGATCGCCGGATTATTCTTGCTGTTAAACGAAACCGCCAGACTGTCATCAGCGTTCAGATGCTCGGACCAGTCGATGCATTGAATGCCATCATAAAGATCCTGCTGCGATTTCACCTCAAAACTGCTGAGTAACAATAGAATGCGGCTGGCGGTGCGCAACCATAAGCAGGCTTTATAAGCCATCGCCAGGTCGCCCTGGAATGCCACGCCGGCCATTTTTTGCTGCACATTTTTCCCGCCAAGTGCTTGGATTTCATTGGCGAGTATGCCTTCCATCGCTTTCGGCGTGGTGGCGAAGAGTTGGTATTGCGTCATGATTCGCGGCTGTGGTCTGAATAGTCGCGTAGGATACTCGAATGTGCTGCCAGCGCGCTGGTTTTTTTGAACCGGATGGCTCAGGGTGTTACGGTGATTTGCTCCCGGGCATATTCCACTACCTGGCCGTTGCGAATCTTGCAGGTTTTGCGCAGCTCAACCTGACCGTCTACCTTGACCTTACCCTTGGCGATCACCACCTTGGCCGCGCCGCCGCTTCCGCACAGGCCGGTGATCTTCAACAGATCATTCAATGCGATCGTGTCGTGGCCTTTAAGACTGAATTCACTCATGATTTACCTTGTTTCAATTGGATGTAGAGGGCTTCGACTTTCTCTCTGGCCCACGGTGTCTTGCGCAGAAACTTCAAACTGGACTTGATGCTGGGATCTTGCTTGAAGCAATTGATATCAATTCTTTTGGCCAGCCCCTCCCAGCCATAGTGCGCATGCAGTTCAATCAGCAGTGCTTCCAGGGTAACGCCTTGTAAGGGATTTTTGGATTGAGGATGCTTATTACTTTCGGGGGTGGGCATAGGTGCAGGGTGAATAATTAACTGGGTTGTATTATACGTGCTGCATCCATTCAGGCATGAAGCATTTGTTTCAATCCTCGCCCGGCCGTGAAGCCGGGCGCTACGGAGGATCTTGCAAAGGTTGTTGCTGACACAAAAGAGTTTCAATCCTCGCCCGGCCGTGAAGCCGGGCGCTACTTTGACACAATCGCAGCTTTCAATGTTGTTTTCGGTTTCAATCCTCGCCCGGCCGTGAAGCCGGGCGCTACCTCTAAAAGATGGCGCTGGGAATGTAACTGGTACCGTTTCAATCCTCGCCCGGCCGTGAAGCCGGGCGCTACCCAGTTCGGCCATTTTGTCGCTAGCCGTGGAGATGTTTCAATCCTCGCCCGGCCGTGAAGCCGGGCGCTACAGTGCTAACCGGAAATAGCAGCGGATTAACTCCAGAGTTTCAATCCTCGCCCGGCCGTGAAGCCGGGCGCTACGTGCCTGCCGATAACTTCGCAGAAGCACAGATGCGGTTTCAATCCTCGCCCGGCCGTGAAGCCGGGCGCTACGCCAATTATCGGACTTATTTGATCTTGCATTTTTGTTTCAATCCTCGCCCGGCCGTGAAGCCGGGCGCTACATTGTGTGCGCTGGCGGTAGTGGAACCCAAGGCAATGTTTCAATCCTCGCCCGGCCGTGAAGCCGGGCGCTACTCCCGAATCAATCTCTCGCAGCTCTAAAGAGGTGTAGTTTCAATCCTCGCCCGGCCGTGAAGCCGGGCGCTACCTGCATGGATATTTCGAAGCTGCATTGTGATGTGCTGTTTCAATCCTCGCCCGGCCGTGAAGCCGGTATTGACGACAATTAACCTGTCCGGTCAGGCGACAATTATCTTGACCGGTTGAGTGAAAGTATCAGTATGAGTTCTGCCCTATACAAGGGCAAGAACTTGCCTGGAAAACATATCACTCATCAACAGGAAGCTATTTATATGAAGAATCGTCAGATAGGGCATGGTCAGGAGACAGCGGCTGCGAAAGCGGGGGTAAGTATCCGCAGTGGCCGCAGGATTGAGAAGGGTGTGCGGGTGGAGAAATCGCAACGGCAGTGGCGCACGCGCCAGGATCCTTTTGCGTTGGTTTGGGAGACCGAGTTGGTTCCATTGCTGTACCGGGAACCTGAACTGACCGGGACTACGCTTTGGGAACACTTGGATGACCGATATCCCGGTCAATACCCGGAGAAGTTGCTCAGAAGCTTGCAGCGCCGTGTAAAACACTGGCGAGCAACGCAAGGTCCCGGTAAGGCGGTCATGTTTTGCCAGTCGGTGCCTGCCGGGCACCAGGGGTTGTCCGATTTTACCCGGCCGCGCACGCCAATTGCGATCGCAGGCGAGCCATTTGATCACCTGCTGTATCAGTTTCGTCTGGCTTATAGTCATTGGCGTGCTGTTCATATCATCCGGGGCGGGGAAAGTTATAGTGCGTTGGCCGATGGTTTGCAGACCGCCTTGCATAAACTCGGCGGCGCACCCAAGGAACATCGCACCGACAGCCTGAGTGCCGCATACGTCAATGCGAGCAAAAAAAAGAACTCACGCAATCTTATGCGGCGCTGTGTCAGCACTATGGCATGAAGTCAACGGTCAATAACCTGGGCATCAGCCATGAAAACGGCGCCGTAGAAAATGCCCATGGTTCGCTCAAGCATCGGATCGAGCAGGCGATCAAATTACGAGGATCTGCGGATTTCGAAAGTGTTGGTGCCTATCGCCGTTTTCTTGAGCGGATTGTCGATAAGCTCAATAAGCGCTGCAGGGGGCGATTGGCGGAAGAGCAATCGCATCTCCAGCCACTGCCACGCTACCGCTTCATGGACTTCAGCGAACTGACCGTCAAAGTGACCACCAGTAGCACCATAGCGGTCAAACGGGGACTCTACAGTGTGCCATCCAGACTCATTGGCGAGAACATCCGGGTTCATCTCTATCACGATCGCCTGGAATGCTTTGCCGGGCAGACACCGGTCATTACATTACCGCGTGCGTATCCGAAAACGCCGGAAGGACGCGCCCGGCGCATCGATTACCGTCATGTGATTCATGCATTGGCGGCAAAGCCGCAAGCCTTTCGCTTTTCCCGACTGCGTGATGATCTGTTGCCAACGCCACAGTATCACCAGCTGTGGGCGCGGGTACAACAACAATTTGATCCCGGACTCGCTTGCAAATGGATGGTATCGGTACTGCGTTTTGCCTACGACTATGATTGCGAGAGCCAGTTGGCTGCTGAATTGTTGCAACAAAATCCGCTACCTGAACTGCAAACACTGCAAAAGCGATTTCTGCGGCAGCATGCGCCACAGCCGGACATCCCAATCAAACAACACACTGCGGATACCTACGATCAACTACTCAGCAGAAACTGGGTAACACAAGGAGGCAGCTCATGTCTGAATCACTCCCACTGATGCTCCAAGGAACTCAGACTCCCGGCCTTTGGCCAGCATTACCGGCACTTCCAGGATCAAGCCGCAGAACACGCCTGGAGCTACAGCCAATATCTTGCCGCCCTGTGCGAACAGGAAGTCGCTCAGCGTTTCCAAAGCAGAATCAGCAACTGGACGCATGAAGCCAAACTGCCGCGCGGCAAAAGCTTTGCCACTCTGGCGTTGCCCGAACTGCCTCAAGCCGCTCAGAAAAAAATCATCGCACTGCGCGACAATACCCAGTGGGCAGCCAGGCAGACAATGTGTTGCTGATCGGCCCATCCGGTGTCGGCAAATCACATGTGGCGGCAGCATTGGGATTGCATTTGATTGAACAAGGCATCCGCGTCAAGTGGATATCAGCTACCGCACTCGTTCAACTCCTGCAGCAAGCCAGAAAGAACTGGACTTGATGTCCGCCATGACGCGGCTGGATAAATACCGTGTACTGATCGTTGATGATATCGGCTATGTCAAAAAGACCGATTCGGAAACACAAGTATTGTTTGACTTCATTGCACATCGCTATGAAAGCGGAAGTCTCATCATCACGTCAAACCAGCCTTTTAGCGAGTGGGATCCAAATCTTCCTGACACCATGATGACCGTTGCCGCCATTGACAGGATCATCCATCACGCAACTATCATCGAAATCGACAGTGAAAGTTATAGGAGAAAAAACCAGAAAAAGTCATGAAGTAGTCAACAAACTCAACCGGCCATCATAATTGTCGTCAAAGCGGCCAAGATAATTGACGCGAGACAAGCCGGGCGCTACCACAAACTCCATTCGAGATTACACCTCAGTTAATCGTTTCAATCCTCGCCCGGCCGTGAAGCCGGGCGCTACGAGAAACCATGGGAGCGCTCGACGAGCAAAAAATCGTTTCAATCCTCGCCCGGCCGTGAAGCCGGGCGCTACTGTTACTACAAATTACTAGGATGGGAGATAAAATGGTTTCAATCCTCGCCCGGCCGTGAAGCCGGGCGCTACGCATCAGCGCATTTCTCGCCCTCAACCAGCAACACAGGTTTCAATCCTCGCCCGGCCGTGAAGCCGGGCGCTACAACAATAAATAATGATGTTGTTGCAGAGTATGCAGTTTCAATCCTCGCCCGGCCGTGAAGCCGGGCGCTACAAACGCTACACCCGAATGACTATAACGCCGGTGGCGTTTCAATCCTCGCCCGGCCGTGAAGCCGGGCGCTACTTGTTCTAGCCGCATCTCGGAATATCGGTCTAATGTTTCAATCCTCGCCCGGCCGTGAAGCCGGGCGCTACATGCGCAACCCTGATGCTTACGGCAACGATAAGCTGTTTCAATCCTCGCCCGGCCGTGAAGCCGGGCGCTACTCTTGCTCACTACCATATCGGATTCTTATTCATGTTTCAATCCTCGCCCGGCCGTGACCAGGCGCTACTTCAACGCGCCAATGATCAAGCAATTCTTGACGGTTTCAATCCTCGCCCGGCCGTGAAGCCGGGCGCTACATCAAGCAGATCCCCATACGTCCTATCCCCTAGTTTCAATCCTCGCCCGGCCGTGAAGCCGGGCGCTACCTTCTTCATGTGACTGTTTGTGATTTTCTTGGGTTGTTTCAATCCTCGCCCGGCCGTGAAGCCGGGCGCTACGACTATTCCAACATCTCCTGCCTGCGGTGTTGCTGTTTCAATCCTCGCCCGGCCGTGAAGCCGGGCGCTACTTTTCATGATTACTTGTTAACTGGTGGAACCAAAGTTTCAATCCTCGCCCGGCCGTGAAGCCGGGCGCTACTTTTGGATCAGGAAAGACTGCCGCTGCGATAGCGAGTTTCAATCCTCGCCCGGCCGTGAAGCCGGGCGCTACGCTACACTGCATCCGATATGCGATCAGTCACACTTGTTTCAATCCTCGCCCGGCCGTGAAGCCGGGCGCTACCACTCGGCTATGCGGTGAGGGAGATAGCCTCTATGTTTCAATCCTCGCCCGGCCGTGAAGCCGGGCGCTACTATTTACACCTGGTGTTTTCCTTGGCCAACTTTTCTGTTTCAATCCTCGCCCGGCCGTGAAGCCGGGCGCTACTAAAACCTCTTACGCTGTCTGGAACGTGATCAAGGTTTCAATCCTCGCCCGGCCGTGAAGCCGGGCGCTACGCATTGGCGTTATCACCCTGCTTCAAGTTCGATATGTTTCAATCCTCGCCCGGCCGTGAAGCCGGGCGCTACCACGATAATGACTAATGAGATATCTCTCATGAGTTTCAATCCTCGCCCGGCCGTGAAGCCGGGCGCTACTGGCTACTTAAAAAAGCCGGTGCAGATACAACAAAGGTTTCAATCCTCGCCCGGCCGTGAAGCCGGGCGCTACGATATGTCACCCGCTTGAGTCTCGCCGGTAGCCGTTACGTTTCAATCCTCGCCCGGCCGTGAAGCCGGGCGCTACGATTCAGTCTCGCGCAATGCCGGGGACATACTTACGTTTCAATCCTCGCCCGGCCGTGAAGCCGGGCGCTACGGGTTTTCATACTCTAAATCTGGCCCGTCTGATTCGTTTCAATCCTCGCCCGGCCGTGAAGCCGGGCGCTACCCATGCAATTCGCAGAATCAGCATCATCTACCATCTGTTTCAATCCTCGCCCGGCCGTGAAGCCGGGCGCTACAGCGTTTTCACCAAGCATCCTTGGTTCCATCGGCGTGTTTCAATCCTCGCCCGGCCGTGAAGCCGGGCGCTACCTGCCGTAATTAAATCAATTGTCATCAAATCTCCTGTTTCAATCCTCGCCCGGCCGTGAAGCCGGGCTCATCGCCAATTGTTGAGCAAACAAACTAAGGAGGGGCAATGTTTCAATCCTCGCCCGGCCGTGAAGCCGGGCGCTACGTAAGGATGTTGCGGGCAATTGGTCCATCATCGAGTTTCAATCCTCGCCCGGCCGTGAAGCCGGGCGCTACAGTAATGTTCTCACCGGCAGCACTACGACAGTGACAGTTTCAATCCTCGCCCGGCCGTGAAGCCGGGCGCTACCGCTATAGCCATCAGCCCAAACGCATCAGCTGTTGGTTTCAATCCTCGCCCGGCCGTGAAGCCGGGCGCTACGGACCACTAAGTATTGATGAGTAATAGTTAGCCAGCGTTTCAATCCTCGCCCGGCCGTGAAGCCGGGCGCTACCCTCTGGGTCAAAAGGATCGTCATCGCTCGGGACTGTTTCAATCCTCGCCCGGCCGTGAAGCCGGGCGCTACCTCTGGTTTTCAATCCTCGCCCGGCCGTGAAGCCGGGCGCTACTCGCCTGCTCGCGACTCTGTGCCGCCGAGAATAAAGTTTCAATCCTCGCCCGGCCGTGAAGCCGGGCGCTACTTTGATTGTTCCTTGCAACGCTGGCCACAATTCATCGTTTCAATCCTCGCCCGGCCGTGAAGCCGGGCGCTACATGGTGCAGGTGTGTATGCCGTACCGTTTGAGAGTGTTTCAATCCTCGCCCGGCCGTGAAGCCGGGCGCTACTTACAGCCGCATCACCAGTAGCATGGTCATAAGGTGTTTCAATCCTCGCCCGGCCGTGAAGCCGGGCGCTACTCGGGCTTAGCTGTTATGGCGGGTCTTAGAAGGTGTTTCAATCCTCGCCCGGCCGTGAAGCCGGGCGCTACATGATATCCTGGGGGCAGCATGGATTCTATTGTTTCAATCCTCGCCCGGCCGTGAAGCCGGGCGCTACTACTATTAACGCGTGTACATCAGCCCAAGGTAGAGTGGTTTCAATCCTCGCCCGGCCGTGAAGCCGGGCGCTACGTTGAAAAACCAGGTTACCTTGTGCTCTTATATTGTTCAATCCTCGCCCGGCCGTGAAGCCGGGCGCGCTACTGCTAAAGCAGCCAGGAATGCAGCGCCGATCAGTGGTTTCAATCCTCGCCCGGCCGTGAAGCCGGGCGCTACATGATATTTGTCTCAATCTTAGCCGGTAACTTATCAAGTTTCAATCCTCGCCCGGCCGTGAAGCCGGGCGCTACTATCGTTTCCCTACGTTCAATCGTAACCAGTTAAGGGTTTCAATCCTCGCCCGGCCGTGAAGCCGGGCGCTACTGCATATAACAGCAAGAAGTCATGCAGTAACAAGTTTCAATCCTCGCCCGGCCGTGAGGCCGGGCGCTGCAGTACAACTACAACTCCATCATACAACAAGGAATATTGCTGTGAATGCGCGAACCTTCTATTTCGAAGGTAGGCTAACAAAATAACAAGCAATATTCGTTTGATAGTATTCATAATATTCATTGGGTTACAAGCATCGCGAACTGGCCGGGGTTTTGTCATTGCTTGTGGTTCGCGCATTTCAAACAATTAAGGATCCGTCAAAATCAACGGCCTTGAATTTTCCGTATTCTTTGACATGCAATTCAACCGGTTCTGTCAAACGATACAGCCGGAGATTATCTTCTTTTTCATCAATTTCAGCTAACAACCTGCGCTCCAGTTCTTCGTATTGCATGAGATTGACTTTACATTCAAATACCGATTTCTGCACACGTTGTCCGGTTCCTTCGCATATTTTGGCTACGCGCCGGAGCCTTTTTCGTCCTTCTCTGGTTTCGGTTGAGACATCATAAGTGACAATAATCAGCATGATTATTTCACCAGAAAAGGGATGTATCCGTCCATCTCACCACGGATGGTGCGCGCCATGAAACGCGCCTGAAGTTGCGGCAGCAGGCCAATCGGTATTTTTGTTTCCAGTAGCGGGTGTGTGACTTCCTCTTGTTTGCGCTCCTGATAGGCTGTCACAACGATCTTTCTCGCATCCCCTTCCAAATATACCGCCCCGCCTTCGTGTTCCTTGAGATCATGCGCGGAAATCTGGCCACGATTGACCAAGGTTAAGGCAAGCCGATCCGCCAGAATGGCGCGAAATTCTTCCATCAGATCCAGCGCCAATGCCGCCCGGCCAGGCCGCACAGCATGTAAAAAGCCCAATTGCGGATCCAGCCCCACGCTTTCGAGCGCTGAGCGGCAATCGTTCATTACCATGGAATAAAGAAATGACAACAATGCATTGAAGCGGTCGCGTGGCGGGCGGCGTGACCGGCCATCCATCGTGAAATGTTCCCGCACATTAAGACGTACCAAATATGGTAAAGCAGAGAAATAAACTTTTGCAGCATCTCCCTCTATCCCGCGCACTACATCCAGATTGCCTGCGACCGGCAGGTTACGAATGGAGTTTGCCAGCGATGCCGCTGCATCACTTAATACTTTCTGATCCTGCGCGTCATTGCTTTCGCGTGCGCCGCGCATCAATACCTGGCGTGCATTGCGTAATTTCCCGGCAATAACTGCTTGTGCTGTCGTCAAGGCAAATTGCTCATCGGCTGCCACGCGATGTTGCGCCTGCCGCAGCAGAATGTTGCCGCTGACTGCACCTTCCAAGCGTGCCTTAAAACGCCCATTGCTATTGAGCAACACCAGGCTGATGCCGTCATCGGCACAGCGATGCATCAGGGCGGGAGAAATCATGACATTGCCAAAACAAACCACGGAACCGAGATGGTGCAGCGGTACTTGCAGCTTCTTTTGACGATCCACATCAATGCGTAGCGTATCGTTTTCCAAATGCGCATAGGCGTTGGGGGTCATGACATAGAGTGTATTCAGCACATGATACATGGTTCAATTACCTAGCTATTTAGATTAGAACGGAGACATTGATCGTTTCGCCGTTATTCAAGCGCTTTTCCTTGTGAAGCTATCACTTGCTCAACCTGCGTCAGTAGTGCGTGCACATTCTGGATTTCCATGGCGCGGTCAATCGGTTCATCCAAATCGGTGGTACCTTCTTCATAGCGCGCTTGCACCGCAAAAATAGTATATTGAACCAATGGCCAATATGCTTCCATCTCCACGCCCTGGTTCTCCAGCAAAGCAAGTAATCTCGCCAGTTCGTGTGTCATCGGATAGACGCCATCGCGGATACATAGCCATGCTTTCAGCGCTTTTTCCACCGCCTGCTGGATATGAAAACCGAAAATCTCATCGGCAAATAATGGATTTTCCTGCATGCCGATGAGCGCATTGAAATCCTTATGTGCCATACGCAACATGGCGCGGGCTTGTT
The DNA here is from genome assembly GCA_016708955.1 of Nitrosomonas sp. Lineage (GTDB taxonomy): Bacteria > Pseudomonadota > Gammaproteobacteria > Burkholderiales > Nitrosomonadaceae > Nitrosomonas. The sequence continues at coordinate 338,407 of JADJES010000003.1, forward strand.
CAAGGTCGGCCATGCAGTACTCTCCCTTCACGATGCGCCCTGCCAACGACGTGATTCAAAGAATCTTTCCAATGCTCGAATTCATCTCGACTGTACAACAAAATATCCTTGGAGATCGCCAATCCCTTTAACGCCATATATAAGCGCGCCGCTTCTTTTCTGCGGCTGCGCTGGGGCGAAAACGGTTCAGTCTCAACGATGAGTAAATCAACGTCGGAGTCAGGCCGCGCATCACCTCGCGCGCGCGAACCGAAGAGGATAATCGTCTCCGGGGAAACTTCACGGACGATGGTTTCCACCATTTGGTGCAGCAGGGCTTCTTCGTTACTGGAATGGATTTGGGTCATTTCGTTCCTCTCGTATTATTTTCCAAATGTGCATCGGCATAGAATGTCATGATATATAGCGTATTGAGAATATGATGCATTATGTATTACAATTCGTTATACATTCTTAACGATATAAGGGAGCGCAATATGTCCATGCTCAATATTCGGCTGACTGACCAGATTGAACAACAACTTTCCGAAGAAGCGCGGCGGGAAAATAGAACCCGCTCCGAAATCGCGCGTGATGCGCTGACCTGGTATCTCACTGAAATTGAAAAAAAACGTTTCATGGATCAACTCCTGGAAGAAGCACGGGAAGCATATGCAAACGAAAAAATCCGCCAAGAGGCAAGAGAAATCGCCGAGGAATTCTTGCCATTGGAAAGCGAAGTATTGGACATTGCTGAAGACCTAAAATCCGGCAAACTGCAACACGAAGCACCCGGTGAAAAATGGTGGAAGTAATCCGTCGTGGCGAGATCTGGGTCGCCAACCTGAACCCGCCGCGTGGACAGGAAGTTGGCAAGATCCGGCCTGTTCTGGTTTTCCAAGACAATGCGCTTACCGCAATCGGGACGCCGATGATTATCATCCTGCCCATGACAACTCAAATTTATCCGGCTTTCAAGCAATGGCGCATAACCGTCACAGCCCGTAGCCGTTTGCTGAAAGACTGCCAGATCATCGTAGATCAACCGCGAACGCTCGACCGCTCGCGGCTCGGCGAAGGGCCGCTTGCCATTCTCAGCGAAGAAGAAATGGTTTCCGTTGAACGCGCTTTTCTGGGGGTATGTGGCATGTTTCATTACGCTATTCGTCCACGTTAAACAGTTCGGTCAATATTTCGCGCTGGTGGGTTCTGTCCGCCAAAGCCTCCGGCTGGCAAATCTCCTTGAGTGAGCATTCCTTACATCTTGCGTCATTGACCGGTGGCGGCAGGCTGCCACTGGCAAGCAAGGTACGAATCGCCGCCACGGTTTCCACCACCAATTGGCGGAGTGAATCGGTTATGACCACTTCACGGCGGCGGCGGGAAGTGTGATGGTAAATCGCACCATGCGTCACCGGCTTGCCGGTCATTTCTTCCAGGCAGATTGCCTGCGCTGCCAGTTGTATATCGTCATGGGTTTTCGCACGTTTTTTACCGTGTTTATACTCCACGGGATAAATTCGTCCATCCGGATAAAATTCGACAATATCGCATTTCCCAATTAACCCAAGCCGTTCCGACCAAACCGGCAATGCATGTTCACTCCGCACGCCTTCAAATGATTCAAAACCGGGCTCGTCCACACGCTGATGCGCGGCATTGCCGCGCATGGTATGCACGTTCTCGTCAAAAGCCTGCTCGACATGAATCAACGCACACTGACGCGGACAATAACTCCAGTGCTGAAGCGCAGACAGCATGATCGGTTCGTCAGGCTCGCGGGTTTCCATCAACGATTGCCAAATAACCGGGTGATTAATTCATCTTTCGACAAGTGATGGCGCACGCTCACTTCAGTCAAAATGGCTGCCAATGTGCCTATGCGTAATGGGTCATGCAATGGAATTGTCAAATGATGTTCTTCACATGCAACGCATACCAGACGAACATGACTTCCTGTTTGGCGAATGACCCGGTATTCAAGCCGTTCCAGTGCCTTGATTAACTGTGCGCCAGATACATCGCGTGGCAGTTTCATGCCGTAATTATTTCTTCACGAACAAAATGCAGACGAATGATTTCGGGTGCCTTACCTTCGTCAAAATGGCAATGCACGGCATCGCGCACTTGTTGATGCAAATCGTTCAGATCATCCGCTTCGGTAAAAATCGACTCACCCAGCGCCCGAGCGGTATAGCCGCCTTCAGGCGCTTCTTCGACCAAAAATAAGATTTCATTCATAGTATTCATCCCTTTTAATCTATCCCTTTCCCGTAGTTCCTTTCATTTACCACAGGCTTATAACTTCCGCAATCGTATCCCTTCGCGACTGATTACGGCGAAATATCCTGGCTGAATTTCGTTTAAGGCACAAGGTTATTGTCAGTAATTCTTCCACAATGATGGGATGCTGGCGGAAATACAAAATAGCTGTAGGTGGTTCCGCTCCATGAAAAAAAACCAAATCGCCAAAATCCACATCAAAAGTAAGCAGACTGCGCCCTGTTTCGCGAGCAAGGGAAAGCACAGCACGATCATTAATCCCCGGAGAAACTTTCGCAATTGAAAGGACATCGTAACCCGCTTCGATGAGACCTTGGATAACCGGCAGAGGAAAATTCTCATCAGCCAGCAACTTCAAAGTCATCGAGTGGCAGCCCCGGACTCTACCGCCGCCCGCATAATAAAAGTCTCATCTTTCATGCAATCACGAACGAATGAGAATACCGCCTGTAAGTCTTCCGGGGTCAGGTGCGGATAACTTTCCAGAATCTGTGCTTCATCCCAGCCGGAAGCCAATAGATCAAGAATAAACTCAACTCCGATGCGAGTTCCTTAATACGCGGTTTGCCGAACAATGTGTCCGGGTCGGAAACAATGTGATCTTGCCAATCCATATCGAATCTCCCATAAATATTAATGCTGAAAAATTTAGAATCCAGCAATAATTGCTGGCTCCAGCCCAGGTAAAGAATTAACCTCATAACTTCCATCTGGATTCACAATAAGCGTTCTGTGAACCTTAGCGGAAGAGTATTGCCCTGATTTACAATTGTGCTTCCACCAAAATACCTTCAACACCTCCATAGATCCTGCTGGACGGGCAGACGATTCGTCGTTTTCTAATAGCTTAGGCAACATCAACTTAATGGTTTCAGCATCCTCATCACTGAACTGCGTTTTTTCTGCCAACTGAGGATTCATGCTGCCAAAAAATACATAAATTCCATAATCCACGCGGTGTTTCATTCCCATCGTATCCGAACTTCTCTTGTTATCTTTTGTGTCTTCGCCGTTCACACTCTTGGTAATCTGTGTGCTGGTAATGTCAATAGGCTCCAAGCTTAATGCAGATTGCACAGTCACTGGTCCACGGATTCCAATGGAAATTCCAGTATCACCTTCTTCGTCGCTGCCATCCTCTTTCTTTTTACCCTTCTTTTTGGAAAGTGCGAATAGTTGCCCGAAAGTGCGAACATCAATCCATTCCGAACAAGCAAGATTAACTGTTTCATCCGCTCCCAATGTTTTTCCAATAGACTTAAAAAATTTCTCAGCTCTATCGCGCAGGCTTGTTGCATCGTCAACTTTTCGGTCATCTGATTGAACAAATACAGCTTGGCCCTTTGCCTCTGTCTTTCCTTCCTTTCCCCTAGTTTCACGAATCGTTCAACCAATCGATCACGAATTTTTCGCTTGATGCAGACATCAGTAATCTCCCCGAAGTGTTCATAATTGGTGCGAGGACGATTGCTGTTAAGCGGATCACCGTTAGGATTTGCATTTTTAACTCGGAGAATTACGGCGAAATCGATCTTGTTTTGCAGTGTGCTCATATGTTGTGATCTCCTTGGGATTGTTAATTGTCAGTATTGGCGCTATCGTTGTCGGATGCAAAATCATCCGCTTTGTCTTGTTTAGGTAGATTCAGCATTTGGCGCTGACAGTGATAACCCAGCAGGAATTCACCGGAAAGTTTTCGATCACTCACAAATTCATCCCCTTCAAAATTTGCGACAACCTCATCAAGCAGTGTTTCCATCTTGTGCAAAAAAGCGGGGCGTTTTGCTCGTAGGCGAGTCTTGTAAGGTGTAAGCGCAAGTTCGATAGTTCGCCACGTGCTGTTGGGACGATCTGCGAATCGTTGCATCAGCTTAGCGGCGGTCGTGTCGCGCTTCTCACTACCAATATATAACGCTCGATCTTCAATATGCTCCGCAATGGATAACAGTCGCCCATACAGATAATCCCGTGATGTTCTGTCGGTTTCCAATGTCATTTGATACCTCCTTTCTATATATAAACCACTGAACAGGGCGCAGGCAATGCCCAGAATTTTTTCCCATTCCCACTGCTTTCCATTTTTATTCTTTTCGAAGTAAACACGATTGCTAGTTCTACGGATAATCGATTCAACCAAATCACGTGGTAGCATTTGCCCATCAATGATGCAGGGCAACATCCGCTCCACTGTGGTCTTGCGCAGATTGTCGTCGAGACGGCGGCCGTAAGCTGCTTCGGCAATGTCCCGCGGAGCAGGTGCACCGATGAACTTTGAATCTTTGCCAAAGTTTTGCGCCCATGCGTATCGTTCATGCCAATTTTGAACGCGATTCAAGAAATCAGAGCCTTTCAGTTCGCGGTAAAATGTAATCGCCATTCGCCCCGGTGTGGCTGAATCCAACCCCATGACAACAACATCATCGATGGGACTCAACTTAGCGCTGTAACCAGCAATCACTTTGCGCAATCGAATCGCAAAGGCTTGACCTATGTCGTCAACATCCGGTTGTTCGATTTCTGTAGTTTCGTGAGCAGGACCTTCAATGCCGAGAATGAGTGAGAGAGAATCCTTGAAGGGATCGGGTACCGGCTTGCCTGCAATTGACCAGGTGACAACAGCCAAATCACCGCTACGGTAAGCTTGCCGGTCAATCAACCAGCGCAACGCATTATGTGCTTTCTGAGTAACCGCATAGCTGACGCCACAGGCTTGCTGGCCTGTATCATCTGTGAATCGCCCTCGGAATGTATAACCAGAACTGTCGTTGGCACTAATCAGCCTTGCTCCGTCTCCGGCATGGCGAACTCGCTTTGGGTGCATTACTGCAAGAGCAGCATCGCTATTTCCCGTAACCATGCATACACCCTTCAATTTTTTTGTACTGGCATCAAATGCTTGCCAAGCATCTTGCAACGAGGCATCCTTCCAAACTGCGGTGCATGGATTACTGTCTTCCCTGACATGCCAGCGAATAAAGACATCCCCTTGTTCTCGCTCCCCATCTTTTGCCGTAAGCAAACGAAAAATATCTGGTGTTTCAGCCCCGTTATCCCATTTGGTAAGCAACTTTCCGTCTGTCCCGAGATGAAGAACTTTTTCTTTAACTAGATCGGATACCAGCCTATGCTTGCGAACATATGCAAGTACAGCTCTAGCTTTGGTATGACTAAATTCAGAATTGCACCATGCAGAAAGCTGTACTTCGTATTCCTTGAGAAAAGAAAACTTTGCTCCCTTCCCACCAAATAGCTTTTTCCCACCAAACTCTGGATAGTCTTTTCCGCAATAATAAACCTTGTCACATAGTGCGTGAGGAGCGCACGCTGAACCAGACCTACCTGCCGATTTTTCAGTGGCAGGAATAATGGTTTCCTCTTTCTGAACAATTCTTGCACCCTTGAAGTTGCCATCGGCATCAAGCGTAATTTCGACATGGGCTTGCTGCGGGGTATGGCTGATAGGCATTAGGCGTGCCGAGCCCGACGGCTCATGTCCTTTACACTGCTCGTATGTCTCGTAGAGTTTCTGAATCCAGCTCATATCAAACCTCCAGCCGCGTTTCTTCGATTTCAACGCCAAGCAGGTTGCAATCTTTTGAGAACGTTTTTTTGCTCATATCGCGAACGAATTTGCGTACCGTGCAATCATGCGGACGATCAAACTGGATTTTTCCGTTAATCATCGTTGGCCTTGAGAATCGCGCATAAAGTTTGTCTTCCCCGATCTCGTCTGGATAGTCGAAGCCGTGAAACATCAAGCCAAAAGCTATCTCGCCTTCGCCCTCGTAAGGGCTGGTTCCTGAGCCAAATTTGCATGGCTCGACATACCCTTGGCAATCGCGCGTCCCCAGAAAAATATCCTGCCGCCCGCCACGTTCCAACATGCGTTTGGCGACGATGTGATGTTTGGCCTCATTCTGGTCATCAGCCAATTCAGGACGATGTTCGTTCCACTCGAAATGTGCACGTACCTGATACTCCACATCGGCCAGGAAAGTATAGATAGCCAAAGTATTTCCACCGCTTATATTCAAAGGCTTAGTTCCTTTTGTTTGTGTGCGGATACGTTTCATCACTCTAACTTCATCAATAACCCAGATAAATGTTGGCTTCCAGTAAATGGACTTGGCAATGCCTTTAAGCGCCTCGTAGGTGGGGACGTGATAAGAACATTTCTCGCCGCCGATGCGGGTCAGCGGATCGGTGAACAGGGCGTGTCGCCCCCAGACTTTAAATTCAATGCTGTTTCGTTCAGGCATTCAGAGCCTCCATATTTCTCACGGGTGTTTCGCTTAGACCAAACTCATCGCTGTAGTAACGGTAATCAAGATACAAGATACCCGTTCCTTCTTGTATTTCTTTTACCGCATTTTCCTTTTCTAATCGTTCCAAAACATTTGGGAATACATTGACGGTGAATTGCTGCGCGCGGCGCAGCATATCGAACTCTTTGTCGGGCAGATAGGCCGCGCAAAGATCAGCGACGATAGCCCGCCCCTCCTTGCCATGCTGGACAATGACGCCGCGCGTCGGTGCATCAATAGCCTTGAACGCTTTTGCTGCTGACATGAAAGATTGGCGCAGGTAGATATTGGGCGCTTGGCCTGCTCGGTTACTATGCTCAGAAACCGCCACTGAATTGCTGGATAACAGGTTGAGCAGGGTGTCGTCGTGCCCGATGGATTTGGCTGAAAGTGGGTAATCCATTTCATTCTGCCGATCAAAGAAGTAGTACGTGTAATAACGCTTCATTGCTTCAAGACCAATTCGGTCATTACCAAATAGCGTCGGATTACTCTCATATTCGTCCAGTACGCGCTCGGCCTTCTCTCGCCCAACGCGAATATCCTCCAGCAAGTCTAAATTTTCATCTTTCGGGTTGATAACGTGAACATACCCCATTTCTGTGCGACCATTCCGATTGCATCGCCCTGCTGCTTGGGCGATTGAATCCAGTCCCGCTGTATAGCGAATGACCGCACCGAAATCGACATCTACCCCAGCTTCGATTAGTTGAGTGCTGAAGCAAAGTGTAGGTAAATTTTTCTCCAACCTATCTCGAATCTCGCTCAAAATTGCTCTTCGATGTGCTGGACACATGTTTGTGCTCAGATGGTAGACCGGAATGTTATTTGCCTCCTTGCACAAACGATACAGGGTTTGTGCAGCATTTTTGGTATTAACGATTACCAAACAACTTCCTGTGCGATGCGCTTCTTCCAAAGCGAGTGTCGCAATTTCATCATTCGACCACCCTCCGGGTTTTCGGCGGTTAATTACTTCGACTCGCTTCAGTTCATCGAACAGTCTTTTTATATCCGGCATCAGTTCATTACCCGCTGGTATTCTGAGCGCGCCTTTCTTTGATTCGACTTGGTCAAGAAGCGGTTGAGTAGCAGTACACAAGACGACAGTGCTTCCGCACTGTTCAACCAAGAAATTGATGGCGTTGTTAAACAGATGGACGCAGTTGATTGGCAGCGTTTGAATTTCATCGAATATTAGTATGGCATTCGCTAATTGATGCATCCGCCGTGCGCCACGTGTTCCAGCACCAAAGAGCGCCTCCAAGAGTTGCACACTTGTGGTATAGACAACCGGCGCGTCCCAGTTTTCAGCCAGAATTTTCCCGCGCCAGCTTTGCTCTTCTGGTGTGAGATTGGAGTGGTGCTCAAGAACTACGCTGCCCAGTTTTGTTCCTTTGGGTTCCAAAATACCTCGTGCAATTTCAGCATTCTGATCAATGATAGAAGTAAACGGGATAACATAAATCACTCGATCCATCTTGTGTTTTTCGCGTGATGCAATGCAAAACGCAGACTGGCAAGAGTCTTGCCTCCGCCCGTTGGAACGGTCAGGGTATAAATTCCTTTATCGCGGGATGCGGCATTGTGGCAATGACTGGAAATATCGCAACGGAGAGGATCAATTGGCTTGCAAGGCTTCAATTCTGCAAGATACTTTTCTATCCGATCACACAAGATATTCCATTCCGAATACCGACCATGCATTCTTAACTTTCCTGCTTTGGGATTCTCAGAATCTGCAGAATCAATGCGATCAGCATCAATCAGACAACTAAATAGAAAACGAACCAATAAGCCGATCTGCAGCTGGACTACAGTGCTTTTATCATCCATGATTGGTGCGGACCGAACAATCTTTGCGAGGACCGCTTGCATTGCCTGAAGCATGTTCGGATTACCAACGAGTTCTTTAGCGCGAGAAAGGATTGAAGCATCTGCTTTGACAAGCACTTCTTGCAGGTGAGTGCGTTCATTGATCTTGCTCATTCGCTTTCCGTATACATCTTCACCAAGACTGTCTGTATCAGACGATAGGCAATCAATCAAACCCGAGTGATGGGATGCAATACATAATGACAAGATTTGACCAACGATTGATCCTAGTTTCCCTTGTTCTGATAGTTCACGCCACACAAACTGCGCTCCTGCTGTTGAGTGATCTATCTTCCTTTTTTGCCTTGTGAATCGACATAATCATCTTCATCCTCATTAATCATGCCAATAGCTGATTGAATATACTTTGAAATTCAGCACTGTATTTTCCTAAATCATGCAACAACCCAATTAATTCACCTTGTTCATCTAAACTTATCTTGGCGGCAAACCCTCTGGCTTTGTCAGCCACGCCCATTAAATGTTGTTCCAGCGTATGATTTTTATGCGCTATATAAACCATCTCACCTCCACTTCCACCCGATCCCAAGCATTATTACTTTTTTTCAACCCTACAATCAAAGCTGATACTTTTTCTCCGCGATCAATCAGTTGCGAGATGGCGGCATTGTCCATCCGGGGAATATAGCCGAGTTTGTGGTCTTGCCAGTCGATGCGGACTGCACGGTCATCGTATGGATTACTGACTTCGCGCACGAGCGTGACAAACTGACCGGTGGCCAGTTGCGGCCAGAGCGTTTCGCCTTGGTAATACTGGAATCCGGCTACGGGTGAAATTTGTAAGGTCTTCCACGCCGGGTCCGGCTTGGTGTATGCAATTGCGGGCAGGGAATATCCGCCGAGCAATGCTGTGAGTGATTTCAGGAATACGCGTCGTGACATCATGCCTCCATGTAGAAACAATCTGCAGGGCATCTCTAAAAATCCAAATTTCGTCACAATACTTTGTTGCTCGAAAAAAATGTTTCCTTACATAGCATACCTATGCTGCGTAACCATTTTTTTCTTGTGCCTCGTTTTGTTTAGAACTTTGAATTTTTAGAGGTGCCCTACACTCAGTCATTATCCCTGATCGCAGGCTCAAAACATGAGCCTGTCAGTTAAATTTTTACAACCTTGGGAGCAATTCCTTGTTCATATACGGGTGCTGTAATCCGCGCAATATCTTCGATATGTCATCTCAGGATCTCAAATCGAAAGAAGTTTTTTTGACAACTATATTTTCGCTGTTTTCAATCGAGGTTTGGAGTTACTGCTTTAAAATTCAACAGATCTACCTGATAACAACAGGTTGGTTCAATATTATAGAAATCTTCATCGCTATAATTTCGGGCAATCTGTTGTTTCTTTTTCGGAGGGAGGATTTTCGGGTTGACGCTATATAGTTAAAAAGCCCGAACCGCACGTACTCTGCTCTTCAGATTAAATTGATCGTCGGCAAACTGATTGCCGTCGGAGAAACTCTGGTGCCACACAAATCCATTTCCGCTAGAGTCCTCGGAGGAACTCCAATATCTTTCACCAGCAAAACCACCCAATCCTTTAAGGTGTAAATTCTTGTATATTAAATTTAACTCATCTTTTGATGGCAAGTACCAGTCGCCGTATCCTCCGCCATTATAATTTGCGGGCAGTAGTGCGGCATAGTTTCCTTTTCCCAGGGTAGTTATAATACGATCTGTATTAAAGCTTCCATCCCAAAGTCCGGTCTTGACTGCCATGGTCTCTTTAAAAGTTCCGTTGTACCATAGTATCCCAGCACTTTGATCTTTCCTCGCAACTTCTAGTCCATGTTTTCCATCACCACTAACGTGAAATATGATACCTCCACCTGGACCTGTTTTGCCTATCACGTAGGTTGAAGATGGCGTTAGGGCGAGATTTTCTGCAAAAATATCACTCGATAAGATTACTATGATACTAAATACTAGTGTGCTTAAAATTTTGGTGGATTGATCTAGTCTCATGTTTTTCCTTTTTGAGAGATATATGGCATTAGTACGGCCAATGCTATGACTAAATAATTGTGCTGTACATAGGTCATTTCACCCTTTCTCTTAGTACATTTGACCCACTCATCTGGCTAAATCTTGCTGTTATTTCCAGAATGAAGATAACAGATTTCCAAGCGTAGCTGTAATTCCTTTAAGAATTACTCATAAACAGTAGTGTCCGGTTAAATTAGCTGGCGAATTGTTCTTCAAGTGGATCAAGAACATCTGCGTATCAAACGCTTCATTGGCAACAGCGAGAATGCGGTCAAAACGCAAATCTGGTGCGCCGTCGCCACCCGAGATAATTGTCAAGGTAATGTGTGGCGATACCGTGAAATCGGCGCATCCATTCTTTGAGGCGACTGTCATGGGCATTCACGTTTTGCACGTGAGAGATCTTGCCGGCATCCCGGACACCTGCAGCCAGATTGATTGGACGGTGGGCGATGCCGATTTCCCGCACTGCGGCACCCAATGACTTACCGCTATCAGTACAGAGAACTGCATCGTTTGCCAGTAATGGTTTGAGTGCCGCGCCAATGTGCTTTTTGTGGTTCACATCATGAGCGTCGTCGGGCATGAGACCGCCTGTGTATCACCCAAGAAAATCGGCACATTGCCTGTAGCAGACAGCTTCGATCCTAAGCTGACCAATGAAATCGAAATGTTCATCCCGCTGCTGGATGGCATCGATATCAGGGGCAAACACATCACCGTCGATGCGTTCGTTGCTAACGCAACTGTTCCAGAATCGCAAAGCGCCTGATTTCATAGCTGTTTTATCACTGGCTCATGGGCGAAGCGAGACCCGGCGTATCTGGTGCAGTGCCGCGCTCAACACCTATCTCGACTTCTCGCATGCCGGACAAGTATTCCTGATTGAACGGGAGGTAATCCGCAAGAATAACGGGAAAGTCTCTACTGAAGTTGCATTGGGAATGATCAGCCGTTCTCCGGATCAAGCGAGTCCTTGATTTGAATCGCGGCCATTGGACAACTGAGAATCGCTGCCACTATGCGATTGATTGGAATTTTGATGATGATCGAAGTCGTATCCGGACGGGCAACGGCCCCGAAAACATCTCTCGTCTGCGCCGCTTTGCAGCCGGTGTTATTCAGTTCATCTCCGGCGGAAAATCCAGCGCCGCTCAAAAAATGCAACAGTTAAACAGAAATACTCGTTTGTATTCGACTATCTACGGAAGACGTTTAATTCAACTCAACTAAGTTTGTTTTGAGTTGGAATAAATTTGCCGTGCCGTCTGACCGGTCAGGTTAATTGTCGTCTAATAGGCTAAACAATCTTTCTAATCAAGGGTTCGCAGTAACAGCAAAACTGATCGTATAAAACTATTCGTCTATTGGAAGACGAACTTGGCGGCAATACCATCCACCTAGCAAACTTACTGCTCCAGAATAGAGATTGACGGGGATTTATCAGGTTAGCGTAATTAGGCAAGATGCGTGGATTCCCGGGTCAAATTTCAATTAGCACAATCGGCTTTAGCTAGTCAGCTCTAGATTAGCGTCAATACATCAGGGCATATCTAGTACAAAAAGGGTACTAAGTAACTATAGATTGTGGCACTTAGCTATTGTATAAATTGCACTTTGGTTATTCGATTAAACATCAAAGGAAAATTATTATGAAAAAAATGAATGTGAAGGTTAATGTCGCTGCTGCATTGTTAGCAGGAGCCTTGTTTGTACCAGCAGCTATGGCAAGTACTACAAGTGTTATCGATTTCAATGAACTGACGTCTGATGACACATACTTTGTAGATCCTCTGATCTCAGGAGGATTCAATTTCACTAATAATTGCATTTCTTCATCGAGTTGCCTGGGCGTGTGGGGTAAAGATTCGAAAGCAGGCGGATCCTGGCCACGCCGCGATATTTGTTAACTAGGCTTCACCATAACATCGATGAATCGTACTGACGGCGGAACATTTAATCTGATTTCGATCGACTTGGCGGATGCTTACAACTCCGGCGAATCATCAACCATTGATTTTACCTTTTATCACAGTGGTGTGGCCACCACTTCCCAGTCAGTCACGCTGGATAATTTAATCGGCCTTCAGACTTTTGTTTTCAATGAGACCAATCTGACGAGTGTAAGCTGGCAAACATCGATTGGTGACGGCGGCTATGGCCAGTTCGACAATGTCCTTGTGTCAAGTGTTCCAGAACCTGAAATCTATGCGATGTTGCTAGTAGGATTAGGGCTGGTTGGCTTTACATCGCGACGTAAAAAAGTTTAACCATCGGTTTTTTTGTGTTTAAACACGCTTTTTGCACCTGCACCTCTTCAATGGAGGCACTCTAAGCCCGCCAGAAACCGAGCGAGGGCAACGCTGTATATCCTAGGAAACTGTCCGTACAATCGTGCGAAGAAGAACCTGAGGAAAGCGGGATTGACGGGAGAACGGGCGTTACGCTCTACCGGTAACCAAAGAGGTGCGTGGTGGAACAGTGGCTCAAGCCACGTGAACCAAGTCTTCCCGAAGTTATGCTTTGATCAGTTTAAGGCTGGTGTCGCTATTTGATACGATGCGACGACTCCGGTATGTTCAATGAACCGCACGTCCGATCTTGCGGGAGGCGGCGAGGGTGACCTCGCCTGCTACCCGATCTATTCAGCAAGTGATAGAATCAAACATCACTCTTGTATTTCACGGATACCAATGGCGTCAACTCTCAGCATTAATCAAGATCAGCTCGTGGATTCCTATAAAACGCCTCCTCACTCTATTGAAAGTGAGCAGTCTGTTTTGGGTGGATTGATGCTGGATAATCATGCTTGGGAGAAAGTCGCTGATGTTATTACGGATAGCGATTTTTACCGGCAGGATCATCGTCTGATCTATCATCATATTTGCAAACTGATAGAACACAACAAACCCGCTGACGTGATTACGGTGGCGGAATCCCTGGAAATATCGGCTGAGCTTCAGAAAATCGGCGGACTTGCCTATATTGGCGCAATTGTACAAAACACCCCTTCTGCGGCAAATATAAAACGCTATGCGGAAATTGTCCGTGAACGTTCAATTATGCGCAATCTGGCTCAGATCGGTGTGCAAATCACTGATTCTGCATATAATCCGGCCGGACGTTCTGCAGCGGATTTACTCGATGAAGCAGAAAAGAAAGTTTTCGAAATTGCCGAAGAAGGCGCTCGCGGCAAAGAAGGCTTCATGGATATTCAACCGCTCCTGAAACAAGTGGTTGAAAGGATTGAGCTACTCTACAGCCAGGATAATCCAAGCAATGTCACAGGTATTGCTTCGGGCTTTCACGATCTCGATCAAAAAACATCTGGATTTCAACCGGGAGATCTAATCATAGTGGCGGGGCGCCCATCCATGGGTAAAACCGCTTTCTCGCTGAACATCGCCGAGCATGTTGCGCTGGAATTGAACAAACCAGTCGCGGTATTCAGTATGGAAATGGGGGGAGCCCAGCTTGCCATGCGTATGCTGGGATCGGTCGGAAAGCTGGATCAACATAAGGTACGTACCGGCCGCCTGGAAGATGCGGACTGGCCCAAGTTGACGCATGCGTTAGGCAAGCTCAACGAAGCGCCGATTTTCATTGATGAATCTGCGGCACTGAATGCTTTGGAACTCAGGGCGCGCGCCAGGCGGCTCTATCGCCAGCATGGTGAATTGGGTTTGATTGTAGTGGATTATTTGCAGCTCATGTCTTCCAGCAGCCAGGGAGAGAATCGCGCCACGGAAATTTCAGAAATATCGCGCGCGTTAAAAGGATTGGCTAAAGAACTGAAAGTGCCGGTCATCGCGTTATCTCAGCTTAATCGCAGTCTTGAGCAACGCCCCAACAAGCGCCCGGTCATGTCGGATTTACGCGAATCCGGTGCGATCGAACAAGACGCTGATGTTATTCTCTTTATTTACCGGGACGAAGTGTATAACCCGGATTCGCCAGACAAAGGTATCGCTGAGATCATTATTGGTAAACAGCGCAATGGCCCGATTGGAAAAGTCGATCTAACTTTCTTGGGTGAATACACCCGTTTTGAAAGCCATGCCCGGCCAGAATATTATTAATTGGATTTTTTCACGGTATTTGCTGCGATTGTTGCCGTGCATCTTGATCCTGGGTGTCCTTGCCGGTTGTATCTCGCCGATGGCGTTGAATCGTGCTGTTATCGCTTATGATGATGCCGTTACCGACGCCATATCGCAACAGTTATTGATCAATATTGTGCGCGCGCATCACCGTCAGCCGGTTCATTTTACCGGCGTTTCAAATATCGCCGCTACTTTCAATTTTCAAGCGAATGCAGGGGCGATGCCTGCACTCGGCGGACTTGCCGGAGCGTCGATACTGCCAATTTTTGGTGGTAGTGTTGCGGAAAGTCCCACCATCAGTATCGTTCCGATTGAGGGGGAGGATTTTACCAAACGCTTGCTCACGCCGTTTCCACAAAGCAAATTAACATTGCTGCTGCGCCAGCGTTTTGATGTCGATCTGTTATTACGGATGATGGCGCAGGAAGTGCGTTTGCGAAATGCTGCCGAACAACATAGCAGCTATCGCAATAGCCCGCCGGATAAAGCCGGTTATGAGATGTTTCGTCGCGTAGTGCTGCATCTTTCCGCGATTCAGGATAACAATCAACTGTACGCCGAACCATTGCCGCTGATACACACTTGGACCATCCCGGCTAGCGCAATAGCAGCCGAAGGTTTTCAGGCGCTGCAAAAGGAATTTGTAGTATTGTACAACGCAAACGATAATACCTACACGCTACGTAAACATACGCCGGGGCCGATTCTGATCACCAACTACGACCCCAATACGTTATCTGAAGCAGAACGAGACGAACTGAACGACCGGGCGGGAGAATGGGACGTCAGCGATATCGCATTTGATATCCGGCCCGGCCAGTATGGCGGGGAATGGCCGATGAATGGTGTTTTCCGGCTCAGGAGCTTTCACTCGATTCTCGGTTTCCTCGGTAAAGCGCTTGGCCATGAAACAGGATATCACGTCGAGAAAGATCCAAGAACACCGCCGATACTCGACAACGAGAATCCTGACCGCACCATGGAATTTGTGGTTTCCAACACAGCGCCTGCGGAAACCGACTTCTCCATCCGCTGGAATGGCCGGTATTATGCGGTGAATACCAAAGGGCCGCATGCACGCTGGAACCGCGATGCCTTCCAGTTATTATTTCTGTTGTTTCAAATGACCGTCACCGACATTCCGCGTGTCGGCGTGCCGAGTATTACGATCGCCAAGTAGTTTTTAGGGAAATCCTGAATAATTCCTAATGGTCATTCCGAACGCAGTGAGGAATCTTCGGTGATCAACCCAATGATTTCTCGCCGTGCTCGGACTGATGTTGTTTGGAGGTTTCTTAACACAATTGGAGCATTGAAATGCGCGCTGTTTTTCTGGATTTTGGTTCCGTAACCCGCGGCGATATGGATTGCGCGGCATTGGAGCGGGCGATATCGCCGTGGCAGTATCATCACGATTCTTCCGAAGCGGAAGTGCTGGAGAGAATCCGCGAAGCTGAGGTGATTGTCAGCAACAAGGTATTCATCAGCCGCGCGGCGATTGCCGCAGCGAAACATCTGAAACTCATTTGCGTGGCCGCCACCGGATACAACAATGTCGACCTCGTTGCCGCCTTCGAGCGCAACATTCCGGTATGCAACGTGCGCGGTTATGCCACGCCTTCGGTGGTGCAGCATGTTTTTATGCTGATGTTGAATCTGGCGCGTCATTTCGTCGACTATCAGGAACTGGTAAAACGCGGCGGCTGGCAAGAGAGCCGGTTTTTCTGTCCGCTGGATTTCGGCATCCAAGAGCTATCCGGGAAAACACTGGGGATCATCGGGTACGGCGAATTGGGCCATGCCGTAGCGCAAATCGCGCAAGCATTCGGCATGCGGGTGCTGATCGCAGAACACAAAGATAAATTGCCGCGTTCTGGCAGAATGGCATTTGACGAAGTCATGCAGCAGGCGGATTTTATTACGTTGCATTGTCCGCTGTCGCCGGACACGCATCATTTGATCAGCCGCCGGGAATTTGAATTGATGAAACCTTCAGTGTATCTGATTAATACAGCGCGGGGGCAGCTGGTGCATGAAGCGGATCTGCTGCATTGCTTGTCCACAAGCCGGATTGCTGGTGCCGCCATCGATGTGATGCAGGAAGAACCGCCGGGCAAGGACAATCCGATCCTGCAGCAACAACCGGCAAACCTGATTATCACGCCGCATATTGCCTGGGCCAGCCGGGAATCTAGGCAGCGGCTGCTGGATCAACTGGCTGGCAATATTGAAAACTTTTTACAAAATAGACCTTTCAATCAGATTACCGATGCGTTGGGTCAGTAGCCAGTAAGCTAAAATATTGGAGTGACTAAATGCAACATTGGATTTTTCTTGCTGTCGCCATCATCAGCGAGGTGATCGCGACATCGTTCCTCAAATCATCCGAGGGATTTACCCGTTTTTGGCCGTCAGTGGTGGTTGTCGTGGGTTATCTGCTGGCTTTTTATTTACTATCCTTGACGCTTAAAACCATTCCGGTCGGCGTAGCGTACGCGATTTGGTCTGGTGTTGGCATCGTATTGATCGCGCTGAGCGGCTGGCTTTTTCTCGGTCAATCGCTGGATATGCCCGCGCTGATCGGTTTGTCATTGATTGTCGCGGGCGTTGCCGTGATCAATGTGTTTTCCCGTACCGTTGCGCACTGATAATCGTCAGGTTTTGCGCAGATCGGTGAGAAATTGATCAAGAATTTCTTTCTTGGCATGCGGCATTACCACGACATGTGCGCATGGCGTCCGTTCTCCTTCAATGTCGAGTTGCATGGTTGCTAATGAATAATGATCGACCACGGTTTTGCTCGGTGTGATGAAATAAACCGTATTGGAGCGGTCATTGGCGCGTACTGGCTGCAGGTAGCTATAGTGATTGCGCATTTCCTTCAGCAAATAGCCGGTATTATCCAGCATTGCTTTGGCATCGGCAGCTTGCCGTGCAAACGCCGATTCCGAACTGAAGAAATAAAACTCGGCCGGTTTGACCGCATCGCGCGAGCAGGTAATCGTGCCCGGTACTTGCTGGATGTATTCCGGATCATGAATTTGGCTGAATTGCGCGCGAAACGATTCAAAGTTCGTGCGCGTGGTGATGAACAATCCGGCGGGCGAGGGGAAGCCAAAAAATTTGTGGCAGGAAACGGCAATTGAATCGTAGCGTTGCAGTTTTGCTTTGGAAATTGGATCAACGATGCTATGCAACAAATCGCCGGCAAACGCAGTGTGTGGCAAATAGCCGCCGAATAACGCGGCATCCAAGTGAAGGTAGGCGGCGCGTCCTTTTAGCTTGGCCTGGATAGTATCAACCGGGTCCGTCGCGCCTTTGAAGGTGGTGCCAATGGTTGCGACCACCAAGGCGGAGTGGTTGGGGTTGGCATTCAATTGCCGTTCTAAATCATCGGTATCCATGCCGCCATCAGGTCGAGTGGCTACTACTACCCAGTCGAGATGTAATAAGTCGCGCAGAATCTGAATCGAATAATGCGCTTCGCGGGTGAAATAGATTTTCGGCATTACACCGGTACGGCTTTTCAGGATCGTACGGCCCATATACAGCCCGTGCATATTGCTGTCGGTGCCGCTGTTGCTGAGGAATCCCCAAATATCATCCGGTGCGAAGCCATACACTGCGCCAAAACGATTGATCAATTCTTTCTCAAACGGATGGCAGTTAAATGGGATATGGCTATGATCGTAAGGATTGCCGACATTGTTGAAAGAAAATTGATTGAAACCCGCGGCCGCGAGTTCGTTACGCCAAGCGAAAAATTCTTCTGGCGGGGTAGTCATATTAATCGGATAGCCGAGTAGCCGGTTTCTTTGTTGCGCGAGCTGCTGCATCGCTTTCAGTGTGGCGGAAACGTTTTGTTGCGCGCCCTGCGTCAGCGGTTGCGCTGCGAGTGCTTGAGGTGAGCATACGGCCACTAGGGCCGTTGCGCCAGACATGCCCAGAAATTGGCGCCGGTTCACTAACATGATCATGACCTCCTGATTAATATGTTCTTTAGATTCTTTGCCGGACGCAAGGTTTCTTCACAATATCGCAGAATATGCACTTAAGTGTGGAAGTTGTCTTGAATAGATGACAGAAGACCGCTATCTTAATGCTCTGTGCGTTTCCAATGAAGATTTATCAATATGAGTAAAGCATTCACCAAGGAAAGCGAAGACGACGACGAACTTGACGGCACGCCGAAATTACCGCAGGGCTTGAAGAACTATATCACCCCGGCCGGGCATCAGCGCTTGAAGGAGGAGTTCGATCAGTTGTGGAAAGTGGAGCGCCCGGAGTTGGTTAAAACCATTACCTGGGCGGCTTCCAATGGTGATCGTTCGGAAAATGGCGATTACATTTACGGCAAAAGGCGCTTGCGTGAAATTGACCGCCGCCTGCGTTTCTTGTCCAAACGTTTGGAAAACGCCGAAGTGGTTGACCCTGGCCAGCGCGGTGAATGCGATCAGGTGTTCTTCGGCGCTACCGTGACCGTCAGCAATGCGCAAGGCGAGGAACATACCTATAGTATCGTCGGCCTGGACGAGGTAGACCCCGGCCGCGGCCGTATCAGTTGGATTTCTCCGCTGGCCAAGGCGCTGCTCAAGGCGCGTGAAGGCGATACGGTGAAGCTGCATACGCCTGTCGGCGTGGAAGATTTGGAAGTGGTCGAGATCCGCTACGTGGCTTTATGAAACTCGATTGCCAGACTCCGCTTACTAACCTGGCTACTTAAGATTCAGTCAATCTCTGAGGATCTGAATTGATAAGATTCATCGCCTATACATTCCTGTTGCTGCTGATCGCGATCCCATTTGCGGTGGTCGGCATTCTTCATC
>JADJES010000004.1 GCA_016708955.1 Nitrosomonas sp.
TACCGATCTCGTTGCCAAAGTGGTAAACACTTATGCCGGAGTGGCCAGTGCCAAAGTCTGATATTGACGTACGACATTGATGCGCGCATCAGCGCGTTATATAGTCGATGCACTGCGGCTGTCACAAGTACTCAATAACTTTGTCAGCAACGCGCTCAAGTTCACCGCCAGAAACATGTCAAGGTACGAGTCGAGCTACTCGGTTGCTGTAACGACAGTGAGGTTATGTTTTCCGTCGAAGATACGGGGATCGGTATTGCAGAAGATATATACAGTATCGCCTGTTTCAGGACTACAATCAGAGTAACGCAAGTAGCCCCGCATGTACGGGGAACTTGGATTAGGACTGTCGATCTGTCGTCGTTTGATAGAACTTATGGATGGAAAGATTGATCTGAAAAGTGCATCGGGGCGGGGATCAACCTTCAGCGTCATATTACACCTGCCAGTATCTACGCTGGTGAAGAAACAAGACCACATTGAACAACCAAAATAACAGGATGGATACAACACCACAGCCCACCTATTTTCTGATACCCAGCAGACTATAGAACCTATCATTCTCGTGGTGGACGATCATCCGATTAATCGCAAACTCATGGCGTCCCCAGCTCAAATTACTCGGTTTGTCTAGTCAAACTGCGGAAAATGGGAAATCAGCGTTGGAGATGTGGCGCAATGGAAAATTCGCCCTGATCATCACCGACTACCACATGCCGATTATGGATGGCTACCAACTGACGCAGGCGATACGCGCGAGCGAATTTAATGAAGAAAACACTCCACATGCCGATCCTGGGTTGGTCAGCCAATGCGCTCCCTGAAGAAGTGAAACGCTGCCAGGTCATCGGCATGGATATGTTACTGACTAAACCAACCAATATGTTGCAATTAAAAGAAAGCGTTGAAATGTGGCTTCCGTCTGCCGACAGCGATGGAGGTAACTCATGCGCTGCCGGACATAGCAAAATGGATGACTTAAACACCCCTTGATTCTACAGTGCTGGCTAAATTTTCCTTAAATGCCGATAAAACAATTGTATTACAGGGCTTTATGAAACAAACTCAATCAGATTTTATCGAGCTGGAGGCGGCACTAGGCAGCCAGAATTTACCAGCGTGTATGCATCACTCATCGCATGAAGGGAGCGAGCAAATGGTGGGGGCAATGAATTAGCTGCGACATTGAAGCAATGGAAAACGCTACAAGCTTAAGTACTACAAAAATTTAGATGTGGCAAAGCAGCACTAGATCGTTGATTAGAACGGCTGGAAGTGTATATTTCAGATGAAATAAATGCAAACAGGAGTAAAAATGCTTTCGACTGATAATATCAACATTCAAGAAGTTAGACTTGAGAATGAGCAAGTAGAAAGAAAAATGGCTTTGGATAACGACTTGGTCGTGTTAGTTGTCGAAGATCATGCGTTTTCAACGTAGCATGATAGTACGCATGATGCGCTCGATGGGAGTAAACCAAGTTTTACAAGCTGGAGGCGGCAGTCAGGCACTAATGTTGCTTCAAGATGAAAAAGTCACAGTAGATCTGGTGACGTGTGGTCTGGATACACCGGTGATGGACGGCATGGGTTAATCCGGCATTTGGGAGAGTTGGACTGTAGTACGATTGCGGTCACAATCAACGGCGCGAAAAATCGTCATTGCTGGCTTCCGTAGAAAAAATGACTCGTGCTTACAATGTTTCGCTCACTTTGGGTATTATCGAAAAGCCTGCTGTGACCCAATCGACAGGATCTGATTGACAACTACACACCATCCATACCACGGCTGCAACTTAAACAGCCGTTTCTACTGACTACGATCTCGATCAGATTCTGCATGGTATACAACAAACAGTTTGAGCCGTTCTTCGGCCCAAGTGGAACTGGCGACAGGCCGGATATTGGGTGCTGAAGCCTCGCTCGCTGGCATCATCCTAAGCGGGGCCTGGTTGCCCTTCTACATTCATTCCCATACTGGAGCAAAGCGGAAATATCAACGAACTGACGCTACTGATGCTGGAAAGGAGCAAATGCATGTCGTACCTGGCGTGAGTGCGGTCTAGAAACGAGCAGTATCCGTCAACCTCTCCACTTTGCTCGCTGGCCAACACGGGCTTAGCTAATCAGATCCACACGGATCGTTCGTGCAACTGGTGGATCCAAAATATGATGCTCGAGATTACCGAAACTGCCGCTATGACAAGTCGCACCTGCACTGGAGAATCTCACTCGTCTGCGAATGCATGGTTTTGGCCTTGCAGTTGATGACTATGGAACCAGTTTTTCCAGTCTACGTCAATTGACGCGGAGTACCATTCTCAGAACTCAAGATCGATCAGAGCTTTGTAACGGGCTGCACGATAAATTCCTCATCGAGCGCCATCGTCGAATCGAGTGTGAGTATGGCGCATCGCCTAAACCTTAAAACTGTCGCCGAGGCATAGAAACACAATCCGACTGGGATTATCTAAAAGCCATCAACTCTGATGCAGCATAAGGATGTTTATCGCCAAACCTATGGATGAGAGCTTGTTTCTGGAATTCTGTCAGACTAATCTAGCATAGTGGAATTGGATTGTTGCTTACTCTCAGTTTAGTTATTTGTTAGTTGGCCAATCCACATATCTGGAGCAAGATAAGTTGTATGAAAAAGATGGCTGGTTAAATTATCTCCGGCAGAGATACTGCCTTCATTTTTAGACCCTAACGGAAACCTGATGAATAAGACTGAACTGATTGAAGCCATTGCCATTCGTTCTAAAAGTACCAAAACTCAAACAACTACCATGCTGAACGGGTTGCTAGAAGTTATTCGAAACATTGGAAGGTGGCGATAGCGTTCAGTTAGTGGGTTTTGGTACCTTCTCAGTTACTGAGCGCGCAAGTCAGGAGGGTCGCAACCAGCGACAGGCAAATCCATGACAATTCCTGCCAAGAAAGTCGTTAAATTCAAACCGGGTAAAACTCTGGCTGATGCCATGACTGTAAAATCTGTCCGCGCACCTCAAACAGACAAATCTAAAAAGACGGTTAAGCAGAAATAAAGAACATAAAAATATTGCAATGACACTGCTCAAAACCCTATGGCACTTTGGTGTCGTTAATTTAAATCCATCCAGGAATTGTGTTTGGAATCTTTTCCTGATGCGGGTCACAGCGTGTTCTATTCGCACTACGAAGGAATCCTTACACCTTCCTAAACTTAAACTCATAAACGAATATATCAAGAAAAGACCACGTTATCCGTACTTAACTTTACATAAGTATCAGGTAAAGTGATAAATAGACTGAATGGTAGTTCTTGGAATTTATTGCGCACCTCAATAATTTGGAAGATGTTTCTACCTACTTCTGAACTGACTTATCAGGAGAAATCCAAAGATCTCATCTCAATGGATCTATCAAAATTAGAGCGAAGGACATAAATAATAATGAACAACCGTGACAATCTCACACAACGATTGCTATTCTGTAATACTCTGCCCAGTCTCCCAACAATCGCCCTTAAAATCATTGAGCTGGCCAATGATCCCCACGTTGATATGGTCAAAGTTAGCCATTACATATCCATGGATCCAGCACTTGCTGCAAAAATACTTAAATTAGCAAATTCCCCCTTGTATAAATCACGACGCGCTGCCGCAATATACGCCAAGCTGTCTGCGTACTGGGTACGCATGCTGTCGTCACCATCACATTATCATTTTCTGGCCAGTTCGTTAATAAAGCAATCAGGTAATAATCACAAAGCCATTAATAGCAAGCACTTCTGGCGCCGCTCAATTGCCGCAGCACTCGCCTGCCGTGCGCTTGGAGAAAAACTGGGGTTAAAAATACCGGATGATTTGCTGCTTGTTGGACTTTTACAGGATGTCGGCATATTAGCCTTTGATGCCATAATACCAAAAGAATATGAAGCCATTTTTGCAACTGCACCTAATCACGAGGCATTGCTCAAGGCTGAACGCACAGCATTTGGTATTGGGCACGATGAACTTGGATATGCGCTACTGAAGCTATGGCATCTTCCGGATTATATTTCAATGACATGTATAGCAAGTCATAGTCAATCAGCACCCAAAGAAATCGGGCCAGACATATCAGGCTGTGTTGCCGTATCTGGCCATATTGCAGATTATTTTTTAAATCCAGGAGAAACTGGAAGGATTGCTGCGGCAACCGAAGCCGCACAATCCTGGTTGAGTCTTGATAGTGCAGCGTTGGTGGAGGTCATTGACATTATGGGCGCTGAGATGAGCCCGGTTGAGGCGTTATTTGAAATCACCATCCACCGCACAAAAGATATTTCTGAATCCTATCTCAGGCCAAAGAATTACTGATGATGCAATCACTGGTTAAGATGCGAGAACTGGAAGATAAATCACAACAAGGATGGACTCACAGAGGCGCACAATCGAAGCTACTTTGATGACACTATTCAGCGAGAATTTATACTATCGACGCAACACAGTTTGCCACTCACCATCGCCTAATTGATCTTGACCACTTCAAGAATGTCAATGATACGTACGGACATCTGGTAGGAGACGCTGTTCTCATCGCTGCCGTGAGAGCGATTTATGGTCAAATTCGTCAAGATGATGTTCTAAGCCGTTTCGGCGGTGAAGAATTCATACTTATCTTGCCTGGCTCTACACTTGCTTCGGCTGAAAAACTCTTGTCGCGGATAAAGAACAGTATTGCAGAAGTTAGATACAAACTTGATAACCAACGTTTTGTTACGGTGACTGTGTCGATTGGGGTCGCTGCAAACATGGATGGTGGAATGCGTTTTGAACGCCCGGAAGATCTAATAGAAGCTGCTGATCTTGCCCTTTTATGCTGCCAAGCAAGCGGGGAGAAATGCGATTATAGAATGGAATCAATCGCTTCCAATTAAATAAATTGATAAATCTATTAAGTGTGGATTCCGGCTATTCCTCTGCTGTCGGAGAAACCGTGCGCAAACTTCAGCTCACTCATACCTGCGAAGCATTCCAGCACCTGGATATCCTGCAGATGGGATCTGGGCGCTGCCGATGAAATGAAAAAGAAACACTCAATCTTTCGTCAATCAGAAACTGGTCACGACAAGACACAGTTTTTTACTATATTCATAGTATTCCATTATCCCTTGGAGATAGCAGTTCATCGCTAGAATATAGTATATACCTGATATTATTATAAAATAACTAAATGATGGAGTGTTCTGAGAATGGGAAAAAAGATTTTGCAATCTGTCATCAATATGACAGAACAGCGCGATGTGGATTCACTTGAATACGGGGTAGTTGTTACATTAATCGAGCTATTACCACTAAATTCTATTTCTTTATATAAGTTGGTAAGTGATAAACCAGAAGATGGCATAGAAGAAGTTATTCGTCTATTTGTAGGAGAAAATGGAGAGATTCAAGCCAGATATAAGCAAAATAATGAGGTAAATTTTGTTAAAGAAGATCAATATTTATATAGTTGCTTGTTAGATAGAAAAGAAGTTTATACAAAAAATGGCAATGGTCAAACGCATATGATTAGCCCTTTAATTTGTGATAAGAAGATAATTGGCGCTATAGAGATAGCAAGTAACAAAGATTTAAAGAAGTTTAAAGAATTAATTAATGGCATTACACGAATTTATGAAAATTATTTGTATATCTTGAATAAGAGCGAACGAGATAAGTTAACGGGTCTGCTTAATCGACACAGCTTTGATACAAAATTTAGTCGTTTATTACAAATGCAAAAGATGAGAAACGATCAGGTAGTAAAAATCAAATTGCAAATGAAAGAAGACAGCAAGCGACTGATTCATATGCATGGTTAGCGATCATTGATATCGACCACTTTAAGAATGTTAATGATAAATTTGGACATGTATGCGGTGACGAAGTACTTCTTATGCTATCTCAAAAAATGAAAGCTTTTTTTCGTAACTCTGATCTGCTTTTTCGCTTTGGTGGCGAAGAATTTGTGATTATTTTAGAACCTATTTCACATGAAATGGCTGAACGTACACTAGAACGATTTCGTAATAAAGTAGCCGATAGTAATTTTCCACTGATTGAAAAAATTACTATCAGTGGTGGATATGTCAAAGTCACTGATTTACATTACCCTGTTACATTTATTGAACATGCAGATCAAGCATTATATTACGCCAAGAAAAATGGGCGTAATTGTATGTACAGCTACGAATTATTGGTTGAGAGAGGTGAGCTTTCAAAACCCATTGAAAGTGGAAAGGTGGATCTATTTTAAATAGCTGACTCTAATTAATAATAACCCGCCACCTATATTAAAGAACCAATTGGCAATGCCGTAATCATATCAAGGTTATTTATGTGAGTTTCTATTACGACAGGTGAGTTAGTATGAATTTAATACCTATCCAATTTTCAGATCTGAAAATTGGTCAACCATTATCATGGGATTTGTTTGATCAAGAGCGCAAACCGCTCATGGAACGTGGTTATATAATAAAAACGACTGATGAGCTTGAGGAGCTATCAAAGAAATCATCTGTGTTACTTAGGTTAAAGGCTTCGTCAGAAAAAATTGGTGCTATTGATAAGAAGATTTCTGAGTTTAACTTTGATGATATGCAACTTAAAGTTGGTGACAGGTTACAACTCCAACTGCACTCAAGTGCAAAAAGCTCGTGTTGTTCAAATAATGGTGGTTACTGTATGGCAACAGTAATAGGATATGTTCCCGATCATTCTTTGATTGTCTCAATGCCAAAAACAGATCAATTAATAGGGCAACCGTTTCTTGAAGGCGATCAGATTTTGGTGCGTTTATTCAGCGGGCGATGTGCATTTAGCTTTACAGTTTTTGTTGATAAGCTGGTGAAATTATCATTCAAATACCTTCACCTATCATTTCCCAAACATATATTGGGTCAAACTATTAGAAAGTCACGACGAGTCAGGACTGCAATAGAAGCAGAAGCAACGGCTAACAGCGGATCCATCCCATTAATCATTACTAATCTAAGTGCTGCTGGTGCAGAGATTAGTACTCATGCCGAATTAGGGGAAATTGGCACGCTAATAGAATTATTTGTAAAAGTCAGAATCCATGAAAAAGAGATATCGTTGCAATTAAAATCGATCATCAGATCATTTAAAGCCATAAATAAGCAAGATGCATTACGTTATGGAGTTGAATTTACCGGCTTACAAGCTGAACAGATCTTTTCTCTTCGTAGTTTCATTTACCAAGAATTAGTTGAAAATCCAAATAACATTGTATAAGCATTGAAGAGTGAAGCCATTAAATTTGCTTTTTTGATTTAGTTGGCTTGTTAGTTAATTTGGATTGCCTTGACAACATACTGTATTTTTAGTACTTAGGGTAGAGTAAAGGACTGACTTTCGATCGCCATTAGGAGTTGCTTATCTGTTTCCGCCCCTTTCGTTTGGCGGTGCCTCAATAGCCATTCCATAGTCAATTTCACCAGCCCTTCCTCATCAAACCGTGCATGCGGTTTTCCCGCACCGCTTTCCGATGTTCTTCACACTAGGCATGCGCTGATTTCCAGCCTGCCGTTGTCGGAACTCTAGCCTATAGCCCATATTTCGTATAAAGCTGCTGGCTCGGAAAACGGCCAAGGCCTATCCCGCGATCCTTGATCTTGTAGCGCTTCATCAGGTGTATGCGCAAGCGCTCTTCTGCGTGCGTTTTCACCTTTCCCAATATGACACTGGAATTGCGATAATGGAAGTAGTTCGCCCACCCACGCAGGGGTGACGTTCATGTTCAGACAATATCTTCCAGCGGTATCGGTGTGCGCTCTCGTGCGGTCAATTGCGTTATACGCTGTTTGATTTTCGCAAGAGATTTCGCTGCCAGGCAGGCATGCGGATAACTTTTCCCGACTTCCATCCCTTGCTCACCCTGATTGCAAAACCAAGAAGTTGAAGCTCTGGTCTGGCGTCAACGATGCGAGTCTTGGTCTCGTTCAACGTGAGATCAAGACGGCCCAATACTTGCCGCACTGCATTCAAGGGCACATCTACTTTGCCCGCACACAGCACAACAAAATCGTCCGCATAACGAACGATGCGCGCCTTCAGTTTCCAGCGTAGTTGATGCTTTCCCCATATCCGGTCAAGCAAATGCAGGTAGCAATTCGCCAGCAGCGGCGAGATGATGCCGCCTTGCGGCGTGCCTTTACTGTTGGCTTTCCGCCACCCACATTTCTCCTAGTACCGCCCTTATCCTCCCCGATGACCGGCGCTTTGAGCCATAATTTGATGATGTAAAATTGCACCATCCACAATCCGCTCGCCACAACGGCCAACAGCTTGGCGTGAGGAATGCTGTCAAAGTATTTCGACAGATCGGCATCGATGACTTGTGTGTACCCTTGATGGAGTGCTTCCGCTATTTCATCAGCCGCATCATGGGCAGATTTCTTTGGCCGGAATCCGTAGGAGTTCGGACAGAAATTCGCTTCAAATATCGGTTCGATAATGAGCTTTACCGCCATCTGGGCTACCCGGTCGCGGATGGTCGGTATCCCCAGCGGGCGCTGACTGCCGTCCGCCTTGGGGATCATGACGCGCCGCACCGGACTTGGGGTATAGGTCTTGTCTTTCAGGTCTTGAGCTAATTCCGACAAAAACGCGTCTATCCCTATCTTCTGCTCTATGTCCTCGAAGTCCGTCCCATCAACACCGGGACTACCAAAATTGGCGCGTACAAGGCGGTAGGCAAACATGAGGATGTCTGTCCGCCATACCTTGTCATATAAAACATAGAAGCGATAGGCCGGTTCTTGCTTGGCCTTCGTGTAAAGCTTCCTCTGTAGTGTCCTGATTGCTTCAGGGGTGGTTAGCGTCATGGCAATCCCCTTTTCCTCCACTCTTTGGTTGCATGAACAAAGTAGGGCTCCTTCCCTCAATCAGGGTTATGTTGTCCCTTGATCTCAAACGGTACTATGAACCCCTCCGATTCCCGCTACGGCCTGCCGCGCTTTCGTTTCCTTATACGCTGCAGCCGGTGGCCTCCCCACCGCCGTATCGGGCCTCCAGCACTGGGCAATAAATCTCCTGATTAGAAAGATTCTTCAGCCAAACCCGATTTTTTCTATTATAAGGCGCATACTGACCCAAACAAACCCATCAAAGAGAAACTGCCATGGCCATGAACCGTATCCAATTCCAAGCAGGCTTGTCCTTACCTGCATTCCTTGCGCAGTTTGGCACAGATGAGCAATGCGCGGATGCATTGGAAGCGTCCCGTTGGCCGCAAGGATTCAGCTGCCCAGGCTGCGGCACCGCGAATTACTACTTGCTTAAGGCAGGAAAACACAAGAACTTCCAATGCAAGTGCTGCCGGTTGCAGACATCTCTGATCGCAGGCACTTTGTTCCAAAGCACTCACTTGGCGCTAAGCATCTGGTTCTTAGCAATTTATCTGATCAGCCAAGCCAAGACCGGCTTGTCGGCACTCGACCTTAAGCGGCAGTTGGGCGTGAGTTACCCCACGGCTTGGCTGATTCAGCAGAAGCTGATGCAGACGATGGTCGAACGGGATGCCAAGTATACGCTGTATGGTAATGTCCAGGCGGATGACGCTTACCTTGGCGGAGAATTGGCTGGCGGCAAGGCAGGCCGGGGCTCCGAGAACAAGGTGCCTTTTGTGGCGGCCATCTCGCTCAATTCCGAAGGCCGTCCCTTGTATATTAAAATGGCACTGGTCCCTGGTTTTACGCGCAAAGCGGTTTTTGACTGGGCTACCGCTGACCTCGCGCCAGGTTGTATAGTCACTTCCGATGGATTGGGTTGTTTTGCCGGGGTTACTGATGCTGGCTGCCAGCACCGGGCAATCGTCGCGGACGGTCGCAAGCCTAAGGATTTGCCAGAATTCAACTGGATCAATACGGTTTTGGGCAACCTCAAAACCAGCCTGGGTGGCGCTTATCATGCATTCGATTTCGCCAAATACGGAACCCGTTACCTCGGTGCGTTTGTTTACCGTTTCAACCGGCGCTTCCATCTTGAAGCGCTCCCTCTACGTCTGTTCGTCGCTGCAGCCACTATCGGGCCTCGCCCGGCACGTTGGCTTCGGCAAGCTGAAGAATCTTTCTAATCAGGATAAATCTTCTAGAACATGCCGACCCTGCTACCCCGGAAGTCGATGGGTGACACTTCCGTTATTTCACCACCCATCCAACGGCCTTCCCCTTCTGACCACAGGGTCGGCTCCTCCAGCTCGTTTACGAGGCTACGTGTAGGTTCACTTGCGTTACGGCCTGCTCTTTTGCTGTGTGAAAACTTACGACCCCGCGTTACCACGACGCCGCTTCCTCATGCTACCGAGGCGTACGGACAACTCCTCGGACGGGACTTTAACCCGCTAGATTTACTGCTGTTACTGCGAACGGTCAGAATCCGGGTTTATTTTTCCACTCTAACCGAGTAGAATCTGCCTCAAATGACGAATAATAAAATTGCAGAGTACAATGCAACGTTACGAAATAAACCTGCATTAGACATAGTGCGTTGGGGCATTGTACGATCAAACGGTCATGCTGTTGTGTCAACCAACTTCCGTCCTTTTGAAGCAGTTATTCTTCATCTCTGCGTTCAGGTGCAACCGGATATTCCAGTGCTTTGGGTAGATCACGGTTACAACCGACCAGCGACTTACAGATATGCCGAAAAGCTCTGTGATAGACTCAATCTCAACCTTAAGACCTATTTGCCGAAGCTAACCGCTGCACATCGCGATGCCATTTATGGACCCATTCCAAATGTCGATGATGAAGCTGAACTGAATAAGTTTAGTGCGATGATGAAGCTAGAGCCCTTTCAACGTGGCATGAAGGAACTTGCGCCTGCAGTCTGGATCACAGCCTTACGCGAAGTACAGAATCCGAATCGCGCCAAACTGGATATTCTCGCCGAGGATAAAATTTATAGCGCCATCAAAATCAACCCTGTTTTCTACTGGACAGATACTGACATGGAAGCCTATCTCAAACAACATAGCTTACCGAATGAATGGGATTATTTCGATCCAGCGAAAGCGGACGAAAAGCGCGAATGTGGAATACACATAAAGTGAGCGAATCAAATATCGGGTTTGGTGTTCGTATTCATTCAACTTAAACTCATAATTGTATAAAGGTTTAAATATTTTTGTCATGAAATAATGTTAGACGAATTAAGCAAAGTTAATTCTAATTTTGAAAAGGAGTCTGAAATGATTGAACAAAAGAAAATAGTAGAACCAGAAAAAATTGCCTGCGAAGTATGCTTTAAAGAAATACCGATATCCGAGGCAAAGAGTGTAAAGGCTACTGATTATATTATGTATTATTGTGGTCTTGATTGTTATGACAAATGGAAGAAGCAAGAAAAGGAATCTAAATAAAAACTGCCAACCTTGGAGTCTTGGTTTACTGCTTGATTGGATATTTAATAGCCTGATTTCAATAAACTTCGTCATGATTAACCAATTCACACATTGGGTGAATCCGCCGCAGGGTGAACTGCACTGTTCTTAGGATGAAAGGCAGCACTGTAGCTTCTTGAAGCGGAACGAATTTTCTGCTATTGCGCTTTGCCTGAGTTGCTTTTATCTAAAAATATATTTTAAGCAGTGATGACAATCATCATTCTAGATAAGTCGTAAACAGCACGTATTGTGGCTGTAAAAATAAAAGCCTTAGGAAATTCAACTCTTTGATCTTTCATGATTATGCTATCGAGACTAGAACATGGCATTTATGGATTAACAGTCTGTGTGTGATAACGCTAGTGATAGAAATGAAAATTAACCATAAACTATTTTCCAGCGATCATGCTTAATTTGTTGTTCACGTAGTGTCCACATGAAAATGAATAAGTATTTTAATGCGTATAATTCATTGTATTAATGTTGTTGGTCAGAATAGTGCTAATGACCTACTGATAACGAAACTTAACTGTTAATTATAATCATAAAAAATCAATTGCTTAAAATTCTTGCTAAGCATAAAAGTCGCGCACATAACCTCAGGCAGCGTCAGGCAGCGGTGTTTGTCGTGTAGCTTGGCGCAAATTTGATACAATCACTCTCGTG
The DNA here is from genome assembly GCA_016708955.1 of Nitrosomonas sp. Taxonomy (GTDB): domain Bacteria; phylum Pseudomonadota; class Gammaproteobacteria; order Burkholderiales; family Nitrosomonadaceae; genus Nitrosomonas. The sequence goes on from JADJES010000004.1 coordinate 12,082, forward strand.
CTTCTCATAGTTTTCTTCAGAAAAGATATTTCTGGGAATTTGGTTTCCCTAAATTATAACTAAACCTTTACTACAATTTCATTTTACAGAAAGATTGGTTCATCCGGCAAGTGCGTACTTGTTAGTCAGAAATGCATGTTGAAATAAAGTGAATTAAAGGTTGAAATTATCTCTGATTTTCAACGAAGAGGTTTTTTCAACATGTCGACCAGTTTGCTGTATCACGCCTTTGGTATAGTTGGTTATTTTTATCAAAGCACTTGTTTTATTGCGGGTGTCATAGTTGTTGCAATACAAGCGGATCATTGGCGATTGAGATGTCCGGTATGTAAAAGCCGCGAGATACATTGCCAGGAAAGTTGGTTAGACGCTTCAGGACAGTACCGGTAGGTCAAAAGCAGTCTATATCGACCTTCCAGTTCAGCGGGTAGAATGCACCCGATGCCAAGCAGTTCGTCAGGTAAAGATACAGTTTGCTGATGAGCACAAGCGCTATACACGTTCTTTCGAAAGATTGGTTTTGGATCTCTCTAGGCACATGACCATCCAGGCAGTAGCACGCCATCTTGGAGTGAGCTGGGATCTGGTTAAGGGAATACAGAAGGACAATCTGAATAAACGTTATCGGTTGCCGAAATTGGCCAAGATAAAACGCATTGCGCTGGATGAAATATACCAAGGCAAGAAGCTGGGTTATTTAACGATAGTTCTGGATCTTCAACGTGGGGCAGTGATTTTTGTTGGCAATGGGAAAGGTGCCGATGCACTGATTCCGTTTTGGAAGCGTTTGAAACGATCGGGTGCACGGATTGAAGCGGTTGCGACCGACATGGGGCCAGCATACATCAGTGCGGTGCGGGCTAATATCCCAGATGCAACGCTAGTGTTCGATCACTTCCATATTATTAAGCTGTTCAACGAAAAGTTGACAAAACTTGCGTCGTGATCTGCAACGAGAAGCAGAAAATGGGTTGGGCAAACCCGTTTTGAAGGGCATTCGCTGGCTGTTGCTGAAGAACCCTGACAACCTGGATGACAAGCGCAATGAACGTCAACGTCTGGACGAAGCATTAAAGCTCAATGAGCCCTTGGCAACGGCCTATTACATGAAAGAAGAGTTACGCAATATCTGGCATCAACCGGATAAACTCTCAGCTCAAAATGCATTGGATGAATGGGTAAAAAAAAAGCCGCTGCTTCGGATGTCAACATGCTCAAGCAATTCTCTAAAACTATTGCAGCACACCGCTCAGGTATCCTGGCTTATTTCGATTTTAATGGTTTATCAACCGGGCCGTTGGAAGGTACCAACAACAAGATAAAAACTTTGCACAAAATGGCCTATGGTTTCAGAGATGTCGAGTTCTTTAAACTCAAAATTATGGCGCTGCATGAAACCAATTATGTCCTTGTCGGTTAAACCCAAAAGTACGCACTTGCCGGATGAACCTGGTTTTGTATATTAAAAATGAATTGAAAAAGATCAGAAACTGCTTCTTAATTGGTGCATAAAATTTTCTTAATGACTATTAAATCGAAATTAGAAAATATAAGGACAGACCGTGTAGAAACCGTTAAGGAACTAGCGGAACTCAAGATTGCTCTTGATGAGCATGCTATCGTTGCCATCACCGATAATAAAGGAAACATCATATATGCCAATGAAAAATTCTGCGTCATTTCGCAGTACTCTCGCGATGAATTACTTGGCAAGAATCATCGTATTATCAACTCTGGATATCATTCGAAAGAGTTTATGCGAGACTTATGGAGCACAATCAAAAGTGGACAAGTCTGGAAAGGTGATATAAAAAACCGTGCGAAGGATGGATCTACCTATTGGGTGGCAACTACTATCGTACCCTTTCTAGATCAGAACGAAGTGCCATACCAATACATCGCCATTCGCGCAGAAATCACCGAACGGAAGAATTTGGAGGAAAGAAATGCCGCGAAGACTTACTCAAGGAGCTCGATAAGGCCGAAGTGCTTCAGAAAGCGGCAAAGGATAAACGCGATAAGCTCGCTGGCGCAGATGCAGAAAAGGATAGGACACGATGGGATGAGTACGTCAAAATGAAGGACGAATATGAAAAGAACGCTATAGCCTATCGTGAGGCCGAAGCGAAGTTGGCCGAGTTCAATCGTACGCATGGAGACGATATCCCTCGCTATTCGGCGCAGCTTGTTAATTACTATAAGTCAGAGCAGGTCGGGCATAATAATGCGATCGAGGAGCAGAAAAATCGGTCCGAGAACTGCGGTAAGCTCGAATACATGAGTTACTGAGAGGCTCTCCAAAGGATTCTGTCGAATTAAACTCAGCTAATATGGGTTCATCCGGCAAGTGCGTACTTTTGGGTTTAACCGACAAGGACATAATTGGTTTCATGCAGCGCCATAATTTTGAGTTTAAAGAACTCGACATCTCTGAAACCATAGGCCATTTTGTGCAAAGTTTTTATCTTGTTGTTGGTACCTTCCAACGGCCCGGTTGATAAACCATTAAAATCGAAATAAGCCAGGATACCTGAGCGGTGTGCTGCAATAGTTTTAGAGAATTGCTTGAGCATGTTGACATCCGAAGCAGCGGCTTTTTTTTACCCATTCATCCAATGCATTTTGAGCTGAGAGTTTATCCGGTTGATGCCAGATATTGCGTAACTCTTCTTTCATGTAATAGGCCGTTGCCAAGGGCTCATTGAGCTTTAATGCTTCGTCCAGACGTTGACGTTCATTGCGCTTGTCATCCAGGTTGTCAGGGTTCTTCAGCAACAGCCAGCGAATGCCCTTCAAAACGGGTTTGCCCAACCCATTTTCTGCTTCTCGTTGCAGATCCTGACGCAGTTTTGTCAACTTTTCGTTGAACAGCTTAATAATATGGAAGTGATCGAACACTAGCGTTGCATCTGGGATATTAGCCCGCACCGCACTGATGTATGCTGGCCCCATGTCGGTCGCAACCGCTTCAATCCGTGCACCCGATCGTTTCAAACGCTTCCAAAACGGAATCAGTGCATCGGCACCTTTCCCATTGCCAACAAAAATCACTGCCCCACGTTGAAGATCCAGAACTATCGTTAAATAACCCAGCTTCTTGCCTTGGTATATTTCATCCAGCGCAATGCGTTTTATCTTGGCCAATTTCGGCAACCGATAACGTTTATTCAGATTGTCCTTCTGTATTCCCTTAACCAGATCCCAGCTCACTCCAAGATGGCGTGCTACTGCCTGGATGGTCATGTGCCTAGAGAGATCCAAAACCAATCTTTCGAAAGAACGTGTATAGCGCTTGTGCTCATCAGCAAACTGTATCTTTACCTGACGAACTGCTTGGCATCGGGTGCATTCTACCCGCTGAACTGGAAGGTCGATATAGACTGCTTTTTGACCTACCGGTACTGTCCTGAAGCGTCTAACCAACTTTCCCCGGCAATGTATCTCGCGGCTTTTACATACCGGACATCTCAATCGCCAATGATCCGCTTGTATTGCAACAACTATGACACCCGCAATAAAACAAGTGCTTTGATAAAAATAACCAACTATACCAAAGGCGTGATACAGCAAACTGGTCGACATGTTGAAAAAACCTCTTCGTTGAAAATCAGAGATAATTTCAACCTTTAATTCACTTTATTTCAACATGCATTTCTGACTAACAAGTACGCACTTGCCGGATGAACCCTAATATGGCACTAAATGGCAACTATGCTGTAACTATTTTTATATCAAGAAGCCAATAAGATCAATGAAGTGTACTCGGCTTGGGGGGTGTAAATAATTTTGTGTAAATGGTCATTTAGCAGGAAACTGCTTATATACTTTTTTGGAGTAAAAAATGACCACACCCAAACCCCTGCCGACCGATTTAATTGATAGCCTGCTGGCCGATTACAAAAAGCCGGAAGATTTAATCGGCGAGCACGGTCTTCTCAAGCAACTCACCAAAGCACTGGTTGAACGTGCTCAGAAGTGGTCTCGCAAATTCGGACAGTCGTCTAAGTGATAATCTTGCTCAATCTAAATCCGTGAAGTTTGCGGCAAAAAAGGAGCGAGAGTATGAGAAGGACGAGAAGGAATCACGCAGCGGGATTCAAAGCCAAGGTGGCAATAGCTGCGATCAAGGGTGATAAGACACTAGCTGAGTTAGCTGAACAATTTGATGTACATTCAAACCAGATTTCGGAATGGAAGCAGCAGTTACAGGAATCTGCAATCGATGTATTCGGGAGTAATTCAAAAGCAAAGGCCGCCGCGCCTGATCTCAAGCTACTTCACGCCAAGATTGGACAGCTCACATTGGAGAATGATTTTTTAGAAGGCGCGCTCACCAAGGCGGGATTGTTGAGCGCAAAGCGATGATAGACCGAACCCATAAACTGTCGTTAGTGCGACAATGCCAGCTATTGGATGTGGCACGCTCAACAGCATACTACCGACCGGTTTCGCTATCATCGGAAGAGCTTGCACTGATGCGCCGGATAGATGAATTGCATCTGAACCATCCCTTTGCAGGGGCCAGAATGCTTTCCAAAATGCTCAAACGTGAAGGAAGTTTATTCGGTCGGCGTCGTGTATCCACGCTGATGAAGCGAATGGGAATCCACGCAATCTACCGCAAGCCCAACACCAGCAAGCGGTATCAGGCGCATCCAGTCTATCCGTATCTGTTGCGGAATTTGTCCATCACCCGCTCAAACCATGTCTGGGCAGCAGATATCACGTACATCCCAATGAAGCGCGGCTTCGTTTATCTGTTCGCCGTGATCGACTGGGCAAGCCGTCGGGTGCTGTCATGGCGATTATCTAACACCCTGACTGCCGACTTCTGCATTGAAACTGTGCAAGAAGCCATAAACAAGCATGGCAAGCCGGATATCTTCAATACTGACCAAGGTTGCCAATTCACCAGCTTGGAATTCGCCGGGCTGCTGAAGGATAACGGTATTCAGATCAGTATGGACGGTAAGGGTAGCTGGCGTGACAATGTGTTTGTCGAACGGCTTTGGAAGAGCGTTAAATACGAAGAGGTATATCTGCACGCTTACGACAGCGTATGTGATGCAAAACAAGGCTTAGAAAAATATTTCATGTTCTACAACCAAAATAGACCTCACACCGCACTTGACGACAAAACGCCAAATGAGTTCTACTTCGATAACCTGCTTGCAATGCAAAAAGCAGGGTAGGAATTAACGCAAGATTTCCACTTAAGATATGGGAAAAATTGTCCAATCAAGTGAGGCCACTTCTCTCTGCAAGCCGAAATGACCGAGCATCTTGGTCATGATAAGCACGAAACTGTAGCCAATCCCACTGGTAATGCCAGAAATGGTAAAAGTCGCAAGACCCTGAAAGGTGAGTTTGGTGAATTGCCCATCGAGATTCCCCGTGACCGTGAAGGCAGCTTTGAGCCTCAAATCATTTCCAGGCATCAAACCCGCTGGGTGGGATTTGATGACAAGATCCTCTCGCTGTATGCCCGTGGTATGACGGTGCGCGAAATCCAACAGCATCTTGCCGAAATATACGGCGTTGAAGTGTCTCCTACACTTATTTCCACGGTCACCGATGGCGTGCTGGACGAAGTAAAGCAATGGCAATCCCGACCTCTTGATGCTGTTTACCCCGTGATCTACCTTGATTGCATCCATACCAAAGTCCGTGACGCCGGGAGCGTTCGTGCCAAAGCGGTTTACCTGGCGATCGGCATTAATATGGAAGGCCATAAAGAAATCCTGGGTCTATGGATTGCCCAGACCGAGGGTGCCAAATTCTGGCTCAGCGTTGTCACTGAACTCAAGAACCGTGGCGTGCAGGATATCTTTATCGCCTGCGTTGATGGTTTGAAGGGTTTCCCTGAAGCGATTGAAACCGCCTATCCACAGGCCATTGTACAACTCTGCATCGTGCACATGGTGCGTAACAGCCTCAACTACGTCGGATGGAACAAACGCAAGGAAGTGGCCGCCGATTTACGCTCGATCTACAGCGCCGCCACGATTGATGAGGCCGAGCAAGCATTATCTGGCTTTGAGAAAAAATGGAACGATGCTTATCCTCCGATTGCCCCGTCCTGGCGCAATAATTGGCAGCGCATTATCCCGTTTTTTGACTATCCCCCTGAGATACGGCGCATCATTTATACAACCAACGCGATTGAATCAGTCAATATGAGCCTGCGCAAAGTCAGCAAAAGTCGTGGATCGTTTCCTAACGACGAGTCTGCTATCAAACTGTTCTATTTGGCACTCATCAACATCGCCAAAAAATGGTCTATGCCACTAAAAGATTGGAAGCCCGCCTTAAACAGGTTTACCATTCAATTTGAGGATAGAATGCCTCAGCATTATTAACCACCATTTACACAAAATCTAAGACACCCTCTCGGCTTGGCAGTCAATATCATCGTGTTATGGAGCCGAGCTATATGGGAGAGCATAAAAAAGTGGGGGGTATTTACAGGGAATCATATACATTTGATCGACGGCCGATTTTTATGACATTAACTATAAGACTTTGGTCATAAATTTCATAGATAATTCGATACATACCCTGCCTGACACTGATAAAGTTCTTTTCCCGCTATTTTTATACAGCCTTCAGCTCTGTGGTTATCGGATAAACTCTCTATTTTATTTAAGATTCGTGCAACATCTTGCTTCGGGATATTAAGAAAATCCTTAGTTACAGATCGTTTAAAAGTTATTTTATATTTTGCCATGCTGTTTCAAATCATTCAGCATTTCTTCATAGCTGATGTCAGGCTCATCTTTTCTTTTAGCACAGGCTTCTAGATCTTCTTGATCTTCATTCATGAGTTGTCTGAGTGCTTCATCCACCAATTCAGAAACAGATCGTGAAGAAGTCACCGATTTAATTTTTAATGCTTGGTGAATAGAAGGATCAAAATAAATAGTCGATCGTTTTGATAAATTGCTCATACAAATATTCTCCAGTAATTTAAGAAGCATTATAACGTTTTTATGATTGTAATGTTTACATGTTATGACGTTATAGTGTTATTATTTTCTATGAGACTTTACTATTGATAAAAGGGCTACTTTTATATGGGTGGCCGTAAGGATTCTTTCGTAAATGAGTAACATCTCTACAATTTATTGAAAAATGTAATTATCTGTGATGTAGGGGTAGTTACCTCATAGCTGCAAAAATCGTCACTTCTCCAGGCTATAAAATTGACTCAATATCACGACTGCCGTGTAGCACGCGTATAACTTCAATCCCTGATTGACTAGGTCGATAGAAAATTAAATAATTATCGACAGGGAATTTATAAAGACCGCAGTATTCTTCACGTTTAACGCCTAATTTTGGATTAGCGGCCAAAAGCTCACAATGTTTTTTTATGATTAATAAATAATCAGTTGCTACTTTTGGATTATCTCGTGAAATAAAATCATAAATCTCCTGCAAATCATTTCTGGCAAGTGCTGTAAACCGAACGTTTTTCATTCAGATTTTATTTCTGTGTTAAATCATTAAATACAGTTTCGATATCTAACAAAATTTCTTGGTCTGCTTGTTCTATGCCTGCCTTTAAATCTGCCTGCAGTGCTTTTAACTTAAACTGCTGGAAAGCAGCATATTCATGCTCAGAAATTAATACTGCAATCGGTCGACCTTTTTTCTCAATGATGACAGGTGTACGCTGTGCCGTATCGAGTAATGCACCAAAATGCGTTTTGGCTTTTGTTGAAGCAATCGTCACCATAAGTTTCTCCCAAAATGATTAATATAGCTATTAGCATTATAATGATTATTACAATCAAATTGAATAAAGGTTAGAGAATGCCAAATATAATCTGATTTTTTGAAATGTTCTACTATTGATAAAATATGTTATCAATAGTAGAGTGATGCTACAATTTAGGAAGGTTGAAATATTTTTTGCTTTATTAAATTTCCTTGAGTAGGATATTATCCTACCATTGGAAGGTGTTAGAAACATACATAGGAAACAAAAAATGAAGCGCACCGATAAAGCAGAAAAAATCAGCATTACACTTCCACCGGATATGCTGAATATTATTAGAGAAAAAGTGAAGGATGGTGCTTACGCTTCCACAAGTGAGGTTATTCGTGAAGCGATGCGTTTATGGCAAAGACAGGAAGAAGAACATCTTGCGAGAATTGCTTCCATTCGAGCGCGTCTGGAGCAATCGGCACACAGTGGCGAACCTGTTTTGCTGGATACGGCCTTTGAAAAGCTAGAACAACTTCATCAACAACGGATAAGCGCACTAGGTCATGAAAAGCTATGAGGTGTATCTAACACCCGATGCCATACAAGACCTCACTGATATTTATGGATATATAGCTGCAAAGAGCGGACTTCCTGAAGTCGCGTGGGCATATATAGAGAAATTACGCCAAAAGTGTCATGACCTTAAAACAATACCTTTGATTGGACAACAGCGCGATGATTTGCGCAAGAATCTCAGAATCGTTGCCATTGATAAAAACGCGATTGCAGCTTTTGAGGTTATTGAAGATAAACAAATCGTCACTATTCTTAATATTTTTTATGGTGGCCGAGATTATGAAGCGATTATGGGTAGTGAAACACCGCATATAAATGATGGGCTAGATAGATAACATGACAGATCTTATAACTACAGTCAATCGTGCACTCACTGCAAAAGAATTTCAGGGTCTTGCTGATGTTCCACCTGAAGTTGAATGGTTTGCCAATTTAGGTAACGCCGAGACTCGGCGCGCTTATGAAAATGCCTTAAAGGATTTTATGAATTTCACAGGTATTCAGAATCCGGAAGAATTCAGGATTGTAACTCGTGCCCATATTATTGCCTGGCGCGATGATTTGTTGAGTCGAACATTAAGTAGTATGAGCATTCGCCACCGTTTGGCGGCAATATCTTCTTTATTTGAGTACTTGTGTGAGAAAAATACAGTTACGCATAATCCAGTCAAGGGTGTGAAGCGACCAGCGGTAGAAAGTTATGAGGGGAAAACTCCGGCAATCGGCGATCATCAGGCACGCGAGTTGCTTAATGCGCCAGATGGTAGCTCACTTAAGGGCAAGCGCGATCGTGCAATACTGGCCACCCTACTCTATCACGCACTGCGGCGTCATGAATTGTGCAAATTGAAGGTTAAGGATTTTAAGCAGGAGCGCCGTGGTGTACCCCATATAAAGATTTCCGGCAAAGGAGGAAAAACTCGTTATGTACCACTGCATCCTGCTGCAAGCGGTTTAATCCATGATTATTTGGATGCTGCAGGACATAGTCTGGAAGATACTGGGGCATTATTCCGTTCAGCCAGTAATAACCGAGATAAGGAATCACAAAAACCAATTACGCCAGACGGCGTATACAAGTTGGTACAGAAATACTCTGAAAAATTGGGTTTCAAGATCGGCGCACATTCGTTACGCGCAACGGCAGCCACTAATGCACTGGATCATCAAGCAGATATTGCGAAAGTGCAAGAATGGTTGGGTCATGCCAATATTGCTACCACAAGAATTTATGATCATCGTAAAACCCGACCAGAGGATAGTCCAACGTTTAAGGTTGCTTATTGATTGCTTAATTGTTTGTGTCAAACAACATAGCATAGGATTTATTCTGGATAATCTGAGTAAGTTTAGGTTTGAATTGATTGTGGATTATGTATGGCTTTTCAGTATCGCGTCAAAAGTTCACATAAATCATTAACTGGATTCACGTTTGATCTTGGTTCAGTGATGAAGTGAATCACTGAATTGTTTGCAGCATACTAATTTTTATTAGGGCTAAGTAATACTTTTTCGTACGATAGAATTCGTTTTGATCAAAGCCACAAAAGCCAAACTCCCCAACCAAGAAACAGAACACCGACCGTTTTTGAGAAATATTGCTGATGTATCGGCAAGACCTTTTCAATTAAAACAAGCACCGTGATCAATGCCATCGCCAGCAGATTCATTACGCCTACAGCGAACATGATCATCATCTGCGCCCAGCAGCAACCTAGGCACATGCTGCCATGCTTCAGCCCCATTTGAAAAGATCCTCTTGCGCCATCACGCCATTCGGTTAACAAAAACCCCATGGGAGATCGACAATTTTGCAGAAAACTATTTTTTAACGGCGTAAATTGATAGATACCCGCCAAAATAAAAATAATTGCAGCCATTGTTTCATTCTGATTATCCATCATCGGCGATAAAAAATGCAGCCCATGCATTTGCCATTGCAATACTGTTAGCGCGATACTAAACACTAACCATACCAGTAAATATGCCAATGAAAATAATGAAACAAACGGATGAATTGTCTGCGTGTGCTGCTGACAGATTCTGGCATATACCAAAATCATCGGAATGGCGGAAGGCAACATCATGGCTGCCATCATTACCGCCCACATCAGATAAACTAGGCCAAAATCTATCCATTTCCAGGCAAATGTTTCAGATGGCGGCATCCACATTTCAGACATGGGCAGGATGTCATTTGCCAGTTCTGATAAAACAGATAAAACCAGGCAGCTACAATAACTGCCAGCATGGCTATCCAAGTAGCCAGTTGATTTTTAGGCATTAAATAGTTATAGACAATCATTTTGGTAGAGATTGTCCATGCGTAAAATATTTCAAAAATGTTGTTTAATGCTTCAAGGTTGATACGTAAATGGCGAGTAATAACCATTACGTTCGGTAAATTTCCAGGCCTTATCATAATCGTGGTATTCATATTGACTGGATTTTGCCACCACAGCCGGGTGGCTGGGTACAACACATAAGGGTGGGTTATCAATGGTTGCATCTCCGCCTTTGATTCCCTGGATACTCTCAATTGTTGCCTGTGCGATATCAGGAATAATTAATTGCCGCTTGTTACCTTGTTCCTGATAATCAATTTTAACCTTCTTGATACCCCATACTTCAGTGACGAAACCCATCAAAATAGCCGGATGACCACCAAGTTTTCCTGCAAAGATTTGTGTGATCGCATCAAACTGCGCGTCCGTGGCGCGTTCATCCACATACAACGCGGCTTGCCAGTTACCCTCTTTCATATGACCCGGCGAATAGCAGGCTAATGCAACATTCAGACCATCCAGTTTTTCACTATTCAAATAGCCGGAATCAATATGCCACGCGACCAGCAGTTTGCAGTTCCCTTCAGAGGGCGGTTGCAGCCAGACACATGGGCAGGCGGTTTCACAATTACAGGCTTCAAAATAACTGCCCTGCAAGTTCCAATTAGTTGTTGTATTCATAATATTTCCTAATAATTTAGAACGGCTCCTTGAAGGGCCGCAAATCCAGTTCATGAGTCCATGCGCTGCGTGGTTGCTGATGAATGGCCCAGTACGTTTGCACAATATCTTCCAATTGCAGCAGCCCTTCCTGACCTTTGGCCTCAACATACTCTGGAAACTGACTGCGTGCACGGTCACCATCAATCACACCGTCAATCACCGTATGCACCACATGCACACCTCGCGGTGAAAATTCTCTCGCCAATCCTTGTGCCAGTGCCCTCAATCCAGCCTTAGCTGATGCAAATGCAGTAAAAGGGGGCTTGGCTCTTAATGAACCGGTTGCCCCAGTAAAAAATACTGTGCCTTGCTGTTGCGCTTGCATGATTGCCATGATTTCTTTGGCAAACAGGAATGCACCCAAACAGTTCTGTTGCCACAGAGTGGTGAATGTTTTCACGTCAGTCTGCAGAAATGGTGCAGGGATATTGCTGTCCACATTGTAGGCAGCAACCCGAATGACATCGCCGCGTTCCCGCAGCACACCAAAACACTGCGCAACATCCTGCTCAACAGTCACATCAGCAATAATGGATGTTGCTGTCCCCCCTACTTTTTGTATGAGCTGTACGACATGATTTAATTTTTCTTCACTACGGCCTACAATAAAAACATGCAAGCCTTTTTCAGCAAAATACGTGGCCAGCGCTGCACCCAAACCGCGCTCAGGCCCGACACCGACAACAATTGCTGAACCCGGCTGGTCCATCGTTAAATCTTCCCGAAGATCAATGAAAAGTTATTGCTGGGCATATTAATTCGTTCCTTGAGTTCCAAACCATAATTGGCGGCTGCCTTCTTCAAATCGGCGACATCCTTCAAACCCCATTCGGGTACTCCGACAGAACTTAAGGTTTCATGGAAAGCTTTATTGGAATCGGTAGAAAACTGGCCTTCAATCTGGAATGGTCCATAGATCAGCAAAAAACCATCATCTTTCAGCAGATGTGCAGCACATTTCATCATGCCATCGGCAATTGAAATCGGTGCTACCTGAAAAATATTAATGCAGAAAATAGCGGCAAATGATTTTTCTGGCCCTGGATTAAACCAAGTCTGCGGATCCGTCAAATCCAGATGAACCGGATCTGCAATATTATTATTGCCGAGATTGCCGCTTAATTCTTTGATGTTATCAAAAACTTCGACATCTTTATCCGATGGCTGAAAATGCAGATGTTCAAAATGCGGTGCAAAATAATTAATATGCATACCGCTACCCTGGCCATTTCAAAATACGCTCAGGATCTTTTGGTAATTTGTCTTTCAACACACCTAAAATTGGTTCACGATTACGCCCACCCGCCCAAGCAACATACTCACTCAGTGGATGTGGATCTAACGGAGGGATTTCCTGATTCATGCTTGGCTCCTTTGGTAATTGAATTGTAAATTCTGAGGTATAGTATAACGCAATGGCGCTTATCGATCATCAAACCGTTGTCAACATGACATTTGAGAGTCTAACGAACGACTATTGGAACTGAAGGAGATTAAATGAAGCTTGTAATTATCATTTATTCGAATGACCCTGAAACTGTATGGAACGCCTTCCGGCTTGGAATTTTCTCCCGCAAGCAAGGGGATGTTGTTTCAGTCTTTTTGCTCGGAAAAGGTGTGGAGGTAGAATCTCTTGATAGTGACAAGTTTGATATTGCCGAACAGATTCACAGTTTTTTGGACATAGGCGGCGCAATTCTAGCTTGTGGAACCTGTCTTAAGCTTCGCCAGTCTGAAGAGTTAGGAATCTGCCCGATATCCACGATGCAGGATTTATATACGCTGATTCACGATTCAGATAAGGTATTGAGCTTTTAGAGAAATTACCCCATGGATAATAAGCAGCATTGGGAACAGGTATATACCACTAAGGCATCTGACTCAGTTAGTTGGTTTCAGGAACACGCTGACCAGTCTCTGCGACTAATCCATAATACAAGACTCGGTAAAGATGCGGCCATTATTGATGTGGGAGGGGGAACTTCCAGACTAGTAGATGACCTTGTGGCAGAAGGCTATACTGATTTGACAGTATTTGATCTGTCATCAACTGCGCTTGCTGTTGCAAGGCAGCGTTTGGGGAAACATGCGGATATTGTTCACTGGATAGAAGGCGATATTACCCGTGCAAAGTTTCCCATGAACCGATTCGACATTTGGCATGACCGTGCAGTGTTCCATTTTTTGACTGATCCGGCAGATCGCCATGCTTATGTCGAGCGTGTCTTAAGTTCGGTTCGGCCAGGTGGACATGTGATTGTTGCCACTTTTGCCGAAGATGGACCAGAAAAATGTAGTGGCCTACCGTGATGAGATACCAACCTGAAGCCCTACATGCGGTATTTGGAGATACTTTTCAGCTGGTCGAACATGAAAAAGAAGCACACCACACGCCATTTGGCACTGTTCAGCAGTTTGTTTATTGCTACTGCCGCAAGAGATAATAGCTAATTCTCCGAATATTTTTAGTACTGCACAATCTTTCCCGGAAAGAAGCACAACTTACTTATCCTGACCCCTTCTTTTTGCTAAACGCTTTTGAGATTTCTAAACTTTTAGACTCTTGAAAGATAATCGAAGGCACCAATCGTATGTAAATCAGCTCACCGACCAGCTCCACCAGCGTTTGAGTAACGATTACGACAGATGCCAGAATCCAACCGTCCGGCAAAGCTAGCGCTAAAGGCAGAACCACCAACGAATTCCGCGTCCCTGCGCTAAAAACAAGTGCTCTTCCTGCCTGTGTGTCCAGACGAAACGCATATGCAATCAAGCGAGCAAGAAAGGGCATGACTGCCATGAAGGCAATATAAATTGGCACGACTTGTTTCACAACCGGGAGGTACTCTTCTATTCTGCCAATTTGAGATGCTACAACGAGAAGTAATGTAATCGCCATAAATGGTACCGGAAGCCACGCCGTGACTTCAAGCCAGATTGCACCGCTACGCTGACGCTTTGCCCAAAACTCGGTTGATAAGGCAAGCCCCAGAGGAAACACAATCAATACAAGAAAAGCCTCAAGGAATGGCTCAGCACTCATTACTTGTGCGGCTTGCTCTCCCATGAAAAGCCATAGATACACGGGCAAAAGAAGCATCTGGGTAATCAGTAGCAAAGGCGTGGAAGCAAGCACGAGTCGGGCATTGCCACGACCAAGGTGGGTAAAAACGACAACGTAATCAATACAAGGTGTTAACAGAACCAGATATACCCCGAGTAGCAGTGGCGGGTGCTCCGGTAAAAGAAGCGACAAAAACCAAACCACGATGGGTACGATAATGAAATTGACCATCAATAGTGCCGCTGTAAACCGCTTGTTCGCAAACGCTTCGCGCAGTTGAAGAAAAGGGATTTGCGCAAACATGCTATAAAGCAACAGCGCAAGCACGGGGGAAATCAAATATTCCAGGCTTGCGCCAAAGCTAGAATTCCACAGCCCAAGCCCCATCCCGACGGCCAAGGCCACAGCGTATAACCCTATCTGATTTTCTTCCAGCTGTTCTCTTCGCATTGTGTTTCCTTAAAATACATACCGTAGTGGGACAGCGAACAATTTGTGCCATAATTTGGCGTAGTGTTTTATTTCAATGTTTCTGATCATGTTGATCATAACCATTGTAGTTCAGTCTACGAATCTCCGATCAGTTCCATATAATTTTAATAAATCCGCTAATTTAGAAATTCACATGCCGGAAAGAGAATCTATTTATGGCACATAACCACTCCCACGATCATGATCATAGCCATATCCCAAAAACTTTGATCGCGCATTCGCAATTGGGATTGCGCTTAATGTAGGTTTTGTTGTGGTTCGAAGTTTTTTGGTTTATTTGCAAATTCTCTCGCGCTATTGGCAGATGCAGGCCATAACCTCAGCGATGTTTTGAGTTTATTATTCGCGTGGGGCGCAAGCGTCTTAGTACGCAAGTTACCAACACAGCGGCACACTTACGGTTTGCGCCGCACTTCGATTTTGGCTGCATTGATTAATGCGCTAGTTTTGCTTGTTGCTGTCGGTGCTATCGCCTGGGAAGCCATTCTCAGATTTGGCCATCCCGAAGCAGTGGCAAGTGACACAGTCATCTGGGTGGCATCAGTTGGCATAGTCATCAACGGGTTCACGGCATGGCTGTTCATGTCCGGCCAAAAGCAAGATATGAATATTCGCGGTGCATATTTGCACATGATGGCTGACGCAGCAGTTTCTTTTGGCGTTGTTTTGGCAGCTATTGCCATAAAATTTACGGACTGATTATGGTTAAACCCAGCCATAAACCTTGTGGTCACCGTAATTATTGGTATTGGCACTTGGAGCTTGCTCCGTGAATCGCTAAGCCTTGCTCTTGATGCTGTGCCAGCAAATATCCATCCGGCCAAAGTTGAAGCTTACCTCGCTAGTCTTCCAGGGATTGAAGCAGTTCACGACCTACATATCTGGGCAATGAGCACGACGGAAATTGCACTAACCGTGCATTTAATAAAGCCAGATGCAGTCATTGATGATTTGCTATTGGTTCAAATTAATAATGAATTGCGTGAGCTGTTTGGAATTCAGCATACTACTGTTCAATTTGAGCGTGGAGATACATCCCATCCCTGTAAGCAAGCACCAGCAGAAGTGGTTTAAAGTAGAAATGAGTAACTTTTGTTTTATCATCACAATAAATAATTATTCGAAAGCTCCGCAGGTTTTGTAAACTTAATAATTACGTGATAAATATGCATAAATGAAAACGATACAGTTGCAATCGACTATTACTTGCCCGAATTGTGGAACTCAAAAATTGGAGACGATGCCGACCAATGCCTGTCAATTTTTTTATGAATGTGAATCTTGTCACCATTTATTGAAGCCTAAAGCTGGAGACTGCTGTGTTTACTGCTCTTATGGCGATGTGCCATGTCCACCGATTCAACTATCCGGTAGCAATTCTTCTTGCTGTACAGATTCTTGAACACCAAGTGCTAAACGTTATCGTGGTTTCTAGTCCTTATTGGAATTCTGTCAAGGTTGTAATAAACCTGTTTAGACTTAACTTAAAAAACACTCAATTTGATAAGTTAATATAAATGCGTACATTAAATATCTATATCATCTTGAACGCTACTAATTTTTAAGTTAAACAAATTCTTAATAAAGCACTCCGCTGCTTGCGGCAAGGTATAAACTACGCACTTCAATGTACTAGTTTCAACTAGCTTCTCTGTTCCAAGGAGTGGGGAATTGAACCTGCAAAGATTGTTCAAATCGAATGTTAAGCAGATTATTGCTTACCAATATGTGTGCAAAACTATATTTATATCGGGTGATAATCTTGAAAAGAAACATTAGTAATGTTTTTGCCAATATTTGCAGTATGTTCGTGCTAATAATATTGTCTGGAGTGTTGGCCATGCAACTTGCCGATATAGCAATCGCAGCACAGGAAGAAATGGTCGTCTCTCATGAGGGTATAGCAACTGTCAAAGCGATTGATATGAACCAAGGCATCGTGAAGCTAGCCCATGGCCCGATTGCATCCCTCAAATGGCCGTCTATGACCATGAATTTCAAGATTAAGGATAGAGCATTATTGCAAGAAATCAAGGTGGATAATGTTGTGACCTTTACATTCATTCAATCAGGCAGTGACTATATAGTCACGCGTATCCAGTCTAGCAAATAGCCATCAAAACCATTTTTTAGAAAAATATAGTGCCAACTCCGGATATGCGCTTCTTTACCAGATACAAATTTGTAATATTATTATTTTATTAATACCAGTTTCAGCTTTAGCACACGGTATTTCTGAGGAAGATAAACTGCGAATGTTGAGTGGTGGATACCTCCAATACATAGGGCTTGGCGCTACCCATATGCTGACTGGATATGACCATTTATTATTCCTATTTGGGGTAGTGTTTTCCTGACCAGTTTCAAGGATATAGCAAAGTTTGTAACAGCCTTCACGGTCGGACACTGTATTACACTGATTTTTGCAACCTTCTACCAGATTACCTGGAATTATTTTTTGATTGACGCGATTATTGCACTTAGTGTTATCTATAAGGGTTTTGACAATAACGGCGGCTTCCAGAAGTATCTGGATATGAAATCACCCAACCTGTTAGGCGCGGTTTTTTTATTTGGTTTACTACACGGCTTTGGCCTTTCAACTCGCCTTCAGCAGTTGCCACTCGGCGACGATAGCACTGACATTCTATTACGAATATTGAGTTTTAATCTGGGTGTAGAAATAGGGCAGATCGTTGCTTTGGTGGTCATGGTGGCTTTGCTTTCTTTATGGAGACATAAACCATCTTTTCAACGATTTAGCTTTGCATCTAACCAATCTCTTATTTATGCCGGAGTACTCTTGCTGTTGATGCAATTACACGGGTATCAGCATGATTCTGATCCTGATAGTTTCCGCTTTCCCAGCCAAGAACACAAACATGCGCATGAGGATCTAGAAGTTGAGCAGAGCATTGATACGGGGCGTGAAAGCCTTTAATTTACTAACTACCGAGGAGTAATTTAATGAAGAAACTATTGATGATAACGATTTTGGTTGCTGGAATATTTGGGGCTGGCGGGGCAATGGCAGCGGAAAGCAGTAGTTGCCATTTTCACGGCAGCAAGGTTGCTACGGAAGAGACTGTAATAAACTGCGCGACTGAGCGAAAAGAAATATTGATTAAGCAAGGTAAGATCGATCCATCATGGAAAATGATTGAACAAGATAAGATCGAGATGGTAGATGGGAAAAAGGCAAAGAATGGCTAGTCACATTTACTAATCCTGCTGTTGATGATAAGACGAAAGAGAAACTTTATTTATTTTCACATCCACAGGCAATTTTATTGCCGCAAACTTTACCGGCAATTAAGCACATTCACACTTAGAGATAACACTTTGCGCACCAATTCTTGACCGCTATGGCAGCGGTCTTTTTTTATAGTTGAACCCCGATCCTGGGTAAAAAAAACATGAAACTAAAATAACAGCTAATGGTAGCCACACCGGATAAGCTAAGGCTAAGCCAAAAACCCAAGCCATGTTTAAGAAATATGGGCAGCAATACGAAAAACAGAAGCGATGGCAATACGAACCAAAATATTTGCTTTGACAGATCTGCGATTTGCGATACTGCAGCTCCCTCAATATGGAGCCAGATAAAAGCTAATAACGATGTAAGCGGCAGAGACGCTACAAGTGCAGCAAGTCCTGTATTTCGCTTGGCAATCTCTGCAATCGCTACTATTACAATGGCCGAAATAATTACTTTGAGTGCGTAATAAAGCATAAGGTCTAATTTTTAATAGCCATAAGTATGGCAATACTATTCATAGAGAATGAATATATTCATGAAAAACTTCTCTGCAGTATCATATCAAACCGACTCTCAGGCACTAATCACGAAACAAACAAACCCTTTTCAGCATCAAACTTGGAAACAACGCCAACAGTATTGGAAGAAAAAGTTTGTTCCTGGCTTGAACATCAAGCTGAACGTGGCAACGAATATTGCAGTGCTGTTTACCGTGCATTACAAGCCAGCTGTGGCATACAAACTTCCATGAGTTGTAAGGGTAATTGTTTCTTTGACACGCTAAAAACTGAAAACTTGCATCATTATTGATTTAAAACGAGAGAAAATGTTAAATGGCTTATTTTTGAGTATATCAAAGTATATTATAATTGCACGAGGCGACATGCAAAGATCAGTAACTAAATACCTGCTCATTTACTCTGATGTGAATGATTTTAAATACCGGAGCTTTTATGTGTCAGGTATGTGACAAAAAGAACGAATACCTTCAGCATGATTCACGAAAACGTTTATTCCTGAAATTGGCGGCAGCCTCTGCGCTGGGTTTGGGTATTAGTGGTGCAGGTATCGCCAGTGTGGAAGAAACAAAGGTACCTTTGCCGTCATCTACCAAAATCCCGCCCCAGCCTGAGAACGTGCTTACCCCTGATCAAGCTTTGGAAAGATTAATGGCAGGCAGCAAGCGGCATGGTAGTGGTCAATCGACTGTATCCTTGGACATACATACTTCCCAGGATGCTCTGGTTAAAGGGCAAAACCCCTACGCTGCCATTTTGGGTTGCGCCGACTCCAGAGTCGGTCCTGAACAGTGTTTTGATGAGGCTCACGGGGATCTATTTGTGGCTCGAGTTGCTGGTAATTATATAACTGTCGATTTTCTGGCCACGCTTGAATATGCGGTTGCCGTATTACATACACCGTTGATCATGGTGCTTGGCCATGAAAGCTGTGGAGCTGTGGGAGCCGCTATTGATGCCATTGATAAGAATAAACAGTTTCCAGGACACATCCAAACAATGGCAACTGCATTATCGCCTGCAGTCAGAGCAGCGAGAAATATGCCCGGAATGCTATATGAAAATGCGGTCAAAATGAATGTCATCCTCACTGTTGCCGAGCTGAAAAATAGTACCCCGATCTTGAGTCAATCCGTGAAGGAGAAAAAAATTCAGATAGTAGGCGGAGTATACCGACTAGGTACAGGTATGGTTGAATTAGTTTCTTAAGCTTAAGAACATAGTGGTATTGGAAAGTTAAAGCGAACTGAAACGTAATAATTTGAGAATTGCTTAATAGATTGATGGTTAAAATAAAATTCAGTTTCTTTCAAGTGCAAATAAACAGTATATATTCAGATACACCAGCGATCTTTGCCAAACGGCGTTTAGCAAAGCCCCAGAAAGACTCCATACTGTAAATACGCAAGTTCTCATGGTGTGGAGAATCAATGCCTAACTTTGGCACCGGCCGCTTGCGCCAACTCGGTACCCGACTAACGCTAAATTGTTGTGGGTCGTAGCGAGGCAAAGGCGGATACTGTCGTTTTCATGCATAACATGCACACGGCTCCAATCGTTATAAAGCTAGATATCATCCCGTTGAACTAGCGGCGCTGTCATTAACCTTGTATCTTTCTTATTTCAAGATCTATCGATGTGTCTTTATTCGAAGTATCTCGTCCATGGATGAGCCGATACAGTACTGGCAATACAAGCAGGGTCAGAATAGTGGAGGAAAGAATGCCTCCGATTACTACCGTTGCCAGAGGCCGCTGCACTTCCGCGCCGGTGCCGGTGGCGAGCGCCATCGGCAGGAATCCGATCGACGCCACCAGTGCCGTCATCAGTACCGGGCGAAGCCGGGTCAATGCGCCAGTTTGAATCGCATCATCCAAAGACAATCCCTCTTTTTCTCTCAACCCGCGAATAAACGCCAGCATCACCAGGCCGTTCAGAACCGCCACGCCGGATAGCGCGATAAATCCGACCCCGGCTGAGATGGATAATGGAATATCGCGCAGCCATAAAGCAAATATGCCGCCGGTCAACGCAAAGGGAACGCCGGTAAACATGAGCAGTCCATCACGCATATTGCCGAACATCGTGTACAGCAGAATAAAAATCAATCCGAGTGCACTGGGATCACGATCTGGAGACGGTGCGCTGCGGAAATCATCTGCTCAAACTGTCCGCCCCAGGTTGTCCAGTATCCCAATGGAATCGGTACTTTTTTGCGATCAGTTGTTCGGCTTCATGGACGAATGAACCCAGATCACGACCGCGCACATTGGCGGTAATCACGATCCGGCGTTTCCCATTTTCCCGGCTGACTTGATTGGGGCCCTGAGTGATCTCGAAATTAGCGACTTCTCCCAGAGTGACAAAAACCGGCACAGCCGGTTGGGCTGCTTGTGCAGCTTGCGGTGCATTGGCAGCCATAGTCACACTTTGCATCGGAACGCTGATGGGTAGCCGTTTCAGCGCTTCAATATCGGCGCGCAAATGCTCCGGCAAGCGGATTTGCAGATCAAAGCGCCGGTCGCCTTCAAAAATCATCCGGTGCTTCTGCCGCCCACCGACATGGCGACGACATCTTGCACATCGCGGCCATTCAGGCCATACCGCGCCATTTTTGCGCGATCCATTTGGATGGACAGCACCGGTAAACCGGTAATTTGTTCCGTTCGCACATCCGCAGCGCCAGGAACGGTTTTAAGCTGCTTTTCTATGGCTTCGCCTAAAGCCAGCAGGGTATCCATATCATCGCCAAATACTTTGACGGCGACATCGGCACGCACACCGGAAAGCAGTTCATTAAAGCGCATTTGTATTGGCTGGGTAAATTCGTAGTTATTACCCGGAACCTTGCGTACAGCCTGTTCCATGGCGGCAACTAACTCTGCTTTGGTGTGATGCGGGCCTGGCCATTCCGATTGCGGTTTGAGGATGATAAAAACATCTGCAACATCTCGGCGGCATGGGGTCCGTGGCAATCTCGGCAGTGCCGATTTTGGAGAACACTCTGTCGACTTCAGGAAATCTTTTATCGCCTCTTCTAACTCATTCTGCATTTCAATCGCTGTGGTCAAACTGGTGCCCGGAATGCGGATGGCATGCAGCGCGATATCGCCTTCGTTCAAGCTGGGAACAAACTCACTGCCGACACGCGTCGTCAATAAACCTGACAATATGACAATAACGACAGCAATCGTCACGGTGAGCTCGCGGTGTTTCATGGTTGCCGTCAATATCGGCACATAGGCTTTTTTGGCCCATGCCATTACCGGGCTTTCCGTCTCTTTCACTTTACCGGACAGAAAGAATGCAATCGCTGCCGGAACAAAGGTCAGGGAGAGAATCATTGCCGCAATCAACGCAGTCACAACCGTGAGCGCCATCGGATGAAACATCTTTCCTTCGACACTCGTCAATGCAAAAATGGGTAAGTAGACGATAATAATGATCAACTCACCGTAGATCAGTACCCGTCGCGCTTCCCTGGAAGCATCAAATACCAATTCGAGACGTTCGGTGAGCGTCAATTCCAGCCCCTAGTCGCATTTGCTCATGCGCCAACCGGCGGATACTGTTTTCGACAATAACAATCGCGCCATCCACAATGATGCCAAAATCAATCGCCCCCAGACTCATCAGGTTGGCGCTGACATGATTGGTCACCATGCCGGTGAACGTAAACAGCATCGACAACGGAATCACAAACGCCGCAATCAGTGCCGCACGCATGTTGCCGAGAAACAGCAGCAAGACCACAATCACCAGCGCCGCACCTTCCAGCAGATTTTTCGCCACCGTATGAATGGTTTTATCCACCAAGGTGGTACGGTCATAGACCGGTGTTGTCACAATGCCTTCCGGTAAATTACGATTGATTTCCTCTAATTTTTTGGCTGCCGCTTGAGCCACAAGCCGGCTATTTTCTCCAATCAGCATATGCACCGTTCCCAGCACAACTTCTTTACCGTTCTGCGTCGCGGCACCGGTACGTAACTCCTTGCCGATCAAAATATCCGCGACATCCTTGACGCGAATCGGCGTGCCTTGCCTGGAACCCAGGATAATGTTGCCGATTTCATTCAGATTGGCGATTTGACCCGGTATGCGAACCAGATACTGTTCCCCACTTTTTTCAATATAACCGGCACCTACATTCAGATTGTTGCGTTCCAAAGCGGTCACCAAGTCCATCGATGACAGGCCGAAAGAAATCATTTTATCCGGGTAAGGCACTACATGAAATTGTTTAACAAAACCACCTAGAGTGTTAATTTCGCACACCTTTAACCATGCGCAACTGCGGCCTGATGACCCAATCCTGAATTTCACGCAAATCGGTTGTTGTATATTCCGAGCCATCCAGTTTTTTTGCACCTGGCTTGGCATCGACAGTCCACATGAAAATTTCACCCAAGCCTGTGGAAATAGGCCCCATCATCGGCTCAATGCCTACGGGTAACCGGCCTTTCGCCTCTTGGATGCGTTGACTGACCTGCTGGCGCGCAAAATAAACATCGGTGCCGTCTTTGAAAATCACCGTGACCTGCGACAACCCATAGCGTGAAATCGAGCGGGTATAGTCGAGATGGGGCAAACCCGCCATGATGGTTTCGATCGGAAACGTTATACGTTGCTCCGCCTCAATCGGCGAATAACCCGGCGCGTTGGTATTGATTTGAACCTGCACATTGGTGATATCAGGCACCGCATCAATGGGTAATTTCTGATAGCTGTAGACGCCGATGATTGCCATCATCAATACCGCCATCAGCACAAGGCCGCGTTGGTAGATGGAAATATGTAAAATTCGTTCAAACATGATGAGTATGGCCTTATCAGGTAATCGGTTTAATGGTCGTGGCTTGCGCCTGCTTTACCCAGCTCAGCCTTAATGGCAAAACTGTTACCGCTCGCGTATTGCTCTCCGGAAGTCAGCCCCTTCAGCACCTCAACCATTTCGCCATCATTACGCCCCAGTTCCAAAGGGCGAACTTCAAAATAGTGATCATAGCGACCGAATACCACAGACCAATCGCGTAGCGTTTGAATGGCAGCCACTGAAACAGCCACAGGCACTTTAATTTCTTCTGCCACTAATTCGACGTTTATAAACATACCGGGACGCCATTTGCCCGCTTGATTATCCAATTCGACCCGGGCTGTTGCGGTGCGTGTTTGACCACCGATTAATGTAGAAATATAAGTAACGGTTCCATCACTTTCCACATCGTAAGCAGTCGCTTTTACCACGACTTTCTGACCCTCCCTAACTACATTCAAATCTTTTGGATAAACCGTAATAGCCGTCCATACGGTGGACACGTCAGCGATGGTATAAATTTCTCTGTCTTCTTTAAGTGCTTCACCCAATGCAATAGTCTTAGTAATAATGATTCCGGAAATCGGTGCGCGTATTTCATAATGCGTAAAATTGGTCTTCAGATGGTTCGATTCAGGTTGTACACCCAACGCACGTAACTTGACTGAGGCCAGTTCCAGCGCAATCTCGGCCTCATTCCACAGTTCCTGCGCCAGAAGAAATTCCTGTTTGGCGGAAATCTTTTCTTCCCACAATTGTTTTTCCCGTTCATAAGTCGTCTTTGCCAGAGCTATTCGTTTCTTGGCAACATAATATTGACTGCGCAAATCCGCCAGCATTGGACTTTCTATGACTGCCAGCACCTCGCCTTTTTTCACGTGCTGACCAAGATTGCCTTGAACGGCAGTCACCATGCCAGCAACCCGCGGCACTACCCGCACGATGGTATGTTCGTTGAATGTCACTTCACCCGGCAGCTTGAGTTTTGGCTTGATGATGGCAGGCCCTGCTGTCAAAAGCGCAACACCCATGCTTTTTAGCATCTCATCCGGAATCTCCACCCGTCCCTCGATCTGGCTATAGCTCCAGCGCATTACTTTGCCATTGCGTTCCGCTGCAATGGCAATATCGAATGAGTGCGGCTCTTCCACTACCTGGCCTCCCAGCAGATAATCCGCTTCGGGAGCAAATTTGAACAATTGTGCGGGCACTCCCAGCCGGGATAATGTAATTGCGACATTGGCAGCAGTTGGCGGCAACAACTTACCCTTCTCATACAGATAGATCCGGAACTGCGGCGGCACGCCTTTCTCAAAGATAGTCAGTTCTACGCTAAAATCACTATCGGTGAATAACTTACCGCCTCTTGGTCCAATACCCGGTTGATTTTCACCTGATTTTTCATAGGTACTGGTGCTCACTGCTTCCTCTGTCACCGCAGAAGGCTTATCCAGCGTTAAAATCAGCCCGCCCACTACAATCCCTATGGCAATCACAATCAAAATTGGCATCCATCGCGCTTTATTCATAATTTAATCCTTAATCTTTTTCCTGCCGCTACGGTTGGCGTATGTTAATCTCATGATTCGGCTTAACACTATCGATAGGTCCTGCAATCAGGCGCTCGATGTCATTCACCAGGCGCTGATAGTTTGCCAGTGCACGTACATAGAGCACTTGATTCTGAAATAAAACACGTTGCGCATCCAGCAACTCCAGCAAACCAAATTTCCCCAATTCATAGCCCCTGCGCATCACATGAAAAGCACTCTTAGCACCGGGCAATATCTCGTCACGCAATATATTAATTTCATTCCATGCCGCTGACATCATTTCATAAGATTGCGTAAGCTCAGTTTTCAATCGCAACTCCATCGCGGATTGCTCATCCACGGCTTTGTCTACTCGTTGATAAGCATCTTTGATATTTCCTTGGTTACGATCGAATAACGGTAATGGCACCATCACGCTCGCCACAGCCGTGTTACCGCCCAGCTGTGCGTGATGTACAACGCCTGCATTAATGGTAAGGTTAGGGATGCGGCGCGTTTGTTCGACTTCCAACAATGCTTTACGTTGCTCAATATTTTTCATCGCGCGCAGTGCCATTGGGTTTTTTAATACACGCTCTTCTAGCATTTGGAAACTAGGAGGGGGAATCAATATTTCAAGATTCCCCAAGGCTTTATTGAATTGCGGAGAGGAGTTGTCCCATAGCAGCGCCAGTCGCCTGCGTGCTGATATTAAATCCCGTTGCGCTTGTTCATATTCAATACGCGTAGTCGATAGCCCCACCTTGACTCTGGTTTCCTCAATAGGCGCCACTTTCCCGCCTTGCACACGTTCGGTCACACTATTAACCACGTTTTGTGCAACTTGCCGGGTTTCTTCAGCAAGCCTGAGCCGCTCTTGCGCAGCGAGCACTTCCGTATACACATTGGCCACTCTGGCAATAATTTCCACCCGCCGGATTTCATAATCCTTGGCGGCCAGATCTTCACCCAGTAGCGCAGCGTTAACCCGAGCCGCGCGTTTCCCACCCAGCTCAATCAATTGCCCGATCCGGATGGTGGTCAGCTGCTGAACTACTTCCTGCGCTACTGAATCCGCTGAATTGAGATCACCACGAAGCTTTTGTATGTTTCCGATATTCTCAACGTTTACTGACAGCTCCGGATTTCTCAGCAAACCAGCTTGCAGTGTTGCCCCTTCCAACGCACGCATTTCCTTGGAAAAAGCTGCCAACTCAGGATTGCGAAGTAGCGCAAGGTTAATTGCGTCACGTAAAGTCAGATCATTTCCGCATCACCGACTACTATTGAATCGGCTGGATAACTTTTTATTCCATTAGATAGGGCACTAAACAAATCAGTACTGGCTTTTATCTGGGATGAGAAACCCAGCAATAAAGTAGAACTTAGTAATAGTATAATCCTGTAATTCTGGAGCTACCCAATAGCATAACGCTATGAACAGATTGCTCAATTTCATGGAATCCCTCCGTAAGTGCTTAAGCCTACCAAAACAGGTTATTCGCCTAGCTTGAATTGCCCTGTCTTTGCGATGCAATGGATCGAAGGAACGATCCACAAACAACACAATTTAAGAATTTAGCTTAAAGCAATGCTGCGAGGAGGACGAAGAGGTAGATCGGGGATTACTTCAGGAATAATGGCGGAAATGAATACGGTTAAAACTTCTGTGGCGATCTGATCAGGTATCAGCGGAAAAGAATTAAAGAAAAAAGGTTGATACTGTCCCGTTGAATGCAGGCATAAATGGGTTGTCGCATCAAGATCAGCACCATCCTTGGAAACATTGGTTCGATGCGATTCCAGATGTGTGGCGGGATCAAGGGACAGCGCCTGATGAGCATGATCCAGTTCATGCGCAAATACCTCTCCTCGAAAGGATAAACTAAGCCCATTCGCCAGTATGCTAATAATTAGCATAAAGATAATAGGATAAATAGGATATCTCCGCATAGGATCCAAATTTTTATATGTAAGCAAAATGTTACACGGATATAATCATTTCACATTATTCGAATATTTGCAATTTAGAAATTTTTGTAAAAAAATTCTGGCCTTCTATGTATTTCGAGGCGTGGAAAAATATAAGCAGAATAAAACTTGAATATCTCGTAATTAATACGCAGAAATCATGCCTTATTTATATTAATTTACAATCAACAAGATGATCCATCCAGCGATTATGCGGCGCAGGGAAAATAAAGCACCCCGCCGCAAGCAGCGGAGTATTAACTGCGCTCTTCAATCTGCTGGTTTTCAACCAGCTTTCGCCCCAATGGGCGGGGAATTGAACCCTCAGAGATTAAAAGATTTCGTCATTTATTGTCTTAAATCTCAGATAACACGGATTCGCACAGATGCTACTTTATGGCTCTGAAATCTGTATTCATCTGTTTTTATAGGGGGGCTGTCTGTTCCACTGTACGCGTGGTCATTGAAGTACTCATTCCGTAGCCTTTTAGTTAGTTCGGAATTTTCTAGGATTTTCTTGCAAAGGTACAAATTGGGGCAGGTGTATATTTTAGATACGTTTCTAATAAATTCATGAAGTGTGAAAAATGTTGTTATCGACACTCCATTTTTTATGGCATGCCGTTAATTTAATTGTTAAATCTTAGATGCAGAATCATGGGTGCGACATTTCGTCGCATTGTTTTTTCTTCCAGGAAGAAAGATACTCTTATAGGTATTAGCAACAGTATTAAATAGTCAAAATTATGAATACGACTAAATCCCTATTACACAATTACTTTCTTAGTATTTCTCTTAGGAAATAGAATAAACATGAACAAAATGAAATTACTTGCACGTACATTGACTGGCATCATGCTGATGGGTTTGGGGCAGAGCGTGCTGGCGCATACGCGCCTAGATGTTCCCACGCAAACTGAAGGAACTCGGACAATCAATAATATCGTAATTGGTCACTCCTGCAGTGATACTGTCCGTGTTATTGGGACATCAGTTGTATTTCCAAATGGTCTGGATTCAGCTATTCTCGTGGATGGTCAGCCGCATGGTGGTCCATTGACTGATTTCCTGACAAATTATGGAAATAATTTTCAGCTTTTATGGAATCGCGGAGCATTCGATGCGATGGCAGAGAAAAAAGATTCAAACGGTAACGTGGTTGGATTCTGGGTGGGCGGTGGACCCGGTATGCCGAGCGATTTGAATGTTGCCACGCCTGTGAGACTTACAGCAGCCGGAATCGAACCGACATCCTGCGCCAGTAGCGTGAAAATCAGTGTTTCGATTGCTAATATCTGCGAAATTACCGGTGTGGGTGATTTTAACAGCAGAGATGGTGTCGTTGATCTGTGGACGCATAATAACCTGGGCACCCCATATGATCGCGTGAGCACAACCGACGATGGCCCGGCTTCATTTACTATTACGCGCGATCTGGTAACAAATCCATTGCCTTCATCATGTGGTGGTACTGGCGTCACTGTAGAAGTAAAACCATCGGCCGCGCAAATTAATCGCGATATGCCAGTTGTAATTGACGGGCAACAGATCTGGCCGCTGCCGTAGATCGCTAAACCATGAGCTCTTTACGGAGCTTGCCGCAACGGGAAAACCCGACAAGATATTGCTAGCTTGTCGGGTTTTTGTTGATGGGGGTGCGACATTTTGTCGCATTGCTATTTGTTTGCCTGAACAAGATAATAAGATCAGGTACTACGATAAAGGTGTAGCTCCAGAAATAGCTTAATGCGTCTTTACGACATGAGGAGAATTAATTATGCAACCCAACATCTTGAAAAAATTATCAATCAGCATTTTTATGTTGGCGTATACGATAGGTTATGCGCAGCTCAGTGGAGCGGATGAAGGTGGTGCAGTATTGGATCCAACAGGTACCGTTAGAAATTTTACCGGTTATGCGCAAATCACCTGCTTTGATAACGGCAATGGACCGGCTGATTATTTAGAAGCCGATATAATAGACCTTTCCGCCCCAGTGGAACATTTATTGGTTAATTTGCTGTTGCTAAAGGGTGACAGGGCGATTAGTGTCAGCGACACAGTTTCAGGGGATGCAATCCAAGCCCACCCATTATACTGCAAGGAGGAACGGGGTTTATTTGTTGGTGGTGAACAAAACCGATGTAGGTCCAAGACAATTTATAGTCGACTATCATTGTAAGACAGCAACAGGTGCTCATACCGGAACAGATATTAATGTCAAACAATTTGAGTGATTCTTGACGTTTAGGATGTTAAACCGTGATTTATTTGATATCCCAGTTTCTTGTAGTGGTGAGCCTGGAAGATGATTGGATAGCATTGTCAAATGATTCAAATAATCAATGAAGGTACCAGAACAATGATTAAGAAAATAAAGTGGTTGTTCTTTATAGTTCCAATGCTGAGTCTGTTTACAACGACATCAGTTGCAGAACATCTGGATAAGATCTCCCCTGCCTGTACGCTGACTACATTGGAAGGTGCGCCCGCGCATAATTTGCAGGAATTTAAAGGGAAAGTTGTTTACATGGATTTCTGGGCATCTTGGTGTCTCCCTTGTGTGAAATCCTTTCCTTTCTTAAATGAGCTCGATCATGATTTAAAAGAAAAAGGCTTACATGTCATCGGCATTAATCTGGATGAGAAAGTTACAGATGCCCAGGAATTTCTTGCTAAATATCCGGTGGATTTTTCTATTGTTGCGGATCCCAGTAAACAATGCGCCAAAGGTTTTGAAGTAATAGCAATGCCAACATCCTATTTAATTGATCGAAAAGGAAACATTCGGCATATACATCGAGGATTTCGTTCTGGTGAAACTAACGAGTTGCGTGCTTTAATTACTCAACTTGTGATGGAACATCCATAAGGACCTACATCGACGACCCCAATTTTCATAAAAAAAGTCAATATGCTACGATCGGTTAGGCTAATGCTTATAAGCAGGTATCGGTTTGACAGGTTGTATCAATGGGTTCATTGGTAAATTTAGACATGCTGCCTCCTTGTATGCATAACAGATGTTAATGAGGAATGACATTATAGTAAGTCATGTATTTGTATATCGGTTATAGCAGATTCTCTGGTCTGATAGACATTGCCGGTCAATCTCTTTGCCTACATTTAAGGCAACAATCAGAAGTCTATTTGCCCCTATACTTAGCACATTCATCTACAACCTCATCCACAGATTTTGTGGAAAAAATCTCTTACTGATTATTGGTATTCTACAAAGAAAAACGATCTTCCAGCCAGCCCGCCCACTTCACCGCCATGACAATCAAATCAGCACGATACTTTGCATTATATTTTTTTGGAGTACGCGAATGATAATAGGCTGCTCTCGTCCAGATGTCGCCTTTATCATTCTTGATATGTAAACGGACTCGCCAAGCGGCTAGATCATAAGCATAACACCCCGAATTTGCTACATGGGCAGGAGTAATGCCATATTTGGATAAATCTTGAAGAAACAAAGTATTAAATTGCATTGAGCCAACATCATGAGTACCGTTACTGTTACGCACCCATTGACCTGGTTTTCCGCCCTCTTTCGGCTATTGCGAGTAAGATATTAGCTGGTATTTCATACTTAATGGCTGCTGTAATTGAGCACACCACTCTTTCTTGCATATCCGGTGGCAAATCCATCATCGAACAAATCGCTTAAATACCTTATTCATTATTTACCCCTTCCTTGCGAAATATTGTTCATACCTGATGATTCCTGGGCCTGGCCTTTTTCAATGGCGTTGCTACAGAGCCAATTGCTAGCATTGTCTGACGGTTACCGCGAATCGGCGGCGAGCTGGGAGGAAGTATTAACTGACTTGAAACAGCGTGGTCTCAAGATGGCGCCTAAATTGGCTATCGGTGATGGCTCTCTTGGATTCTGGAAAGCGGTCACCAAGCTCTGGCCAGAAACCGATCAGCAGCGCTGCTGGGTGCATAAGACTGCCAATGTATTGGAAAAACTACCCAAGGCCATGCAACCCAAAGTCAAAGAAGCCTTGCATGATATTTGGCAAGCGGAAACCCGGGAAGAGGCATACAAAGCCTTTGAGCATTGCATCGAGCGTTTCAATCCGAAATATCCGGGCGCGATGGATTGCTTGGCCAAGGACAAAGATTCCATGTTGGCTTTCTATGATTATCCTGCCGAAAACTGGCAGCACATCAGAACCACCAATCCGATTGAATCAGTATTTGCTACTGTCAGACTAAGAACTGCCAAAACAAAAAATTGTGGAAGCCGCATAACAACACTGACGATGGCATTCAAACTCATGGAAACCGCACAGAAGAAATGGTTCCGGTTAAGAGGTTATAATCTGTTAGCAGATGTAATCAATGGCGTTAAATTTGTTAACGGTATTAAACAAGCAGAGGATCAAAAACAGAATGCCGCTTGATTCTCTATACACCAGATTTGACTATAGCTCTACCTTTATGCAGAATAACCCTTTGTACCGCTATCAGGCAGGGCAAACCTTCCAATTCCGCCCTTTTCGTCAACCATGATAACGGTATATACGTTACATTATTGGGTATAAAATAGGCTCTTTTATGAAACCCATAAATCTCGTAAGCCTCAGCATAATATTGCTCGGCTCATTTTTTAATGATTCAGTCCGGGCGGAAGGAGGGCACTTCGGTGGCGGGTATGGAGGAGGGCACTACGGTGGCTGGCATGGAGGAGGACACTTCGATGGCTGGCATGGAGGAGGCCACTTTGGATACGATTTAGCCTTGGGTTTAGGTTATGGTGTAGGTCACTATGGTTATGGCGCGCCTTATTTTCCCTATCCATATTATCCCTACCCGCCGGTGGTTGCAGCACCCTCGCCCCCATCAGAGTATGCACAACAGAATATGCCACCAACTCCCGAGCTACAAACCAACTATTGGCACTATTGTCGGAATCAAGACGGCTACTATCCGTATGTCAGGGAGTGTCCGGGCGGCTGGGAAAAAATATCTCCACAACCTCCCTTACAATAGACACTTTATCAGGTAGATCAGGTACAGGTATGTCCTAAGAATGTCTCTTAATGATTGTTCGGAACATCTTGATGTAAACACAAGCATGATTAAAGGTGCCTTGTTCTATTTAGAATGTACTATGGGTGACTGAAAAGCGAGATTTGAGTGATTGCGCCAAATCATCTATGAAAACATCACCCGGGTAACCATTGGGTATTATAAGATAAAATGTTAAAGCCCTCTCGGTCGTACTCATGCCCCAGATATGCAAATCATGAAGCCTGTTACGCCTGGAAGCTGGTGCAAATATCGGCTATAGCCGATATATCGAAATGCGATGGTAGGGCAGAGAAAGTGCTAATTGTATCGATTCTCTCAACAAACCCCCTTGTTAGGAATCTGGTAACATGCGGCACAATGCGGCAATATTCTTCTCTCTAAAAGGGGGCGGCGCGACCTATAAATATACAAAGGTTTAAACTAATTCTTTATGAACAACATTGAATGTTCTTTTGGATAGGTGGACATTTAACGGAGCCATAGGAACAAAAAGCGCAGCAATCTCTGGGTTTTGGCTTAAGCAAAGTCACGCAATTTTACAATCATAAAAGTATTGGCACAAGTCGCTTGGCATGATCTCTCTTTCGTAATGCAGACAATATGGGCAAGTAATAGTCGATTCTAGAATAATATTTGTCATAGCTATTAATAGCCATATTAAGTGTATTATATTTTTAATCAATCATAATGTTTGAATTTAAAACTACTATCTTTTTATATGTAGGTAAGTAAATAGTAAGGTAAGAGGGAAAAATGGCTTTGTTTCATAATTTGGTGTGTAATAAATACATTTACTATACCCAATATGTTTCTAGTAGAAGGTTCATAATAGATTTATTTATACAATGCTTCAGTAGTGTCCGGTTAAATTAGCTGTTGAAACGATAGAAGCCAGTATTGATGAGGATTGCAGAGAAAATATTTTGGTGCCGATTTGAAATCATATTTTGCAAATTCAGGTTCGAGTAATCTCCAGAAGTTGAACCTTCTGGAGGTGATCTATGAACTTTGGAAAAACGCTGTTCGCACAACTGGTGGAGTTTGTGCCATGGACGAGCTTCGCGAGAATCGTGGCTCGTCATGGTGGCGATTCGGGCGTGCGCAATCTGAGTTGTACCGAGCAATTCCGCGCCATGGCTTTTGCGCAGCTGACCTACCGCGAGAGTCTGCGAGATATCGAAGCCTGCTTGCTGGCCAACCAGGCGAAGCTGTACAGCATGGGTTTTCGCGCGGCAGTCAAACGTTCGACACTGGCCGACGCCAACGAAGCACGCAACTGGCACATCTGGGAAGACTTGGCTACATTGCTGATCCGGCGTGCACGCAAACTGTATTGCAACGACAGCTTCGGTGTCGATCTGACCAATACGGTCTACGCACTGGATGCGACGACCATAGACCTGTGCCTGTCGCTGTTTCCATGGGCACCGTTTCGCACCAGCAAGGCGGCGGTCAGACTGCATACCCTGCTGGATTTGCGCGGCAATATTCCGGCTTTCATCCACATCACGGATGGCAAGACCCACGAAGTCAACGTGCTGGATACCTTGCCCTTCGAGGCAGGAGCTTTCTACGTGATGGATCGGGGTTATCTGGATTTCAGTCGCCTGTTCACGCTGCATCAGTCGGGTGCGTTCTTCGTAACTCGCGCCAAACGAGGAATGAACGCACACAGAGTGTACTCGATGAAAGTCGATCGGAGTACCGGCATCATCTGCGATCAGCGCATCGTGCTCGACGGTTTCTACATCTCGCAGGACTATCCCGAGCAACTGAGGCGCATCCGCTTCAAAGACCCGGAAACCGGCAAAACGTTGGTGTTCCTGACCAACAACACGGCCCTGCCTGCACTGACGATTGCCGCACTGTACAAAAGTCGCTGGCAAGTCGAGCTGTTCTTCAAGTGGATCAAGCAACATCTGCGTATCAAACGTTTCATCGGCAACAGCGAGAATGCGGTGAAAACGCAGATCTGGTGCGCCGTCGCCACTTACGTGCTGATCGCCATTGTTAAAAAGGAGCTTCAAATTGATGCCTCGCTCTACACTTTGCTACAGATTTTATCGGTCTCTGTTTTTGAGAAAAACCAGTTGCGACAAGCCTTACAAGGCGCCGTCTACATTCCAGAACAGTGCGGCGCCGCTAACCAACTAAATTTGTTAAACTTTTAACCGGACACTACTGACAATGCTTATTAGTAAACTTGATAAAAATAAAGAATTGGATTTATATCATCAAGCTTTGAATTTAAGAGTTGCAAGGCAAGAATTGCTTTCAAGCAATGTAGCAAATGCAGATACTCCTAATTTTAAGGCGAAAGACATTGACTTTTCTAGTGTACTACGTGAGAAACTTGCATTAACAACAAATACAACCAAGGTTGGTTTAATAACAACATCTTCAGGACACATTAGCACTGATCCAACAGGGATCCTCGAAGGTAACTTATTATATCGTGTTCCTTTGCAACCTAGTGCAGATGGAAACAGTTGGCACGGAAGGCAAGTGAGCTGAACACTTGAGGCGGCGATGGAGCGGCTAAAGAAGGCCATAACGGCGGCAGAACTCAGAGCTGCACTAGCGATCACGCTGCCATTGGTACTAGGTTTGAGGCTGGAACAGACGGCGCTTGCTATTGGACGCACGATAGGTGTCACTTGCAGAATGCGCACCCGATATGATTCAGCGACGGGAGAAGAAAAGAAAACCACACGCAGCAAATGTGAGCTACGTAACCGCGCTAAGGCCAGCCTGAAGCAGGAAGTCAGGATTCTGGATGAAGCCAGCATTCTGGTTGTTCAGTTTAAAAACATTATTATCTGTCATTGCGGGGTTTTCCTTTCTTGATAGTTGATCTGGGGTGTTCTTTATCAACAGATTACACCGCTCTCTTCTCTTATCAGACACCAGAAATAAGCATAGCTCGGATCCCTACTGTTATAACCGCCACCACCATTAATCAGTATGTGCTGTTATTACGTCCTCATCAAGCCGCGATAGCGAATTTTTTATTGTGATCTTTGTTGATCTTTCTGATTGGCGCATCATGACATCTTTTACACTTGAGTAAGGTTTGACAGAATTAACACGCATATTCTGCGTTCTTATTAGGGCAGGTGTGAGGGAGCTCTTACGCACAATAGGGCCTACTTTCCTGTCGCAACTTTTCCGGCAATCTCGTTATTTGCTAATCGATTAAACATCTGTGACTGGTCGCAGGCGAAAAATATCTTCCATTGATTTGTGTTATGCTTCTTTGGCTTCATCTAATTCACCAGAAACCACAATAAATAACTTATTCCACTCAACGGCAGTGTTCGGCAATACTTCAGAAACGACTATTTTATTTCAAGCTTCCATAGGAATTAAAACCGATAACTCCAGGTCGCCGCAAGTGCCCCTTTGCGGTCAAGCTGAAATCCGTTGAAATCATTCTTAACCGGTTGTATCCATTCAAAACCAAAACGATTACCTGCAAACCGTCCACTTGGGATGATGGCATTCAGTCCCAACCTGACATCCCAGAATTGTCCGCCATAATTTGCGGAAAATCCATCGGGCCAATACGCGCGTTGAATGAATCAAAGTCCCGCTGTACCGCGCCTTGCAGGGTATATGCACCTCGCACGAAAGCTGTTAACCATTGCGTCAGATCAAAACCACCCCACGTTGTCGCCTGAAAAATATCACCCAGACGGTAACCGGATTTATTTTTCTCTTCCATGCGTTTGACACCACTCAGTTGCGCACCCCACGACCAACGGCTTTTCTCTCCGGCATAAGTCAAACTTGGCATAAAATCCCAGGTACCACTCCCAAGCTGCATGCCAAAATGGATCAATCCACCATCAATCTGAGCCATGCGACGCAATTCTATATCCACCTTTCCGGTAGGTGCACTAAGTCCCAGATTCATATGGATGCGATGACCGGGAATATTGATCAACTTAATGAATGATGAAAAATACGTATCCCCGACAGCGCCGGTTTCATGACCCGAAGCACCCCCATGTTCGTGCACACCCGGTACAGGAGGTGGACGCCCGGCCAATTCGCGCAGATTCATGTCCATGTCCATGAAAGTCGGCATTAGCATGACATTGAGCCATTTCGTCGGTGCATACATGATATCGAGCATATGCATGCGCATGTTCATGTATGCGGGTGTGAACCGGCATGGCGTTGCATCGCTGCAACCTTGATCCACAACTGTTTGATCACTCACTTTATGTGCGCCCTGCATCATGCTTCCATCGGATTTACCCAGCATAAACCGGTAACCCATCATGAAATCTCCAGGTTTATCGAGCATATGACCGAACATAATGCCCGCTGGATGAGTTTTGTGGTGATGGTGCTTGGATGAATCCTGATGATGAGAGGAATTACCTGTAGGCAGGGACAAATTGGCTGGTTCTATGTCAAATTTCAGTGCCGCATTTGCCACATAGTAATCAAAATCGGCAAAACTGTTATTTCCGCTTCCCTATCTGCAGAGAGCTGACGCGAGTATAGTATTCAAAACCGGCTTCCAGCGCGACGCCTTTTCCGAGCATCTTACTCAATGTAACTCCACCACTGATTGCCCCAAAACCTGCTAAACGATGATCGCTGGAAAAATTATCGGGTAATTTTCCCGCATCGAATGACGTTGTTTTGGCTATAGCGCTAACTGATAGCCCATCAACTGAGTTGCCATTTTGGTCAACCAGATTAAAAATCGAATCGCCAAAATATTGCACATTTGGATTTTTAGTATCAATCCAGATTTGGCGACCTAGACTATCGACTTCATTTCTTAGATAAGTCTGTTTAGAAAACAAATAGGGTCGATAAAAGCTTGCAGCATCTTGAGAATAATAGCGAATCCGTGGTGTCAACGTCCACCCGCTCCCAATCGGTTGCACCCAATTGGCATCAAAGGTATGGGTATTAATGCCCCAATCATCCACTGATAATCGGTAACCGAGATGTAATGCCGCATCGAACGCACCGATATGCAGAACATATTTAGTGTTAATGGCGACTTGATTGCGGATATTGGGTCGCTGTTCAATGAGCGCACGCAAATCACCGGCAATCGGTGTTGTCTGGCTATTGTTTAAAGCAGCCGGATCAATAAAAATCACCGACATCACCTTATAGCGATTCTCCATAAACCCCTCGCTACGGGTATAACCAATATTGGCATCAATAAACGCAATCTTGGTTAGAACCTGAGTTAAGCCAACATTTGCCACCCAATCATACCGATTACCTTGCAATATTTCAGAACCGCCACGGCTTGTAATTTGCTGGGAAAATGCAGTTTTGGTGATATAAGGTGAGGCATCAGGGTCCAGAATGGCGCCAATCTCACTATGCGTATATCCCCCCCCAAATTTAACACTGGTTAGCTTTTGATTAAAATCCAAACGCCCGCCAATATTGCCATAGCTGGATTTATAATCCCTCTCTCTTGAAAACCCGCCGCCTATATTGATTGCCGCTTCATTCCGCTCATGACTTAAACCAAAATTAGCCTGATGACGAGTTTCGGGTGAAGCTGATGACATAACCATCACCGACCGGCTATCTTTTACCCTGTAACTGACCACCTTGGGGATCCCGTTGAATTGGATTTAAATCTCGATCTAAATAGACCGAGCTATTAATAATGGGAGAAGCACCAACAACCACTACTCCTGCTTCAGTATTGCTTAAAATGGGGCGATTGCCGTTGGCAACCAGCGGAGAAATCGTAATCGGCGTAGCACCCGACCAGGTGTCCTGCGTATAGCCAAAAGAAAATTTAGTACGGTCTGTCAGTGAGAAATTACCACTGCCATGTAAAACATCTGCAGTGATTGGTTTTAAACTTTGGGGCACACCAAAGAGATTTCGCTCGCCTTCCTGATAACGACTATACTGGAAATTGATCCGGTCTGTTCCTGCTGCATGCCCAGGTGCTATCAATAGACCTGGCAATACCAATGCGGCAGATGTTAATGCATGTAGTGTATTTCTTGGTTTTGGAGGTGGGACTGATTGATGGCTGCCATCCTGATGCTGGGGCATAACTGTTTCGCTGTAAATTTTATTTACCTTAAAAAAACAACCGCTAATGAAGACTACCTAATAACAGCCACAGCCACCGCCGCCCGAAGATGATTTATGGCTTGGAGCAGCCTCGCGACTGCTGTAATTGTGGGATTGTAATTCACTTTGTAAGGGATGGGGATCCAATTCCATCTGAGGTTTTGCAAGATTACCTCGCTCCCATGGCGCCACATTGATACAGCCAGCCAGCGCAATACACATTCCGACGAGTATTAATCGAATCGTGACATATCGTTTTTCATAAAATTGAGAACAGCACCACAAGTCCTGTGTTTAAGGGTGTTCCATCACCAACTGCGTAATTAAAGCGCGTAATTGTTCAGATTCACCGGGACGGAATCCTTGATGGATATGACGAATATTCCCTTTTTCGGTCAATTAAATAGGAAGTTGGCATCGCCATTACTTCAAAACCTTTAGCACACTGTTTACTTGGATCCGTAACAATCGAAAAATCGACTGGATATTTAGCAATAAATTCTTGCGCATCGGTTACTTTTTCATCCAGATTAACACCGATCACACGCAGACCTTTATCCTTCAATTCATGATCTAGTTGATTTAAAAAAGGAAAAGATTTTACACAAGGCGGACACCAGGATGCCCAGAAATCCATGTAGACAACATTCCCTTTCAATTCCTGCAAATTATGGGCAGGGGCACCCTCCAATGTAGTCAACGTACAAGCAGGCGAAATCTTATCAAGATGCTCTGCAATTAAAGGCATTGCATACAGACTAAACATTGGAATTAAAAAAAATAACCACTTTATTTTTTTAATCATTGCTCTTGTACCTTCATTGATTATTTGAATCATTTGACCATACTGTCTAATCATCATCCAGGCTCACCACTACAAGAAACTGGGATATCAAATAAGCCACGGTTTAACATTCAAAAAGTCAACAATCATTCAAACTGTCTGACATTAATATCTGTTCCGGCATGAGCACTTGCTGCTGTCTTACAATGATAGTCAACGACAAATTGCCTTAGGCCTACATCGGTTTTGCTCACCACTAACAAATAAACTCCATTTCCACCTTGCAGTATAATGGGGGGCTTGGATTTGCATCCCCTGAAACTGTATCGCTTACACTAACCGCCTTGTCATCTTTAATTAACACCAAATTAACTAATAAATGATCTACTGGAGCGGAAAGATCTATGATATCGGCTTCTAAATAATCAACCGGTCCATTGCCACTATCAAAACAAGAAATTTGCGCATAGCCGGTAAAATTTCTAATAGTACCGTTGGATCCAATACTGCGCCCTTCATCCGCTCCACTGAACTGTGCATACCCCAATGTACACGCCACCATGAAAATGCCGATTGATAATTTTTTCAGGACTCTGAATTGCATAATTAATTCTCCTACGCCATTAATAACTGTATTAAACTATTTCTAGAACTCCACCCTACAGCAGTGCTCCCTCTTATTATCTTGTTCAGACAAATAAATAGCAATGCGACAAAATGTCGCACCTCCATCAACAAAAAACCGACAAGTTATTGCATGCATGTCGGTTTTTAAATCGCTATTTACACGAATGCTTCATTTTAGAAAACACAAACTTGAACTACAGTAAAAAAGTAAGTAGCTAAATCGTACTGTTTCAGTGATCAAATATTAATTTATGTAATACGATTCTTTGCCTGGGTTACAGGCGGATTTCTAAAGGGAGACAGCTAATGGAGGCGTTGTGGCTGTTCAGGTATAAATGAGGTAAAAACCGGGATTAAATGAAGTAATTGCGGTAGTGTCATTAGTGGGTATGGGCGCACGATAGCCCGACAAAATCTGGGTATTACTGTATGTGTCACAAGAAGTATCGTCGCATGGCAGGTTTGCTAGCAAATGGTCGGTTAGCCCTCAGCTTATGACAGTCACCATGATGATGATTATCAGCTATCATTGTCTTATCATAGTGCTTGCTAAAATCTTCCTGCATACACACTGACAGAACGGCAGCAGCAATGCCTTGCAGGGGCAGCTCCAGCATGGAAAAAACAATATCCACTTGGATTTTAAAGTTTCCATTTTTTTAAACACATTTTAGTGCTCATGCGATGTCTCGCCTTTTTTCATCTCCCCGATCAAGTAATAGGCATTGTTCCATGCCACTTTAGCGTTCATAGGTAGCGGTGCGAGGAGGTTGATTTCCACCCAACCTTCACTAGAAATGCCTGTTCTTATTTCAACAGGACTGAACACCCATTCCATTTTTCCGCTTTCCTGGCGCGTGTGCGCCATAAAAATGTAAGGCTTACCTTCCTCTATGATGATGGCTTCTTCCGGTAGAGCTTTAACGGACTCACTTTCTGTGTGGATTTTTCCACGGATGTACATTCCCGGAATAAGAAAGTGTTCCTTTTGATCGATCTCGGCGTGCACACGAACTGCCATAGGTTTCTCTCAAAATTCTTTTCAACAGAAAAGATTATGGCTGATAAATTTTTATCCGGAACTGATTGAACCGTGAATGATACTTTTTGACCTTTTTTTTACTTTATATATATCTTCTCGAAAACCATTAGATCAGCATGTATATAATCATTATTTATAACACCGAACATTGGTGCTTGGGGATCTATAAACTGCCCTGTCTGTATCAATACTTTTTCGATATAGCCATCAATAGGGCTTACTACCGGTACATATTGAACAATATTCCCATCCCTGACCTTTCTCACCTCGATATTTAATTGCTTCAATTGCGTTTCAAGACCTTTTGCTTCTCCCTTGATGGTTTGGTAGTCAGCTTGCGTTTGTTGATAGGTCTTTCCTGAGCCT
Source organism: Nitrosomonas sp. (assembly GCA_016708955.1). GTDB lineage: Bacteria > Pseudomonadota > Gammaproteobacteria > Burkholderiales > Nitrosomonadaceae > Nitrosomonas. The sequence goes on from JADJES010000004.1 coordinate 52,972, forward strand.
ATCCCTTCATCGTAAAGCCTTTTTTGACGGACATATTCTTTTTCCAGAAATTGCATCTGGTTATAGACTTTTATGTATGCGATTTGGAGGTTTGTTAGGTTAGGGTGTGAAAGGTAGGCTAGTACCTGACTTTTTTTTACTTTTTCTCCCTCAATTACTTTGATATCAATTACATTGGCTCCTAAAATAGCCGTCACTATGGCTTTATGCTGGGGAAACAATTCCAATCTGCCGTTGACATTCACCACCCCAGAAAGCGCACGTATAGGATTGGCGCTATCCTCATGAGGATGTTCATCATGGCCATGCTCTTTTTAGCATTTCTTTCTGAGACGCCTGATTTTTACCAATCTCCCAAATTACTGTTGTCAGCCGATTTGCTAGTACAACTGGTAAGTAAAATTGCTATTAAGACCAAGGTAAATGGGAATAGGATGTATTTTTTCATCGTTATTTACTCTTTATTTATTTGATTTTCGCGTTAGTTTGAGGTTTTTAAGAAGTATTCCAGCTGGTAGCGACTATCCAGATAATTGCCAAAGGCATTCCATGAGTCGACTTCAATACGAATCGCTTCTCTCATGTTTTGCAGAAATGTTACATAGTCTATGGCGCCTTCCTGATAAGCAGTAACTGCTCCGGTTTGCTGCTCCCTGGCCATAGGAAGCGCCGTGTCCCGGTAGTATTGCCATGAGTTCAGCCACTTGATGTACTGCTCACGGATATTCTGATAAGCCGCAGCTAGTTCTAGTTGAGATTGCTGAAGATTCTGATTGGCAATTGTGTGTTCGATCTTTGCAGCCTGCGATCTTCCCAGTTCCGGTGCAAAAAATAACGGTACTTCAATGCCAACCTGAAATTGATGAAGTCCAGGCAGACCAGATATTTCTTGTTTGCCATACTGTAAACTTAACTTGGGTAAAAATTGCGAACGCCTCTCTTTGATAGCAGCCTCTGCTACACTAACCTTTTGCTTAGAAACATTAAGTACAGGATGGGCGTCTATAGAATCTGATATTAAGTTCAGTGGACTTTCCAATTGATTTGCAGGGATATCTGGGACGGTGAATACAGTGTCAGTGACAAACCATAGGTTCAATCGATGCAGCGCACTTAAAGTCGCGATAGGCCTGTTCTTTCTGTATCTGCACTTGATTTCCCTGATTCGAGGTTGCCGTATTCCAAATCAGAAGTCGCTTTTAACTTCCGCCGCCCGTTCAATACCATGAATATCGAGTCCAGCCATGTAAACTTGATAAATTATTTTTACGGTGCGCTCACCTCCGGCTTATCCCGTTCACTTATCACAGACAGGCCTTCTCAGCCAAGCCACCCGCTCTTTTTGTAGCTCCAGTTTAGGAACAATACCAAATATATTAATATTGCTCTGTTTGATACCAACATTCATATAAGTAGTTTCTGGGGTATACCCTATCTTTTCTGCACCAGTGAAGATTGAGGTACTACCAAGGTCCCAAGCGGTTTTTTTCTGAACTTCTTGGTTTTCTATTTCAAGTCTTGCTGCCTGTATCTTTGGAAAATTCTGTACAGCTAATTCCTTAGCTTGCTCCAGGGTAATCGTTTGCAGACTGTCTATTGGCTGTGTTTGTGCATTCACTGTAGAGGCAGTGCCAAGTAGGATACTAGCAGCCCACCGCATACAATCAGTATGAACAATACATTTGTATTAGGGCGTTTAAGGCTTATAAGGTTTTTCTTATTATTACTTCGATTCTCCACGAAAGCGTAAATTACCGGAAGCACTATAAGAGTAAGCAGGGTACCCGAGATCAAACCACCAATAACTACAGTTGCTAAGGGGTGTTGCACTTCAGCGCCTGCTGACACAGATAATGCCATGGGCAAGAAGCCGAAATATATCCGTAGCATCTGTAAAGTAAAATAGGCCTGATTCTTTCCTTAACTGCTATAAGTATCCGCTCCTCAATATCGATAATTCCCTCTTCTTTTAATGAATTGAATCGACTAATTAATACTAAGTCATCAAGCACGGCTACACCAAATAACACGACAAAACCGACTCCGGCTGAAACACTAAAAGGTATATCCCGTAACCAAAGAGCGAATACCCCGCCTATGGCCGCTAGAGGAATGGCGGTAAAAAGCATGATCGACTGGGAAAACGACTTCAGGGCAAAATACAGCAAAACGAAAATCAAAAAAATGGTAATTGGCACCACGATAGCTAATCGATTTTTGGCTTTTTGCAGGTTTTCAAACTCTCCGCCGTATATAAGGTAATAGCCAGGCGGCAAATTCAGCTCAGCACCCAATTTTTGTTGGATATCTTTCACTACGGATTCCATATCACGTCCCCTAATGTTCACTCCCACATAGGTTCTTCGGAATACATTGTCGTGGGATATTTGCATGGGACCCAGCACAAAGTTGATGTCGGCCAACTCCTTGATCGGAACCTGATTGCCGTTAGGCAAATCGATATAAAGATTGCGTAAATCGTCAATACTTTTCTGGTGGGTTTTATCAAAACGTATGACCATGTCAAAGCGTTTTTCTCCTTCAAAAATCACTCCAGCCACACCCCCAGCAAATGCCGATCTGACATATTCATTCAACTTATCAATATTCAATCCATATTGAGCAATCTTTCGCGGTTATAGCGCACGGTCATTTGGGGCAGGCCGGCAGTCCTTTCTGGGTTGACATCACCCACGCCGGGAATGGTCTCGATGATTTTAGCCATCTCATTTGCTTTTTGCGCCAGCACATCAAGATCATCACCATATAACTTCACGGCCACATCTTCCCGGACACCCGTTAATAGCTCATTGAAGCGCAGTTGAATCGGTTGGCTGAAAACCAGGTTGACTCCCGTCAGCTCGTTATCAAGCTTTTCTTTATTTTCTCAATAAGTTCATCTTTGACTTAGCAGAGATCCATTTACCCTTGTCTTTTTCCAGAATAATGAACATATCAGCGATATCCATCGGCATAGGATCTGTAGGAATTTCTGCCACACCAATCCTGGCTAAAGCGATTTTTATTTCCGGAAAATTTTCCAGCAAAATGTTTTCTATTTTTATCGAAACATCAATGGCCTCGCTGAGACTACTACCCGGCCTGATAAGTGCTTGCATAGCAATATCGCCTTCCTCTAACTGCGGTATAAATTCGCCACCCAACCTGGTAAATGTAAAGATGGCAGCAGCCAGTAACACAATCGCCGCAATCATGACAATTGCTTGGTGCCGTAGGGCACTTTTTAGTAATGGTAGATAAACAAGCTGGAAGCCATTTATGATCTTTTCTCCGACTTTCTCAAGCGATCTTTCTAACTTACCAGACCAGTTCTTTTTGTTCTTTAGTGGTTTTAAAAATAAGGCTGACATCGCTGGGACATATGTCAGGCAAAGGATAATGGCTCCTAGCATGGTAAACCCAAAAGTGTAGGCCATGGGGTGGAACATTTTACCTTCTATTCCAGTAAGGAATAGAATAGGAACAAATACGATCAGTATAATTAGCTGACCGAAAATTGCGGTATTCATCATAGAACTTCCAGCTTGGTAGGCTAGTTCATCCATGACATCTTGATCAATATCGAATTTACCGGCCTTAAATTTTTTTTGAATTTCATATATGGTGCGTTCTACTATAATCACTGCACCATCAACAATAATTCCAAAGTCAATAGCCCCCAGGCTTATCAGATTAGCCGATACGTTAAAAAGCTTCATCAAGATAGCGGCAAAGAGGAAGGACAAGAGAATGGTACTGGCAGTAACAATGCCGCCTCTAATGCTACCTAGAATGATGACTAAGGCAAAAATTACAACTAGCGCACCTTCTGTGAGGTTCTCTCTTACTGTGCTGGTAGTCCGTTCTATAAGCGCGCTTCTGTCAAGAAAAGGTCTAATCTCCAAGCCTTCTGGCAATGATTTCTGAACTTCAGCTATGCGCTTTTGCACGTTTTGGATTACAGCATTAGAATTTGCCCCCCTTAGCATCAAAATCATGCCACCTACAGCTTCGCGGCCATCCTGCGTGAAAGCGCCATAGCGCACTTGGTGACCAAAATGTATTTTTTCCACTACATCTCTGATTAAGACGGGTATGCCATTTACGTCTTTAATAGCAATATTTCCTATATCATCAAGTGAACGTACCAGACCTTCCACGCGGATGAAATTGGCCATGTTATTTTTTTCAATGTAGGCACCCCCGGTATTGTTATTATTGCGCCGCAAGGCCTCAAATATTTCAGAGATGGAAACATTGTTGGCATTGAGATTTTCAGGGTTGATTGCTATTTCATACTGCTTAATTTTTCCGCCAAAGGCATTTATTCCGACTACGCCTTCTACCAAGGCTAATTGTCGTCTTACGATCCAATCCTGGATGGTACGCAACTCAGTGGGAGAGTACGCTGTTTCATATCCCGGCTTGGGCTGAAGGGTATATTGGTAAATTTCTCCCAGCCCTGTTGTAATGGGTCCCATAGACGGACTGCCAAAATTTTCGGTATTTGTTGTCTTACGACATTAAGTTTTTCCTGCACTAGTTGCCGTGGCAGATAGGTGCCCATATCATCTTCAAAGACGATGGTTACTACCGAAAGGCCAAAGCGGGAAATCGAACGAATTTCCGTAACACCGGGAAGGTTGGCCATAGCCAATTCCACAGGAAAAGTAACAAATCGCTCGATGTCTTCAGTAGCCAGATTTTGTGAAACCGTGATTACCTGTACCTGATTATTGGTGATATCGGGTACCGTACCAAGGTTCACGGTGAACAATGAATATATCCCTGCGCCTATCAGAGCTAGGGTAAGCAAACCCACAATGAGTTTATTTTTTATAGAAAAATAAATGATGCTATTAATCATGCACCTGACCTATTATTAGATAAAATTATCTGACTCTAATGATCAATCCAAGGGTAATCTCCATAGAATTGTCGTGATCAAACAGTAAGTCTCGGCAGAGGTATAGATGTGACTTGCTTACCTAGTTGGCGCCTAATGGCAGCATCGAGCTGGCATTAACATAGAGAGAAACGATGACTTGTGTGCTCGGCTATCACATCCATTTGCCTGCTGTGATCTGAATAGCTAGTTATGTGCTTAGCCTAACCATTTGCTAAATTTTTAATACTAACTATTAAAGCAGCTTGGACTTACGTTTTAACTGTGAATGATTTTACGAGGAGGGCGAAACGGTGAATCTATAAAAGATTCTGGAACTTGCGACAGAATAAGTTTAACAGGAATCTCTTTACCTGCGATTGGTACTAATAAGGGGAATTTTGCAAAAAAAAAGGGTTGATATGCTGCGCTGAGACATATGTGTGCCGAAAGATCCAAATTCTTTTCATCAGAAAGTTCGTTAGTCAGATGATCTTCCTGCATTGTTTGTGCTGCTGAATGTGTGAGATTATGACGGTCAAGCTCATGTGCAAATACTTCTCCATGGAAAGCCCACGCAAGCGTATTTGCGAGCAAACTGAGCGACAGTACTAACACTATAATGTTAGGTAATTTACACATTGTAACAGCATAACATATCTGAAAATAAATGTTATTATTTCTGGTCTTAAGAAGTTAAAATACATGCCTCGCGTAAATTATCATTTTACTAGACTAGCAGATATGTCTGATAGTTTAGAGCCAACAGATTTACCATTCAATGGCAACAAAACTCCAATCATTAAAAATTAACCAATTAAAGTTCTTTTCCCGCTATTTATATACAACCTTCAGCCCTTGGGTCATCGGATAAACTCTCTATCTTATTTAAGATTTATGTAACACACTTGCTGCAGAATATTAAGAATAACTACAAATCAAATACAATTGCTAAAGCTTGTTTGATCGATTGCAAATATTCGCTCTCAAGCCTGCCTTGCTTTTTGCCTATTCGAGAGATATCAATCGCACGTAATTGCTTGAGATTAATATGACGATCTTTATCCAATTTGTTAATACTGGTTGGATTCAGATTTACTGCAAATGGCCAGGATTTGTGGTTAGGTAGCATTGGTGCCACAATCAGGGTTTTGGATTGGATATTCACAAGATCGCCTTGAACAATCACGCACGGTCTTAGCTTCTTAGTTTCCGCACCCTTGGTTGGTTCCAGGTCAACCCAATAAATATCTAGTTGCTTAAATTCGGTCATTATTGAGACCATCGGACAGGGTTGTATCCCATTCTTTTAGTTCTTTCTGGTAGTCGGAATCCTGGGCTTCCTCCTGATTTGCCTTGAGCAAAGCTTGCTTGATATAGTTTTTGAGCTCTTGTTTCAAAAGTTCGTTGATATACGCACTACGATTATCACCGGCAATATTATTCAGAAAAGTAAAACTTTCATCATCCAGTGTAATAGTCGTTCGATGTGTCATACTATGTTCACACTATTGTGAATAAATAGTTATCATACTATATAGTATGATAACTAAATACTCCATCTGATATTTATTACAAAAATTCTTTTCGATAAGTCCCTATCTAACTATTGATAACGTATTATCAATAGGATAGTCAATTAAGAAATAATAACACTTTAACGTCGTAACATGTAAACGTTACATTCATAAAAACGTTATAATGCTTCTTAAATTACTGGAGAAATTTTGTATGAGCAATTTATCAAAACGATCGACTATCTATTTTGATCCTTCTATCCATCAAGCATTAAAAGTTAAATCGGTGACTTCTTCACGATCTGTTTCTGAATTGGTGGATGAAGCACTCAGACAACTCATGAATGAAGATCAAGAAGATTTAGAAGCCTACGCTCAAAGAAAAGATGAACCTGACATCAACTATGAGGAACTGCTGAATGATTTGAAGCAACATGGCAAAATATAAAATAACTTTTAAACGATCTGTAACTAAGGATTTTCTTAATATTCCGAAGCACGATGTTGCACGAATCTTAAATAAGATAGAGAGTTTATCCGATGACCCCAGAGCTGAAGGTTGTATAAAAATAGCGGGAAAAGAACTTTATCGTAGCAGACAGGGCATGTATCGAATTATCTATGAAATTATTGATCAGAGTCTTATGGTTAATGTCATAAAAATCGGTCGTCGATCAAATGTGTATGATTCCCTGTAAATACATCTCACTTCTTTTTATGCTCTCGCGATATAGGGTTATTTTGCATATAGGTATGTAACACACCATATAAGAATTGCTAGGTGTTTAGTCCCACGATGTGCTGGTGTAGAGTATAACCAGTTACGGAGGGAAGAATTATGGGACAGATACTGCACGGAAGCGCCCGGACGACAGCGGCGGTGCGTCGAGCGATACAGCATAGTCAAGAGAGCCTGAATGTTCTGGCTGAACGGTACGGGATCAACCAGAAGACGGTTGCGAAGTGGAGGAAACGAGAGTTTGTCCACGATTCCCCGATGGGGCCCAAAGAGGCGCACTCGACCGTTTTAAGTCTGGAAGAAGAAGCAGCTGTTGTGGCTTTCCGCAAACATACTTCTGCCGCTGGATGATTGGCCTGTATGCCCTGCAGCTAAGTATCCCTCACCTGACGCGTTCAAGCCTGCACCGTTGCTTTCAACGTCATGACATCAGCCGGTTGCCGGATGTTGAAGGCGACAAGCCAAAGAAAAAGTTCAAGCAATATCCGATTGGATACTTCCACATCGATATTGCCGAAGTGCGCACGAAGGAAGGAAAACTCTATCTTTTTGTGGCCATTGACCGAACATCGAAGTTTGTTTTTGTTCAACTCCTCGACAAGGCCAACCGCAACACGGCCACCGATTTCCTGATGGCTGTGATTGAGGCTGTTCCCTACAAGATCCATACAATCCTGACTGATAACGGCATCCAGTTTACTTTCCCGCCGTGCTACCGTGACGGGCCAACAGCCCGGTATGTAACGCATATGTTCGATATGTGCTGCCAGGCCAGTGACATCGAGCACCGCCTTACAAAACCCAACCATCCCTGGACGAACGGGCAGGTCGAGCGCATTAACCGAACTATCAAGGAAGCGACTGTAAAACGGTATTATTACGACTCACATGACCAGTTGAAGGTCCATCTCCATACCTTCGTGCTGGCCTATAACTTCGCAAGACGTCTGAAAACCCTTAGGGCCTCACACCCTATGAGTACATCTGCAAAATCTGGACAAATGAGCCGGATCGTTTTATTGTTGATCCTTTCCAGCACATCGTGGGACTAAACACCTAATTGGGCTTACAACCCCTATTAATGTTGCTAAGAATAGTGTGAATTCCGATAAAAACCTCCACCACCCTTATCAGTCAAATTTCGAATGCCCGAAAAAAGCTTTGCATAACGGTCAAAAGCGGCCAGTCAGTAGTAAAGAGAACATGCTTCAAGAAAATTTACAAATGTAATATTTCATACTCTTCTAGTGAACTATTTCACAGACATCAAGCTTAAATATTCCTACACTCGAATCAGTCTTAATGAAATGTATTGACTTTGACTATTACTTCCTAGCATCTCGCTCAAACTAACCAGGTTTAGCACTAGGACAATACTTGTTATGTAGGCCAAGGAAATGCCTTGGTTTCAGAGTACTACATAAGGTTTTCCAAGAACTATAAAGTTCGGATGCTGAACAAATGATGACTTATGCACTTATGGCTTGGAGTTCAAAGAAATAAATGATTGACATTGAGTTAATTACGGGAGTATTTTCAAACCAGTATTAATGGCAACTTACCAGACATGCTAATCGTTGGTGGTTCTACCCAGAGCTGATTCAATCTAACTTAAAGAAAGAGAAAGCCTGCATAAAATCAGGCCATAAACAGGTACGATATGACAGAAGATTGTGGGGAAATAAAATTTCGGTATATCTTGACGCAAGGGAAGGGAGATGCTTTGAGCAGCGAAGCCATGCAGATTTTTCCTGTTAGCCGCTGGAAAATCTATCTAATCTTAGTTCCGACCTTTATCGCCGTAGCTTTTATAAGTGTTTTTTTTTTTCTTTTTCCTTTGTTTCTATTTGGTGGGATTACTCTTGGCCTCTGGATTTGGTGGCTGCGCCGGAAACTGAGCAAATCAAATCCTGCATAGAGTTTGGTGGGTGAATATTTTGTAATCAAAAAGGCTCACATTGTCGAAAGGAAAATTGAGAAGGTGGTGGAACACAATGAACCAAACGCTCATCGTAGGTGAAATGGTGCCATCAAAGGCCATGGGCATAGCACAGATATATCATCTAAGTGCTTACGAACTTTAACAAAATAGCTTCTTTATAGAAGAAAGGACAAATGACCCAGAAATTAGTCATATTCTCGACTTACATGCTGCACTCAACCTAACCAAGTTAAGTACATAAAGTTTATAACCAACCTGATTCTAGCGATTAACTCTACATTAAGCCATGCAGTAAGTAATGACGAGTAGCGCAACTACGAAATAACAACCCGGTGATTGGTTGCATGGAGGCTACGCTTCAGACGTTAAAACATCTTTTTTGCTTTTCAAGTATCACTAATGCGGAGAAAAAATGAAAATAGAAAATCTTGCCTACAGGCTAGCTGGCTTGACATCTAATTTATCATCACTATCGCCAGAGAGAACGATAAGTATTTAGATACAATTCGTCGGGTACTTGGTTACAACTTGCGGAATAATCGGCAAGATATATCAGCGTTAAAACTGCAATCTGCCGAATTAGAATTTGCTCCTTCAAAGGAGAAAATTCAAGAATTTAGCAAACATGCAGTATCGAGATTACCTAAAGAAGATAAATATCTCATTCAGCGAATTGAAGGTGAAGATATAGTACCTGTGGTTGGGGTGCAGATGGGTGATATTCGATTGCCGATCAATCCGATTGAGACATTCGACGAAGTAAGATGGAATCAAAAACCAGGTGAAAAAATCGGTCCATTTTTGTCCGAGGAAGGTCGTTCTATCTGGTTTGATCTTTACTATTATGAAGACAAATTAACAGTTCGTTCTCAAAGTGGAAGTATCCCGTACTTTCTGTTTTCGAAAGCAAAGAAAAATCATTGGTTAGATGCCTTTAAAAATACCCAAACAGTCAGTTTGAAGGCTGGGCATGTTTGGATATTAGGTAAATTGTTCACGAATGACGCGGGCGATAATGAATATGTTGGCTTCAACATCAAAGGAGGCAGCTTTTCCTTAGCAAATAAGAATCAATGGAATGATCAATATTTGGATTTTGAAGGCAACTTCACGGGAAAACTAACTATCCAGTTAGTGCAACCAGAGAAAAACAGTACTTCTTTTGAAGGTTGCAAGGCTGCGCAAAGTATCGATTTCCAATATCCTGACGAAGTTACGTTCGAGTGGAAAAACGGTAAGCTGACAGGCATCACCTCGGATAAGGGCAATTTCACCGGCTATGGAAACGAATTGATATTCTCAAACTTTACCTTGCCCGCAGAATATCCAAACGGACTAAATCATGTTTTTATACCTTGTGACATAGAGCCAACCACATGGATTGCGGATTTTTCGCAAAGCCGTATTTTTAATGCTAACGGTAAAGCCGACATTAAAAAAGCCTTCTGGGCATTGCCCATTGTCAGGGTAAGTAATCCTGCCGCTTGGGAACCGGAAAATAATGGCGGGTGGGGGCTGAGATTATCATCGAAATTATCCGCAAAGTGGATTGGGTCCAGATGAGCAACAACCCGATGCAATACTGAACGATACTTTGCTCCTGCTTTATCCACAGGCATTGTTCCTGTACAGCGAAAAGACTGCTATTGATACTGCTTCTACAAATGAAATCAAACAGGATTTTTCTTGTTGGCAAATTTCATCAGAAAATTCCGTTCGTATTCCGCTATCCCTGAATTATCAAGCTGTTTTCCTTTAATTTATTATTGTCATACCACTGAAGGAGAAACCCTGCTTGCAGGTTGTATGGGACAAATACAACCAGACCGCCCGGTATTTGTAGAAGGTTCACGCATTACTATGCAAGATTTGAAAGGGTGGGTCATCTTTCAGGCGAAAGCGACAGAAATTAAGATTAACGCTCTGCTCGGCAACCCGGAGGCCCTGAAAAAACCTTTTAAATCCCTTGCCTTGGAAAATGCTTTAATGGTCGTTTCTCAACCAACCGGCCTAATCTTGGAAGGTACATTATCCGCAACAAATCAAAATAGCATCGAAAAAGGACAATTAACTTTACTACACGGGTTACTCCGGTGGAAGCCAATTCTTCCCGACCCTTATGTCAGCAATCTTCAAGGAGGGTGGAATATTGACAGAGCGGGCGCATCTTCCTCGATTGTATTTGCTCAGACAAGTTGGGAGCAACCGGACAAGCCGGTCGTCACTTTCAAAGGCGACCTGCCCTTGTTATCTGGTGTTGGCATCAAACCGCCAAGTGATCCCACTATCAAATCTCTCCCCGTTGAGTTAGATGGGAAAACGCTTGAAGACATAAAAAAACATGAGATAAACGGTAATCAAAGGGAGCGTAAAAATGAAATAGACAGGGTTTTTGACCAACTTGAAAAAAGTTTATCAGGTTGGAAACTATTGGATGTTTCTACCAATATGGATTTGATTGGGGTTTCGGTAAATCCTTCGTTATTTAGGGGAAGAGATACTTTGCTAGCTACCCATGCAATCGCTAGTGAACAGTCATCGAACAAAGCTTTTGTGGTCAAGGGAATGGCGGTAAATACCCCGTTGAGCGTGGTTCATGTTTTCACTGTGCCGCAGGTGCAATGGGAGCCGGTAAGAACGCTGCCGGAAGACCAAAACGTTGCCGCGTTAGACTGGTTTCCTGAAAATTTGAGTTCGGCAACAGACGGGGGGGCAACACGACTCATAGGGATCAATCAAGAGTTGTCGCCGATCATTCCTGATGTCGTGGTTCGGCAAATCCGGAAAAGTTTCACGGAGGGAAATCCTGCTGCCGCCCTGACAACGCTTTCGTTTGGATTGAAAGCCATCGTTCAACTTTCGCCGCAAAATACGGCCACTCGCAACGCAGATTCGTTAGACATCGTGCAGCCCGCCTTTCCTCAAAAAAAGATGAAGGGCGGCATTCAAATCAATTTGATGGCAGAGTCGGGTAATCCCAAATTTGATAGTCGCTCGCCTGGATTTGAAGGTTTTATGGCGCAAACCCTCAATGGTTACGAACTGTTTACTGGCACAGAATTAGGATTGAGCGTACTTGGTGCAACCCTCCAACCGGATGCGTCAGTGGAAACCCAGTTCAATAAAGAGTTTGCAGCAAGTGGATCAGCCAGAATGGTACCTGTTACCCGATTTGACCTTTCCGGCTATGGAGAATCCAATTTCAGCGAATGGGATAATCCGGGGGCTTTGGCTTCCATTGGCAAAGTGCAGTTTAAAATAATGGTAGGCCGCACCGCTTTCGAGGTCGTGAAGTTCGTATCGAAAATATACCCTTGGGGCACTACCGTAACCCGCTCTGTTGTCATTGAAAGAAGAAGCGGAGGCGGGGTGATACGCAAGGATAGCGGTTGGCAAGCGACACAGGCAGGTATCTTTGATTTTAGATTAACGGCAATACCGGTTAACCCATATCAATTCAAGCCAGGAATTTTTAAAAACTGCTACGATTTAAAAAATATCCGCCCCGCCTCGAATAATATTATTCAGTTCAACGACCCTGCAAATGGCAATAACGTAGAATTGGCCCCTGTGTATTTCGATGCTAATGTGCAACTTGATGGGCAGGTGGATGGGAATATTTTTTCCAGAGGCATACTGGGCTTCATACAGTTGGAACCTAAACTGAACTACGGTTGACTTTGCCAAGACTACTTTCAGTCGCTGCCTTACGAAAACTTATTACTGATCAAGGAGCGATTGGTGGCCCAATTGACGCCATGCTTAATGTGGGAGCCTCCGAGTTTAGGTTCAGGGCGACTCGTTTTGAAGTGGATGTTACAGACAATGCGGGCACATCCCAGTTTGTCGGAGTCGTTCGGGGTCAACCTGCGCTGCCCAATAATGGCTCTTGGTCGGTAGTGAAAATGGCAGCACCAGGCAATACTATCGACCCACAGGAAGCCACATCTGCCCGATGTTTCGAGGGTACGCCTTTGTTTATCGAAAACTCATGGCTTCCACCGTCAAGCAATGTGATGAACGTTAGCGGCCCCGCCGGACCGTACCGCTTTGCTGACCCAGTTGATTTGTTTGCGCCTCAGCCACGCTTCGACTACGGCTTTATGCAAAATACGGGTTCACAGGCGTTCTTGTACCGCCGCCCTGTTATCGTATCAGGCACAAACGAAATATCCTCCAACCTAAAACCCGCTTTTGCCGACCCGTTTGCCATGCTAACCAGCAAAGGCGTTTTCCCACCTGTTGCCAATGCAGTCGAATTTCCGACTGCCAATTACAAATTGCTCATTCAGCCTGGAACCGGCAAATTGCAGCTCAATACACCGGTTAATTTGAACAACCTGCGCACGCCATTGGTATTGACACGAACCCAGGAAGGACAGACCAGATTGCCATTGAGTATGACCAGTCAGATTTAAGGATTAATTTGAACTACGATGATTGGAACGTTGAGTTGGACAATTTTTTCATCTGGACAAGCCTGCTGGGAATTTCCAAATTTTCGGGGACACGTTTCAGCCTACGCGCGGGAACGACACGTCAAGCCAAATTGGTGAACGTTCAGTCACTTCTCAAACCGGAAATACAAGATGCACTCAACTTTTTGCCTGGCATGGGAAGCCCTGCTGATGTTGGCGATATTGACTTAGGAATGACCAATGCCAAGC
>JADJES010000005.1 GCA_016708955.1 Nitrosomonas sp.
CTAATTGTCGATCCGCCAAAAATTGAAGGACATTGATGCAGCCAAAGCCGGGCTCGATAAAGTTGGAACCGATAGTAAAACGCTGCCATTTTCTTTCCGCGAATAAAACAAGCTAATCCTTTCCGCGACAATCAAATTGAAGAATTTGCGCCGTGTGGTGTAGTTGCCGGGATTTTTGCACGTACTGACACCGAACGGGTGTATGGAAAGCACCCGCTGGCATTGAAGCTAGCTTGAAAGGGGTGAATTCTCTCGATATTCCAATGACGGATTTGGAAAACGGCTTGCTCAACCCACTCGGAATCAATTGTCTGAGACACTTTCCCGTCTATGGCAAAGTCGTTTGGGGAGCAAGAACCTTACAAGGCGCGGATGGTCGTGCTAGTGATTGGAAATACATACCTGTCAGACGCACTGCACTTTTTATTGAAGAAAGCTTGTATCGCGGTACTAAATGGGTTGTATTCGAACACAATGATGAGCCACTCTGGGCTCAAGTTAGGTTAGCAGTAGGTGCTTTTATGCACAACCTGTTTCGCCAAGGTGCATTCCAAGGTAGATCTCCGCGGGAAGCCTATTTCGTAAAATGTGACAGTGAAACAACAACGCAAAATGATATAAATCTGGGTATTGTAAATATTGATGTTGGCTTCATGCCGCTAAAACCGGCTGAATTCGTGGTAATCAGGCTCCAGCAGATGGCTGGTCAAATCGAAGTTTAGGTGTCGACTGAGGAAAAATTATGGTCCAATTTTCAGCTAATGCACAGCGGTTCGATCCGTACAAGAATTTTAAATTTCAGGTTTTTTGGAAGTGACCCTAATGCAATCGCTTACATTAGTAAGGTGAGTATGCTCAAGCGTACTACCGAAGTTGTTAAGCATCGAGAAGGAGGCGATCCTAGCAGTAGTCGGAAATCTCCTGGACGAACCGAATATGAAGCCATTACCCTTGAGCGTGGGGTCACTCACGACGAAGAATTCGAAAAATGGGCCAACAAGGTCTGGGATTATGGTGCGGGCTTGGGGGCTGAGGTTTCACTTATGGATTTTAGAAAAGACATCATTATTAAGATCTATAACGAAGCCGGTCAGGTGGCGATCAGTTATAAGGTTTACCGGTGCTGGGTTTCGGAGTTTCAGGCGATAGCCGATCTGGATGCCAACGGAAATGCTGTATTGATCCAACATATAAAACTCGAAAACGAAGGCTGGGAACGTGATGTTGATGTTGCGCAACCCACAGAACCAACCATTGATTAATCGGGGAAGTGAATAAGCTATGCGTCTGCTTAACGCGGCTGAATTACTCGACATCTGGGAAGCAGGCAGGGTAGTTACCCCGAGTCGGCGTAGCTTACTGCTCCTGTCCGCGGTTTATCCGGAAGAAAGAGAAGTTCTTGCAAATATGCCTATAGGTGGATTGAATGCAAGGCTTCTCCGATTGCGTGTGCAACTTTTTGGCTCAACCTTGAACTGTCTGGCAAGTTGTCCCGAGTGCAATGCTCCGATTGAGGCTGCATTTGGTATAGATGGATTGTTGAGTCATGCTATTGAACCCATGCCGGAAGAAAATGCCACTCATTCCCTTACGCATGAGGGTTACACGGTAGATTTTCGGCTTCCTACAGCTGCGGATCTTCTGGCGATTGTTGATAAACCCAGCACCAAAGCTGCCGGGGGATTGGTTGAACGTTTGATTGACAAGTCGTTACATCAGGGAGAAGTTGTTTCCACACCCGAATTACCCGGGCAAGTCTTGGAAGCCTTAGAACGTCAGATTTCAGAACTGGATCCCTTAGCGCATATCGAATTAAATCTGACCTGCCCTGAGTGCCGGAATGATTGGCTGGAAGTGTTTCATGTAATCGACTTTTTATGGCTGGAAGTCGGCAATATGGCAAAGCGCCTATTATTTGAGGTTGCCCGGCTCGCTTCCGCATTTGGATGGAGCGAGCGAGAAATATTGGCGCTTTCCCCGGAGCGCCGCCGCAGTTACCTTGAGTTGCTGGAAGTCTGAAAATGAAAACAGCCAACACACCAGCAAAACAAAGCTTATTCTCAGTGTTGGCAAACCACGAAATTGCACAAACAGAAGTCAATGCAATCGGATCTAGTCAAAGCGGACTTCGGCCACGCTTGCCAAGCCGTTACGAAACACTTGATGCAAACTTCAATGATTTGACTATAGAAGAGCAGTCTTCGGAAGTATCAAAAACTTTGTCAAGCTCCGGTCTTGGCGTGGGATCGCCCAGTGCGATAGGGTCGAGGGACTTCAAAACATCTTTTCCTCAAGACAATGTATCGCAACCAGGATCTGCACCTCAATATCAGTCACAATTATCAGCAGATTCGCCTGTAGCCGAACGCATTTCGATAAAATCTAATGATCAAGATTTGGATACAAGAACACAATTGACGCCGGTGAGGATATCGGATCAACAAGATAAATTATCTACTGGAGTCAACGGTCATATGTCTCCGGTTCCAAATGTCCTGCAGACACCACAAGCCGTTAAATTGCCGCAAGAAAAATCAATCACTGAAAGATTGGCCGCCGTCGAGCGTGAAACCATACGGGAGATACACTCTTTAAATCCATTGCTGCCACAATCTGATCGGCAATCAAGATTAATTCCTCAAAAGCAATTGGTACAAGCGCCAGAGTTAGTAACTAAGGAAAAGGGTTCTCAAACCAATATTGAAATCCACATCGGCAGGATAGAAGTTCGTGCCAATATTCAGGCAATACAACCAAAATTGGAAAAGACACCCGCCTCACCGGCGGGTAACGATTCATTACATGCCTACTTGCGTAATCGCTCTCGAGGTAGTCGATCGTGAGCAGCCGACTCGGCATAGGCGGAGTAACAATCATTTTGCTGGAGTTACTCAACGATAGATTGATCAATCATACCGATTTGGCATCAATAGGGACGTTTGCTGTCAGCGCACTTCCACCGAGTCGTGTAAAAATGGGTGCGAACGAAGAAAACCGGATCAATTTATTTCTGTATTTAGTCACTCCAAATCACGGTTGGCGTAACCAGGGCTTGCCATCAACCGGTTCAAACCATGAGCGGCTTACCAACCCGCCGCTGGCGCTTGACCTACACTACTTGCTGACTTTTTACGGAAAAGCAGATGGGAATGCGGAAATACTGCTTGGGCATACCGCAGAGATTTTTAACGATATGTCAGTGCTTAGCCGAGCCGATATTCGCATATCTCTAAATCCTACCAATCCCATCAACATCAACTTGATTCCTAAGGACGAAGACGGTCGCTTGGCTGTCGATTTGGCCGACCAGATTGAACAGATCAAGATTACCCGAATTTTCTTACGGCTGATGAGTATTCGCGTTTATGGAGCGCCATGCAGGCGCCATGGCATACATCCATGGCCTATCAGGTATCTACCGTGCTCATTCAGCACAAGAGACCAGCTAAATCTCCGTTGCCGGTACTGACGCGAGGAGTTAAAGACAGAGGCATCAGTGTTCAGCCGAATCTTCAGGCACCTACGCCGATCACGCCAACAATACGCTTGATCACGATACAAGAACCCACTCAAAACATAGTGCGCGATGCGGCAGAATTGGGAGATACTCTGATAGTGGATGGTTCATTGTTAGAGGGAGATAAAGTAACCGCATTGTTTAACCACAAACTATTGGCAAAACCTTTGGAACGCCCTGTTAAAACAGGCGCTACTGCAGAACGAGTAGAAATTGAGCTGCCCAAAAATACAGATCTCAATGCATCACATGAGTGGCCAGCCGGTCCGTATTCACTTGTTCTGCAAATAGAACGCACCGGAAAATCGCTGTCATTGACGAATGCTTCATTTTTTGCTATCGCACCAAGAATCAGTGCTGCACCGGCTGTGAGTGGTACTGCGAACAATCCTTCAGTATCCCTGCAGTTTTACCCAGAGATTCGAGAAACCCAGGAAGTGTATTTTTTCGTGGGTGGTGATCCTTTTAAACCCAGAGCTTTTACTGGTAATGTATCAATATTAACGATCCCGTTGACTGGAATCAAACCCACTGAGGGCGCCATACCGGTCAGTCTTCGCGTCGATGGTGTTGATAGCATTTTGGTTCGTGACAAGAACGCGCAATTGCCGCAGTTCGACCCGCAACAAACCATTACTTTGCCATTATGAGTGCATCCGCTGCCGAACGAACAATAAGGTGTTTCTCCAAGCCGCGATGAAATGGCTAAGATTGCTGCTGCTATCGAAAATGCCCGCTCGCGAGGAAAAACCCAAACATTGGTGGAGTTGTTTTAGTAAGCAAACTGATACATCAACAGAGACAGTGGCAGAAAAAATCAAGGATGCTCGTCAGGCAATGGATAAAGCAGCTCAGGCTAATCCGAAACCTGCGTTCTCGGTGATAGCTGATAATTTAGACTTATCCGAATTTGATAGGGACATATTGATGTTAGCGGTGGCTATGGAAATCGACCCGAATTTACCAACGTTCATTGGCGCATGGCACCGCGACCGTAATCGGCGCTTTCCAACATTAGCATTGGGATTGTCAATCTTTGATCGGGAAAAGCGTGAATCTGATGCTTTATCATTGAGTCGACCTTTGCGGAAATTCCAACTGTTGGAAGTGCACCGGGTCAAGGGGGAACCTCTACTGACGGCACACTTGTCCATCGATGAGCATATTGCAGGTTTAATTAAGGGCGAACAGAGTCGACTAGACGATCGTTTGATGACTATATTGTCTCCACTACTTCCGGCTCCGAACTTACCAGCATCGCAAGCAGCGCTTGCCCATGCCATCGCCGGGTGGTTGTCCGCTGCAAGGCCGATAGGAATCGTGCAATTGACAGGAACTGATACTATTTCCAAGCGTGATGTAATGGCTGCTAGCGCCGCGCAATCGAAAAGAAAAGTCATGTCGATCACGGCGGATATGCTACCCACACAGCACGACGAATCTGATACCTTCGTTAAGTTGTGGCGTGAATCGCGTCTCATGCCCCTGATTTTATATATTGAGGGCGTAGCGCCCATGAACATCACGCTTGGGGAAGAGCGAACCGCAACCACCATTAATCCTCGTTTAATCTGGAATCTGCGGCGTATTGGAGAACCCATCGTGATCGATACGCACAAAGCCATCACCGAACTGGAAGACTCCGGCATTCTCGAGGTTAAGCCACCCACCGAGACAGAACGTCGAGACCTTTGGCACGATGCCTTGGCAAGACGCAGTGTTGACTTGCCGCCAATCTCTCGTGCGACTCGCGGAGAATTTACCCTGGCTTCTTCACGCATCGAAGAAAATGTTGAACAAGCGCTGCACAGCCTGGAAGTGCACCAAACTAATGATGGCTTGGGTTGTGTTAGCCGTGTTTGGCAAATTTGCGTCTCCCGGGGAGCAGCCGATATCGAAGGCTTGGCTGAGCGAATTGAACCTAAAGCCAAATTGGTGGATATTAAATTGCCGCCTCATGGCATGACTGAGCTGGAACGCCTGGTGCAGCACGCCCGCTATCGCTCCACTGTGATTTCGGATTATGGTTTCGGCACGCACACTAATCGCGGCTTAGGACTTGCCGCACTGTTTTGCGGCGAAAGCGGCACCGGCAAAACCATGGCCGCCGAAGCGATCGCTGGGGAACTCGGATTGCCGCTATTTCGCATTGACAGCGCCAGCCTCATCAGCAAGTACTATGGCGAAACCGAAAAGAACATCCGCCGCATTTTCGAGGCAGCCGAAGCGGGCGGCGCGGTGTGTTTCTTCGATGAATGCGACTCCTTCAGCAGCCGACGCGTAGAGGCCAGCGACAGCCACGACCACTTTCTCAATGTTCAGATCAACTACCTGCTAACCCGTATGGACAGTTTTACCGGTGTTGCGATCCTGGCAACCAATATGAAACAAGCGCTGGATCCCGCGTTTCTGCGCCGTATCCGCTACGTCATCGAATTTCCCTTTCCCGGCGTGGCCGAACGCAAAGCCATCTGGCAATCGGTATTCCCGCAGGAATCCCGCGTGGGAGAGTTGGATTATGATCGCCTAGCCCGTTTCGTTCTATCCGGCGGTAACATCCACAACGCCGCTCTTGCCGCCGTGCATAGCGCGGTGGCAGAAAATAAGGGGGAGTACTCGACGGTCGAAATGCCGCACATTCTAGACGCCATCCGCGCTGAACTCATCAAGGTCGGTCGGCCCAGCGCCAACTCGGATTTTATGTGGATGCCTTCTCCCGTCAGAGAAGAAGATCAGGAAGAAGTCGCATGAACATTCGCCTGGTGATCGACAAATTGGTGGTGGAAGGTGTATCCCTTTCGCGAGGGGAACAAGTAGCGCTGGAAGAAACGCTGCGCGAGTCACTCACCCAGGCATTGAGCGAAAGAGTCGCTACACATGCTTTGCCGGAAGGGCGCCGTACCCGGCGTGAACAGATGCAAGTCAGTTTGTCCGGAAAAATCAATGGAGCAGGGTTGGGTAAATCGCTCGGAACTTCGCTGAGCAGCCATGTGTGGGGTGATCAGGTGTCGCAATCAGACGGCAAAGGGGGAAAACGATGAACAGAATATATTCTCTGTTTCGGAATTCTTCATTTGGAAGAAGGGAGATTGTATGAGGCAAGGTCTTGTTCCTTTGAAGGTACCTTCGAATTCTAATGTCGATGCTGTGCGTTTGCAGCGCAAGTGCGCCTGCAAAGCGACCGGTGAAACCTGCTCTCAATGTGCTTCTGGGAAGAAAACACTCCAACGTAAACAATCAGTGGAGGTAATCTTAACTCGATTCCTTCGATTGTCAATGATACATTAGGCACTCCTGACAAGCGCTAGATGCCTCAACACGAGGATTCATGGAGGAGCGCTTTGGACATGATTTTTCTGATGTGAGGATCCATGCCGATTCGCATGCAGCGGCATCTGCCCGTAGCGTTGACGCCTTAGCTTACACTGTAGGACACAATGTAGTATTTGATGGTGGTCAATATGCACCACATACGCAAAATGGACGCGATTTGCTCGCTCATGAGCTTGCACATGTAGTACAACAGTCTTCTGGTTCTTTTTTGACCTCTTTATCTGAAAATCAGTTAGAGCACCAGGCCGACGAAGCTGCGCAAAGTGTTTCAACTGGAAAGTTAGTACCCCAACTTGGAACAACTGATGTGGTTCTCGCACGAAAGCCAAAATCAGGAATCAAATTGGTGCCGCAAAGGATTACATTGAAAGATCAGTCTGGTCAAATAGCTGTGTTCTACGATGGATCGCCGGTTGCAACCATTAACTACAAAGCGCAAAATGGGCGAGCGGAAACCAGCTCTTCCCAGGGAAAGGACGGTAACGAGTGGATTGTCATAGTGACACCCGCAGGTTCGGATGCAACATTCTCCGTAACCCCACAATATACCCAATTATATGAGGCAGGCAGACTGGCACTATCTGATCTGCAGTCGGATTACGACTTTGAAAAAGGCGAGGAGTATACCGGAAAAACATTTCGCATTTCGGCAAAGGCAGAACAGAATGCGACTCCTCCTTCGGTACCTGACCCCAAAGCATCACCGACACCTCAGGTGAAATCACCTGCCCCGGCTCAGCCCGAGAAAAAATTGGAGAAGCCACAGGCAAAGAGTCCAGATCAGCTAATTGGCGAATCCAGCACGTTGAATTTTCTTGATGAAGAGAAGCTTGGAAATGATTTGCTCAAATACGCACTCGCAGGTGATACGACGACGGTTGATGTGACGCTAGATCAGATCGATTCGACCGATCGAGACGATGTTGCTCTTGGATTTGTATCGCACGCGACAACCGAACAGCTGGCCAAGCTTGCTGAGACTGAGCATGGTCGCAAATTGCTTTTGCGCTTATATGACGAATTGACATCAGGGCATCTCGGTAATGACGAGAAAGAGCAAGCAGAGCGTTTGATGCAAGCACGTACTCAGCGGACTGACCCAAGCAAGTTCATCGAACCTGATAAAAAAACAATGGTAATTCCGTTTTCGAGTATCGGTTTCACAAAACTCAGCTCGGCAAGTCTCACAGTGAAAAGATTGCACAATGGCAAAATTTGGATAAAAAGCCATATGAAGGTTGAGCATTGGAAAGATGCGAAGAATCTCCCCACTAAAGATTTTGCACTCGGCCTTGACGGTGCTGAGTTGGATCCAGACGACATAGTAGGACTTTACCTCTACGACGAGGGAGGGAAGGTGGTGCATGTCCCCGCGATCTATTTGTTACAGCTTGGCAATCAAGAGGACACGAAAGCCTACTCAATGATGGGGGAAGCGGTATTCACAGGACTTACTCTTGGATTGGGTGGGGGAGCGGCTGTAGGCGGAAAAGTGGGAACCGAAGCTTGGGCCGCACGCATATTGTCTTCGGGAGGTGAAGCTGTGGTTGCGGAGGGAGCAAGCGCAGGCGTTTGGGCTGCCCGAGGTCTCGCCACATTAAAGTGGGCTGACCGAGGGGCAGCCGCTTTCGGTGCAGCCAGCACGCTAATCAATGATCACCGTGGTTTGATTTTGCAACACTTCAATAAGGATGGTGAGGAGTTTCTCAGTTATTGGCAAAAGGTTGAAACGGTAGTGGCATATTACGGGCTTGCACGTGGTGCTGTGGCCTTAGGGCAGACAGCGGCCTCGTTACGAACAAGTTTAAAAAATATACGTACCCGAAAAGCGCAGCTCAAAGGGTTAAGCGCTAAAGATGAAGCTGCTCTTGATGACACAATAAGACAAACCGAGAAGACGTTAGATGATCTGGAGAATGCAGAGAAAAATGCACCTAAGGCGAGTAATAAGTCTACCAATGTTGAACTGGGGCAACCGAAAGAACCAACTGTTATAAAAAATCAAGGTGATGCTGTTAAATTTGTCGAGGAACATCCTCCGAAAGAAATTATAGGAGAACCTGGTCATCGTAAAGCTCCAGTTGGCGAAGGGCATGCGGTTTGGGAGATACCTGGAGGTGGTTGCGAGCTGCACTCTTCACCTCCTCACTTTAAAATACCATGTCCGCAAGGGATGGAAGACATTGATGATGCTTTTAATCGACTTGAGCAAGGGAAAATTCCTCAAGAAGGCACGTTAACAAAGTGGCAATCACATCATGATGCATCAAGGAATAGAGATGCACTTGGCGTGAAAGGAAGTGATTTTCAGTCGACACATGGAGCTCCTAGATCGGCCCTTCGTGACGTTCCAGGCTATGATCCAGAAGCAGCCTTAACACAATTAATGGCAAAAGGTTCACATACTGAAATGGATAGCTATTGGAAATCATATGCAAGGGCGCAAGTTTCGAAAGGAAATAAAACATGGACAGTAGGTGAGATGTTCGATGTGGTTTCTGAATCTATCAAGCGCACACCCAACATGGAAGAATCAGAGAAATTTACTCTGATTCGGAGGTTTAAGGATGAATTGTTAGAGCTGGGTTTGAAAAATTCTGACCAATTACGTTTGCCATGGTCGAAATAATCTAGTTTCAATGTGGTCAGACTCGATTGATATTTTTCGTTAACCCGCTAATGTGGAAAACGATTGCAACAAGAAGAATAAGTCAATGGCAGTGGGTAAATTCAAAGCGTAGTTGTGAGTTGCAAACAAGTTCGTAAACGTGAATATAGGTAAGGAGTGAAATGTGTGGACACAATCAACCAACAACTGCGGATTTTCTATTAGAAAAGAATTTTCTTAAGACAACTAACCAGAGAACCACTAGGCACCTTAAAGATGGAATGTAAACTATGACCAGTTTCCCCCGCTCTCCGCCAATCCTAAAAGCCGGCATCGTGCTGTTAGATCCCATTTCGTTTCGAGAGAAGCGTGTCGTGGTGCTACAGTACAACCCGGATCAGTTAAGCCGCACGTTACAAGTTCAGGCGATGAGCGGCGAATCGGGGGATCGTTCCGAGGTTTTGCGACTGAAGGGTGCACCGGTGGAGACCTTTAAGCTGGAGGCCGAGCTCGATGCGACCGATCAACTGGAGTTTCCGGATCAGAATAAGAGCGTTAAGGATTACGGGATTTTTCCCCAGCTCGCGCTATTGGAATCTCTGATCAGTCCTTCCAGCGGCCAGTTATCCGACATGGAAAGCATACTTGGCGATGGTATGGTGGAAATCATGCCGATGGAAGCGCCACTGGCTCTGTTTGTGTGGAGTGTCCAACGCGTGGCGCCGGTGCGGGTGACGGAGTTTTCCATCACCGAGGAAGCGTTTGATACCCAGCTTAACCCAATTCGCGCCAAAGTGAGTTTGAGCTTACGCGTTCTGACCATCAGCGATTTCGGTTTCGGTCACAAGGGTAGTGATTATTTTATGGCGTATTTGAAGAACAAGGAGTTTCTGGCGAAGAAAGCCGGAGGCAATATTAATAAATTGGGCAGTGTGAGGTTATTATGATCGATCCGATTACGTTTGCTTTTTCGCAACAAGGTTCTCGATTGGAGTCGTTCGCGGACAATAGCCGTTATCGTGGTTTGCCGTTGCTGGTACATGTCGATGCCAATGGGGTGGAGCATATCTACGTCGGCCGCCGTTTCCTGCCGCCACCCGAAGCGCTGGCCGAGGCGGGACAAGTCGAGGTTCAAGAAGGCGATCGCATCGACAATATCGCTGCTCAGATATTCGGCGATGCAGAGCTGTATTGGCGCATCGTTGACGCTAACCGGGTATTAACACCCGGAGAGCTGACCCAGCGCATTGGCCGCCGATTGCGGATTACCCTATCCGAGGGCATGCCGGGGCGCGGATCATGAAAACTTATCTTTTTAAGGCGGCCTTGTTATGTTGAGCGGTATCCAACTGACTTTGATGATGGGTTTCGGTAAACCGGAACCGGTTTCTTCCGACATTACCGATTGCCTGTTATCAACCAATGTGACGCAGGCGACCGAGGGAAAAAGCGGATTCCAATTGTCT
Organism: Nitrosomonas sp.; assembly: GCA_016708955.1. GTDB lineage: Bacteria > Pseudomonadota > Gammaproteobacteria > Burkholderiales > Nitrosomonadaceae > Nitrosomonas. The sequence goes on from JADJES010000005.1 coordinate 10,925, forward strand.
TTTGCATTTGGCAAAGGATCAGGTGCCCGAAGAAAATTCGAAATGGGCTACTTCGATCCACCCAAACGCGTGGTAATCATTGCGACGGTCAACGGCACACCGCATGTCCTGATGGATGGCGTGATTACCCGCCATGAAGTGACAGCCAGCAATGAGCCGGGACAGTCACGCTTGAACGTCACCGGTGAAGATATATCGCGCATCATGGATCTGATTGATTTTAGCTGGATCATCAAGTATCCCGCTATGCTAGGAAGTAAAGTGAGGGTTAATATTGGCTAAGTATGTTCCATTAGGAGTGTTCCCTATTATAATTCCCAGTGTCAATATTGATATTCCACTACCAACTGAATATATCCCGAGCCACGTGGGAACCGATTTGCAATATCTCACCTACCTTGCTAACTGTGTAGGCTACGTGTTTTATATTGCCTCTGAACCACCTGCTGGATTTTCTATTCCACAGGGATTCCCAGGATATTCAGTTGCTTATTGGGGGCCCGAAGTGAAAAGAGGAAAACCGCAATCGGCCTTGATTGTCAATTCGGATGCAGCGAGCAATGTGGATTCGCTCACATTTTCATTTGATGGTTTTTCTAAGACTGTCCATTTGATTTTGATTGAAAATGATTTGCTACCGATCCCTATACCTATTCCGGTTCCAGATGTGAATCCGTTATCCCCGTTGCTGGGTTCGCGTTATCCTACTCCGCTACGCGTCTCACCATTGACAGGAATGGCTAAGTTTACATTCGCACAGGCTGCTATGGTCGGACTTGCAAAAGCTGCACGGGCCGCAGAGGTTATTTCCGGCTCTGGAAACCTCAATGTGTTGCGCTACAATAACTTGCTTAAACCACGTAGATTGGTGGAAGTGAAAGGTGCGAGTTACCCACACGATGGTTTACATTTCGTGCGCAGTGTCACGCACATAATTAAACCCGGCGAATATAAACAGAGTTTTACTTTATCACGTAATGCTTTTATGCCATTTAGTAGCCCAGTGGCGGCATAAAACAATAAGAGGAGGTGTTTATGAGTAATCGTTCAACGATGGCAGGTCTCGGATATGTAGAATCAATGAATGCAGAAGATGACGATGGACCACCCCCCTTGATACACCAACAGTGGCTAAGACAAGCGTACCTCTGGCACCGATTTGGGCAGTAGAAACGGTTGCGCAACATGCTCTGATTGTCAGTGATACGCCGGTGCTGCCCTGGTTGCCTCTTGGAGGCATACTAATGAGAAGCGGAACCTCATATATTGCTGTTGAGCCAACGGGCATTCGAATCTTTGGGACTCCAGTTGGTGTGATTGTCAACTCTATGGATGGTACTCCTACGAGTGCAGGTCTTCACGTACTTTGAGGAAATTGCTATGCCAGGTTTTGTATTAACCTTTGCAACTCAGGTGCTGTGTAGCCATGGCGGTTTAGGAACTCCACAACCGCCATCTTCGCGTGTATTTATAATGACAATACCGGTCGTGACGTTGATGCATAATTATGTGGTCGCGGGTTGCGGATTCCCGGCAGCAACCTTAGGGGCACAGCCACCTTGTGTTTCTGGCAAACTTACAATCGGCGCAACTCGGGTTCGTTCAATGGGCTTCCCACTTGCCTTGTTGCCGGATTCGGCTGCAAACTCAATGGGTTTGCCCAATGCAACGCCACTTATCGTGGCGCCTGCGGGCCTGATTAGGGCTAAAGGAATGTAAGGACAAATCATGAACATCAACTTCCCCTACCGAATAGCCGCCGACGGACGTACCGCTACCACGAACGATGCCGACCATGTGCGCGATATGATCGAGATGTTATTGTTCACCAATCCCGGTGAGCGGGTGATGCGGCCTGATTTTGGTACGGGATTGTTGCAGTACGTATTTGCATCGAATAGTCCGGAATTGGCAGCTACCCTGCAGGTAACGCTACAGGCTTCCCTGACGCGTTGGCTAGGTGATCTGATCGATTTAAAAGAAGCGGCAGTGGAAAGCATCGATGCAGAATTGCGAGTGACGTTGAGTTATGTGCTGCGCTCGACTGGGGCGGAGCATCAGGAAACTTTCACGAGGCCGGTGTCATGAACAATACCAGTACTTTGTGTGCATCCAGCACCCCGGCGCATTGTGCTACGATTAAACGGCGAACTTTGATCCGGGACAATAATGCCAAGGCCTGCACTGAGAAATTAGCTGGTTTGGATTATGTGGAGGTCGATGCTTCCGGTACATCGCTGGTTATCCATTTCTTCGGTACGGTACCGGAAGGATTGTCCGCACAAAATGTTGTCATCGAAGGGGGCAGCGGCTACGCGACATCCAAGTACAAACCGCGCCATTTGTTCATCATGAAGACGGTGACACCTGTTTGCATGTGACGATAAATAAACCCGGCGATTTCTCAACTTATTGTATTTGCCTGATTGAACCGGCTAAGACCTCAGTTCACTGTTTGGGAGATCAGATACCCGAAGTTGAACGAAAAATTCCTAAAGGCATTGATCCCCGTTATGCCTGTGCTTCCTTGCAGTTTCGCACGGATTGCCCTAGTACGGCGGACTGCAAACCACAGCCTTGCGCGCCGGAACAGGTATTCCAACCTCCATCGATCAATTATTTAGCGCGCGACTTTCAAAGTTTCCGGCAATTACTGCTCGATCGGATATTAGTTACGATGCCGGAGTGGCGGGAGCGTCATATTCCGGACATTGGGATTACTGTGGTTGAGCTCATAGCTTATGTAGCTGACCAGTTGAGTTATAGCCTCGATGCGGTCGCAACGGAAGCCTATCTTTCTACCGCTCGCCTGAGAATTTCTGTGCGCCGCCATGCACGATTGGTGGATTATCGGATGCACGAAGGTTGTAATGCGCGGGCATGGGTTACGATTGCTTGCGATAGTGATCAAACATTTGATATTACCGACCTGGCTTTTGCTGTGCCGCCGGATAATGCGGTTGTGCGAACACCCGGTTTGGTTGATTGGAATTCGCTACAAAAATGCATCTGATGCAATCATTTTCGAAACGGTGGATATTTATGGCACCGGTAAAGTATCTATTATCGCGGTGCACAGTGAAATTCATTTCTACACCTGGGGAGATACGGAGTGTTGTCTGCCTATCGGCTCGACAAGGGCTTCTCTTCTGAACGAACCTTTAGAAAGAAAGGCGAATCCTGAGAGAGTAAATGTGGAAGATTCTAATGTGGAATCAGACTCTGAATGCCAGCATAAGCCGGATGAACAAGAAAATTCTTATTCTCACGCTAAAGTTCAGGGATCAGCAAGCAAGCAAGCAGGTACCGAGACAAATTTGCCTGGAACGGTGTACGAACGTTAATTCTACCGTGCACGAGGGAAATTTCTTGCGACTCAAAATAGGAGATGTTTTGATTTTGGAGGAAACGCGTGGGCCAAGAACAGGCGCAGCTGCCGATGCTGATCCGAGTAAACGTCATGTGGTACGGTTGACGGGGGTTACTCCAACGCGCGACCCGCTTACTGGCAAGACCGTGCTGGAAATTGAGTGGGGGTATGAAGATGCTTTGCCTTTTACCTTGTGTTTATCATCACGCACCGATGCGCCTGACTGCGAAATGTTTGAAACAGCCGTTGCACGTGGAAATGTGATACTGATTGATCAGGGGGTGACCATTGATGAAGATAGCGAAGAATGGGTGGTAGAGGCGGAGCCATTGTCAGGATGCTGCGGCTGCGAAGGTGCGGCCATCGATGTATCTTGGGTTGCCAGACCGTTTTCGATCACACTTTCCGAGACTCGGCTAACGCATGCGGAAGTGTTCGATCCAATCCGAGTCGAAATCCTGTCCGCTGCGATTTTGATTCAGCAAGATCCAAGAAAAGCGGTCGCCAGCGTCAGACTTGATGATGATCAGACGATTTCATCTTCCAAACCGGAGGAAACGGCCTCCGGTTCTGCCTCGTTAAATTGGCGAAATAAATGGGATTGGATTTCCAAAGAGGATTTGCTTTCCAGCCTACCGGCCGATCGGCATTTTGTCGTGGAAATGGATGATGAAGGCATTGCACATTTACGTTTCGGTGATGATGACTGCGGTTTGCAACCGGACCCTGGGCTGAATTTTCGGGCACGTTATCGAGTGGGGAACGGGACGATCGGCAACGTGGGTCGTGAGGCCATCGTATGGGTTTCCCGCAGGAGCGGGTTGCTTTCCGGTATCCAGTTGTATCCACGCAATCCATTGCCTGCCAGTGGCGGTACAAGTCCAGAACCAGTTTCTCACGTCAAACTCTATGCACCGCATGCCTATTCCAGAATTTTGGAAAGGGCCGTGGCAGCATCCGATTACGCGGAACTGGCCGGACGGGATGCGCATATTGATAGTTCCTATGCGGAATTGGCTTGGACCGGCAGTTGGTACGAAGCCGATGTCGCCTTGGATCCATTTGCCAAAGCAAAATGGGATGCAACTTTAACCAAAGACATAGAACAGCAACTTGAACGTGCCCGACGGATTGGGCATGATCTGAGAATCGTGCCTGCACGCAAAGTGCCATTAGCCATTGGTTTGCAAGTGTGTGTTGCAGCGAATTATTCACGCAGTGATGTTGAGCGGGCCATTCGGGAAGTATTGTCGAATCGCCGTCTGGCAGATGGTACCTTAGGTTTTTTCCACCCGGACCAGTTGGAATTTGATACTGACATCAAGGCTTCACGCATTGTTAAAGCAGTTCAGAATCTCGAGGGTGTGCTACATGTCGAAATCAATGAATTCAGACGACAGGATATTGCACCTAATAAACCAAGTTCTTCCGAAAGTTCATTGGCTAATAACTTCATAATCATTCAGCGGGGTGAATTTGCGCAGCTGGATAATAACCAGAATTTTCCAGAAAATGGAACATTAACTATTGATATCAGAGGCGGATTATGAGTTGCGAATGCGATTGTGCCAGCTGCACAGATTTTTGTGACTGCCAGCGTTGCTCGAAACCGGAAAATGATCTGTTGACCTCGCCGGAAAATCGCCCTGGGCTTGACGCAATCCAGGCGCGTATCGGCGACTACGGAGCATTCTTTAGCGACGCGAAACGCAGACTTTCCTCTAAAGAATCGCCGAATCTGCAGACTCTAGGTACCCGTGATCCGACCGATCCAACAATTGCCTTGCTTGATGCCTGGTCCGTCACAGCGGATGTGCTGACTTTTACCGTGAGCGTATTACGCAAGAAGCCTATCTTCGAACGGCAACCGACGAAACTTCATTGCGTGAACTGGCCAATCTGGTCGGTTTTAAACCGCGGCCTGGTATTGCGGCAACTACTCACTTGGCTTATTTGCTGGATCCATCGGCTAAGCCTGTTGAAATTAAACCGGGAGCCAAAGCACAAACGGTGCCTCTGCCAGATGAGAAAATGCAAACATTCGAAACGGATGAAAAGTTGTATGCAAGAGCAGAATGGAGCCAGATGAAACCGCGGCAAAGTCGCCTAACCAATATTGATATGTTCAACGCATTGACCAGATCTACTATTCGGTTAGCTGGTACTTCAGTTTTCGTTAGGCCGGGTGAGCGAGTATTGTTTGTGTTTAGTATGAAACTTGGGGATCAGGTAGTCAGGGAAGTTTTGTCGGCAAACATCAATATTGAATTGGGTTTTGTAGAGCTAACGCTAAAGCCGAGAGATGGATTGGCGCAAGCGTTATTAGAAGATGAAAAACTTTTGGAAGATCTACACAAAACACGTGACGAAATTACGAATAAGCCGAAGATAGAAGGAATATCCTCCTTCTTGCACTCAAGGATAAGAAAACAACTGCTTACAGTATTGAGTTCCTACTTCCTAGGAACGGATGCAACCGGGACATTGTCTTTATTGGAAAATAGTGATGAAGTTACCATTTTCTCGGATGAAAGAAACAATCCATTTGGAAAAGAAATTACAGAATTAATTAGAATTTTCACAGGAATAGTTAAACCTAGACTTCCTGAGCCTCAGAAACTTAACTCTACAACTGTAGATAAAATCTTTAACGAAATCCACACATCAGCAAAACGAGAATTGAGTTCAAGTGGTATTGTTTCACAAAAGACTAATGACGGGCTCGAGTCAAATGGCGTTGTGCGCATTGAGTTAGCGCAAGCCATGATGCCGGTTTTTCAAGAGCCGTTAAATCCTGCTTTAAGGGAAATGCAACCAGACTCCACAACACAAGATCCTATGACTGCTGTTTCCTCAGTTTATTTGCTCCGGGCAGTAGTGAGTCCGTTTGGCACAGTGGCGCCAAAGATAATGTCAAATGTCTCTAAAACATATGTAGAAAAGGAATGGATTCTCGATTTCGCCGATAAACAAGGGCCAGCGTATCTGGAAACAGTTGTTGATGCCATTACTCCCGATAGCTTTGCTATCGTTCAGACACCTCTTCCGATCACAAAAGACCAAGGATTTTCCGGAACCCCGAGCAAAATTGGCGATCTGCGTCTATTAAGTTTTGTACTTGTTCGATCGACTCAAATTGTCGCGAGGAACTCATACAATCTCTCCTCGAAGGTAACCAAGCTGGAACTTGCAGATGCTGACAGTAGAGATCCTCTTAAAGTTTCTGAACTGAATTTGATCTTATTACCATCACCCTGAAGGAGAAAAATGATGGCTTCCACATTTTCTGAGAATTGGAATACGCATTTGAATTTTTCCGCAATAGCTTATATTTCGTACAAAGTGAATTGGTAGAACTCGCACCTGACGACATTCCAGAAGATGTATTTGAGAATGAAATTTATCTCGATAAGTATTATGACGGGTTGGAAGTGGGGCGCTGGGTGATCGTGGCTGGAGAAAGAACCGACATACGGGACGCGAACGGTTCTTCCTTGCCAGGCGTGCATCATGCGGAATTGCGAACGATAAGCGGGGTTAAGAACATTCCCTACCCCAATAGTTCAGGCGATACATTTCATACCGTTCTGTCTCTGGATAAGCCGCTCGCACATTCGTACAAACGTTCCACTGTCATAATTTATGGCAATGTCGTGGAAGCTTCTCATGGCGAAACGGTGCCCACCGAAGTTTTGGGTTCCGGAAATGCCGCCGTGACGTTACCGCGATTCCAATTGAGGCGTTCGCCGCTTACTTACGTCAGCGCTCCCACGACCAGCGGAGTTCAGAGTACGGAAACTATCCGGGTAAATAGTCTTCGCTATCAGCGTGTCGATTCCTTGCTCGACGCAAACGATAATGATCGCGTATATGAGTTGATTGATGATGCCACCGGCATTGCTACGCTGACTTTCGGTTCTCCGTTACCCACAGGGCAGGAGAATATCCGTGCTTCTTACCGGGTAGGGATTGGTAGTGAGGGGAATGTCAAAGCTGAACAAATTAGTTTGCTAGCCGACAGACCGCTGGGGGTGCAAGGGGTAATAAATCCTATAAAAGCGAGTGGCGGAGCCGATCACGACGGGGTAGAACGTATCCGCCGCAATATCCCTTTAGTTACGAGAGCTTTAGGGCCAAGTTCCCGGTTAGTATCGGTGTCTGATTATGCCTCTTTTGCTTTGCGCTTCGCCGGCATCGGTCATGCCGATGCTCGAAAGCTGGCTGGGGGTTGGGTGCACGTCACAGTCGCCGGTGTTGACGATATTCCATTAGATGAACAAGGCGATTTGCTGACCAATCTGCGGAATGCTTACCGGGAGTTTGGCGACCCTGCTTTGCAAGTCGCAATTAGCGTAAGAGAACTAAAGGCATTGATCATTCAAGCGAGAGTTGTTGTCGATCCGGATACTGATCATGATACCGTCAAGGATATCATGGACAGGCTGCGTGTTAGCTTGAAGGAAAGATTTTCCTTCGAACGTAGTGCGCTTGGAAAGCCCGTTTTCTTGTCCGAGGTGACTACGGTCATGCAGAGCGTATCGGGTGTTGACTGGGTTGATGTCGATGTATTCGGTGGAATTTCTGAGAACGAGCTGTTGGACGAAGACGAGCTTGAGATTGCGCTTAATAAAATGGCGATGGGTGATTTAGGACCTCAATCGCAAGTTTCCTGCGCCACAGGAGCAGCAGGCCAGGATGATCCTATCCGCAAGAAATTATGGGAAAAGACACATGGCATTGTTCCCCGGTTTCTTCCGGCGCAGCTTGCCTATATTGTTCCGCAAGTACCCAGGACACTTGCACTTAACCTTAGTAAGCAATAAGGAGGCCCATGTACGAAGAACAAGACGCGCTCTACCGCCTACTTCCAGCCTATCTACGTTCTCAAGATAATGCTGGCAATGGGCCTCTTAAAGAGCTGCTGGCGATCATTGGGCGTCATGCCCAATTGGTCGAGCAGGATGTAACCCAGCGTATGTATAACGATTGGTTCATCGAAACTTGCCAGGATTGGGTTGTGCCCTATATCGGCGATCTTTTGGCGTACGAGCGTATGCCGTCTCCTGCAGGCAATAACCGAACCCAAAGCGGTAGACGGCTAGCAAAAGTACTCTCCCCTCGTCGTGAAATCGGTAACTTGATTCCCTATCGGCGCCGCAAAGGTACCTTGTGGTTGCTGGAAGAGCTGGCCCGGGATGTCGCTGGTTGGCCTGCTCATGCAGTTGAGTTCTATCGTTTGCTCTCGCGCACTGAGCATCTGGACCATCCCCAGCCTAATCGGTTAGCTACTGCAAACATACGGGATTCGAGAAAGCTGGAATTGGAGGGGACACCCTTCGATACGTTATGTCACACCGTTGATGTTCATTGCATCAATAGCGATAAATCTTCTGGACGATATAACATTCCTAATGTAGGGCTTTTCGTATTTCGTACAAAACGATATCCGGTTACAAAAACCTCTGCGTATGCTCGTGAGGATATTGGGCCGCATTGTTTTACCTTCTCCATATTGGGGAATGATATGCCTCTTTTTCAGTTGCAGGTAATGGAAAGTGAGCGAACCAGTTTGGCTAATGAAACCAATTTTCCTTTGCCTATCCGCCGGCGAGCTCTTGAGGATCATTCTGAAAAGAATGTTTTTGCGAGCGAAGTGCTATATGGTGAAGAAAAAAGTTTCGTCATCTATGCACCCCATTGGCCTAAAAATGGCTTGGGAGTAGGAAATGGACAGCCATTACCTATTGACGCAAAACATGTTATACCCGCTGATCTTTCTAAATGGGCTTACCAGGTACCCAAAGACCACGTAGCAGTTGATCCTGTTCTTGGCCGCATTCAATTCCCAAAAGGGCAAATACCTAGAAATGGCGTTTTGGTTTCCTATGGATATGGTTTTCTGGCTGATATTGGCGGAGGCGAATATGACCGATCTCCTTTGCCGCTTCCTGCTGAAAAGAATCGTTTTCGAATTAACCCCAATCTGGATTCTGATTTGCCTGAGAAGCGCTGGTTTAAGACAATTGATTCCGCGTATCAATTTTGGCGAACTACTCTTCCAGCCGACGAGAGTTCCCTGGAAGATAAACTGAAAGCCTGGCGGCCTGCATTAGTGATTGAACTCACAACGAGCGGGGTTTACAAAGGAAAAATTGAAATTGAGCTCAAACAAAGTGAGCTGGTTTGTTTAGTGGCAAGTAACGGAACACGCCCGGTCATCTGGTTATCTGATGAAAATGCAGGCGGCTCAGACTCAATTTCGATTCGAGGGAAAAAGGGTGCACGTGTCATTTTTGATGGAATTTTAATAGCTGGGCGTGGAGTGGATGTGATCGGAAATGAAGTTTCGTTGGATGAGAAACCACAAAATGATGGGGATTTGTGTGAGGTGATGTTTCGCCATTCTACGCTTGTGCCAGGTTGGAGTTTGCACTCTGACTGTGAGCCACATCGATCAGCTGAGCCGAGCATATTGATAGAAAATACCGCCGCGAGAATTCGTGTTGAGTCGAGTATCATCGGGGCTGTTCATGTTAATATCGATCCGATGCTTTTCGATCCTATTCAAATCGTTGTGTGCGATAGTGTTATTGATGCTACTTCGGACAAAAGTATAGCGATTGGCGGTAGCGATTCCGAAGTTGCTTATGCTGAGTTGCGGATTGTACGAAGCACCATCGTTGGCGAAGTTCTTACGCATACAATTATTCTGGCGGAAAATAGCTTGTTTACTGCTCAAGTGCAAGTGGCCAGAAAGCAGTTGGGTTGTATTCGCTATTGTTATGTTCCTGTCAACTCAAGAACTCCACGCCGGTATCGGTGCCAGCCTGATGAAGTGCTATCAAGCCGTGAAAAGCAATCGATAACTCTTTCTGTGTTGGAGAAAGAGCATCTGTTGCAAACCATTTCACCTTCCTTTGAAAGTACCCGCTACGGCAATTCAAATTATCTACGACTATCACCTTGTGCCGCCACAGAAATCAAGCAGGGGGCCGACGATAAGTCAGAAATGGGTGTTTATCATGATCTATTCGAACCCCAACGTTTTGCGCTACTGACACGTCGGCTTGAAGAGTTTGTGCCAGCTAATACAGACAGTACTGTAATTTTTTCTTCTTGAGGAGAGCCCATGGGCGCAGATATCGAACGAGAAAGCATTGACCCAAAATCAAATTTTATTAGCCGCTGTTTGCATCATCAGGGGAGTGTTTTGCTCTCATCTGACTTAAATGAACATGGGGCAATTTTTCAATACTACTTGCGACAGTTTATAACTGATCTTGTTGGGAGAAGTTGGAGAGTTGTTAATGGTTTTGAAATTTCGCTTAATACTAATAAATTAAAGATTGCTCATGGTAATTTCTATATTGATGGAATCTTATGTAGAAACATCGAAGATTGTTGGTATGAGAGTAGCAATAATAAATTAGATAAATTACAGCCCTATGCTCCAGCTCCAGAATTGGCAAATAATAACGATGGACCCACAAATTTAACCTCTTCAGATTTCATAGTTTACCTTGAATGCTGGGAACGACATGTTAACTCTATACAACGCCCTGAAATTAAGGAAATTGCGCTGCGTGGACCTGATACATCATCGCGAATGGAACTTGCCTGGCAGGTGCGAGTACTGACTTATGAGCTCTTTCAGAAGTATGCTAACGATATCAGTGAAGCATTAAAACTCAGACAAGGATCGGATACATTTAATGGAGAGAGAAAAAATTTTAACGACTCAATCAATGGTACAAATGCGCAAATTAAGGAAAAGGGGCAAAAAATATTAGATGCTTTTGATATGACTAGCCCAACTTTGCGCGCATGGGCAAGAAAGCCTTCTGATGCTAACGAGCCTTGCTCGATATCTGCAGATTCACAATATCGTGGATTTGAAAATCAGCTTTATCGGGTGGAAATACATAGACCTGGGGTTTTAGGCGATGATGACGTGCCGACTTTCAAATGGTCTAGAGAAAATGCTTCAATTACTTTTAAGATCCTTCCACAGAGTGTTACTTATAGTAACGAGGGAGAATTTGGAAAGATTGCATTAGCCATAGAAAAGCTCGGTCCGGATCGACGTTATGGCCTATGTGTTGGTGATTGGGTTGAGTTGACTAATGATGCTATTGAGTTTGGTCAACAAGTGTTACCTTTGGCGAGAATCACAAATATAGATGCTAACCTTGGTGATCTTATTCTCTCAATAGAAAAGACAACAATACCTATAACAGACTGCACCATGCTACGACGTTGGGATCAGAATTCATTAATTAATAATATCAATGACGCCGGAACTATTAATATTCAGGAAGGTACAAGTGCTGCCTATGACAAAGAAGATTGGATTTTTTTAGAACATGGAATCAAAATCCAATTTCAGCCTGGCGGAAATTATCGACACGGGGATTACTGGCGCAATACTGATGGAATCAAGAGACATCGCGCCATTTTAGGTGTGCATAAAACTGGTAGTGAAATAAAAAATTTATATGAGAAATAACCTAGATACTGAAAGGTATTTTCCTGAAAAATTGCATTGGTTCATTTTTTAGAAAATGAAACTGTTGCTAATATTTTGGATTCGATTTCGTTCTCTTATTTATCGTTCTTCTGTGCGCCATACTTTCTGTGAGAAATAGCAGTAATGCCAGTGCGCGATGGCATCATTAATTGTTGGTAGGTTTGGGCTATTTAATATTTTGTTTTGGGTTGAAGGGGCGACAATTGTAGTCATGATTGTTCACCGCGGGCTTTATGTCGACCCTATACCTCGCGAAAAGTGTATCGAGATTACTTCCTGTGATGAGGATTGGAATGCAATTGGCTTTATAAATGGAGTATAAGCATGGAAAAAAGGTATTTATTTTCTGTCGTTTTTGTTTTTTTGTTCTGCGCACCACTAGCCAATGCACAGAGCTACGTGGTTTCAAAAACAGAAATTTTTACGCCACAGAAAAAGAAAGTTTTGCTTTTGGAAGACTCTGCAAATCAGAAAAAAATAATCTTGTTCCAAACTAACCTACGTGTGAATACGGATGGATCACCATTGTCTTATCATCCGCAAGATCCACGTGGGAAGGATAAGGCTCTTAATAACGTCTGTAACGCAATTGTTGTTAAAAAGGGGGCTTCTGAGAAGAATCTTTGTTTTTCTAATTTTAGCGAAGCTATCGGTATATTTGAGAAATTTAGAGATAGTAACTATCAAACATTTCCTGAAGGCTTCCGAATTACTTGGGAGAATGTTTTATCAACTATCAGCGAAAATGGTAAAAATATCCCATGTATTTTCAAATCAGGAGAGTATGCAGGCTATTTTGGTTCGTTGACGGCACTAAAAAATGGTTTAACTCGGGACAAAGGTGAATGCGAAATCAACGACCAAGTAAATCCAATGACGGTACCAGCTTTGGTATTAGTCGGTGGGAAGAATGTAGTAAAAGATTTTGGTGCAAAAGTTGGCGATTTGCTTGTTGCTTACAATCCGAAAACACAGCATTTTAGTTCGGCGATCATTGGGGATGTTGGACCAAGGGATAATCTAGGTGAAGGTTCAGTTTTATTAAATATGAAGCTTCTCGGATTAAGTACTCCACCAACTAACAAAGCAGAAACCTTCAAGCTATCTATCGAAAATACTCAAGTATTAGTGGCCATCATTCCATCTTCGCGGTTAATCCGAGAAATCAAACCCCCCCACAAGAAAAAAAAGAGAAGGGGGGGGAAAAAGGGGGGAAAGAAGCAGGATTTGCCACACCCAAGCAATTTATCGATCTTATGAAGTCATTTCAACCCATGTTAAATTGATAGGCTGATGGCATTTTTATTGAACCTGCTGGCTCGACAAAATTTACCCAATCAAATTTTCAATGATCTTTTATTCTTAAGCGCATCTATTAGAGTTAACGTAGCTTTCTCCCCATCATACGTAATAGCTACATCTTTCCCAGCAACAGGTTTACCATCAACAGCATTTAATTGGTGCACAATATAATCCTTGTTGACCTGCTGATAAAAAACAGCATTGTCTTTATCAATATGAATAATTTGCCCTTCATACTGATTTTTATCAACTCGGAGTTTTAGCTAAATAAATATTGTAGACACCCGGCTTGATACCTTCATCAACCTTCTTGATAGTGCCCATCGTTTCCCATTCATTATTATTCTGAGTTTGTAGAATCTTTTGTCCATTCATTACAATCATTCGTAGCTTTGCGGGTGTCGTCATTTCAAATTAGTTGTAAGTAGGATTACTGGCAAGATTAAATTATCCTGCTTCCTGTTGTCCGGCAATTTCTTCCAGTATTTTCATGAGATCGAAAGACTCTGATCTTTCCATGCCATGCAAAAAGGCAATCAATTGCAGTGCGCCGCTCCCCTTGGCTGAGAAGCTGCCATCTTGCAAGCGCTTTGATGGTGAATTGAACGATATTGGAACAATTTCTGCCTTGCTCAAAATAATCACTAATCTTGGTTTTTAGTAACTCTTTATTATCGTTAGATAGATCACGCATTAAATCCTGTGGCTTGCGTTTGTCTTTTTTAATCAGATTGTAAATAGAGTCCAGCAATGAAGGCGAGGCACCTTGTTTTTGATCGTTGTTATTAGCTGAAGTGGTATTCGATTTGTCTTCAGTATTGGATACTCGATCATCCGCAGAATTAGATGGAGGCGTTTTTTTCAGCTTTAAGAATTTACTGAATTGGTATACATCCAATCGTGATATTTCTTCTTGTGTACTGAGTGCCAGCCAAGTGATTACTTCCTCTTTATTGGCTTTATACAGCCTTGTTAAATCATAGAGTGCAGTGACATCCGTGCAACGGCCTGTCCGGTACACATCTGCGAGTGGATCAGGCAGATCAAGGAGTGTGGCGTGCATGGTGATATAAGGATTGGTTTTGCCAATGAGCCTGGCAATTTCAGACTTGGTTTTACCGCCCGCCAGTTGCCGCCCAATAAAGTCAGCAATCTCTCTGGAAGTTAAATCATCTCTTTGCAGATTCTCGATCACCTGATCAGCTTCACTGTAATCGGTATCAATGAATGCCGGAATCTTGGTTAACCCGGCATTAATGCTGGCGCGATAGCGTCTTGCGCCATGATTAATGATATAGGTTCCCGGTTTATCCGGATTGGGGCGAACCGATATCGGTGATTTCACTCCGCGTAATTTAATCGTCTCCGTTAATTCTCGTAACGTTTCCTGATTAAATTCCTTCCTGGGTTGATGGATATCTTCGCTGATCAGCGTGATGTCAATTTCTGTCGCGCCGATAGGCGCAACAAGCCCTTTTTTATTTTCCTTTTTTCTTCCTGTCATTTTTATCGTGGGCCTAACTTGCGCTCGTTATACTGGGCAAATTTTTTTAATTTTTATGATTAGAAAGATAGAAACTATGGATGCAGTCATCAACAAATAAAAACCGCGCAAAAAGGTTCTTGTTTTTGTTTTTTTCTAGCTACTCTCGTATCAGAAAACGGCTTACGTTTTCTGATTCTCCAGATTTTCCATCAATTACTCATCCACCCTCTATTCATAGCATTCTAAGGTAACTATTAATATTAAGTATATTAATACAAATCAATGATGTAATTATTTTAAAGTTTGATTTCTATTTTAAGCCTATTATTAATAATTATCCATAAACTATGTATATAACGAAACTATTATTTAGCCCTCCATTGAATTAATGAATTTGTGTTTTTATTTTGGATTAAAATAGCAGCAAAACACCTGCAAAACAATGGTGCTGATTAGTTAAGCTGCTTAAACCCTAAAAATGGCAGGGCTATTATATGTACAATTTAATCTTAATCACAAATATTTTGCGTATCCTTGATGAAAAGGATATGACCAAATCAGAATTGGCAGAAAAGGCGGGGGTCTCCATCTCTTTTTTTACCGATCTGACCAATGACAAAGCCAATCCATCACTCAGAATTATAGAAGCGATCGCAGAAGCACTCGAGACCCCACTGCCGATGCTATTGGATAGTTCGGATATGAGCACGGCTGATCTTGAAGCATTAACCAATCGAAAGCTAAAGCATTTGCCTAAAGGTTTTGTCTGGAAAGGGGGCGTGCTGAGTGAATATGAAGCTTATCAAGTCGAGCAATGGGATAAAAAGAACAGAGCGTTTTTATTAAAAAATAAAAGTAAGAAATAGCCAAAGTAATAAAAAGCAGTAGAAAAACAGTAAAAAAAGTATTGCACAAAATGTAATTACGTTATATTGTAATGTCGTGTGTAAGTTGTTGGAGTATTCGCATGACATCGCAAGATCAATTACCTCACATCACAACCGTTAAAGATCGCGCAAAGAGCAAGCTGGAGCGCGACGCACGGGAAATACTGTCCGCCTTGCAAGATCCTGAAACGGTTGAAATCATGGTCAATGCCGATGGCCGTATCTGGCAAGAGAAGCTGGGTCAAAAGATACAACATATCGGAAATATCCAGGCTGCTCAGGTTGAAGCCGTTATCAAAACGGTTGCAGGTTTCCACGGCAAGGAAGTCAATCGATTCAATCCGATGATTGAAGGTGAATTTCCGCTCGATAATTCACGCTTTGCCGGTCAACTACCTCCCATTGTTTCATCCCCCACATTTGCCATCCGTAAAAAAGCCATCAAGATTTTTACGCTTGAGCAGTATGTGGAAACCGGCGTGTTGTCGCCAAGACATGCTGATGTCATCAAAGATGCTGTGCGCAAGCACCGCAACATTTTAGTCATTGGTGGCACCGGATCAGGTAAAACAACCTTGATCAACGCCATTATCAATGAAATGGTTTTGAGTGACCCGGATGAGCGCATCTTCATCTTGGAGGATACCGGCGAGATTCAATGCGCTGCCCAGAATTTTGTTCAGTATCACACCACACTCGATGTCGATATGACGCAGTTGTTAAAAACAACCTTGCGTATGCGCCCGGATCGCATTCTGGTCGGTGAAGTGAGAGGCCCTGAAGCACTGGATTTGCTCGATGCCTGGAACACCGGCCATGAGGGCGGTGCTGCCACATTGCACGCCAATGATGCGCTATCAGGACTAACCCGCCTGGAATCCCTGATTTCACGCAATCCTTCAGCACCGAAAGAAATTATGCCATTAATCGCAGAGGCGGTTGATATGGTCGTGCATATCACGCGCACACCCCACGGCAGAAAAATCCAGCAGATTATCGAAGTACAAGGTTTTAAAAGAGGAAGTTACCAAATCAAGAAGCTGTAAATCATCCATAGGAGCCAGTCTATGAAACTGATTCATATCAAGGATATCTCTCCATTCTTTTGTTTCTTCTCAATCGCTTTTTTGTTTGCGCTGTTGTTTTCAATTGATAACGCACAAGCCGCTGTTGGCGCAGGCGGTGCGCTTCCCTATGAAACCTGGCTGGTGAATCTCAGAAACTCCGTCACCGGTCCCGTTGCTTTTACCCTATCCATTGTCGGCATTGTCGTTGCAGGCGGCATTCTGATCTTTGGTGGCGAACTCAATGCGTTTTTCCGCACATTGATTTTTATCGTGCTGGTTATGGCATTACTCGTCGGTGCCAACAACATCATGACCAATCTATTTCAGGGTGCGGTTATTCCGGGTGAAATACCCCAAGACCAGGAATCAATCGTAAATTCACAGGAATAGGAGGCAAACTCATGGCGCTTCGAACCATACCTATCCGCCAATCGGGAAACCGTCCTAACCTGTTTATGGGCGGCGACCGGGAACTGGTTATGTTTTCTATCCTGATTGCAGCGACTTCCATCTTTGTGGCGATGGAAATCAAGGCTACGCTCTTTGGCATAGCACTGTGGATCTTTGCACTGTTTGCACTACGACTGATGGCTAAAAATGATCCGCAACTGCGTCATGTTTACCTGCGCCAGATGCAATACAAAAAATACTATCCGGCGCGAAGCACTCCTTTTTATGACAATACCCGCACACAGGAAAAACAGCATCTATGATTGCCGCCATCACAATTCTTATCGCAATCTCTGGAGCTGCGCTGCTCTTGATACTGTTTATCCGTATCCGTGATACGGGTAAAGAATTACGACTGGATCAACATCGATCCAAAGCAATGGGCTTTGCCGATCTGCTGGTGTATGCGGCGGTGGTGGAAGATGGCGTAATTGTCGGCAAGAACGGTTCATTGATGGCCGCCTGGGTATTTTGCGGCGATGATACGGCCAGCAGTACCGAGATTGAGCGTGAACGGGTGTCATTCCGCATTAACCAAGCATTATCACGCTTAGGTAATGGCTGGATGATTCATGTGGATGCCATCAGAAAACCCGCACAAGGTTATTCAGACAAAGCGCACTCCAATTATCCCGATCCTGTGACCGCTGCCATTGACGAGGAGCGGCGCAATCTGTTCGAGCGTATCGGCACAATGTATGAGAGCTGTTTTATCGTATCACTCACGTACTTGCCGCCGATGCTGGCGCAGCGCAAGTTTGTAGAACTGATGTTTGACGATGAAGCCCAAGCACCGGATCAAAAAGCCAGAACACAAGGGCTGCTGGAATATTTCCAGCGCGAATGTGCCAACTTTGAATCCCGATTATCCAGCGTATTTCATCTGTCGCGCTTAAAAAGCCGCAAGCTGGTCAATGAAGACGGTACCACCATCACCCATGATGATTTCTTGCAGTGGCTGCAATTATGCGTGACCGGCCTGGATCATCCAATGGTGTTACCAGCTAATCCCATGTATCTGGATACGCTGCTGGGTGGTCAGGAAATGTGGGGCGGGGTCGTGCCTAAAATTGGCCGCAATTTTGTTCAGGTGGTCTCGATTGAAGGTTTTCCGCTGGAATCCTCACCCGGCATGTTAAATCTGCTCTCTGAATTGCCAGGCGTATACCGCTGGTCATCGCGGTTTATCTTTATGGATACGCATGAAGCAGTCAATCATCTGGAAAAATTCCGCAGACGCTGGAAACAAAAAATTCGTGGATTCTTTGACCAGGTGTTTAATCTGCAAAGCAGCAACATCGATGAAGACGCGCTGAATATGACTGAAGATGCGCAGTCAGCGATTGCAGAGACCAATAGCGGTTTTGTCGGGCAAGGCTACTATACCAGCGTGGTTGTGCTGATGATGGAAGATCGGGCAGCATTGGAAGAAGCCGGGCGAAAGGTAGAGAAAGCCATCAATCATCTGGGCTTTGCCGCACGGGTGGAAACCATCAACACGATGGATGCGTATCTGGGAAGCCTGCCCGGTCACGGTGTCGAGAATGTGCGCAGACCCCTCATCAATACCATGAATCTGGCTGATCTGTTGCCGGTCAATACCATCTGGACAGGAAAACCTATCGCCCCTTGTCCGATGTATCCCCCTAATTCACCGCCCTTGATGCATTGCGTCACACAAGGAGCAACGCCTTTCCGGCTGAATCTGCATGTACGCGATCTGGGTCACACCTTCATGTTCGGACCTACAGGCGCCGGTAAATCCACGCATCTGGCATTGATTGCCGCGCAATTGCGGCGTTATCAGGGTATGTCGATTTATTGCTTTGATAAGGGGCTATCGATGTATCCGTTGACCAAAGCAGTGGGTGGTCAGCATTTCACGGTAGCAGGGGATGATGAATCGCTGTCTTTCTGTCCCTTGCAGTTCTTGCAGACCAAGGGTGATCGTGCCTGGGCGCTGGAATGGATTTGTTTGATGGTAGAACTAAACGGCATCACAGTCACCCCTTTACAGCGTAACGAAATCAGTCAGGCCATTACTAACATGCATCAAAGCGGCTCAAAAACCTTATCGGATTTGTCAGTGACGATCCAGGATGAATCCATACGCGAGTGTCTTCGGCAATACACCATCGACGGCATGATGGGGCATTTACTCGATGCTGAAGCCGATGGATTGAATCTCTCGACCTTCACCACGTTCGAGATCGAAGAATTGATGAATCTCGGTGATAAATACGCACTGCCCACCTTGCTGTATCTGTTTCGCCGCATCGAGCGCAGTCTGCATGGTCAACCTTCTGCCATCATTCTGGATGAAGCCTGGTTGATGCTGGGTCATCCGGTGTTTCGCGCCAAGATTCGCGAATGGCTCAAGGTCATGCGTAAAAACAATTGTCTGGTATTGATGGCAACCCAAAGCCTGTCGGATGCGGCTAACAGCGGGATTCTCGATGTCATTGTTGAATCCACCGCCACCAAGATATTTCTGCCCAACGTATTTGCGCGTGATGAAGAGGCTTCGGCACTCTACCGGCGCATGGGATTGAATACACGCCAGATTGAGATCTTGGCTTCTGCGATTCCCAAACAGCAATATTACACGGTGTCCGAGAACGGCAGGCGGCTCTACGACTTGGCGCTTGGGCCATTGGCACTGGCGCTTATAGGATCTACGGATAAGGAATCAATCGCCACGATTAAAAACCTGTGTGACAAGTATGGAGACCGCTGGGTTAACGAATGGTTGGCGATCAAAGGATTAACGTTATCTGATTATGGAGTTGCCGCATGAATATGATCAACGAACTATTCAAGTTAAAGCCGGGTGCGGATGAAACTATGCGTGTCAATGACGGTGTGATGGAAGGTGGTCGCCGCTGCGGTGAAAATGAAAACCCCTATCTGTCAGCACGGCGTACCTGGAATGATCATATGCGGGAAGTAATTGCTTCGCGCACTATGTGGCAAATGCTAGCACTACTTTGTTTGTTGATTGCGCTGGCAGGAGTAGGGGGTGTGATTGTCATCGGCAGTCAATCCAAATTCATTCCCTATGTCGTGCAGGTCAATAAACTGGGTGAAGCCATCGCGGTTTCGCGTGCGGATATCGCTGCGGTGGCCGATCAGCGCGTGGTGCATGCGTCCGTGGCAGCATTCATCAATGATTTGCGCATGGTGACTCCTGATATTGCCTTGCAGCGTCGCGCCATCTTTCGTGCGTATGCCATGCTATCCAATAACGATCCCGCCACGGCAAAAGCCAACGAATGGTTCAACAGTAGTGAAGCCAGCAGTCCTTTCAAACGGGCTGAAACACAAACGGTGAATGTTGAAATCATATCGGTGATTCCCCAATCACCGGAGACCTGGCAGGTCGATTGGCTGGAAAAAGTCTATGACCGGCAAGGGCACTTAACCGAGCCGCCTTTCAAGATGCGTGCTTTGCTCAGAATCTATAACAAGCCGACCACACAAAGCACCACGGAAGAACAGATCCGAAATAACCCGCTGGGTATTTATATCCAGGATTTCTCCTGGTCGAAACAAACATAAAGGGGTCACTCATCATGAAACCGTTATTCGCTTTAAGTATCCTGAGCACATTGATTTTGTCCATCGGACTGGCTGCCCCAAGCTATGCCAATGGATTGTCAGAAGCGTATTTCAACGATAAGAACCCGCAACTAACCCCACAGGAACGCGCTGCCATTGATCTGGCCAAGAAATGGCAGGCAGTCAATCCCACCGGCACAAAGCCGGTTGCAGGGCCGGATGGATCCATTCGTTTTCTGTTTGGTTCACAGCAACCCAGCATCGTCTGTGCGGTATTGCAGGTATGCGATATTGAATTGCAGCCGGGTGAGCAAGTGAATTCCATCCATCTGGGCGATCAGGCGCGCTGGCTGATTGAACCGGCAGTGACCGGTCAGGGATCTGCTGAAGTGCAGCATCTGATTGTAAAACCACTGGATGTGGGCCTTGAAACATCCCTGGTAGTGACGACCAACCGGCGCACGTATCACATGCGTCTGCGATCTCATCGGCGCGATTTTATGCCGAGAGTGAGTTTTACTTATCCGGAAGATGCGCTGATTAAATGGGATGCGATTAGAGATAAAGAAAGCCATGCGATGGGAATCAGGAAATCGCGCACCATTCCTGAAACCGGGGAATATCTGGGCAATCTGGATTTTGCGTATGCAGTGTCTGGCGATGCTGCCTGGAAGCCGCTGCGGGTCTATAACGACGGTCAGAAAACCATCATACAAATGCCTGCCATCATGGCACAGACAGAAGCGCCGACTTTGCTACTACTGAACAAAGAAGGCGGTATTTTTAGTGAAGATGAAACGGTCATGGTGAATTACCGTTTGCAGGGTGATCGCTATATTGTGGATACCGTGTTTGATCGTGCGATTCTAATTGCCGGTGTCGGCGGCAATCAAAGCCGGGTGACGATTACGCGGGGGAATTGATGATGAATAAAATGATCACCGCATCCAACTCTGTTTTTATCCTCATGCTGGTTTTATTGCTATTGAATGGTTGTGCTACGCAACCGTATGGCAATTTTATTCAAAATCCTTCAACCGTAACCAGCAAAGTCATGGCCGATGATGTGACGGCCCAAATAGTACGGCTGTATCCGGCGGCAAATACGCAGTTTAATTTGCGCCACGTGGTTAATGATCCGTTTGGAAAAGCTTTGATCGAGAACCTGAGACTGGCAGGGTTTGCGGTTCAGGAAGCGACTCAGCAATCAATTCAGCAGCAAATCTTTGCTGCGCCGCATCAACCTGATACTGAACCGCAAAAAGGTTTGGCTTTGAGTTACATCATTGACCAATCGGGTGATTTGTATCATGTCAAACTCATGATTGACGATATGCGCTTATCGCGTGCATTCGCGGTACAGGCCGACAGTATCCATCCTGCCGGTCTTTGGGTCAGAAAAGAATAAGGGGGTAAGGGTGATGTCAACCAATTCAAAACTCCTGTCGCCTGATTCATCCCCGGATGTAGTTACCAAAAGTGTCGGGGTGCGGCGCGTCAATAACCTGCCGATTGTTATCTTTGGCGCGATCATGCTGATATTCATGTTGCTTATGATGATCGTCGCCATGAATCGCGCAGCTGAGCGCGGTCAATACGATTTTGATGGTAATCATGACACTCAGTCGAGCAATTCTTTTGCCTCACTGATTGCCAAAGACTATATCGGCGGCATTATCGAACCCAAAACTCAGACTAAAACTCCTGATTTAACCGAAAAAGCACCCCTACAGGGAATTATTATTGAACGACCATCGGATCTGGATCGGCCGCCTCTGCCGCCATCAGCTAATGCACCGGATCCATCGCTTCACGCTGATATTGCGCATATTCGGATGCTGAAACGCCAGCAACTGGAAGAAGCGATCAAGGCCAAAACCAATGTGAATGTGATTGCACCCAGAAGTACCGGATCATCACCGGATTTAACCAATACCGGTGCACCTAAAACGCGCGAGGAAATGTTGGCTAAATTGGCATCGGTGCGTCAACAGATCGATGCAAACCTGCGCGAAGATCCAACGGCTGCCTATCATGCGCGCCTGGCGCAGTTGCGGCAGGATGGGGGAACGGGTGTGGCGGGAGGAATGGGAGCGCGTAGAAGTGATGAATTCATGGACGATGGCGCTCCTCGATTGCTGGATGATGAGACTGGTACGCGGGATAAGGATTATTCGCGCTTTGATTCGGCGAGTGGCGAGGAACGCTGGAAATTAAATAGCGAAGTCCAAAAGCCCGCATCGCCTTATGTCCTGCAAACAGGGTTTGTAATACCGGCAACCTTGATATCCGGTATTAATTCCAGCCTGCCGGGGCAGATCATGGCACAGGTGAGCCAGCATATTTATGATTCACCCATCGGCAAATGGCGTTTGATTCCGCAAGGATCCAGATTGGTGGGTACTTATTCCAGCGAAGTGGAATTCGGTCAGGCACGTGTGCTGGTCGCCTGGCAGCGCATTATCTTTCCGGATGGCAAGACCATGGATATCGGTGCCATGCCGGGTGCTGACGGGGTGGGTTATGCAGGCTTTAAGGATCTGGTCAATAACCATTACCTGCGCATCTTCGGTTCAGCCCTGATCATGTCGGCGATTGTTGCCGGTGCCGCGTACAGCCAGCGTGATGCAGGCGGTGCGTTCGGACGGCAAAATGCTGGCAGCATCATGAGTCAATCGCTCGGTCAGCAATTGGGGTTGGTGACCGCCAATCTCATTCGCAAGAACCTGAATATCTCGCCCACGCTTGAAATCAGACCGGGGTATCGCTTTAACATCATTGTGACCAAAGACATGAAGTTTTCCAAACCGTATCAATCATTTGATTATTAATGACAGGAGGTTCAAACATGACAAACAGTAAAAATCTAACCACCCGATTGATCATGATACTGCTCGTGCTGGGTAATACCGGTTATTCATCGGTTATCAAAGCAGGTGGAATGGCTGTCATTGATATGGCGAATATCAAACAAACCACAATTACCGCGCTTGAAGCGATAGAGCAGACCCAAAAGCAAATAGAGCAGTATCAGACGCAATTGCAGGCGGCTGGCCCACCCCCCCCCCCCAACCCCCCCCCCCCCCCCCCCCCAAAACCCCCCCCCCCCCCCCCCCCCCCCCCCCCCCCCCCCCCCCCCCCCCAAAACCCGATAAAAAAAACCAACAACCAAACAACAAGGCCCATTTTACAATAACGAGGGCCGGGGGCAATATGAGAACATGATCCGAAATACCGTGGCGCCCCCTGCTTATGTCTGGGCGAAAGTGGAGTATGCGATGAACAAGCTCATCAATTTGACCAATACCATACGCTATTATGAACAGCAGTATGGCGGACTGGATGGTTATATGCAGCGGTTTCGCAATGTTGAATATTATCGCAGTTCCCCGTGCTTTAGTTTGCAGGAAAAATGCAATGAAGGCGCCTGGAAACTCCTGAAGGAAGGACAAAATACCAGCACCGACGCACAAAAAAATGCCAATGATTCGCTCCTGCGGGGTTTGAGCGAACATCAGAATCAGATTCCAGTGGATGCTGCTCACCTGCAAGTCTTACAACAAAGAACCGAATCAGCCCAGGGACAAATGGAAGCCCTGCAATATGCCAATCAGTTGGCCGCGTACCAGGCAAACCAGTTGCTGCAAATGCGCCAGATGTTGATTGCCCAGCATAATGCTGCCAATACGCTAAGTCAGGCCGAGGTAGATCAAAAGGCCATGCAACAGGCTGCGCGTGAGGCGGCAACCAAGCGATTGAGTCCTGAAATACTGCCAGTTGGTAGAAACTGGTCTGTCAGGGATGCCTTTTGAAACACTAACTCAAGGAGATACCGATGAAAAAAGGTCATTTGTTTATTGCAGTTATTTGTTCATTGTCTTTGGTGCTGTTGTCAGGGTGTTATAAGGATGGCGATGGCAAGCTTGAATTGAAGGAGCCTAAGAAGGAATTAAGTGAAATGCCACCTGGAATTAGATGGACTATTAACGGGCCAGTAGATGAAACGGGTAATCCAATTGAATTAGAAAAAGCAAAATAGTTGTTCGCCTACAATTGTGAGAAGAATCAGGAGATCAAACGTATGTACAAATTATTATGTGTCTTATTAAGTACCTTGCTTCTGATATTTCTTTCTACAAAGGCATCTGCTGAGCTGGCCTACATTGATCCAGCAACCAATCAGAGCGTGTTGGATCAAGTTGTTCAAAAGTTTTGGACAAAGGTTAAGAGCTGGCAAAATGTTGTTCAGGCCGCGGCCGAGCGTTTGTTCTGGACGTTGGTGCTGATTTCGATGGTGTGGACATTTGGCATGATGCTGTTGCGCAAAGCCGATATAGGAGATTTCTTTGCCGAGTTCACACGTTTTATTATCTTTACAGGCTTTTACTTCTGGCTACTGACAAATGCCGTATCAGGACACAATATTGCAGGGACAATCATAGATTCGATGCAGCAGCTGGGCGGAACCGCTGCTGGTCTGCCGAGTGGTGCGAGTCATGCCAGTATCATGCACACAGGTATTTTAATCTGGAACCAGGCAACAAATAATCTTACATTCATGCAGCCTATGGATAGTCTGATGGGTTTTGTCATTTCTTTGATTATTTTAATTATTCTGACAGTAATTGCGGTCAACATGCTGCTTTTGCTGATTTCAGGATGGGTGCTAATGTATGCGGGTATCTTCTTTTTAGGCTTTGGCGGCGCACGCTGGACATCCGACATCGCCATAAACTACTTTAAAACAGTTCTGGGTGTTGGTATTCAGCTATTTGTGATGCTCCTGATCGTTGGTATCGGCAGTGATCTGTTATCCAGTTTTTACGCCAAAATGGGTAAAAACGTTCTGAATTATGAAGAACTGGCGGTTATGCTGATTTTTACGATTGCATTTTTTGTATTGATTTCCAGATTGCCGCTGTTGCTGGCTGGCATTATAACGGGTAGTAGCATAGGTTCGACTGTCGGAATTGGCAGTTATGGCGCCGGTGGTTTTATGGCAGCGGCGGGTACAGCGGCAGCCGTTGCATCTTATGGCGGAACACTGGCAGCCGGTCGATTGACAGCAGCAAGAAGTGCGGGGACGGATGCTTTGCGCAGTGCCATTGAAAAAGGCCAGGCCCAGGAATCAGCGAGTATGAACAATATTTCGCGAGGAGGGGGTAAATAATGGATAAGGCATTTAAGCGATTCTCTTGATGATGGATTTGCCGCCGGATATGCAAGAAAGGGTAGTGTGTTCCATCACAGCCGCCATCAAGTATGAGATACCCGCGAATATCTTACTGGCGATAGCCGAAAAAGAAGGTGGTAAACCGGGCCAATGGGTACGTAACAGTAACGATACGCACGATGTTGGTTCGATGCAGTTTAATACTGCATATCTCCAGGATTTATCCAAATATGGCATCATGCCTGATCATGTAGCAAATCCGGGTTGTTATGCCTATGATCTGGCCGCATGGCGTGTGCGGCTACATATCAAAAATGATAAAGGCGATATCTGGACAAAAGCGGCCAATTATCATTCGCGTACTCCAAAATATAATGCGAGGTATCGGGCTGATTTGATTGCCAAAGCTGTTAAATGGGCTGATTGGTTGGAAGATCTATTTGTAAAAAAACAATAACATACCTGGTATTTATAAGGACTAAGTGTACCTGAATAATCAATGGCATCAAAGAAAAATCAGCAAAGTCATTCAGAATCTTAGCAGCGGGCCTTGTAGATATCGGAAATAGTTTGTGCGACAAGTTTGAAATGATTAGTTGTGATTTTTATTAGCGTTGTTTACATCTTTTTGAGATGATGTAGACATGAATATACAGAAAAAAGTATTTTTTAGAATAATGAATGTAATTGTTATTGTTGTTAAATGTGTATTGAGTTTGAGTATAGCCGGAATTGCCGAAGGAAACAGGATCGCCGTAGATTTGCGCTCCACTTCCGGAATTTGTTCCCCATGTACCAATGATGGATGCTTTATCATCGATCTGAGCAAATGAAGACGTTGTAATTAATAATAAAATGGCTGATGCTAAAATTTCATGGTATCAAGAATCCTTATAAATAATTTTCTTAAGACACAGGTTATTCGATGGTAAACAATCGAAGTTACATTAATCTGATAGGCCACCGGTCAAATCAACTCTAAGTAATCTTTTAAAAACGACATCATCTGGTACTGAACAGTAAAATAAAATCACTGCACGGCAAAATTCCGCGTTGTCCCATCGTAGGTACGGATCTTGCCGTCCAAACCACTCTTCCACGCACCAAAGTGGCGAATCCGGTAGGTGCCTGGTATCGCATTCGGTGGCACTTCCCACTGTGCACTAATAAACGAACAGGCAAGGCAGTCCGCAGCTGTATCACGCAGCCAAATAATGCGTGTCTCCGGCATTGCATCCCAAGCCACAGGTTCCCAAGCATCATCGCTGCCCGTGTTCCGTTCAACCAGGAGGTAGGTATCATTGCGTTTCAGATCGTTCTTCGGATGGCCGGCGCGGAATAGGGCTTGCACTGTGTGCCCGGGCGATACTCTTTCCGCAGGTTCAGCCATTACCTGACCAAACTGCTCTACCAAGCGCTTATCGTCGTAAATAACGGGGGTCTGCAGTTCAATCTGCCTGCCTCCCAAATCATCCGGTTTTGGCCCTGTTGGCACCGGTTGTCCGGTAGCCATCGCATCAGCCAGCTGACCAAAGATCTGCAGATAGGCATCAAGCGTCAAGCGTCCGAACATCGTGGAAGCCCCCTCGTATTGCTGCGAATCATATTCCTCAGGCGTTGTAATATAGCCGCTATACTCATTGGCCAGCCCTGTAAGTATTACTCTGTTCACTCCGATCGACGATAACGAATTCAGGATGTGAGCGCGAAGACGACGTCCGCTTTGTGTGGTCATTTCACCCGGAATGCCAACGATTACGACTGAGCCAACGCGCAGCAACTGGAATGGAAGCACCTCAGGTGTCAGGCCAAGCTGACCACTGGGGATTAAAACTGGTTTTGGTGCTTGGCAAGGATCACTAGTGATAAATCCCTCAATACCCCTAAGGAATAAGGGAGCTACTAGATCCATTGTGTTACCTATTAGATCTAGAGTTATGGGTATGGGGTTACGATTATCTATGCCTGTTTTGATAATGTTGGCGTACTTATTTTGCAAATCAGTTACGGTTGTAGATAAGCTAGACACTGTCATGCCTTCATGGAATATTTCGCTATTAGTTGGTCCGTCTTCAGCACCAGCCGCAAAAGACATGCCGTATGCTCCGCGGCATAGTGTGTTCCCGACTTGACCCGCCGATGTCACCACGTAGCCAGGCATTTCTACAAACATGTGACGGAAATCAACGCCACCATCTACCGGAGTCCTGCGCATGCTGTGAAATAGCCTATTTGCAGTATTGAATTCGCGATCACCAATAATTTGCATTGAGGAGAACTGATCTTTACCTATGTGATAGCCCGGCCCGTGGAAGCCCTCTTCAATATTGGGCGAAAGGTCGCCTTCGTCGCCATTAGGGAAAGCAGCCACGAATTTACCGGGATGCAAGGGGGCAATAATACTATCGTGCAGCTTCTCGAACTGGTACGAAGCCCATCCTTTATGGTCAGAGCTGACTAATGTATTTTTGTTCGTTAGTGAAGTATTGTGCACTGAGAACCAAGAGATCACACCGACTGGGCGATCCGGACGATTAATTCGAAGCATTGTCACTTCTGGGTTGATTTCGAGTGGTGGAACTTGTTCATACAACTCACAGTCGGGCTTAAACTCACAGTTGAGCTTAAAAGCAATCTCAGAACGGTTGACGCTAGTTTTTTCATCAATGTGGCTGTCCGCCACTGAAAGCGTAGCCGGAGCCAACCGATCATGCGCTTGGATAATAGCTTCGGTAATACCATCGACAATTGCTGTGTAGTTCTGTAACACATGACCAAACGAAGTGAAGTTGAAGATTGCGTGGTGTGAGTAACCACCGGGCCCCGCATGCGTATGCGTTGCAGCAATTTGCACATTGCGGTCATCGTAGAGGCCTCCGTAGCGCTGCATAAGATTTTTGATTACACCCTGCTTGATCGAGCTGAACAATTGCCCCAGCTCTGCGCTAACGAAGACGACGCGTTGTCTATCGTTATTCGGATTGGCAAAAACAAATGCACGCGCATACAGGCGCATGTGCAAGCCAGAACTAACCTGATCGGAATTAGCGTATCCCATCATCACCACCTCGGCTATCGGACCGGTAATATCACTGATACCAGTACCTACGAGCATCGGATCACCCTCCAAATAAAGTGCCTGATCAGGAGTAAGCGCGCTATCGAAGTGCCGTTTTTCGAGCTTCATCGGTGTATGCTGGCGATCAAGGGTATCAAGATTCGACTGTCCGGGCTTACTCACAGTAGGCATAGGATGTGGCAACGACGACTCGAAATAGTATTCGTATTGCGTTTTCAGGGCATATGTATGCGCCCCTTTTGTCACAGTGGTATCATCAAAGCTCATCTCACTCGCACCTGGCACAATTGCTAACGGATTACCAAGTGGCACACCATCACGCAGAATCTGTACCCCTGTAGCCCATTGGGGGGTGGTTTCCATTCCAAACGCACAATTCGTTTAAGTGGATCGATAATAGTGACTTTAAAGTCGTGCGGTGCAACGATGCTTGGTGTGACTCCTTGTTCAGGTTTTGATGTTGTAAGCTCTTGTATCAATTCTTTAGGCAGAACAGTACCTTGTCCGCTACCGGGAGGAGCTGAACCTAGATTAAGTTCGGGAAGAATGGCTTCTAACTCAACGGGATTAAGCGTTCCCAAATGATGTACTTGGATGGCTTTAACTACATACGAGTAATTATAGCCTGGACTCAAGCCATCATCAGTGAACGAATACCAATGCGTATCAGCAGCGGCTGATAATTTAGTAATTAATGTGTCATTGCGATAGAGCTCATAGGAAGTCGCACCATAAATTCCCGACCAACCTACTTTTACAGTATATGGATTTATTACCTCAGTTTTTATTTGCAAAACTTGTGGTCGATTGGGATCGAACTCGGGTTGTAGTGGCTTCAGTGAAAGTTCCGGTAGTTGTACACTGCCTGGTTCTATGATTGGCTGCATGGAACCTGAATCCAAAAGTGGAGGTGGCTTGGGGAGTCCCGGCGGCATTTCAATCTTTAGTGTATGGTTTCTTTCAATCGGAAAAGCAGGGCCGTGTGGTACTACGGGCTGAGCAATTGCTAAAGAGAATAATGCCGTGATGGATGTAATAGTAATTATCAGGTATTGCAAAGTAATTCGAATCATCATGGTTCACTCCCTAATTAAAGTAACACCGACTACAACTGCAGCTGAACCAATAGATACTATTTCATGGCTCGTAAATATTCATGCTTCTTGAAAAAAATATTATTATCATAATTTTGTGGTTAACTGCGATATCACTGTGTTTCATTCTTCTATAAAAATATTCGTCATAACCAGAATAATCCTAGAATGAAGTCCGTCGTGTTGATGCAAACTTATCTCGCCAGCGAGGCAAATGGTGCTGGAGTTCCGTGAGGATCGCTTCAGCATATGCCTGTGCACCCTTGTGATTTGGATGACCCATTGATGCATTCGGACATTTAATCCTGGCCAGATTGAGATCATCTTCAGACGGCACCTTAAATGGTTCATACGCGCTAGTCGAAATGACATTAGCATCCTGGCATACAGCGCTACGTGCTGTAATCATGTCATCCTGATCACCTGGGTAAAGCCCGGTTGGTACCAACCATAACCAACTGTCTGGCGCTGCGTAAGCGTTTTCCGATTGAAATGGAACAGGAACAAAGCTAACTAGACCTGGAGTATTTGACTTTGCGTTGACCATACTGGCAGCATTTGAGAGAGCTCCATTCGAAATGGTTGCGAAAATTGACGAGTTGATGGAGAGCTTATCTTGCAACACTTGCACGCCAATAAGTCCAGCAACAACTATTGTTACTGGATCAAAAGGAGGGACGATTGGCACACCAAGTGCTGCCGCTCCTGATGCTGCACCTAGTGCCGGCACTCCTACTACCGAAGCAACAAAAATCCTCACTGCGGTGAGATCAGAAAGATTTGAGACAAATGGGTAATAGCCAGTCAAAACAATCGATGCTTTCGGAAAGATGGAGTGAGCTCGTTGCAAAACGTCAATCATTGCTACACACTTGACTTGTGTCAATTGTGCTAACTGTTCTGGCATTGTATTCGGATTGATGATTGTAGCGACCCCGA
Source organism: Nitrosomonas sp. (assembly GCA_016708955.1). Lineage (GTDB taxonomy): Bacteria > Pseudomonadota > Gammaproteobacteria > Burkholderiales > Nitrosomonadaceae > Nitrosomonas. The sequence goes on from JADJES010000005.1 coordinate 41,857, forward strand.
CGTCGTTGACACAACCATTGATCAGAACAAGATCAATTTCATCCGCCTTAATTCCTGACTCCGCAGCTTGGACATTAATCTGATGCAAGATCGTTGGAAACGAATTTGGTACTTCACCAGGAGTGATCAAGCTACCTTGATTAAAGTTACTGGGTTCATGCTCCGAACTTCTTGGAAGTTCCCCGCCAGTAGTCCGCGCGATCGCTCCAGAGTGGGCAAACGAAACCAATTCCACCTCGACATTCAGAGCATCACGGAGCCCAGCGGCTGTTAATGAAGTAAACTTCGCAGGTTCTGCAAGCCCTTGGCCCCACATGACCGAATCACCAAATGCTACGATCTTGAACGGAGCCAAGTGCAGTGTAAGATCAGGAGTAAGTGTGCTATCGAAGTGCCGTCTTTCGAGCTTCATCGGTGTATGTTTGTGATCAAGTGTATCAAGATTCGGTTGTCCGGGCTTACTCACAGTAGGCGTAGGATATGGCAACGATGACTCGAAGTCGTATTCGTATTGTGTTTTCAGGGCGTATGTATGCGCCCCTTTTGTCACAGTGGTATCATCAAAGCTCATCTCACTCGCACCTGGCACAATTGCTAACGGATTACCAAGTGGCACACCATCACGCAGAATCTGTACCCCTGTAGCCCATTGGGTGGGTGGTTTCCATTCCAAACGCACAATTCGTTTAAGTGGATCGATAATAGTGACTATAAAGTCGTGCGGTGCAACGATGCTTGGTGTGAATCCTTTTTCAGGTTTTGACGTTGTAAGCTCTTGTCTTAACTCCTTAGGCAGGTCAGTGCCTTGTCCACTACCGAGAGGAGCTACACTTAGATTAAGTTTATTACTAAGAGCTTCTGCTTGAGCGGGATTAAGCGTTCCCAAATGATGTACTTGGATGGCTTTAACTACATACGAGTAATTATAGCCTGGACTCAAACCATCATCAGTGAACGAATACCAATGCGTATCAGCAACGGCTGATAATTTAGTAATTAATGTGTCATTGCGATAGAGCTCATAGGAAGTCGCACCATAAATTCCCGACCAACCTACTTTTACAGTATATGGATTTATTACCTCAGTTTTTATTTGCAAAACTTGTGGTCGATTGGGATCGAACTCGGGTTGTAGTGGCTTCAGTGAAAGTTCCGGTAGTTGTACACTGCCTGGTCCTATGATTGGCTGCATGGAACCTGAATCCAAAAGTGGAGGTGGCTTGGGGAGTCCCGGCGGCATTTCAATCTTTAGTGTATGGTTTCTTTCAATCGGAAAAGCAGGGCCGTGTGGTACTACGGGCTGAGCAATTGCTAAAGAGAATAATGCCGTGATGGATGTAATAGTAATTATCAGGTATTGCAAAGTAATTCGAATCATCATGGTTCACTCCCTAATTAAAGTAACACCGACTACAACTGCAGCTGAACCAATAGATACTATTTCATGGCTCGTAAATATTCTATCTCATAAGCACAACCAAGACTCATTACTGTTATTCCTTAACCACTTCCATTTGCGCCTGTATCGTACCCCATTCAGAAGGCTGCGGTGCATGCTCAAAGTCCCCCACTTCTTCTAACAGAACGATTCAATAATCGTTCCAGGGGCTTTGGGGTCCTTTTGTGATTTCGCGCTTACGTTCCTCTGTTCCTTCAAATTCAAAGGCTCTTGGATCAAGAGGTTTAAGACTCAAGATTATTTTTAAGATCTCGTGCCCAGGCGTACGGAAATTGAATACTCCTTCCAGAATTCTAGTTTCCTTTCCTTTTATCAGCGCATACTCTAAAGATTCTCTTTTAGATGGAAATGCCACAAATGCGCCATCACGTGCGGTAATATTCAACAAATAAACGTAATAAGCTTCGTGTGATTTATTCTCAACTGAAAAACCTATCTTGCTACCCACAGTAAGCTTCTGCCGGTCCATCTGCTGTAGCTCTGTTGAATCTGTTGACTGATATTTTCCTTTCTCACTTATGAAACACTTATTTGTATCATCAGTACGTAGCATCTTCGATCAATTGATGTGCTTTAACGACAATGCCGGAAGGGGGAGGATTCTTGATCATTTTTAGATCAAGAAGATCTGCAAGGATTTTCATCTTTCTAGTAAGTGTTTCTACACCTTCCGCAAGGTTTGTGAGGCTCACACGCATGGTATCATCCAATAACTCTTCTTGCATATTCAGGGTTCATCCGGCAAGTGCGTACTTTTGGGTTTAACCGACAAGGACATAATTGGTTTCATGCAGCGCCATAATTTTGAGTTTAAAGAACTCGACATCTCTGAAACCATAGGCCATTTTGTGCAAAGTTTTTATCTTGTTGTTGGTACCTTCCAACGGCCCGGTTGATAAACCATTAAAATCGAAATAAGCCAGGATACCTGAGCGGTGTGCTGCAATAGTTTTAGAGAATTGCTTGAGCATGTTGACATCCGAAGCAGCGGCTTTTTTACCCATTCATCCAATGCATTTTGAGCTGAGAGTTTATCCGGTTGATGCCAGATATTGCGTAACTCTTCTTTCATGTAATAGGCCGTTGCCAAGGGCTCATTGAGCTTTAATGCTTCGTCCAGACGTTGACGTTCATTGCGCTTGTCATCCAGGTTGTCAGGGTTCTTCAGCAACAGCCAGCGAATGCCCTTCAAAACGGGTTTGCCCAACCCATTTTCTGCTTCTCGTTGCAGATCATGACGCAGTTTTGTCAACTTTTCGTTGAACAGCTTAATAATATGGAAGTGATCGAACACTAGCGTTGCATCTGGGATATTAGCCCGCACCGCACTGATGTATGCTGGCCCCATGTCGGTCGCAACCGCTTCAATCCGTGCACCCGATCGTTTCAAACGCTTCCAAAACGGAATCAGTGCATCGGCACCTTTCCCATTGCCAACAAAAATCACTGCCCCACGTTGAAGATCCAGAACTATCGTTAAATAACCCAGCTTCTTGCCTTGGTATATTTCATCCAGCGCAATGCGTTTTATCTTGGCCAATTTCGGCAACCGATAACGTTTATTCAGATTGTCCTTCTGTATTCCCTTAACCAGATCCCAGCTCACTCCAAGATGGCGTGCTACTGCCTGGATGGTCATGTGCCTAGAGAGATCCAAAACCAATCTTTCGAAAGAACGTGTATAGCGCTTGTGCTCATCAGCAAACTGTATCTTTACCTGACGAACTGCTTGGCATCGGGTGCATTCTACCCGCTGAACTGGAAGGTCGATATAGACTGCTTTTTGACCTACCGGTACTGTCCTGAAGCGTCTAACCAACTTTCCCCGGCAATGTATCTCGCGGCTTTTACATACCGGACATCTCAATCGCCAATGATCCGCTTGTATTGCAACAACTATGACACCCGCAATAAAACAAGTGCTTTGATAAAAATAACCAACTATACCAAAGGCGTGATACAGCAAACTGGTCGACATGTTGAAAAACCTCTTCGTTGAAAATCAGAGATAATTTCAACCTTTAATTCACTTTATTTCAACATGCATTTCTGACTAACAAGTACGCACTTGCCGGATGAACCATATTCAGCACCCATGCTTCCATTGGTGCATCTGGATTTGAAATAGGAAGCGTGGTATTTGGGGCATAGTTATATTCACCATCCTGTTTTTTGTCAGGTTGCAATAGGTAAACAATCCAACCTTCTTCCTGACGACCGTTGGCCAGTTCAAACAATCCTGAAGAGTTCAGTTTTTTTGTAATAAGATCAGTAGCATTTTGTTTTTGGATTTGCCTCAAAGTACTATCACCTTCAATGGCAATACGAATTGGCTTAAAATTATACGCATGCTGACTTTCTACCAATATATCCCCTGCCTTAATGGACCCTTTTAGTATCTTGGCTTCGCTAGAAAATGGCTCAGTACTAATAATTTGAACTTCTGGTAGTGATTCAGAAACCTTTTGCGAACCAGAAAAGATACGATAGATAGAGTCTTTTGTAATGCCACTCAAAAGCCCCGTATCAAGATGAACAATTTGTTTTTTTCATCAACCACTGTCACTGAGATACGTGTGCCGCGTTTCTCAAAATTACCCTCAAGGACTTTGAGGTCCTCATCTCCGTTATGGAACATAATTTGAGGCTCTTGAAAAACCCTAGTTCTTCCTGCTATATCTTCCTCACGCATCAGTGTCTTAGTTCGTTGAAAAATGTTCCCCCATGTCTCTCCCGGTCCAAAATCATTGAGTGCCTGACTCCAAAACCAGGTAAATCGCCCATAGGATTGTCCACCTTGAATCGTTTCAACAGCAGACTCATTGTCCATACTAGCACCTATTCTGATTCCTTTAGGCGATCCATTAGGAGCCAAGATCTCTTTTGGATAAGGACGAGTATCCATCCCAATTGCACGCACCCCCATTTTAGGTCCGCGACTTACAGAACCGGAGTGACACGAATCAGAAACAAAAACAATTCGATTGGTGATCTTGCCTATCTCAGCTAACCAAACATTGATTTCATCATCCAGAATATCCCTATCATCCTTGTCCATTTCAGGATATAACCCTGAACTCGCGCCATACGTTACCCAGGTTTGATCGTTTGTTGTCCATCGTCCCTGAATAGAAGTTGTTACCTCTTTATCGTCCTTTGGGTTTTTATTCTCATGTTGACTTCCATGGCCAGAGAAATGGATATATACGAAATCATTCGGTTTAATTCGATTGCTTAAATCAGCGAAGGCTTTTTCTATCGCTGTATGCGTAGCATCCTTATCTAATAAAATCTTAATATTATCTTTGGAAAATTCAAAAGGTTGCGCCAGAAGAATTTTTTTCATCTGCTTTATATCATTACGTGGTCCAGATAATTGTTGAAAACCTCGCTTCCTGAATTTTTCAGTATCGGGATAATTCTGAATCCCAATCAAAAGAGCATGGTTTGCTGCGAACAGATTCGGACAAAAAATAATAATCAGAACCATCATGTACAAACCAAAAGCAATTTTGATGCGATTTCTCAAGTGGTTCATCATATTTTCTCCTGAATCTTACCAGAGGCATATATCAATTTTATGATTGCAATTTTTTTAGCTGCTCCGCGTCGGAATTTATACTTTACTCACCAATACGGATATCAATCAGTTCAGTTTCTTCAGGTTTCCCGCCTTTTGCAACGCCACCGAAAAAGAGTTTAATCTCATTCTCTCGCCGATTCTGTAGTCCACGATAAAACTGGTTCATCCGGCAAGTGCGTACTTGTTAGTCAGAAATGCATGTTGAAATAAAGTGAATTAAAGGTTGAAATTATCTCTGATTTTCAACGAAGAGGTTTTTTCAACATGTCGACCAGTTTGCTGTATCACGCCTTTGGTATAGTTGGTTATTTTTATCAAAGCACTTGTTTTATTGCGGGTGTCATAGTTGTTGCAATACAAGCGGATCATTGGCGATTGAGATGTCCGGTATGTAAAAGCCGCGAGATACATTGCCGGGGAAAGTTGGTTAGACGCTTCAGGACAGTACCGGTAGGTCAAAAAGCAGTCTATATCGACCTTCCAGTTCAGCGGGTAGAATGCACCCGATGCCAAGCAGTTCGTCAGGTAAAGATACAGTTTGCTGATGAGCACAAGCGCTATACACGTTCTTTCGAAAGATTGGTTTTGGATCTCTCTAGGCACATGACCATCCAGGCAGTAGCACGCCATCTTGGAGTGAGCTGGGATCTGGTTAAGGGAATACAGAAGGACAATCTGAATAAACGTTATCGGTTGCCGAAATTGGCCAAGATAAAACGCATTGCGCTGGATGAAATATACCAAGGCAAGAAGCTGGGTTATTTAACGATAGTTCTGGATCTTCAACGTGGGGCAGTGATTTTTGTTGGCAATGGGAAAGGTGCCGATGCACTGATTCCGTTTTGGAAGCGTTTGAAACGATCGGGTGCACGGATTGAAGCGGTTGCGACCGACATGGGGCCAGCATACATCAGTGCGGTGCGGGCTAATATCCCAGATGCAACGCTAGTGTTCGATCACTTCCATATTATTAAGCTGTTCAACGAAAAGTTGACAAAACTGCGTCGTGATCTGCAACGAGAAGCAGAAAATGGGTTGGGCAAACCCGTTTTGAAGGGCATTCGCTGGCTGTTGCTGAAGAACCCTGACAACCTGGATGACAAGCGCAATGAACGTCAACGTCTGGACGAAGCATTAAAGCTCAATGAGCCCTTGGCAACGGCCTATTACATGAAAGAAGAGTTACGCAATATCTGGCATCAACCGGATAAACTCTCAGCTCAAAATGCATTGGATGAATGGGTAAAAAAAGCCGCTGCTTCGGATGTCAACATGCTCAAGCAATTCTCTAAAACTATTGCAGCACACCGCTCAGGTATCCTGGCTTATTTCGATTTTAATGGTTTATCAACCGGGCCGTTGGAAGGTACCAACAACAAGATAAAAACTTTGCACAAAATGGCCTATGGTTTCAGAGATGTCGAGTTCTTTAAACTCAAAATTATGGCGCTGCATGAAACCAATTATGTCCTTGTCGGTTAAACCCAAAAGTACGCACTTGCCGGATGAACCCTATTTTGTCACTCAAGAAAAAATCCCGATAATCCAAAATTCCAGACAATTGAATCATCGGCTCATAAAAAAAGCGTGAAACTCCAGTTAATAAATTATCGGGCAAGGTTCGAGTCCGCATTATGAAGTGCATCTGATCGACGATACAACGAACTATCGTATCGCCGTTAACGTTAAATCGAATCTCGCGCCATCGGAGCTTCTATACCTGATCATCGATGATTTCAAACATCCGATGTTGGACAAGCTGATAAATCTCGACCGCGGCTTTACTGCCTTGGAGAGTGCGCCCAGTAAAATGGCGCTCGATTAAATCCGTAACAACTTGTTCGACCCAACTCAGATGCATCCATTACCCCATGGTCTATGCTGTCCACAATTTCAAAAAAATTGCCAAAAAACAGTCAACTTAAAAAATAAGACCCATAAAATTTAAAATCACTCCCGTAAAGGAGCGTTCCACTCGATTTACGTGCGCATTCTCGGACAGACTCCTAGGCCGAAATGCTGATTGCTCGCTTTAAGCGACACGCATAGACTTGGCGTCTACCATTATGAATATTTTGAAGCACACAAGAGGGTTCAAATGACGCCGCATAAAACCGATCAAAGAGTGAAACTTCCGTCTAATTTTTTACGTTTTGGAATCTGCACAACCCTGTGCGCAGCGATCCTGGGCTGTAGTGGCGAGGCTGAGACTGACAACGTGCCTCCAAGGTCAACTGTGACGGCGCTTGCCTTAGCATCAGCACCTTCAACTTGCACACAGAACCCTGTCAATGTGGCTAGCGCTTGGCCTGATGGCAGATTTGCTTGGGGCATTTCGGGCTCGTTTGGCATCCCTGCTGATACGAATGAAGAAACGACTCGGTCAGTTCTGCGCGTGTTTGAGGACGGTGTTGAAATCGGGCCTGCGCACGCAACGCATGTTGATATCCGCCAAATTGGAATGGGGCGCTTCAGTCACTACGCCAATGTCGACGGGTCGAATGAATCAATCCGCTTGTCCGCAACAAATGGTTCGAACGTGAAGACAAACGGCAAGGCCTACACCTACTGCATCGCGATGACCAGCAGCGCAGTGCCTACGGTTGAAGTATCTGTTAACGGCGCATCCTCTCTGCCGGCTACAGGCGATGCCAATGTAAATATTAGTTTTGCCAATGGCAAGCCGGCCAAAGTTGAATTGGCGCGAGACGACGACCGTCAATTCGCCGTGTGGCCCAATGGCGCGCTCGCTCAATACTACACCCAGACCCCCGCTGGCTTGGAATTCGCCTTGTGCCTCTCATGCATGACCCCTGGCAATCACATCCTTGGTGTCAAAGCCACCTATGCCGACGGAAGAACCGCAAGCGCATCAACTAATATCACCATCGCAATTTCACCAGTAGCAACGCCACGTGTAATAACCCCGCTCACAGCGGTCCCGTCCGTAGCCCCTATAACTCCCTCGTCGATTCCCGCCTTTCCTGGAGCCGAGGGCTATGGCGCGGCTGCCGTGGGCGGCCGCGGCGGTCGAGTCATTGCCGTGACCAATTTAAATGACAGCGGGCCAGGAAGTTTTCGCGCCGCATTAACGGCAACAGGCGCCCGCACGGTTGTGTTTCGTGTCGGAGGCACAATCGATTTGCTGTCGGACATCAACATCTCGGGCGAGGCCATGTCATACCTCACCGTTGCTGGGCAAACTGCACCCGGGGGTGGAATCCAGACGCGCAACAAAACAATCAATATCACGGAGGGTGCTCATGACATCGTCATCAGATACTTGCGTCATCGACATGGCTGGAGCCCTGCAGCCGACTCGAGCAACAACAACAATGGTCCGGGTCTCATGCTCTTTAGCAACGACGCACCGGTTTACAATGTCATCCTTGATCACAACTCTTTCGCCTGGGCCCAAGACGACACGGGCACCTGGAACTTCGTGCACGACGTAACTTGGCAATGGAACATCCTTGCGGAAGCAAAAACACGCACACTGGCCCGCTCGACATGAAGGGCATTAATGGCAAAGGCAACAACCATGGCGTAGAGCCAGGCAATGGAATGGCGCTGTCCAACATCTCCATCCACCACAATTTCCTGGTCAATAATTTCGCTCGCAACCCGGCGCTATCTGGAAACGGCCCCATCGAGCTCGTTAACAATTTAATTTATAACTATGCGGCGTTTGGTACGCAAATTCAAAACCGCGGTGGCGGAACACGGCTCAATATCATCGGCAATTACTACAAGGCCGGGCCTGATACGTTCGCCAATCGCTATGCACTCCTCGTCGATCAAGCGATGATTTACGACGTTGGCACATACAGCTTGGAACAAACTTCGGAATCCATGTATGTGCACGACAATCTGAGTCCACAACGCACAGCAAGTTCGCAACCCGAATGGAATGTTGTAGGCTATTGCGCCAGCACTGGAGTTTACTGCACGGCAGCCGCACCTTCCTCGTTCCAAAGAACGACGCCCTGGCCGTCATCCCGGTTCCCGATCACAATCTCTTCCGCGGCCAATGTGCCTGCTATAGTACTCAGTGGCGTGGGGGCAAATCTACCCAGCCGCGATACCACAGACGCACGTCTTGTCCGTGAATATCAATCGGATACGGGCAGTATCCACACCTTCAACGACTGGCCTGTTTTGGCCAACGGTACAGCACCTGCGGATAGTGACGAGGACGGAATACCAGACACGTGGGAGATCGCCCACGGCTTGAACCCCAATGACGTCGCCGATGGAGCCGCCATTACCCCCAACGGCTACACAAACCTGGAAAACTATCTCAACGAAATCGTCAGCTTATCGGGCAGTTAGTCAAAGCTGCAGAAACAGCACAACCGCACGAAACTTCACTAAGGTTTCTATCGGAATGCGACGGAGCAGAATTTGCTGAGGGAAAACGGGAAAAAATCTTTGCATTGCGATTTTAGAGAAAAATTGAAGAATCACGTAACAGATCCGGACAAACTGCGACAGTCCTGGATAGAGCAAATAAATTAAGGCTATGTCACAATTGGTTGTTGAAAATGGCTTTCAAAATAACACGATTCATTTTTAATCAATTGGTTATATGTTTTTATGGTTATCAAAAAATCATTTGCCATCAGTGATTTGGAAAATTCAACAGTTAACTGTTACATAGCCTAAATTAAACTGTTTATCGAACTTAACTGGAGAAACATCAATGGAAATTCATCAAGTCCACGGAAAACAGGGATTGCAATGGATCTTAAGCGGCTTCTACCTGTTCCGCAAAGCCCCGCTGGCTTGGGTATTTGTTTGCTTTACCTTGATGCTGATTGCGATGGCAATGTCGTTCATACCATTGCTTGGAAAATTTGTTTTTACTTTAATTTCACCGGCATTTCTAGCCGGAATCATGTTGGGCTGCAAGGATATGGAACAAGGCAAGCCAATTGAATTGAAACACTTATTTATTGCTTTCAAGACCAACCCGGCACCACTCATTACCATTGGCGGTATCTATCTGATTGGGCAAATCCTGATCATTGGCCTGGTTATGCTGATCGGAGGCTCTCAGATGACGGATATGCTGTTATACGGAAAAAGAGTCGATGAAAGCGAATTAATGGGCGTGATGAGCAGCATGCTTACGTCTTCATTAATTGCATTAACACTTTCCATTCCACTCATGATGGCTTCCTGGTTCTCACCTTTGTTGGTGATATTTCATAATGTTCCACCGGTTGCCGCGATGCAAAGAAGCTTTTTTGCCTGCCTGAAAAACTTTATCCCGTTTCAGTTGTACGGCGTTACGCTCATTGTGCTCACTGTTCTTAGCCTGATACCTTATGGTCTTGGGCTTGTTATCCTGATTCCCACTATTTTCACTTCAATTTATGTCAGTTACAAAGACATTTTCCTGGCAGAACCACTGCGATTCAACAATGGCCCATCCGAACCTGATAATCAAAAAACAAACTGGGCTGATGCTGACGAATCCTCGACAAAAGAAAATGAAACCAAAGCTGAATCTAATAATACAGAAAATAAAACACTTAAGTTGAGTGAAACAGTTCCGTGCGCGCAGTGTAATTTATCTGTGCCGAGAAATGAGGGTTCATCCGGCAAGTGCGTACTTTTGGGTTTAACCGACAAGGACATAATTGGTTTCATGCAGCGCCATAATTTTGAGTTTAAAGAACTCGACATCTCTGAAACCATAGGCCATTTTGTGCAAAGTTTTTATCTTGTTGTTGGTACCTTCCAACGGCCCGGTTGATAAACCATTAAAATCGAAATAAGCCAGGATACCTGAGCGGTGTGCTGCAATAGTTTTAGAGAATTGCTTGAGCATGTTGACATCCGAAGCAGCGGCTTTTTTTACCCATTCATCCAATGCATTTTGAGCTGAGAGTTTATCCGGTTGATGCCAGATATTGCGTAACTCTTCTTTCATGTAATAGGCCGTTGCCAAGGGCTCATTGAGCTTTAATGCTTCGTCCAGACGTTGACGTTCATTGCGCTTGTCATCCAGGTTGTCAGGGTTCTTCAGCAACAGCCAGCGAATGCCCTTCAAAACGGGTTTGCCCAACCCATTTTCTGCTTCTCGTTGCAGATCATGACGCAGTTTTGTCAACTTTTCGTTGAACAGCTTAATAATATGGAAGTGATCGAACACTAGCGTTGCATCTGGGATATTAGCCCGCACCGCACTGATGTATGCTGGCCCCATGTCGGTCGCAACCGCTTCAATCCGTGCACCGATCGTTTCAAACGCTTCCAAAACGGAATCAGTGCATCGGCACCTTTCCCATTGCCAACAAAATCACTGCCCCACGTTGAAGATCCAGATCTATCGTTAAATAACCCAGCTTCTTGCCTTGGTATATTTCATCCAGCGCAATGCGTTTTATCTTGGCCAATTTCGGCAACCGATAACGTTTATTCAGATTGTCCTTCTGTATTCCCTTAACCAGATCCCAGCTCACTCCAAGATGGCGTGCTACTGCCTGGATGGTCATGTGCCTAGAGAGATCCAAAACCAATCTTTCGAAAGAACGTGTATAGCGCTTGTGCTCATCAGCAAACTGTATCTTTACCTGACGAACTGCTTGGCATCGGGTGCATTCTACCCGCTGAACTGGAAGGTCGATATAGACTGCTTTTGACCTACCGGTACTGTCCTGAAGCGTCTAACCAACTTTCCCCGGCAATGTATCTCGCGGCTTTTACATACCGGACATCTCAATCGCCAATGATCCGCTTGTATTGCAACAACTATGACACCCGCAATAAAACAAGTGCTTTGATAAAAATAACCAACTATACCAAAGGCGTGATACAGCAAACTGGTCGACATGTTGAAAAAACCTCTTCGTTGAAAATCAGAGATAATTTCAACCTTTAATTCACTTTATTTCAACATGCATTTCTGACTAACAAGTACGCACTTGCCGGATGAACCATAAAACTTACCGTCGGCTAACACCCATCTTCTGAACTCGACAGGTACACGCTGATAATTACCATTATTAACTACGCGCAATAGCGTGGATTTTTCAAACCTTCTTGCACCCACATTGAAAACAAAATCAACCAAAGCAGCAAACTCGCCTTCAGTTAAGTCTGGGCGCGCAAGTCGGGTTACCGCAGCTTCAGCGTGTATCACATCACAGCGCAATATCTGCTCACCTCTAAGTTCACTGATCGCGTTTCTGAGTTCGCCCGGCGTGCTAACCTCACAATGCGCTAACTCACTCGGCTTATCCCCGTCACAACTTGCATACTTGACCAAGTGTCCATATCCAATTGTACAAAATCCAGCAGGATCATCATAAAGAGTAGGTATAAAACCCTCAGATTCCTTTACTAGTTGGATGCCTTCATCTGAAATCTTTCGAAGTGTCATTCCTTGAGGTAATCCGCCTTTACTAGGCTCTTCAAGAAAGATGCCAGGAATCAATCGATCTAATCGATCATAGATCGCATCAGCTGTTTTTTGTACCAATTGGTTCGAACGATCACTTAGTTTGTCAGCTGTTTGGTGCGACACACAACCGGAAAAAGTTAAAGCAATTAATGCGTAAAAAAAAATTATGTGCTATCAAATTCGCTTGTCTCATGTGATAAATATCCCCCTATTATTAATGGTGTTATGATGACATAAACTCGGATTGTATATGATAAAAATTTCCTTAAACTCTCTAAGTTCCATCTTATGGAAGATATCCATATGCTTTTGTATTATCTGGACGATTAGTAAAGCGGTACTATTTATCGAGTGGAAAGTACTTAACGATGAAGCCTGGGTTTTTTATCAACAGGGTCGATAGGAACAAGGAATAGAAATCGCTAAAAAAGCAATTACTGCTGCTGAGGAAATATTTGGCCGAGAAGACTTCTTTAACAATGAAGATCTAAGTGAAAATCGTAACCATCCCTACTATTGGGCAGGCTTTATTGTTTCGGGAGATTGGCAGCCATTAAACAAAGGCATTGATAGAAAAAACAAATCAATAATAATTCGTTAAAAACAGCGGGGAATTCTAAATGAAATTGCTGATTGCTGTACTCATTTTTAGTGGCTTGTTATTTGCAGCAACGACTATTAATGCGCAACATACGAAACTGGATGCGCTTAATATCAAAGTAGTGTCACTTTATCAGCAAGGAAAATATGTTGAGGCTATTGCAATCGCAAAGCAGGCGCTCGATATTGCCGAGAAAGATTTGGGTCAGGAGCATTCCGATGTGGCGACAAGCCTCAACAATCTCGCGGAACTTTATCGAACACAAGGGCAGTATGAAAAAGCTGAGCCCCTGTATCAACGCGCACTTACCATTCGGGTAAAAGCTTTAGGCTCCGATCATTCCGATGTGGCGACAAGCCTCAACAACCTTGCGGTACTTTATTTTTCCCTCGGCCAATATGATAAAGCTGAACCGCTGTATCAACGCTCACTTGTCATTAAAGAAAAAGCCTTAGGGCCTGATCATCCTGATGTGGCGCTGGGCCTCAGCAACCTCGCGGTACTTTATAATTCCCTCGGCCAGTATGATAAAACTGAATTGCTTCATCAGCGCTCATTGGTTATTAGAGAAAAAGCTTTAGGATCCGATCATCCCGACGTGGCGGAAAGCCTCAACAATCTCGCAGTGCTTTATCAAGAGCAAGGTCAGCCTGCGAAAGCCGAGCCGCTACTTCAACACTCTCTAAACATCTTGGAGAAAGCTCTTGGCCCCGAGCACCCGAATGTAGCTCAGAGTCTAAATAACCTTGCGATGCTTTATCGTGACCAAGGTCAGCCTGCGAAAGCCGAGCCGCTATTTCAACGCTCTTTAGCTATCCGAGAGAAAGCCCTCGGCTCCGAGCATCCTGATGTAGCTCAGAGTCTCCATGATCTCGCGATGCTTTATCGTGACCAAGGTCAGCCTGTGAAAGCCGAGCCGCCATTTCAACGCTCTTTAGCTATCCGAGAGAAAGCCCTCGGCTCCGAGCATCCTGATGTAGCTCAGAGTCTCCATGATCTCGCGAGGCTTTATCAAGACCAGGGTCAGATTGCGAAAGCCGAGCCGTTATTCCAACGCTCTCTGGTTCTTCGAGAGAAAGTCCTCGGTCCCGAGCATCCTGGCGTTGCTGAGAGCCTCAATAGCCTGGCATCGCTTTATCAGGCCCAAGGCCAGATTGTGAAAGCTGAGCTTCTCCATCAACGTGCATTGACAATCTTGGAGAAAGCTCTGGGAGCCACTCATCCTAATGTAGCTTCGAGCTTGCATTACCTCGCATCACTTTATCAAGACCAAGGTCAATTTGCGAAAGCTGAGTCGCTTTTTCTGCGTTCTCTTGCCATTCAAGAGAAATCTCTTGGTTCCGAGCATTCCTATGTGGCTTTAAGCCTTAACAATCTTGCAACAATTTACCAAGCCCAAGGTAAACATGCAAAAGCCGAGCTATTTTATCAACGTTCCTTGGTCATCCAAGAGAAAGCTCTCGGCCCCGAGCATCCACATTTGGCTGCAAGCCTAAAAAACCTGAGTATTAACCGATGGGCACAAGGCGGCTCCAACAACATAGATCACGTAGTCGAACTGTACCAGCGCGCACTCAATATCCGTGAGCATCACTTGAGGCTCTTTATGACAAAAGGCTCTGAGGATGATAAGCGAGACTACATAGCTACTATCGCCGGTGATCCTGATGTTATGACAACGCTACATTTGGCAGCAGGTTCTACCAACGTACCTGCTGCACGCCTGGCGCTTGCCACCGTGCTGCAACGTAAAGGACGCTTACTGGATGCGGTCAGTGAAAGCACTATCACTTTAAGGCGACGCATGCGTTCGGGAGACAATGTACTTTTCGATCAATTAGCTGATGTAAACAGTCAGCGTGCAAACCTGTTCAATCGTGCGCTACAATCCCAAGGTAACTATGAAGACTACTCCGCACAGAAAATCGTGCTGGAAGCCAAGGCTCAAGACCTTGAGGTTAAAATTAACGCCATTAGCGCGGAGTTTCAAACCACAAACCAATCCGTTACCTTGGAGCATATACAAAAAGCTATCCCGAAGGGATCGGTATTAGTAGAATATCTTCGTTATTCACCATTTAGCCCAAAAACCGTAAATTCTGGAGCGGAGTGGGCGCCCGAGCGCTATATTGCTTATATGCTTCTACCCCAAGGCGATCCGATATCGGTTGAGTTGGGGGATGCTGCAGCCATTGACCAAATGGTCAGAAATTTACGTCTTGCACTGGCTGATGATAATAGAGATAGTTCAGTCAAAGAGGCGGCACGCAAGCTTGACATAGCAATCATGCAGCCCGTGCGCAACCTCTTGGGTACAATTCAAACAATCCTGCTTTCACCCGATGGCACACTCAACTTGGTTCCGTTTGCGGCACTCCAGGACGAAAACAACCGTTACCTGATCGAACGCTACGCCTTTACTTATCTGAGCTCTGGTCGTGACTTATTGAGACTGAATACTCATATAGCAAGTCAGCAGCCTGCTACCATCTTTGCTGATATAGACTATGGGAAAAGTGACAAGCCTGGATTCCGTTACCTTGAAGGTACTAAGGATGAAGCAATAGAAATTGGTAAGATGCTGCCCAGTGCTCGAATATTAACCGGTCTGCAGGCAACCGAATCTGTGCTTAAACAACTGAATCGACCTGAGATTTTGCATGTGGCTACACATGGTTTCTTTCGGGCTGATCAACATGAACCTTATCTTAATCCAATAGGAAATCGTAGTCGAGCTGATTGGGAAGAAGGTATTGCGCAACCTAAGGCGCCTGGGCCTAGCGACCGACTTTTATCTGAGAACCCGCTATTGCGATCTGGATTAGTCTTGGCTAATGCCAATCTACTCAAATCCGGAGAAGAAGATGGACTCTTGACCGCTCTGGAAGTAACTGGCCTCGACTTGTGGGGCACTAAGCTCGTAGTGCTTTCCGCCTGTGAAACTGGGGTGGGTGAAGTACAGAATGGACAAGGTGTGTATGGACTACGTCGTGCGTTGGTGATTGCAGGTTCTGAGAGTCAGGTGATGAGCTTATGGAAAGTAGCGGATAATGCCACTAAAGATTTGATGGTCGATTATTATCAGCGTTTGCTTGCCAGTGAAGGGCGGTCTGAAGCCATGCGTCAGGCGCAACTTACTATGCTAGCAAGTGAAAATCGTAACCATCCCTACTATTGGGCAAGCTTTATTGTATCTGGAGATTGGGCACCAATGGATAGGAAGGAATTGTTGGCGAAATAGTGATAGGCGGCATCAATTTGACTTAATTTGATTTTAAAGTGAAAGCAGCGAAAGCAAGATAGGCTGTGATATCTGCCATCAACAAAACAAATACGGTGATAGAAACTATACAAATTTATACGGACTCTATATATGACGACCACACAACTCAGCGAAATCTATGTGCAAGATTATGGTGCAGCAGGTGATGGCATTGCAGACGATACACTAGCTCTTCAAGCTGCGCTAACAATTGGTATTTCTGCGGGCAAAGTGATTATTTTTGAGGCTGGGAAGACATACAAAACTACAGCAGAACTAAGAGTGGGAATAGGCGCCGGTGCCTACGCCAGGCTAGAAGGACGCGGCGCAACTATTAGCTGCAATGCACCATCTCCAGTACGCAGTGTGCTTGCAATTATTAACGACGTGGCAATAATCCAAGATCTGTTCGCTACAGGAAATGGCACTGCAAATTCTGGAATTTTTCTTCAAAGGGGATCTACTTCACAATTCACCAATGTCCACACCTACACAACTCTCGTGGATGGGTTTACTAGTTTTGCCGACAACGACCGATGCCATTATAAGAATTGTAGCGCAAGAGTATGTGGACAACTTTTCCATACCACAGGTTATGCCGGACCAGCACCAGCATATATTCGACGGTTAGTGTCAGGAACTGTAGCAAAAACCAGTGGAACAAGTTGCATCATCACTGGTACTGATACTTATTTCCTTAAGACCGGAGCCCGCTCAGGAGATTTTATCAGCATGCACGCGATGTCGCCTGGGAATACCTCTGCTGAATGGCTGCAAATCCATAGCGTAGACTCAGATACTCAAATTAGTTGTAAAACACATCCGGCTTCAAAAGGAGCAGCTTCAGGTTTACTATATTCGATTCATGTTGGAGATGGTTATCATGAGGGGCCAGGTCGGGCTGATAACAACATCAATCAAATCGATAATTTTCTTGCAGAAAATACTGCGGGGGCGGGTATTAAAACAGGAGGACTTTATGGGGTGCGTGTAACAAATCTGCAAGTAAATGCAGCGGGAAGTTATCCTGTAGTCATCGCTTCGAATGATTTACAGTCGATTGGTTCTGTGTTTATCGGAGTCTATTTTGAACTTTGTGCGGCGGCGAATAATTTTTTCTGGGAGGTGCCGCGGGAATTACAATTGATACTGCAAACGTCACCGGCAATCCCGTGGTGGCTTCTAGTGGTTTCAACTGGGGTACGGTCACTAATCAACAAAATGCAGGAGATCCAGGACGAATAGATCCAGTCGAGGCAACATCAGTTAGCTATATTCCAGTCAAGAAATTAGCAATTGATGCTTTGATGAAAGGTCGCGTGCAGGGACGGGCGTATACTAGTGCAGACAAAGCTGGTATGGGTAGTATTACAATTGCAGATAATATCAATCCCGCTGTACAAATTGTCTCAGGCATCGAACCTCCAGCAGGGGGAGCAAATGCTGATTCCGTAGCTCACGATTTAAATACCGCTACCAATGTTACAAACGGACTCGCCGAAATCAACTTACTCACAAAACATCTGCTGCGTTGTCGCAACGCTGGTGATTTTAAATTCGGTATTGGCTTTTTGGGTGACGTGCGAACTGTATCAACGGATACCAGCGATATGCCGGGCACAGCTACCATCCACAAGCCTAGCGGACGCTTCACTTTGGAAGCTGGAACAAAAGAGGTGACGATTTTAAACAAGCTTTGTGTCGCGTCTACAAAAGTATTTCTTTCAAAAAAGCAAAATGATACTACAGCAATTGACTTTAAAGTTATCGCTGGTGCTGGCAACTTTGTCGTAACAGCCAATGCGACGGCGACTTCATCGATCACTTTTGATTTCTTTATTGTTAACGTAGGGCTGTAACTGGAAGCATAAAGATATTCTGGATTATCTTAAATACTAACGTTTCGAAGTTCATTTTAACCTAAAAATATCATTGGAATGCTTGATTTACTTGGCTTGCAGCCTCAATGTTCTGACATCGAGTTGCAGGGCGTGCACGAAGAAGCTTTGTACATGACATTCAATTGTTGCCATGATCGTAAGCCTCCAGCCCCTCCACATTAACACCCTGATACATCATCGCTATCCTCAAACTCTTTACAAGGAGGAACGATGTCATCATCAGAAGTACGGCAAATGGATATCGAAGCATGGCAAACCAGCGGAATGTCTCTGGCGGCTTATTGCCAGGAACATGGTTTGAATACCAAGACGTTTGGTTGTCAATTAGCGTTGAAAAGTACCCACCTAACAGCGTCGAATAATATCCGAAGATTTCGCCAGCGTATGTCATGCAGGTAATAAAAAGCATATCAGCCTGAGAATTTTTTCGTATACGCCCAGAGATAAAGAGAAAATATTTTTGGGGAGGTAAGTTATGGACACAAAGCTATTTTGTTGAAACTATAGGTAATGCTAACGAGGAGGTTATTCGTCAGTATGTACAAAATCAACTCAGAGTGATGGATGAAATGGAAGAGAGGTTTGGGCAACTACCGCTCTTCTAAAACTCGGTCGCTTGCGGCCGAGTTCTTTATCTGCCTCTATTTTAGTTGGTTATTGCACTGGCAGGCGAGGTTGTGCAGGAGTCTTAATAATATTTCGCTCTGGCAATAATAAAAATTTTATTGCCAATAAGGTATAAAATGGATTAAGGATTAAAATTGAAGATTTCTGAGTGTAGTAGTAGACTTTTTACATATTCAGATATACCAAAGGAATTGGTTTTATTGATTCGCCATTGCTTATAATTTTTTTTCGAAAAGGTCCGAGAAATGAACAAAAAATTATTTAAATATCACGTAATATTAATATTTTTTTTTAGCTTGTTTATCTTAAAAAACAATATTTCAAGTGCCCAAACATTCAATACATATACGGGTAAAGCAGAAAGCTCCAACGCCGTAAATAATCACGGAATATTCAAATTTGATAATTCTATTAATGCAAGCGACATAGCTGATGAACTCTTCGGAACTCCTTCAACTGTTATATTGAAACCATATTTCATAGCCGCCATTGAAAATTATGAAAATAGGACCTTAAACTCAGCTTGGAAAAATAACCTTGCGGGCGCAATTGTAGTTTTCGCACCCCTAGCCACTAAAATTTATCACAATATTGAGATACCACCAGATTTCAGTGAAGAAGAATATTTTAACTTTTGAATCAACAACCAAATACCCACTCGGATAGGGATAAGCAAATTACTTATTATGTCCTTATCGGCTATGCAGGGGTATTAGCAAGAATGGAATTAGAAGCAAAACATAGTAATCAAATTATACATCACCAAGCTGTACGGGAGTTTGCAGGAATTAAAATACAAGAGTATTTACATGTTAATCCACAAAATATTTTTTTTGGCAATAAAATTATCATGATAACTCAACCGCAATATAGGGAAGGCCTTAATTCAGAAAGTAATGCCAATCAAAATCAAACTGGTAATCTTCTCAATGATTATTATAATAGACAAAATTTGCATATGAACTCGATCTTTGACAAACAGAGGCAGATAATCAACAACAGCAGATAATCAACAATATTGGCCCGTCTCTTCACCTACTCATCTGCTGATGGAAGGTGCTTATGAAGGTATCAAACCAGAAAGCTTTGCATTGGAGGCTCGGTTATATCCCGGTTGCCCCTCCCAAAATTAATCGGTTGAAGCCCTGGGAATATGATCGCACTATATACAAAAAACGAAATGAGATCGAAAGATTATTTCGCAGACTTAAGAGATTTCGTCGAATTTTCTTCCAATGTGACAAATTGGATATCATCTTCCTCTCATTCATTTCCCTCTTATCGTCGAGGCTTTTGGTAGTGTTAATAGGACTTGGTACTGTATTAAATGCAAGCAGCGCCGGATTGTTATAGGGGTCCCGCCGTCGACGAACATGAATTCTTTTGTCCCGATTTGCACACGTTCAATTGGGAAATAGGTTGAGGCCGCGGTGCTCGCACGTACGATCTTACAAAGTGGCTATTTCAGATTACAATCAGCGCGCGCCGGATTATTGTACTTCGCATACGGATTGTTGGTAATTGGCCAAGGTGAGTCGCTCGTCCCATTGCGAGTTACTACCATTAAAACCGAACGAAGTCGATTAGTCCCAAGCGTGGTAGTTTCACCATAAGTCATTTTTAGTGTTTTAGGGAGTGGTTCACCATCATGTGCTGATCGTTGATGATATCGGCTATGTCAAAAAGACCGATTCGGAAACACAAGTATTGTTTGACTTTATCGCGCATCGCTATGAAAGCGGAAGTCTCATCATTACTTCAAATCAGCCTTTTAGCCAGTGGGATCAAATCTTCCCCGACACCATGATGACCGTTGCCGCCATCGACCGGATCATCCATCACGCAACCATCATCGAAATCGACAGTGAAAGTTATAGGAGGAAAAACCAGAAAAAATCATGAAGTAGCCAACAAACTTAACCGGCCATCATAATTGTCGCCAAAGCGGCCAAGATAAAGCGGCCAAGATAATTGACGCGAGACAAAATCCGTGATATAGGCTATAAACGGATTTTTCTTTCAACTTTTGAGCACTTGAAATGCCATTTCCCGATGGTAAGTCCTTAGCCGATATTCTCGGTGATCAGCCGGGCTTCCGCGAAATTGCAAACCGCTTTACGACCGAAGGGGTGACATCGACGCCGTTCGTGGGGGGCATACAGCACAGCGGCACTCTGAAATCGCTCCAGACCGAGCCGATTAACCTGGGATGGGGCGAGCTGGATCTGCCTGGCATCACTGCCGGTATTCCCTTCCGTATTGCAATCTTTGACAGTCCAGCGGGCAAGTGGCATCTCGATCTGGTTCTGGACGGTCTAAGTCTCAAGCTGCGCGGTTTGCATGGTGCCGATTTCGTTAAGGAATCGGGCACCACGCCGCGGCGGTTGATCCGCAAACAGACCGATACCGCAGTCATCATCAGCGGAGAGGCGACGTTGCGCTTTGCACGCGCCTCTGGCTCCAATCCGGTGGTGCTGCTGTTCGTCGAGAACCGCGCAGCCGTCGACCCACTGGCCACGACCGGCGCGGTGGTCGGCTTGCGTTGTAACCCGCCGCATTTCTTCTTCGGCAGCTCCCAATTCGGCATGACCTTGACCGAACTGCTGTTCGACGCCTCGGACACCTTCTCACCGCAATTTATCCGGAACCAGGGACAGGGCGTGGAATGGATGGGTTTCGCCATTGCCGAGGCAACCTTCTATGCGCCGCCCAACGCCATCGGGCGCGGCGGCTTTCGGGTGGGGTGCGCAACCTGCTGCTGGGCGCGCGCGCGGCGTGCAGGGCGAGTTCGAACTGCAATGGGGCCGGGCGCCGCTGCACCCGACCACCTTCGTATTCACCCAGGACGGCCATACCCGGGTCGGCGCGACCGGCAGCGGCAATTCGCTGCTGGTCCCGATTACCGCCGGGCAGGATGATCAGGTGCAGATGGCGGTGGGATTTGCCGCCTCGGCCCCGCCCGAGGGCGGCACGGTCAGTGACTGGCAAGCGACCTGGCGTTGGCCTGATGGCAGCGAGACGACCAGCGACACCTCGGCGGGCCAGGTCGGCCACGGTCAAGTGTTGCGGGTCACTCCCGAGGAACATGTGGCGGCCAGGCCGGTCATCCGTCATCCCGAGATCAGCTTCCGCTTCGTCGCCTCGGGCGAGGTGCCGCAGATCGATGTGATCACTGCGGGCACCTCGGCCGTCAACGCGCTCCATGTCGCAGGGCCCAAGGCCGGGATCGAGGCGCTGCACTTCCGCGCCCGTTCGACCGCGCCGACCGCCGGCACATTCACCTGGAAACTGGGCGACGGAATCGAACAGACCGGCACCTCTATCACTCTGCAAGCCGGTGAAGTTTCGGGTGACAAGTTCCTGATCCTGAAGGAAACTGCCGCCTTGGGGCAGAAACGCCAGACCCGGCTGCGGGTGCAAGTTCTGGAAGGCGTGACACTGCTGATCGGCAGCGAGGATGGCGTGGTCACCGCTGCGGCACCAACCGTGCCCCTGACTCCGGCGGCGGTCGAAGGCACCTATGACCTGACGGATTTCCACTCGCAGGGCCGCTATCGCCCGGCGCCGGATGCCGCGCGGCTGGACCCGGGTGCGGCGGAAAAAGTCGATGTGCCGGATGGCGCGCTGGCCATCGTCACCATCGCGTCGGGCGGGGCCGCGCCGGTCGTCGAACATGATCGGCATGTGCAGCTCCTGTTCAAGTTCGCTGAAGGGCAGGCGATCGGCTGGGGTGCGCATCAGCCCGCCGCGGCGCTGGCCGCGGGCGGCGAGGCCGGTCTGCACCGGCAGCTGTTGCAATGGGCCTCGAATTATCCGGGTGCGCGGTTTCTGATCGTCGGGCGCTGCGACGATCTGGGCTCGGACACGTTGAACAGGACGCTGGCCCAGACCCGGCGCGACACTGCCCTGCGCTTTCTGACCACGGTGCCGGCAGGCAGCGGGCTGACCGTCATCGCAGCCGGGCAGATCGACAGCTGGGGCGAACAGGACGCGCATGCGACGGTCGCGGGCAACCCGTTGGACGGTGAAGAGAACGCCGTGCAGCGGCTGATCCTTGCAACCGATGATGTCACCGGCGATCCGCTGACCGACCGCAGTGGCTGGTCCGCCAGCCATGATTCCCGCAACATCGCCGAGACGACGCGCATCCAGTTCCGCCGCGCCGATATCTATGCGGTCGGCGGCACGCCCACGGGTGCGGCTATCCGGCAGAAGCTGTCGCCCGGCCGCGCCCCCGATCTGCGGCGGATGATGATGCCCGGCGAAACCGCCGATCCCGTGCCCGCGATCACCTCGACGCCCGAGATGGACTATCGCGTCAAGCTGCTGGTGGGCTGGGACAAGCCGACCAGCGAGGGCTGGTCTGACCTGATCCCCTCGAAGGCCGAGTTCGAATTTGCCTGGACCCCACAGGATGACCCCCTGCCGCCCCTTGGTGGTCATCCAGTCGATCTGGGTACCGAGGTGTTGACCATCTATGGTAGCTGGAGTCATCAGGACGCAACCGGATTTACCCGCAGCCAGTTGGGCATTCGTTCGGATGGTGATCCGAACGGGTTATTCCCGCCATTGCAGCAGAAGAATCTGGTCGCCACGCTAGCACTGGGACCGGTGCTGCTGTCGGGCGTGAATTCGCAGACGGACACGATCGAAAAGGCGGGTCGCATTACAGCATTGGCGGCAGGTGCTGGTTTTGCTTCGTTGCTGCTGAAAGATGGCTCGCAGGCGACGTTCAAGAAAATTGAGGCGACCGCCGAGATCGGCAATCTTGATCAACCGGGCGATGCCTACAAGATCATGCTGACCAGCGACTATTCGACCGTGCTGCATGTCGATACTCGTGTGCTTGGCCTGTCGACCGATCCTGCCCACCCGGTCAAGTTCCGCTACAAGGATGTCACCATCCGTTTCGATTCCACCAAAAGCGATTTCTGGGACAAGGTCGGGCTCGCCTATCCAACCGATTCGATCTCGATCGAGGACCCAGGTAAGTGGAAGATCAACGGCGTGCTAGGCCAGCTTTTGCGCGCGGTCGAGACGGCGCTTGGCACCGGCAGCCTGTGGATCGAGACGCGCTTTGCCTTCGCTCTGACCATCGGCGTCGTCGAGATCAGCGAAGCGGTCATCCGCGTTACCTTCACTCCGAACGCGATCCCCATTCCCCCCGATATCGACTTTTCGTTGCGCGGATTGGTGGCGAAGATCGATATTCCCAAGACTGTCAAGGGCGAGGGCCGACTGCGGATCGAGGATCCTGGCGGCGTCATCAAGGCCGGCGTCGATCTGGAACTGATCCCGCTGAAGCTGAAGGCCTCGGCCGCCTTCGCGATGGCCAATATCACCACACCAGAGCCCTATACCTTCGTCAGCCTCTTCGCCAAGGTACAGTTTCCAGTCGGCATTCCGCTTGGAGCTTCGGGAGCGGCAATCCATGGCTTTCTGGGCCAGACCGCGATCAACGGCACTCGTAACCTAGGCCTAGAACCTTCGGAGGATATTGTCACCCGCGAGATCGATTGGTGGAAAAGGGAACCCGAAAACAAGTACACACCACAGAAGGACCAGCATGCGCTGGGGGTGGGCGTGGTCGTGGGCACTCTGCCCGATGCGTCCTTCTGCCTATCCGCCACGGGCATGCTGGTTGTCGCATTTCCCGATCCCGAGGTGATCCTAGGGGTCGAGGTCAATATCCTGTCGGTGCCCGACAAGACTGCCAAGGACAAGAAAGAGGGGGAAAGCGCCTCGATCACCGGGCTGATCGTGATCGACGATACCGCCGTGTCGATGGCGATTTCGGCACGCTACACGATTCCCAAGGTGCTGGAGGTCAAGGCGCCCTTCGCGGCCTATTTTCCCTATTCCTTGCATGGCGTCTATGTCCGCATTGGCTCGGACGGCCAGATGGGCCGGACGGGCGAGCCGGTAACGTTGACTTTGTTGCCCTCGACGATCAATCTGCAGGCGTTTTCCTATTTGATGATCGAGCAGGACGGATTGCACAATCTTGGCGGCAATCCGGCCTTTTCCTTTGACGGTTTCTCGGTCGGATTTGGCGCCGGGGCTGGGCTCGAATGGAAGGCCGGTCCGATCAAGCTGTCGGCCTCGATCCTGCTGCTGGCGGGCTTCGGCACCGATCCGGTCTTCATCAAGGCCGGCATCTTCGTAAAAGGCGAACTGGATCTGGTTGTTATCTCAGTTTCGGCGTATGGAAATATCGTGCTGACCTATCTGAATGACAACATCTCGTTGGATGGAGAATTCTGCGGCAAGGTCGATCTGTTCTTCTTCTCGATCGAGGGCTGCGTAAAGTTCCGTATCGGCACCCCGCCGACGCTGACGCCGCCACCACCCGAGCCGCCTGTCGCCTCGGTGGTGCTGACCGATCGCGGCAACCGCATCATGGGCGAGGCATTCGCGGGCGACGGCGTGCTGAGCGGACGGCCGATCTTCCAGATGACCGAGGTCAATGGCAAGATGCAGAACACCGGTGCCGCCCCAGGGACAACCATACCGTCTGGGCCGATACCTCACCCGTGATCAATTTCCGCCATTACATCGAGGATACGGTCGCTGCGAGGGAACAGTTCCAGCGTGCCGGGCAGCCTTCAGGCGAGCGTTGGTTCGGCTCGAACCGACTGAAATATACCTATCGGCTGGATGGAGTGCGGCTGATTCGGGTTTCTGGAGAACCGGTCGAAGGGACCAATCCGCTGCAAAGTGTCTGGGAGACCTCGCCCGCCCGGCAGCCGGGCAGCGCCAGGCCGCAGCAACCCTCGGGAGCCGAAGTGCAAAGCCTGCGGCTGCTGGACTGGCAGCCCTGGGGTTGGGCGTTGCCAATGGCCGATGGCGGCGCTTCGGCGTCAGGAGACCCAGTCGAGATTATCCGCAAGCTTTGTGACTCGATTCCCGAACCTGCCCACGCTTGTCTCTACGGTCAAGATGCGCGCGGGGCAGGTGTAGATCGGATCCGGTTGTTGCATGAAACCCTGCCACCAGGCCCCTATCCCAGCCGCTTTACTCTGATCGGCCGGTCGGCCCAGCGCTTTGGCGGCACGCTGATCGAGGGCACTGCGCTGAACGGGCTGATCGCGCAACTTGGTGGTTTCGTGATCCCCGGTACCGTCAACGACTTGCCGCAACTGGCGCCCGGTCCGACCGGGCCGATAGCCCGCGGCTATCGCCTACCCGAGGTGCAAATCGCAACGGCTGGTCAGGTCAGTCGCACCGCCCTGTCCTGGCTGGCCGATTTCGACCGCACCATCAGGCGCGGTCATTTGCTGTTGATGGTTTGCGACGGCAAAAGCCACCGTCCGGATGCCGAGCCGCACAATTGCTATGGCTTCGAGGGGCTGTCCATCGGCAAGGAATTCGCCGCCTTGGACGTGCCGGGCTACAATCTGCAGGCCGTCGATCCGGCGGGATCCTTCATTGTCACCGATCATGTCGATCTGGCGCAGGGCAGCCCTGCTCTTGGCGCTGACAGCCGCCCCGATATCCTCATCACCCCGCCTGGCCTGATTATCCGCCCGCGCCAGCCTGCACGGACCATCGAACTGCACCTGTTTCGTAGCGAGGCACGCCCGACCGAGGTGAAATGGACCGACACAGCCGGAAACAGTCACAGCCTGACTGACCCCAGCGGAGAAAAAGGGGGTGTCGTGTTACGGCTGGAATCTTTCGAGGATATCGCCGAAATCACCATCGCCACACGGGCGAAGTCGCTGCACCTCTATCGAATTTGCACCATCGGATCGGATCAGGAGCAGACCTGCTTCGACTTTGCGGGTCTGAAGCCCGATCATGTCAAGTCGGGCAGCTTTGATCATGCCAGCGTCTCGTTCACTGCGCTGGATCCGGGCATCGGTTTCCAACTGCGTGACTGGGTGAATGCCGGTCCCAACCCCGCGATCCGTGGGCAGGACGGCAAGCCGGAACTGGCCTTCCCCAACAAAGGTGTGGAACTGAAGCCCGCGCAGCCATGGAGCCGTGTCAGCATTGGCATCTTTAGTGGCGGTGGACCGGTCAGCGCGCTGGCCTTCGATGGCAATGGCAATCTGGTCGCGCAGGTTCAAGGCGATGCCCGCGACCCGGTCGAACTGCACCTCGCGGCGCCCTCGATTGCTCGGGTGATCGTCACGGGCGGCAGCCACGAGGCAGTGATCTTTCGCATCTGTCACGGCACTTCATCCGGTGAAACCTGTTTCGATTTTCGCAGCATCGACCAGCTCGAGGGTAAAAAGCTACATGTTGGCACTATCACCTTTACCGCGGTCAAGGACGGTCAGCTGATCGAGATGCATGACGTGCTGACCGATAGCAACCCACTGAAGACCAATTCCGATGGCCGGTTCGAGATGCTGATTCCCGAGGCCGGGCTAGTGCTGACACCGGATGCGACGGTCAGCCATGTGACGCTGTATATCGCGACGCTTGGCGGCGAACAGTTCGAGGCTGTGGCGCTGGATGCGAATGGCGACAAGGTCTCTACGGCTCAGGGCGGCGGGCAGGTCGATACGCTGAACCGCATCACGCTGGCCGGTGAGAGCATCGTGCGGATCGAGATCCATGCCGGTGGCAAGTCTTTCCTCACCCGTGTTTGCGCCGGAGACGGCGGCAAGGACGGCGAGCCACCGGGTCGCGGCGATACCCTGCCCGTGGTCACCACGCCCAGGGATGGCCAACCACAGAACTGGGCGCCGCGTGTCGTCACCATCATTCCAGACTCCGATGGCGGCACCTGCCAGATCGTCGCCTATGACCAGCCGACCAGCATCATCGATGCGCCGGGATTCTTGATCGCGACGCCTGCGGGCAACCGAGTCACGCTGCTGTCGATCTGCGGCATCGATACCCGCGCCGATCTGGCCCGCGACGAAGATCAGGCCGCGCAAGACGATCTGCGCGATCAGGTGAACGACGCCAGCGGCGGTGGTGGTGTCGATGTCATCGCCCGCGAGATCCTGCTGGATCCCGACCGGGACTACCGGATCGAGGTAGACTGGTCCTGGCAATCCTGGACCTCGAACGAGGACGGCACCGACAGCCCGCCCGCAGCTCCGCCGGACATTGTGCCGGGCTCCAGCCCGCCGATCTCGGCCTGGACGACCGGCAGCATGCAAAGCTTCCGCTTCCGCGTTGCCTCGAATGTGCTGCCGGGCGGCGAGACGCAGGACGGACTGAATGAATACATGTTCGACCCGCGCGACATTTCCCGCTATCTGTCGCGGACCGAGCCTGCCGATGGCCGCGACGTCGTCTTTACCGATGATCCACTGTGGGTGCATTTCAATACCGGCCATGTCGAGGCGCTGGTGGACCGCTACGACCGTGAACTGCAGCTATGGGTCCGTCGCACCGACCCGCCGCCACAGCCTGACCTGGCAGCAATGGAGATCGCGGTGCTCCCCGAACTCGTCGAGGTTCATCGCCTTATCAGCCCGTCCTCGAGCCAATCCGTGGCCGAACAGCGCATCAATGAAGCCGTGACCGAGGCACCTTGTCTGCCCGACGGACCGGTGACCGGCGGCGTCTCGCTTGGCGCGCAGTTCCGGTTGGAGCCGAATGCGATGTATGACTTCAACCTGATCGCCAGTCGGAAGGGCGTGACCGATCCAGCGCCGGTGATCGTCAATGCGACGCGCTTCAAGACCTCGCGTTATGCCAACCCCTCGGACATGCTCGCCGCGCTTGGTTTTGCGACCTCGGGTCTGACGCCGTTCGCGCCGCAGGACATCATCCTTGCCGATGCGATGAGCCTGCCCTCGGGGGTGCTGTCCGTTTCCGATCTGGAGATGGGTGTGGCGCTTGCGGCGATTGACGCTGATACACTACCCTTGCCCGGTGACGAGCCGCGGGTGATTGCGCTGTGGCGTCATCTGGGTGGCGGAAGCTTTGGCGTGGCAGGTTTGTTGATCGACGCGCCAGAGCCGATGCGCAGTGTCCGAGCAGTAGTGCAGGGTCAGCAGGCGGTGGATTCGGTCCGCTGCGAACCCGACAGGATGATCCTTGCCAAAACGGACTTCCTGCCAGTGCGGGCGACGCTGAATTGGACCCGGGTGCTGTTTGTGTCTACTGAACCGGTGGTTCCCGTCGATGAGGCAGTCCTAAGTTTGCGCCTAAATGTCGCACCAGGCGGCACATTGACTGGGCAGCGAATCATTAATGTGCGACCACTAATGCTGGAGATAGAAGGATTCTTACCATGGTAACCATCGTTCCACCGACACTTCTTAACCTCGCTGGCCTACCGGGAGCAACAAGCGAGCCACATATCCAGCCAGGCAACCATCTGCGCGTTACCCATCATCCGGTGCTAGGCCTGCCGGTCGCGCCCTTCATCCTGCAACGTGCAAGGCTGACCGACCGATTGCCCGACAATTTCGGCCCACGGCGCGATATTGTTTTCCGCGATGCACAGAACCGCGTGCTGAGCTTGCCGATCACCGTGCAAAAGGGAGATGAAATTCGTGCAACCATCGTCCAAGGTGCCAGCTTGTCCTGCATCTGGGTCGGCATGACCAGTCGAAGTATCGATCTCAGCCTGCGCGAACCCATCCCGGTGCCGCGCCCGATTTCGATTCCCCTGTCACTCCCTCGGCGACCCGATCTGGACAAACTACCACGGATCGACCCGCGAGTGCTGCGCAACCTGCTGACCGACCGGCTGGATCCTCAGCGCGATGCTGTGTCCGAGGCAGGCGATCTGAGGATGCGCGCCTATGGTCCATCGGTCGGTCAGGGCCCGGCGTTGGTCGGCGAAAGGCGAGTGGCGCCCTATACGGTTGGTGCGCCGCAGATTGTCGAACTGGTCGTTACCGGACGCGGCATCATCACCGACATGGCCTGGATCGCCGCACAGGACGTGGCTGAGTTCAACTGGGAAACCATCGACATTCTGAACCTGCCGAGCAAGGCCGGAGCGCGATATCTGTCGGTTACCGACGCGCGCGAACGCTCTGAATCGAAGCTGCGCGTGCAGGCGCCAAAGCGCCGTCCCTTGCAAGAAACGTTGGGGGCGATCGTACCGGGCACCGCGCCGAACTTTACGCCCACCGAGGAAAGCGATCGAGTGCATGCGCTGGCCGACCCACTGGACGGCGATCTGGACGTGCTGATCAACGGCCCCGATCTGCCCTTGCAGGCAGCCGAGATAATCACCATCACTGATGCCGTGGGCAACCTGTTAGCCAGCGGGCCGGGTGAGGACAGCAGCATTACCATCCTTCATCTTTCTCGCGTCTTGCAAGCCACGCTGGATCCCGGCGTGGCAGGTTGGCTGGGTTACAAGGTGCTGGATCAGCAACTCGGCGCCATTGAGGGGCTGAGTCTTTATCGCGTCATCGGCTTTTTCCGCAACCCGCTGGCCATCGGAGCACAGCCTGAGCAACTGCTGGGCCTGCCCCTGAACGCGATCCCGCAAGGTGACCGGCAGATGACCGAGTCGGCCGTATTCCGCACCGTGATCAAGCTGGCTTCCCACGTGCTGGAGATCGAGGGGCGGCAGTTGCTGGGAGAGCTTGAGGCCGCAAGCGACTACATGATGATGGCTGCTGTCGCCGCGGTGGACGGTCGTGCCATCCCCGAACCGCCCAGCTCGCCGCAGATGCTGACGCCTGAGCATATCTCTTGGTTACCTGCGGTACCACCCGCCGCGCTGCGCGAGGTCGAGTGCCCGGTGAAAGGCGTGCTGATCGGTGCAACGTTGGCAGCCGAACGTGCGCAGCCTACGACCGGTTTCGCGTCCCTGAACCGCAAGGCGGGGAACGGGCCATGGCACATCCCGTTGACGCTTGGTCTGACGACGGTCAATGACGGGCTGCTGCTGATCGGACAGGACGGGCGGCAGGGGTTTATCGCCGACCGCAGCGTCGGGCCGGATGCAGCACGCCATCACATCGCCCAGCAGGATCGCTTTGGGCGCTGGTCAGGCTTTGCGCAGCGCGATGCCGCACCGGGGCCGCGTCCGAAACCGCCGCGACCGGTGGTGCAGGGCAGCTATCGCCAGCCGGCGCTGGCTGATGCCACGACAAGTGGCGGCACCTTCCTGCTGCGTGTACTGCTGCCTGAGGTAGCTAGTTTGGCGCCGGGCTCCTTCCCGTTGTCGCATGTTCGACTGAGCTTTCGTCACCATAATACCGATACCCCGGCGGTCGAAGCGATGCTGCCCAATCTCGATGCAGGCGTCGCGACGGCGATTGTCATCGAAACTCCGCCCGTCGGCGAAGCCCCGCACCGCGCGGTTCCGGTCACGCTGACCGGACCGATCCTGCAGCCGGTCGAACGGCGCCGCATGGTGATCACGACCGTCTGGATCGATACCGCCTACCAGCAGTCAGTGGTATCGGAGTCTCTGCGCCTTTTGATGACCGATCCGCGTCCGCCCGCGCAGATCCCGATCCCGGATATCCTGCTGTATTCTTCGCGTCCTGACGCGACCGGACTGGCTTGGGTTGAAAGGTACTGGCCTGCGCCGACCACAAATCCGCCGAATTACGCGGTCTATTACACCGACGAAATCCGGCTTCTATCCTGGCTGACATCAGAGGGTCGTACGACCGAAGCAACCGAGATCGCCGCGCTGACCAACCGGGCGGCAAGGGCCGGGCGATTCCGCGCGATTCAGTCGGATTTTCCCGATTTTCTGTTCGAGCGTCTTCCCGGTGCTGTCGATGATTCGGCGGCAGGCAGCCGTCGCTTCCGACACGCGCTGTCAGGCGCAAGCCGGATTCTAAATGCCTACAAGATCGCCGTCGAGGCTCCTGCCAGCGGCGCGCGACCCGATCTGAGCGGGCTGGACATGGTTTTCTACGGTATCCCGAATTCCGATCCGCCACCGCGGCCACGAATTTCGGTACGGCTAGTTCGACCATTAGCCGGTGAACCGGAATTGGTGGCCGAGGTCACCGTAACGCAAGAAACAGGCGTGACTCGTGGCGAGATGGTTCGGATCTACCGGACGCGCGGTGGACTGACTGATCCCTTGCAGGCACCACTCATCACCACATTGCCTTTGCCGACACCCGATGAGCAGACTGGGCGGCAAGTTCTGATCTTTCGCGATGTTGGTGCGGCTCAGATTGCTCCATCCGCGCGTCTCTCCGCGTTCACCCGCTATCAATGGCTGGCCGAGGTTCAGGGTGCACCGGAATCTGGGTCGACGGTGCCGGGGCTTTGGAGCCGTCCCTCGGATCCCATCGGTCTGGTCGCAGTGCCACTGACCGCCCCGGCTACGCCGTCCTTTGACGGTTTTGGCGGGACTGCGGTGACTGGTGGGACGCAGGATCTGACGCTCGCCTTTTCGCATTCGCTGGACTTGCGGCCGACCACCTCGGGCAGTTGGCGGCGGGAAATTATGCGTGCGCCTCCCGGTGAGCCTTGGTCCTTGATGTCGGTAAACGAGATTCGCGAAATTCCGATACTGGTGCCAGACCCTTCGCCCGATGGCTTCACCACCTTGGCGACGCGCTTCCGTGTTACAGTGTTCGACCGACGTGGTCGCAGCTCGCCGGCACTGGAGCTTATCTCTGGCTGAGTAATCACGGCGCCGAACGGACCGCACTGGGTGAGGCCTCGGCTTCCGGTATCTCGACGGCAAGGCACCGCACGGATTCTTTTCGCAATGACCGCAGGTCATAAGGTAATCCCCCAAAAAATTAGACGAGCAAAGCAGTAGAATTTTCTATCGTAGACGAAGAGGAATTTTACTGATGAAGAAGCAGCAATTTACGGAAGGCCAGATCATGCCCCCGATTTCGGCGAACAGGCAAAGACGGTAGTCCGAGAGATGATGGCATAGTCTTAGCTTAGCAAAGGGGCGTCGTGGCTGATTTTGAATCCGCCGTATATAAGAAATTCATAATTTTTGGCAGCACATATTAAGAATTGATGTCATTTGTTGATATATGCTATCATTGATTTCACATAATAAGGAGTGAAGTCAAATGTCTGTTGTTACTGTTCGCAATTTGCCCGAAGAAACGCATCGCGCGCTTAAACTGCGTGCTGCTCAGCATGGACGTAGCACCGAAGCTGAAATCCGGGAAATTCTGGAAGAGGCAGTGCGTCCCAGGACGCGTGTCAAAATCGGATCTGAACTTGCTGCTTTTGGGCAATCCTTTGGTGGGCTTGATTTTAACGAAACTCGTGATCAGACGCCGACTAAGCCGGCTGTGCTCGAATGATCATATTGGATACGAATGTCATATCCGAACCAATGAAACCCAACGGCAATCCCGCCGTGCAAGCTTGGCTTGATCGGCAGACGGCCGAGACACTCTATCTGACAGCAACAAGCCTTTCCGAATTGCTGGTCGGCATTGAAATCCTGCCAGATGGCAAACGTAAAGAAGGACTTGATACCGCACTGAGGAAACTGATGGAGAGGCTTTTTGGGTCGCGCATACTATCATTCGATCAACAGGCTGCGATAGCATATGCCTCCGTAGTCGGTCGAGCTAGGACTAACGGTCGCCTCATCTCTGTGGCAGACGGTCAGATTGCTGCAATCGCGGTCGTACATGGATTCACCATAGCGACGCGAGATATTGCGCCTTTTGTCGCTGCCGGAGTGCCCGTCATCAATCCTTGGGATGAAAAGTTTTAGGTATGAGGAGTATAAAAATGTGGAGTGCAATTTTCTTTAACCAATCCAATGAGACAAGCGGTCGTTGTCGGTCGTTGTCAAGCAGGTGCGTATCACTCATTTAGAAACCCTGACCCGTTTGGGTAGTTTCTCATCCATCAGATCAAGACCCAGGGAATCATGAGTGCGATCCATCAGTATTTCAAGTTCATCGGCTTTACCAAGGATATATAACGCCATCGCGTAATTGCCCATGCTGGTGTTAGGCTCACCACGTTCAATTTTTGCAACCGTAACCCGTGTCACGCCCATGCGCTCAGCCATCAATTGCACAGTAATTCCCCGGCGCTTTCTTGCGTCACGAATATCACTGCCGAGTTTCTTCAGGATTTGCTCAACACGAAATGATCTGACAGCCATAATGAATACTATAGAATGCATGCAATAATATAAAGATCATCATAGTATACTATATGTAGATTAAATACCGAATAACTGTCAGCGGGTACGACTTTTGCGTTTGCCCAATCCGCCATCTTCCTTCACAAAGGTTCTGGGCTTCCTAAAAATGGCGCTTATTTCACCAGATATCGATGCAAATAACCCTTCTTCTCGCAATGAACGATAATCAGAGCCCTCTACGGTTAGCACATCTTTTAGTATGCCAGCTTCACAGGCTTTGGATAATACTGGGTGTCTGTAATCATTAGCATTCGTGATGGCAAATACCGTATTGACGCCAGAATTGCGTGCAAAATTTTGTAGTCGTGCCAGTAGCAGATTTTTAGGACGAGTAAGTGCCGATAAGGGTAACTCACTTAACGACAATACAAAACCTGATGCACTGATGCCTATCAAGTTAAAAAACTGATCCCGCTTTTTTAAGGCATGGCCTATCTTTGCCAGATCCTCCGGTGAGGCTATTTTCTCCAGGAGCAGTTCATGACTTTTATAATGATTATTCTGATAACCTCCTGCCTGATTGTCACCAACAATGTAAAACTGACCCACTAACGACAATTTAAAATTGACCCACCTGAGGCAAAATTGCCGCTGATGTTTTTATGGACAAGGCGGTGTAATTTAAATGTTGACTCAGGAGATATTAGTGGAAATTCATGTGTTACACCGGCAGGGCAAGAGCATTCGTTCGATAGCCAAAGCATTAAACGTTTCACGCAATACCGTGCGTAAATACTTGCGCGATATTGCCAGAACACCAACCTACAGCAGACGGGATGATCGACCCTCAAAACTTGAGCCATTCAAGACCTATCTGCTTGAGCGAATTGCAGCGGCCCGACCAGAGTGGATATCGGCAACTGTGTTGTTTCGGGAGCTTTAGGCTTTAGGCCAAAGGATATGATGGCAAGGAAGGCATTGTTAGAAACTATATCCGGCAATTTAAGGTGATCCGGATCGAACCGGTGCGGCGCTTTGAGACTCCCTCAGGGCAGCAAATGCAAGTGGACTTTACCACTATTCGCCGTGGCAGGCAGAAACTAAAAGCTTTTGTCGCCACGCTCGGTTTTAGCCGAGCAACCTATGTGCGCTTTAGTGAATATGAACGCCAGGAAGATTGGTTGTCAGGTATTGAGAATGCATTATATTACTTTGGTGGCGTGCCCAAAGAGCTGCTGTTTGACAACGCCAAATGCATCATGATTGAGCGCGATGCCTATGGCGAAGGCCTGCATCGCTGGAATGCCAAATTACTTGAGATGGCTAAGGATTACGGTTTTAACCTCAAAGTATGCCGGCCTTATCGTGCCAAAACCAAAGGTAAAGTGGAGCGGTTTAACGGCTACCTGAAATCCTGCTTTATCACACCATTGGTTGCGTCACTCAAACAAGCAGGGCTGGCGCTGGATGTGGATATCGCAAACGCTCAGGTAGGCAACTGGCTGCATGAAGTGGCTAATCAACGTATCCATGCCACCACTAACGAAAAGCCTCAGGTCTTGCTGGAAAAAGAGCGTTTCAGTTTACAGCCATTGCCCGAGGGCATGATAAGTTGCCTGACAAGTATAACGATAAAGCAGCGGCAGGCCATACCGGTAGAAAGTTTCCAGCATCCGCTATCAGTGTATGATCAACTGTTGGAGGTGATGCGATGAATCTGCAATTACAACGCATCCTGCATGCCTGTGACGTATTAAAACTACCTGCTATCGCCACAGAATGGTCAGCAATGGCTGATCGCGGTGCCGCACAAGGCAATACCTTTGCCGACTTCCTCGACAATTTACTCCAGGTAGAGATAGAGGCCAGAAGGCTGCGCACGCGCGAAGTATTACTTAAAATGGCAGGATTGCCGGCCATCAAACACTTCGACGACTTTGACTTCCGCTTCGCCACCGGCGCACCACGTAAACAGCTACAGGAATTAACCAGTCTGGTGTTTATTGAACGTGCCGAAAACATTGTACTGCTCGGCCCAAGTGGCGTAGGTAAAAGTCATCTAGCTATTGCGCTGGCTTACAGTGCCATCATGCGTGGTATAAAAGTCCGTTTCATCACCGCAGCTGATTTAATGCTGCAATTGGCAACTGCCAAAAAACAAGGGAGACTGGATACGTATCTCAAACGCAGTGTGCTATCCCCTAAGCTATTAGTGATTGACGAAATAGGCTACCTCCCGTTTGGCAGGGAGGAAGCCAATCTGTTCTTCAACGTCATTGCCAAGCGCTACGAGCAAGGCAGTGTAATCGTCACCAGCAACCTGCCATTTTCACAATGGTCAACTGCTTTTGCTGATGATCAAACCTTAACCGCAGCATTATTGGACAGATTGCTGCATTATGCGCATATCGTGCAAATCAGTGGTAACAGCTACCGGTTAAAAGGAAAGAAATCGGCAGGGATAGCCCCCACTACCGAACAAGTTAAACAATGATAAGCATCAGGATGGGTCAAATTTAGATTGACGTTTTTACTTGATAAGTGGGTCAGATTTCAATTGCTGTTGACACCTGATCACCCATCCAATTCACAAAATCGACATGACCGTCTTTATCAATGACACTGTATTGACTGGTATTGATAACTACATGGCCTTTGAAACTCGGAACAGTTGATGCAAGTATTTCTGTGAGCCTGACATCCTGACTCGATGGCGTAGCATTACCCGATGGATGATTATGCAATAACCAGTAACCATCTGCTTTAACATGTCGCCTAGTCTTTTCTACCAAAACACCCAGATCATGTTTGGCATGTCCAATCTTTTCCAGATAGACTGCGCCCGGTAATCTGGAACTCACAGCAGTATGATGAACGATGCGATTCATACGGGTATAGAAGATTCTCAGCGTCTCATAACGCGGATCACGCAGTATTTGCGCCATTATTGCCAGATCATGGCCTGACTTGATGGGCTGATTCAGGAAGGTGGTTCCTCCTTTTTCTCGGAAGTCTTTTGGGAAATCACAACCCAGTAAGGTGCCACCTGCCCATCGAGCATGAGATTCGAGCAGTTCTGTATAGGCGCATCGACCTGCTTCCTTTTGCTTTTCGGTAGTACCGGGACGAGTCTCAATTTTTTCATAAAGATCACCTTCATCAGGATTGGATGGGGTTCCTGGAATCTTCAGCCTATTATCGCGCATCTTGCGGCCTCCTTATAAAATTACCTGACCAATGCGCGTTTTTGCTTTATTTCCTGCCGCTTGGGCTCAAAACAGGTTTGTAACTTCATTAAGCTGTCCTGTTTAGCCTGCTGAGATATTTTTTCAACAACCGATCCAACTTGTCGTTTGACGGCCTCTATACCCAGCATGCTTTTATTGGCGAGATCATTAAAATCATTTAATTTCTTTGAGTCCCGCTCACTCGGCGCAAAAACCGGAAATACTGCAGACCCATTTACCAATGCCGCTGCTTCCAGCGCTTTTTCCTTGCCGGGGTTTTTGCTAAGGGTGGATTCTAGATGATGATCATCGTCGCCTGCGATAACGATTGGCTTGTGCGGGTATTTATGATGTAAATCCTGCGCAACTTTGGGTAAGTTACCTGAATCAAATGCGGCGATGACGGGATAATCCAGCGCCTGAGATAATGTATCTGCGGTGGCATAGCCTTCAGCAATCACAATGGCAGGTGCAGCATCCAGTGCTGTAAGTCCCTGACTCTCGCCACCAACGATATGAAAGTTATTCTCTTTCTTGCTACCCGCTGCAAAAAGCTTTGCGCCACTCGGCTGTATCGTTTGCACACTCCAGATTTGTCCATGAATATCTTGTGCGGCCAGCAATAAATCACCGGCAGTCAGTACAATACAGTCTGGATTTTCCTCTCGTAGTACTTTGACTTCCTGCCAGTTTTGGCCAATTTTGATGATTGAATCATTGGGTAAATCATCAGCATTCTGCGGCACAATTCTCAGATCGCCTGGCCGGGCATGCTTCTCTTTCAGATAAGGATGCTCGGAATCGGCAGCAGGTGCGACAGCCAGCAAGGCTTGAATTGCATCAGCAACCTTAATTTGCTGCGCCTGTTGCTCGGCCTTTCTGCTTTTCTGCTTGATAGCAGCCTGGACGATCAATTCCGCTTTTTTGCTCAGCCGTGAGCGAATACCCCTTGGCCTTCCAGCGTGTCTCTATACCGGTTCGATTATTCTTGAAATATCCGGCAGGATGCCCATCCAGATGTGCCACATAAAAACCTGATTTCTCACCGGACTTATCACCCTCCACTTTAATTCTGTGTGTGCCGCCATCCATCACCGGATGATTACCATCAACCCGGCAACCTTGAGCGCGAAGCAAGTCAGCAAATTCACTCACAGGATCGATAGCCGGTTCCTGCTGATTGGCAACATTCTTCGGCAGCCAACGCTGTAATGTTTGAATATCTGCTTCTGACGCTACATACCAAGCCTTGGCAGTTTTGTCCCAACGAGCACCAGCAGCTTTTGCCAAATCCTTCTCTATATACGGAACAATCAAATATTGACGAGCATTGCCATCGTTTTGTTCGGTCTTGGCTCCTGATATCGATACTTCAGTGCTAAGTGGATCATTTCGAATGCGGTTTTCATGGATGTTGGCAAGCTTGACGGCCTTTTCATGTTCATTTTGTTCTGCGGCGACATCGATGAGTGTAAGCAGATCCGTTAAATCTTGCGCCTCCTGTTTGGACTCACAGTCTTTCACCCATTGGAAAGTCTGATCATCACGCTGCATAGTCACGCCCCAAAATTGTGGCTCCGTGTTTATTGAATCAGCGGATACTATAGACTCAATGCCATTTTCATCGATTCGAATCGCATTATCCTGAATCTGCATCTGTCCATTCCAGTCAGCCGGGATTCTAAAACCCAATTTGTCTTCTGCAACTTCTTCAAATTCCAGATTATCAATACCGCCGCCTCTCAAAAACTTGAGTGCATCAGCAACCAGAATGATGGCATCCTGATCCTTTTTTGGCATAGCTTGTGTCAGATCATGAAACCGTTTGATATTGCGAGATGCGATGGTGGCCAGATCAGGTGAGAGATTGTGTAAATAGCTGGCGGTGTTTTGCTTGATTTGATCCATCTTGATTGCCTCCTGTGTATCAACTTTCTGTGCAATTTCCTGTTGTTGTGACAATGCCAGCACATAATCCTGGATTTTTTCCGCATCAGCAGCAGCACGAAATATTTCTGTTGGGTCTTCCTGCAGCGCTTTGATCCATGAACTCACATAAGCCACATGTTGTCCTGGATCATGACCGATTCCCAGCTCACCGCTGAGTAGCATGCTGGCAATTTCAGCGCGCAGTTCTTCGCGGCCGTAACCCTCGCTACCGAATGGATGCGCGAGATCGCGACTTAAGCGCGACTCATGACCTGTCCAGTGACTCAGTTCATGCAGTGCGGTTGCGTAGTAGCGATCGGGGGTCGGAAACTGGTGCTTATGGGGTAAGTGGATACTGTCAGTTGATGGACGGTAAAATGCGCGATCTGCCTCACCATGACGAATCACGGCATTGGATGCTTGTAATATGTGCTCAGCACGCTCCAGCGGATCCCAGTCAGGGGCTTTAATGTCAAGTTCCGGCAGATTATCCATCTGCTGCGCATTAAATACGGAGGCATAAAACACTCTGGGGCGCTCAAGCCTGACCTGTTCTTTAATGGACTGGCCCTCAGTATTGAGTACAGGATTATTGTTGTCATCGGTTTTGATGCGTTCATCGGTGAATTTCCAGTATTGCACGAGCGTGCTTTTTTCACCTTTACGCACCTGTGCGCCCAGGCTTATCGCTTGCTTGTATGTTAGCCAACGTGGATCCGTATACGCACGGCTCATCAGGTTCAGGCTGTTAATTCCCCGGTAGCGCTTACCGGTTGTGGGATTGACCGGTAATACGGCCAGCAGA
The DNA here is from genome assembly GCA_016708955.1 of Nitrosomonas sp. Classification (GTDB taxonomy): domain Bacteria; phylum Pseudomonadota; class Gammaproteobacteria; order Burkholderiales; family Nitrosomonadaceae; genus Nitrosomonas. The sequence continues at coordinate 81,645 of JADJES010000005.1, forward strand.
TCACCAGGTTCCCAGGGCTTTTGCCAAGGTGCAGCGCCTTTTTTGAGTTGCTCAATCAGATTCTCGGCGACTTGTTCATGAAAAGCCTTCTTAGCTTCTTTCATCGTCAACCTCCGCTGTATGATCGATACTGCTGTCCAGCGCATCTTCCTCACTCAAAGCGACTTCTTTGAATGCACCCAGTCTTTCAGCCTCTAAGGGATCAAATTCAGCCTGGAAGCCCGGTATTTCTGCATCGAGCAGCTGTTCCTGAATGATTTCTGTTATGTCAGGATTATCGGTTTCAACATCAATCGGCGGTCTATTCATGACTTTGACTCCTTTTAATTAATGACTCCAGGTAAAAATCGGACGTACAACTTGCTTAATCTGATCACGCGCAATCAGTCCGAAATAGCGCGCATCAAAGGATCGTGGGTTCACATCGGATAGCAGTAGGTATTCAGAATCATCTAACACCCTTTGATCCAGGTGGTATTGCGGCAATGCATGCCCTTCAGCATCAATTTTCAATTGGGCACTGTTGGGTAAATGCTGACCATTGACCACAATGCCTGACTTATCGATGGAGACGTGATCTCCGGATTGTGCAAAGACACGTTTCAGCAGCAAGCCATAACCTCCCGGACAATCTCCTCGGTTGATGTAGGATCTATTCATAGCCATATCAAAAACCGCATTCTGTGGTGGGCAGAAAGCGACATAAGCACCGTTTGCAATCGGTTCATCAACCGCTTTGTAAAAACCCACTGGCAAGCTGGGTGTGGTATTGATATAAATCCCGCTGATTCGTGCACCAATACTCAGCACAAATAGGCTAACGCTTAGGGTCAGAATCAAAACAATCAGGATTTTTATGTTTTTTTTCATGAAATTAACTCATAGAGTTCAAAGTAGCTCACAGTCCGGTTAATTTGTCGCTGAAACTCGGGGATTTACTTGCGCTCGTGCGCTAAAGGTTTCATCCTGGAAATACAAAGGTTGCGTGCCATAAATGGCCAGGAAACCGCCACATAAATGATCATGTCGCCTGGTTTTGTGATTTTGCCTTCAGCATCTTTCATGGGGCCGGGAAGTCGCATACATTCATCCGGCGTTAATAACGCGCGTTGCGTCTCCTGGAGGGTACGGGTGACATGGCCATGCATCATCGATGACCGGCGGCCACTGGTGGTAATCTGTTCTTTGATGACCGTGGTTTGCCCGGTCAGTTTGGATAAGTGCTCCGCTGTTTCAATCCGATTGGGTGCAAAAGCGGTCTGGATATGGCAGTTGGAAGTGATCGCTTCATCATGCCCGTAGCCGGTCTCGCGACTTTTGAGTTGATTCAAATCCTGGCAAATCAGATAGGCTTTCATGCCATAGCCTGCGATAAACGCGAGGGATTCCTGGAAGATCTCAAGCTTGCCTAAACTTGGGAATTCATCCAGCATTAATAGCAACTTGTGTTTGTAATGCGCGCTGGGTTGACCGTCTTTAAACGTAATTCTATCGGCCAGCTTTCTGATGATCATATTGATCAGAATGCGGATTAAAGGACGCAATCGCGATTTGTCATTGGGATGCGAAACAATGTATAAACTGACAGGATGCTCGTGGTGCATGAGGTCGCGGATTCTAAAATCGGAATCACAGATATTGTTGGCGACGATCGGATCGCGATACAGGGACAAATATGATTTGGCGGTTGATAGCACGGAACCTGCTTCTTCTTCAGGGCGATCCAGCATGTCGCGCGCACTGGCTGCAATCACTGGATGACTCTTGCCATCCAGATAATCCTGCATGGCCATTTCCATCCACAATTCCCTGATATCGCGATCAGGATCAGAGAGCATTGAATCGACAGTCGATAATGTGGCGGGGGTTCCTTCTCGCTCAGACTTGTACAAAACATGCAAAATGACACCTACCAGCAATGCCTGGCTGGTTTTCTGCCAGTGGGTTTGTAATCCCTTACCATCCGGATCAACGATTAAGGTGGTCAGGTTTTGAACATCGGCGACTTCGGTGCCGCTGCCAATCTGGATTTCATCCAGCGGATTCCAATGCGCACTGCTTGTTGATGCCGGATCAAAGCGCAGCACCTTGTTTTTGGCATACTGCTTTCTCCAACCGGAGGTCAATGCCCATAACTCGCCTTTGAGATCGGTAATGACTGCGCTCTGAGTCCAAGAAAGCAAAGTGGGTATCACTAGACTCACCCCTTGCCAGAGCGGGTCCGGGGCATAACACAGCACATGTTCCGGGCCGCTGTGTTTTCAGATAATGGGTTTTGCCGGAATTATCCCGCCAGCCGCCGACATAAACGGCGTCGCTCTGGTTACTTTTGCTATTCTTGCTGGTTGCCAGTAGTCCTGCGGCTACAATGACCTGCTTATCTGCCCATCTGGCTGAACCATGCAATCCCTGATTGGTCCGGGATGAATTGGCTAGTACCATTTTAATGACCAGCACCAGTATCAAGCCGATGCTGGAAAATAAAATGCCAAAACCTGCCGCCAGATCGAAGATGCCCGAATACTCGCCATACCATTTATTTGCCCATAGCAGAATTGCCCAGGGTTCATAGATGTTAAAGAAGTGTGCCTAATTGCGGCTGATAATTGAATTGGTGGGCAAAATACTGGGTGGCGACTTGAAATCCGCCAACAAGACAAACAATGGATAAAGATCGAACGATAATCTTGTCTTTTTTGATATTTCTGCTGTCTTTAGAACTCAGATTGATGTTATTCATCAGAAACTCCTTCGGGTGGTGATGGAGGTGGTGGGTCGTTTTTGACCTGCCGATTGCACTTTATTGACCCTGTGCTGTTTCATTAACTGCTGACGGTATTGTTCAAGCGGCTTATCGTCAAAAGTGATGCGCATTTGGTTCTGTGCTGCAACCTGTGCTATCTCAAGACGAAACGATTCTGTTCCATTGATCGCCAGGTGACTACCGTACTTCTTCATGGCCACTTGTAAAACATCTACCAAGGCATCCCTTGATGTATCCGGCAAAACGATGAGCCGTTTGCCGTCATCGCGGATGGTGGTTGATCCTGCTTTATAAGTGACTGTGCCGATTTTGGTGATCGATTCCACCAAACTATCCTTGAAGTGACCATCAGTGCTGAAACCAGCATTGCTCTGCTTAGTTGTTATCTGGTTACCCTTAAATTGACCAACTCTTCTGGATCGCAAAACAGCCAATGCTTCTGCATTGCCAAGCTTGGCCTCAAATGCTAGCCAATCCAGCCATCCCATCCTGGAATGTTTGGCTCTAGCGTGCTGGCAGGCCTTTTGGTAATTATTTTTAATAACTTCAATCGTTGTTTTGAATTGCTGATGAGCAGTTGCATACAGCGCTTTTTTGGCCAATCTCCCAGCTTGGATACTTTTAATGATGTTGCGCTTGAGTTTTGCTTCCCGTTTGGCGCGGTCAATGAGTTGATTTCTGTTTTGTCGCAATATTGCCCACTGACTTGAACGCTGTTTGGCTGAGTCAATTTGTTCCTGTTGATATCTTGCATAAAGCATTGAAGTATCCATCCGGTTTTGCAATGGTCTTGGCTGGTATTGTTTGGCGTTTTGTTGTGACGATTTTGCAGAATGCTCACTAGGTACAAATGCACCCAGTCTTTGAGTTAAATTCCCTTTGGATAAAGAGCGATCAACTGAACTGGCTTTAACGGCCACGCCATTGTTGGCAACCAATACAAACCCGTTGCCACGTTCCTTGATTTCAAGGCCATGTCTAGCTAGAACCTGATGCAAATCCTGCCAGTTGTCCGCGTCTTTGATTTCAGTGAGTGCCTCACGCTTGATCCAGCCCAGCAAGCTCTCAACACCGGTTCTGGCTTCAATTTCTTGCGCTACTCTGGATACTTTATCAACTCACAGTTTCATGATTAACTGTTGTTAAGCCATATTCCTGTTCGATTTGCTCACAAAGCTTCGCTACTTTAATAAAATCATAGTAGGGATTATGAATGGTGAGGGTTCTGGGGTGTATCTTGTTGATCGCGATGTGCATGTGCAGGTTATTGGTATCATCATGGATTACGCTGATGCGTTGATGGCCATTAAAACCCAAAGCATCGCAAAATCGCTCTTCAATAGTATTCAGATCAGAAAGGGATAAACGCTCTCCTTCAGGGAAACTCAACACCAAATGGCAGGTTTTGTCTGATCTGGCGCGTGTATTCATTTCCTGTGTGTTCTGGATTTCAAGTAAGCCAGCCGTTAGATCGTCTGAATAACAATTTGATACCTTAATCTGACTGATACGCTCACTCTTGTCTTGAGGATCAGTTAAGTACTGTATCAGCGCAGAGTAATTGCTTTTGCGCACTGATTTGATGGGTATGATTTTAGCGATCATCGTATTTAAGCTGCTTAAGTCAAAAATGACTATTCCGAAAGTTATTTTTTAAGCTTCATAATGACATCCAGCATCGTGCTTTGCGTATTCCGAATACTGTCCAAGGTCATATGCAATTGTGACTTGCCAATTAATTTTGTGCGCTTGTCGTTGGTGAGCCAGAGTTTGATCAATCCACCCAATCTGCCAAGATCACCGTTAATTTTTAACAAAGCATCCACTTTTCGGTAATCTATAACACTGGGCACTTGATAACCCAGACCCAGATTGCGCAGGTACTCGGCCACGGGCAATCCGGCATCCGTTGCTTTATTCTTTATTTCAGCTTCTTCGATTGGCAAAACAGGAACCCTGAGTTTCTTATCTCTTCTTTCTTTTTTGATTGTCTTAAGGTTCTTTTTGTCAATCATTTCAGTTTTCCTCGAAGAGCAAGATCAACGTTAAGCACAAAGTGCGAATAAGTTGGGGTGGAGATGGCCATCTCCACATATCTTGCCCGGTTCTGTGAGTTTTAAGAAATATACTAACACTATAATCGATGTTTGCAAATAGTTTATTTTCGTTATATCATAATTTCAAACAGTATAAAAATACTTGAAAGAAGCTTTATTCAACTAAATAACAGTCACTTGGAAACAAAAAGAAAGGATAAGCAATTAAGAGAAACTGAAAGCAACAAAAAGAAACAGAAAGGAAAGCAAAAAACAAAAAGCTGTTTGGACGCCAAGATAAATATTTTTGTGGAAATTGTGTGATGACTAAATCCTTATCCGACCGAATCGCACTTTATGCGGATAAAAACAAAAGTACCGGTAAGCAATTTTTACCGGCGTTCATCGCGTTAAAACCTGAAATTGAACAAGCACTCAAGGACGGATGGACGATTCGCCAGATCTGGAACATTTTGCACCAGGAAGAAAAAATCAAATGTTCTTATCAATGGTTCCGAACATTGGTCAATCGACATATCGGTGAAGACAGAAAGCAGCACCCGCGCATTGATCAAGGAAAGTCAGCTGGGAGTAATCATGAAGGATTTCGTTTTAATTCTGCAACTGAAAAAGAGGAGTTGGTCTGATGGCTAAAATACATATGATTCTGCAAGGGAAGGGCGGAGTGGGCAAATCGTTCATATCATCCACGCTAGCACAACATAAGTTTGCCAAAGGCGGCAATCCATTATGCATTGATACAGATCCGGTGAATGCTACTTTTTATGGATTTAAAAAACTCAATGTTAAGCAGATTAATGTGATGAACAATGATGAGATTGATCCGAGAAAGTTTGATGATTTAATTGAATTGATAGCCAAAGCAGACAATGACGTCATTATTGATAATGGTGCCAGCACCTTTGTGCCGATGTCACATTATCTCATCAGCAACCAGATACCCGCCTTGCTTCTGGATATGGGGCATGAATTGGTTGTGCATACTGTCATCACGGGTAGTCAGGCTTTGCTGGATACATTGAATGGTTTTGTGCATTTGATTAAACAGTTTCCGAAAGAAGCACTGTTTGTCGTTTGGTTGAATCCCTATTGGGGAGAAATCAGCATGAATGGCAAGCAGTTTGAGGAAATGAAAGCGTATGTAGATAACAAAGCGCGAGTATCTGCCATTATCCGAATTCCACACTACAAGCCTGAGACTTTCGGCAAAGATTTAAGTGAAATCCTGCAATCAAAATTTACCTTTGATGAAGCGCTGAAGAATAGTGCTTTGCCGGTGATGGTGCGCCAAAGGTTAACGATTATCCGAAGACAGCTCTTCACCAACATTGAAAATGTGGCTGCGGTTTTAACATGAGTAATGACAAATTAGATGCATTGATTGAAAGAATAGCATCGGAACATGGCATCGTTTTGTCACAGGATGATCCGGTATTGATGATGCATACGCTCAATGAAGTATTGCTGGAACAAAATAAAGAAGCCCATGCTGAGCTGTTAAGCAATTACCAGGCGATATTGGAAGAAAGCTTTAATCGATGGTGTGAATATTCGACTAAGAAATCGAATGCACTGATTAATTCATCCATCAGTAACACGCAATTAACACGAGACCAATTCCTAGAAAGCTGTATTCAGTTGATCGATGAAAGGATTAAAAGCGGGGTGGATCAGAAAACTTATGATCTAGCCAGAATTTCCAGGCAGGCGGCCATTATCAATTTACTGTCTGCCGTTCTGGTATTAGTTTCGGTGGTATTGGTCTTTGTAATATTGAGCTAGAAACAAAATTTCACATCAATTTGAAAAAATAACATGCCCTGAGAATACTTTTACTGGCAGCAACACAGATGACCAGCGCAAACTACGTAACCATTAAAAAATTCTGTGAGGAAACAGGCTATACACCAGAAGCGATAAGCTCTAAAATTTATCGTGGCGATTGGTTATGCGGTAAAGAATTTACCAAAGCGCCGGATGGTAGAATTTTAATCAGCATCAGCGGGTATCACAAATGGGCAGAAACAAATATCCAGGCGTCACAGCGGGTAGCGAAACATCGATTGCCATCAGCTTCTACTATCGAGGACAAAAATGCCGCGAACGGATCAGGTTGCAGCCCACTCCCTCTAACCTAAAACGAGCCGCTAATCACCGTGCCGCTATTTTGTTGGCCATAGAGAACGGTACTTTTGATTATTCTGTGACATTCCCCAATTCAAAGAATGTTCATAAATTCTCGCCCACACAATACACCGTTAGAACTTATCTCGCAGAATGGTTGGCAAATAAAGAACCAACAATCAAAGCAAGCACATTAAAAGATTATAGAAAAATCATACACAACCTAGTGATACCTCTATTTGGTGAAATGACGCTACACATGCTAACTCGTGCAGATGTGCGTAATTGGGTGGCTAGTATGGATTGCTCGAATAAGAGGATTATTAACATCTTGAGTCCACTACGCGCCGCCCTACAAGACGCTCAACATGATGACCTGATACCGGTTAATCCGTTGTTTGGATGGACTTACAAGCGCAATGAACCGCCAAAAGAAAAGACATACGTTGACCCATTTAATGCAGAAGAGCAAGCGGCAATAATCAAAGCTGCTGCAGGATCAATAAAAAACCAGTGCATTGTATTTTTTTGGACTGGGATGAGGACTTCAGAACTAATTGCCTTAGAATGGACAGATATTGACTGGAAACGGAAGAAAATAAAGATTAACAAGGCGCATACTTACGCTGCCAAGAACGACGAATCTACAAAAACAAAATCAAGCAATCGGGAAATAGACATGCCTCCACATGTGGAGGCTGCACTGGTCAATCAAAAGCTGCATACCCTATTACAAGGCGGGAAAGTGTTCTTAAATCCGCGCACCAGCAAACAATGGACTGGCGACCAACAAATCAGGAAAGGATTCTGGATTCCATTATTGAAAAAAGCCGGAGTGCGTTACAGAAATCCGTATCAAACACGTCACACTTTTGCATCAATGATGTTGTCGGCTGGTGAGAATATAGCTTGGGTATCTGCGCAAATGGGTCATTCTAATGTGTTAATTACAGCTAAAACATATGCTCGCTGGATTAACAATAATGAGCAACATGAGGCAAAGGCGGCCGAAATGTACGGGCAACATTTGGGCAACATTGATAAATAGGCCATTGATTTTATATTAAATAATGGCGGGGAGGCGGCATTCACATTCGGTAAGTAAATATATGTAATTAAATATATTTATTTTTACGGTTAAAAAAGTTACTACGTTTCTTACCACATTTTTTTAATCGCTGCCTGGTTTTTAGGCGGTGCTTCTGCATGATTTCTAATCAGCTATGATGGTATACCCCCCCCCGGTATCGATTGGCAACAGGCAAATACAATGGGAAAGTGTGATATCTGGCAATTGCTAGATAAAATATTGAATGGTTTTAGTTATTGATCTGTAACCTATTGATAATAATATGATAGGTTAATCTTTACCCCCCCCCTACCTTTAATTCAATTTTTTGTATACTGTCTTAGGCAAACGGTCTAGAAGCATAATGCCCCACACTTTCGATCCGCCCCCGGCTATGCAGTGGGCAGGTAATCACGGCATGATTCAGGTGCAATCAATATACGTTCATGAACATAGGTGGCTTCAAGTAACTGATGATGCTGGCTACAAACAAAACGGAATACCGGGCGTTTGTCGGTGGGGATCTTCAGCATCTCTATGTGCTTGCACCCTTGGCAGCTTGTGCCATTGTTTGGTGATTGCGTGAATGGGTAAATGACACGATGCGGATCAATGCCGTTTTTATAGCAAAGTATCGCCCATGATCTGACCTGTTCTTGCTGCGGGATGGTTTGAAGTTTCCAGATTGCTTCGAGTGTTTCTCCTTTGCTGACTGTTGTTTTATGACAACAGGTTAATAGCAAAGTAACGGCGATTGGATTCACAGGGTACGTTTTTGCATCGCAATAATTATCTGAAGCCCCGCCTTCACCGTGCGGATTATTCTTATTTCCTTTACCACCCCCTTCATCTTGTGTCGGAACAGTCGGAACAGTCGGAACAAATTCTGAAAACCCGCATGAATGCTTGCTTTCTGTGTTCCGACATTCTGCGCTTTCCGTTCCGACAAACCCCGCTGCGTTCCGACATTCCGCCTCACACCCTGGTGTTTGTTCGCTGTTTTCCGGTTTGATCAGCGTATTCCAGTCAATCATCTTGTGACCCCCAAATAGACGGCAACACATGGAACACACGCTTTGAACCTTCACCTGGAAGCCGCATCTTTTCTTGAAGGTTCCGGCCTTCACCGCCCTTCATAAACCCCCGGTCAATCAGCAATCGTGCAACAGCCCGACAATCAGAACCTTTGCATATTTCCGCCTTGAATACTTCCGGGTAACAGTAATACTCAAGATTCCCCTCATGATTCTTTTCACGAAACCCGGCCTTATTCATTGTTTTGGGCGCGTGGTTATCATCAACGATAGACCGGCCAATATCAGTAAACCTTGCTTCACCATGCAATTCCAGGAAGTGGCGCACCTGTTCAATCATGGCCCGGTCTTCCTTGTTGCCTTCACCGCCAAAAGCCTGAAGCCATGCCTTGAAGCAGGTGATAGCGGCTTGCATTGCTTCACCCGGCGCCCAGCCGGTAACGCCCCATTCGGTGGCCAATTCACCGGCTGCACCAGCGAGGGCAAACCTTGCCGCCACGCGTTGCGCTTGTCCACTGGCTTCGCTGGTGAGTGTCGCTTTCTCAAACTTCAAACGCGCATCAGCCAGTGAAGGGCGCAAGCTTTCACGGTTCTTTAGCACGTGTTCAATGAAAGCAGGGAATGCGGTACCGTAATATTTGTTAACCACTACGCCCAACGCTTTGGCGAATTCGTGCCCGTTTTCAAAACCGTGCAAATTCTCAAAACAGCCCAGGCCATGCCCTGCATCTGCGGGAATATCAGCCATACGCAACTCAGCCCCGGCGGGTGTTTTCTTGCCCACTTCCGCCACATGCTGACTTAAAGACAGTTCACCAGCGGACAAGAAAAGCAGCCGCCACTTTGCCGTATTGCGTGCGCCCCCGTTCTGGTTTGCTCTAACCTTAGCGGAACCATTGGCCAGCATATAGGCTGATTCGCCCGCAATCCTGGCATCGATCATCTTCAGTTCATCCAAGGTCAAGATAGCATCACAATGTGAAAGAGCGGTACTTTCCAGCCCGTTGTCAGTTGATCGCCACCGCTGCAAATACTCAGGCGAACCGCACACGCTGCCAGCCATATACAAAGCACTGGTTTTGCCGCTTGATGTAGTGCCCCGGTAGTGAAAGCCACCCGATTCCATTTCAATTAAATGCAGCAAGGGCGCAGCGAAAGCAACCGACACCGCGAACGTTAAGCGACTATTACCGACACACAAAGCCGCCACATGATCACGCCACTGCTTCAGCGTGCCACGTTGACGGAATAGACTGGAATCAGGTTTGCTATCACTGAAAAGCCACTCATCATCGGATTGACCAATGGAGCTATCGGGTAACACGAAGACCAGATCATCATTAACACCATGCCAGCCGGTGCGGTTAGTTGTCCTGGCGCGTTTCTCGGGGTTCTGCGTTTGCAGGTACTCAATGACTAATTGCCGTGATTTGGGTGCAATGGTCAGCCCTTCAGATAACAGGCGTCCTGAAGCTTCCAAACCATCACCATTAAAAGAGCGGGCGGGAATAACTAACTGCTTAACCTTGTTATCCGGGTCAGAGAAACGAACCAGCGCACCCCATTCCCTGGAATCCACATCACGCGCTAATGCCAGCACCTCAAGCGGAGCGCATACCTTGCGGCGGCGTAATCGCCCGTCTTTGGTGGGTTCCAGGAAATACAGCCCGTCATTAAATAATTCAAAACCTCGTTGCACGGTTTCAGATTGCTGTTCATCCTGTGCGCTGGCTGGCTTTGTTTCCTTGGTATCAGCCGATACAAAAATATCTTCCTGCTTCAGCAACAGGGTGAAATGCTCAGCCTTCCAGCCACGTTCGATCAAATCAGCGGCATCGTCACCGACTGCCAGCGGTTCGCCATCGCTTAATGCTGCGGTCCTGTCTTTGCCTTCACCCTGCCAGCCGGGTGTTAGTGCCAGCCTTTCAACATCCAACACCCGAGCCGAACGCGCACCCGCAGCCGTCAATTGCTTCATCAAATCATTAGCGGCTTTCTTTCCGGCCAGATCGTTATCAGGAAATATGATGCAGTCACGGCTAGTCAGCAGGCTGTAATTCGATTTCGTAACGGCCTGGCTTCCACCTTGCCAGCATAGGATAGGGTGATCAGGTAGCAGCTTTTGTAATGCTTCAGCGGCTTTTTCACCTTCAACAAACCAGCACTCAGCATCAGGAAATTGCAGCAATCCCGGCAGCCCATACAGCGGGCGTAAACCGGGTGGAACCTTGAACCGCCATTCCCGCTTGCCGTCTTTTTCCCAAAGTGTCAGCGGTGAAAATTGCTTTTTCTCACCTTTGGGTTTGTCGTACCGGTCATGATAAAAATTAATGCGGCCATCCTTATCATGGTACGGATAACGCTTTGACGGCTTCCCGTGTTTGGAGTGCGCTGCCGGTGGCTTGGGTGCATTGTCTGGAACCGGCATGACACACTGCCACCCGTCACCATCACCGCCCGGATTCTCGGCGTTGCTTGATTCTTTCCGGCTGGCTGGTGGGTTACTATCGCCAAATTCTTTTGAATCGTTTTTAACGCGGTTCTGTGAGTTTGGTTTGTCTAGTGGAATATTAAGAAATTCTCCGAGCTTTTTAGCGGCGGCATACTGCGCCCCATCGCCTTGATAACCCTCCAAATAGGCAACTAAAGAAACTAAATCTTTCCCTCTGGCGTGAGTGGCAAAGTCTGACCATGCCCCCGTGTTCAAGTTGATGGAGAACGACCCCAGCTTCTCATCCGCACGAGTAGGATTTCTGACTACATACTCGGAGCTTCCCTTTTTGCCACCGGGTAGCCATTGAGCCAATACTCCATTAATGGCACCCAGTGCGATGGAAGCAACCTTCTTAATGTAGGTCTTTGACAAGGTCACCCCCGTTATCAGGTGTTACAGTCTGTTCGATGCGTAAGTAAATAGTGTTAATTTTTTCATATAACCAAAACAGCCGGTTGCCTGCATGTTTCAATGTGTAGAAAAAACCATTAACCCATATCTTACAAAGCTGAATTTTATCGTCGGACTCACTATCATTGCTGAAATGTATCTCATTTCGACGATTTCGCAGCTCTCATCTTCATCGGCCGCCAGTTCTAGCACTAATCGTTTGATTTCTTTTAACTCTAAGATTACTGATTCAACCGTAAGAAATATGCCGCGCACTTGATCTTTTGTAATACTTGCGTCAGTTCTGTCGCCATCAGAATCTATTTCATGGGTTTCTTCTGAGAAATCAAGGAAGCTAATAGTGCAACCAATTTGCGAAGATTTTTCACGTGCTTTTTCTAGACCTTCCAGGCGCTCGGCATTACTGATTGATGTTTTTTTTGTTGAAGGGGGTTGATTAACTGATGTCATGGCTTAATTCCTCTTTGTGGTTTTTTGTAAACCACCCTATATGCATACAGGGTGGGCATGTCGTACAGGTTAGCGGACTGGAACAGAGTACCAGCAGGCACTTTCGTGCCTCCCATGCGACACGCCCATAAAAAAGGCTGCCATAAATACCGGACGTAAAAAAACCGCTGGGGAGCGGTTGTCCGCTCTGTTACCTGGCCGCTAAACCAGTTCATTGATAATTCAATGACGGACAAAGAATAAAGCCAGAAGATTGTGTTTGTCAATAAAAACATTATGCAAGCCCTCCATTTTTTCGACGCACTAACCATCTAAAAACATCAGTAGCCAAAATATGCCGCTTCCGCGTGTGCCCTGGATGATCTACTATCCAAGCTTGCAGTAAATCAGCGACTAAAGGCGAGCCATTAAAAACGAGACCACAGGCGCACTGATAAACATTAGGTGCATTATTCATAATTACACCCGCGCATTCTTGGCAGATTCACTATCTTGAATCCTTTTACTTACCCAATCTGAAATTTCAGAGTCTTTCCAGCGACTGGATGAACCAATCTTGACCGGCGCCGGGAATTCGCCTTTTTGAATTTGTGAATAAATGAAGGATTTGCGAAACCCAGTTCGGCTTTGCACTTCTTCAAAAGTAACGAGCCTTTCAGGAAATTCTGACGGCAGCACAGCTTGAGAAGCTTGCGGTTGGACTGCCGATGCTGAGGACGACTTATTCAATTTAATAACCTCCAGTTCTGTTAATTAATAGAATCCTTGCGGACACAGACGGAGGTTACCTTTCTAAATGGCGGAAGTCTTAGCGCAAATGATCAAGCAAAAGCGGAATTTATTGTTGTATTAATTCAATAACTTGTAGGGGTGCTGTGCTAACAAAATTTGTGATATTAATATTCTATGCAGCATTCTGTTTATTGAAGTTCTCACCATTATGAATCGATGATAGAAGCGATGAGGGAGGATACTTGTATTGCGGGGTTATAATAAGCTTCTTCTTCTTTCTTCGGCTAGTCATGGGACTTCTTGCCGGGCGCGGCTGGCACCTGTTCAATTTTGAACTAACAACAATTTTTATCTTACCTGGCGAATCGGGTCCAACCATAGATTTTGCAGATTTGTATAGTGACGCGACAACATCCTTTCCAATACCGAATTTTTTAGCAAGTTTGTCATAAAGATAACTATTTATTGCTAAATCAGGATGCTTCGCCCTCAATCTAACAACCTCATCATAAATACTGAACTTTAGCCTCCTTTGCTCCTCTAGTCGCGGCATCTTCGATCCTTCTGGGTAAGGGCGGCCAAAAGCCGCATCCCAGGAATTTTCTACCTGAGCCAAAGTAATTTTGTAGAAGCCACTAAGAAATGCCTTAGAAACCCATTCAGGCATCGGCAAACCATGACGTGCACACAAGGCCATAGCCTTAAAAAGATAGAACTTATCTTCTTTGCAATATTTTTCCATTTCAGATAATTGCAGATTAGCAATATGCTGCCGCCACGGCGTTTTGGGATCTTCAAATGATAACGCCGGATTGGCCTTCATTGCTTCTACGGTAGAATCAATAGATTCCTGGAACAAACGATCTTTATCTAACACAACAACACCTCCTTCAAAGGGTGCCTTCGTGAGGAATCACCCAACGGACGAAGGAATCCGCTTTCGCCCAGAAGGGCTAGGGTGATTAAACTTTTGTCTTACTAACTTGCTGCAAATTTCATGAGTTTGAGTGCCCGGTAATCTCGCATTCCACCGCCAACCCTGCGCGTTGAATAGAACAAAACATTAGGCTTTGCAGTGAATGGATCACGTAACATAGTAGAGTTTCTATCTACAATAGTATAGGCACGCTCAAAATTACCGAATGCGATAGACAGTGAATTAGTCGCAATATCTGGCATGTTCTCATCTTCTAATACAGGAAACCCAAGTAGAGTGGATGGCTGCCCGGCCTCGATTCCTGATCGCCAAACGTAATCACCAAAATCATTTTTGAATGTTCTAACCCGCTCAAGGGAAGTTCCATTCATAATCCATACCGCGTTTTTACGATAACGCGGTTTAAGTGAGTAAATCAGCTTAACATGTTTGTCGGTTGGATTGCTTGCAACAAAATCGCCAGCAGCACCAGAAGGGACATATTGAATCGAATCTTCTGCGCGAACCCCGTCAGCAGTAGTAGCAACGGTATGGGTCAAAAAACCACGAGGCTTATTAATGCCATCACCCAATACAAAAGCGTTTCCCTCACCTTCCCCAAAAGCCTCTGACAGTTCGTCTATCAACCAAGATTCCAGGTCAAAGCCACTATCATCCAGTAACCGTTGCGTGACTCCCGGCATAGAATAAATCTCACCCATTTCAGGTTTGATTTCACGGAAACTTGGGCTATTAGTTTCAGGTCTACTGGATCGCTCACCAACCCATGAATAACCAGTTCCACCAACGCTATGCAGCATTGAAAAATCGCCCGACTCAACCTTAACAACTCGCGCCACCTGCCGCATAGGAGAAAGCTCACGCAAAGCCTTGCTAACAAGATCATCAACCTGACGGGGCACCAAAAACCCGCCGTTCGGATCATTATCCGTTGCCATCGATTTCATCTCCAGCCCGCTTTCTCTACCGCTCCGCAGATAACTCAAGAAGGCGGCCTTGCGCTCCGCATCTTCTACGCCATAACCACCATCAGGCACAGAGTAGACACCCGGCCTATTACTCTTCTTAGAGATTTCCTTCATGAACCTTTCTAATTCAGCCAGCTTGTCATTACTTGCCTTTTTGAATGTCTCAATAGCGCTTCCTTGCTCTTGCAATAACCCAGTTACTTCAGTAATGCCTTCACTCATTTTTTTCTCCAAATAATATTAATTAAATCAACCCGTAAGGATTGATAAGAATTGTACTTTGTCGAAATGAGCATGTATTAACGCAAAAGGCGCGGTAAATGCGGTATTTATTTTGTCAATAATACAATGGCTTGAATGGTGCGAGCCGGGAAATAAATCATAGATGTTTGCTTGTGGAAGCTAAACGTTTTGCATCAGCACGGCTATATCCCTGCTCACGAAAACGCCTCTCTATTTCACGCTTCCCGAGCGCATCAACTTTTCTTCTTGAATAAAAAAACGCTTTAATCTTATGAAATAATTTTCTCATACTAATACCTATAGACAGACATTAATTGTTTATACCAGCAGATCATTAGTTTACAACTAATTACTAGAAGAACTAACCTGCCGAGAGATTGGCAACAGGATAATTCCGCGCTACATTTTCGCTTTGGATTGATACCGGATTACCTCAATATGTCGGGACAAAACACTGTTTGTCGGAACGGAAAAAGCAGAATGTCGGAACACAGAAAGCAAGCATTCATGCGGGTTTTCAGAATTTGTTCCGACTGTTCCGACTGTTCCGACACAAGATGAAGGGGGTGGGAATAAACACGAAAATGACGATGCAAAAAATCAAACTGATTTGCCAAACAATGGAATGACATCGGCTCCCTTTTCCAATGCTTCTATATGATCACTCCACCATGTCATTATTCTTTTGCGTTCCGGTAAATATTCGGCCCGGTTATATGCGCCCCTTACTTCGTTCTTTTCGCCATGTGCCAATTGCCGCTCAATAGCATCAGGACTAAATAACCCGGATTCATTCAATGCAGTGGAAGCAACAGATCGGAATCCGTGCCCGGTCATCTCGCCTTTATAACCAAGGCGATACAATGCAAAGAGCAATGTATTATTGCTGATTGGTTTGCTAGGGTTGCGCCCTGGCAATAGGTAGCGGCTATCTCCGGCAATGGTTTTCAATTCAGTCAGTATGTTTATTGCCTGGCGGGTGAGGGGGACCACATGTTCATTCCGCATCTTCATCCGCGTGGCTGGCACTATCCATAGTGCATTGTTCAAATCAAATTCAGCCCATAGTGCGCCAATGAGTTCATTGGTACGTACAAAGGTCAAAAGAAAGCAACTGCAGAGCAAGCTGCGTCTGTCTGTCGCCTATGCTTTCATAGGTGGCCATTGCTCGTAATAGTTCCGGCAATTCTTCAGGTTTGACAGCAGATTGGTTTTTCTTTTTATGAGATTTGAGCGCACCACGTAAATCACCAGAAGGATCACGTGTGCAGCGGCCAGGCGCTTGGGTTGTTAAACTGTAGCGGAATACTTGCCCACATACCCCTAGTACTCTATGCGCCAGATCATAAGACCCACGCTGCTCAATGATACGTATCATATTGAGCAATTGCGGCGCTTCAATTGAGCTGATTGGATACCTGCCAATATAAGGGAATACGTTTACTTCAAGCCTACGCAATACATCCTTAGCATGACTTTTTACCCAGTCATGAACTTGATTGCCGTACCATTCACGGGCAGCGGCTTCAAAGCTATTTGCGGCGGCTTCTTTTGCCTTTTCCTTGTTTATCTGACGATCAATAGATGGATCAATATTGTTTGCCAGCTTGACGCGTTCAGCTTGTGCAAGCTGCCTTGCTTGCTTTAACCCTACAACAGGATAAACACCTAGTGACAAGGATTTTTCCTTATGGTGTATTTTGTAGCGTAACCGCCAATACTTGCGCCCGTCTTCATATACCCAAAGATAAAGCCCTTGGCCATCATGCAACTTACGTATCTTGCTACCTTCAACGATTGCATTCTTGCAAGCCAAGTCTGTCAGCAATTCTTTAATAGCCATAATGTGGTAACTTTTAATGTGGTAGAAAAGTTACCACACAAATTACCACATTTTTCAACCGGCTTCTAGCGGATTATCTCGGATTGTTACGGAAAGAAACTAGATGTGAATAAGCTTGTTTATTGTGTTTCGTGGATTGCTTCGGATTTGTGCGGAGAGGATGGTGGCGGAGAAGGCGGGATTCGAACCCGCGGTACGGTTTGAGCCGTACACACGCTTTCCAGGCGTGCACCTTAAGCCGCTCGGTCACTTCTCCAGTCTTAACAAACCGGGGGGCAAGAATAAACTAGATCTGAGTTTCGGGCAAATTTGTTTTGTATCCCGCTAGAACAAACTCAGCTTAAGTATTTCCAGGAAGAAAATGTAGCGCCTTGTCCAATTGCGATACCATCGGGTTTGTGAATATTCCATATGATTGCTTGATCAACCAGAAAGCGCTTCCCGGTACTGGAAATTCTCACGCCGCAATAGTCAGAAATATAGCCTTGTGTCCTGGCTTGTTCCAACATACGTGCACGTTTTTCACGATTGACCGGTTCAGCAGTTAGGCGAGACGGTGTTTGTGTGAATTGCTGCCAATCCATAGCCCATAAATTCAGCGCTGCCTGATTGCCATAATTCAATAGGGGATTATTTTCCACACCGTGCGAAGCCACCACAAACGCGCTGTTGAATAATCGCTTGGCTTGTTCGAGTGGCGTGCCGTTGCGCTGAATGAGTTCCTGTTTGACCCAATGGGCGTAACTATCCAATAAATACTGGCACCATTGCACGATTTGCGGGTCTGCCCAAAGGATTTGCATCTTTGCTATGAAAGTTGGCTATAAATAAAGGCGATGAGTGTAACGCAGGCTTCCGCGGGCTGGCAATAGCATATAAATCTCTATTTTTTTGATTGGCGCTGAGGGTAAAGCCGATTCGAGCAAACTTTGGAACTATTATTTAAGAAATTTTCCTTTGAAGTACAGTATTTTCGGCTATCGGTAATGTATCCGGGTAATCTTTGCTGTAGTGTAATCCACGGCTTTCGTGACGAAGCATCGCGCTACGTACGATTAAATCGGCGCTGTCGACAAGGTTGCGTAACTCTAACAGATCGCTTGTGACACGGAAATTTGTATAGTATTCATTGATTTCTTCTCGTAATAGCTCAATGCGGCGCTGTGCGCGTTGTAGCCGTTTTGTTGTGCGGACAATGCCGACATAGCTCCACATAAAACGGCGTAATTCATCCCAATTGTGTGCAATGACGATCTCTTCATCGGCATCTGTAACACGGCTTTCATCCCAATCAGGCAGCTTTGGTAATCCATTAGCGGCTTGATTGCGAATGTCGTTGCCTGCAGCTTGGGCCAATACTAGACATTCTAGCAGTGAATTACTGGCTAAGCGGTTGGCGCCATGCAATCCCGTATGCGCTGTTTCTCCGATGGCATAGAGATTATTTAAGTCGGTTTTGCCATGCTTGTCGGTAACAACGCCGCCGCACGTGTAGTGTGCGGCAGGAACAACAGGAATTGGTTCTTTGGTAATATCGATTCCCAGTTCCAGGCAGCGGGCGTAAATTGTTGGGAAATGTTCTTTTAGGAAGCTGGCCGGTTTATGAGATATATCCAGATAGACGCAATCCAGTCCTCTTTTTTTCATCTCAAAATCAATGGCGCGGGCGACAATGTCACGGGGTGCAAGTTCGGCACGTTGATCGTGCCGGGGCATGAAGCGATCACCATTAAGGAGTTTCAATAATCCACCTTCACCACGGACCGCTTCGCTGATTAAGAATGATTTTGCATGCGGATGATAAAGGCAAGTCGGGTGAAATTGAATAAATTCCATATTGGCTATTCGACAACCTGCCCGCCAGCCCATCGCAATTCCATCACCAGTAGCAGTGTCCGGATTTGTGGTATAGAGATAAACTTTGCTGGCTCCGCCTGTTGCGAGCACGGTGTTTTGTGCTGTAAATGTCTGTACCCGATCATTTTTCTTGTCGAGCACGTAAGCGCCAAAGCATCGTTTGTGCTGCATATCCGCATAATCAGGTAGTTTGTCGCTGGTGATCAGATCAATCGCGATATGATGTTCCAATACGGAAATATTCGGGTGTGCTTTTATTTTTTGGATTAATGCTTGTTGAACAGCTTTTCCGGTTGCATCGCCACTGTGAATGATTCGCCGCATGCTATGACCACCTTCCTTGGTAAGGTGATAGCCCGTTTCATTTTTCTGATCGCTGGTGAAAATGACACCTTGTTCTATCAACCAGTGTATTGCGATAGCCGCATTCTCAGCAACATAGCGAGTGATTCCCTCATCGCATAAACCTGCTCCGGCGATTAGCGTATCCTGAACATGCCTAGATGGGGAGTCATCAGTTGATAACGCCGCTGCAATACCGCCTTGTGCCCATGCGCTGGCGCCTGCATCAGCTGTTTGTTTAGTAATGATACCGATTTTTTTATGCTGCGCTAACTGCAATGCGAGTGTGAATCCAGCCAATCCGCTGCCAATGATAAGTGTATCAAAATTGTTTTTAGACATTAAGCGGGGGAGATATTTAAATAATTAGAGGGCTGAATCATAACAGACTCACTGCGCTGCATGCCTTTATTCAAGGTTCTGTTCTGTTTTGATATCGGAGAATCAAATAGTGAACTAATTAATAGGGTTAATTGTCTTTAAAAATTGTGAGATGTAATTACGTAGTTCCCGAGATTGATTTGGATATGTATACTTGTTCTGTTGTGTCATTATGCTACATTTAATGGAACAAGAATAAAATTATAAATTCATTCAAATGCTCAGGGATCGTTTTGTATGGGTGATCGGGAGATCGATCAACAGTTAGTAGAAAGAGTTCAAGGCGGTGATAAGCATGCATTTGATCTACTAGTTATTAAGTATCAGCGTAAGCTGGCTCGCTTGTTATCGCAATTTATACGTGATTCAGCTGAAGTTGAGGATGTTACGCAAGAAGCTTTTATTAAAGCATATAGGGCATTACCTTCATTTCGTGGAGATAGTGCTTTTTACACGTGGTTATACCGGATTGGTATCAATACTGCTAAGAATTTTCTGGTTTCTCAGGGACGTAAGCTGCCCGTACTGAAAGGGTTTGACAATGAAGATGCTGAAGACTTTGAGGATAGCGGTTTATTAAAGGAGATGAATACACCAGAAAGTGAACTGATGAGCAAACAAATTGCTCAAACAGTTAATCTGACACTGGATTCATTGCCTGAAGAACTGCGGACTGCAATTACTTTAAGAGAAATTGATGGATTAAGTTATGAAGAAATTGCAAATATTATGAATTGTCCCATAGGGACAGTGCGCTCGCGTATATTTCGTGCACGAGAAGCGATATCTGAACAGTTACGTCCTTTATTAGGGACTAGTAAAGACAAGAGGTGGTAATGTGAAAAGTAAAGTATCTGCATTAATGGATGGTGAGCTTGATCAACGAGATGTTTCGAATATAATTGAAGCGATAAGAAAGGATGATTATTTACAGGGGGAATGGGAAACTTATCATTTGATCGGTGATACATTGCGACAATCATCTAAATTATCAATGAACATATCTTCTGGCGTCAGTCAGAAATTAAAAGCCGAACCAACCGTACTTTCTCCAAATATATCTAACTTAGAAAAAAAACTGAAGCGTAAAGTCTATGCATTTTCAGTGGCAGCTTCTGTGATAGCGATGGCCTCAGCTTGGTTAGTCATGCAAAATTTACATGAACCCCAGCGAATAATCATGGCTGAACAACCGAATCATAATTTATCTATAGCACCGATTTCAGTTTCATCACCACCAGTAATACATAACTACCCCCATCCTCCGATTGAAATTAATGATTATCTGTTTGTACATAGAGAATTTTCTCCTGGAGTCACGATGCGCGGGCAAGTTACTAATGTTAATAGCATGACCGAATATCACGAAAGATATGGTAGATGATTAGTCGTAAAATAATCGCGCTGATTTTATTGTTAGCATTTGGTTTTTCAGCAGCATTCGCGCAAGAGTTACCCCGTTCATCTGAAAGTGCACTTAATTGGTTGAAGAGAATGGCCGATGCACCACGTCGGCACAATTATTCTGGGACATTTGTTTACTATGCTGATGGCCATATAGAAACATCACGTATTGTGCACAAAGTTGATTCAATCAGTGAGCGTGAGAGAATTGAGGTTTTAGACGGATCGCCGAGAATCGTTTTTCGTAATAACGATGAAATGAAATGTTATCTGCCGGATAGTAAAAGAATATACACGGAGAAGCGTTGGTTCCGTAAGTTTTTTCCTGATATTCTTCCCCAGCCTTTTGATAATGTTATTGATGAAAATTATTACGTTAAAGAAGATGGATTTGAACGGGTAACGGATCATCAATGTCAAGTTCTATCGCTGACACCCAGAGATTCTTTGCGTCATGGTCATCAATTCTGGATTGATGTTGAAACGGGCTTGTTACTGAAAGCTGCAGTAGTAAAGGGAAATGAAATCATTGAGCAATTTGCATTTGCACAATTGGAAATTGACGGAGAAATTCATTCCGATTCATTGAAACCGAGTCAATCTATGGTTCAAGAGGAATGGAAGGTAACTGATTTAATCACTTCCTTTTTAAAAGCGGGTGAACTGAAATGGCAAGTTATGAGTTTGCCTGCTGGCTTTAAGAAGATAGTTGAAATGAAACGTAATCTAGCTGAGAAACCTACATTGGTGGATCACATTGCTTTATCCGATGGACTTGCAACAGTTTCTGTTTTTATAGAACCGATCGCGCAAGATGCTCCGGCATCCCTGCCAGGGTTCTTTACAAGCCGTGGTGCAATTAACATATATGTTCGTATACTGGGCGATTATAAAATAACAACGGTTGGTGAAGTTCCGTTGGAAACTATAAAATTAATCGGGGATTCTGTCATCAAGAAGGATTGAGTTCCTTTCAATTGAACGTTATGTAGATTTGTATTTATGCCCTGGATTAAAAGTTTAATGAAATTGATTTGAAGCTGGCTTATTATTCAAAGACGTGTCACTATGCGCGCTTTGGCCTGAATTCAGTTAAATATCCTGTTTTTTTCTTCATACATTCCTCTAATTAGAGAATTGAATATATTCCCCGAATTGATCGGTAAATTACATGCATATTAACGTTAACTACTTGCACAGGTTTATTGTGAGGATGAAAATCATGTTTCAGCTTGTATTAATCTCATTATTTTTCTATTCTTCAACAGCTTTGGCGCAGGCCAATGAATTGCCAGATTTTACTGGATTGGTTGAAAAACATGGTGCAGCAGTGGTAAATATCAGTGCCGTACAGAATTTAAACACATTTAATAATCAAGTTCTTCCTGAAATACCTGGTATTCCTGAGAATTCACCTTTTTATGATTTTTTTAAACGGCATATGCAGCCCTTTTCCTGCACCGAGAAAATCTGAACCTAAATCTTTAGGATCAGGTTTTATTATTAGCTCGGATGGTTATATTTTAACCAATGCGCATGTTGTTGAAACTGCTGATGAGATTACCGTGAAGCTGAATGACAAGCGTGAATTTGTAGCTGAAATTATCGGCACCGATCGAAAAACAGATATTGCATTAATCAAGATAGATTCAACTGATTTACCCAAAGTCACACAAGGAAATCCAGAAAATCTTAAAGTTGGCGAATGGGTGGTTGCAATCGGCTCACCTTTCGGCTTCGAGCATAGCGTGACCGCTGGTATTGTGAGTGCGAAAGGACGTTCCCTCGCACAGGAAAATTTTGTTCCATTTATCCAAACGGATGTGGCGATCAATCCAGGAAATTCTGGCGGACCATTGTTTAACATGCGAGGTGAGGTGGTTGGTATTAACTCTCAAATCTACAGCCGGACGGGTGGGTTTATGGGATTGTCATTTGCCATACCGATTAATGTTGCAACTGAAATTGCGGATCAATTAAAAGTCAGTGGCAAAGTAAGCCGTGGAAGAATTGGCGTAATGATTCAAGAAGTCACTAAAGAATTAGCAGAATCATTTGGTCTGTCTGATGGGAATGGTGCTTTAGTTGTTACCGTGGAAAAAGGCGGACCAGCAGATCGAGCAGGAATTAAAGCACGCGATATCATATTGCAGTTTGATGAAAAAAGAATTACAACCTCTGCTGATTTACCACGCACAGTCGGTAATACCAAACCGGGTTCAAAAGTTTCTATTCAGATTTGGCGAGATGGTTCTTTAAAAACTGTAAAAATCGAAGTTGGTGAAACACCTTCTGATGAAGCGGCAGAAAACCGTAAACTCAAGCAAGGTAAAAAACCTGATACTTCAAACCGTCTTGGACTGGCATTAAGCGAGATTACTGCCGAGCAAAAAAAACAATTGGAAATTACGAACGGATTATTGGTTGAAGACATGCAATCCGGTATAGCCAGTCGTTCAGGGGTCAGGATTGGCGATATTATTCTCGGATTTAACAGTAAGGATGTGAGTAGTGTTGAACAGTTTAATGAGCTGTTGAAACAAGTAAAAAGTGGAAAAAATATCGCTTTACTCGTTAAAAGAGGGGACATTACTACGTTCATCACCATGAAACTTACTGATGATGACAAAAAGAATTGAATCAACTCCCTTTACCCCGGATCAAGTAAAAAAACTGATCGTATATGGGCGTGAAGATTGTCACCTCTGTCAAGAGATGATAGTTGCTCTGAAAAATTTTCAAGTGCAAGTATCTTTTGAGTTTCATGTTGTTGATATCGACTCCGATCCAGAACTAATTGTGCTTTATGGAGAGAAAATTCCAGTGCTGATGTCTCCATTGACTAACCAAGTGATTTGTCATTATTTTCTTGATGTGGCAGCTTTAGATGGTTATCTTGGCGAGTTTGGCTAGAATGCTGCCTTTTTCAACTACCAATACAATATTTTAATATCCGGTTCTACAACGTAAATTTCCATATTACTGGAACATATTTTTTTATATTTCATATCCTGATGCAGCATATTCGTAATTTCTCCATCATTGCACATATTGATCACGGCAAATCTACATTGGCAGATCGTATTATCCATTTATGCGGCGGCCTATCCGATCGTGAAATGGAAGAACAAGTATTGGATTCCATGGATTTGGAGCGTGAAAGAGGCATTACCATCAAAGCACAGACTGCGGCACTACACTATAAAGCAAGAAATGGTGAGATTTATTTATTGAATTTAATTGATACACCCGGGCACGTTGATTTTTCTTATGAAGTCTCTCGTTCTCTTGCCGCATGTGAGGGGGCGCTGCTTGTTGTGGATGCATCGCAGGGTGTTGAAGCGCAGACGGTTGCAAATTGTTATACCGCAATTGAGCAGGGTGTAGAGGTTGTACCCGTTTTAAATAAGATTGATTTGCCGGCTGCCGATCCCGTGCGCGTTATCAGCAACATTGAGGAAGTAATTGGAATTGATGCGCAAGATGCGGTTAGAGTCAGTGCAAAAACTGGAGTAGGTGTAGAGGATGTTTTAGAAGCACTGATTACAAAAATCCCTGCGCCGAAAGGAGATCCAAATGCACCGTTAAAAGCGCTAATTATCGATTCCTGGTTTGATAATTATGTTGGCGTCGTTATACTTGTCAGAGTAATGGATGGCACAATAAAACCTGGTGATAAGATTTTATTGATGGCCAGTAAGGCAGTGCAGACGTGTGAACATGTGGGCGTATTTGTACCTAAATCACTTTATCGTGAAACGCTTAGTGCAGGAGAAGTTGGCTTTATCATCTCCGGTATCAAGGAACTGGATGCGGCAAAGGTTGGTGATACAGTAACGTCAGCAATCCGTCCAGCCGAAACACCGTTACAGGGTTTTAAAGAAATAAAACCACAGGTATTTGCCGGATTGTACCCGATCGAGTCCAACCAGTATGACGCTTTACGTTCAGCATTGGAAAAACTGAAACTGAACGACTCGTCACTGCATTTTGAACCGGAAGTATCCCAAGCGCTTGGTTTCGGTTTTCGTTGCGGCTTTCTCGGGTTGTTGCACATGGATATTGTGCAGGAACGGTTAGAAAGAGAATATGACATGGATTTGATTACCACTGCACCAACAGTGGTCTATCAAATACTGATGCGCGATGGGACGATGATTGAAATTGAAAACCCATCAAAAATCCCCGATCTTTCTAGAATTGCTGAAATTCGCGAGCCCATTATTACTTCAACGATCTTAGTGCCGGAAGAATTTGTTGGAGCAGTGATTACATTGTGCGTTAGTAAGCGTGGAAACCAAACGAATATGCAATATATGGGTAAGCAAGTCATGCTTACCTATGAGATGCCTTTAAACGAAGTTGTAATGGACTTTTTTGACCGTTTGAAATCGACCAGTCGCGGTTATGCTTCATTGGATTATGAATTCAAAGAATTTCGCGCTTCAGATTTAGTGAAACTGGATATATTGATTAATGGTGATAAAGTCGATGCGCTATCCCTGATTATCCATCGAAGCAGTAGTCAATATCGAGGCCGCGAATTAGTGCAGAAAATGCGTCAATTAATTCCTCGTCAAATGTTTGATATCGCCGTTCAAGCAGCGATTGGCGCTCATATTATTGCGCGTGAGACGGTTAAGGCATTACGTAAGAATGTGTTGGCAAAATGTTACGGCGGCGATATAACCCGTAAACGAAAGTTGCTGGAGAAACAAAAAGCAGGTAAAAAGAGAATGAAACGGGTCGGTAATGTAGAAATTCCGCAAGAAGCATTTCTGGCAATTTTGCAGGTTGATAATAAATAATGAATAGTAAAAATAGAGTTCTTTTATCTAATTTTGAATTAAAGCTGAATTGCTTTAATTCGATATCGAATGTGTTACCAAAGGAATTAAAATGAATTTTCCTTTGATTCTGTTTGTACTACTTGTAATTACCGGTAGTATTTGTTTATTAGATTATCTATTTTGGAAAAATAAACGTGCTGCGGATGAAAGCGAGCCTTGGTGGATCGAATATCCTAAAAGTTTTTTTCCAATCATTCTGATTGTTTTCAGTCTGCGCTCATTTGTGATTGAGCCGTTCAAAATACCTTCTGGCTCAATGATACCTACATTATTAGTCGGCGATTTCATTCTAGTCAATAAATACACGTACGGGATTCGGCTTCCAGTCCTAAACAAGAAAGTTATGGATATGAATGAACCCAAGCGTGGCGATGTTTTAGTATTTCGCTATCCGGAAGATCCATCGATTGATTACATCAAACGTGTCATTGGTTTACCTGGCGATGTTATCACTTATCATAATAAACAACTAATTGTTAATGGTGAGGTGATAAAAATGGAATACGAAGGCGACTACAAATATATTGAGTCAGGTTTTGGATATATTTATTCCGACAGATTTTCTGAATATTTGAACGAAGACAGTCATTCCATTCTTATTAATCAGGATGTGAAAGGACTTCAATATTCCAATGTAAGGCAATTCGAATTTCGAGATAATTGCAAGTATCATCGTACAGGATTCACTTGTGAAGTACCAGCAGGCAGATATTTTACACTAGGCGATAATCGGGACAGCAGCAGTGATAGCCGCTATTGGGGTTTTGTTCCAGAAGAGAATATTGTTGGTAAGGCTTTTATGATTTGGTGGAACTTTGGAGATTTTGGCCGAATTGGACTATCCATTAAATAATGCGTGAGGCTTTTTCTTGGATGAGGAGGTAAGCATGAAGTATCACAATATATTTCAAAAACAAAAAGGCATCAGTTTATCTGGTTTGCTGGTGTGGTCTGTGATCTTGATTTTGATCGCCATTTCCGGTTTGAAGATTGTTCCTGCTTATATTGAATATTCCACCATCCAAAAAAACTTAACAGCAATAGTCAAGGATACTAATTCGCAGAATATGGATCTGAATCAAATAAGACTATCGTTTAATAGGCGTGCCCAGATTGATAATATTAAATCCATTAGCGGGCAAGATATTAAAATCAATAAGGAGAATGGTCGTATTGTTTTGCGCGCAGAATATACAACAAAGATTCCACTCATCTCCAACTTGTCTTTAAATATTGATTTTGAAGCCATCAGCGATTGATACTAAGCAATACGATGCCAATGACGCTATACAGAGCAATTATTTATTTTTAATAGATACATTCTGTAAACGCATCGGATATTCTTTCACTCAGTTCAAATTACTGCAAGAAGCATTGACGCATCGAAGTCATAGTGCATTTCATAACGAACGTCTCGAATTTTTGGGCGATGCTGTATTGAATTGTGCGATTGCCGGGTTAATTTATAAATATTTCCCGGACTTGCCGGAAGGACATTTATCACGGCTTCGCGCCAATTTTGTTAATCAGCAGGCATTATCAGATATGGCGCTAAGTCTGCAGATGGATAAGCTGATCCGATTAGGGGAAGGCGAGCTAAAGAGCGGCGGTTGTCATCGCCCTTCCATTCTTGCTGATGCCTTAGAAGCTGTATTGGGTGCCATTTATCTGGATAGTAATTATGCCCGGGCTGAGGATGTGATTATGACACTTTACTTGCCTTTAATGCAAGATATTGATTTCAAAACACAAAGTAAAGATCCAAAAACCTTATTGCAGGAATTCTTGCAAAGCCAGAAATTGGCATTGCCGGAATATGTGGTGGTTACAACTAGCGGAAAAGCACATAAACAGAAATTTAAAGTGGAATGTGTGATACCTATGTTTAATATTCGCACCGTAGGCGAAGGTGCGAGCCGCCGTAGTGCAGAACAAGCAGCAGCAAAATTAGCTTATGAAGAAGCATGTCCGCATCAAGATTATTTCTAATATGAAAGTTATTACGTTACTAGTTATGATTTATCAGAATGGTCACTGAGGCCGATTTTCGCACTGGTTACATTGCCATTATTGGCCGTCCAAATGTTGGTAAATCAACATTACTGAATAAGTTGCTGCAGCAAAAAATCAGTATTACATCCAAGAAAGCACAGACGACCCGTTTTCGGATTAACGGTATTTTAACGGATGCGCAAACACAATTTGTTTTTGTTGATACACCAGGTTTTCAAACGCAATATACTAATCGTTTAAATACTGCAATGAATCGGGTAGTAACGCAAAGTATGCAAGATGTGGATGTTATTTTGTTTGTTATTGAAGCAATGCATTTTGATCAACGCGATCTTAGCGCTCTAAAGATTCTTCCGAAGAATGTTCCGGTTATTTTAGTGATGAATAAGATCGATAAACTGGCTGACAAGAATCAATTGCTGCCATTCTTAAATAACATGGCGGAAATATTTGAATTTGCAGCTATTATACCGGTTAGCGCCATGCATAAAATGCAATTACCAGAGCTTCTTACTACAATTCGCACCTATCTACCAGTTAACCAACCTTTATTTGATAAGGACGAAATAACAGATCGCAGTCAGCGGTTTATTGCGGGAGAATTTATTCGTGAGAAACTGTTCCGTTTAGTCGGTGATGAAATTCCCTATTCAACCAGTGTTATGGTGGATCAGTTTAACCTAGAAGGCGAATTGCACAGGATTTATGCAACAATTCTTGTTGAGAAACCGAATCAGAAAGCGATTATTATTGGGAAAAAAGGTGAGAAATTAAAGCAAATAGCCAGCCAGGCACGTAAGGATATGGAGCTGTTATTGGGGGGTAAAGTGTATCTGGAAGTCTGGGTTAAAGTTAAAAGTGGATGGGCTGATAGTGAAAGTGTATTAAGAAATCTAGGGTATGAATAAACAGATCTAAGCTATTCTTATTTGCTGGCATTTTGGGAAACATAAATTATGATTGAATTAGGCGTCAATATTGATCATGTGGCCACATTACGACAGGCACGTGGAACAAGCTATCCGGATCCAATTGAAGCGGCACTGATCGCTGAATCAGCCGGTGCTGATGCCATCACATTGCATTTGCGTGAAGATCGCCGCCATATTCAGGATCGCGATGTGGAAATTCTGCGTGACCGGTTAACGACAAGAATGAATCTTGAAAGTGCCGTGACTGAAGAAATGATCAGTATCGCACTTAAAATAAAGCCCCATGATATTTGCCTGGTGCCTGAAAGACGTGAGGAGTTGACGACAGAAGGCGGACTTGATGTCGTGAAATATTTTGATCAAATAAAACGTGTCTGCCAAAAATTGGGGGAAGCGGGAATACGCGTTTCACTTTTCATCAACGCCGATCCGTTACAGATTGATGCAGCTGCTCGTGCCAGTGCACCCGTCATCGAGATCCATACAGGTAGTTTTGCCGATGCAGTTACTCCAGAGGCGCAAGAAAAGCAATTTGCCGAAGTAAAAAAGGCGGTTGCAATGGGCATTGATCTCGGTTTAAAAGTAAATGCCGGACATGGTCTGCATTATGAAAATGTTCAACCAATTGCTGCGCTACCTGAAATATCTGAACTGAATATCGGTCACGCTATTGTTGCCAGAGCTATTTTTGTTGGGTTTAAGCAGGCAGTACAAGAAATGAAACAGCTCATGCTTGAGGCGCGCGAATGATCTATGGCATTGGAACCGATATTGTAGAATCTTCACGGATTGCACAATCGGTGGGTCGTTTTGGAGAACGATTTGCGCGACGTATATTAACCGATAGCGAATGGGCGGAATATCACTCAAGTAGTAAGCCGGTTTTGTTTCTAGCCAGCCGCTTTGCTGCCAAAGAGGCGCTATCTAAAGCGATGGGAACAGGTTTGCGCCATCCGGTTAATTTGACTTATATTACGATTACCCATGATAGTTTGGGAAAACCGTATTTTGAATTTCATCCTGAGCTCAATCAACTAATAAACGACAAAGGTATTACGCAACATCATCTTTCCATCAGTGATGAAATAAATATGGCTTGTGCTTTTGTCGTACTGGAGAAGTAATCGTGTCACTTGGACCAGTGATGCTCGATATCGCCGGTACACAACTGACCGAAGATGATATAAAAAGGCTTTTGCACCCGCTCACGGGTGGCATCATACTATTTACACGAAATTATTCCAACAATCGTCAACTGACGGAATTAACGCAGCAGATTCATGCGTTACGGAATCCCCATTTACTGATCGCAGTTGATCACGAAGGTGGCCGTGTTCAGCGTTTCCAGAAAGATTTTACAAAATTGCCTGCCATGCGTAAATTGGGGGAAATCTGGGATAAACAACCTGCCCGTGCCCGCCATCTTGCAAAACAGGTTGGCTTTGTTCTGGCAGCGGAGTTAAACGCTTGCGGTGTGGATTTTAGTTTCACACCTGTACTGGATCTTGACCATGGACAAAGCTGTGTTATCGGTGATCGTGCTTTCCACCATGATCCCAACGCAGTTTCAGATCTCGCACATAATCTGATGCTTGGCCTCAGAAAAGGCGGCATGCTGGCGATAGGCAAACATTTTCCAGGTCACGGTTATATCCAAACCGATTCACATCTGGAAAAATCAATTGATCAGCGCCGATACATTGATATCGAAATGAATGATCTCATACCATTCCAGCACATGATTGATTCAGGATTGGCTGGAATAATGCCGGCACATGTGATTTATCCTGAAATTGATCAAAAACCTGCTGGCTTCTCAACAATCTGGCTGCAAAAAATTTTACGTACAGACTTACAATTTGAAGGGTGCATTTTTAGTGATGATTTGAGTATGCGTGGCGCTGGTGATTATCTGGAATCAATGCTTTTGCGGGCACAAGCTGCGCTCACCGCAGGCTGTGACATGATACTGGTTTGCAATAATCCCGCCGGTGCAGATGAAATTTTAACCGGATTGCATTGGGAGATGCCGGCGACAAGCCTTTCTCGCCTTGCCCGTATGCACGCCAGGAATAATTTTGGTTCACTGACAAAATTGCACGAAAATGGCGAGTATGTCCAAGCAGTTCGTGAGATTGGTGCAATTGGATGCGAAAGTCAAGACCTGCCATTTCAGTAGACTGGTGATTTATTGATTAAAACGAATCATGAGCGACATCATCATTTTAATTTATAATCACTTCATCATTAATAAGATTTTTTTATAAGGCTTTAATCATGTCAGAAACGTTTGATGTAGCAGTTATTGGTGCGGGCCCAGGAGGGTATGTTGCGGCGATCCGCTGTGCACAGCTTGGTTTGAATACGATTTGTATCGATGAATGGAAAAATCCAAAAGATAAGGCGAGTCTTGGCGGTACCTGTTTAAATGTTGGCTGTATCCCATCTAAAGCCTTGCTGGAATCTTCGGAAAAATATTATCAAATAAAACACAAATTATCCGCTCACGGTATCACAACGGAAAATGTATCCGTGGATGTTCCCGTCATGATTGCGCGCAAAGACAAAATTGTTACTACGTTTACTGCCGGTATTTCTTCGTTATTTAAGAAGAATAAAGTTAAAGCGATGCATGGCAAAGGAACATTATTAAAGCGGGAAGCGTCCGCAAATACTTGGCAAATAAATGTTTATGATAGTGGCAATACAGAAACTATTCAGGCAAAGCATGTCATTATAGCAACCGGTTCGGTACCGCGATCTTTATCGATCGCACCAATTGATAATGATAGGATCCTGGATAATTCCGGCGCTTTAGCGTTAACGGAAGCGCCCAAACGGCTGGGTGTTATTGGTGCAGGTGTTATCGGCCTTGAAATGGGCAGTGTATGGCGCCGACTAGGGGCAGAAGTTACCATCCTTGAAGCGATGCCCGGATTCCTGATGGCAGCTGATGAACAAGTAGCCAAGGAAGCTAAGAGCATATTCGCCAAAGAATCCAGTTTGCAAATCAATACCGGAATTAATATCAAATCGGTCAAAACATCCAAGAATAATGTAGTTGTTAATTACAGTGATTCCAACAATCAGGAACAGATCTTGGAAGTCGATAAATTAATCATCGCCATTGGCCGTATCCCAAATACCAGAGGTCTGGGTGTTATAGATAACGGTTTACTACTAGACGAGCGTGGATTTATTGCGGTTGATGCATATTGCCGTACCAATCTTACTAACGTTTATGCGGTGGGGGATGTGGTGCGTGGCCCAATGTTGGCGCATAAAGCATCTGAAGAAGGCGTGGCCGTAGCTGAAATGATCATGCACCTTGAGCAAGGACGATCTAGTGAACATGAGGCAGTCGATTTTAATATCATACCCTGGGTTATTTATACTGCACCCGAGATTGCCTGGGTGGGGAAAAATGAACAGGAATTGAAAGCTGCAGGCATCACCTATAAAGCCGGGCAATTTTCTTTTATCGCTAACGGACGTGCGCGTGCCATGGGCGAGACCAGCGGGTTTATTAAAATATTAGCAGATGAAAAAACTGACCGAGTATTGGGTGTTCATATGATCGGACCGCATGTTTCAGAACTTATTTCAGAAGCGGTAATGGCGATGAAATTTTCAGCCAGCAGTGAGGACATTGCTTGCATTGTTCATGCTCACCCGTCTTTATCGGAAGTGTTTCATGAAGCTGCTCTTGCCGTGGATAAGCGTGCTTTACATATCTAAGATTACAATAGCGTAATTTCTTTTATTTCTGCACTACTTATCCAAGTCTATTGCGTGTAATTGCGGCGTTTTAATTCTAGAAGCAATGTTTCTTGTCGGGATCAACGCTGCAAGACCAGCGTAAATGATGAGTGCCTGCAGTCTTATTCACTAAATAGTCAGCTCTTAAATGTTTATTTTGTTCGGTTGTTAGAGAAGCTTTTTCCGGTATAAAACGCTCTTGACTCCAGAATCTGATTCTGCAAAATTCGGCATCGGAGGGACAAATTCTATTGATAGCAGCGCTATAAATAGTTTTATCTGTATAAACACTATGGTCAATAAGTACCATGTGAACGAATTTTCCAGAAGTGCCTATCTCAAGAGAACGAACAACTCGCCACCCATTACCACTCTCCAATTGTGATGAGGGTTCAGCAGCGGGGGTGTCGTGTGAATGGTCTTCTCCCTCGTGGGAAAAGACACTATACGGCATGGTAAGTATCAAAAATAATAAAACGCTTGGTAATAGCTTGTACATAAATTCTCCCTGGCAAATGCCAATTCATTATTTATAAATGTAGAATTCTTATTCTGTGTTAACACATTGCTTCCAGATCAATTTTTCTTTTGCTGGATAATTCTTGCAGCGGGGCAGTATACTCGAAATTCAGTTTTTGGACATTATTGACAATTTGGTTTTACGTGATATCACGTGTTAGTAATCAATCAAATGAAAAGACAGAGTGTGTTGACCTTCTTAAATAGCCACCAGATTTTCTAACTAACGATAACACGCTACCATTGAATATTCAGTTGCTTCTGAAACGCCGTTAATTTGGTCGGTGGGGTGGTGAAGCAGATGGATGCGGTTGACCATCCTTGGTTGGCCGCTGCTGTCGGGCGCCGATTTTTGCTAGGCCGAGCAAACTATCTTCATCACGCCAGTTCATTGTGGGCGGCATTTACAACCTGAATAGCGGTAAAGTTGAACTCATTGCGTGATTTTTGCTAGCGTAGTTGCCGAATACTTTTTTACCTGCAAATGCACATATCATTTGTAGCAGCTAGCTGTTTCGGTTAGAATCCGCTCTTCCCAGGCGCGTAGCTCAGTTGGTTAGAGCACCACCTTGACATGGTGGGGGTCGTTGGTTCGAATCCAATCGCGCCTACCAGCTATCTGGTTACTACCATTCCTCAATTTTCAATTCAATCCAGTTAAGAATCATGCGTATAACTAAATCAATGCATCGTTCGCATATACTGATCGAATTGAAAATGTTGTATTAAGAACGCTGTTCTAAGAAATCTATAGACCAATGGAGAGAATCTATGCAGTGTCAGGTAAATACTAAAAAACAACAAACAATGAATGTTTTGTTGATTCTGGTTTTAATTTTGTCTATGCCCAGCATCGTTGTAGCTGATCAAATTGGTAGTGTTTCAACAAAATTCAAGATGTTGGGGGCCAACGATAAGATTGTTATCGAAGCATTTGACGATCCCGATGTTGCTGGAGCAACCTGTTATTTAAGTCGAGCTAAGACAGGAGGAGTCAGCGGCGTAGTGGGTATTGCCGAAGATACCTCTGATGCCTCTATTGCCTGTCGCCAGATTGGACCGATTTCTTTGCCGGAGAAAGTTAAGAATGGTCAGGAAGATGGTAAAGAGGTTTTTAAAAAAAGCACATCGTTATTGTTCAAATCATTACAAGTAGTTCGGTTTTATGATGCAAAAAGAAATGTTCTGGTTTATTTGACTTATAGCGACAGGATTATTGAGGGTTCGCCTAAAAATAGCATCTCGATTATTCCGATTACACCATGGCACTAATGGAATTGCTGTGTGGTAGACAAAAAATATAAAAATAAATGTTTTTGATTGATGGTATTTAAGGATTCCTAATATTATAATGTTCAGTTATTTCTTACCAATTGCTTTCATAGACTAACATTATCTTTCATGCAGTTATTCGCCTTTGGTATTAATCACAATACTGCGCCGCTGGATGTGCGTGAGCAGGTTACTTTTCCTGAAAATACAATGGAGCACGCGTTACGTGATTTGATTGGGCGAAACCCCATCAAAGAAGCGGCTATTGTATCTACCTGTAATCGTACCGAAGTTTATTGTTGTACGGACAAACCTGAAGACGCTATGTTTTGGTTGGCGGATTTTCATCATCTCCAGACCGGTGAGCTGGATCCCTATTTATACAAGTTCCCGCGCGAGCAAGCTGTGAAGCATGCATTCCGCGTTGCCAGCGGATTGGATTCTATGGTGCTGGGTGAGCCGCAAATACTGGGTCAGTTAAAAAGCGCTGTGAAATCAGCGGAACATGCGGGCACTCTGGGTTTAATGTTGCATAAACTGTTTCAACGAACCTTTTATGTCGCCAAGGAAGTTCGCACATCGACTGAGATTGGCACTAATTCGGTATCGATGGCTGCTGCTGCTGCACGTTTGGCGGAACGGATTTTTGGTGATATCAGCGATCAACGTGTTTTGTTTATCGGTGCCGGGGAGATGATAGAATTATGCGCTAATCACTTTGCCGCACGTAATCCAAAAAAAATTACCGTTGCTAACCGTACAACGGAACGTGCTGAAGCATTAGCCAGTCGTTTTAATGCACAAGCTATTACTCTGAGCGATTTGCCGGAACAGTTGGCACTCCATGACATTGTTGTAACCTGTACAGCAAGTCCATTACCGATACTCGGTAAAGGCATGGTTGAACGCGCGATCAAGATACGTAAGCATCGGCCTATATTTATCGTGGATTTGGCCGTGCCGCGCGATGTTGAATCTGAAGTGGCAGAATTGGATGACGTATTTCTCTATTATGTCGATGATTTATCAGAAATCGTGAAAGAAGGTCTGGATTCGCGTCAAAGTGCAGTTGCCCAGGCTGAAACCATTATTGATTCCAACGTGGTGGATTTTATGCGCTGGCTGGCGACACGTGAAATGGTTCCGACCATTCGTGCACTACGTGACCAGGGCGAACGTTATCGCCGTCATGAACTGGCGCGAGCAAGCAAGCTACTGGAAAAGGGCGAAGATCCCAAGAAAGTGATTGAATCTCTGAGTAATAGTCTAACTAATAAATTCTTGCATGTGCCTTCCAGTGTATTGAATCATGCAACGGCTGATGAACGCGAGGAATTAGTCGAGTTGATTAATCGACTCTACCAATTGCATCGCCCGCAATGAACAGGAATATCACGGAAAGGCTCACTCGTTTGAGTGTGCGTTTGGAAGAATTAAATCAATTGCTGAGCAGCGAATCCGTGACTTCCAATCTGGATAACTATCGCAAGCTCACGCGGGAACATGCTGAAATTGTTCCTATTGTTGAACTCTACCGTGCTTATCAGCTCAGTGAGCGCGATATACAAACCGCACGGGAAATGCATGCCGATCTGGAAATGCGTTCTTTTGCGGAAGCTGAAATACAGGCCGGAAAAGAAAAGCTTGTTAAGCTGGAATCGGAAATTCAGAAACAGCTACTCCCGAAAGACCCCAATGATGAGCGCAATATTTTCCTGGAGATACGCGCAGGAACAGGGGGGGATGAATCTGCTCTATTTGCCGGTAACTTGTTTCGTATGTATTCCCGTTTTGCGGAAAGACGCGGCTGGCAAGTTGAGATTATTTCACAAAGCTTGTCTGAGATCGGCGGGTATAAGGAAATTATCGCCAAAATCATTGGGCAGGGCGCGTATTCCCGGCTTAAATTTGAATCCGGAGGCCACCGTGTGCAACGAGTACCTGTTACCGAAACGCAAGGACGCGTGCATACCTCAACGTGTACCGTGGCCGTTATGCCGGAGGCGGATGAGGTCAGTGAAGTGGTGCTAAATCCTTCTGAGTTGCGTATTGATACTTATCGTGCCTCTGGTGCAGGCGGTCAGCACATTAATAAAACCGATTCGGCTGTGCGCATAACCCACCTGCCAACCGGTATTGTCGTGGAATGTCAGGATGGGCGTTCGCAACATAAAAACAAAGCGCAAGCGCTGAGTGTGCTGGCCGCACGTATTCATGACAAACAAATGCGGGCACAACATGCCGAACAGGCCGCCACGAGAAAGTCGCTGGTAGGTACTGGCGAGCGGTCGGAACGGATTCGTACTTATAATTTTCCTCAAGGGCGTGTGACTGATCATCGAATTAATCTGACACTCTATAAAATGGATCAGATTATGGATGGTGACATCGATGAACTATGTTCAGCATTAATGGCTGAGCATCAGGCAGAACTACTGGCAGCCTCGGTACAAGACTAGTTAACCTTGCCAATGTGAGGCTATGCAGCCAGAAACCATAACACAGGCATTAACATCGGCGTGTCGAGAGATTGATCGAATAGACGCGCGATTGCTGTTGCAGCATGTGTTAGATGTAGCGCATGCTTTTTTACTGACTCATCCAGATCAAGTACTAACCTCGCAACAGACTGATGAATTTTCCCGTTTGGTTAGGCAGCGCAGTGAGGGTATGCCAGTTGCCTATCTGATCGGGAAACGTGACTTTTACGATCTGACTTTTAAAGTCACTGAAGCGGTTTTAATCCCCCGCCCGGAGACTGAATTGCTGGTTGAATTGGCATTGAAACTAATACCGGACAATCAGTTTTGTAAGATACTGGATTTGGGAACGGGCAGTGGTGCAATCGCTATCACCATTGCCAAGCATCGCCCGCAATCACAAGTAACTGCAATCGATTTGTCATCCGAAGCTATCGCGGTATCCCGGTGGAATGCCGAGAATCTGGAAGTGAATTATATTTCTCTTAGAACAGGAAACTGGTTTGATGAACTTTCCGGGGAGAAATTTGATCTGATTGTATCAAATCCGCCGTATGTGGCAGAAAATGATCCGCACCTGCAACAAGGTGATTTGCGTTTTGAACCACAAATGGCGCTGTCTACTGGTGACAACGGATTGGCATGTATTCGCCACATTATCGCTACGGCGCCGGATTATCTTGTTAATAACGGATGGTTGCTGCTGGAGCATGGCTATGATCAAGCGGCTGAGTGCAGGCGATTGTTTGGGGATAGGGATTTTAGTAATATTTGTTCCTACCCGGATTTGGCTGGCATAATGCGGGTAAGCGGCGGTCAGTTGAATTTTATTACGTAAGCGATAAATAATTAATGTAATAATTAACGACGCTGTTTTTGTTTCTGTATAAAACTTTTGGAATGATCTTTGGAGAAATTAACACTATGAATGTTGAAGATTTAATCGAACAACAAATTACCACACATCCGGTTGTGCTCTATATGAAAGGTACACCTGACCAGCCGCAATGTGGTTTTTCTGCTAATGCTGTGAATATTCTGAAAGCTTGTGGTGTTGATAGTATTTTTTCTGTCGATGTGTTGGCAGATCCGGAAATCAGGCAGGGTATCAAGGATTACTCAAACTGGCCGACGATTCCCCAGTTGTATGTGAATGGTGAGTTTATTGGCGGTTCGGATATCGTGACTGAAATGTATCAGAGCGGTGAATTACAGAAACTATTTGAGAATTGATTTCGGTTAAATAATTGAACGATTCAGTTTATTCACACTGACGAATAAACTGAATCGTGCTTCCAATTAATTGATCGCTGTAGCAATCACCCAATAGCGGGCAAACTTCCCCGCAGCAATAAATACTAAAGCCCATAGCCAGTTGGCCCGTAACCAACCGGCAGCCACGCATAATAGATCCCCAATCAGCGGCGCCCAGGATAACAGCAGAATAGGGGTGCCATGCTGGCGCACCCATTCCAATCCCCGTGTACTACCTCCCGATTTTTTCAATAATGTTTTTTCATCCGGCAGAAACCGGCCAATTAAATAAGAGCTCATGCCGCCCAGCGTATTGCCCACAGTGGCTAGAATCAGCGCCTGCCAATGCAGTTCGGGGTATGCCAGTAAGACACCCACGAGTACGGCTTCAGATCCGCCCGGAAGCAGCGTGGCTGCTAAAAAACTGCTGGTAAATAAAGCCAAAAGGCTTGATTGTTCGTCCATAAGCTAATTGAATTTAGAAAAAACGATAGTTTAACTGGATATTTTGTAAAGTTATGAGGATATAGCAGGGAATTTGGGTTGTTATAGTGAGAAATTCTGAGTTTCTTATGATTCGCGCTTTTTTCCAACCGCGATAAATTTCCGGATATAAGGAATCGTTTTATCCGGTTCCCGCATCGCCAAAAACAATTTCTGATACAGCCCTTTCTTGCCAATACGAATTTTTTTGAACTTGAGATCTTTGTTTTTAATATCGGCCAGCCATTCAGGCAGTACGCAAACGCCGCGCTGAAGTGCAGTCATTTGTAGCATGATTTCCAGTGATTCGATCTGTTTCAGTTTTGCCGGTTCCAGGTGAGCGGGCGTCATAAAATGCGTCAGAATATCCAATCTTTCTAGGGGTACTGGAAAAGTTAATAAGGTTTCTTTACTCAAAAGCTCAGGTGTGAGCTGTTTACTCTCTGCCAGAGGATGGCTGGCCGCTGCCAGCAAAACCAGTTGATACTCCGCCAGGATTTCATATTCGATTTTTTCCTTTTTGACCAGATCGGGTGTGATCAAAACATCAATATGATGGTTCAGTAACCCTTCCAATCCGGAAAATTGGAATTTCTGTACGATATCGATATCGATGCCGGGCATTTGTTGCATGTATTGCCCAATGACACCGGTCAGCCATTCAAAACACGGATAACATTCCACGCCGATACGCAAAATGCCTAGCCGGCCTTCGCTGTAGGATTCGAGTGTTTTTTCCGCCTGTGATAATACCGGCAATACTTGATTAGCTACTTCCAATAGCAGAGTGCCCGCTTGAGTCAGGCGCAGGCTGCGGCCTTCGCGTTCCCATAGCGCTACCCCTAACTTCTTTTCCAGATAGCTGATTTGATGCGATAAGGCCGGTTGACTAAGGCATAGCGCATTGGCAGCTTCAGTGAGTGTGCCGTTTGCATGCAGTGCTTGAATGATTTTCAGGTGACTGTGTTCGATCATCTATGAGGAAACCTTATTAGAATATTAAATCTTATCATTATTATTCATTACTCATTGTTCATACAATAGCCGAACTTTTATTATTCTATGAGTGGTGATTGAATCATGGTAACAACGCACAGTCTGGGGTTTCCGCGTATCGGCAGGAAGCGAGAGTTAAAATTTGCTTTAGAAAAATATTGGAAAGGTACAATTTCTGAACAAGCCTTATTAGAAATCGCAACTGATCTTAGAATGCAGCACTGGCAGGATCAAGCTGCGCTTGACTGGATTCCGGTTGGTGATTTTTCGTTATACGATCATGTGCTTGATACCAGTTTTATGTTGGGCAATATTCCGGCGCGCGTCAGTGGATTATCAGGTAGCGCGATAGATAATTACTTTCGGGTAGCCAGGGGACGTTCGGTCAGTGACAATTCTGCCAGCTCCTGTGTCAATGCCGGTGAAATGACAAAGTGGTTTGATACGAACTATCATTACATCGTACCCGAGTTTGAGAAAAATACGCGATTCTCACTGAATTCCAGTCATTTGCTTGAACAGATTCAGCAAGCCAGGCAAACCCATCATCAAGTCAAACCGGTCATTCTCGGCCCGGTGACCTATTTATGGTTGGGAAAATCCAAGGATGGTTCGGATAAGCTTGATTTGTTGGATGACTTGTTAAATACCTACGCACAATTGCTGCATGAGCTAGAGAATTCAGGCATCGAGTGGGTACAGATCGATGAGCCCATATTGGTAATGGAACTGGCTGCGGAATGGAAGCACGCCTTGAGAAAAACTTATTATCAATTACAGGCCACACCCGTCAAACTGTTATTAACGACGTACTTTGGGCAACTGCAGGATAACTTGCAATTAGCCTGTGAACTGCCGGTTAATGGATTGCACCTGGATGCCATCACGGCCAAAGATGAAATCGCCAAGGTGATTGATTGGCTGCCGACGCATAAAATCCTCTCTTTGGGCGTTATTAACGGGCGTAATATCTGGAAAGCTGATTTATCTGCAACACTGGATTGGCTGGAACCTATCGCTGCACGCTTACAAGATCGGTTTTGGCTTGCGCCATCTTGTTCATTGTTGCATGTGCCCGTTGATCTGGATAATGAACAGAGATTAGATGCGGATATTCAGTCTTGGCTGGCGTTTGCCGTGCAGAAATTAAATGAAGTGGAAGTCCTGGCAAAAGCACTGAACCATGGCAGAGAAAGTGTTGCTGAAATCTTGCAGGAAAATAGCGCGGCAGTCACGAGCCGCAAGCAATCCAAGCGCGTGCATCAGGCAGCCGTGAAAGCGCGTGTGCTTGAAATCAATGAAACGATGGGGACGCGTCAATCACCCTATCATCAACGCACAGTCGTGCAACGGGAAAAATTTCAACTGCCGCTTTTCCCCACTACAACCATTGGATCTTTCCCGCAAACACAGGAGATTAGACAAACTCGCCATGATTACCGCGAAGGCAAGTTAACAGAATCAGAATATCGTCAGGCGATGCAAAATGAAATTACGCGCTGCGTACAAGAGCAGGAAGCGCTAGGATTGGATGTTCTGGTGCACGGCGAACCTGAACGCAATGATATGGTGGAATATTTTGGCGAACAATTATCAGGCTATGCTTTTACTCAGTTTGGCTGGGTGCAATCGTACGGGTCACGGTGTGTCAAACCACCGATAATTTTTGGTGATATCTCACAATCTCAGGCGATTACTACCGAATGGATTCAATATGCCCAATCATTAACCAAAAAGCCGATGAAAGGCATGTTAACCGGGCCGGTAACCATGTTGAATTGGTCGTTTGTGCGTGATGATCAATCGCGTGCAGAAACCTGCGTGCAGCTGGCGCTTGCGATACGTGATGAGGTGATCGCTTTGGAGAAAGCGGGTATCCGGATTATTCAGATTGACGAGGCCGCATTACGAGAAGGGCTGCCGTTGAGAAAATCGCAATGGAATATCTATCTCGACTGGGCGATCCGCGCATTTCGTATTACTGCGAATGGCGTTAAAGATGAAACGCAGATTCATACGCATATGTGTTATTCAGAATTCAATGACATTATGGAAGCCATTGCTCAAATGGATGCCGATGTCATTACGATTGAAACTTCGCGATCCGATATGGAATTGCTCGATGCGTTTGATCAATTCCATTATCCCAACGAGATTGGTCCCGGCGTGTATGATATCCATTCGCCCAATATACCCTCTGTCGAATCAATCATTCATTTGATGGAGAAAGCAGCGCAACGTATACCTGCTGAGCGTTTGTGGGTGAGTCCTGATTGCGGATTGAAAACGCGTAATTGGGAAGAAGTGAAACCGGCATTACGCAATATGATTGCTGCGAGCCGGTATTTATCCAGCCAAGCTGCGCGCAACGCAGGCTAGCTAAATTTGACTTGCTGATGTTATTTAAGCGATGATATGCAGCATCTTTATCCACCTCGGTTTAAAAGGAGTAATCATGACGACCAATACCATTCTCAAACAAAAAATTGCAGCCATTATCGGTGAAAAGCACCTGCTCAAACATCCTTTCTATGTCGCCTGGACGGAAGGTAAATTGACGCAAGAACAATTGCGGCATTATGCAGAACAATATTTTTATAATGTTTTAGCTGAACCAACCTATTTAAGCGCTGTGCACTTTAATACACCGCATATTCATTCCGAGTCAAACAGCGGTGATATCAGTGTGCGTCAGGAAGTATTAAAAAATCTAATCGATGAAGAACACGGCGAAAAGAATCACCCAGCATTATGGAAAAACTTTGCTTTTGCACTGGGTGCAAATGATAAGAGTTTAGCTAATGCAGCCGCATTACCCAATACCGAGAATCTTGTCTCCACATTCCGGGATATTTGTTTAAATCGTCCATTTTATGCGGGACTCGCTGCATTGCATGCATTTGAATCGCAAGTGCCTGATATTGCTGCCGTGAAAATTGATGGATTGGCTAAATTCTATGGCATGAAAAATCCTGAAGATTATGAATTCTTCTCGGTACATCAAAAAGCGGATATATATCACTCGCAAGCTGAATGGGCAATCATTGAGCGCTTTGCCGATACCCCGGAAAAGCAAGCCGAAGTACTGGCTGCTACCAAAAGAAGCTTGTGACGCACTGTGGAGTTTTCTGGATGGCATCCACGAAACTTATTGTGCAAATTTGGTATGTGAACAAAAAACAACAGCAACATTACACTAGAATTTGTTTGATGAGGCTTTTTCAGAGAAAAAGATGACGTAATACCGCCGCAGCTCGCGGCGGGGATATTTATTTTTAAGCTTTATTCAAGAATTTGTTTAGTTTAGATTTAGTTTTAATCCAGAATGGGGGGCTTAGGCCCCCCATTTCTTTCATAGGTGGCGAAGTGCATCTTTATTTCTTCTGAATTAC
Source organism: Nitrosomonas sp. (assembly GCA_016708955.1). Lineage (GTDB taxonomy): Bacteria > Pseudomonadota > Gammaproteobacteria > Burkholderiales > Nitrosomonadaceae > Nitrosomonas. Next base: position 124,705 of record JADJES010000005.1, read on the forward strand.
CAGTAAACAAGCAAAAGAACATAGTGTTGGCACCGGGTTTAAATTGACCGCCTCTGCCGATTAAATTTTAATCAGATATTTTATTAACTAAAGTTTCGGAGTTCAAAAGCCCCATAAAGGCGCGCTTAATTATTTGATTATAATAAGAAAGGCGGTCTCGCAAAGAGTATATAATGGTTATCTTGCAAACAGCCAAAACAACTCAGGAGACCGCGATGAATCATGGCACAAAAACAATAGAACTTCCAGAACTGACGGCTAATCTATTACGGGACGAAGATTGCCTCATTGACAATCTGTTTGCTGATCTGTGGAAGCACATGGGCATGAAAGCGCGGCTGAATCGAATCGGCTTTCCCAAGCGCTCCGGCACGTCGGCGCATGAACTGGTGTACTGCCTGATGATTTGGGTCTGGTTGAAAGTGGACTCGATTGGCATGTTTGCGCGGGAGTCATTGAAGACCTTCTCCTGCGCCGAGAAAGATGCCCTGTATGCGGCTTTGAATCAGGAAGACTGGAACTGGCGTCATCTGCATAGGGATGTCGCACGACAAGCGATCCGAAGCGCGAAGACATCGAGCCATATCCGTGCATTTGTGTTGGATGATTCCATTCAGGTGCGCCATGGAAAAAAGATGCCTGGCGTATCCAGCCACTTTGACCACACATCGGGACGGCAGGTTATGGGGCAACAGGTTTTGACCCTGGGCATGAGCAGCACGGAAGGCTTTGTGCCCATCGATAGTGAGTTGTTTATCAGCGCAACGAAGGCGCAAGAGCTGCATCAACCATTCCGTGATGGTCGCAGTATCGTTGCGAAACGTTATCGGGTGGCGCAAAGCCAGACCAAGCCTCAAATGGCTGGAACATGATCCGCCGGGCGCAACGCGCCGGGATCGAGGCGGATTACTTGCTGGCAGATGCGTGGTTCGGCACCAAACCGATAATCCGCCTGGCCGACGAGCAACTATTGACACCGATTCTGCGAATGAAGAAGAGCGCCATGAAATATCGGCTAACCGAACGCAAGGAAGGGCAAGCAATCCACCAGGATAGGAATGTGAATACCCTCTACCAGTCCTGCATTCGCTGCCAGTGGCAGAAAATACCAGGGCAGGCGGATCAATGGATCAAGGTGCGCCTGCTATTCGTTCGCGGCATTGCCCAGCCTGAAAAAGCGCAGCCCGGAAAACATGACTGGGCGGTATTCTTGACTACGGACACCAACCTTGAGGCGCATCGCATACTGGAACTATATGCGATGCGCTGGGCGATTGAAGTGTACTTCAAGGAAGCCAAGCAATATCTTGGCTTCCTCAAGGAACAAAGCAATCACTATGCCGCCTATATCGCCTCTATCCATTTGACCGCGATACGGTTTTGTATGCTGGTGATTGCCAAGTCGAGGCATCAGGCCAGCGGCATCGCGGATGTACGCCAACAGCTCACGGCGAACGCCACGTCGATCGATTATGCCGCCAGATTGTGGCAAGTCTTTCGGTCTGTAATTGCGGGCGCGATGGACGAAATGAAAATGCTGATCGGTGATACGGCCTCTCAGATCATGGCAACAATTGAACGTCATGTACAAAGCTTCTTCGTGCAAGCCCTGCAACTTGATGTCAGAACATTGAGGCTGGAAGCCAAGTAAATCAAGCCTTCCAAGGGTATTCTTGGGTTAAAATGAACTTCGAAACGTTAGTTAGATAAAAATTAGCGAAATGCTTATTCACAATTTGAATCAGTCATTCCACACTTGCAAATCAATGTTGTTCCGGGGTAATTCAAATGGAAAAATATGAAATCTTAGATAATACTCATAAAATAAACAGTTATTTGAGCGAATGTCAAGAATTTCAACAATTAGGATAAGCAACGTTTTATTTTAGAATGTTTCTTAACTTTCTGTTTACTAAAGTAATAGATAACTTATAATTTCATTCCAGAATAACAATCGGCTGATCATGACACATGTTATGATCAAATAAAACCAGATACTTTTCTAAGTCTTTTTTTAGATTGTAAATAGACCAAATATTCCTAAACTTAACTGCACCAGTAGCCGTAAATACAATGCAAATAAGCGAATAAGTTACCTGAATTCTATTTTTCTGATCCAAAAAATTATAATCTCAAATGTTGTAAACAAATAAGTAACTTAATATTTTTTCAACAAGCGCATCACCCCCTTAAACCAAGAGTTAATTAATATAGAAATCCTGTCAGAATTTAAAAAATTTGTTTATACACCGATGGAACATGACGATGTAACTTTGATTATTTCTGCTTGCCGATCAGGGGAGTTGGAGTTCTTAATGCTGAGTACGAAATAAATCCTGCACTAATTGTGGATCAGCTTAACCTGTTGGCTAAAAAAGCCTGTCAAGGGTATGGGCTTAAGGTCGATTTTCTTGATGACAATCTAATAACTGAAATTCGTAATTATACCAAGAAGGGATTGCATTGGTTAATAGTCGATTCCAAGATTATCAGCATCCATGAAGCTTTTATACATGAGCTGCGACATGCGGGTGTTAAGGTGCTTGCTGAATTAAAACAATCTTATTGGTCAAATCAATCTCTCGATCAATTAGTCGATGGCTTAATACTTAAAGGTAATGAGGCTGGCGGTTTTGTTGGTGAGAATAGTAGCTTTATTCTATTTCAAAAATGGCATAAGCAAACTAATTTACCACTATATATTCATGGAGGTTTGACTCCCCATGTTGCGGCAGCTTGCAGTGCAGTAGGTGCGGCGGGCGGAGTTTTTGATTCCCAAGTATTGTTGATGGATGAATCACAATTACCTGATTTCTTGCGTTCTATGTTTAGTAATCTAGCCGGAAATGAAACCATGCTAGTTGGAAATGGAGAAGTTGGTGAATACTTCCGCTTACTCGTTCGCCCTGGATATGCTGATGTGCAGGCTTTTATTCGTGATGGGGAAGGACAAGGCTACGATACGCTCAAGCACTTGGTAAGCACCAAAATTAACTGGAAAGAAATAAGAAAAGGATTATTACCAATAGGTCAGGATATCAGTTTTGCTGGTTCATGGAAAAAGAAATATAGGCATATAGTAGATCTATTTAAAGCAGTTGATGCGGCAATTGAAAATAATTTGTGTCAGGCGATTGACGCTAAATCAATATCTCGAAACGCTCCTCTGGCAGAAGCTTTAAGTACCACCTATCCTTTAGTGCAAGGGCCAATGACAAGAGTATCTGATTCTGCCGAATTTGCTGCAGCTGTAGCAAAAGGTGGAGCTTTGCCTATGTTGGCATTTGCGTTGCTAAAAGGACCTGCATTAAGAAAATTATTGTCGGAAACGACACATTTGCTTGGTGATAGTCCTTGGGGGATTGGTCTGTTAGGTTTTGTTCCTCAGGAATTGTTCGACGAACAGCTAACATTGGCAATCGAATTTCATCCTAAATATGCAATCATCGCTGGTGGGCGACCAGATCAAGCCATTCGTTTAGAAGCTGCAAAGATTCCTACTTTTCTTCATGTACCTACCGCAGATTTAATTTCACTTTTTATCCAGGAAGGCGCGCGTCGTTTTATTTTTGAGGGTCGTGAATGTGGAGGCCATATAGGACCATTGAGTAGTTTTGTTCTCTGGAGCGCAATGGTAGACCGTTTGTTAGAAGAATTGCAGAGCGGTAAAGTACAAGGTAGTGAATTTGAAGTTCTCTTCGCTGGCGGTATCCATGATGCAATTTCTTCTGCAATGGTTCAGGTTCTTGTGGCTCCATTGGCAGCAAAGAAAGTAAAAATAGGACTTCTGATGGGTAGCGCTTATTTGTTTACGAAAGAAATTGTCAGTAGCGCCGCAATTCTACCATTATACCAAGAAGAGGTAATCAAATGTACCCGAACAGTAAATCTAGAATCCGGTCATGGCCATGCAAGTTGTTGCGCGTACACTCCTTTTGCGAAGGAATTTTTTCGTAAGCGTTTGCTGTTACGTAAAAAAGATGTGCCAGCTGATGAAGGTCGCAAAATATTAGATGATTTAATTATGGGTCGATTGCGGATTGCATCGAAAGGTTCCGTTCGGAAAGGAGCTAAAGGCAAATTACACTATCTTGATGAGGAAAAACAACATGAAGAAGGGATGTATATGCTCGGTCAGGTTGCCACGCTACGATCGGAAGTTACTGACATAAGATTGCTTCATCAGCAGGTAACTGAAGATGCTGCTGAACTGCTTGCTACTCGTTTTTCCAAGCCTAATAGACAGTCTCAGCTTTTCACTGAGAAACCCGTTGATATCGCCATTGTTGGTATGGCATGTCTGCTCCCAAAAGCAAATTCAATCGAAGATTATTGGAATAATATTCTTAACAAGGTTGATGCTATTACCGAAATCCCGCTACACCGATGGGATTGGCGTTTGTATTTTGATGAAGACCGCACAGCAAAGGATAAGATTTATTCAAAATGGGGCGGATTTCTCGATGATATGCCTTTCGACCCAATTCGCTACGGAATGCCGCCAAAATCGATAGAATCAATTGATCCGATGCAGTTGATGGCATTGGAAGTGGCTCAGCGCACATTAATTGATTCAGGATACCAAGACAGAGATTTTAATCGAGAACGTGCATCTGTCATCTTAGGTGTTAGCGGAGGAACTGGAGATGTAGGGACTCAGTATGGATTGCGCGCAGAACTTCCTCGATTCTATGGTTCTTTACCTGAGAATATTGCCGATCGTTTGCCCGAATGGACGGAAGACTCATTTGCTGGACTATTGAATAATGTCAGCGCTGGGCGTATCGCAAACAGACTTAATCTGGGCGGAGTAAATTTTACTACTGATGCTGCCTGTGCATCTGCGTTGGCTGCACTATATCAAAGTGTGTCGGAGTTAACTTCAGGACGCAGTGATTTTGTTATTACGGGTGGTATCGATACTGTGCAAGGTCCATTTGGGTATTTATGTTTCAGCAAAACCCAAGCACTTTCACCGCGAGGTCGTTGCTCATCATTTGATGCTTCTGCTGATGGAATAGTTATTTCTGAAGGTATTGCAATGGTTGCACTTAAGCGTCTTAATGACGCAGAACGAGATGGTGATCGCATCTATGCGGTGATTAAAGGTACCGGGGGCAGCAGTGATGGCAATGCGAAAGGAATGACTGCTCCATTACCTGAAGGACAATTACGTGCAATGCGCCGTGCCTATGTTCAAGCTGGTTTCGATCCCAACACAGTCGGTCTTTTTGAGGCTCATGGCACTGGTACTGTTGCGGGTGACACAGCTGAACTTGAAAGTACAATGAAATTAATTAAGGAGAATGAGTATAATCCTAAGCAAGCAGTAATTGGTTCAGTAAAAACAATGATAGGCCATACCAAAGCTACTGCTGGTATAGCTGGCCTAATCAAGGCTGCTCTTGCATTGCATCGTCGTGTTCTCCCTCCTCATCGTTGGACAAGTCAGCCCAATCAGGTTTTACAGCAAGCTGATTGTCCCTTTCAACTCATAGATCAAGCGCAACCTTGGATAGCACCTGAAGCGACTCCACGGAGAGCATCGGTAAGTTCATTCGGCTTTGGCGGCACAAATTTTCATATCGCGTTAGAAGAATATACACAAGAATATCGTGAATGGCTTCGTCCAGTAACTTCTCAGCGGTGGCCGGCTGAACTGCTATTGTGGAGTGATGTTAGTCGTGAAGGGCTAATTGCTCAATTAGGGAATATAGAAAAAGAACTATACAACATACCAAGTTTAGAATTGCGCGACGTTGCGAACAGTTTGGCAAAAAAATGGCAAATGAATAATGAAATTGTCGCAATTGTTGCGAAAAATCTAACCGACTTGATAGAAAAGATTAAGGTTTTATTAGCTTATTTGCAGGACAAAAATGTAGAGCTGCCTGTAGGCGTTTATCATGGATCGGGTAAAGTTCCTGCCGGGAAATTTGCAATACTGTTCCCTGGACAAGGTTCGCAGTACACAGGGATGTTACGTGAAGTTTCGCTACATTTTCCAATTTATGCTGAGATATTAGCCGAAGCTGATAGAATTTTAAAAGAAGCTTTTTCGCACCGTTATGGTGAAAGTAAACGTTTAAGTCACTTTATATTTCCACGCGGCTGCTACAGTGAAGAGGCCGAAGCCGAAGCACAACAGACTTTAACAAGTACTGATATTGCGCAGCCTGCACTGGGAGCTGTTGAAGCAGGTCTTTGGAAGTTATTGCAAACATTTGAAATTGAACCAGACATGCTTGCTGGCCATAGCTACGGTGAGTTTGTCGCATTGCATGCAAGTGGCGCAATCGATTTGAATACATTGATGACCTTATCTTCTGCACGTGGAAGATTTATCATTGATGCAGCAAAAACAGAAAAAACCGAGCTCGGTACCATGCTTGCAGTTCAGGCACGCCGGGAAGATATTGAAGCAGCATTGACAGGCCAAAATGACGCTGTTATTGCAAACCATAATGCGCCATTACAGAGTGTTCTTTCTGGTTCACGCTCCGCCATTGAATCAGCAGAGAAAAAATTATTAGCAGCAGGAATAATCACCAATCAAATACCTGTAGCAGCTGCATTTCATTCAAGCTTGGTTAAGCCAGCACAACGTGCTTTGGCAAATCTGATCGATAATATGGAATGGCAACCATGTCGTATTCCTGTTTATTCAAATACAACAGCAAAACCGCATGCTGCTGAAGTAAGCATTACCAAGAAGTTAATGGCAGAACATCTCGTGAATTCAGTCGAATTCGTGTCTGAAATTGAATCAATGTATCAAGATGGCGCGAGAATATTTCTTGAACTTGGTCCCAAATCTGTTTTGTCAAAGTTAACTGATAAGATATTAACTAATCAGCCGCATAAAGCAATTTCTTTCGACGATGGTAATGGGTTATCAGGCATGCTGAATGCGCTTGGCCAATTAATATGCGCTGGTATCAAACTCAATGTGATGAAACTTTTTACGCATCGAGATTGTATGAGTGGCGATCCTGCCAAACTGGAATCACTGCAACGCCCTAATGCGATGCCAAAGCATGTCTGGATGCTGAATGGCAGTGGTGTCAGGCAAGCAAATCAGCCGATTAAGCAAATCGGTGTTACAGCCGATCAAGTAGTCAATCAATCTTTGGTCAGTGCAATTGCTCAGGTTAGCACTGATAAACCGCAAGTTTCTGAGTATCAGGTAAATCAAGTAAGTCAGCTAAATGCCGCCAGTTTGGCTAATACAAAGCAAATACAGCAACAAAAAACATGGAAAAAGGAGAATCAAATGAGAGAGCGACGACCATTGACGAACTCTGGAAATTCAGCGGTTATGTCAGAATATTTTGAAACTATGCGTCAATTTCTTGAAACTCAAGAACGCGTCATGACAGCATATATCGGTGAACCGATTGTTGATCAAGGCAGTATACGGGAACAAAAGATTATCAGTTCATATATGCCACCCAAAGTATCTGCGTATGAAGCCGTGCAAGAGCAGGAGCCTGCAAAACAGAATCAAGTGATGCAAATACCTGACAAAAAGACTGTCGTACCAGTATCGACAAATGAGACCACTACTCAAAATATTTCTACTGTAGCTTCTGCCCAGCTAATTGATATCGCGGATAAAAGTAAGGAAAAAAGTAAAGTGGTTTCATCTATTGATCGTGACGGCATAACTAAGATACTGCTGAGTGTGATTGAAGACAAAACTGGCTATCCGCCCGATATGATTGGACTGGATCAGAATCTTGAATCCGATCTTGGTATTGATTCTATAAAAAGGATAGAGATTGTTGGTACATTATTGCAAAAACTTCCTGAAAACTATCGCCAGGAAATCGGTGAGAATCGTAGCAAGCTCAATACTCAATCGACGCTAAATGGGATACTCGACATATTAGCTAATTTAAAAGCTGGAGGGACCGTAACTGCCCCTTTTAATTTTGCCGAGGTGGGGAAAATGACTTCTGTTATCAGTCATCCACCTCGGCATATTATTGAATCCAAGCAAGAGAATATTGACAAAACTGCACTTAAACAGCTTAAGCAAGGGCATTATCTTATCACCGAAGATGAGCTAGGTGTCGCGGATGAGTTAATGAAAAAGCTTACTTCCCGTGGGTGTGCTGTTAACTTGATCAAACGCAACACGTTGTCACAAGATGATTTATTGATTAACTGGTGTAATGCGCATAAAAATGAATTCCACGAACTTGCTGGTGTAATCCATCTTGCCCAGCTTAGTAAAGATTGGCTTAAAACCAATGCTTCGCTGGATGAATGGCGGAAGCAATTGCAAATTAATGAGAAATCTTTTTTTGTTTTGTTACATGACCTTAGTGACAAGCTTGTAAAAGATACACATATAGTGTCAGCAAGTGCTCTTGGCGGTTTTTTTAACCGCAATGGCAGTATTTCACGCGGAGGATTAAGTATACAAAGCGGTGCGGTCGGGATGCTTAAATCTTTATTTGACGAACGCCCAACACTGCGTATCAAAGCAATTGATATTGATCCATCGCAGAATTCTTTTGAAATTTCATCAATTTTACTTGAAGAAATGGAATTAGTTGGCGGACGCCTGGAAATCGGTTATCCCGATGGTAAACGTACGGTTTTCCACACTGTATTTTCACCCGTTAACATCGATGAAGCTAATAGTAAAAAATTGCAAGACATTATAGTTTTTGCAACGGGAGGCGCAAGAGGTGTTACTGCCGAGGTTTTGCGGGAATTGGCACTTCCTGGCAACACACTGATTCTTACCGGACGCAGTGCATTAGCAGATAAAGAACCGGAGATTCTAAGAACGCTAATCACTGCCGACGCTCTGCGCCAATACTTTATTTCTGAAGCACGAAGCAATAATACCCCTATCACACCAGCTAAGATTGACCAGAAAATTAATGCAGTGCTTGCTACAAGGGAGATATACAGTAATATTGAAGATTTCAAACAACGTGGTGCGATTGTCGAATATCGCGCGGTTGATGTGACAAATGAAGATGATATGCATCACTTGCTAAGTGATGTTTATACGCGGCATGGCAGAATTGATGGCGTAGTTCATGGAGCAGGGATCATTGAAGATAAATTACTTGCAGATAAAAAAATTGATAGCTGGACGCGTGTAGTTGAAACTAAAGTTATGGGTCTTTTAATACTGCAAAAATATCTGCGCTTTGAGTCACTCAAGTTTCTCACAGTCTTTAGTTCTGTTGCTGGACGATATGGAAATAGTGGTCAATCGGATTATGCTACTGCAAACGAGATTATGAATCGATTATGTTGCCAATTTAAGATGAATTGGAACAATCAGGTAAATATTATCGCTTTCTGTTGGGGTCCTTGGGGTCAAACAAAATTTGGCGCAGGGATGGTGACTGCAGAGACTGAAGCGAAATTTGCAAAAAATGGAGTAAGACTTGTAACAGCCGAAATTGGTCATCAGTTATTTAAAGATGAACTAATGCGTATTAATAATTCTGATGTTGAAATTATTTGTGGTGAAGGGCCATGGGAAAAGCGAGAATCAACTATTGGTGAGATCAAGAAAAGTTCCCAGATAGTGGATACACATCGTATAGGACCACTGATAGGCTGTTCAGAAAAAGTTATATTGGCGAAGAATAATCAAGCAATTAATTTTCATATTGATGCTAAGCAAAATTATCTGCAGCATCATCGTATTGATGGAATTCCGGTGCTGCCCGCGGCAGCCGCGCTGGAAATGTTTGCCGAGGTTGCACAGCATCTTTGGAATGGCTGGAAGGTAGTTGAAATACAGAATTTCTGCCTCCTAAAAGGAATTGAACTAAAGGATGGTGAGCGTAATTTTAGTATTGTTATCAATCCTCCCCCTTATGGCAGTAGTGCTGGTTTTGAAGTCAATGCGATACTGCAATCCGAAAAGAAAGATAGTAAGCCATTAATCCATTACAAATCTACCTTGCGCTTAGAACAAAAACTACCGCACGGTATTGAACAAGTTAATAAATTACATTCCGAGAAGAAACTGACAGTAACCAAAGCATACAATGAATTATTGTTTCATGGTCCTTGCTTTCAAGTTATCGAAGATATTGAGGGATTATCAATGAATGGGGCAAGCGCAACTGTAAAAACTACCCGCCCAGTTAATTGGATTAATACCGCTGATAAGCATGATAATTGGATTTTTGATCCTGCGATCATCGATTCTGCTGCGCAAATGGGTATTTTGTGGACGCGAAATTTTCGTGACGAAACGGCATTGCCGACAAAATTTGGTCGGGTTGTACGCTACCAAGAAACATTGCCTGATCAATTATATATGGAATTTGAGTTAATACCATCGCAAGACTCTAATTTATTGTGCGCTAATGTTTATTTTTCAGATATTGCTGGCCAAATGGTTTTCTTGATTGAGAATATGGAATGCATATCGAGCAAAGCTTTAAATCGGCTTGGGGGAAGCGCAAGAGTTACGGCAAATGCTATTGAACTTTTTTCTGGAGAATTTTAATGGGAGCCGTCCATGCCGACTTGGAACCAATCGCAATTATAGGTATGGCCTGTGTATTTCCCCAGGCATCTAATATACAAGAATTCTGGAAAAATATTGTCACTGGCGTGGACGCAGTCACCGAACCGACACCGAAATGGGATGCCGATCGTTACCTAAAATCTGGTCGAATTAAAACAGCTTTTGGAGGGTATCTTAAAGATCTGTACCATTTTAGTCCACGAGAGTTTGGTATTATGCCAAGTTCATTGGATGGCGGAGAGCCGGATCAATTCATGGCGCTTCGGGTAGCCCGTGATGCACTTCTTGATGCTGGATATTTAATGGGCGATTATGACCATTATGATACCGGCATTATACTTGGGCACAGTACTTATCTGCACAGAGGGCAAGGTACGCTGATACAAAATCATATTGTTTTAGATCAAACCATTGAATTGCTCCAAGTTACCTGCCCTTTTATCAGTGAAGAAAAACTGACTGAGATAAGGGCATTGCTAGAAAGTAAGTTGCCACAATCCAATTCAGATATCGCTCCCGGTTTAGTTCCAAACGTGATGACTGGTAGAATCGCTAACCGATTAAATTTCAAAGGCCCCAACTATTTAATTGATGCCGCTTGCTCATCTTCATTATTGGCTGTGAACGCAGCGATTGATGAGTTACGTGCAGGGCGTAGTCGTATGATGCTAGCTGGTGGCGTTAATGCTTCCCTACCAGCTGAAGTTGCAGTGATTTTTACTCAACTTGGCGCATTAAGCGAACGTCGTAAAGTTCGTCCATTCGAAGAGGGTAGTGATGGAACATTGCTTGGCGAAGGCCTCGGTGTTGTCGTTCTAAAGAAATTATCTGATGCAATTTCCGCTGGGGATCGTGTTTATGCAGTTGTCAGAGGAATCGGACAAGCTAGTGATGGGCGGGGGCATGGCTTACTAGCGCCAAGTATTGAAGGTGAAACATTAGCTATACAAAGAGCATATACCAAAAGCGGTATTGACCCGGCTTCTATCAGTTTAATCGAAGCGCATGGTACTGGTATTCCGCTCGGTGATAAAACAGAAATAGCAGCGCTAGAGAATGTGTTTGGTAAGCGCAAAGGAAATCATGGGAGCGTAGCGCTAGGGTCGGTAAAATCAATGATCAGTCATTGTATTCCTGCAGCAGGAATCGCTGGATTGATTAAAAGTGCGCTTGCCCTACATCATAAAATTTTGCCACCAACACTATGTGACAATGTTAATCCGGAGTTGGGAATTGCAAGTACGCCGTTCTATATCAATACGCAAAAATTTCCTTGGATTAGTCAATTAAATGTACCTCGTCGGGTAGGAATCAATTCTTTTGGTTTCGGTGGAATTAATACTCATGCGATTCTGGAAGAAGCGCCTGGATCCGCGCTGAAGCCAGAAAAATTTACTCCGTGGGAGGCAGAAATCTGTATTTTTTCTGCGGATAATCGTGAGGAATTGGCGAATAATCTTAAGCAAGCTGCAGATTTCATATATCTTTATCCTGAGCAACGGATAGCAGATATTGCAGCAGCATTAGCTGCTAAAGATAAAGAAGGGCAATGTCGCCTCGCTATCATAGCCAAAGATAGCGAAGATCTCACAAGAAGAATTGAAGACTCATTACGACGACTGCCTAAAAGTGATGCAGGGAGATGGTCAACAAAAAGCGGTATTGTGTATAGTGAGACTAGATCTTCTGGAAAGCTTGCATTCCTTTTTCCGGGAGAAGGTTCACAGTATATTGGTATGTTATCTGATCTCGCAATGTGCTTTGATGAAGTTCGTCAATGGTTCGATTTCTGGCGAAGCTTATATGATGATCCTCCTGGTTCTACACGAACGGATGTTATATTTCCTCCAATCAGTGAACTGACTGAGCAACGTCGATCAGAGTTAGAAAAACGACTCAATGATATGGATGTTGGCTCAGAGGCAGCATTTATTGGTGGTCAAGCTATGTATGCTTTACTTCGTTCACTGGGAGTGGAACCCGATGTCATGGTTGGTCACAGCTCTGGGGAGTCATCTGCACTCGCGGCATCTGGCGCGATACCAGCTGATAATCCACAGCAATTGGCCGATTTTATTAGACAACTTAATAAAGTCTATCAACAGATATTAAGGGATGGCAAGATACCAGTGGGTAAATTGCTGACTGTCGGTGCATTGCCATTGACAGTTGTTGAAAAACATATTGATGCACTTAATGAAAATATAGTTATTGCGATGGATAACTGTACAAATCAGTTGATACTTTATGGCGATGCTGGTCCCATTGAATCAATCCATAAATCTCTTAGTGCAGAAGGGGGAATCTGCTTTCCGTTACCATTTGACCGTGGTTATCATACGAATGCATTTTCTGAAGCAAGCAAGGCATTTTTGAAATATTATAAAAAAATTCAATTAAATTGCCCACAGATACCGCTTTATTCCTGTTCATCGGCTGATTTATTTCCTGATGCCACACAATCAGTACAGCAATTAGCGGCCGCACAGTGGTCTACCAAGGTCCGCTTCAGAGAAACGCTCTTGAAAATGCATCATGATGGAGTGCGCTATTTTATAGAGGTTGGACCCTCTGGCAACCTAAGTGCATTTGTAAAAGATACTTTAACTAAGAAACCACATGTTTCGCTTGCTACGAATCTTCGTCACCGTAACAACCTTGATCATTTTCTGACGACGCTGGCATTTTTATATGTTGATGGTAAGCAAGTAAAAGTTGGAAATTTATTTAACTCACGGTTCATTACACCTGTTGATCTCTCTAATAGCATACAAATAAAACATTCAAGTGTATTACTGGACAATACTATGCCAAAAATACGTCTGAGTGATGCCGATCGCATTAGTTTACAAAAATTAGCAATTAATTTTGATAAAGAAGATAAAGAAACTGATGTAACGAATTTGTCCTCGAGCGACGTGGAAATAAAATGTGAAGACAATCAATCGAAAGGATCAATAATTCAAGAAAGTGTTATGTCGGATTATTTTGATGTAATGCGTAACTTCTTGAAACAACAAAGTTCTGTAGTGAAAAATTGGCAATTACAAGCGGAATTAATACCAGAAGAACAACCATCATCTTCAGTTATAGAATATACGAGTTTACTGGATTCAATTGAGGAGCTAGATCAGCAACATCTGAAAGCGCGATGCTATTTTAATATTAAAGATGATCAATTTATTATAGATCATGTCTTGTCAGGCACCATATCAAAGAATGAGCCCGATTTACGAGGTCTTTCTTGTATACCTTTCATGGTTAGTTTAGAGATAATGGCAGAAGCATGTGCAGTTCTGGCCAATAGCATTGATGTATTTGTCATTGAAAATGTCAAAGCTATGAATTGGATTACACTTGATGATGGAGAAATTACATTTGAAGTACATGCTGAATTGACTGATAGAGAATCCAGAATTTTCTGTGCAAAAATTATAACGACCCAAGGTGTTGCAGTAAGTGCAGATTTTCGATTTAAGCCCGAATGGGATTGCTCTAAATTGCCTGAACTTAAGGAAAAAAAAGTATCTCGCTGGAATGGGTCTGAATTGTACTCTACCGGAATGTTTCATGGTCCTATCTTTCAAAGTATTGCTCATATTGAAGGTTGGAATGAAGAAGGTATCGATGCAAATCTTTCAGATGTTAGCTTAGATGGTTTTCTCACTGCAAGCGAAACACCCAAATTAATAATTAATCCAGTATTACTCGATGCGATGGGGCAACTTTCTGCGTATTGGATAGCACAGCAGATTGGCACTGACTTTAATAGTTTTCCATCCACCATTCAACGAATCGAGCTTTATACCCAATGTCCCGCAAATATAACGGGGCTAAAACTACAGGCCCGGCAACATTCATTGGATGATACAAACAAAGAAATTTCATCTGCACGTGCCTGGCAGTTTGAATGTATTGATCAGAATGGATATCCGGTGGTTAGGCTAGCTAATTTGATAAATATATTTTTTCCTGTTCCGAACAGATTCTATCAAGTAAGGCGTGATCCACTTAATGGTTGGCTTGGACATCAATTTCCGGTGTTAAAAGATGATGTTTTGGTATGGGAATTACCAAATTTAACTGATGAATTTTGTACGCAATCAGGTGGAATTTTCTTGCGTATTTTGTCGCACATCTTTTTATCTTTTGAAGAACGCGATGCATGGAAACAATTGCAAGCAAATAAGCGTTATAAATCCCAGTGGTTGTTAGGCCGGGCATGTATAAAGGAAGCTGTTCGTTATTGGATTTTTCAAAAAACTGGCCAATTACTATATCCATCCGATATTCATGTGCTCCATGACCAATATGGAGCGCCTTATGTTGACGGATTATGGTGCAATACTCTTATACCACCGCCAGAAGTCTCGCTTTCACATAATAATTGTGCGAGCTTAGTGGCGGTTTCCGAATCACAATGTCCCGTAGGCATTGATATTGAAGAGGTTAGTAAAATCCGAAATAATGATTTAATGATTGAAACACTAACTGCTAGTGAAGAAGCTTTTGTACGGGGTCTGGATAACTCAGACCTGAATGATAGGCTTTTGCGATTTTGGTGTGCTAAGGAAGCAGCATCAAAGTTTCTTGGTTTGGGTCTCCAAGGCAAGCCAACAGCTTTTGAAGTTTCATTTATAGATACAAATTGCGAAAATGCTTGTGTGACTTATTCAGAGATTAAAATTGATGTCGTTGTTACTCGGAAAGATAACTCGATAATTGCACTGGCTAGTAGTTAACAAAAATTAAGAAAGGGAAGTAAATTGGAAGACTTAGTAAAGCAAGAAAAAATTATCCTGACTGTGATAATGATTATTGAAGACTTAGTTCAGGATTGGGAATTAAATTTGGAGGAAGCAATTAGCCAGGAAACATTCTTAGTTAATGATCTGAATTTTTCTTCAGTTGATATCATACAGTTATGTGTGGCACTAGAGCAAAATTATGAACGCAAGCTGGGATTTCATGAACTTCTTATGGAAGATGGCAAATATGTCGGTGATTTGTCAATTCAACAGATTTCTGTTTTCCTCGAATCTAAACTAAAAAATCAATAGGAGATGAGTCTCGAATGACTACTCGTACATTATTTATCGGCATGGACGGAGCTACTTTTACAGTACTGAATGATCTTGTTGCAAAAAATGGTGAAGGTCCAGTAATGCCATTTATGGCGAAAATATTCGACAAAGGAGTACGGGGTGTTTTACGTTCAACGCCTAATCCTTTGACTCCACCTGCTTGGGTCTCTTTAATGACTGGGAGAAATCCAGGAAATCATGGTATTTTTGATTTTATTCGTGCAGAAGAGCGTGGAAACGATGTGTTCTTTACGCTATACGATTCTCGCGATTGTAAAGCAGAAATGTTATGGTCAATTGCTAGTCGCCAGGGTAAACGAGTAGCTGCGCTTAATTTTCCTTTCACTGCGCCTCCTCCAAAAAACTTGAACGGCTTTATGCTGCCTGGTTTCATTCCATGGCGTCATTTGCGGCGTAATTCAGCTCCAGAAGATTTATATGATCGGTTAAAAACTATTCCAGATTTTAATCCGAAAGAATTGGCCTGGGATTTTGAGCAGGAAAAGCAAGCGCTTGATGAGCTAACTAACGAGGATCGCGAAAACTGGGTACGCTATCATTTACCGCGTGAGAAACAATGGTTTTGTATCGCTGATTATTTGCTGCGTGAAGAATCACCTGATTTAATGGCTGTAATGTTCGATGGTGTTGATAAACTGCAACACCAAGCTTGGTTATTTGTTGATCCTAACCTACAGACTGGCGAGCTTAGTGAATATCACCTAAGAATGCGCAAGTTGTGCCACGATTATTTTCGCCAGCTTGACAGTTTTATAGAACATTTGGTTACAACAGCAGGACCGAATGTGCAAGTATTTATGGCATCAGACCATGGTTTTACTTCAACAACTGAAGTGGTACGAATTAATTCTTACCTACATGAAAAAGGATATCTAGAATGGAAAGATGTGCCTGATACTGAAGCAGGAAAGCGACGAGAGGATAGCATGTTTGCGTATCTAGATTGGGAAAAGACAATCGCTTATTGCCGTACGCCTTCCAGTAATGGAATTAATATCCGTGTTGCCAGAAATCCCGGTGAAGCCGGCATAAAACCAAGTGATTATGAAACTGTTAGGGCAAGACTAATAAGTGATCTGAAAGAATTAAAAGATCCAATTACAGGAGAAAGGATTATTACCGAGATACATACTAGAGAAGAAGTATTCCCAGGCGCTAGTATGGAAGATGCAGCAGACTTATTGTTAGTTTTACGTGATTTCGGTTTTGTTTCTATTAAAAATAAGAAACCTGTAGTTGAGTTACGCGCAGAAATAGCCGGTACCCATCATCCTGATGGTGTTTTTCTTGCTTATGGGCATGGAATAAAACAAGGAGTGATTACGGAGAAATGCAATATTGTCGACGTAGGAGCAACTTTATTGTATAGCTTAGGACTTGAGGTGCCAAGCGACCTCGAAGGAAAAGTGCCACGTTCAATCTTTAATGAAGATTATCTCTCTGAGCACCCGATTGTGATCGGCACTCCCACTAATAAGCATGTTAAGGATAATGAATCAGCCAGAATAGAAGATGATGAGAAAGAGAAAATTATGGAACAATTACGACTATTAGGATATATGGAGTAGATACTGTGCCAGTCGAGATCATCAATGGCCACCGACTAAATTATGTTCAAATGAATTCGGAACAGGCAGGGGATCAGGTAGAAGATCTGATTATGGTGCACGGTTTGGCCACGAATATGGCTTTCTGGTATTTTCAATATGCACCGGATTTTTCGAAGAGATACCGAATAACGCTATACGATTTGCGCGGGCATGGCCGGTCTGAGATGACAGAGAGTGGGTATACTCCGCATAATCTTGCCACTGATCTTCAGAGTTTGCTTGACCATCTTGGAATTAAACGTGCATATTTTATTGTTCATAGTTTTGGCGGAATAATTGCTCTTAATCTGGCTTGTATCGATCCAGCACGCGTAGCGGGTTTAATCTTAGCAGATACGCATATTTATACTTTTCGTCAATTGCAAGGTGAAAAAAGTTGGGAATATGGCAAGAAAATTCAATCGCTCTTGCACCAGTATGGATTGGATCTTGAGATTCACAACTCAAAGTTTGGATGTAAGCTATTAACTTTGATGGCACAAATGCAGATAGAAGAAAAGAATATTCCGGAAAACCTAGCAGAATTGATAATTCCATATTCAGGAAAATTCAGTAATCGCACGGCAATGCAATGGCTAAATTTAATGACCAATACGTCTGCCGAGAATGAATTGATGAGTGAAGATGGTTTGACTTTAGAAAAATTACAGAAATTTAATTTCCCAATCCTGTCAATATATGGTGAGAATTCACAGGCTAAATTAACTGGAAAACAATTATTAGATATCTGGCCGAATGCGGAATTTAGGCATGTGCGTGGTGCCGGACATTTTTTTCTGACGTCAAGATCGGATGAGGTATTAACGATATGCAACCAATTCCTTAACGGTGAGCTTACTAACAATCCTAGATACCGGGACGGTGAAGATTTCAAAAAACATTTTCGGTGCGAACGCTTTTTTAAATCTAATGGAAAGTGGTTTTTTTTCACTCGGGAATCTACCAGAATTGGACCATTTATTGAATTAAATGAGGCCAAAAAATTTGTAGACTCGTATCTCTCAAAAATAATTACAATTGATCGATAAGTGAGTCGAGTAAAGAATAAACTGAGCATCAGACCAGGCTTTCAAAAGGAAGATTTTAGGTTAATTGCGCACGGTGGTTTCGGGGATGGCTTAAATGCTTATGCGCATTCTATGGCTTGGTTTGACAATCAGCTTTATGTAGCGACGACGCGCGGCAATTTTCCCTTTATGAGTTCGCGGCTTTCGATCGGATTGGATACATGGCCAGTCGAATGTCCGGAAGATCCGTTTGAACTTGATATGCGGGCAGAGATTTGGCGGTATAGCCCAAACAGTGGAAGCTGGGAAAGGATACATAAAGCGCCACTCATAACGGGTAGTCACGGTAAACTCATTACACGCGAAATAGGTTATCGTGGAATGATAGTATATCAGGGAAATAACAATGATGAACCGGTCCTGCTTGTAAGTACTTGGTCGCCCGCGAAAGGACCTGGGCCATTAATCTTACTCTCTGAAGACGGTACCACTTTTACACCTACTTGTGAACCGGGTTTAATTGGTTTGCCTGTAACAACAATACGAACAATGGTAATGTTTAAAGGGCGTCTTTTTACAACCCCCGCTGGTTCTCGCGGTGGGAATCCAAATATATCTGCACATTCAGTGGTCTACGAAAGTGAAAATCCTGCTAATGGCCAATGGAGGCCAGTTAGCGATTTTGGTTTTGGAGATTCCGGTAATAAAACAATCTTTGAGATGGCTGGCTTTGAAGATCATCTATATGTCGGTACTTTTAATCTGGAAGGTTACCAAGTTTGGCGTAGTACAGTAGAAGGTGAACTCCCTTATCGCTGGGAAAAAATCATTGATCGAGGTGCGCATCGTGGTGCTTTTAATCAGTGCGTGCTCAGTATGTATCCATTCAAGGGGGCGTTGTATGTTGGTAGTGGAATACAAGGTGGGGGAGTTGATCGGCAAAATAAAGTTGGTCCTGCACCGCCTGAACTGATACGAATTTACCCAGATGGGCATTGGGATTTAATAGTCGGTGATGCGCGCGAGACTCCGGATGGTTGGAAAGAGGCGCTTTCCGGATATATGCCGGGATTTGATAATTTCTTTAACGGTTATTTTTGGCGCATGTGTGAACACCAAGGATGGCTTTATCTTAGTACTTTCGAGTGGAGCGCGTTATTAGGCTATGCAAATAGAGAGAAATGGCCGGAAGCTTTTACTGGGATAGTAAATCATGTCGATCCACAATTTATTTTGGAACGTCAATCTGGCTTTGATCTATATAGGAGTTTCGATGGTGAGAATTGGATACCAGTGACAACCAATGGGATGGGTAATCCATATAACATTGGCCTACGAACACTGGTATCTTCACCGGATGGATTATATATCGGCACTGCTAATCCCTTCGGTCCTAAATGTATGCGTTTGAATGATACGCGATACCGTTATAACCCACATGGAGGATGTGAGATTTTTTTTGCGAAGAATAAAGAATAAATCGTTGCAGTATAGTGTTGCTATTTTTAGCATAGCGACATAAAGGTTAATTAAGCCCCATTATAAAAAACACAATCCAGTATACTTAAAAACTTTTAATAAATTTTGATAGATAAAACTATGAGTGAATATCTTTTTACTTCTGAGTCTGTTTCTGAAGGGCATCCTGACAAAGTGGCTGATCAAATTTCTGACGCTGTTTTGGACGCAATCCTAAGCCAAGATGCCAATGCGCGGGTTGCTTGTGAGACATTATGCAGTACTGGATTAATTGTGTTATCGGGTGAGATAACAACACATGCTTCTGTTGATTACAACATTATTGCACGAGAAACCGTTAAGAATATCGGTTATACCAGTTCTAATATTGGTTTTGATTCTACTACTTGTGCGGTCTTAACGGCTTTTAACAAACAATCGCCCGATATTGCACAGGGGGTTAACCGTACCAAAGAAGAGGAAATGGAGCAAGGGGCGGGAGACCAGGGGCTTATGTTTGGGTTTGCCTGCGACGAAACACCACAATTGATGCCAATGCCAATTTTTTATGCACATCGTTTAGTTGAACGCCAAGCTGAATTGAGGAAGAAAGGGAAATTAGCATGGTTGCGTCCTGATGCCAAATCGCAAGTTTCAGTGCGCTACCTGAATGGTAAGCCACAGTGTATTGAAACTGTTGTGATTTCAACACAACACGATCCTGATATCTCACATCAGGCATTGACCGAAGCCGTTATCGAAGAAATTATTAAGCCAGTATTACCTGCTGAACTCATCAGCGATCGCATTAAATATCTGGTGAATCCAACAGGTCGTTTTGTTGTAGGTGGCCCGATGGGTGACTGTGGTTTAACAGGCCGCAAAATTATTGTCGATAGTTATGGCGGTGCTGCACATCATGGTGGCGGTGCTTTTTCTGGTAAAGACCCCTCTAAAGTCGATCGATCAGCGACCTATGCCGGACGCTACGTTGCAAAGAATATTGTAGCGGCTGGGATTGCCAGCAAATGTGAAGTACAAGTCGCCTATGCGATTGGTGTTGCAAAACCAGTTTCATTGATGGTCAATACGTTCGGTACAGGCAAGATTTCTGATGAAAAAATTGTTCAATTAATTGAAAATCATTTTGATTTGCGTCCTCGTGGCATAATTTATGCGCTAAATCTGTTGCGACCTATCTACGCAAAAACTGCAGCATATGGACATTTTGGACGTGAACTTCCTGAATTCACCTGGGAAATTACGGATAAGGCTGCCCAACTTCGCGTTGATGCTGGCATATAATTTTATAGTAAATAGTGCCGACAATAATGGGCATTAATCGATCTTCCCACTTTGTTGAGGAGCGCTGCAACGGTTCCACCCGTGAGGCTCAACAGATGAGGGTATTGTTCCAACGGCGCTCGTTCATATTTTGAGGAGAAGACTATGAACGCTGTGCTTAATCCAGGTGGTGGCTTTTTTACTGATTTTAAGGTTGCTGATATTTCATTGGCTGAATGGGGACGTAAAGAAATAGCCATCGCTGAAACAGAAATGCCCGGTTTAATGGCATTGCGTAAAGAATATGCAAATCAGAAACCATTGGCTGGTGCACGTATCGCGGGTTCTTTGCATATGACGATACAAACTGCCGTGCTGATTGAAACATTAGTGGCACTGGGTGCGGAAGTACGCTGGGCCTCATGCAACATTTTTTCTACCCAGGATCATGCAGCTGCAGCTATAGCTGCTAACAATATACCAGTATTTGCCTATAAAGGAGAATCTCTGGAAGATTACTGGGAATATGCTCACCAGATCTTCGAATGGACTGTCGCTGGACAACCTAGCGGCGCTAATATGATCTTGGATGATGGCGGTGATGCGACTTTACTGCTGATTCTGGGTGCCAAGGCTGAGAAGAATCCATCTGTTATTGCAAATCCTACCAATGAAGAAGAGACTGTATTATTTGCTTCGATCCGGGATAAATTGGCTTCTCAGCCCAACTGGTATTCGATCAACCTGGCAAGAATACGTGGTGTCACTGAAGAAACTACTACAGGGGTTCATCGTTTATATGAAATGCATAAAAATGGAGAACTTCCGTTTCCAGCATTTAATGTCAATGACTCTGTGACAAAATCAAAATTTGACAATCTTTACGGCTGTAGAGAATCACTTGTTGACGGCATCAAACGTGCTACTGATGTCATGATTGCTGGAAAAATCGCAGTAGTTTGTGGGTACGGTGATGTAGGTAAGGGTTGTGCACAGTCATTGCGTGGTTTGGGTGCAACCGTTTGGATTACCGAAATTGATCCTATTTGTGCGCTTCAAGCAGCCATGGAAGGGTACCGTGTGGTTACGATGAACGATGCCTGTGATCAAGCGGATATTTTTGTTACAGCGACTGGTAATCTGCGAGTAATAGCGCATGATCACATTCTAAGAATGAAAGACCAAGCGATAGTTTGTAATATTGGTCATTTCGATTCGGAGATCGACATAGCATCTATCCAGAAATATCAATGGGACAATATCAAACCTCAGGTTGATCATGTTATATTTCCAACAGGACGCCGCATCATTGTTCTGGCACAAGGAAGGTTGGTAAATCTGGGTTGTGCCACTGGGCATCCTTCCTTTGTGATGTCCAGTTCATTCACCAATCAAGTATTGGCGCAGATGGAGTTATGGCAGAATGGAGAAAATTATCAGAAAAATGTTTATGTATTACCAAAACAATTGGATGAAAAAGTAGCGCGCCTTCACATTGGGAAACTAGGGGTAAAACTCACTGAATTAACAGACGAGCAGGCAGAATATTTAGGTCTTGATAAGAACGGTCCCTACAAGCCAACGATGTATCGATATTAATCATTTAACCCTTCTAAGTGGGAGAAGTCTTGTTTTAAATTTTCATGAATTCGACTGATTCTCCCATTTAGAATTAGCTTATTATAAAATAGAGTTGATTAATATTAATGTGGATTGAAATAATTCAGAATCTATAATCTTGCAAAGATGGAATCACAAAAGAAATTTTCCCCAGCTTTCAGCTTTGAACTTTTTCCGCCTCAAACTTTGCAAGGTGTAGAAAAGCTGCGCCTAACACGTAAGCAATTGGCCCAGTATCATCCTAAATTCTTTTCTGTAACCTTTGGTGCGGGCGGCTCAACTCGTGAACGAACACTTGAAACAGTATTGGAAATACAAGCAGAAGGATATGTTGTCGCTCCTCATCTTTCTTGTATTGGCTCGACTCAGCAGAATATTCGAGCTATTCTTGAAAAATATTATCAAGCAGGCATCCGGGATATTGTCGCGCTACGAGGCGACTTGCCATCGGGTATGGCGCAAGCTGGAGAGTTTCGTTATGCAAGTGAGCTGGTTGCTTTTATCCGGCAGGAGTTTGGATCTTCGTTTCATATCGATGTAGCTGCTTATCCAGAGTATCACCCGCAGGCGCGTTCTGCACAAACAGATTTCGAGAATTTCAAGCGTAAAATTGAAACCGGAGCCAATTCTGCAATTACTCAGTATTTCTATAATGCAGATGCTTATTATCATTTTGTTGAATCCTGTGAATCTTCTGGGCTGAATATTCCTATTGTTCCTGGCATCATGCCTATTAATAAATTCTCTCAACTGGTCCGGTTTTCAGATACTTGTGGTGCTGAAATTCCTCGCTGGATTCGTAAGAAGCTTGAAGGTTACAGTGATGATAATGCATCCATTCAAGCTTTTGGGTTGGATATTGTCACTGATCTTTGCGAGCGCTTATTACAAGCAGGTGCGCCCGGATTACATTTCTACACGTTAAATTCGGCCGATCTGACATCGATCATATGGAAGCGCCTCAATCTTAAAGGAAATACTGTTTAATATAGGTTTCCTCGTTTTTACTTGTTACTCTGATCAAATATAAGCAGTAAGATCAGTAAGCAATATGATCTTTTTCCTGAATTATCCAGCCAGTATATAATGCGCATCAATATTCTGATTAAAATAACAAAGCACGAGGTTTCGAAATGAAAGAAGTAACAACTGATCGAGATAAATCTACTGCAGAAGCATCAATTCTGCAGATGACTACTTCAAATGTTTCAACAATGGATGCTTGTATTGCGCATGCGAGAGAAATAATGACTGCTCAGCTTGAGCGGATCAAGAGCAAAGATTATGATTTTGCGCCAGAATTTAAAGATATGACCATTCAGCTTTATTTATTTGGAGTTATGTGGAAATTTGCTGAAAGTTTGGGAAATGTAAATGATGCGCGTGAATTAGCCTTTGCAGCTTTAAGAGCCATGCTAGTCCAAGATGGGCTGCAGAAACAGAAAGTAGCCAAACGAATTGAGTTTCTGAAAAAGATGTCTAAAATTGAAGATGATCATAATGCTTTGGCTGTAGCTATCGGGTATGAATCTAAACTCGGCGATAATAGTCTGGCAGAAGTTTTTGACCATTATATAGATGATATGCAAGTTTCAGGTTCTTTTTGGCGCTTGTATGATCGCGGTAGAAAAATCATGCTTTATGGTGGTTTATTTATCGCTTTTGTCGTGATCTGGTTTGTAACATTGTTTATGCCAGGGAATAGTGCGATTGCGATTCTTGCTGCTGGACTAATTTCAGCGGCACTTTTTGTAATACCTGTATTCTTAATTGGTATATTTATTTATCGAAAAAAAATTAAGAAGGAAAAACAAGCGGGTTAATTCTTGCGCGTATTATAGATATGTTAGATGCTATCTAACATAAACGAGAAATTAAGATTAACTGATTAAATCGGTTGCTGGCGTAAAAATGAGCGCTCATATTATAGATGGCAAGAAAATAGCCGAGTTGGTCCGTGCTGAATGGAAATTAAGGGCCGAGAAACTGATTCAATCCGGTATTCAACCCGGATTGGCAGTAATAATCGTTGGAGATAACGTTGCATCTGGTATTTATGTCAGGAATAAAGTTAAAGCTTGCAGTGAAATTGGTATTTACTCGGAAGTTCATAGTTTTTCAGGGAACACGCAACAGCATGAGGTGTTGAATTGTATTCAGTCACTCAATGAGAATCCACATATTCATGGCATTCTGGTTCAATTACCATTACCCCCGAATTTTGAAAATAATCGCGTAATCACGTCCATTGCTGTAGAGAAAGATGTGGATGGATTTCATCTTTACAATGTCGGCGCATTGGTCACCGGAAATCCAATATTTTCACCTTGCACTCCTTATGGTGTCATTGTGATGCTGGAAAGAAGTCATATTCCAATTGAAGGTCAACATGCCGTAGTGATAGGACGTAGCAACATTGTGGGTAAACCAATGGCATTGATGTTGTTAGAGCGGGGAGCTACTGTTACTATTTGCACATCAAAAACGCGTGATTTACATCAATTTACAAGAAATGCTGATATTCTGGTAGTGGCTACGGGAAGACCTCTCATGATTACTGCAGAGATGGTAAAGCCTGGCGCGGTAGTGATTGATGTGGGTATTAATCGGCTGTCGGATGGGAAACTTTGTGGTGATGTTGATTACGAGTCTGTTAAAGATGTTGCAGGTTATATTACTCCAGTTCCTGGAGGGGTAGGACCGATGACCATTACTATGTTGCTTTGTAATACCATTCTAGCAGCTGAACGCACACAAGCCGGTGCTAAAAAATAGATAAGCAAGTTAAATTTTGATGAGTGTGCTAGAACATGGATTTGCAACCTGATATAGATCCACAGGAAACACAAGAATGGCTGGATGCTCTCGATTCAGTCATCTTTAATGAGGGTGGAGAGCGTGCGCATTTTCTGCTGGAAAAACTGATTGAGAAAGCGCGTCGCTCAGGCGCATATCTGCCCTATAGCGCCACTACTGCTTATATCAATACGATTCCAACAGGTAAAGAAGAACGTTCTCCAGGTAGTAATGCGATAGAGCACCGCATTCGCTCATACGTTCGATGGAATGCCATGGCAATGGTGCTACGTGCCAACAGGAATACCAACGTGGGTGGCCATATTGCCAGTTTCGCGTCCGCTGCAACACTCTATGATGTAGGTTATAACCATTTCTGGCATGCACCTTGTGAAACTCACGGCGGGGATTTGGTATATATTCAGGGGCATTCTTCCCCGGGTGTCTATGCCTATGCATTTTTATTTGGACAATTAAGTCAAGAACAACTCGATAACTTTCGTCAGGAAACAGGTGGCAATGGTTTGTCTTCTTATCCACATCCCTGGTTGATGCCAACTTTCTGGAAGTTTCCTACCGTTTCAATGGGATTAGGGCCTCTTATGGCCATATACCAAGCGCGATTTATGAAGTATTTAGATAGTCGTGGCTTAGTAAATACCGATGGCCGAAAAATATGGGCCTTTATGGGTGATGGTGAAATGGATGAGCCAGAGTCATTGGGTGCAATTTCATTAGCATCTCGCGAGAATCTTGATAATTTAATCTTCGTTGTTAATTGTAATCTGCAGCGCTTGGATGGTCCGGTACGAGGAAATGGCAAAATTATTCAGGAACTAGAAGGTGCCTTTCGTGGCGCTGGGTGGAACGTGATTAAGGTAATCTGGGGTTCTTATTGGGATCCTTTGTTGGCTAGAGATACCAAAGGATTACTGCAGAAACGCATGATGGAATGCGTTGATGGTGAATATCAGAATTTTAAAGCCAGAGATGGGGCATATGTTCGTGAACACTTTTTTGGTAAATATCCTGAGTTACTGGAAATGGTTGCCAATATGTCTGATGATGATATCTGGCGTTTAAACAGGGGCGGGCACGATCCTTATAAAGTTTATGCTGCCTATGCAGCTGCAGTAAAACATACCGGTCAACCGACAGTAATACTGGCCAAAACCATCAAAGGTTATGGGATGGGAGAAGCCGGAGAAGCACAGAATATTACCCATCAGCAAAAGAAAATGGGGACAACTTCATTAAAAGCCTTCCGGAATCGCTTCGGTCTGGACATTCCTGATGATAAGATCGACGAAGTGCCTTATCTTACCTTCGCTGAGGATTCTCCTGAATTTGCTTATATGCAAGAACGGCGTAAAGCTTTGGGCGGCACATTTCATTGTCGCAAAACAAGCGCTCAGGCATTAGAGATACCGCCATTGTCAGCTTTTGAGTCTTTGCTAAAAGCCAGCGGGCAGGGGCGTGAATCTTCAACAACCATGGCCTTTGTACGTATTCTTAATATCCTGGTTAAAGATAAACAGATTGGTCAGCATATTGTCCCGATCGTCGCTGATGAGTCGCGTACTTTTGGTATGGAAGGCATGTTCCGTCAATTGGGTATCTGGTCATCCGTAGGTCAACTGTATACGCCGCAGGATGCTGATCAGCTAATGTATTACAAGGAAGACAAGCACGGACAGATTCTACAGGAAGGGATTAACGAAGCAGGCGCCATGTCATCCTGGATAGCTGCGGCGACATCGTATAGCACACATGGTATTCAGATGATTCCATTTTTTATCTTTTATTCGATGTTTGGCTTTCAGCGTATCGGCGATTTAGCCTGGGCCGCTGGGGATATGCGCTGTCGTGGCTTTTTGCTGGGAGGAACGGCCGGGCGTACGACATTGAACGGAGAAGGGCTACAGCATGAAGATGGACATAGTCATATCGTTGCTTCAACGATTCCCAATTGTGTCTCGTACGATCCGGCATTTGCATATGAATTGGCTGTCATTATTCAGGATGGATTGCGCCGCATGTATCTGGAACAAGAGGATGTCTATTATTACATTACTGTAATGAATGAGAACTACTCGCATCCTGAAATGCCTGATGGTGTTGAAAAAGATATACTGAAAGGTATGTATTTATTCAGTGAGGGAGGCGTGAGCAATAATGATTTGCGTGTACAGTTGCTGGGTGCTGGTACTATTTTGCGTGAAGTGATTGCGGCTGCAGAGATACTCAAAAAAGAATATAACATAAATACTGATATCTGGAGCGTGACCAGCTTTAATGAACTAAGGCGTGAAGCTTTAAGTATAACGCGCTGGAATATGCTGCACCCAACTCAGCCAGCAAAAGTATCTCATGTGGAAAATTGCTTCAAAGAGCGGGAAGGGCCTGTAGTGGCTGCCACGGATTACATGAAAATTTATGCGGATCAGATTCGTGAGTTTGTGCCTGGAAGATATCGTGTTTTAGGTACGGATGGCTTTGGGCGTTCGGATACGCGTGAGAAATTGCGTCACTTCTTTGAAGTCGATCGATTCTATATTACGGTAGCAGCACTCAAAGCATTATCTGAAGAGGGAAAAATCTCAAACCAACAGATTATCCAAGCGATAGAAAAATATGGCATTGATCCAGAGAGACCTAATCCGGCAACAAGTTAAATCAGAATTTGTTTTGTAAATTATAAGATTCGATAACCTAAGTAAAATGACTGCATCAGTGTCTTTTCGTATCGAAGCATTTTGAGGAAAGCATGTGGCTGAATTAAAGAAAGTATTAATTCCTGATATCGGTGATTTCAAAGATATTCCAGTAATTGAAGTACTGATAAAAGCTGGCGATGAAGTTAAAGCTGAAGATTCATTGATTACGCTGGAATCCGACAAAGCTACTATAGAAATCCCATCCCCATACTCTGGCCTGATTAAGGAAATTTTTGTCAAAGCAGGCGATAAAGTATCTGAAGGTACGGCGGTTTTAAGCATTGAAATTTCAGATAGTGATCATGTGGTTGTCCCTAATCAGGTTTCTGAAATTGTGCCAGTTAAGAAAGGTGTCACAATGCAACCTGAAGTTCCAGTAAAGCAAGACGCCGCTCAACAAGTACTGAAATTTCCGCAGAAAAATGGTTCATCAGTCAATGATGCTTTTCCTAAAGCACATGCCAGTCCATCAATACGCCGTTTCGCACGAGAACTCGGTGCCAGTCTTGATTTGATCACTGGTAGTGGTTCTAAACATCGTATTCTTAAAGAAGATGTTCAGGCTTATGTGAAAACCGAATTATCTAAAGCTCGCAGCAATGGAACCGGACTAGCGCTTAATTTATTGCCATGGCCACAGGTTAATTTTGCCAAATTTGGCCCGGTTGAGCTAAATCCTTTAACACGCATTAAACAAATTTCTGGTGCCAATTTGCACCGGAATTGGGTAATGATTCCGCATGTGACCCAGTTTGACGAAGCTGATATCACTGATTTAGAGGCTTTACGAAAAGAATCCAATGAAAATGATAAAGAAAATAAAGTGAAGCTGACATTATTGGCTTTTTTGATGAAGGCATTAATTGCGCCTTTGAAAAAATTTCCAGAATTCAATGCATCCCTCGATACTAATGTAAATGGCGAAGCTAATTTGATCATTAAGCATTTTTATCATATCGGATTTGCCGTCGATACAGATAACGGTTTGGTTGTTCCTGTTATTAAGGATGTTGACCAGAAGGGAATCATAACTATCGCCGAAGAATTAACGAGACTGTCTTTGCTGGCACGCAAAGGTAGATTAAAACCAACCGATATGCAAGGCGCAAGTTTTACTATTTCTAGCTTGGGTGGAATTGGCGGCACGGCATTTACACCGATTATCAACGCACCTGAAGTTGCCATTCTGGGCATTTCAAAGGCGAGTATTAAGCCTGTTTATCGCGACAACCAATTTATTCCACGTTTAATGCTTCCCTTGTCACTTTCCTATGATCATCGAGTCATTGATGGCGCAACTGCCGCGCGTTTTACGACTCATTTGACGGAAGTGTTGACGGATATGCGTTTGGCTTTATTATAAGCAGATATGAGTGATATTTTACGAAGAAATAGTTTGATATCAATGGGTTTTTATGCTTGCACAGGTGGTGGCTATCGATAAATTTCCTCTCATTGGCATTTATGGTGGAACATTTGATCCTGTCCATTATGGCCATCTCCGTATTGCTGAAGAATTGCTTGATATGATCAGTTTAAAGCGTATCATTTTTGTTCCTTCTGGCGCTCCTCGCTTACGTGCTACTCCTGTTGCAGCAAGAAATCATCGCTCTAATATGGTACATCTGGCCATTCGGGATAACAGTATGTTTTCGCTTGATGAACGCGAAGTCAATCGTCCTGGAATAAGTACAACGATCGAGTCACTCCGTGAATATCAATGCGAATTGGGGGATAGCACATCACTTTGCTTTATCCTTGGGATGGATGCATTTGTACAAATAAATCAGTGGCATAATTGGCATGAGCTGTTCAATCTATGTCATATGATAATTGTCGCACGTCCAGGTTATACATCCATCGATGATTACAAAATACTACCGGCAGATATCAAAAAAGAATTTATTTCCCGTCGAGTGTTAGATGCAAATGATCTAGGGCTTCAAACCAGCGGTTTTATCTATACGGCACGAACATCTTTGTTGGAAATCTCAGCTTCACATATACGATCATTAATATACGCTGGAAGAAGCATACGTTACCTGCTTCCTGAAAACGTCTCTGATTATATTAAATCCAATTGCCTATACACCGAGAAAATATGAATTCAGAAAAACTGGTAAAAATCGTTGTCGATGCACTGGAGGAAATTAAAGCTTATGAAATTGATGTAATTAATGTTTCAAAAATAACATCAATGTTTGAATATATAATTATTGCGAGTGCAGATTCTTCTCGCCAGACAAAATCACTGGCAAACAATGTACAAGAAAAAGTCAAAGCTGCTGGAGGTAAAGTTTACAGTATGGAAGGAGAGCAGACGGGAGAGTGGGTGCTCGTTGATTTAGGAGATGTGATTGTGCATATCATGCTGCCGGCTGCACGCGAATACTATAATCTGAAAGCATTATGGTCTGGACAGAATTAAAACAAGCTTCCTTGTGCAATAGGATTGTGAACTGTAAATCTTCTGATTTCTCCTGATCATGAAATTTTTTATACTCGCGGTTGGAAACAAAATGCCGGATTGGGTCAGGGCTGGCTATTTTGAGTATATCAAACGTTTGCCGCGCGAAATAACGGTTAATTTAATTGAAATTAAACCCGAGAAGCGAGTTAGTGGAAAACAAACTGGGCAACTGCTACTTGCAGAGTCTCAGCGGATTCGCGCAGTTCTTCCACCCGATTGTCATATTGTGGTTCTTGATGAAGGCGGCCAACAATGGGCAACAGTAAAATTTGCAAATGTAATAAAAGAATGGGCGATTGAGGGGGATTCTGTAGCATTTGTTATTGGGGGTGCGGATGGCTTGCATGTAGATATCAAGCATACAGCAAGTGAAATGCTCGCCTTGTCGAAGCTTACCTTGCCCCATGGCCTTGTACGTGTTTTGCTGGCCGAACAACTGTATCGCGCCATATCGATTATCAAGAATCATCCATATCATAGGAGTTAAGTGAAATCATGAAGACATGACTAGAATCACTTTCCATTTCTCTTTTAAGATACGATGGATAAAACAATGGGGATAAAAATTAAGCGTATTTGAATTATAGAGTATTAATTGCGATGTTTTCAGAAAACCAAATATATCTTGCTTCAAGAAGTCCAAGAAGACGTGAATTGTTAAGACAAATCGGTGTGAAATGTAATCTATTAATGATGCGGGAAACGCTTGGCCGTGAAATTGATATTGATGAGCAACCGCTTGTTGATGAAACACCGACTGATTATATCTATCGTATTACTCATTCTAAAGCTAATGAAGGTTGGAGGCGAGTGATCCAGCGCCGATTGCCGATATTACCCGTATTGGTAGCTGACACGATTGTTACAATTGATGGTTGTATTTTAGGTAAACCACAAGATAATAAACATGCAGAAGAAATGCTAAAAACATTGTCAGGTCGTTCACATCAAGTTTTAACAGCCATTGGTGTGGGGGTTAAGGATAATATACAAGTGAGATTATCGACATCAATTGTAAGATTCCGTCAGATTAGCGAGCGTGAGATTCGTAGCTACCTGGCAAATAATAGTATCCTGGATAAAGCAGGTGCTTACGCTATTCAAGGCATGGCTGCTGCGTTTATTGTTGACATATCCGGCAGCTATAGCGGAATCATGGGATTACCCCTCTATGAAACAGCACAATTATTAGAAGAAACTGGTATAGAGATTTTTCAATAATTGTCAGTCAATTGTGGCCCTAAGCTATTGAAATTAGGATGTAGTATCGCGCAAGTTGCTATAGCAAGTACTGTCGTAGGTATCGTTAGCTTTCAACTCCAGAAATCAGACTTAAAATATATGTATAGTTCATACGTAATATGAGCAACGAAATTCTTGTAAATATCACTCCGCAAGAAACCAGAGTAGCCTTACTAGAACAAGGTGTGACACAAGAGCTACATATTGAACGGACGAGCGGGCGTGGCATTGTAGGCAATATTTATAATGGACGTGTCAGTCGCGTTCTGCCGGGAATGCAATCTGCTTTTGTCGATATAGGTCTTGACCGGGCAGCATTTTTGCATGTTGCAGATATCCGGACTTCCAATCAAGAGGGAGATACTACTAAGCCAATTGAGAAACTGTTATACGAGGGCAACAGCATCTTGGTGCAAGTGATCAAGGATGCGATTGGGACAAAAGGCGCGCGACTATCCACACAAATCAGCTTGGCAGGCCGCCTATTGGTTTATTTGCCCAAAGAATCTCACATCGGTATTTCTCAACGTATTGAAGATGACAGTGAACGTGAGTTGTTGCGTGAGAAATTACAACAAATTCTACCTGTAGATGAAAAAGGCGGTTACATCATCAGAACAATGGCTGAAACAGCGGATGAAATTGATTTACGTGCCGATCTCGAGTATTTGCACAAGTTGTGGCGCGACATCCAACAGCAATCAGTGACTATTACAGCGCCCATTTTGCTTTATCAAGATCTGGATTTAAGTCACCGAGTATTACGAGATTATGTGAATGAAAATACTGCCCTGATACTGGTAGATTCTCGGGAGAATTATCAAAAACTTTTGAAATTCGCGCAAAGCTATATGACATTTATCGCTGAACGTATAACTTTATATACCGGGGATCGCCCATTATTTGATTTGTATGGCGTTGAAGAAGAAATTGAGAAATCTTTGGCCAAGCGCGTTAATTTAAAATCCGGTGGATACCTGATTATTGATCAGACCGAGGCGCTGACCACCATGGACGTTAACACAGGCGGATTTATCGGTGTTAGAAATTTCGACGACACCATCTTTAAAACGAATCTTGAAGCCGCCCAGGTAATCGCAAGGCAGCTTCGGTTGCGTAATCTGGGTGGCATTATCATTATTGATTTTATCGATATGGATTCTGAAGAACATAAAAATGCTGTATTGACTGAATTCAATAAAGCTTTGCTGAAAGATCGTACGCGCATTACAGTCAATGGATTTAGCGCACTTGGATTGGTTGAGATGACGCGTAAACGGACTCGGGAAAGTCTCGCGCATATATTGTGTGAATCCTGCCCGACCTGTCAAGGACGAGGGGAAATCAGAACGGCACAAACAATTTGTTATGAGATCCTACGTGAACTGCTAAGAGAATCTAGGCAGTTTGAAGCCAATGAATTCCGTATTCTTGCATCACAGCAAGTAATTGATTTGTTTCTTGATGAAGAATCTCAGAGCTTGGCACAATTGGGTGATTTTATAGCAAAGCCGATAAGCCTACAGGTTGAGGAATCCTATACCCAAGAACAATATGATGTGATTTTAATGTAAATTATCACGGAATGGAGCCTGAGCTGTATTGATTCAGCAGTATTCACTTAAATTTTAGAAAGGTAGCAAGAAATCAAGTGAAAATAGAATCTGATCTTTGTTGCCGGCAAATGGCCTATAAGCCGCTGCATGATAGGCATCGACTCTATCGTAACGAATATTGGGACGGATATTGAGTTTCTTTAAAAAGCCCCATTTAAGCTTTAGTGTCTTAGCAGCTTTCCAATTTAAACCGACAGTAGCTGCATAATAGTCTGCAGGCGTAATAGTTACACTACTAAGATTGCCTGCATAACTGACTGGTGTACCGTTAACATTATTAGTAGCAGCAGCAATCCGGAACGGGGATGGATTACGAAAGCCAGCTTCATCACGATACCATTCAGCTCTGACACCCGCTGACAGATTGTCCGTTAAATCATAGTATAAATGTGCGATGGCACTAAACCATTCAGCGTCTTTTGTAATATTGGTATATTTCAGATTGTTTAACAAAACTCCACCTGCATGACCATAAACATGGTGCAAAACTAATAGGGTTTTAGGATTAATTCTGTGCTGCAGCACAATATTATAAAATCCCCAAGGTTCGCTACTTCGCGTGGAAGTCTCGCCGTAAGTGCCGGAGAAATGGAATGAGGTAGCATGATTATCGCTAGTCCAAGTAAAACCAGCAATTCCACTCCAATTTCCCAATTGCTTGTCCCATCCGCCGTCCCAACCACCATTCGCACTGCCAGTAAGAGGACCTGCTAAAACTAACCAGTTTGAGTTGATCTTGTAGTTTGCCAGCATGCCTGTATGTGTAAAAGGTTCACCGACATTCAAGGTATAAGCACGCGTATAAAAAAAGTTATCTGGTGCTGGAACAGTTTCAAAACCCGTTGGGGTATAGAAATGGCCTAACTTGATGTTGAGTCCATTGCCAACTGGCACATACGTTTCCAGGTAGGCCTGCGGAAGCGCTATGCCGTAGGTGCGGGAGGAAGAGCAGCATAAATTAAGATCCCAACTGAAACCGTTATTCTGACTGGGATTATAGGTTGCGCCGCCATTAACCCAACCACCGAATCCTATCCTATTTTCTTTAGCAAAATTTATTAAATTGCTTGCGTGAAGGGTAACCGAATACGTAACGAACACAAATATACTGCTTACTGTGATGACAAATAACAACCATTTTGAGTATTTCATCTTTGGGTGACAGTAAAGATTTCTTCACGAATAATAAATACGCCAAAAGCATTAAGACTCTGTTTTTTGCAACAGAGTCTTAATGCTTTTGGAATTTCCTGGAGCTTTCTTAATTTATAAGCTTAATTTATTTCTCTTTTTCAATGAATAACACGCCAATTAGGAAAAATAATTAGTAATTGGTGTTATAGGCCATCAATTTTAAAAATGTATCTTTATTGACTCTTAATAGAGTGGTCCAGAGTTTGGATTTAGTTTGGCTTTGATTTTATGATTGCCCTCTTGCTCAGGTATTTCTGCCGACGCTGCATAATCATGTTGCAACAATTCTGCTGCTATTTTCCGGTGAAAATCGGCTTGTTTGGAGGCGTCTATTGAAGCTTGTTCGTAATGGCGAATATTGGCTTCCGCATGTGATTTAAAATCCTGACCTTGTCTACCATAATAATAACTATGATCCTCGTATTCTTCTAACGATTCTTTTTTTTCTGCAACTTTTGCCGCCATTTCTTTGGCTAAATTGTCGTAGTAATTTGATAAATTATTATGATCATTATGGGTTTTGGCTTTCTGTGCCATCTTCCTATCATCCGTATCTTGTATCTCCAGTTGACCCATCTGCGCACAGGCAACCAATAAGGAAAGAATAGGTAGAACTGCAAGATATTTGCCCAATTTTGTATTCATGATAGTAATAACTCCAAGTAGAACAACACAGATGCGCATCCTACCGAATCAATACCTCAATGTATATTAGGGAAACCATGGTTTATTACTAAGGGAAACCATTAGACCATCACGTGATGGTCGAAAGAAATTTCTGTTTCGGAAGTATCGATGCGATTTCTCAGTGCTCCTCAGAGATCCATCGCGTGGCGTAACGTATTAAATCTGCGCCATCTTTTAAATTAAATTTGACTCGAATATTGAAACGATGTGTTTCAATTGTTTTAATACTGCGGCAAAGTAAGTTGGCGATTTCCTGGCTGCTATGTCCTTGTCCAATCAAGTGTAGTACCTCAAACTCACTGGGAGTGAGTGTATTAATTAATTGTTCCGGTTCCGAGCCTCCGGCAATTCGTTTCAATAGTTTCTCGTGCATTTGCTTGCTTAAATAAACGTTACCCTTCAATACTTCACGGATAGCGGTTAGCAGCACTTCCCCAGGTTCTTGCTTCATGACATAGCCACGGGCTCCGGCCCGAAGTGCACGTTCAGCATAAACTGATTCATCATGCATGGAAATAAAAAGTACCGGGAGTGTAGGAATCAATGCATGCATACTTTTTATTACTTCGAAGCCAGATACTGTCTTAAGAGTAACGTCTAATAGAACGATATCGACAGGACCATTTTTCTTGAGTATTGCCAGCGCTTCGTTACCGTCACCCGCTTCAGCAAACACCTCCATGTCTGGCTCCATATTGATGAGCATTGCCATACCGTGTCGTAACATTGCGTGATCATCTACCAGCATTACTCTAGCTTTTACAGTTGACATACTAAGCCATCCGCATTTCTAAACGAACTTCCGTACCACCTTCGTTGCGCGACAGAAATTCTAGCTTTGCACCTAATTGTTTTGCACGATATTGCATAATTTTAATACCCATTCCCGATGTTTCTTTATGATTGGTATCAATCCCAGCGAAACCGCTGCCATCATCGCAAATTGATAAACACAGTATTCCTTCATCGGCAGTCAATGATATAGCGATATGCTGTGCTTTACCGTGACGTATTGCATTATTGGCAGCCTCTTGGGCAATTCGATACAAATTAAGCGCCAGGTTATCATCATTAATAAAGATGCTATTTTTACATGAGAAATTACAAATAATGTTGTAAGTCGTGGCTATTCTCACTGCAAATGTTTGTAAAGCAGGTATCAAACCATTTGCTTCCAGTTCAAACGGTAACAGTCCTTGAGCGAGCTGCTTGATTTGTATGACAGAAATCTGTGCTTGCGAAGCAATGGACGCTGCTACTGGTGCCATACTTTCATTTCCTACGGCAAATAATTTTTTTTCCAGCGCTCTGGCTTGATAACCAATTGCAGCGATTTGTTGACCAAGATTATCGTGTAATTCTTGTCCAATTGTGTGCGCTTGTTCTTCTGCTGCAAATACCAGTGCTCGCTCTAAACGCTTGCGTTCAAGCCAGCTTTCCAGATCACTTGCGACTGCATTAACGAGTTTTTGTTCTTCCGCTAATAGCCATGGCTTGCCGACGGGATAAAATACCCGTAATTGACCACAGACCCTACCGTTGACATTAATTGCAGACCAACAAGTACATGCGGGATCACGTTCTGCACGCCATTGATCACGAGTTTTATGGACGATTTTCGTTTTTGATTGCAATTGCGGTATAAGATCTGAATTAAATTTTCCGGAGGTGAATCGCCAACCATCCAGCTCGATGACAGCGGTGGCAATCTCCGGAAACTGCATAGCAGGTATTAAATGCTCAAAAATATTCTGACAAACATTATCTATCGATGATTCCACCCCGATCCCACGGCGGATTTCATAGAGGCAGATGATTTCCTTTAAACGTTCACGCAATAATTCATCAACTTTTTTGCGCTCCAGCCATCTAGCCAAATCATCAGTGATGGCATCAATAAGCCTTTGTTCTTCCATA
The DNA here is from genome assembly GCA_016708955.1 of Nitrosomonas sp. GTDB lineage: Bacteria > Pseudomonadota > Gammaproteobacteria > Burkholderiales > Nitrosomonadaceae > Nitrosomonas. The sequence goes on from JADJES010000005.1 coordinate 161,944, forward strand.
ACAAGAAAGGATTTATCTTCAGGATAGAATACGCTTAAATGACCACAAACCTTACCATTGACAACAGTCTTCGATTCCAGTTTATGTGCTAAATTTTGGTTTTGATTTAGAGAAGTGATTCGCCTTCCATCGAGTTCAATCATGACATAAGCGTGATCTGGGTATTGCATGGCAGGTAACAAATGTTCAATAATCAGCTGGCAAACATTATCAACTGATAATTCCAATCCAATACTCCGGCGAATCTCATAAAGACAAGTGATTTCCTTCAATCGTTCGCTCAGCTCAATTTCCTTATGACTTAATTCGATAGAAAACTGCTCGGCGATTTCCTTGGCGTTACGTGCTTCTCTTTCTGATTTGATCAGTTTGCGAACAAACCAATTCAATAGCAATATCTCAGCTACGATCAGTCCGGCAAGATAAAGAATGATGTTTTTTAACTCTTCATTAACTGGTTTGAATAATTCTTCTTCGTCCAGTTTCAAAATCATGCCAAGGCCGATAGTGCGTAATGGTGCGTATGCCTCTATTACCGGTACTTGACGATAATCATTGACGGCGATAACTCCACTTTTTCCATCCAGTGCAAAACTTATCGGTAGCACCCTACCTTCTGTTACCTGTTTCAAGTATCTAAATTTAACACCATCGATCTGGCTTATCAGACAAGCCATTTCCTGCCTGGCTTCTTCAGGCGGTGCGCACAAAATGAACTCTCCAGTTTCACCGATCGATCTTATTTCACTGAATCTACGCGTCAACTGCGGTAGTATGATTTCTGTTGTAATCCTGCCAATACGGTGCTGTTTTTGATCGAATACATCTTTACTGGTACGTAGAATAAACTGCCCATCCCATATAATGGCTGTATTGCTGTGTTTATTCAGTGGTATCGATTGGGCTTGGTTTTCAGAGAAGTGTCCCACTTGCGACAATGGATTGCCATTCATATCATAAACAACTGCCGCCGAAAAGCCTGCCTGCTTCAATGAGTTGACGTTTAGTGTAAGATCGTGCAGCGCACTATCGTTGTCTGGTTGTGCATTGAGTTCCTGTATGGACTGAACGATGAAAGGTCGAAGTGCTAATGCATGAGTATCTGCCAATCCTTTTTGAACTAGACTTTCAATTAGAAGTGCTTTGCCTTGTAAAGCAACTCCCAATCCTCTGCCGAGCACCGATTCAATCTGTTGCCGCATCGCACTATAGACTGCAAACCCCGTTGTTAAAGTCAATCCTAACAACAGTAAGCCGCCAATAATACTGATCCTGCGGTCATCCCGTGTTAAAAACAAGTCATCCTCCTTAATTGAGCTCTGGTTTTATATCTTTTAAAATTTCAAAGAACAATGGTCTGACCACGCCAAAGATTGAATTGATAGGTTACTCAAAATTCAAACTGGATAAAGTTATTTTAGACGCGGTATGATTTATGTGAGAATTTCTTGCCGCTTGTGGTTGTGCTGAAACCATAACTAGGTTTAATCTGAAAAAAAGCTTGAGCGTGTGATGTGCATTTCAACCTCCGGAATGTCACATATAAAACATTGTGAGTAATTCCTACTGAATCTATAACTCAATAGAATGATGGCATTGTTATCCCCATCCATAGCATTACCAAGACAATCATAGTAATGCCAATTCCAATCGTTCCAATAATCATGCCGATCAGTATCGTTACACCATCCCTATTTAGAAGCCCCAGAGACATCACAAGTATCCCCCAGCCAGGTGGAAAATTAGTCAAAGGTAGGGGGAGCGCTATCGATAGAGCAAAAACAAAGGAAAAAATACCAATAATTCTTTCCCATGTATGTACACTGATATAGGTCATACGCGGTTGCATACGGTTTTCGATCTTCTTTAGCCAAGGATTTGCTTTTGTAACTATTTTCTCAAGACTTGATCGTTTGATTGATTTCTTTTCAATCCAGACTGGTAACCAGGGTGCCCGCATACCAAGAATCATTTGTACTGAGAAAATGAATAATGGGATAGAAAATAGCGTCGTATAACCGGGTGGTACGGGTACTGGAAGACATATTGGCAGAGCAGCGATGGCCATTAGGATACCAAAACCACGTTCATGCAATGCATTCTTAATTTCACCTACAGTCATCGATTCTTTTGTGTTTTCTACTACAACAATGGCTAGAAAATCAGAAGTAGGGCGCTCTTTGATTGTCATGAGTTATTCCTTTTTCTAGATTGAATGCGAGCGATAACAAAACTCAAATAAGCTATTCATATCGAAGTGCATCGACTGGTTTAAGTGAAGCAGCCTTCTTGGCAGGATAAAAGCCAAAGAATATGCCAACCGCGGAAGCGAATAGAAAGGCTAAACCAATCATGCCTAATGTAATGACAATGAGCATATCTGCAACTTGGCTGACTACCCAAGCGCCACTGATACCCAATAGCAAACCAATCAACCCACCCATGATACAGATCATCATAGCCTCAAGCAGAAACTGAGTAAGAATTGTACGTTGATTGGCACCGATTGCCATACGAATACCTATTTCTCGGGTACGCTCAGTCACAGATACTAGCATTATATTCATAATGCCAATCCCGCCAACCAATAAAGATACCGATGCAATGGCACCCAGTACCATCGACATCACTTTTGCAGCACCTGTCGCAACATCAGCAAGTGCAGTTAAATTGCGGACGGTGAAATCATTTTCTTTACCTTTTGCGATACGATGGCGTTGGCGTAATAATTGAGTGATCTCTATCTCAGCGATATCCATATCATCCGCTGACTTGCACTGTACCAACATCAGACGGATAGAGCCAGGAAACTGATTACCGGTAATCTGTCTCTCACTGGTTGTGATCGGTATAAAAATATTGTCATCCTGGTCGCGCCCCGTTAAGCTTTGCCCCTTAGCCATTAAAACACCAACAACGAGGAAGGGGCGGTTGGTTATGCGTATGGTTTTTCCAACGGGATCTTCACCACCGAATAAGTTTTGCGCTGTGACCGATCCTAAGACAACTACACGGTTAGCCGAACGCAGGTCAGATTCTGTAAAAGTTGTACCTGATTCAATTTTCCAGTTACCTACCGAAAAATAATCCGGTGTAGTGCCTGTGATAATGGTACTCCAATTCTTTGCGGTGTAATTGAGCTGTGCTGTACCAGAAATGATAGGTGCTGTTGCACCGACTGTCGGTAATTCCGCAATCGCTTGCGCATCATGAATCGTTAAAGTTCTGATACTACCGCTACCAAAGCTAAATCCGCCGGAAGACGTAGCGCCTGGAACGACGATAAAAAGATTACTTCCCATTTCAGCGATCGTTTGATTAATTTTAGTTTGCGCGCCTTGACCAATGGATAACATTAAAACAACGGCCGCTACTCCGATGATCATGCCCAGCATGGTTAATCCTGTACGCAACCGATTTTGACGCAGGGCGCGCAGTGCTTCGCCGATAATTGTAAACAGATTCATTGTGTCAGTAGAGATCAGTCATTGACAGACTAAATTGGAAACTGTGATTAGGCCGAGAAAGATCATGAAACCTTGTCTAAAATTGTCTCGGTATTATTGTTCTTATCGTAAATGATATGCCCATCCTTTAGGCGAATTAAGCGCTTTGCATAAGCTGCAATATCATCTTCATGCGTTACCAGTACGATGGTAATGCCCTGATCCTGATTAAGTTGCTGAAACAGTAACATAATTTCACGACTGGTTTGCGTATCAAGATTTCCTGTGGGTTCATCAGCCAGAATCAGTGGCGGTTGGTTGATCAGTGCACGACTGATTGCGACACGTTGTTGTTGTCCCCCTGAGAGCTGATTGGGTTGATGCATAGCAAAATTTTCTAAACCAGTGCGACGGAGAATCTCTGCTGCTTGCTTGCGACTTTGAGAGCGGCCGACGCCGGCGTATAGTAATGGTGTTGCCACATTATCCAGCGCTGTTACGCGTTTCAGCAGATTAAACCCCTGAAATACAAAACCAATTTTTTGGTTACGAATGCGTGCCAGTTCATCGTTGGTGAGTGTGGCGACATTTTTCTCGGAAAGCCAATAAGATCCGCTTGTCGGAGTGTCAAGACAACCGAGTATATTCATCAGTGTCGATTTACCCGATCCGGAATGCCCCATAATGGCAACAAACTCACCTTGATTGATGGTCAGATCGATATTAAACAAGACCTGATTCGTGATAGTTCTTCCATTGACATCTTGCAAACTGTAGCTTTTACAAAGATTCTCTATTCTAATCAGCGGATAACCTACATGATTTGTCTGCATCGGTAGTGGTAGCATTAGAATACTCTTAATTTGAACTTACTTTCCGCTTCCTTTTTGTCGACAACTTCGCTAATAATTACCTTAGTGCCTGCTTTTATCTCACCATCCGCGATTTCAGTGAAATTGCCATCAGTAATACCAATGGTCACATTGAAAGGGATTGGTTGATTTTCTGACAGAAGATACACTACAGATTGATTAGCTAATTTTGTGCTGTCTTCACTCGACTCAATATCCTTAGGCTGGTAACGCAAGGCTGCATTGGGTACACGTAAAACATCTTTTTTCTGTTTGACAACAAAATTAATATTGGCAGTCATACCCGGCAATAAGGTTCCATCATCATTATCGACCATCGCAACTACGTTATAGGTGACTACATTCTCCTGAATCGTTGGATTGAGTCGCACTTGCTTCACTGTACCGGTAAATTTACGTTGCTGAAACGCATCAACGGTAAAATTAATTACCTGGCCAATATGCAATTGACCGATATCGGCTTCAGCAACACTAATGTTGATTTGCATTTGCCGGAGATCTTTGGCGATCTGAAATAATGTCGGTGTTTGAAAATTGGCCGCAACTGTCTGGCCAATATCAACATCCCGTGCTATGACTACGCCCGATATGGGGGATCGGATAACACTATAATTGAGGTTAGTTTGGTCACGCTCAACTTGAGCCTTACTGATTGCCAATTGCGCTCGCGCTACTTCCATTTCCTGTTCGATCATTTGTAATGCTTCAAGTGAAATGAATTCCTTTTCTTTCAGCAATTGATGACGTTTCAATTTGCTATCAGCAATTCTCAAGGTTACTTAAACATTGAGAAGATTTGCTTTGGATTGCTGCAATTGAGCCCGTAGTAAAGCTGGATCAAGTTCAGCCAATTTCTGGCCAATTTCAACGTGATCGTTATAATCCGCATGCAATCTAGCCACAGTTCCAGAAACCTGAGTGCCAACGTTGACAAGAACTACAGGTGTCAGCGTACCGTTAGCAGAGATGGTCTGTATGATGTCGCCCCGTTCAATGCTCCGTGTTTTATATTGATTCTCTTTAGATTCTTTTTTTTCGCCGCTAACCCAGTAATAGACAGCTGAGACAGAAATCAGAATAAAAACAATGACAACTCGTTTAATGCTAACAGTTAACATTTAGAGAAACTTGATGGAATGCAATTCGGGGATAAATAGTAATCAAAAGATTCTCTGAGAAAAATTTGGGTGAATCTATTGGTAAGGTTCGTCAAAAATTATTTGAGGGCTTTTATTTTTCTTTATCTTCCTCTGCTTTCAGTGCTTGTATTTGTTTAAGGCGTGCTTCAACACTAGATAGCTGGTAAAAATTTCCGTTGCTATTCTGCAGTGCAGTTTGCAATTGATCAATAGCCGCTGCGTAGTGTCCCTTTAACATATAAGATTCTGCTAGAGCACGGTGCTTAAGCATTCTATCATCTAATAAGGCGTAGCATTGGGCCTGTAAGCTAAACAGTTGTGGATCATTAGGAATACGCAGCAATTGTTTATTAATAAACTCAAGCGCTGTTTCAGTCTGTTTGTTTTGTATTAAAGCATGCGCATAACCGTGAATCAGTGCGCGATGCTGTGGATAAATTTTTAATGCAGTCTTGTAAATATCAAATGCCTCAGGAATTCTTCCATTAGCCAGTTTGACACTGGCTGAAAGTGTTTCAATCATGGCGCCAGCAATCACATTCTTATTTTCAACTCGTACTGTTTTTCCCAATGGATGATTAGTCAGAATCGATGCGGAAGAATCACTCTGCAATATTTGGTATAAATGAGCGAGTTCGTTATTTGCCTGGTTGTTCTTTTTATCTCGTAATAAAGCTTGGATATAGCCATAGCGTTCAACGGCTTCATTGGTATATCGCTTCTCATCTAAACGTGATTTAAATTGCTCGACTGCATCATGCGGTTTGCCTTGCAAAGCACGTAACTTGGCGCGTACCAGTAAAAAGTCGATGCTATCTGAAACTTGGCGATACGGCATTTCGCGAATGCGATTCTGGATATCTGCGATACGTTCATATGTGATAGGGTGAGTACGTAAATAGGAAGGCGCACCATTTTCATGAAATCGTCCAGCTCTTTGCAGGCGTTCAAAAAAAGAGGACATTCCCTGCGGTTCAAACCCTGCATCCAGCAAGATACTTAAACCGATCCGGTCTGCTTCTTTTTCATGCTTTCGAGTGAAATCTAATTTAGACTGAATGGCACTGGCTTGGGAAGCGATCAATATGGCTTGACTCGCTTGCGGACTAGAGCGCGCTGCAATAATAGCAACAGCAAGTGCAGTCAAGGATTTTATCATATCGAATTTTTGTCCGGCAATCATGCGTGCCAAGTGTTTTTGTGTCACATGTGCAATTTCGTGCGACATCACAGCAGCCAGTTCAGATTCACTTTGTGCAGCGATGATCAATCCGCTATTGAATCCCATGAATCCGCCTGGTAAAGCGAATGCATTGATCGATGAGTCCTGAATAGCAAAAAATTCAAAAGATTGCTCTGCTCTGGTTTCATCGGAATTGGCGATTAATTTATGCCCGAGGTTACTGAGATAGCTGGCTATTTCAGGATCATCCAAATAACTGGGATCGGCACGAATCTGGCGCATGATTTGCAAGCCAATTTGTCGCTCCTGATGAGGCGTGATGGTCGCCTGAGATACATCCCCCAGATCAGGTAATTCATGAGCATAACTATTTGCCGGGAATAGGATCGATGATGCAATTATCAAATAGATAAATTTCATGATAATAGGATATCTATTTAATATTCAAGTTCCATTGATCCTATTCATCTTTGATTGTGCAGGTAGACCATACTTTATAAGTAGAGGTGATGGGGTAATGCCATGCCGTGCCAAAATCGCTATGCGTAATACGGACGCCCGGGGGAGACTGGCGGCGTTTATATTCATTCATATGAATTAAGTGTATGACTTTCTTGACGTCTGTTTCGTTATAATTCAGCGCAATAATTTCCGCTGGAGAATAATTTTTTTCAACATAAGCTTCTATAATTGCATCTAAAATTTCGTATGGAGGCAATGTATCCTGATCCGTTTGATTAGGCCGTAATTCTGCAGACGGCGCGCGTTGAATGATGCGCTCAGGAATGACTCGGTTAATTTGATTGCGATATTCACAGAGCTGATAAACCAGGGTCTTACTGACATCTTTTAATACTGCAAAGCCACCTGCCATATCGCCGTACAACGTGCAATAGCCGACCGCTATCTCAGATTTGTTGCCCGTTGTCAGCACGATCAAACCCGAATGGTTTGACAGCGCCATCAATAAAGTGGCGCGTATACGCGCCTGTAAATTCTCCGGCGTGGTATTTGTTGCGGTGAAATCAGAAGGAATCTGGAAATCATTTTCGATTTTTGACAAATACTGCTCAAATAATGGTTGGATACTGGATTCGAAGAGGGTAACACCCAATAATTCAGCCATTTCATTGGCATCTTTCAAGCTGATGCTGGCTGTGTACTGCGAAGGCATTATGACAGCTTTAACCTTGTCTGCACCCAGTGCATCGACCGCAATCGCCAATGTCAGCGCTGAATCAACTCCGCCGGAAAGACCTAACAGGGCGCCAGGGAAACCATTCTTCAGGATATAGTCTTTAACTCCCAGGCATAGTGCCCGGTAGATGCTGGCTATGGGAAGTTGTGGGGTTGCCAGTTTAGTTTTTAAGGGTTGATTGTTCTGAATATCGACACATTCAATACTTTCAACAAATTCGCCGAGTTGATGAGTTAATTCTCCGTGCCGGTTCATTGCAAAAGAAGCGCCATCAAAAACTAGCTCATCCTGTCCGCCAACCAGATTAGTGTGGATAATAGAGATGCCAGTCTGTTCAATAAATTGACGGGTGGTCTGATAACGAGAAACCTGCTTGTTGACGCGGTAAGCCGAGGCGCTGAGTACTAATAAAATATCAAGATCGGAGCAATCTGCTGCGAGGGGTGAATTGTCAAGCCAGAAGTCAGCACAGATAGCAATGCCAAATTTAATCCCATTCAGTTCAAATACACACGATTCAGTGCCAGCATTAAAATAATAGGATTCGTTAAAGACGGGAGATTTATTAAGAATTCTTTTGTAATAGGTGTGAATAATTTTGCCGCATTGAATCACGGAAGCGGCATTATAAAGCTTGCCTTCCTGGAAACTGGGATAGCCCACAACTAATGTTATGTCATCAATCGCTTTTACCAATTCATTCAGTGCATTGTTACAAGATTGGCAGAAAGTTTCGCGTAATAATAAATCGGCGGGGGGGTACCCAGATAGTGCTAACTCGGGGGTTATTACCAACTGGGCTCCGGCCTGCTTTGCCTGCTTTACCGCATCCAGTATCTTTGCAGCATTTCCTGTGATATCGCCTACGGTGCTATTAATCTGAGCAATGGCAATACGCATAAAGTACCGGAAGTATTATTACTAGCTAAAAAGGGAGTTGAGCATCCGGCTTGGCATGCAGAATATTGTGACGAAAATCTTCCTGGATACGTTTCAAGGCTGACTCATTATCTGCTTCAAAGCGTAATACGATAACCGGCGTGGTATTAGAGGCACGTGCCAAGCCAAATCCATCACTATATTCAACCCGCAAACCATCAATGGTGATAATTTGTTGGGGATTATTGAAAACCGCATTTTTTTGCAGCTGTGCAATGAGTGTGTGATTTTCCCCTTCAGCAACACGAACCTGAAGTTCCGGTGTGTTAACGCTATCGGGGAGATTATTCAGGGTGACATTGATATCTGCTTCGCGACTTAGCAATTCTAATAGTCGTGCACCAGCATACAGTCCATCATCAAAACCGTACCAGCGTTCCTTAAAAAATAAATGACCACTCATTTCTCCAGCTAATAATGCCTTTGATTCAATAAGTTTTGCTTTGATGAAAGAATGGCCGGTTTTCCACATGATCGGCATGCCGCCATGCTGAATAATCCATGGAGCCAAATTACGTGTGCATTTTACATCAAAGATGATCTTGCCACCGGGATTCCGGGATAGTACATCCGCTGAAAACAACATTAGCTGGCGATCAGGATTAATGATATTGCCCCCCTTCGTTACGATACCGAGCCGATCACCATCGCCATCAAAAGCCAATCCGATTTCTGCATCGGTAGTTTTCAGTGCTTGGATGACATCGTTCAGATTATCGGGCACCGACGGGTCGGGATGGTGATTAGGAAAAGAGCCATCGACCTGGCAGAATAATTCAATCACCTCACAGCCCAAACCACGATAGAGTGCCGGTGCAAAGGCGCCCGCTACACCATTGCCACAATCAACAACGATTTTGATGGGACGAGTGAGTTTGATATCACCAGTGATCCGTTCAATATAAGTATTGACGATATTATGTTCGGAATAATTGCCTGCACCTTGGGTGAGATCGTTATTCTCTATGCGTAAACGCAATGCCTGTATCGTGTCGGCCGCTAAAGTTTCGCCTCCAAGCACAATCTTAAAACCATTGTACTCAGGTGGATTATGGCTGCCGGTAACCATTACCCCAGAATATTGACACAATTCATGTGCAGCGTAATACAGCATTGGCGTCGCTACCATACCAACATCCACCACATTAATTCCGCTTTTCTGGATGCCGTGAGCGAGTGCTTGAGATAGTGCGGTTCCTGATAACCTGCCATCCCGGCCGATGGCGACAGCTGTCAAATTTCTTGCTCGGGCTGCGGAGCCAACCGCATGGCCTATTTTTTCAACAGTATCAACAGTAATCGTTTTTCCAACAATGCCGCGAATGTCATACGCCTTAAAAATTTCATGAGGAATTGCTTGCATAACTTAATCTCGATAGAGTGATTGTTGATAAGATGTGGTACTAGTTACTGATAGCCATATACAATTAATCGTCGAAATGCAAGTTCTCCTCAGAAATCAAACCATTTTAATGGTGTCCAGCGACAGCGCCGCCTTTAAGCGTGTAGTGTGTGCCACAATAAGGGCATAACGCCTTGCCCGTTGCTTCTATCGGAAGAAAAACCCGTGGATGTGAATTCCATAATAGCATGGATGGCGTGGGGCAATGCAGCGGTAGATCATCGGTTGTAATTTCTATTTCACGTGTTTTGTTATTGGTTTGTTGATTCATAAAAGTAACTCCAATGTAGCTTCTTAAACGAAGGTAAGCCAGTCGGCGTGATTTTTAGCTCTGCCTTTGACGCAATCAAAAAATAGGGTTTGAATCTGCGTGGTGATCGGCCCGCGCTTGCCAAGTCCAATCATGCGATTATCCAGTTCGCGAATCGGTGTCACTTCAGCAGCAGTGCCGGTAAAGAATGCTTCATCAGCACAATAAATTTCATCGCGCGTAATTCGTTTCTCGATCACTGGAATACCAATTTCAGCAGCCAAATTAATCACAGACGCACGCGTGATTCCTTCCAGGCATGAAGTTAAATCAGGCGTGTAGAGCTTGCCTTGTCTGACGATGAAAATATTTTCTCCCGATCCTTCAGCCACATAACCTTCGACATCCAGTAACAAAGCTTCATCGTATCCATTCAATCCAACTTCTTGATTGGCTAAAATCGAATTAGCATAAGTCGTGACCGATTTGGCGCGGCACATGTTGATATTGACATGATGCCGGGTAAAAGATGAGGTCTTGACACGAATACCGTTCTCTAAACTTTCAGGGCCTAAATAAGTACCCCATGGCCAAGCAGCAATGGCAACATGTGTGGAAAGTGTTCTGGCAGAAAGTCCCATGGCTTCAGCGCCATAGAAAGCGATAGGGCGGATATAACCGGCGGTTAGCTTATTTTGTTTGACCACATCACATTGCGCTTGCATCAAAGTAGCCTTGTCATACGGCATTTTCATCATAAAGATGTGTGCTGAGTTGAATAAGCGGTCAGTATGTTCTTGTAAACGGAAAATCGCCGGGCCTTGCGCAGTTTCATAAGCACGCAACCCTTCAAAAACACCTAATCCATAATGCAGCGTATGGGTTAAAACATGCGTATTGGCATCCCGCCAGGGAACCATCCTTCCGTCGTACCAGATTACACCATCACGGTCAGCCATTGACATTCAGGAACTCCCGATAAGTATTCTAAAAGATATATTCTAACTTATTTTTGGTGCAGCGTTGAAACACGGCAGCATAAATAGATTCTCTTATAAAGAGCTCGACTAATTTTTACGCTATTTCACATAAATCTGTTCGAGATAATCATCAAATTTCAATCGGACATTGTGTGGTTGCAGCACAATCTTGTAGATCAATTGAAAAAGTGGATAGTTTTGCGAGTTAAATAACTGATATTGATTGATCATTTTTAAGGCATGTGGGCCTTCACCCGAAATATCATGCGCTTCTTCTCTGGCTAATCTACGTCCTAATTCATGATGGTGAGAACTTTCACTGGTGGCGGTAGTGATGAGATCCCCCAATCCCGCCAGACGATACGGACTATCGGATTGTCCACCCAGTGTATGAACAATCTGATTCAGTTCTTGTAAAGCTGCGACTGCAAGATAGCCGCGCATATTGTCACCCAGTTTAAGTTCATCGGCCATGCCAAACGCCATGGCATAAACATTCTTTAAAATCACTGACCAACTGATACCGGTGATATCGAAAGTATGCTCAATGTGCAGTTTGGTGGGACTAAAACAGGTTTGGATTTTATGAAATGAAGCGACATCACTACAGCCGAGTTGTCCAAAAGCGTAGTGGCCCTCTCGAATTTCCTCTGAAATCATTGGGCCATAAAGCAGGGCATAAGGCTGATGTACTGCTAAGTTTTCTGTAAAGATTTGCGCAGCGGTTTCACCGTTTATCCAAGTCCTTTTTGCGATACTGACACAAAGGCAAGTTTTTTTGAGTAAGGGTGCGATTTGCTGAATCACTTCACGATGCGGATTAACCGGCAAACAAAACAATAAGATATCCGCATGCGGCGCGCTTTCTTTTAAAGCAGCTGAGGAGAAATCAGCATGTGGAAACTTTTCCCAAATCTCCAATTGATGGTGATCCTTGAGCAGAAATTCCATCGCATGTCCCATTTCTCCATAACCCAGGATAAGAATTTGAAAAGATGCGGTCA
>JADJES010000006.1 GCA_016708955.1 Nitrosomonas sp.
ATGATGCGCGGATCGGGTTGCATGCCCATGCGGATGTCGATCATCGAACGGATCGCGGCGTTGATATCGATTTCGTCGCCGTCTTCCAGTTTGCGGATGCGGCGCGTGCCTTGCGGTTGCATGGCGTCGAGCAGAAATTTCATGCGTGCGATTTCGCGTTTGTATTGTTGCGCGATGTCGTAGATGCATTGTATATCGCCCAGCTTGGCGCGTTTTTCTTGTACGGTTGCCCAGTCCGGGCGCTCCAGTTGAATTTGGTAATCCCATTCGGAATAGTGGTAGGGAGCCGACACCGGCTCCTTGCCTTCCATATCGTTGTACGACACGCCCATGTCTTCGTACGGGAAGAATTCGGTACCCATGACCCAGATTTCCTGCGCGTCATCACCGGCGGTTTCCACGTCGAGTTCGTTGGCGAATTCCATCACATTGACGTATTTGCGCACTTGTTTTGGCGCTTCATAGCCAGCCGACAGGGATTTGTTTAAATCAAATTCCTCAAATTCCCAGAAATAACGATTGTCATCGCGATACGGGGCGGTGAGTTGATCCGTGAGCATGGCGAACGGAATGTTTTTTTCTCTAAAACTATGCGTCAGTTGAACGCCGATGTCCCATGAGATTTGATAGGTATCCAGTTTGTCCTGTGCGGCTGCAAAAAGCTGACGGCCTTCGACAATCCAGCGATCGTTGTCCTGATAATCAGGGTCGAGTAAAGCGCGTGCCAGGCGATTGAGATAATCGCCCATGGTGACAGCCATATCCGGCGTGGCGGTGTGCAAGGCCCCCCACGTTTTGCGTAATCCTGGGAAGCGGCGGATGGCAAGTGCTTCGACGCGCGCATCTTCGATCACGGAAATGACCGCCATTTGCATCGGACTCAATCCTTCCGCAGAGATCGGTTGTTTGGTTTCCACCAGATGCGCGGCAGCGTGCGCGGCGGCGGCACGATAAACCTCGGTGGCGGATATACCCGCATGGCTGTCATAAGCATCAGGCAGGTAAATGAAGTAATTTTCTATATAGGGTTTGTAACCTTCACGGGTTTCGAAGTCACCGGAGGTTGGCTTCATGAAGAAATCACGTGCCCAGAGTGCGCGCAGATACATATTGATGCGGCGCTGTACATCCACAAACAGAGTGCCCTTGCGTTCCTTTTGCAGTACCGCGAGTGATTCCTTGGATTCCAATCCAAAATATTTGATTTGCTCTTCATAATTCGTGCGATGCGCATGCGCGCCCCACATCGCCCAACGGCGCAAGCCGCCCAGAGTCAGTTGCCCAAACAGAATATCCAGTTTGTTAAGCATCGGGCGCATGCCGCGCGGCGCTTGTGCAATCAATATATTCAGGAATTGCAGATAATTCTGGAATAGCTGCGCATCACCGAGGCGTTTGGCCGCAGTGGGGGAGGTGGCTAATACCAGTTCAATCACCGCACCGGAAGTTCTGGAAGCGAGTGAGAGTGCAGTAGTCGCCAGATCGCTGATAATATCTTCACCAATTTCTTTGGCGACCAATGGGACTTCATCGATCCAACAATCCACCAAACTGCGTCCGCGCCCTAATCCACGGATTGCTGAGGCCCCTTTCAGGTAGTTATCCAATCCGCGCGATGAAAAAATTTTGACGGCTTCCGGCCATGCATGCTTGAGTAATTCAACCGATTCTGGCTCTAAATCTTCCAGTAATTCTTTGTAGTCATCCAGATTAATACTCATGGGAGCACCTGTTTATTTTTACAAAACAATCGATAGGTTTCTGAATTATCACAACACTTAATTAAAGAAAGTGCTGACTGCAGCATCCAATGCATCACGCATGTCGGGATCATCGGTAATAGGGCGAACCAAAGCAACACGGCAAGCGGCGTGCGCGTCTACTTTTTTGGCGATGAGGCTGCCGGCGTAAATCAACATGCGGGTAGAGATGCCTTCATCCAATCCATGACCTTTCAGGTTACGTGCACGTTCCGCAATCGCTACCAGTTTCTCGGCAATGTCAGTGGATACACCTGTTTCATGCGCAACAATTTCACTTTCAACGTCATGGTTGGGATAGTTAAAATCCAGCGCGCCAAAACGCTGTTTGGTGGATTGCTTGAGGTCTTTCATCAAGCTTTGATAACCGGGATTGTAGGAAATGACAATCTGGAAGTCAGCATGCGCATGAACGAGCTCGCCCTTTTTTTCCAATGGCAAGACACGGCGATTGTCGGTTAATGGATGGATCACCACAGTGGTATCCTGCCGTGCTTCAACCACTTCGTCCAGATAGCAGATGGCGCCATAGCGTGCCGCAACAGCTAACGGACCATCTTGCCAGCGTGTGCCGTTGGCATCCAACAAAAAACGCCCCACCAGATCGGATGCGGTCATATCTTCGTTACAAGCCACGGTAATCAGCGGTTTTTTTAATTTCCATGCCATGTATTCAACAAAACGGGTTTTACCGCAGCCGGTAGGACTTTTCAGCATCATTGGTATGCACACCGAATAGGCAGCTTCATATAATTCCACCTCATCAACTACGGGATAATAATAAAACTCAGTGGTTACGCGGTATTGATCAATGATTTCGCTCATGATGAACTCCTGTGATAGCTATCTGAAAAGTACTTTATTTTGGTCAAAAAAAACCCCCGATCCTTTTACAGGTAAAGGGGGTTCCAGGGTACGAAACCCGTTGTATCTTAAACAGTCTTGCCGCGGTATATCACCATGGCAGTGCCTTGTGATTGGTTGAAATTGTTGTAGCCAATTAAACGAACATGATTATTCGGATTGGCTTTATGACATGCAGCAGCTTCTGCCAGCACGCGGTCTACATCAGTTTCACCAAACATCGGCAGTTTCCACATATACCAGTAGGAATCCATTACATACTCTGGTTCTGTATGCTCGATGGCTGGATTCCTGCCTTTACTGATTAAATACTCTACTTGCTTCTTGATATCTTTGTCGGACATTGCAGGCAGGTAGGAGAATGTCTCAAACTTACGGCTTGCTGGATAACTTACACGTGATTTGTAGTCAATTACTTCGCTCATTATTTATTCCTCATTTTTAGAGAGATGAAGAAGAAAAGCAATATTAACGATCGGCTCTTCTTCTTTAGTCATATATTGCTTACTTGTGGGCTACGTCGAGCTTATCAACCGTATCAAACTCGAACTTAATTTCTTTCCATGTTTCCATGGCGATTTTTAGTTCGGGACTGCTTTTCAGCAGCTTTGGTCAGAATCCTTTGCCTTCCTTCTCGATTTCAACACCTTGGTTACGTGCTTCTACGCACGCTTCCAATGCCACGCGGTTAGCAGCGGCACCCGCAGCGTTACCCCATGGGTGACCTAAGGTACCGCCACCAAATTGCAAGCAGGCATCATCACCGAAAATTGCGACCAGTGCTGGCATATGCCAAACGTGAATACCACCCGAAGCAACTGGGAATACACCTGGCATAGAACCCCAATCTTGATCGAAGAACAGGCCGCGGCTGCGGTCTTCTTTGATGAATTTATCGCGCATGGTATCGATCCAGCCGAGGGTTGCTGCACGATCACCTTCTAGTTTGCCAACCACGGTACCGGAGTGCAGATGATCACCCCCGGATAAACGGAGTACCTTGGTTAAAACGCGGAAATGTATACCATGGTGCGGGTTGCGATCGAGAACGGCGTGCATCGCACGGTGGATGTGCAACAGCATTCCGTTGTTACGGCACCAGTTTGCCAAGCCCGTGTTGGCAGTTAGACCACCTGTCAAGTAATCGTGCATAATAATTGGCGCATTCAATTCCTTGGCAAACTCAGCACGCTTGTACATTTCTTCCGGAGTTGGCGCGGTTACGTTCAAGTAGTGACCTTTACGTTCACCAGTTTCACGTTCTGCTTTATGCACGGCTTCCATCACGAATTCGAAACGATCGCGCCAGCGCATAAAAGGTTGGCTATTAACGTTCTCATCATCCTTGGTCAGATCCAGACCGCCGCGCAGACATTCGTATACAGCGCGGCCATAGTTTTTGGCGGACAGACCCAATTTAGGTTTAATGGTACAGCCTAACAGTGCGCGGCCATATTTGTTCAGACGATCGCGTTCCACTTGAATACCTGCTGGAGGTCCGCCGCAGGTTTTGACGTAAGCAATCGGAAAACGAACATCTTCCAGACGCAGTGCGCGCAGCGCTTTAAAACCGAACACGTTACCTACCAGCGAGGTCAGCACGTTAACCACGGAGCCTTCTTCAAAAAGATCGATAGGGTAAGCTACAAAAGCGTAGAAACAAGTGTCGTCGCCAGGAACGTCTTCAATCTTATAAGCACGTCCTTTGTAGTAGTCCAAATCGGTTAAAAGATCAGTCCACACTGTGGTCCAGGTACCCGTGGAAGATTCTGCAGCCACGGCAGCGGCTACTTCTTCTCGCGGGACACCGGGTTGCGGTGTAATCTTGAAACATGCCAGAATGTCGGTATCCAGCGGCGTATAATCAGGGGTCCAGTAAGTTTGTCGATATTCTTTGACACCAGCGTTATATATTTTTACTGCCATAGTTTCTTCTCCAGTTAAGTTCCACTCAACTCCAGCCAACAGCGAAGGCAGAAAAGAGAGGATATTGCGTTACAAACAAGACTACTCAAATCTATGAAACACACTATAGCGCTATTTATCTATAAGAACAAATCAGTAATTCTGATATTTATGATAAGGTAATGTTTATGAGAATCTCACTGAGTTGATGTATGCTTCATCTTACTTTACGACAATTGAAAGTGTTTGAATCGGTTGCTCGACACTTAAGTTATTCACGCGCAGCCGATGAACTTCATTTAACCCAACCTGCTGTTTCTATGCAGATTAAGCAACTCGAAGGCAATATTAGTTTACCGCTATTTGAGCAACTGGGGAGACGAATTTATCTGACTGAAGCGGGACGTGAGTTATATCAATACAGCCGTTCAATTTCCCAGCAATTATCTGATATGGAAGTCGCGCTGGATGAATTGAAAGGCATGGAGCGGGGCAAGTTAAATATTTCTGTAGTAACAACTGCCAATTACTTTGCACCGCATTTGTTGGCAAAGTTTTGTCAGCGTTATAAAGGTGTGACAGTCAGTTTAAATGTCTCTAACCGTGAAACCGTATTGAAACAGCTTTCTGATAATCTGATAGACCTTGCTATCATGGGGCAGCCGCCTGAGGATCTCGATATTGATAGTGAGTCTTTTATAGAAAATCCATTAGTCGTGATAGCGCCGCCGGATCATCCTTTGTGCAAAGAACAGCATATTCCGGTTAAACGATTAGCCAAGGAAATTTTTCTGGTACGTGAATCAGGTTCTGGAACGCGCGGTGCTATGGAGCGTTTTTTTGCAGCGCATGATGTCAAAATCAATAAAGGGATGGAAGCAGACACGACGGAAGCTATCAAACAAGCGGTTCAGGCAGGTATGGGGTTAGGTATTATGTCGCAGCATACGGCAGAATTGGAACTTGAAACGAATCGTTTGAAGATTCTGGATGTGCAGGGTTTTCCTATTATCCGGTATTGGCATGTGGTGAACAGAAAGAATAAGCGTCTATCCGGTGTTGCCAATGCTTTCAGAGAATTTTTGTTAAAAGAAGCTGCAAAATTGATGGCTGAATCAAAAAAATAGAATTTCTTTTTTATAATAGTGAAACTTTTGTTTGGCGCAGTATGTAAGAATAATTCTTCGTGCCCTCATAGATAATTTGAAACTACTCAGCCATAATTATTGAATGAGAATTTGCTCGATGCAAAACAACCGGATTACTTATTACCGGGGGCTTCAACTTGCTACAATTTGCACCGTGCTGGTAGGGGTTGTATATATCCAGATCATCCCCGAGTGATATTCCCATGTATCAGGTTTTGCGAACCGCTCATTGGCAATATTTGTAATATGGGTGATAGCGATATTGACTTTGATACAACGAGATAAAACATTGAATAACATTAAGAGCGATTGCAGGGCTTGCAATCCATCAGAAGTTTAGGTAGCGGAAGAAATGCTAAGGAGTCTTGAAAGCAACCATGCGGATAGCGCAAGATATCACAGTTAATTTTAAATAATTTACAATTTATTCAGCTATAGATTGATAAAAATAAACCACTTCGCCCGAATCCGTTAAGAAGCTTGATGCGCTTGTCCAAGATACATCACAGCGAATCGATAAACTGGGTAAGTTTGGATGAAATTCGTGAAAAGAATGGCAGGGGATAGGATAGGTATTGATTATAATCATTCTGTAAAGGATGAGGAAAATTCAGAAAAATATTGAGTGCTGTGAAATTAGTGAGAGGATGAAAAATGTTAGGGCAGGGTTCTGGCGGAAATGTATTGGCAGCAGTTTGTAGTTTCTTTATACCGGGGTTGGGTCAACTGGTTCAGGGGCGTTTATTGCCGGCATTTTTGTTTTTTGTAATCACTGGCGTAGGATACTTTTTTGCCGTGTTGATTGTTCCTGCAGTAATTGGTGGAATTTTTCATCTATGGTCAATCATTGATGCGGCACGATTCACTGGACCGGCTTAAGTTAGGTTTGCAATTTGTGCAGGAATTTTCTTCTAATTATTGAATATATTATGTATTTCTGCTGCGGCTGGAATATGGTTTCAATGGTAACCAGTTGTTTTTTTCGATTCTGCTGTCTGTGTACTACCAAAAAATCTTCAATAGTCTTGACTCGACTGGCTTCCATTCAAAATAAGTTGCATGATACTTAAATCATTTATAGTGTTTCCCTTTCCCATCAATACGAAGAAATAAATTGCTTCAGTCTGCAATCAGATAGAATTCAGCGAGTATTCAATAGCAATTTTTTATTTTTATTTAATTTTTATTTCATGTCATCATTAAAACAAGCTTCACAAAAAGTTGGCTTTATTTCTCTCGGTTGCCCAAAGGCACTGGTGGATTCCGAGCAAATTCTGACCCAGTTACGTGCCGAAGGTTATGAGATATCATCTTCGTATGAAGATGCTGATCTAGTCGTTGTTAACACCTGCGGGTTTATTGACAGCGCGGTTGAGGAATCGCTAGATGCGATTGGTGAAGCGCTAGCCGAAAACGGGAAAGTAATTGTCACCGGGTGCCTGGGTGCGAAAGAGGATGGGGACGTAGTTAAAAAAGCCCATCCTCAAGTGCTAGCCGTTACCGGCCCCCATGCGTTGCCGGAAGTGATGTCTGCTATCCATGCTCATTTACCGCAACCGCATGACCCTTTTACCAGCTTGGTGCCGCCACAAGGAATCCGGTTAACGCCCAAACACTATGCGTATGTCAAAATTTCGGAAGGTTGCAATCATCGTTGCACGTTTTGTATTATTCCTTCCATGCGTGGTGATCTGGTGAGCCGACCGATTCATCAGGTTATGCAGGAAGCAGAGCATCTGGTGAATGCCGGTGTTAAGGAGCTTTTGATCATTTCACAAGATACCAGCGCGTATGGCGTAGACGTAAAATATCGCACAGGTTTTTGGCAGGGCAGGCCGATTAAAACCCGCTTGACCGAGCTTGCGCAGGCATTGGGTACATTAGGGGTTTGGGTGCGCATGCATTATGTTTATCCCTATCCGCATGTCGACGAAGTGATTCCACTCATGGCGGAAGGCAAGATACTGCCTTATCTAGATGTGCCGTTTCAGCATGCAAATCCACGTATTCTGAAAGCCATGAAACGCCCCGCCAATGCTGAGAATAATTTGGCACGTATTCAACAATGGCGCCAAATTTGTCCTGACATCACATTACGCAGCACCTTTATCGTTGGTTTCCCGGGTGAAACTGAAGCGGAGTTTGAAGAATTACTAGCCTTTTTGCAAGAGGCGCAATTAGATCGTGTCGGGTGCTTTGCCTATTCACCGGTTGAAGGAGCAACAGCCAATCAGCTAGCCGATCCTGTGCCGGAAGCAATTAAGGAAGATCGTCGTGCGCGGTTTATGCAATTGCAGGAAGAAATCAGCCGTCAACGTTTGGCAGCGAAAATTGGCCGAAAGATGGTGGTTATGGTTGATGAACTTACTGAAAATCAGGTGATTGCAAGAAGTAGTGCTGATGCACCAGAAATTGATGGATTGGTATACGTGGAAAACGCCAATCATGTTCAACCTGGGGATTTTATTGAAGTTGAAATTACTGATTCAGATACGCATGATTTGTATGCTATTACTTAAACCTCAGTACTTTAGCATATCACTGAGCACAGCAATTTGAATGTGTCTATGAATATTTCTTCATAAAGGGTTTGTGCGGCAAGTAAAAGGTAGGCAATTGCAAGGTACCAAAGTGTATCTGATTGGTAGCGGGTTCGCTTTGCTGGCCAGTGCATACTGCCTGATTAATGATGCAGTTCATGGTGGTATGGGCAATTTTCAATAGGTTGTAGGTTTTAGCTTACCTATCTATGTGCTACGTATAAAACGCAGGATATCCATGCTACTGTTGGAAAAACCAAAAACCCTTGAACAAATACTTATTCAAGGGTTTTTTTAAACAAATTTGAAGCTAGTGCTTTACCGTACTTTTTGTTTGCGGATCGAGAAACCTATCAAACCAAGCCCAATTAACATCATGGCATAGGTTTCTGGTTCTGGAACGGCACTTACGCCGATAACGAAGTCATCCCAATCACCAAGATGTCTGCTGCCCGCGCTATCGTTGTAGCCGAGAACATACTGATAAATGGTGGAGCCGACGAGCATGTTTGTTCCAACCAGTCCAATTGAAGTGCCGGTATCCCATGTTCCACCATTGAAAGCGAATTTTCCAGTATTACCTTCAAACTTGAAATTTAACGGTCCGAGCACACTGACCAATGAACTGACCGATGTTCCAATCGGATTGGATTCAAGCAGCGTGGTGCCGCCTAGTATGTCATAAAACTTATTGTTAAAAACCCGATTCTTGACCGAGAAAGGTGTAGGTTACCGTTTGTGAGCCAGGACCTGTGTAATCGAGGTGACCGATACTCAACGATGAGCCAACGGGCAGGGTAGCAAAACCTCCGATATTAAATGCTTCGGTTCGAGTTGCTGTATCGGTTGGCACGAATGTAAGCCCTGCATTAGCAGTGCCGCACGTAATCAGTAAAGCTGCAGCAATAATTGTTTGTTGCATGAGAAATCTTGTTTTCATTTTTACACCTCAAAAGGAATTATTAATAAAGCTACCATGTGATCCATTCGATAGAACTGCTTTTTGTGACACCTGATTCATTAAGTTTTAGATGCGTTCTTCATGAGTGACTTCATCATAATTCTTAGAGCCGCTTAATACTATAGTCAATTAATCCTTATTTATTAGTAGCTTTGTGTTGGTAGCTTTGTATTGGTACCTTTGTCCCGGCAAATTAGTTAATGCATTAACAAAACAGAAATTCAGGAAAGAGACCAAGTAGTAGGGGAATTTTGTGTGGGATTATTGGAAGTATGTGGTAGAGAAGTTCTGAGGGAATCTGAATCAAATATAAGAAAAATTATTTGATTAAACATAAAGCAAATGAAGATATCATAGCCAGCGGCGAACCGATTTCAGATAGTCGACATATCCATCACCAAATTTCTCCAGCAAGGCATTTTCTTCAGGGATGATCTGGAATCGGTTTATACACAAAATAAACAGTGGCAACAGCAAGGCCGACAGGATATTTCCCAGAAATATCACCCATGCTGCAAGCATTATAAATAACCAACACATGGGATTTCGGCTCAGCTTATAAATACCGCAGCTGACAATGGATGTGGCTAACCTTGGTGTCATTGGATTTACTGTTGTTTTAGCTGAAATGAATACAACAGCACCGGCGATTATTAACGCAAACCCCGTAATCAATAACATCAACGCCACCCATTCGCTACCTGGAATTTGTACACCTGCCCACGGGCTCATCCGTGCAACAAACCAGATTGCGAGCGCGAATAAGGCTACAAGAGCTACTGGCGGAATTTTAAGTTCGAGACGGAACATGTGATTATTTTTTCTGGGATGAGGCACTGTCTTCAGATGATTCAGATTGAGTGTCTCGCGATATTTTTCCCCAGTAATAACCGGCGAGTATGCCGATGATCCAACTGAAGACAACAAGAATTGGCATCAAGTGTGAACCATTCGTATCGCGAAATTGGGAAATCAATATGCCAAGTGGTGCTGCGCCAACGAAAATAAAAGCACAAGACCCTATGGATCCTTTGCTCCATCGAAACACAGCATAAGACAGAAGTAAAAATGGCAAAATCATGATTAATTGAACGTGCCAAGGTATGCCGCTCCAAAGTAGTCCGAAGCCGAGAAACGACAATAGAAAACCGCCTATCAAGGCGGCTAGATTAATAAGCATAGCCTTCCAGTTACTACGATGATCTGATTCTTCTTTCATTATTAATTTCCAGTTTATTTTGTGCTGGCTTTGCTTTGTAACAACCCAATCCCCAATATTGCCATACTAATAGAAACTAAAGGATTTAGTAAATTAAGTAGGGCATACGGCGCATAGTCTAATGTCGGAATTCCAAGGGTCGCAGCATAGAAGGTGCCGGCAGTAGTCCAGGGAATAAGCCCTGTGGTCAGCGTGGCCCCCTCTTCTACCGAGCGCGATAACACGGCTTTATCCAATCCGCGTTCCTGATACGCGCTTTTAAATAGCTGACAATTCAGGATAATCGAAATATACGCTTCTCCCGTTGCCATATTGCCAATCAATCCGGTAGCGATGGTTGTGGCGATAAGTGTGCTGATTCGATGGATGCGGGTGATGATGTGCACTAACAGCACACGTAGAAAACCGGCGTGATGAAGAATCCCGCCGAGTGCCAATGCCATGATGGACAATAATAATGTCCAGGCCATGCTGTAAACACCGCCACGCCCGAGCAAAGCATCGATATTTTCAATCCCGGTAGTGCCTGCCGAATTTAGCCAGAGCGCGTTAATTACATCAACGCCGTTCTTGTCTTGATAAACAACGGCAATCAACATGGCCAGTGCAATACTACACGTCATGCTGACTTCCGCAGCATAGCGTTTGATACTCAAGCCAAACATCAGTAACAAGGGCAGCAATGTTATCCACAAATTTATCTGATAAGCATCTGCTAATGCAGTACGGATTTGGTCTATATGATCTCTCGGCAACACATTGTTACCATACTGCATACCCCAAAAGATGAAAATGCCCAATACAATGAGAAACGTAGGAGTGGTGGTGTAGAGCATGGCCCCGATATGCCGGTAAAGATTTGTTCCAGCGCTCATGGCCGCCAGATTGGTCGTATCGGAAATCGGCGATAATTTGTCACCAAAAGTAGCGCCGGAGACAATCATGCCCGCTACGAGCGGTAATGGAATGCCAATCGCATCACCAATACCCATCAATACCACCCCGACCGTTCCAACGGTTCCCCAGGATGTGCCAGTGGCAACCGACATGAAGCTGCACAAAATCAATCCAGTAGCCAAAAATATGCTTGGATGGAGCAGGTCTATGCCGTAATAGAGCAGACTTGCAATAGTGCCGCTTTGCATGAAACTGGCAATGATCATGCCAATTAGCAGAAAAATATAAATGGCTGGCAGCGCCTTGGTGATACCGTCATCCATCATGTGCCGGATATCGATAAACGAATAACTCAGCCAGCGTGCTTGCAGACTGACCCAAACCAGCGCCAGAAAAATGATCGCATGAATGCTGGCTTCATACACAAACAGACCGAGAGAGATCAGAAAAAATACGCCGGCAAAGCAAATGGCCGCATGTAATAATGAAGGCAGCCGCTTGGCGGTCAGTAATTCTTCAACAGGGGAATCGTTTTCTGCCATTGGAACTCTACTTTTTTGCTCCATCCTCAAACAATGCCGCTAATTCCCCATAACCAATCGCGTGCAGGTCTTCTTTTTTAATAAACTTTAAAGCGGCAGAGTTTATACAATAGCGCATGCCGGTGGGCGGCGGGCCATCGTTGAAAACATGGCCTAAGTGACTGTCCGCATAGCGGCTGCGGACTTCCGTGCGAGGGATCCATAGTTCATAATCACTTCTGAGCTGGATGACCTGATCATTAATCGGCTGGTAAAAACTGGGCCAGCCGGTACCCGAATCAAATTTATGAATCGACGCAAATAACGGTTCGCCCGATACAATATCCACATAAATGCCGGCGGCCTTGTGATTCCAGTATTCGTTCTGGAACGGTGGCTCGGTAGCGGCATTTTGCGTCACCTGATGCTGTAAAGTAGTCAAGTTGGTTTCCAGTAGCTCAGGATCTTTTTTAAAATTTTCATAGGGATTCGCCACAGCGGATTCTCCTTATCAATAAAACAAGAACAAAATATTCAATATGAAATTTAATGGCACGATTACACATTTATCACAAAAAGGCTTAGGTGTTGTCAAAAACGATCAAAATAACATGTCTTATTTTGTTTATGGCACGTGGCCGGGCGATATCGGTGAGTTTGAAGTCATCGATAAGCCACTCAACAACAAGAAATTTGCCTATGCCAAATTGATTACGCTCACGCACTCATCCGCACAAAGACAAACGCCCGTATGCCCCTATGTTGGCTTGGAAGAAAATTCCTGCACCGGTTGTCCCTGGATGATTGCCGATTATACAAGCCAACTTGAACAGAAACGGAATCGCTTCGTATATGCCATGAAAAGAGCTGGATTTGACACCACTCAATTAAGCATCGGACCTATCCACCCAGCGCCGCATTTGTATGGCTATCGCAATCGCTGTCAAGTAAAAACAGACGGCGAAAACTTGGTTTTGTATCGGATAACTCTTATCAGATCGCATCAGTCAATGATTGTATTGTCCTCAATGAGCGCTGCCGGAATCTTTTTAAAACAACCTTTCAGCAATTGCCCAATAGCGCATGGCAAGCGGATTCCGATCACAACTGGCAGTTTATTGAATTGGACGATGATATGCAGACCGATGAAATCCGCATCAACCAGAAGCGCCCCTTCAAACAAGGCAACACGGCACAAAACGAATGGATGCAAGCCTGGTTGCGGGAGAAACTTACATATAATCCGCATTTGGGTAAAGTAGTGGAATTATTCTGTGGTTCAGGAAATTTCACGGAAATCATTGCTGAATCGGATTGTACATCTATCATTGCTTACGAATCCGAACGCCATGCGATTCAAGCACTCGAAGTGAGGAATCTCACCAAAGTAACTACCCAGATTGCCGATCTTTTCAAACCTTCTGTCTGGAGCGATATTAGAAAAAATGTCTTTGATGCAGAAACCTTGGTACTCGATCCGCCCCGTGCCGGATTAAAAAAACACCATGGATTTTTTGCAAGCTTTACCACATTAAGAACAATTTATTATATCTCTTGCAACCCGGAAACTTTCGCGCGTGATGCCTGGTTTTTTAATCAGAATGGTTGGTCGATCAAAGATATTCAACTGGTTGATTTGTTTCCTCACACTCCACATATTGAAGCTTTGGCAGAATTCAGGAGAAGATAGTAACTAAGCTTTGTTGAAAAGCACGAGCGTGCGGTTTCATGGGTAATTCATGCTGAAATGATGGATGCTGGTTTGTTTTTATGTTCATATTGATTAGTGATATTTTTTCAGTCGATAGAAATATTCTGCGAACCCCAGCAATGTCAAAATACTTGTACTAAGTTCTTCAACAGTGTTACAGGGATCATCAATGCGCTATAATCCCCTGCTTATTCCACCGATTGATCAAAAATAATGTTGCAAGGAATTAGTCTCGCCTGTGTTCGTGGTGATCGCGAGCTTTTTAAGGATATCAATTTTTCTCTTGAGGCCGGTGGTTTAATGCAAGTGCGCGGTCCCAATGGCAGTGGCAAGACTAGTTTGTTACGCATGCTATGTGGGTTGTCAAACCCTGCTGCTGGTGAAATTCTCTGGAATGGCGCCTCAATTCGTTCCTTAAATGGCGATTATTTTGCAGCTATGACCTATATCGGTCATTTGAGTGGTACTAAAGATGATTTGACGGTCATTGAGAATCTACGCATTTCAAGCGCGCTAGCAGGTTATGAAATCAACGATACTCAGGCAAGTGAAGCACTTGGCTATATGGGGTTGGGTGGAAGAGAAGTATTACCCGTTAAGATCTTATCACAAGGCCAGCGACGTCGTGTTGCGTTGGCTCGTTTGCTTGTATGTAAAACTTCTCTATGGATTTTGGATGAACCTTTGGTTGCATTGGATGTGCTGGCGGTTAAATTGATTCGGGAGTTGCTGGAACAACATTTGAAGCAAGGTGGTATGGTAGTAATGACAACGCATCAAGAAATTGATTTAACCGCAACATCAACAACGCAGTTGCACTTGGCCTGATATGTTTATGTGGATGATTAAACGTGATTTGTTACTGGCTATGCGACGCCAATCGGATGTTTTAACGACTCTATTTTTTTTCATTATTGTAGTCAGTCTGTTTCCATTAAGTGTCGGGCCGGAAATGAATATGCTGCGCACGATGGCGCCCGGTGTGGTATGGGTCGCAGCTTTGCTGGCTTCAATGTTATCTCTCGGCAGAATGTTTTCGAATGATTATCTTGATGGCACATTGGAGCAAATGTTGCTGTCACCGCAATCACTATCATTTTTGGTACTTGGCAAAGCTTTAGCACATTGGCTGGTAACCGGAGTGCCCTTGGTACTGATGGCGCCTGTATTAGGTATTCAATATGACTTGCCAGTTGAGGCGCTGTTTGTTTTAACTGCCGCTTTATTGCTGGGTACTCCGGTGCTAAGCTTAATTGGAGCTATCGGTGCAGCATTAACTTTAGGATTGCGAGGTGGCGGGGTATTGGTTTCTTTATTAGTCTTGCCTCTCTATATTCCTGTACTGATTTTTGGTGCCGGTGCTGTTGAGGCGAATATGGCTGGAGTTGGTTTTGATGCACATTTGTCATTAATCGGTGCATTTCTTTTAGTATCGCTTGTTTTCGCGCCATGGGCAGCCGCTTCTTCCTTGCGTGTTTCTCTGGAATAGTGTTAATACTTAACTATGTTGCAATGCAT
The DNA here is from genome assembly GCA_016708955.1 of Nitrosomonas sp. Taxonomy (GTDB): domain Bacteria; phylum Pseudomonadota; class Gammaproteobacteria; order Burkholderiales; family Nitrosomonadaceae; genus Nitrosomonas. The sequence goes on from JADJES010000006.1 coordinate 15,045, forward strand.
TCAGTTTCTGGAATATATTCCAGTAAGTTGCTGCATTTACGAGATAAAATACGTTTTGTAAAACTCTCAATATATTGAATCTGCTAACAGAAAGCAATTCTTGATTTGTCATTTTAGTATAGAATTAGCGGTTACAAAATTCTAGGCTGGATCGGAAATAAAATTTAATAAAGATTTTTTAAAATATAAATATGGCTATTAATTGGTTCAAATATTCTTCTCCGGCTAGTTTTTATTCATTAGCGGGAAAAATGATTCCGATATTTGTTTTTGTTGCGCTCATATTACTGGCAGCAGGGCTTTATGTGGGTTTCTTTGTTGCACCCACTGATTTTCAGCAAGGCGAAGCTTACCGGATTATTTTTATTCATGTACCTGCAGCATGGATGTCAATGTTTCTCTATGTTGTAATGGCATTTTGGGCTGGTATTGGCTTGGCTTTTAACACACGGCTTTCTTCGATGCTAGCAACGGCAATTGCACCCACAGGCGCGATGTTCACCTTTATTGCACTGTGGACTGGCGCGCTATGGGGAAAACCAATGTGGGGAACATGGTGGGTATGGGATGCGCGATTAACTTCTGAATTGATTCTGTTTTTTCTTTATATTGGTTTTATGTCCTTGCAAGCAGCCATTGATGATCCGCGCCGCGCAGATAAGGCAGGTGCAATTATCGCTTTGGTAGGCGTGGTCAATATTCCGATTATTTATTTTTCGGTGCAATGGTGGAATACCTTGCATCAAGGCGCATCGGTTAGCATTAATCAGGCACCTGCAATGGCGAGCACAATGCTGACGGGGATGCTTATTATGGTACTGGCAAGCTGGATGTATTCCATTGCGGTCATATTAAAACGTACACGTATCATTATTCTTGAACGTGAAAGTCATACAGCATGGGTGGCAGAGTTACAAAAGAAGGGGGTTATGTGATGAATTGGTCAAGTTGGTCAGAGTTTTTTGCGATGGGTGGATACGGACTTTATGTGTGGGGCTCATACGCTGTGACATTCATTTGTATACTCGGTGAAATTTTTCTAATTTCAAGCCGACGCCGAACTTTAGAGAGACAATATGGTCTTATTAACGGCTTAAATAAAAAAGAGATAAAAAATGAAACCACGTCATAAGAAACTTGCAATTATTACGGCAGGGGTTGCTGCATTAGGTGTCGCCTCTGTGTTGGTACTGAATGCCTTTCAAAGTAATCTGGTTTTTTTCTTTAGCCCATCACAAGTTGCTGCAAAAGAAGCGCCTATTGGGAAAAGCTTTCGTATTGGTGGATTAGTAGAGGAAGGTAGTGTTAAACGTGAGGACAGTAGTACAACGGTTCGCTTCGCGGTAACCGATACAGCCAAGACGATCCCAGTAGTCTATACGGGCATCCTTCCGGATTTGTTTAGAGAAGGTAAAGGTGTTGTCGCGCAAGGAAAAATATCGGCCGATGGTATTTTTATGGCAGATGAAGTACTTGCTAAACATGATGAAAATTATATGCCGCCTGAAGCTGCGGAAGCTTTGGAGCAAGCTGGTAAAGCACAGAAGGCCTCCTTAGCACAATGAAGGTTTCTCCAGGAGTTTCCTGTTAATTCCTGAGCGTATCATAATTTAATCCTGAACAATCATTAACTTATAATATATAATCATGATCCCAGAAATTGGTAATTTCTCTCTAATTCTTGCCCTACTTTTGGCTTCCATCCAAGGAACGCTTCCTATTATTGGTGCTGCACGTAATATCCCATCATGGATAGCACTAGCTAGACCGGTAGTGCAGGGACAGTTTGTATTTGTTTTAATAGCATTCTTATGCTTGGGATATTCGTTTGTCAGTAGCGATTTTTCAGTAATGAATGTGGCAAGGAATTCAAATTCTGAACTGCCTTTGCAGTTTCGGATAGCTGCTACCTGGGGTTCCCATGAGGGGTCTTTGCTGTTATGGGTATTGATGCTTGCAGGCTGGTCTGTTGCAGTCAGCGTTTTTAGCAAGCAACTGCCGGATGATATCGTGGCGCGAGTTCTTGGTGTACTGGGAATAGTAAGTGTAGGTTTCTTGTTATTCATGTTGTTTACTTCAAATCCATTTGATCGCCTGTTACCGGCAGCATTAGAAGGTAGTGATTTAAATCCATTGTTGCAAGACGCTGGTATGGTGATACATCCACCTATGCTCTATATGGGATATGTGGGTTTTTCAGTTGCTTTTGCTTTTGCTATTGCGGCCTTGCTGAGTGGAAGACTGGATGCAACTTGGGCACGGTGGTCTCGACCTTGGACACTGATCGCCTGGGTATTTTTGACGATAGGAATTATGCTGGGCAGCTGGTGGGCCTATTATGAGCTGGGCTGGGGTGGCTGGTGGTTCTGGGATCCTGTAGAGAATGCATCATTTATGCCTTGGCTGGTTGGTACGGCATTGGTTCATTCATTAGCGGTTACCGAAAAACGCGGCAGCTTCAAAAGCTGGACGGTTTTGCTGGCGATAAGTACATTTGCATTAAGCTTGTTGGGAACATTCCTGGTTCGTTCGGGTGTGCTGACTTCCGTGCATGCTTTTGCGACTGATCCTGCGCGTGGCGTATTTATCCTTGTATTCTTAGTCATTGTTGTTAGCTGTTCGTTGCTATTGTTCGCGTGGCGAGCACCTAAAGTAGGTTTGGGTGGCAAATTTGATATGTTGTCACGGGAATCATTGTTACTGGCAAATAACCTATTATTATTGGTAGCAGCAAGCAGTGTTTTACTTGGAACTCTGTACCCTCTGATTATTGACGCACTTGGACTTGGAAAACTATCGGTTGGCCCGCCATTTTTTGAAGCTGTGTTCGTACCGGTTATGACACCAGCTATTTTTCTGATTGGTGTTGGTCCTATTTCACGTTGGAAACAAATGAGTTTGCCAACTTTAGCAATCCGCTTGCGTTGGGCCTTTGCTGTCAGTGTGGTTTCTGCTTTGATCGCGCCGTATTTTATGGGTGAATGGAAACCGTTGGTTAGTTTTGGTTTATTGTTAGCTTTCTGGATCATAGTTTGTGCTTTTGTTAATATCAAGCATAGGATAAACAATAGCGGGCAAGGTAGTATTGTTTCTCGGCTAGTTAATCAATCCAGAAGTTATTATGGAATGCACTGCGCGCATTTAGGGGTCGCCGTTTTTATTATTGGTGTAACTCTGGTGAACGGATATGAAACCGAAAAAGATGTGCGGATGGATATTGGAAGCAAGGTAACAGTTGGCGGTTATACGTTCCAGTTTAACGGAACAAGTGATGTTGTTGGACCTAATTACAAAGCAGTGCGCGGCGACATTGTTGTCATCCAGGATGACAAGGTTATTCGTGAATTACATCCTGAAAAGCGTACTTATAACGCATCAGGTATGGCAATGACTGAAGCGGCCATTGATACTGGTATATTCCGGGATCTTTATGTTGCGCTGGGTGAGCCTTTGGCCAATAATGCCTGGGTGGTTCGAGCTTATCACAAACCCTTTGTAGATTGGATTTGGTTTGGATGCCTGTTGATGGCAATCGGCGGCATTCTATCTGTGACTGATCGCCGTTATCGTTTGAAGATAAGAAAAACAAATCCTGCTAGTGTAAAGAACACAGAAGCAGAAAGTTTACAAGAAGAAATTCCTGTAACTGCTACTCCTACAGTAAGAAATGCGGTATTGGTAACGGAGACTAGAAAAGGATGATGCGATACTTAATCCCATTAGTTGCTTTTATAGTACTCGCAGCATTTCTACTCGTAGGTTTGACATTAAACCCACGACAAGTCCCATCCCCGCTTATTGATAAGCCAGCACCAATCTTTCAGCTTAACCATTTGCATGAGCCGGATAGACTGATGGCATCTAATGACAATCTTGGTAAAGTCTGGTTGCTGAATGTATGGGCATCATGGTGTGTGGCTTGTCGTGATGAACATCCCCTGCTGGTTCAATTGGCTGATTCTGGGATTGTTCCTATATATGGTCTAAATTACAAAGATGAACGGAATACCGCGTTGCAATGGTTGAAACGCTATGGTGACCCTTATACAATTAGTATCGTTGACACTGATGGGAGAGTGGGAATTGATTATGGTGTTTATGGGGTTCCTGAAACTTATGTAATTGATAAGAAGGGTATTATAAGACATAAACAAATTGGTCCAGTGACAGTGGACGCATTACAAAAAACGATCATTCCTCTCATAATTGAGTTACAGAAGCAAGTCTAGGTAATTGATCTTATATGTTTAAAAATAATTATTTGAATCGTTTTGTCGTATCACGGCAGTCTAATGGAATAAAAGGGCTGTTTTTTATTTTCTTTTTATTTCTTTTGATTCCATCAGTTGGTTGTTCAAAAGAAGCTGTTCCGGTAGCGGAGGATCCTGTAATCGAAAAGAGAATGTTGGCGTTAACAATGGATTTACGCTGCTTGGTTTGTCAGAATGAATCTATTGCCGATTCACGTGCTGATTTTTCAAATGATATAAGACGTGAAATTCGTGAACAAATTAAGGCAAATAAGACCGACCAGGAGATTGTTCAGTTTTTAGTTGATCGATATGGAGATTTTGTTCTTTATAACCCGCCAATGAAACCCACGACAATACTTTTATGGTTTGGCCCTGTTATTTTATTCATAATTGGATTGGGATCATTGATAGTTTATCTCAGACGCCGTCGGGTTCAAATCCAGGATGTATCGCTCTCTCAAGTGCAACTTGAGAGAGCTGAAGCTTTACTGAATGAAAATAAAAAAGGTAAGAACGTATGACGTCATTTTGGGTTATTTCTGGCATTTTTATTGTAACAGCCTTGCTATTTATCATTCCCACGTTATTAAGAAATCGCGAGGCTCAGCTTGAAAATGTAGAACATGATGCTGTAAATATAACGGTTTATCGTGATCAAATTGCTGAGCTTGATAATGATTTAGAAAATGATATCCTGACCCAGGAACAATATAACAAAAGCAAACAAGAGCTACAGCAACGTATGTTGCAAGATGTTTCTGAGAGAGAAAAAATGGTTGTCAAGAAAAATAAGAAAATTCATAATATTGCGATATCTACCTTTATAACATTGACTTTACCTCTTGCTGCAGTTTTTCTGTACATGGTTATTGGTGACACGCGAGGATTATTGCCACAAGCACAGCTTGCCAATGCAACTCAAATGAATCGTGGAAGTGGTAGCGACTCACCCGCAGGCCATGACAATTTTTCTTCAGTTCTAGAAAATCTTATTGCACGATTAGAAAAAAATCCTGAAGACATTGAGGGATGGATAATGCTAGGTAGAACCTACGCGATCATGGAACGCTATGCTGAAGCCAGTAATACTTATGCAAAGCTAGTCGAACTGGTTCCTGACAATCCGCAAATACTCAGCGATTATGCGGATGTACTGGCAATGAAGAATCAAGGAAATTTGACGGGAAAACCTGCCGAATTGATTTATGAAGCATTGCGCATTGATCCACAGTATCCAAAAGCTCTGGCATTGGCAGGTACGATTGAGTTTGAACAAGAAAAATTCGAACAAGCAGCAGTGCATTGGGAGAAATTATTAGAAGTGATCCCTGTTGACTCCCAGTTGGCTAAATCAGTTAAAACCAGCATTGCAGAGGCTAAACTATTGTCCTCTGGCGGTAAAGGAATAACAGCGGAGCAGCAAACTAAAGCAACTGATTCACAACAAGAAGCTAATACTCTTTCGGAAAAAGCCACTTCTGACTCGCCTACTGCGACTGAGCCAGTATTGCTTTCAGTTTCTGGTCAAGTAACCATTAGTCAAGAATTGGCATCAAAAGCCTCACCGAGTGACACTTTGTTTATTTACGCAAGGCTAAAACAGGACCTAAAATGCCTTTAGCGATTTTACGCCTGAAGGCAAGTGATCTTCCAGCTACATTTACATTGACAGATGATATGGCCATGACACCCACGATGAAAATGTCTAGCTTCCCTGAGGTGGTTATTGAAGCAAGAATTTCTAAATCAGGACAGGCTGTTCCTGCTAGCGGAGATCTTCAAGGGTTTAGTGATCCTGTCAAGATTGGCAATAATACGATTGCGGTAGTAATCAATAAACAAGTACCATAATATAATTAATGATAACACTTGATCATGAGGTAAGTGATTTTGTATTGCCATCGACTGGCGATAAGGAATTTTCACTGGCAGCCAATGTTGGAAAGAATGTGGTAATTTATTTTTATCCAAAAGATGATACACCAGGCTGCACAACAGAAGGCCAGGACTTCCGTGATCATTGGCAGGCTTTTACTGAGAAAAACTGTGTAATTGTCGGTGTTTCTCGTGACAGTATCACATCGCATGGAGATTTTAAGGGAAAAATGCAATTTCCTTTTGATCTGTTAAGTGATGAGGATGAGGAAATTTGTAAGCTATTTGATGTTATTAAAATGAAAAATGTGTATGGTAAGCAAGTTCTTGGCATTGAACGTAGTACCTTTGTTATAGATGCCCAAGGCATATTGAGAAAAGAATGGCGTGGTGTCAAAGTGCCGGGGCACGTACAAGAAGTTTTGGATTTTGTTAGCACTTTATAATAGCGTACATAAATTGCAGTTATCAACAGACATTAGGTTTTGATGGATACCCTGAACACTTCCTCGGTTATCATAGAAATTGTAGGTTCTATTTTCAATGTGTTTTCCCTCTTGCGCGTACGTATTAAGAATCTTTAGCAGTGCGTGTGGGGGGGGGCGTTTATATTTTTCTAAGCGCTGATTACTCAGAGCTTGCGCAGCAAGTGTAAGTGACTGATTTAATTGATTAATATTTTATGTTCTGGTATAGTATAACTGGAGTTTCACGCTTTTTTATGAGCCGATGATTCAATTGTCTGGAATTTTGGATTATCGGGATTTTTTTCTGAGTGACAAAATAGTATTGATATCGACCCTGTTGACAGTAGGGAAAAAATCGAAATATATCCTTTAAATACAGTAAGATATGATTGCGGCGACGCACGGTTTTGTTATAATTTCATCTGTTAAGTAACCTGAAACCAATAAAAAAAGGCATCGCCGCATGTTCATTCTACGCAATATCCTCTTCCCCTCCAACAGGAATTTAACCGGTTCATCCGGCAAGTGCACTTGTTAGTCAGAAATGCATGTTGAAATAAAGTGAATTAAAGGTTGAAATTATCTCTGATTTTCAACGAAGAGGTTTTTTCAACATGTCGACCAGTTTGCTGTATCACGCCTTTGGTATAGTTGGTTATTTTTATCAAAGCACTTGTTTTATTGCGGGTGTCATAGTTGTTGCAATACAAGCGGATCATTGGCGATTGAGATGTCCGGTATGTAAAAGCCGCGAGATACATTGCCGGGGAAAGTTGGTTAGACGCTTCAGGACAGTACCGGTAGGTCAAAAAGCAGTCTATATCGACCTTCCAGTTCAGCGGGTAGAATGCACCCGATGCCAAGCAGTTCGTCAGGTAAAGATACAGTTTGCTGATGAGCACAAGCGCTACACGTTCTTTCGAAAGATTGGTTTTGGACTCTCTAGGCACATGACCATCCAGGCAGTAGCACGCCATCTTGGAGTGAGCTGGGATCTGGTTAAGGGAATACAGAAGGACAATCTGAATAAACGTTATCGGTTGCCGAAATTGGCCAAGATAAAACGCATTGCGCTGGATGAAATATACCAAGGCAAGAAGCTGGGTTATTTAACGATAGTTCTGGATCTTCAACGTGGGGCAGTGATTTTTGTTGGCAATGGGAAAGGTGCCGATGCACTGATTCCGTTTTGGAAGCGTTTGAAACGATCGGTGCACGGATTGAAGCGGTTGCGACCGACATGGGGCCAGCATACATCAGTGCGGTGCGGGCTAATATCCCAGATGCAACGCTAGTGTTCGATCACTTCCATATTATTAAGCTGTTCAACGAAAAGTTGACAAAACTGCGTCATGATCTGCAACGAGAAGCAGAAAATGGGTTGGGCAAACCCGTTTTGAAGGGCATTCGCTGGCTGTTGCTGAAGAACCCTGACAACCTGGATGACAAGCGCAATGAACGTCAACGTCTGGACGAAGCATTAAAGCTCAATGAGCCCTTGGCAACGGCCTATTACATGAAAGAAGAGTTACGCAATATCTGGCATCAACCGGATAAACTCTCAGCTCAAAATGCATTGGATGAATGGGTAAAAAAGCCGCTGCTTCGGATGTCAACATGCTCAAGCAATTCTCTAAAACTATTGCAGCACACCGCTCAGGTATCCTGGCTTATTTCGATTTTAATGGTTTATCAACCGGGCCGTTGGAAGGTACCAACAACAAGATAAAAACTTTGCACAAAATGGCCTATGGTTTCAGAGATGTCGAGTTCTTTAAACTCAAAATTATGGCGCTGCATGAAACCAATTATGTCCTTGTCGGTTAAACCCAAAAGTACGCACTTGCCGGATGAACCATTTAACCACCGTTGCAAAGGCGATGAACGAGGTGTCTGGTTTGTTTATACGCTCCTGGCTGTTATCACTCATTTCACTTCTTCACGCAGCGCCAACCTATTGCGATGCTTGCAGGTATTGTTCGGGCTGTCGCTTAGTCAGCGTCGATTTTACATCTTCATGGCCTCATCAAAATTGCCTTGGTCACGCCTCTGGACGACGCTGTGGTCTCTGATACCCAGCCCGACGACAAAGGACGGCTATTGCTGGCCTTGGATGACACCATCAATCCCAAGACTGGCAAAAGATTTTCGGCTGCGCGTCTTTCTTTGATCATGCTGCCAAGACCAATCAATCGAAATACCCCTGGTCACAAAATGTTGTGTCCATCGGTTTATTAAAAATTGTCAAAGGCCGCTGGGCTTGCTTACCGCTGGCGTTTCGTTTCTATCACATGGAAAAACGATAGCGACCAAGAAGGTTAGGGTTGAGGGCAAGATACCATCGTTTCAAACCAAATTTGAGCAGGCCATCGAAATGCTGCTGGAAATTTCTGCCGCTTTTCCTGGCACCCCCATTGCTGATCGTTACCGATAGCTGGTTTGGAAACGACGGCTTGCTTAAACCGATGCGCAAAACCGTTGGACAGCACTGTCATATGCTTTCCAGATTGCGCGTCAATACCACTTTGTTTGCGTTACCACCCGAACACCAAAAACATCAGCTCGGCCGATCCAGAAAGTATGGCGACAAGATGGGCAATGCCACAACGCTGGCCAATGAATTCCATGAACGCGCTACCACTTATTCGGTTAACCTCTACGGCAAACAACGCGATGTTCTGGCCTTTGACAACATCATGATGTTGAAAACACTCAAATGTGCCGTGCGCGTTGTTTGGATCTATCGAAGATCACAATGGGTCGCACTCTTTACCACCGATCTCGATCTCACCGTCGAGCAGATTATCGAATACTACGGCGCACGCTGGAAAATCGAAGCCGCTTTCAAAGAGATCAAGCAGGAAATCGGTAGCTCAAAAAGCCAAACTCGAAACTACCATGCCGTTACCAATCATCTCAACTTCTGCATGATGGCCGCCACCGTAACCTGGATTTATGCCGATCACCTTGATAAAACACCGCAGCGTTGTTACGCTGTTAACAATCGAAGTCACTTTGCCTTTTCCGATGTCAGAAAACTGATTACTCAGGCTGCGCTCAATAAGGATTTTGTTAGCTTTTGCCCTAAACCAGATAAACCCATTCTTAATTCTTTTATCGATGCATTATTGCGTATGGTTGCTTAAGGGAAAATGTAAAGTTTAGTGCAAAACGGTGAAACTTCAGTAGTATAATAGTGCACGTAAATATGTGAATTAACACAATAAACCGTGTACTCACATTCGGTATATCAGCCAAAAAAACTGCCACTCGAAGGATTGAGGTTCCCCCTGTCTTTCGTCTTCCAATGGATGAACAGTAAAGTGGACCCCGCAGTCAAGACAATAATAGAATGAATTTAAGAGGGTACCCTATTCATGCAGCGGAACGGCGCTGCCCCGATTTTTTGTTTCTATTTCTGATGAAATGTTTTCTGTTTTGCTGTATTTGTCGATAATCTTTGCTCCGCCCCCGCTTGCTGTCAGGTAAACCTTGTCCGGTGTGCTGTATTCCAGCGACTGATGCATCCTTTTCGTGTTGTAAAACGTAAAGTATTCTGCCAAACCAAGCATTAAATCAGTCATTGTTGCATACCCTTTCAGGTAAACATCTTCGTGTTTGACACTGCGCCAGAGCCGTTCCACAAAGATATTGTCCGCTGCTCTGCCACGCCCATCCATGCTGATGGCAATGCCACGCGCTTTGAGTGCGCCGATGAAACCGTCACTGGTGAACTGACTGCCTTGATCGGTATTGAATACGTCAGGCACGCCATGCAACTGCAGTGCCTGCTCTAAACAATCCACACAGAATCGACTATCCAGTGTATTCGATAGCCGCCATGACAGCACTTTACGTGAGTACCAGTCAATGATCGCCACCAGATACACAAACCCTCGCGGCAGGCGAATGTACGTGATGTCTGTGCTCCACACTTGGTTGGGGCGATCAATCGACATTCCTCTGAGCAAGTACGGATAAACCTTGTGTCGCGGGTGTCGTCGGCTGGTGTGTGGCCCCGGTGCCATACCGGCAAGGCATAATATGCCCATCAATCTTTGTACACGCTTGCGGTTGATTGTGTACCCCAAACTTTGTAAATAGTGCGCAGTCTTGCGACTGCCGTAAAACGGGTGTCGTGTGTATTCCGCGTCAATTAGTGCCAGTAAAGCCAGTTCCTGTTCATCCGGTTTCATAGCCAGGCGGGGCGCATAAACAGTGGAACGCGCCACGCCGGTTAGTTCACATTGCCGCATCAGTGGCAATGGCTCCGTCGCACCGACCCATTGTTTACGCAACACTATTGGCTGATCCCGGACTTTTTTTTAAGCCAGTCCAATTCCATCTTCAATCGACCGATTTCGGAATACAGTCGTTCCGAACTCGCTGACGGATCAACAGGCTTCACACCGCGCTTGGTCTCAAATAGGCTCGATGCCTGCTCTTGCAGTTCCTTCTTCCATAAACCAACTTGCGTCGGATGCACACCAAACTCTTGACCAATTTCATTCACCGTTTTGATGCCCCGAATTGCTTCAAGCGCTACTTTAGCCTTCAATTCACCCGTAAAATTCTTTCGCTTTACTCCCGTCATTTCCTGCTCCTTTTTTAGCAGGATACCATCTTAATTTACTGTCCTGAAAGGAGGGCCCACTATACAGTTTTATGCTGTCAACTTTTCCTTCTGTTGAGTGATTAACCAGTCATTTAGAAACTTCATTGGTGATTTATAGCCTAACGTCGAGTGCTGCCGTTTCCGGTTGTAGAGTACCTCGATGTACTCGCTCGTTCTTGAAGCTGTTGAACCAACTTTCTGTTGGGGCATTATCCCAGCAATTACCTTTACGGCTCATCGAACAGATCATGCCGTATTTCTTGAGCTTTCTCTGAAATTCTTTGCTGGCATATTGGCTACCCCGATCTGAGTGGTGCATCAATCCTGCTGCAGGTTTCTTGCGGAACCATGCCATTGTTAGCGCATCTGTGACGATGCCTGCAGTCATGCGCGGTTTCAGCGACCAGCCAACCACCTCGCGGTTAAACAGATCAAGCACAATAGCCAGATATAACCAGCCCTCACCTGTCCATAGGTAAGTGATATCGGATGTCCAGACCTGATTAGGCGCGACCGGGTTGAAATTCCGATCTAGCAGATTCGGTGCAATCGACAGATTGTGCTTGGAGTCCGTTGTTACCTTGTAGCGCCGCTTGTGCCTTGCACGAATGTCGTTCTCTCGCATCAGACGTTCAACCCGCTTCTTGCAAGCTGGAAACCCACGGTCACGCAATTCTCTGACCATTCTCGGACTACCGTAGATCCCCTTGAGTTCGGCATGAATAGATTGGATCAGCATTAGCATTCCTGATTAGAAAGATTCTTCAGCCAAACCCGATTTTTTCTATTAATAAGGCGCATACTGACCCAAACAAACCCATCAAAGAGAAATTGCCATGGCTATGAACCGTATCCAATTCCAAGCAGGTTTGTCCTTACCTGCATTCCTTACGCAGTTTGGCACAGATGAGCAATGCGCTGATGCATTGGAAGCACCCCGATGGCCGCAAGGATTCAGTTGCCCAGGCTACGGCAACGCGAATTACTACTTGCTTAAGGAACCTCTGAATCTGAAGTTTCACCGTTTTGCACTAAACTTTACATTTTCGCTTAAGCAACCATACGCAATAATGCATCGATAAAAGAATTAAGAATGGGTTTATCTGGTTTAGAGCAAAAAAGCTAACAAAATCCTTATTGAGCGCAGCCTGAGTAATCAGTTTTCTGACATCGGAAAAGGCAAAGTGACTTCGATTGTTAACAGCGTAACAACGCTGCGGTGTTTTATCAAGGTGATCGGCATAAATCCAGGTTACGGTGGCGGCCATCATGCAGAAGTTGAGATGATTGGTAACGGCATGGTAGTTTCGAGTTTGGCTTTTTGAGCTACCGATTTCCTGCTTGATCTCTTTGAAAGCGGCTTCGATTTTCCAGCGTGCGCCGTAGTATTCGATAATCTGCTCGACGGTGAGATCGAGATCGGTGGTAAAGAGTGCGACCCATTGTGATCTTCGATAGATCCAAACAACGCGCACGGCACATTTGAGTGTTTTCAACATCATGATGTTGTCAAAGGCCAGAACATCGCGTTGTTTGCCGTAGAGGTTAACCGAATAAGTGGTAGCGCGTTCATGGAATTTATTGGCCAGCGTTGTGGCATTGCCCATCTTGTCGCCATACTTTCTGGATCGGCCGAGCTGATGTTTTTGGTGTTCGGGTGGTAACGCAAACAAAGTGGTATTGACGCGCAATCTGGAAAGCATATGACAGTGCTGTCCAACGGTTTTGCGCATCGGTTTAAGCAAGCCGTCGTTTCCAAACCAGCTATCGGTAACGATCAGCAATGGGGTGCCAGGAAAAGCGGCAGAAATTTCCAGCAGCATTTCGATGGCCTGCTCAAATTTGGTTTGAAACGATGGTATCTTGCCCTCAACCCTAACCTTCTTGGTCGCTATCGTTTTTTCCATGTGATAGAAACGAAACGCCAGCGGTAAGCAAGCCCAGCGGCCTTTGACAATTTTTAATAAACCGATGGACACAACATTTTGTGACCAGGGGTATTTCGATTGATTGGTCTTGGCAGCATGATCAAAGAAAGACGCGCAGCCGAAAATCTTTTGCCAGTCTTGGGATTGATGGTGTCATCCAAGGCCAGCAATAGCCGTCCTTTTGTCGTCGGGCTGGGTATCAGAGACCACAGCGTCGTCCAGAGGCGTGACCAAGGCAATTTTGATGAGGCCATGAAGATGTAAAATCGGCGCTGACTAAGCGACAGCCCGAACAATACCTGCAAGCATCGCAATAGGTTGGCGCTGCGTGAAGAAGTGAAATGAGTGATAACAGCCAGGAGCGTATAAACAAACCAGACACCTCGTTCATCGCCTTTGCAACGGTGGTTAAATTCCTGTTGGAGGGGAAGAGGATATTGCGTAGAATGAACATGCGGCGATGCCTTTTTTTATTATTGGTTTCAGTTACTTAACAGATGAAATTATAACAAAAAACCGTGCGTCGCCGCAATCATATCTTACTGTATTTAAAGGATATATTTCGATTTTTCCCTACTGTCAACAGGGTCGATATCAGTACTATTTTGTCACTCAAGAAAAAATCCCGATAATCCAAAATTCCAGACAATTGAATCATCGGCTCATAAAAAAAGCGTGAAACTCCAGCTCTGAATAACTGTCATTTCGAGCAGAGCGAGAAATCTATACTGTTGATTGCCAAAGATTCCTCACTACGCTCGGAATGACAAAGGTGAGTTAATCAGAGTTTCCTTAAGGTAGAAAACACAAGAACTTCCAATGCAAGTGCTGCCGGTTGCAGACATCTCTGATCGCAGGCACCTTGTTCCAAAGCACTCACTTGGCGCTAAGTATCTGGTTCTTTGCAATTTATCTGATCAGCCAAGCCAAAACCGGCTTGTCGGCACTCGACCTTAAGCGGCAGTTGGGCGTGAGTTACCCCACGACTTGGCTGATTCAGACGATGTTCGAACGGGATGCCAAGTACACGCTGTGTGGTAATGTCCAAGCGGATGATGCTTACCTTGGCGGAGAATTGGCTGGCGGCAAGGCAGGCCGGGGTTCCGAGAACAAGGTGCCTTTTGTGGCGGCCATTTCGCTCAGTGCCGAAGGCCGTCCCCTGTATATTAAAATGGCACCGGTTCCTGGTTTTACGCGCAAAGCGGTTTTTGACTGGGCTACCGCTGACCTCGCGCCAGGTTGTATAGTCACTTCCGATGGATTGGGTTGTTTTGCCGGGGTTACTGATGCTGGCTGCGCGTCTGTTCGTCGCTGCAGCCACTATCGGGCCTCGCCCGGCACGTTGGCTCCGGCAAGCTGAAGAATCTTTCTAATCAGGTAAATTCATACCTTCAGGCGACAACTAGCTTGACAGCGACCGGAATCGAGGGCGGACGTGGTGGAAACGTGGTTAACTTGTTACGTTCAAAAAATAAAAGGGGTTAGCTTTTAACTAACCCCTTGATTTTATTTGGTAGGCCGTGCGAGATTCGAACTCGCGACCAACGGATTAAAAGTCCGCTGCTCTACCGGCTGAGCTAACGACCCAAAGCGCGGCATTATACCTGATTCGATCAACGATATAAATGGCTTTATCTGATTGACTATCTATTTTAAATGGAATGCGATGACACAGATGCATTTGTGAATAGCGTAGTAATCGGGCCGCAGCCGCAAATCGCCCCGAAGAAACAAAAAATATCGTAAAATTTAATCATTTTTTATCAATATGTTATATGGTGTTTCTTAAGAGGAAAATTGAATTGAAATAATGTATTTATTATATAAATATCAATATCCTAGGTTAATGTTGCGGATGAAATAAGGCTTGCTGCTGGAGAGTGGAAATGGGTTTTTCTCAGGACCTAAGGTAATTTAGGCATCGCTGTAATATAAGATTCTTTGATCAGCAGAAAAGATCCGTGTGGCGTTTCTGTTAAATTTATAAAATGAATCAGCCTATATTGCTATTATTATAATTTTAATTTTAATTGTAACTACTCTCCCCATACTTTATAGGCTTCACCCGCCCAAGCTATATGAATAGCGATAAGTGGGTTATACCCTTTGTTGGCCATGGACTGCAGATAGCTTGAAATACGGCAATTGGCATGTGCATATTCGCTGGCTCTGAAACAACCTGAAACCTTTTGCTTGAACTTTGACATTCTCAAGTCGCGTTCTGCTCTGTTATTGGTAAACGACACATGGGGATCTTTAGCGAACAGGAGTACCGCTGCTTCATGAATTTTCAGTCTTTCCCAAAGATTGAGCGCATCAGATTTGGCAAGTTTGCCGCGCTTACCACTGGATTTGGGTGGAATGACTGGCAGTTCATTTTCGGCACGCGTCAAAATATTCCGGTAACGTTTTTGTAGATTGACGAACGCTTTATCGCTCAAACATTTTTCAGTACTCATGGAGACCTGTTTGCAGGTTTCCTGTAGCAGGCGTTTCATATTGCGCGCCCAGGCATAGTCATGTGTGTCGACGATAGAAGTCAGTTCACGCACAAATGTGAGCCGCACAGTCTATAACTACAGCCATGGTACGATAAATAGGATGATCAGCAGTCATAAATAATGGCGCCACCATAGCGCGGCAGGATGTGAATCGCTTCGATGGCGGTTTTGCTCCGGTTCCGGTGTAAGAACTTGAGCGTGAGATCGTCCGACGAATAAACATGAATCCAATGATTCTGCATATCAACCCGAAAAGACGTTTCATCCACGTTGATCGCTGGCGTGTTGAGTATCCTCTCTGTGGCTTGATGTTCCCAGCTCGCCAACGCCTGGTGACGTCGAAGGACAAACTTTAGTAAGCTGGCCTCAGCAATTACGTAAGCCAATCAGTGAGGATAAAATAGACTTGCCCAGACAAAACAGCAAAATCTCACTGAAAAAAGCTTCTCACTGGATCTAGGCTGGCTATTATGGGGATTTGGCAGTGTGGAACATAATTGAATTTTTCTCGCCCAAAAACCTGTCAAGTATTTTTTAATTATTTGGGGGATGAGTAGTTACTTATCTTCATAAACCGTTGTTGAACAATCGCAATTCTTTGCATCTGCTTATGCAGATAGTTTTTTGTTTTGAACAACAGCTCTTGCGCACTGATAATATCGCTAGAATCATATACAATACTTATTAAAATAAACAAAAGGATTTCGGCGAAAGCTAGAGTGAATCCTCGTTCTTTTGCTGTTGTAAAAGAACGATAAAATCAGAATACTCTAAATTACGTACACATCTAATCTGCCATAAATATACATGCTAGCGGGCATGCAAATTATCTCCCTAAAAGTAAGAAGAATTAAGATTGTAGGGATAAAGTAGCTTATTTCACAATAAGAAAAATCTATATCCGTATTAATATAACTTTGCTACGACGTTTTATTATTGAAGGAAGCTATTGACAATGTTGACACACTTACAACGCCTTGAAGCGGAAAGTATTCAAATTATGCGAGAGGTGGTTGCTGAGTGCGAACACCCGGTAATGCTCTATTCTATCGGCAAGGATAGTGCAGTAATGCTGCATCTTGCAGTAAAGGCATTTTTTCCATCGAAACTGCCTTTCCCGTTACTGCATGTTGATACCACATGGAAATTCAAAGAAATGATTGAATTTCGTGATGTCATGGTGAAAAAACTCGGACTTGATCTGATCGTTCATATTAATCCGCACGGAGTCGAAAAAGGAATTAATCCATTTGCCCATGGCTCCGCAGTTCATACCGATATTTGGAAGACGGAAGGTCTAAAGCAGGCGCTTGATAAACACGGTTTTGATGTCGCATTTGGAGGCGCACGCCGGGACGAGGAAAAGTCGCGTGCCAAGGAGCGTATTTTTTCAATCCGTTCGGCGCAACACCGATGGGATCCCAAGTTGCAGCGCCCTGAACTCTGGCGGCTATATAACACGCGCAAAAATAAAGGTGAAAGTATTCGAGTATTTCCGCTTTCAAACTGGACTGAGCTCGACATCTGGCAGTACATCTACTTAAATAATATTCCTATCGTACCATTATATTTTGCTAAAGAACGGCCCGTTGTGGAACGTGATGGCACATTGATTATGGTGGATGACGATCGCCTGCCGATGCAGAAAGATGAAGTTCCGATGATGAAGAAAGTGCGTTTTCGTACACTTGGCTGTTATCCATTAACCGGAGCGATTGAGAGTGAAGCGAATTCTTTGACGGCAATCATTCAAGAAATGCTGCTTGCAAAAACATCCGAACGGCAAGGTCGTCTAATCGATCATGATTCTGCCGGCTCAATGGAAAAAAAGAAACAGGAGGGGTACTTCTAATGGCGCATGTATCTAATTTGATTGCCGAGGATATTGAGCTCTATTTAAAAACTCATGAAAACAAAAGCTTACTTCGTTTTATTACCTGCGGTAGTGTTGATGATGGAAAAAGCACACTGATTGGACGACTGCTTTATGAGTCAAAAATGTTATTTGAAGACCAATTGGCTCAGTTGGAAGTAGATTCAAAGAAAGTTGGTACACAAGCTGGTGATCTGGATTTTGCGCTTCTGGTGGATGGACTTTCGGCAGAGCGTGAGCAGGGCATTACCATTGACGTGGCCTACCGCTTTTTTTCGACGGATAAGCGGAAGTTTATCGTAGCGGATACGCCAGGACATGAACAATATACGCGCAACATGATCACCGGCGCTTCAACGGCTGATGTTGCAGTTATTCTTATCGATGCCCGTAAAGGCGTATTGACACAAACCCGGCGACATAGCTATCTGGTTTCATTAATCGGAATTCGTCATGTAGTGCTGGCAATCAATAAGCTGGATATGGTGGGGTACTCGGAAGAAATTTATAACCGAATTGATAATGAGTACCGGATTTTTGCAAAAGAAGTTGGTCTGCAAAATATTGTGACCATCCCGATGTCCGCTCTGAAAGGCGACAATATTACTGAGTTGAGTACGAATACTCCTTGGTATGACGGGGAAACCTTGATGGGACATCTTGAGAACATACAAGTCGAAGATGTGGTCGAGGGTTCTGGGGTCTTTCGCATGCCGGTACAGTGGGTAAATCGTCCCAATCTGGATTTTCGTGGCTATTCTGGCATCGTTGTGCGTGGGAGTATCAAGCCAGGGGATTCTGTTCGAGTTCTGCCGTCTGGTAGAGAAAGTCGTGTGGCACGGATCGTAACCAGTGATGGCGATCTTGATCACGTTATTTCCGGTCAATCAGTTACGTTAACGCTAACGGATGAAATCGATATCAGCCGGGGTGATATTCTGGCAGCAACCGGCTCGCCGCCAGGTGTGGCGGATCAATTTGAAGCAACCGTTGTATGGATGGCTGACGAACCGATGTTGCCGGGAAGGCCGTATTTAATGAAGATCGGCGCAAGAACGGTATCAGCCAACATTTCATTGTTAAAATATAAGGTTAACATCAACACGCTTGAGCATGTTGCGGTTACGAAGCTGGAACTCAATGAAATCGGGATCTGTAATTTGAGTACTGATCAGTTGATCGCATTTGATCCGTATAAAGAAGATCGTGATACGGGCGGTTTTATTATGATTGATCGCCTGACCAATAATACGGTTGGCGCGGGCATGCTACATTTTGCTTTACGCCGGTCGCAAAATATTCATTGGCAGGCCATCAACATTAATAAGCAGGCACATGCTGCCATTAAAGGGCAGAAGCCATTCATACTCTGGTTTACCGGATTGTCGGGCAGTGGCAAATCAACTATTGCCAATCTGGTCGAGAAAAAACTCTATTCATTAGGCAAGCACACCTATCTGTTGGATGGAGACAATGTACGTCATGGACTCAATAAGGATCTTGGTTTTACCGATGCCGATCGGGTTGAAAATATTCGTCGTATTGCTGAAGTTGCCAAACTAATGGTCGATGCAGGACAAATTGTACTGGTATCGTTTATCTCGCCGTTTCGTTCTGAACGGCGGATGGCACGGGAATTGGTCGAACAGGGAGAATTCTTTGAGATATTCATCGATACACCCATTCATGTGGCAGAAGAGCGAGACCCTAAGGGATTGTACAAAAAAATGCGCCGCGGAGAATTGAAAAACTTTACCGGTATTGATTCGCCGTATGAGGTGCCAGAAAATGCAGAAATTCGCATCGTTACGATGGATAAAACGCCAGAGCAGGCTGTCGAGCAAATTATCAATTATTTGACTAACACAGGTGCATTTAATCAGCCTTGATAGCTTTTCTTTCTCAATTGGATGAAGAGATGCTGAGTTATCACTTTCTGGTTGAAAAATCACTCATCATGACAATATGAATCAGTACTATGTGTTTAATGGTGATGCGGACGGATTGTGCGCACTGCATCAGTTAAGGCTGGTTGATCCAGAAATCGCCAGTCTGATCACCGGGGTTAAGCGTGATATCAAGCTACTCGATCGTGTTGAAGCGAATGCAGGCGATCGGGTAACAGTGCTTGATATTTCTTTAGACAGCAATCGCAAAGGTCTGATGCGCTTGCTGGAAGTGGGTGTAATTGTTGAATATTTCGATCATCACCACGCTGGAGAAATACCGCAACATCCCAACCTGACACCGCACATTGATTTATCGGCCGAGGCATGTACCAGTTTATTGGTTGATCAGTACTTGAAAGGGGAATTTCATCTGTGGGCAATTACCGCCGCCTTTGGCGATAACCTCATAAGAAAAGCCCATCAGCTTGCGAACTCGGCAGGGCTAACGGAAGCTGAAGCGGAACAACTCGCCCGTTTGGGGGAATATCTGAACTACAACGGCTACGGTGACAGTTTGTCTGATCTCCACTTTCATCCGGCAGAGCTTTATAAGAAATTAGAGCCGTATAGTAACCCATTTGATTTCATTGCTGAGTCGGCTGCATTTACTCAGCTTGCATCCGGATTCAATGATGACCTGAGTCAGGCAAATTCATTGCATCCATTAATGAGTAATGATCGATGTACAGTTTTTTTGCTACCAGACACGCCTTGGGCAAGGCGCGCAACCGGTAATTTTGCCAACAAACTGGCCAATGAAAATCCGGAACGTGCGCATGCAGTGATTACGCCTAATCACCTTGGGAAATATACGGTGAGTGTACGGGCGCCTCTTGCAAACCCGCAAGGCGCCGACGTGTTTTGTCTGCAATTTGACACAGGAGGAGGGCGCAGAGCTGCGGCAGGCATTAATCATTTGCCAACAGAATCGCTTGATTATTTTTTGACAAGCTTTAAGCAGCATTTTGGTTAGCTTAACAGCGCGCTTCAATGCTATTGAATAAATCTATCTATCGTCGAGGCTTATGACCATGATTTTTGTCACCGGCGGTGCCGGCTATATTGGATCGCATACCTGCGTTGAACTGCTCAATGCGGGTTTTGATGTCACAGTCTTTGATAATTTTTGCAACAGCAACCCCGAAGCGCTGGTACGAGTAGAACGAATTACCGGTAGAAAATTAGGACTAGTCCAAGGGGATTGCCGCGATCAAGTTAGCTTGGTAGCCGCCTTAAAGAAATGCAAAGCCACTGCGGTTATTCACTTTGCTGGCCTTAAAGCGGTTGGGGAATCGGTTGAACAACCGCTTTCCTATTACGATAATAACGTGGTTGGCACATTGCGATTGCTGCAAGCAATGCAGGAGTGCGAGGTCAAAACCTTGGTATTTAGCTCTTCAGCAACTGTTTATGGCGATCCGATCCGGTTGCCATTAACAGAGGATCACCCACTTGCACCTACCAATCCGTATGGGCGCAGCAAGCAAATGGTGGAAGAGATACTTCGCGATCTTCATCATAGCGATAACAGTCTTAGAATCAGTATATTACGTTATTTCAATCCAGTAGGTGCACATGCCAGTGGATTGATCGGCGAGGATCCACAGGGAATACCGAATAATTTAATGCCTTTTGTGGCGCAAGTTGCTGTGGGGCGAAGAGAAGCTCTGAGCGTATGGGGTAACGATTACCCTACCCCCGATGGAACCGGGGTCAGGGATTACATCCATGTTGTCGACCTAGCACATGGCCATCTCAAGGCATTGGAGGCACTGGATGCGTCACAAGGTGCACAAGATAACAAATCAGGGCGATGCTTGATTGTGAATCTAGGCACTGGCCTGGGTTACAGTGTTCTGGATGTGGTGCAGGCTTTTGAAAAGGCGAGCGAACGGTCTATTCCCTATCGGATCGCACCCAGACGTCCCGGTGATATTGCCTCCTGCTATGCCGATCCGAAACGTGCTTTTGAAATGCTGGGCTGGAAAGCGAAATTCGGTTTGGAAGAAATGTGTGTGAGCAGTTGGCATTGGCAATGTTCCAATCCGAAGGGCTATCAAAGCTGAGTTACTGTACTAAATACTAAGGAGAGTTCGAAATGAAAGCGATAAGAAAAGCGGTTTTTCCTGTTGCCGGTTTAGGAACACGTTTCTTGCCTGCAACCAAGGCCAATCCAAAAGAAATGCTACCAATCGTTGATAAGCCATTGATTCAGTTTGCCGCAGAAGAAGCGGTCGCAGCAGGAATTGATGTGCTAATTTTTATCATCGGTCGTAACAAAAGTTCGATACCTGATCATTTTGATAAAGCCTATGAACTGGAAGCCGAACTAGCCGCGGGTGGAAAGCATGAAATGCTGAACATTGTTCGCAATATCCTGCCATCGCGTATTGATTGCGTCTATATCCGGCAAGCTGAAGCACTCGGCTTGGGGCATGCCGTGTTATGTGCGCAATCCGTCGTCGGTGATGAGCCTTTTGCAGTATTGCTGGCGGATGATTTGATCAACACCAGTGAAAGAAGTTGTTTGAATCAAATGGTTGATATTTATAGCCAACATCATTGTTCAATACTGGGAATCGAACAAGTTGCTCGTGAGACAGTCAACCGGTATGGGATTATTGACAGTTCCCCGATTTCTGATAGCTTGTCAAAGGTCAATGCAATTGTTGAAAAACCAGCCATAGATAAAGCACCTTCCAACTTGGCGGTGGTCGGCCGATATATCCTGACACCGCGCATTTTTAAACTGCTTGAAAAGACAGAGCGCGGCGCTGGCAATGAAATTCAATTAACCGATGCAATCGCGAAGCTGTTAAACGAAGAAACAGTATTGGGCTATGAGTTTGATGGCAAGCGTTTCGATTGCGGAAGTAAATCAGGTTATTTGCAGGCAACCGTTGAATTCGCGCTACAGCATCCTGAACTCAAGCAGGAGTTTGAGTCGTATTTGTATGATTTGGTTAACAATAAACTGGAAAAATCGCCATGAATACGGATGTTGAGCTGAGTAAAGTATCCGGCTTTAGTTGATCACAGCACAAACTGTGACTATGGAAGGATACCTGAGCGGTACGCCCATCGTTTAGCTTGAGCAATTGCAATGCGGATTGCGTGATCTTCCGGCATTCTTCTTGCTAGCAGGGCATTCGCAATCGCAATTGCTTTCAGCCTTACGGGACTCGGTAGATTCCGCATTGCGACCGGGTAATATTCTGCTGTCCAAGGCATTACGCTTTGAGTATCACAGTACGGGTAGACGATAGCATGAAAAGTGCAAGCCAATATTTCGATTGGCTTGCACTTTTTTTATTTCTTTAATTTAAACAAATGACTTCCCAGCACTCAACGTGCAGTTAAAGCGGATTGCAACAGATTAGCCGTCGCTTGTCCGCTGGTTTTGCTGACGTAATTTGTTACGATGGGAATAAATTGGCTTACCATATCAGGAGAAAGATTCAATTGCTGGAATGATGCGGCGAGTGCAGTTACGTTGCCCAACGCATTACTGTTATCTCCCATCAAAGAAGATAATCCGCCTGACAAATTCGACATGGCAGGGGCTGCATTCAGCATACTATCCATTCCTGGAACGGATTTGGATAATGTAGCAAATGCTTGCGGATTCATATTCCCCTGAGCCATCTGAAAAATCGCTCCGGCTCCCCCTAATGCTTGTTGGGGTGAAATGTTTAACCGGTGAACCAGAATATCAACCAGGCCAATTTGGTTAATACCCGTTGTACTAGCAGCTGCCGTACCTGCATCGAGTACTTGCCTGCCACTTTGCGCTGCACTTTCTATCGTTGACAGGCCGCGGTCTACCGTGCTCAAGGGATTATTAGGATTGCTGGTAGCTGCACAACCAATGACTGATATGAGTATTGTTAATGCAGTTAACTGATTGTAAATAATTCTTCTCATTGTGATTGCTCCTTACAAAGAAAATAGAGAATAATAAACGTCAAATGTAAATAAAAAACATTTTAAGTAAATAACATGATGCCATTAATGAACGCTGAGTACTACATAAAATACATATTGTCATAAATTCTTCATAATTCAGTCATCAAATCTTCACACTAACAGATTAAGCTTACTGACATTATAAATACTCAGGAGAAAGTAATGTATTGCTTGATTAAAGAATGGCCTAATAAAATGGCAACTCTGATGACCGAAGATGGTGTAGTTCTCTGGACATTCAGTGATATAGAAGAAGCCCGTAAAGTCTGGAAAGATTGGTGTTCCCTGCAAAATGACCGAGTTGCCAGTCAAATCCAGTATCTCGGTAAATCAAATCTATCTGAACAGAATATTCCCTGATTCACTTTTTCAGTAACACAACGCCATCCGCATTTTCTGATCGTTATTGGTCAGTTCTATTCTTTTCTCAATGATCCATGCGGTATATTTCCCCCAACTATAAACAAAGCTCTTAGAATAAGCATCTTGACCATTCGTTCCGGGTAAGCTTTTATGAGTTCTACTGCTCCGTCAGGACACTTCCTGCAGCAACAAACCACTAAAACAGTTTTGAGTAGCGCAGCCGACAAATCCGGGCTTCCCGCGGGAACACTGGTGCATGTTGGCGAGAAACATGAATCGGAATCTAAAATTACCGTGACGCAATACAATGCGGATACATTGACGCGCGATGAAATCACTTCGATTGCAGAACTGCAGCATTTAAAAAATGCGGAACTGATTACTTGGGTGAATGTGGATGGTCTGAGTGATATCCATATTGTGGTTCATCCGGCAAGTGCGTACTTTTGGGTTTAACCGACAAGGACATAATTGGTTTCATGCAGCGCCATAATTTTGAGTTTAAAGAACTCGACATCTCTGAAACCATAGGCCATTTTGTGCAAAGTTTTTATCTTGTTGTTGGTACCTTCCAACGGCCCGGTTGATAAACCATTAAAATCGAAATAAGCCAGGATACCTGAGCGGTGTGCTGCAATAGTTTTAGAGAATTGCTTGAGCATGTTGACATCCGAAGCAGCGGCTTTTTTTACCCATTCATCCAATGCATTTTGAGCTGAGAGTTTATCCGGTTGATGCCAGATATTGCGTAACTCTTCTTTCATGTAATAGGCCGTTGCCAAGGGCTCATTGAGCTTTAATGCTTCGTCCAGACGTTGACGTTCATTGCGCTTGTCATCCAGGTTGTCAGGGTTCTTCAGCAACAGCCAGCGAATGCCCTTCAAAACGGGTTTGCCCAACCCATTTTCTGCTTCTCGTTGCAGATCCTGACGCAGTTTGTCAACTTTTCGTTGAACAGCTTAATAATATGGAAGTGATCGAACGAACACTAGCGTTGCATCTGGGATATTAGCCCGCACCGCACTGATGTATGCTGGCCCCATGTCGGTCGCAACCGCTTCAATCCGTGCCCGATCGTTTCAAACGCTTCCAAAACGGAATCAGTGCATCGGCACCTTTCCCATTGCCAACAAAAATCACTGCCCCACGTTGAAGATCCAGAACTATCGTTAAATAACCCAGCTTCTTGCCTTGGTATATTTCATCCAGCGCAATGCGTTTTATCTTGGCCAATTTCGGCAACCGATAACGTTTATTCAGATTGTCCTTCTGTATTCCCTTAACCAGATCCCAGCTCACTCCAAGATGGCGTGCTACTGCCTGGATGGTCATGTGCCTAGAGAGATCCAAAACCAATCTTTCGAAAGAACGTGTATAGCGCTTGTGCTCATCAGCAAACTGTATCTTTACCTGACGAACTGCCGGGCCCGGGGGGCCTCCCCCCCCCGCAGCAGGGGGGGGGGGGACAGCCTCTGCCCCCCCCCCCGCGCCGCCGCGCGCCCCCCCCCCCCCCCCCCCCCCCGGCCCCGGGGGCGTTTTCCCCCGGCCCCCCCCCCCCCCCCCCCCCCCCCCCCCCGGCAAACCCAACACCCCCCCCCCCAACAAAAAAACCCAGAGAAAAAAAAAAAAAAAAAAACCCAAAGGCCGGAGGGGGACAACGGGGGGAGGAGAAGAAACCCCCCCCCGCGAAAAAAAGGAGAAACTCCCCCCCCTATTTCACTTTTTTTTAACAAGCATTCCGGCCACAAAAAAACCCCCCCCCGGCGGGGGGAACCCCCATGGGGGAAGGCCCGGGGGGGGAGAGGAATTTTCCCCCGGGGGGGGGGGGGGGGGGGGGCCCCCCCCCCCCCCCCCCCGAAGAGTACGAAGATTTTCTTTATATGGTTATCAAAGGTATCAGTCTTAACCGGGAGAAAAACTTTTGTTTGCAGTACGAGCAAATCAGTATTCTGCTGTTAGCCAATTATGTGGTCACCTTTAAAGAAAAAGCTGATGATACATTTGATCCCATATACAACCACCTGCAAAATCGCACGGCGTACGGCAGGCTGGCAGGAATTACTTTATCCTCTGATACGATAGTTGATGAATATTTTGTTGTAGAAGATAGTTTGGATGATGTGATCGATCCTCTGGAGGACGATATTTTGTTCAATTCCAGTAAAGAGATGCTGCAAACCGTGCAACAGATACGCCGTGGTTTGATTTCCATGAAACGCAATATTTCTCCACTGCGCGAGTTATTGGCAACAATTCAGCGTATCGATACTCCCTTGTTGCAGGAAAAAACACTACGTTATTACGGGGATGTTTATGATCATGTGCTTCGCGTCACCGATTCACTCGAATCGTATCGAGAAAGGATTTCTGCCATGCATGATATTTATCTTTCCAGCATCAGCAATAAGTTGAATGAAACAATGAAAGTCCTGACCATTTTTGCATCCATTTTCATACCATTGACTTTTATCGCCGGTATTTATGGAATGAATTTTGAATACATGCCAGAACTGAAATGGCGTTGGGCATATCCGGCGATATGGGTGATTTTTATTACGATTAGTTTAGGGCTGCTCTATTATTTTAAAAAGAAAAAATGGTTATAGTTTTTATCAGTAATGTCCGGCAATTGGGTTGAGTAGATTCTTTCTCTGGCGTTTTATCAATCCTAGGAGTCTGTCGGACTTAAGCAATCGTAGCGAGCCGAGTGGAAGAACGAGTGCATATTTTCTCTATTTTGAGGCGCATAGTCGATCTATGCAACAAGAAATTGAGGAAATATGAACCATTATCCCACTGGCGCAGTAGATTGACCTTAAGTCCGACAGACTCCTAGCGTAATCAATTCAGTTTCTGTAATTGTTCATTCAGGTTATCAAGTTTTGTATGAAATGCGGTCAAACGATCATTCTCCTGTGTCACTACGTTTGCCGGTGCGCGTTCGACAAAGCTTGGGTTTGACAGTTTGGTTTGCGCTTTGGCGATTTCTGCTTCGAGGCGTGTTATTTCTTTGGTCAAACGTTCGCGCTCAGCTTCGATATCTATTTCAATTTTTAGCATCAACTTGAAATCTCTTACGATAGATACTGGCGCATCCGCATCGGGCAGTCCATCCTGGCAAATTTCTATGCCGGATAATTTGACCAGCGACAATAAGTACGGTGAGTAATCCGTCAATGTTTGATGATTTCCGGCTGCCAGCAATGGTACTTTTAATGCTGGCGATAAATTCATTTCACTACGCAGCGTGCGGCAGGCATTAATCATCTCTTTTAGTAAATTAATATTCTCAATGGCTTGCTGATTAATGGCCGCAAGATTCGCGATTGGATAAGGCTGGCACATAATGCTCGCACCCGATTTTCCAGCCAATGGCGCAACTTTTTGCCACAACTCCTCGGTGATAAATGGAATAACCGGATGAGCCAGCCGCAACATGGTTTCCAATACCCGTACCAAGGTGCGGCGTGTTGCTCGTTGTATTGCGTCTTGATCACTATTTAACTGCACTTTGGCAAACTCAACATACCAATCGCAATATTCATCCCAGACTAATTCGTAAATCTCGCGTGCGGCCAAGTCAAAACGGTAATTGCCGAATGCTTGTTCAACTGTTAGCTCGGCTTGCTGTAAGCGGCTGATGATCCAATGATCCGCGGCGGAGTAAGTTACTGATAACGCTTCATCCACCCCGGTATCTTTTTCTTCACAATTCATCATGACATAGCGGGTTGCGTTCCAGAGCTTGTTACAGAAATTTCTGTACCCTTCGCAACGTTGCATATCAAATTTGATATCCCGCCCATGGGATGCCAAGCTGGCGAATGTAAAGCGCAAGGCATCGGTGCCGAACGCCGGAATGCCATCGGGAAAATGTTTGCGGGTGTTTTTCTCAATGGATTCGGCTTGTTTCGGATTCATTAATCCGGTTGTGCGCTTTGCAATCAAAGCGGGCAGGGTGATGCCGTCAATCAGATCCAATGGATCCAGCACATTGCCTTTGGATTTACTCATTTTCTGACCTTCAGCATCACGAATCAGGCCAGTGATATAAACTTCCTTGAATGGCACTTTGCCGGTGAAATGCAGCGACATCATCACCATGCGCGCGACCCAAAAGAAAATGATGTCAAAGCCGGTGATGAGTACCGAAGTCGGCAGGAAGGTTTTTAGTTCCGGCGTTTCATCCGGCCAACCCAAGGTGGAGAATGGCCAGAGCGCTGATGAGAACCAGGTATCCAGCACATCGTCATCTTGTTTCAGATTATTTTTCCCGGAAAGCTGTTGCGCTTCTTCCAGATTATGCGCAACCGTGATGTTGCCGTCTTCGTCGTACCATGCGGGAATGCGGTGTCCCCACCATAATTGACGGGAAATACACCAATCCTGGATATTTTCCAGCCACTGATTGTAGACATGCGCCCAGTTGTCCGGCGTAAATTTAACTTCACCATTCGCGACAACTTCTAACCCGCGCTTTGCTAAACCTTCCATCGCGACATACCATTGATCGGTCAGCATCGGTTCAATAATGGTATTGGTGCGATCGCCACGCGGCGCCATGAGTTTGTGGGGTTTGGTTTCAACCAGGAAACCTTGTGTTTCCAGATCAGCAATGATCTTTTTCCTGGCATCAAAACGATCCATGCCTTGATATTCAACCGGTGCCAGATCATTGATTTTTCCATCTAGGGTAAGAATACTGATAGGAATCAGGTGGTGCCGTTGTCCCACCTGGTAATCGTTGAAATCGTGTGCCGGGGTGATTTTGACACACCCTGTGCCGAATTCCTGATCGACATAAGTGTCTGCAATAATGGGGATGGTTCGTTCACAGAGCGGCAGCCTGACATGACGTCCGATCAAGTGTTGATACCGCGGATCGTCGGGATGCACGGCAACGGCCACATCTCCAAGCATGGTTTCAGGGCGAGTGGTGGCGACAATTAAAGATTCTGTGTGTTCGGTATGAATGCCATCCGCCTGTTCCAGCGGATAACGAATATGCCACAAGGAACCATTTTCTTCTGTCGCTACTACTTCCAGATCGGAAACCGCTGTCTGTAACACCGGATCCCAGTTCACCAGCCGTTTGCCACGATAAATGAGACCTTCGCGATAGAGGCAGACAAATACTTCAGTCACTGCACGCGATAAAGCGGCATCCATGGTGAAACGTTCGCGCGTCCAGTCGCAGGAAGTGCCCAGACGCCGCATTTGACGGGTGATCGTGGAGCCGGATTCTTCTTTCCATTGCCACACTTTTTCCAGAAAAGCTTCCCGTCCCAACGTGCGACGATCGAGCTTCTGCTGGTCCAGTTGACGTTCAACCACAATCTGTGTGGCGATACCAGCGTGATCAGTGCCTGGCTGCCATAACGTGTTATCTCCTAACATGCGGTGGTAGCGGGTCAACGCATCCATCAAAGTATGCTGGAACGCATGTCCCATATGCAAGGTACCTGTGACATTCGGCGGCGGCAACATAATGCAGTAAGCAGATTGGTCTGTTATAGCGGTTGGTTTGAAATGGCCAGCCAATTCCCAGATGGAATACCAACGATCTTCAATGCGTTTGGGGTCAAAACTTTTTTCGAGTTCCATGGAATTTAAGTTGTATTGAATGGTACAAATAAGATCGCCATTATAGCGGATGGCATTTCGATGCGTATGACAACAAACAAAAGCTTCTTTTTATATGTCGAGAAGAATTTGTTGGGGGGCGGTATCTTGAAGGTGATCGGGTTGTAAACGGGACGATTATTTAGTTTGATCAACTAGGCGGATTTCCAGTGCCTTAGTTAAAGCTTTTCTATCCAAGGCATCCATTTCGATGTTGGCGTCTGCCAGTGCGGCATCGAGTATTTGCCGGATGGGTGTCAAGCGCTTTGGTTGCGGTTGTATGACTGCTGGATGAAGGATTACAGCCTCAGTTAACACCGGTATTTTGTTCGCAAGGACTGGCGCTGTATGATCATCTGGTAACGTAGAAACAGAAGTAATTAGCGAATTAGGGCTAGCGATTATATTACCTTGATTCTGATATTTATTCAGCAAGCTGCGGAATTTTTCCAATATCTCAGAATCGTCGGTATCTATTGAAGTCTTATCATCATTCATCGTAGAGAAAATCAGTGGCTCTATTTAATCAATCAAGATTGAAGTGTTGTATCTCATAACCGGTATCTTTATAAAAACGATAGCGTTCACGGGCTGCCAGCTTATCCTCATGAGAAACACCCGCGATCTCGATAATCCTATTGAATTGATTGAATAAAGGAGGATGTTGCTGATGTAGATTAAGTAGTACGTCATAATGACTGTCCGGTGGGATCTGATCACTCAAAATAACCGGTGTAACATTGAGCAACTGGGGATCATCTTGAATAGTGCAATGCGGAATAAAACTGGTAGGGGAGAAAGTCCAAAGTAATTCATTGAGTCGTTCAAGTACTGTCACATCAGGGGAATAAACCATTATTTTCATATTTTGTTTGACAGCCTTGGCGCACAGTCGGCAGGCTGTTTGCAATTTATCATTGGATCCCGAATAGAAATAAATTTGAGTCATTCAATATTCAATCTACTTAATGCTTTACCACTATCAATTCGCATTACCACAGCGTCTTTATTGCTGATTAATTCGGCGCACACACGGAATAATGATGCCTTATTCATCACGGATCTAGGAATTAATCAGCAAGTTTAAGCGCTATGTTAATTGCCTGTTTTAGCTTGTGTAATTAAGAATTGTGTCAATAGCGGAACAGGCCGGCCGGTTGAACCTTTTTCTTTACCGGATTTCCATGCTGTCCCTGCGATATCCAGATGCGCCCAACGGTATTTCTTGGTAAAACGGGATAAAAAGCAAGCGGCTGTGATGGTCCCTGCAGCGCGTCCCCCGATGTTGGCAATATCCGCAAAATTACTTTTCAATAAATCCTGATATTCATCCCACAAAGGCAGCTGCCAGGCTCGGTCAATGGCTTGTTCGCCAGCAGCCAAAAGCGCCTGTGCCAGCTTGTCATCGTTGCTGATCAATCCTGTCGTAAAATTTCCGAGTGCGATTACACACGCACCGGTCAATGTTGCGATATCAATGACTACTTTCGGGTTGTAACGTTCTGCGTAAGTTAATGCATCACACAAAATCAGGCGTCCTTCTGCATCGGTATTCAGAATCTCGATTGTTTGGCCAGACATGCTGGTTACCACATCACCTGGTTTTGTTGCTCTGCCACCAGGCATATTTTCGGTTGCTGGAATGATCCCAACTACATTGATGGGTAACTTCATTTCGGCGATCGCAAGCAGGGTTCCCAAAACACTGCCGGCCCCGCTCATGTCGAATTTCATCTCGTCCATTTCGGCAGCAGGTTTGAGAGAAATGCCACCGGTATCAAAAGTAACGCCTTTTCCTACCAAAACAATCGGATTTTCTTTTTTGCCCGATCCTTGGTATTCCAGCACAATTAATTTCGCCGGTTGCTCGCTACCTCGCGCGACGGCGAGAAGAGAACCCATTCCCAGCTTTTCCATATCTTTTTCTTCAAGTACAGATGCTTTGAGTTTGTGGGATTTAGCAAGATCTTTAGCTTGTTTAGCCAGATATGTGGGTGTGCAAATATTCGGTGCAAGATTTCCCAGATCTTTCGCCAGATTCATTCCATGTGCTATCGCCCGGCTTTGCAGCATGGCTTCTTCGCAAGTCGCCAACTCAGTACGGCTATCAATGCACAATACTAACTTACGTAAGCTACGCGGACTATTTTCCGGCTTACTTTTAAGCTGATCAAACCGGTAGTTGTTGCTGGTTGCGGTTATGACAATTTGTGAAACTTTCCAGTGACTTGCCCGCTCTTTGATTGGAAAGTCGGATAAAAACAGTGTTGCGTCAGTAACTGCTGTTTTTTGCAAAGCATTTAAAGTAGTATTGACTGCAGACAGAAATGTTTTTTCTTTGAATTCCGATTCCTTGCCTAATCCAATCAATAGAACCCTTTTAAACAGCGTATCTGGAACATTATGCAATAGTAGCGCGGTGTTGGCTTTGCCATCCATATCGCCCAGCGCAAGTATATTTTTAATATACCCTTGGGTAATTTTATCCAGAATCTTGGCTGAATCGGTCAATTTTCTTGATTCAAAAATACCCACTACTACACAGGCTCCGCGTTGTTTCTCCGGGGTTCCTACTTTTATTGCAAAATCCACGTCAGACTCCTTTTTAGAAATTTTTTCCAAGAAATTCATTTATGTCGTTTGTTTTTGGCACACTTGTAGTCGAATTATTTCAAATAATTAAAACAATTTATACGGAAGATTAATAGCATAACATCTGCTTAATTGAAACAATGAATACTTGTTAAGGGTATAAAGTATAGAGCAGAGAAAACTTACAAGTTGCTACAAATATATCTTATGAAATTAATTGAATATGTTATCTTTATATGATTCTAAAAACAGAATAATTCATGCTTTCAATAATATATAAGTGTTATCTAATAATAAGGATAATAAGTGATTGATGATACATTGAAAAGACGACTAGATTATTGCACAACGCTACCAAGTCTGCCTGCAGTTGCCATCAAAATAATTGAAATGGCCAATGATCCTGATGCCGATATCAGGACAGTTTGTGAATATATTTCTCTGGATCCGGTTCTCGCGGCAAAATTACTTCGTACAGCCAATACCCCTTTGTATAAATCGCGCCGGGTTGCAACCAATATCCGGCAGGCTGTCAGCATTCTTGGAACACATACTGTTCTTGTCATTGCGTTATCCTTTTCATTAGCCAATTCATTAATGGCGACTCCGTTGTCAAATATTAGCGCTGCTTTTGACAGCAATATTTTCTGGCGCCGGTCGATTACATCAGCGCTTGCCAGCCGCGCGCTTGGGGAAAAGCTTGAATTGAATTTTCTGGATGATTTATTTCTGGCAGGGTTAGTGCAGGAAATTGGTATTCTCGCCTTTTGGGTCATTATGCCTGAAGAGTATGGGAAAATCTTTGCATCAACTCCTGATCATGACGAGTTACTTGAAATGGAACGTGAAAATTTAGGGGCTGGGCATGATGAATTGGGTTACGCGCTTCTCAAAAAATGGCATATTCCGGATTATATCGCCTTATCCTGTATCAACAGTCACTCCCAACCGGAACCCCAAAATTTAGGACCAACGCTTCAATCTTGTTTGGCGGTATCCCGTTACTTAGCTGATTATTTCCTGTATCCACACGAAGCTGGAAGAATGATTGCACTGAATAAAGCAACGCAAGATTGGCTTGGACTTGATCCTTCTGCACTCATTGATGTCATAAAAATTATGGAAGTTGGATTGAGTGCTGTGGAAGAGCTTTTGAAATGACTATTCACCATCCGTGCGAAGTAGCGGGGATTCTGGCAGAAGCCAAAGAGTTACTGATGATACACGATCTCTCCAGGATGAAGGATTTGGAAGATAAATCGCAGCGTGATGGATTAACCGGAGCTTACAACCGGACCTATTTCGATGAAACATTGCGGCGCGAATTTAACCTAGCAATGCAATACAATCTGCCTTTGACCATCGCTATTATTGACCTTGATCATTTTAAGAGTGTCAATGATACTTATGGGCATGTTGCAGGAGACTCATTATTGGCAACTGTCGTAAAAACACTTTTCGACCAAATTCGCCAGGATGACACGCTGAGCCGTTATGGTGGTGAAGAATTTGCTTTGATTCTTCCAGGCACAACACTTGCTGCCTCAAGAACGCTAATTTCGCGTTTAAAAGATTCCATTGCCGCGATTGCGTATAAATTTGATGGGGGCATTACAATCCAAATTACTGCTTCCATCGGTGTCGCTTCTTATTATGAAAATGCAACACATTTCCAGGAGCCGAAGGATCTAATCAAAGCTGCTGACTACGCGCTTTATGCTGCCAAGCATGCCGGCCGCAATCAAATTATGGAGTGGAGCGCTAGTTAGGTTTTTCATAACCCAAGCTGTCTTGCATTAAAGAAAATCATAAACCACATGAATCTGATCATTCAAGGACTGGAAGTTAATAATAGTGATTTGCGGGCTTTAGCTAAGCTATCCCAAGCAGATGGAATAGAGCGAATTACCGGCCAAGCTTTCCGATTGACAAATGCCGCTCATTCCAATGATATTTCAGAGTATTGCACACAAGCAGAATTGGATTTTGCTTTTGTAAACGCTGACTTGAAGCTAACCGATTTTAAATTGATTGCAATGGATATGGATTCTACGTTATTGGCTATTGAGTCTATTGATGAAATTGCTGATATGCAGCATATAAAACCCCAAGTTGCAGCCATTACATTGCAGACTATGCAGGGCGAAATAAGTTTTGAAGAAAGCCTCACCCGTCGTACGGCTTTATTACGAGGTTTGCATTACGACGCACTGCAAAAAGTCTATGACGAACGTGTCAAACTTAATCCCGGTGCTGAAAAAATGTTGCAACAAGCCAAACTAGCCGGGTTAAAAACGATGGTCATTTCTGGCGGATTCACATTTTTTACCGATCGGATTAAAGCCAGATTGGGATTTGATTTTTCGGCTGCCAATGTGCTGGAGATTGATGACAATAGACTGACAGGAAAGGTGGTTGGAGAAATTATCGGTAGACAAGGA
The DNA here is from genome assembly GCA_016708955.1 of Nitrosomonas sp. GTDB lineage: Bacteria > Pseudomonadota > Gammaproteobacteria > Burkholderiales > Nitrosomonadaceae > Nitrosomonas. The sequence continues at coordinate 49,490 of JADJES010000006.1, forward strand.
AAAGCACAAGTATTAAATCAGATTCGTGATGAACTGGGCATTAAGCGTGAGCAGATTATCGCTATTGGGGATGGCGCCAATGATCTGGGTATGATGACAGAGGCTGGGATCAGTATTGCTTATCATGCCAAACCCATCGTAAGGGATCATGCAACCTACGCGATTGAGTATGTCGGGTTGGATGGTGTTATCAATTTATTCAAATAAATTGAATCGGCTTGCTTGTCTGTTAGGCGAATTTAATAGTTTGGTTCATACATCAGCGTCTTAACATAGCCAGCCAGATCCTCAGGTAAGTTGGAATCCGTCAATCCTTCTTGAACTGCCACCCGGCAGACAGCGACAGCAATCGCATGGGATACTTCGCGCACTCGTGTCAACGCCGGATAAACCGCGCCAGTATGAATTTCCTGTTGTGAAACGGCGTTTGCCAATACCTCGGCGGCCGCTAAAAACATAGCTTGTGTGACAAGCCGGGATGAACTTGCGTAAATACCCAGGCCTATGCCTGGAAAAATATAAGCATTATTACCTTGGGCGGGTTTAAATAACTGATTGCCGTACTGCACGGCGTCAAAAGGGCTGCCGCTGGCAAAGATTACTCGCCCATCACTCCACTGATAAGCCTGCTCAGCAGTACACTCTGTATGTGAGGTTGGATTCGATAAGGCAATAATGACTGGGCGCTCATTCACTGCGGCCATTCTACGTACAATAGCTTCATTAAAAGTTCCGGCAACACCGGTAGCACCGATTAGTACATCAGGTTTGATCTCATCGATAGCATCGACAAAACTGCAAGCGGCATGTTCATGAGCGAATGCTTTGATGCGCGGTTTGATAGTTTCGTTTGCCGCTGTCACCAATCCTTTTCTATCGATAAACCATAACCTTTTCTGCGCCTGTGTTTTGCTTAATCCAGCCGCACAGAATGCATCGACCATCAATTCGGCAGTGCCGCTTGCCGCAGAACCGGTACCCAGGAACATGATATTTAGATCGGCAAATTTCTTTCCGGTAATACGGCATGAGGTATAAATGCCGGCCAATGTCACCGCGGCAGTACCTTGTATATCATCATTAAAACAGCGAACCTGTTCGCCATATCGGTCTAAAAATTCAAATGCGTGTGGTGTGAGGAAATCCTCAAATTGTATCAATGCATTTGGAAAACGGGATTGCACAGCTTTAACGAATTCATCAACTAGTGACCGGTAAGCATCGCCGCTGATACGCGGGTAGGGATAACCTAAATAAAGCGGATCTTCACGTATTGGCAAGTTATTTGTGCCGACATCTAACATGATGGGTATGCATTGTGCCGGATGAATACCCGCGCAGGCTACATACAAAGCGACTTTTCCGATGGGGATTCCCATACCATTGGCACCTAAATCCCCCAAACCCAGAATTCGCTCCCCATCTGTAACAACAATCACGCGAATATCTTCTTCCGGCCAGTTTCTCAGAATTGTTGCAATTTCGCCACGATCATCAGGGCTAATATAAAATCCTTGCGGTTTTCTGAAAATATGTGCAAATTCCTTGCATGCTTCACCGACTGTTGGGGTATAAACTAAAGGCATGATCTCTTCGATATGATCAATCATTGTTCGATAAAAAAGCCGCTGATTGCGTTCTAGCAGTGCATTGAGAAAAATATATTTTTCAATCGCAGTGGTTTTGCAACGCATGCTCCCTAAAACGCGTTCTATTTGTTTATTGATGCTTGCAACATCATAAGGAAGGAGTCCTCGCAAACCAAAGTGTTTGCGTTCTTCACGCGTGAATGCAGTTGATTTGGTGAGTGCCGGATCATCCAGCAGCGCTTTTCCATATAAATTTTTCATGTTAATCAATGCCTCTAGAATAACGGATGGGTCTTGTAATTAACGATACGAAACAAAGTTGCTTAATTTAATTCTGAGTTGGACAATCCAGACAACCAAAGATAAACTTATTTGTCTCAATAGAAAACACTTTCGGTCGTATTTGTAATCCATAGACTCTAGTTTTTATCTACATTGAGCTGATCATTTAACTAGTAACGATTTTTTATCCAGAGATAACTTGAAAAAATTATGAGTCAATCACCATTTCCTATACCCGATCCAAGCTTATACACTGAAGAAGAAATAGCACAACTGGTTCATACCTTTTATGCAAAAGCCAGAAGAGATCCTGCGCTGGGTCCTATTTTTGAAGCGCATGTGATCGATTGGGATGCGCATTTTGTGCAAATGATCAATTTTTGGTCTGCCCAGTTACGTGGCACCAGCCGATTCCGCGGCGCACCTATGCCAAAACATATTGCACTTCCTGAGCTCACCGCTGAGTTATTTGAACGTTGGCTTCAACTTTTCCGGCAAACAACCGAAGAACTAAGTAATCCGAGTTTACAGCAACATGCCAATGTAATTGCCTCATTTATTGCAAGCAGGTTGTGGCAGGGTTATCAAATGAGCAATTACCCGGACAAACAGCCCGTAGCGTTGCATATCGCATAACCTTTTATAGTCCTTATCAAAATATATTGAAAAGTATAAAAAGTAAAATTATCGTTTTTTCAATGCTAGCCACGCTGATTCCTTCACTGGGATTGGGTATATTATCGTTTCAGCAGAATGAAACGATGATCAGTGAGAATGTAACCCGAGAGTTGCGTGCCTTGGCTAATTATGCCAACCGGGAATTAGATTTATGGATTAAAGAGCAAATTCTCATTGTTCGTGAACTCGCGACGTCTAAAATTCTTATTGAAGGACTGTCTTCAGGATCTCAGCCTCAGAAAAATAAATTCATCAAACAGCAAAAAGTATTAGAGATCTATTTGAAGTCTGTGCATAAGCGATTGGAAACAGTATTGGAATTAACGTTAGTCGATGCAGAAGGAGAAATAATTGCCAGCAACGTGGATTCACCTTTTCCAGTGGCACTTTCTCAAAATTGGCCGCAAGATGCATCCATTCAAGGGGATGTTGTTGGGCCGCCGCAATGGAATGCGAATTATGCAACGGCGATACTGAGTATTTCGGTTCCTGTGTTATCGGTGGATGATTTTATCTTAGGCGCACTAATTGTAACGTTTGATTTACGTAATATTCAGCCAAGTTTAAAAGATAAAGTAAAGTCACCGCCTGGTGATGTACTTCTATTAGATAAAGATGGAGTGATCATGTTGGCCAGTGATGTTTCGATTATCAATACAGATACTCCAACATCGCTTGAACCTGGTGCATTAAGACGATTGCAGGATAACCCAGGGGAACTTGAAGTATTTCATGGACCCCGGCAAGAAAATGTAGTGGGTTTGGCTTATATGTCCGAGAAACCGCCTATAACAATAATCGCCAACAGAAGTCATAAATTGATTTATGCGGCTTGGGAGCAGCAACGTGATCTTTACATTGGTCTGATCAGTATCATTATCTTTGTCGTTACTACAATCGCTTTTCGGATGAGCCATGCCATTGTGGCTCCTTTACAAAAATTAATTGATGCGACTGAGAAGATTGTAAAGGGCGATCTTAACGTTGAATTAACTAATACACGGCGTGATGAGCTTGGCCAATTGACGCGCATGTTTAACCAGATGACCGGAAAGTTGCGTCAGAGTCAAGCTGAAATTACTGCGGCCAGTGTTGCCATGCAGCAAAAAAATCAGCTATTGGAAACGCTATCGGCAACTGATAGTCTGACTGGGCTATATAATCGCAGCAAGCTGAACTCGATTATTAGCGAGCAATTGGCTCGATATGAACGGACACGGCGCCCTTTTGCTGTACTCATGATTGATGTCGACAATTTCAAGACACTCAATGACAGTCTCGGTCATGTTGTCGGTGATGAGGTGATAGCTGCGATAGCAAAAAATATTTCACAATGCATTCGCAATGTTGATTTTGCCGCGCGTTATGGTGGTGACGAGTTTGTGATCATTTTAACTGAAGCGAATGTCGATGAAGCGATGAAGACAGCGGAGCGTATCCGAACGCATGTGGCCGATGTGTACTGCAGTACATTAGATAAAATACTCCAAGTGACACTCAGTATTGGAGTTATTCAAAGTGAGTCTCAGGATAAATCCGTAACTTCTCTGCTTTCCAGGGTCGACAGTGCGCTGTATGAAGCCAAGCATGCTGGACGCGACCAAGTTTATTGCATGCAACCACCACAGTCCAATGGCACAATATAAGTGCAGTTATGAACTGTGGTTATTCCTCTATTTCAAGCGATGTGCTAAGAATCCAACCTTGATTGCCTTCAGTCTGAACTCGAAGCCACGGACCAAGACCGGCATTCGCTGTCAATGTCGCATCTTTTTTCAGGGTACCTAATATTGGCGAACGGGTATTGGGTTCTTTGCGCAAATTGACATTTACCTTGGCGCGTAATTTTATCGGCGTATGAAATACGAGCAGGGAATTATTTTCAATGGATGTTCTCTTGCGATCAGAGTTAGTTATCAAACTAATCAGATGCTTGGCTTGTGAAATATGATTCATTGCCTGGGCATATTGATCTTTTTCATAAAATATAGATGCAGTTTCCACTAAATGTTGTGCCTGGATCTGCAATATTTGATCCGCTGTAGAAATTTTAACTTGTTTCAGGTGCTCTAAAGCCACTTCGATTTCTGCAATTGCAGAGGCTGTGCTTGGTTTCGTAGCTAATCTATGTAGTTTTACCTGTGCGCGAGTGGCTTCTTTATTGACTTCTCGTAGTACCTGCGCTTGACTTTGTTGACGTATTTGCTGACTTTTAATCAATTCATCTTTTTCAGCAATCATTTTCTCCAAGCGTACGATCTCATTCTTCAAGCCTTCATCCTGGGATACTGTCACCGGTATTGGTTCAGTAATTTGAATGGGAGTTGGTTCCTGCGAAACACACCCTGCCAAATTCAGTGCAAATAAGCAAAATATCAATTGATTCAATGACACGATAGAAATTTTTAGTGGATAAAATGATATGGCTTGCAACAATAAATTTTTCATTTTGTTATTCTCTAACCTTGGGCAATTCTGCATATTGTTTTTCGGGTAGTATTTCTCAGTATATTCGTATCGGCGTATAAAATTGAAATGTTAGATTGGGTTGATTTTAATGAGATCATCAATGAAAAAAATTTTCATTGAATCTTTTATAATCCGATTAATTAAGTTGAAAAACAGAGAAGGTTGAAAAAAACAAAATGTACTCAAGAATTATTTAATTTTCTAAACAATTAAGCGACGCGTAAATATTGTGAACTTGGAGGTTGTATTAGATGATAAATCAATTCATTATTATCGTAGTAATGATTTGTAGGAATTATTGTAATTTTTCTATCATACTCGACAGTATTGGACAAAGATATGTCAATTTGAAGTCTGCTAAGAGATTTTTTTATTTCAACGAAGTTCTTGAACACATTATTTATGTGAGGGTGCCATGTATCAGCGAATTTTAGTACCAGTTGACGGCAGTGCAACTTCTGAACGGGCTTTGGATGAAGCCATTAAATTTGCACAACAGCAAAATGCCCAGGTGGAAGTGATACATGTATTAGAAGATATCTGGTATTTCGACAATGAGGATTATCTAAACTATGCGGAGCTAATCCAATCCATGAGAGGAATTGGTGAAAAAATACTGGCACAAGCGCAAAAGAAACTTAAACAGGCCGGAGTCGCAGCCGAAATAAAATTGCTTGAAACGCAGGGGGAACGTATTGCCAGCGTTATTGCTACGGAAGCTAAGAATAATCGGGCAGATTTGATCATTATCGGAACGCATGGCCGATCTGGTTTTAGCCGTATGTTAATGGGTAGTATTGCGGAAGGCGTGGTACGAACAGCGCATATTCCGATTCTTCTGATTCGTGGAGTTGATGTTTGATAATGCCTTGATGTACAAAGACCGTTATGACCTAATGAGGCAATGTATTCGAGATTAAATAGTTAATTCTTTTAATAATCAAATTAGAATATGGAAAATTATGAAGCGCTATTAGCAACTATTGCATTAATGATGGGTGCTTCCTGGGCAAGTGGTATCAATCTGTATGCTGTTCTGCTGGTGTTAGGCTGGGGGGGCTCATCAGGTCATATCGATTTGCCAGCTGAATTATCGATATTAGAAGATCCATTGGTGATTGCGGCAGCCGGTGTTATGTATTTCATAGAATTTTTTATGGATAAGATACCTGGTATGGATTCCGTGTGGGATTCCATTCAAACCTTTGTTCGTATTCCGGCTGGTGCCATGCTGGCAGTGGGTGCAGTTGGCGATGTGACGCCAGCGCTGGAGATTGCAGCAGGTATTCTGGGAGGTGGCGTAGCTGCAACGAGCCACGCGACCAAGACAGGTACGCGGTTGTTGATTAATACATCCCCCGAGCCATTTACGAATTGGTCGGCCTCCATTGGAGGCGATTTGCTAGTGCTCTCAGGAATGTGGGCAGCATTAAAACATCCGGAGATCTTCCTTGTTTTGTTTATTTTTTTCCTTGGTTTTTCGATTTGGTTTTTACCAAAATTATGGCTTCTAATTAAAATATTACTCTCGAAAACTGGAAAATTTCTCGGATTAACAAAAGCACCAACTTTTGTACCCAATGAACCGGGTTCTTGTATCCCCAAGGCAGAATCGCAGTTACATGATCAAATTACAGCACTAGAGCGCTTGGAGCAATTAAGAGACAAAGGCATACTTACGGAACAGGAACTTGAACAGCAGAAAAATAGTATTCTTAAAGGAAACGTTCAATAGGCTAATTTTGCCGTTAAGTTTGACTTTCCAAAATATCGTAATTCTTTCGCTTTTGGTTAAAGTAACCAATCGCTAACGTCATCTCCTTAGAATGCTATGCAACGCCGGTGGGATATTTTTTGTACGATTATCGATAACTTTGGTGACATTGGCGTGTGTTGGCGTCTGGCACGGCAGTTAACACAGGATCATCATCAAGCGGTACGGCTTTGGGTTGACGATCTGACCAGCTTTTCTTGTATAGCACCGGATGTTAATCCAGAGATTCAACGACAAGTAGTGCAGGGCATTGAAATCTGTCATTGGCAATGCATGTCCGCCGAAATTATGCCAGCTGAAGTTGTGATCGAAGCATTCGCTTGTGAATTGCCTGATGTTTATGTGGCGGCGTTGTTACAAAGAAAAAAACAACCGGTCTGGATTAATCTGGAATATCTCAGCGCTGAGCCTTGGGTGACGCAATGTCATGGCTTGCCATCGCCACATCCACGCTTTCCTTTGATCAAAACATTCTTTTTCCCTGGTTTTGTGCAAGGTACTGGCGGGTTATTGCGCGAAAAGAATTTAATCGCGCAAAGAAGTGCTTTTAGCACAACAGCAGAGTGTGCATTTTTACAGCGTAAAGGTTTGTTAGCGCGAAAACCGGGTGAGATACGAATTTCACTGTTTTGTTATGACACTGCGCCGGTTACTAAACTTATTCGAATATTGTCTGAATCTTCAAAGCCGGCTTTGTTAATTGTGCCAGAGGGGAGTGTGGCTGGAAGCATAGCATCTCTACTAAACAATTCATCATCACAGACCGGGAAGTTGATTCAGCATGGGCAATTAACCGTGCAGATTATTCCATTTATGGAGCAGACTGATTATGACCGGTTACTTTGGAGTTGTGATTTTAATTTTGTGCGCGGTGAAGATTCCTTTGTGCGCGCCCAATGGGCAGGCAGTCCATTTATCTGGAATATTTACCCTCAAACAGAAGGTGCGCATTGGATGAAGTTGGATGCGTTTCTTGATCTATATACCGCAAATATGCCTGAAGATATGGCAGATGCAGTTCGTGAGATAGGGGCCTGCTGGAATGGCAGGTACGAGATAAACAGCACTATCTGGTTGAACTTCTTATTTTTTCGAGAATCTATTACGCAACACAATAAGAGCTGGGTTAGACAATTATTGGAACAAGTTGATTTAGCATCCAGTCTGGTGCAGTTTGCTGAAAATCGGCTATAATTTATCGTTTATGAATTTGATGTTTGCTGCTTTAAAACAACATCAATCTTGCTTATAACTTAATTTTGGAATTGAAATATGAAAACGGCAATGGAACTACGCTCAGGTAATGTCGTGATGGTTGGTAATGATCCCATGGTTGTGCAGCGGGCAGAATTTACCAAGTCTGGCCGTAATGCATCTGTGGTTAAAATGAAACTAAAAAATTTGTTTTCCAGCACCACGATGGAGACCGTATATAAAGCAGATGAAAAATTCGATTTGGTTGTTCTTGATCGAAAGGAGTGTACCTATAGCTATTTTGCAGACCCGCTATACGTTTTTATGGATGCCGACTATAACCAGGTTGAAGTGGAAGCTGACAACATGCCGGATGTTTTGAATTATCTGATCGATGGTATGGAAGATGTTTGTCAGGTAACTTTTTATGAGGATAAAGCCATATCCGTTGAATTACCTAACACGATTGTGCGCGAAGTTGAATACACCGAACCCGCAGTAAGAGGAGATACAACGGGTAAGATCATGAAGCCAGCACGTTTGGTTGGGACAGGGTTTGAGATTCCAGTAGCTGCTTTTGTAGAAATTGGTGACAAAATTGAAATTGATCCACACAACAATGAATTCAGAAAGCGTGTTTGATGTATGATCGAATTAGAAAAGGTGGCGTTAGCCAACTTTTCTATTGGATTGTCAGCTGGCAATCACTTGTATATCTGGTTCGATGGTTTTTAACATATTCTCAATCCCCCTCAGCGTACCGGAAATAGAACTGGGGCAAGTGCCACAAGCGCCCTGGTAGTGGATACGCAAGGTATTGCCTTCGAGCCCTAAAATATGTAAATCACCGCCATCGTGTTGCAGGTACGGTCGTACTTCCTCATCCAGTAAGACATTGATTTTTTCCAGGCGCAACTGATCTTCAGGACTTAAATCAGCGAGTACATTGCTGGCAGCGGATATCGTTTCGGCAGACTGTGCCGAGGCGGCGGGTGCTGCCCGGATAGGGTCGGCAATTTCACGTGCCAAGTCTTGCCAATTAGCCTCTCCATCTTGGGTAACCGTAATCCAATGATCGATATAAAAAACATTTGTAACATGATCGATATCGAATAATGCGGCAGCTAGGGAATCATCTTTGGCGGCTTCAGCATTATCGTACGATCGCGCAATCCCCCAGGTCAGTGGTTCTTTGAGTATGAATTTCAAAGCATTTTTATTAGGTGTTCCTTCGATATCAGCAATTTTTGGCATTTTAGTTTTTATCAATACTGAGTATGCAATTGTTATTCAGAAAAATTGTTTAGGCATATAAGGATTGCGGCAGAGTAAAATTGAATCAACGTATATGTGATCTAACTTTGCGTGCTACTAAATCAAACTAGGATTTACTCGAAACCGCATGCGCTGAATCATGATTTGCTTCAGTTGATGTGCTGGCGACCGAGTTGAGCGCGGCATGCAGGGTATGCCACGGTAAGATTGCACATTTAACGCGTGTTGGCAGATCACGTATACCCGAGAAAACCGTCAAGCGTCCAAGGTGATGCGGGTGAGTAGTATCCAATTTCCCAGTCGCTAATTCACGAAACTCATGAATGAGTGTTTCTGCATCTAAACGAGATTTTCCCTTAACAGCTGCTGTCATCATCGAGGCGGAAGCCTTGCAAATTGCGCAGGACTCACCTTGAAAAGCAATGTCAGTGATCTGATCATTCTCTAGTTGAAGTGTAATATCCAAACGATCGCCACATAAGGGATTGTGGCCAACTGCCTGATGGTTAGCGTGATCCAGTTTGCCATAATTACGTGGCTTTCTGTTATGGTCAAGTATGACTTCCTGATACAGTGAGTTGGTGTGCATTATAAAAAAACCTTTTGGACATTCTTAATGCCAGAGACTAAGGCATCTACTTCTGTTTTTTTATTATAGAAGGCAAATGAAGCACGGGAAGTAGCCGGTACATTAAACCGTTGCATCACGGGCTGTGCACAGTGATGTCCAGTGCGAATTGCGATACCATCCTGATTGAGAATCGTGCCGATATCATGAGGATGGATACCGTCGAGTGTAAAAGAAAGTACGGCTGTTTTTTCTTCCGCTGTGCCAATAATCGTGAGACCTGGAATATCATTTAAACACTCGGTCGCATAGTTAAGTAAAGATAATTCATACGCGGCGATAGGTTCGATACCAATAGCCGTCAAATAATCAATGGCAGCGCCAAAACCAATTGCGGCGGCAATAGGCGGGGTGCCTGCCTCAAATTTGTGTGGAATAGTATTGTAGAGTGTTTCTTCAAAAGTAACGGAAGCAATCATATCGCCGCCGCCTTTAAAGGGTTGCATGGATTCCAGTAAAGCTGCCTTTCCGTAGAGTATGCCCACACCGGTTGGACCGCAAAGTTTATGCGCAGAAAAGGCATAAAAATCGCAATCGAGAGCTTGCACGTCAATAACGATATGCGGAGCTGCTTGTGCGCCATCAATCAGAACTGGAACGCCATGTTGATGTGCAAAATCAATCATGTGCTTGATGGGATTGATAGTGCCGAGTGCATTCGATACGTGAATTAAACCAACAAACTTGGTGCGTTCGTTAAACAGCTTTTCATATTCATTAACTTCCAGTTCACCCTTACCATTGACTGGAACGACACGAATTTTTGCGCCTTTCTCGTTGGCGAGCATTTGCCAGGGTACGATATTGGAATGATGCTCCAAAGTGGTCAGAATGATTTCATCGCCAGCCTTGATAAACTTGCGCCCATAGCCGTGCATGACTAGATTAATGGAATCGGTTGTGCCGCTGGTAAAGATAACTTCTCGATCCTCGCGTGCGTTGACGAACTGCTGGAGTTTGCAACGCGCGTTGTGATACTCCATTGTGGCAACTTCGGATAGATAATGAACAGCGCGATTAATATTCGCATGTTGCGTAGTCTGATAGCGTACCAAGCGATCAATGACTTGCTGCGGCATTTGACTGGATGCTGCATTGTCGAGATATACAAGCGGCTTGCCGTCTATTTTAAGCTTCAGAATTGGAAAATCTGCGCGAATCTTTTCCGCATCAAAATTGGAGGCAATTTCAGGTTCTAGGGAGTTTGTGGCTGAGTTCATGATTAGTTACTTTGAGTCTGATTAAGAACTGCCTGTTCCAATTGCTGCCTGAGCGAAGTGACAGGAATACGGCTAATGATTTCTGCACCAAATGCATAGGTCAATAGATTGCGTGCAGCTTTTTCTGATAAGCCACGGCTTTCCAGATAAAAAATCTCTTCTTGATCCAATTGTCCGACTGTCGCGCCGTGCGCGCATTTGACATCATCGGCAAAAATTTCCAGTTGCGGTTTGGTGTCTACTTGCGCCATCTTGCTGAGTAACAAGTTGCGACTGGATTGCGATGAGTTCGTCTGCTGCGCATGAGGGTGTACTATAATTTTTCCATTAAACACAGCGTGTGCGGCATCATCGACAATACATTTGTGAAGTTGGCGGCTGGTGCCGTTGGGTTTTATATGGTCTATGCAGGTATGCGTATCTGCAAGTTGACGATCTGAAATCAAAGTCAATCCATCAACGACGCATTCCGCGGCTTCATCAGTTAATCGGACATTCAGGTTATAGCGGGAAATCTGCGATCCTAGGGAAATACTGATTGATTGATAATTACTCGCGTGGGCGAGAGACACTGCACAGTTTGCCAAATGAAAAGCCTGCATACTTTCACGCTGGATTCGAATATGTTTGGCCTGTGCATTGGCAGCCAAGCTGATTTCTGTGACTGAGTTGGTAATATAAGTTGCTTGTTGAAGCGCTACATAATCCTCAATAAGTGTTAAATTGCTTCCTGCTTCACCAATCACTAAACAACGCGGATAACTGGTTACTTCATTTTGAGTTGCGATAAACAGCAAATGGATTGGTTCCGCAATGGCGATATTTTTTGGGACAATGATCAGCGCGCTATCACGTAGGAAGGCTGTGTTGAGTGCTGCAAATACGTTATTCTCAAATTGAACGTGTTGGCCCAAGTGCGATTCCAACGTCGATGCGTGCGTAGCTACAAATTCCGGCAGATTTCCTATCACCAGCGCCGTAGCGTCAATAATGGTCGATAAATTTGAAGAATAATGACCATCAACAAACACCAGACGGTTTTTTGCTTCCTTCAAGGTCAAATGTTCAATGTCATGCGCATGCAGATTGCATTCCGGTTGTGACGGTTGATAGGGTAGGTGGACTAGAGGAGATATATCCGTAAAACGCCATTCCTCATCCCGCCGGGTTGGTAATTTCTGCGTACTGATACGATCAATTGCTTGAGCGCGTAATTGATTCAACCACGATAACGATTCGGTCGATTTGATTGGCCAAGATTTTAACAGGCATCCGAGATAGTCCGTGCTGGCGAGATCACTCATGCGATTACTCCGGTAACCGATTTGTTTGCATTCACCCAATCATAACCACGTGTTTCCAGCTCCAATGCCAGTTCTTTACCTCCCGTCATGACGATGCGCCCTGCTTGCATGACATGTACAAAATCAGGCACGATATAATCTAACAAACGTTGATAATGCGTGACCAGAATCGTTGCATTGTCTTTATTGGCAATTTGATTGACACCATTGGCCACCGTTTTAAGTGCGTCGATGTCAAGTCCGGAATCTGTTTCATCCAGAATACTCAGTGTGGGTTCTAATAATGCCATTTGTAAAATTTCGTTACGTTTCTTCTCGCCGCCTGAGAAACCTTCATTAACGCTGCGATCTAAGAAATCAGGATTCATTTCCAGTAATTTCATTTTTTCACGCACAAAATCATCAAACTCAAGAGGATCCAATTCTTCTTTGCCACGTTTGGTTTGTACAGTATTGTAAGCGAGGCGAAGAAATTGTGTATTAGCAACACCCGGAATTTCGATCGGATATTGGAAAGCCAGAAATAATCCGGCACGAGCGCGCTCTTCAGGTGGCAGCTCTAATAAGTTATTGTCTTCAAACTGAACTGAGCCGCCGGTGATTTCATAAGCTGAATGACCAGCTAACACTTTTGCAAAGGTACTTTTGCCTGATCCATTTAAACCCATAATGGCATGTATTTCCCCGCTCTTAACAGTAAGGTCAATGCCTTTTAGAATCTCGGTGCCGTTAATACGGGCGTGTAATCCTTGAACAGAAAGAATGGTTCTGCTGTTTTTATCAATCATCCGACACTTCCCTCCAGCTTGAAGCTCAGAAGTTTTGTGGCTTCAACGGCGAACTCCATCGGCAATTGCTGAAACACATCCTTACAAAACCCGTTGATAATCATTGAAACCGCTTCTTCGGCATCAATGCCGCGTTGTGAGAAGTAAAAAAGCTGATCTTCACCAATTTTAGAAGTAGAAGCTTCATGCTCAACGATTGCGCTGTTGTTGTGTACTTGTATGTAGGGAAAAGTATGTGCACCCGATTGATCACCAATCAGCATGGAGTCACATTGCGAGTAGTTGCGTGCACCCTCTGCAGTTGGCGTGATGCGTACCAGGCCGCGATAGCTGCTGTTGGAATGGCCCGCTGAGATACCTTTGCTGACAATTGTGCTGCGTGTATTTTTTCCGAGATGAATCATCTTGGTGCCGGTATCAGCTTGTTGGTAATTGTTAGTGACTGCAACGGAATAAAATTCACCGACAGAATTATCCCCGCGTAAAATACAAGATGGGTATTTCCAGGTAATTGCAGAGCCGGTTTCTACTTGTGTCCAGGAAATTCTTGAATTAACACCTTTTGCCAGGCCACGTTTGGTTACAAAATTGTATATCCCGCCCACGCCATTCTCATCCCCGGCATACCAGTTCTGAACTGTTGAATACTTAATATCTGCATTATCTAATGCAATCAATTCAACAACTGCTGCATGCAATTGGTTTGTATCAAATCGGGGGGCAGTGCACCCCTCAAGGTAGCAAACAGAAGCGCCTTCTTCAGCAATGATCAAGGTTCTTTCAAATTGCCCGGAGCCTTCTGTGTTAATACGGAAATAGGTGGACAAATCCATTGGGCATTTAACACCTTTGGGTATGAAGCAGAAAGATCCATCTGTAAATACTGCAGAATTCAAAGCTGCAAAGTAGTTATCACCTACAGGAACGACAGAGCCTAGATATTTCTGGATTAGCTCCGGGTGATTTTGTACTGCCTCTGAGATGGAGCAGAAAATAATACCTACTTCAGCAAGTTTTTCCTTATAGGTAGTGGCCACTGAAACACTATCAAAGATGACATCAACAGCGACACCTGCAAGTGCTGCGCGTTCGTGCATGGGTACACCGAGCTTCTCAAATGTGCGCAGCAATTCAGGATCAACTTCATCCATACTGGCGAGTTTTTGCTTTGGCTTGGGTGCTGAATAGTAGCTGATTGACTGAAAATCAATTTTTGGATAATGCACATTCTGCCATTTTGGTTCAGTCATCGTTAGCCATTTCTGATAGGCTTTTAGGCGAAATGACAAGAGCCATTCGGGTTCATTCTTTTTGGTTGAAATTAATCGGATGATATCTTCGTTTAGTCCTTTGGGTGCGATATCAGATTCAATCTCAGTAACGAAGCCATGTTTATACGGTTGATTAACCAGACTTTGCAGTACTGCGCTCATTTGGTTTGTTCCTTTATTTTAGTATCTTTAGTTTTAAAGCAGATATTTTAAATTACTTAACAGTCAAGTCAGGTCATTTGTAAAGAGAAAAAATTCATTTGAAACTACTATGACTATGGGTTAAATCTTAGTAGGTTCTTTCACGCTAAAACTATCGCCACAGCCGCATGTGTTATCGATATTAGGATTGATAAACTTAAACGAGCTATTGAGGCCTTCCTGGGTAAAGTCAATTCGAGAGCCATCTATATAGGGTAAACTGCTTGTATCCACGACTACTTTGGTTTCATGGGATTCAAATAATTGATCATCTGATTTGATTTCATCCGCATAGTCAAACATGTATGAGAATCCTGAACAACCTGATTTTTTAATTCCAACTCGTAGCGCCAGCCCTTTGCCTCGTTTTGCAAGTTGCTGTTGGATATGCTTTGCGGCATTTTCAGTTAAGGTAATTGGCATAACATTAATTCAATGAAGAATTCTCAATTTAGATAAAATTATCAAGGTGCTTATACATTGTCTGATCCATATGATCAGGCGTACTCTTTACATTCACTATCACAAAATAAATGAGACACAAGTCAGATTAAATTGTTCAGTATAAAAACTTGTAAAGTACTTAAGATGATATCTCCAAAAATCGAGATTTTTAACCTGCGAACACTTTATATATGCAGCGTTTGTTTCGCGCATATCAAGAAGCGGGATGATGCCATCGTTATGTTGATTTATTTGATTGTCAACAAGCTCCTTGAGTGTTACAGCGCCAAGGTATTCAAAAATAAGATCGTTTAATTTCGCCCATAAGTCATGAGTCATACATTTTCCATCATTATGGCAATTCTCTTTGCCGCCACACTGTGTCGCATCAATGGGCTCATCAACAGCAAGAATAATGTCTGCTACCGAGACTTTATCTAAATCTTTTGCAAGGCAATAACCCCCCCCCGGTCCACGCACACTATCTACAAGTTCAGATTGACGCAGTTTTGCGAACAACTGTTCCAAATAAGATAGTGATATTTTTTGCCGCTGACTGATATCTGCCAACGTCACAGGATGGTTGCTTTGTTGTAGAGCAAGATCTAATAATGCTGTTACCGCAAATCTGCCTTTTGTTGTTAATCTCATGATTGACTCCTTTTAAAAATCGGGTGGGTTGATCGTTAAAAATAAGTGCTTGCATGAATAATACCCGATTGATTTAGTCAACTATACAATACCCGATCGATTTAGTCAACTATGTATGCATGTAACTGTAGAGAACAAATAAACTGCTAGGATATTAAGAAAGAGTAAATAATTCTCTATTTTCATCTGAGGCGTATGGCGGGTGCGGTTCTCCTTATGTTTTGTACGAAAAAGCTGAATAATTTGGTCATCTTCGCAATCTAAAATTCTGTTCTTCGATAGATAAGCTGCTGGAAGAAATAGTACAATGCCATCTCCGCTGATGTGAATAAATATATTCATCAATTATTAGTCTGATTTTATAGTAGACAGAAAAGGAGAAAAGGGAGCATGAATAATTGAACCGGCTAGATAGACATTACGATACTGTGCGAGTTTTCTCCATTCGAGATTCGATTAACTTTGCACGATGAAGCGACCCGATCAATTGGAAATAGTAATAGCAGAGATAAGTTGTATCAGTTTGTTGTATCGCGCAAAAATAGTCTTGTAATGAATATGCGATTTTTTCAGAATCTATACATTTTGGCTCTGTTGTTCATACTTCCGCTAACCGGCTTGGCAAATGAGTTATCCGTTAAACCCGAGAACGGACAAAAACCAATAATCAAACCGAAAAAGAAGCCAGTGCAGATCGAGGCCGACCGTATCACAGGCTATTACAAGCAGGAAATTGAAGCAACCGGTGATGCTGTATTACATCATGGGGATAATGTACTCACCGCGGACCGCATGAAATACTATCAGCAGACTGAAGATACCGAAGTTGAAGGAAATGTGCGCTTGGAGAGGCCTAAAGATACTTTGAAAGGTGCACAGCTTCAGCTTAATCTGAAAACCGAAGAAGGCTATCTAACAGAGCCGCGTTATTTAATGAAAAAAGGGAAAGGGCGTGGTGCTGGCGACATGCTGTTATTTGAAGGTAAAGACAATTACCGATTGAAGGAAACCCATTACACTACTTGTCCGGAAGGTGACAATGGTTGGCACATTCGTGCCGAAGAGCTGGAAATTGATAACAAGAAAGAAGTAGGCACCGCACGTCATGTCAGTGTTGTATTTAAAGACACGCCCATACTGTATTCCCCTTGGATAGATTTTTCCTATAGCGGAAAACGTAAGTCAGGAATGCTGGCACCCGTTGCGGGCTATAACGTAAGAACAGGGTTTGATATCGCGCTTCCGTTTTATTTAAATATTGCACCCAATATTGATGCTACCATTGCGCCACGCATTATGACTGAACGTGGCTTCTTGCTGAGTAACGAAGTGCGGTATATCGGCAATAGGAATATGAATGGCCACCTGCAGTTCGATATTCTTCCATATGATATCAACACCAACCAAACCCGCTGGGGTGTTTTATACACACACACACAAAATATCGGTAAAGGCTGGCAGGGTTTTCTGAATTACAATCAAGTTTCGGATGATCGTTATTTTCGTGAGCTTACGCCTAATCTTGCCCAGACCAGTTTGGTTAACTTATCACAACAAGGCGGATTTTCTTATAACGGCAGATTGGGTGAAAATGGTGCGGTGAGTTTTACCGGATTTGCGCAACGCTTTCAAACAATACAGGCGCCATTTGATCGGTTTGTTTCTCCTTATGAACGTTTGCCGCATTTTTCCATGAATGCCATTAAACGTGATGTAGGGAAGATGGACTTTGAGTTGAACAGTAGCTGGACAAATTTTTATCATCCTACTCTCGTCGATGGAAAACGCTTTGTATTCTATCCCAGTGTCAGTGCGCCAATACGCAATGAATATGGCTACATTACGCCTAAAGTCGGCTTGCATTACACGCAATATAGCTTGGCTACACCGGTGGAAAATAAAGGGGAAAATATCGATCGTGCTATCCCGGTTTTTAGCGTAGACAGTGGCATCGCATTTGATCGGAAGTTGCAATTAGGCGATAGGAATTTTGTTCAGACTCTAGAGCCGCGCATATTTTATACCTATGTGCCATACCGGAATCAAAACTATCTGCCGAATTTTGATTCGGCGGTTAATGACTTTAGTTTTGCGCAAATGCTCACTGAAAACCGATTCAGCGGCAGTGATCGTATTAACGATGCCAACCGTGTTACAGTCGCTTTGACATCGCGTTTTGTTGAGCAGGACACGGGAATTGAGCGTTTGCGGCTTGCAGTTGGACAACAAGTCAATTTTACCGACCCGAGAGTCTTGCTTCTTCCTCCTCAGGTTACCAGCGGAAAATCGGACTTTATTGCGGCTATTTCAGGGCGGTTGACACCGCATATCAGTACCGATTCCAACATTCAAATGGATGAATCCAAATTATGGATTGAGAAGGTGCGAACCGGTATCAGCTACCAACCGGAACCGGGCAAGGTACTTAATCTTGGCTACCGGTTTACACGTAATGTTCTGGAGCAGATGGATACTTCATTTCAATGGCCAATTGCTGGGAATTGGCACGGCGTTGCCCGGGCAAATTATTCACTGAAAGATGACAAAATCCTCGCAGGATTGGCAGGTTTTGAGTACAACGCATGTTGCTGGGCTTTACGCTTTGTTATACAACGGCTGACAACGGCGACACAAACTACAACCACCGCTGTTTTTGTGCAGCTGGAATTGAAGGGGCTAATGGGAATTGGCAACAACCCATTGCAGGTGCTACAACAAAGTATTCCGGGGTATACCAGCGTTCACTGATCATTGACTTGCCACGCCAACCGTATTCATCAAGTAACATCAATCTATGCATAACAGAATCTATTCCTGCATCTTTCTATTGCTCATTACATTTCTATCTGCTCATGTTACCGCACAAGAATTGGAGTTTGCGCCAGCTGCAAAACCGATTGACCATATCGTCGCGGTTGTGAATGAAGATGTTATTACCCGGCAGGAGCTTGATGAAGCCATCAAAATAGCTATTGGCCGGCTGCAGCTGCAAGGTGTTCAGTTACCTAATCAACAGGCGATGGAGAATCAGGTACTGGAATCTTTAATAAACAAGCATATTCAACTACAGCACGCAAAGGAAGTGGGGTTATCAGTTGGTGAAAGTGAATTGGATGAGACTATACTGCGTATTGCTGAGGATAATAAGTTGTCTTTGCCGGAATTTTATATTGTGTTGGAAAAGGATGGAATCAGTTATAACAAGTTCCGCGATGAGATTCGGGAGGAAATGATCATGGCGCGGATGAAAGAGCGGGAGATTAAGAATCAGGTGAATGTTACGGAAGGAGAGGTTGACAATTATCTTCATACCCAGGAAACATCGGCCGAGGGTAATGATGAATACCGTCTCGCACATATTTTGATATTAGTGTCAGAAAATATGGATTCCGCCCAAATCCAGCAAAGAGCTGAACGCGCCGATATGGCGCTGAAGAAACTGAATGAAGGCGTAGAATTTGCGCAAGTGGTTGCCGAATTTTCCGATGCTGCCGATGCTAATCAAGGCGGGATTATTGAATGGCGCCCAATTACCCAAATGGGCCCGGCATTTGCTGAGTTATTGACACCGTTGCAACCGGGGGATGTGACACAAGTAGTCCA
Source organism: Nitrosomonas sp. (assembly GCA_016708955.1). Taxonomy (GTDB): domain Bacteria; phylum Pseudomonadota; class Gammaproteobacteria; order Burkholderiales; family Nitrosomonadaceae; genus Nitrosomonas. Next base: position 68,861 of record JADJES010000006.1, read on the forward strand.
AAGCCCGAATGGGTTTCATATTTTTAAACTCCTTGGCAGGCGTGTTCAAGAAGCGCCGACTGTAATCATTGATCAGACGCATGCGCGGCATGTATTAATTAAAATCAATGAATTGACTTCCGAGAATGATGCCAGATTAAAAATTATTCAGATTAAAGAGCGGCTTGATAAAGGGGAGGATTTTGCGGAAGTAGCCAAACTGTATTCCGAGGACACCAGCGCGTCATCCGGCGGTGATCTTGGCTGGCTTTCGCCGGGCGATACCGTACCGGATTTCGAACAGGCGATGAACGCGCTGCTACCGGGTCAAGTCAGTGATCCGGTCAGATCACAATTTGGCTGGCATGTAATCCAAGTAATGGAACGCCGCTCACAAGATATCAGTCTTAACCGCCGCCGGCAGTCAGCCCGGCAAGCAATACGAAATCGTAAAGCCGATGTTGTCGTGCAGGAATGGTTGCGGCAATTACGGGATCAGGCCTACGTGGAATATCGTCTAGATAACGATCATTAAACATGAACAATAAATTTATTCCCAGATTAGCGCTGACTGCTGGTGAGCCCGCAGGAATCGGCCCGGATATATGTGTGCAAATTGCACAGCAGCCGCTGTCATGTAATCTGGTGGTCATCGCAGATCGTGAATTATTGCGGATACGTGCGCAGCAACTCAAACTTCCGCTGAAGCTGATTGATATCTCAGTCACTACACCATGTCAACATACAGCGGGCAGCTTGCAAGTTCTGCATGTCCCTTTAGCGGAAACGGTCATACCGGGAACACTGAATCCGGCGAATGCACGTTATGTTCTGTCCACACTGGAACGTGCGGTTGAAGTCTGTCGATCCGGTGAATTTGACGGTATGGTCACAGCGCCGGTACATAAAGGCGTGATTAATGATGCGGGCATTCCGTTTACCGGACATACAGAGTTTTTAGCAGAACTGACGCATAGCGCGGTAGTCATGATGCTGGTGGGTGGCAACATGCGCGTAACGCTAGCGACAACGCATCTGCCGCTCAAGGATGTGGCCGCGGCAATCACGCCGGACAGAATCGAAAGCAAATTACGTATTATTCAGCGTGATTTAATCACTCGTTTTATGCTGGATAATCCGCGTATTGTTGTAGCGGGACTCAATCCGCATGCGGGTGAGTCCGGTCATCTGGGACGTGAAGAAATCGATGTCATTATTCCTGTCCTCAATAAATTGCGTGCTGAGGGGATGCAGTTGATCGGACCTGTTCCGGCGGATACTTTGTTTAGTCCCGCACAACTCAAGCAATATGATTGCATTTTTACCATGTATCATGACCAGGGATTACCGGTTTTGAAGCATGCCAGTTTTGGCGGCGGTGTTAATGTTACCTTAGGATTGCCCATTATCCGCACTTCGGTTGATCATGGTACTGCACTGGAACTGGCCGCAACAGGGCGTGCGAATCCCGGCAGCTTGTTGACTGCAATTGAAATGGCCGCGCAACTGACCAAAAACCAGGCATTGTTTCTTCATGCACCATAACCCGCGCAAACGTTTTGGCCAGAATTTTTTAGTTGATCAGCAGATCATTGCGCAAATCATCCATGAAATTTACCCGCAAAAGAGTGAACGAATCATTGAAATCGGCCCGGGCCTTGGTGCGTTGACACGTCCTTTGCTGCAAGTGCTGGATCATCTGGATGTTGTGGAAATCGATCGCGACATTGTAGTCAAGCTGGAAAAGGAATTTTCGCAAGAAAAATTGACCATTCATGCAACCGATGCGCTGAAGTTTGATTTTTCTGCTTTGGGTGAGAAGTTGCGTATTATCGGTAATCTGCCTTACAACATATCCACCCCTTTACTGTTTCATCTGAGTCAGTTCTCAGAACAGATTTTGGATATGCATTTCATGCTGCAGAAAGAAGTTGTGGAACGCATGGTGGGAACGCCATCAACGCCGGACTATGGACGCCTCTCAGTCATGTTGCAGTATCGCTTCGATATGGAGTATGTTTTTAGCGTCCCGGCAGAATCTTTCCGCCCGATACCCAAAGTCGAATCAGCCATCGTGCGGATGATTCCACGTTCTCAATCCTCTCGTACCGTTAAAGATGAAGCATTATTCGCACAAATTGTTTTGGCGGCATTTTCGCAACGCCGTAAAACACTCCGCAACACATTGCATCATTTTTTGAAGGCGGAAGATTTTAGCGCTCTGGATATTGATCCTGGGCTGCGGGCTGAGAACTTATCGGTAGAAAAATTTATCGCGATTGCGGATTTTCTAGCCGAGTAGCCTACTAGTATCTTTCGCTTGCGTACATGGCTTGTGGCGGAAAATAATTTATAGCGTGGCATAATGAGCGAACAGCCGCCAGGATTATTTGCGCAAATATTTGTTTCGTGACACAACACTCATCTTTGGAGGGTATGAATGATTCGCTATCTGTACATACTTCTTGGGCTATTCATACTATTCGCATTTTCAGTTTGTGCAACCAAAACACAAGTAAAGAAAACGATTGATTCAACGGATAAAGCCAAGATCGCGACACCTTTTGAACAACTCTCCTTTAAATCGGAAGGGAAAACGGTTTTTGAGGATGAGGGGAAATTCATCCTGATTGAAGGAAGCAAATGCATGCAGCGGGATAATGGTGCAGAAGCGGCAACCGTGCTGCAATGGATCGAAATGCCCGGCTACGTGGATAGTGCGACCGTCGTACTGAATGGCTGGGATTTGCGTTATCTGCAAAAAGATCGCGAAGTGAACTCGATAAAAGCCGACATCATCCACAGCAAACTGGTTAAAAGCGCCGGTTCTTCCTTCCTGGTGTTTGAGGTGCAAGGCAAACTGGATGATCAGAATCGTGCCGACGCGTACGAATTCTGTGTATTTTATAGCGGATTCGGCTATCGCTCAGTTTGGTTTGATGCTGCGATAGAATGGGATTACAACGGTATTGAAGCATCGGCGCAGCAGAATAAAACCCAAGGCGCAGTGGCTACTGTGGAAAACTTGGGAAGCAAAGGCACGCTAAAGGGCAATGATGTGATTGCAATCATCCCGCGCGGATTTGATTTTCAGTTCGATGACACCTTCGAATGCGAATTACGTTTCCCCCCCTGCAAATGGGCGGATCGCGCCGATTATCGTTTGCTGCAAGCTGCCTACAGTCTGTCTCAAACCGGCGCTTCGCCTAACCGCGACGGCAGCCCGTACTGGGTCACTCAAACCATTTTCAAAGATAACGATACACGCACACACCGCGTTAAAACACGTGCCACCCAGATTCGCGGCAGCAGCGTCAAACTGCGCGCAGACTTCCTGGCACTGAATCCCCGCGCCGGGAAAACCGCGACCTGCCGCAAAAATACCGACGGCATTGTTCGCACCCAGACATTCCGCATCAATGATTTGCCCTACGATTATGCTGTGCCGATGCTGACCGGCTGGGATCTCTCCTACGAATGCGAGCATCAGCAAGTGCAACGGGCAGGCATTTGGATCCATGACATCCACTTCAATCCGGACGCCAACAGCTTGGAATACAAAGTATCGTCCATCCTGCGCGACCAGGATGGCGCACCCAGCTTCAACGCCGCGCACCGCATCACGGTACTAGGACTCAATCGCTTGCCTTCGTCCGAGCAACACCGGATACCTAAAATTGAAATTAAGCTCAGGGAACATTAATAGATTACCCGTGCTTGCTTATTGTAAACTGATAATTAACAGCAGGATAATTTGAGTTTTCTGTGACTATATGACGATTTGCAGTTTTTATAAGATATTGGGTGTCGTATATATTCGTTAGGTATAAAAAAGGACTTAAGGCACGAAGTGACCTCGAATCAAGAAAACCAGCCAACTGAAAATATTGCTAATCGTCAATTTGACGAGCCACTATATGTTTTCGGTCAAATAACAAATGAGCCAGAAAGATATTTGGCCGAAAAACCCTATGAACTAAGTAAGTTCGAGTTCTCAGTTATAAAAAAGGGGAAATTCAAAGCTGACACATGGTCTCAGCTTTTTTGTGGAGCAACGGCAGGATTTCTTCTCGCAATATTAGGTAAAGCATTAAATGCATTAATTCAAAAGCAGTCTCCCTCATTAGAAAATTGGGAGCTATGGGCTGTTGGAGCCGGTGCTGTTTTAGCGATAATTTTGAAAAAACAAAGTAAAACAGAAGATGAAAAAGAATTTGATGAACTCAAAGAATCTATTAACCAGCACTTTGAAAATACTCTCCCCAGAAGAATTCATATTACGGGAAAAAAGGAAGGACAAGAATGAACATTAATTCACTTCCATCGCTCTACCATCCATTTCAAGAAATGGAAATAGGAACTAATCGCCTCGTTGACGGAGAGGCTCTTTTTTCCTTAGATGATAATGTTCCATTGCTAATAGGCGTTAACGGCAGTCCAAGAGTTTGGCTCTCTATTCCAGCTGATCAAAAAGGTAAATCATGGCAATTGCTTGTACGTGATAACAAATCCTTAAACTCGGTATTGTATTAAAGGTTCATAAAGAAAACGAAAGGTTAGTAAAAGTACAACAAATTAATTTGCGCCCTTTCGGCATTAACATACATGGTAACGAATCATCCCTAACTGTAATGACTAATAGTTTATCAGGCAATGTGTTTATCGGTTCAAAGGTAATGGTCGGCATTAGTGGCAAGAAAATGCCTAACAAAAATATCGAGCAGAGCGTGTCTTAGTCGGTGCGCCTCTCACACCAACCGGACAAGCACAACAAGGGATCACAGCAAGAAAGCAGGTCGAGAGCCAAGAAAAATGAGCACATGCTGCAGACTATGACAAAACCACTTCGATTAGTCTGCCAAATACACGGTTTTTATCTGTAATCACTTACCTGTCATCTGTTCTACCAGATCCACTGATCGTCAGCAATATTCAATCCTGGAATCGGCCTCCGGTACCTTTGTTCGGGAGATAACGTAGCCGCATCGTTTCGCAGTTTTTATATAATGGCAATGATTCAATGGATTAAATTTATGATATGGTTTGGTAAGCAGTTCGTCTGTTCAGATGCCCGGTGATTTTATATTTTCTTCTGACTTATCCCGAGCTAACCAGAGAATTTTTTAGGTAAGCTAATTTAGCTGCCGGGCGGAGTGTGTTGGCAGGTGATACCATGATGATTCTCGGTTTGCTTCAGACGCTGATATCATTGATGATGGGCTATGCGTTTAAGATTTATTCCAATTCGCGCAATAGGGGTTGATATGACTGGATACACCACTTTAATCAAATTCGCACTCTGGGCAGCGCTGATTATTGCCTGCACCTGGTTTGTTTGGCACATGGCCGGAACCATCCACGACAATATTTATGAAGATGGGCGCCTGGCTGAACGAGCGGTATGGGAAAGCAAGGAAGCCATTCGCAGCAAAGAACTTGCCAAAGCAGTCGCCGATGCCGCGCAAGCGATGGCCGCAGAGCATGAAAAACAAGTTGATGGACTTACCGGAGCATTAAATAATGAAATCAAAGCAAAAGATAAGTTGTCTCGTGATCTTGCTGATATTAACCGCACTAATCGCGGGCTGTGGATCGATGCAAAAAACTGCAGAAATAGTGCCAATGAAACAGCAAGAAAAACGGAGAGTGCTAAGATCAGTGGTGGCGAAACCGGTCGAATCAGACTTCCCAGCCAGGTTGAACAAGATCTTTGGGAACTCGCCGCAGACGCGCAGCGAGTAGTTATTCAGTATGAGACATGCCGGCAAACATTAATCCCGTTGGTTGAAGTTGTTCCGGATAGTTGAAGAAATAATAATTTCACCGAAAGGAAACGTTCGAGTCATGTTTGCGCATCAGGCTCAAAAAAGTGAGCTGATTGGAACGTACTCCACCAAGCCAGATGTAGCCTGTGCAACCCAGGCGCCTTTCGAGAATATGAACTTGTCAATTCTATGAAGATGCTTGCATAAGCTTAAAATAGCACGATAACCAGAAAACCCCATCCTTGTGACGGGTTTTTTCTTCCAAAATTAAGCATTTCCCTTATAGAAATTTATCTTAAACGGCCTATGATGATTTGCTACCGACAAGTTACTCTTAATTCTTCATCAAACAGGTGAGGGAGAGCATGTTTAAATTTTTAAGAATCCTGTTAAGTATCGGTGTTTTATTGCTTGGGGTGTTATCGACGGCGAATGCAGCATTAGAAATGCGTTTGGGTGGTCTGGCGTACTACGATACGGAGCTGAATATCACGTGGGCTGCAGATGCTAATATTAATGGCGCGCAGAGCTGGTGGGATCAGATGGCTTGGGCTTCAGGTTTAACCATCGATGGAGTAAGTGGCTGGCGACTGCCGAATGCGGATGTAAATGGAAACGGTTCCTCCGAATCTGGCTTCGATAATGAGATGTATTTTCTGTATTGGAATGAAGGCATAACGGCAGCCACACCGGGAGTATTCAGCAACGTCCAGTCCTTCGTCTACTGGTCCGGTACGGAGCTTGTGAGTGATCCTCCTTACGCGTTTATATTCTTCTTCAATAGCGGCGAGTATTTAGATGAATTAAAAATCCATCATCGATTCGCGTGGGCTGTTCACGACGGCGATGTTGCATTAATTCCGGAGCCAGAAATGTATGCAATGATGGTGTTGGGACTAGCGGTTTTGCTTGGCTTTGGAAGATTAAGGCAATAGAGTTAACTATAGAATAATTCTTAAAACAATTAATCGCAAACCCGCTTCGGCGGGTTTTTATTGCGCGTTGTATCGCTTAATCTTAAATTCAGTGGCAGCATTAGCAAAATTATTAAGGGAACCAATGAAGGCAAAATCACTCTATAGTAGTGAATCAACTCTCCCTTCTTTGATTCTATAACCGCATCAACCAGTGTACAAAACACCAGTGCATAGTCGGATGGTTGTCTTAATTCTTCTGATGCCAGTGCTCTTTGAGTACTGGTTTTTTTATGTTAGGGTTTTTTGCAATGTAATCCATTACTATTTATTGATAAAGCACGGTGACATGTGGGTGACATTCTTTAGAAAATAAAAAAGCACTTAAGATTATTGATCTTTAAGTGCTTTTTTTATTGGTGGCCAAGGGCGGAATCGAACCACCGACACAATGGTGCCTACATGAAAATTAACAAAAAGAACTTCACAACTGGCGTCATTGCTAAAGCACAGTGTGACCCCGGAAAAAATCAAACAATTTTTTATGATGAAAAAACACCCGGTTTAGGACTTCGCGTCACTAACGCAGGTGTTAAAAGCTATATCTTTGAAACGAGACTGAACGGTAAAACCTTACGCAGGCCGCTATGGTCAGAGCTGCATATACGCGACCATGAAAAAATTATACAAGCTGGTGGAGCCCCGAGAATACGAAGCAAGAAACTGACGGAGCCGGGATCACTTGCAGCATTGTCGACAATTCGACTTGTAGATTTAACACCAGAATTAGTAACAGAGTGGGCGAGGGTAGAGGCAGAAACCCGCCCGACACGCGCCCGGCTGGCTCTGCGATTATTAAGAGCGTTTCTGAATTGGTGCAGTAGGCATTCAGCGTATAAAGCCATTGTGACAGGCAATGCCGCACAAAGTAGGGACGCTAGAGAGAGTCTTGGCAAGGCCAAAGTTAAACACGACGTATTGCAGCGTGAGCAATTGCCCGCATGGTTTGATGCAGTCAAACAAGCTCAAAACCCTGTTATAGCCGCCTATCTGCAAACTCTCTTGCTTACTGGTGCACGCCGGGAAGAAATCGCTTGTTTACGCTGGCAGGATATAGATTTTCAATGGAATGGCGTGACAATAAATGACAAAGTAGAAGATTTTAGAATCATCCCACTAACGCCTTATGTATCCGATTTATTGGCTTTCTTGCCGCGCCGCAATCGATGGGTGTTTTCAAGTCCTGGTGCTGAAAGTGGCCGTTTAACCGATCCGTCGATTGCTCACCGCAAAGCATGTGCAATTGCTGGATTAAATCTTACATTGCATGGATTAAGGCGATCTTTTGCCAGCTTGTGCGAGTGGATAGAATGCCCTGCTGGTATCGCTGCACAGATTCAGGGACACAAACCGCAAGGTGTGCGAGAGCAAAACTATATACGCCGCCCGCTTGATCTGTTGCGGATGTGGCACGTCAAGATTGAGTCATGGATATTAGAGCAAGCCGGGATTAATTTTGTATCAGAACAAACAGGATTGAAAATCGTTAAACAAAAATAATCCTTTTAGGAACAGCAACATTGTATTGCTTTATGTTGATATGTGTTAATTAACTGTTTACAATATTAACCGATGATAAAAACCTTTCGACATAAAGGAATCGAAACTTTCTTTTTAACTGGCAAAAAAGCAGGAATACAGCCCGCCCATGCCGGAAAATTACGCATATTACTGACTGCTTTGGACAATGCAAAGCAACCGGATGATATGAACGCGCCAAACTGGAAATTGCACAAGCTGACAGGCGATCATGCCGGGCATTATTCCCTTAAGGTTAGCGGGAATTGGCGAATGACTTTTGCTTTTGAGGGCGAAAATGCTGTTTTGGTGGATTATCAAGACTATCACTAGGAGATTTTTAGCATGAGCAGAATGCACAACCCAGCGCACCCCGGAGAAGTATTAAAAGAGTGGTTACCGGAACAAATGACCGTCACATAAGCCGCAAAGGAATTGCAGATTTCCCGCGTAACACTTTCAAAATTGCTGAACGGCAAAGCGGGATTAACGGCTGCAATGGCATTGCGTCTTTCGGCATGGCTTGGCACGACCCCAGATGTTTGGCTAGGGATGCAAACACAATGGGATTTATGGCAAGCAAAGAAACTACCAAAACCGGATATTAAACCGCTGGAAAGATTGCAGGCGTAAAACAGGGTAAGAAGTTTTAGTCGCTGCCTACCCTGCGAATAATTGCCAACGGGGAAAAGCCAGAAACCTTTGCTGCCTGATAGCGGCTTATATCAAAGGAGGTTCATCCGGCAAGTGCGTACTTGTTAGTCAGAAATGCATGTTGAAATAAAGTGAATTAAAGGTTGAAATTATGGTTCATCCGGTGCGTACTTGTTAGTCGAAATGCATGTTGAAATAAAGTGAATTAAAGGTTGAAATTATCTCTGATTTTCAACGAAGAGGTTTTTTCAACATGTCGACCAGTTTGCTGTATCACGCCTTTGGTATAGTTGGTTATTTTTATCAAAGCACTTGTTTTATTGCGGGTGTCATAGTTGTTGCAATACAAGCGGATCATTGGCGATTGAGATGTCCGGTATGTAAAAGCCGCGAGATACATTGCCGGGGAAAGTTGGTTAGACGCTTCAGGACAGTACCGGTAGGTCAAAAAGCAGTCTATATCGACCTTCCAGTTCAGCGGGTAGAATGCACCCGATGCCAAGCAGTTCGTCAGGTAAAGATACAGTTTGCTGATGAGCACAAGCGCTATACACGTTCTTTCGAAAGATTGGTTTTGGATCTCTAGGCACATGACCATCCAGGCAGTAGCACGCCATCTTGGAGTGAGCTGGGATCTGGTTAAGGGAATACAGAAGGACAATCTGAATAAACGTTATCGGTTGCCGAAATTGGCCAAGATAAAACGCATTGCGCTGGATGAAATATACCAAGGCAAGAAGCTGGGTTATTTAACGATAGTTCTGGATCTTCAACGTGGGGCAGTGATTTTTGTTGGCAATGGGAAAGGTGCCGATGCACTGATTCCGTTTTGGAAGCGTTTGAAACGATCGGTGCACGGATTGAAGCGGTTGCGACCGACATGGGGCCAGCATACATCAGTGCGGTGCGGGCTAATATCCCAGATGCAACGCTAGTGTTCGATCACTTCCATATTATTAAGCTGTTCAACGAAAAGTTGACAAAACTGCGTCAGGATCTGCAACGAGAAGCAGAAAATGGGTTGGGCAAACCCGTTTTGAAGGGCATTCGCTGGCTGTTGCTGAAGAACCCTGACAACCTGGATGACAAGCGCAATGAACGTCAACGTCTGGACGAAGCATTAAAGCTCAATGAGCCTTGGCAACGGCCTATTACATGAAAGAAGAGTTACGCAATATCTGGCATCAACCGGATAAACTCTCAGCTCAAAATGCATTGGATGAATGGGTAAAAAAAGCCGCTGCTTCGGATGTCAACATGCTCAAGCAATTCTCTAAAACTATTGCAGCACACCGCTCAGGTATCCTGGCTTATTTCGATTTTAATGGTTTATCAACCGGGCCGTTGGAAGGTACCAACAACAAGATAAAAACTTTGCACAAAATGGCCTATGGTTTCAGAGATGTCGAGTTCTTTAAACTCAAAATTATGGCGCTGCATGAAACCAATTATGTCCTTGTCGGTTAAACCCAAAAGTACGCACTTGCCGGATGAACCTCAAAGGACGCTCAAAGGGGCGTGTATGAAGAAAAATTATCCTGATTAGAAAGATTCTTCAGCCAAACCCAACTTTTTCTTTTAATAAGGCGCATACTGACCCAAACAAACCCATCAAAGAGAAATTGCCATGGCCATGAACCGCATCCAATTCCAAGCAGGCTTGTCCCTACCTGCATTCCTTGCACAGTTTGGCACAGATGAGCAATGTGCGGATGCATTGGAAGCATCCCGTTGGCCACAAGGATTCAGCTGCCCAGGCTGCAACACCACGGATTACTACTTGCTTAAGGCAGGAAAACACAAGACCTTCCAATGCAAGTACTGCCGGTTGCAGACATCTCTGATCGCAGGCACCTTGTTCCAAAGCACCCACTTGGCGCTAAGCATTTGGTTCTTAGCAATTTATCTGATCAGCCAAGCCAAGACCGGCTTGTCGGCACTCGATCTTAAGCGGCAGTTGGGCGTGAGTTACCCACGGCCCGGCTGATTCAGCAGAAACTGATATAGGCGATGGTCAAACGGGATGCCAAGTATATACGCTGTGTGGTAATGTCCAGGCGGATGACGCTTACCTTGGCGGAGAATTGGCTGGCGGCAAGGCAGGCCGGGGCTCCGAGAACAAGGTGTCTTTTGTGACGGCCATCTCGCTCAATTCCGAAGGCCGCCCCTTGTATATTAAAATGGCACTGGTCCCTGGTTTTACGCGCAAAGCGGTTTTTGACTGGGCTACCGCGGACCTCGCGCCAGATTGTATAGTCACTTCCGATGGATTGGGTTGTTTTTCCGGGGTTACTGATGCTGGCTGCCACGGTAAAGACAAGCTCTGGTATTCCTCATATCAGTGCTAAACAGATTAAGGAATTTAAAATTATCCTTCCATGTTTAGCCGAACAAACCAAAATCGCCAATTTCCTCACCGCCATCGACGACAAGATCACCCACACCAAAACCCAGCTTGATGCCGTCAAGCTTTACAAGAAAGGTTTGCTACAGCAATTATTTGTCTGATGATTTGATTGCTGTTCCAGTTATGTTTATACTTATGTGTAAACATGCAAACATTGGAATATTGTCATGAGTGAAGTCATTCTGGATATCAAACAATGGGGCAATAGTTTGGGCGTACGTCTGCGCGCCTCCATTGCGCTGGAAGCGCATGTGCATGTGCATCAACGGGTGAAACTGACGGTTTTCGGTGGCCAGATCATCATCACCCCGGTGCAGGATAAGCCGTTAACGCTGGAAGAACGGCTGGCGCAATATGATCCTGTCAAGCATGGCGGTGAAGCGATGCCATCAGCACAGCCTTTAGGTACAGAGAAATGGTAGGTGCATAATGCTCGAAGCAGCCAGCGCCGGTGTGTGGATACCTGAGCGCCAGGACATTATCTGGATTGACTGCAACCCGCAGGCCGGTCAGGAAATGCGTGATATCCATCCTTTTCTGGAGTTGTCACCAAAGATTTTTAACGACAGAACTTCACTGGTGATCGGTTTGCCGATGACCACCGCTGCATATAATGCCGACAATCCTTTTGCCGTGGCCGTCGGTAAAATATCCAAACGCAAGATTGAACAACCCAGCTATGTCCTGTGCAATCAGCCCAAGTCATTTGATTGGCGGGTGCGAGGTGCCAAACCTCACCCGTTGGGGAAGCTGGGCGATAGTCTTTTCGTGCAGGTTTGTGAACGATTGAACCAGATCATCCAACTTTAGAACTGGCCATCAAATAGCGTGATTCATCATAACCAGATAAAATGATCTTATATCGTCTAGGTCAACCGTAAAATACTGTATATCATTGATATGTATCAAATACAAAAAGGAATAAGATGAAATTTCAATTTCCTACCTGCCGAGGGGTAAGTTTGCAAATGTGTGCATTTGTGTTGGCATTAATTACAGCAGGTTGTGCAACGACGCGATCTCCCATAGAAGAGGAAGAGCTCTTTTCGTGGTTTGGCTATCTAAATTATTCGTACCTCTCTACGGCACCCGAACGCCGGGTAGTATTATTCCGGTACAAGGATGATCTCGTTTGTGCAGAGCCCCCAGCAGATGCGGCAGATCAAGTTGCATCAATGTTAAATGCTGGTCTACGCGCCGATAAAGCAAGTATCGGAGTGCAAGGTGAATTACAGCAAGAGCTTGCTACTACGATAAAGCAACTCAGCAGAAGAACCCAAGCACTGCAGCTTTATCGGGATCGAGTCTCAATGTTATGCCTGATGTTAATGAATAGAATGATTGATAAAGATCAATACAACGATAAAGAATCTAAAGCCTTTGATGCATCAATTAAACTCCTAGAAATAGAGATTCCTGAGTTCTACAAAGTTTTCCCAAAAGAATACGATAATCCCAATTCTCCAAAAACTAGGGAAAAAATTGAAACCCCGTCTTCTACTAAGACTCCGAAGGAGACAGGGGCAGATCCTAAAATCGAATAAAGCTTAACCGCAACTTGAATGACTGTGTATCAAACATACATTCCACAGATCAAGCATTAGCTAGTGTTTAGCGAATAAAATTATTTTATACAACGATCCAGCGTTATACACATTCATGCAACCAAATAATATGTTTAACTTGCACTAAAAATCAGTCATTAAATAGTGCGGTTTATCATAACTGGGAATAACTTATTTAGAATTTTTTAAGGGTCTGATCAACCGTAATGTTCCAACCCGCTACGCAGTCCGAATACGCCCTGGAACAGGGACTCATCGAACAGCTTCAACGCATGGAATATGCGCGGGTGCGCATTGATGATGAAGCCGAGATGTTGAGTAATCTCAAGCGTCAACTGGAAATCCACAACGACAACATTCAACTGACCCAGTCCGAATTTGACCGGGTGCTGAATCATTTGAACACCGGCACCATCGTGGAGCGCGCCAAAATACTGCGCGACAAGTTTGCGCTGAAACGTGAAGCCGCCAATGGTCAACCGGCTGAAACGCTTTATATCAGTTTCCTGAATTGTGATGACTGGTGCATGAATGAGTTTCAGGTAACGAATCAAGTCAGCATGTCGGCCAAGCGCAAGAATCGCTATGACGTGACCATCCTGATCAATGGCTTGCCGTTGGTGCAGATCGAACTCAAGCGCCGGGGTGCTGAGCTGAAAGTGGCGTTTAATCAAGTGAACCGCTATCAGCATGAATCGTATGACGCTGGGGTGGGATTATTTCAGTATGTGCAGCTTTTCATCATCAGCAATGGCGTGAATACCAAGTATTTCTCCAACAACAAATTCCAATCGTTTCAGCAGTCCTTCTTCTGGACAGACAAAGAGAACAATCGCTTATCCGATTTGTGCGAGTTTGCCGCTGCATTCCTGAAGCCTTGCCATATTGCCAAGATGATCGCGCATTACACTGTGATTACTGAGGAAGGCGTATTAAAGATATTACGGCCTTATCAGTTTTATGCCACGGAAGCGCTGGTGGATCGAGTCAAGAACAGCAATGACAATGCGTATATCTGGCACACCACCGGATCAGGCAAAACACTGACTTCCTTCAAAGCCAGCCAGATCATCATGCGCCTGCCCAAAGTGCATAAGGTGCTGTTTGTGGTCGACCGCAAAGACCTGGATTATCAAACCACGCGGGAATTTAACGCCTTTGCCAAAGGCAGTGTGGATGCCACTATTGACACGCACAATCTGGTGAAGCAACTCACCGATGACAGCACCAAGCTGATTGTCACCACCATCCAGAAACTCAATAACGCACTGATCAAACCCTATTACTTCGACAAGATTGCGCACCTGCAAGATCACAAGTTTGTGTTTATTTTTGATGAATGCCACCGCAGCCAGTTTGGCGAAACGCACCAGAACATCAAGCGCTTTTTCAGCAATGCGCAGATGTTTGGCTTTACCGGCACACCGATCTTTGCCGATAACGCCAACAATGGATTTGGGCAGATCAGAACCACCAAAGATTTATTTGGTGAGTGCCTGCATAAATATGTGATTGTCGATGCCATCAAGGATGAAAACGTGCTGCGCTTTGCCGTGGAATATGTCGGCAAATACCAATACAAGGACAGCGCCAATCAACTGGATATTGAAGTCGAGGCGATCAACAAGCAGGAATTACTCGACAGCCCGTACCGACTGGAAAAGATCACCGATTATATTCTGGCTCATCACGCACAGAAAACCAAAGCGCCCAGCTTTACCGCAATGTTTTGTGTCAGCAGCATCGACAACCTGATCCAGTATTACGCGCTATTCAAACAAAAACAGGCTGGAATAGCACGCCCGCTTAAAATCGCCACGATATTCAGTTATGCCGCGAATGAACCCAGCCCGCTGGGCAATGGCATGATCCCGGCAGAGGCTCCCGATGTGCCCAGTGATGTACGCGGGTAAACCAAAGCAGCCGGGACAAGCTGGATGAATTTATCGACGATTACAATGCGCTATTTGGCACCAAATACAGCACTAATGATATATAACTATTATCAGGATATTGCCAAGCGTGTGCGTAATGGTGAGATTGATATCCTGTTGGTAGTGAATATGTTTCTGACCGGCTTTGACAGTCCAAGACTCAATACGCTGTATGTCGATAAGAATCTCAAGTTTCATGGATTGGTGCAGGCATTCTCACGCACTAACCGCATCCTGAATGAAAAGAAATCACAGGGTAATATCGTTTGTTTCAGAAACCTGAAAGCCGCCACCGATGAAAAAGCAGAACTGGCTTTTGTCACCAAATTTAGAGAATTGCTACGCATTAAGAACATCCTCACCACCTTTGCCGATTTTGATGATGCCAACCTGAACCTGGAACTGCAGCAGTTTGAAGACTATAAAAGCAAATATCTGGATATTCACGATAAGGTTAAAAAAACAGAGTAACACCGAGAAAGTCTCTATCCTGGAAGATGTGGATTTTGAACTGAGCCTGATTCACTGCGATGAAATCAATGTCGCTTATATCCTCAATTTGTTGGTGAGCCTGAATAAACTTGATCCTGAGGAAGCGAAGAAACGCCAGAAGGAAATCATTGATCTGGTGGCCGGTGAAGTTCAACTGCGCAGCAAACGCGCCTTGATTGAAGCCTTCATTGAAGAAAACCTGCCAAAACTCAAACCGAATGAAAACGTGATTCAGGCATTTGAGAACTACTGAACGGCCAATAAAAAAGAAGCATTTGTTAAGCTATGCGCAGAAGAAAACCTGTCACCGCAAGAACTGGAAAAAATACTGAACCACTACATCTTCGCCAATCGTTTGCCGCGTGATCAGGAAATTGTTGACACCCTCAACTTTAAACCCAAGATATTGGAGCGCAAACCAATCATTGAGCGGGTGGCTGATAAGATAAATCGTTTATTGATAAGTTTGTTGAGGGGATGGGCGGGAGTGTTTGAGAGTGTGATTATTCGCTTGTTTATCGGTTATATCGGTTTTGTCGGTTTTATTCCGTGAGTTTATGAAATTTGGCAGACAAAAAATGCATTTAAAAGCATTAATGATGGTGAGTGAATATTCACCGTGATAGATCCTATCCTAAACAGGACGCGTATCAGTCACACATATGCCACCTTTCAGATTAATGAATCCTTCATAAATCCGCAACAAAACTCATTTACGATACTACCGCGCAGCATAATAAATTAAGAATTAATGTTGGCGCATTTTTATATAAAGAATCTGTTTTTTGCTTGAAGGAGTGGGCATGGAAAAAGAATACGTTACGATACTACAAGATGAGGAACTTCAGAAAGCCGGGAAATTTAATCTTACAAAGAATGAATTATTTGTTGATCCTGTTTCTGACGATATCTTTTATGAAGAGGAAGAGCTTAATTTTGATTGAGGTAATTTTTTCTTACATTCTGTTGAGGATGTTTGGAGTAGCCAGCTAAGGAAATCTGCTAACCTTAGCTGACTGGTGGAGCAAGAATTAGCGCCTTGTTAAACGCTTTTGTTATATCGACACACTCAGGATTAACTTTAATATTGCGTTCTACTCAATCCTTTCAGCCGCATCCAAACCGGCTTCAGAGTACAGATCCTTAGCAAGCCAGCTATGACCAAAGAACTCAATTACTTCTTTATTGCTGGTGCATACCTTGGCGGCGTGTGAGTCCCTCTCGCCCTGTCATTGCGTGCGGTTAATCCTTTCGCAGATAAACTTACCGCCCTGAGTCTTATATAACGCCAATATTTGCCATCGGCCTACTTCGCCAGAATATGAGTTACCATATGCGATCTTAGGATTGCTTGATACTTTGGCGATTAGTTCACCATCAAATGCCAAAGTCGCGTCGTTGTCTCTTACTATTTCAAAATTTTCCATTTCTTAATATCCGTTGTAAGTTTGATTCCATTTGCCTACATGGTGCCTACACGGATCATAAAATGAAAAAAGCACCTAGCCAGAATCTGGTTAAGTGCTTGTTTTTATTGGTGGCCAAGGGCGGAATCGAACCACCGACACAAGGATTTTCAGTCCTCTGCTCTACCGACTGAGCTACTTGGCCATTTGAGAAACGACTAGACAAAAAACGGATAGGCTAGTTTATTGAATTGTAATAAGATTATTCGATGATTTGGCGCGCCCGGCAGGATTCGAACCCACGACCCCTTGGTTCGTAGCCAAGTACTCTATCCAACTGAGCTACGGGCGCTAAGCACAATCTAATTACTTCCAGCTTATTTTATCAACCGGGAGATTATATCAGATTGAAGCAATTGCGGGATTCGAACTTATGCTTTTGTTACTGTATTCGATGCCTTCAAACTGTAATCGACTAAGCCGATTGTTTCTCTACAAATAATCACTATTTCTTTTAGCGGGGGCGATCATGGTGTATTTGGCGGGTCTTGTCAAGGTTTAACTGCATGCTTGCTTTGACCGCGCTTCCTATATATCTTCTTCCGGTTCAGGATCTTCTCGTAATGGTGTTTTTGCTGCCCACGTTGTGGTGATGCCTTTTGCGGTATTTACGCTGCCGGGTATCTTTGGTGTTTTACAATTTACATCAGCGTTTTGTGCGCGATGCCGCAGGGCGTGATCGATCAACACCAGTGCAAGCATAGCTTCGACAATCGGAGTGGCGCGAATACCGACACAGGGATCATGTCTGCCATGTGTTTCAACGATTACCGGAGCGCCAGTTTTATCCACTGAATGGCGTCCAAGGCGAATGCTGGATGTCGGTTTGATAGCGACATTGACGGTGATGTCCTGTCCGGTAGAAATGCCGCCTAATATGCCGCCCGCATTGTTACTTAGGAAACCATCCGGCGTCATTTCATCCGAATGTTCCGTGCCTTTTTGTGTAATGCTGGCAAATCCAGCGCCGATTTCTACGCCTTTCACCGCATTGATATTCATCATCGCGTAAGCAATTTCTGCATCCAGCCGGTCATAGACCGGCTCTCCCCAGCCGACCGGCACGCCTTGCGCCACCACGTTGATCTTGGCACCTACAGAGTCACCGGATTTACGCAGCTTGTCCATAAACATTTCCAGTTGGTCGGCGTAGCTGTTATCTGCAACAAAAAAAGGGTTGTGATGGACGTCTTCCCAGTGCTTGAATGGAATTTCTATCGGCCCAAGTTGTGACATGTACCCGCGAATGACAATGCCAAATTTTTCATGCAACCATTTCTTCGCAATAGCGCCGGCTGCTACTCGGACTGCCGTTTCACGAGCTGATGCGCGCCCGCCGCCACGGTAATCGCGGATGCCGTATTTTTGCCAGTACGTATAATCGGCGTGGCCAGGACGGAAAACATCCATGATCTTGCTGTAATCCTTGCTGCGCTGATCTTCATTGCGAATTAACAATGCAATCGGTGTACCGGTTGTTTTGCCTTCAAACACACCCGAGAGAATTTCTACTGTGTCGGATTCTCGCCGTTGTGTCACATGACGCGATGTTCCCGGCTTGCGCCGATCGAGTTCCAGTTGGATGTCTTCCGCGGTTATTTCTAATCCCGGCGGGCAACCGTCCACGACGCAACCAATCGCGGGGCCATGAGATTCGCCAAAAGAGGTGACACTGAAAAGTTTGCCAAATGTATTTCCGGACATTCTATTTTTCTCTTAAAACTGATTGCAGGAGTCTATCATACGTATCTGTGGTTTTTTGAATTGGCATAGAGGAAATCAATGCATGAAATTCACTCCGCCCAATACGAAACTACCACGAATCAGATTGAGGAATATCAATAATGAATTGCTTTCATCATGCTATACCTGCGGTAAAATGCAGTCCGTCATCTTAGGGTTATTATAAAAGCATATCGTTTTCTGGAATATACGAAGAAAAAATGATTATACGAATTTCTGAATATCCGAATACGCATACGCCCTGCATTGAATACTATTAAAATTAAAATCGGGAGCTTGCATGAATACACCACGAGTTAAAGAATTTCTGATCAAACTGCAAGATAGCATCGTCAAAGAGCTGGAGCAGGTGGATGGTAAAACATTCCGGCGAGATCAATGGGATCGTCCAGAAGGTGGCGGTGGGATGAGTAGTGTCATCGAAGAGGGCAACGTATTGGAACGTGGCGGAGTTAATTTTTCTCATGTATATGGCGCCGGGTTACCAGCGTCAGCCACGGCTGCGCGTCCTGAATTAGCCGGCCGTTCGTTTGAAGCGATGGGTGTGTCGTTGGTTTTACATCCGCGAAACCCTTATGCGCCGACTGTACATATGAATGTGCGTTACTTCGAGGCGCGTAAGGAAGGTGCTGAGCCGGTCTGGTGGTTCGGCGGGGGTATGGATCTGACGCCTTATTATGGCTATGCTGAAGATGCGATTCATTTTCATCAAACCTGTAAGAATGCGTTACAACCATTTGGTGATGAGTGCTATCCGCGTCTGAAAAAATGGTGTGATGATTATTTTTATTTAAAGCATCGTAAAGAGCCGCGTGGCATAGGCGGTGTTTTCTTCGATGATCTGAATCAACCCGATTTTGATACCTGCTTTAAACTTACCCAAAATGTGGGGGGGTATTTTTTGACAGCTTACCGGCCCATTCTTGAAAGACGCAAGGATACACCGTACAGTGAGCGTGAACGCGATTTTCAGGCGTATCGGCGCGGTCGCTATGTGGAATTTAATTTGGTATGGGATCGGGGTACCTTATTCGGTCTGCAAACGGGCGGGCGAACGGAATCCATATTGATGTCTTTGCCGCCGATTGTTAAATGGCGCTATGACTGGAAACCGGAAGCAGGCACTGCAGAAGATAAGCTGTATACCGATTTTTTGATTGGCAAGGATTGGGTGTAATCAACTTGATACATTTGTTTGGAGTGCATAGCAGAATGGGCATGAATCAGTGAACAAAGTATCGCTGAACACGCAAATTTTGCTCGGTACGCTATTGGGTGTTGTATTGGGGCTCTGGTTTGCTCAGTTAGGGCAAGCGTCAAGCATTACCCAAACTGGGCTGTATACTGCCAAACTGGTGGGTACATTGTTCATTGATTTATTGCAAATGGTGTTGATTCCGCTGGTTTTTACATCAATTGTGGTTGGGGTGGCCAATTTACGTTCGCATCAACAAATGAATCGTGTGTGGCGAGGAACACTGATATTTTTTGCTTCGACGATGGCGATCGCTGTTGTACTAGGATTAACGACTGCTAACTTATTGCAACCCGGTGGTGGTTTACAGATAGCCATGTTTCAGGATGCGATGCAAGGTTTCCAGGCAACGCAGATGTCACTACCTGATTTTTTTGCGCATTTTCTCCACTCATTATTTCAGAATCCAATTGCGGCGCTGGCGCAAAGCAATGTGCTGGCTGTTGTGATATTTGCTTTATTGCTGGGTATTGCGTTGGTAGTGGGCGGTGAGCGTTACCGCAATATCCTGATATTAATGCAGGAATTTCTGGAATTGATACTAATGTTGGTTGGCTGGATTATGCGCCTAGCGCCATTTGGAATCATGGCGTTATTGTTGCAATTGGTCGCCACACAAGATACCAGTCTGCTGACGACTTTGATCAAGTTTGTGGCTATTGTTATGGGTACCCTTTTGTTGCATGGTGTGGTGGTGCTGCCATTAATTCTGTATCTGATTACCGGCATGACACCGCTTAAATTTTGGTTGGGTGCACGTGAGGCATTAATTACCGCTTTTGCTACCAGTTCCAGTGCCGCGACGTTACCCGTTACATTACGTTGCGCGGAACAGCATTTGCATGTCAAACGCGATGTGGCAGGTTTTGTTATTCCGCTCGGTGCGACCATGAATATGGATGGCACGGCACTCTATGAAGCTGTTGCGGCTTTGTTTATTGCCAATCTGGTCGGGATTGAACTGAGCTTTGTGCAGCAGATGGTTGTATTTTTGACGGCCATGCTAGCCGCAATTGGTGCGCCCGGTATTCCCAGTGCCGGTATGGTAACGATGGTAGTGGTGCTGCAATCGGTTGGATTGCCGGTTGAAGCGATCGCTATTTTGTTACCGGTCGATCGAGTACTCGATACGTTTCGTACCATGGTAAATGTGGAAGGGGATTTGGTGGGAAGTTTGGTGGTACAGAAATGGATTAAACAAGACCAATCAGACGAATGAAACATTGATCATTACTATTTCTTAGATCAGGTCGTTATCAATAAAACGCTGCTGAATCTCCCGTACCTTCTCAGCATTGTTGATCAATGCTTCAACACAATCTCGATCTAATTTGGAATTAGACATTTTCCGCAACATGTTAAAAGCATCTTCATTACTCCACGGCGCTTTATAAGACCGTCGCGAAGTTAATGCATCAAATACATCAGCAACAGCGCTGATACGCGCTTCAATAGGAATTTCTTCACCTTTCAAACCTTGGGGATACCCGCTGCCATCAACCGCTTCATGGTGAAACTCAGCGATATTGCGCAGGATATTGGCGTGCCCAAAAGTACCCAGACTGAAATCTTCAAGAACAGAATCAATAATTTCACGGCCTTTCGCCGGATGAGTTTTCATTACATCAAATTCTGCGGAATTCAGTTTGCTCGGTTTACGCAGGATATTATCCGGAATGCCAATCTTGCCAACGTCGTGCATCGGTGAGAACAAGAAAATATGCTCAATTTGTTCATCGCTAATGTTATAGCTTGGAGAAAGCTCGCGTGCAATGAGCCGAGCGTAGTGCGCAGTCCGGTCAATATGTGATCCGGTTTCAAGATCGCGGTAATGCGTCATGTTGCGTGCAGCGCGGACTGCAGCAAGCAAAGTACGTATGGCAGTCAATTCATTGATGACCATCAGTGCGATTAAATGTCCATAAATATCAATCTGTCGCAGTGTTTTCGGTGCGAATGGGTGTTCTTGAAGTGAATTGAAAAACAGAAAACCAATGAAAGTGCCACTTTGATAGAGTGGCATGGTGTAACTGGATTTATAACCTTTGGCGGCGACCCGTTTGGTATGTTCATGAGTGCCTTGGGAAAAAATATTGAGATCCTGTACCAAGCGTGGACGACGGTGCTCGATGATGGCATAGAGCGACGGTGCGGAACTGAGCGGTGCTTCGTAGGTCGTCACGGGGCTGTCATTACCTTCCGTGCTATGGGTATAGGTTTTGAGCATTTCTGTTTTTTCGTCAAACAGGGCAATGGCCAAACGATCAATAAACGGAAAATCCTGACGAATGACTTGATGTAAGAAGCGCAACTTTTCTGTCAGCGGTAAATTTTCATGTAAGTTCGCCAGTGTATCCTGGTGAGTAAAGAGATCTTCTTCCTGTTGCATAAAAATCCTTCCGGCAAGTGACTGTGGTGGTTCAAGATTGGTTTGCAAGCATTAGCCGTAACGATATGGCGGCATAGCAATCGCGCAATGGCTACTATCAATGAATTCATAAAGCATTTTAAACGATTTACTTTGAACATGTTGTGCTGGTTTGAAGCGCTGATAGAGTGGGTAGGCACGGTAATTTTTGTTGATTCGGGTGCAAGATCAATGTGCGACAAATAGCCGCGCGACAATATGTCACATTCCAAAAACAACGCATTCTTTTTACAATTCACTCAACGTGGTTAATTCAGATTTGAAGGTTTCCGAATGCCACGACACAGATTGAAATTATTTTCACTATAATTCTGGAGGATGAGAAGCGTGCAAGAACCTTGAGTGCGCTGACATAACACTTATGAAAACACCCAAAAGACTTGAGCCATTAATTGAAGAAGGTTTAATTGATAGTGTGATATGCCAACTGATGAGTGGCAAAGAGGCCATGATCTATTTAGTGAGCTGCGGAGACGCGGTTCGTTGCGCTAAAGTATATAAGGAAAGCAATAAACGCAATTTCCAACAACGTGCCAACTATACCGAAGGACGAAAGGTTAAAAACAGCCGACGTGCCCGTGCGATCGAAAAGGGGAGCCGTTATGGCCGTATTGCAAGCGAAGAAGCTTGGCAAAGTACTGAGATCGACATGTTATGTCGCCTTGGGATAGCAGGTGTACGTGTGCCAAAATTCTATAGTTTTTTTTCCGGTGTCTTACTAATGGAATTGATTACAGATTCAGAAGGAAATGTGGCGCC
This sequence comes from Nitrosomonas sp., assembly GCA_016708955.1. Taxonomy (GTDB): domain Bacteria; phylum Pseudomonadota; class Gammaproteobacteria; order Burkholderiales; family Nitrosomonadaceae; genus Nitrosomonas. Next base: position 91,800 of record JADJES010000006.1, read on the forward strand.
ACGATTGAGTGACCTCATTCTGACCCCAAAACAAGCTAGAACGTATCATAAGACTCTGATCGACCAGATAGTAAAAATGCTTTGTGCCGGAATTGTTCATGGTGATTTATCACAATATAATGTACTGGTGAGTAATCAAGGCCCAGTTATTATTGATCTGCCCCAAGCAGTTAATGCGGCGGATAATCATCAAGCACGCCTTATGATTAAACGTGATATTGATAATCTAACAGCTTATTTCGGTCGGTTTGCTCCAGAATTAGCTCAGTCTGATTATGCGGCGGAGATATGGTCCTTTTATCAGCGTGGAAAATTGCCACAGGCTCAATTGACTGGGAATGTTAAACAACAGGATAAGCCTGTTAATGTTAGTAATATTCTGCAGATTATTGACACAGTAATTAAGAAGGAAGCTGCCTGGCAGAGGCATAAACAGACTAAATGGGGTAATCCTTTATCGCAATGCTAACGCACTTGTTATTCTAAAGTATTCTCTGAAGATGTTAATTGACCTGTATACGCCAGCTTGTGCTATAATTCCGCTTCTGACGCGGGGTGGAGCAGTCTGGCAGCTCGTCGGGCTCATAACCCGAAGGTCGTAGGTTCAAATCCTGCCCCCGCAACCAATAAGAACAAGCACTTAGTGACTAAAAATCCTAAGTGCTTTTTTCTTTTCTGAAAATTGTAACTGTTTTGTAACCGTGCTTTATCAGCGCAAACAAAAAAACCGCCTCATGGACGGGTTTATGTTATTAAAATTTGAATTAATCTATTTTATTTTTCATTTCTGAAGACTTGTCTTCAATTAAATCTGTTCCTTCTTTACCTCTGTTTTCAATCCTTTTCTTCGCGCATTCAACATCAGTGTCCGCACATGTTCCTTCCTCTATACGGTCAACTGCTTTGTTAGCTTCACGTTTTATATCTTTTGAAACCGCTTCACTCTTTTCGGGCAATGTTTCGTTGCAATTGCTTGTACTTGAGCACCCAGCGATTCAGACTGGAATGATCAACCTTAACACCGCGCTCATGCATCATTTCTTCCAATTGCCTGTAGTTGATGGGATAAGCTTCATACCTACGCACGCCTCATAGGATGATATCCCACTCAAACTTGCTGCCCTTAAAATCTATTATTGTCGCTCCTGATTAGAAAGATTCTTCAGCCAAACCCGATTTTTTCTATTATAAGGCGCATACTGACCCAAACAAACTCATCAAAGAGAAATTGCCATGGCCATGAACCGTATCCAATTCCAAGCAGGCTTGTCCCTACCTGCATTCCTTGCGCAGTTTGGCACAGATGAGCAATGCGCGGATGCATTGGAAGCATCCCGTTGGCCGCAAGGATTCAGCTGCCCAGGCTGCGGCAACGCGAATTACTACTTGCTTAAGGTAGGAAAACACAAGAACTTCCAATGCAAGTGCTGCCGGTTACAGACATCTCTGATCGCAGGCACCTTGTTCCAAAGCACGCACTTGGCGCTAAGCATTTGGTTCTTGGCAATTTATCTGATCAGCCAAGCCAAGACCGGCTTGTCGGCACTCGACCTTAAGCGGCAGTTGGGCGTGAGTTACCCCACGGCTTGGCTGATTCAGCAGAAGCTGATGCAGGCGATGGTCGAACGGGATGCCAAGTATACGCTGTGTGGTAATGTCCAGGCGGATGACGCTTACCTTGGCGGAGAATTGGCTGGTGGCAAGGCAGGCCGGGGCTCCGAGAACAAGGTACCTTTTGTGGCGGCGATCTCGCTCAGCGCCGAAGGCCGTCCCCTGTATATTAAAATGGCACCGGTTCCTGGTTTTACGCGCAAAGCGGTTTTTGACTGGGCTACCGCTGACCTCGCGCCAGGTTGTATAGTCACTTCCGATGGATTGGGTTGTTTTTCCGGGGTTACTGATGCTGGCTGCCAGCACCGGGCAATCGTCGCGGACGGTCGCAAGCCTAGGATTTGCCAGAATTCAACTGGATCAATACGGTTTTGGGCAACCTCAAAACCAGCCTGGTGGCGCTTATCATGCATTCGATTTCGCCAAATACGGAACTCGTTACCTCGGTGCGTTTGTTTACCGTTTCAACCGACGCTTCCATCTTGAAGCGCTCCTCTACGCCTGTTCGTCGCCGCAGCCACTACCGGGCCTCGCCCGGCACGTTGGCTTCGGCAAGCTGAGGAATCTTTCTAATCAGGTTGTCGCTTCATCGTCTGACTGTTTTCTGGAAGTAAACCCAATCTCGGCGAAATCTAAAACTTTGCGATATATACTTTCGACAATCCTTACAATTCAATGAACTATTTAGGTTAAAGGCTCTCGATAGCGGTACATTTATAGACCAAATGCACTACAAAAAAGGGTGCTATATACCATGGTCTTAATAGAGAATCTGAAGTTTCACCGTTTTGCACTAAACTTTACATTTTTCCTTAAGCAACCATACGCAATAATGCATCGATAAAAGAATTTTGAATGGGTTTATCTGGTTTAGGGCAAAAGCTAACAAAATCCTTATTGAGCGCAGCCTGAGTAATCAGTTTTCTGACATCGGAAAAGGCAAAGTGACTTCGATTGTTAACAGCGTAACAACGCTGCGGTGTTTTATCAAGGTGATCGGCATAAATCCAGGTTACGGTGGCGGCCATCATGCAGAAGTTGAGATGATTGGTAACGGCATGGTAGTTTCGGGTTTGGCTTTTTGAGCTACCGATTTCCTGCTTGATCTCTTTGAAAGCGGCTTGATTTTCCAGCGTGCGCCGTAGTATTCGATAATCTGCTCGACGGTGAGATCGAGATCGGTGGTAAAGAGTGCGACCCATTGTGATCTTCGATAGATCCAAACAACGCGCACGGCACATTTGAGTGTTTTCAACATCATGATGTTGTCAAAGGCCAGAACATCGCGTTGTTTGCCGTAGAGGTTAACCGAATAAGTGGTAGCGCGTTCATGGAATTCATTGGCCAGCGTTGTGGCATTGCCCATCTTGTCGCCATACTTTCTGGATCGGCCGAGCTGATGTTTTTGGTGTTCGGGTGGTAGCGCAAACAAAGTGGTGTTGACGCGCAATCTGGAAAGCATATGACAGTGCTGTCCAACGGTTTTGCGCATCGGTTTAAGCAAGCCGTCGTTTCCAAACCAGCTATCGGTAACGATCAGCAATGGGGTGCCAGGAAAAGCGGCAGAAATTTCCAGCAGCATTTCAATGGCCTGCTCAAATTTGGTTTGAAACGATGGTATCTTGCCCTCAACCCTAACCTTCTTGGTCGCTATCGTTTTTTCCATGTGATAGAAACGAAACGCCAGCGGTAAGCAAGCCCAGCGGCCTTTGACAATTTTTAATAAACCGATGGACACAACATTTTGTGACCAGGGGTATTTCGATTGATTGGTCTTGGCAGCATGATCAAAGAAAGACGCGCAGCCGAAAATCTTTTTGCCAGTCTTGGGATTGATGGTGTCATCCAAGGCCAGCAATAGCCGTCCTTTTGTCGTCGGGCTGGGTATCAGAGACCACAGCGTCGTCCAAAGGCGTGACCAAGGCAATTTTGATGAAGCCATGAAGATGTAAAATCGGCGCTGACTAAGCGACAGTCCGAACAATACCTGCAAGCATCGCAATAGGTTGGCGCTGCGTGAAGAAGTGAAATGAGTGATAACAGCCAGGAGCGTATAAACAAACCAGACACCTCGTTGATCGCCTTTGCAACGGTGGTTAAATTCCTGCTGGAGGGGGAAGAGGATATTGCGTAGAATGAACATGCGGCGATGCCTTTTTTATTATTGGTTTCAGTTACTTAACAGATGAAATTATAACAAAACCGTGCGTCGCCGCAATCATATCTTACTGTATTTAAAGGATATATTTCGATTTTTCCCTACTGTCAACAGGGTCGATATCAGTACTATTTTGTCACTCAAGAAAAATACCGACAATCCAAAATTCCAGACAATTGAATCATCGGCTCATAAAAAAAGCGTGAAACTCCAGTAGAGAATAAGCCTAAGATGTCAGACGTGTGGAGATAATTAAAAATTATAGATAACTAATGGAATTAATACTTAGCGCTAAAATTTAATTCGATATTTGCACAACACTGATTGATGTTTATTAAAGTAATTTTATTGTTAGTTCACCTTGGAGATTTCGAAATGAAAAGTACTTTAAAGATGCTCGTGGTCCACTATACCGGTCTTAAAATTTGGACCAATACGTGCTTCTCTATTAGCAAACTGATGGTTTGGATGAGAATGTTTATCGAAAGCAGATACAGTGCCTGCGGAATGAATTATGCAAAAAAATGTGCGCGGTAAAGGGCATAGGCACTGAGGAATGCAAACTTGGTTTTACACTACTTGGCGAAGCCGGCTATGGAATAGGACATGTGCTTTGTTATTCGGTCTTATCACAGGTGGTGAGATAAATGAACTGTGACATGTCATTTTCCTGCGGTTTCTTGAAATATGAAGTGTGGGGTTCTTCTGTCAGATTTATTGAATTTTATAAAAAATAATCCGTACTCTCGAAGTAAATAACCGCAGGTAATTCAACTATTCTTTCGGTTGCCAATGAATAATCTTATTTTCTTAGACTGACTGGGAGGAACAAATAAATGTCATTAAAAAATTCAATTAAGGAATTTAAGGCTTTTTTAGGCGATAAGGAATCGCTTCTTGATAAAAGCTATCCGAAAGTGACGGAAATAATCCAATTACACTGGGGCTATAAAGAATTTTATTTGTGCATTCAGAAGCTACTGGTTGTTGAGAAAGAGCAAAACCGGCAAGGATTTCCTTTGGAGGTACTACAGGAAATTTATAAATTACAAGAAATACATGAGAATGTATTTCCGAAGCTGGAACCATTATTAAATGGCAACTTAGAAACAACATCACGCAGCAGCAAGAGCCATAGTCAGATGTTGATCTAGGTTTTTGTTCATAGAAGCGGGAAACAGCTTGGAATTGTTATTGCGGTTGCAATCCTATGTATCAACAGCTGCGGCCAACTCTGGTATATAGATGAATAAGCGCTAGGAGCGCTGTCCGAGAATAGAGCGATCTACTGCAGAAAAGCTATTTTGGTCATATTTTCCGGTTATTCTCGTTAAATAGAATAACTATTCGCCTCAAATAATCGAAAAATCTGCCTCAAAATAGCTTCCCTCGCTACGATCATTATTCTTGGACAGCCTCCTAGTGTATCCGGAGCTAAACAGTTACACACTGAAATCCACATGAAAATGGCAATCTTGAACTGTTGATGATTGCAATGACCAGATAGCGAGTGTTATCGCAGCGTTAATTCACGCGCACCGAGCTGCATAATCGTTCGATTGACATCGGACTCGACAAATCCGTTTCACTCATCAACTGCAGCAATGATTCATAAGGCACAGGACGGCTGAAATAATATCCTTGCTGCAAATGACAGTGATGATTAAGCAATATCCTGACTTGCTGCTCAGATTCGACACCCTCCGCGATGATAGCTAGATCCAAATTCATACCCAAACCAATAATTGCCTGAGTCATAGTCAGATGATTGAGGTTTTGATCCAATGCGCGGATAAAGGATTTGTCAATCTTTAAGATATCGATCGGTAATTCACGGAGTAATGTAAGTGAGGAATAACCAGTCCCAAAATCATCCAGCGCGATTTGAGCACCGAGTGCTTTTATTTGTATCAAAATATCAGATGCCCGCCCAATGTCGCTCACGACAGCGCTTTCGGTAATTTCAAGGATAAGTGAAGTGGCTGGTAGTTTTGTTTCGCTTAATACTTGCGAAAGTGTTTGCATAAAATTTCCATATAAAAGCTGACGAGGGTTAACGTTAACCGATACATTAACCGGCTTACCAGCTTGTAAAAGCTTCTCAGCGGCGATGCATGCTGATCGCAATACTTCTTCTCCCAGTTGTTCCATCAATCCAACACTTTCTGCTAATGGTAGAAAATCACCCGGTGACAGGTATCCGCGCGTGGGATGCGGCCAGCGCACCAGAGCTTCCATGCGCACGATGCGCCGTTGATGGACATCGACGATAGGTTGGTATAAAACCTGCAAATGACCTTCGTTCAAAGCGGTGCGCAATTCTTTCTCAAATTCAAGCCGGTCGCGCGTCCAAGCGACAGAGGATTCTGCCGAATAAAATCCGAAACTATTACCGCCCTCATTTTTTACCCGATGCATTACTGTACTTGCGCGTTCTAATACAGCCTCAGAGTTTTCTCCATCTTCCGGGAAAAGACCGATTCCAATGCTAACAGTTACAAAAACCTCCTGATTGTGTAAGTGAAACTTCTGTCTGATCGACTCAAGGATTTCTTGCGCCATTTGCGGAGTGGTATCTTCTTTGTGCAAATGGTCAAATAGCAAAACAAATTCATCACCGCCCCAGCGTGCAACAATATTATTCTGATGCGCTGTGTTAGTGAGTCGCTGTGAGACCATTTTCAACAACTCATCGCCTGCACGGTGACCTAATGCATCATTAATTTTTTTAAAATTATCCAAAGTGACAAAAAACGCGGTAATAGTTTTACCGTGTTGCTGTAATGTTGATATCAATTCTTCAAAGCGCGTCAGCAGCAATGCCCGGTTGGGAAGCTTGGTCAAAGTGTCGTAACTTGCCTGATAGGCAACTTGTTTAGTCAGTTCAACGGTATCAGTGATATCTGCAATTGCAATAACAAACCCCATTAACACTTCTTGCTCATCACGCAATGTATGCCGGGTAATGCGCACGGCGCGCTTTTCACCACCGGCAGTCTTCAAATAGCATTGGATTGTATTGACGTTGAATGCGGGCACAGGCAATTCTGAACTTTCTGATTCATTATAGGTGCCATCCCGGATCTTGCTGAGATCGAGTATTGCGGAGAGGAGGGTGCCTTGCACCTGGTTGAGAGCCACACCGAAAATCCTTTCCGCTCCTTTGTTCATATAAATAACATGATCGCGGGCATCGGTTGTAATGACGCCGTCTCCTACCGATTCCAGAGCTGCATTGGAACCCGCCTTGGCAACAAATAACGACTGCATGAATTCGTTGATGCGCCGCCAATTCAGTAACGGATAAATAGCTATCGTTCCAAGCAGGGCGGCGCTCGGGGGAAGCCAGATATGCGCCAAACGTAGGGCTACCCAGACAAAAAATAAACCGCAACCCAGCAAAATTAACAGAAAAGGTATCGTGATGTTGCGCTGCAGAATGCTTACAGCGAGTAGTGCAGTCAGTACCCAAATTATCGAAATCAAGCTGATTGAATGATCGGCCACAGGGTGAATGGCGCGATCATGCAACAACATATTGAGGACATTGGCATGCCATTCAACACCGCTCATCGGCTGCCGGTTGAGCGGAGAAGCGGGTGTGGCGAAGCGCATTCCCATGCCGGTTGCTGTCATTCCGACAATAATAATTTTATCTTTCAAGCTGGCAAGCACCTGATCATCGAACAAAACCTGTGTATAGGACAATTGCTGAAAACTACCCGGTTGCCCGGCGTAGGGAATCAGTGCTTCGTGCGAGCGCACCCAACGGCCGCGGGTATTTACAGGCGTTTCGCTTAAAGCACCGGTCCAATCCGTCATGTATTTGTTTGACTGTGTTGCCAATGCGAATCCGAATGCAGGCCAGCGGGGTTCTTCGATACCGGCTTTTAGAAAAACCCGCCGGGCTATGCCATCACTATCCAGTTCAATATCTACATGGCCGAGCTTTGCGCTTTCACGAAAGAAGGAGAGTGGTTCAACAAGATAGATGCGCTCAACATTACCATCCGCGACGGGCGCAACCGGTAAGATAACAGCGCCGTGTGCGGCAATGGCAGCAGCCAGCAACTCATCGGCAAATGGATCATTCTGCGGTTCTGAAAACAGAATATCAAACCCAATGACATTACTGCCGGTCTTTTGCAGCCGGTTGATTAATTTTGCATGCAAACTTCTTGACCAAGGCCAGCGTCCCAATGTTTGCAGGCTTTCTTCATCAATTGCTACGATAACGATGTTGTTGTCGGGCAAGTATTGCTGAATGGTGGAAATTTTGTCATAAAAAACAGCATCAATTCGCTCCAAAACTGAGAAGAATGACAGCAACCCGACCCCGGCCAGTAGCAGGATCGTACGTAAAATGAAAGTGGCGTGAGGGAAATACGTATGCCATCCGGTCATAGAAGAAGGTCAATTAATGGCATAAAGGGTAATAAATTCCAGTAAGGATTAGCATAAGGGATATCAACTGCTTGCGGCGGCCCCCATGGTCCTTCGAAACCATCCGATTCGATTGTTTTGGTGCGCAAGAAATATTTTCCACCATCGGGGCGATTAACGGTAAGTTGCGTTGCGGCCGTATTCTCGTCGTGTAAAATTTGTTTGAATTCCTTGTCATGCGCCAGTTGGAAATGAAAGCGCTGCCCTTCACCGCCAGCTCGCCACGCAAAGGTCATTTGCGATTTATCGAATTTTGTTTCTTCCATCGCTGGTCCCGGGAATGGCATGCGGAAAGTCATGGCATCTGAAAACGGTCCGGCCCCCTCGATTGCGGAAACCGATGCAATGCGCCAGAAATAATGTCCTGGCGATAAGGGATCGATCAAACGGAACTTATTATCCGTTACTTTGGTGTCATGCACGATCGTCGTTGAAAATTCAGGATTCTGGCTGACCATGACAATATAATGCGCCGCTTCCGATTGAGCCGCCCATTGGAATTCCCGTGCAATCGGATCAACCACGCCGCCGGGTAAGGGCATAATGACAAAAGGCGGTTCAGGCCGCGCGTTCAACGTAAATGGCATAATGGCATCACGCCCCTCAATACCCGTAGCATCAATGCCACGAACCCGCAGCCAATAATCGCCATCCGGAATATCACCGTCGCGGAAAGGCAATTTGGCTGTAGTAAATTCAGACCACATCGCGTCAAAATTCTGATCTTTGGCGATTTGTGCGCGGTAAGCGCTGGCGCCTGCTAAAGCGGGCAATGTGATTATTAACGGTAAGCGTTCATAAATATCGGATGTTTGTGTCAAATCGGGCGGTGGTAATAATTTTACCGGTGGAGAAGGCGGTGCGCTGAGTGCGGTCACTGTTCCAAATCCAGCGGAAACGTTAATCGCTTTCTGGCCGCCACTGACTTGTACCAGGCCAGTTAGCACTTCACTGCTGGTATCCGTGCCGTTGGTTAAAGTACCCACGCGGAAATCAGTGCCGCGAACCGAACTGACCGCCGAAGGGGTTTTTATTCTAAAACGGGTGCCAATTTCTGATTTAGGCGGCACAGAATTTTCAGTTCGGCCTTGTTGCAGCTCAATCAAGGTATCCACTAATCCATAATCGCCAAATACTTTCATCTCGTTGATACGAACATGGCTGTTATCCTGGAGGCGCATGCGTGATTTGTCCGGAAACTCAACAGTAACGAACGCGTCATTTTCGCTTTTAATTTCATCTCCGGCATAAAGCGGCATGCCTAACTCTACCGGCACATTTTCCGCCGTACTCACACGCGTTAATATTGCAGTGCCATGGATATTCACCACGCGCGCGTAAACACCTTCGGTATGTTGTTTTGACCACGCGACAGGAATTCTGATTTTTGTGCCGGGCGGAATGGTATAAGCATTTGGAACCCGGTTGAGCTGTTGCAGTCTGTTTACATATTGCATGCTGGTGAGATGCCGCTCACTAACGTTCCAGAGATTGTCGCCAGGACGTACCGTATAAATCCATTCCTCGGCCGTGGCTTGAGCGGATAAAGTCAGTAAACTGGCGAGAAACAATATCCAACAAGTGAATTTAAATTTCTTATTGATTAATTGCGGCTTCATTTTATCCTCCAGTTATCAGCGAATTGACTTGAATTTATCCGGATAGAGAAAACCTGTCGACTTTAATCCTCTACCTCACGATGCAATAATTTCAACCGGAGCGCCAACACTGATCCGGTCAAATAATTCCAATAAATCACTGTTACGCATCCGGATGCATCCGATTGAACCGGGTTTGCCCATTTCCACGCTATCCGGTGTGCCATGGATGTAAATATAACGTCGCATGGTGTCGACCGTACCCAGGCGATTAAAACCCGACTCACAGCCGGAGAGCCATAAAATGCGGGTCAGAATCCAATCTCTTTTGGGGAATTGCGCGGCAAACTCCGGCGAATAGATTTCGCCAGTAGGCCGCCGCTTGATAAAAACCGTATTGATCGGCTGGCCGGCACCGATCTTGGCGCGAATGATATGTTTTCCTAATGGCGTGCAGAAACTGCCATTTTCCTGGCCAGTGCCATTTTTTGCAGAGGAAATCCGATATTGCCGGATGAGCTGTCCGCGTTCATCCAGCAGATCAAGTTGTTGGGTTGCAATAGTGATATTAATTTTCATGATTGCTCCGCCCGGCTGTTTTGCGTCTTTGTGCGAAAAACTGTTTCAATAATGCACTGGCTTCGGGTGCCAGGATGCCTGCCGCAACTTGCAGATGATGATTCAGCCGCGTCTCTGCTGGTAGATCAATCACACTGCCGCACGCGCCGGTTTTTGGATCCGTTGCCGCGTACACCAGGCGTTGGATGCGGGCATGAAAAATCGCACCGATACACATCACACAGGGCTCCAATGTGACATAAAGCGTGCAGTCCTGCAAACGATAATTGACCAGATTGCTGCCCGCATCGCGCATCGCCATGATTTCAGCGTGTGCGGTAGGATCGTCGGAAGTAATGGGACGATTATGGCCACGCCCCACGATTATTCCATTCTGCACCACCACGGCGCCGACCGGCACCTCGCCAATAGCTTGCGCCTGTTGAGCGAGTTCCAGCGCAACTAGCATGAATTGGCTATCGTTATCGGTTTTCAACGTCATTTTGGTTTCAAATACTGTTTGGCAATTCAGCGCGATGCTTTCTCGCCACGGTTTTTATGCTACATTGCTACCCATTGTAAATCCCGAATCTTCATGGCGAGCTGTTTCCCGGTTTATTCTGCGTTAACACGTTTGATTCCTAAAACTTTTATTACACATGATCGCTCAAGCTCAATCGCAACTTCATACTATCCGTGATCTTTTACGTTTTGCGGTCAGCCAGTTTAATAAAGCCGGCCTGCATTTTGGCCATGGCTCCGCCAATGCGTATGACGAAGCGGTTTATCTTATTCTGAAAACCCTCTATTTGCCACTGGATCAACTGGAACCCTTCCTGGATGCTCGCGTGACGGATACTGAGTGCAGTCAAGTGTTGGAAATGATCGATCGCCGTGTCACAGATAGAATTCCCGTCGCCTATCTGACACATGAGGCCTGGTTGGGGGATTTTAATTTTTATGTCGACGAACGTGTAATTATACCGCGATCTTTCATTGCCGAATTGCTGCAAACGCAACTTTCGCCTTGGGTCACCGAACCCGATACTATTATTTCCGCACTGGATTTGTGTACCGGATCAGGTTGTCTCGCGATTCTGATGGCGCATGCTTTTGAGAATGCGCAAATCGATGCTGCCGATATTTCCACTCAGGCGCTGGCAGTGGCACATAAGAATGTGCAGAATTACGGATTGGAACAAAAAATCGATCTGATCGAGTCTGATCTGTTTTCAGCTTTACACGGAAAGCATTACGATCTGATCATTAGTAATCCACCGTATGTGAATGCCGAATCTATGACGGAATTACCCCGGGAGTACCGGCATGAGCCAGAAAATGCACTGGCAAGCGGACTGGATGGATTGGATGCAACGCGCCAAATTTTGCAACACGCTGCCCGGTACTTAACCGATGACGGAATATTAGTGGTCGAAATCGGCCATAATCGTGCGAAACTGGAACAGGCCTATCCGAAAGTGCCGTTTACTTGGCTTGAAACCAGTGCCGGAGACGAATTTGTGTTTCTGTTGCAGCGCGAGCAATTGCCGAATAGCTAACCGAATCTTCAATTTAGCGATGATAGATATTATTTTGAACCCGTATATTGCGGCATTTTGGGAATCTAATTCCGATTAAACCTGAAAGAATGACGTACACACCACGGACGTAGGATGTGCTGAACAAAGTGAAGCGCATCGCCCCCGAAAAATGCGCCTCCTTATTGCGCCGGCTATTGCTATCAGAAAACGAGCATAATGCTGACTGAACTGGTTTCAGCAAATTACCGGCAAACTGATTGACTTGGTTCGCTCATTACAGAGAGTACTGCGTATTAAATTGTTAACTTAAGGATTTTCTTTATGCCGATGCTATCGATCAACCCGGCCACAGGCCAAACCATACAATCTTTTCCAACTTGGCAAAGCGGCGAAATCGATGCGACATTAAGTCAAGTTGCATCCGCTCAGACTGATTGGGCGGCGCTCAGTTTTGCGCAGCGATCAAACTGTATGCGGAATCTTGCGAAGATATTCCGGCAACGCAGCGAGGAGTATGCCAACCTGATCACGGAGGAGATGGGCAAATTACTCAAAGAGGCCAAAGCGGAGATAGAAAAATGTGCGATGGGTTGTCAGTACTATGCCGATCATGCGCAATCGTATTTAAATGATGAAGTGATCACTTCCGACGCCAGCCGCAGCATGGTTATTTATCAGCCTTTGGGCACCGTATTGTGCATCATGCCGTGGAATTTTCCTTTCTGGCAATTAATCCGCGCGGCAGCACCGGCGATGATGGCAGGCAATGCGGTGGTGTTAAAGCATGCATCGAATGTTCCCCGCTGCGCCCTAGCGCTGGAAGACGCATTCCGGCAAGCCGGATTTCCTGCTTATACATTCCGCACGCTGATGATCAGCGCCGAGCAAGCGGAAGCAGTAGTCGCCGATAAACGTATTGCGGCGGTCACCTTGACTGGTAGCAGTGCGGCGGGACGGAAAGTCGCGGCCGCCGCCGGTCAACACCTTAAAAAATGCGTACTCGAACTCGGCGGGTCGGATCCCTTTATCGTACTCGACGATGCCGACATTGCATTCACCGCACAGCAAGCGCTCGTGGCGCGTTTCCAGAATATGGGGCAGAGCTGTATTGCCGCCAAACGTTTCATTCTTGTGGATGCTATCGCCGATTCCTTTGTCGAGCAATTTAAGACGCTGGTCAGTCAATTACAAAGCGGCGACCCGAAAAACGATGCCACCAGCATTGCGCCGATGGCGCGCGCCGATTTGCGCACTGCGCTGCACGACCAGGTGGAAAGGAGTCTGGCAGCGGGCGCAAAGCTCGTGACCGGCGGTACTTTTATCGGCACACAAGGCGCGTATTACGCACCGGCAATTTTGGATCATGTGCAACCGGGTATGCCGGCGTTTGATGAGGAATTATTCGGTCCGGTGGCTGCGATAGTGCGGGTAAAAAATGCCGAAGATGCGATTAAGTTGGCCAATCAGACGGATTTCGGTTTGGGCGGCAGTGTGTGGACATCGAACGCGGCGCGAGGCGAAGCGCTGGCGCGGAAAATTCATGCGGGTTGCGTCTTTGTCAATGGTATCGTCAAAAGCGATCCGCGCTTACCGTTCGGCGGCATTAAAGACTCAGGGTATGGAAGAGAATTATCTTATCACGGCATTCGTGAGTTCATGAATATCAAAACGGTGTGGATCAAGTAGCTGCGGGTAAATCATATGATACTGTAGTGCCATTGACCTTAACATAACCGCGCGACATTAAACCCTTATATACAGCTTCAATATCAGCAGCTAAAGTGTTTTTCCCGAATTTGGCATGAATGGTGCTCATCAATGTTTTTGGAGTGAGAGGTTTCGATGCGTTGCGTTTAATGAGATCTTCCACAGTAATTTCAATTAATTCATCGATGGATGTTCTGGTGGAAGAACTTTTCTTGATTAATTACAATTGCCTTGCCTTTTGTTGCCGGTGGAGTAAGACAAGGCATTTCTTCTATTGATATTGATCGTACGGCAAAAATCTTATTCGCCTTCATATGCTTGATCAGAGGATCAAAGCCGGTATCCTTAGAAACAATGTGAAAAAAACCTGAAGGATCGTTTGCAGCCAGAATCCCAAGATAGTAAGCAATATGGAAATCAAGCGCATTGACTCCCTGCCTTTCAAGTATGACATAATCTGCTCGTTCTCCCAGTTCATGCATCGCCAGAACAAGTTCAACCGGAAGTTTCGTATTGCTTGGACCTAAGAAGATACGCACTCGAAATTGCTCACCTTTCAGCAAAGCAAGTGACTTCGTTTGTACATTCTCGTAATCGATCAAAATATAATTTGTTTTCAAGGTAATCACTCAGTAAAAATCACTAAATAAAACTATGCGGCAAGTGAGCCTACTTAGCGGCATCTCTGGTTTTATACTTTACTTTTGCAGAATGCTTTTAAGCAACACTGAGAAATCATAAGCCATGCACCTGTGTTTCTGTAATTCTGACATCATGGTATCCTGGCAGGCCGATACTAACTTTATATGCGCGGGGACGGTTCGCGCGACATCTGTTGGCCGCAACACTGGGCTTTATTGTTTTCGCATCGCTATCTGTGTCAGTCTTCGCAGCCGATCGTGGTGCGGCGCCTGCTGCAATCGAGAACACGCTGGGTATGAAGTTTGTATTGGTGCCTGCTGGTGAGTTTGTGATGGGTAGCGATGAGTCACCGGACATATTATCAAAAGTTTATCCGCAGTACGAACGCCGTCGTGTCGAGGAACTGGGGGACGAAGCGCCGGTGCATCGCGTGCGCATCACACAACCTTTTTACCTTGGCCAGTTTGAAGTCAGTGTCGGCCAGTTCCGCAAATTTTAGAGTGTCCGGTTATATTCCGGAACCAGTGGAAGATGGCACGGAGCTTACGGATACAACACAGATTATGATGCGGCAAAATCAGCTAGCGGCGATGCTTTCGAGGGGCGTGATCCGAAGTACTCCTGGCGTAACCCAGGTTTTACCCAGGGAGACGATCACCCTGTTTTGAATGTAACTTGGAACGATTCGGTAGCGATGGCGAAATGGCTTAGCGAAAAAGAGGGCGTTAAGTATCGCTTGCCAACTGAGGCGGAATGGGAATATGCCTGCCGTGCTGGCACACGCACACGCTATGCAAACGGCGACGATCCGGAATTCTTGCTGACAATCGCGAATATTTTCGATGCGGATGCCAAAGCATACTGGCCACGCTGGGCGGAATTTACGTTGTCAGGACATGATAGTTTTGCATTCACCGCGCCTGTTGGCAGCTTTGCGCCTAATGCCTGGGGATTTTATGATATGCATGGCAATGCCTGGGAATGGGTTTCTGATTGGTATGCGGATGATTATTATGCCAGATCGCCTGTTGACGATCCGCAAGGGCCGCCCGATGGTGTCGTGCGCGTACGGCGTGGCGGCTCTTGGCATACCTGGTCCTTGTACGCGCGTTCATCCTATCGCAACAGGATTTCGCCGAATTCGCGCTACGCGCTGGTTGGGATGCGTTTGGTTCGTGAATTGCCAGAACGCTGAGGAAGCTCTGATTAAGTCCTTCGACAGGCTCAGGATGAACTGTAATCAACTTAATCAGAACTTCCCTAACAGCTTGGTGGGATCAAAGGAATGCGGTTAAAGTGATTTTAGCCGCTTTATGCAAATAATCAGCTCCGTTCACATGGAGTGTGTCGAAGAGTGTACGGATTGCAATCGCGCATTCAACAAGCGCGCCATCCCTTCTGCGCCTTGCCGCATCACCTGGTGATGATTCCATCTGAATACGGGTGACGCAATAGGCGCAATGAGATTCATCCACAACCGGTTGGTGCGAACATGCCACTGATAACGTACGACGGTGGCATTATCTTCGCGGGAAAAATCCCACCGTCCCGTTCCGATCACTTCACCGTTTGCCTGTCCTTCCAGAAGGGTGAGCGGCACAAAGCGGGTCATACGAATATCGAACGTAAAGCGATAGGGAATCCGGCCCTTCCAGGTAAAACGATGTACACTGCCAATCCCATCCGCATCGCCAGAAGCAAGTTTTTCTACTTTCTCGACACCTTTCCACCAGGCCGGCCAATCTAGGCAATGGCTAATGGCATCGCAAACCTCCGTTAAAGGTGCATCAATACGCCATTCCGTAATAAATTTGTATTCGGCCACTTTTTCCCTATTGATCAAAGAAATCCGCAGGAAACATTGGATTGATTTGATAATCCGACATTTCCACCAACTCAATCAGACTGCCATCCGCTTTATAGCTTATGACTTTGAGCGGGAAACCGGTTGTTACATCCAGCCACAACTGAAATTGTGATACCCCGCTGACACTAGAGCCGAATTCGCCGTCCACGATAAGATGTATCACAGCCTGGTTGGCAATTGATTCTGTCCCAATCACTGTGGTTTTTCCCTGGTTTTGCAGTGTCATGACATTTTGATACAAAGCGCCCAGATCCGATCGGTCAACCCGCTGACCTGACGGGCTTTGAATCAATTTATTCTCTGGGCTGAAATTGAACGAAGGAAAACTGCCGTATCCAAATAACCATAATTTAACCAGTTCAGTCACAGGACTATAGATCAGCACCGCCCCCTTAAATGCAGGTGCAACCACCTCCATGCGCACATAGCCATGTTTTTTATAGTAATAGCGGATGATTTCCTGTCTATTAGATTGGCCGCCACTTGAGGACTTGAGGGTAGCTTGATAAGTGTCAACCTGCTGATAATAGTCAACGGCACTCTGTATAGGGTTTGGGCTGTTAGGAAGGAGTAGCGCCATCGTAAGCATCGCATCGGGTAGCATTATAAAAGTACCTCAAGATAGGGCTGTGACTCATTTCTATCCACAAAAACAAATATATGAAAGTTTTACGATGACAGCAATGGATACCAATTGTATCTGTAAACAGTTAAGTGCGGTGTTTAATCGCATACTTTTATCTAACGATTTCAGTTACATTTTTGGTGGCCAATTGTGTGTTTCGCTCTGGCAGTGCTGGCACCATGCAGAGAGCGCATCGTACATCACTCTACCGTGTTTGAGCATTTCGTGGCCGTTGGAAAAGTTTTGTGACAGACCAAGCGATAGTGCATACAAGCCCGCGGATTGCGGCGTCAGATCAAGCCGTGAGGTGTCGGCTCCACGCACGATAGTAGCGAGTTGTTTGAGAGCCGGATCATCCAGGCTGTATTTGGCGAGGAAGGCATCAAAACTACACAGTTCTCCGAGGTGGCTGAGTTCTACGCCGGGAATATCATAGGGTATTGCACCAGTGTCCTCGGCCACGCGTAGCACATCTCCCGTCGGCACATAGAGGAAATTCCGCTGGCGGATCAATAAAACGGGCAATAAGCCACGGACAGGCAATGCGGTCGATTTTCGGACATTTACGGGTAATCCATTTCATTGTTCACCTCACAAAACTAGGGTTTTTAGGACCAAGCCAACCATCGCACAGGCCGCGATGACGTGAATCACGTTGCTTTTGAAGCGGAACAGCGCAACGGCTGCGCCGAGTGCGATCAACGCGGATACCCAATCGAAAGTGCCCTCGAAGCCTTTGGGCCAGAGAACGTAGTAGCCAAAAAACAGCGCCAGATTCAGAATCACTCCGACTACGGCTGCTGTGATGGCGGTCAATGGCGCAGTGAACTTCAGGTCTCCGTGTGTGGATTCAACCAGCGGCCCGCCGGCGAGGATAAATATGAAGGAGGGCAGGAAGGTAAACCAAGTCACGAGCGTTGCTGCTACGGCCCCGGCAAGAAACATTGTATCCGGGCCGAACAGAACCTTGACGTAACCACCGATAAAACCAACGAAAGCCACAACCATAATAAGCGGCCCCGGCGTCGTTTCACCCAGTGCCAAGCCATCGATCATCTGTACCGGTGTCAACCAGCTAAAGTGTTCGACTGCGCCCTGGTAGACATAGGGCAGCACGGCATAGGCGCCGCCAAAAGTCAGTAAGGCCGCTTTGGTAAAAA
The DNA here is from genome assembly GCA_016708955.1 of Nitrosomonas sp. Taxonomy (GTDB): domain Bacteria; phylum Pseudomonadota; class Gammaproteobacteria; order Burkholderiales; family Nitrosomonadaceae; genus Nitrosomonas. Next base: position 109,710 of record JADJES010000006.1, read on the forward strand.
ACCAACCCATTTGTGTCAGCGTATGGTCCCAGCCATAAGAGGTAGTCAGAAAACCCATCGGGATTAGCCATAACAGCACACCGGCAACGACAACCTGCGCCAACCGGCTCCAGCGGAACTTGGCATGCAGCGGCGTCGGCGTGTCATCGTCGATGAGGGCGGGATCGGAAGATGTTTTTGCCTTTCCGTGACCACCCCCGGCTTTGAATTTATCCGGCGCGATGCGGCCGCCGAAGTAGCCAATCATTGCCGCAGCCGCCACAATCGCCGGGAACGGCACATTGAACGCAAAAATGGCGACGAAAGAGGCCGCTGCAATGCCCCATAACCAATTGTTCTTGAGTGCCCGCGAACCGATGCGGTGGGTTGCCTGCACCACGATGGCGGTGACGGCAGGCTTGATGCCATAGAATAGCCCTGCGACCACTGGCACATCACCGTAGGCAATGTATACCCAGGAAAGGGCAATCAGAATCAGCAGCGAAGGCAGCACGAACAACACTCCAGCGACGATTCCACCCCAAGTGCGGTGCATCAACCAGCCAATGTAGGTGGCAAGTTGCTGTGCTTCCGGGCCGGGGAGCATCATGCAGTAGTTGAGCGCGTGTAGAAAACGCCGCTCCGAAATCCAGCGCCGGTTCTCGACCAATTCTTGATGCATGATGGAAATTTGTCCGGCAGGGCCGCCAAAGCTGATGAAACCCAGTTTGAGCCAGAACATGAAGGCTTGCCAGAAACTAACGGATTGCGGGGGCAGGGTTGCGTTGGGGATAGTCTGCGGTTCGGGTTGATTCATTACGGAGATATTCCTTTGTTGAAGCTTACAAACAATCCGTCAAATATGGGGGTTGCAGCAGTCAGCAGTTCATCGTCGCCGGTGATGGTGTCACGCAGCCCGGCGAGTATGCTTTCCACGCCAACCGCTTCGGGCGGTTGCGCACCGCCGACATCAAGGTAATGCACCATCAATCCCAGGCGCGTGAGCGCATTTTGTTCCAATGCAAAGCTCACCAGCTGTGCCGCAGCCTTCTCGCTCCAGCATTGAATAAACGCCGTCGCGCAGCACTGCGGCACCAGATGCCTTGAGAGTTCGGCATGAGCGTTGCCGGAGGATTGCATTCTCGGTCGGTAAGCTGGTGATGAAAGAAAGCCAATTACTCATGAAGTGAAGTTTGCATTACTGAATAATTCGCATCAAATAATCGAGAAATCTGTCTCAAAATTGCTTTCCCTCGCTACGATCACTATTCTTGGGCAGCCTCCTAGCGGATAAAGCCGGGTATTTGCGTTTGTCTATCTAAAAACAGCTTACACATTTTCAATCTGGTTCTGCAAAGCACTGGGAAGTTACTGCTGCTGTTATTAGACTGAAGTTTCACCGTTTTGCACTAAACTTTACATTTTCGCTTAAGCAACCATACGCAATAATGCATCGATAAAAGAATTAAGAATGGGTTTATCTGGTTTAGGGCAAAAGCTAACAAAATCCTTATTGAGCGCAGCCTGAGTAATCAGTTTTCTGACATCGGAAAAGGCAAAGTGACTTCGATTGTTAACAGCGTAACAACGCTGCGGTGTTTTATCAAGGTGATCGGCATAAATCCAGGTTACGGTGGCGGCCATCATGCAGAAGTTGAGATGATTGGTAACGGCATGGTAGTTTCGAGTTTGGCTTTTGAGCTACCGATTTCCTGCTTGATCTCTTTGAAAGCGGCTTCGATTTTCCAGCGTGCGCCGTAGTATTCGATAATCTGCTCGACGGTGAGATCGAGATCGGTGGTAAAGAGTGCGACCCATTGTGATCTTCGATAGATCCAAACAACGCGCACGGCACATTTGAGTGTTTTCAACATCATGATGTTGTCAAGGCCAGAACATCGCGTTGTTTGCCGTAGAGGTTAACCGAATAAGTGGTAGCGCGTTCATGGAATTTATTGGCCAGCGTTGTGGCATTGCCCATCTTGTCGCCATACTTTCTGGATCGGCCGAGCTGATGTTTTTGGTGTTCGGGTGGTAACGCAAACAAAGTGGTATTGACGCGCAATCTGGAAAGCATATGACAGTGCTGTCCAACGGTTTTGCGCATCGGTTTAAGCAAGCCGTCGTTTCCAAACCAGCTATCGGTAACGATCAGCAATGGGGTGCCAGGAAAAGCGGCAGAAATTTCCAGCAGCATTTCGATGGCCTGCTCAAATTTGGTTTGAAACGATGGTATCTTGCCCTCAACCCTAACCTTCTTGGTCGCTATCGTTTTTCCATGTGATAGAAACGAAACGCCAGCGGTAAGCAAGCCCAGCGGCCTTTGACAATTTTAATAAACCGATGGACACAACATTTTGTGACCAGGGGTATTTCGATTGATTGGTCTTGGCAGCATGATCAAAGAAAAGACGCGCAGCCGAAAATCTTTTGCCAGTCTTGGGATTGATGGTGTCATCCAAGGCCAGCAATAGCCGTCCTTTTGTCGTCGGGCTGGGTATCAGAGACCACAGCGTCGTCCAGAGGCGTGACCAAGGCAATTTTGATGAGGCCATGAAGATGTAAAATCGGCGCTGACTAAGCGACAGCCCGAACAATACCTGCAAGCATCGCAATAGGTTGGCGCTGCGTGAAGAAGTGAAATGAGTGATAACAGCCAGGAGCGTATAAACAAACCAGACACCTCGTTCATCGCCTTTGCAACGGTGGTTAAATTCCTGTTGGAGGGGAAGAGGATATTGCGTAGAATGAACATGCGGCGATGCCTTTTTATTATTGGTTTCAGTTACTTAACAGATGAAATTATAACAAAAACCGTGCGTCGCCGCAATCATATCTTACTGTATTTAAAGGATATATTTCGATTTTTTCCTACTGTCAACAGGGTCGATATCAGTACTATTTTGTCACTCAAGAAAAAATCCCGATAATCCAAAATTCCAGACAATTGAATCATCGGCTCATAAAAAAAGCGTGAAACTCCAGTTATTAGATATATTGCTTTAATTACTACATGGCCTTAGAAAACACAATCGGTTATACTTTAAAACTTTTATTAATTTTGATAGATAAAACTATGAGTGAATATCTTTTACTTCAGAATCTGTTTCTGGAGGGCATCCTGACAAAGTTGCCGATCAAATTTCTGACGCTGTTTTGGATGCAATCCTAAGTCAAGATGCCAACGCGCGGGTCGCTTGTGAGACATTATGCAGTACCGGTTTAATTGTGTTATCGGGTGAGATAACAACGCATGCTTCTGTAGATTACAACATTATTGCACGGGAAACTGTTAAGAATATCGGTTATACCAGTTCTAATATCGGTTTTGATTCTACTACGTGTGCGGTCTTAACGGCTTTTAACAAACAATCGCCAGATATTGCGCAGGGGGTTGACCGTACCAAAGAAGAGGAAATGGAGCAAGGGGCTGGAGATCAGGGACTTATGTTCGGATATGCTTGCGATGAAACGCCGCAACTGATGCCCATGCCAATTTTTTATGCACATCGTTTGGTTGAACGCCAAGCCGAATTGAGGAAAAAGGGCAAATTAGCATGGTTGCGCCCTGATGCCAAATCGCAAGTTTCGGTGCGATACCTGAATGGTAAGCCACAGTGTATTGAGACGGTTGTGATTTCAACACAACACGATCCTGAAATTTCCCATCAGGCTTTGACGGAAGCGGTTATTGAAGAAATTATTAAGCCAGTATTGCCTTCTGAACTTATTAGTGATCGCATCAATTATCTGGTAAATCCAACAGGGCGTTTTGTTGTGGGTGGTCCGATGGGTGATTGCGGTTTAACCGGTCGTAAAATTATTGTAGATAGTTATGGCGGTGCCGCACATCATGGTGGCGGTGCCTTTTCTGGTAAAGATCCTTCTAAAGTCGATCGATCAGCGACTTATGCCGGACGTTATGTTGCGAAGAATATTGTAGCGGCTGGGATTGCCAGCAAATGTGAAGTACAGGTTGCCTATGCCATTGGTGTTGCAAGACCTGTTTCATTGATGGTCAACACATTCGGCACAGGCAAAATCGCTGACGAAAAGATTGTCGAATTAATTGAAAGGCATTTTGATTTACGTCCCCGCGGCATCATTCATGCACTTAATTTGTTACGTCCTATCTATGCTAAAACTGCAGCATATGGACATTTTGGACGTGAGCTCCCTGAATTCACTTGGGAAGCTACGAATAAGGCTACTCAATTACGTGTCGATGCTGGTCTATAAATTATTCGTAGCATTTACCGCTATTAGTAAGTTCTAATTGATTCTTCCCCTATGCTGAGGAGCGCTGCAGCGGTTTGTTCCGTGAGGCTCAGCACAGGTGGGTATTGTTACAACGGCGCTCGTTCATATTTAAGGAGAAGATTATGAACGCTGTGCTTAACCCAAAAGGTGGTTCTTTTACTGACTATAAAGTTGCTGATATTTCGTTGGCAGAATGGGGACGTAAAGAAATAGCAATCGCCGAAACAGAAATGCCAGGTTTGATGGCATTGCGTAATGAATATGCGAATCAGAAGCCACTAGCAGGCGCACGTATCGCAGGTTCTTTGCATATGACGATTCAAACTGCTGTGCTGATTGAAACATTAGTGGCTTTAGGAGCAGAAGTGCGCTGGGCTTCCTGTAATATTTTCTCTACCCAGGACCACGCCGCTTCAGCCATAGCAGCTAAGAACATACCGGTATTTGCCTATAAGGGAGAATCTCTGGAAGATTACTGGGTATATGCTCACCAGATATTCGAATGGACCGTCGCGGGACAACCCAGTGGCGCCAATATGATCCTGGATGATGGCGGTGATGCTACATTACTGCTTATTCTGGGAGCCAAAGCTGAGAAAGATCCTTCAGTTATTGCTAATCCTACCAACGAAGAAGAAACCGTATTGTTTGCTTCAATCAAAAGCAAATTGTCATCCGAACCTAACTGGTATTCAACAAATCTTGCCAGAATTCGTGGGGTCACTGAAGAAACCACTACAGGGGTTCATCGTTTATATGAAATGCATAAAAATGGAGAACTTCCGTTTCCAGCATTTAATGTGAATGATTCTGTCACTAAATCAAAGTTTGATAATCTTTATGGCTGCAGAGAGTCATTGGTTGATGGTATCAAGCGTGCTACTGACGTCATGATTGCAGGAAAGATTGCAGTAGTTTGCGGATATGGTGATGTAGGTAAGGGTTGTGCGCAATCATTACGTGGTCTAGGCGCAACCGTCTGGATCACGGAAATTGACCCAATCTGCGCGCTTCAAGCAGCCATGGAAGGGTACCGTGTGGTTACGATGAACGATGCCTGTGATCAAGCGGATATTTTTGTTACAGCGACTGGTAATCTGCGAGTAATTGCACATGACCACATGCTGAGAATGAAAGACCAAGCGATAGTTTGTAATATTGGTCATTTCGATTCGGAGATCGACATAGCATCTATCCAAAAATATCAATGGGAAAATATCAAACCACAGGTTGATCATGTGATATTTCCGACAGGACGCCGCATCATTGTTCTGGCGCAAGGCAGATTGGTTAATCTGGGCTGTGCTACTGGGCATCCTTCCTTTGTGATGTCCAGTTCATTTACCAATCAAGTACTGGCACAGATGGAGCTATGGCAGAATGGGGAAAATTATCAGAAAAATGTTTATGTGCTACCCAAGCAATTGGATGAAAAAGTAGCGCGTCTGCATATTGGGAAGTTGGGAGTGAAACTCACTGAATTAACGGATGAGCAGGCATTATATTTAGGTCTCGATAAGAACGGTCCCTATAAGCCAGCGATGTATCGTTATTGATCATTTAATCTTTCTGAATGGAGAATCGTTTGAATGGACATAAATTCGAATGATTCTCAAATTTAGCAATAGCTTGTTATAAAACAGAGCTGATTAGTATTCGTGTTAGTGTGGATTGAAATAATTCTGACCCTATAGACACGTGTAGATGAAATCACAAAAGAAATTTTCCCCAACTTTCAGCTTTGAGCTTTTCCCGCCTCAAACCCCGCAAGGTGTTGAGAAACTCCGGTCAACACGCAGGCAATTGGCTCAATACAATCCTAAATTCTTTTCTGTAACTTTTGGTGCCGGCGGCTCAACTCGTGAACGAACACTGGAAACAGTGTTAGAAGTTCAAGCAGAAGGACACATTGTTGCTCCTCACCTTTCTTGTATTGGCTCGACGCAGCAGAATATTCGAGCTATTCTTGAAAAATACCATCAAGCAGGCATTCGGCATATTGTTGCACTCCGTGGCGACTTGCCATCGGGTATGGCACAAGCTGGGGAATTTCGTTATGCCAGTGAACTGGTTGCATTTATTCGTCAGGAATTTGGATCTTCGTTTCATATCGATGTGGCTGCTTATCCGGAGTGCCATCCACAAGCGCGTTCTGCACAAGCAGATTTCGAAAATTTTAAGCGGAAAATTGAAACCGGAGCCAATTCTGCGATTACTCAATATTTCTATAATGCGGATGCTTATTATCATTTCGTCGAATCCTGCGATTCAGCGGGTTTGAATATTCCGATTGTTCCGGGCATCATGCCAATTAATAAATTTTCCCAACTAGTCCGGTTTTCAGATACTTGTGGCGCTGAAATTCCGCGCTGGATTCGAAAAAAACTGGAAGGTTATAGTGATGATAGTGCATCCATTCAGGCTTTTGGATTGGATATTGTTACCGACCTTTGTGAGCGTTTATTGCAAGCCGGTGCACCCGGATTGCATTTTTACACGTTAAATTCAGCCGATTTAACGTCGATTATATGGCAGCGCCTCAATCTGAAAGGAAATACTGTTTAATATAAAAGTTTCCTTGTTTTGGTTTGTTATTTTGTTCCAATACAGACCGTATGGGTCAGCAGGCTGCACGATCTTTTTCCTCAATTCTTTAGCCGGTATATAATACGCCTCACTATTCTGATTAAAATAATAAAGCACGGGGTTTCAAAATGAAAGAAGTAACAGTTGATCCAGATAAATCCACAGCCGAAGTCACAATGCCTGGGATAGCGACTTCAAATGTTTCAACAATGGATGCTTGTATAGCGCACGCAAGAGAAATAATAACTGCTCAGCTTGAACGCATTAAAAGCAAAGATTATGACTTTGCGCCAGAATTTAAAGAGATGACTATTCAACTTTATTTATTTGGGGTGATGTGGAAATTTGCTGAAAGCTTGGGAAATGTAAATGATGCGCGTGAACTGGCCTTCGCAGCTTTGAAATCCATGCTGATCCAAGATGGGTTGCATAAGCGGAAAGTAGCCAAACGCATTGAGTTTCTGAAAAAAATGTCTAAAATTGAAGATGATCACAATGCATTGGCCGTAGCTATCGGATATGAATCTGAGTCTGATGATAATAGTCTGGCAGAAGTTTTTGATCATTACGTAGATGATGTACAAGTCTCTGGTGCCTTCTGGCGACTGTATGATCGTGGCAGAAAGATCATGCTGTATGGTGGTTTATTTATCTCCTTTATCGTGATCTGGTTTATCACACTATTTATGCCAGGGAATAGTGCGATGGCAATTTTTGCTGCTGGATTAATCTCAGCGGCACTTTTTGTAATACCGGTATTTTTGATTGGTTTATTTATATATCGCAAAAAAATAAAGGCAGCCAAACAAGCGGACTGATATTTACGCGTACTTTGGATGCGCTCGATATTATCTGGTGAATAACGAGAAATTAAGATTAACTGATCAAACCGGTTACTGGCGTAAAAATGGGCGCTCATATTATAGATGGCAAGAAAATAGCCGAATCAGTGCGTGCAGAATGGAAATTACGGGCTGAGAAATTGATCCAATCAGGTATTAAACCTGGATTGGCAGTGATTATCGTTGGAGACAATGCGGCATCTAGTATTTATGTCAAGAATAAAGTTAAAGCTTGCAGTGAAATCGGCATATACTCGGAAGTGCATAGTTTTTCAGGGAGCACGCAGCAAAATGATGTGTTAAATTGCATCCAATCACTCAATGAAAATCCACATATTCATGGCATTTTGGTTCAGCTACCATTACCCTCGCATTTTGAAAATAATCGCGTAATTACATCCATTGCCGTAGAGAAAGATGTGGATGGTTTTCATCTTTACAACATTGGTGCATTGGTTACCGGAAATACAATATTTTCTCCTTGCACACCTTATGGTGTTATGGTGATGCTGGAAAAAATCATATTTCGATTGAAGGCCAACACGCCGTAGTAGTGGGGCGTAGCAATATTGTGGGTAAACCGATGGCATTGATGTTATTGGAGCGGGGAGCTACTGTCACTATCTGTACTTCAAAAACACTTGACTTGCCGCAATTTACAAAAAATGCTGATATCCTAGTGGTAGCAATAGGGAAACCGCGCATGATTACAGCGGAAATGGTAAAGCCTGGCGCGGTAGTAATAGATGTGGGTATTAATCGATTACCGGATGGGACGCTCTGCGGTGATGTTGATTATGAGTCTGTTAAAAATGTTGCGGGTTATATTACTCCAGTTCCTGGCGGGGTAGGACCGATGACCATTTCCATGTTGCTATGTAATACCATCCTAGCGGCTGAGCGTGCACAAACCGGTATTAATCATAGATAAGCAAGTTAAATTTTGATGAGTGTGCCAGACATGGAATTGCAACCTGATATTGATCCACAGGAAACACAAGAATGGCTGGATGCTTTGGATTCCGTCATCATCAATATGGGTGGAGAGCGTGCACATTTTCTATTGGAAAAGCTTATTGAAAAAGCGCGTCGCTCAGGTGCTTACCTGCCCTACAGCGCCACAACAGCCTATATCAATACAATCCCAACCGGCAAAGAAGAACGCTCACTTGGCAACAATGCGATAGAGCATCGTATCCGTTCCTATGTGCGATGGAACGCGATGGCTATGGTACTGCGTGCCAACAGGAATACCAACGTGGGCGGCCATATTGCTAGTTTTGCTTCCGCTGCCACACTCTATGATGTAGGTTATCATCATTTCTGGCATACACCCTGCGAAACACACGGCGGGGATTTGGTATATATACAGGGACATTCTTCCCCGGGGGTCTATGCCTATGCATTTCTTTTCGGGCAATTAAGTCAGGAACAACTCGACAATTTTCGTCAAGAAACTGGCGGTAATGGCCTGTCTTCTTATCCACATCCGTGGCTGATGCCGACTTTCTGGAAATTTCCTACAGTTTCAATGGGATTAGGACCTTTGATGGCCATTTATCAAGCAAGATTCATGAAGTATTTAGATAGTCGCGGGCTCGTCAATACTGAAGGCCGTAAAATCTGGGCTTTTATGGGCGACGGTGAGATGGATGAGCCAGAATCATTGGGTGCAATTTCATTGGCATCTCGCGAGAATCTTGATAATTTAATCTTCGTTGTTAATTGTAATCTGCAGCGCTTGGATGGTCCGGTACGAGGAAATGGCAAAATTATTCAGGAATTAGAAGGTGCCTTTCGTGGCGCTGGGTGGAACGTGATTAAGGTAATCTGGGGTTCTTATTGGGATCCTTTGTTGGCTAAAGATACCAAAGGATTACTACAAAAACGCATGATGGAATGTGTTGATGGAGAATACCAAAATTTTAAAGCCAGAGATGGGGCATATGTTCGTGAACACTTTTTTGGTAAATATCCGGAGTTGCTGGAAATGGTTGCCAATATGTCTGATGATGATATCTGGCGCTTAAATAGGGGCGGACACGATCCTTATAAAGTTTATGCTGCCTATGCAGCTGCGGTAAAACATACCGGTCAACCGACAGTAATACTGGCCAAAACCATCAAAGGTTATGGCATGGGAGAAGCCGGTGAAGCACAAAATATCACCCATCAGCAAAAGAAAATGGGAACAACTTCACTGAAAGCCTTCCGGAATCGCTTTGGTCTGGATATCCCCGATGATAAGATCGACGAAGTGCCTTATCTTACCTTCGCTGAGGATTCCCCTGAATTTGCTTATATGCAAGAGCGGCGTAAAGCTTTAGGTGGCACATTTCATTGTCGCAAAACAAGCGCTCAAGCATTGGAGGTGCCGCCATTGTCAGCTTTTGAGTCTTTGCTGAAAGCTAGCGGGGAGGGCCGTGAGTCCTCAACAACCATGGCCTTTGTGCGTATTCTCAATATCCTGGTTAAAGATAAGCAGATTGGTAAGCATATTGTTCCTATCGTCGCTGATGAGTCGCGTACTTTTGGTATGGAAGGCATGTTCCGTCAATTGGGTATCTGGTCATCCGTAGGTCAACTGTATACACCGCAGGATGCTGATCAGCTAATGTACTATAAGGAAGACAAGCACGGACAGATTCTACAGGAAGGGATTAACGAAGCAGGTGCCATGTCATCCTGGATAGCTGCGGCGACATCCTATAGCACTCATGGAATTCAGATGATTCCATTTTTTATCTTTTATTCGATGTTTGGTTTCCAGCGTATTGGCGATTTAGCCTGGGCTGCTGGGGATATGCGCTGTCGTGGTTTTTTGCTGGGAGGCACGGCAGGACGTACGACATTGAATGGCGAGGGACTCCAGCATGAAGATGGGCACAGTCATATCGTTGCTTCAACGATTCCCAATTGTATCTCCTACGATCCGGCATTTGCATATGAATTGGCCGTCATTATTCAAGATGGTTTGCGTCGCATGTATCAGGAGCAAGAGGATGTTTATTATTACATTACTGTAATGAATGAAAACTACTCGCATCCTGAAATGCCGGATGGTGTTGAAAAAGATATACTGAAGGGGATGTATTTATTCAGTGAGGGAGGCGCGAGTAATAATGATTTGCGCGTACAGTTGCTGGGTGCCGGTACTATTTTGCGTGAAGTGATTGCGGCCGCAGAAATACTCAAAAAAGAATATAACGTACATGCTGATATCTGGAGCGTGACCAGTTTTAATGAACTAAGGCGTGAAGCATTAAGTATAACGCGCTGGAATATGCTGCACCCAACTGAGCCAGAAAAAGTATCTCATGTGGAAAATTGCTTCAAAGCGCGAAAAGGACCTATAGTGGCTGCCACTGATTACATGAAAATTTATGCGGATCAGATTCGTGAATTTGTTCCTGGAAAGTATCGTGTTTTGGGAACGGATGGCTTTGGGCGTTCGGATACGCGTGAGAAATTGCGTCATTTCTTTGAAGTCGATCGATTCTATATTACAGTTGCAGCACTCAAAGCATTATCGGAAGAGGGGAAAATCTCAAACCAACAGATTGTTCAAGCGATAGAAAAATACGACATTGATCCAGAAAGACCTAATCCGGCAATCAGTTAAATAAGAATTGATCTATTAAATATAATAATCAATAAGTTAAGTAAAATGATTGCATCAATGTCTTTTCGTATTGAAACATTTTGAGGAAAGCATGTGGCTGAATTAAAGAAAGTATTAATCCCTGATATCGGTGATTTCAAAGATGTTCCAGTAATTGAGGTGCTGGTAAAAACAGGCGATGAAGTTAAAGCTGAAGATTCATTGGTTACGCTGGAATCCGATAAAGCTACTATAGAAATCCCGTCCGCATACTCAGGTTTGATTAAGGAAATTTTTGTCAAAGCAGGCGATAAAGTATCGGAAGGTACAACGGTTCTAACTATTGAAACTTCAGATAGCGATCATGCAATAGCGCCTAATCAAGCTCCTGATATTGCGCCAGTTAAGAATGATGTTGCAACACAACCTGAAATAGCAGCCAAGCAAGCTGTCATTCAGCAAATTCAGAAATTGCCACAGCAAAATGAATCCTCAGTCAGCAGCACTTTTTCTAAAGCACATGCCAGTCCATCAATACGCCGCTTCGCACGGGAATTAGGGGTAAATCTCGATTTAATCACAGGCAATGGCCCTAAACATAGAATTCTCAAAGAAGATGTGCAAGCCTATGTAAAAACCGAACTATCAAAAGCGCGTAGCAATGGAACCGGATTGTCGCTTAATTTATTGCCGTGGCCACAGGTCAATTTTGCCAAATTCGGCCCGATTGAGCTAAAACCTTTAACGCGAATTAAACAAATTTCTGGTGCCAATTTGCATCGGAATTGGGTAATGATTCCGCATGTGACCCAGTTTGACGAAGCTGATATCTCTGATTTAGAGAATTTGCGAAAAGAATCCAATGAAAGTGACAAAGAAAATAAAGTAAAATTAACTTTATTGGCTTTTTTGATGAAGGCATTAATCTCGCCTCTGAAAAAATTCCCTGAATTCAATGCATCCCTCGATAATACTGTAGCTGGCGAGGCTAATCTGGTCATTAAGCATTTTTATCATATCGGCTTTGCCGTCGATACGATCAATGGATTAGTTGTTCCTGTTATTAAGGATGTTGATCAGAAGGGAATCATAACTATCGCCGAAGAATTAACAAGACTCTCTTTGCTGGCACGTGAAGGTAAATTAAAACCAACTGATATGCAAGGCGCAAGTTTTACCATTTCCAGCTTGGGTGGAATCGGCGGCACTGCGTTTACACCGATTATCAACGCACCTGAAGTTGCTATTCTGGGTATTTCAAAGGCAAGTATTAAGCCTGTTTATCGCGACAACCAATTTATTCCACGTTTAATGCTTCCCTTGTCACTTTCTTACGATCACCGAGTTATTGATGGGGCAACTGCTGCGCGTTTTACGACTCATTTGGCGGAAGTGTTGACAGATATGCGCTTGGCTTTATTATAAAAGATATGGATGATTACTGACCTAGGTGGTGGCTATCGAAAAAATTCCTCTTATTGGTATTTATGGTGGAACATTTGATCCTATCCATTATGGCCATCTGCGAATTGCTGAAGAATTGCTCGATATGACCAATCTGAAGCGTATCATTTTTGTTCCTTCTGGCGCCCCCCGTTTACGTGCTGCTCCTATTGCAGCAAGAAATCATCGTTCTAATATGGTACATCTGGCCATCCGGGATAACAATGCGTTTTCGCTTGATGAACGGGAGGTTAATCGTCCTGGAATAAGTACATCGATCGAGACACTCCAAGAATATCAATGCGAATTGGGGGATAGTGCGGCACTTTGCTTTATCCTTGGGATGGATGCGTTTGTAAAAATAAATCAGTGGCATAATTGGCATGAGTTGTTCAGTCTATGTCATATGATAATTGTCGCACGTCCGGGTTATACATCCATCAATGATTATCAAAATCTGCCGGCAGATATCAAAAAAGAATTTGTTACTCGCCGTGTTCTGGATGCCGATGATCTAGGGCTTCAAACCAGCGGTTTTATCTATACGGCACAAACATCATTGTTGGAAATCTCTGCATCACACATAAGATCATTGATAAACTCTGGAAAAAGCATACGTTATCTACTTCCAGAAAACGTCTCTGATTATATTAAATCCAATTGCCTATATACCGGGAATATATGAATTCAGAAGAGCTGGTCAATATCGTTGTCGATGCACTGGAGGATATTAAGGCCTATGATATTGATGTGATTAATGTTTCTAAAATCACATCCATGTTTGAATATATCGTTATTGCGAGCGCAGATTCTTCACGCCAGACAAAATCGCTGGCAAACAATGTACAAGAAAAAGTCAAAGCTGCAGGAGGAAGAGTCTACAGTATGGAAGGAGAGCAGACAGGAGAATGGCTGCTCGTTGATTTAGGAGACGTGATTGTGCATATCATGCTACCGGTTGCACGCGAATACTATAATCTGAAGGCATTATGGTCTGGGCAGAATTAGAGCAGGCTATTTGGCGCAACAGAATGTGAGCTGTCAATCTTCTGATTTCTCCTAATTATGAAATTTTTTATACTCGCGGTTGGGAACAAAATGCCGGATTGGGTTAGGGCTGGTTATTTTGAATATATCAAACGTTTGCCGCGTGAAATAACAATTAATTTAATTGAGATTAAGCCTGAGAAACGTGTTAGTGGAAAACAAACCGGACAACTGTTACTTGCCGAATGTCAGCGGATCCGCGCAGCCCTGCCACCCGACTGCCATACTGTGGTACTTGATGAAGGCGGCCAACAATGGACAACAGTAAAATTTGCAAATGTAATAAAAGAGTGGACGATTGATGGGGGATCTGTTGCATTTGTTATCGGGAGTGCGGATGGGCTGCATGCAGATATCAAGCAAACAGCAAATGAATTGCTCGCTTTATCAAAACTCACTTTACCTCATGGCCTTGTACGCGTTTTGTTGGCAGAACAACTGTATCGCGCCATATCGATTATCAAGAATCATCCTTATCATAGGAGTTAAGTCAAATCATGAAGACATGACTAATATCACTTTCCATTTTTTAAGATACGATGGATAAAACAATAGGGATAAAAATTAAGCGTATTTGAATTATAGAGTATTGATTGCGATGTTTTCAGAAAACCAAATATATCTTGCTTCAAGAAGTCCAAGAAGACGTGAACTGTTAAGACAAATTGGCGTGAAATGTAATTTATTAATGATGCGGGAAACGCTTGGCCGTGAAATTGATATTGATGAGCAACCGCTTATTGACGAATCGCCGACTGATTATATTTATCGTATTACTCAATCTAAAGCGAATGAAGGCTGGAGGCGAGTGGTCCAGCGCCGATTGCCGATACTGCCCGTTTTGGTGGCTGACACGATTGTTACGATTGATGGTTGTATTCTAGGTAAGCCACAAGATATTAAACATGCAGAAGAAATGCTAAAAACATTGTCAGGCCGCTCACACCAAGTTTTAACAGCCATTGGTGTGGGGGTTAAAGATAATATACAAGTGAGATTATCGACATCAACAGTAAGATTCCGTCAGATCAGCGAGCGAGAGATTCGTAATTACCTAGCAAATAACAGTATCCTGGATAAAGCGGGTGCTTACGCTGTTCAAGGCATGGCAGCTGCATTTATTGTTGAGATATCCGGCAGCTATAGCGGAATCATGGGGTTGCCTCTCTATGAAACAGCACAATTATTAGAAGAAACTGGCATAGGGATTTTTTAATAATTGTCACGCAATTGTGACCCTAAGTTATTGAAATTAGAATGTCGTATCGTACAAGTTGCTACACCAAGTATCGTTGTAAGCATCGTTAGCTTTCAACTCCAGAAATCAGACTGATTATATGTATAGTTCATACGCTATATGAGCAATGAAATTCTTGTAAATATCACCCCGCAAGAAACCAGAGTAGCCATACTAGAACAAGGTGTGACACAAGAGTTACATATTGAACGGACGAGCGGCCGTGGCATTGTAGGCAATATTTATAATGGACGTGTCAGTCGCGTTCTGCCCGGAATGCAATCTGCATTTGTCGATATAGGCCTTGACCGGGCAGCATTTTTACATGTGGCGGACATAAAGACATCCAGTCAAGAGGGAGATACCACCAAACCGATTGAGAAACTATTATACGAAGGCAATAGCATTCTGGTGCAAGTAATCAAGGACGCGATTGGTACTAAGGGTGCGAGACTATCCACACAAATCAGTTTAGCGGGCCGTCTATTGGTTTATCTGCCGCAAGAATCACACATCGGTATTTCTCAACGCATTGAAGATGACAGTGAGCGTGAGTTGTTACGCGAAAAATTACAACAAATTCTGCCGGTAGATGAAAAAGGCGGTTACATTATCAGAACAATGGCTGAAACAGCGAATGAAAGTGATTTACGTGCCGATCACGAATATTTGCACAAGCTATGGCACGATATCCAACAACAATCTATGACTATTGCGGCGCCTATTTTGCTCTATCAAGATTTGGATTTAAGTCATCGAGTATTACGAGATTATGTGAAAGAAGATACTTCCCGGATACTGGTGGACTCACGTGAAAATTATCAAAAGCTTGTGAAATTCGCGCAAAGCTATATGACGTATATTGCTGAGCATATTATTTTATATACCGGAGATCGCCCATTATTTGATCTGTATGGCGTTGAGGAAGAAATTGAAAAATCTTTGGCCAGGCGCGTTAATCTTAAATCTGGCGGGTATCTGATTATTGATCAGACTGAAGCGCTCACTACCATGGATGTCAACACGGGTGGGTTTGTCGGTATTAGAAATTTCGACGACACTATCTTCAAAACGAATCTTGAAGCCGCTCAGGTAATCGCAAGGCAGCTTAGGCTGCGTAACCTGGGCGGAATTATCATCATTGATTTTATCGATATGGATTCTGAAGAACATAAAAATGCGGTATTGACTGAATTCAACAAAGCTTTGCTGAAAGATCGCACACGCATCACAGTCAATGGATTTAGCGCACTTGGATTGGTTGAAATGACGCGTAAGCGCACTCGGGAAAGCCTTGCGCATGTATTATGCGAATCCTGTCCGACCTGTAAAGGACGAGGAGAAATTAGAACTGCACAAACAATTTGTTACGAAATCTTACGTGAACTGCTACGAGAATCCAGACAGTTTGAAGCCAATGAATTCCGTATTCTTGCATCACAGCAAGTGATTGATCTATTCCTTGATGAAGAATCTCAGAGCTTGGCGCAATTGGGTGATTTTATAGCAAAACCGATTAGCTTGCAGGTTGAGGAATCCTATACGCAAGAGCAGTATGATGTAATATTAATGTAGTGTATTTCTGTAGAATTTTGATACCTGCATAAGTTCTAGCCCGGATATTGCATGAATTGCACGCGCCCTCACTTGTCTCTTGATTCCACAAGGAATTTATCTCAGTCAGGTGTATGAATAACTACACCGCTTCTTCGAAAAATCCCTTTTGAAACCAATATCATGCGTGATCATCGTGCGAATTCATGCAATATCCGGGCTAGAACGGCAATATGAAATCCAGAGAAAACAGAATCTGATCTTTGTTGCTTAAGCAAAAGGCCTGTAAGCTTCTGCGTGATAGGCATCGACTCTATCGTAACGAATATTGGGACGGATATTGAGTTTCTTTAAAAAATCCCATTTAAGCTTTAGTGTCTTAGCTGCTTTCCAATTTAAACCGACAGTCGCTGCATAATAGTCTGCTGGTGTAATAGTGACATTGCTGAGATTTCCTGCATAACTGACGGGTGTACCGTTAACATTATTAGTGGCAGCAGCAATCCGGAACGGAGATGGGTTTCGAAAACCAGCTTCATCACGATACCACTCAACTCTGACGCCCGCTGACAGATTATCCGTTAAATCATAGTATAAATGTGCGATGGCGCTAAACCATTCTGCGTCTTTTGTAACATTGGTATATTTCAGATTGTTTAACAGAACTCCGCCTGCATGACCATAAACATGGTGCAAAACTAATAGGGTTTTAGGATTAATTCTGTGCTGCAACACAATATTATAGAATCCCCAAGGTTCGTTACTACGCGTGGAAGTCTCGCCATAAGTGCCGGAGAAATGGAATGAGGTAGCATGATTATCGCTAGTCCAAGTAAAGCCTGCAATTCCACTCCAGTTTCCCAGTTGCTTATCACATCCGGCGTCCCAACCACCATTCGCACTGCCAGTAAGAGGACCTGCTAAAACTAACCAGTTTGAATTGATCTTGTAGTTTGCCAGCATGCCTGTATGCGTAAAAGGTTCCCCGACATTCAAGGTATAAGCACGTGTATAAAAAAAGTTATCAGGCGCTGGAACAGTTTCAAAACCTGTTGGGGTATAGAAATGGCCTAACTTGATGTTAAGTCCATGGCCAACTGGCACATACGTTTCCACGTAGGCCTGCGGAAGCGCTATGCCGTAGGTGCGCGAGGAAGAACAGCATAAATTAAGATCCCAGTTACTTCTTTTTAAAGGTTCTCCAGAATTCACGTCATAGGCTGGAACACCAAAAGCTTGAGTAAATATCGCATCTGTTCCAAACATAAAATCGAAGCGTCCGCCAAAATCCCATGCATTTCCTTCGGAGACCACTGAACGCCGCATAAATAGATTCAATTGATTCAATTGAAAACGATTGGCCTGATCAGCAAAAATGACCGGGCCGTTGAAACCGTTATTCTGACTGGGATTAAAGGTTGCGCCGCCATGCAGCCAGCCGCCAAATTCTAGCTTACTCTCCTTGAATGATTTTCTTAGGCTACTGGCGTGTAAGTGATCTGAGTTGCTTGTAAGTGCGAATACACTACTAATAATGGCGAATATCAGACATCTAAGATGCTTAAAGATAGATTGCATTTTTAGTTATTCTAAAAGAGGGAAAAAAGATACTGTGCCGGCATTTATTGCGGTGTTTCCCATTCTCATTTTAATTTATTCCTGGAAGCGGCATCCACCTGGGAATGGTTTGTTTGTCTTAGTCTTATAGGCGCAATGGTTAATGGTTTCCATTAATGAAAAACGGTTCATCCGGCAAGTGCGTACTTGTTAGTCAGAAATGCATGTTGAAATAAAGTGAATTAAAGGTTGAAATTATCTCTGATTTTCAACGAAGAGGTTTTTTCAACATGTCGACCAGTTTGCTGTATCACGCCTTTGGTATAGTTGGTTATTTTTATCAAAGCACTTGTTTTATTGCGGGTGTCATAGTTGTTGCAATACAAGCGGATCATTGGCGATTGAGATGTCCGGTATGTAAAAGCCGCGAGATACATTGCCGGGGAAAGTTGGTTAGACGCTTCAGGACAGTACCGGTAGGTCAAAAGCAGTCTATATCGACCTTCCAGTTCAGCGGGTAGAATGCACCCGATGCCAAGCAGTTCGTCAGGTAAAGATACAGTTTGCTGATGAGCACAAGCGCTATACACGTTCTTTCGAAAGATTGGTTTGGATCTCTCTAGGCACATGACCATCCAGGCAGTAGCACGCCATCTTGGAGTGAGCTGGGATCTGGTTAAGGGAATACAGAAGGACAATCTGAATAAACGTTATCGGTTGCCGAAATTGGCCAAGATAAAACGCATTGCGCTGGATGAAATATACCAAGGCAAGAAGCTGGGTTATTTAACGATAGTTCTGGATCTTCAACGTGGGGCAGTGATTTTTGTTGGCAATGGGAAAGGTGCCGATGCACTGATTCCGTTTTGGAAGCGTTTGAAACGATCGGTGCACGGATTGAAGCGGTTGCGACCGACATGGGGCCAGCATACATCAGTGCGGTGCGGGCTAATATCCCAGATGCAACGCTAGTGTTCGATCACTTCCATATTATTAAGCTGTTCAACGAAAAGTTGACAAAACTGCGTCAGGATCTGCAACGAGAAGCAGAAAATGGGTTGGGCAAACCCGTTTTGAAGGGCATTCGCTGGCTGTTGCTGAAGAACCCTGACAACCTGGATGACAAGCGCAATGAACGTCAACGTCTGGACG
Source organism: Nitrosomonas sp. (assembly GCA_016708955.1). GTDB lineage: Bacteria > Pseudomonadota > Gammaproteobacteria > Burkholderiales > Nitrosomonadaceae > Nitrosomonas. Next base: position 128,968 of record JADJES010000006.1, read on the forward strand.
AAGCATTAAAGCTCAATGAGCCCTTGGCAACGGCCTATTACATGAAAGAAGAGTTACGCAATATCTGGCATCAACCGGATAAACTCTCAGCTCAAAATGCATTGGATGAATGGGTAAAAAAAGCCGCTGCTTCGGATGTCAACATGCTCAAGCAATTCTCTAAAACTATTGCAGCACACCGCTCAGGTATCCTGGCTTATTTCGATTTTAATGGTTTATCAACCGGGCCGTTGGAAGGTACCAACAACAAGATAAAAACTTTGCACAAAATGGCCTATGGTTTCAGAGATGTCGAGTTCTTTAAACTCAAAATTATGGCGCTGCATGAAACCAATTATGTCCTTGTCGGTTAAACCCAAAAGTACGCACTTGCCGGATGAACCTGAAAAACAATGGTTTTCCCAATATACACATAGCACTGATCGAATTAAGATGACGTCATTCGTTGATGTCCGGAGGATAGTCATTATGAGACCATTAAAATTATTGAAATTGTTTTTTGTACTTTCAGTATTGACTTCTTGCGCACATATGAATCCATCTGCTATCGCGCTGGATGGAATCGCCAGTGATGATCATGAAGCTTTGGTTCAGCATTATGAAAACTTAGCCAGAGAAGCGAAAATAAAATTACAAGAGAATAAAAAAGTGCTTGAAGCATACGAAGCACGTCCTTATTACTATGGTAGACAAGGTCTGGATCTGCAATCACATACATCAGCTAATATTCGCGCATACGAGAAACTTTTGAGGGAGAATTTGAGATATGCTGATTCTCATAAGAAAATGGCGATAAAACAAACAAGTAATCAAGTAAACAAAGCGGAAGCCAAGCTGAGTCATGATTTAATCATAGAAAACGAAGAGTATTCAGGTTATAAAGGGTTATAAAAAAGACAAAGAGGTGCTGTCCGCATATGGAATTATTAAAAAGGCAAGATAAAATCAAGTGAAAACAAGATTTGATCTTTATTGCCAGCAAACGGCCTATAAGCTGAAGTGTGATAAGCATCTACTCTGTCGTAGCGAATATTCGGACGAATATTGAGTTTTTTGATTGAATCCCACCTCAGATTTAATGTTTTGGCTGCTTTCCAGTTCATGCCGGCAGTAACCGAATAATAGTCTGCCGGGGTAATCGTTACATTGCTAATATTGCCCGCATAACTCATTGGTGCACCATTAACAAGATTCGTGGCTGCTGCGATCCGAAAAGGCGATGGATTGCGAAAACCGTCTCTGTCACGAAACCACTCACCTCGAGCACCTACAGACAGATTAGCTGTAAGATCGTAGTATAAGTGCGTGACAAAGCCGAACCATTGCGCATCCTTTACTACATTACTGTACTTTAGGTTATTCAATAAAACGCCATCAGCAAAGCCGTGGACATGATGCAAAACGAATAGGGTTTTGGGATTAATTCTGTGTTGTAACACAATATTATACATTCCCCATGATTTGCTGCTTTGTGTTGAAGTTTCGCCATAAGTGCCAGTGACATTCAGTGAAGTGGCATGGTTATCGCTAGTCCAGGTAATACCGGTAACACCGCCCCAATTGCCTAATTGTTTGTCCCAACCGCCATCACAGCCGCCAGTGGCACTGCCGGTAACCGCACTGCCGAGAACAGACCAATTTTTGTTTATTGCATAATTTGCTTGTAAACCGGTATGTGTGAAGGGTTCTCCCGCATTAAAAGAATAAGCGCGTGTATAAAAAAAGTTATCAGGTGCCGGGACTGTTTCAAAACCGGTTGGCGAATAAAAATGTCCCATTTTGAGATTGATTCCATTTTCACCGATTGGTATATGCGCTTCCAGGTAAGCTTGCGGGAGTGCGATGCCATAGGTGCGCGTTGAAGAACAACAGATATGGAGATCCCAATTATTTCTGTTGAGGGGCTCACCAGAATTTACATCAAAAGTTGGAACACCAAATGCTTGCGTAAAAACGGCATCGGTACCAAATAGAAAGTCGAAGCGTCCGCCAAAATCCCATTTATTCGTTTCCGATATCACGGAACGTTGCAGGAATAAATTCAATTGATTTAACTGGAAACGGTTGGCCTGATCGGCAAAGGCAACTGGACCATTAAATCCGTTCGTTTGACTGGGATTAAAAGTCACGCCGCTATTCACCCAACCACCGAATCCTACCCGGTTTTCTTTGGCAAAATTTACTAAATTACTTGCGTGAAGAGTAATTGAATGCGTAACGAAAAAAAATATACTGCTGACTGTGATGACAAATAACGACCATTTTGAGTATTTCATCTTTTGGTGACGATAAAAATTTTTTCACAAATAAATACGCCAAAAGCACTAAGACTCTGTTTTAGAGAACAGAACCTTAATGCTTTTGAATTAGCTGAAGCTTCTTTAGGGCACTTCTAAAAATCCAAATTTCGTCACAACACTTTGTTACTCGAAAAAAATGTTTCCTTACATATCATGCATATGCTGCGTAACCATTTTTTTCTCGTGCCTCGTTTTGTTTAGAACTTTGAATTTTTAGAAGTGCCCTTTAAATTATCAGCTTAACTTTGTTAGTCTTTTTCAATAAATGGCATGCTAACTAGAAAAATGAATCAGCAATTGTGCACTGGTTATTTATATCTTTATTGCGCCCTAATAGGCAGACTGTTAGCGTCTGAATTTAGTTTGGCTTTGATTTGATGCTTGCCATCTTGCTCAGGTGTTTCTGCTGATCCTGCATAATCACGCTGTAACAATTCGGCAGCAATTTTCCGATGCAAATCGGCTTGTCTTGTGACATCCGATAAAGCTTGTTCGTAATAACGAATATTGGCTTCCGTATGTGATCTAAAATCTTGACCTTGTCTGCCATAGTAATAACTATGATCCTCATATTCTTCTAATGATTCTTTTTTCTCTGCAACTTTTGCCACCATTTCTTTAGCTAAATTGTCATAGTAGTTTGACAATTTAGTATGATCACTATACGTTTCGGCGCTCTGTGTCATTTTTCTAATATCTGTATCTTGTGCTTCGAGTTGACCCAGCTGCGCACAGGCAACCAAAAGAGAAAGCAAAGGTAACACTGCAAGATATTTGCCCAGTTTTATATTCATGATAGTAATAGCTCCAAGTAGAACAACGCAGTTGTGCATCCTACTGAATCAATACTGCTATGTATATTAGGGAAACTATGGTTTGTTACTAAGGGAAACCATTAGGCTGTCACATAATGATAGAAAATAGTTGTTTCAAAAGCGTCGATGAGATTGCTCAGTGCTCTTCAGAAATCCATCGCGTGGCGTAACGTATCAAGTCGGCACCATCTTTTAAATTCAATTTAACTCGAATATTAAAACGATGTGTTTCAATGGTTTTAATGCTGCGGTAGAGTAACTTAGCGATTTCCTGGCTGCTATGTCCTTGTCCAATCAGGTGCAGCACCTCAAACTCACTGGGAGTAAGCGTATTAATTAACTGTTCCGGCTCTGAGCCTCCGGCAATCCGCTTTAGTAATTTATCATGCATTTGCTTGCTTAAATAAACGTTACCCTTTAATACTTCACGGATAGCAGTTAGCAGCACTTCGCCAGGCTCTTGTTTCATGACATAGCCACGCGCTCCGGCCCGTAGTGCGCGTTCCGCGTAAACTGATTCGTCATGCATGGAAATAAAAAGTACTGGCAGAGTAGGGATCAGTGCATGCATACTTTTTATTACTTCGAAACCGGATACTGTCTTAAGCGTAACATCTAATAGAACAATATCGACAGGACCAGTTTTCTTGAGTATTGCCAGCGCTTCATTACCGTCGCCTGCTTCAGCAAACACTTCCATATCTGGTTCCATATTGATGAGCATCGCCATACCATGCCGTAGCATGGCGTGATCATCAATCAGCATTACTTTAGCTTTCACTGTTGACATAGACTAAGCCATCCGCATTTCTAAACGAACTTCAGTACCACCTTCGTTGCGCGGCAGAAATTCGAGCTTTGCACCTAATTGCTTCGCACGATATTGCATAATTTTAATACCCATACCCGATATTGTTTTATGATTTGTATCAATCCCAGCGAAACCGCTGCCATCATCGCAAATTGATAGGCACAATATCCCTTCATCAAAGGTCAATGCGATCGTGATGTGCTGTGCTTTGCCGTGTCGTATTGCATTGTTGACAGCTTCTTGAGTAATTCGATAGAGATTAAGCGCCAGGCTATTATTATCATCATTAATCATGATGCTATTTTTACATGAGAAATTACAAATGATGCTGTAAGTCGTGGCTATCCTCGTTGCAAATGTCTGTAATGCAGGTATCAAACCGTTAGCTTCTAATTCAAATGGCAGCAATCCTTGCGCGATCTGCTTGATATGAATAACAGCAATCTGTGCCTGCGAAGCAATGGAAGCGGCTACTGGAGCCATACTTTCATTTCCTGCAGCAAATATTTGTTTTTCCAGTGCTCTGGCTTGATAGCCAATTGCAGCGATTTGTTGACCAAGATTATCGTGTAATTCTTGACCGATCGTATGGGCTTGTTCTTCAGCTACAAATACCAGTGCTCGCTCTAAACGCTTACGTTCAAGCCAGCTTTCTAAGTCGCTTGCGATTGCATTAACGAGTTTTTGTTCTTCTTGTACTAGAAATGGTTTGTCGGCGGGATAAAATACACGTAATTGACCACAGACCGTACCATTGACACTAATTGCAGACCAACAAGTGCATGCGGGATCTCTTTCTGCACGCCATTGATCGCGAGTCTTGTTGATGATTTTTGTTTTTGATTGCAATTGAGGTATAAGATCTTGAGAATATTTTCCGGAGGTGAACCGCCAGCCATCCAGTTCGATAATAGCGGTGGCAATCTCCGGGAATTGCATGGCAGGTATTAAATTCTCAAAAATATTCTGACAAACATTATCTATCGATGATTCCACCCCGATCCCGCGGCGGATTTCATAAAGACAGGAGATTTCTTTTAAACGCTCGCGCAGCAGTTCATCAACTTGTTTACGTTCCAGCCATTTGGCCAAATCATCCGCAATGGCATCAATGAGTCTTTGTTCTTCAAGCACCAGGAAGGGTTTGTCTTCGGGATAGAAAACACTCAAATGACCGCATACCTTGTTATTCACACTTATTTTTGATTGCAACACGAAGCCAATCGCATCGCTCTTTTTGTAACATTCAAAGCAAACTTTATCATCGGAATGCGTTTTGGCGCGCAACTTAATAGCAAAATTCTGATCCTGATTTGTTGAAGCGAATCGCTTGCCATTGACTTCAACGACGACAGTAGTAATCTCTGGGAACTGCATGGCAGGTATTAAATTCTCAAAAATATTCTGACAAACATGCTCTATTGATAATTCCAATCCCATGCCACGGCGGATTTCATAGAGACAAGTAATTTCCTTCAATCGCACGCGCAATAATTCATCAACTTGTTTGCGTTCCAGCCACTTTGCCAGATCATCGGTGATGGCATCAATAAGCCTTTGTTCTTCCATCACAAGAAAGGGTTTGTCTTCAGGATAAAAAACGCTCAGATGGCCACAAACCTTGCCATTGACACCAATCTTCGATTCCAGCTTATGGACTAAGTTTTGGTTTTGATTCGATGAGGTAATTCTTCTCCCATCAAGTTCAATCATGGCAGAGGCAAGATCCGGGTATTGCATGGCGGGTATCAGATGTTCAATAATCTGTTGGCAGACATTATCTACAGATAATTCCAAGCCAATACTCCGGCGAATCTCATAAAGACAAGAAATTTCTTTCAGACGTTCGCTCAGCTCAATTTCCTTATGACTTAATTCAATAGAAAACTGCTCGGCAATTTCCTTGGTATTACGTGCTTCTCTTTCTGATTTGATCAGCTTTCGAACAAACCAGTTCAATAGCAATATCTCAGCCACGATCAGTCCGGCAAGATAAAGAATAATATTTTTTATTTCTTCAGTGACGGGTTCGAATAATTCTTCTTCATCCAGCTTCAGAATCATGCCGAGACCGATCGCGCGTAACGGTGCATATGCCTCTATGACCGGCACTTGACGATAGTCTTTGACGGCGATAACACCACTTTTTCCATCCAGGGCAAAACTTATCGGTAGTACCCCGCCTTCCGGTACATACTTCAGGTACCTAAATTTTACGCCATCGATCTGACTTATCAGGCAAGGCATTTCCGGCTTACCTTCTTCAGGCGGTGCACATAAAATGAACTCCCCAGTTTCACCGATCGATCTTATTTCACTAAATCTCCGGGTCAGTTGCGGTAGTTTTATTTCTGTTGTGATGCTGCCAATACGGCGTTGCTCTTCATCTAATATATCTTTGCTGGTATGTAGAATAAACTGCTCGTCCCATATTATCGATGTATTACTGTGCTTATTCAGCGGGATTGATTGAGATTGATTTTCAGAGAAACGCCCGGAATGCGATAACGAATTGCCGTTCATATCATAAACTACTGCTGCTGAAAATCCTGCGTGCATCAATGAATTGACGTTTCGTGTCAGGTCGTTCAACGCACTCTCGTTGTCTGGTTGTACATTGAGTTCTTGCATCGACTGAACGATGAAAGGGCGAAGCGCTAATGCACGAGTATCTGCCAATCCTTTTTGAACGAGGCTTTCAATTAGTAGCGCCTTGCCTTGTAGCGCAACCCCCAACCCTCGACCGAGCGCCGACTCAATCTGTTGACGCATCGCACTATAAACGGCAAATCCTGTTGTTAAAGTCAATCCCAGCAGCAGTAAGCCGCCGATAATACTGATCTTGCGGTCATCACGTGTTAAAAACAAACCACCCTCCTTAAGTGAATTCTGAGCCATTTATATCATAGGAAACAATGATTCAATAACTCCAGAGACTGTAACGCTTGCTGAGGCAATAAATCAATAGAATGATGGCATTGTTATTCCCATCCATAGCATGACCAAAACAATCATGGTAATACCGATTCCAATCGTTCCAATAATCATGCCGATCAATATGGTTACACCGTCCCTATTCAGAAGCCCCAGAGACATTACCAGTATTCCCCAGCCTGGCGGAAAATTAGTCAAAGGGATTGGAAGTGCTATTGATAGCGCAAAAACAAAGGAAAAAATACCGATAATTCTTTCCCACGTATGCACACTGATATAGGTCATGCGCGGCTGCATACGGTTCTCAATTTTCTTGAGCCAAGGATTTGCTTTTGTAACTATTTTTTCAAGACTGGATCGTTTGATTGATTTTTTTTCAATCCAAATAGGTAACCACGGTGCGTGCATACCAAGAATCATTTGTACTGAAAAAATGAAGAGCGGGATAGAAAAAAATGTTGTATAGCCGGGTGGTACGGGTACTGGAAGGCAGATTGGTAGTGCGGCAATGGCCATGAGGATACCAAAACCACGCTCATGTAGCGCATTCTTGATTTCACCTACAGTCATTGCTTCTTTTGTATTTTCTACGACGACAATTGCTAGAAAATCAGAAGTAGGGCGCTCTTTGATTGTCATGAGATACTCCTATTTGGGCACTGAATGCAAGTCAACTAACAAAACTTAGATAAGTTATTCATATCGAAGTGCATCGACTGGTTTCAGTGAAGCAGCTTTCTTGGCAGGATAAAAACCAAAAAATATGCCAACCGCCGAAGCAAATAAAAAAGCCAAACCAATCATACCTAGTGTAATGACAATGAGCATATCAGCAACTTGACTGACTACCCAAGCACCACCAATACCCAATAGCAAACCAATCAACCCACCCATAAAACAGATCATCATAGCCTCAAGCAGAAACTGAGTAAGAATTGCACGCTGATTGGCACCGATTGCCATACGAATACCAATTTCCCGAGTACGTTCAGTTACAGATACTAGCATAATATTCATAATGCCAATCCCGCCAACCAATAAAGATACCGATGCAATAGCGCCCAATACCATCGACATAACTTTTGCAGCGCCTGTCGCAACATCAGCAAGTGCAGTTAAATTGCGGACAGTAAAATCATTTTCTTTACCTTTTGCGATGCGATGGCGTTGGCGTAATAATTGAGTAATTTCTATTTCAGCGATATCCATTTCATCCGCTGACTTACACTGAACTAACATGAGCCGGATAGAGCCAGGAAACTGATTGCCGGTAATCTGTCTTTCACTGGTTGTGATCGGTATGAAAATATTGTCATCCTGGTCGCGTCCCGTTAGGCTTTGTCCTTTGGCCATTAGCACACCCACAACGAGGAAGGGGCGGTTGGTTATGCGTATAGTTTTTCCAACGGGATCTTCATCACCGAATAAGTTCTGTGCCGTGACTGATCCCAAAACAACTACACGATTCGCCGAACGCAAATCAGATTCTGTAAAGGTTGTACCCGATTCAATTTTCCAGTTACCTACCGAAAAATAATCCGGTGTAGTGCCTGTGATGAGGGTGCTCCAATTTTTGGCGGCGTAATTGAGCTGTGCTGTACCAGAGATGACAGGCGCCGTTGCACTGATTGTCGGTAATTCGGCAATCGCTTGCGCATCATGGATCGTTAAAGTTCTGATGCTACCGCTGCCAAAGCTAAATCCTCCGGAAGATGTGGCGCCTGGGACAACGATAAAAAGATTACTGCCCATCTCAGCGATGGTTTGATTAATTTTAGTTTGCGCGCCTTGACCGATGGATAACATTAAAACTACGGCCGCTACGCCAATAATCATGCCCAACATGGTTAGCCCGGTACGCAAGCGATTTTGACGCAAGGCGCGCAGTGCTTCGCCAACAATTGCAAGAAAATTCATTGTGTCAATCGCGATTAGTCATGGGTAAAAATAAATTAAAAGCTGTAATTAGGCTGGAAAAATCCTGGAAAGCTTGTCTACACTTATGTTCGTATTGTTGTTCTTATCATAAATGATATGTCCATCCTTTAGGCGAATTAAGCGCCTTGCATAAGCCGCAATATCATCTTCATGCGTGACCAGTACGATAGTAATACCTTGATCGCGATTAAGTTGCTGAAACAGTAACATAATTTCACGGCTGGTTTGCGTATCAAGATTTCCCGTGGGCTCATCAGCCAGAATCAGTGGCGGCTGATTGATCAGTGCGCGACTGATTGCGACACGTTGTTGTTGCCCTCCTGAGAGCTGATTCGGTTGATGCATGGCAAAATTTTCTAAACCGGTGCGACGGAGAAGTTCTAAAGCTTGTTTGCGGCTTTGAGAACGGCCGACGCCAGCGTACAGTAATGGTGTTGCTACATTATCTAGTGCTGTTACACGTTTTAGCAAGTTGAATCCCTGAAATACGAAACCGATCTTCTGGTTACGAATGCGCGCCAGTTCATCGTTGGTAAGTTTGGCAACATTTTTCTCGGAGAGCCAATATGATCCGCTTGTCGAGGTATCAAGGCAACCGAGTATATTCATCAGTGTCGATTTACCCGATCCGGAATGCCCCATAATGGCAACAAATTCACCTTGATTGATGGTCAGATTGATATTAAACAAAACCTGATTCGTAATGGTATTCCCACTGGCGTCTTGCAAATCGTAGCTTTTACAAAGATCCTCAATTCTAATCAGCGAATGGCCGACATGATTGGTCTGAATCGATAGCATCAGAATACTCTTAATTTGAACTTACTTTCCGCTTCCTTTTTGTCGGCAACGTCACTAATAATTACTTTATCGCCCGCTTTTATTTCACCACTGACGATTTCAGTGAAATTGCCATCAGTAATACCAATGCTTACATTAACAGGGACGGGGCGATTCTCTGGCAAAAGATAGACTACAGATTGATTGGCTGATTTTGTTTGTTTGCTGTTTTCAGTCGATTCAATATCCTTCGGCTGATAACGCAGAGCTGCATTGGGTACACGTAAAACATTCTCTTTTTGATTGACAACAAAATTGATATTGGCAGTCATACCTGGCAATAAGGTTCCATCATCATTATCAACCATGGCGACCACGTTATAGGTGACGACATTCTCCTGAATTGTTGGATTGAGTCGAACTTGCTTCACTGTGCCGGTAAATTTACGCTGCTGAAACGCATCAACGGTAAAGTTAATGAGTTGGCCGAGGTGTAATTGACCGATATCGGCTTCAGCAACGCTAATGTTGATTTGCATTTGCCGGAGATCTTTGGCGATTTGAAACAAGATTGGTGTTTGGAAATTGGCCGCCACAGTTTGGCCGATATCTACATCCCGCGCGATGATTACTCCCGATATGGGGGACCGGATAACACTATAATTGAGATTGGTTTGGTCACGCGCAACTTGGGCCTTACTAATTGCCAGTTGCGCGCGTGCTACTTCCATTTCTTGCTCGATCATTTGTAATGCTTCAAGTGAAATGAACTCTTTTTCCTTCAGTAATTGATGGCGTTTCAATTTGCCATCAGCAATTCGCAAGGTTACTTGCGCATTGAGAAGATTTGCTTTGGATTGCTGCAATTGAGCCTGCAGTAAGGCTGGATCCAGTTCAGCCAGAATCTGACCCACTTCAACATGGTCGTTATAATCCGCATATAATTTAGCCACAGTGCCTGAAACCTGAGTGCCGACATTGACAAGAACAACCGGGGTCAACGTGCCGTTAGCAGAGATGGATTGTATGATATCCCCCCGTTCAATGCTCCGGGTTTTATATTGACTTTCTTCAGATCCTTTTTTTCCGCCACTAACCCAATAGTAGGCAGCTGGGGCAAGAATCATAAGTAAAACAATGACAATGCGTTTAATGCTAACTGTTAACATTTAGAGAAAATTAATGAAGTGCAACTCGGGGATAAATAGTAATCAAAAGACTCGCTTAGAAAATTTAGTGAATGTATTGGTACAGATTGCCTAATAATATTGAGTGCTTTTATTTTTCTTTATCTTCTTCTGCTTTCAGTGCTTGTATTTGTTTAAGACGCGCCTCAACACTGGATAGCTGGTAAAAATTTCCGTTGCTGTTCTGCAGTGCGGTTTGCAATTGATCAAGCGCAGCTGCATAGTGTCCTTTTAACACATAAGTTTCAGCCAGCGCACGATGTTGAAGCATTCTATCACCTAATAAGTCGTAGCATTGGGCCTGTAAGCTAAACAGTTGCGGATCATTTGGAATAAGCAGTAATTGTTTGTTAATAAACTCAAGTGCTGTTTCAGTCTGTTTGTTTTGTATTAAAGCATGCGCATACCCCTGAATCAGTGCGCGATGCTGTGGATATATTTTTAATGCGCTTTTATAAATATCAAATGCTTCAGTAATTTCTCCATTACCCAGTTTGACATTGGCTGAAAGTGTTTCAATCATGGCGCCCGCAATCACATTTTTATTTTCAACGCGCACTGTGTTACCCAGTCGATGATTGGTCAGAACTGATGTAGAAGAATCACGCTGCAATAGTTGATATAAATGCGCGAGTTCATGGTTTGCCTGTTTGTTCTTTTTATCCCGTAGTAGCGCATGAATATAGCCATAGCGTTCAACCGCTTCGTTGGTATATCGCTTCTCATCTAAACGTGATTTGAACTGCACAACCGCATCATGTGGCTTTCCCTGCATAGCACGTAATTTAGCGCGCACCAATAAGAAATCGATACTATCGGGAACTTGGCGGTATGGCATTTCGCGAATGCGATTCTGGATATCTGCAATACGCTCATAAGTGATGGGGTGAGTACGTAAATACGAAGGCGCGCCATTTTCATGAAATCGTCCAGCTCTTTGCAGGCGTTCAAAAAAAGTAGACATGCCTTGCGGTTCGAACCCTGCATCGAGCAGGATACTTAAACCGATCCGGTCCGCTTCTTTTTCATGCTTGCGGGTGAAATCCAATTTTGACTGAATGGCACTGGCCTGGGAAGCAACCAAAATGGCTTGGCTTGCTTGCGGATTAGAGCGTGCAGCAATAATAGCGACTGCAAGTGTCGCTATCGACTTTATCAAATCGAACTTCTGTCCGGCAATCATACGCGCCAGATGTTTTTGTGTCACATGGGCAATTTCATGCGACATTACAGCTGCCAATTCCGATTCGCTTTGTGCGGCGATGATCAATCCGCTATTGAAACCCATGAACCCGCCAGGTAATGCGAATGCATTGATGGATGAGTCCTGGATCGCAAAAAATTCAAATGATTGTACTGCACTGGTTTCATCAGAATTGGAAATTAATTTATGACCAAGATTGCTTAGATAACTGGCTATCTCAGGATCATCCAAATAACTCGGGTCCGCGCGAATCTGGCGCATGATTTGCAAGCCAATCTGACGCTCCTGATAGGGTGTGATGGTAGCCTGTGATACATCGCCCAGATCAGGTAATTCGTGGGCATAGCTATTATTGACTGGAAACAGGAATAATAGCGCGATTATCAGGTAGACAAATTTCATGGCAATAGGATGTCTATTTATTACTGAAGTTTCACCGTTTTGCACTAAACTTTACATTTTCCCTTAAGCAACCATACGCAATAATGCATCGATAAAAGAATTAAGAATGGGTTTATCTGGTTTAGGCAAAGCTAACAAAATCCTTATTGAGCGCAGCCTGAGTAATCAGTTTTCTGACATCGGAAAAGGCAAAGTGACTTCGATTGTTAACAGCGTAACAACGCTGCGGTGTTTTATCAAGGTGATCGGCGTAAATCCAGGTTACGGTGGCGGCCATCATGCAGAAGTTGAGATGATTGGTAACGGCATGGTAGTTTCGAGTTTGGCTTTTGAGCTACCGATTTCCGCTTGATCTCTTTGAAAGCGGCTTCGATTTTCCAGCGTGCGCCGTAGTATTCGATAATCTGCTCGACGGTGAGATCGAGATCGGTGGTAAAGAGTGCGACCCATTGTGATCTTCGATAGATCCAAACAACCGCACGGCACATTTGAGTGTTTTCAACATCATGATGTTGTCAAAGGCCAGAACATCGCGTTGTTTGCCGTAGAGGTTAACCGAATAAGTGGTAGCGCGTTCATGGAATTCATTGGCCAGCGTTGTGGCATTGCCCATCTTGTCGCCATACTTTCTGGATCGGCCGAGCTGATGTTTTTGGTGTTCGGGTGGTAACGCAAACAAAGTGGTATTGACGCGCAATCTGGAAAGCATATGACAGTGCTGTCCAACGGTTTTGCGCATCGGTTTAAGCAAGCCGTCGTTTCCAAACCAGCTATCGGTAACGATCAGCAATGGGGTGCCAGGAAAAGCGGCAGAAATTTCCAGCAGCATTTCGATGGCCTGCTCAAATTTGGTTTGAAACGATGGTATCTTGCCCTCAACCCTAACCTTCTTGGTCGCTATCGTTTTTTCCATGTGATAGAAACGAAACGCCAGCGGTAAGCAAGCCCAGCGGCCTTTGACAATTTTAATAAACCGATGGACACAACATTTTGTGACCAGGGTATTTCGATTGATTGGTCTTGGCAGCATGATCAAAGAAAGACGCGCAGCCGAAAATCTTTTGCCAGTCTTGGGATTGATGGTGTCATCCAAGGCCAGCAATAGCCGTCCTTTTGTCGTCGGGCTGGGTATCAGAGACCACAGCGTCGTCCAGAGGCGTGACCAAGGCAATTTTGATGAGGCCATGAAGATGTAAAATCGGCGCTGACTAAGCGACAGCCCGAACAATACCTGCAAGCATCGCAATAGGTTGGCGCTGCGTGAAGAAGTGAAATGAGTGATAACAGCCAGGAGCGTATAAACAAACCAGACACCTCGTTCATCGCCTTTGCAACGGTGGTTAAATTCCTGTTGGAGGGGGAAGAGGATATTGCGTAGAATGAACATGCGGTGATGCCTTTTTATTATTGGTTTCAGTTACTTAACAGATGAAATTATAACAAAAACCGTGCGTCGCCGCAATCATATCTTACTGTATTTAAAGGATATATTTCGATTTTTTTCCCTACTGTCAACAGGGTCGATATCAGGGTTCATCCGGCAAGTGCGTACTTGTTAGTCAGAAATGCATGTTGAAATAAAGTGAATTAAAGGTTGAAATTATCTCTGATTTTCAACGAAGAGGTTTTTTCAACATGTCGACCAGTTTGCTGTATCACGCCTTTGGTATAGTTGGTTATTTTTATCAAAGCACTTGTTTTATTGCGGGTGTCATAGTTGTTGCAATACAAGCGGATCATTGGCGATTGAGATGTCCGGTATGTAAAAGCCGCGAGATACATTGCCGGGGAAAGTTGGTTAGACGCTTAGGACAGTACCGGTAGGTCAAAGCAGTCTATATCGACCTTCCAGTTCAGCGGGTAGAATGCACCCGATGCCAAGCAGTTCGTCAGGTAAAGATACAGTTTGCTGATGAGCACAAGCGCTATACACGTTCTTTCGAAAGATTGGTTTTGGATCTCTAGGCACATGACCATCCAGGCAGTAGCACGCCATCTTGGAGTGAGCTGGGATCTGGTTAAGGGAATACAGAAGGACAATCTGAATAAACGTTATCGGTTGCCGAAATTGGCCAAGATAAAACGCATTGCGCTGATGAAATATACCAAGGCAAGAAGCTGGGTTATTTAACGATAGTTCTGGATCTTCAACGTGGGGCAGTGATTTTTGTTGGCAATGGGAAAGGTGCCGATGCACTGATTCCGTTTTGGAAGCGTTTGAAACGATCGGTGCACGGATTGAAGCGGTTGCGACCGACATGGGGCCAGCATACATCAGTGCGGTGCGGGCTAATATCCCAGATGCAACGCTAGTGTTCGATCACTTCCATATTATTAAGCTGTTCAACGAAAAGTTGACAAAACTGCGTCAGGATCTGCAACGAGAAGCAGAAATGGGTTGGGCAAACCCGTTTTGAAGGGCATTCGCTGGCTGTTGCTGAAGAACCCTGACAACCTGGATGACAAGCGCAATGAACGTCAACGTCTGACGAAGCATTAAAGCTCAATGAGCCCTTGGCAACGGCCTATTACATGAAAGAAGAGTTACGCAATATCTGGCATCAACCGGATAAACTCTCAGCTCAAAATGCATTGGATGAATGGGTAAAAAAGCCGCTGCTTCGGATGTCAACATGCTCAAGCAATTTTCTAAAACTATTGCAGCACACCGCTCAGGTATCCTGGCTTATTTCGATTTTAATGGTTTATCAACCGGGCCGTTGGAAGGTACCAACAACAAGATAAAAACTTTGCACAAAATGGCCTATGGTTTCAGAGATGTCGAGTTCTTTAAACTCAAAATTATGGCGCTGCATGAAACCAATTATGTCCTTGTCGGTTAAACCCAAAAGTACGCACTTGCCGGATGAACCGATATCAGTACTATTTTGTCACTCAAGAAAAAATCCCGATAATCCAAAATTCCAGACAATTGAATCATCGGCTCAAAAAAAGCGTGAAACTCCAGTTTATTATTCAAGTTCCATTAATCCTATTCATCTCTGGGTTATGTCGACCAGATTTTATAGCTGGATGTAATCGGGTAATGCCATGCCGTGCCAAAATCGCAATGCGTAATACGAACTCCCGGAGGAGACTGGCGGCGTTTATATTCATTTCTATGAATTAAGTGTATGACTTTCTGAACGTCAGCTTCGTTATAATTCAGCGCAATAATTTCCTCGGGTGAATAATTATTTCCGACATAAGCTTCTATAATTGCATCTAAAATTTCATACGGCGGCAAGCTATCTTGATCCGTTTGATTGGGTCGTAATTCGGCGGAAGGCGCACGCTGAATGATGCGCTCCGGAATGACCCGGCTAATTTGATTGCGGTATTCGCAGAGCGCATAAACCAAGGTCTTACTGACATCTTTGAGTACTGCAAAGCCACCTGCCATATCGCCATACAACGTGCAATAACCAACCGCTATCTCGGACTTGTTGCCAGTAGTCAATACAATCGAACCCGAGTGGTTTGACAGCGCCATCAGTAATGTACCGCGTATGCGCGCTTGTAAATTCTCCGTCATGGTATTTGATGCAGTGGAGTCAGAGGGAATTTGGAAATCACTTTCGATGTTTAACAAAAACTGATCAAACAAGGGTTGAATACTGCATTCGAGGAGCTCAACACCCAATAATTCGGCCATTTCATTGGCGTCTTCCAGGCTGATGCTGGCCGTGTACTGCGAAGGCATCATGACGGCTTTGATCTTATCCGCGCCCAGTGCATCGACCGCAATTGCCAGTGTCAGTGCTGAATCTACTCCACCGGAAAGACCTAACAATGCACCGGGAAATCCATTCTTCCGGGTATAGTCTTTAACTCCCAAGCATAATGCTTGATAGATGCTGGCGATGGGAAGTTGCGGGGCTGCCAGCTCAGTTTTTATGGGCTGATTGTTGTGAATATCGATTAATTCGATGGCTTCAACAAATTCACCGAGTTGATGGGTTATTTCTCCTTGCCGGTTCATTACAAAAGAAGCGCCATCAAAAACCAGTTCATCCTGCCCACCGACCTAGTTAGTGTGGATAATGGAGATGCCAGTCTGTTCAATAAATTGACGGGTAATCTGATAACGAGAAGCTTGCTTGTTGATACGGTAAGGCGAAGCGCTCAGTACTAACAACATATCAAGATCGAAGCAATCTGCTGCAAGGAGCGAATTGCTCAACCAGAAGTCAGCGCAAATCGCAATGCCAAATTTAACTCCATCCAGTTCAAATACACACGATTCAGTACCGGTATCAAAATAATACGATTCGTTAAAGAAAGGAGATTGACTGAGAATTCTCTTGTAATAGGTGTGCGAGATTTTGCCGCGGCGAATCACGGAAACTGCATTATATAGCTTGCCTTCCTGAAAACTGGGATAACCTACAACTAATGTTGTGTCATCAATTGCTTTGATTAATTCTGTCAATGCCTCGTTACAAGATTGACAGAAAGTTTCGCGTAATAATAAATCAGCGGGCGGGTACCCGGATAGCGCCAGCTCGGGCGTTATTACCAACTGCGCACCGGCTTGTTTCGCCTGATTTACCGCATCCAGTATCTTTGCAGCATTTCCTGTGATATCGCCAACGGTGCTATTAATCTGAGCGATGGCAATGCGCATAAGGTGCCGGAAGTATTATTTCTGGCTAAAAAGGGAGTTGAGCCTCCGGTTTTGCCTGCAGAATATTATGACGAAAATCTTCCTGGATGCGTTTCAAGGCTGCCTCATTATCGGCTTCAAAGCGTAGTACGATGACCGGCGTAGTATTAGAAGCGCGCGCCAGACCAAACCCATCACTGTATTCAACCCGCAAACCATCAATGGTAATCACTTGCTGTGGATTCGTGAAAACTGCATTTTTTTGTAACTGTGCAATCAGTGTGTGATTTTCCCCTTCAGCAACGCGAACCTGAAGTTCCGGTGTGTTAATGCTATCGGGCAGATTATTGAGAGTGATATTGATGTCTGCTTCACGACTCAGCAATTCGAGTAGTCGTGCGCCGGCATATAAGCCATCATCAAAACCGTACCAACGTTCCTTGAAAAACAAATGACCGCTCATTTCTCCAGCTAATAATGCTTTCGATTCAATGAGTTTTGCTTTGATGAAAGAATGGCCGGTTTTCCACATGACCGGCACGCCGCCGTGCTGCCTGATCCAGGGCGCCAGATTCCGAGTACATTTCACATCAAAAATAATTTTGCCACCAGGATTTCGCGACAATACATCCGCTGAAAACATCATGAGCTGGCGATCAGGATTGATAATATTACCATTCTTTGTAACGACACCAAGGCGGTCACCATCGCCATCAAAAGCCAGTCCAATTTCCGCATCGGTAGTTTTCAACGCCTGAATGACATCATTCAGATTGTCAGGTACAGATGGGTCCGGGTGGTGGTTAGGAAAAGACCCATCCACCTCGCAGAATAATTCGATTACTTCACAACCCAGGCCGCGATAGAGTGCCGGTGCAAACGCACCCGCTACACCATTGCCACAATCAACAACAATTTTGATGGGACGAGTGAGTTTGATATCAGCAGTGATCCGCTCAATATACGCATTGACGATAGCATGTTCGGAATAATTGCCTGCGCCCTGTGCGAGGTCGTTATTTTCGATGCGCAAACGCAACGCCTGGATTGTGTCAGCCGCCAAAGTTTCGCCGCCAAGTACAATTTTAAAGCCATTATACTCAGGCGGATTATGACTGCCGGTAACCATCACTCCGGAATATTGACATAACTCATGTGCGGCGTAGTAAAGCATGGGCGTCGCTACCATGCCAACATCGACTACATGAATGCCGCTTTTTTGAATACCGCGAGCGAGTGCTTGCGACAACTCAGTTCCTGATAAGCGGCCATCCCGGCCGATGGCGATAGCTGTCAGATTTCTTGCGCGAGCTTCGGAGCCAATCGCATGGCCTATTTTTTCTACATTATCAACGGTGATCGTTTTACCAACAATGCCGCGAATGTCATACGCCTTAAAAATTTCATGAGGAATTGCGTGCATAATTTTTTCTCTTTGAAAGAATGATTGTTGATAAAAAGCGATGAATAGTTACTGACAAATAGCTATGACCAATTAATCATTGGAATGCAAGTTTTATTCAGAAATCAAACCGCCTTAATGGTGCCCAGCGACAGCGCCGCCTTTAAGCGTATAGTGCGTGCCGCAATAAGGGCATAGCGCTTCGCCCGTTGCTTCAATCGGAAGAAAAACCCGCGGATGCGAGTTCCACAACATCATGGCTGGCGTGGGGCAATGCAATGGCAGATCATCGGTTGTAATTTCAATTTCACGTGTTTTGTTATCGGCTTGTTGATTCATTATAAAAATATCTCCAATGTGGCTGATTAAACGAAGGTAAGCCAATCGGCGTGATTTTTAGCTCTGCCTTTGACGCAATCAAAGAATAGGGTTTGTATTTGTGTGGTGATCGGCCCGCGCTTGCCGGGTCCAATCATGCGATTATCAAGTTCGCGAATCGGTGTCACTTCAGCAGCAGTGCCGGTAAAGAATGCCTCATCCGCACAATAAATTTCATCGCGCGTAATTCGTTTTTCGATGACTGGAATACCGATTTCAGCAGCCAAATCAATCACAGACGCCCGCGTGATTCCTTCCAGGCAGGAAGTTAAATCGGGCGTGTAGAGCTTGCCTTGTTTGACGATAAAAATATTTTCCCCCGATCCTTCGGCCACATAGCCTTCCACATCCAGTAACAGCGCTTCATCGTAGCCATTTAATCCAACTTCTTGATTGGCCAGAATCGAATTGGCATAAGTCGTGACCGATTTGGCGCGGCACATGTTGATGTTGACATGATGCCGGGTGAAAGAAGAGGTTTTGACACGGATCCCATTTTCAAGGGCCTCTGGTCCTAAGTATGTTCCCCATGGCCAAGCGGCGATGGCAACGTGAGTGGAAAGCGTTTTGGCGGAGAGTCCCATGGCTTCAGCGCCATAGAAAGCGATAGGGCGGATATACCCGGAGACAAGCTTATTTTGTTTGACCACATCACATTGCGCTTGCATCAAAGTTGCCTTGTCATAAGGCATTTTCATCATAAAGATATGCGCAGAGTTGAATAAGCGGTCGGTATGCTCCTGCAAACGGAAAATCGCCGGTCCTTTCGCCGTTTCATAAGCGCGCAGTCCTTCAAAAACACCCAATCCATAGTGCAAGGTATGGGTTAAAACATGCGTATTGGCATCCCGCCAGGGAACCATCTTCCCGTCATACCAGATTACACCATCACGGTCAGCCATCGACATTCAGCAACTCCCGATAAATATTCTAAAAGGCATATTCTAACGTATTTTTAGCGCAGCGTTGAATCACGGCAGTATAAATAGACTTCTCATCAGAAGATCGATTATCAGTTTGTGAAAACTTTTCTCGAATATCCAACGCATAACGAGTTTAAGCGGGAATTACATTGCTTGCCCTATTTTTGCCGTGGCCCATGAGAAGAATTTTAAGATGGCTTGTCGTATAGTTATAGTATAGGCATTAGACTATCAATTCAGTATTGATTGTGTTAAATAAAAGCTTCTCAATCGATGACTCATCAGGATAAAGTGGATATCAATCCAAATACACAAACGGAAATATTTCCAATAGTGGGTATCGGCGCCTCTGCGGGGGGATTAAATGCATTTACCCAATTGCTCAAAGCGCTTCCCATCGACACCGGCATGGCTTTTGTTCTGGTCCAGCATCTTGACCCTAAACATGTCAGTCTTTTACCTGATTTGATAAGACGTACCACGGCAATGCCCGTGATCGAAATAAGCGATGGTCTGCGTGTTGAACCCAATCATATTTATCTGGAGTTTCACGCTTTTTTTATGAGCCGATGATTCAATTGTCTGGAATTTTGGATTATCGGGATTTTTTCTTGAGTGACAAAATAGTACTGATATCGACCCTGTTGACAGTAGGGAAAAAATCGAAATATATCCTTTAAATACAGTAAGATATGATTGCGGCGACGCACGGTTTTGTTATAATTTCATCTGTTAAGTAACTGAAACCAATAATAAAAAAGGCATCGCCGCATGTTCATTCTACGCAATATCCTCTTCCCCCTCCAACAGGAATTTAACCACCGTTGCAAAGGCGATGAACGAGGTGTCTGGTTTGTTTATACGCTCCTGGCTGTTATCACTCATTTCACTTCTTCACGCAGCGCCAACCTATTGCGATGCTTGCAGGTATTGTTCGGGCTGTCGCTTAGTCAGCGCCGATTTTACATCTTCATGGCCTCATCAAAATTGCCTTGGTCACGCCTCTGGACGACGCTGTGGTCTCTGATACCCAGCCCGACGACAAAAGGACGGCTATTGCTGGCCTTGGATGACACCATCAATCCCAAGACTGGCAAAAGATTTTCGGCTGCGCGTCTTTCTTTGATCATGCTGCCAAGACCAATCAATCAAATACCCCTGGTCACAAAATGTTGTGTCCATCGGTTTATTAAAAATTGTCAAAGGCCGCTGGGCTTGCTTACCGCTGGCGTTTCGTTTCTATCCATGGAAAAACGATAGCGACCAAGAAGGTTAGGGTTGAGGGCAAGATACCATCGTTTCAAACCAAATTTGAGCAGGCCATCGAAATGCTGCTGGAAATTTCTGCCGCTTTTCCTGGCACCCCATTGCTGATCGTTCCGATAGCTGGTTTGGAAACGACGGCTTGCTTAAACCGATGCGCAAAACCGTTGGACAGCACTGTCATATGCTTTCCAGATTGCGCGTCAATACCACTTTGTTTGCGTTACCCCGAACACCAAAAACATCAGCTCGGCCGATCCAGAAAGTATGGCGACAAGATGGGCAATGCCACAACGCTGGCCAATAAATTCCATGAACGCGCTACCACTTATTCGGTTAACCTCTACGGCAAACAACGCGATGTTCTGGCTTTTTGACAACATCATGATGTTGAAAACACTCAAATGTGCCGTGCGCGTTGTTTGGATCTATCGAAGATCACAATGGGTCGCACTCTTTACCACCGATCTCGATCTCACCGTCGAGCAGATTATCGAATACTACGGCGCACGCTGGAAAATCGAAGCCGCTTTCAAAGAGATCAAGCAGGAAATCGGTAGCTCAAAAGCCAAACTCGAAACTACCATGCCGTTACCAATCATCTCACTTCTGCATGATGGCCGCCACCGTAACCTGGATTTATGCCGATCACCTTGATAAAACACCGCAGCGTTGTTACGCTGTTAACAATCGAAGTCACTTTGCCTTTTCCGATGTCAGAAAACTGATTACTCAGGCTGCGCTCAATAAGGATTTTGTTAGCTTTTGCCCTAAACCAGATAAACCCATTCTTAATTCTTTTATCGATGCATTATTGCGTATGGTTGCTTAAGGGAAAATGTAAAGTTTAGTGCAAAACGGTGAAACTTCAGATATTTATGTGATGCCACCGACATATAGCTTGGCACTGTTGCATGGTGTGTTGCAATTGCTCCCGCGTCCGGAAGTACGGGGCAAATTCCTGCCGATTGATGATTTTCTAATCAGTCTGGCACAAGACCGGCAAAATCGTGCCATTGGAATTATTCTTTCAGGTACGGCATCCGATGGCACTTTGGGTATACAAGCCATCAAGACAGCGGGCGGTATCACTTTTGCACAGACTGAAGATTCGGCGGAATATGAAGGTATGCCGCACAGTGCAATCGCTAGCGGGCAGGTGGATTTTATCCTGTCACCTAAGGAAATTGCCCGTAAATTGACGCAAATAGCGCATCATCCCTATTTAACCCAACAGTTAGTCAATCTTGCCGAGGATGTGCCGGCCAAAGAAACGGACCTCGGCAAAATTTTCGTTCTGCTGCGCGCACGCACCGGTATCGACTTTACTTACTACAAGCACACGACCATCATGCGCCGTATCAAACGGCGCATGATGCTACACCAACTGGATGAAATGAAAGATTATGTCAAGTTTCTGCGGCAGCACCCAAAGGAACTCGACATATTGTTTCAGGACATGCTGATCAATGTCACGAGCTTCTTTCGCGATCCGGAATCTTTTGAAGCACTTAAAAAAGAAGTATTTCCTCGTCTCATTGAACAACTGGCAAATGAAAAAGCACTTCGTATTTGGATACCTGCTTGTTCAACGGGGGAAGAGGTTTACTCTATCGCCATTGCGCTATTTGAATTTCTCGGTAATCAAGTTAATGCCATGCATATTCAGATCTTTGCTTCAGATATCGATAAGCAAGCGATTGACAAAGCGCGCCAGGGGATCTATTCACATCACATCGATGAGGCTGTTGGAGTCGAGCGGCTCGCGCGGTTTTTTATCAAAACAACAAACGGTTA
>JADJES010000007.1 GCA_016708955.1 Nitrosomonas sp.
ATGCCAGTTCGAGGTCGGATTCTTCAAATTCGACAGCCATAGCAATATCGGTTGCACTACCTCAAGATTATTAATAATCGCAAAAACCGCATGCGCCGCTGCTTCAAACGACTGTTCGATGGCGTTAAGCCTCGACCGACTTAATCCCAATGTTAGCATCATGTTCAAATACGATGAACTCATGTTATAACCGTTTTGGCAAATAGGAATACTTTTTCATTGTGAGTAGTTTTGTAGATTGAAATGCATTAATCTGAATAACCGTTGCGATGAATCAATTCTCCAAGGTGTTGAACGCAGTACGGTACAAATTAGGAGAGTTTTATGCCCGAAACATAATGCCGATATTGCTGTCTTCGAAATTGCCGATTTGCTGGAAATCCGGGCTTAATCCATTCCGCATCCGCATTTATGCCAACGCCGCCCGTGTTGACGGCGAGCTTTCGCAAAGAAATATCCTGTTTGTTGGAGAAGGTGAAAGATCTGACGGAGTTGCCGGGTATCGGTGATGATCTGGCCGGAAAAATCAGGAAATTGCTTAAGCGGCAGTCACTGTAGCCTGCTGGATCGGCTGTACCGAGCCGCCTCCATTACAGAGCCGTTGAAAATACCTGGTCTTGGTCCGAACGGGTCAAAGCGTTATATCACGATCTCGAGTTCAAACGCTGGAACAATTGTACCAGGCTGCGCGTGATGGCAAAATCCGGGACTTGCGGGTTGGCGAGAAAACCGAGAAACAACATTTTGCAAGCAATTGAAGTGATAGCTAATCAGACGCAGCGCTTTAATTGGCGATAGCAGCGCAATACGCGGAAGCGCTGGAAAAATTTCTTGCGGCGGCGACTTTCCAGGCGTTTTGAAAGTCACTGTTGCGGGCAGTTAGGCGCATGGCCGTGAAACGGTTGGCGATTTGGATATTCTCACAGCTTCAACGGCCGCAGCAACCAGACTGGTGCAACGTTTTACAAATTACGTTCGAGGGGAGCCGAAATCTTGTCGGAAAGCCCACACGCCAGTGTGATTCTTAAATGCGGCTGCAAGTGGATTTGCGCGTCGTCAAGGCGGAATCTTATGGCGCGGCACTATTATTTTACCCGGATCGAAGTCCTCATAACATTGCGATCCGGCGCATGGTACACAAGAGGTTAAAGATCAATGAATACGGTGTTTTTCGGGATAAAACACGTATCGCGGGTAGGAAACGGAAGCATCGGTGTATGCCGCTGTGGGTCTATCTTATATTCCCCCGAGTTGCGTGAGATCGGTCGGGAAATTGCCATGGCGGGCAGGGCAATTACCGCAATTAGTGGAACAAGCCCGATCTGCGCGGCGACTTGCAGTATTACCAAAGCAACGGATGGACATAACAGCTAGCCCGCGTGAAATGGCGGGCGGCTTTATCAGAATGGCTTTTGAGATATGTGCGATTACGAAACATTCTAGGCCAAAGTTAGCTTTTACGCATGGTCTTGATCCATTGCAATTGGCGCAACAAGCGATGAAATTGATCAACCCAATACCAATTGAAAGGAATTACCTTGCTTTGAAGAGCATTGAGGTGGACATTCTGGAAGACGGCAGTCTGGATTTGCCGGATAGCGCGCTGGCACGGGGCGGATATGGTGGTGGGTGCGGTGCGTTTTAATCTGTCGCGCGCCAAACAAACAGAGCGCATTCCGCGCGCCATGCAGCATCCGGTATTTTCCCTGCTGGCACATCCGGCAGGGCGTCTGATTCAGCGCCGCGCACCGTGGTGACGTGGCGAGCATGCGCATTATTCGGGAAGCCGAAATCGGGTGTTGCTTTTTGGAACTGAACGCATCCGGAACGGTTGATTTGTTCTCACATCCAATGTCAAATGGCCAAGGAAGAAGGTGTGTTAATCAGCATTAATTCCGATGCCCATAGCGTTTATGATTTCGCCAATTTGCGCTTTGGCATCGGGCAAGCGCGGCGATGGCTGGCTAGAGAAAACACGATGTACTGAATACCCGTTTCGGAAGGAATTGCGTCTCCTAATCAATCGCACCATGTCATAATCATGTTAAGAGCCATTATGATTTTTGCCGACCGTATCATCAGCAGCTGCGAAACTGGCGGAAGCGCCTTTCAGTATCAGGATAAAAATCCGCTGATATTGGCTATTCCCGAGCGCCGTGCCGATGGGCAAGGTGATTGCTGAGGAATTGAATGGCGAGATGGATGGTTCTGGTGCGTAAACTGGCGCGCCGGGCAATCCCTGAGTTTGCGATCGGTTCTGTTGATGAGAGCGGTTGGGTTTATCTGACTGAGTATGCCGAGCAAGCCGGTGCCGATCAGGAGTATCAATCGGGAAGTATCTGTTCAGTTGAAACCATCCGAAACGCGGCGCGCGCAATACACTCGACGGATCCGCCGGTTGATCCCGCTGGGCGGTTGTTATTGTCATTGATGACGGACTGGCCACGGGATCAACGATGGATTGCCGCACTGCATGCATTACGTAACAAAAACCGGCAGAATTGATCTGGGCCGTCCCCGTCGCACCGCCGGAGACATT
Organism: Nitrosomonas sp.; assembly: GCA_016708955.1. Taxonomy (GTDB): domain Bacteria; phylum Pseudomonadota; class Gammaproteobacteria; order Burkholderiales; family Nitrosomonadaceae; genus Nitrosomonas. Next base: position 2,540 of record JADJES010000007.1, read on the forward strand.
AGTTGAGGAAATTAGATCGGAGGCGGATCATATTGTTTTGCTTGTCATCCCCAATGAATTTCTATGCGGTAGGGGCGTTTAGGGGATTTTCCTGAAGTGACCGATGAAAAAGACGATTGCTTGCTTAGCCGATGCAACTCGGCGAGAAGGAGGAATTAATTGTGCGTATTCTGCCGGATCGAAAATTATTTTACTAGGGTTTTGCCATGATACGAAACCCGATTGATATCGCCAGCCGTGTCAGCTCTAATTTATCCGCGCTTAGCGATGGCGTGAATAAGTCAGAGCTGAGCAAGATATAACGCTTGCCACCATTCGTGACTTGTTGCGGGGTCTTAGCGATGCATTTACTGAAACAGAGGAGCGGGTACCATTTTGATATTAATGAATCATTGCTGGATGAACTGGATGCATTGATTGAGGAATTTGGCGGATCGGCATTAGCCATTTTGACTTTGGCGCAGGAATGAAGCGAGCCCTTATCACGAGTGATTGACGCCGTGATCAATGACCGGGATCAAGAAAACCCGCCGACGCTCGAAACCGTAAAAGATGCGATGATTTCTGGCTTGTTAGGAATTTGGTGGGCGCTGGTGTATTGGATGAAGATGAAGATGATGTCTTTGGCGGGCAGAAATTGATGCTGATCGGGATGACATGGTGCCGATGCCCTGCAGAAGAGTTCACACGATACGAATAATACTCTTTTCGTTGCTTTTTTTTGTTGCAACAACCTTCTGAGTAAAATGAACCTTAGCATCGATTCCAATAGATTCGTCATTGGTTTCGGCTTATTTATTTATTTTTACTGACTTATGGACCTCGATAAAATCACCGTAATTGCAAACGGGTGTAAGCGCCTAAAATTTCGACTATTGCTTTGAAAGAATTGGTTGCAAATGCCATCAGTAAACAAAAAGTTTCCTGAACTCCGAAAAGATCCGCAGCACATCGGATTTATATGCCTATCTATCGGTTGTTGTCTGTGAAGCGCGGAAGACTTAATCAGCAGACGGCAGCGTTGGATAGATCAAAAAATAAAAACCGATTTAATCGCAGGGCATCGGGTTCATTCCGCAGTTTCTGCATCTTTTCTGGCGTAATCTCGATGAGACGATCCGGATGGTGACGAATGGCAGCAATTGATGGCCAGTGACCAGTTTTATTCTCAATTGTTTGTGCTACTGAACAAATTGCGCATCGCTGAACGCAGCCTGCAGCAATAAAGGAGCAGTTCGATTGGTATCTGCCCGGTTCAGCTGGAAGAATAGAAGTTCCTTTTGCGAGAAACTAACACCCATGACTGCGGCGTTTGTTTGAGACATAATTGAATCAGGTTAAGCGTTTTGTTTCCTGCGACGTGCCATAAATCCCAATAGTCCCAGACCGGCCAGCAGCATGGCGTAGATTTCTGGTTCTGGAATGGAAGGTACCTCGATGAAGCGGTCGTCGAAGTGATTTGGCATAGTCACGTACGACGATGTTATCGGTGATGAACTTGTTGAAACCCTCAGAATCTGACTCCAACCAGGCGCATGATGAAGAAACTGATGTCCGGCGGCTTCCGTGTTTCAGTGCTGTTGCCGATGAGTGCGCCATCTCGATAAACACGTAGCGTATCGGTGGAGTCGTCAATACCATCGACGTCCCAAGTCATCGCGACGTGATGGGACACCCGGCACTGCTACGAACTGGTTGGCTTCCCATTGGGTGAAGAATTGGGTTGAGCCATTATCTATATGTATGTTGCCCATCAGGCCGCGACCGGTCACGCCATCGCCCCAGAACAACATAATCCCATCCGGACCCATGCTGGGACCATATGGTGCGTTGACTAGACCGAACACACCATAATCGTAAGGCACCGGTGCTGGTACTTTGGATGCGATCCACAGCTCGACCGTGCCGCGCTCCATCAGCTGATTGCTAGTGGGTGGCGAGAAAGAGAATGTGACGTATTGATCGCCCGTTGATTGACGAACAGATCCATTGCCAAAACGGCCCAAAGAGTTCGCGTGAAATTGCCTCCCACGATATTGCCGTTGAGTCCTATCGCTATTCAGTATTTCCTTCTCGCTGCCAGCTTGTTCCACAACACGATTTTGATTGGCCTGTGCCGACAAGGCAGTGCTGCCGATGCAAAGTGCCACTAGTATCATGGCTGAAAATGATTCGTTACTTATCATTGATTCTCTCCTTAATTGAGAAATAGCAAAAACGCCGTTCATTATGAAAATAAAAAGGCGTTATTGAAATAAGCATAATGCTTATTTTTCAAAATTATTTTAGCTCGCATTGGGTGCAATGCACGTCGCATATTCTTGTCTTATAATACGCCTGGAGTGACTGATAAGACTGAGTCGGAAAACTTCACCAGGCACGATCTGTCCATCAAACGCATAAAACTTCCCGGAGTCTGCAAATTTCAAATTACTGATGACACGGCGCATGCCGGTGACGCTTTGTTCGGCAGTAATCAATGCGTTCGGACCGCCCATGTCGGTTCTGACCCATCCGGGATGGAGTAATGCTGCGGTAATCCGGCGTGAGTCCAGGTCAATCGACAGGCTTTTCATTACGATATTGACCGCTGCTTTGCTGGAGCGGTAGATGTAGCTGCTGCCGCCGCGATTGTCTGCAATGCTGCCCATTTTGCTGGTGATGGTGATGATGGTTTTTAGCTGGCTTGTGGAAATCTGTTGAATAAACGCTTCGGCCATTTTAAGCGGTGCCATGGTATTGACTGCAAAGGCATAAGCCCACGCGGCATAATCCGTTGCTCCGAAGGCATCGCCGTGTTCCGGCGGATAGATGCCGGCGTTATTGATCAATAAATCAATCGTCTGATTGGATAAAGCTTGATAACTGCTCAATCTGATGGTGGCTGGTTACATCTAGCGGATGGATAGTTATCTGATCCGGATATTGCGCGGCCAAACGATTCGGTGCTTCGGCTGTTGCCGGATTGCGGCAGCAAGCAAAACACGCCAGCCATCCTTGGCATATTGCCGGACAAATTCAAGTCCGATGCCACGATTTGTGCCTGTAATTAACGCTGTTCTCATGTCTTTTCCTTATAATTATTCGATAATCTGTGTTTTGACGCTTAAATCCAAACTTCAATGGCGACTATTTTACAATGCTTGATAACTTTCGATACGGCTGTTGCATGATCAGGGTGTCAAAACGCTTTGTTTTCTCACAATAACCCAGCAAAAGCTGATAGCATCAACGCAGTCTGAAGAAGTAAATCCGAGAAAATTTCAATCCAATCCATGCTGAGCTACCGACACGCCTTTCATGCAGGCAATCACGCCGATGTCCTGAAACATTTGATCGAAGTGCAATTGCTGCGTCATCTGATGCAGAAAGATAAACCGTTTTGGTATATTGATACCCATGCTGGCGCAGGCTGCTATGCGCTGGATCTCGGCTTTGCTGCACAGAATGCGGAATACGAGAGTGGTATCGCCCGTTTGTGGGATCGCGACGATTTGCCGGATGCGTTGGCCGATTATGTGTCGCTGGTAAAAGACATCAATCCGGACAAGCAGATGAAGTTGTATCCCGGTTCGCCATTGTTCGCGCTGCACTTGTTGCGTGAGCAGGATCGGCTGCGATTGTTTGAGCTGCATCCGGCGGATAGCGAAATTCTTCAGCAAAACTTTGCCGCCGAGAGTGCACGGGTGCAAGTGCAGAGTACCGATGGTTTTGGTGCGTTGAAGGCACTGTTGCCTCCGCCGTCACGCCGCGCGCTGGTGTTGATCGATCCGCCTTACGAGGACAAACAGGATTATCGTCGCGTCATATCGGCACTGGGCGAAGGTCTGAAACGTTTTGCCAACGGTATCTATGCGGTGTGGTATCCGCAGTTGCAGCGCATTGAAGCAAAACAGTTGCCCGAGCAGCTCAAGCGATTACCCGTGAAGAGTTGGCTGCATGTTGCGCTCAGTGTGCAGGCGCCGGATAAAAGCGGTTTCGGTATGCATGGTAGTGGCATGTTTGTGTTCAACCCGCCGTGGACACTTTATGGGATATTGCAGGAGGTGATGCCTTATCTTGTCAAGCAACTGGCGCAGGATGCACAAGCAAGTTTCATTCTTGAGAAGCACGAATCAAATCCGCATCCAGGCAATTTTGGCTAATTTATATGATTGGCAGCGAACCATTAAAATGCCTTGTATATCATGCGACGCTACGCTAGGCTATCGCATTTTTGTAAAATGTCTTACGGATATTTTGTTGAATCCGGGAACTCCAGAATTTTTCCGGTGCTGCATATCCGGCAAACTCCATAGATACCGGTGTTGTCAAAATAATTATAATAATTCCGATTGTAAAACCATGATTGAAATCATTGCTGCATTTGCCCGGTGGTCGCAACTGACCGCCAATTTAATCTTGTTTGGAAGCTGCGTTTTTTTTGCCATTATCGGGTCGCAAAAAACCGTATTTGAGACGCCGTGGGTTATGCGGCTGGAAAAGGGATTTCCGTGGTTGGCAGGCGTGGTCTTGTTGGGACTCATCGGTATTTTGGCGACCACAACGAGTGAAGCAACCGCGAATTTAGCCAATTTCTGGAGTCCGGCAGCCTGGCTAAAAATTGTGCAGCAAACACAAATTGGACATATCTGGGCGGCTCGCGCGTTTCTGACGTGCGCGTTATTGGGTGTTATTTTGTTGTTTCGGCGCATTCACCGGGAACAGTGGCATTATTTTTTATGGGCTACCGCCGCATCGCTTCCTTTGATTGCTGGCACGCTCATGAGTCATTCCAGCGCGGATGAGATGTCGTTTCAGGCGGTTGTGCCTTATGCATTGCATATTCTGTTTGCTGGCGTGTGGTTTGGCGCACTGCCGGCCTTTCTGCTTATTTTGTATAGTAATCATAGTGAGCCGAGCAAGCCATCCAATCTGACAATTGCAAACTATCTGAAGAAATTTTCGGCAATTGCGTTACCCGCTATGGTGTTGCTGGTGATGACGGGTTTGATTGTAACCGATCGTTTGGTTGAAACCTTTTATCACACGCTGGTTTCCAGTCCTTATGGCTGGCTATTGAATACCAAGCTGAGTATTTTGGCTATTATTCTGGTGATTGCCTTTCAGGCGCGTAATAAGTGGATTCCGATGCTTTCCGGAGGAGATGCACAACAAAACAGTGAAGGTGTTATCCATTTAAAAAAATGGGTCGGCATCGAATTTATTCTGGCGCTATTACTGGTGCTGATTGCAACTGTCCTGGCTAATACGCTTCCTGCTAAGCATATGATGATCGATAATTGGCCTTATCCGTTCCGATTCTCGATCAATGCGACATGGGATGAGCCGAATGTGCAGGAAATGGTGTGGTCGGGTGTTGTGCTGTTTCTTGTTGCACTGGGTACGGTTTGGCTGGGCGCAAAAAATGACTGGAACAGAATGAAAAGAATTCTGGTTCCGGGTTTGTTGGGAATCAGTTCAATGGCGATTGCCTTGCCGCCTTTGGCCATTGAGGCTTATCCTGAAACTTATTTGAAGCCTACCGTGCCTTTCGATGCGATTTCAATATCGAATGGATTTCAATTGTTTACTGAGCATTGTGTGAACTGTCATGGCCCGCAAGGCAAGGGAACTGGTGCCGTCGTCGATCCGGATGTCAGAGATCCAACAGATCTGTTGACTGAGCAGCATACGGCGAAATATACCGTGGGCAATGTTTTTCACTATCTATCGCACGGTATTCCGGGAACAAAAATGCCGGGTTTTGCTGCGTCTTTGTCCGAAGAAGACCGCTGGGATCTTATCAATTTTCTCCACGCGTTGTCGCGCGGATTTGATGCGCGCTTACTGGGAACCATGATCGTTCCAGAGAGTCCGGTGATTGCATCACCAGTATTTAATTATTCTGCAAGTGATGGTTCCGATGGCAATTTAAAAGATTTTCGCTTGCAAAAAAATGTGGTGCTGGTGTTATTCTCTTGGCCGCAAGCGAAGGAGCGTTTTTTCCAACTGGCCGCAGCTTATGACAGAATAAAGGCCCTTAATACAGAGATTCTGGCGGTACCAATCCATGCCCTTGGTGAACAGGAATTGCAGCAAATTGTCAGTATTGTTCCTTTCCCAGTAGTTACTGAAGGTTGGCCGGAAATCAAAGACAGCTACTGGTTATACCGGCGCATTAGAACGGTTCCCGATCTGTCTAGAAAAGGTATGTTTCCAGCACATATGGAATTTGTAACTGATCGCTTCGGCTATTTGCGCGCTCGATGGGTTGCTCAGTTTGAAGGATTTGGCTGGCAGAATATTAGCGCTTTAACGCTGCAATTGACCCAGCTCAATCAAGAGGGCGAGATTATGCCCCCACCTGGTGATCATGCACATTGATGTACTGCACTGAAAATCAACCGAGGTTAGAAACCAAGCAAGCTGGCAGAACAACCACACTATTACTCCTTACTATTTAAGTTGGTCATTCTTCGAAGCACGTTTTATAATCCGCACACAAAACAATAATACTAATCTTCCGGGGCAATCAGTGTGTCAGTTTATGACTAAGCACTGCGGCTAATAGCGAATGAATCCAAATCTGAGTCAGCTACAACCTTACCCTTTTCAGAAGCTGCGTCAACTGTTTGAGGGGGTGATACGCAATACTGCATTGCATCCGATTGATTTGCAGATTGGTGAGCCCAAACATGCGACCCCCGATTTTATTCGTCATGCGATGATAGATAATCTGGATGGTTTATCCACTTATCCAACTACGCAGGGAACGCCGGCCCTGAGGAATAGCATCGCGGCGTGGATTAAACGACGTTTTAACCTGCCCGGCATCAATCCGGATACAGAAATCATTCCCGTCAATGGCAGCCGTGAAGCTTTATTTTCTTTTGCGCAGGCGGTGATTGATTCCAGTGCCAATCATCCGGCGGTGGTTTGTCCCAATCCTTTTTATCAGATTTATGAAGGGGCTGCGCTATTGGCAGGCGCTACGCCCTATTTTATTAACACATTGCCGGAAAATCGTTTCAGACTGGATTATTCACAATTGACCGGCACAGTGTGGTCACGCACGCAGTTGATTTATGTATGCTCGCCCAATAATCCAACAGGTGGCGTGATGGAACTGGATGAATGGCGGGAATTGTTTGCGTTGTCCGATCGATACGGTTTTGTGATTGCCTCGGATGAATGTTATTCGGAAATCTATTTTGATGAAAAAGATCCCCCTTTAGGAGCACTGGATGCCGCGCAGCGACTGGGCCGTGCTGGTTTTCCGCGTTTGGTGGTATTCAATAGTCTGTCGAAACGTTCCAATGTGCCTGGGTTACGTTCTGGTTATGTTGCTGGAGATGCCGCGCTATTGGAAAAATTCCTGCTGTATCGGACTTATCATGGCTCTGCGATGAACCCCGCCGCTCAAGCGGCGAGTGCCGCAGCGTGGAGCGATGAAGCACATGTGGTGGAGAATCGTCGTTTGTATGCGCAGAAATTTTCTTCATCGATAGCATTGTTGTCGGATGCAATGACGGTGCAGATGCCGGATGCGGGTTTTTATTTGTGGATTAAAACACCGGTCAGTGACGCGGAATTCACCAAACGGCTTTATCAAGATTATAATGTCACGGTGCTGCCGGGCAGTTATCTGGCACGTGATGCGCATGGCATGAATCCGGGAAAAGATTATGTGCGGATTGCGCTGGTTGCTTCACCGCAGGAATGTATCGAGGCCATGAATAGAATCAAGAGCTTGGTGATTCAACTGAGCTGAATTTAAATTATTAGGAAAAATTATGAATGAATTGAAAACCATCATTGAAGAAGCTTTTGATCGCCGTGCTGATATTACCCCGCGCAATGTCGAGGCCAATCTGAAGGAATCTATCGCGCAAGTGCTCAATATGCTCGATGGCGGCAAACTACGCGTGGCCGAGAAAATCAATGGCGATTGGGTGACGCATCAATGGATCAAGAAAGCCGTGCTGCTGTCATTTCGCATCGAAGACAACAGTTTTATCAAAGGCGGGTTTTCCAACTATTTTGACAAAGTACCCTCAAAATTCGCTGATTACAGTTCCAGGGATTTTCGTGATGGCGGTTTTCGTGTGGTGCCCCCTGCAGCCGTGCGCAAAGGCTCGTTTATTGCCAGCAATGTGGTTCTGATGCCGTCTTATGTCAATATTGGTGCGTATGTGGATGAAGGTACCATGGTCGATACCTGGGCAACGGTAGGGTCCTGTGCGCAAATTGGCAAGAATGTGCATTTATCCGGCGGTGTGGGCATTGGGGGTGTGTTGGAGCCGGTTCAAGCAAATCCAACAATTATTGAGGATAACTGCTTTATCGGGGCACGTTCAGAAGTTGTAGAAGGGGTGATCGTCGGTGAAAACTCAGTGATTTCGATGGGCGTATATATCGGACAGAGTACAAAAATTTATAACCGCGAAACGGGGGAAGTCAGTTATGGCCGTATTCCGCCCGGATCGGTTGTTGTGTCAGGTAATTTACCGGCTGAAAATGGAAAATACAGTTTGTACTGTGCAGTGATTGTTAAACAAGTTGATGCCAAGACCCGATCAAAAACGGGTATTAATGAGTTACTGCGAGGGATTTGAAATTTTGTCTGAGAGATAAAATAAAAATCCCCTTAAACGGGGATTTTTATTTGGATAGATGATTATTTTTTGACAATCTGGTTATCTACTTTTTTTACTCCGTCTACAATCCAGGTATGCATATTAACGCGCGTCAGTTGATCTTCATTTCTGACCGTGCCACTTAAAACTACACTGCCATCATTTACTTTAATTTCGACGTTAGTGCCTTGTAAAAGCGGGTCTGATTGAAGGGCTAGGGTAATGCGTGCAAAAATGGTTGAGTCATCATAAACAGCACCGGGTGGTGGTGTGACCCAGGATTCATGTGTTTTTTCTGCATAGTTCTCGCAACCGCTCAGTGTGAGTATACTCATGAGGAGTATGGAGAAAGTAAATAATTTATAACGAGTGTGCATAGTGTTTTTTTCCTTTTGATGATTTTCTTGAAATTGTATGCGAATGTTGTAACGTAATCGTTTTATGGTAGTCACTTTTATACTTGTATGTTGTTTATCCCCTCTGTCATGTATGGAATCATAGCGCTACGGGTAGGACATAGACAAGCCGGTGCTATTATAATGCAGTCATGACAAAGATTTTAACCGCTTAAACTGAGTGTTTCTCGATTGCTGCATGTAAAAACTGTTGTACTTGAGTGGTTAAATTACTCGTTAAACAATCAAATTCCTTCACTTCATCCACTTTTATGCTACGGAGCCATGTGAGTTGCCGCTTAGCCAATTGACGGGTGGCAGCAACGCCCATGTCATGTAATTCCGCACTATTTATTTTGTTATCCAGGTAAAGGCAGGTTTGGCGATAACCGACACAACGCATTGACGGGGATTCCATGTTGAGTGAAAATTGTTGGCGAATGGATCGAACTTCATCAATTAATCCATGATTCAACATTGCTTCAAAGCGTTCTGCGATGCGTAGGTGCAGTTGGCCGCGGTCACTGGGGATGAGTGCAATACTTATTTTACAGTAAGGAAAATCTGCTTCTCTGGGAGTTTTGAGGATCTCAGACATGGGTTGCTGAGTTAAATAACAGACTTCCAAAGCACGTTGAATGCGTTGACTATCTGTGGGTTTGATGCGTGCCGCGGTTTCCTGATCCAGTTCTTCGAGCTTTTGATGCATGGCCGGCCAGCCCAATTCGTTAGCCATGTTTTCAAGCTTCAGGCGAAGACTGTTGTCAGCTGAGGGCAATATCGAAAGGCCATCTTGCAGTGCCCGGAAATAAAGCATGGTGCCACCTACAAGTAATGGAATTTTATTGCGCTGTGTAATCTTATGCATGATATTTAATGCATCACTACGAAATAATGCTGCCGAGTAGTTTTGGTTTGGGTCGATTAGATTAATCAGGTGGTGAGGTGCTCGGATTAGGGTTGCTGGATCGGGTTTGGCTGTTCCGATATCTAAATGGCGATAAACCTGGGCAGAATCAACGCTGACAATCTCTACTGGGAAATTTTCAGCAATATCCAGAGCAATTTGACTTTTGCCACTTGCAGTAGGGCCCATTAAGAAAATAGCAGGTGGTAAGCGCGTTGAATATTGCATTTTGGGTTTTAAGTGTTGAATGTTGAAACAAACTATCTGTTTAAAAATGACTTTATTGATGCTGAAGATGAATAGAATTCTATAATTAAATTGTCATTGGACAATCAGCAAAACTCGGCTAAACTTCGAAAAATTAAACTTCTTGTAGGGACAAACCATTGAAAATCTTCGCAGCGGTAATATTTCTTCTTATATTATATAGCCTGGGATCGGCTCTGTATTACATGTATAAAGATAAAGGTCAATCGACACGCATGGTCAGATCCTTGGGTATCCGTGTTGGCTTGTCGCTTTTTCTGTTTATCGTCATGATGATAGCAACTCGTTTGGATATGATGTCCGAGTAGGAAATTTTTCTTATCAGAAAGTCTCGACGCATGCATTGCGATCAATGTTCTTGAAAAAAATCTCAAAAGATGTGGTTATCATTGGCGCGGGTGCTGCAGGAATGATGTGTGCGATTGAAGCCGGTAAACGGGGGCGCAGTGTCATGCTGGTTGATCATGCTCGTAAGCTGGCAGAAAAAATCCGTATCTCCGGCGGGGGACGCTGCAATTTTACCAATCGTTATACCAAGGCGGAAAACTTTATCTCCGGCAATCCTCATTTTTGCCGTTCTGCACTTGCTCGTTTTACACCTCAGGATTTTATAGCGTTGCTTGAGAAGCATGGTATTCGCTATCATGAGAAAAAATTAGGGCAATTGTTTTGTGATGACAGCTCACAGCAAATTATTGATATGCTGCTGCGTGAATGCGCGGCAGCCAGGGTGGACTGGCAAATGCCTTGTCAACTAAAGCAAGTGGAGTATCTCCCCGCAGATAAAGAAACCCAACATACCGAGCGCAAATTCGTACTGACGACTGAACGCAATACTATAGAAGCGAGTTCGTTGGTAATTGCCACAGGGGGTTTGTCCATTCCGCAAATTGGTGCTAGTGCATTAGGTTATCAAATTGCTAGTCAATTTGGTATTCGTGTGACATCCTTGCGTCCTGCTTTGGTCGGTTTGACTTTTGCAGCTGAAGATTTTATCGCTTTTAAGGATATTCCAGGCATAGCGATGGATGCTGAAGTCAGTTGTAGGGGCAGTGCATTCCGTGAAAGCATATTATTTACGCACCGTGGTTTGAGTGGGCCAGCCATCTTACAGATTTCTTCCTATTGGCAACCGGGAGATTTAATCCATATCAATCTATTGCCGCAACAAGATGCGCAGCAGATTTTTTTGGCGCACAGACATAGCGCAATGCTGTTACCCAATCTCCTGGCGCGTTATTTACCTAAACGTTTTGTGCAAGTCTGGTGTTCGGCAACACTTTTTCAGTTGTCTATGACTGCAAAACCTATAAACCAATATCGTGAAGTTGAATTGCGCCAGATTGCAGATAAGCTTCATAACTGGAATATTATTCCAACTGGAACAATTGGTTATAGAAAGGCGGAAGTGACGCTGGGGGGGGTGGATACACATGAGTTGTCATCCAAAACAATGGAATCCAAGCGCATATTGGGGTTGTATTTTATTGGAGAGGTGGTCGATGTGACCGGGCACTTGGGTGGGTTTAATTTTCAGTGGGCTTGGTCTTCGGGTTATGCCGCCGGGCAAGTGGCCTAGTTGTTTAGTCCCACAATTAATGACCTGGTCAAGTAAAACCGGACACCTCAGTTAAGCAACTTTCATCGTTTTTGCTGCTTCTGCTTCACAGCGGGTTTGGTAATGTCGCCATTGGCAGCGTTCCTGCTTGAGGCTGCCAAAGAAGCTTTCCGCAGCTGCATTATCCCAACAATTTCCCAGACGACTCATGCTACCAATAAAACCATATGCTTTCAGTAGATTGCGGTATGCTTTGCCGACATACTGCGACCCGCGAGTCCTGCTGCACGATCAGGCCAGGCGGTGGCCGACGCAACCAGATAGCCATTCGCAATGCATCACAAACCAGTGTTGCTTTCATCCGTGAGCTCATGCTCCAACCGGCCACTTTTCTGGAAAACAAGTCTATTACGATTGCCAGATACAGCCAGCCTTCCTGTGTCCAGATGTATGTGATATCGCAAACATAAACTTGATCCGGTTTGGCAACAGTAAATTGCCGATTCAATTGGTTTTCAAATACCGGCAACTGGTGATTGCTGTCCGTCGTCACCTTGTTTTCTTCCGATGCCTGACAGTGACGAAAGCCTCACGCATTAGTTTTCTCGTCTTCCAGCGACTAATCGAATAGCCTAAGGCATTTAGTGCTTGTTTCATTCGGCGACTGCATAGGTGTAATCGCATTATTTTGCAATATCCTGCACAGCATCAAGCAGTTGCCTGTGGTGCAGATCATCCGGGCAATTGCGACGGCGTTGTTCATAGTCATAGTAAGCTGAAGTTTCACCGTTTTGCACTAAACTTTACATTTTCGCTTAAGCAACCATACGCAATAATGCATCGATAAAAGAATTAAGAATGGGTTTATCTGGTTTAGGGCAAAAGCTAACAAAATCCTTATTGAGCGCAGCCTGAGTAATCAGTTTTCTGACATCGGAAAGGCAAAGTGACTTCGATTGTTAACAGCGTAACAACGCTGCGGTGTTTTATCAAGGTGATCGGCGTAAATCCAGGTTACGGTGGCGGCCATCATGCAGAAGTTGAGATGATTGGTAACGGCATGGTAGTTTCGAGTTTGGCTTTTTGAGCTACCTATTTCCTGCTTGATCTCTTTGAAAGCGGCTTCGATTTTCCAGCGCGCGCCGTAGTATTCGATAATCTGCTCGACGGTGAGATCGAGATCGGTGGTAAAGAGTGCGACCCATTGTGATCTTCGATAGATCCAAACAACGCGCACGGCACATTTGAGTGTTTTCAACATCATGATGTTGTCAAAGGCCAGAACATCGCGTTGTTTGCCGTAGAGGTTAACCGAATAAGTGGTAGCGCGTTCATGGAATTCATTGGCCAGCGTTGTGGCATTGCCCATCTTGTCGCCATACTTTCTGGATCGGCCGAGCTGATGTTTTTGGTGTTCGGGTGGTAACGCAAACAAAGTGGTATTGACGCGCAATCTGGAAAGCATATGACAGTGCTGTCCAACGGTTTTGCGCATCGGTTTAAGCAAGCCGTCGTTTCCAAACCAGCTATCGGTAACGATCAGCAATGGGGTGCCAGGAAAAGCGGCAGAAATTTCCAGCAGCATTTCGATGGCCTGCTCAAATTTGGTTTGAAACGATGGTATCTTGCCCTCAACCCCTAACCTTCTTGGTCGCTATCGTTTTTTCCATGTGATAGAAACGAAACGCCAGCGGTAAGCAAGCCCAGCGGCCTTTGACAATTTTAATAAACCGATGGACACAACATTTTGTGACCAGGGTATTTCGATTGATTGGTCTTGGCAGCATGATCAAAGAAAGACGCGCAGCCGAAAATCTTTTGCCAGTCTTGGGATTGATGGTGTCATCCAAGGCCAGCAATAGCCGTCCTTTTGTCGTCGGGCTGGGTATCAGAGACCACAGCGTCGTCCAGAGGCGTGACCAAGGCAATTTTGATGAGGCCATGAAGATGTAAAATCGGCGCTGACTAAGCGACAGCCCGAACAATACCTGCAAGCATCGCAATAGGTTGGCGCTGCGTGAAGAAGTGAAATGAGTGATAACAGCCAGGAGCGTATAAACAAACCAGACACCTCGTTCATCGCCTTTGCAACGGTGGTTAAAATTGGTTCATCCGGCAAGTGCGTACTTTTGGGTTTAACCGACAAGGACATAATTGGTTTCATGCAGCGCCATAATTTTGAGTTTAAAGAACTCGACATCTCTGAAACCATAGGCCATTTTGTGCAAAGTTTTTATCTTGTTGTTGGTACCTTCCAACGGCCCGGTTGATAAACCATTAAAATCGAAATAAGCCAGGATACCTGAGCGGTGTGCTGCAATAGTTTTAGAGAATTGCTTGAGCATGTTGACATCCGAAGCAGCGGCTTTTTTTACCCATTCATCCAATGCATTTTGAGCTGAGAGTTTATCCGGTTGATGCCAGATATTGCGTAACTCTTCTTTCATGTAATAGGCCGTTGCCAAGGGCTCATTGAGCTTTAATGCTTCGTCCAGACGTTGACGTTCATTGCGCTTGTCATCCAGGTTGTCAGGGTTCTTCAGCAACAGCCAGCGAATGCCCTTCAAAACGGGTTTGCCCAACCCATTTTCTGCTTCTCGTTGCAGATCACGACGCAGTTTTGTCAACTTTTCGTTGAACAGCTTAATAATATGGAAGTGATCGAACACTAGCGTTGCATCTGGGATATTAGCCCGCACCGCACTGATGTATGCTGGCCCCATGTCGGTCGCAACCGCTTCAATCCGTGCACCGATCGTTTCAAACGCTTCCAAAACGGAATCAGTGCATCGGCACCTTTCCCATTGCCAACAAAATCACTGCCCCACGTTGAAGATCCAGAACTATCGTTAAATAACCCAGCTTCTTGCCTTGGTATATTTCATCCAGCGCAATGCGTTTTATCTTGGCCAATTTCGGCAACCGATAACGTTTATTCAGATTGTCCTTCTGTATTCCCTTAACCAGATCCCAGCTCACTCCAAGATGGCGTGCTACTGCCTGGATGGTCATGTGCCTAAGAGATCCAAAACCAATCTTTCGAAAGAACGTGTATAGCGCTTGTGCTCATCAGCAAACTGTATCTTTACCTGACGAACTGCTTGGCATCGGGTGCATTCTACCCGCTGAACTGGAAGGTCGATATAGACTGCTTTTTGACCTACCGGTACTGTCCTGAAGCGTCTAACCAACTTTCCCCGGCAATGTATCTCGCGGCTTTTACATACCGGACATCTCAATCGCCAATGATCCGCTTGTATTGCAACAACTATGACACCCGCAATAAAACAAGTGCTTTGATAAAAATAACCAACTATACCAAAGGCGTGATACAGCAAACTGGTCGACATGTTGAAAAAACCTCTTCGTTGAAAATCAGAGATAATTTCAACCTTTAATTCACTTTATTTCAACATGCATTTCTGACTAACAAGTACGCACTTGCCGGATGAACCGGTTAAATTCCTGTTGGAGGGGGAAGAGGATATTGCGTAGAATGAACATGCGGCGATGCCTTTTTTATTATTGGTTTCAGTTACTTAACAGATGAAATTATAACAAAAAACCGTGCGTCGCCGCAATCATATCTTACTGTATTTAAAGGATATATTTCGATTTTTTTCCTACTGTCAACAGGGTCGATATCAATACTATTTTGTCACTCAAGAAAAAATCCCGATAATCCAAAATTCCAGACAATTGAATCATCGGCTCATAAAAAAAGCGTGAAACTCCAGATAGTAAGTACTGCGACTGACACCCAATAGCCGGCACCAAAGAAGACCGCCGCCTCCTTTAATATTTGCCGCTCAAGCTTTAATTGTTTGTTTTCTATCTTAAGTCGCCGAATTTCTTCCTGATCCGGCGTCAGTTTCCCATTACCTCGGAATGCCTGGCCATTATTATCCGCCTCGTTCTCCTTGATCCATCGCCCAAGCATGTCAGCCCTAATTTCCAGGCTTCTGGCCGCTTCTGCTATCGTCAGTCCCTGATCCACAACCAGACTGATTGCATCCAGTTTGAATTCCTTTGTATATTGTTTCCTCGTTTCCATTTCTTCCTCCAATTAAGATTATTTTTTCTTAACTGGAGTGTCCGGGTCTATTGGACCACATCATCAAATTATGGCTCAAAGTGCCGGTCATCGGGGAGGATAAGGGCGGTACCAGGAGAAATGTGGGTGGCGGGAAAGCCAACAGTAAAGGCACGCCGCTGCTGGCGAATTGCTACCTGCATTTGCTTGACCGGATATGGGGAAAGCATCAACTACGCTGGAAACTGAAGGCGCGTATCGTCCGTTATGCGGACGATTTTGTTGTGCTGTGTGCGGGCAAAGTAGATGCGCCCTTGAATGCAGTGCGGCAAGTATTGGGCCGTCTTGATCTCACGTTGAACGAGGCCAAGACTTGCATCGTTGACGCCAGACCAGAGAGCTTCAACTTCTTGGGTTTTGCAATCAGGGTGAGCAAGGGATGGAAGTCGGGAAAAGTTATCCGCATGCCTGCCCGGCAGCGAAATCTCTTGAGAAAATCAAACAGCGTATAACGCAATTGACCGCACGAGAGCGCACACCGATACCGCTGGAAGATATTGTCTGGAGCATGAACGTCACCCTTCTCGGGTGGGCGAACTACTTCCATTATCGCAATTCCAGCGTCATATTGGGAAAGGTGAAAACGCACGCAGAAGAGCGCTTGCGCATACACCTGATGAAGCGCCACAAGATCAAGGATCGCGGGATAGGCCTTGGCCGTTTCCCGAGCCAGCAGCTTTATACGAAATCAGTAGTGTCCGGTTTAATTAGCTGTTGAAGCAATAGAGTCCAGTATTTACAAGGATTCCAGAGAAATTATTTTGGTGCCGATTTGAAATCATATTTCGCAAACTCAGGTTCGAGTAGTCTCCAGAAGTTGAACCCTCTGGAGGTGGTCTATGAACTTTGGAAAAACGCTGTTCGCACAACTCATGGAGTTTGTGCCATGGACGAGCTTCGCAAGAATCGTGGCGCGTCATGGCGGCGATTCGGGCGTGCGCAATCTGAGTTGTACCGAGCAATTCCGCGCCATGGCTTTTGCACAGTTGACCTACCGCGAGTCTGCGGGATATCCAAGCCTGTTTGCTGGCCAACCAGACGAAGCTGTACAGCATGGGTTTTCGCGCCAGTCAAACGTTCGACACTGGCCGACGCCAACGAAGCGCGCAACTGGCACATCTGGAAAGAGTTGGCGAGATGTTGATCCGGCGTGCGCGCAAACTGTATTGCAACGACAGCTTCGGTGTCGATCTGACCAATACGGTCTACGCATTGGATGCAACGACTATAGACCTGTGCCTGTCGCTGTTTCCATGGGCGCCGTTTCGCACCAACAAAGCGGCGATCAAACTGCATGCCCTGCTGGATTTGCGCGGCAATATTCCGGCTTTCATTCACATCACGGATGGCAAGACCCACGAAGTCAAAGTACTGGATGCCTTGTCTTTCGAGGCAGGGGCTTTCTACGTGATGGATCGAGGTTATCTGGATTTCGGTCGCCTATTCACGCTGCATCAGTCGGGCGCGTTTTTCGTAACTCGCGCCAAACGTGGAATGAACGCGCACAGGGTGTACTCGATGAAGGTCGATCGGAATACCGGCATCATCTGCGATCAGCGTATCGCGCTCGACGGTTTCTACATCTCGCAGGATTATCCCGAGCAACTAAGGCGCATTCGCTTCAAAGACCCGGAAACCGGCAAGACGTTGGTGTTCCTGACCAACAACACGACCCTGCCTGCACTGACGATTGCCGCACTGTACAAAAGCCGCTGGCAAGTCGAGTTGTTCTTCAAGTGGATCAAGCAACATCTTCGTATCAAACGTTTCATCGGCAACAGCGAGAATGCGGTGAAAACGCAAATCTGGTGTGCCGTTGCCGCTACGTGCTAATCGCCATTGTCAAAAAGGAACTTCAAATTGATGCCTCGCTCTACACTTTGCTACAGATTTTATCGGTCTCTATTTTGAGAAAAACCAGTTGCAACAAGCCTTACAAGGTGCCTCTTACATTCCAGAACAGTGCGGTGCCGCTAACCAACTAAATTTATTAAACTTTTAACAGGACACTACTGATACGAAATATGGGCTATACAAGGTTCCGACAACGGCAGGCTGGAAATCAGCGCATGCCTAGTGTGAAGAACATCGGAAAGCCGTGTGCGGGAAAACCGCATGCACGGTTTGATGAGGAAGGGCTGGTGAAGTTGACTATGGAATGGCTATTGAGGCACCGCCAAACGAAAGGGGCGGAAACAGATAAGCAACTCCTAATGGCGATCGAAAGCTAGTCCTTTACGCTACCTTTTAGAGAAAAAACCTATTGATCAATTGGTTAAAAATTAATAGGTGCAGATGGATACGCCAGAAAGTTATAATGAAATGAATTTACTCAACTAAATTACCGGACACTAATGGTAATATTTAATTAAATATTTGTTAGCTAGTTCTAATTAGTAGCATCAGTATCAGATGGATTTTGTAGGTTCGTTTTTAGGTGATTGGGTGAGATTCTGATACCAATTTTTCAGGTTTGCAATGAGTTAAATATGGATGTACTAACAGAGAATTTTATAAAATATTTGAGAAAGGTGTTTATTCCAATTAATCCTTGTGAATAAAGGGGAAAGTGTAGTTTAAGGTTGGGGATATCCTTGGGAAGGTAGGAGATTTTATGACAAATGACTTGACTTTAAACCCCAAGGTCGACTAGCCTGAGAGGCGTAGCTAAATTGAGTGAAGGAAGTAGGGATAATTTAGCTGCCGAAATTTATCAGGCTGTTGATAGACGCATAGGAGACAGTCGCTAGAGGAAGGAATAGGCGGAAAAGGGCATTTATGCATGATAAATGAGCTTTTTAGCTTGTTTTTAACACAGTAGCGGTAACGCCGATGTTTTTTCAACGGTTTGTTAGAGCAGTATAATTAGCATTAAAAGTGATAAGAAGTAGTAGGAACGGGAAGTAGTTTTGATTAACAGTTAGGAGATAGAAACATGGCAACAACTTATGGCACAACGAGCGAGTTCGAGCGCTAACTATGACATGTCGCTGTGGTACGACTCAAAGTACTACAAGATAGGAATGCTCACCATGTTATTGGTAGCGATATTTTGGATCTGGTATCAAAGGACATTTGCATATTCACATGGCATGGACTCGATGGAACCGGAATTTGACAAAGTGTGGATGGGACTGTGGCGCGTACACATGACAATTATGCCGTTGTTTGCACTAGTGACCTGGGGCTGGATACTGAAGACCCGTGACACGAAAGAACAACTGGACAACCTTGATCCAAAGTTAGAGATCAAACGTTATTTCTACTGGATGATGTGGCTGGGTGTATATTTATTCGGTGTTTACTGGGGCGGAAGCTTCTTCACCGAACAAGATGCATCGTGGCACAAGTGATTATACGTGACACCAGCTTCACGCCAAGTCACGTTGTGGTGTTTATGGATCATTCTCGATGTACATTGTATGTGGCATAGCCTCATACCTGTACGCGATGACCCGTCTGCCACTGTATAGCCGCGGCACATCATTCCCGCTGGTTATGGCGATTGCAGGCCCGCTGATGATTCTGCCAAACGTAGGACTGAACGAATGGGGTCATGCATTCTGGTTCATGGAAGAACTGTTCAGTGCGCCATTGCACTGGGGCTTTGTGATTCTGGGCTGGGCAGGCTTGTTCTCAGGTGGTATTGCAGCGCAAATTATCACCCGTTACTCCAACCTGACCGACGTCATCTGGAATAACCAAAGCAAAGAGATTCTGAACAACCGGATAGTTCCTTAATCTAGGCGAGATTACCACTCCTGTCTCGATGGTGCGGGAATGGTAAAGAGATTTAAGTTACTTGCAGTTATGGAAACGAATTGTAGGGCGACGGTAACTAGCAGCAAAGCAGTAGTAGAGGAATCGTCAAGTTTTCATAATTTAATATCACACGAAATGAAGAAGGGAGGGTCTAGTGAGTAGAACAGACGAAATTATAGCAGCGGCAAAGATGCCGCCAGAAGCAGTCAGGATGTCCAGATATATAGATGCAGTGTATTTTCCAATTCTCTGTATTCTTCTGGTTGGTACCTTTCACATGCATTTTATGCTACTGGCAGGGGACTGGGATTTTGGCTTGACTGGAAAGACCGTCAATGGTGGCCTGTTGTAACACCGATTGTAGGTATCATGTACTGTGCAGCACTGATGTATTACCTGTGGGTAAACTATCGCCTGCCATTTGGCGCGACACTCTGTATCGTATGCCTGTTAGTAGGTGAATGGCTGACCCGTTACTGGGGCTTCTACTGGTGGTCACATTACCCAATCAACTTTGTATTGCCATCAACCATGATTCCTGGTGCGCTGATGTTAGATACAATTTTGCTGTTGACGGGTAATTGGCTGATTACAGCATTGTTAGGCGGTGGATTCTGGGGATTGTTTTTCTATCCAGGCAACTGGCCGATATTTGGCCCAACCCACTTACCGGTAGTAGTAGAAGGTGTATTACTGTCAGTAGCTGACTACACAGGGTTCCTGTATGTACGTACCGGTACACCGGAATATGTACGTTTAATTGAACAAGGCTCACTGCGTACGTTCGGTGGACACACCACGGTGATTGCGGCCTTCTTTGGAGCGTTTGTATCCATGCTGATGTTCTGTGTATGGTGGTACTTTGGCAAACTGTATTGCACCGCTTTCTACTATGTTAAAGGTGAAAGAGGACGTATCTCTATGAAGAACGACGTAACAGCTTTTGGTGAAAAAGGCTTTGCACAGGGGATCAAATAATGAACATAAGAAGCATATTTAAACTGGGCGTATTAGGCCTGTATGGAGCAGCGATTGGAGCGGCATCGCTGGCGATGACGCTGACGGTAGATGTTAAGACCGGCAGCGGCACACGGTGAACGCTCACAAGAACCGTTCTTACGTATGCGTAGTATTCAATGGTACGACTTGAGATGGCAACCAAAAGTTACCAAAGTCAATGACATTGCTACCATGACAGGAAAGTTTCACTTAGCAGAAGATTGGCCACGTGCAGTAGGTAAGCCAACCCGTGCATTTTTTAACGTAGGTAGTCCTAGCCCGGTGTTTGTACGTTTAAGCACCAAGCTGAATGGCGAACCGACCTTCATATCAGGCCCGCTGGAAATTGGACGTGACTATGAATTTGAGGTGAAACTGAAAGCAAGGATTCCAGGACGTCATCACATGCACGCGATGGTGAACATCAAGGATGCAGGTCCTATTGCAGGTCCAGCCTCTTGGATGAACATCTCAGGAAGTTGGGATGACTTTACCAATCCAATCACCACACTGACAGGTAAAACCATTGATCTGGAGACCTTCAACTTCAGCAATGGTATATTCTGGCACGTATTATGGTTAAGTTTGGGTTGCATCTGGATTGGCTATTTGTAGCGAAACCGATGTTCTTGCCACGTAGCCGTGTATTGTTGGCGTATGGTGACGAACTACTGACATCGCCAACGGACAGGAAGTTTGGACTTGTATTTGCGATCCTGACCTGTGCGATCGTATGGGAGGCTATCGTTATACAGAAAGCGTACATCCTTACACAATACCGGATCCAAGCTGGTGAATCCAAAGTAGCACCAATGCCGATTGCACCGAACCCAGTTGCAATCAAAGTAACGCATGCTAACTATGACGTACCAGGCCGCGCATTACGTGTGACCATGGAAATCACCAATAATGGAGACACTGAGGTCAACATCGGTGAGTTCACCACGGCAGGTGTGCGTTTTGTTAACAAATTGGGACAGCAACACCTGGATCCGGATTATCCAAGAGAACTGGTAGCCACTGGTTTGACCATGGATGACGACAAAGGAATTCAGCCTGGCGAAACCCGTGAAGTTAATATGGAAGCCAAAGATGCGTTGTGGGAAGTACAACGTTTGATGGCACTGTTGGGACCCAGAAAGCCGCTTTGGTGGCTTACTGATGACTTGGGACCAAGAAGGCAATCGCTATATCAATAGTATTGCTGGCGCAGTTATCCCAGTCTTTACCAAACTATAAGTTAAGTAAAGCATCAACACCGGTACACCACTGTCGAAAGACAGCCGGTGTACCGGTTTTTTTATCTCCTAGTTTCGGTATTTTTCTGATGCAATGTTTCTGCCCGCTCGGATTTGTTCACATTAGCGCATAATTATAAATATGAAGCTAATACTCGTAGTTATGCTCGGGTAAAGCCGAAGTAAATCTTTCCTTCTCACTGTAAAATTTGACACTAAACGTCGAAGCATTTTTTATCAGCTTAATATTTTTGTGTACTTGCTATCGTTTTGACCGCATTGAAAGTATTTGGTACATTCCATTGGTCATTTCTGGTGTGCTACACTGCGCTGTCGAATAATAATAAGGGAGAATGATGCAACACAATCCGGGGTTTTTACGGTTAGTGGAACAAGCAAAACAACGAGTAAAGGAATGTACTGTGTCTGATGTGCAGGCTCGATTGACGCGGGGAGAAAAATTTCACTTTATTGATGTTCGCGAAGATCATGAATTCTGGATTGATCATGCGGCTGGTGCTTGTCACCTTGGAAAAGGTATCATCGAACGCGACATTGAGAACGTGATACCTGATAAGCAAGCCGCCATTGTGCTGTATTGTGGCGGTGGATATCGTTCGGTTCTGGTGGCGGATGCATTGCAACAAATGGGCTATACCAATGTGGCATCGATGGAGGGGGGTATTAAAGCTTTACGTGATGCTGGCTTTCCGCTTGAAAAAGATAAATCAATCTAGAAACGATGTGACAATTTTGAACATAACACAGTCAATCTTATGTAAAATTTCAATGTTTTTTTTCACCAGAAACCAGTGAGTCTGACCCCTTTGATTTGCTAGGTAGTTTATTGCCTGTTTCTTTGTGGATTGCGGAGTGGAATGTTATCCTCGTTATCGAACACCATATGCGCTCTTTCAAGGGGGAGGGTTTCGCCCCGAAAGAATCTGGGTTCACGCATGTTCCAAAGTATCATCAGCGGTACACCGAGAAATAGCGCGACAACTCCGATTAAGAACACAGTACCCACGCCAACAAACGAGCCACTGGATCCATAATTGGGATCCATCATGTTCCAGGCCTGAAGAATACCTACCGCAACCAAAATCACAGCAGCAATTGCGGGCAGAATTACTTGTGATAGTGCTGTGTGCCAATGATTAAATGCGGTACGATGAAAATAGAGCACACAGGATAGCGACGCTACAGTGTAGTAGGTGCAGATTGCTATGCTGACACTGTGGATCGAATCTTCGACAATTGATTCGCTGATCATGCTCAGGGTAGTGTAAATTACCAGCGTCATCAAACCGATTGTCCACGTTGCAAACTTTGGTGTTTGTGTTGCTTCACTGATTGAAGAAAATCTGCTAGGAATGGCCCGGTATGTCGCCATCGCAAGCGCGATACGTGCGGCCGGCATGATAGTAGACATTGTCGACGAGAAAGCCGAAACGCCGATTATCATGGCAGCAATTAGCGCACCTTTGGCGCCAATCATGTCGGTTGTTAGAACGGTTATAATCGAATCGATATTATCCTTAAACGTCAAGCTCGATTTGTCCTGCGGATCAATACCAGCATACGCTAACGCTGTTGAAGAGAAAACTACATAGGTAATTACAGTAATTGTAATTGCGATAAGGCCACTTCGCCCTGCTTGCTCTGAACTGCCATCCGTTTCCTCAGACATTGCCAGTGACGCATCAAACCCCCAGAAAATAAAAAGTGCTACAAGAAATCCATTCAGAAATGCGCTGAAAGAAGAAATCGCAAATGGGTTGAGCCACTCCAGTGAAAATGGCTCGGCAGTACTCACAGCTTCTCCCTGAGTGACTCGCATCAACAGAATTGCTGCGAGTACGATGAGACCACCGTATTGAGCGATCGTTAGGGCCATGGTGGTGCGTGAAGATTCCTCAGCACCGAGTGCCGTTAGATACGTCGTACTGAGGATGAACAGAATTGCTACACCAAAGTGAAACCACAAGGGCGTTTCGACTAAATTAAAAACGATGGCTGTCGTGTTGACTATGACCTGGGTTGCGGCGACGCCTGCCAGTACACTTGCCAGTAAAAGCGCCCAGCCGCCGAACCAACCAAAACGTGGGCCGATGGCTTTGGCACCCCATGTGAAAACCGTACCGGAGTCTGGAGCTGAAGTAGTCAGATGTTTGTAGGACAATGCCACAAAAAACATCGGGATCACAGACAGAATGAACACGATCGGCAACTGATAGCCGCTTTCAGAAGCACCGTAACCCAAAGCGCCGGTTAACGAATATGCCGGAGCAGTGGCTGCTAGGCCAATCGTGACTGCGGCCGACTTGGATACCGATCCTTTTTTTAATCCTTTGGCTTTCAGACCGTGCATTACGGATTCTTCGTGCATCTGATACCTCGTCGTTTTCTGAGAAATAGAAAAGGAGAATTCCTAGTAAACGCAAGAAAGTAACAAAGATTTGCAGTGAAGTCAAAGCAGAGTATGGTGTTCAATGCACATGACCCAATCGGCTGTGCTGTCCGATGTGTTGGACGATCGTAGGAGTCCAGTTCTCTTACCCAGGGTATTTTACGTAGACTCAAAGATTTATATAGATCTTAACCCGGAGATTGCATGAATTGCACACGCCCTCACTTGCCTCTTGATTCCACAAGGAATTTATCTCAGTCGAGTGTATGAATAACTACACCGCTTCTTCGAAAAATCACTGCTATATTCGGTTGGAACGCATTATCCAAATGGTTGCTGAAGGCCATCGTTCAGAAGCTGAGTACTATTCCCACCTCTAAATCAAGAAGTCTGCCTTAGGTCGGTTTCATTTCAATCAGAAAATATTGGTGTATATCAAACTCACTTGCTTTAAACTACAAGGCAACATGTTCTTTTGCCGGTCAGTTGTATCAGACCGAATGCATTAATCGAAATTAGAAATAGCTTATTATGATAAATTTACACGATCAAATTCTGCCTGTAGGGACACAAATCGGTGTCTACGAAATTAAGGGTGCCGCGATAGTTAGTCCGTTCGATATTACCTATCGTGCCTGGAATCACCATCTCAAGGAGCCAGTGAAGATACAAGAGTATTTTCCGTACGAATTCGCTGGTCGCGCAAGCGATGGGCTGCGTGTTGAGCCGAAATCTCCCGAAGACAAAGAAAATTTTGACTATGGGTTAAAGGCATTTTTGGATCAAGCTGAAATGCTCACACACGTCGAGCATCCCAATATTGTCATTTATGAGAACAGTTTGTCATTCAATGGCACCGCTTATCTGATCATGAGTACCCGGCAAGGTGCGCCACTGTCCAAGTTAATCCAGTCTGAAGCAGTATTCTCTGAAACGGAATTAAAATTCATCCTTGTTTCGATCCTGAATGCGTTGCAGAGAATCCATGAAAACAAGATGGTGCATGGCGGCATTCAGCCGGCAGCAATTTTTTTGGGTAAGGATGGCGAACCAATGCTGACGAATTTTGCTGCTGCACGTCTGGTTATCGCTGCACGCACTACCCAGTTTTCGGATGAATTAGCTAGCGGTTACGCGCCAGCGGAACAATATGATCCTGAAAATGTACCCGGGCCTGCGGCCGATTTCTATGCGCTGGGCGCGACGATGTTTGCCTGTATCACACATCACCAGCCCATAGCTGCGCCGGGCCGGATTGTGGCTTTAAGCCAAGGTGAACCGGATCCGATGGGCTCAGTTTCTGCGGCTGCGGGTGTTCCGTATAGCGTAGAATTGTTGCAAGTGATTGATTGGATGATACAGCCCGAATACAGCTGTCGACCGCAATCGGCAGGCGAGATTTTAACGCTACTAAAATCAGAGCAAACCAGCGACTCGGCGGAGTCATCACCCGCCAAGCAAGCAATCACAGAAGTTGTTAATCGCAATCCGATTGTTAAGAACACTCTATGGATTGGTGTCATGGCCGGGATTGTTGTGTTGGTGACGTATGGATTATGGTTTGAAAAGAAACCGGCAGAATTAGTGGATGACAAGCAAGGTACAGTAGCTAGTCAGCCTTTATTCCAACGCAATCCTGGTAAAACCACTGTTACACCAGAGATTAAAGAAGATCAATCCGCTACCCCTTCGATTGTCGTTCAATCAAATCCAGAATTTGACTCAGAAATAGTATTAGAGCCTGAACAGGAACTCGAACAGATAGATCTAGAAGCGCCGCTGAAAACAAAAGCTGATGCAGTTTTAATCAAAAAACACTTAGTTGCTGCTGAAAAAGCCTATAAATTAGGGCATTTCACCACCCCATCGAGAGATAATGCCTATAAATATTATCAGATGGTCTTGGCCACTGAACCCAACAATGCGGAGGCACGTGCCGGATTGCAGAAAATAGTGGATCGGTATGTTCAGTTTATTGAGAAAGCGAAAACTGAAGGTAAGCTCAATATGGTTAAACTCTATTTGCAAAGAGCGGAATCGGTCTTGCCAGAAGATCCTAAACTACAAAATATTCGGAAGGAATTAGCTGCGCAATAAATAAGTTAGTACCTATCA
This sequence comes from Nitrosomonas sp., assembly GCA_016708955.1. Taxonomy (GTDB): domain Bacteria; phylum Pseudomonadota; class Gammaproteobacteria; order Burkholderiales; family Nitrosomonadaceae; genus Nitrosomonas. Next base: position 28,902 of record JADJES010000007.1, read on the forward strand.
GGTTCGATTGTTGCTAGCTTTTTCATCGATTCGATGCAACACTGCATCAAGCAAATGCAACGCCCGTCTGCACAAGTCCCGTAAAATGGATATTCTCAGCATTTACCCCACTGTCCGCGGCCAATATCGCTAAACCGCCGGTTGATATTTTAGCTTAATCCTTTATCCGCTTCAGTCAGGCCAATGCCAACATAGTCTTGACTAGTGGAGGCAACAGCACCGAAGACAGCGCCAAGTAATTTGGCAACTTCACCGGCGTGACCATCCAGATCAAGCGCTAGCTTAATGTCATTAAATTCCAGGCGTTCAATATGTGTTAGCGTGTCCTGGTTGCCGGGATTGCCGTTGGCAGAGACGATGTAGCCGCTGGATGTTTTGCTCAGTGTGTAATTATTACGTGGTGCTTGAACCAATACTGTGTCAACTCCGGAATCTCCATCCAGGATATTGCTGCTGTCGTTTCCGATCAGCACGTCGTTGCCTTGACCGGCGATGGCATTTTCAATAATCACATTGTCAGCGATCCATACATTCGGGATGGGCAGACCGACATTCACGCCGTTGGATTGAACATATACCGGTACACCGATAAATGATGTGCTTGTCGGTCTCAAGTCAATGTGGCTGGCGATCGCACCTGAATAGTGAATAGTGTCAGAAGAGCCGGCGGCATCCCAGATAGTTTCGTGGTAGGTGTTTGCATCGTTATAGGTATATGTTTCATTTCCGGCATGGTAATGATTATTGGCGCCGTATAAATATTGCATGGCGGCTATGTCCAGCAACATCGGTGTGGTGGGGTGAAAGGAAAATTCGTTGCCCTCTTCTCCTTGCAGATTTGAGTAAGTATAGCTCATGATGGTATGCATGATACTATCCAGGGCGGACGGAAGCGTCTCTTCCGTTGGGTCATCAGGGTTCGCAAAGGGGTGTTTGAAGCCCAGAGAATGGCCGATTTCATGCAAAAGTGTTTCAAAGGAAATGGTGCCTGGAGTCCAATCTTGAAAATTGAGAAGACTTTGGGTATTCATCCAGATATCACCTGATTTGGGACTGTTGCTGGGTAAATAAGACCAAGCCAGCGTCGACTCATCCGGATCTTCCGTATAGGCTGCGCGTATATCACCCACATCGCTGGGAGTTTCCGATACTTTGATGAAGTTTACATTGGCAACATTTGCCCATTGTTGCAGAGCATTCTCAAAGTAGCCCTGGTCTGCGCTGGTCAGTGGTTTAGCTGCGCTATTCCAAGGCTCGCCATCGCCGAACTGAGATCCATAGCCAGAACCGGAAAGTGTGGACCAGAACAAGGGACTGTTACTGGCCGGAAAACTGTAGGAAATAGTTGAATTCATCCAACGTGTACCGTTCAATAAAGAATCAATCTGATTGTCATTGGCCGGATCAGTGAAAATAACACTGCTGGAGGTAAAAGGAGTTGTCATTTTATGAGTCCTGATAATCGAAAAATTGAGTGATTGGAATACAGTGTTGGTGACAATCTATATCATTTTTTCAAATATACTTCTATTTAAAAACTTTACAATATAGTTTTATAAACTTCATAATAAATATTTCTGTTATGGAATGTAATATATTTGCATTAAATGATGTCGTGGCTTGGTAGCATCAGTAGCTTAAATTCTAGTCGCATACCGAGTAATTCGCTCAATCTTTTTTTGAGCTTCTTTCTTTCTGAAAAATTAGCTTGTTTGATGATTTTATTTTTAAGGTGAAATAAGGATCGTAGCCAAGAATACAATGTTTCTGTTAGTAGTTTTCGTAACATTTTTCTGCTGAG
>JADJES010000008.1 GCA_016708955.1 Nitrosomonas sp.
TGAAATAAAGTGAATTAAGGTTGAAATTATCTCCGATTTTCAACGAAGAGGTTTTTTCAACATGTCGACCAGTTTGTTGTATCACGCGCCTTTGGTATAGTTGGTTATTTTATCAAAGCATTTTGTTTTATTGCGGGTGTCATAGTTGTTGCAATACAAGCGGATCATTGGCGATTGAGAGGTCCCGGTATGTAAGCCGCGAGATGCATTGCCGGGGAAAGTTGGTTAGACGCTTCCAGGACATACCGGTATGGTCAAAAGCAGTCTATATCGACCTTCCGTTCAGCGGGTAGAATGCACCCGATGCCAAGCGTTCGTCAGGTAAAGATACAGTTTGCTGATGAGCACAAGCGCTAGACGTTCTTTCGAAAGATTGGTTTTGGATCTCTAGGCACATGACCATCCAGGCAGTAGCACGCCATCTTGGAGTGAGCTGGGATCTGGTTAGGGAATACGGAAGGACAATCTGAATAACGTTATCGGTTGCCGAAATTGGCCAAGATAAAACGCATTGCGCTGGATGAAAATATACCAAGGCAAGAAGCTGGGTTCTTAACGATAGTTCGGATCTTCAACATGATGGGGCAGTGATTTTTGTTGGCAATGGGAAAGGTGCCGATGCACTGATTCCGTTTTGGAAGCGTTTAAACGATCGGGTGCACGGATTGAAGCGGTTGCGACCGACATGGGGCCAGCATACATCAGTGCAGTGCGGGCTAATATCCCAGATGCAACGCTAGTGTTCGATCACTTCCATATTATTAAGCTGTTCAACGAAAGTTGACAAAACCGCGTCGTGATCTGCAACGAGAAGCAGAAAATGGGTTGGGCAAACCCGTTTTGAAGGGCATTCGCTGGCTGTTGCTGAAGAACCCTGACAACCTGGATGACAAGCGCAATGAACGTCAACGTCTGGACGAAGCATTAAAGCTCAATGAGCCTTGGCAACGGCCTATTACATGAAAGAGAGTTACGCAATATCTGGCAACAACCGGATAAACTCTCAGCTCAAAATGCATTGGATGAATGGGTAAAAAAGCCGCTGCTTCGGATGTCAACATGCTCAAGCAATTCTCTAAAACTATTGCAGCACACCGCTCAGGTATCCTGGCTTATTTCGATTTTAATGGTTTATCAACCGGGCCGTTGGAAGGTACCAACAACAAGATAAAAAACTTTGCACAAAATGGCCTATGGTTTCAGAGATGTCGAGTTCTTTAAACTCAAAATTATGGCGCTGCATGAAACCAATTATGTCCTTGTCGGTTAAACCCAAAAGTACGCACTTGCCGGATGAACCGCAAAACAACCCGAAAAGAGAGATATCAGTCTATTAAAAGAAGGCGTATCAAGAGCAGTACTGATCTCTGAGTTTGGTGCCCCTGTTATCAGTGAATATAAAAATGATAAAAGGTTTGAAATCTTCAAATTTGTGCAAGGGTATAGCACAGGTGCCAAGGCAGGCAGAGCTTTCTTTCATGGCGCAGCAAGTGTTGCTACGTTGGGATTGTGGGAGCTTGTTGGTACACCGGCTGAAATAACGTTTAATGGCGACGAAATGGCTTTTCAAGTCAGTTATGATGAAAATGATCTGGTTGATGAAGTAAAGTTAATAACAAAAGAATAAATTGCGTATTGCGCTGAATAATTACAAACCGGTTTGCAACCCTGGTATGCCGATTCGTTGTATATAAATGGCGTTGTTTCCTTCTTCGTAAGCGAGTAATTTGCCTTCTTTTTGCCAGAGACGAAATGCCAGGGAGTAGGACAATACCCGTATCGGGTAATCGCGCGGCAGTGTTTGTAGATAGGGCTGAATAGTCGTGAAATCGGTAGCGCCGTATTGCTGCATGATAAAACGCAGGCCTCCGTTAGCCGGACCGATGTTATAGGCTAATAAGCCTAAAAAGAGATCGCCATTCATTTCGGCTAGATAGTGTTTGAATGTGGCAGCACCGACAAAGGCATTGTGCCGGGGATTTTCCAGCGAGATTTTTTCAGTACCCAGCCGTTTATGCGCCTGAACCAAGACTGTTTTCGGGACTTTAGTGATTTGGAATAAACCGCGCCCGCCGTCACTGCTGTCTCTGGGTATGAATGATGATTCTGTAGCTGCAATGCCCTGTAATAGATTGATATCGACATCGAACGATCTGGCAGCATCTTCGATAGCTTGTTGATATTCTTGTGAGCGGCTAATCATTTTTTGCAGTTGTGATGAGCTGTGTCTGCGATAGGCTGCATAGACTTGATGTGAGATTGTTACCCGGCTTGCCTCTTCCTTTCCGCCTACCAATGTACGGAAATTTCCGTAAGCCAGAGTAAATTGGTCATGGGTAACCAAAAAGGCGATCAGCAAGGCAAATGAAAGGGATAGGATCGGGGTCAATAATTCAGAATGGGATTGTAGCCATTTTCTCAGCTTCCACCAGCCGATGAGAAACACGCAAGCAACCAACACCAGCGCTAATACGCCGATCGCGAACGGAAGCAGGCTGCTGAAAAAACTGGTGCCTGAGAACCGGCTCGCGGAATAGCCTAATAGCACGATGATGGCCGAAACCGCAATAATGCTCAAACCAAGGATCTCTAAGCTGATCAGCAATAAATTCCACTTGAATTCACCGGTTTGTTTTTTTCTCAACCGTTTCTGCGGTTTGTTTGTGCCGGTACGTACTGCCGGGCTACGCCTACGCTTGGGTTTAGGCTTCACATTACTGGATTCAGGATTGTTGAGATGAGTCGTTTTATCCATTGGGATACAAGTCTAAACTGTTTAATATAAATTCTGCTAGTTTAGAGCTTATCTAATTTCGTTAAACTCTTTTCTTCAGCAGTAGTTAATAATCTCAAGCAGGGGAGATAACCGTCATAAACGATTCCGTGCACTTCTATTCGTTTTTGCGAACGTAACATACTGATCAAGTACTGTGTGATTCCTTGTGTGATCATTTGCCCGGGAACGAGCACCGGGATCCCCGGCGGGTATGGGGTGATCTGATCGGCGCTTACTCGGCCATTCAGATTTGAGTTGACCTTATCCTGCTCGTCCAGAAGTGGCATGAGTTCGCCGCCGCAGTAGAATGCATCGCGCGGTAGATACTTTAGTTCAGTGAAGCGAGGAATTTCAGCTGTTTGATAGAGTCTCTGCGGTGCGCGATTTTCACGGGCGATTCGCATCATTGCATCATATAAGCGTGATACCTTGCTGCGGGTGGTGCCGATGGTAAGGAGCAAAGTAAGCGTGTTGAAAGTGGATTTTTCTACCTGGATATTAAAGCGCTCAAACAGTTCGTGAATTAATTCCTCAATAGTGAATCCGCAGCGGGAGATATCTACCGTTACTTTGGTGGGGTCGAGTTGAACATTATCCTGCTTTATTTCATCTGGCAGAAGGTCGGAAAGCTCCAGCACCCGGAAAGCTCCAGTGGAATTAATTTGCGCACGTAATTCTTTTGCCAGCTCTAATGTGCGTGAAAGCAGTTTATACCCCTCCAGAACGATTTGCTTTCGAGCCACGTCAAGACTTGCGATCATGCTGTACTGTGGACTGGTAGAGGTATGCATGTTGAAAATCTCGCGAAACAGATGTTCGTTGAAATCAGGGTCGTTGACATGAATCATGCTGGATTGTGAGAAAGCGGACATTACTTTGTGGGTGCTTTGAGTGGCATAATCTGCCCCAGCTTCCAGTGCAGTGGGCCGAAAAGCAGGATGGAAGCGGGCAAAGCCATACCATGCTTCATCAATGATTACTTTCATGCCTTTGGCATGTGCGGCTTGAATAATCGGAGGTAAGTCGTAGCGCAAACCATCATAAGTGCAATTGGTCAGTATCAGTGCTTGCGCATCACCATGCTCTTCGATTGCTTTGAATAGCGTTTGTTTGGGCACCGGTCCGTAAATATTAAATTTTTGTTGACTGAGGAATCCAGATAGATTGGATAAGCACCCGATAGCACTACGCCATGATGAACCGATTTATGGCAATTACGATCCAGTAACAGTTTGTTGCCAGGTGCCAGCAGTGTCTGGAAAATGACTTTGTTGGCAGTGGAAGTGCCATTGGTGGCAAAGAATGTCCGGCGTGCGCCAAATGCCTTAGCTGCAACTTTCTGTGCTTCCGCTATTACTCCAGTAGGTTCCATCAAAGAATCGAGCATCGGCACAGATACAGAAAGATCAGCGCGGAATATGTGCTCTCCAATGAATTCATAGAAATCGCTTACCCAAGGGCTGTCCCGCAGTGAATCACCGGAAGAATGCCCTGGGGTATGCCATGAATCCTTTGCCATTAGCACGTAGTTTTTCAGCTGATCATAGAAAGGCGTGCGTGCTTTTTCCTGAAGCTGGGCGTTGAGAATGCGGTACATGCCCCGATAGTCGCGCTCTTCCCGGTAAAAGTAACCATCAACGGTTTCGGAGAAAAGTGCATCGACCACTTCATCCTCTTGTTCCTGTGCGATCAGGATGTAAATATTCAGTTCCGGCCGGAAAAGATTAATTTTCTGCACCAACTCCAGTGCAGTAATTTGCAGGTCGCGCGCATGCTTGCCATGATTCTTTAAGGTGTAGAGCCGGTCATCAACGACTAACCCCTGGATATCGCCGTCTTGTTCAATCGACTGAAGCGCTTCATGTGCTGTGGTAACACCAGAAAAGAGGATACCAAATGGATTCTCCATAGATTTGGCAGCGGCATTCAGTCCCTTGATGAGTTCTTTTAGTACCAATTTCTCATCGTTAATAATTAGAATCCGGCTGATCGGTTTCTTCATGAAATACTGCCTATTGAATTGAGTATGCCGCCCTTTGTTTCGAATCTCTAGGGAGTCTTTCCAAGAATAGCGATCGTAGCGAGGGGAAGTTTTTTGAGACAGATTTTTCGATTATTTGAGGCGAGTAGTTATTCTATTTAACGAGAATAATCGGAAAATATCACCAAAATAGCTTTTCTGCAGTAGATTGCTCTATTCTCGGACAGCCTCCTAGTTGGCTAATCAATTTTCTTATTCATAGCTTATTAAGGTAAATTGAAATGATTTTGCGTCGGATAATTGCATCAGCACATTCTTGACCACTGTAGAAGCGTTGATCATTACAGATGGAATGTGTAATTGGCCGCTTCCGCTCGAGAATGTAGCGATGCTGGTTGGGATTGTTGGCAATGACGCGATACTCACCGGTTCAAGTTCAAATACGTAGGCTGGATTATCTTCAATCAACCGTAAATTGACCGCCAATGCTTCTCCCGTTCCAATATCGACTGCGAAGCTGAGAATACTCTCATTAAATACACCCACTGCATTAGTGACCGCGGCATGATCAATCTGCACGAAATTACTAAACGAAACATGTGAGCCGTCAAAATCTTTTAGCGGGGCTTCTTTCAGGTTGCCGCCCAGATTGGCTATTGGCAGTTTCTCAATGGCATCAATGACGTTCATTCCATCAAAAATAACGCGCCCGAATACCGTGAAACCGCCATTCTGTGTATCTAAGTCACCGGGACCGGAATTGTCTGCGAGATTGACAAACCATTGACTGGTTGCACTGTTTGGATTACCGGAAAGTTTCGCCATGGCAACGGTCCCGCGTGTATTGGAAATCTTAAATTCATTGGTAATCGGAGGAAAGGTATTAACCGGTTCGAGTGTTTTTTCATCGATACCATCAACAATCTTGAAACCGCCGCCTTGAATGACAAAGCCAGGAACGCTACGGTGGAAGATCCCGTTTTTATAGGCTTCGCTATCGATGTAGTTGAGAAAGTTGGCTGAGGTAATTGGTGTTTGTGTTTCAAACAATTCGATACAAAATTGACCCATGTTGGTGTTAAAACAAGCGACTGGATTAGCTTGTGTAATAGTTGATAAAGAAAACAAGCAGGTAAATAGTGCGGTTTTATAAGAGGTTTGAATAGGGCGCATAATGATTGAAAGTGTATGAAGAATAAAATTGGATTGTACTGACAGAAATCTGCGTGAAGCAATTGTTTTATTATTGATAAGCTTCAGCTTTGTAGCAAAGAGATGCTACGGTATCGGAATTAATGGTTTTTTAACGCGATGCACAAAGTGAAAATAAATCAATGCACTCGCGATGGCTGCAAAGAAACACCAAACTGAGGCAAAGGTTTCCAGAAAAGTAAAATAAGCAACGAAGAAACCGAGCGTTATGATGATCCCTGTAATATACAAGTGCTTATAACTGGAAAAAATAAATGGCACGCAGGTGGCTAGTAGATACAAAACAATAACGAGTTGGTAAACACCCACATGATGTTTGTAATTGATACTGTGATTGATAATTTCTGCGCTAATTGGCTCGTCAGCAAGACCGATGCTGGTATAGACCGCAAGCCCAAGACCTGCCATACCGATTGATGCCATAATTTTCCTGCGTTTACTGTCTGTTTCTGCGCAATAGACTGCGAAAGGCGCAAACAACGGCCAGATAATTCCAATAAAGACTCCGAAAATATTACTTAGCCAGAATGGAATTTGTGATGTGTCGTTATTGCTTAGAGAAACCCACAGCAATCCTTCCACCAATTGCTGGATGGCAAAAATAAATGGAATTAACGCGATGGGAAGATCCTTCTGATAAATGGTTTTCCCGGACAGTTGCGACACCGATAACCAAGAGTGCTCCACTCACAATAAAACTTGCTTCTGCTGAAAAACACATCTTGATTATCTGTTCCTAGGCAACTAATTTTTTATATTTTAAGCATGGTGCTTTTTTAACACCTTAATCGAACTAGCCGGACAAAGTCCAGTAATTAATTGCTATCTATCCGGCAACCTAAATCTGTTTAATGCCTAACAGAAATGTTCGATGATGCCCTGAAATGCGCGACTTCCTTTTATTGTTGTGTCAATAGATACAGTTTTGGTGGTTTTGAAGATGGCGTTGTTTGTTAGAATTCTGCTAAAATGCGAAATTCTATAAAAGTGTCAAGCAAGGAAAAGTTGTCATGGCTTATGTAGTAACCGAAAATTGTATTAAATGTAAATATACAGATTGTGTGGATGTATGCCCGGTGGATTGTTTTCGCGAAGGGCCCAATTGTTTGGTCATTGATCCCGATGAGTGTATTGATTGCACATTATGTGTTGCAGAATGTCCGGTAGAAGCAATTTATGCCGAGGATGATGTGCCTGATCAGCAGCTTAATTTCATCAAGCTGAATGCTGAGTTGTCAAAAAAATGGCGACCGATCATTGAGAAAAAAGACGCCCCCCCTGATGCGGATGATTGGGCAAGCGTTGCGGATAAACTGAAATATTTGGAACGCTAATAAGAAATTGCGGTAATTTAGATGCCGCATGTTTGACTCTTTACTATTCCCGCAAATCCCCTTTAGCGAGGTTTTTAAGCGCATAAGTGCCGGTACTACGGTTGTAACACCAAACCGGAGACTTGCATTGGCGCTTAAAGAAGAATTTAATCAAGATCAAATCAGCCTAAAATTGGCAGTTTGGTACTCTGCTGATGTACTGCCATTTATAGCCTTAATTGAGCGTATTTACCTCGATGCACTGTATGCCAAGCAAATATCCACTTTGCCGCTTTTGCTGTCCGCAGCACAGGAGCAAGTTCTGTGGGAATCGATTATTCAATCTTCTGCAGCAGGAAAAACATTACTGAGGATTTCACAGACTGCGCAAAGTGTTCAGGAAGCATGGCAACTGGCACATGCTTGGCAGCTTATCCCAAAACTGAAAGATTTTTATCCGAATGAAGATGGTAAAGCGTTTCTGGATTGGGCGAAATCCTATCAGGAAAAAACAGCGCTTAACCGGCAAACAGACCAGGCGCGTATTTGTGATCTGATCACAGAACAATACGAATACCTGGATATAAAAAAACCATCTGCTTTGGTTTGCTATGGTTTTGATGTTTTTACGCCGCAGCAAATCACTTTATTAAAGAAACTGATCGCTACTGGATGCGAGGTCGTAATTGCCAATCCGGCAGCTAAGCGTACATTAGCGCTGGATGGTATCCGGCGCATTGAGTATGTGAGCAGTCGTGAAGAGATTTTTCAGGCCGCAGTGTGGGCACGGTGCAAAATAGAAGAGGCAGATCATGCAGTTCGTGTAGGCATCGTGGTGCCTGCGCTGTCCAGTCGCCGCAGCACACTGATTCGTATTTTTAATGCGGTGATGTATCCGGATATAAGATTTGCATTACCGGGTGCTACGCGGCCAGTTGCGCCATTTAATGTTTCGTTGGGTTTGGCGCTAACGGCTTATCCACTGATTGATGCGGCTTTTACAAGCCTGGAATTGTTGGGCCGGGAAATGGAGTTTAGCCGCGTAAGTCATTGGCTACGGTCTCCATTTTTTGCTGGTGGAGAAACGGAAATGATGCAGCGTGCGTTACTGGACGCACGTATACGGCGGTATGCCGAGCCTTTAATCACTCTGGATCGATTAATAACACTCGTGCAGCAAGCTGGTGGACAAGCAAATTGTCCGATCCTGCTACAACGCTTGTCAGCATTAGTCACATTTCGTCAAACAAAACTCCCCAGATCAGAGGGCCATGCTGTTTTTGCCAAAATTATTTCTGAAGTACTGCAGATTTCGGGTTTTCCTGGAGAGCGCAGTTTGGATTCCACGGAATACCAAACATTAGAAAAATGGCAAGCGTTAGTTGCGGATCTTGCGACACTGGACCATGTCTGCGCAAAAGTCAGTTATCTTGAAGCGATCAGTCGCCTAAGGCACATGGCAAGCGATACATTGTTTCAACCCGAAACACCCGAAGTGCCCATTCAGATTCTCGGGGTGTTGGAAGCGGCAGGGATGACGTTTGATCATCTCTGGGTCATGGGTTTGTCAGATGAACATTGGCCTTTGCGTGCCAGCCCCAATCCATTTCTGCCACTGGAGTTGCAGCGCCGGGAAAAGTTGCCTCTGGGGTCTACACTGGAATCACTGGCTTACTGCCGAAAATTGACAGATGGTTGGCTATCCAACGCGAAAGAAGTGATTCTAAGTTACCCCAAACATAGTGACGATCGTGACGGACATGAACTAAAGCCCAGTCCATTGATTAGATCGATCCCGGAAACTAAACGAGATTCTTCTGTTGTTTCGCAGCATCGCGATCTCATTATCCAATCCTGTGAGTTGGAGCAGGTTGAAGACAGCCAAGTGCTGCCCTTGGAACAGGGAGCTGCCAATCAAGGTTTCAGGGGTGGTACGGCTGTGGTCAAGGATTATGCCGCATGCCCATTTCGGGCCTGGGCTAAGCATCGATTGTTAATAGAAAGCCTGAATGTACCCCACACCGGTTTAAATGCGATGGAGCGCGGCGCATTGGTGCATCAGGTATTGGCACAGTTATGGAGTCAACTGAAAACCAAAGATGTGCTCGATACCACGAGTGATCTTAACCTTGAAGAGTTGTTGACAAGCGCCGCCGATAAAGCAATTTTACAGATGCAGCAATATAGACCGATTGCGCTTTCAGGCCGGTTTGCACAGATTGAGCAACAGCGTCTTGTGTACTTGATACGTGAGTGGCTGAATGAAGAAAAGAAGCGGGGACATTTTACTGTCATTGCAACCGAAGAGAAACGCACCATCCAGATAGGTAACCTGGTATTGAATGCACGCCTGGATCGAGTCGATGAGCTGGAGGACGGGCAGCACATCGTGATTGATTACAAAACTCGGAAACAATCCGTTCAGACTATGCTCGGAGAACGTCCGGATGAGCCGCAACTTCCATTGTATCTGGTAATGACCGAAGCACAGCAGCAAGCTTCGGGCGTTGCGTTCGCTGCTGTTAAGCGAGGAGAAATGGGGTTTGCGGCGATTGTACGAGATCCGGATATGTTGCCAGGCGTGAAAGCATTCTCGCAAATAAATGCATGTAAACAATTCGACTCCTGGGAGGAGTTGATTGCGACATGGCGGCAACATTTGACGGAACTTGCGGAGGGTTTTTGCAATGGCGATGCCAGAGTAAATCCTAAGAATTTTCCGGCAACCTGTGAAAATTGCGATATGCAATTGTTTTGCCGGATTCATGAGCGGATTGGCGAGAAGCGCATTGAACAGGATAATGAAAATGGTTGATGCCGCGCTCATTCCTGATGCAGATGAGCGCTACCGCGCATTGGATCCTGCGCAATCATTTATCGTGCAGGCACCGGCAGGTTCGGGAAAAACTGCACTTCTGATTCAGCGCTATCTCCGATTGTTGGCCTGTGTTGATGTGCCGGAAGAAATTGTAGCGATTACGTTTACCAGAAAAGCCGCGGCAGAAATGCGTGCACGCGTTCTGGCAGCACTCGAAGTTGAGAAGAAATCTACTGATGCGGAAACTGCCTATGAAAAGCTGAATCGTGAGCTGTCGGCTGCTGTTTTGCAACGAGATCGTCAGGCTGGCTGGCATATCGCCGAGAATCCGGAGCGGCTGCGGATACAAACGATTGATTCATTATGTGCTTCATTGACACGGCAAATGCCGATGCTGTCAAAATTCGGTGCACAGCCGGATATAATCGAGGATGCTTCCGATTTCTATCTGGAAGCAGCGCGGACTACATTGGAGCTGGTAGAGCAAAACCATGTGATTGCTCATGATGTGAAACGATTACTCGAACATCTGGATAACGATATGGTGCGCATTGAAACATTGCTCGCTGAAATGTTGTCGCGGCGCGATCATTGGTTGCGCCATATCCATGGCAGAACCCGGGAAGAGCTGGAAATATCACTGCAAAATTCACGCCGTAATACATTACACTATGTTTTTCGGCTATTTCCAGATGCAATGCACAATGAATTGCTGGAACTGCTGCATTATGCTGCTGCGAATCTGCTTTCCTCTGAAACCAAGCCATCGAAGATTAGTTTCTGTGATCGACTAGAAACATTATCGACGGCGGATGTTGAACACTGGTGCGGTATTGCTGAATTATTGCTGACCAAAGAGGGCGACTGGAGAAAAAGAATTTCTGTCAACGAAGGTTTTCCATCCGGTAACCTATCGCATTAAGCATTTGATGATTGATGAATTTCAGGATACTTCAATCAGTCAGTTTAAGTTGATCGAGAAACTTGTTGCCGGCTGGGAAGCTGGGGACGGGCGTAGCCTGTTTGCAGTGGGTGATCCCATGCAATCCATTTATCGGTTTCGTGAAGCGGAAGTGGGACTTTTTTTACAAGCGCGAAGTGCTGGGATTGGTCATCTTGCTTTACAGTCGATCACGCTCAGAGCCAATTTCCGTTCACAGCAAGGTATTATTGATTGGATTAATACTGCTTTTGCACAAATCATGCCTGATCGCGAAGATATTGCGACAGGTGCGGTGGCTTATAGTAATTCGATTGCGACGCATCCTCGGCTAAGTGGCAATGCAGTGAAGCTATATCCTTTTTTTGAAAGAAATCATGCTGCAGAGGCTGAGAAAGTTGTGGAGATTATCACGCAAACGCGGCGTGATAACCCAACTGGAACGATAGCAGTTTTAGTACGTAACCGTAGTCATTTACACGAAATTGTCGGACAAATAAAAAAAGCCGGATTACGGTTTCGCGCTATTGACATTGAATTGTTGTATCACAAGTCCGTGGTACAGGATTTGCTAGCGCTTACGCGTGCACTCATAAATCCGGCTGATCGTCTTGCCTGGTTTGCATTGTTAAGGGCACCCTGGTGCGGTCTTTTGCTCCAGGATATTGCTGCGTTAGCGAGTATAACAAGGAATGAAAATGATCGTGGTGTGACTGTCAAAGAAATGACTGTATGGGGTTTGATGTGCGATGAGAATCATTGGTATGGTATTTCAACCGATGCGATGGCGCGCATATGCAAGGTACGGAAAATACTGAAACCTTGTATGGATCATCGACAACGCCAATCCTTGCGCATGACAGTAGAAGCAATTTGGCAAGCGTTAGGTGGTCCGGGTTGCATGAATCCAGTTGAAAAAAACGGGCATTGCATGGCAAATTACTTGGATGATGCCATGATTTATTTGGATTATCTTGAGGATCAGGAAGAAGCCGGTGACATTCAAGATTTGGCAAGTTTCGAAAAGGGATTGAATACACTGTATGCCTCACCAGATCTGGATGCGGATGATACCCTACAGATCATGACGATCCATAAAGCCAAAGGACTTGAATTTGATACGGTGATCGTACCTGGGCTTGGGAGAGCGCCACGTAATAACGATAAACGGTTGCTGAAATGGATCGAGCAGCCGCATAACGAAGTTTTCGATGAGAAGGGCGTATCGGTTTCGGATTTATTACTTGCACCGATTCAGGAAGTAGGAGCAGGGGCTGATTCAATCTACTTATGGATGGAAAAACTGGATCGAGGCAAGGAGCAACTTGAAGCCGATCGTTTGCTCTACGTAGCTGCGACACGAGCAAAAAATTTTTTGCATTTATTGGGTCATGTCGGTTTGACTTCAGATCCTAATGGAAAAACAGTACTCAAAAAACCAGTCAGCGGGGCATTGCTAAGCAGGTTATGGTTAATTGTGCAGTCAATTTATATGAGTGCATTAGAAAAAAATACCGCATCTGGGCTCGATCAGTTGATTGAAAGAGATAGCAAAATAAATATTGGCAGTATAGATAATCAAAGTATCTATCGATTGAGGGCAGGATGGGTGTTACCGGATTCTCCAAAATCAGTGACTTGGCAAGAATCATATAGTAATAAACAAATACAAATAGAAATAGAATTTTCTTGGGCGAGTGAACTGGCGCGTCATGTGGGTAATGTGGTGCATCGATGGTTGCAGAAAATTGCAGAGGATGAAATGCATGGCTGGAATACTGTACGCATACAAATGCTGAAAGATCAGTTTAAACAGAATTTGTTAGCAGACGGTATGAGTGGGAATAATAAGGAGGTTGGTTATGCAGTCGAACGTATCATGCTAGCGTTGACGTACGCAATTAACGATAAGCGCGGGCAATGGATCCTGGGCCCGCAGCAATCTGCACAAAATGAATTAAAGATCACTGGTATCGATGATAATGTGCCAATGACTTGGGTGATAGACAGAACTTTCTATGACTCCAATGGAGTCCGGTGGATTATAGATTATAAAACAAGTAGTCACGAAGGCTCGGATACTCAAGTCTTCTTAGACCGGGAGCAGATGCGCTATCGGAATCAACTCGATCATTATGCAAAAGTTATGCAGCAGATGGACTCGCGTCCAATAAGATTAGGGATTTATTTTCCATTAATAGGTGGTTGGCGCGAGTGGTAAAAATTGTGCAAGATTAGGAATATTATTCTCAATTCACAGCAGAAAATTTCACAAAATTTTAGAAGAGGGTGTTTAACCCTTTACTTATTGTGAGTAAAGGGAAAATTTAGGATTTCTGGGTGTAAGACCACTGGGAAGGTAAGGGGATTTTATGACAAATGACTTGACTTTAAACCCCAAGGTCGACTAGCCTGAGAGGCGTAGCTAAATTGAGTGAAGGAAGTAGGGGTAATTTAGCTGCCGAAATTTATCAGGCTGTTGATAGACGCATAGGAGACAGTCGCTAGGAGGAAGGAATAGGCGGAAAAGGGCATTTATGCATGATAAATGAGCTTTTTAGCTTGTTTTTAACACAATAGCGGTAACGCCGATGGTTATTCAACGGCTTGTTAGAGCAGTATAATTAGCATTAAAAGTGATAAGAAGTAGTAGGAACGGGAAGTAGTTTTGATTAACAGTTAGGAGATAGAAACATGGCAACAACTTATGGCACAACGAGCGCGAGTTCGAGCGCTAACTATGACATGTCGCTGTGGTACGACTCAAAGTACTACAAGATAGGAATGCTCACCATGTTATTGGTAGCGATATTTTGGATCTGGTATCAAAGGACATTTGCATATTCACATGGCATGGACTCGATGGAACCGGAATTTGACAAAGTGTGGATGGGACTGTGGCGCGTACACATGACAATTATGCCGTTGTTTGCACTAGTGACCTGGGGCTGGATACTGAAGACCCGTGACACGAAAGAACAACTGGACAACCTGGATCCAAAGTTAGAGATCAAACGTTATTTCTACTGGATGATGTGGCTGGGTGTATATTTATTTGGTGTTTACTGGGGCGGAAGCTTCTTCACCGAACAAGATGCATCGTGGCACCAAGTGATTATACGTGACACCAGCTTCACGCCAAGTCACGTTGTGGTGTTTTATGGCTCATTCCCGATGTACATTGTATGTGGCATAGCCTCATACCTGTACGCGATGACCCGTCTGCCACTGTATAGCCGCGGCACATCATTCCCGCTGGTTATGGCGATTGCAGGCCCGCTGATGATTCTGCCAAACGTAGGACTGAACGAATGGGGTCATGCATTCTGGTTCATGGAAGAACTGTTCAGTGCGCCATTGCACTGGGGCTTTGTGATTCTGGGCTGGGCAGGCTTGTTCTCAGGTGGTATTGCAGCGCAAATTATCACCCGTTACTCCAACCTGACCGACGTCATCTGGAATAACCAAAGCAAAGAGATTCTGAACAACCGGATAGTTCCTTAATCTAGGCGAGATTACCACTCCTGTCTCGATGGGGCGGGAATGGTAAAGAGATTTAAGTTACTTGCAGTTATGGAAACGAATTGTAGTGCGACGGTAACTAGCAGCAAAGCAGTATTAGAGGAATCGTCAAGTTTTCATATTTAATATCACACGAAAGAAGGGAGGGTCTAGTGAGTAGAACAGACGAAATTATAGCAGCGGCAAAGATGCCGCCAGAAGCAGTCAGGATGTCCAGATATATAGATGCAGTGTATTTTCCAATTCTCTGTATTCTTCTGGTTGGTACCTTTCACATGCATTTTATGCTACTGGCAGGGGACTGGGATTTTGGCTTGACTGGAAAGACCGTCAATGGTGGCCTGTTGTAACACCGATTGTAGGTATCATGTACTGTGCAGCACTGATGTATTACCTGTGGGTAAACTATCGCCTGCCATTTGGCGCGACACTCTGTATCGTATGCCTGTTAGTAGGTGAATGGCTGACCCGTTACTGGGGCTTCTACTGGTGGTCACATTACCCAATCAACTTTGTATTGCCATCAACCATGATTCCTGGTGCGCTGATGTTAGATACAATTTTGCTGTTGACGGGTAATTGGCTGATTACAGCATTGTTAGGCGGTGGATTCTGGGGATTGTTTTTCTATCCAGGCAACTGGCCGATATTTGGCCCAACCCACTTACCAGTGGTAGTAGAAGGTGTATTACTGTCAGTAGCTGATTACACAGGGTTCCTGTATGTACGTACCGGTACACCGGAATATGTACGTTTAATTGAACAAGGCTCACTGCGTACGTTCGGTGGACACACCACGGTGATTGCGGCCTTCTTCGGAGCGTTTGTATCCATGCTGATGTTCTGTGTATGGTGGTACTTTGGCAAACTGTATTGCACCGCTTTCTACTATGTTAAAGGTGAAAGAGGACGTATCTCTATGAAGAACGACGTAACAGCTTTTGGTGAAAAAGGCTTTGCACAGGGGATCAAATAATGAATATAAAAAGCATTTTAAAGCTGGGCGTATTAGGCCTGTATGGAGCTGCGATTGGAGCGGCATCACTGGCGGTGACGCTGGTAGTAGACGTAGCACCGGCAGCGGCACACGGTGAACGTTCACAAGAACCGTTCTTACGTATGCGTAGTATTCAATGGTACGACTTGAGATGGCAACCAAAAGTTACCAAAGTCAATGACATTGCTACCATGACAGGAAAGTTTCACTTAGCAGAAGATTGGCCACGTGCAGTAGGTAAGCCAACCCGTGCATTTTTAACGTAGGAAGTCCTAGCCCGGTGTTTGTACGTTTAAGCACCAAGCTGAATGGCGAACCGACCTTCATATCAGGCCCGCTGGAAATTGGACGTGACTATGAATTTGAGGTGAAACTGAAAGCAAGGATTCCAGGACGTCATCACATGCACGCGATGGTGAACATAAAGGATGCAGGTCCTATTGCAGGTCCAGCCTCTTGGATGAACATCTCAGGAAGTTGGGATGACTTTACCAATCCAATCACCACACTGACAGGTAAAACCATTGATCTGGAGACCTTCAACTTCAGCAATGGTATATTCTGGCACGTATTATGGTTAAGTTTGGGTTGCATTTGGATTGGCTATTTTGTAGCGAAACCGATGTTCTTGCCACGTAGCCGTGTATTGTCGGCAGGTGTGCGTTTTGTTAACAAATTGGGACAGCAACACCTGGATCCGGATTATCCAAGAGAACTGGTAGCCACTGGTTTGACCATGGATGACGACAAAGGAATTCAGCCTGGCGAAACCCGTGAAGTTAATATGGAAGCCAAAGATGCGTTGTGGGAAGTACAACGTTTGATGGCACTGTTGGGTGACCCAGAAAGCCGCTTTGGTGGCTTACTGATGACTTGGGACCAAGAAGGCAATCGCTATATCAATAGTATTGCTGGCGCAGTTATCCCAGTCTTTACCAAACTATAAGTTAAGTAAAGCATCAACACCGGTACACCACTGTCGAAAGACAGCCGGTGTACCGGTTTTTTATTAGTAGGAAACAAAGTAAAATTCAGGGTACTACAAAGAGAATGCGGACAATAGAAGAACAGGAAAAATTAGAGGCGCTTACCCAAGAGGAGGATTTGTCGTGACCAGACAAATAACACAAGCAGGGATTGCAGTCTTTATACTTGTTATGGCACTTTACACAAGCACAGCTAGCGCGCATGGCAAAGTAGCCATGGAAGACGACAGCTGTATGCGCCGGATCGGCGAGAACATGATTCACCTCAGCACCTACCAGCCACAGGTAAATGAGAGTGGTCATTATTGCACAGACATACCCAAAGCTGGCAGCACTGTACTCGTTATAGATTTAGTAGATCCTGCCTTGCGTGATATGCCAATTGGCGTGAAGGTAATCAAAGGCAGCAATGCGAGTGAAGGAGAAACCATCACCAACACACGCCCTGCGTTGTATCAAGATGGTGTCATCAGCATGAGCAGTGCGCTGGACCAAGGGAAATATCTCGTGCAGGTCACAGCAGAAGGAGTGCCGCCACTGCACTATGAGTATCATATGCGAGTGGAAATGATTAATTACGCAGATGTATTTAGAGCAAGCATAGGGCCAGTAGTCGGCTTATTGCTGACAACAATACTCGGGTATAAGCTCATCAGATCAAGGCGTTTTAGAGACTGGCTAGCCTCGCGTCGTGCACAGAAAAGACTGAGAACACGATGACAATTAATAAAAGGGTCATCATAAACTAACCATTTATCGACAGGGAAGATAAACAATGTCAGAAAGATTAATAGATATAAAGCAAGCAATATTAGTAGGATTATTTGCAGCAAGCATGCTGCTAACAGCGCAGGTACAAGCACATGGTGGCCTGGCTTTGGCGGAAGATATGTGTGTATTGACAGTAGGACCTTACAGGATGCACTTTACGGGCTATCAACCACTATCACAAGAAGAAGAATTCTGTGAAGACATACCGGAAGTTGGGAAAACGGTGATAGCACTGGACTATATTCAAGAAGAATTGCGCCCGCTAAAAACGGAAGTTCGAATTATTCGTGACACAGGATCAGAAGAAAATCTGGACGCGATAACAGTATTTCATTTACCACCGAAGGTATATCCAACAGCATCAATTACTATAGACCATACTTTCCCGGAAAAAGGTAAATTTGTCGGATTGGTGACAGTAACAGGTGGTGCGCAAGATTATGTGTCACGCTTTCCGTTTTCAGTAGGAGAAGGTCGTCCAACACCTAAATCGGCAATAATTGCGCCTATTGTACTGGTGCTTGCAATTGGCGTTTTCTTCTATATGCGAAGCAAACGCAAATCAGATAATCAAGCTGCAGCTTAAAATGTGGTGAATCTGTGATTTTTATAAAGAATGATCGAGTTATTGATTCTTAACTATACAAAAATGCAGGATATAACAAAGTTGAAGAATTGTGGGGAAACTAATGCAGGATAGCGGTCATTGAAGTTTGGAGTGGAAAGGTGGCCGCTTCTGTTATATTGTTAGCAATATTAGCACTATTTTCAAATAAATTCTGTGATGGCACAGGCTGATTTGGTTAAATCCGATCTACCCCGAAGAGCTGCTCTCTTTTTACCAAAAAATAAATTCAGCTCTGGTTTAATGAAAGAGGTAGAGGGATTATTTTCATCCGTTGCAGTATTGACTCAAAAAAGGATTCAATAACTGAAAACAGTCTGGGAGCTATTGCTGATAACCCAAATCTATTAAATTTACCTCAATTAGAGCCAGACCACTACGCAGTCCACTGCCGTGTAATGTCTACTGACGGACATGTCATTGAATAAGTTTCTTATTTTAGTATAGAAAATAAGATGTAATAAGAATGATATGAGTGATTTCTGGAATTGCACGTTGGTTTTAACTTACAGAAAACTTATTTTTCTATAAGACTTTGTTTTAATAGATTTTTCATAATTCTAGCAGCTAGCATTGATCGGTTTTCCAGATTTAGCGGAAAATTGTGGCAACAAGGTATTGATTGAATATATGTTATTAACTGCAGTACTTAACCTTGAGTCATACAGGAGAAAAAATCGTGAAAAAGTTTTCGGTCTCAGTAATTTTTAAAATTATTACAGATTCACTGCAATTCGATAATACTGTAAATGTTTGTGTTTAAGGTTATCACTGAGATCAATAATACAGTTGTTTCTGTAATCTCCACTACGGCACCCGCCGTATCACCGGTTGTGCCGCCGATTCGTTGAAACATAAGATGGCGCAGAAACAAAAAAGTAATGACCGAAGTCAGTGCTAGCAATAAGTAGCGGAGGTCAGTTAGTAGGAGCATGGACAAAAATACGGCAGAGAGAATAGAAATACTCCATCTGCTCGGCTGATTAGCTGCCAATGATGAGCCTAACCCATTATTTCTGACGTATGGAGTGGTTAGAAACAATAGTAACAAAAGTGTTCTGGCGAGGATAATGGCTAACAATAAAGCGATCCACTCATTTTCGATGACCAAGGTATAAAGCGCTGCAAACTTAAGCAATATGATTAGTACGATTGCCACTATGCCAGCCGGGCCGCAATTTGGATCCTTCATTATCTCCAATGTTTTTATTCGATCACCCATGCCGCCAATCCAGGCATCTGTACTATCTGCTAATCCGTCCAGATGTAATCCCCCAGTTAGCAATATCCAGAAAGTGACTAGTAACGCAGCAGTTACTAGTGGCGGTGTACTACTCAATAGCCAACCCAATCCAATGAGTAAGAACCCGATGATCAAGCCAATAAGTGGATAGAACAGTAATGAATAGCCAAGGTCTTTCTCGCTTGGTTGTGTCGTCAGCCTTACGGGTAGTCGAGTCAAGAATTGCACGGCAATGAGAAATGGTTTGATCATGCGTTAGGATCGAAAATAAGCGTTGCTTGATGAGGTTTGGTTTGTTCTATAGAGACATGTTTGATGTCGGCATGATTAACCTCAAATTCCAATAAACGTTCAACAGGATGCTGTTGAATATGACAAATAATGACGCGAATCACGCCACTATGCGTAATGAGTAAAATTCTTTTACCAATGAATTGCTGCTGAATATCATACCAAGCCGACAATACGCGCGCTTCAAAATCGAGTAAATATTCGCCATTAGGCGGTGGATAGCTCAGAGGATTTTGCCAAAAACGGGACAAAGCTTCAGCATTGGTTTGCATCAATTCGATCGCAGATCGATCTTCCCACTCGCCAAAATGAATTTCCTGTATACGACTATCTTTTGCTGCGGGTATCGAATATCTTTGTTCCAAAGCGTGCGCAAAGTGTGCGCATCTTACTGAAGGAGAAGTGATGATCTGTTGCCACTGAATCGGGGCCTTTTCAATGGCATTCCACATTTGTGCCCAGCCAAGTTGAGTTAACGGATAGTCCGTGCTGCCGCAATAGCGATTATTGTTCTCAGTTTCACCATGTCTGAGAAGATCAATATAGGTTGTCACGGCTTAGAGGATAAGTTTTTCTGAGAAACCTGTGCTTCTGAAAAAGTGGCCATTTCATTGTGTAACTTACAAGCCATGTTTAAAAGATTGCACGCGATTGCAGCACCGCTACCTTCACCCAATCGCATATTCAGGGCAATCAACGGCTTTGCATCGAGTGCGTTGAGAATCCTAGCATGCCCTGATTCTGCAGACTGGTGGGAATAAAAGAACCAGTTCTTACACCCCGGGAAAATATGCTCGGCAGTTAATGCAGCAACGGTACTGATAAAACCATCAATTAGTATCGGGAATCCTGATTGCGCGCCACGAATATACGCGCCGGTCAAAGCAGCAATCTCAAATCCCCCGATACGTCGAAGCGCATCCAAAGGAGAGTCAACGAGTGGGCTATGCAAAGACAATGCTTCTGATATGACATTGATTTTACGGGCGATGCCATCACTATCAAGACCGGTACCGGAACCAGTCAGCAGCGTAGGCCGCTCATTCAGTAAGACGCAAGCTAGAGCAGAGGCGCTTGTGGTATTGCCTATCCCCATTTCTCCCCCGATAAACAATTGCTTATTATTTTGTTGTGCGCGCTCAATCACCTCAAAGCCGACATTCAATGCCCGGTTCAGTTGATCCCAAGTCATCGCAGGTATATGGGTAAAATTTGCGGTACCTGGTCCAAGATGATAGTGCTGAATGTCTGTCAACGACTGAGTATCGTGCACTGTTCCCAGATTAATGATTTCCAACGAAGCACCCAGAGCACGTGCGAGAACATTGATAGCGCCGCCACCACGCGCGAAGTTTCGTATCATTTCGCTGGTGACCGATTGCGGAAATGCTGAGACGCCTTCCATAGCAACACCATGATCTCCGGCGAAAATGGCAATGTGCACTTGTTCAACGCAAGGTTGCGAAGTATTCTGCAATGCAGCGAGTTTAATAGCAATTTCCTCGAGTTGACCGAGAGAGCCGGGCGGTTTTGTCAGTTGTGCTTGGCGAGTTTGAGCTAACCGAGACATTTCCTGATTTGGAATAGCTAATGGTTCATTCAGCCAGCTAGGTGTAATTTTTTCGGTCACACATGTTCTCCTTTGAGCATCAAGGGTAACCCGGCAACAGTTAAAACCACTTGTTCGCAGTGGTGCGCGATTTCCTGATGTAGTTTACCGGCTTCATCACAATAGCGCCGGCTCAGTTCGCCCATTGGCGTGACCCCCATGTTTGTTTCGTTGCTGACGAGAATGAGTTTTCCTGTTAAATAAGGGAGTGCCTTAAGGAATGCTGTGCGCTCAGTATCAAATTTTGATGTGTCCGGATGGACCAACAAGTTGGTCAACCAGAGTGTCAGGCAATCGACTAGTAGGCAATGGTCATTATCTGCTTGCTGGACCAGAACGGAAGCTAGCTGCAAAGGCTCTTCAATAACCCGCCAATGATCAGGACGCCGTACTCGATGCGCAGCAATTCGCTCGCGCATTTCATCGTCTTCGATAGTGGCTGTGGCGATATAGGTAACCGGGAGCAAGCTTTCTGTGGCTAATCTTTCTGCCAATCGGCTTTTCCCTGAACGAACACCGCCAAGAATCAACGTTCTTGTAGCGCTCATAGAGTATTCGCGCGCAAGTTGAGTAACCGATACAAATGCGCAGTATCCAAATATTGATCAATGCAATCCGCTAAACGATCAATTTGAGCTTCACGTATCGCATGGTAATCGAGCGTATCTTTTAATTCACCTAATCCGGCCCAGGTTAGTAATTCGCTGCAAGCCAGGGGAGATTCAAAAATGCCATGCAAATAAGTGCCCAGTATCAGTCCGTCGCCGCTGATTGCGCCATTATCACCGTGCGTTAGACGAACGGAGGGCTGATAGTGCGTATAATAGGTGGCGATACCTGCATGGATCTCATATCCTGTTACGGTTGTATTATTTAAGGTCAAAGTTCCCTGCGTGTTACGCAGTAATTTTTCTGGTTTCAGAGTTGTTTCCATATCGAAGAAAGCAAACCCTTGCGTGTTACCAGCAATACCTTCTAGGCCGTCTGGATCATGTATAAGCTTTCCCAGCATTTGGAAACCACCACAAATGCCTATCAGTTTTCCACTATAGCGTAAATGCCGGTGGATCGCCAATTCCCAACCTTGTTCGCGTAGCCAACCTAAATCAGCACATACGCTTTTGGAACCTGGCAAAATGATCAAATCGGCAGGTGGGATGGTTTCTCCGGGACCAATATATTGTAGATTGACCTGTGGATGCAAGCGCAGTGGGTCAAAATCAGTGTGATTACTGATGCGTGGTAAAGCTGGGACAATAACTCGAAGATAATCCTGCCCCCTAGGGACAATAAAGTCAGTTGTATGTGGTAAAGCATCTTCCGCTTCCAGATGTAAGCCCTGTAGGTAAGGTAAAACACCCAATACCGGCTTTCCGGTATATTGTTCCAACCAGTCTAGTCCCGGTTGAAGTAATGCGATATCCCCACGAAAGCGATTGATAATGAAACCTTGGATGCGCGCCTGTTCAGTTTCGCTCAATAGAGCCAGTGTGCCCGCTAAGTGGGCAAAAACACCACCGCGATCAATATCGGCAATGAGAATCACTGGACAATCGACCGCTTCCGCAAAACCCATATTCGCAATATCGTTGGTGCGCAAATTAATTTCTGCCGGAGAACCGGCCCCTTCAACAATAATCTTGTCGTATTTTGCGATGAGCCGCGAATGCGATTCGAGTACTGCCTTCAATGCGATTGATTTGTAATCATGAAATTCGCAAGCGTCCATGTTGGCGATGGCATGACCGTGAATGATAATTTGCGCATTTTTATCCGTGTTGGGTTTGAGTAATATCGGATTCATGTCGGTATGAGGTGCCAATCCGGCAGCCAGTGCTTGGACTGCCTGAGCACGGCCGATTTCTCCGCCGTCGCACGTAACGACGCTATTCAACGCCATATTTTGCGGTTTAAACGGTGCAACACTCACATTCTGACGTGCTAGCCAGCGGCATAACGCGGTCACCAGCATACTTTTCCCAGCATCTGAAGTGGTGCCTTGAATCATGAGGGTTTGAGTGTGCATGGCCTCTTAGTATATGTAATGGACAGTGAGTATTGGTGGGTTATGTTCAGCGTATGTGGGGAAGTATAAATTTGGTTCTTATTGATACGGCCTACACGAAACCCTGTGCTGCGCGCTTAGAGAGCAGAAAAAACATACCCAGCGTTTCTATGAGAGTCTGTTGGATATTAATGAAGGGGGTTGTATGTCGTCAAACCATTATTGTGGCAATGAGGTTTGTATCTGAACTTGCTCTTGCTCTTGCTTAAACATACTTATCAACTGGTGCTGTTGCGCAGAATCGAACTGCGGACCTACTGATTACGAATTCTAAAATGTACTGTTTTACATTGTTTTAATATTTTTGAATAATCTTTAATCTCATTGTTTTGTATTGATTTTATATATTATGTTGTTTTAAACTCTTACCCATAGTTTTACGCCTACTGTCCACATAGTGTCTACATGGAAAGAGATTAAAACGATGACCGCTATTACAATCCAAGCGCTTCCGCACAAAATCACTAAGTCCTATGTAGACAGATTGTCTACACCAGAATCTGGTCAAGCTTTTGTGCGTGATTCTGAACTAAAAGGCTTCGCCGTCCGTGTCACTTCAACCGGCACCAAATCATTTATCCTCGAAAAGAGGATTGATGGCAAAGTTCCTTGGCCGTTATCCTGAGTTAACAGTCGAGCAAGCCAGAAAAGAAGCGCATAAATTGCTGGGGCATATTGCTGTAGGGCGTAACCCACCTGCTGAGAAAAAACAAGAAGCTCTGAAAGGCACGACACTACAAGAGGCCTTTGAGGATTTCATCAAGGTCAGAAAGAATCTTAAACCCTGAACTCTTTATGATTATCAGCGTGTAATGCAAGTTGTGTTTGCTGATTGGCAAAACAAAGCAATGCTGGAAATTGGTAAAGACATGATCGCCAAACGCCATAGTAAGACCGGTGCTGAACGTGGCGAAGCCTATGCCAATCTATCCATGCGTTTCTTACGTGCTTTATTCAATTTCGCCATTGCACAATATGAAGATGGCAGCGGTCATGCCATCTTACGAGAAAATCCCGTGATGCGTCTCACCCAAACTCGCGCATGGTATCGGGTAGATCGTCGTCAAACAGTTATCAAACCTCACCAGCTTGCCCCTTGGTATCAAGCCATTCTATCTCTAAAACAAGATACGACTACTAACCAGTCCGCACTGGTGGCTGATTATCTTTTATTTCTGCTGTTCACTGGATTACGACGTCAGGAAGCGGCAACCCTGAAATGGTCAGACATTGATTTGAATGATCGGTCTTTCACATTGACTGATACCAAGAATCGAGAACCGTTGACACTACCGTTAACTGATTTTATTTCCGATCTGCTGAGAAGTAGAAAGGCCGCAACAGATTCGGAATATGTTTTTGCTGGGGATGGTAAAGCAGGATATCTAATTGAACCCCGTCGGCAGGTGCAGAAAGTCACCGAATTATCCGGTGTATCGTTCACGCTTCATGATCTGCGCCGGACTTTTATCACGGTGGCCGAGAGTATCGATATATCCGCTTATGCACTCAAACGACTAGTGAATCATAAAATGACCAATGATGTGACGGCGGGTTATATTGTTAATGATGTGGAGCGCTTGAGAAAACCGATGGAACAAATATCAGCGCAATTATTACGACACTTTGAAATCAATGAAAAAAAGAAAGTACTGAAATTTCCTGTTCATCAGAACTCTTGAATATAATATTTTATAACTTATAATATGCGCGAACCATACAGCTTATTGATACGGTCTCAGGCCAAGAAAAAACTACAAGGTTTGCCCAGATCAGAGCGATTCAGGATTGCCGAGAAACTGGAACAACTTGGTCGTAACCCTGATGACAGTTCGTTGGACATTAAGAAACTGGAAGGTGAACCGTACTTTCGATTAAGAGTTGGTGACTGGCGTATTATTTATGAACGGCATGATGTCGTTAAGATTATTGCTGTTGAAAAAATCAAACCGCGTGGAGATGCTTACAAATGACATTACAAAAAATAAAATCCATTCATGGAAAAGATGAATATGTCTTGTTACCTGTGGCGATTTATCGTGCCCTGAAAGATCAAATCGAAAAAGAATTGGCTGCTTGTGAGACGAGCCAAAGCGCTGAGCAAGCTTATGAGCCGTTTATTCTTGAAGATTATGTCGATAATCCTGTGGCCTTGGCACGTATCAAAGCAGGTATTACTCAAGAACAGCTTGCACAGCGGCTTGGTGTCAGTCAAGCCTATGTTAGCCAGCTCGAACGCCGTTCTCACGTGACCAACAAAATGCTTGAGCGGGTACGTATTGCTATTCGTGAAGAAGGTTAGCGTGAAAAAAAACCACCCAGATACAATGTCTGAAGCTGACTATGATCAGCTTAGTTTATTCTTGGATCGCTTTAATCATGAACTGGCAATGAATCTGGAAATGTTGGATGGTTTCTTTACAGCCTTGCACTGTTCCCCAGAAATAATGCCGCCAAGTACCTATTTACCAGAAATCTGGGGCGGCGGAGAAATGCCTGATCATGAAGCCTTTGAAGGTGACCAACAAACCGAAATATTCGTGAAACTGTTATTGCGCCATTGGAATGATGTTCTGCACAGATTAAAAAACGAGAAAGTTTTTTTGCCTATCATTTTCAGTGATGAATCGGGTGAGTCTTTTTCCGGCAATGATTGGGCAAAAGGATTTATGCGCGGCACAGAATTTCATCGCGCTGACTGGTTGGATTTGATGGATAACGAAGAAGAAGGCGGTTCATTGGTAGCTATCTTTGCGCTTTTTTACGAACATGACCCTGATCCAAGCATGCGGCCATACAAAGAACCAGTTAGTGAAGAATTGCGTGAGAAATTATTGATAAATCTATCAGCTGGTGTGATGCACATTTATCGTTATTTTGAGCCTCAGCGAAAAATGGCATCACAATTAGCAAAACAAACAGGCACACTGCGTCGCGAACAAGCAAAAACAGGACGTAACGCCCCCTGCCCTTGTGGTTCTGGAAAAAAATACAAAAAGTGTTGTGGGGAAGTAACGCTGCATTAGATGAAACAAATGCATGATGCACCAAAAACAAACTACTTGAGAAGCTACGTGCTGCTATTGACTAACAGAATTCTGAATAGAAAAAGCCCAATGTATAACGACAATGGGCTTCCTTTGAACCTAAGCAAATTTAGGCATAAATTTTCTGCATCGGTAAGCGTGTTTTATTTTTAAACGTACTGCCAATTACAAGATAGCTCAGAAAAAATACCGCTCTCTAAAAAGAGATCAGCCTCTACCCAGTTTACTTTGGATTGTAGTACTGAAAACGAAGGCAAATCACCAAATAACATAAGCCCGATCATGGGCACAATCCCGAATAAAATGAAAATGAATTTTACAGCTGTGTAAAAAATATTTTTATTTATTTTCATGTGAATCTCCTACTTGGAGGTTTATCGAAGCTGTTTAAAATGACTTTACAATAATTAAGATAGCATACTTCACAAAAAATTCACAATTTATATACATAAAATTCACATTTGTAAAATTGATATGCAGAACTAGATACGAAATCTCGATTCTTCTTACCGAATCGCACTTTGTGTGGTGGCAGTCTGTCAAGAGCGGCAAATCAGCATAACAATAAAAACCGTTCTCAAGAACGGCAAGCCATTAGCCGTCAATTGAATGTATTCAATTACCACCACAAACGACCTGCTATGTTTCTTGATGATAATCCAGATTATCAAACAGTCTGGTAATTAGCTCATAATTGGGCTGATGCCGATCCAGACAAAACCGATACCAACGCGATTTCACCCAAGCTTAGAGAACACATTATTCGGCTAATGCTTGCCATATGTAACAAAAATATTTCTGCACGAACGCGCAAGCGATCAATTTTTATTGATGATTCTGTTATCTCTCTGATAGTAGATACACCTCATTATCTAAAAACCCTGAACTGCTTATTAACTGAAGTTTCACCGTTTTGCACTAAACTTTACATTTTTCCTTAAGCAACCATACGCAATAATGCATCGATAAAAGAATTTTGAAATGGGTTTATCTGGTTTAGGCAAAAGCTAACAAAATCCTTATTGAGCGCAGCCTGAGTAATCAGTTTTCTGACATCGGAAAAGGCAAAGTGACTTCGATTGTTCTCAGCGTAACAACGCTGCGGTGTTTTATCAAGGTGATCGGCATAAATCCAGGTTACGGTGGCGGCCATCATGCAGAAGTTGAGATGATTGGTAACGGCATGGTAGTTTCGAGTTTGGCTTTTGAGCTACCGATTTCCTGCTTGATCTCTTTGAAAGCGGCTTCGATTTTCCAGCGTGCGCCGTAGTATTCGATAATCTGCTCGACGGTGAGATCGAGATCGGTGGTAAGAGTGCGACCCATTGTGATCTTCGATAGATCCAAACAACGCGCACGGCACATTTGAGTGTTTTCAACATCATGATGTTGTCAAAGGCCAGAACATCGCGTTGTTTGCTGTAGAGGTTAACCGAATAAGTGGTAGCGCGTTCATGGAATTTATTGGCCAGCGTTGTGGCATTGCCCATCTTGTCGCCATACTTTCTGGATCGGCCCAGCTGATGTTTTGGTGTTCGGGTGGTAACGCAAACAAAGTGGTATTGACGCGCAATCTGGAAAGCATATGACAGTGCTGTCCAACGGTTTTGCGCATCGGTTCAAGCAAGCCGTCGTTTCCAAACCAGCTATCGGTAACGATCAGCAATGGGGTGCCAGGAAAAGCGGCAGAAATTTCAGCAGCATTTCGATGGCCTGCTCAAATTTGGTTTGAAACGATGGTATCTTGCCCTCAACCCTAACCTTCTTGGTCGCTATCGTTTTTCCATGTGATAGAAACGAAACGCCAGCGGTAAGCAAGCCCAGCGGCCTTGACAATTTTTAATAAACCGATGGACACAACATTTTGTGACCAGGGGTATTTCGATTGATTGGTCTTGGCAGCATGATCAAAGAAAGACGCGCAGCCGAAAATCTTTTTGCCAGTCTTGGGATTGATGGTGTCATCCAAGGCCAGCAATAGCCGTCCTTTTGTCGTCGGGCTGGGTATCAGAGACCACAGCGTCGTCCAGAGGCGTGACCAAGGGGCAAGTTTGATGAGGCCATGAAGATGTAAAATCGGCGCTACTAAGCGACAGCCCGAACAATACCTGCAAGCATCGCAACAGGTTGGCGCTGCGTGAAGAAGTGGAATGAGTGATAGCAGCCAGGAGCGTGTATAAACCAAACCAGACACCTCGTTCATCGCCTTTGCAACGGTGATTAAATTCCTGCTGGAGGGGGAAGAGGATATTGCGTAGAATGAACATGCGGCGATGCCTTTTTATTATTGGTTTCGTTACTTAACAGATGAAATTATAGCAAAAAACCGTGCGTCGCCGCAAATCATATCTTACTGTATTTAAAGGATATATTTCGATTTTTTCCCTACGTCAACAGGGTCGATATCGAGCTACTATTTTGTCACCTCAAGAAAAATCCGATAATCCAAAATTCCAGACAATTGAATCATCGGCTCATAAAAAAAGCGTGAAACTCCAGCTTATTAAAAGATGCCATTAATAAAACCTATCTGGATTCGCTGTATGTCAAACGTGAAGAAGTAATTGAATTGTGCATCAGGTCTCATTACGACCTACCATCTTGTTGGATGCCTAAATAGTGCCAGCCCGGAAACCCTCTATCCGAATAAGAAACAACAGGTTGCCCGTAGTTATGGTGATAAAGAATTCTGAAATATTGTGCCAAACTGCTGTTATTAGGTAGTTCTGGTGCATTTTAAAGCAAAATAACCTCAAACTTCGATTGAAATCGGCGAAAATATCGTTGTCAAAACAAACTTCGTTCGAGTGGAGCACAAATGCGCGTAGTCCAAAATACAGATGGAATTGGGTGAAATTAATGTATCAGCAAATCAAATTCGTTTTGGGATCCCGCGATGACATACCGAAGATACTGCGCGGGTTACAGCACCTGTACATGAACGAGGAATTGCGCCAGAGCTTTTTGCATTACTGGAAAGTGAAATTGCTCCAAGGTAGATAAGAGCACAGGCCGTCCTGGCATGACCCTGTGGACATATTGGTTTGTGGCGTATTGCGGCTGGACTTAAATGCTGATTATGGTCGTCTTCACGAACTGGTTAACCAGCATAAAACCTTACGCGAAATGTTGGGACATCATCTGTATGATGAAGACAAGAAATATGTGTATCAAACCTTGGTGGAGGAACGTCAACCTGCTCACACCAGAACTGCTGGACAAAATAAACCAAATCATAGTTGCGGGAGGGCATGCCCTCCTAAAAAGACGAAGAGGTCCTGCGTGGGCGGTGCGACTCCTTTGTTGTTGAAACCGATGTGCATTTTCAACGGACATCAACTTATTGTGGGATGCCCTGCACCAAGCGATTACGCTGACGGCGCACTGGTGTGAAAGGCAACAATTAAGCGACTGGCGGCATATAGCTACAACCTGCGCCACTCAAAACGACTGATGCGTAGTGCACAGAACAAAAGCGCAGCGTCGCTAAGCACGACAAGACAAAATCGACGCACAAGTTACGCAAGCGCACCAGGCCCATATTGACCAAGCCAGAAGTCACTTAGACAAATTCAGACCACCTAACCAAACTGGCCGCGATTGCGTCTACTGAGCTGCTGCAAAAGATTGAAATTGAAGGCTACATCAAACACGCCGAACGCCAAATCGATCAAATTGAGCGTCGTGTCATTAAAGGTGAAGTGATTCCACGAAGAAAATATTCTCCTATTTGAGCCGCACCGAATGGATAAGCAAAGGTAAGGCAGGCGTACCGGTTGAGCTGGGTGTCAAAGCATGCATCCTGGAAGACCAGCATCAATTCATCTTGCATCATCACGTGATGGAAAAACAAACCGATGATCAGATTGCAGTATCCATGATCGCAGAAGCTAAAAACGCTTTCCCAAACTCAACGCCTGGTTTGACAAAGGCTTTCATTCACCCGCCAACCAAGCTGAACTGATCAGCATCTCTCGACCAGGTCGCCCCCCAGAAAAAGGCAAACTGCCAAAGAACGTCAAGCGGTAGAACGAACCGAAGAATTTGTTAAAGCCCGTCATGCACACTCGGCGGTAGAGTCAGCAATCAACGCACTAGAGATACATGGTTTAGACAAATGCCCAGACCATGGCATCGATGGTTTTAAACGTTATGTTGCACTGGCCATTGTCACCCTGAACATCCGCCGAATGGGTGACATCCTGTGGCAGCAAGATGGAACGTGCGCGCAAAGCGAAAGAGAAAAGTTTAAGATACCAGCGAACAGCCTAAAATAAATTTTCATCTAGCGCCCAAAGTACCTGATTGCGAGCAATCAGCGGCTGTGCTGGGTAAAAATCGAGTTTTTTGTACTTAGCTCTCCAAAAAATGAATCGGAAGCTTTTGAATGCATATCCTCATTGCATTTTTCAGGAATGGTGAATTTACCGGTAGCTTGCTGGCAAAAAAAAATGGGGTTTCGGGCTGACACTAGTTAGGAATGCGATAGTTGTGAGTTTTGGAACATGGTCTGCATTAATGCGTCGGTAATCCACGCAACCCATAAAATTAAGAGAGAAAGAGGTATTAGTGCGTTGGCAGTACGGCTACTTCGGCATTCGGATGCCATTTCAGTAGCGCATCCTACAAATTGATACTCCTCTATTTACAGACCGCAGAAAAATAATCGATTCCCCTTTAGGGTTGAATAGCTCGAGTAGTATAGAATTACTCTTTTCTCGATAAAGCTCTTATTGGGTTTGAACTTAAAAATGCGCGTTGCCATAATCGGTGCTGGCGGTGGGTCTCACTGCGATCAAGAATTTATCGGAAGCAGGATTGGCAGAAATTGTTTATTATGAGAAGAACAATCAAATCGGCGGTACTGGTTTATACAGCGGTATCAGGTGATAGCAGCGTCGGCAAAACGACCCATTTGATTTCCAGCAAATGGATGTCGCAGTTCAGTGATTTTCAATGCCGGATAACTATCCGGATTACCCGTCATCAGCAAATACTCGCATATTTCCAGGCGTATGCCCGGCATTTTCAATTGGAAAAATATATTCGCTTGAATATCCCGGTACTGCACGCAAAAAATTGAAAAGGAGCGCTGGCGTTTGTCTTTAAGTGATGGCACGCAATCAGAATGTGATTACCTGCTCGTTGCCAATGGGCATCATGCAGTTCCGGTCACCCGAATGGAAAAGCACTTTACCGGGGAATACTTGCATGCCCATGCGTTTAAAACTAATCAAGGATTAGAAAACAAGCGGATACTTGTGGTGGGCGCCGGAAACTCAGGCTGTGATTGTGCTGTCGAAGCAAGTCGCGACGCCGCCCAGGTCGATATTAGTCTGCGCACACCGCAGTATATTATTCCCCAAGTTTGTTATGGGGAAACCAACCGATAGCTTTGCGGCTTCTTTGCAATGGCTACCGCAAAAAATACAAGACTGGTTACAAAGAATTTCCTTGCGAATCCAGATTGGACGTTATCGTGATTACCAATTGCCCGAGCCTGATTTTCCACCTACAAGCGCATCCAACGATCAACTCGGAAATATTCGACAAGATACGGCATGGCAAGATACACCCGCGCCCAGACATTCAAAGCGTCTCTGATCAAACAGTCCATTTTACTGACGGCTCATCGTCACAATACGATGTCATCATCGCTGCGACGGGCTACAAGATCAGTTTTCCTTTTTTTGATCCGGATTTTATTAACTGGAAGGATGCTGAACAGGTGTCACTTTACTTGCGCATCTTTCATCCCGCTCACCCCAGTTTGTTTTTCATCGGATTACTCCAACCACAAGGCTGTATTTGGACGCTGGCTGAAGTGCAATCAAAGTTAATTGGTCAATTGTTGATCCGAAAAATCCAAATTACCATCCAACTGGCGTGAGCTAGCGATCTCTGAGGAAAGTACTGGGCAAGTCAATTTATCGCTCCTGCCACTCCATTGAAGTACATTATTATCCCTATCTAAAACAACTGCATCAGATAATCGAAGGAAAAACAACTCGATAAGCTACGTTTGAGAATCCACCTCAAAACAGCGATGATTCCGCAGCATATCACCATGTTCAATGTTCCATTTACTTTATCTCATACAATACCTGCATTCTATTAAAATATGCGGTTCAATAGACTCACACTCCTGCGCAAAACCCGAAAAGCTTACCAGCCTATATAACCTTGATAGCTGGATAACTGTTATTTTAATTCGATAGGGAGATCAATCATACAAATCTCAAGACTAATCTCTTTATAAAAAATATTGAATCAATATTGCTAAAGTTTCTTAATGAATTACTCTAAGTTTCCGTAACACAGACAAGCCCAGCAACAATAAAAATATTAACCTAAACCTAAAGTTACATTCTTCATATTCTTGGAATATTTTAAGATTAAATCTAAACTTTCATGATCGGCTGTCGTAAAAACAACGGCAAGATGAGAACCATACAAGAAAACTGATTAATAAATCATAAATCAAAGCAATCCTGGTAATACAAAAATATAGTTTATACGGAGAAAGAATGGCTGACAAAAAATATGAAATTCTTGGTAGTGGATGATTTCTCTACTATGCGTAGAATCGTTCGCAACCTTCTAAAAGAACTTGGTTTTGTCAATGTTGATGAAGCTGAAGATGGCGCAGTTGCCCTTCGTAAGCTGCAAGATGGTGATTTTGACTTTATTGTGTCGGATTGGAATATGCCCAATATGGACGGATTGACCATGCTTCAGAATGTACGCGCCAACGAGGCATTGAAAAAAATCCCCGTACTCATGGTAACTGCCGAAGCAAAGAAAGAAAATATCGTAGCTGCAGCTCAAGCTGGGGCAAGCGGCTATATCGTAAAGCCTTTCACTGCAGCGACACTTGAAGAGAAATTAAATAAAATTTTCCAGAATATGGAAAGTAAAGCATCTGTTTAAATGTACATTATCTCTTTTCATAACAAACTACCGAGTCAAAAATGAATACAAAACGTCTTATGAAAACAAAAGCTGATGATGTTTCTCCAGAAACAACCAATTCAAAATCTAAAAAATCTATTCAATTAGCTGATACGTCACCCACGCTCGCTATGAAAGAGATTGATGAAAATGAATTAATAACAACTGATAAGAAAGTTATTGATCAGATTGGGCAGTTGACCCGAAATTTACACGACAGTTTACGTGAACTCGGGTATGACAAACGTCTGGAATCGTTTGCAGCTGAAGCACCCGAGGCACAGGATAAGCTATCCTATATTGCCACCAAAACTGAACAAGCGGCTGAGCGCACGCTAAGTGCTACCGAGATTGCAATGCCGATTCAAGAAAAACTATCTGCAGATGCAATTCATTTATCTGAACAATGGAAACAAGCTCTTGAGATGCACCAATCCAATCCAGATACAGAAAAATTCAAAACATTATTAATTGATACACTTCAGTACCTCGATAAGGTTCCTGAGCAAACTAATGCAACGAATACACAATTGCTAGAAATCATGATGGCACAAGACTTTCAAGATCTGACAGGTCAGGTAATCAAAAAGGTTACGCACATGGTACAGAGTCTAGAGAAGGATCTCCTTGATTTATTGCTTGCAAATGTGCCCACCAAGAAAAACATTGCTGTAGATGAAGGATTTCTCAATGGCCCGGTCACTAACCCAGAGAAAAGAACCGATGTTGTATGCGATCAAGACCAAGTTGATGACTTGCTTGCGAGCCTTGGGTTTTAAGTTGTGCACCACTTCGGAATATTTTTATTTAAGTACAGCACCTTCTTGCTAGAGTTTTGCCGATGATGTCGTGCAAAACTCTAGGACATCCCTTGAATATACTGAAACTCCTTCTGACCATCAATTCAAATTTCCTCGACGCTGTGACTTTGCATCAATAGGATTTCCGGTTTCAAGTCTACTCCACAAACAGTTATTATTACTCTCTCGAGAAATATTTTCTAATACCATTAAGTGTTGCGCGTATTCTTCTGCAGTTGCTTCAATGATTCTTATGTTGACGTTATCCAATTTACCCAGAGCCTGCTGAATCGGTTCGACATATTCCAATTCGATAAGCAAGCTCTCTTGCCCGCGCGTCATAGCCAGATAAACTTCTGCTAGTAATTCTGCATCCAGTAATGCACCATGCAGCGTGCGCTTTGAATTGTCTATACAGTAGCGTTCACACAGTGCATCCAGGTTATTCCGTTTACCGGGATGAAACTCTTTCGCCAATTTCAATGTATCTGTTATCGACAAACAGTAATTGTTCAGCGTTTTCAATCTGATTAAACCTAATTCATGATTAAGAAATCCAACGTCGAATGGTGCATTATGAATAATAAGTTCGGAATCATTAATAAAATTCAATAATTCTTTGTATACTTCATGGAATCTCGGCTTATCTTTAAGAAATTCGGTTGTTAGACCATGTACTTGCAAAGCCCCTTCATCACTTTCCCGCTCGGGATTAAGGTAATAGTGAAAATGATTACCAGTAAATTGCCTGTTACATAACTCAACTGCCGCTATTTCAACAATACGATGTCCAAGCTTATATTCCAACCCCGTTGTTTCAGTATCCAACACAATTTGACGCATAGTAAAGTCCCTAACTTGGCTGTAATCTTTCGGAAGCAATCATTTCGACTCCACGATTAGCAAGTTGATCGGCTCGATCATTGTCAACATGGCCCGAGTGACCGCGCACCCAACACCACTCAATCTCATGTTGCTGCGCTAAGGAATCAAGCAATCTCCAGAGATCCTCATTTTTAACAGGTTTTCTATTGGATGTACGCCAGTTACGCATTTTCCACGAATCCAACCATTGACTGATGCCTTTCTGGACATATTGCGAGTCCGTATGCAAATGTACTTTACAAGGACGCTTTAAAGATTCTAAAGCACGGATTGCAGCAAGCAATTCCATACGGTTATTGGTAGTTAATTTCTCTCCACCGAAAATTTCACGCTCATGACCTGCGTATCGCAACAAAGCTCCCCAGCCTCCAACACCAGGATTTCCTTTGCATGCACCATCCGTATAAATCTCAACAATCTTTGAATCTGCCCTAATCATCTTATCATTGATTCAAATTATCGATCTGATTCAATTTGTTTGGTGGTCTCTCATCGTTAGAGATTTCTTTAATTTTTTGGGTAGCCGGCACCATTCTTTTTTTGGTATCAAGACAATTATTCCAGCCAGGTTTAATAATCCGCATACCGTGCATATGCTTAATCGCGTGCAAGAAATACACCCCCCTGAAATTGGCCACCAGCGATCCCCTGCTGCTTCCATAAAACCAAATCTCCGGCGCCATCTTTCTTGTTTAAATGGAGGTGCATAACAACTTAACCGGCCGCCCGCCATCTCGAAGTCGAGTAATTTCAACCAATCTTTAAGTCGTGATAACCCTATAAAATTTCCATTCCAAGGAAAATCATGGCGTGTTGATTTTAAATAATGGCAGGCTCCCCATAAGCTTAAGGGATTAAAACCTGATATAACAACATGACCTTCAGGAATTAATATTCGGTGCACTTCACGCAGAATTTGATGGGGATTGGTACTAAACTCAAGAATATGTGGCAGAATCACAAGATCCATGCTGCTACTTTGAATCGGAAGATAATCAGCAGCAGCACGCAAGGAAACCTGACTCTCAATTCCTACAGAGAAATGCAGAGGCATTCTGTTTAAACGTAAGAAATTAAATTGGGGCCAACCTATCTGCACAGCATTATAGCCAAAAATATTTACAACTACTTGGTCAAAATAACGTTGTTCGTGCTCAACCAAATATTGACCAAGAGATGAGTCAAACCATTTTTGAACATTTTGTTCAGATCTCATTATCTAATTATTCTCACCTGAATTTATAGCCTACTTTCTAGATCGCTTAGGCACATCAACTTTATAAAATATAATACATGGAAATCACATGCTAAACGTTTATCCGATTCACGCTTTTAGCGATAATTATATCTGGGTAATTCACAATCAGACTCATGCTGCCGTGATCGATCCTGGCATCGCATCTCCTGTTATTGAGTATCTTCAGTCAAAAAAATTGCAATTAAGTGCAATCCTGATTACCCATCATCATCATGATCACATTGGGGGTAATGCTGAGTTGCTTAAATCATTCGATACTCCCGTATACGGACCTCACAATGAATCAATTGCAACAGTATCACATCCTTTACGTGAGGGGGATCAAGTCAATCTAGAAGAAATGTCACTCAATCTTATGATAATAGCCACTCCCGGACACACTCGCGGACATATCGCCTATTATGGGTCAAATCCATTCAATATGGTATTTTGCGGCGATACACTTTTTGCTTGTGGTTGTGGACGAGTATTTGAAGGCACTACACAACAAATGTATCAATCGTTACAGAAACTCTCGCAACTACCTGGCGATACATTAATTTTCTGTAGCCATGAATACACTTTAGGAAATATTCAGTTTGCAAAAGTTGTTGATCCAAAGAATGCACAACTCATCGATTTTGAAATTGCGGCGCAAGAATTACGTAATCGGAATGTGCCAACCATCCCTACAACGCTCACTCTAGAGCGTAAAGTTAATCCTTTTATACGTTGTAAGCAACAGGAGATCATTAATAGCGCCCAGAATTACACTGGAAAACCACTTCCAGACCCCATAGAGGTTTTCACCGCATTACGTGAGTGGAAGAATCACTTCTGAAAGAAAGCTCCAAATGAACTTTAAGCAAATTTTATTGATATTCGGCAGGAGGCAGCAAAGGAGGTTTTCTGAGCCAACTGCTACAAAGACTCTTGCGAGTGCAATAAGCAATTTGGCGCACTCAGATTGATAATTAGTACGCCAAATTGCCCGATTTCAGAAAGCTTACTACTGGCAAATTAAGCCATTGACCATCTATTTTTTACTTGGTTGAGCAGCACGTAACACTGGGTAGTACTGGGTAAAGACCATATCTTGTGCAGCATTTGCTTTGTGACAAGCTGCGCATGCATCATCAGCTTGGATTATGCCTTGCTTGGCATCATAAGATTCAAAACCAAAAAATGCCCAATTTCCAGGTTTATCAGAAAAACGTTTGGAATCTTTCACCATTGCGGCAATCCCGTTAAACTCACCTGGGAAATACCCATTTCCACTGGCGGCTTCTTTTGAACCCACGCTAGTTAATTCTTTAACGATAACAGTCCCATCACGGAATTCACCTGTTTTTTTCCAATGATTCCAACTTGTTGGATCAATGTACACATTATGAAACTCAGGAAATGCAGGTTTTCCATCATTCATATCTTTTGGTGTAACCGGTGCGCCCACAAAAATCCATTCGCGGTAATCTTTTGGAGTAAGTAACAAATTATCTTTAGTGAAATGACCAAAATTATGGTCTTTGCCGTGTGCATGATGTGCATCGGAAGCAATTACTGGGCTTGCCAGTGCAATGGATAGCAATACTGGTGCAATACCACCTAATAACGTCTTTTTAAAATGTAACATAATAAACCCTTAAAATGGTTAAAGAAACATAAAGAAAACAGCAATAGCATGCACTGCCTTCTTATTTATAGTAGTCAGACATATTATCTTCGTCAAGAGGTAATCATCTCTTTGTGATAGCAACAAATGTAGCAATCAAATTAGCCGTTTTTCTAGGCATTAAATTGAAGATCATTTTGGGCAATGCAAGCCATACTATAACCTGCATTTACTGTTGGTTTTTTCTCGTTCTGAATGCAATCCTTATCAGCTGGCATGCCAAGCCCACGAACGGGTAGTTGAGAAAGCAGCCCCTTCAGCAACAACTAATCAGTAAACGGACAAAACAGTATCCAGAAACCTAGAAACCTATACCAACATAACCACCAGCAGTCAGGCCATCAACATTCACACCATCCTTTTTGCCACCGGTCACATGATAACGAGCATCAACACCCACATAAAAATCTTTCCATATCTTATAATCGGCGCCAGCGCCAAACATGATTCCTGGGTTAAAAAAGGTTATCGATTCAGAAGGGGGACTGATCACATGGACACCGAAACCGATGGGGATGATCCAAGGTCTAAGCCTGAAACCTTCCATAAATTTGACTTTCGGCGCTGCGGATATGGTTAATTGACTGACAGTTACATCCCGAGGATCCAATGCGCCACCGACCAGTTGCGTGGGTCCATTGGCGAGAGCATTGCCCTTCACGTGAGAACCGAATTCCTTGTACTCGATCATCAATTCAGCAAAAATATTGGTTTTTGGCACAAGACCCCATACATCTCTAGTCAGATTCCAATCAAAGCCCGCGCCAAAATACCATGCATTCTTATCAGCTTGATCTTGAGCGCCGGCAGGAACAACGCTGCTTATAATGGACGTACCGTTGCGATGTTGTGCGCTATGTGCAAAACCACCACGGAAGAACAGCATATGACCTTCAATGCTTTCCTTCTTGTCGGCTTCTGTTACTTTCTGCTCAATACTGTCAACTTTCTGTGTCACTTGACTGGATTGAGATTTTACTTTCTCCAATTCATTCTGAATCACTTGCAATCGACTCTCCAATTCTTTAACGCGATCCGCTGTTGCATCTTGCGCTAAAGCGTGTGATGACATCATCCCAATCGCACATAAAGATGCACTTCCAGCAATCATTTTATTAAAAAAATTTCTCATCCAATACTCCTCAAGTTGTAAATATTTTCCTACACATACACGAACTCTTTAATTCGACCGCCATAAGGAAACATTGAGAAAGAATAGAATGATTTTTATAGACTATTTCACTATAAATAGTATTTTCTATAGAATTTTATGATTCTAATTCGATAGAAAAAGTAGGAAAACATGAATATGAAATAATAAAAACAAAATCAGAAAAATAAGTAATAGTTTTCGATTCTAATTGCCAAGACATATATGCCCATATTTTGGGCGTATAAAAATGAGGTTGTACATAATCAGATAACTGATCAATTATTTGTTTTAACGCTAAGCTATCCTGGATACGAAATCACTTGGCGATTTACTGACAAGCAATTTTGATCTATCAAACTTCAGAATAAGAACAAAAAAGCTGCAATGTTTATGTAATTTACCAGCTACCCATTATTCTAAAATTAGTTCTCAGAAAATAAGCTCATCAGTTTGTAAATTAAGCAAGGGAGAAAAATATGCCGAGTATTACGGATGATTACCGCATTGATGCTGTGCTCGCTGGCAGTGACATTCGCTGGGATCCCGCAGAATCAGGCAAACCGGTAGGATTGACTTACAGTTTCATGTCAGCACTACCGGTTTACGCTGATCCGGCTCAGGACGGCAATCACTTCAGCACTATGACCGACGCGCAGAAGATTGCGGTTCGAGAGATTTTAACCACGCTTTCTTCCCAGTTCGACATTACTTTCACAGAAATAACCGATTCTACGCAATCCTATGGCCAACTCCGGTTTGGCAATAATGCGCAAACTACAACGGCCGGCTATGCCTATTATCCAGACAAATCAATTGGTGATAACGCAGGAGATCTGTACATCAACAATGCACCGGAAGCCTCGCAGACAACCCATGTCGTCTATGGCACCAATGCTTATTCGACACTGATTCATGAAATTGGACATACCCTCGGACTTAAACATCCTGGCAATTACAATGCAGCAGCTTCAGGGGGAGATGCCAACGAAGGTCCCTTCCTAACGGGTGTAGAAGACTCTGAGTTGTATAGCATCATGTCTTACACACCGCAAAATCAGGGGCTTGAACGTATCAATCTAGCACCGTACGATTACGCTGCCTTATCCTATCTATACAATGCAAAACTGCTTAATACAGGCGACAATTCATACGCATTGACAGAAGAAAGTGGCCAAGTTGTCCAGACAATTTATGATGACGGGGGTAACGATACGCTTGATGCCTCTGAGATAAATACACCAGTAATCCTTAATCTCAATGTTGCTGCACCTGGTACACTCAGTTCCGTTGGTCTTACGCCAGATGGACAACCCGCGGAAAATAACTTATCGCTCGGATTGAATACGTTAATTGAACATGCGATTGGCGGCACTGGCAACGATAAATTAATTGGAAACAGTTCCAGCAACACGCTAATCGGTAACAATGGCGATGACACCTTAGTCGGACAACTGGGCACAGATACGATGATTGGTGGCGAAGGCTCGGATATTTTTGGTATATCCAATGTAGGTAATTACATTTTTCAAGATTTCATTCCGGGAGTGGATAAAATCGGATTCGATATTCAGCTAGGCATTCAGAATTTTACGCAACTATCGCCCTACATTAGTGGTATCAATACCCAAGGTGAGGATGTCGTGGTACATTTTATAGGCGATGTAGCCAGCATTACATTTGTCGGCGTATTACAGCAATCCACCGCATTATCAGTGGCTGATGTGATTTTCCAGGCTTTGTAATTTGTACTGACTCAGATCTGAGCCAGTACAAATGATCAATCCAGACTACCTGTTTAGATTTCTTCCCTATTGCCCAATCGGATCGACACGGAAAGTCTCTCCACAATTGGAGTTGCTCTGTGCCGGCGCATTGACAATCAGTTTCTCAAGATCAGCGCCCGGGGTTAGATCAGCAATCAAGCTCAATTGAATTTCCACCAACATCCCCTGATCGCAGTTAAGCTTAATCCGCTCCCGAGCGGCAGATCCCAATACAGCAGCGACCCGGTTGAGAAAATCTTCGGTGCGAACTTGCTGGCCAATCCTGCGATTCATAAAATAAGCCATACCGGAGTCATTAAATTGACGGGCCAAATCCACTGACACATCAAAAAATTCTTCTATCGACTTAGCGGCTTGACAGGTACCATGTTTATGCCATTCATGGCGCTCAAGACAAGAACCTGCTGTCACACTAGGCATGACCTCCGCTAATGCAGTTTGCGAAGTTGGATTTAATTTAATCTCCGGATAATCACAGAAATTTTGTTTCTGAGCTTTGACATCGCCGCAAAAGGCATAATGTGTGCCACAACTTTTTTTGTTAGGCCACAAACCGTGCAAGGTAAAATGTTTGGCTTGATATACCTTCGGGTCGGTGATTTTACATTCAGGTTTTTGTGGTTTAATTTCACAGAAAGCGGGTTGCCATGACAGTGCGAGAACATGACTATCCGCCTCGCCAGCAATACTACAACTATTGTTATCGCTATTTCCATTGCCTCCTGTTCCCTGCCCGCCGCTCAACTGAGCATCACCACATTCAGCGCTAATCCAGCGCTCCTTGGGATTGGCACCAGGCAGAATAACCCGGTACCAGCTAGCATGATCTGGTTTATTCGCTTCGATGATATCGTATTTTTTATCCGCCAGAATCTGCGTATTATCCGGATTGGTTAACTTATTCTTTGAAACATAGGCGGGACACGTTTGCTGCGCAGAGAAAATGCCTATAGTTTTAGCTGATGCCGAATGGGCATAACCGATTGCCAATATGACCAGAAAAACATGAAAAACAGTACTCTTTCTTAGAAATATCATTTCCTTTTCTCCTCTGAAATTAGGCAAGGGCACCTCTATAAATTCAAAGCCCTAAACAATACAAGGCACGAGAAAAAATGGTCATGCAGCCTATGTATGATATGTAAGGAAACATTTTTTGAGTAACAAAATGTTGTGACGAAATTTAAATTTTTAGAGATGCCGCAAGAATAAAATGCAATAACA
Organism: Nitrosomonas sp.; assembly: GCA_016708955.1. Lineage (GTDB taxonomy): Bacteria > Pseudomonadota > Gammaproteobacteria > Burkholderiales > Nitrosomonadaceae > Nitrosomonas. Next base: position 41,903 of record JADJES010000008.1, read on the forward strand.
AGATTAGTGTAATCTCTCTCAGATCATCTGAGGAACACATCCTTGATTGATCTTGCACTACAATTTATCATTAGTCAGGCCTACCGGCGGATTAACTATGACATTTGACACACTGAAATCTTCTCTTTCTTAAGATCAAACCATAACGCGGAACCAGAAAAACCCGGGCTGATCATCGATTCTTTTAGATTCACTTAAAAAGTACCGAACCGCTCGGGAGTATAATGAACTATGTCTTGTTCCAGCAATTGCAGCTTTTCCTTCATCTGGCTTCCAACAAATAATTGAGGCTCTGAGGGTATCAGATTCTCAGATAGCTCACGTTGTGTGATTTTAGTGATGGCTCGATTAAAGCTCTCAATGAACTGATAGGGCTTATCTTCAATATTCTTAAAAAGCGCCTCACCAAAATAGGTGTATTCATTTTCATGGGAGCAGCCAAAAGAAGCTTTATCCGATGCTGCAGCGGTGAAAATCAAGCTATATTCATTCTGGAGCGCTTTAAATAAACCCGCCTGAATAACATGCTGAAATCAGAATAATGCGCCAGCGTATGCCGGCATTGTCCAGATAAGTCTTGATATCTTCCGGGCGGACAGCATTAAGATCAAGCGGCCACATTTGCACTGAAAGTTCATGATCCATCGATCCATGGCTGGTCAGATACAGGAAAATAACATCCTCATTACGATTCATTTTACTGCCTAAATGATTCAATGCGATTCTCAGATTTGTTGATGATGCCAGCGGCGTAGTATTGATCAGTTTCAGGTTATTAATTAATGCAACAGATCGCCCTGATGCACCAAGTTGTTCACTCATTACGCGCTGCACATGCCCAATCTCCCGCATAAACACATCCTGAGTGGCATCAGAACCAAATCCTATAAAAAAAAGATCGGTCACGCCTTCGATACCAGGTTGAATTGGATCTAAGGCATTGCTCAGAAGCACAGGCTGGTTATAATAAACTTGCTCCTGATTGACATCGTATAACGTAGTGTCAGAAAACGCCGCCATCTCGTGAGTATAATCATAATCTTCGTACCAGAAACTGAATGATAAATTTGCCAATGGATAAGATGCGCCAAGCCAAAGTAACACAATTAGAGCCGCTTTAAGCCTTTGTTGATCGAGCAATTGCAGCGCGATATAAAAACAGATGCCCAAACCCCATAGTACGAAAATGGCGTAACCAGTCGCGAATAATGTTTCGGGCAAATCAGGTAGGACAGCAAAAGAAATCAGATAACGGAATGGCAGAATGCAGTAGGTTATGATCAGTAATTTTAGCAAATCACTCTGTTTACCGGTCAATTTTGTCAGAACAAACCCCAACAGAAGCGTAATCAACAATTCAACACTGAAATATCCCAGTCCAAACAGATCAAAAACGGGATTGGGTGTCATGACATAAGAAGCAACAAATACGGTAAGACCATAAAAACCCAGAAGCAAAATAAACTGATCGTGAGAGACTGCCACCTGCTCAAGCACATTGCGACGGAAACCAAGCAATCTAATACCGCAATAAAGATTCAGAATTAAAGTCCGGAGCTCTGTAATTAGCCCAGACTGCTTCGATTCTTTGGGTATGCTTGCATACAGATCCATATTTATCTCCAGATTAAGATTGGCTGATACAGCATTGTATGAACGGCATTAATTTGCATGATTGAAGGAAATGTTTTAACTCTCGCCGCAATCTTTTTGGTAGGGCTATCGCTGACACTTAATCAATTCCCCTCCCGGATGGAGGAGAAGAAATAATTATTGCTTAACGAGTCATTTATGGCGGCAAAGTCATGATTATCGACATGCCAGTCATTGGATAATTTTATAGACTAGCGCCTATGAGTAGTGTAGTGTTAAATTTCATGGTCAATCTGAGCTATTGGAGGCTTTATGTTTCGTTTAACACTTCTAGGGTTAATTAGTCTTTTTATTGCCTATCCGTTGACAGCAATTGCGGAAACAGTAACCGTTAATATCCAAGGCTTTGCATTTAATCCCCAAACTATTTCACTCAACGAAGGAGATTCAGTTACTTGGAACAATCAAGATGCTGCAGCACATAGTACAACTCAAGATGCTAACTTATGGAGCAGCGATCTAAATCCTGGCGGATCATTTAGTTTTATGTTTAATAAAGCTGGCACATATACCTATCATTGCCGATTCCATCCGTCAATGAAGGCTACCATCAGTGTTTCAAACTCAGGCGAAACCGACCCGACATCCTGTTTGTTTAAATGGGTTGAATCTAACTACGCTGCATTCTTTGCGCCGGCGGGGAATTTAAGCTTATTGACTTTTCCGCCCTATACCTATCGTTATTATTCTGAAACAGATTCTTATCTAGCGGTATCCTCTGTAGATAATCATGTCTATTACATGTTTGGAGCGGATGGCATCATACACGATGCAGGCCCCCTCTCCGATTGGCTTGGCATTGCAGGTTGCAACTAGAATCTAAGGAAGCCCTCATTAAATCCTTCGACAGGACTCAGGACGAACGGCAATATATTGACCACCTTCGCGGGGTATTGAAATGATCGGTGTGGACAGAGTAAATCTGGATCGAATCACGAAGATCACGGGACACCATGACTTTCAGGTGCAGAATCTAGCAACCGGCGCCAGCAACGCAAACATCACAGGTCACAAAAAACAGACCAAATAACCCTCCCACCACTTAACCAAAATCATTGATATCATTAGCTATGCTATCTATCGGCGTACCCAGATCAGTTAAACTTAAGCCATTTATATCAGTGACAAATGCATATCCAGGAAGATAACCGGAAAGAGAATATAAGAGCCAGAAAATCCCACCACCTGCCCGGAATTGAAACTGCTAAAATTCCGGCAAGAAAGATGACCGTGTGTTTAAGTTTTACAAGTTAAATAGGCATGATTTTCTCTTTGAGTGACTGATTAACTGGTGATAAGGCGGTTATCCATTTAGATGAATAGCGTATCGATTCCAATCTTCAGCAGATTATCAGCTTACACGGGATATTGACCGGACCGGTAGGCTCTGGCTACAGTCGGTTGCGGGAATAGTAATTGTCATTGCCTTAAACAATAAGGCAGAATAGCGGGCAATTTATCCGCTATTTCTGGAGATACTATCCACAGCTTTATCGATAGTTCGATGAGCAGCGCGCTAGTTTTATTCTTTGAAGAATTGTGGCAATCCAGTGAACAAGGAATTCGAACGGAACCTAAACGAGATACTACCCGTTCTACCTGGCCAACGGCCAGCCGATTAGCAATACTGTGATGGTGACAACACCGGCTATGATATTCATCGGTATCCCAGCACGCAGAAAATCAGTAAATCGATACTCGCCCGGACCATAAACCATCATATTCGTCTGATAACCCAGAGGTGTCGCGAAGCTGGCGGAAGCCGCCATCATGATGGCGAACACAAAAGGTTCATTATTTAAGCTGGCTTTCTCGGTAATTTCCAGCACAATCGGCAGCATCAAAAGCGCTGCTGCATTATTGGTAATGACTTCGGTTAATATTGAGATGGTTATATAGGTCAAAATCAGCAAAAGCCAAGGTGTCCCGCCGCTCAAATCCACGATATTTGCTGCAAGATATTTAGCCACTCCGGTCTTTTCCAAGGCCATACCCAAGGCAAATGAGGATGCGATAGTAATAATAACCGTCAAATCAAGACTTCTTTCTGCTTGATTGGCAGAACAGCAACCCGAAATAATCATTAGACCGGCACCAATCAATGCCGCATTCAGCATGGTAATAACTTCAAAGCTGGCCGCCGTGATGACGCCGACAAGAATTGCCCAAGCGAGATATGCTCGTTCGTGACGCGGCGCCTCGGTGTTCAGGTCATTAATCAGTAAAAAATCCTTGTTATAGCGCTGACGGCTGACAAAAGCCGGTCTAGCTTCCAGTAATAGCGTATCACCGGCTTGCAATATGATGCTACCGAGATTGCCTTTGATGCGCTCGCCATTACGCGCCACAGCCAATACCGCTGCGCCATAGCGGGCACGAAAACGCGCATCGCGTATGGCATACCCCAATGTCGAACAATGCGGTGATACGACGGCTTCGATTAAACGCCGCTCGGCATGTTGCATGGTGAATGTTTGAGTTTGTTCTCCCTCAGTCGACGGAACAATGCCGTTAATGCGCATCAAATCTGAAATCGCATCGGTATCGCCAGCAAACACCAAACGGTCGCCCCCTTGAAGCACTTCTTCGGGTGAGACCACGGTAATCGCGATTCCATTCCGATCAATCTCAATCAGGTATACGCGTTGCAAGTGCCTTAACCCGGCTTGCTCAATCGTTTTGCCGACCAAAGGACCATTCGGCGCAATGGAGACTTCCAACGTAAATTCGCGCAGATTGGAAAAAACCTGACCTTGCACCCGGTCTGGCAGCAGTTTTGGAAAGGCTAGCCACATTAATAAAAAACCGGCAATGGCAACGGGTATACCGACAGCCGTTATCGAAAACAAGGAAAAGCCGGGGCCACCGGTCAGCACCTGATATTGGCCGTTGACAATCAGATTGGTGCTGGTTCCAATCAATGTAATCGTACCCCCCAGAATGGCGATATAACTCAGCGGTATCATCAGCTTCGAGGGCGAAATCCCGATCTTGCGCGACCAGCTATAAATAGCCGGAATCATGGTGGCGACAACCGGCGTGTTATTCAGAAAGCTGCTGAGAAAAACAACGGGAATAAACATCCGGGAAATTGCGCCACGCACCGTTTTCGGTCTGCCTAACAAAGTGGTCACTAATAAATCGATCGCGCCGGAGGCATGCATCCCCGCGGCAACCACAAACATGCCCGCAACGGTAATCAGCCCTGAGTTACTAAAACCGCTTAACGCATCGTTCGCGCTCAGAATTCCGGATACACTGAGTATCGTCAGCGCCCCAAGCATGACTAAATGCGGACCAATCCGGGTAAAAATAAGTGTTGCCAGCACAGCGATACATAAACTCAGTGCAAACCAGCCTTGCCATTCCATAGTGTTACATCCCTGACAAATTTTTTGAAATATACAGCAGTTAGTAACGCGGCTATAAATAATTAATAATTATAATGATATGTCTACAAATTATATGCAGCGATGCCCATTGATTTAAATTTCAGGAGATTTCGCCAGTAATCCGCTAAACTTGCTTAAACTCGAAAAATACCGTTGATCGAACGAGTGTTTAATTGACGGCGCGATTTCGATTAACTTTTGCCCAATTGGACTTTTCTGAAAACGAAATGCGGAAACCCTAATGTATAAAACCATTATTTCATTTCTACTCGGCCTGTGGTTAACACTGGCAACTTCCAGTTTCGCGCATCAACACATCCGCCCCGGACTATGGGAAATCACCACGAAATCGGATTTATTGGCGCTGGTGCCGCATATTCCCTCGGAACACATGCAGCAACTCAGTGATCTCGCCCGCCGCTATGGCCTTAAATTACCCCAAATAGAAAATGGCGCAGCCACGTCAAATATCTGCATCACCCAGGAAATGGCAAAACAGGAAATCCCCGCCTATTTTTATGAAGACCGTTCCGGCTGCACCGTGCAGAACGCAAAGCGTACCGGCAACAGTTATGAATTGGATCTGGTCTGTACAAACCAGCATTTTCAAGGAAATGGAACCGCACGAGGCAGTTTCAGCAGCCCGGAAAGCTTCTCGGGAAATACCGAATTCGACAGCACCGTCGGCGGGACGCCGGTTCATGCAGCAGCCGAAACGTATGGCCGCTGGATTGGCGAACGCTGCACCGCAGTCAATCCGCTGCAATGACACTGGATTTTGCCACGCTGGAAAGCCTGCGCACGCGCCATCCCGCCTGGCGGTTGCTGCGCTCGGATCATGCGCCGCTGGTGGCCGGTTTTTTGCAGCGCGTATTCGTCGCACCCAACGTGCGTGTCATGGCTGCGGCCGATTTGGTTGAAGCACTGGAAGATGAGCTGTACGCGCTGCGCGAGCAATTGGGTGAAGATGCTTTCCCCAAAAGCGCGCAGGAATATCTGAACGATTGGGCCAGTATCGAAAAAGGCTGGTTGCGAAAATTCTATCAGCAAGGTTCGGACGAACCGCAATTCGATCTGACGCCGGCAACCGAGAAAGCCATCGCTTGGCTGTCGGCATTGACGGAACGCAGTTTTGTCGGCACCGGGTCGCGCCTGTTGACGTTGTTCGATCTGCTCAAGCAGATGAGCGAAGGCAGCGAATCCGATCCGGCCAAACGCCTCGCGGAACTGCACAAACGGCGCGCTGAAACCGACGCCGAAATCGCACGCATTCAAGCGGGCGATATCGCATTACTCGATGATTCGGCATTGAAAGACCGCTTCCAGCAATTCATGCAGCTTGCACGGGAATTACTGACCGATTTTCGCGAAGTTGAGTACAATTTCCGCCAATTGGATCGCAAAGTCCGCGAACAAATCGCCTTGTGGGAAGGCGCCAAAGGCGCTTTGTTGGAAGAAATCATGGGAGAGCGTGATGCGATTGGCGATTCGGATCAAGGCAAAAGCTTCCGCGCTTTCTGCGATTTTTTGATGTCCAGCCGCAGGCAGGAGGAATTGACCGGATTGCTCGAGCATGTGCTGGCGTTGCCGCCAGTCATCGAGCTCCGGCCGGATGCCCGCACGCGCCGCGTGCATTACGACTGGCTGGAAGCCGGTGAGCACACGCTGCGCACCGTGGCGCAGTTATCGCAACAGTTGCGCCGCTTTCTCGACGATCAAGCCTGGCTGGAAAATAAGCGCATCATGGACATTCTGCACGGCATCGAAAGCAAAGCGCTGGCCTTGCGGCAATCACCGCCCGCCGGTGATATCATGCGCATCGCGCAGCCTGGGGCAACCATCGAACTGGCCATGGAACGCCCGCTATTCACACCCGCATTCAAGCCCTTAATTGCGGATATCGAACTGCAAGCAGGCGACAGCGATGCCGATCCGGCGGCACTCTATACCCAGATCGTCGTGGACAAGGCGCGCTTGACCCGGCACATCCGCCAGGCACTGCAAACACGCGGACAAATCATGCTGTCTGAATTGATTGACACACAGCCGCTGCAACAGGGTTTGGCGGAGCTGGTCACCTACCTGCAACTGGGCAGCGACTCATTCAAGGCGGTGGTGGACGAAAATACCGAGGATTTGATCACATGGAGCGCCGCAACCCATGATGGCGCCATTGTCAGCAAGCAAGCACGGCTGCCGCGTGTTATTTTCGTGCGCTGATTATTAATGGATATGACCGATATGGACGAAGAACAACCGGCAGACGTTGCAATATCCCCTGCCCCGCCTGCGGATCTATCGGTACTGCTCATCACCTTGCTCAAGGGTGTCATCTACCGAGACGACGATGAACGGCTGTGGGGCATGCTGCTGAATCTGCAAACCCGCGTGCGCGATTATGTGACGGTGCTGGGGTTGGATCTGGTGCTTGACGAAGCGGAAGGCTACGCGTTCCTCAAAAGCCGGGCCGAATCCGCAGACGATGAAGCCATCCCCAGACTGCCCCGGCTGGTTGCGCGCAGACCGCTGTCGTTTCCGGTCAGCTTGCTACTGGCGCTGTTGCGCAAAAAACTCGCTGAATTTGACGCCAGCGGCAGCGATACCCGCCTCGTTCTGTCACGCGACGACATCGTCGAATTGGTGCGTGTGTTTCTGCCGGACAGCAGTAACGAAACCCGGTTGATCGATCAGATCGAAACCCATATCAACAAAATTGTTGAATTAGGTTTTCTGCGCCGCCTCAAGCCGCTCAGCGGCAGCGCTGCCGCACTGCCAGGTTTCGAGGTGCGGCGTATCCTCAAGGCATTTGTCGACGCGCAGTGGCTGGCGGATTTCGATGCCCGGCTGGCAGCCTATCAAGCGCAACTGCCGGGCGCAGTATCTGAAACATCAAAGGAAAGTGCGAACGATGCTTGAACCACAGCCGCTGAGCCTTGATTTCACAGCGGATAACAAACTATCCGGCTTCCGGCTGAAACGGCTGGAAGTATTCAATTGGGGCACGTTCGATCAGCGCGTCTGGACACTGCAACTCGATGGCAAAAACGGTTTATTGACCGGTGACATCGGTTCCGGCAAATCGACGCTGGTCGACGCCATCACCACCTTGCTGGTTCCGGCGCAGCGCATCGCCTATAACAAGGCCGCGGGCGCCAGCAGCAAAGAAAGAACATTGCGCTCCTACGTGCTCGGCTACTACAAATCCGAGCGCAGCGCCATCACCGGCACCGCCAAACCGGTCTCGCTGCGCGACCCTAACAGCTTTTCGGTAATTTTGGGCGTGTTTCACAATGCCGGTTACGATCAGACGATTACGCTGGCACAGGTCTTCTGGATCAAGGAAGCACAGGGACAGCCGATGCGTTTCTTTGTCGCGGCCGAGCGTGATTTGACCATCACCGCGGATTTTGCGCATTTCGGTTCCGATATCACACAATTGCGCAAAAAACTGCGCGCAACCGGCGCGGAAATCGAGGACAGCTTCCCAAAATACGGCGCATGGTTCCGCCGCCGCTTTGGCATCGACAACGAACAGGCGCTGGAACTGTTCCACCAGACAGTATCGATGAAATCCGTCGGCAATCTGACCGATTTCGTGCGTGGCCACATGCTGGAGCCATTCGATGTCGCGCCGCGCATCCAGGCGCTGATTACCCATTTCGACGATCTCAACCGCGCGCATCAGGCGGTGCTGAAAGCGCAACGTCAGGTGGAGATGCTGACGCCGCTGATGGAAAACACCGACAAACACGCGGCATTGGCCATCGAGATTGACGATTTGCGCCACAATCGCGAAGCATTGCGCGGATATTTTGCGGCTTTGAAACTTGATCTGCTGGGCCAGCGTTTAATGGATCTGGAACAAGACTGGAACCGGTCTGACGGTCAAATCAGACATTTGCAGGCCCGCCTGCAAGAACAACGCATTCAAGTCGACGAATTGAAGCAAGCCATCAGCGACAATGGCGGCGACCGGCTGGAACGGCTGGGCGCCGAAATCAAGAAAAAAGAAGCGCTGCGCGATGCGCGCCGGGCCAAAGCGCAACGTTACCAGGAATTGACCGCCATACTGGAAGAACCGGCCGCCACGGACAACAGCGGCTTCCTGAATCAGCGCCATCAGTTCAAGCTGTTGCGTGACGAACTGCGCGACCGCGATGCGGAGTTGCAAAACGCCTTGACCGAGCACAGTGTCACCTTGCGGCAAGGAAAACAGGAGCATGGCGCGTTACAGACTGAAATCGACAGCTTGAAACGGCGGCGCAGCAATATCGATGATCAGCAGATTCAAATCCGCGCTGCCTTGTGCGCCGCATTGAACATCGCGGAAGACGACATGCCGTTCGCCGGGGAACTGATCCAGGTGCGCGACGAGGAACGCGAATGGGAAGGCGCCGCCGAGCGCCTGCTGCGCAGTTTCGGGTTGTCGCTTTTGGTGCCGGATGCGCATTACAAGGCAGTGGCGGATTGGGTCGACCGCCAGCACTTGCGCGCACGGCTGGTCTATTTCCACGTCCGTCCGCGCCGTCAGGCAAACGTACCGGAGCTGCATGCCGATTCGCTGGCCAGAAAGCTCGCGATCAAACCCGATTCGCCGTTTTACGACTGGCTGGAACGCGAACTGGCGCATCGCTTCGATGTCGCGTGCTGTGCCACGCACGAGCAATTCTGGCGCGAAACCCGGGCCATCACACGCGCCGGTCAAATCAAGGATCCCACCGGACGGCACGAAAAAGACGACCGGCACGCGATTTCCGACCGCAGCCGCTACGTGCTGGGCTGGTCGAACAACGCCAAGATTGCCGCACTCGAAACCAGGCAGCGCCAGCTTGAAACACGCTTGAGCGAAGTGGCCGCCCTCATCGGCAAAATTCAGTCCGTCCGCGCCATGCTGGAAAACCGCCTCAATGCGCTGACACGCCTGGAGGAATTCACGGATTTTGAGGAACTGGATTGGCCCGGCGTGGCGGCGGAAATTGCAGCGCTGACGATTGAACGCGATCATTTGGAAGCCGCCTCCGATGTGCTGAAGCAACTGAATGAACGGTTGCATGGCGTCATCGATGCGCAAAACACTCTGGATAAGAAACTGGAAGCCGCGAAGGACGATCGCTCCAAAATCGAGCAGCGCCGCAGCGATACGCAAACGCTGCAACAGCAAACAGCCGCATTATTACCCGCAACGCCGCTGGATGCTGTTTTGCTGCAACAACTGGAAACCCTCCGCGCACAAGCGCCGGGCGAACATTCATTGACACTGGCGTCGTGCGACAGCCGCGAGCAGGATGTACGCACCTGGCTGCAAAACCGTATCGATTCCAAGGATAAAAGCTTGAAAGACCGGCGCGACAAGATCATCCAGGCGATGATGGCGTTCAAGGAGCAATTCAAGCTGGAAACCGCCGAGATCGATGCCAGCATCGAAGCAGCCTTTGAATACCGCAACTTGCTCGAGCAACTGAACCGTGACGAATTGCCGCGTTTTGTAACGCGCTTCAAGGAATTATTGAACGTCAACACCATCAACGAAATCGCCAACTTCAACGGGCAACTGGCGCAGCAACGCGAGACCATCAAGGAACGCATCGCACGCATCAACGAATCGCTCACGCAAATCGATTACAACCCAGGGCGCTATATCGTGCTGGAAACCCAGTTGAGCCAGGATGCCGAAATCCGCGACTTCCAAACCGAATTGCGCGCCTGCACGGAAGGCACCACCACCGGTTTGGAGGACGCGCAGTACTCGGAAGCAAAGTTTCTGCAAGTCAAAGCCATCATCGACCGTTTCCGCGGGCGCGAAGGCTTGTCGGAGCAGGACCGGCGCTGGACCGCCAAGGTCACCGACGTGCGCAACTGGTTTCTGTTTGCCGCCAGCGAGCGCTGGCGCGAGGATCATACCGAACACGAACACTATTCCGATTCCGGCGGCAAATCCGGCGGGCAAAAGGAAAAACTGGCCTACACCATACTCGCCGCCAGTCTGGCGTATCAATTCGGCCTGGAATGGGGCGCCGTGCGCTCGCGCTCGTTCCGTTTCGTGGTCATCGACGAGGCATTCGGCCGCGGTTCGGATGAATCGGCGCAGTACGGCTTACGGCTTTTTCAGCAACTCAACTTGCAGTTGCTGATCGTCACACCGCTGCAGAAAATTCACATCATCGAACCGTATGTCTCCAGCGTGGGGTTCGTGCACAACGAAGATGGCCGCGCGTCAAAATTGCGCAATCTTTCGATCGAAGAATACCGCGAACACAAAGCCGCAATGACCGCACGAACAATTTGGGGGCCTCAAAAATCAAATTCAAGACGGCTTAGACAAAATACCGCAATGAACTGGACTACGCCGCGTGACCTGAAAGTACAGCTTTCCCGTCTCTGGGAACGGGGCGAACTATTGCAACCGCTGATTACAAACCATCCGGTTTTTCCTTTGCAACTGAAATTGAAAGGCCCCGGCTCGGCAGATCTGACCGGACGCTTCGAAGCAGTGCGTGCATGGATCGCCGGACTGACCGCCATGCCGCAGATCCGCATCGAGTGGTGCGAAATCCGTCATCGCGTGCAAGGATTACAACGCCTGCCCCAATCCGCGTGGATCGACGCGCCGGATAGCGCGTTTGCGCTGCTGGCGAAACAGCGCGAGGTCAGGTGCTTCGAACAAATCGTGAATGCCACGCGCAACGCACAGCCCGCTTTGCTGCCCTGGCTGGCACGGCGGCCGCTGCAGGCGATCGAGCTGGCCGATCAATGGCCGCAACTGCTCACCATCGTTTGCTGGCTTGCCGGTCACCCGCGCCCCGGCATTTATCTGCGCCAAGTGGACATTCCCGGCATCCACAGCAAATTTATCGAAGCGCATCGCACGGTGCTCACCGAACTGCTGGACCATGCGCTGCCTGCCGCGGCAATTACTTCCGGGCGCGCCGGCGTTAACCAATTTGCCGCGCGCTATGGTTTTCTGGAAAAACCGGCGCGCATTCATTTCCGCGTGCTCGATGCGCAAATCAAACTGCTGCCGGGGCCGGAACTACCCATCGTGTCACTGGATGACCGCAGCTTTGCGCAACTGGAAATTCCAGTACGGCGCGTGTTCATTACCGAGAACGAGGTCAATTTTCTGGCCTTTCCGCCGGTAAGCGGCGCCATCGCCATCTTCGGCAGCGGCTACGGCTGGGAAGCGCTGGCACGCGCGCAGTGGCTGATGCAGTGCCCTATTTACTATTGGGGTGACATCGATACGCACGGCTTTGCCATCCTGAATCAACTGCGCACCCGCTTTGCGCATGTGACTTCATTGCTGATGGATCGCACCACCTTGATGGCGCACCAGGCGCTTTGGGGCGAAGAACCCGATCCGGTGACGCATGACTTACCCCGGTTGACCGCAGCCGAGCGCGCCTTATTCGATGAATTAAGGGACAACCGCATCCGCAAAGGATTGCGGCTGGAACAGGAACGCGTCGGTTTTCATTGGGTGACGGCGGCGGTGGCAGCGATTGCGGCCCGGCATTGCAATGAAGAATAATATACCGCCTCACAAACTGACTAGCAGAGCGGGCCGTTGAAGTTTTTAAAACTGGGAAGCGCGTTGTAAATTCATTATCCGGCTACGAGTCTGCCGGACTCCTTGAGCCATAGAAAATTATTCGTTACAACCAAAATTATTCACTTACGGCATGTCGATTATATTTACTACAACCCTTAAAACATGGCTACGTCAGCCGAGCCAAGCGAACGGCCCTATTAGAGCATTCATCGGTATATTAGGGCTGGCGTAATTACGAATGGTTGGGTCTGGAGCATTGATAACAAAGGTAAAGCCGGTTGAGCGATGAAAGAATTGCTGGGGTTCGTGGGCTTACTCCAATCTACAGATTAGAAAAGTAGGTTGGGCTGACAAAGGAAGCCCAACATTTACCGTTCATCATAAAGAGAAACATTGGTTTTACCGCATTGATAACCGATGACAATAAGTCAGAAAACATCTTGTTACATTACCGTTTGATGTTGGGATTTCTTCGGCAGCCCAACCTCCGGCTATCCATTCCGCACAATCTTTATCGGCACTGGTATAACTAATGAAAAAATCCTTCTTTTTCTTTTCTTCTATTGCTTTGATAGGTAGTGCCAGCCCGGAAACCCTCTATCCGAATAAGAAACAACAGGTTGCCCGTAGTTATGGTGATAAAGAATTCTGAAATATTGTGCCAAACTGCTGTTATTAGGTAGTTCTGGTGCATTTTAAAGCAAAATAACCCCAAACTTCGATTGAAATCGGCGAAAATATCGTTGTCAAAAACAAACTTCGTTCGAGTGGAGCACAAATGCGCGTAGTCCAAAATACACAGATGGAATTGGGTGAAATTAATGTATCACAAATCAAATTCGATTTGAGATCCGCGATGACATACCGAAGATACTGCGCGGGTTACAGCACCTGTACATGAACGAGGAATTGCGCCGGAGCGTTTTGCATTACTGGAAAGTGAAATTGCTCCCAAGGTAGATAAGAGCACAGGCCGTCCTGGCATGACCCTGTGGAGCATACTGGTTTGTGGCGTATTGCGGCTGGACTTAAATGCTGATTATGGTCGTCTTCACGAACTGGTTAACCAGCATAAAACCTTACGCGAAATGTTGGGACATCATCTGTATGATGAAGACAAGAAATATGTGTATCAAACCTTGGTGGAGAACGTCAACCTGCTCACACCAGAACTGCTGGACAAAATAAACCAAATCATTGTTGCGGGAGGGCATGCGCTTGTAAAAAAGGGTGAAGGAGTCCTGCGTGGGCGGTGCGACTCCTTTGTTGTTGAAACCGATGTGCATTTTCCAACCGACATCAACTTATTGTGGGATGCCCTGCGCAAAGCGATTACGCTGACGGCGCACTGGTGTGAAAGGCAACAATTAAGCGACTGGCGGCAATATAGCTACAACCTGCGCCAATTAAAACGACTGATGCGTAGTGCACAGAACAAAAAGCGCAGCGTCGCTAAAGCACGACAAGACAAAATCGACGCACAAGTTACGCAAGCGCACCAGGCCTATATTGACCAAGCCAGAAGTCACTTAGACAAAATTCAGACCACCCTAACCAAACTGGCCGCGATTGCGTCTACTGAGCTGCTGCAAATGATTGAAATTGAAGGCTACATCAAACACGCCGAACGCCAAATCGATCAAATTGAGCGTCGTGTCATTAAAGGTGAAGTGATTCCACACGAAGAAAAGTATTCTCCCTATTTGAGCCGCACACCGAATGGATAAGCAAAGGTAAGGCAGGCGTACCGGTTGAGCTGGGTGTCAAAGTAGCCATCCTGGAAGACCAGCATCAATTCATCTTGCATCATCACGTGATGGAAAAACAAACCGATGATCAGATTGCAGTATCCATGATCGCAGAAGCTAAAAAACGCTTTCCCAAACTCAACGCCTGTAGCTTCGACAAAGGCTTTCATTCACCCGCCAACCAAGCTGAACTGATCCAGCATCTCGACCAGGTCACGCTCCCCAGAAAAGGCAAACTAAGCAAAGAACGTCAAGCGGTAGAACGAACCGAAGAATTTGTTAAAGCCCGTCATGCACACTCGGCGGTAGAGTCAGCAATCAACGCACTAGAGATACATGGTTTAGACAAATGCCCAGACCATGGCATCGATGGTTTTAAACGTTATGTTGCACTGGCCATTGTCACCAGGAACATCCGCCGAATGGGTGACATCCTGTGGCAGCAAGATGTGGAACGTGCGCGCAAAGCGAAAGAGAAAAGTTTAAGATACCAGCGAACAGCCTAAAATAAATTTTTCATCTAGCGCCCAAAGTACCTGATTGCGAGCAATCAGCGGCTGGTGCTGGGTAAAAATCGAGTTTTTGTACTACGCCTCCAAAAAATGCAATCGGAAGCTTTTTTGAATGCATATCCTCATTGCATTTTTTCAGGAATGATTGAAAATTTAGGTAGCTTGCTGGCAAAAAATGGGGTTTTCGGGCTGACACTGGTAGCTAGTCAGAATTAATAAAATAGGTATAAATCGCCGCAATCTTATCACGCACGGCATTCGCAGTAAAAAACGTTGCTCTTCCTTGCGTTGTTTTATTCCACAGCGTAGAGTTATTAACAAATAAGACACTCTAAATCCTAAATGTATATCAATTTATCCCCCTTAACGAATGCGATAACCCGGTTGACGGAGGGTTGGACGCGCTATCAATCCGATATCCATGACACCCAGATACGCGATGGATTGATTCAGCGGTTTGAATTTACCTATGAGCTGTCGCACAAGATGCTCAAACGATACTTGGAATCTTCGTCGGCCAATCCCGACGAATTTGATCAAGCGGATTTTCACTATTTAATTCGTTCCGCCAATGAACAAGGATTGTTGTTGGGTGGTTGGCCGCAATGGCGACTGTATCGCGATATGCGCTCAAAAACCAGCCATACTTACGATGAAGCAATTGCCCTTGAGGTGGTTAACGCGATTCCGGATTTCCTGAAAGAGGCGCAGTATCTTCATCAGCAATTGAAACAACGCATATCCGTATGATTCACCCTCCGATCGATGTGACGGATACCGATTGGCTGATTATCCAAGCCATTTTGCGTGTGCATGTTCCGGATTATACTGTGTGGACTTTTGGTTCTCGCGCGACGGGAAATGCCAAGAAATTTTCCGATCTGGATTTGGCGATTATCGGCGAACAACCCATGGGGTTGAATCTGAGTTCACGACTGGCCGAAGCTTTTTCCGAATCAAATTTACCTTACAAGGTAGACTTGGTGGATTGGGCAACGACCAGCGAAGCATTCAAGCAAATCATTGAACGAGACAAGGTCGTTGTCCAGCAAGGTCTCGCTTAACCCAACCCTGGCCAGTAATGACTATCCGGCAACGGCCGTTTGCCGGAAATCGCCTGTCCGACTCGAACCACGGCAGCGCCTCCCCGATCACCGGAAAAGGTTGGGCTGACAAAGGAAGCCCAACCTTTTCCGTTCACCATAAGGAGACACATAGAGCTACATTGGTTTTATCGTACTGATAACCGATGACAACACGTCCGCAAAAAACATCTTGTTTCATTATCGTTTGGTGTTGGGCTTCCTTTGTCAGCCCAACCGCGCTAACCTTAATCATTAGGCATCACTCGTTAATCAGTGAGAGCATCTTTCAGTCAACGCTTTAGCCGCACGCAGGTGATTCTTGTACGCCTCGTTGAATGGCGACGGATTCCAGTTAGCAATGAATGCCTTCTCGTCCTTCATGCGCGCAATGCGCTGATTATGTATGAACTCAAGCATCGGAGAGAATGCCTCTTGAACGTCGAGCACTTCCTTTGAAAGTTCCGGAAAGTGAAGCGCCTGGAGCATGCGAATCTCATTTAGCGGAGCTGGTTCGTCGTGGTCTTCATTCTTGAAAATCAGTTTGTTCTGCTTTCCGGTTACCCACTGCTCGTGTGCATACAGGGCCTTGACTAGTGATTCGAGTCGTTCCCTTCGAACCTTCTTACGGTCACGCGAGTCGGAGAGTCGGTGAATGGCGATTTGGCTCGCCAGGCCGCCAGCGATGGCAAGGACGCCGCCGATAATGACCGGAAGTACATTCGCGAATTGCACGGTAAGGCTAACGTCTGCCATGTGATGCGATGCCTAACGCCCAGGTTAACCGGCGGCAATGCGAAGCATTGACGTCCGAGTTGAACCTCCAGTAGCACGACCTAACCTTACTCGTTAGAAATTCACTCATTGCGTGTAAGCCTGCAACTCCATTCGAATGGATTTTGCCAAGCCAGAAAGGTCGCCGTATATGGATTTTGAATTGATGCTCATCTTCCGCAGGGCAACATATATGCCTTCGTACAGAGTTGCTGGTATTATTATTTTCTGGAGTTGGCACGACTCATAAAGTGATGAATTTATAACGGAATCAATTTTTTCTCAAGGTTCCCTGATATAAGGAATGTGCCTGATTGCCGATCTATTCTGGCGTTCAGTTCAATAGGCTCGGTGACCCATGCGATGTCGTATGAGTAGCGGTCCACTGTATCTTCAAATATTGAATCTTGCTGCCCCTTGATTGTGGATCTGGATTCATTGAAAAGTTTGTCTTTTCCTTTGATGTACTCAATGGATTTTTCCATTATCGCTGAGTAATCAAGGCAATAAATGGATAGAGCTTTCTTTGACAATGGGTCGTAAGTTTCTAGGGCGAAATATAGTGCTATGTATGGACTTGTTGTAAAGTCGATAAGTCTAGTGGGGACGCCGTAGTGCTGCATTACAGATAACCACGACAGCTTCGATTTTGGAAGGTGTTCCGTGCCGCTGTAAATGTGGTATTTTGATTTGAATACATCAAGCGAGTAGTCTTCGAATTTCCTCGCGCTCTTAGCATTCCATTTCCCGCCGAGAGTGCGTTCTAGAGTCGATTGAAGACCCCAATCCGCATCCGACTGTCCGCGAAACACAAAGCAATTTGGTAGACTGTTTAGTGCTCGCATCAACTCATCTATTGAGTTGACGTGCAGGTCAGAAATCATTGCCGCACCTCTCTGTAGGTGTTTTGTATTGTTCGAAGCACATCTTCCTTTTCGGTGTCGTGCTCAACAATAACCTTCTTGGCGTCACCTTTGAAGGAAATACTTACAGGCCGTTCGCCTCTAGAGTTTTGTATAACTGCGGTGGCATCGTTTGCCGTTGCTGCGGTCGATTTTGCAACAGCAGCAACGGAGTTTTCATTCAGGGATTCTCCCGCCACAGTAACGCTACCCTGCTCAGCTTCCAACTGCTGGCAGTAATACGACATGGGTTTTTGAAAAAGCTCGTCTGCGTCAACTGGATTTGGGCCAGTAAATGTGGCCTTAAATCGCTTAATTGCATAAGCCGCAAAAAGCTTTTGCAAGAAACCCTCTGGATCGCGAATAAATTCAACTCGAACATCAATGTTATTGCGCTTCACCAATTCTGTTGATGAAAGCAACTTTTGAACTTTTCTTGCTATTGATCTGACATCTGCGGCAACTTTGGGTTTTTTCCCAATGCCAAGCAGGCCCAATTTGCTGTCGAAGTAGACGAAAGTATAGGGGCCTGAGTCATCAACTAGCTCGGTAAAATTTCCCGTGGTTTCGTCGAACTTTTCAACCGTTGTGAGTGTTGTTCGGCCAATAGCGAAGCGGCCGCCGCTATCACTAAAATATTCAACGTTACCAACGTGCTAGACATTATTCTGCCGAAGTTCTATCGATGGGCGTTCAGCAAGGCCGACTTCAAGCATTTTCCTGGCTGATAGCTCGGGCTGAAACAAGTCAGCTTGTGATGGCTTGATGAACTTGGTTCGATAGAGGTGGTATTCGAGTGTTGGCATGCCTGAATGTTTCTTGAATTTCTAACTAAAATTAGGCGTCCGAAATGACGCAATACAATACGTCAGCAATGAAATATAAACCGGAATATCGCACACTATCTCCTTGTTTTTGCATATATAATATCTATTTAGTTTTCAATATCTTACTTTGCTAGATCCACAAATCGATATGGGGCACATTAAAAAATCAAACAAAGCCATCACCCCAACCCCGGCCAGTAATGGCTATCCGGCAGCGGCCGCTTGCCGAAAATCGCCTGGCCGACGCGCACGACAGTCGCACCCTCTTCGATCGCCAGCTCATAGTCTCCCGACATGCCCATCGAGAGTTCGTCGAATGACAAACCGGCCGGTGCTTCTTGACGCAGCATGGCCTGGATTTCGCGCATTTTGATGAAACATTCGCGCACCCGGTCGTGATCGGCAGAGAAAATCGCCAGTGTCATGAGTCCTTTGATGCGCAGTGATGAGAAGTTGGGCAATTCCATGACAAAAGCGCGTACATCTTCCGGTGCCAAGCCAAATTTGCTGGCTTCGCCGGAGCTGTTCACTTGTACGTAGACATCAATGGCACGCCCTTCGTTTTGCAGACGTTTGTCGAGTTCTTCGGCGACTTTCAGGCTGTCGAGTGCTTGGAATTCATTGGCGAAACGTGCCAGATACTTGGCTTTGTTGGTTTGCAGATGACCGATGATCGACCATTTGATGTCCAGGTCTTTCAGCGCTTCGGATTTCTCGCGCGCTTCCTGGATCTTGTTCTCGCCCATTTCGAGGCAGCCAGCGGCAAAGGCAATGCGCAACCTCTCGGCTGGCACCGTTTTGGTGACAGGCAGGAGCCGCACACTGGCAGGATCACGCCCAATTCGCTGACAGGTATCGACAATGCGTTGCTTAACCGTTGCAAGATTGGTTTTAATTTCGTTGAATTGCTGCTGTTGTTCTTCGTTGAGTTCCAATGTATTCTCCTGATCCATTGCGCTTAGGTTTCTAATCGCTGAGTTGCCTGATGAAATACCATTTTCCAATGATTCCCTTGATATTGCCAGATCGAGGTTCTGATCGATCCCTTGCTGGTGCTGCTCGGATCATTGATTTTTTTTACACTATAGATAGCCATTATCCAACCATCCGTTAACGCTTTAATTCTAAAATCCGTTAGCGACCATTGAATCGCGTTATCCTTGTTTAACAACCAGTTGATCACGTCATTTCTTGTGCTGATTTGCCCATCGCTGCCGATCTCTTCAAAGTCTGCGGATAACCAGTCATCGATCAGGGCGGGATCTTCTCGCCAATTCGATTGCAATAATTCGAGCTCTCGTTGTTGAATGTGTTCCGCGATACCTTGCAATTCCATACCAAGGATACCGGTTATTTAACCCGCATTCCCGGTTGCGCGCCGGAATCCGGCGACAGAATGAATAACTCGCCGGGGTTGCCGCCACCGGCAGCCAGTACCATGCCTTCCGACAGCCCGAATTTCATTTGGCGCGGTGCAAGATTGGCGACCATCACGGTCAGGCGGCCTTTCAGTTGTTCCGGGTCGTAGGCGGATTTGATGCCGGCGAATACCGTGCGTTGTTCGCTGCCGATGTCGAGCGTGAGTTTCAGTAATTTTTCCGCGCCGGGCACATGCTCCGCGTTGACGATTCTGGCGATGCGCAAATCAATTTTGCTGAAATCGTCGATGGAAATGGTTTCGGCAACCGGCGCAATCGGTACGACGGCATGCTGCTGTTTTTCCGCATGCCGCGCCGGTGATTGCGGCGGCGAAGCCAGGCTTTGCGTATTGGCTGCGACCAATGCATCAATTTGTTTGGCGTCAATGCGTGTCATCAAATGCTGATAAACATTGATTGTATGCCCGGCAGGCAATAACAAATCCGAAACCGGTTGATCTTCCCGCAGTTCAGGCCAGGTCAACGGGCCACAATTGAGAAAAAGCTCAATCTGTTTTACTGTTTCCGGCAAGATGGGTTTCAGATAACGCGACAGCACATAAAAAAGTTGTATGCCCAGGCTACAAACTCGCTGTAACTCTTCTCCGCGATCGGGATTCTTGGCGATTTCCCACGGCGCCAGTTCGTGAATCATTTCATTGGCTTCGTCGGCAAATTTCATGATCTGGCGAACCGCGGATGAAAATTCTCTTTCTTCAAATGCTTTTTCAATGGAATCGGGCCGCCAGGTGGCAAAACGTTCGTTCACCAAGGTTTGCAATTGTTGATACTGCGCACCATCCGCAAGCTTGCCGTCAAACCGTTTGCTGATAAAACCGGCGCAGCGGCTGGCGATATTAATAAATTTGCCGACCAAATCCGAATTGACCCGCGCGACAAAATCTTCCAGATTCAGGTCAATATCTTCCAGCGTGCTGTTGAGCTTGGCCGCGTAATAATAGCGTAGCCATTCCGGATTCAGACCTTGTTTCAGATAGCTTTCTGCAGTGATGAATGTGCCACGGGATTTACTCATTTTTTCACCGTTCACGGTGAGGAAGCCATGCGCAAAAATCTTCGTGGGTGTCCGGTACCCTGCATTTTCCAGCATCGCAGGCCAGAATAAGGCATGAAAATACAGAATATCTTTGCCTATAAAATGATACAGCTCGGTATCCGATTGCTGCTGCCAGAATTCGTCAAAATCGATGTGTTCGCGAGCGCATAAATTCTTGAAGCTGCCCATGTAGCCAATCGGCGCATCCAGCCAGACATAGAAATACTTACCCGGCGCATCGGGTATTTCAAAACCGAAGTAAGGCGCATCCCGCGAAATATCCCAGTCGGACAATTTGTTCTCCCCCGCTTCGCCCAGCCATTCACGCATTTTATTCGCTGCCTCCGGCTGCAAATGGTCTGCTTCGCGGGTCCAGCGGCGCAAAAAGTCAGCACATCGCGAATCGGACAAGCTAAAAAAATAATGTTCCGATGATTTCTTGACTGGCTTGGCGCCGGATACGGCGGAATAGGGATTCTTCAGTTCCGTTGGCGTGTAGGCCGCACCGCAGGCTTCACAGGAATCGCCGTACTGATCTTTGGCGCCGCACTTCGGGCATTCCCCTTTGACAAACCGGTCGGGCAAAAACATGTTTTTAACCGGATCATAGAGTTGTTCGATGCCGCGTATTGCGATCAATCCGGCAGCCTTGAGTTTGCCGTAAATGACTTCGGAAAAATGGCGTGTTTCGGTTGAATGCGTACTGTAATAGTTATCAAACTGGATATGAAAACCGGTGAAATCTGCCGAATGTTCATCGTGCACGCGCGCGATCAAAGCTTCCGGTGTGATGCGTTCTTTCTCCGCGCGCAACATGATCGGCGTGCCATGCGTATCATCTGCGCACACATAATAAACCGTATGTCCGCGCATTTTCTGAAATCGCACCCAGATATCCGTTTGAATGTATTCCACCAAATGGCCTAAATGAATGCTGCCATTGGCATAGGGTAGCGCAGAGGTAACCAGAATTTTTCGCTTATTCATTAACTCTCAAGAAATCAGATTAGATAAAGGTGAATTGTAACAAACTGTGTGGGCATTCCTGATATTTGTTACCATCCCTTCTTAAATTTTCAACCGCTAATCAGCAGCAAAAAGGAGTTTGTAGTGACTATTTCTGAACAGCAAATACAATCCGTACTCAAGCAAACCATTGATCCGACAACGGGCAAAGATTACGTAACCACACGAACAGTACGCAATATTCAAATTGAGCAAAATAATGTTTCCCTCGAAATCGAACTGGGTTATCCGGCAAACAGTGTTAAAGATGCCGTGCAAAAACAAATTGTTGAAGTACTGAATTCAATACCGCACATTGGAACTATCCAAGTCACAGTCAGCAGCAAAATCATCCCTCACAGTGTGCAAGGGGGCGTCAAGCTGATCCCTGGGGTTAAAAATATCATTGCAGTGGCTTCCGGCAAGGGCGGGGTCGGTAAATCGGCGACGGCTGTGAACTTGGCGCTGGCATTGGCAGCGGAAGGTGCATCCGTGGGTATTCTGGACGCAGATATTTACGGCCCATCACAACCCCAGATGCTAGGGATAACAAGTCACCCGGAATCAAACGATGGAAAAACCATGGAACCCGTTCTGGCGCATGGTATCCAAGCCATGTCTATTGGCTTGCTAATTGATGTCGAAACGCCCATGGTTTGGCGTGGTCCGATGGTTACACAGGCTTTACAGCAATTACTCAATGATACCAATTGGAAAGATCTGGATTATTTGATTGTGGATTTACCACCGGGCACCGGCGACATTCAACTCACGCTTGCGCAGAAAATACCTGTAACCGGTGCTGTCATTGTCACCACACCGCAAGATATTGCTTTGCTTGATGCACGCAAAGGATTAAAAATGTTTGAAAAAGTAGGAATTCCAATTTTCGGCATTGTGGAAAACATGAGCACACATACCTGTTCTCAATGCGGACACACGGAACCGATATTTGGAACCGGCGGCGGGGAAAGAATGTGCAAGGACTATGATGTGGAATTCTTGGGGGCGTTACCCCTCGATATCAAGATTCGCGAACATACGGACATGGGAAAACCCAGCGTAGTCGCTGAACCTGACGGAAAAATAGCCGATATCTATCGGTTGATTGCACGGCGAATCGCCGTAAAAGTGGCCGAATCCGCTGAGGACCACTCAGGATTATTCGCTAAAATCATAATGGAAGATGACTAGGAAAGGTTAAGGCATGACAATTAAATCAGATAAATGGATACGCCACATGGCGCAGACGTATGGCATGATTGAGCCCTTCGAACCCGATCAGATTCGTCAAAAAAACGATCAGCGGATTGTTTCCTATGGCACTTCAAGCTATGGTTACGATATCCGTTGCTCGGACGAATTTAAGTTATTTACCAATATTAACTCCACCATTGTCGATCCAAAGAATTTTGACTCCAATTCATTTGTTGATGTCAAAAGTGATGTGTGCATCATTCCACCCAATTCTTTTGCGTTGGCCCGCACCGTTGAGTATTTCCGCATCCCACGTAATGTGCTGACTATTTGTTTAGGCAAATCGACGTATGCCCGTTGCGGCATTATCGTCAATGTCACGCCTTTTGAACCGGAATGGGAAGGGTATGTCACCCTGGAATTTTCCAACACAACCCCCCTCCCCGCTAAAATTTATGCCAACGAGGGCGTCGCACAAGTTATTTTCTTTGAATCGGATGAAGTCTGCGAAACTTCTTACAAGGATCGCGGTGGCAAATACCAAGGACAGCATGGTGTTACATTGCCGAAAATTTGATGTAGTGAAGTTGATTACTGATGTGTGAGACTCTTTTATGATGTCGGCACGAAAAAGTTTAAAACGAATCAGACGACTTTTCGTTTTTTTAACGATTATTCTATCTTTTGCAGCTTTTTCTGTGCAGGCGCAAACACGAATCTCTTTACCTAAGACTGGATTCATGCCGGAAGACATTGCGGTCCTCATCAACGAGGACGACCCTTTATCCCAGCAAATTGGCAATTATTACCAGCAAGCACGGCATATCCCTGAAAGCAACATGATTCGCCTGCGTTTTTCATCTGAGCGCAGTGTGATGACACCACAAGAATTTCAACAACTGAAAACAACGATTGATCAGCTTACCCCTGATCATGTGCAAGCTTACGCAGTTGCATGGACCAGTCCTTATCGGGTAGGTTGTATGTCGTTGACTTCCGCATTGGCACTCGGTTTCGATGAAAAATATTGCTCTACAGAATGTGCGCCAACAGCACCAAGTCCTTATTTCAATGCGCCAAGCCAGTATCCAGCCACTGATTATAAACTTCGGCCTACTATGATGCTGGCTGGGACATCCTTTGAACAAGTCAAAGCATTGATAGACCGGGGCATCGCTTCCGATCACAGTTTTCCAAAAGGCCAAGCCTATTTACTCAGCACTTCAGACAAAGCGCGGAATAATCGCGCAATGAGTTATGCGCAAACTGCAAAGGACCTGGCTGGTGTTTTTCCTCTTCAGATACTGGAAACCAATTTCATTTCTGATCAGAAAGATATTCTTTTTTACTTTACCGGAATAATCAGAGTGCCCATGCTGGAAACACTTGGTTTTCTGCCCGGCGCACTAGCAGATCATTTAACATCGGCAGGTGGCATGCTGACCGATTCACCTCAAATGAGCAGCTTGCGTTGGCTGGAGGCTGGGGCCACCGCAAGCTACGGGACAGTTGTTGAACCTTGCAGCTATCCACAGAAATTTCCATCACCCGCGGTTGCCATGTTCCATTATGCATTGGGTGCTACTGCTATTGAGGCCTATTGGAAAAGCGTAGCCTGGCCGGGGCAAGGCGTATTCATCGGTGAGCCCCTGGCTAAGCCATTTGCTCCATTATTACGGGAAATCAGCCCCGGACGCTATGAATTGACGATTTTCTCACCCCGCGCAGGACGACTGAGGATTGAAAAATCACTTTCTGCCGCTGGGCCATTCAAACTTCATTCGAGGCAACAGTCAATCCGCCGAGGAAAAAATCTTATTCATTTCTGGTTTAATGAAAAATCGGATGGTTATTTGAAGTTACAATGGTATTGATCAATCGTCAGGGAATACCCTAATCTGAAGAATAAAAAAAGTCCCTATATCATAGTGTTGAAAACAATCTTCAATTAAAAAAAGAGTTGCTTAAACTTTTTTGAAAAAACCCCGTCCAACCCCGCATAAAAATAAATTGCATAATCTATTGTTTTATAATAATTAATTTGCACTATATCAAAATTTATTTTCTATAAAAAAATACTTGATTTGCCTGAAATGCAGACTATAATGCGTGCAAATTAGAAACAACTAAAATTACCGATAAGGAGGTCATCATGAAAAGTATTAAGAACTTTTTTGCTGCAGTTGATTTAGTCAATGTTCATATTCCTGTGACGTAGCCATTTTTAAAGGAAGACTCCCATGCATATATTTCCCTCTACACTTCAGAAATCCGATCAATCTGAAGTCTTGTTTGACACCCATCCCGAAAATAGTCTGAATTTTAAGCACGTTCAGAATGAACTGAAGAAAGGCTATCAACGCCCTTTTTTACTGATTGACCGCAGCATTGTCCGGCAAAAAACCCGGCGCTTTAAAACTGCGATGCCACGAGTTCATCCGCATTATGCAGTTAAAGCCAATCCCGATGAACGCGTACTGAAAACACTCATTGAAGAAGGCGCGGGCTTTGAGATTGCCTCTATAGCCGAGCTTGATTTGTTAATGAATCTGGGTGTATCTGCTGCTGAAATATTCTATAGCAACCCAATGAAATCTCGAGCTTACCTGGAATACGCCGCGATGAAAGGCGTTGAATGGTATGTGCTCGACAGTATTGAAGAACTGCGCAAAATCGTCAGTGTTAAACCAGATGCCAAAATGTATTTGCGCATCGACACGCCGAATATCGGCAGTGATTGGCCATTAGCGGGGAAATTCGGAACGCATCTTGCCGACATTAATGAAATCATTCAAGAAGCGGTGAAGTTGAATGCAGATCTTGCTGGCGTTACATTTCATGTGGGCTCACAGTGTCGTAACCCGCAGAATTGGCGGGTAGGAATTGAACGTGCCAAAAAAGTTTTTGCTGATATGAAACTTGCGGGCTTAAATCCTCGACTGCTTAATATTGGTGGCGGTTATCCGGTTCGTCATATTAAGCCAATTCCTTCGATTGAAATCATTGCTGAAGTCATCAACGATGCCATTGCTGATTTACCGGACAATATCCGCATCATGGCCGAACCTGGCCGTTATTTGGTATCCGATTCAGCCTATTTTGTTTGTCGAGTGGTGGGTACTGCAACTCG
Source organism: Nitrosomonas sp. (assembly GCA_016708955.1). Lineage (GTDB taxonomy): Bacteria > Pseudomonadota > Gammaproteobacteria > Burkholderiales > Nitrosomonadaceae > Nitrosomonas. The sequence continues at coordinate 68,149 of JADJES010000008.1, forward strand.
AAATGGGAAACGATGGATGTATTGGGATGCCGGCATGTTTGGTGGTGTCATAGAAATTACTGAGGGATTACGCTATGAAATCTTGACTGATCGAAAAAGTAGCGATATTCCCTGGTCTGTTGCCGGTCCAACTTGTGATTCAGTCGATATTCTAATGCATGACCTCATGCTGCCTAGCGATATACAGGAAGGCGATTTCATTTATATTCCCAACGCGGGTGCCTATACGACCGCCTACGCCAGTAATTTTAATGGGTTTCCTTTACCCGATGTGAAGGTGATATAAGTATTCGTTTTAATGGCTGATCAATCAGCAGCCCTATAATGAATGGTGAAGTAGCTTCAATGCACTTCACCATTTTCACTTATACCGGTACAGAAACCCCTCCGAGTCACATTTATATCGTACTTGATTTACGGTCCAGAACGACAAAATGGTATTCCAAATTAGTATCGTTTTCCGATATATGCTTATCCCGCTGCGTTTCCTCCCACTCGTTAGGATCAACTTCAGGAAAGTAAACATCTCCCTCAAAATCTCTTTGAATCTCCGTAATATATATGCGCTGACAAATCTTAAGAGTCTGCCGGTAAAGTTCTTCGCCCCCAATGATAAAATTCTCGCCATTGATCGGTCTGATTTTTTCACACATTAGAAGCGCATCGTCAATCGAGCTTACCACAGTCGCTCCGGGCACTTCATAGCCTGCCTGTCGCGTGATAATAATATTAGCTCGACCAGGCAAAGGCTTACCAATAGATTCATACGTTTTACGCCCCATAACAATGGTTTGTCCCATTGTCAGGAACTTAAAATGCTTCAAATCGGCCGGCAAATGCCAAGGTAATTTATTATCCCGGCCGATCACGCGATTTTTCGCCATGGCGACCAATAAGGATAAACGCAAAGATGTCATACGGCTACGGGCGCCTTAATAGCCGGGTAAGGATCATAATTCTCCAGAGTAAAGTCTTCATAGCTAAAGTCCAGTATCTCTTTGATCTCTCGATTTAATTGCATGATCGGCAGTGACCGCGGCTCACGCTGTAACTGCTCGCGTGCTTGATCAAGATGATTCAGATACAGATGCGCATCACCTAAGGTATGCACAAAATCCCCCGCTTCGAGGTTGCAGACTTGTGCGATCATTAAAGTAAGCAATGCGTACGATGCAATATTAAAAGGCACCCCGAGAAAAATATCAGCACTTCGTTGATAAAGCTGACACGATAATCGATTATCCGCCACATAAAACTGAAAAAATGCATGGCACGGAGGTAATCGCATTTTATGTAGATCACCTACATTCCATGAAGAAACAAGCATTCGTCGTGAATCGGGTGTGTTTCTTATTTGTTCAATAACTAGCTTAAGCTGATCGATATGCTGACCATCCGATGTTGTCCAGGATCGCCATTGATGACCATAGATTGGCCCAAGATCACCACTCGCATCAGCCCATTCGTCCCATATGGACACACCTTTCTCGCGGAGATAGCTGATATTCGTATCGCCTTGCAAGAACCACAATAATTCGTGAATAATAGATTTCAAATGGCATTTCTTGGTTGTCACCAATGGAAAACCATCAGCCAAGTTAAAACGCATTTGATAGCCGAAGACCGAAAGTGTGCCAGTGCCCGTTCGATCTGATTTCCGATGTCCATGATTCATAACATGCTGCATTAGCTCAAGATATTGGCGCATCCTTAGTTGAAACTCCTCATTAGAATCAGAATAAAGTTCATTCGCTGCAGGCTATCTCAGCCATAATGTACATAAGCCGTATATAATAACAAGATTATCAATAATCAACTTAATGCAATGACGTCCGGTATTGTCATTCAAAAAATAATATTCAACAGGAAAGCTTTCAATGCTGGCATCACTTTTCCAAAATATATCACCTATCGATCAATCTATTAAAGCATCGCATATTCTCGTAATACTCCCCAAATTAGAAAAAATCCCCAAGAAGTTAGATATCACTGGTGAAGAGCCGCTGAAAAAGCTGCTGTTGCGACGTGAAATGCAATTGACTGATCTTAGTGATACACCAGTGAGTGCAAATCTTGAGAAGGGTGAATTATGTGCTTGGGTCATGCTCGATACAAGCAAATCCGTATTCGATCAACAAACCCACATGCGGAAAGCACTTAAATTGCTTCTGTCAGAAAATCCTTCCGAAATACATATCAATGTCTATGGCACGACTCAACAACGAAGAGATTTCTCCGAATTAGCCCTCTATGCCACCTGGGTCAATGGCGCCGCCCTTCCAGTACGTAAAAACAAACCGGTTAGAAAACCGCTGGATAAAATTTATTTATATGGTTATAAAGATGATGGAAACTTCACCCTACAACGCGCACTGGCTGAGGGAAATTTATTAGCCCGTGGCTTAACAGCATTACCAGCAAACGAACTAACACCGAGAACCTATCGCCAGCAAATTAAGAAACTGGCTGAGAATGAAGGCTGGAAATATGAGGAATTTGATTTAAACAAACTAAAAGAAATCGGTGCAGGCGCCTTTGTTGCGGTTGCACAAGGCAGTGATTCCGAAGATGCTGTCATTGTTCATCTGCAACATCACTGTAAACAACATACACAGAATAAAAATGTTGCCATTGTCGGCAAGGGCATCTGTTTTGATACCGGTGGCCATAATTTAAAACCAGCACGGCATATGCAGGGCATGCACGAGGACATGAATGGTTCTGCTGTCGCACTGGGTATTCTGCTTGCTGCCACGCGGGCTGAAATCCCAATCAGCATTGACTGTTGGCTAGCGATAGCAGAGAACCATATCAGTCCACGCGCTTATAAGCAGAATGACATCATTTCAGCACTGAGTGGGCTATCAATTGAAATAGTCCACACCGATGCTGAAGGGCGTATGGTCCTGGCCGATACCTTAACATTGGCGAACAAATTAAAACCAGATCTGATCATTGACTTCGCTACCCTAACCGGCAGCATGAAAACTGCTCTGGGATCACGTTATAGTGGCATTTTTAGTAATCGTGACGATTTATCCCAAAAAGCCCTCTCTGCAGGCAAAAGAAGCGGTGAACGTGTTTGTCTTTTCCCAATGGATGCTGATTATGAAGAAAGTCTTGAAAGCAATGTTGCAGATATTAAACAATGTGAGATAGGCGGAGAATTCGATCATATTCTCGCCGCATGTTTTTTGCGACGATTTGTTAACGATACACCCTGGCTACACATGGATTTATCTGCCAGTAGTCATAAAGATGGCTTGGGCGCTGTGGACAGTGAAATCACCGGATTCGGTGTCAGTTGGGCTGTCGAATTTCTGAGAACTGTCTGAACAGACAAAGGTTTATTGCTGCTAACTTTTTACAATCATCAGTTTCTGCCCAATGGATAGATTGTCATCACTATCATTCCATGATTTAATTTGATTAACGGTTGTACCATGCCGTTTTGCAATCTCATACAAAGTATCGCCTTTTTTTACGATATAAACATTCGCCTGATAATTCTGCAACTGCTTCTTCTTTAGTGCGATATTTTCGGCTTGGTTCTCAGACACGACATGAGGAACCAATATTTTCTGTCCAAGGGTGACATTTTTATGTCTGGCAATGCCGTTAATTGTCTTTAATTGCTTTACAGTAGTAAAATGACGTTCTGCAATTTCATTGATACTTTCACTTTTCCTGACGCGATAGATCTGCCAGGACACTCGCGGATCTTGATAAGTTTCCAGATTTTTTAAGAAGATCTCTTTATTAGTTTTCGGTAACAATAAAGTACGAGGTGCTGCATCAGACACTTTGATGACATAGCGATTATAGGCTGGATTCAAGGCGTTAAATTCAATTTCGGAAATGTTTGCTAGGCGGGTAACCAAGGAGATGTCGATAGGTTCATGTATTTTAATTTGGTCAAAATACGGTCGGTTCGCTATGGGTCGGATTTTCACACCATACTTTTTAGAATTAAGAATGATATCTTTAACCGCCAACAACTTATATACGTAGTGTTTTGCATCAATAGGCAGATTCAAATCATAAAAATTGCCTGGTCTACCTTTATGATTATTCCTAGATAATGCTTTACTGACAGCACCTTCACCTAAATTGTATGCTGCAATGGCCAACTTCCAATTATCAAACTTCCGATAAAGATATTGAAGATAATCAAGAGCAGCCTGAGTTGATGCAATAATGTCACGGCGATCATCATGCCATACGTTCTGTACTAACCCTAAGATCCGTCCTGTTTCTGGTTGAAATTGCCACAAACCGGCAGTTTGGCTATTAGATTTAATCAAAGGATTGTAAGTACTTTCAATAACCGGAATCAACGCAATTTCCATTGGCATACCCCGGCGTTCTAATTCCTCCACAATATAAAAGAGATACGGTTCGCTGTTCGCAACAATACGATTAAACGATTCCGGATTCTGTGAATAGGAAGTACCTATTCTGTGAATTATTTTATTATCGGGTGGCAGTCCAAGTGCAAAACCGTTTTGTAAGCGGCTCCACAAATTTGTATGATACTGAATCTTGTCTTGTACTAACTTCTCCGCAACTGCATCCAACGATATAAATGTACAAGTCCAGAAAAGTAGTGATATCAGCAAAACAAAAAGACCATTTCTTTTTAAAATCATTTATATATACTATTTTTATATCTATACCGCCTGACAGGATATATAAGTTTCTGATCTTTGCAAACTATTTTTTACACTAAAAAATATCTCCACCAATTAAATAATATTTGTTATTATGATGTTATATAATAAACTTTACAAAAGACATTAAGAATCATTCGCGGATATTAGACTGGGAATTGAATTCTTGAAGTAAAACTGTTGGTTTTGGCTGCCACCCTTTTTTTCGATAATCAACTGTAACGTTGGTAAAAATTCCGCCGCGCACGTAAAAACGTGCGATTAACCGTGCGTATCTTGGCTTTAAAACTGCAACGAGATCATCGAGAATTTTATTAGTAACTGCTTCATGAAATACTCCCTTATCCCGGTATGACCATATATAAAGTTTAAGGCTTTTAAGTTCAACACATTTTTTATCTGGGATATAGTCCAGTATTAAGGTTGCAAAATCAGGCTGTCCCGTTTTGGGGCATAAACAGGTAAATTCAGGAATTTCCATATGTATATGGTAATCCCGGTCTATAAATGGATTCGGAAATGTCTCAAGCGTATTCTCAGTTTTATTGGCCATTCTTCATACTCATGTTTAAATTAATTCAGTTACAATAAAAAATTTGCGCTATGCGCTTTTTCTATTATAACTGCCTTATCTCATAAACAAAAAATTGCGCTTAGCCCATATCAAACTCGCAGGCTTCAAATCATTCGTTGATCCAACTGTAATTTCTGTTTCCCAAGATCTAGTAGGTATCGTGGGTCCCAATGGCTGTGGAAAATCAAATATTATTGATGCGGTACGATGGGTTCTGGGTGAATCCAAAGCATCTGCTTTACGGGGTGATTCAATGCAAGATGTTATTTTCGCAGGATCAGATAACCGGAAAGCTGTTGGGCGCGCCAGTGTTGAAATAGTTTTTGACAATCACCTAAACAAAATAACCGGGCAATGGTCTAGTTATGCAGAAATCGCGATTAAACGCGTGCTTCAGCGCGATGGCAACTCAAACTATTTTATCAATAACCTGCAAGTACGGCGGCGTGATATCTACGATCTTTTCCTGGGCACTGGGGTTGGAGGTCGAGGTTATGCAATTATTGAACAAGGCATGATCTCACGGATTATTGAAGCAAAGCCCCAAGAATTAAGAAGTTTTCTGGAGGAAGCGGCAGGAATCTCCCAATACCGGGAACGCAGACAGGAAACTTTCTTACGCCTTGTAGAAACCCGAAAAAATCTTACACGATTAGAAGATATTCGCCAGGAACTAACACTTCAGCTGCAACATCTCGAAATTCAGGCAATAATCGCCCAGCAATATAAGTCATTGCAAGATAAATTGCAGAAAACACAATCCATATTGTGGCTACAACGTGAGGCCGAAGCGATTGACCAGCGAACTCATGCAGAAAATGAAATTCAAAGGCTTGAAGCAGAATTGGATATTGTTCTAACAAGTCAACATAATGCAGAAAGAGAATATGAAAAAACCCGGGCGAAAGAATATTCCGCCAATGATAAATTACTCCAAGTACAAGGGCAGTTGTATGCTACTGATGCGGAAATAGGACGTCTTAAGCAAGATATCGGTTACCTAAGAAACACGACTGATCGTTTAACACACCAAATTCATGAAGTTGGGAATCAACTAGAGAAAAGCCATGAGTTAAAAAAAATCAAATCAGAAAACTTAGCGCATTGGCATCAGGAAAAAACGAAAACGGAACTCAATCACCTGCAAAGCATTCGCAGGCATGACACAGAAAACAAGAAACTCCCTGATATTGAAGCGAACTTTCTCGCTTGCCAAGCGAAATTAAACGAGAGTCGGCATAATCTTCTTTTAACCGAACAAGCCAATCAACTTGAAGACAGCCACCTCTCGCATGCCGAAAAGAATATCCAGCAGCTTGAAGCACGATATAACCGCTTATTGAAAGAACAAAGCGAACTTGCATCTATTGATCAATCCAGATTAACAGAGCAACAGCTAGAAATGGATCAAGCTGAATTTGCGTTGAATGACGAAAACCGCAAGCATCATGAAATTGAAAATCAATTAATTACAGCAACCCAATTTAAACAGCAGATAACCAGTACAATTCAAGAATTGCAACATACATTATCGCAGGCAACAGCCCGCTTCAATGCGCTGCAGAGTCTTCAACAAAAACTGGAAAATAATCAAGATTTAACTGCTTGGCTACGTAAACAGCAATTGGATGTTTTACCTCGCTTATGGCAAAAGATACAAATCCAGCCTGAATGGGAAAATGCGCTGGAGGCAGTTTTACAAGAGCGGCTCAACAGTATCGAATTTGAGCAATTGGATAGTCTCCGGGAATGGATTAATGCGGTACCGCCTGGAAAGTGGACCATTTTTGAGAAAACCCAGGACACCTCGCGTAATACTTTTCATCAATCAATAACTAACCACATAAACTGTGAGAAACTGCTTACTTATATCATGGCAAATCAGCGCGAAACTCAAAATGTGCTGGAGGATTGGTTAAGTAGAGTATATGTGATAGAAGATGCAGAGATGGGGCTTAGCAAAAGATCTATGCTAGACTCAGGCGAAATGTTGGTAACACGGCAAGGGCATATTATTACGCGAAATAGTTTTAATTTCTATGCACCGAATTCTCAATTACATGGCGTTCTTTCGAGACAACAAGAACTTATCAATTTACAAAAAGAAATTAATCAGATTGAGTCTCTACTCCAACACCAACAGGGATTTCTAGCAGAAGCTGAACAACAGTGCGCGGAATCTAATCGTGCACTCCAAAGAATTAAAGAGAATACCAAACAAATACAACAACATTGGCATCGATTACAACTTGAAACAGTAAAGCTTTCACAAATTAACGAGCGAAGCACTCATCGCAACAACCAGATCCATTCTGAATTGGCGGAAATCAAGCAGGCACTTGACAGCGAGATTTCGCTGCAGGAGTCAGCAAAAGCTAAATTAACAAAAAATCTGGAGCAAATTGAAACGTTAAAAGAAAACGTACAACAAGCTCAGCTAGCTTGGGAAGCAGCTGATCGTATACTCGCAAATCAACGGCAAAAAATACAGCAAGCAACAAAGGAAATGCAGGAGATTGCATTTCATGTCAAGACATCCCTGAGTAAAATCGATGAGATAGAACTTAGCGTAAAATCTATCGATGAAGATTTACAAAAATTAGCAGAAAATCATGTCAATCTGCTCAAAGAAAAAGAGGGTTTAAACGAATCCCCACTCAATAAGCAATTAGAATCTGCACAGATACAACGTAAATTGATTGAGCAATCAACCTCACAGGCGCGTCAAGAAGTCGATGATACTGCAATCTATTTACGTGAAATTGAAAATACCCGCATGGCATCAGAACAAAAATCACATGTCTTGCGAGATGCCATCAATCAAACCCGGCTCAAGGAACAAGCGGCCAATATTGCAATTAGCCAATTTGATGAACTGATCCGTAATGCTAATGTTGACACGAAACAATTGTTACCATTATCAAAGAAAAAAGATATTGCCACATTACAATCAGAGATTCATCAAGCTAATGCAGAGATTGCCACGTTAGGAACTGTTAATCTTGCTGCATTAGACGAACTGGAGATTACTCGCGCACGCGAAACCAGTTTGGTTAATCAATTACAGGATATCAATGCAGCCATTGCAACCCTGGAGAATGCCATCCAGCAAATAGATCGGGAAACTCAATTACGTTTGCAAGAAACTTTTTCATTGGTCAATACTTATTTAAGCGAGATTTTTCCGGTCATTTTTACCGGAGGGAAAGCCCGGCTTGAATTTTGTGACGACAAGGTACCGGATGACGGTTTATTGTTGATGGCGCAACCGCCAGGGAAAAAGAACAGCTCTATTCATTTATTATCAGGCGGAGAAAAAGCACTCACAGCATTGGCGCTGATCTTTTCTTTATTCCGGTTAAATCCAGCACCGTTTTGTTTGCTGGATGAAGTAGATGCACCACTCGATGATAGCAATACAGGACGTTTTTGTGAGTTAGTAAAAAATATGGCAACACAGACCCAATTCCTGTTTATTAGTCATAATAAAATAACCATGGAGATGGCACAGCGATTAATAGGCGTTACAATGCAAGAACAAGGGGTATCAAGAATTGTGGCTGTTGATCTCGCTGACGCCATTAAATGGGGAAAGCGGAATGAGCAACCTGTGATCTAGTGATTGTAGTTGAACGTATAAAACTGACATAATCTGATACCGGTGCTTTGCATAATGGTATTTTTAGGAGATAGCAAGGAGGTATTATGGAGATATTGAATATGAGTGACTTGCAAATAAGCTTGATTATCATTGGCATAGTAGTTATTGTCGGTGTTGCTGTCTTCAATTGGCTACAACAACTGCGTTACCGGCGTAAAGTACAAGCCGCGTTCGATCACAAGCACGATGATATTCTTCTAGATACTCATACTTCTGAAGAAAACTTTCAACGTATTGAACCAAAATTCAACAAAACACCACCAGATATAGCATTCGATCCGTTTACTCACACCGAAATACCCCCCATTGAATCCAAGAAATCACCGGCAAGGCCATCAGCTAACACCCTTGTCAATATTTCAACCAGTGCCGTTACAAATTCTTCTACCATCTCACCCATTCTAGATTACGACAGTAATACAAATTACGTTGTCAACGTTCGATCAGAATCGGCTATTGCCAATACCTATATCGCCAAACTGCTGCAAAGAAAATTTGACTTCGGGAAACCTGTTTACTGGCTGGGTCAACGCGAAAAAAATGATTCTTGGGAAGAAATCACCAATGAATCCAATGTCGACAGTGATGGCTACAGTCATTTGAAAGGCTGCTTGCAGCTTGCTGATAGAGCTGGCCCTATTAGTGAAATTAATTTATCCAAGTTCAGGGATCTGGTACTAGATTTTGCGTCGCAAGTACATGCTACAGCAGAGTGTCCAGACATTGTCAGTACGCATGAAAAAGCTGTAATGCTTGATAAATTCTGCGCTGAAGTGGATGTGATGATCGGCATTAATATCATTAGTAAAGATGACGGCGCATTTGTTGGCACAAAAATTCGTGCATTGGCAGAAGCGTCTGGGTTCCGGCTCGAATCGGAAGGAATTTTCAAATATCGCGATGATAATAATAATGTATTGTTCACACTCAACAATTATGAATCACCTCCATTTTTGCCCGATAATATAAAGTCACTCACAACACACGGTGTGACGTTCCTGCTGGATGTCCCGAGAGTTGCGCATGGAGAAAGGGTATTTGATCAAATGACCCACTTAGCGAAGATTTTCTCCAATACGCTTGGCGGGATTATGGTCGATGATAATCGAGTTCCATTAAGTGATAGCGGAATCCTTAGAAGCAAACAACAATTAATCGAGATACAGACTTCGATGAAAAACAATCATATTCATGCAGGTAGCTCTAGTGCTTTGAGGTTGTTTGTATAAGAAACTTTCCACTAAAAAATTAAAGATAAATACTTAAGCATCCGTAATCGCTATCAGGGCAACAACTCATTCTCATAAATTTATTGTGTAACAAGTGGTTAAATAACATTGTTTAGAAGAAATTGTAGAATTCAAGGCTATAAGCTTGATAAATATTATTATTTTTGTGATAGCTCATTTTAATTATGATGATTAATTACTATAATAACCTTCTTTGATAAAGAGATAACAATGAATCAATCTTCGAATACCGAAAAATCTTTTTCACCTATTGAAGTCAAGCTTGAATCAGGAAAAGACTACTATTGGTGCACTTGCGGCCGGAGCGAATCCCAGCCTTTTTGCGACGGTTCACATAAGAATACCGAATTCACACCTAAGAAACTTAGCGTTAGTGAGAGTAAAACAGCCTGGTTATGTACTTGCAAGAAAACCAGCAATGCTCCTTTTTGTGATGGCACTCATCTCAAACTATAAATAGTAAACTGGCACTGTACTTTTATAAAACAAAAACAATCATCGCAAGTGCGATCAAGTACTGAGGCACGGAAACAGAATTTAAAATTTGGTTACTCATTAGCCTTTTAATAGTTCGGAAAGTAGTGTCTCCATGGAAACAGAATTAAAATCTTTAGAAGAAAAAATTTTTCTGCTTCTACGCTTGTATCAGGATACTCGCATAGAAAATAAAAAATTACGTGAGGAACTTGCAGATTCGTACGCCCAATGTGAAAAATTGAATGAAAAAATACATGTTGCGGCTGGTCGGCTTGAGACACTACTTCTAAATATTCCTGATAATGAACAATAAACCGCTGAATCTCGATATCATGGGGCGTGAATTTTGCGTTACTTGCCCCGATGAGGAGCGAGAAGAAATTCAACTTGCAGCTGCTTACTTAGACAATAAGATTCAAGAAATCAAAGCAGAAGGTAAAGTTATTGATTCCGATCGTATCGCAATTATTGCAGCACTGCGTATCACGCATGAATTACTCATGCTACGCAATGGAACTGGCTTTGACATGAATGAATTTAGGCGTAGAATTAACTCGCTGAAGAAGAAAGTTGATGAAGTAATGATCAAGACAGAAAGTTAGAATTGTTGTGCAAATAAAGTTAATCCCTGCGATGTTTGTTAAGATCTATATTCTTTGAACCAAGTATTAGAAAATGGTTGTGGACTTTAGTGATACTGTTGTGCGCACCGATATATTGGATGTGCCTGATGTATCCGTGAAGCAACCGCCTTGGACCTCATGGTTCAAGATGAAGATCTGACGGCATATGTGGGGAGCTATTACGGGGCAAGAAATGTTTATTAAACGTTTCTTGTCCTTTTAGTTTTCCGTTTGCTACTTGTTTTCCATGGATCTAAAATGCAACAAGGCATCAAGACTCCAGAATCTCCCCCTACCAGAACATTTTTGTTTGATATTGGCCGCGTTCTGCTCGATTTTGATTTTGAATCATCGCTGGTAAAATTAATACCCGAAAGGATTAATAATCCGGAAGAACGTATTCAACAAGTACTTGAGCAAAAGGACTCATTGGAAGCCGGATTAATTGATCCGGAAAGTTATGCGAATTGGGCACTAAAGATCTTCGAAAGCGATGCAGCACTGCCACAATTTTATCAAGCCTGGCAACAAATTTTCACCGCGAATGAATCCATGTGGCGCTGTGTCCGTCAACTAGCTAGCAACAATCATGCATTGATTCTGATTTCAAATATTAATGCAATCCACTGTCCCTGGATATTTGCTGCATACCCAGAATTTGCTTACTTTAAACATAAAATATTGTCATTCGAAATCGGTTTTCTTAAACCGGAATTTGCAATCTATCAATACGCAATCAAAATGTATCAGCTTAATCCAGCATCAACCATTTACATCGATGACCAACCACAAAACATCGCATCGGGTAAAGCACTCGGTTTTCATTGCTGGCAATACGATTTGAAGAATCACCAAGCATTTGAAACTTGGCTAGAAAAAATCTTAGTGACTGGCTAATAAAAGTTATTAATCTTCAAGTATTCTGGTCATTCTCATTGTTTATCAAGGCATACATTCGTCTTAGCAAAATAAGAAATCATTTTTCCGCTAGAAAATGTTCGACCATAGCCTGTTTATAATCGATCTGGCCAAACGAAACATCTTTCAATTGACCCTTCCGATCGAACATAATACATGATGGCGTCCCTTGCAGCGCGAAACGTTCGAAGGTCTCGGCTTTCATAGATTTTTGTTCCATATAATGCCTAATTTGCTGTAACACGGTTATCTTTTGTTCATCGCTAAATTTCTCAAATTCAGGCAGAAATTCACTTGCATAGCGCAGCACTCGTTCATCGGTTACTGGCTCAGTTTCCGCCACGACGCGATCCATGCCTACTGCAAAAGGTATTTTCCAAGGCAGCCTGCCTTGTGATAGAACACCATGTTGGTTAAGCGCCTTAAGCGTCTCACCGATCACTTCGCCGGTTGTAACTAGTTTCTGCAAATTCTCAAGCGTATTTTTATCATAATCTTCGAATGCAGTAGCCAGACCGATCACAACCAATCCTTGTTGATAATAGCGTTCATGCAAATCAATGGCTCTGGGTAATGAATAAATAAAACAACCTGGGCAATTCACTTGAAAAACTTCAATCAGAACCACTGATCCAATCAGATCGGCCAAAGAAATGGGGCCGCCTTGTACCCAGGTATCAACAGTAACATCGGAAAGTGAGTAATTATTCATTGTTAAAATAGTTAAAATGAGAAAATAAAAACACTGGAATATTACAGAAGCCAGGCACTATCGTGCAGGATTTTGACTAAAAATATTAAACTCTTCAAGAAATGAGATACTGGCTAATGAAATCTGAACCTTGCGAGTTCAGCATTGATGATTTTTCAGCACACACGAATCAGACCATTGCGTGGGAAGGTGTACGTAATTACCAATCACGTAACTTTATGCGCAATCAAATGGCAATTGGCGATCAGGTTTTTTTCTATCACTCGTGCTGCAAAGACCCTGGCATTATGGGAATTGCTGTCGTCAGCAAGGCGGCTTATCCAGATGCCACGCAATTTAATCGCGATAACAAGTATTTTGACCCGAAAGCAACAGTCAACAATCCGCGTTGGTTTAATGTTGAAATCACCTTAGTTAAAAGAACTCGCCCTATCCCGATCAAGGAACTCAGGCAACACAATGAACTTTCCAGGATGCGGGTGTTACAAACCGGCAACCGTCTATCGATTACACCGGTCGATCCGGCAGAATGGCAATTCATTCTGGCTATATTGTAACGTTGTCCAATCTTTTTGCTTTATTCCTTCAATCTTATAAGGCTTGACTAAATGGAATGAGGGGCTTCAAACTACCTGTCAATGTGATGATGGCACGCATACTATATTCCTTGTTCTGATGAAAAATCCATGAATGTCACCACGAATATCGGCGAACACACATGGGCAATCCGTAATCATCTTAACAGTTTATCTTGAAAACCTGCCTAGACTACAACACACATCCTGGGCAATAAACAGAGAGATTTCCACTTATGAATCATAAAATTCTATCAAAACAAAAATTGTCACTTTCTTGGCATTTGGGTTGGCACGTGTGTCAAATAGATGGTTAATTCTTCCAACTGTGTTGATTTAGGCGAAGCCACGCTCGCTATTTCTGATGCGGTCGATTTGGTCGGCATCACTGTACTCCAGCATGGAAAACGTGTCGCATTCATGGCTTTGGAAACAGCTCGCGCCTTTGGAATCGAGGAATCATGGCAGCGCGAGTTGTTCCGTGCCGCATTAATCCATGACTGCGGCGTTTCCTCTTCGGAGACACACAAACGACTCGTTAATGAACTTGACTGGGCCGGTTCCCGCGAGCATTGCGAACGCGGCTATAAATTGATGCGTGATTTCGAGCCCTTTGCCAATTTAGCAGAGCTGATCCTGCACCATCATACCCACTGGGAAAGTCCTCTTCGTCAAGAGATAAAACCCGGAATATTCCTTCTCTCAAACCTGATTCATCTCACGGATCGTGTCGATGCACTCGTCTCCCAGCACCAGGGCTCCGATTTGCTCCTCACCCGCAAATCCATCCTTACGCGCATAGCGGCGCTTTCGGGAAGCTTCTTCGACCCTGCGCTGGTGAAGGCATTTCTGGAAACTTCTGCCAGTGAAGCATTTTGGCTCACACTGGAGTCGCACCATCTTGAAAGGCAAATCAACGAGACCGCTTTACATTTTGCCGACACTCGCGAGTTAACCAGTCCAGAACTCATGCAACTGGCCAAAATCTTTGCTCGAATTGTAGACGATAAAAGCAGATTCACAGCCGAGCACTCAATCGGAGTATCTCGTTTGTCGCGCCTTCTTGGACAGCTATCAGGATTATCCGCCAAAGATTGCGAACTTCTGGAGATTGCCGGACTCCTTCATGACATTGGCAAGCTCCGCGTTCCGGACGAAGTGCTTGACAAGCCTGGACCGCTCAACGAAGCTGAGTTTGCTGTAATCGAACGTCATACATTTGAGACTTGGCAAATCCTGCGGCGTGTCCGGGCTTTTAATCAAGTCGCGGAATGGGCTTCGTTCCATCATGAATCGATTTGCGGCAATGGTTACCCTTTCCACCGGCACGACGGCGAGATCTCCATACAGGCACGGATTGTGGCCGTAGCGGATATTTTTCAAGCAATGGCACAAGATCGCCCCTATCGTCCGACAGCCGGGCCGGACGGTGTTCGTGCCGTGCTTGCACGAATGACTGCCATCGGGCACCTTGACTCCACCCTCATTGCCAGCGTTGAAGCAAACTTTGATGCTTGCTGGGAAGCTGCGACTGGCAAGGAGCATGTAAAAACAACCTGATATTGATACCGGGCGCACCAAGCCGATTTTATTCTAGAAAAATCGATCAGTTTTCAATTAGCATCAGCCCAGAAAGATACACTCCTGTTTGATAAGCTTGATGTTTTACTGGAAAAGGAGAATAAACATGAGCGAAATTAATAAACTAGGCCTCCCCATTGTACTACTGGCAGCCTTATGGGGAGCTGTCAGCACCACGCTAAGTTTCTTTGAGATCATTAATGCGCGACGTGACATTATGTTCGAGTTGGTCGATAGATGCGGATACTGCACAGAACAAACACTCGGTCCATTAGAAATCTATTTTACCAATCTCCTCCCGCTGACCATCGGAAACACTATCTTCCTTGGTTTGATCTTTTACGTGATTTTATCGATTCCACGCCATATGAAGATTGAAGATAATATAGAAGCAAAACATTTGAAATCGGCCTGTATGATTATCGCAATACTCCCTGCTTTTGGCGTATTCGCTTTTGTTGCCGGCGGAATATTTGACATGGTTATGCTGATCCGGTCTCTTAAATAATGAAAAAATTCTCGACGAAAACGCTCGCTCTTGTGCTTTGGTCTGTGATTTTTAGTTTTGGTGGCTGCGCGGTCATGGATAAAAATATTCCAGGCTGGGCACAATATCGAAATCCGGATAAAGTTAATGAGCTACAGTTAGCATCCAGCAGCGTTGGTGAAGGCAACCCAGTGCTACTCATCCACGGTTTCGGTGCCAGCAGCTATAGTTGGCGGCATATTATTGCACCTCTGGCCCAGAAATACCGCGTAATCACGATTGATCTAAAAGGCTTTGGTGAATCACCTAAACCGCGCGATGACTTATATTCCGTTTACGAACAGGCCAGGCTGGTAAGAAATTTCATCCTCGAAAACGATCTGCAGAACGTCCGCATTATTGGACATTCCTACGGTGGCGGTGTAGCTCTGGTTACCTCGATATATTTAGCAGCATCGCATCCGAATCTACAGAACAGCCTGGTATTGATAGACAGCATTGCCTACCCGCAGGATCTTCCTGATTTCGTGGAGGTGCTTGCTACTCCCGTACTCGGACCACTATTGATCTACACAATCTCGAACACGATTCAGGTAAAAAGCCTGCTAAAGAAAGTGTATTTCAATGATGCATTGATTTCGCAAAGCGCTATAGACCATTACGCCGGCAATCTGGATAAACCCAATGCAAAATACGCAACACTAACTACTGCACGACAGATGCTGCCGATAGATTTGCAACAGTTCTCAAACAATTATTCCAGCTTGACTATCCCCACTTTAATTATTTGGAGCAAGGACGATGAAATTGTGCCGCTGGAGATTGGTGAGCGCCTGCATGCGGATCTTCCCAATTCAAGAATGGTTGTTATCAAAGATGTTGGTCACGCGGTTCAAGAAGAGAAACCATCGCTTTTACTTCCACATTTGCAACAATTTCTGGATACAGGAACGCGCCGCCCTGCTCCAGAAAGCGAATAATAATCTTTGCAGCAAAAAAATCCTGGGCGTAAATCCATAGACCAAATACAAGTCCGGACAGTTATTTGGCTCTCTACAAGACTAAACAACCACACAATCCAGTGCTGCGTAGTCCGACTCCAAACAGCTTTTAGGCGTAGCTTCTCCTTCAGATAACCAACTGATTTAAAAATAGACCGTGTTATTTTGCAAGTCATTTTCAACAACCAATTGTGACATAGCCAAAAAAATACGCCAGGAATAATCTCGAAAAAACAGTCGAGTAAATGCTCTTTTCATGGAGACCCCAGGTATTCTGAACTTGATATAGGCCAACTACTAAGTTGAAGCAACAAAGATCCTATTCAAGATTGAAACAGAACGATCCGGTAGATTCGTAATTACTGATAGATTGTATTATTGTGCAGAATCCAACCACCCACATGTTTCCCTTCAGGGCCAAGATGTGTCCAATGAATGACCCCGCCTTTATCAATCCATTCGTATTCACCGGAAAATTCAACTTGATCATTTAAAAATAAATTATCAATTCTTGATGACAGATCAATATTATGTGAAATCAGCAGAGTTTGCTTTGATTTTAATTCAATGATAAATCTTTGATGGCGATTGCCCTCAAGGTCTTCAGATAATATGGCAGCTACTGTTCCGGTTCCATAAACTTGCACATTGCTTTGACCATCAGCAAATAATTACGCTCAGAAGTGTCCGGAGATTTAATTGAATAGATTCAGCTGGTTATTATTTTTCGACATGGTTATTTGCATCTTGGTATTTTTAACCAATTGATCGATAGGTTTTTTCTCGAAAAGAGTCAGGCTTAAAATCTGTAGAATCGTGTAAAGCGAGGTTTCGGTATTGAGCCGCTTTTTCACGATGGCAACCAAGACATAAACCGATATGGCAATCCATATCTGCGTTTTGACTGCGTTCTCAGTAGTTCCGTAGAAACGCTTGATACGAAGATGCTGTTTGATCCATTTGAAGAATAGTTCGACCTGCCAGCGACAACGATAAAGCTGAGCGATGGTCAGCGCAGGTAAGTCGAAGTTGTTGGCTAGAAATACCAGATGCTTGTCGTGTTCTGCATCGTAGAACTTGATACGCCGTAGGTGCTGCGGGTAATCCTTGCTGGCCTTGGGAGCCGTTAGGGCAATGGTTTGGTCACAGCGCAGTCCGGTGGATTTGTCCACGGAGCGAGAGTAGACGCGGCGAAAAAGCAGATTGGATTTAGCGCGCGTTACAAAAAATGCTTGTGCTTGATGCATGGTGTACCAGCGAGCAAAATCGGTGAAGCCCCGATCCATGATGTAAAAGCTGCCAGCTTCGGGTATCAGGATGTCGAGCACATTGACCTCGTGCATCTTGCCATCGCTGATATGAATGAAGGTTGGAATGTTGCCGCGCAGGTCAAGCAGCGTATGCATCTTAACGGCGGCCTTGGTGGAGCGGAAGTGTGCCCAGGGAAAGACGCTCAAGCACAAGTCGATGGTCGTGGTATCGAGCGCATACACTGTTTGTTCCAGCTCGACAGCAAAGCTGTCGCTGCCGTAAAGCTTTCTGGCTGTCTGGATCAGGCTCATAGCGAAATCCATGTAGATGCGGCAGTCGCGCTGCTCGTTGGCATCGGCCAGCGTACTCTTGGCGATGTTGCCTCGTATGCCCAAATGGTAGAGCTTGGCTTGGTGGGCGCGCAGACAGGTTTCGATGTCGCGCAGACTCTCGCGGTAAGTCAGTTGTGCGAAAGCCATGCACAGAAACTGATCGAAATGCGAGAACTTGAGTGTTGGATATCGACCTGAATATCTGGCTACGCACTGATGAAACGTGCACAAAGGCAGGTGTTCCATTAATTGGGCAAACACCAATTTCCCTGCATGCATATGCAATCTCCTGACAAAAGTCAGAAGTTTGGCGCAAGTTGAAATCGATTACAGAAAAATATGTCATTTAGTAATGGTCGTTCAACGAGTTATCATGCGATAATTCTCGAATCTCCGGACACTACTGATGACGTATATACTTACTCCAAATGTGCCTGAGTTGGTTCCTTATCTTGCTTTTGTGCTATTCAAAATCCCGTTGCCACTGACCATCATCCAAATTCTCGCGGTGGATCTGGGTACGGATATTCTCCCCGCACTCGCACTGGGTGCCGAAGCACCCCATAAAGATGTGATGAAAAATCCACCGCGGGCACGTAATGTGCGATTGCTGCACTGGCCATTACTGGGCCGCGCCTATTTGCTTTTAGGTGTGACGGAAGCAATAGCCGCAATGGCGGTATTTTTTTATGTTCTGCATGCAGGCGGATGGATTTATGGGCAGATGCTGCCGACTGATAATGCGCTGTACCTTCAGGCAACTACTGCTTGCTTTCGACCATTATCGTCATGCAAATCATGAATGTCTTCATCTGCCGCCATCCGAGCGAGTCTGTTTTTCATTCTGGCTGGTTTGGTAATCGTTTGCTGCTGCTTGACGTCGTGCTGGAAATTATCTTAATTCTGCTAATTGCATATACGCCGCTAGGTAACAGCATGTTTGGCACCGCACCCATAGAGATCAATGTTTGGTTGTATGCAATTCCATTTTGTCTGGTTATGCTGGCGCTCGATGAACTACGCAAAGCGCGGTTACGATAGTCTGGCGGTAATGAAATAGATACCCGTCCCCTAAATGATATCAAAGTGCCCAAGTTACACTTAATCCGAGAGGGTATCTCCGAGACTACAAGACATTAGGCACCTTGAAAATCAACATACCCCACCCATATTATGGGCAGGAACAGGCTAATATGAAAACTTTTCAGAATTAATGTTAGTTTCTCCTATGAGCTTTTATCAACGATAATGGCTATCTGACCTTACTCACCGAACAAAGGCAATCTGCAAATGCATAATGAAACCCAAGAAAAACCCAAGCGTGCAGTCGTGGCGGCTGTCCAGCTGCCAAGCGTGACCGACATGGAGTTCGAAGCGTCACTGACCGAGCTACGCGAATTGGCGAAAACGCTGGGATTCGAGGTTGTGCACACGTTCACGCAAAAGCGTTCCAGTTTTGATTATACGGCCTACTTGGGCACCGGAAAGCGGGAGGAAATACGCCAGTTCGTGAACAACGAATTTGAATCCTCTGGGTGGCAGGAAACCGAGCAAACTGACACACTGGACACAAACGACATCGACGTCATCTTGGTCGATCACGAGATTTCACCTTCACAGGCGCGCAATCTCGAAAAGGAGATTGGCTGCGCAGTGATGGACCGCACGATGGTCATTCTCGAAATTTTTCATCGCAACGCGCGTTCCCCCGCTGCGCGCGCACAGGTGGAAATTGCGCGCCTTGGCTACATGGCGCCACGTCTGCGCGAAATGGCGAAGCTCGCGGGGCCGCAAGGCCGGCAACGCAGCGGCGTCGGTGGCCGGGGTGCCGGCGAATCGCACACTGAACTGGATCGGCGCAAAATCCGTGATCGGATTGCTGAGCTGCAACTGGAGATCGTCGCGATGGATGCCGAACGCCAGATACAGCGGGCACGGCGGCTAGAGCGCCGGGGAATTGCTTGCGTGGCGCTCGTCGGCTACACGAACGCAGGAAAATCCACCTTAATGCGCGCGCTCACCGGAAGCGAAGTACTGGTTGCCAACAAACTCTTCGCTACGCTCGACACCACCGTGCGTACCCTCCACCCCGAGAGCGTGCCACGCATACTCGTCAGCGATACGGTCGGATTCATCAAGAACCTTCCGCACGGACTGGTCGCCTCGTTCAAATCGACGCTCGACGAGGCGCTTGATGCAGCGTTGTTACTGCACGTCATCGATGCGAGTGATCCCGGATTCGAACGCCAGCTTGAGGTCACCAATGAAGTGCTGAATGAAATCGGCGCGCAAGATATCCCGCGCATCCGTATCTTTAATAAGATCGATCATGTCGGAGATGCTGCGGCGCAAACAGAATGCGAAGCTGCGCTCAAGGCGAAGTATCCAGCCTGCATGGTCATGAGTGCGCGCCGCCCTGACGAAGTTGCGAAGCTACACCAGGCGATCGTTGCATTTTTCCAGCAAGATCTGGTCGAAGATGAGCTTTTTCTTCCCTGGTCGGCACAGCAACTACGCAGTGCAATCTACA
The DNA here is from genome assembly GCA_016708955.1 of Nitrosomonas sp. Classification (GTDB taxonomy): domain Bacteria; phylum Pseudomonadota; class Gammaproteobacteria; order Burkholderiales; family Nitrosomonadaceae; genus Nitrosomonas. The sequence continues at coordinate 88,791 of JADJES010000008.1, forward strand.
CAAGCTGCAAAGTATTAGAAGAACGGGCTGATGGTGAAGGTGCTTTCTTCCGAATCCGGGGCGAACCCAACGTCGTGAAAAGCTTGCGCGAACAGTTCGAACAAGTGCAATGAAATAAGCGCTATCATATGGTTCAACTGTAAAAGCCGGAATTTAATGTTGTGGTCAATCAGAGCTTGGTGACAACGTAAGCGGAAGCTTATTGAATTTCTGACGCATTGCGTTTATGGCTTTCAAAAATACGGGTTGACCGACAATCCGGGCTTCCAGCTTGCGCTTATTAGGAAAATCCATAAATGAAATTCCGATTAGCATCGTCAGCAAACCCTGTCCTGGCAGAAAAAGCATCAAAAACCCTGCGATTAGGAAAATGCTGCCAGCAATATTTTTAACTATCAGACCGATAGTACGCAACACTGGATGATGATCTTTCATCCAATAGCGGGGAACACGCATATCAAAATAATCGCTCGGCAAGCGAATCAAAATCCAGGGAATTGCAATTAGAGAACCAATAAAACCAATAACAGATGCCGCAGTCAAACCAACTAGAATATTGATAGGTACCCATTGCTGAATAATTACAATGATATCTTCCATGTCACAAAAATCCAGATATGTGAAACGAGATTTTTCAGACTTAACTGGATAAAGATCTATGAGTAGAAATTTAGCAACTAAGCTGGAGAGACGAGATGTCCTGCTGCCTATTAAATCAGGCAGCAGGGAAGATGTCTAGGAGGCTGTCCGAGAATAGTGATCGTAGCGAGGGAAAACTATTTTGAGACAGATTTTCGATTATTTGAGGCGAATAGTTATTTTATTTAACGAGAATAATCGGAAAATATGACCAAAATAGCTTTCTGCAGTAGATCGCTCGCTCTATTCTCGGACAGCCTCCTAGGACATCAGACAGTGAGATTAAGGAACTATCCGGTTGTTCAGAATCTCTTTGCTTTGGTTATTCCAGATGACGTCGGTCAGGTTGGAGTAACGGGTGATAATTTGCGCTGCAATACCACCTGAGAACAAGCCTGCCCAGCCCAGAATCACAAAGCCCCAGTGCAATGGCGCACTGAACAGTTCTTCCATGAACCAGAATGCATGACCCCATTCGTTCAGTCCCTACGTTTGGCAGAATCATCAGCGGGCCTGCAATCGCCATAACCAGCGGGAAATGATGTGCCGCGGCTATACAGTGGCAGACGGGTCATCGCGTACAGGTATGAGGCTATGCCACATACAATGTACATCGGGAATGAGCCATAAAACACCACAACGTGACTTGGAGTAAAGCTGGTGTCACGTATGATCACTTGGTGCCACGATGCATCTTGTTCGGTGAAGAAGCTTCCGCCCCAGTAAACACCAAATAAATACACACCCAGCCACATCATCCAGTAGAAATAACGTTTGATCTCCAACTTTGGATCCAGGTTGTCCAGTTGTTCTTTCGTGTCACGGGTCTTCAGTATCCAGCCCCAGGTCACTAATGCAAACAACGGCATAATTGTCATGTGTACACGCCACAGTCCCATCCAAACCCGGTCAAATTCCGGTTCCATCGAGTCCATACCATGTGAATAAGCAAATGTCCTTTGATACCAGATCCAAAATATCGCTACCAATAACATGGTGAGCATTCCTATCTTGTAGTACTTTGAGTCGTACCACAGCGACATGTCATAGTCAGCGCTCGAACTCGCGCTCGTTGTGCCATAAGTTGTTGCCATTTTTGTTACCTCCTATTAATTAATTTAACAAGCTAGTTAATAGTAATCAGTGTTTAGCATAAAAATATACTTTCAACTAAACACTTTCATTGGACAGGTAATATTTCGGTTCATCCGGCAAGTGCGTACTTTTGGGTTTAACCGACAAGGACATAATTGGTTTCATGCAGCGCCATAATTTTGAGTTTAAAGAACTCGACATCTCTGAAACCATAGGCCATTTTGTGCAAAGTTTTTTATCTTGTTGTTGGTACCTTCCAACGGCCCGGTTGATAAACCATTAAAATCGAAATAAGCCAGGATACCTGAGCGGTGTGCTGCAATAGTTTTAGAGAATTGCTTGAGCATGTTGACATCCGAAGCAGCGGCTTTTTTACCCATTCATCCAATGCATTTTGAGCTGAGAGTTTATCCGGTTGATGCCAGATATTGCGTAACTCTTCTTTCATGTAATAGGCCGTTGCCAAGGGCTCATTGAGCTTTAATGCTTCGTCCAGACGTTGACGTTCATTGCGCTTGTCATCCAGGTTGTCAGGGTTCTTCAGCAACAGCCAGCGAATGCCCTTCAAAACGGGTTTGCCCAACCCATTTTCTGCTTCTCGTTGCAGATCCTGACGCAGTTTTGTCAACTTTCGTTGAACAGCTTAATAATATGGAAGTGATCGAACACTAGCGTTGCATCTGGGATATTAGCCCGCACCGCACTGATGTATGCTGGCCCCATGTCGGTCGCAACCGCTTCAATCCGTGCACCCGATCGTTTCAAACGCTTCCAAAACGGAATCAGTGCATCGGCACCTTTCCCATTGCCAACAAAATCACTGCCCCACGTTGAAGATCCAGAACTATCGTTAAATAACCCAGCTTCTTGCCTTGGTATATTTCATCCAGCGCAATGCGTTTTATCTTGGCCAATTTCGGCAACCGATAACGTTTATTCAGATTGTCCTTCTGTATTCCCTTAACCAGATCCCAGCTCACTCCAAGATGGCGTGCTACCGCCTGGATGGTCATGTGCCCAGAGAGATCCAAAACCAATCTTTCGAAAGAACGTGTATAGCGCTTGTGCTCATCAGCAAACTGTATCTTTACCTGACGAACTGCTTGGCATCGGGTGCATTCTACCCGCTGAACTGGAAGGTCGATATAGACTGCTTTTGACCTACCGGTACTGTCCTGAAGCGTCCAACCAACTTTCCCCGGCAATGTATCTCGCGGCTTTTACATACCGGACATCTCAATCGCCAATGATCCGCTTGTATTGCAACAACTATGACACCCGCAATAAAACAAGTGCTTTGATAAAAATAACCAACTATACCAAAGGCGTGATACAGCAAACTGGTCGACATGTTGAAAAAACCTCTTCGTTGAAAATCAGAGATAATTTCAACCTTTAATTCACTTTATTTCAACATGCATTTCTGACTAACAAGTACGCACTTGCCGGATGAACCGTAATTTCTCAAGGAAAGTTCCCGTCAATCCCAAAAAATCAAGTCATGATAAACCATGCACTCTACCGAATAATTGTTACCCGCACATAAAATACTCATTTATATTTTAATAAAAGATCAACTTAAATACAATCTATTAGCACATTAGCCAAAGAGATTCCGAATAAAAAATACCTTATCATGTAAATGTCACAGAAATGTAACTGTCATAAAACTGTAACATTACTACTATATAAAGATTGCCATCTTTTAAACCCTGGATCAAAGACCGATTATGCGATTATTCAGACTTATCATGGCAATCACAGTTGCAATAAATTTAAGCGTTATACCCAATGCTTTCGCGCTTGACTTATATGTTGACACAAAAACCAAACAAATTTTTGCAGAACCCGGACCTGGCCGGGTACATATGGGTACATATGAAAAATCTGGGCAAGCATCTGCTGAAACAGAAACACCGAAAATACCCGCAGCGCCATCGCAAACTATGGCCGAATCTTCGAAAACCACTGAAGCGCATGAATTAGCTCCAGCCCATCAGTATCCGAGCGCAGAAGCAGGTGATAAGGCCAAAGGTGATCGCCTGACAAGGTTGCGAGAAAAGGCTGAAAAAGAACAGCTTAAAGGTCAAGTTTCAGTACTCGAAGAGCGTGTCAAGGAAGTTGAGAAAATACACGGGAATTTTGATGACCGTGGTTTGCATTGGTCAACCAAGGATGGCAATTTTTCAGTATCGGTCAATGGGCGGATACAACCTGCCTCACAATACAATTTTATCAATGAACCTGATCCTGCTTTCGGAACCAACACGCCCAATGAATTGAATAGTGGCATGAATATCCGCCGTGCACGTCTTGGCGTTGAAGGTACTTTTTATAAGATATGGGATTATAAGTTCGAGTACGACTTTAGCCGTGGTAACGGCACTGTTGGATCCGGGATTACCGATGCATTTGTACGATTAAATCATACCGATGCATTATCTTATAAAATTGGCTCATTCAAAGAACCATTCAGTTTGGAAGAAGCTGCCAGTAACCGTTATTTAACATTCATTGAACGTCATATGTCGGTCAACTCGTTCGTCGACAATCCGAATACTTACAAAACAGGTATCGGCGCCAACTATGCTGTTCAGCGGTGGCAAACCGGCTTGGCTTTTCAAACAGAACCGATTGGTTCTTGGTCGGCTGCTTCCACCTCAGTAAACGCCAACGGCAATCAAAGCCGCAATAACGGTTCCGGCGACACCGGCTGGACAGGCATCGGCCGTATCAGTGGCAGGCCCTGGATGGAAAGCGAAACCAAGTTCATGCATGTCGGTATCTCTGCGGGACACACCGCAGTTAATACCCAGTATCGGGCCGACGGCACAATGGTTGGTGAAGGATCCAACGGCGGCGGCGGCGGGATGTCGTTCTTTGCCTTCCCTGGAACCAACGTAGATCGCACCAACATACTGAATACCGGCAACTTGAGTACAGGCGCCCTGAGCGATCCGCTTCACCGCCGCGTGAGCAGTTACGATCGTTATGGCGCAGAATCCTGGCTTGTTTATGGCCCGTTCTCAGCACAAGGCGAATACTTACGCACCAATATCAATGGCACTGGATACAACGATGAACATCTGACCGGCTATTACGGTTTTGCAAGCTACTTCCTGACCGGCGAATCTAAGGCTTATCATGTCAGAAATGGTGCGGCAAACCGGATAAAGCCTAATCGTCCATTTCAGTGGAACGGTGCGGGCTGGGGTGCATGGGAAGTCGCTGTAGGCTATGATTACATCGACATGAATTCTGGTGTGATTAAAGGCGGAAAGGCAGATATGGTAAGGTTCGGTTTAAATTGGTATCCCCATTCGAATGTTAAATTCCAAAGCAATGTTGTTTACATATTGGATATCAACACTGCGGGAACTCCAACCACAAACACAAATGGGTATTCAGGCGGCGCCGGTGCACGTACTCACGGATGGAATAATGCTGACTTTGGCTCTTTCCTGACACAGGTTACCGTTGATTTTTAGGTTTGTGCAAGAAATCTGCAGATAAAATTGCACCGATGTAAACCGGGAATTTGGAATCATTTCATGAATTCCCGGTAATTAACCGGGCTTCAGTGTTTCTAACAAATATTAAATTCTTATCAATCAAGATACCACTATCCTAAAGAAATATGCGCTATATTCTCACGCACAGCCTACTGACTTTGTTAGTCAAGCTACAGCCATCTCAATCAAGTGGAGGGTGAAATGTTACAATTCAACAGCCTTAAGTTACTGAGCATGTCTATTTTATTGAGCGGATCAATCAGCATTATTAGTGCTGTAAGTGCTCAATCAATTATCAAAATTGATGGCTCCAGTACCGTTTACCCGATCACCAAAGCAGCCGCAGACAAGTTTCAGATCTCAAAAAAAATGCCATCAACGTAACTGTTGATATCTCCGGTAGCGGCGGCGGCTTCAAGAAATTCTGCCGCGGTGAAATTGATATCGTTAACGCCTCCCGTCCGATTCTTAAAAATGAAATAAAAGACTGCAAAAATTCCCGTGTGCAATTTGTTGAGATTCCCGTAGCATTCGATGCATTAACCGTGGCGGTGCACCCGGAGAACACTTGGAGTACAACCATGACAGTCGCAGAACTGAAGAAAATGTGGGAACCCGCTGCGCAAGGTAAAATTACCAAATGGAACCAGATAAATCCAGCATGGCCCGATGAATCCTTCGATCTCTACGGTGCAGATACTGATTCCGGCACCTTTGATTACTTTACCGAAGCGATCGTTGGCAAGATCAAATCAAGCCGAAATGATTTCACTGAATCTGAGAATGACAATGTTTTAGTAGAAGGCGTAACGAGTAACAAAAATGGGTTGGGTTTTTTTGGCTTTGCCTATTACATCGAGGATCAAACTAAAGTAACAGCGGTTGCGATAAACAATGGAAAAGGCGGCACTCTTCCATCTGTCGAAACCGTTGAAAATGGAAATTATCAGCCGCTATCCCGCCCTATCTTTATCTATGTCAATGCTAAAGCAACAGAAAAACCTGAAATCAAAGAGTTTGTTGAATTTTATATGAAGAACGCTATTCTCCTAGTAAAAGAGGCCAAATTCTTCCCATTACCGCCCAGAGCCTATACCACTATGATGGAGCACTTTAACAAGAAAAGAGTCGGCACAGTATTCAATGGTGTAACGGCGGTAGGACTCACTATCGACGAACTAATCCGACGGGAAGGTCGCTTAGAATACGATAACTACTAGCAGGCCTTTGAAAAAACGTATTCGAGGCAGTCGCCGATACAAGGCAATAACAAAGCAATAACAGTTGGAAAAACGCAGTTTATGCCTAAGAAACGAGCATTTCGAGCCTGTTTTTAACACCAAAGCGGCAACGCAGATAGTTTTTCAACGAACTGCTAGAGATTTTGTCACGACACATTACTCCTGAAAAGTAACATCTTGAATTTGAGAGGGTGCAAGAGGGATCTTAGAAATTTCAGCAAAGCACACGCGGGCATATTATAAAATTAACAGAGTATTATTGTAATAAACCGCTCCCCCCCAGTGTCTTGAACAAAATTGATTAAAAAGAAAGTATCTTAAATTACAAAATTTTACAAAACCCGTTATCTACTCGATCGCCATTTTCTATCGCAGATTGCCCATTAGCATTCAATACCCATACACCTTGATCTGGTTTGGACAAGAGTAATATTAAAGAGTAAAATTCCGACTCTTTACACTAGGTATTTTAATCGGAGAAATTTATGACAGTCACAATCGACCAAAAAGCACAGGTAGTGCGCGATTATCAAAGAGCCGACGGAGATACCGGCTCTCCAGAAGTTCAGGTTGCGCTCTTGACAACACGGATCAATGACTTAATTGGGCACTTCAAAACACACGTCAAGGATCATCATTCCCGACGTGGTTTGTTACGCATGGTAAGCCGTCGTCGCAAGTTGCTTGATTATTTAAAAAATCGTAATAACGAAGCTTATCAGACTCTGATCGAACGCCTTGGTTTACGCAAATAAGCACGCCGCAAAAAAATTGCTGGCAGCAAATCAAGAAGATTATTTTCCATTCAAATTGTTACACAACCGACACTGTGGTTTAAGGGCAATTCATAATTCGGAAAAATTCATCAAAAAGGAAAAAGGATTGTTAATTGAAACCTATTAAGAAGAGTATTACCTACGGGCGCCATCAACTCACACTGGAAACAGGTGAAATAGCACGGCAAGCACATGGCGCTGTAATGGTTACAATGGACGATACAGTAGTACTTGTTACCGTGGTTGGTGCAAAAAACATAAAACCTGGACAAGACTTCTTTCCACTCACTGTGGATTATCAAGAAAAATTTTATGCTGCAGGTAGAATACCGGGGAGTTTCTTTAAACGGGAGGGTCGTCCATCAGAAAAAGAAACACTAACCTCTCGATTAATTGATCGCCCAATTCGTCCGCTCTTTCCCGAAGGTTTCTATAACGAAGTACAAATAGTGGCAACTGTGATGTCCGCTGATAATGAAGTGGACGCAGATATTCCTTCCATTATTGGCACTTCCGCTGCATTAATTCTTTCCGGAATACCGTTTGATGGCCCTCTTGGCGCTGCTCGTGTTGGTTATATCAATAACGAGTATGTACTCAATCCAACAACTTCAGAGCTTAAAGACACTCAATTGAACTTGGTTGTTGCTGGCACGCAGCAAGCAGTTTTGATGGTAGAGTCAGAAGCAATGGAATTATCAGAAGAAGTTATGTTGGGCGCAGTGATATTTGGCCATGAGCAAATGCAAGCAGTTATCAATGCAATCAATGAATTTGCTGATGAAGCGGGTGTAACTGCATGGGATTGGACTCCTCCTGTAAAAGATACTTCGTTTGAAGAAAAAATTGCCGGTCTAGCAGAAGCCGATTTACGGATAGCTTATAAGATTAAACAGAAACAAGCGCGCTCTGAAGCGATTGAGGCAATCAGTCAACGCATATCCGCAGAAATCGGTGTTGACACAGAAGGCGGCCCTGATTTGCAATTATTCAAGGAAACATTTTTTGGATTGGAAGCAAAAATTGTGCGCAACCAAATCCTGGATGGAGAACCTCGAATCGATGGCCGCGGCACACGCACTGTTAGAGCCATAACGATTCGAAATGGTGTGCTACCTCGCACACATGGCTCAGCACTATTTACTCGCGGCGAAACACAAGCATTAGCGATTGCTACTCTGGGCACAGCGCGTGACGAACAAAAAATTGATTCACTGCAAGGTGATTATAATGATCGGTTTATGCTGCATTACAACATGCCACCCTATGCAACGGGAGAAATTGGTCGTGTCGGCACTCCCAAGCGCCGTGAAATTGGGCATGGACGTCTTGCTAAGCGTGCTATTGCCGCAGTTCTGCCATCTCCTGAGGAATTTGGTTATTCCTTACGCGTAGTATCTGAAATTACCGAATCAAACGGTTCCAGCTCAATGGCATCGGTCTGCGGGGGTTGTCTCGCCCTTATGGATGCGGGTGTTCCACTCAAAGCGCATGTAGCTGGTATTGCGATGGGTCTAATTAAGGATGGAAATCGTTTTGCTGTACTGACTGATATTCTTGGTGATGAAGATCATCTGGGCGATATGGATTTTAAAGTAGCCGGTACCGAAACAGGCATTACTGCATTGCAGATGGACATTAAAATCCAAGGAATCACCAAAGATATCATGCATGCTGCACTGATACAGGCTCACGAAGGACGGATGCACATTCTGCAAATTATGAAACAGGCTCTGCCCTCAACCCGTGAAGATATTTCAGTCCACGCACCCCGTATTATCAAGATCAAAATCAATCCAGAAAAAATTCGTGATGTCATCGGCAAAGGCGGCGCTGTCATCCGCGCACTCACGGAAGAAACCGGTACGACGATTGATATCACTGATGACGGCCAGGTAACTATAGCTTGTGTCAGCGCTGAAGGTGGTGAGCTTGCCAGGAAACGAATTGAAGATATTACTGCGGAAGTTGAAGTTGGAAAGATTTATGACGGTGTAGTGTTAAAATTACTTGATTTCGGCGCTATTGTCAGCGTTCTTCCTGGGAAAGATGGTCTGCTACATATTTCACAAATTGCCAATGAACGCGTCAATAATGTTTCTGATCACCTCAATGAAGGCCAGCAAGTACGAGTCAAAGTACTTGAAGCAGATGACAAAGGGAGACTGCGTTTGAGTATGAAAGCAGTCTCCGCCGAGGGAGATAACACTGATTCTGAAACAGAAGAATCAGAATCATAAAGCGATTAAATAAAAAGCCCCTGTCCTAGCGACAGGGCTTTTTATTTCAGAAATCAGCCTAACTACTTGGCTATCTGCTTTTCACGCATTTCATCCAGTGTTTTGCAATCAATACATAGTGTCGCAGTGGGACGGGCTTCAAGCCGCTTTAATCCAATCTCTATCCCGCAACTTTCACAATAACCATAATCACCCGAATCGATCTTGCCAATTATCTCATCAATCTTCTTGATGAGCTTACGCTCACGGTCACGATTACGTAACTCGAGTGTCATATCAGATTCCTGGCTGGCGCGATCATTAGGATCGGCAAAAACCGTGGCTTCATCCTGCATAGTATGTACCGCTCGGTCAATATCTTGACCCAATTCAATTTTCATACCTTCCAGTAACTTACGAAAATGCATTAGCTGATTAGGATTCATATAATCCTCACCCGCTTTTAGCTCATAGGGAGACACTTGTTTACTTTGCAGCTCTTTTGGCATCTTTAAGGCTCCTCTTTAATCCGGATTTCCGGCAGCGTATAAAAAAACCGTATACTATTACCAGAAAACACAGTATATAACAAGTTATTTATCCAGCCTCTCACTTTTGAAGTACATAAAGCTTAATATTAATCTGCAACGCCACCCATGCATAGTCCAAACATTCTTTGACTCGCTATACCACAGAGTAAAACGTAAATCACCTACCTTAAGTCACGAAGAAATTGACGTTTCAAACCTAAGAAGGTATAGTGTCGCCTTTTCCGGGGTGTAGCGTAGCCTGGTAGCGCGCCTGGTTTGGGACCAGGATGTCGGGAGTTCAAATCTCTCCACCCCGACCAATTTAAGCTCTAAAATTTAGGGCAAGCCCGACTTGGTGCCCGTAGCTCAATTGGATAGAGCACCAGCCTTCTAAGCTGGGGGTTACAGGTTCGATCCCTGTCGGGCACACCACTAATATTTCTATATCGTGTGGATTGCATTACTCAACTCAGTTTGTGTAAATTAAACCGCTTCACTTTTCTTCTTATGGTGGCTGTAGCTCAGCTGGTAGAGTCCCGGATTGTGATTCCGGTTGTCGTGGGTTCGAGTCCCATCAGCCACCCCATCTGATTATCTTCACCGCAATGTGGATCAATATTATTCGCTTAATTTACACACAGTAAATTTACGGTAGCAAATCAAAAAGCCTAAGCGTGACATTGTTTGCCCAAAAATATATATTATCGGCTGAATAGTTTATTAACCTGTTAATCCATATTATTCTTCAGGAACACTACCATGAACCACAATCTATTCAATAGCCTGCGTGAATTATCCATTGCACAAGGCAGCAGTGCCAAATACTATTCACTTCCGGCTCTAGAGAATAGTGGGATTGGAAAAATTTCCCGTTTACCGATATCGGTCCGCATCATACTGGAATCTGTGTTGCGTAATTATGACAATAAAAAGATAAATGAAGCGCATATTCGGCAATTGGCGAGCTGGAAACCGAATGCTATTAGAATAGACGAGATCCCTTTTGTCGTTTCTCGCATTGTTTTGCAAGATTTCACCGGTGTGCCACTTTTAGTGGATTTGGCTGCAATGCGGAGCGCAGCAGTAAAATTGGGGAAAAATCCAAAACTGATAGAACCATTGGTTCCCGTTGATCTGGTAGTTGATCACTCTATACAGGTTGATTACTATGGGACCAAAGACGCACTCACTCGCAACATGGAAATTGAGTTTTCCCGTAATAACGAACGCTATCAATTTATCAAATGGGGAATGCAGGCTTTTGACACCTTCAAAGTGATACCACCTGGAATTGGCATAGTACATCAAGTCAATCTTGAATATTTGGCCCGTGGTGTACACCAAAAAGACGGATTAATCTTTCCAGATACTTTGGTAGGTACCGACTCACATACCACGATGATTAACGGAATCGGCGTCGTCGGCTGGGGGGTTGGCGGTATTGAAGCAGAAGCCGGTATGCTGGGACAACCAGTTTATTTTCTTACGCCCGATGTAGTTGGCGTAAATTTGACCGGTCAGTTACGAGAGGGCGTCACCGCAACTGACCTGGTCCTAACGATCACTGAAATGTTACGTTCCGCCAATGTGGTCGGTAAATTTGTTGAGTTCTTTGGTGAAGGAACTGCTTCATTGACATTACCTGATCGTGCTACGATCGCCAATATGGCGCCCGAATATGGGGCAACGATGGGTTTCTTTCCTGTCGATGACATCACCATTGAATATTTTAGAAGCACAGGGCGTAGTCCCGAAGAGATTGCACTATTCCAGTCCTATTTCCAGACGCAGGAAATGTATGGCATTCCGCAAAAGGGAGACATCGACTATACCCAAGAACTAGTGCTTGATCTAAGTTCAGTTACACCTTCACTAGCTGGCCCAAAACGCCCGCAAGATCGTATTGATCTCACCGCGATCAAATCCAAATTTACTGAACTCTTTAACAAACCCGTTAAAGAAAGTGGTTACGGGAAACAAAACGATGATATCAATCAGCGTTATCTAACACGCAATACTCGCACACAAAACCCCGATGTCTGTACTCACATCGGTTCTGGCAATTTGGACGAAAATCGACTCGCGCCACCGGGTTCGCACAATGCACCCGAGGTAAACAGTAATCAATCGACACAAAAAACTATCCCAGCCGAGCGCCGGATGACCTCCCGAAACATCACTGAAATGACCAGCAACCGCCCTACCCCTCATCTTGCCGAAGCATCTGCTACTGAATTGAATAGTTCTTCAGTTAATTTGGGGCATGGCGATGTATTGATTGCTGCCATCACTTCTTGCACAAACACGTCCAACCCAAGTGTTTTAATCGCGGCCGGATTATTGGCAAAAAAAGCTGTTGAAAAAGGTTTATCGGTTAAGCCTCATATCAAAACCTCGCTGGCGCCAGGTTCGCGGGTGGTAACCGAATACTTGACAGTCGCTGGACTGCTACCCTACCTTGAGCAACTTGGCTTTAATTTGGTCGGTTATGGCTGCACTACGTGCATCGGCAATGCAGGCCCCTTAGCTGACCCGATTGAAGAGGCCATCGTCAAGAATGACTTAGTCTGTGCAGCCGTACTTTCTGGAAATCGCAATTTTGAAGCGCGCATTCATTCGAACATCCGCGCTAATTTTTTAGCTTCTCCACCACTGGTCGTAGCTTATGCTATCGCAGGTACTGTTTTGAAAGATCTCACTACGGAGCCTTTAGGCATTGGCAAAAACAATCAACCGGTTTGGCTTAAAGACATTTGGCCCAATAGTGCAGAAATTCATGCGCAGATGAAATTTGCCGCCAACGCGGATACCTTCCGGAAACTCTATAGCAATCTCACCAAAGACCACCCCTTGTGGAATAACGTGACTTCTGTCACCGGTCAAACATACAATTGGCCGCAATCCACCTATATTGCCGAGCCTCCTTTTTTCCAGAACTTCTCATTGCAGCCGACAATCTCCAGCAATGCTGCAGGGATTAAAAATGCCTATGTATTAGGCATTTTTGGTGATTCTGTTACGACTGATCATATCAGCCCGGCTGGCTCGATCAAAGACACTTCCCCAGCTGGTCATTATCTGCTGGATAACAACGTCGCCAAAGCCGATTTCAATAGTTATGGCGCACGCCGTGGCAACCATGAAGTGATGATGCGCGGCACTTTCGCCAATGTCCGCATCAAGAACCTGATGATACCCGGCAGTGAAGGCGGTATCACACTTTACCAAGGCACTGCCGGTACTATGCCTGAACAAATGAGCATTTATGATGCTGCCATGAAATATCAATCAAAAGGCATCCCCACGCTGGTTTTTGGCGGCAAAGAATACGGTACCGGGTCGAGTCGCGACTGGGCTGCCAAGGGTACCCAATTATTGGGAGTCAAAGCCGTCGTTGCGATCAGTTTTGAACGCATCCATCGCAGCAACCTGATTGGCATGGGCGTTCTCCCATTACAATTTAAGGACAATGACAGTGTCGATTCATTGGGCATTAAAGGCGATGAACAATTCGAGATATCCGGTCTGGATAATATCCAACCACAGAAAGATGTCACATTAGTGATTCGAAGAAAAGATGGAAACAGCCAATCGGTACAGTTACTGTGTCGTATCGATACGGCGATCGAAGTCGATTATTACCGGCATGGCGGAATTCTGCCCTATGTACTCAGAGAGTTGATGATTTGAACAATCATCAACTTTAGCTGTGATTATTCCATAACTTCAGATTGGCCTGACAGGATATTCGGTACATGGCGCCAGCCAATGTACCTGCAAGCAGCACACTTTTCGCGCTGCAGCCAGATAATAGTGATAGAAAGATAGCCCGTGCTGTCGAAATTTCCCTATTCCCACTCAATTGTCGCCGGTGGCTTGCCGGAAATATCGTAGACGACACGGTTGATACCACGAATTTCGTTGATAATGCGGTTGGAAACCTTGCCTAACAACGAATAGGGCAATTCCGCCCAGTTGGCGGTCATAAAATCCTGCGTCTGCACCGCTCTGAGGGCTATAACGTATTCATAGGTGCGCCCATCCCCCATCACACCCACCGACTTTACGGGCAGAAAAACCGCAAATGCTTGCGATGTTTTCTCGTACCAGCCGGAGCGTTGCAATTCTTCGATAAAGATTTGATCTGCTTGTCTTAGTAGTTCGGCGTATTCGTACTTCACTTCACCCAGTATGCGCACGCCTAAACCGGGTCCGGGGAACGGGTGACGAAATACCATTTCGCGCGGCAAGCCAAGTGCCAGCCCCAATTCACGCACTTCATCCTTGAAAAGCTCACGTAACGGCTCGAGTAATTTCAGATGAAGTGTTTCCGGTAAGCCGCCGACATTGTGATGCGATTTGATTGTGTTTGCTTTCTTGGTTTTTCCCCCGGCAGACTCAATCACATCAGGATAAATAGTACCTTGTGCCAGCCATTTAGCATCGCTTATCTTTGCCGATTCGCGCTGAAATACCTCAACAAATTCACGTCCAATAATCTTTCGCTTGGTTTCCGGATCGGTAATACCTAGAAGACTCCGATAAAAATCACGGCTGGCGTCAATATGAATTACTTTCACGGTCAGGTTACTGGCAAAAGTTTCCATCACTTGTTTGGCTTCATTGGCACGTAACAGACCATTGTCCACAAACACACAAGTGAGTTGATCGCCAATGGCACGGTGGATTAATGCAGCAGCCACGGATGAATCCACACCGCCGGACAACCCTAGGAGTACTTGATCCTTTCCAACGGTTGCACGAATCTTGCCAATCGCCTCATCGACATAATCCGGCATGTTCCAATCCCGTCCGATCCCGCAAATATCGTGCACAAACCGTTCGAGAATCGCTTTGCCTTGTAGTGTGTGCGTAACTTCCGGGTGAAATTGAATACCATAAAAATGACGCTTATCATCCGCCATGGCGGCAATCGGCGTTGCTGCGTTAAGGGCCATTACTTGGAATCCGGCAGGCAAAGCAACCACTTTGTCCCCATGACTCATCCAGACATCCAATATGTTGTTTCCAGACGCACTCTCGCGATCTTTAATTTCCTGAAATAACACACCATTCTGCGTAGATTGTATTTCAGCATAGCCAAACTCACGCACCGCTGCACTTTCTACTGTACCGCCCAATTGTGCCGCCATGGTTTGCATGCCATAGCAGATTCCCAAAACCGGTATATTTAATTCAAAAACAATTTGCGGTGCGCGCGGTGTCTCATCTTCTATCACCGAAGCAGGGCCGCCGGAAAGTATGATTCCTTTGGGCGAGAATTTCTTGATAAATTCCGGACTGACATCATAAGGATGCAATTCGCAATAAACGTTTGATTCACGAACACGCCGGGCAATCAGCTGGGTATACTGCGAACCAAAGTCCAGAATGAGAATTTTTTGATGCATTCAGATTAATTCCTACTTAACATGATAGTTGGGTGCTTCTTTGGTAATCTGCACATCGTGCACATGCGATTCACGAATTCCCGCGGAAGTAATCTCAACAAATTCTGCTTTATCGTGCATCGCAGCGATCGTTTCACACCCCAGATACCCCATACTTGAACGCACGCCCCCCATCAATTGATGAATAACTCCAGAAATGCTGCCTTTGAAGGGCACACGGCCTTCCACGCCTTCAGGCACCAGTTTGTCATTATTTTTTTGTTCTTTTTCCTGGAAATAGCGATCACTGGATCCTTGCTGCATGGCAGAAAGTGAACCCATGCCACGATAGCTTTTATACGAGCGGCCTTGAAATAATTCAATTTCTCCCGGTGCTTCTGCCGTTCCGGCAAACAAACCACCCAACATAACCAGATCCGCACCCGCTGCCAGAGCTTTAGCGATATCGCCAGAATACCGGATACCGCCATCGGCAATGGTGGGTACGCCACTGCCCTTTAAGGCTTCGGATACATTGTGTATGGCTGTAATCTGCGGAATGCCGACACCCGCCACAATCCGTGTAGTGCAAATGGAACCTGGGCCAATACCAACTTTCACAGCATCCACACCATTATCCACCATTGCTCTAGCCGCCGCCGCAGTTGCAACATTCCCGCCAATCACCTGAACGGTGGGCAAGTTCTTTTTTATCCAAGCAATGCGATCCAAAACGCTCTGCGAATGACCATGTGCTGTATCGACCACAATCACATCAACGCCGGCTTCAACCAATGCGGTCGCACGCTCTTCACTCCCCTCCCCGACTCCAATCGCGGCACCGACTCGCAGACTTTCTTGTTCATCTTTGCAAGCCAATGGATATTCCGAGGTTTTAATGATATCTTTAACCGTAATAAGACCGCATAATTCAAATTGATCATTGACTACCAGCACACGCTCAAGTCGATGCTTATGTAATAACGCCAACACTTCCTCGCGCGAAGTATCTTCTTTGACAGTCACCAACCGGCTCTTAGGAGTCATGATGTGCTTGATCGCATGATCGAGATTTGTTTCAAAACGCAGGTCCCTGTTGGTCACAATACCGACAACTTTCTTGCCATTCACCACAGGCAATCCAGAGATTTTATGCCGGCGTATCAGTTCAAGGACTTCACGCACAGTCATGTTCGGGTGAATGGTAATCGGGTCCTTTACCACACCGCTCTCAAAACGTTTGACTTGTGCGACGTGTGCTGCTTGGGCCTCAATCGACATATTTTTATGAATAATCCCGATACCACCTTCTTGAGCCAGGGCAATGGCTAAGGGCGCTTCGGTGACTGTATCCATAGCAGCCGATACCAAAGGAATATTGAGTGTAATGGTACGTGTTAAATTTGTCGCCAAACTGACATCACGCGGCAAAACCGTTGAGTGTGCAGGAATTAGGAGAACATCATCAAAGGTGAGCGCTTTTTGAATCAATTGCATAATAACAATCCTTTGCAAAGCGACATTATAGCCAAATTCGCCCACAAATTCCGACCCAATTCAGCTAAGAATAAAGCATATTTCCAATTAT
The DNA here is from genome assembly GCA_016708955.1 of Nitrosomonas sp. GTDB lineage: Bacteria > Pseudomonadota > Gammaproteobacteria > Burkholderiales > Nitrosomonadaceae > Nitrosomonas. The sequence continues at coordinate 105,781 of JADJES010000008.1, forward strand.
TATGATTTAATGCGATAAATCTTCAAGTTGCATAAATGCGATACCGATGTATTTCAGATCATTTAATTCTGGAGCACTCAATGAGAAATTTTTTATTTACTGCGTTAATAGTATTATTCAGTATCACTGTCAACGCACAAATTTATAAATGGGTTGATGAAAGTGGTAAAACGCAATACACAGATGTACCACCTCCGCCTGGTGTTGCCAAGGAAGGACAAAGATTAAACATCAAGTCATCGCCTATATCCGGGAATAATGATTCGAATCAATCTAGAAACCTGAGTGAAGAGAGACTTGAGTTTGATAAACGTCAGCAACAAAAAAAAGAAGAAGACGTGAAACAACAAGCAAAGACTGAAGAAAACAAAAAAAAATGTATCGATGCTCAAGGACAGCTCAGACTCTATACAGATTCACCGCGATTAACTGTACCTGATGGCGCTGGCGGAATAGTTTTTGTCGAAGATGATGCACGGCAGAAAAAAATTGCAGATGCCAACAAAGCAGTTGCAACATTTTGCAAATAAACAAACGTTCCAAGATTAGATGGCTGCATTCTCCAGCAAATTAATATTTATTATTCTCATTCTGACAGGTACTTTAGTTAAGGCTGAAGTACCTGTTTCATATCCAACACAGGATAATATTGTGCGTACTGGTATTGATGGCGCCTCCGGCCATAATACGTCAAAATACGGGATACAATGGCAAATCCTGCCTGGAGAAGATATCAAGCAGATTGCCCGCCTGATGTTCCCTAGCGACTCCGTTACGCGTGATAATTTTATTCGTGCAATTATTCATACCAATCCCAGACACTTTCCTGGTGGAATTTATCAACCATTGCCCGCTGGAACCATCCTTCACATACCAGATTTGAGAAAGATTAGCGTCCACGGGAAACCGGTAACCAAGACGAAGAAATCGAACACAGCCGGCAATTTCAGCAAGACTAAATCTCTGGAATCACTCCAGAAAACTGGAATAATTAGCTTAAATGATAGTCATCCGGCATTGAAGCTTATCGCGCAATTGGAACAAATCGCTGAAAATGAAGCCACCGAACTCAGTGCATTGTTAATACGTATTGCCTCACTCGAAAAGCAGATCGGCGCAATGCAATCCATGCTGGCATTAAAAATGGCAGCATCCAACGAGCAGCCCATCGAGATCATAAGCACCACACTTGAAGCTGACATACCCTTTCCTCAAAACACAATATCACCACCAGAAACTAATGCACCACAACTTAAGCATCTGATAGAACCAGATGAAACCAGCAATAATACTTCAATAGAACTTACTCTTTTTTCAGACAGCGTATTTATTTTCGGACTACTATTGACGCTACTGATCATCATTCTGATACTTCGCAATCATCATCAAATCAAAGAGCGATTCGCACGATCCACAGATGCATCATTACCCGATTTAACCGAGCGGCACCGGTATGAAGCACTCTTATTGCACCGGAGTGACAGCAAACTAGCCGATTCACCTGAGAGTACGCCAGAAGCATCCGGCGAAACGATATCCAAAGCACGCACATTTATCGAACAGGATAACCCGGATGCTGCGATTCAATTGCTGCAGAAGCAACTCGCAACAAACCAGCGCGACATCCCTGGCTGGCTCCTGTTATTCGAACAACTCTATAAATCAAATAACA
>JADJES010000009.1 GCA_016708955.1 Nitrosomonas sp.
CCGCTCAAGGCTTGGCTGGCGCTAAGCTTGGTACGAGGCTTGGGAGCTGATAGTGCGCGCCGTCTGTTAAAGGAGTTCGGCTCTCCCGAAGCGATTTTTTCTGCATCCCCGGTTCCCCGCCGATTGTCAAAGCAATGTAGCTGTTGAGGTTGGCCGGGGAATTGATGATGAACAACTTGTTCCTGTTTTGGCTTGGCTGGAGGACAGCAATAACCACATTGTCACGCTAGCCGATAGTGACTACCCGCAAAATCTGCTGCATATTCCCGATCCTCTACTGCTTTTGCAGCGTCAAGGGCCGCCCCGATTTGCTCAATCATCCTGCTCTGGCTATTGTCGGTAGCCGCATTCCACCCCGCAGGAAACCACAACGCCGAAGCTTTTTGCCAAATCGCTTAGTGGCGCGGAACATGCATTATCAGGCATGACTCACGGTATTGACGCTGCCGCCCATCGTGCGCGCACTGCAAGACGGGGGGAGCAGCATTGCTGTTGTCGGCACAGGACTGGACAAGGTTTATCCTGCTGCCAACTGCGAGTTGGCTCACATGCTTGTCCAAAAAGCGCGCTTATTTCGGAGTTTCCCGCTTGACACAGCCACCATTAGGCCGGCAACTTTCGCGCCGCAATCGTTTAATTAGCGGTATGAGCACGGTTGCCTCATGCAGTGGAAGGCCGCCGCAAAGTTGTGCCTGGATTACTGCACGATTGGCACGGAGCAGGCAGGATGTATTTGCGACTTCCTGTTCCATTCACGCTCCCCATAGTAAAGGTTGTCATGCTTGATTAAACAGGTGCGAAATTAATCGAGACATGTGCAAGTATGTATTCTGAAGAGTTGGCAACCTGTAATTGTCCCTTGGACAATCCAGACAATCAGGCGCCTGTCTCGCTCACTTTTGAGCAACTTGGTTACGACCCGGTTGATACTGACACCCCTCTGTATCTGTTGCGGCTGATTTGTAGCCGAGCTATCCGCCATGCTGCTGACGCTTGAATTGATGGGCGCACTTCAGCGTGTTTTCGCCGTGGCGGCTTGTATCAACGAATTCACCTGAATATCATGTCGAAATATTAATGCATCTTTTGAAAGCTATTTCTTGATGCCGGCAGTTATCCTGAGCCGGACAAATTGTCGCGCGCTTTGCCGCCGGTTTTGAGAGTGGAAATAGGTCGAAGCAACAACTTGGCTGTCCGCATTGCATCAACGAAGATCCCGTTAATTATCCCGCCGCTATTGAATGCACCGGAATACGCTATTTTGCAGAGCTCGGAGCAACAGCGCACTGAAGTTCGCAGCGCGCCAGTTCTTGCTGTTCTCGGAACAACAACGCACAAGATTTGCCAGAACGCGAAATGACCATTGATCGGGCCATGTACCGCAACACGAGAACCTCGGGCGGATAAGCCGGGAAACGATGATGCTGATGGTGCTATGGAACCGCCATCAAGACCTCGATGCGCTGTTGATCGAGGAATTGCTCAACACACTGCATTCCACGCAATTAGATTAAACTCACGCATGGCAACCAACCCTGATCTGATCGTCGAACCCCGGCAAACGCCAAAACCTCAAAAACTTTCTGGGCAAGGATTTCGATGTCCTTGCTTCATATGGCCATGTACGCGATCTGATACCCAAACCGGCGCAGTTGATCCAGACAATGAGTCTTGCCATGCGGTACGAAACCATCGCACGCAACAGTAAACATGGGAGGCACCGCCAAGGCAGCAGCTCAGGCCGACAACATTCTGCCGGCGCCAGACCCGATCGCGAAGGAGAGGCAATTGCTTGGCATATTTCCCGAGCTGTTGAAAGGAAAGCGCGCATTGAAAAGCAAGAAATGCAGCGTTGTATTTTACGTGAGATTGCCTCAGTCTACAGTTCGTGAAGCGGTCGCTCATCTCGCGAGATATCTATGCCGCTGGTAAATGCGCAACAGGCTCGGCGCGCACTTGATTACTTGGTTGGCTTTAATCTTTCGCCCTTGTTGTGGCGCAAGATTCGTCCTGGATTGTCGGCAGGAAGGGTGCAAAGTCCTGCACTGCGGCTAATTGTCGAGCGAGAACTGGAAATTGAAGCGTTCAATAGTAATGAATATTGGACTGTACATCTTGATAGCAACAAGAACCATCAACCATTTACTGCCAGATTGTTTCAATACCAAGGCAAGAAATTGGAGCAGCTCAGTATTGGCAGTTTATATACGGAAGGTGTCGATGATGCCGTCGAAGAAGAGGGGGGAAGCTTGCCACCACTGTCTGAAGGCGATGTCTTGCCGGTTGATAATTTATACGGTGAGCAGCATTTTACTCAGCCTCCACCTCGGTTTTCAGAGGCCAGCCTGGTTAAGGCCTTGGAAGAACATGGGATTGGCCGCCCATCTACCTACGCCACCATTATCTCTACGTTGCAAGCCCGTGAATATGCTCTCCTAGACAAAAAACGCTTTGTGCCCACGGACGTTGGGCGAGTGGTTACTCGCTTCTTGACTGAACATTTCACTCGCTATGTAGATTATGGTTTTTGTGCTGCACTTTGAAGATGAGTTGATGAAGTGTCTGACGGAAAGCGAGATTGGATTGTACCCGATGAGTTCTGGAAAGTTTTTCCGCGCTTGTTAACGATAAACCAACATTGATCGCCCCGTGGAATTACTTGACGAGGCTTGTCCGGACTGTGGCATAACCACTACAAGAAACTTAGCCGTTATGGTAGTTTTATAAGTTGCACCAATTATCCGGAATGCAGTATAAGCGGGATCACCGGGGGAATCACCAGATGATGCCCTCTGCCCGCGTGATGCTTGGCCTGCACCCGGGAAATGGATTTGCCGTACTTCTGTTACGCGGTCCGTACTGCCACCATGTGTACAACTCGGTGAAGCTGAAAAGAAGAAAAACCAAACCCAAGAGGGTTTCTTGGCCCAAAGAAATGCCGATTGAACAGGCTGATTTATCCAGCGCACAAAATTGCTATCGCTTCCACGTGAACTTGGCCTGAATCCCAATCTGGCAAGAAGGTGTTGTCAATATTGGCCGCTTCGGTGGTCCTTATATCGGCCGCGACGGCAAATTCAATCCATTCCGCGCACCGATAATATTTTCGATATGCAGTTGATCGTGCGCGATCTGCTGGCAAGCGCGCGACAACTGCTCATTGCGCTTCGCACACACGGCAGCCATCCGGATGATAATGCCCCTGTAAATGTGCACGCGTGTCGTTATGTGTGGTCCTGTGTGCGTCACGGCAAGATCATGCGACCCTGCCAGGGCGTATTCCAGCCATCACCCTGGAAGATGGGTCTTATCTAGTTGCCGCCAAACAAGGCGCAAAAACTGGAAAATAAAGACCGTTAAAAATCTGCAAATAGGTTGTTGAAAAAAAGAAGCTAAAACCAAACCTAGGCGTTGGTAAAAAAGAAAATAACTGTATAAATTGTAGTGGTTCAGACGTCTTGCATCACAGGTAAGTGGCCACTTTTTCACTTATTGAGAAAAATGTCACTGTAAACCTCCCCTAAAATCGGTCCATGCATGAATAGAGTTCTTCGGGCAAACTAACCGCCCAGGAGGACGAAGATGCGCAAGAGCAGATTTAGCGAGACCCAAATTATCGGGATATTGAAATCGGTAGAGGCAGGTCGACTGGTCAAGGAAGTCTGTCGAGCATGGCATCAGCGACGCAACCTACTACCAGTGGAAGTCGAAGTACGGCGGCATGGAAGCATCAGACATCAAGCGACTGCGAGAACTGGAAGACGAGAACCGCAAACTCAAGCTGATGGTGGCGGATCTGAGTTTGGAGAACCATGCCATCAAGGAAGTCTTCGGTTTAAAGCGTTAAGCCCCGACGAGAAACGGAGGCAGCAGGACAGTTGCGGGCAACATGGCTTGAGTCAGCGCGGCGCCGCCTGCAAGGCGCTGGGGTTATCGAGGTCGGTCTATGCCTATCGCCCCGATCACAGCGCAGACAATGAAATCATTGTGTAAACCTCCCCTAAAATCGGTCCATGCATGAATAGAGTTCTTCGGGCAAACTAACCGCCCAGGAGGACGAAGATGCGCAAGAGCAGTTTAGCGAGACCCAAATTATCGGGATATTGAAATCGGTAGAGCAGGTCGACTGGTCGGGGATGTCTGTCGTGAGCATGGCATCACGACGCAACCTACCAGTGGAAGTCGAAGTACGGCGGCATGGAAGCATCAGACATCAGCGACTGCGAGAGCTGGAAGACGAGAACCGCAAACTCCGGCTGATGGTGGCGATCCGAGTTTGGAGAACCATGCCATCAAGGAAGTCTTCGGTTTAAAGCGTTAAGCCCCGACGAGAAACGGGAGCAGCAGGACAGTTGCAGCAACATGGCTTGAGGTCCGCGCGGCGCCTGCAAGGGCTGGGGTTATCGAGGTCGGTCTATGCCTATCGCCCCGATCACCGGCGCAGACAATGAAATCATTGCTGTCCCGCAAGAACTGGCAGAACGTTTCCCGGAGCGGGGCTTTGATAAGTATTTCAAAAGTGATTCGTCGGCGTGGTCTGATCTGGAATCACAAACGGGTGTATCGCGTTTACTGCGCGTTGAATCTGAATCGGCGCAGGATAGGCAAGAAGCGACTGCCACCGCGTATGCCGGCACGCTGGCTGCCGGGGCGGATGAACAAGAGTTGGTCGATGGACTTTATGAGGCGATGCGCTGTGGTACGGCAGACGGTTTCGCACCTTCAACGTGGTGGACGACTTCAATCGCGAGATACTGGCCATCGAGATTGATCTGAATCTACCCGCAGCACGGGTGATCCGAGTGTTGGAGCGGATTGTGGCCTGGCGCGGCTATCCGGACAAGCTGCGTATGGATAACGGTCCGGAATTGCGACTGCACTGGGTGATTGGGCACAGCAGCAGCGCAATGTTGAGCTGGAGTTCATTGAACCTGGGCGACCAATGCAGAACGGATTCATCGAACGGTTCAACCGCAGTTACCGGGAAGGCGTGCTGGATATGTATGTCTTTAGGACGCTGGAAGAAGTCCGTGAACGAACAGAGGTATGGAAGAACGATTACAACGAAGAATTACCGCACGATGCACTCTAGATCTGACACCCGTCGAGTACAGAGTGCTACACCCACCCGAAACCTCTAGTTATGGGTGGCACTGATTCGGGGAGGTTTACATCACCTTTTCTGAGAACCTACAAAAATACAAATTACACGTCCAGGTTTTTCACGCCGAGTGCATTTTGCTCAATGAATGCTTGGCGCGGCTCAACGACATCGCCCATCAGTGTCGTAAATATCTCATCGGCGGAAATTGCATCTTCAACACGTACGCGTAGCAAGATGCGGTTTTTTACATCCATTGTGGTTTTCCCACAATTGCTCTGGATTCATTTCCACCCGGGCCTTTATAACGCTTGTTTAGGCAAAAACGCAACTCTCCCATTTCATCAGTTTCGACGACAACCTTGATATTGCCCCCACAGGCATCTTCAAGCAATTTGGCACCGCTTTGCGCCAAGCTTTCGTTATCCAATGACAAGGCGGGTAAAGTCAGTAGCGCATGGCTGGCTTCTGGTGCGGTGAAGTGGGACAGCCGATCAATTACAGCCTCTGCAATAAAATACCTGTGGCAATTTCTTCCAGCGCATCAGTCTGAATCGGATTGGCATCAACCGATGGGTATAACACCGCATTTTTCAACCCGGAATTGAGCATATATGTTTTCATCTCTTGTGTCATCCTTGAGATAGCGCTCTTCCTTGCCTTGTTTGATTTTGTATAGCGGAGGTTAGTGCAATGTAAATGTGGCCGCGCTCAACTAATTCCGGCATTTGACGATAGAAAAAGTCAGGAGGAGCGTGCGTATATGTGAACCATCTACATCTGCGTCGGTCATGATGATGATTCGATGATAACGCAGCTTGTCCGCGTTATATTCGTCCTTGCCAATACCGGTTCCCAGCACTGTAATCAGTGTTGCAATTTCCTGTGATGCAATCAACTTTTCAAAACGGGCTTTTTCAACATTCAGAATCTTCCCTTTAAGGGGTAATATTGCCTGAAATTTTCGGTCGCGCCCTGTTTGGCCGACCCCCCCGCTGAGTCTCCTTCAACCAAATACAGCTCCGACAGGGCGGGGTCTTTTTCTTGGCAATCCGCCAATTTTCCAGGCAGCCCGATACCGTCCAAAATGCGCGTCAGTTCGCGTGCTTTCGGGCAGCTTCGCGAGCTCGGGCAGCATCAATGATTTTATTAACTATAATTTTGCATCATTTGGTTTCCAGCAAAAATGCGCACCTGTTGACCAATCAGATCTCACAATCACTGGGCGAACCTCAGATGACACCAACTTATCCTTGGTTTGGGATGAAAACTTTGGATCGGGTAGCTTTACTGATAATACGGCTGTCAAACCTTCACGCATATCATCACCGGCGGTGTCTACTTATTGCTTTTTTGCTAGCTGTTCCGCTTCAATATAATTATTTAAGGGTGCGGTCATCGCGGTACGCAAAGCGGTTAAATGCGTACCACCATCTCGCTGTGGAATATTATTAGTAAAACATTGCACAGTTTCCTGATAAGAATCATTCCATTGCATCGCAATTTTCTGCAGTAATTCCATCCTTTTCACCGATTGCATGGCGAAGACCGTTGGGTGTAAGTGCCGATTTATTTCGGTTCATATACTCCAACAAAGCCCCGGAATACCTCCGGCGAATGCAAAATTCTCTTCCTTTGCCGGTACGATGATCAATTAGCGCAACTTTTACTCCGTTGTTTAAAAAAGAAAGTTCTCGCAAACGTTTTGCTAGGATATCAAAATGAAACTCAATTAGACCAAATGTCTCTTTAGCGGAAGAAAGTGTACAACATTGCCTTTTTGGTTGACGCCCCAATTACTTTAAGTGGTGCAACCGGTTCTCCATGATGAAATTCCATGAAGTATTCTTTTCTTCACGGTGAATGGTTAGTTTCAGCCACTCTGACAGCGCATTAACTACAGAGACGCCCACACCATGTAAGCCGCCTGATACCTTATATATGAGTTGTTATCAAATTTTCCTCCAGCGTGCAGGATTGTCATGATAACTTCAGCGGCGGAGCGCCCTTCTTCTTTATGGATGTCTGTTGGTATCCCTCGCCCATTATCAGCAGCACTAATTGAATTATCCGCATGAATTATCACATTTATTCATTGCCATATCCAGCAAGCGCCTCGTCTATAGCGTAATCAACTGCCTCAAACACCATATGATGTAATCCAGTACCGTCATTGGTATCACCGATATACATCCCAGGGCGCTTGCGGACCTGCCTCTAGTCCTTTAAGTACCTTAATGCTACTAGAATTGTATTCACTCATTATTATTTTCCTAGGGTTTGCTTTTGTTTCACGTGAAACCGTGTTTTAATTAAATGCGCATTGGCATTACTACATAGCGAAATTCTTGATTTTCTGGTGTTGTTATCAATATGCACTATTTGGATCCCCAAATGAAAAATTTGCTGTTTCTCCGCTAATATTATTGAGGCCGTCCATCAGGTAGTTAACATTAAATCCAATATCAAGCGCTTCGCCATGATAATCAGTTTCTATTTCTTCTTGCGCCTCTTCCTGCTCACTATTACTGTGATAATACTGAGATTTTTTTCTGTTAGAACAAAGCGTACACCTGAATTTTCGTTAGACAAGATTGCCGCACGCAGCAGCGCTTGCTGTATCAAATACGATCCATCGTTAGATGGTTTTCATATTTTGGGATGACTCTTTCATAATCTGGGAACTTCCATCAATTACTTTAGTTATCAAAGTAACTCCAGAAAAAGTGGCTTTGACTTGCTGTTTCGAAAAATTCTATCTCGACACTGTCTTCTGAATCTGCCAGTAATTTCGATAGCTCAAATTACAGCCTTGCGAGGCAGAATAATTTCGTTTTTTTCGAAAGCTCCCTCTACGATTCCGCTGTTATAGGCCAGCCTATGTCCATCTGTTGCCACTGCCTTTAATCTATTTCCATCCAATATCAGCAATACGCCATTTAAGTAGTAGCGGACATCCTGTTGAGCCATTGCATATTGTACTGAAAGCAGAAGGTTTTTAAGTTCCTTTTGCATTAAAACTATATTTTTTGCGCCTTCCAACTGATTGCTCAGTTTGGGGAAGTCCTGCGCTGGTAATGTTTGCAGACTGAAACGACTCTTGTTTGCTCTAATTAGGGCTTTATTTTCTTTGACATCAATTGATATCTTGCTGTTCAGGCAACACGAAGGATTTCCTGTACTTTTTTCCATTAACAGTAATAGAGGAGCTTTGCCCCCTTTTCAGAAGTTAACGTCGATCGTTGTTGTAATTTGTATTTCCAGGTCAGTTGCAGAAGCGAATTTTATTGTCATGGCTTTCAATCAGCACATTGGACAAAATAGGAAGGGTTTGCTTCCTTTCTACGATTCCAATTACCACTTGCAATGGCTTAAGTATGGTTTCTTTATCGACCTTTTCAATAAACATAATATAAATCCTTAGTAAAAACTAATAATAAACACCATCTCTTGTTGGTAACCTGAAAATATATTTATATATAAAGACATGCTTAATAGTGAAACATAGATTAATGTTGTTGATAGCAATCAGAATAGATGGATAATTTATGCAGCTAGTTTGATAATCCAACTTATTAACATTCACTCCACACCTATTTGCTGACTTATCCACGTAACGTCTGGAACAATATTCTATAGTCAGCATCGGTTGTTGTATCTGTCCCTGAAGATTTCGACCATCTTACAAGCATGAATAACGGTCGAATGATCTTTTCCACCAAAGCGTTACTTACTTCAGTAAGCTCATCGCGGTTAATTCTCAAGCAAGAGACATGGCGATCTGCCGCGGCCTCGTTAGATTGCGTGATCTCTTCTTTGACAATAAATCTACTAATTTAATGCGGTATAGTCAGTTACAGTTTTTTGGATATTCTCAATTGATATCTGTCTATTTTGTGCGATCAAAATATCCTTTAGAGCTTCTTTGCTGTTTCTACTGATATGGAGCGACGATGAAATTTTGCATAAGCTTCCACGCGCTTTAATGCACCTCTAATTCTCCTAACGTTCGAGTTTACATGTTTGGCAACAAAAAAGCGACCGCTTCATCAAGCACATACCCACCCAGATTGGCTTTTAACAAAAATAGCACCCGCATTTCCAATTCAGGAGGCTCAATAGCAACGGTTAACCCCCCCAAAACGAGAAAAACCAAACGACTATCAACCCACTAATTTCCTTTGAAATGTATCCTGAGTCATAATAACCTGCTTATGAGAATCAACGAGGTATTAAAGGCGTAAAGAACATTCTTGAGTTTTGTTTGCCAGCAAAGAACTGGATGTCGTCAATCAATAATATATCGAGCGAATGGTAGTACATTGCTTGAATTCTTCAAATTTATGGATTGGTAGCGCGAAAACCACATCTGAAACGTAACGCTCAGCATGCATGTGCAAATTTTCGCTTGCCGGATTGTTGATTTTAATCTGGTTGCCTATGGCTTGTGTTAGGTGAGTTTTCCAGTCCCACCCCGCCACAAATAAACAGGGTTGCTAAGCGCCAGATGGTCTGCAACTTGAGGGCAGCAAGGCAAGCTGATTGAAAACATATGTAACAAGTCAGCAAAGTTAAATTTGGGTTAAGCTTTCCATAACTGCAGAAACGAGGTTCGATTTTGGCTTGCTTTCTACAATAGTAGGGATCGTGGTTTAACAACATCGAAGCGGTTTGTTGGTGACTTTTCTATCTCAATAACGCGAA
>JADJES010000010.1 GCA_016708955.1 Nitrosomonas sp.
TGTAAGCTGATAATCTGCCGAAGATTGGAATCGATACGCTATTCATCTAAATGGATAACCGCCTTATCACCAGTTACCCAGGTCACCCAAAGAGAAAATCATGCCTCATTAACTTGTAAAACTTAAAACACATTTAGTCACTTCTTTCTTGCCGGAGTTTTAGAAAAGCTTTCCAACCTGGGCAGGTGGTGGGATTTTCTGGTTCTTTTACATTCTCTTTCCTAATATCTTTCGATATGGTATTTGTCACTGATATAAAATGGCTTCAAGTTTAACTGATCTGGGCACATTGACAGATAGTATAGCTAATGATATCAATGATTTTGGCCAAGTAGTGGGAGGGTTATTTGGTCCGTTTTTTAGACCTGTGATGTTTGCGTTATTGGCCGGTTGTTAGATTCTTGCACCTGAAAGTCATGGTGTCCCGTGATCTTCGTGATTCGATCCAGATTTACTCTGTCCACACCGATCATTTCAACACCCCGCGAACGTCATCAATATATTGCCGCTCGTCCTGAGTCCTGTCGAAGGAGATTTTAATGAGGCTTCCAGATTCTAGCTGTTCGCAATGCCAAGCCAATCGGAGAGGGACCTGCATCGTATGATGCCATCCGCTCCAAACATGTAATAGATATGATTATCGCAGAGGACACCGCCAGATAAGAACTGTTTCAGAATAACAACGATAGGTATAGGCGGAAAGTCAATGTTTAAATTCCCGCTTACTGCAAAGAATGGCAGCAGTTAGATTCAACCCATTTAAACAAACAGGATGTCGGGTCGGTTTCGGGCCTGGGAGTTTGAAACACTGATGGTAGCCTTCATTGACGGATGGAATCGGCGTGTCGATAGTATATGTGCCAGCCTTATTAAACATAAAAAACCAAATGATCCGTTGTGACTTAGACTGCTGCTCCACAAGTTAGCATCTTGAGTTGTGCTAACATGTGCCGCGCCATCTTGATTGTTCCAAGCAACTGAATCTCTGTTGAGTGAAATAGTTTCAGGATTAAATGCAAAGCCTTTGATATTAACGATTACTGTTTCCGCAATTGCTGTCAACGGATAGGCATCAAAAGACCATTAACCTTGAAGTGTTAAACGAAACATAAAGCCCCAATAGCTCAGATTGACCATGAAATTTAACATTACACTACCATAGGCGCTAGTCTATAAAATTATCCAAATGACTGGCATGTCGATAATCATGACTTGCCGCCATAAACGATTCGATAAGCAATAATTATTCTTTTTCATTCATCCGGAGGAATTGATTAAGCTATCAGCGATAGCCCCCACCAAAAAAGATTGCGGCGAGAGTTAAACATTTCCTTTCAATCATGCAAATTAACGCCGTTCATACAATGCTGTATCAGCCAATCTTAATCTGGAGATAAATATGGATCTGTATGCAAGCACACCCAAAGAATCGAAGCAAGTCTGAACTGAATTATAGAGCTCCGGACTTTAATTCTGAATCTTTATTGCGGTATTAGATTGCTTAGTTTTCTCTCGCAATGTGCTTCTGAGCAGGTGGCAGTCTCTCACGATCAGTTTATTTTGCTTTGGGTTTTTATGGTCTTACCGTATTTGTTGCTTCTTATGTCATGACACCCAATCCCGTTTTTTGATCTGTTTGGACTGGGATATTTCTGTGTTGAATTGTTGATTACGCTTCTGTTGGGGTTTGTCTCTGACAAAATTTAACCGGTAAACAGAGTGATTTGCTAAAATTACTGATCATAACCTACTGCATCTCTGCCATTCCGTTATCTGATTTCTTTTGCTGTCCTAACGGATTTGCTCGGTAACTTTATCCGCGACTGGTTACGCCATTTTCTGTACCACGGGGTTTAAAATCTGGTTTAAGTATCGCGCTGCAATTACTCTCGATCAACAAAGGCTTAAAGCGGCTCTAATTGTAACACTTTGGCCTGGTGAATCTCATCCATTGGGAAATTTATCATTCAGTTTCTGGTACAAAGATTATGATTATACCATTAGATGGCAGCGTTTTCTGACACTACGTTAGCGCCGATGTCAATCAGAGCAAGTTTAGCTATAACCAGCCTGTGCTTCTGAGCAACGCTCAGGGATCCAATTCAACCTGGTATCGAAGGCGTGACCGATCTTTTTTATAGGATTTTTTAGCCCTATGTCACCCAGGATGTGTTTTTATGCGGGAGATTGGGTATGTGCAGCGCGTAACGAGGAACAACTTAAGAATCAGGGCGATCGGTTGCATTAATTCATAACCTGAAACTGATCAATACTACGCTGCCGGTAATCATCAACACGGAGAATCGCATTGAAATCATTTGGCAGTAAAATGAACCGTGATGAGGATACGTTTTTCATCTGACCAGCCAGCGTGGATCTATGGATCACGAACTTAGTGCAAATGGCCGCTTCGCTTGATCTTAAGCTGTCCGCCCGGAAGATATGGAGACTTATCTGGACAATGCTTGTTACACGTCGGCGCATTATTCTGATTTCCAGCATGTTATTCAGGCGGGTTTATTTAAAGTACCTTCCAGAACGAACATGCTTGATTTTCACCCGCCGCAGCATCGGATAAAGCTTTGGCTGTTCCCATGAAAATGAATACACCTATTTTAGAGGCGCTTTTGGAGAACACTGGAAGATAAGCTCCATCAGCCCATTGAGAGCTTCTAATCGAGCCACCAACTAAAATCACACAACGTGAGCTATTCGAGAATCTGATACCCTCTGAGCCTCAACTATTTTAAGTTGAAAGCCGATGAAGGAAAAGCTGCAACTGGTTGGAACAAGACAAAACATTATACCTCCCGAGCGGTAAAGGGTATTTTTAAATGAATCTAAAAGAATCGATGATCAGCCCGGGTTTTTCAGTTCTGCATTATAGCCTGATCCACGGAAAGAAAGATTTCCATGTGAGAAATGTCATAGTTAATCCGCCTGTAGGCCTGACTAATGATAAAATTGTAGTGCAAGATCAATCAATGAGGTCTTCAGACTGATCTGGAGAGAGATTACACTGATCTTGTTATTGCATTTTATTCTGTGGCATCTCTAAAATTCTAAATTTCGTCACAAACATTTTGCTTAGCTCAAAAATGTCGTCTTCATGTACTGCTGATATAGGCCGCATGACCATTTTTTTCTCGTGCCCTGTATTGTTTAGGCTTTGAATTTATAGAGGTGCCCTTGCCTAATTTCAAGAGGAGAGAAAAGGAAATGATATTTCTAAGAAAGAGGACTGTTTTCATGCTTTTCTGGTCATATTGGAAATCGGTTACACTTATCTGGCATCAGCAAAACCATAGGCATTTTCTCTGCGCAGAAACGTGTCCCGCCTATGTTTCAAAGAATAAGTTAACCAATCCGGATAATACGCAGATTCTGGCGATAAAATACGAGGTCATCGAAGCGAATAAACCAGGACTGGTTAGCTGGTACCGGGTTATTCTGCCCCGGTGCCATCCCAAGGAGCGCTGGACTAGCGCTGACCGTGGTGATGCTCAGTTGAGCGGCGGGCAGGGTAATAGAGGCAATGGAAATAAGGGATAACAATAGTTGTAGTATTGCTGGCGAGGCGGAGGACATGTTCTCACTGTCATGGCAACCCCGCTTTCAGAAATTAAACCACAAAAAAACCTGAATGTAAATCACCGACCCGAAGGTATATCAAGCCAAGCATTTTACCTTTCACGGTTCCTGTGGCCCTCCAACAAAAAAAGTTGTGGCACACATTTTATGCCTTTGCGATGATGTCAAAGCCTGCAGAAACAAAATTTCTGTGATTATCCGGAGATTAAATTAAATCCAACTTCGCAAACTGCATTAGCGGAGGTCATGCCTAGTGATGAGCAGCAGGTGTTTGTCTTGAGCGCCATGAATGGCAGAAACATGGTACCCGTCAAGCCGCTAAGTCGATAGAAGAATTTTTGATGTGTCAGTGGATTGGCCCGTCAATTTAATGACCCGGTATGGCTTATTTTATGAATCGCAGGATTGGCCAGCAAGTTCGCACCCGGAAGATTTTCTCAACCGGGCCGCTGCTGTATTGGGATCTGCCGCTCGGGAGCGGATTGCTTAACCGCGATCAGGGATGTTGCGGGAAATTCAATTGAGCTGTTGATTGATCTAAGGTCCAAGCGCCGATCTTGAGAAACTGATTGTCAACGCCGCACAGCGAGCAACCCAATTGTGGAGACTTTCCGTGTCGATCCGATTGGGCAATAGGGAAGGAATCTAAACAGGTGTTCGATTGATCATTTGTACTGGCTCAGATCTGAGTCAGTACAAATTACAAAGCCTGGAAAATCACATCAGCCACTGACAATGTGGGCAAGGTGGATTGCTGTAATACGCCGACAATGTAATGCTGGCTACATCGCCTATAAAATGTACCACGACATCCTCACCTTGGGTATTGATACCACTAATGTAGGGCGATAGTTGCGTAAAATTCTGGGAATTAGTTGAATATCGAATCCGATTTTATCCACTCTCGGAATGAAATCTTGAAAAATGTAATTACCTACATTGATATACCAAAAATCCGAGCCTTCGCCACCAATCATCGTATCCGCGCCCAGTTGTCCGACTCATGTGTCATCGCCATTGTTTTCGATTAAAGTGTTATGGAACCGTTTCCAAACTAATTTACCGTTGCCAGTGCCGACAATCGCATGTTCAATTAACGTATTCAATCCGAGCGATAAGTTATTTTCCGCGGGCTAACCATCCGGCGTAAGACCAACGGAACTGAGAGTACCATGTGCAGCAACATTGAGATTAGGATTAACAAGTGTTTTTATCTCAGAGGCATCAAGCGTACGTTATCCCCTGTCATCACAAATTATCTGGACAACTTGGCCACTTCTCTGTCAATGCGTATGAATTGTCGCCTGTATTAAGCAGTTTTCCATTGTTTAGATAGGATAAGGCAGCACAATCGTAAGGTGCCAGATTGATCCGTTCAGCCCTTGATTTTGCGGGTGTGTAAGACATGATGCTATACAACCTAGAGTCTTCTACACCTGTTAGGAAGGGACCTTCAAAGGAATCTCCCCGAAGCTGCTGCATTCAAATTGCCAGGATGTTTGAGTCCGAGGTAGTCCAATTCATGAATCAGTGTCGAATATCATTGGTGCCATAGAGGACATGGGTTGTTCATGAGGCTTCCGGTGCATTGTTGATGTACAGATTCCCCGCGTTATCACCAATCGATTTTGTCTGGATAATTGTGGCATAGCTCAACGTTGTAGTTTGCGCATTATTGCCAAACCGGAGTTGGCCATAGGATTGCGTAGAATCGGTTATTTCTCGCGAAAGTAATGTCGAACTGGGAAGAAAGCGTGGTTAAAATCTCTCGAACCGCAATCTTCTGCGCGTCGGTCATAGTTGAAGTGATTGCCGTCCTGGCCGGATCAGCGTAAACCGGTGGTGCTGATACAAACTGTAAGTCAATCCTACCGGTTTGCCAGCTTCGGCAGGATCCCGCGAATGTCACTGCCAGCGAGCACAGCATCATTTGGGTAATCATCCGTAATACCGGCATATTTTTCTCCTTTGCTTAATTTACAAACTGATGAGTTTATTTTCTGAGAACTAATTTTAGAATAATGGGTAAGTTGGCAAATTACATAAACATTGCAGCTTTTTGTTCTTATTCTGAAGTTTGATAGATCAAAATTGCTTGTCAGTAAATCGCCAAGCGATTTCGTATCCAGGATAGCTTAGCGTTAAAACAAATAATTGATCAGTTATCTGATTATGTACAATTTTATTTTTATATGCCCAAAATATGGGCATATATGTCTTGGCAATTAGAATCGAAAACTATTACTTATTTTTCTGATTTTGTTTTTATTATTTCATATTCATGTTTTCCTACTTTTTCTATCGAATTAGAATCATAAAATTCTAAGTAGAAAAATACTATTTATAGTGAAATAGTCTATAAAAATCATTCTATTCTTTCTCAATGTTCTCATGGCGTACGAATTAAAGAGTCCCTCGTATGTAGGAAAATATTTACAACTTGAGGAGTATTGGATGAGAAATTTTTTAATAAAAATGATTGCTTGGAAGTGCATCTTATGTGCGATTGGGATGATGTCATCCGCAGATCGCTTTACGCAAGATGCAACAGCGTGGATCGCGTTAAAGAATTGGAGAGTCGATTGCAGGCGTGATTCGGAATGAATTGGAGAGAAGTAAAAATCTCAATCCAGCCAAGTGACAGAAAGTCGGACAGTATTGAGCAGAAAGGCTGGGGATGAAGCCGACAAGAAAGGAAAGCATTGAAGGTCATATGCTGCTCTTCCGTGGTGGTTTTGCACATAGCGCACACACCGCGCAACGGGCATGTCCATTATAAGCAGCAGCGCTGAGTTCCCGCTTGCCGCCCAAGATCAAGCTGATAACGCATGGTATTTGGCGGGCTTGATGGAATCTGACCAGAGATGGGGTTCCGGTGCCAAAAACCAACATTTTGCCGGAATTCGATGCCGATCGAGTGCAAAGGTGAATTCCGGACTGGCTCGTGAAGGCAATGCCCGCCAATGGACCCACGCAACTGGTCGGTGGCGCATTGGATCCTCGGGATGTGAACCGTCCGTCAATTAACCATATCCGCAGCGCCGAAAGTCAAATTTATGGAAGGTTTCAGGGGCTTAGACCTTGATCATCCTTTCATCGGTTTCGGTGTCTGCGTGATCAGTCCTTTCAATCGAAAGCAACCCCCTTAACCCAGGAATCGCGTTTGGCGCTGGCGCTGATTATAAGATAAGGAAAGATTTTTTATGTGGGTGTTGATGCTCGCTATCATGTGACCGCAGCAAAAGGATGGTGGTGAAATGTTGAGCGCCTGACCTGCTGGTGGTTATGTTGTTTCAGGTTTGTGGGCTCTTGGATACCGTTTTGGTCCGTTTACCGATTAGTTGTTGCTGAAGGGCTACTTTTCAATCACCCGTTTCGTGGCTTGGGCACGCCAGCTGATAAGGATTGCATTCAGAACGAGAAACCAACAGTAAATGCAGGTTATAGTATGGCTTGCATTGCCCAAAAATGATCTTCAATTTATTGCCTAGAAAAATCATTAATTTATTTTGCAACATTTGCCTGTTATCGCTAAAGAGATGATTACCTCTTGACGAAGGTATTATGTCTGACTACTATAAAGAAGAAGACAGTACATGCTGGCTGCTGTTTTCTGTGTGTTTCTTTAACCACTAAGGGCTTATTATGTTACAGTTTAAAGACGTTATTAGTGGTATTGCACCAGTATTGCTATCCACTGGGTAACTTGGCAAGCTCCAGTAATTGCTTCCGATGCACATCATGCACACACGGCAAAGACCAAATAATTTTGGTCGTTTCACCAAAGATAATTTTTGTTACTTACGCCAAAAGACTACCGCGAATGGATTTTTGTGGGCGCACCGGTTACTGTCCAAATGACATGAATGATGGAAAGCCTGCATTTCCTGAGTTTCATATCGTTTAATCGATCCAACAAGTTGGAATCAGGAAAAAAACAGGTGAATTCCGAGATGGGACTGTTATCGTTAAAGAATTAACAAGGGTCGGAAGTAAAGCATCAGCGAGTGGAAATGGGCATTTCCCAAGTGAGTTTAACGGGACGTTGAAATGGTGGAAAGATTCCTAAACGTTTTTCCGATAAACCTGGTAATTAGAGCGTTCTCGGTTTGAATCTTATGATGCCAGACAAGGCATTATGCAAGCCGATGATGGCCTTGTGCTGCTTGCCACAAACCTATGCCGTACATGATATGGTCTTTATCCAGCACTATCCAGTTTTCCGTGCTGCTCAAGCCAGGGAAAAATAACGAGTAGTCAGTATTTAATTTGCCAGTAGTAAGCTTTTCGAAATCGGGCAAATAGGCTTACTAATTAATCAATCTGAGTGCGGCCGAATTAGCTTATTGACTAGGCATGAGTCTTCGGAGCAGATGGCTCTGATTCCTTTTGCTGCCTCCCCGCCGAATATCTTAGCAGAAAATATGCTTAAAGTTCCATTGGCCGCAAGACAGAAGTGAACTTCCAGTTACGTAATGCGCAGGTGAAACTCTGGGGTCAGTAGCTTCGAGTGATTTTGACCATGCAATTAATGATCTGCAGGTTGATTACACAGGCAAAGCGGGTTAACCTTACGCTCTTCAGAGTTAGATGGTGGTAGGTAGGGCTGGACATGTCCGATTACGCAATTGGTTACATAACAATTTCAAAATCGATGAGTTGTGCCGTTCTCCGGGTCTACAACTTTTAAACCGAATATTGCTGAGCGTATTCGCGTGCACAGAAAAACCAATGCAATGTCAGTAGTTGGGAGAGTTTATGTGAATGATGGATGCATTTGTCGTGTAGTGCCCTTCTGAATAATTTCTTCCACATCCACAAGAAACAGCGGTCACCGCAAAATACGACCTGGAACGGATTGGTCGGTAACTAATAAGCAAGATGCCCGCGTGTGTGTCCAAGAGTCAGCACTATTAGTATAAGCCCAGGGTTTTGATCAGCATTTCTTCTGGGATGACTTGAATCCAGACAACACAGGATGTGACATCTGGAATTGCTTCGGATTGTGAGGTCCGTAGACCGAATATCAAATGATTGGTCAGACCTCAGCTAATTACCTCCATGTGTGATCATGATGATGAGCGCAATCAGGATGGCAGCAGGAGCTGTAGTTTATTGGTTTGTAGATAATGAATGCAACCGGAGATGCGATATGCACTGGATCATCACGGCACCGCATGAGACATCACGGTGAATAACCCAGATATAATCGTCTTTGAAAGCACGAACCGGATGAACGTTTATCATACCGTTGATTTTTGTCCAGGTAATTGAATATTTGGCAAAGACGGAGTTGTTCTTAAGCGATAACAGAAATGGGGTCATTAATAGATCTGGTGAGAATAATTAGATAATGGCGGACCCCAACACATGCAAAATGGTTCGAGTCATCCATGGCCAGTCATTTGCTCGAACAATGAACACCGTTAGCTTTGATCCAAGTAGTTGCAAATATTTTTGGCTGTAACGCTGTTCAAATCGGTTGGCCGCTATTCCTGTTTTTTACGCTTGGAACAGAATGCCCCTGCAGTATTTCGGTAGCGAAAATCTAGAGTCCGGGTTTGCTTGCAGCTGCCGCCGATTTCTCTTCCGATTCAAAGCAACGTCGATTGATCTGGTCATTCTGCCACACACTCCTGAGTTCAGTAACAATCCTAATCAAATTCTGCGCGAAGTTAACCGTGTACTGATTCCTGAAGGCTCATTGTCATTCCGGTCTTAGTCCGTCGAGCTCATGAAGTATCGCCATTATTTAAAAGCTGAACTCGACCATGATTTTCCTTGAACGTAAAATTTATCGCCTTATTACGACCTAAAGATTGGTTGAAATTACTCGACTTCGAGACAACGCGCTGACAATTGTTGTTGTTATGCACCTCCATTTAAACAAGAAAAGATGGCGCAAGAGATTTGGTTTTATGGAAGCAGCAGGGGATCGCTGGTGGCCAATTTCAGGGGTGTGTTTTTGCACGCGATTAAGCATATGCACGGTATGCGAGTTATTAAACCTGGCTGGAATAATTGTCTTGATACCAAAAAGAATGGTGCTTAACTACCCAAAAATTCCAAAGGAAATCTCTAACGATAGAGACCACCAAACAAATTGTATCGATCGATAATTGAATCAATGATAAGATGATTAGGGCAGATTCAAAGATTGTTGAGATTTAAACGGATGGTGCATGCAAAGGAATCCTGGTGTTGGAGGCTGGGAGCTTTGTTGCGACACGCAGGTCATGAGCGTGAAATTTTCGGTGGAGAGAAATTAACTACCAATAACCGTATGGAATTGCTTGCTGCAATCCGTGCTATAGAATCTTTAAAGCGTCCTTATGTAAGGAAGTACATTTGCATACGGACTCGCAATGTCCTGGTAGAAAAGGCATCAGTCAATGGTTGGATTCGGTGGAAAATGCTAATCTGGCGTACATCCAATAGAAAACCTGTGTGCAAAAATGAGGGATCTCTGGAGATTGCTTGATTCCTTAGCGCAGCAACATGAGATTGAGTGGTGTTGGGTGCGCGGTCACTCGGGCCATGTTGACAATGATCGAGCCGATCAACTTGCTAATCGTAGAGTCGAAATGATTGCTTCCGAAAGATTGCATCCAAGTTAGGGACTTTACTTATGCGTCAAATTGTGTTGGATACTGAAACAACGGGGTTGGAATTATAAGCTTGGACATCGTATCGTTGAAATAGCGGCGGTTGAGTTATGTAACAGGCAAATTTACTGGTAATCATTTTCATTATTACCTTAATCCCGAGCAAAGGAAAGTGATGAAGGGGCTTTGCAAGTACATGGTCCAACAACCGAATTTCCAAAGATAAGCCAGGATTCCATGAAGTATACAAAGAATTATTGAATTTTATTAATGATTCGAACTTATTATTCATAATGCACCATTCGACGTTAGTTTCTTAATCATGAATTAGATTTAATCAGATTGAAAACGCTGAACAATTACTGTTTGTCGATAACAGATACATTGAAATTGGCGAAAGAGTTTCATCCCCGTAAACGGAATAACCTGGATGCACTGTGTGAACGCTACAGTATAGACAATTCAAAGCGCACGCTGCATGGTGCATTACTGGATGCAGAATTACTAGCAGAAGTTTATCTGGCTATGACGCGCGCTTGGAAAGAGAACTTGCTTATCGAATTGGAATATGTCGAACCGATTCAGCAGGCTCTGGGTAAATTGGATAACGTCAACATAAGAATCATTGAAGCAACTGCAGAAGAATACGCGCAACACTTAATGGTATTAGAAAATATTTCTCGAGAGAGTAATAATAACTGTTTGTAGAGCAGACTTGAAACCGGAAATCCCTATTGATGCAAAGTCACAGCGTTGAGGAAATTAGAGTTGATGGTCAGAACGAGTTTCAGTATATTCAAGGGATGTCCTAGAGTTTTGCACGACATCATCGGCAAAACTCTAGCAAGAAGGTGCTGTACTTAAATAAAAATATTCCGAAGTGGTGCACAACTTAAAACCCAAGGCTCGCAAGCAAGTCATCAACTTGGTCTTGATCGCATACAACATCAGTTCTTTTCTCTGGGTTAGTGACCGGGCCATTGAGAAATCCTTCATCTACATAATGTTTTTCTTGGTGGGCACATTTGCAAGCAATAAATCAAGGAGATCCTTCTCTAGACTCTGTACCATGTGCGTAACCTTTTTGATTACCTGACCTGTCAGATCTTGAAAGTCTTGTGCCATCATGATTTCTAGCAATTGTGTATTCGTTGCATTAGTTTGCTCAGGAACCTTATCGAGATACTGAAGTGTATCGATTAATAATGTTTTGAATTTTCTGTATCCGGATTAGATTGATGCATCTCCAAGCGCTTGTTTCCATTGTTCAGATAAATTAATTGCACCTGCAGAAAGTTTTTCTTGAATCGGCATTGCAATCTCGGTAGCACTTAGCGTGCGTTCAGCCGCTTGTTCAGTTTTGGTGGCAATGTAGGATAAGCTTATCCCAGCCTCAGGTGCTTCAGCTGCAAACGATTCCAGACGTTTGTCATACCCGAGTTCACGTAAACTGTCGTGTAAATTTCGGGTCCAACTGCCCAATCTGATCCAATAACTTTCTTATCAGTTGTTATTAATTCATTTTCATCAATCTCTTTCATAGCGAGCGTGGGTGACGTATCAGCTAATTGAATAGATTTTTAGATTTCAATTGATTGTTTCTGGAGAAACATCATCAGCTTTTTTGTTTTCATAAGACGTTTTGTATTCATTTTTGACTCGGTAGTTTGTTTTGCAAAGTGATAATGTACGTTTAAACAGATGCTTTGCTTTCCATATTCTGGAAAATTTTATTTAATTTCTCTTCAAGTGTGGCCGCAGTGAAAGGCTTTACGATATAGCCACTTGCTCCAGCTTGAGCTGCAGCTACGATATTTTCTTTTTTAGCTTCGGCAGTTACCATGAGTACGGGGATTTTTTTTCAATGCCTCGTTGGCGCGTACATTCTGAAGCATGGTCAATCCGTCCATATTGGGCATATTCCAATCCCGACACAATAAAGTCAAAATCACCATCTTGCAGCTTACGAAGGGCAACTGCGCCATCTTCAGCTTCATCAACATTGACAAAACCAAGTTCTTTTAGAAGGTTGCGAACGATTCTACGCATAGTAGAGAAATCATCCACTACCAAGAATTTCATATTTTTGTCAGCCATTCTTTTCTCCGTATAAACTATATTTTTTGTATTACCAGGATTGCTTTGATTTATGATTTATTAATCAGTTTTCTTGTATGGTTCTCATCTTGCCGTTGTTTTTACGACAGCCGATCATGAAAGTTTAGATTTAATCTTAAAAATATTCCAAGAATATGAAGAATGTAACTTTAGGTTTAGGTTAATAATTTATTGTTGTTGGGCTTGTCTGTGTTACGGAAACTTAGTGGGGTTTATTAAGAAACTTTAGCAATATTGATTCAATATTTTTTTATAAAGAGATTAAGCTTGAGATTTGTATGATTGATCTCCCTATCGAATTAAAATAACAATTATCCAGCTATCAAGGTTATATAGGCTGGTAAGCTTTTCAGGTTTTGCGCAGGAGTGTGAGTCTATTGAACCGCATATTTTAATAGAATGCAGGTATTGTATGAGATAAAGTAAATGGAACATTGAACGCGGTGATATGCTGCGGAATCATCGCTGTTTTTGAGGTGGATTCTCAAACGTAGCTTATCGAGTTGTTTTTCCTTCGATTATCTGATGCAGTTGTTTTAGATAGGGATAATAATGTACTTCAATGGAGTGGCGGGGGGGCGGGCGATAAATTGACTTGCCCAGTACTTTCCCTTAGAGATCGCTAGCTCACGCCAGTTGGATGGTAATTGGATTTTTCGGATCAACAATTGACCAATTAACTTTGATTGCACTTCAGCCAGCGTCCAAATACAGCCTTGTGGTTGGAGTAATCCGATGAAAAACAAACTGGGATGAACGGGATGAAAGATGCGCAAGTAAAGTGACACCTGTTCAGCATCCTTCCAGTTAATAAAATCCGGATCAAAAAAAGGAAAAACTGATCTTGTAGCCCGTCGCAGCGATGATGACATCGTATTGTGATGATGAACCGTCAGTAAAATGGACTGTTTGATCAGAGACGCTTTGAATGTCTGGGCGCGGGTGTATCTTGCCATGCCGTATCTTGTCGAATATTTCCGAGTTGATCGTTGGATGCGCTTGTGTAGGTGAAAAATCAGGCTCGGGCAATTGGTAATCACGATAACGTCCAATCTGGATTCGCAAGGAAATTCTTTGTAACCAGTCTTGTATTTTTTGCGGTAGCCATTGCAAAGAAGCCGCAAAGCTATCGGTTGGTTTCCCCATAACAAAATTGGGAATAATATACTGCGGTGTGCGCAGACTAATATCGACCTGGGCGGCGTCGCGACTTGCTTCGACAGCACAATCACAGCCTGAGTTTCCGGCGCCCACCACAAGTATCCGCTTGTTTTCTAATCCTTGATTAGTTTTAAACGCATGGGCATGCAAGTATTCCCCGGTAAAGTTGCTTTTCCATTCGGGGTGACGCGGAACTGCATGATGCCCATTGGCAACGAGCAGGTAATCACACTCTGATTGCGTGCCATCACTTAAAGACAAACGCCAGCGCTCCTTTTCAATTTTTTCCGCGTGCAGTACTGAGATATTCAAGCGAATATATTTTTCCAATTGAAAATGCCGGGCATACGCCTGGAAATATGCGAGTATTTGCTGATGACTTGGGTAATCCGGATAGTTATCCGGCATTGGAAAGTCACTGAACTGCGACATCCATTTGCTGGAAATCAAATGGGTCGTTTTGCTGACGCTGCTATCACCTGATACCGCTGTATAAACCCAATTACCGCCGATTTGATTGTTCTTCTCATAACAAACAATTTCTGCCAATCCTGCTTCCGATAAATTCTTGATCGCAGTGAGACCCGAACAACCAGCACCGATTATGGCAACGCGCATTTTTTAAGTTCAAACCCAATAAGAGCTTTATCGAGAAAAGAGTAATTCTATACTACTCGAGCTATTCAACCCTAAAGGGGAATCGATTATTTTTCATGCGGTCTGTAAATAGAGGAGTATCAATTTTGTAAAGATGCTCGCTACTTGAAATGGCATCCGAATGCCGAAGTAGCCGTACTGTAAACGCACTAATACTCTTTTTCTCTCTATTTACGATGGGTTGCGTAGATTACCGACGACTAATGCCGACCATGTTCCATAAACTCACAACTATCGCATTGCTAACTAGTGTCAGCCCGAAAACCCCATTTTTTTGCCAGCAAGCTACCTAAATTTTCAATCATTCCTGAAAAATGCAATGAGGATACGCATTCAAAAAATCCTCCGATTGCATTTTTTTGGAGGCGTAGTACAAAAAACTCGATTTTTACCCACCACCAGCCGCTGATTGCTCGCAATCAGGTACTTTGGGCGCTAGATGAAAAATTTATTTTAGGCTGTTCGCTGGTATCTTAAACTTTCTCTTTCGCTTTGCGCTCACGTTCCACATCTTGCTGCCACAGAATGTCACCCATTCGGCGGATGTTCCTGGTGACAACGGCCAGTGCAACATAACGTTTAAAACCAGCGATGCCATGGTCTGGGCATTGGTCTAAACCATGTATCTCTGTGCGTTGATTGCTGACTCTACCGCCGAGTGTGCATGACGGGCTTTAACAAATTCTTCGGTTCGTTCTACCGCTTGACGTTCTTTGCTTAGTTTGCCTTTTCTGGGGAGCGTGACCTGGTCGAGATGCTGGATCAGTTCAGCTTGGTTGGCGGGTGAATGAAAGCCTTTGTCGAAGCTACAGGCGTTGAGTTTGGGAAAGCGTTTTTTAGCTTCTGCGATCATGGATACTGCAATCTGATCATCGGTTTGTTTTTCCATCACGTGATGATGCAAGATGAATTGATGCTGGTCTTCCAGGATGCATACTTTGACACCCAGCTCAACCGGTACGCCTGCCTTACCTTTGCTTATCCATTCGGTGTGCGGCTCAAATAGGAGAATACTTTTTCTTCGTGTGGAATCACTTCACCTTTAATGACACGACGCTCAATTTGATCGATTTGGCGTTCGGCGTGTTTGATGTAGCCTTCAATTTCAATCTTTTGCAGCAGCTCAGTAGACGCAATCGCGGCCAGTTTGGTTAGGTGGTCTGAATTTTGTCTAAGTGACTTCTGGCTTGGTCAATATAGGCCTGGTGCGCTTGCGTAACTTGTGCGTCGATTTTGTCTTGTCGTGCTTTAGCGACGCTGCGCTTTTGTTCTGTGCACTACGCATCAGTCGTTTAATTGGCGCAGGTTGTAGCTATATTGCCGCCAGTCGCTTAATTGTTGCCTTTCACCCAGTGCGCCGTCAGCGTAATCGCTTTGCGCAGGGCATCCCACAATAAGTTGATGTCCGTTGGAAAATGCACATCGGTTTCAACAACAAAGGAGTCGCACCGCCCACGCAGGACTCCTTCGCCCTTTTTTAGGAGGGCATGCCCTCCCGCAACTATGATTTGGTTTATTTTGTCCAGCAGTTCTGGTGTGAGCAGGTTGACGTTCTCCACCAAGGTTTGATACACATATTTCTTGTCTTCATCATACAGATGATGTCCCAACATTTCGCGTAAGGTTTTATGCTGGTTAACCAGTTCGTGAAGACGACCATAATCAGCATTTAAGTCCAGCCGCAATACGCCACAAACCAGTATGCTCCACAGTGTCATGCCAGGACGGCCTGTGCTCTTATCTACCTTGGGAGCAATTTCACTTTCAGTAATGCAAAAACGCTCTGGCGCAATTCCTCGTTCATGTACAGGTGCTGTAACCCGCGCAGTATCTTCGGTATGTCATCGCGGGATCTCAAATCGAATTTGATTTGTGATACATTAATTTCACCCAATTCCATCTTGTATTTTGGACTACGCGCATTTGTACTCCACTCGAACGAAGTTTGTTTTTGACAACGATATTTTCGCCGATTTCAATCGAAGTTTGGGGTTATTTTTCTTTAAAATGCACCAGAACTACCTAATAACAGCAGTTTGGCACAATATTTCAGAATTCTTTATCACCATAACTACGGGCAACCTGTTGTTTCTTATTCGGATAGAGGGTTTCCGGGCTGGCACTAACTATTGTAAATTTCTCAAAATTTCTGCTCCTACGCTAATATCCGTTGTCTCACAGGTATGGGTTTGACCTACGCTTCCGATAACCGGCACCTTTATTTTATTACCACATTCCCGGAAAGGAATGTCAATCGTAGTTGATTTCTGTTGAAGAGGAAGATCCCCGGTTATCGCCATAAGGTTCTGGGAAGTATCTGTTACGATTCCATCTCCTGTTTGGAAATCAACTAAGCTGGTCAAAGTAGGTTGCCCCGTTCCAATTATCGAAACATAGCGTACATTGGATGGCAGGGGATGCGTAGCCAAGTCATTAAGCACATTCAAAGCTGAACTGTTGGGTTGTATATCTTTGATTGAAACACTGTTTGAGTCGATATGATAAGGTAAAAGATCGCAAATGCCGACTTTATCGAAAATGTCGAAAATGTCGAAGTTAACGTGACATGTCTCGGCCCAAAAACTTCCTTGATGCGGGGTCCCAATGGTTATGAGTTTAGCAACATCCTCCCGATACGGAATTGTCGTTGCCGAATCGAACACTCGGGCTAACCCTTGCAGATATTCTCTGGCAGCAAGACCACCCGTGCTATGACCAATCAGAAGGACTTTTGTTGTTCCGGGATTTTCATCTAAAACCGCTTGAATGATTACTGCTAATTCTCCCCCCTGAACATCAAGAAATAATTCCTGATTGTCGGAGAAATTTAATGTGTAAAAATTACCAGTATTCCCCGTACAGCTAATAGAATCTGATGGACAGCTTATAGCAACTGTTTTTGTGTCCGGATTGAAAGTAGGAATCCCGCCGAATGTCCAACCAGCATTGTTAATTAAATAATCTCTATAGGATACCCATGTGTCTGCAGAAGAAGCGATGCCATGAATAAAGATGACAGGATACGGTTTGTCTCCACATCCCGATTCTTTCAGCAAAGCGGATAAATCACCCATATCCTGCGGCGAGGCATCTTCTGGTCCTCGATAATAGACATGGTTATCTGCAGAGGAAACGCCTACATAGGCATTAGTGCCGGGGTAATAGCGATAGGTATAGGGTGAAGAGAATTGCACGCCTGATACCGGTGGTGAAAACAGATTGGGGTAGAATGTTTGTGCCCAATTCATCATGCACATAATATCAGGCGGCGTCGCGGTATCGGCTTTCACCGTTGAATCATTAGCCGATGCTGTATTGCAAATTGCCGCGACAATTATCACTCCGAGTGCGTGCGTTAGCAAGGAGTTGCTTTTGCGTTGTTGGTTGTCCATAGTATTTTTCCAAAGTAAAGAAACAAGGCGGCCAACGATGAGCAAGTTATCTTTACCCAATGACCAGACTTCGAGACGCGATCGGTATCACATCAAGACTTTGAAATAATATATGGGCAAAACTTGCTGTAGTCGGTACGGCAGCGCACATATCGGGCTATTGAAGCGCTACAATCCCTGTCTTTATCATCGAAAATCAGTTCTGTTGCGTTAATTTCTTTCGATCGCAACGTAACGGGCGGAATACACTACGCTATTCCGCCATTTTTGTGACCACCATGCGACGCATACGATCGGATAAAGTGTTTTTTCGATGAGCGCCATCGATGAGGATTCGATAACTTAAAACAATCTCACTCTGGGACTGATGGGATTCCTGTGTGGAAAAAAGATTGTGCCATCGGTGTAGTCAATGCTGAAGAGCATTGACCGGATTTGCAGAAAATTAGGATATGTCGATATGGCTATGTCAGTTATTGTATTTTGGCTGGAAAACATTGATAAACATCGAAGCTGCGTCTTCCGTCATTAATTTCAGAAACAGGAACAATCGTATCGCCGCGCATCAAAGCCGCCTCATTACGTGCAAGATCCGCAAGTTCTCCTGCAACTTTTTCCGGATCACGATTAAACACTATTTTGCTTTCAACTTTTGTATTAACTTTCCCTATTCTTTTGCATGACTCGACTGCCCGGACTGATTGTACCAAACGCACGCCTTCGCCATTCGGAGTAACCTTAACCCATGTGCAGGAAGGCAGTATTAAACCAAAACAAACAGTTGCAACGATTTTTTTCATGACGCTACCTCATCTAATAAATAATTGATTTGTTCAAATACTGAATGAATTGTTATAACTCAGCGGCTTAGAAAGAACAAGAAAAGTCAGTGCATCATACTAATTTCTAGCGTAACTCAGCAGTGATTAACCTAAAACTTAAAGATTTGTTGTGAAACGATCTGCAGCCGCCTCGATGTTCAAAACAGGCTAAGAATGCTCATTTATATCCTGTATAAACTGGCGCTTTTCTTTTATCCATTCCCTATAAGCTTTCAATCCTTGCGTGTCATTCGTGTTCGATATTTTTCCATGCAGTTAACCACAAGAAATCAGTTGGCACCACCTCTTTTCGGAAATTTAACCTGCTATATTTAGCAATTAGCCGATTGAGATTTTGGAAAAAAATTACAATCTCATCGTTTTTAAAGCTTGTGCCCACTTGTAGAGTTCATTAAGGAGCGATATTCCCGAACTTACGTGATGTTCATTGGCTGTAAAACGTTTGTTTTCGTCGATGAACGTGGAAATATTCTGCACCGCCACCGCTTCCACCATTGGCATCATTTTTAAAGTAGTCAAGGTCAGTTTCTCGATCAGGGCAGACCGGAGTCCACCTGAAACCCCGCCATAACTGACCATCCCGGCAGGTTTGTAATTCCACTCCTTATAGACATAGTTGAGTGCATTCAGAAGCGAAGGCGGCGGACCGAAATTATATTCTGGTGTGACGAACACGTAAGCATCTGCCGCATTGACACTGGCAGCCCAGTTTCTGGTGTGCTCATGTTGATAGCGCTGAAGCATAGGATGTTCGGGTTCGTCATAAACAGGAAGATTAAACTCAGCAAGGTCGATCAGATGCGCTTCAAATTGCCCATGCTGAACTGCGATTTCATGGAACCATTGGGCTATAAGTGGTCCGACACGACCTGGTCGTGTACTGCAAATAATGATATGGAGTTTGAGAGTCATCATTTTCCTCATAGAAGAAACGGTTGTTAAATGTAATAAAAAAACAAAATTTGTTTAAGGATAGATAAGGGCTTTTTGTTACTTTACAGGCGCATTTATTTTTCAGTAAATTACTTAAAGCGTCGCTGAATATCTGTCATTTCGAGCATGAGGAGAAATCTATGCTGTTGATAGGAAAATTTTCCTACTATATCTGGAATGACAAAGGCGGATTATCCAGAGATTCTTTAATGACTCGGGTGTCAGAAGCATAGAGGGCTTAAGCTAAATTACGCTACGGTCAATTGATATGCTATCAGCGGCACCATCGATCTGTGAAGCGAGATCCACAGCCAAGCCTTTGAGTATGTTTAGGTTCTCAAGTCCGTTGAGAAATCGTTGTGGGATGCCAGAGAGGCCGACTTGAGCACCTACCAGCGCACCAGTGAGAATGGCGCGCGCCTGATTCTGCCCTCCGCCATTAATCGCATGAAGCACAGCGGATTCAAAATCGTTCCGGAAACGAGCAGCAAGGTAATGGGCGGCAGGGAGTTGGTGATAAATGGCACCAGCAGCGCGTTCTTGTGTGCTCGTGTTTGTCATGATGATCCTTATCTAGCCCGGATATTGCATGAATTCGCACGATGATCACGCATGATATTGGTTTCACAAGGGATTTTTCGAAGAAGCGGTGTAGTTATTCATACACCCGACTGAGAAAAATTCCTTGTGGAATCAAGTGACAAGTGAGGGCGTGTGCAATTCATGTAATATCCTGGCTAGTTAGGTATTTCACATAGACCCAAATCAAGTTAAATTATTTGATAAAGGGCCAATAAAGAAATGCTTTCTTTTTTCTTTGACTGGGTGCCAATATCAGCTGCCACTTTGGCGGATATTTTGTTTCAAGTAAGCTATTCAATCGTAAGCTAATCCATTTACGAGTGGGCATTTCCAGGAATCGATAACTCCAAACTGAGACCGGAATGACTAAGCCTATCAAACAGGCGACAAAAAATATCGATCCCGTTGCACTACTTTGCAGTGGCAGGCCTGTATAGAGTTCCCAATCGTTCTTTGCAATAAACTTGATAAGATAGTGCCACATATAAATAGAAAACGACAATAGCCCAATCGTGTGCATATGGCGCATAGTGAGACAGTTGCACAAATAACCGCGATCTTCCCAAGTCACCAAAACTATCAAAGCCATCAGAGCAATAGATAAAACATCAGCTAATCCAAAGTGCAGTGCAAGCAAAAGTGCAATACTTGCAGCGATCTGAATACACGTCAAATAGCTTTCCGAGATAGCAGAAATAACCTTGCGTCCCAAGAACAGCATAATGCCGAGGGTAAAAGCGGATGCAGCACGTATGGTGGATAATCGAAAATTCTCATCGACATCACTGCCAGTAGCAAGGCATAAACAATAAAAAAACACCGCAGTGCATGACAGCGCAACCAAAGCCAGTTCCCGGTTTTCGCCATCCAGAGTAAGAAGCGGCAAAGATCAGATAGCAGAAGAACTCCGCACTGAGAGACCATGATGGAAGATTCCATGTGACCCAGTCAAACATACCCCACGCGTGAATGAGGAATAGGTTAGCAACTAATGATTCGGCATTTCGTAAGGAGCCATCGTATACGCAGCAGAATTCTTTTTCCAAGCCCCAGTTTATTAGCGCAACTGTGATAAAGAATAGCAGTGTTGCTACGAGCGAAATCAAATGCAATGGATATATTCGTGCAATACGAGCAATTAGGTAGTGAAAAGTGTCACGAATGCTATGGCGCTGAGGGTGCTCGATGTCATAGACATATGACATCACAAAACCGCTGAGGATAAAGAAGAAATCTACCCAGAGATAGCCCTTGGTAAGAAAAAATGTCATTTCATCCGGATCGACAGATGGATGAAGAAAAGATCGAAAGTGAACGAAGACAACCATCAGAGCTGCCCAACCTCGCAGGGAAGTGTGGGAACGAATTTCTTCCTTGTTTGCTATATGAATCATAAAATAATTTTTCCAGTGGTGATGCCTCCCACCACTATGGCAAGGGGGGATTCTGCTTTAAAAGCTTCATTTGCTCAGATTTGATGTGACGAGCACCGGGTAGACAGGGTATCTGCCGGATTGGATGCTAAGTAGAGTGTTTTTGTGTGAAACTGGGATGAAAGAACAAAACTTTTCGAACAATGATCAGACCGGTAAGCGCTATAAGCATACGCTGTTCTGATCAGCGGTTGTATTTGCGTTTCTTTTTCATTGCATTGCTGTCTTTAGACATACATGAATCGGTATCACAATAATCCCTTTACCACTCAAAATCTGGTTTTTATCTTTTTGAATATCATATCAAGTGCTGGACTTTTTTCGGATCACCAAAAAATACGGCCATCAGTTGACTTACATCCTTATAAATAAATTTAATGTAATGTTTTACTTCTCAATAGCTTTTCGAGAAGTGCTTAATTTAGTCATTTTACCATCTATTTAAACAAAGAATGATGCGACAATTTGCATAGCTTTTTCTCTCTATTATGCATAAGATTACGCCATCTTTTTATGTTGTTGATTAATAAAATATCACCTTAAGAAGGCTTATATTTTTCAAAGAGCGGATTGCCTCTCCTGTTTTAAACACTGACAATGCAATTTATGAAAGATCTCAGGCGTAGCAATTCAGAGTACATCTTAGTTTTACATTCGAAGTCAATTTGCTGTATAAACCGATGATTTTCCCATCCGTCCATTCAATCAGATACAGCTCAACTACGAAGCTTTGCTAAAACATGATATGTTTTAGCCCTTTTGTTGGCGCAATTAGTTTGTGGATTGAAGAGGAAAGTATCGGAATGGAAGCCGCGTAAACCAACTTAACAATCATGACAAAACAAACTTACGATGAATCTTCGATCCGGGTCTTGCGCAAGCTGGAACCTATCCAGTTGCGGCCGGGTATGTACACACGTACCACGGATCCGACGCATATGGTGGTGGAGGCCATCGATAATGCGGTTGATGAGGCGATGGCAGGGTATGCCAAGAATATCGAAGTGACGCTTTATCGTGACGGTTCAGTCGCCGTCGCAGATGATGGGCGCGGCATTCCGGTTGGCCTGCATCCGGAAGAGAATATTCCAACTATACAGGTTGTATTCCAGGTGATTCATTCCGGCGGTAAGTTTGCAAAAGGTGAGGCAGACAGCAGCTACAAATTCACCGGCGGCTTGCATGGCGTCGGTGTTTCAGTGACCAACGCGCTTTCCACCCGTTTGGAAGTGGAAGTTAAGCGCGAAGGCAAGCAACATCGCATCGTTTTTGCCGATGGCGAAGTTATCGAGCCATTAACGGTGATCGGCACTTGCGGTGTGCGCAACACCGGCACGGCACTGCGCATCTGGCCGAATGCGAAGTATTTTGACGCCCCATCACTGCATCGCGGAGAGCTGGAGCACTTGTTACGCGCCAAAGCAATGCTGCTGCCGGGCGTTAAAGTGTTACTCAACATCGAGACCGTCACGGGTTTTGATGTCAAAGAATGGCATTTTGAGGGAGGAATCGCGCAGTATCTGGATCAAATGATTGCTGAAGATGAGCCGATTGCACCGGCATTCTGTGGTGAAAAGTATTTGGCTGCGAATGAGACCTTCTCGGACGGTGAAGGAGTGCAATGGGCGATGGCTTGGGTTGTTGGTTCCGGCGGCGGCGAATCCTATGTCAATTTGATTCCGACATTGGGGGGCGGGACGCACGAAGCCGGTTTGCGGGACGTGGTGTTTAACAGTGTGCGTACGTTCGCAGAGCAACATGGATTAATGCAGCGCAATGTAAAACTGACGGCCGAGGATGTATGGGCCAAGCTACGCTTTGTATTGGCACTCAAAATGGTGGACCCGAGCTTTTCTGGCCAAACAAAAGAAAAATTATCTTCGCGCGAGGCGATCAAGCTGGTTGCGGCGGCCATGAAAGATACGCTGGATTTATGGCTGAACGAACATGTGGCGGAAGCGGCGAAGATTGCCGAGCAGGCCATCAAGAACGCTATTGATCGCGGCAAAACCGCTAAAACAGTGGAACGCAGAAAAGGCTCCGGCGTGGCGGTGATGCCAGGCAAACTGACCGATTCCGAACTGACCGGCCTCAACGCCGAACTGTTCTTGGTGGAAGGGGATTCCGCCGGTGGATCGGCCAAGGCGGGACGAGACAAAGAAATTCAGGCAGTGCTGCCGCTGCGCGGCAAAGGCATGAACAGTTGGGAAGTCGATCAATCGCAGATTCTCGCTAATCAGGAAATCCACAATATTGCCGTATCGCTGGCGATTGATCCGCACAAATTGGACAGCAATGTGGATATGAGTGCCTTGCGCTATGGCAAGATTATCATTTTGTCCGATGCCGATGATGATGGCAGCCATATCCAGGCACTGTTGCTCACTTTATTTTTCCGGCATTTTCCCAAGATTATTCAACACGGGCACGTGTATATTGCCAAACCGCCATTGTTTCGCGTGGATGTTCCGGCACAGGGTAAAAACAAGCCGCCACGCAAGCTGTACGCTTTGGATCAGGTGGAACTGAATATATTGGAAGCGCGCCTGCGTCAGGAAGGCATCAAGGAAGGAAGCTGGACCATTTCGCGGTTCAAGGGGCTGGGGGAGATGGATGCCGTTCAGCTTTGGGAAACCACCTTATGCCCGGACACACGCCGGCTGGTGCGGATAGGCCTGGGCGATGTGGCACATGCAGTGGGAACCTTCGATACCCTGATGGGAAAGTCGCATGCTAGCGAGCGCAAGGAATTAATTACAATACATGGCAACGAAGTGGAAGCGGATATTTAACGAAAAATGAAAAATTTGGATCTATTTGATGCGTTGGATTCCTCCTTACCGGCGCAAGTGACGCCGCCGGAAACCGAATTGCCGCCACCCGTACCACCAACATCTGCTTCGAGTGGTAGTGATAACGGCGACGGCAGCATCGATCTGGCTGAATACACGCACCAGGTGTATCTGCGCTACGCCATCAGCGTGGTCAAGGGACGCGCGCTGCCCTCCGTATCCGATGGCGAGAAGCCGGTGCAGCGCCGCATTCTCTATGCGATGCATCGCCTGGGTTTGATTCAGGGATCAAAGCCGGTCAAATCGGCGCGCGTGGTCGGTGATGTGATCGGTAAATACCATCCGCATGGCGATTCGGCTTCTTACGAAGCGATGGTGCGCATGGCGCAGGATTTTGTGTTGCGCTATCCCTTGGTCGATGGCCAGGGAAATTTCGGCTCGCGTGATGGCGATTCCCCGGCAGCCATGCGGTATACCGAAGTCAGGCTGACTAAATATGCAGAGCTGCTGCTGTCCGAAGTGGACGCGGGAACCGTGGATTTTCGTCCGAATTATGACGGCTCAGAACAGGAGCCGGTGGATTTGCCCGCACGCCTCCCATTGCTGTTGTTGAATGGCGCATCCGGCATCGCGGTCGGCATGGCGACGGAATGCCTGCCGCACAACATGCGTGAGGTGGGCAATGCAGCGATTGCGCTGATGCATAACCCGGCGATCAGTGTTGATGACGTATTGCAACACATTCATGGCCCGGATTTTCCAGGCGGCGGTCAACTGATTTCCAGCGCCAAAGATATACGTGAAGCTTATGCCACAGGCCGGGGCATTTTTCGTGTGCGCGCACGCTGGACCCTAGAGCAACAAGCGCGCGGTCAGTGGCGCATGGTGGTGCATGAATTGCCGCCGGGTGTTTCCGTGAAGAAAGTATTGGAAGAAATTGGAGAATACGCCGATCCGCAGATAAAAACGGGCAAGAAAGAATTGTCGGTCGAGCAAAAGCAGATGAAGCAATTGTTTCTCGACGCGCTGGAAACTGTGCGCGACGAATCCGGCAAAGATGCTTCGGTACGTATCGTTCTGGAGCCACGCTCGTCGCGCATGCCACAAGAGCAATTCATCGCCCTGTTGCTCGCACATACCAGCCTGGAATCCACGGTACCCGCCAATATGGTCGCCATCGGCTTGGATGGCAGACCGAACCAGAAGAACATTCTGGAGTTACTGACCGAGTGGACGCAATTCCGCACCACTACAGTCACTCGCCGCAGCCGGACCAGGCTTGATCAGGTGCAAAAGCGCCTGCACATCCTGGAAGGCCGCATGGTGGTACTGCTGAATATTGATGAAGTCATCAAAGTCATTCGTGAAGCGGATGATCCCAAGGCTGATTTGATGTCGCAATTTGGGATTACTGAAATTCAAGCGGACGATATTCTGGAAATTCGATTGCGCCAGTTGGCTCGTCTCGAGGCTATTCGCATCGAAAAAGAAATGAACGAGCTGAAAACGGAAGAAGAAGGACTGAAGTTTGTTCTGAGCAATGAAACGGCCATGCGCGACATGATCATCGGCGAGATTGAAGCGGACGTGAAGAAATATGGCGACGACCGCCGTACATTGATCGAAGCAGCGGAGCGCGTGGTCGCCAAGACAGTATCGGTGCCGGATGAACCCTGTACAGTCATTCTGTCTAAGAACGGCTGGATACGTCAACGTACGGGCCATGAAGTGGATATGAATACACTGTCATTTAAAGATGGTGATCAGTTACTGGCGATTGCGCAAACACGCACAGCTTATCCGGTTGTGGTGCTGGATAGCGGGGGTCGTGCCTACAGCCTGTCTTCGGCGGATATTCCCGGTGGCCGCAGCGATGGCGTACCGTTGGCTTCCTTGCTGGACATGCCCCCCAAGGTGAAAGCGGCAGTGATGTGTGCCGCAGCGCCGGATACCCAATATCTGTTCAGCTCGTCCGGCGGATATGGCTTTATTGCCACGCTCAAAGACCTGGTATCCCGCCAGAAGGCTGGCAAGGCTTTCATGACGCTGAGCAAAGCGGATATTTTGCTGCAACCGGCAAATGTTGCCAGTGGCAGTCTGGTCGCGGCACTGGGCAGCAACGGCAAGTTGTTGTTATTTCCAATCAGCGAAATGAAGGAATTGTCGAGCGGGAAGGGCGTTATCATTCTTGGACTAAATGAAAGTGAGTCGTTGGTTGCCACGGCGGTGCTATCGGAAGGTTCGTCGCTTCAGGTTAAGGGAACGGGCGCGGGCAATAAATCATTGCAAAGGGTGCTAAATTGGGAAGAGCTACAACCGTTCGTGTTACACCGGGCGCGCAAAGGAATGCTGACACCGGTTAAGTTTAAGCCGGAGAAGATTGCGGCATTTTGAGCAGAAAGAGATGATGAAATGCGGGTTTATGTGGTGACTATCAACACGCCACCTGAATATGCCGGGATACATGACCGCTGGCCAAGATTGGTTCGACTGAAGGATCAATAGTCGTCGTTTACGTTTGTTTTATTTTATCTGGCCGATGAAATGATTGTAGACAGAAGTGAAGTCTACCGTATGATTTTATTCATAAACCTTCCCCCAGGAAATTGTCCTCACTTGATGATTCCCTGGGTTCTTCCAATCAAAACGCACTCAATCGTATTATTTCTTTTTTGCAGTCTGATTGGTTTTCATAACAGAAGCCGCAGCATCAGACAGAGCTTTGCCTGGCTTGAATTTAACAACCTTCTTGGCAGGAATTGTCATGGTTACACCAGTCGCTGGATTGCGGCCTTCACGACTTGCACGTTCTGTCACTGAGAAAGTACCAAATCCCACAAGCTGAACATCGCTGCCACTAGCCATGGTTTCCTGAATAACTTCAAGCAATCCGTTTAGCATGGCGGTTGTTTGGGCTTTGGTGGTATTAGAGCGGGTAGCAACGGCTTCAATCAATTCAGTCTTGTTCATGGGGCGGTCCTATTAGTGGTTTAAGATGCGGTTGGTAATCTAGCAGGATTTAATCCTGTAAATCAATAACTTTTAAGAATTATATGTATTTTTCTCCGGAAAACTTATTTTATTCGCAAATATAAGACACAGTAGGATTTTACATACAATTATTCGATTTGCTTCATTACCGGTCAATGCAACATTTTATTAATTCAAAAATTAAGTGTGCAATCCTTTGATATTCCTATTTCAGTCTTTTCATGTTACCTATACCATTATGGGTAAATAGAATACAAATCAGCAGCAAAAATAATAAAAATCAGAATTAAGGACGTATGAATCATCAATCTCTCTCAGCCTTCATTTGGTCGGTCGCCGATCTGTTGCGTGGCGATTACAAACAATCCGATTATGGCAAGATTATCCTGCCATTTACCGTGTTGCGCCGTTTGGATTGCGTTTTGGAATCTACCAAAGCCGCTGTGCTGGCAGAACATGAAGAAAAGAAAAAACTCGGCTTAAACGCCGATCCCTTCCTGCTCCGTAAAGCCAAGCAAAGTTTCTATAACATTTCGCCCCTGGATATGAAGAAGCTGATGGGCGACCAAGACCATATCAAGGAAAATCTGTTCTCCTATATCCAAGGTTTTTCAGAAGCGGTGCGGGATATATTCGAGCGTTTTGAGTTTTATGCCCAGATCGACAAGCTGGC
Source organism: Nitrosomonas sp. (assembly GCA_016708955.1). Lineage (GTDB taxonomy): Bacteria > Pseudomonadota > Gammaproteobacteria > Burkholderiales > Nitrosomonadaceae > Nitrosomonas. The sequence continues at coordinate 27,771 of JADJES010000010.1, forward strand.
TAAATCGGGGCTTCTGTATCAAGTTACTGAAAAGTTCGTCAATGTCGACTTGCACCCCGACAAAGTCAGTAACAGCCAAATGGGGCTGGTGTTTGAAGAACTCATCCGCAAGTTTGCTGAAATCTCCAACGAAACCGCAGGGGAGCACTTCACTCCGCGTGAAGTGATCCGCCTGATGGTCAACCTGCTGTTCATCGAAGATGATCAAGTGCTGGCAAAAGCGGGGGTCGTCCGCACCATTTACGACCCCACGGCAGGAACGGGCGGGATGCTGTCGGTCGCGGGGGAATATCTGGAAGAACACAATCCCGAAGCCCGCCTCACCATGTTTGGGCAGGAACTCAATCCGGAATCCTATGCCATTTGCAAAGCCGATATGCTGATAAAAGGGCAGGATGTCGCCAATATCGTGTTCGGCAATACTTTTTCAGAAGACGGCCACCCCCATAAGAAGTTTGACTATATGCTTTCCAATCCGCCCTTTGGTGTGGAATGGAAGAAGGTCGAAAAAGAAGTCCGTAAGGAATATGAGCAACAAGGATTCAATGGCCGATTCGGGGCGGGCTTGCCGCGCGTGTCCGACGGTTCGCTGCTGTTTCTCATGCACCTGATCAGCAAAATGCGTCCGGCCAACGATGGCGGTAGCCGCTTTGGCATTGTCCTCAACGGTTCGCCACTGTTCACGGGCGGTGCAGGTTCGGGTGAAAGCGAAATCCGACGCTATGTGCTGGAGAACGACCTTGTGGAAGCCATTATTGGCTTGCCGACCGATATGTTCTACAACACGGGCATTAGCACTTATGTCTGGATACTCAGCAATCGCAAGCTGGCGCATCGCAAAGGCACCGTGCAATTGATTGATGCGAGTGGCTTCTGGCAGAAAATGCGCAAAAGCCTTGGCTCGAAGCGTAAAGAATTATCGGATGACCATATTACCGAGATTACCCGCCTGTTCGGGCAATTCATCGAGGCCAGCGAGGGTAAAAAGCCGATTTCCAGAATCTTCAAGAACAGTGATTTTGGTTATCGCACCATCACCGTTGAACGTCCGTTAAAAGACGAGAACGGCAAAATCATTCCCGGTGAAAAAGGCAAGCTGAAAGGCAAACCGCAACCGGATTCCAGTTTGCGTGACACTGAAAACGTGCCGCTCAATGAAGACGTGGAAACCTATTTCAAGCGCGAAGTGCTGCCCCATGCGCCGGATGCGTGGATAGACCATGACAAAACCAAAGTCGGCTATGAAATCCCGTTCAACCGGCATTTCTACGTTTTTGAGCCGCCGCGTGAACTGGCAGCGATTGATGCGGACTTGAAGCAATGCACGGATCGTATCCTGACCATGATTGCAGGGCTTACGGCATGAGCATGAAAACACCTGCCGCAGAGTCATTCGGAGAAATCACAAAACTGATTGAAGCGGCGCGGCAGAAAGCATTTCAGGCCGTCAATACAGTTTTGATTGATCTTTATTGGCACGTTGGCAAAATCATCAGCCACAAAGTCAAAAGCGCGGAATGGGGTGATGGGGTTGTAGCGCAGTTGGCGGCTCACATCGCACAGACCCAGCCGGGGTTGCGCGGGTTTACTCGCCGGAACTTGTTCCGGATGCGGCAATTTTACGAGACGTATCAGGGTGATGAGAAAGTGTCAGCACTGCTGACACAATTGTCCTGGACAAACAACCTCATTATTCTCAGCCAGAGCAAACGCCAAGAAGTGCGCGATTTGATGTACTGCACCTTTTCACGGAACGCCAGTCAAAACCCTTGTTTGAGCGGATTACTCAAGCCCCAAAGTGTCCCGATGGACAAAAACTGCTGCCCTGGGAAAGATCCTTATTTGGTCGAGTTTTAGCTACCAGACAGCCATGCCGAAGCAGATAGAAGAGGCTTGTTAAACTTAAGAGTTTTCGGGGGCGACTTTTGTTTTGTCGGCTCGAAAGTTACAAAGAGGGTGGGCGGGACTTTGGACTGGCTGTTTGTCATCGTGGGCTAAATTGCTAGTGGCGATTGAATTAAAGTCGTCGGTTTTAACCGGAATCTCGGTAAACTGGCGTTGTATCTGGAAAACTTGACCGCGACGCGAAAACCCCATGGGGTGTTGCTCTGGAAAAGATAGAAAAGCTGGTCAAGTAGTGTTTATCCAGCCAAACTAAGTTTGAATTGCGGGCATGGGATTGCCCGATAAAAACGGGGAAAACTCACAGTTTTATCTGAACGCCCGGGGGAGAGGGGGTATGCGGGTGCGGGGTTTATCCTTGCGAAGGTGATTTAGCTGATGCTTCGGTGAAGCTGTTGGCGATTTCCATGTTATGCGCCCAACAAAGGTGAGTAGACAGCCGCTTCTGAACACAATATCAAATACTGAATCGTGAATTCATCGCCATTGCTGATGGCTCAACATTCGGCGCGAAAATGCCTCGTGTTAGTTGGGATTTTCTGGGTAATATGGTTTTGACAACGCCGCCCATTCCAGAACAACAAACCATCGCCGCCTTCCTCGACCGCGAAACGGCTAAAATTGATGTTCTGATTGCCGAACAGAAACGGCTGATCGAATTGCTCAAGGAAAAACGGCAGTCAGTCATTTCCCACGCCGTCACCAAAGGCCTAAACCCCAACGCACCGATGAAGGATTCCGGTATCGAATGGCTGGGCGAAGTGCCGGAGCATTGGGGAGTTGTTCCGCTAAGATGGTTCGCTAGTTGTGCAAGCGGAAATGGTATTAGTGTTGAGCAAGTCGAAACGGAAGCAGATACAAAACAATTTCTTCCAGTAATCGGTGGAAATGGAGTAATGGGTTATACGAATCTAGTAAATGTAAAGCATTCGATTTTGGCCGTCGGACGAGTTGGAGCTTTGTGTGGGAATGTACATATTGTTAATCCACCAGCTTGGGTCACTGATAATGCACTTATTCTTGATGCGGCGCCTAACGCTTTTGATCTTACTTACCTTGCATCTGTGCTTAGAAGCAGGAATTTGAATGATATAGCTTCAAAGACGGCTCAACCACTCATTACCGGAACGCAAGTCAGAGATCAGAGAGTTCCTCAACCACCACTTGAAGAACAATCTGCTATTGTTAACTTCCTCGAACGAGAAACTGCCAAACTCGACACCCTAACAGCCGAAGCCAAAACCGCCATTACCCTACTCCAAGAGCGCCGCACCGCCCTAATTTCCGCCGCCGTGACCGGGAAAATTGACGTGCGTGGGCTGGTCTCAGCTAAAACGGAAGTAAAAGCGGAAACCGTGCCTTGTTAATTTAGCCGTATTAACTATAATACCTATATTAGCTAATTGGAGAAAAAACCATGCGTACTATGACCTCTGTTGAAGCCCAAAACCGTTTTGGCGAATTGCTGGATACAGCGCAACGCGAACCGATAACCATTACCCGCCGTGGACGTCCTGTGGCGTTTATGGTTTCCTGCCTGGATATGGAGGAACTCATGGAAATCCGTAAGCAGCGTTCCAAAGCGGTGGCGGCTTTCGAAAGTTTTTTCGCCGAAACCGATAAAAAATTAACACCGGAAGCAGATGCCTTAACCGTTGAAGCTGTCAAGCAGTTGGTCAATGAGCTTCGTTAAACGAATTGTCATTGATACCAGCACGTTGATCAGTACATTGTTAAAGCCGCAGTCAGTTCCCAGACAAGCCTTCAATTATGCCTTGGCAACCGGAACGCTTTGCGTTTCGCCTGCTACGCTGGCTGAGTTGGAAAGCGTTTTGCTGCGCGATAAGTTTGATCGTTACCTTGACCGGGAAAGCCGCCTGGGTTTTTTACAGCTTTATCATGCTGCAACCGCTCTATTCCCGGTCACTCTTGACGAGGAAAAAAACCTAACACCGCCATGCCGGGATTCTCGCGACAACAAGTTTTTAGCTTTGGCATTGCATTGTTCGGCACAGACTGTGATTTCAAGTGATGAGGATTTGCTTATCCTGAACCCTTGGCATGAAATTACAATTGTTAGCCCTGCCCAATTTTTGTCATGAGCGGTTTACATAAGGAAATCAATTTCGAGGTTGAAATCTGTGATCATCTGGCCGCTAACGGCTGGCTGTATGCGGCAAACGATGCGGCAGGTTACGATAGGGCGCGGGCGTTATTTCCGGCGGATGTGCTGGCTTGGGTGCAGGATACCCAACCGAAGGCGTGGGAAGCCTTGCAAAAGAATCACGGCGCACAAGCGGCGGATGTGTTGCTAGATCGGCTGCGAGATTCACTCAACCAACGCGGCACGTTAGACGTTTTACGCCACGGAATTGAACTGCTTGGGCTTAGGCAACCGCTCATGCTTGCCCAATTCAAACCCGCCTTGGCTATGAATCCGGATATTCTCGTCAAATACGCCGCTAATCGGCTGCGGGTTGTGCGGCAATTGCGTTATTCGCTGCACAATGAAAATGCGCTTGACCTTGGCCTATTTCTGAATGGTATTCCAGTTGCTACGTCGGAATTAAAAACCAACTTCACCCAGTCGGTGGAGGATGCGATTGATCAATATCGCTTCGACCGTGAGCCGCGCCCAAAGGGGCAGGGCAGCGCTGAACCGTTATTGTTTTTCCCCAATGGGGCTTTAGTGCATTTCGCGGTTAGTAATAGCGAAGTGCATATGACCACGCGGCTGGAAGGTGCGGCAACGCGCTTTTTGCCATTCAACCGGGGCGATAACGGCGCGGCGGGTAATCCACCCAACGAACAAGGGCATCGCACCGCTTATTTATGGGAAGACATCTGGGCAAAGGATAGCTGGCTGGAGATTTTGGGCCGGTATCTGGTGACGCAGAAGGACGAGAAAAAACAGATTAAGAAAATCATCTTCCCGCGTTTTCATCAATTGGATGCAACGCGCAAGCTGCTGGCGGCGGTGTTGCAGGAAGGCGCGGGCGGTAAATACTTGATCCAGCATTCGGCGGGCTCAGGCAAAACCAATTCAATTGCATGGTCGGCGCATTTTCTGGCCGATTTGCACAATGCCAGCCATGAAAAACTGTTTGATACCGTGTTGGTGGTTTCTGACCGCACTGTGCTGGATGACCAGTTACAGGAAGCGATTTTCGATTTTGAGCGCACCTCCGGCGTGGTCGCCACGATCAAAGGGGAGGGAGCTAGTAAAAGTGCGGAACTGGCGGCGGCTCTGTCCGGTGGCAAGAAAATTGTGGTTTGCACCATCCAGACTTTCCCTTTCGCGCTTAAAGCCGTGCAGGATCTGGCCGCGACACAGGGCAAGCGCTTTGCTGTAATTGCTGATGAAGCGCATTCGTCGCAAACCGGGGAGGCTGCAGCTAAACTGAAAGCCGTGCTATCGGCGGAAGAATTGCAAGAATTGGCCGACGGCGGGGAAATCAGCACCGAAGACATACTGGCCGCGCAAATGGAAAGCAGGGCGGCGGAAAGCGGTATTACCTATGTGGCCTTTACCGCTACACCCAAAGCCAAAACCCTTGAACTGTTTGGACGATTGCCCAATCCTGATTTGCCAGCCGGTGCGGACAATCTACCTGCGCCGTTTCATGTCTATTCAATGCGGCAAGCGATTGAAGAAGGCTTCATCCTCGATGTGCTGCAAAATTACACGCCTTACAAGCTGGCGTTCAAACTCGCGCATGATGGCAAAGAATTGGATGATAAAGAAGTCGAGCGTAACGAAGCCCTGAAAGGCATTATGCGCTGGGTCAGGCTGCATCCTTACAATATCAGCCAGAAAGTGCAGGTGGTGGTTGAGCATTTCCGCGAAAATGTAGCTCCACTGCTGAACGGCAAAGCTAAGGCTATGGTGGTGGTCGGTAGCCGTATTGAAGCGGTGCGCTGGCGGCTGGCGATTGATGTCTACATTAAAGCCCAAGGTTACAAAATCGGCACGCTGGTGGCGTTTTCCGGTGAGGTCAACGATAGCCAATCAGGCAGCGAACCGTTCAGCGAAACCAGCAAGACCATGAACCCGAACCTAAAAGGGCAGGGTATCCGTGAGGCTTTCAATACAGAAGACTATCAAATCCTGCTGGTTGCCAACAAGTTTCAAACCGGATTCGATCAACCCCTGTTGTGCGGGATGTATGTCGATAAACGGCTGGCAGGTATTACGGCGGTGCAAACGCTATCTCGCCTCAATCGCGCCCATCAGGGCAAAGATACCACCTATGTGGTGGATTTCGTGAATGACCCCGAAGAAATTCTGGCTGCCTTTCTTGCCTATTACGAAACCGCAGAATTAGCCAACGTCACCGACCCGCACCTGGTTTATGATTTACGCATGAAGCTGGACGCGGCGGGTTTTTATGATGAGTTTGAAGTCAATCGTGTGGTTGAGGTGGAGTTTAACCCGAAGGCCAAGCAAAGCGATCTGGCCGGAGCATTAGAGCCAGTCGTCGCACGGATTTTGCATCGTTATAAAGCGGCTCAGGAAAAGCTGAAAGCTGCCAATGCCAAGGAAGATAGCAAAGCAGCCGAAGATGCTAAGAACGAAATGAACGCGCTTATCCTGTTCAAGCATGATATGGGCGCATTCCAACGACTGTATGCGTTCCTTTCCCAGATATTTGACTATGGCAACACCGCCATTGAGAAACGTTTTATCTTCTACAAAAGATTGATCCCACTGCTGGAATTCGGGCGGGAACGTGAAGGACTTGATCTCTCCAAGGTCATGCTGACGCACCATAACTTGAAAGCTGAGGGAAAGCGGACGTTAGCCTTGGTCGATGGCGAATATCCAAAACTGACACCAATGGAAGGTGCAGGTACCGGGCAAGTGCAGGAAAAGGAAACAGCTTATCTGGCGGAAATTATTGCCAAGGTGAACGATTTGTTTGAAGGTGAATTGTCCGATGACGACCAGCATTTATGTTAAATGTTCAGGGGAGGGGGGGAAAAAAAAGGTCACCAGGCGGCAAAACCCAAAAAAAAAAAGCTGCCAACCCGCCCGACCCACCCAACGAGGGGAGGAAGCAGGAGGGGGGGGGGGGGGACCACCACAAAGCAAACAAGCGCAAAAAAGGGGGGGGGAAAGCTCGGCCGGCGGAACAGAACAACACAACACAACACAACACAACACAACACAACACAACACAACACAACACAACACAACACAACACAACACAACACAAAAGGACGGCCTCCTAGTTGTCGCCTGAACGTATGAATTTCTGCATTCTATTGTATTTCGCACACCTGTTCCTCAGCCAATTAATTGAATACTACGGATAGCCCCAAGCTCATTTCATAGGAATTGGTGCCGTTGTAGATGAAATGTCTTAACAACAGAGCATTCCTTAATGGACCGAGAACAGCACATTACACCGCCAAACCCGAAAGATGAAGTGCTCCGTAAAATTGGCAGAAACTTACTGATATTTCAGCAAATCGAGGGCTTACTAGAAATCAGCTCGAAGTCATTTGAAATGATGCGTGAGGAACGCAATCGGCTGGTTCATCATTTCTTGCCATATTGGCAACCCGATTCTCCTGAAAATTTGCTCCAAGCCAGTGACTATCCCGGACATTCTATCGAATCCGTAAGCCTTGATCACAATTGACATCCAATGATGGAGAAAATAATGGCTAGAAGAAATGGCATTGCTGAAGACTTATTCAAAATAACCGCAACATTGCCTTGGTGGATGGGAATCGCTCTTGCTGTTGCGGTTTACGTTCTTTTGCAACCTTATGCTGTTCTTGAGACGCCAATTCAAGCAGCTCCTGGACAAATCAGCCGCATGGTTGCCGGGCAAATGGGTAGAACGTTTGCGTATTACGGGCAATATATTCTGCCGCTGCTATTTTTATCCGGTGCGCTGGCATCTTTTTTCAAACAACGCAAACGTAAGAATCTTGTTCGAACTGCCGGTAGCGGAAAAACAAATGATCCGTTGCACAATATCAATTGGAAAGATTTTGAAATGCTTGTAGGCGAAGTTTTCCGGATACGAGGCTTTACGGTTATTGAGAATGACAGTGGCGGAGCGGATGGTGGGATTGATTTGGTACTTAAGAAAGATGGTGAAATATTTCTTGTTCAGTGCAAGCAGTGGCGCGCCTATAAGGTGTCGGTCACTGTCGTGCGTGAGCTACTTGGTGTGATGGTTACAAAAGGAGCCGCGGGCGGATTTGTTGTCACTTCAGGTGTTTTTACTTCGGAAGCACAATCTTTTGCCAAAGGACAGAATATTGAACTGATTGATGGATCTATGCTGACGGCAATGATTGAAAAAACGCATGGAATGACTTCAAATAAGGTAGATCGCGCTAAAAAGAATGTTCCGGAATCGACACCTTCTACAATCACTGCAGTGCCGAGTTGTCCCCAATGCGGTAATGCAATGGTCAAGCGTGTAGCAAGAAAGGGAGCGAATTCTGGAAAAAACTTCTGGGGTTGTGTTGAATTTCCGAGATGCCGAGGTATTAGGGCCATTGGCTAAAGTAGCGATAAGTTATATTGTCGCCAGTTGATGTCAGTGGTGTGCTACCCGCGGTCATTGTTTGGAGAAATTGTTTCAGAAGGTTGTTAATCGTAGCTTTCTAATTTGCTGTACCTTTTCGAAACTTGGAGTCTTTTGTAAAGGTATCTTCTAATTCTTGATGCATGGCCGACAGCGGTTTTATGGATCGCTCCAACTCAACTAAGCTTCGATTCCCAATAAACTCCGCCGGTCACGTGCCGCATGTAATACACGCACGGCCGATATACCGTCTTGGTGTGATAGATAGTGTCAGCCCGAAAACCCCATTTTTTTGCCAGCAAGCTACCTAAATTTTCAATCATTCCTGAAAAATGCAATGAGGATATGCATTCAAAAGCTTCCGATTGCATTTTTTTTGGAGGCGTAGTACAAAACTCGATTTTACCCAGCACCAGCCGCTGATTGCTCGCAATCAGGTACTTTGGGCGCTAGATGAAAAATTTATTTTTAGGCTGTTCGCTGGTATCTTAAACTTTTCCTTTCGCTTTGCGCGCACGTTCCCACATCTTGCTGCCACAGGATGTCACCCATTCGGCGGATGTTCCTGGTGACAATGGCCAGTAACATAACGTTTAAAACCATCGATGCCATGGTCTGGGCATTTGTCTAAACCATGTACCTCCAGTGCGTTGATTGCTGACTCTACCGCCGAGTGTGCATGACGGGCTTTAACAAATTCTTCGGTTCGTTCTACCGCTTGACGTTCTTTTGCTTAGTTTGCCTTTTCTGGGGAGCGTGACCTGGTCGAGATGCTGGATCAGTTCAGCTTGGTTGGCGGGTGAATGAAAGCCTTTGTCGAAGCTACAGGCGTTGAGTTTGGGAGCGTTTTTAGCTTCTGCGATCATGGATACTGCAATCTGATCATCGGTTTGTTTTTTTCCATCACGGATGATGCAAGATGAATTGATGCTGGTCTTCCAGGATGCATACTTTGACACCCAGCTCAACCGGTACGCCTGCCTTACCTTTGCTTATCCATTCGGTGTGCGGCCAGGAGAATACTTTTTCTTCGTGTGGAATCACTTCACCTTTAATGACACGACGCTCAATTTGATCGATTTGGCGTTCGGCGTGTTTGATGTAGCCTTCAATTTCAATCTTTTGCAGCAGCTCAGTAGACGCAATCGCGGCCATTTGGTTAGGGTGGTCTGATTTTGTCTAAGTGACTTCTGGCTTGGTCAATATAGGGCCTGGTGCGCTTGCGTAACTTGCGCGTCGATTTTGTCTTGTCGTGTCTTTAGCGCGCTGCGCTTTTGTTCTGTGCACTACGCATCAGTCGTTTTAATTGGCGCAGGTTGCAGCTATATTGCCGCCAGTCGCTTAATTGTTGCCTTTCACCCAGTGCGCCGTCAGCGTAATCGCTTTGCGCAGGGCATCCTAATATGTTGATGTCCGTTGGAAAATGCACATCGGTTTCAACAACAAAGGAGTCGCCCGCCCGCAGGACTCCTCCGTTTTTTTTAGGAGTGGCACGCCCTCCCGCAACTATGATTTGGTTTATTTTGTCCAGCAGTTCTGGTGTGAGCAGGTTGACGTTCTCCACCAAGGTTTGATACATATTTCTTGTCTTCATCATACAGATGATGTCCCACATTTCGCGTAAGGTTTTATGCTGGTTAACCAGTTCGTGAAGACGACCATAATCAGCATTTAAGTCCAGCCGCAATACGCCACAAACCAGTATGCTCCACAGGGTCATGCCAGGACGGCCTGTGCTCTTATCTACCTTTGGGAGCAATTTCACTTTCCAGTAATGCAAAAACGCTCCGGCGCAATTCCTCGTTCATGTACAGGTGCTGTAACCCGCGCAGTATCTTCGGTATGTCATCGCGGGATCTCAAATCGAATTTGATTTGTGATACATTAATTTCACCCAATCCATCTGTGTATTTTGGACTACGCGCATTTGTTCTCCAATCGAACGAAGTTTGTTTCTGACAACGATATTTTCGCCGATTTCAATCGAAGTTTGGGGTTATTTTGCTTTAAAATGCACCAGAACTACCTAATAACAGCAGTTTGGCACAATATTTCAGAATTCTTTATCACCATAACTACGGGCAACCTGTTGTTTCTTATTCGGATAGAGGGTTTCCGGGCTGGCACTAGATAGAAGATTAGGTGATTATCAAAGTCTTTAACTCGCCATTGCGCATGCCCGCTAATGTTGGATCGCATAGCGTTAATGGTGCACCGATCATGGGTTGTTCAGCCAGAGCATTGAAGCTGGCTTTTGTCTGTGCCAGAAAGCGTTCAGCTGTTTCCAGGTTCGTATTTTCCGCAAGATAAACGAAATGCTCTACCAGATCGCGCCTGGCTGCTGCGCGTTGATAGATTTTAGGCGTCAGCGTTGTTTCTTTCGTGCTTCCAGCTTGGCTAAGGCTTCTTTGGGAATATCACTTCAATCCGCCGATGTTAGTTCGCTTTCTGGGCCACTCAATCCTTCCAGCAACTTAGCTTCAAGCTGTTCTTCAGCTTTACGTTTCTCATCAGCGCGGATCAATTCGCGCACATATTCGCTGGCACTGCTGTAACGGCCCTGGGCGATCTGCCCATCCACGAATTGTTTCAAAGGATCAGGCAGAGAAATATTCATACTTTGCATAGGTAAACCCTCCTTATCTTGCCACTTAATGTGTAATTAATAACATAAAATGGCAATTATTGCCATAACAAGGATATCAATTGAAATTAAATGAAATTGTTATTGATACTGAATATCTGGAATTTGTAAATATAAGTGGTTGCAAATTAAATGTGGCACGCCTAAATGATATTACTGATACGAGGATTGGATCGAGCGATTACTTGTAACTATCGCCAAAATCAGATGATTAAATCAAAATCTTTTTGATGGGGTAATTGATGGTAATTTAACTGCCCTATGATTATAAATAGCTGAGTACTAGATCCTTGGCGGAGAAGGCGGGATTCGAACCCGCAGTCTAAATAAATAATATGATATTTATCAGTTAGTTATAATTGTAATGTTGCCCAAAAATAAGCATAAGTTGGCATGTTTTGGCATAGTTTGGGCAATATTTAGGGCAACATCTATTTGTGATTAACAGAGGATTTTCGGTTTATCTGTTCCAATTAAAAACAACAATGAACCCGGATGAACAACAATTTCTCAACGATCTGAATAAATAACTCTGGAGGGCTGCGACAAACTGCGTTTCAATCTCGATGCTTTTCAATGTTGATTTCACCCTTTCCCTGGTAAATTTTGCACGCTGATTAACAATATTTAGAAAGGCGGCAACGATTTTTATGCTACTTTGTCAAGCTTTTTTCTTATTTTCTTGGGATGATTTGCCTCCTTTTGGGCTGAAACTCTAAACTCTAGAATCAACATATAAAGCGCTTAAAACTTGATTAGCGGTAGAAATTGTTGATCAGCTCTGACTTTCCTAGCCATTTCAACAAGTGCAGAACATGGAAAATAGCAATCAGTGAAACACCTCCAGCAGTATTAACAGTGATTTGGTTAAGCCATCATTCCGTATTGCGTAATAAGGAATTATTGGATATTATGTATAACTAAGATGATTAAAAGTTTTAAACATAAAGGACTGGAGAAATTCTTCACAACTGGCGACACTGCAGGTATTCAAGCTGCTTATGCAACAAAAATTCGTGATAGGTTAGCGTTCTTGCATGCAGCTATGACTATTGAAGATATGGATATTCCAGGTTATCGACTACATGAATTGAAAGGTAAACTTAAAGATCACTGGGCTATCGATGTTAGCAAAAATTGGCGTATTGTGTTCCAATTTGAAGATGGCGATGCATACGTTGTGAACTATGAGGATTATCACTAATGACTATTCAGCAACATAACCCACCCCATCCGGGAGAACTGATTAAAAGAACGTATATTGATCCGTTCGATGAAATTTCTGGCAATCAAATTGCTAAGCGCTTAGGTGTGGCTGTTAGTACCTTTAGTCGCTTGATAAATGGAGTTTCAGACGTTTCGCCAGAAATGGCTATTAGGCTTTCAAAAGTTCTTGGAAGATCTCCAGAAAGTTGGCTTTTACTGCAAAGCAATTATGATTTATGGAAAGTTCGGCAGACGGTTAACACTGATAACCTGGAGCCCATCAAATTTAGGGTAGCTTGAGGGATACTCGGGCAATCTTTATTAATTAAATACTAAAAGATGTGCTAACCGTAGAGGGCTCTGATTATCGTTCATTGCGAACAGAAGGGTTATTTGCGTCCATGCCCGGTGAAATAAGCACCATTTTTAGAAAGCCCAGAACATTTGTGAAGGAAGATGTCGGATTGGGCAAACGCGGAAGTCGTACACGCTGACAGTTATTCGGTATTTAATCTGTATATAGTATACTATGATGATCTTTATATCATATCATGTGCGCTATAGTATTCATTATGTCTATCAGATCATTTCGTGTTGAGCAAGTCTTGAAGAAACTCGGCAGTGACATTCGTAACCCAAGAAAGCGCCGGGGAATTACTGTGCAGTTGATGGCTGAGCGCATGGGCGTTACACGGGTGACGGTTGCAAAAATTGAACGCGGTGAGCCTAATACCAGTATGGGCAATTACGCGATGGCGTTATACATTCTTGGTAAAGCCGATGAACTCGAAATGCTGATGGATCGCACTCATGATTCCCTCGGTTTGGATCTGATGGATGAGAAACTACCCAAGCGAGTCAGGGTTTCTAAATGAGTGATACGCACCTGCTTGTCTCATTGGATTGGCAAGGGCAGTTACATCGCGTTGGTCACTTAATTGCGACATAGCCTTTAGCTAACTTAACAAGGTATCCTGTCTCGCGTGAACTCTTGCAAGCACTACTTATGATCGGATAGCGTAGGGCATGACGCCAAGCAGCATCATAATCAGTGATGAATCTTACAATTGACCAAAAATCTATCCAACTTCTTCAGTCATTAATTACGCAATATTTGCGGTAAAACAGATGTTAGATCGTTGTATTGGAGATCGTCAGTAAAAGATTATTGGAGAATTATCGCGAAGGCTGCCTTGTACGTTAAGTAGTGTCAGCCCGAAAACCCCATTTTTTTGCCAGCAAGCTACCTAAATTTTCAATCATTCCTGAAAAATGCAATGAGGATATGCATTCAAAAAGCTTCCGATTGCATTTTTTGGAGGCGTAGTACAAAAAACTCGATTTTTACCCAGCACCAGCCGCTGATTGCTCACAATCAGGTACTTTTGGCGCTAGATGAAAAATTTATTTTAGGCTGTTCGCTGGTATTTTAAACTTTTCTCTTTCGCTTTGCGCGCACGTTCCACATCTTGCTGCCACAGGATGTCACCCATTCGGCGGATGTTCCTGGTGACAATGGCCAGTGCAACATAACGTTTAAAACCATCGATGCCATGGTCTGGGCATTTGTCTAAACCATGTATTCTAGTGCGTTGATTGCTGACTCTACCGCCGAGTGTGCATGACGGGCTTTAACAAATTCTTCGGTTCGTTCTACCGCTTGACGTTCTTTGCTTAGTTTGCCTTTTCTGGGGAGCGTGACCTGGTCGAGATGCTGGATCAGTTCAGCTTGGTTGGCGGGGTGAATGAAAGCCTTTGTCGAAGCTACAGGCGTTGAGTTTGGGAAAGCGTTTTTAGCTTCTGCGATCATGGATACTGCAATCTGATCATCGGTTTGTTTTCCATCACGTGATGATGCAAGATGAATTGATGCTGGTCTTCCAGGATGCATACTTTGACACCCAGCTCAACCGGTACGCCTGCCTTACCTTTGCTTATCCATTCGGTGTGCGGCTCAAATAGGGAGAATACTTTTTCTTCGTGTGGAATCACTTCACCTTTAATGACACGACGCTCAATTTGATCGATTTGGCGTTCGGCGTGTTTGATATAGCCTTCAATTTCAATCCTTTGCAGCAGCTCAGTAGACGCAATCGCGGCCAGTTTGGTTAGGGTGGTCTGAATTTTGTCTAAGTGACTTCTGGCTTGGTCAATATAGGCCTGGTGCGCTTGCGTAACTTGTGCGTCGATTTTGTCTTGTCGTGCTTTAGCGACGCTGCGCTTTTTGTTCTGTGCACTACGCATCAGTCGTTTTAATTGGCGCAGGTTGTAGCTATATTGCCGCCAGTCGCTTAATTGCTGCCTTTCACCAGTGCGCCGTCAGCGTAATCGCTTTGCGCAGGGCATCCCACAATAAGTTGATGTCCGTTGGAAAATGCACATCGGTTTCAACAACAAAGGAGTCGCACCGCCCACGCAGGACTCCTTCGCCCTTTTTTTAGAGGCATGCCCTCCCGCAACTATGATTTGGTTTATTTTTGTCCAGCAGTTCTGGTGTGAGCAGGTTGACGTTCTCCAAGGTTTGATACACATATTTCTTGTCTTCATCATACAGATGATGTCCCAACAATTTCGCGTAAGGTTTTATGCTGGTTAACCAGTTCGTGAAGACGACCATAATCAGCATTTAAGTCCAGCCGCAATACGCCACAAACCAGTATGCTCCACAGGGTCATGCCAGGACGGCCTGTGCTCTTATCTACCTTGGGAGCAATTTCACGGTTCATCCGGCAAGTGCGTACTTGTTAGTCAGAAATGCATGTTGAAATAAAGTGAATTAAAGGTTGAAATTATCTCTGATTTTCAACGAAGAGGTTTTTCAACATGTCGACCAGTTTGCTGTATCACGCCTTTGGTATAGTTGGTTATTTTTATCAAAGCACTTGTTTTATTGCGGGTGTCATAGTTGTTGCAATACAAGCGGATCATTGGCGATTGAGATGTCCGGTATGAAAGCCGCGAGATACATTGCCGGGGAAAGTTGGTTAGACGCTTCAGGACAGTACCGGTAGGTCAAAAAGCAGTCTATATCGACCTTCCAGTTCAGCGGGTAGAATGCACCCGATGCCAAGCAGTTCGTCAGGTAAAGATACAGTTTGCTGATGAGCACAAGCGCTATACACGTTCTTTCGAAAGATTGGTTTTGGATCTCTAGGCACATGACCATCCAGGCAGTAGCACGCCATCTTGGAGTGAGCTGGGATCTGGTTAAGGAATACAGAAGGACAATCTGAATAAACGTTATCGGTTGCCGAAATTGGCCAAGATAAAACGCATTGCGCTGGATGAAATATACCAAGGCAAGAAGCTGGGTTATTTAACGATAGTTCTGGATCTTCAACGTGGGGCAGTGATTTTGTTGGCAATGGGAAAGGTGCCGATGCACTGATTCCGTTTTGGAAGCGTTTGAAACGATCGGTGCACGGATTGAAGCGGTTGCGACCGACATGGGGCCAGCATACATCAGTGCGGTGCGGGCTAATATCCCAGATGCAACGCTAGTGTTCGATCACTTCCATATTATTAAGCTGTTCAACGAAAGTTGACAAAACTGCGTCGTGATCTGCAACGAGAAGCAGAAAATGGGTTGGGCAAACCCGTTTTGAAGGGCATTCGCTGGCTGTTGCTGAAGAACCCTGACAACCTGGATGACAAGCGCAATGAACGTCAACGTCTGGACGAAGCATTAAAGCTCAATGAGCCTTGGCAACGGCCTATTACATGAAAGAAGAGTTACGCAATATCTGGCATCAACCGGATAAACTCTCAGCTCAAAATGCATTGGATGAATGGGTAAAAAAGCCGCTGCTTCGGATGTCAACATGCTCAAGCAATTCTCTAAAACTATTGCAGCACACCGCTCAGGTATCCTGGCTTATTTCGATTTTAATGGTTTATCAACCGGGCCGTTGGAAGGTACCAACAACAAGATAAAAACTTTGCACAAAATGGCCTATGGTTTCAGAGATGTCGAGTTCTTTAAACTCAAAATTATGGCGCTGCATGAAACCAATTATGTCCTTGTCGGTTAAACCCAAAAGTACGCACTTGCCGGATGAACCAATTTCACTTTCCAGTAATGCAAAAACGCTCTGGCGCAATTCCTCGTTCATGTACAGGTGCTGTAACCCGCGCAGTATCTTCGGTATGTCATCGCGGGATCTCAAATCGAATTTGATTTGTGATACATTAATTTCACCCAATTCCATCTGTGTATTTTGGACTACGCGCATTTGTGCTCCACTCGAACGAAGTTTGTTTTTGACAACGATATTTTCGCCGATTTCAATCGAAGTTTGGGGTTATTTTGCTTTAAAATGCACCAGAACTACCTAATAACAGCAGTTTGGCACAATATTTCAGAATTCTTTATCACCATAACTACGGGCAACCTGTTGTTTCTTATTCAGATAGAGGGTTTCCGGGCTGGCACTAAGTAAATTTTTACTGAAGTGAATCAATGAAAGAAATCAAGCTTGAATTTGAGAAAGAAGGGGAAGGAATATCGAAATCTCTGTCTGCGTTTGTACGCTTAGGGGATTCGATTTTTGCAGCAGGCGACGAAGGGATCGATCTAGCCAGACTTAAAGAATCTGATGATGGCACTTGCTTTAAGCTCAAAGAATTGATTAATTTGAGTAATTGGTTTGATTTGCCGATCCCACCACACAAAGAACAGACAAAACAGGTGTTGGAAATTGATCTTGAAGGGATGGATTTTGACTCTACAAAGCAGCTCTTATGGATGGTTGGATCGCATAGTCTGAAACGCGGCAAGGCGAAGGCAGAGTTTGATACAAAGAAGAATCTGGAACTGCTCGGTAAAGTGGAACCGGATGCAAATCGATTTTTTCTAGGTTGCGTGTTCCTGCATAAAAACAAAAATAAGCAGTTCCGACTTTCTCTGAGTGAGGGTGATAACAACACACGTGCAGCTCAGCTTAGATGTGACGCAACCACAAGTGAACTGGTGGATGAGATTAGACGCGATACGCTATTTACTCGTTTTTGTGACAAAAATGGTGGAATTCCGGGCAAAGATAATGGTATAGATATTGAGGGCTTAGCATGTGCACCTAATGGAAGAGTGCTTGTAGGAATGCGCGGGCCAGTGCTGCGAGGAATCGCAATTATTCTTGAATTAGCGCCGGAGCGGATTGATTCACCTAATACGAAAGCCGCTCAGTTGCAACTGACAAAAATTGGCCCCACTGGGCTTAAATATCGTCGCCATTTTTTGGATCTGGCTGGGCATGGGGTTCGTGATTTATGCTGGGATGGTGATGATCTTTTAGTTCTTGCCGGTCCAACTACAGGTCTTGACTCACCACCATTAATTTTTCGATGGAAAGCGGCGATTAAAGCATTTGGAAAAATGAGTAGCGATGAAGAGAAGTTCATTTGGCGCTCAGAAAATGTGCTTGTGCAACAAGCCATTGGGTCAACCGGGAAGCAGGCTGAGGCAGGCGCTGATCATGCTGAAGCGATTGCCAGCACTTGCTCGTTAAGGGGACAGCAGTCATCAAACAGCGGAAAATGGAAACCCTGGCATCCAAGGCCGGTTTTAATCGCTGCTGAACAGTTTATGGAAAAAGACCATGACAACCAGTCTCACTGGGTACCCTTGGATACAAGAATGGCGATTCAAGGACTATTGGCAGAAAGAGATGATGAAATGCGGGTTTATGTGGTGACTATCAACACGCCACATGAATATGCCTGGATACATGACCGCTGGCCTCGTTTGATCAAAGTATCAGAACCAAAACTATCAACTTCTGACGAAATCTAGCAGTTAGCTTTCTATTATCTGGAATTTCACTTTCATTGTTTTGTGGATTTGACATCGCTACGGCTGATGTGTTTGAATACTGTTTCGTATATCAAACATGGAGTAATCCGAAAATGTCAAATCGAGGTGGAAAAAGAGAAAATGCAGGCAGGCCACCCGGCCAAGGTAAATATGGCGAGCCGACGGTTACAATGCGTATACCCCAAAGTCAGGGAGCTACCATCAAAAACTTTCTTGACGCATATCACGACAATCTGACTGACTATAAAGACAGCATTCCCTCTATTTTTCACTGTAATGCTTTTATCATTCTAAGCAATGGCACTGATGCCAAGCTCGGTACGGTAATGCTTGGTGAAATGTTCCCGTAATCTCGTCTGGGCTTTACAAGGATTTTCAGCAATCATCACCGCCTCGGCAGATTCATCGGTACATAATTCTTCTGGACCCAAAGTGCTACGTAATGCCGATGATAAGTTGAACTTCTCAAGGAAATTCCCGCGTGTA
>JADJES010000011.1 GCA_016708955.1 Nitrosomonas sp.
AATAAACCGATGGACACAACATTTTGTGACCAGGGGTATTTCGATTGATTGGTCTTGGCAGCATGATCAAAGAAAGACGCGCAGCCGAAAATCTTTTGCCAGTCTTGGGATTGATGGTGTCATCCAGGGCCAGTAACAGCCGTCCTTTTGTCGTCGGGCTGGGTATCAGAGACCACAGCGTCGTCCAGAGGCGTGACCAAGGCAATTTTGATGAGGCCATGAAGATGTAAAATCGGCGCTGACTAAGCGACAGCCCGAACAATACCTGCAAGCATCGCAATAGGTTGGCGCTGCGTGAAGAAGTGAAATGAGTGATAACAGCCAGGAGCGTATAAACAAACCAGACACCTCGTTCATCGCCTTTGCAACGGTGGTTAAATTGGTTCATCCGGCAAGTGCGTACTTGTTAGTCAGAAATGCATGTTGAAATAAAGTGAATTAAAGGTTGAAATTATCTCTGATTTTCAACGAAGAGGTTTTTTCAACATGTCGACCAGTTTGCTGTATCACGCCTTTGGTATAGTTGGTTATTTTTATCAAAGCACTTGTTTTATTGCGGGTGTCATAGTTGTTTGCAATACAAGCGGATCATTGGCGATTGAGATGTCCGGTATGTAAAAGCCGCGAGATACATTGCCGGGGAAAGTTGGTTAGACGCTTCAGGACAGTACCGGTAGGTCAAAAAGCAGTCTATATCGACCTTCCAGTTCAGCGGGTAGAATGCACCCGATGCCAAGCAGTTCGTCAGGTAAAGATACAGTTTGCTGATGAGCACAAGCGCTATACACGTTCTTTCGAAAGATTGGTTTTGGATCTCTCTAGGCACATGACCATCCAGGCGGTAGCACGCCATCTTGGAGTGAGCTGGGATCTGGTTAAGGGAATACAGAAGGACAATCTGAATAAACGTTATCGGTTGCCGAAATTGGCCAAGATAAAACGCATTGCGCTGGATGAAATATACCAAGGCAAGAAGCTGGGTTATTTAACGATAGTTCTGGATCTTCAACGTGGGGCAGTGATTTTTGTTGGCAATGGGAAGGTGCCGATGCACTGATTCCGTTTTGGAAGCGTTTGAAACGATCGGGTGCACGGATTGAAGCGGTTGCGACCGACATGGGGCCAGCATACATCAGTGCGGTGCGGGCTAATATCCCAGATGCAACGCTAGTGTTCGATCACTTCCATATTATTAAGCTGTTCAACGAAAAGTTGACAAAAACTGCGTCGTGATCTGCAACGAGAAGCAGAAAATGGGTTGGGCAAACCCGTTTTGAAGGGCATTCGCTGGCTGTTGCTGAAGAACCCTGACAACCTGGATGACAAGCGCAATGAACGTCAACGTCTGGACGAAGCATTAAAGCTCAATGAGCCCTTGGCAACGGCCTATTACATGAAAGAAGAGTTACGCAATATCTGGCATCAACCGGATAAACTCTCAGCTCAAAATGCATTGGATGAATGGGTAAAAAAGCCGCTGCTTCGGATGTCAACATGCTCAAGCAATTCTCTAAAACTATTGCAGCACACCGCTCAGGTATCCTGGCTTATTTCGATTTTAATGGTTTATCAACCGGGCCGTTGGAAGGTACCAACAACAAGATAAAAAACTTTGCACAAAATGGCCTATGGTTTCAGAGATGTCGAGTTCTTTAAACTCAAAATTATGGCGCTGCATGAAACCAATTATGTCCTTGTCGGTTAAACCCAAAAGTACGCACTTGCCGGATGAACCGGTTAAATTCCTGTTGGAGGGGGAAGAGGATATTGCGTAGAATGAACATGCGGCGATGCCTTTTTTATTATTGGTTTCAGTTACTTAACAGATGAAATTATAACAAAAACCGTGCGTCGCCGCAATCATATCTTACTGTATTTAAAGGATATATTTCGATTTTTCCCTACTGTCAACAGGGTCGATATCAGTACTATTTTGTCACTCAAGAAAAAATCCCGATAATCCAAAATTCCAGACAATTGAATCATCGGCTCATAAAAAAAGCGTGAAACTCCAGTTACAAACAAGCCGGCATGGAAATATATTTGTTGCTGGCCGGTGGAGACAAATCGACACAACAGCGGGATATAGAAACAGCGCTTGAATTGGCGCGCAAAATTAAGGAATAACCAATGGATAAAATCAAATTGCGACGCTGGGATAGTGCCGAACACCTTAAAACTAATGAAGACATAGCACTTTACCTCGAAGCCTGCCTGGAAGAAGCTGGCGATGATGCCGCTTTTATCGCCAAAGCGCTTGGAAACATAGCCCGTGCGCGCGGCATGACTCAGCTTGCGCACGATACCGGACTTGGCAGAGAAAGCCTTTACAAAGCTTTGTCCGGAGACGGCAACCCCAGCTTCTCCACGATCCTGAAAGTCATTAAGGCGCTCGGATTAAAGCTGCATGTCGAAACACCCGGGCACTGAGTTTGTCCTTAAATTGAGAAAGAATCTGATTGACTAAGATTCCAGTTTGATGATTCGGTCATTGCATGATCGTTATGTCAAGACATGATCCCAGCTTCCCATTTTTTTCACACAGGAACATATGCAAGCTTGGATCTCCGGATTGGAGTCTTTAGTCCGTATCGAGAACACAGATCCTTAATCGCCTCATAGAACTCCTGGCTTGCCTCCGGTGCGATAACAATGCTTTGTATCAGTGCATTGAGGTCGGGCACATTCAATCTCAGTTCAATAGGATTCGATTCCCAAACATCACTTTGCTGCGGAATTATGACTCGCACTTCATTCTCATGCTTGTAGGCTTCGTGTTTAAACCGAAGAGGATCTGAGTATCGACCAATGACATAGTTCTTAACTTTTAAGTGATCTACATATTGAACCCGATGGACAAGAACATCCCTCTTCCAAGTAAGTGCTGTTCGCAGCAAGTGATCAACAGTAGTTGTAATTACAATTCCTGAACGAATTCCTGCATAGAGCTGCCAATGGGCCATGCTGTCCTTCCTGCTGCGTGTCCAACAACTTACATAGTTCCCGATACGCGACCTTCGGTAAAAGTAGTCTGCATTCGTCCCGATGTCGCCTACGGTATATGACTTGTCCAGCGAAGCGCGAACTGAAGGAAAGAGAGCCCCTTCTAATCGATCTGCAAAACTATCTGCTCGACGAAAATACAGTGACTTGGTATGTAGCATATCCAGCAACTTCGGCAGATCGATGTAGCGTCGCAGAATCAATTTTTGTTGAATATCTTTGTCGACCAAAACCTTGGTGGGCATTTGTAACTCTTAATTAAAATTGGGCGCCAAAAATTACGCAGAACACAAGGAGTCACACAGCACAAGGGGTCACATCTTGATATCACTAACCCACAATCAACGCATCAACCCCGCATCACCCGGTAATCAGCAACCAACCGGCATTCCCCACCCGGCGCAACTTCAACAACATCGTCCGCGGCATTGGTGGTTTCCACGCACAGCAAACGTTTGTAGTCATCATCTTCCAGGTCTGCCATGTCTTTGGCAATTTTCTCCCACGGGTTCCACACCACGGAAGTTTTGCTGCCTTGTGAGGTGATTTGGATGCGGCGGTTCAAGGCTGCGTCGTCGATGGTCAGGGTATTGCCGACATTCAAATAGATACGGTCGACTTCGGCGTCGATGGTGACGTCACCGGTTTGCTGTTTTTGCGCATTGCCGCCACCGGCTTTGTCGAGATAGTCGCAACCGGATAGTCCCGATACTTTGGCGCGCGTAATGTCACCGACTTTGAAGTAGGTATGAAACGCTTGCGTAATGGTGAATTTTTCCTTGCCGGTGTTGCGCGTGATCAATGACAGGTTCAAGGTGTCGCCGACGACGATTTCCTGCCGCAAGCTGAACGCATGCGGCCAGATGGCTTGCGTTTCCGGCGTATCGTCGAGTCCAATGGTGACTTTGATATCGCCATTACTCAAGGCTTCGGTGGCTACCACATTCCAGCCACGGTTGCGCACAAAACCGTGCCCTGGTCTTCCCTTGCCTTCCGGATCAGCGCCGAACCACGGCCAGCAGATTGGTGCACCGCCCTTGATGGCTTTGCCATCCTGGTAATACGCTTTCGCGCTCAAAAACATCACGTCTTCCGGCTCACCGGCGGGCTGATACGACAGCACCTGGCCGGCATGGATCGAGATCAGCGCTTTGGCTTTGGCGGTTTTCACCTGAATCATCGGCAGTCCGCCATTGCCTGCGATAAATTCCACTTGACCTGCGATACCGAATTGCGTGTTGAGTTGTTCGATCGTCATGATTTTCCTTTATTAAATTGTTGTTTGATTTTCTATGGTTGAATGGGCTTGATCCGGCTGGCTGCAAGTTTAGCACGGCTCCGCGCTTCATCCGTATCCGCACCATTAGCCAAAGCAACTCCCATACGGCGGCGCGTAAACGATTCGGGTTTGCCGAACAAGCGTAAATCGCTTTGCGGCACGCTGAGCGCTTCAGCGATACCGGCAAATGCAATGCCCTTGGCTTCGAGTTGTCCGTAAATCACCGCGCTGGCACCCGGCGCCAGCAACGCCGTATCCACCGGCAATCCCAGAATCGCCCGCGCATGCAGATCGAATTCACTTTGCTTTTGACTGCACATTGTTACCATGCCGGTATCATGCGGACGCGGGCTGACTTCGCTGAACCAGACTTGGTCGCCTTGGATAAACAGTTCCACGCCGAATATGCCGAGACCGCCTAGATTACTGGTAATTTCCCGGGCGATTTCGCGCGCGCGTTGCAATGCCACCGGCGACATCGCCTGGGGTTGCCAGCTTTCGACGTAATCGCCATGCACCTGCACATGTCCGATCGGTTCGCAGAAATGCGTTTGAACGTCACCGTTGGCATCCAGCGCACGCACTGTCAGTTGGGTAATTTCATAATCAAAATGAATCACGCCTTCGACAATTACCCGGCCTTGATTGACGCGGCTGCCGCTCGCGGCATAATCCCAAGCCGCTTCCACTTCCCCGGCGTGATCAATGCGCGACTGCCCTTTTCCGGATGACGACATGACCGGTTTGACGATACAGGGATAGCCGATTTTGCCGTCAATCGCGGCGCGCAATTCATCCAGGCTGTTGGCAAAGGCATATGGCGATGTTGACAAGCCGAGCGTTTCCGCCGCCAGGCAGCGAATTCCCTCACGGTTCATCGTTAATTTGGCGGCACGGGCTGTCGGAATCACGGTCGCAATACCGGCTTGCTCGATTTCAACCAGCATATCGGTCGCAATCGCTTCGATTTCCGGCACGATAATGTCGGGCCGCTCCTGTTCGATCAGCGCACGCAGCGCTTGTCCATCGGCCATATTGATCACATGCGCACGGTGCGCTACCTGATGTCCCGGTGCATCGGCATAACGATCCACCGCAATGGTTTCGACACCCAGACGTTGCAACGCAATAATGACTTCCTTACCCAACTCGCCGCTGCCCAGCAGCATGACTTTTGTCGCTGACGGACTCAGCGGTGTACCGATAACCGATCGTTTATTCATGGTATAGTTTCCTCAGTTGCTGTTCTTTTTGTATTCTGTTGTTGTAATGCCCATTGCACATGCTCGCGCACTAACGCGGAAGCATCATCCAATCGGGCTTGTAATGCTTTAACGATTTCGTTCGAGTAAGGCGCGTTGCCCAAACCGACGGCGATATTGCGCAACCATTGCGGATAACCAATGCGGCGAATCGGCGTGCCTGCCAGTTTCGTATCGAATGTTTCCTGATCCCAACCGAATAATTCAACCAGCGACACATCGTCCATGCCATTGCGCACATGAAAATCGTTTTCGTTGGTGATTTGGGCGAATTTATTCCACGGACATACCAGCTGGCAATCATCGCAACCATAAATGCGATTGCCAATCAACGGACGTAACGCCTCCGGTATGCTGTCTTTTAATTCAATCGTCAGATAGGAAATGCAACGCCGTGCGTCGACCTGATACGGCGCGACAATCGCTTGCGTGGGGCAAATATCGATACATTTGGAACAACTGCCGCAATAATTTCCAGTTTCATCATCAATGGGCAGTGGCAAGTCCACATACATTTCTCCGAGAAAAAACATCGATCCCGCTTGGCGCGACAGCAATAAAGTATGTTTGCCGCGCCACCCCAGCCCGGATTTTTGCGCCCAGGCCACTTCCATCACCGGCGCGCTGTCGGAAAAAACCCGGTAGTTGAACATCCCCGCTTCCGCTGTCATTTTGTCGGCCAAACGCTGCAAACGTGCGCGTATGACTTTATGGTAATCGCGCCCCAACGCATAGCGCGAAATAAATGCCTGCTCACCCGTATTGATCACATCCCAGCTATTTTTAGCAGAAGGCGGCGCATAATTCATGCATACGGAAATAATCCGCTGCGTTCCGGGCTCAAGTTCGGCAGGCCGGGTGCGTTTGGTGCCATGTTTCGCCATATAATCCATGTCACCGTGATATCCTTGCTCCAACCAGTTAAAGAGACCGGATTCCACCGCTGACATATCTGCATAGGCATCGGCAATACGGATATCGTGAAACCCAAGTTCTTTACTCCATGTTTTAATGGCAACCGCTAAGGCGGCATGATCCGGTAATTTTTTTGTTGAGATATTCTCTTGCATAACGCGCATTCTACAGATTCTGAAACCGTACAGAGCTTGACATTTGAACTTGCTGACGAAGCAGCGACGCTAGCTCTGGGTAAAAAAATGGCTGCCGCCTTGCATGCCGGGATGACTATTTATCTGTTTGGCAACCTCGGGGCAGGGAAAACAACGCTCACGCGCGGTATTTTACACGGCCTTGGCTATCATCATGTAGTCAAAAGTCCTACATACAATTTAGTTGAAATCTATAAAATTTCTAGGTTATACTTCTATCACTTTGATTTTTATCGTTTCAATGATTACCCCGAATGGGAAGAAGCGGGCTTCCGAGAATATTTTAATTCAGACTCAATCTGTGTGGTGGAATGGCCTGAAAAAGCCGGTGATTTATTGCCAAAAGCTGATCTACAGCTCTTCTTCAGCATTCTTGAGACCGGTCGCAGTATTGAAATCCGGGCTGGCACAGAAACAGGAACACAATGCTTGATACAGTTGAAAAACCAGAAAACCGTGTAATTGCGTATTTTAATGGCAGCAGGCTTGCTGCCATAGAATATATCTTTTTGACATGCTTTATCCTGATCTTTCTATTTCTAAGTCAACCGGCACTGGCTGCAGACACCACCGTTCAATCGGTGCGTGTTGGATTAACACCCGACTACACACGCATCACCTTGGAATCCAATCAGCCGCTTGAGTATGAATTAAGTATGCTGGAGAATCCATATCGCGTTGTCGTCGATTTAAGTCATACTAAGCTTTCTCAGGCACTTACCACGCTACCTCAGAAAATCGATGCCATCGACCCTTTAGTGCAGAAAATTCGCGTGGGTCAATTCAAGCCCCATGTTATCCGATTGGTATTTGATCTTAAGTCAAATGTCGTACCACGCGCATTTGTTTTAGCGCCGAAGGAGAATTTCGCGCATCGATTGGTATTGGACATTTATCATCCGGATAAAACCGGCAAAGCCGATTTGAATGTCCGTATCGATCCCGCCGCCATCGCTGATTTTGAAATCGATGTTTTGGATGAGTTGGTTGCCACACTGGTACAAGACAAAAATAAGCAAAAGGCAAATCCGTTGCCACTGATTCGTCCGCACTCACCCAAACCACAGCTTACTCAAATCAAGCCAACTGACAGCTTTCCAGCAGCACAAAACCGCAAACCCAGCACAACACCACAGAAAAATTTGGGTCCGCGGATTATCATCGTAGCGATTGATCCCGGCCATGGCGGCAAGGATCCCGGCGCAGTGGGTTACCAAGGCACCCACGAGAAAGATATTACTTTGGCCATTGCCAGAAAGCTTAAAGAACGGATCGACAAAGAACCGAATATGCGTGCTGTTCTGACCCGTACCGGCGATTACTATATTTCACTCCCGCAACGGCGTATTAACGCCCGGCGCGCCAATGCAGATCTGTTTATATCGATACATGCAGACGCCAATCCCAAGTCACATGCACACGGGTCCTCAGTATTTACCTTATCCGAGCATGGCGCCACATCAACCACGGCCAGCTGGCTTGCCAACAAGGAAAACAGCGTTGATAACGATTTGATGAGCGGCATTGACATCACATCAAAGTCAAAAGCTATTCGAGAATTACTGCTGGATCTGTCACTCAGCGCGACCATCAATGACAGCGTCAAACTGGCTGAATATGTTCTGCAGCAACTGGGTGGTATTAATCATTTACATAAAAGAAATGTCGAACAAGCCGGTTTTGCCGTACTCAAATCCCCTGACATCCCTTCTATTCTGGTTGAAACTGCTTTTCTCAGCAATCCCAAAGAAGAAGAGAAGTTGCGCAGTAAAAATTACCAAGACAAAATGGCCGATGCCATGTATTTAGGCATTAAGAAATACTTTTCAGATAATCCGGCATTAGCACGTTCTGAAATGGCTCAGGTAAAATAAATACGTTTTCTTGCTTGAATACTTTTATTCAGCGCAATCTGTTTCACAATAACCCTATACAATAGTTTCTTCTTGTTCCGGCAGATAACGGTCCGCATAATCAGGCTAGCGGGAACCCGGCATAGTTAATAATTTATCGCTATTGGTTATCAACATAGTTAGTTAGCGTTTCCATGAATCAGCCCAAGCCAAATTCGACACGCACCAGCCATTCTCAGAAAACGATGAACCAGTGGTATCAACTTTGCACTAAACAGGGCTATCCACATATTAGCCTGAAGGGCAATTACACTTTAACGGCGCTGGAACGCGTTTTGGAACCATTAGCCAATGAACTGACCCAGCAAGCCAGCAATAAGAATCTTTATTGGGATTTAACGGGTATTCAGCAAATGGATACTGCGGGTACAGCCATGTTATGGCGCATCTGGAAAGCACAACGACCTGAACATTTACAATTGCGTCCTGAGCATGAAAAATGTTTAAACGGCTGGAAAACCTTCCCACTCTCCAGCCGGGAGACAAACAGAGAGATTTGCTATGGCCCATAACCACTTTAGGCGGGTTAGCGTTACTTTTATGGCAACATACTCTGGGTCTGATTATATTAATTGGCCAGTTGCTGATTGATGTTATTTATTTAATCCGGCATCCTATTTATATTCCATGGCGTGAAATTTCTGCAAACTTATACCGTACCGGCGCACAGGCGTTGGGTATCACAGCCTTGGTCGGATTTCTGATTGGTATCGTAATCAGCTATCTCTCTTCCAAACAATTACAGTTATTTGGCGCAGATATCTTCATTATCAATATATTGGGTATTAGCATCATCCGTGAATTGGGTCCAATGCTGGCGGCAATTCTGGTAGCCGGCCGTTCCGGTTCATCTATGACGGCACAGCTCGGTGTCATGCGCGTAACTCAGGAATTGGATGCTTTGACGGTTATGGGGATCTCGCATAGTCAGCGCCTGATATTACCCAAAGTGCTTGGCCTCGGCATCGCAATGCCGTTGCTGGTTATATGGACCAGTGCGATCGCCTTGCTGGGTGGCATGGTCGCGGCAGAATTACAGTTAGGTTTAAACTATCAATATTTTCTGACCGCATTACCGGATTCGGTACCCATAGCCAACCTATGGCTAGGACTGGGGAAAGGGGTTGTATGCGGCATGGTCATTGCGCTGATTGCATGTCATTTTGGTTTAAGGATCAAACCCAACACGGAAAGCTTGGGGGAAGGCACAACCTCCTCTGTTGTGACCGCTATTACAGTGGTTATTATTATCGATGCGATTTTTGCAATTATATTTTCTGATGTAGGACTTACCTAGAAGAATGACAAATCCGGAATGCATCATTGAAATTGAATCGCTATCTACCCGCTTTGGCAATCTGGTTGTCCATCAAGATATCAATTTATGCGTTTTACGTGGAGAATTACTGACGTTGATCGGAGGCTCGGGTAGCGGAAAAACGACATTGCTGCGCCAAATGCTTGGCCTGGAACAACCATCCCAAGGCAGTGTTAAAATTTTTGGTAGCTCCCGGAAAGATCCCGGCTTTAATCGGCAGAGAAAGAAAATACGCAGCCGTTCCGGTGTGCTTTTTCAGCAAGGCGCTTTATTTAGTGCATTATCTGTGTTTGATAATATTGCTTTACCGTTACGTGAATTACACACCCTTAGCGAAGAAATGATTCGTGATTTGGTTATGATTAAATTAGATATGGTGGCCATCGGACCTGAACATGCGAATAAAATGCCCGCCGCCCTATCCGGTGGAATGATCAAACGTATCGCTTTAGCACGGGCTCTGGCATTAGATCCTGAACTATTATTTCTCGACGAGCCCACTGCCGGATTGGACCCTGAATTAAGCGAAAGTTTTGTAGAACTGATTCTTGCATTGCGCAGTGAAATGGATCTAACGATTGTCATGGTGACTCATGATCTTGATACACTGGTAGCATTATCCGATCGGATTGCAGTCCTGGCTGATCAACAGATTATTGTGACGGGCACCTTAGATGAAGTATGTAACTTTCAGCACCCATTTACTACCAGTTTCTTTAAAAGCATGCGACATAAGACTGATCAAAAAAATTATCCGGAGCAAATATGGAAAACCGTGCCCATGCCCTTGTAGCTGGCATATTTGTTATTTTCCTGAGTATCACAGTGACTTTAGTTGCGATGTGGTTCAGTGGTAACAATATCCAACGCAATTCTTATCTCGTGGTAACCAAAGAATCTGTGAGCGGACTCAACCCGCAATCTGCTGTACACTATCGCGGCGTTAATATTGGCAAGGTTGAAAATATTGAATTTGATCCTGACAATCCGCATCAGATTCTGATTCAGATCTCAGTCGATGAGAATGTTAGGCTTCAAAATACTATTTATGCACAATTAGGCTATCAGGGCGTCACTGGATTGGCTTATATACAACTCAACGATGATGGCATTGGAGATGAACAATTACCGAGCGACGCACAAATCCCAATGCGCCGTTCATTACTCGATGAGGTGACCGGATCGGGCCAAGACTTGCTCAGCAATGTGAATCAACTGGTATTAAAATTGCATCAGTTGCTGGACGATCAGAATCAGACACATGTCTCAAAAATTCTGCAGAATATCGAAAAAGCCACCAGAAACTTTGATGGCATTGCCGGCCGTTTACAGCCTGTATTAGAGTCTGTCACCGAACTATCAACTCAGTCCGCCACCTTGGTAAAGCATTTGGATCAACTATTAGGTGAAATAAATATTACTGTAGCAAAAATCAATCAGAAAGAGGGTATTTTTGACAGTTTGTCGCATAGCACACAGGAACTGGCAACCACGATTCCTGAGTTGCGTAAAGTA
The DNA here is from genome assembly GCA_016708955.1 of Nitrosomonas sp. GTDB lineage: Bacteria > Pseudomonadota > Gammaproteobacteria > Burkholderiales > Nitrosomonadaceae > Nitrosomonas. The sequence continues at coordinate 11,400 of JADJES010000011.1, forward strand.
AGTAACAGTATTGCACGCAATTCAAATAATCTAGATAAAGTATTGAATCAATTGGAAGAAAATCCACAAAGCTTATTATTCGGCCGTCCGCCATCATTACCTGGCCCTGGCGAAGCCGGTTTTGTCCCTCCTGCAGGCAAACTTCAATGACAAAAATTGCGTTATTACTAATCTTTATCGTTTACCTGCTCACAGGTTGTGTGGCGTTCAATAAATCACAATCCCCAGTTTCTATTTACGATTTTGGCATGCAACATGCGCAGACTACCAAGCAGCTCTTGCAACAATCACCGCAGCATCGAAAGAGCTTGCTGATTGCCGACGCAACAGCGCCGTCATGGCTGGATAACAATGCAATCCATTATCGGTTGCTGTATCAAAATCCCACGCAGTCCTATACGTATGCCAGCAGCCGCTGGATAGCAGCACCCGCTGCCTTGCTTACCCAGAAAATACGCAACCGTATCGTTGCAAATACCAGCGGGCAAGTCATTAAAGACAACAGCACAGCGAAAGCCGACTATGTTTTACATATTGAATTGGAAGAATTTACCCAGCTATTTGATACGACGGATGCGAGCCATATTGTTATTGGCTTGCGTGCCAGCTTGGTTGAACGCAATACACGCAAGCTATTGGCGCAGAAAGATCTCAGCATAACCGGAAAAACGCCTACTGCGGACGCAGTAGGCGCCGTATCCGCTTTAAGTTCAGCAAGTAATCAGTTAATTGATGAATTGGTTGATTGGCTGACTGCCGAATTATCCAACGTTAGGCCTTAGCGCCTACTGCCAAAATTAATCACGAGTTTGATTAATTTATTATTTCCTTATGTTAGTATCCCGTAAATTTATTGTTTCAGGAGGTTTCTCATGCGTTTATTAATTGTCATACTTCTTTCAGCCTATCTACTCAGCGCTTGCGGTCTTAAAGGGCCGCTTTATCTCCCCAAAACTGACGAAGCAAGTCGAGCGCCGTCAATTGAAACTGAGAAGAAATGAGCGGCTTTCCTGAATTTATCTACCGCAACAACGAGCTCTATGCGGAATCTGTGCCATTAAAGCAGATTGCTGATGAATTCGGCACGCCATGCTATGTCTACTCACGATCCGCCTTAACTCAAGCGTACCAGGAATTTGATTCTGCTTTTGCCAACCGGGATCATTTAATTTGTTATGCAGTAAAAGCCAATTCTAACATTGCTATACTCAATCTATTGGCACAGCTTGGCAGCGGCTTCGATATCGTATCAGGCGGCGAACTGCTTCGGGTTATTAAAGCAGGCGGAGATCCAAAGAAAATAGTTTTCTCCGGGGTTGGTAAAAATATCGATGAAATGCGCATGGCGCTGGAAGCCAATATTCTGTGTTTTAATGTGGAATCTGAAGCGGAATTAATTGTTTTAAATCAGATCGCAAAAGACATGGGGACAATTGCACCGGTTAGCTTACGCGTAAACCCGAATGTTGATGCAAAAACCCATCCCTACATCTCGACCGGCCTTCAAGAAAATAAATTTGGTATTCCGGCCAATGAAGCTGAAGAAATTTATCGATCCGCTCACCAATACGCTCACATCCGCTTTACTGGATTAGATTGTCACATTGGCTCGCAACTGACAGCGCTTGAGCCGTTCTTGCAAGCAAGTAACAAAATGCTTACTCTGCTCGACACCCTGCAATCTCAAGGTCTCGAGATTACGCATCTGGATTTGGGTGGCGGATTAGGCATTCGCTATACCAATGAAACGCCGCCGTCGATTAAGGATTATGTTTCCGCACTGTGCGCCTGCACACAACAAGTCAAACAACGCTTATTAATTGAACCTGGCCGCTCGCTCGTAGGGAACTCAGGCATCTTGCTGACTCGGATTGAATATCTGAAGCATACGCCCGCGCGCAATTTCGCCATTGTCGATGCGGCAATGAATGATTTAATGCGCCCCGCACTTTATAATGCCTATCATGAGATTCTTCCAGTCATCAGAAACAAAGAAGAAATTAGAAATTACCAAGTTGTTGGGCCTGTTTGTGAAACAGGTGATTTTCTGGGTCATGATCGCAAACTTGGGTTGATCAATGGAGATTTATTGGCAATCATGTCTGCCGGTGCCTATGGCATGAGTATGAGCTCAAATTACAATACCCGGCCACGTGCGGCTGAAATTATGGTAGATAAAAACACAATTCATATCATCCGGCAGCGTGAAACAATTGATCAATTAATCGCTACCGAAAGAATCTTGTCTTGATTTAATGGCAAAGAATTTGGAGATGCGTTCAATTGTAGTAATATGCCTTATCGTTTTATGACAAATCAGTAATGACAAGCCTTTCTTCCAGTTTCGATGATGAGCAGTACCAGGACCATATTTTGCAAGGTGTATCCCGCACTTTTGCATTAACGATTCCACAGTTACCCGAATCTTTACGCCGTGTTATCGGCAATGCTTATCTTCTATGCCGTATCACCGACACGATTGAAGATGATAACGCTTTAACTATAGAGCAGACCAGACAGCTATCGCATATGTTTTCCGAAGTGGTGTGTGGCACTGCATCAGCCGAAGATTTTGCGCAACAGCTACACCCCCTGCTTTCCGGGCATACAATTCCAGCAGAACATGATCTGATCAAAAATACACCTGCGGTTATTCGCATTACGCACAGCTTTAATCCTACGCAGCGCAATGCACTGGAGCGTTGCGTTCGAATCATGGCACAGGGCATGGCCGACTATCAGGAAACAGAATCTCTGGAAGGACTTAAAGATCTGTCCGCAATGAATCAATATTGTTATTACGTTGCCGGGGTAGTCGGCGAAATGTTAACCGAATTATTCTGCGATTATTCAGAGGAAATTAATAGTCAGAAACCTACCTTGATGAAACTTTCCGTATCCTTCGGACAGGGATTGCAAATGACAAATATCCTTAAAGATATTTGGGATGACCGCAAACGCGGCGCTTGCTGGCTGCCGCAAGATATTTTTCTGAAGAATGGATTTAATCTCACGGATTTGCAGCCGGGTATGTCCGATACAAAATTTCAGGCCGGATTAGCAGAGTTATTGGGCGTAGCCAAAGGTCATTTACAAGATGCGCTGCTATATACCAGCTTGATCCCCCCCCAAGAAAAAGGAATTCGCCGGTTCTGTTTATGGGCAATCGGTATGGCAATCCTGACTTTAAATAAAATTAATCAGCACCGGGATTTTTCTGAAGGAACACAAGTTAAAATAAGCCGCCGCAGTGTTAGAGCTACTATTGCAACAACCAGCTTGTTTGCCAGTCAGGACTGGATATTAAAGTTACTGTTCAAGCTTACATCCAGCAAGCTTCCCGAAGTAGCTATACACAAAGATACTTATTTGAGAGACAAAACAAATAATCAATAGCCTTTTATCTCTACTGGGTTATTATAATATTAAGTGAACCTAACTTAAAAACAACATAAAAATACAATAAATTATGAAATCATTGGTCACTGGTGCAACAGGATTTCTTGGCTCTGCCGTTATGCGATGTTTGCTAACGGCGGGGCATGAAGTCCGTGTATTGGTGAGACCGGATAGTGACCGCAAAAACCTGGAAAACTTCCCTGTTGAGATTACTGAAGGTGATCTACGGGAGCATCAATCGCTAAGACGCGCAATTAAAGGTTGCGATAATCTATTTCATGTTGCTGCTGATTATCGTCTTTGGGTTCCTGATCCAGAAACCATGCATGAAATCAACGTCAATGGTACACGAGCACTGATCCTCGCAGCGACTGAGGAAGGCATAAAGCGTATTGTTTATACCAGCAGCGTAGCAACTTTAGGTTTAAATCAAGATGGCTCATCTGCTAATGAAGATACACCATCCAATTTCACCGCCATCGCAGGATATTACAAACGCACTAAATATCTGGCTGAGCAAATGGTGAAACAATTGACCGACGAGCACCAGTTACCGTTAATCATCGTCAATCCATCAACTCCGATTGGTCCCGGAGACATTCGCCCTACACCAACAGGCCGCATTGTACTGGACACATTAATGGGGCGAATGCCTGCTTATGTGAATACCGGATTAAATATTGCTCATGTCGACGATATTGCTTATGGACATTTACTGGCTTATCAACATGGAAAACCGGGAGAACGTTACATATTGGGCGGCGATAATATGACTTTGTTGCAAATCCTTCAGGCCATTGATGAGATCAATGGAACACCAAAGAATCGAATCAATATACCGATCGGCTTAATGCTTCCAATGGCATGGCTTATGGAAAAGATTTCAACTTTCACACACACTGAGCCACGGGCGACCCTGGATAGTATTCATATGGCAAAAAAACTAATGTTTTTCTCCAGTGAAAAAGCACACCGGGAATTAGGTTATCAGTACCGGCCCTCGATTGAAGCACTTAAAGATGCTGTCAAATGGTTTAAAGAGAATGATTACTGCAACTAATTCATTTGTAGTATTGATATTCTCGTAGACCGCACAAAACTTTAGCGCTTCCAGAACCGGACATTCAATCATCCGAAGAAGATTCAGTCTTTTCTGCCTGCTTCTTCCATTTGTCGTAACACTCAAGACCGCAGTAATACACGATGTAATCAGTCGCCTTGACACTCGCAGCTTCGGACAGCGGTATCTCTTTCAGACACACTTCGCAAGCCACTTTCTCAGGCTCAATTATTTTCTTTTTCTCAATCATTTCAAAATCTCCTGGAACTGCAGATCGGCTGTACATAATTTTTTATTCAATTGTATCTCTTGATGAAAACACCATTTAATCATTTAGTTGGCGGCGGCGGTGGATTACCTGGTGGTGGCGGAGGTGGCGTGAAATTTGCCGGTGGTGTAGAAATTTTTGGACCGGAACCGCTATTTACAGGCTGATCACTGGTGATTTTCCCTGAAACAGGAACACGATGACCTTTTGCATACATGCATTGAATATAGCTAATGTCATATCGCTGCTGGGCGATATACCCTGAAGTCGCCATAGTACTTGAACCCATAGCACTACCCAACACAAGGCCAGTGCCCGCACCAATCGCAGCCCCTTGTCCACCGGCTAAAGCAGCGCCCGCAGCAGCGCCAAGCCCGGTTCCAACTACCGCGCTTTCAACGCCACTGGTTTGAATTGATTGCTGTGGCGTTCTACCGCCAATTTGTTGAAATGCATATTCCCTGCATTCATAATCATCAGCACGAAATTGCTCAAAACTTTTGCCAGAACCCGGCAATGTCATGACGCTTGGGCCTGTCGGCATACTGACACAAGAAATCAGCATACCAGTCATCAGCAACATGAATAATCTTCCCGGTGTAAACATGCTTGACCTCATTGCGTTATTGTCCAGGGGGTTGTGGTGCTACCTGCAGCCATCCTCCCGGACAACTCTTGACATAGGGATAATAACCATCCGGGTTCTGGCAATAGTACCAATAATTGGTTTGTGGCTGGGCCGGTTGTGCTGGCTTAGCCTGTTGCTGCTGTATATAGACCGGCGGTGTGGCCGGCACGATCACCGTCGGAGGATAATAGTAAGAAGGCGGATAATAATAAGGATAACCAAAGCCATATCCGCCAAACCCATAGCCTCCATACCCGTAACCACTATAAAATCCTGGTCCGTAATAGCCAAAACCAATACTGAAGCGGCTATGATGGCTATGCGCCCAAACTGAACTACTTGTCAGGATTACAAATAACGCAATTGCCAGACACATCAATTTATTATTTCGCATAGAAATCCCACTGAAAATTTGTAATGTAAGGCTCGAAATTAGACTGATACACTCCCTCAGAATTCCATACTCATAAGTATTCTTTACCAAGCCTGTCAAACTTTTCCGGCCCCATCCTACTTTTAAGGAGCCTCTGAATAACCTGCCTCTGTCATTCCGAACGTAGTGAGGAATCTTCCTGAATCAACAATATAGATTTCTCGCTCCGCTCGAAAAATGACAATCATTCAGAGACTCCTTAAAGGATGAAAACCTGCAGTCAGTTACGAACAGATGCGACATAAAAATTGGGGACTAGTTAGATAGATTTTTGGCTGAAACTTTCCCCAAAATTTATGAAAACTTAATTGATCGCCATTAAAAATGGCTAAAATTCAATATTAATCCATTGTTTTAAAACACGTATACCAAGATGGCTGCACGGTATCATTCTTTGAATGGTGCCATTTCCGGCTCCATGCTTTCGATCTGAGGTATGGCTTTTTGCGGATGTCGTTTGATAATCTTTTTCAGTTTTTCATCTTTCCCGGCACTTTGGATGTTGCTCTGCTGCATCTCAATATCTGATGGGAATTCCTGGGATGCAGATGTTTTTTTCTCAAGTTCGGTTTCAGCCAAGAACCAATCTTCAAGATCATGTCCATGGGTATAGCCACGCTTCGCGTAGTGGTGGTAAGCAGCCTCACGAATTATCGCTTCACGCTGCTCATGGCTGAAAGCACCTTGCCACATCATGTTGGAATCGCTTTGTTGGTTAGCGGAATTGCGTGTCAGTTTAGCCATGATATTTTTCCTTATAAAGTTCTAAAAATGGATTAAAGTATTTGATTTATTAACTAAGATCTAACCCGGATGGGCGATGCTCGGTTTCACAAGGGATTTTTCGAAGAAGCGGTGTAGTTATTCTACACCTGACTGAGATAAATCTTGTGGTCAGAGCCAGTGAGGGCGTGCAATTCATGCAATATCCGGGCTAACAGTTAGGAATAGAAATCTATTCCATTAATATTAAGTCCGGTCACTTCATTATCTATTTACATTTCAGACTCAATATCTTGTCTCTTAGCTAAGAAACTGAGATTGTTTTAATTGCTCCACTGGTAATTTTAGGCAGACGAATTTTCAATACCCCATTCTTATAATCTGCTTCGGTTTTATCTGTGTCCACATTGCGGGGTAATGGGATGACCCGCTGGAAAGTTCCATAGGCACGTTCCATAACATGATAGGTGCTATCGAAAGACTCGCACTCAATGTGTTTCTCTCCCGTTATATAAAGTAAATTCCCATCAATAGTAAGATGAAGATTCTCTTTTTCCAAACCAGGAACTTCTAATCGCACCAGAATATCTTTACTTGTTTCCTCGACTTCTCCAGCCAATAAGCTCCAACTAGGAAAAGAAGAAGGCAGGTAGTCCTTTTCATTTTTATTGTGTTTGAAATGTGTTAACGCATCATTACTACGAGTCAGTAGTTCATGCCAACCTACCTTTAGATTTTCCCAAGCGCGGCTTAACTCGCGACTAATATTTTCTCCTACTTGTTTTATGGAACTAAGCATTCGTTGACTCCCATCAGTTAATTGCAGAAAAATTACTTGAGAAAAATACCGCTTTGCTAAGGAAGCTCTGATTAAGTCCTTCGACAGGGTCAGGACGAACGGTAATATATTGATTACGTTCGTGGTGAGCCTGTCAAACCATGAATGTAATCAACTTAATCAGAGCCTCCCTAAGTTAAATTGTCTGTGTTCCTCATGAAAAAATATTCTATAAGGAACACCTTATGTTTTATAAAGAAAATTTCTCGACTACTTAATTTCAATCTGCTTAAAGGTTTTTCCATTCTTCTTTGGCAGGATTAATTCAAGCATTCCATTTTCATACTTTGCCGAGGTGTTGGCTTCATCAACATCGCTATCCAGCGTAAAACTCCGGTAGCTGGAGCCTTGATAACATTCTCGACAGATAACTCTTTCACCTTCCTTTTCTTCTTTTTCTTTTTTTGTTTCGGCATTGATAGAAACGCGATTTCCGTCCACTTGCACTTTGATATCCTCTTTATTTACACCTGGAATTTCTGCGTGGATGGTATAAGTTTTGTCATTCTCGGTTAGATCGATTTTAAGGTTCATCCGGCAAGTGCGTACTTTTGGGTTTAACCGACAAGGACATAATTGGTTTCATGCAGCGCCATAATTTTGAGTTTAAAGAACTCGACATCTCTGAAACCATAGGCCATTTTGTGCAAAGTTTTTATCTTGTTGTTGGTACCTTCCAACGGCCCGGTTGATAAACCATTAAAATCGAAATAAGCCAGGATACCTGAGCGGTGTGCTGCAATAGTTTTAGAGAATTGCTTGAGCATGTTGACATCCGAAGCAGCGGCTTTTTTTACCCATTCATCCAATGCATTTTGAGCTAGAGTTTATCCGGTTGATGCCAGATATTGCGTAACTCTTCTTTCATGTAATAGGCCGTTGCCAAGGGCTCATTGAGCTTTAATGCTTCGTCCAGACGTTGACGTTCATTGCGCTTGTCATCCAGGTTGTCAGGGTTCTTCAGCAACAGCCAGCGAATGCCCTTCAAAACGGGTTTGCCCAACCCATTTTCTGCTTCTCGTTGCAGATCACGACGCAGTTTGTCAACTTTTCGTTGAACAGCTTAATAATATGGAAGTGATCGAACACTAGCGTTGCATCTGGGATATTAGCCCGCACCGCACTGATGTATGCTCCCCATGTCGGTCGCAACCGCTTCAATCCGTGCACCGATCGTTTCAAACGCTTCAAAACGGAATCAGTGCATCGGCACCTTTCCCATTGCCAACAAAAATCACTGCCCCACGTTGAAGATCCAGAACTATCGTTAAATAACCCAGCTTCTTGCCGTGGTATATTTCATCCAGCGCAATGCGTTTTATCTTGGCCAATTTTGGCAACCGATAACGTTTATTCAGATTGTCCTTCTGTATTCCTTAACCAGATCCCAGCTCACTCCAAGATGGCGTGCTACTGCCTGGATGGTCATGTGCCTAGAGATCCAAACCAATCTTTCGAAAGAACGTGTATAGCGCTTGTGCTCATCAGCAAACTGTATCTTTACCTGACGAACTGCTTGGCATCGGGTGCATTCTACCCGCTGAACTGGAAGGTCGATATAGACTGCTTTTTTGACCTACCGGCACTGTCCTGGAAGCGTCTAACCAACTTTCCCCGGCAATGTATCTCGCGGCTTTTACATACCGGACATCTCAATCGCCAATGATCCGCTTGTATTGCAACAACTATGACACCCGCAATAAAACAAGTGCTTTGATAAAATAACCAACTATACCAAAGGCGTGATACAGCAAACTGGTCGACATGTTGAAAAAACCTCTTCGTTGAAAATCAGAGATAATTTCAACCTTTAATTCACTTTATTTCAACATGCATTTCTGACTAACAAGTACGCACTTGCCGGATGAACCGATTTTAATTAGCGGGGCAGTTTCAGTTTCATTGAAGAATGGGCGTAGTCCAAAACCTTTAAACCAATCTTCCATATTGGTGAATGGGTCAAAACGAGCCAAATCTCCAAGCCGTGGGGAATGCTTAACAATATTTACCATGGTATTTCTCCTTAAAAAGTTTAAAAATTGCGTTCATTAAGTATCGGATTTACTTACTCACCTTTATGTGTGAGGAATTGAATATCTATTTCATTCACATCAAACCATTCCAGCTCACTGTTTGTTTCCGCTTCAGGCTCGGACCAGTCTATAGCAACACTCGAACATTCTGTATTAAGGTACTGTTTTTCCATAGAATAGTCATAAAAAGCATCTGTTTTACGACAATTAATTTCCTTTTCTTGGCTCATGGTTTACTCCGGAAATGTGTTTTCCGTTTTTGACAAAAAATATTTAGGAATTAAAATGTTACTTGGCCTGATCAATAGGCTTGATCAATAGAAGCTTTGGTATTTCTCTGATACTCACCGAGAATTGTACGAATTCTTTGAATTTCGGTACGAATACTGGCGGGCGGTCGTTTTAAGTAAGCAGCAAGAATTTCAGAATCTGTTGTTTTTAGGAAAAGACTTACTTCTAATAACTGATGCAGCGTAGAGGATGGAAATACCCCCTTCTCACCATCGATAACATCAATCAGGCGTGCTGCATGCAGCTTTGCGCGTCTTACTTGACCCGTTTCTATAAATTTATGATTAGCCTTCCACTCGCTTAAGAAATTTTCTGCCTTAAAATTATCTTGAATTTTGGATTGCTTCATTTGAACCCCTCTGAGTGTCAAAGTTAAACCAGTATAGAAAGTTCACACACAAAAAAAAATAAGCAAAATGCTTATTTTTTAATTTAGAAGCAGTTTTCCAGAGATTTCTTAGGTGAGATCCGGATCAGTTTGAACGACTGATATAGAGTGATGTGGCTTGCAATACCAATAAAACATCAGGACCAAATTCAATCGGCACGGGCGTGCTTATTCAAATCTGGTACAAAAACGAGACCAATATGTTAGTTCATAGCTGTCTTTAAATTAGGCTATGTCACCGTTAATTGTTGAATGTCATTCATACCCAATGCGGCAAGCAAAAATATGCCCAATCTTGTGCAAACAATCTGCTAATAACCTTCTCTGGTGCGGCGTCATTCTTTCAAGTTCTGCCGTCAATAGTTGGAATTCCTTAGTTTTCATCACAGACCCTATCTTATTGATTCATATAACAACAGTATAGACCACTATTTAACGGTGACATAGCTTAAAAATAATCACCCAAGGAGATGACTCTCGAAACTTTGAGGTTCTGTCTGTTTCTTCACCAACCAGCAAAGCTACAACTGATCTCGTAGTTGTTCATGAATGGCAAAAAAGCCTAGAAAAAAATTTTGTTGGTTTATCGTCGGAGGGAACGATCTATTCAGGAACATGCAAATAGCACCTATTTAAACCCGCAGTGATTAATGATGAATTAAGGTTGGGGGCTTAATTGGCAATTTGAATCTTCTCTCTTCTGCAAATTGAACTCGGAATTTTGTCTACCTATCACCCATTGCACTAACGCAATGATAATGTAAAAATCCATCTGCGGATTGACCTGATAAACGCCATATTTGACAATGTATCCCGCTACGTTATGCTATTCGTACAGGGGCTGTTATACTTCAGTGAGTGCCTATAGAAAATCAATGCGCAATTTAGCTCACTGCGTTGCAACAAATTTCATCCTGATCAAATAAGAATCGAAAAATAAACTGTGAAAAAACTACTATTAACTTTAGCGCTGACTTTCGTAAGTACCAGTACAATGGCTGAATGGACCAGGGTAGGTGAAAGTGATAAAAAAGGCGGTTACACAGCTTACGCTGACTTAGCCTCTATTCGCAAGGCGGGTGATAAGGCCAAAATGTGGACTTTGTTTGACTATAAAGTAGTGCAGAAAGCCTCCGGTGTGGAATTTTTATCTGAAAAAATCCGGCGCGAGTACGACTGCAAGGAAAAGCAGATGAGGGTTCTTGCTTACTCATTATTTGGCTGGAATATGGAGAGCGGTGACCTTATTCGTTCTTATAGCCAACCTCAGAAATGGGCAGCAGTAAAGCCTGGGAGTATTGATGAAATGGAATGGAAAGTGGCTTGTGGTGAATAAAGTTTCAACTGTTTCACAAAACCAGTCCAGCCATTGGACGCAACGATCCCAGATAATCATTGGGGTCATGCGGCATCTTAGTAACTTTCATCAGTTGGTCTAATTTACTCGCATCTTCAGCAGCAAAAATGATTGGTTCCATGTGCGCTCAAATAGCTGGCCAGTTTTCAATCACTGCCGGGGGAATACTCGTTAGATCGCTCCCTAGGAGGCAGTCCGAAGAATACCTCAAACGGGGTTCTGAATCCAAGTACTTTGCGTGGCCGATGATTGAGCCTATCCACCGCCCATTGCACTTGTTCTTGGGTAACCTCAACCAATTCCATCCCCTTGGGGAAATACAGTCGCAGCAGTCTGGCCTGCTAATTCACCGGTGTAACACGTATCACACGCGGATCATCCGCAAATTCGAGTAGTAGGCGCCGCACGCGATCTTGCCAAGCTGCTGCAAATGCAGCCTGTTGCGAAGCATCAGCATAATTTTGCAGGATAGCCATCAAACGTTCCCCCTGATCAGGGTCGGCGGGTATCAAGGAAACATCAAGCGTTACAGCCACACGCACATTGTTATCAAGGCGCGTGAAAATGATCGCATCACCTTCACGTTGATCCGCAAAACTAAGCAGGCCTTTGCGCCTGAAACGTCCACGCATGCCATGAAACCCATTGACGGCAGCAGCACCAGTGAGCAACGTCAGTACTTGCGCCATGACGCCAGTGACGCCTTCATCTTCCGGTGCAGGCATATGCACGGCAATGTTGCCGCGTTCGGCGGGCTCATCCGGATAGAGTGCAGCCAGCGCCGCGCGCCCGATCAGAAATGCACCGGCGACGGTAGGACAGGAATGCCCGGCCAGACGTACAGCATCCAGGTAGTGATAGTCGAGCAAACCATCACGAGCGGCACCTAACATCGCAGCAAATGGATCATAAGTACGTACAACTGGCGCTTGTTCATAGAAATCAGGAAAACTCACGATTATTACCTCTCTGAATGGTTTGGATTGGGTAGAGCCTCAGATGTCATACCCGAATGTGATTGTAGTTGAGGAAATATCACACGTTCTTCATATCGCACATGCGCGGCAAGCAAATCGCCGAACCGGCGCAGGCGCACAACGGGCTCGAGTAAACAAGGTCCGCAGGCAAGCCTATGCAATTCTGCATGTTCAGAAAGAATACGCATAATGGATTCCGAATCCAGCGCATCTGCCGCAAGCCGAATCAACTGTTCCTCTTGCGCAAAGTGCGCAACCAACACCGCATGCCAATGCGCTTCAATCCGCATCAGCACTTCTAAACAAACGAAGTTGTTATTCGCATCTGCCGCTTTTCGGGCAGCACGCGCCATTACCAGCGATGTATGGTGTTCACGTGATAACGAAAGCAAAGCGCCAGTTCGGGGCATACTGTATAAAAAATTGGTTTGAAAAAGCAACCTCGCACAATGATCTGCTGTCTTTGCGAGATCTCTAGTTACTTAGAAAAATTGAGTGTTCGATCCATGCTTCAGCGCAAGATCGCATTCTGATGAATTAGGACGGTGCTTTCAACCCCAAAATCAAAAGGGTCGATTGATATTTCTTCGTTGCGTTTTGCCGGTGACTACCCAATTCACAACGATAGGGAGTTACGTAAACAAGTACATCCATACAATGTCTTGAGGCCGATTTTCACATAATTGGGAAGATTGATCTGATTTTCGATTCGATCAAGAAATGCCGAATCGTCAGCAACCGTCAGCAGATCCAGTTTCAGCGGCACGACGATTTCTGAAAGCGGTACCGCCGTGCGCCCTAACCCGCGCGATGCGCCTGTGAGCTCGCGCTCACCCGGCAGTGGTAGCCGTGGACGCAGATCCATCCCGGAATCTTCCAATTCATCGAGAGCGAGAGTCCATTCTTGCGAAACTGGCAGTGCACTTGCCAGTTTCGCCAGGAGCGTGCGATGCTTTGTTTTAGGTTGCTCTAACTCACGCGCCAATTCCGGCAGCCGGAGAAGTGCTTCACGAAGCATACTTGTTGCCGTTTTTAATAAGAGACTTCCAACCGATGGATCAGCCGTTTCCTGTTGCAAGAAAATCATCCGCTTTAATCCCCCGATTCGCAGTGTCTCGCCTACAGCCTCCAAACGCCGCATCAAACCGGGGGTTCCATAACGTGCAACGCCGTTGATCATAACCAGACGAATAGCAGTTTCTTTAGCCTGCAAAATACTTTCATAAGGATCGCCAGGCTCCTTCGATATGACGATAAGATCGGCACGCTTGCCTGCTTCAAGCGAACCAAGCACGGCATCCCATTGCAAAATAGAAGCAGCATTCCGTGTCGCCATGGCAAAAATATCGCGGTCACTAAACACAGACCCCATCGCTTGACTGACCAACCGGGCTACTTTGAGTTCTCCCAAAAGATTCTTGCTCCCCGAAGGCGACCAATCGGAACCGATACCGATTCGAATCCCAGCCTTTTTTGCTGCTTTGATCTTTGCAGTTTCGCCATACAACAGCAAATTGCTCATCGGAGACCAAATCATGGCACCTTTTTCTTTTCCGAGGATGTCAAAATCCTTTTCTTTCAATCCGGCACAATGAATTCCAGCCAATTGCTGATTAATCGCCCATTTCTCATCCGCAATTCGCAGGGATTGGAAATGTTTATTTGCAGTTTCATCGACGCCTTCACTTAAATGGAGCAGAAAACAAGTCGCTTTTTGCAGACGTTCGAAGAACCGGCTCGCATTCTTGGCTTCGACATCGGCAATTCTGGTGTCTGCCTCCGGCAAATCTTTTTCATCAGTCTGCTCCACATTCCGCACGATTCCGCGGTAAAAACGGCGAATCCCGGCATTACTGAATAACTGTATCCCATGGCTGGTCGTCACTCCCCCAAGCAGGCTCTTGCATTCCACATAACGAATGAGCGCTGGCACCAACTCGGGAGATTTTCCAATAATCTGCATCGGACCGCTAATCAACTTGCGATAGGCAGGAATTCCCGACCATTGGTCGCGATTGCTGTATTGCTTCGGTACATCCCAAAGGCACAGCGCGTTATACGCCAAGTGATTGTGCAGTTCTATCAGACCGGGATAGATTGTTCCGCCGGTTTTAACCACTGGAACATCCTCAAACTCTGCCGGACAGGATGCTTGCGCTTCATTAACCGCGACAATGCTGCCTCGATCGATGTAAATCGTTCCTTTCGGAATCACCCGGAACGCGCTCTGTCCATCGTGCTAAACGCACATTTGCGACCCATCAAAGGATCAATCGGATCTACACGCACTGAGATACTCATAATTTTGGCACCAATCCTTTCGGAACTGTAATCGTAATATTGCGCCGCTTGGCGTTCACATCAGCTCCCGCACGGCGCGCCCAGTTATCGGATTCCCGCATCCATGCCGGAAGTCCGGGTGGAAAATCAAATTCGGGAATAAGAACTTTATCTCCCGGTTGCCACGATTCGCCATACGGTGTTAGCGCTTGCACCCGATCCGGATGTTGGATCGCGGCGTGGAGTGTTTGCAGCGCGGCATTCCATTTGGCCAGCATTGCTCTTGTGGCTACGCGCAATTTTTCCTTATCACCGTCTGAAGCGCTTTCCGGCTGAGTTGGGTGCGTAATCGGCACATGCGTCACCGCGACACTCTGACCATCCGGTGTGGCAGACCATGTTTTCCAAGCTTTGTCAGCCAGCACTCCCAAGGTAATGACTGCTTCAATTTTCTGACCAACCAACAGCGCTTTCAACCAGTGATTCCGGTAATCAATAATTCCCGCGGCTTTTTTGTTCTTTGCACTGACGCTTCCATACACGCTGTACAAGAATGTATTAATCATGACGTAACTGCGACCGATTCCCAGTTTCGCCAGAAGCCCTTGAATCCGTTGTTCCGCTTTACCAACCAGAATCCGACGCACAATCGCTTCATTCTGAGCAGGATCTTGTCCGATCAAAAGAACACGGGAAGATCCGTCCAATCGTCCCCGATGAAAGATCGGTCCTCATTCAACACGAAAATTTTCGATTGGATAAACAGCGGAATCCGGATAATTCTCGCACAGGCTCTTGAACGGTTCTTCAATATAACCAGGATCGAATTGATGTGCCATCTCTGTCTCTCCTTCGCTGATCTTTGAGATTCCATTCTAACGCGCTTTTTCTGGCAATAAAATAAAAGATGCCGCAAACTTTTTTGTATGAACGCAATAGTATTAACATGCACTATCTTGTTTACAAAAGAAGAATTAGGACAAGTGTCCTAGAAAAACAGGGAGCATCTAACTACAGCATTATGTGACTTGAACAGTTAATATAAATAGCGGATGTTTAATATTTATTTAAATAAAAGTAGAGTAGAGTTTATTTTTTATTCACACATGTGCAGAAGGTATAAATTATGAAACGTTTAATAAAATTAGTATTTGGATCTCTTATTTCAATCATTTTTTCTGCTTCAGCGTTTGCAGTGACCGTGTCATGGACTGATTGGATTTCCTCACCTGACTCGTTTTCGGCATCTGGAGATCTTCTGGTTGGATCAACCACAGTCGGTGTCGGATACTCCGCTACCGGCGCGCATTCCTTTGTCACAACCGGCGCAGGAACCAATTTCTGGACTGGAACAGCATACACCAACGGCACCGTTGATAATGCACCGCCAGCTTCCGACATAATTGCGCTTAATGTGGGCGGGACAGTCACGATAACGTTTGCACAAACCGTAGTGGATCCTTACATCGGCTTAGTGAGCTGGAACAGCAATACCGTGGATTTTGGCGTACCGATAGCGATCGACAGTTTTGGCTCAGGATTCTGGGGTTCCGGCACACCCATCCTGAATGGATCGGGAACAGGATTCTTCGGTTCCGGTGAAGTTCATGGCGTCATCAGATTGCCAGGCTCTTATGATTCCATAACGTTTACGCACACCAGTGAAAACTGGCATGGATTTACAGTCGGCGTCGCTGGCATCGCTCCGATTCCAGAACCGGAAACATACGTTATGTTGCTAGCGGGATTGGGGTTACTAGGTTTTGTAGCACGCCGCCGGAAAGACAATGTTTAGTTTGATCTTGCTGCAGTTTCCACAAACCCCGCTCTGGTAGCGGGGTTTGTTTTTTTACCGAGAAATTAGGAAAATTTTCGATTACCACCACTTTGTATGTACTGGTTGATTCCTCTGCTTCGCATTGACTCCACGTCATTAAAAACCACGCCACTTAGAAGCTGTTTCCTCAGCTAAATTCTTACCACTTCAGTATCCCGTCTGCAGAATTTGAAACGGCGTACTATCACCAACGGAAAGAGCCGGCTGATGCAGCTTGACTCAAGATAATATGACTCTAAAAAAACCGGGACGATTTGATTGACCAACATGTCATTTGAGCATTATTGTTTGACTGAATATGGATTTATATTTTAATAAATAAGCAAAATGCTTATTTAAGCGATTCTATGCTTCAGTTATGATCACTCATTCTCAATCTAACAGAAATGATGCTGCAAAAACCTTAAACAGGAGAAAAAATGACGAATATTATTAGTATTCTGAGCAATGAAAGTGACTTTCTTCTCAAGCATGTCTGTACTACTATACCCCGGCATGATCTACAGCTACCCGGTGCTGATTTCATTGATCGCGTAATGGCATTGAGCAATCGAAAGCCGAGTGTGCTGCGCAATCTTCAAGCGCTATATAACCACGGGCGTTTAGCAGGTACAGGCTATTTATCACTTTTGCCTGTCGATCAAGGCGTTGAGCACTCAGCAGGCGCATCATTCGCACCCAACCCAATGTTCTTTGATCCCAAGCATATTGTTGAACTTGCCATTGAAGGCGGCTGTAACGGAGTCGCTTCCACATTGGGTGTGCTGGGCATCGTGTCACGGCAGTATGCGCACAAGATTCCCATGATTCTTAAAATTAATCACAACGAGTTGCTGACTTATCCAAATAAGTTCGACCAAACACTTTTTGCCAGTGTCAACCAGGCCTTCAATATGGGTGCTTGCGCAGTAGGTGCAACGGTATTTTTTGGCTCAGATGAATCACGTCGACAGATCCAGGAAGTTTCGGCAGCATTCGAACATGCGCATAACCTCGGCATGGTAACCATATTATGGGCTTATACCCGTAACAGCGCTTTTAAAACTGCTGACAAGGATTATCATGTCAGCGCGGACCTGACTGGTCAAGCTAATCATCTGGCCGTAACCATCGGCGCTGATATCGTCAAGCAAAAAATGGCAACTAATAACGGCGGTTATAATGCAATTAAGTTTGGCAAAACTCACCCCAAAGTATATAGCGAGCTCACGACGGACCATCCAATTGATCTGGTACGCTATCAGGTCGCGAATTGCTACATGGGAAGGATAGGCATGATAAATTCGGGCGGTGAATCTGGTAGCGATGATCTGCGCCAGGCAATCCGAACTGCAGTTATCAACAAGCGTGCAGGCGGCATGGGTTTAATCTCAGGGCGGAAGGCATTCCAGAAACCTTTCGATGAGGGTGTCAAATTACTCCATGCAATTCAGGATGTGTATTTATCCAAAGAAGTAACCATTGCCTGAGTTATCTTATCTGAACAAACTTCAGGAATTGAGCTTTCGTTGTTATAAATAAATTTTCTTCGCGAGCCCTGCACCTATCCCCACGGCAAGACCGCGGGGATAGGTGCAAAAAACCAAAAATGGCGTGCTACGCTGACTTCAAAGACACAAAAAAAATATCGCATTATAAATGCTTCATATAGAAGGCATGATAGAACCCTGCTTTTGATAATCCAATCGGGTATAGAATCACCCGATTATTTGCCTGATGCTTTATGGCTTCCAGGTTTGCACGAGCATCTTCATTACCTTGAGCTGTTGCTTTTTCAAACCACTCAACAGCTTTCTTCTCATCCCTTTCCATCCCTTCCCCAGTATAGTACATGGCACCCAAATTATTCTGTGCATCCACATGACCTTGTTCTGCAGCTTTCTTAAAGAGCTCGGCAGCCTGTGCCATATCTTGTGAGATACCTTCACCATTTGCATACATGAGTCCCAGATTAAATTGCGCATCCGCGTAACCTTGCTCTGCCGCACGAAAGAACCACCCGGCTGCCACTTCAGGGTCATTATCCAACAATTGGCCAGACGGACTCTTTGAAACTGCCTCACCGGTATAATACATAACACCCAGACCATTCTGAGCAGCAGGATTTCCCGCTTTAGCATCTTCCATTAAAGCTTTAAATTTTTCTTCGGCCGTTTTAACATCGCCTACTCCCGCAGGCAAAATTTGTTCTTTTAGCTCTGCCTTTTCTTCATTGGTCAACCCTTCGCCTATGAACGATGGAATCTCACCCAGCTTGGTTACTTCATTCGTAGGTATTGGTGATGTGCTGATTTCTGATTTATCACTTTTTGATTCTTCACCGCAGCCAGTAAGTAATAAAGCTGTAGCAGCTAGTAATAGAACAGCTAAAAGTTTCATTTATAATTTCCTTTATTTCCTTAGTTTAACAATATCAAGCCGGAGCACTATAACAACTTGATTAGAAGTTGTGTATTAATGTTTGCTATTTGGCACCGGATTTCTTTAACAATTCAATAATTTCCCGATAGCGATAACGCTCAGCCAGCATTAGCGGAGTTACGCCATTGCTTGCTTTAACATTGACATTGGCATTTGCCGCTATCAACGAATGGGCTGCCCCCAGATGACCATTCTGCACAGCCAGCATTAATGCTGTCGCGCCATTCTCCAACTGATAATTGACTTCGGCATTCGCCTTGATCAAGACTTGAATAGTTTGTTGATGACCTTCTTGTGCTGCCAGTAAAAGTGCCGTCATGCCATTAGTTCTTTTTGCATTGACATCGGCTTGAGCAGCTAACAATAAGGCGATCACTTTTCTTCTGTCTTTTTCAGCGGCCAATATCAAAGCGGTATCATTTTCTTCCGAAACAGCATTGACATCAGCCCCGGCTGTTAGCAGAACTTCGACAACCTGTTCTCGTCCATCGCGAGCAGTCTGCATCAATGGCGTATAACCATTCTCTGCTCTTAAATTTTGATCTACTCCTGCTTGTAAGAAGCGCTCAACAATCGCAACATTTCCTTTCTTAATCGCAGCCAGAAAAGCCGCATTCAACTCCTCTTGTCCGATTTGTTGCGTATCCAGTATTTTCTTTACTAATGAAAAATTACCTTTGCTTGCTGCACCCATCAGTTCAGTATCAAGATTCACCGACCAGACATTGGTAGAAACAAAGATCAATAAGCACACCATCCATCCTGTCGTTTTATTTTCTAATAATCCTGTCATGCAAAACTCCTTTCCATCAACATATCCACACAGAAAATTCCAAAATCATCATTTGTACAACATTGCAAATAAACTTTTCGCATCAGTAACCATCGATTAGAAACAGAATTATACAATGACGCGATTTTTCGATCAGCGTAATATACTCAGGCGTCTAGTTTCCCGAATTCCATGAGTAGATGCAGTATGCTATTCTTGAATACAGAATGTAATTTATAGCAATCGAAATTATTGAATTTTGCATCTTATCTGGTTTATAGAATAAAGTTTATATTCCGAAACAATTTAAAGCATAAATAAAATGACCACTGATCATCATGACATCGTTATCATTGGCGGTGGCCCGGTAGGCATGGCTCTGGCACTTGCTCTGCGCGATACCGGTGTTTCAAATTTACTACTCGAAGCACGTGGTTTACCCGAAAAAGACGAAGACCCTCGTCCATTGGCATTATCACATGGAAGTCGCCTGATATTGCATCGCTTAGGGGTATGGAGCGAACTGACACAGAATACTCCAATTACTACTATCCATATTTCCAACCGCGGCAGTTTCGGCCAAACTGTTTTAACACCGGATGACGCAGGTGTTCCAGCATTAGGATATGTAGTGAATTATCACGACCTTTTTTGCTCCATGCACAAGAAATTAACCGAAAGAAAATCGGACTACATTGCTGGTGCAATTGTCACTCAACTCGATACCGATGACAATTTGGGTTATGTCTATTTCGACTACCAGGGTAAAAAAGAAAAGGTTTCAGCTAAGCTACTTGTTCTCGCCGATGGCGGCCAGTTGGCCAAGCAAATACCTAATATTACCTATCAAACATATGATTATCAGCAATGGGCCATTGTTGCAAATGTTCAAGCTGAAAAAAAGCAAACAGGTATAGCTTACGAACGCTTTACAATTGACGGGCCGGTTGCATTGCTTCCAAACGGTGATGACTTCGCTTTAGTGTGGACTGTAAGCCCCGAGGCAATGAAAGAAATTACCGCGCTGGATGACGTGGATTTTCTGATTCGACTACATCAGCATTTTGGCAATAGGCTTGGAAAATTCATTAAAACAGGAAAAAGATCTGCATTCCCATTGGCACTTAAATACGCAGCACCAGCCACAACTCAAAGAGTTGCACTAATTGGTAATGCGGCCCAAACATTACATCCCGTCGCAGGACAAGGGTTTAATTTGGGCTTAAGAGACGCCTATGAATTGGCTTGTGAGATTATCAGCACACAAAACACGGCGCTGGAAATTGGCACGCCAACTATGTTATCCAGGTATCGTCAAAGAAGGCGCATTGATAGTAATGCCGGCAGGCTATTTACAGACTCATTGATCAAGCTTTTTTCTAATGAAAATAAAATACTCAAACACGCTTGTGGAGCCGGATTAAGTACATTGAACTGTATTCCGCCCCTCAAAAGATTTGTTGCCCGTCGAATGATATTTGGGGCCAGAGGATAATTTTCAATCATACCTCCACTATCGGTCTGACAAAAGCTATAATTAGATTCAATAGAATGTGAAAATTATGTAATCACTCGCTCCAATTATCAGGATCGCCACCGAGTGTCCAGATGATCGTTACTCAGCAACAATATTTTGATTATCAATAACCACCAGCCTATAGACACCGTTTACATGCAGATTGGCACACACATTCTAAAAAACAAACTGATTGTTGCTCCGATGGCGGGTGTTACCGATCGTCCGTTTAGACAGTTATGCAAAATTATGGGTGCCGGTATGGCTGTCTCTGAAATGGTGTCGAGTAATTCATTGCTATGGGGCTCCCAAAAAACACTACGGCGAGCGAATCATGAAGGTGAGGTTTCCCCCATCTCAGTTCAGATTGCCGGTGCTGGGGGGGAAAGGAGGAAGAAAAAAGGAAGGGAAAAAAAAAAAAAAAAAAAGGGGGGGGGGGGGGGGGGTTAAACCCAAAGTACGCACTTGCCGGATGATACCCAATGTTGAAAATGGTGCTCAGATTATTGACATAAACATGGGTTGTCCAGCAAAGAAAATATGTAATGTAATGGCCGGATCTGCATTACTTCAAGATGAGAAGTTAGTGGAAAGAATTCTTGATGCAGTAGTAAAGGCTGTAGATATACCTGTCACACTTAAGATTCGTACCGGCTGGGACAAACAACATAAGAATGCATTAGCCATAGCACATATTGCTGAAAACTCAGGCATTCAAGCACTCGCTATTCATGGCCGCACAAGAGCTTGTGCATATACCGGCACTGCCGAATATGACACGATCGCGGCTGTTAAAGCCGCCGCCAAGATCCCAATCATTGCGAATGGTGATATTACTACTCCCGAAAAAGCAAAATTTATTCTTGCCTATACAAAAGCCGATGCAGTTATGATAGGTCGCGCCGCACAAGGCAGGCCATGGATATTTCGAGAAATAAATCATTATCTTGCAACTGATCAACACTTGCAACCACCCGAAGTAGCAGAAATACATCGAGTTCTCATTAATCATCTGCATGATTTATATGATTTCTATGGCGAATATTCGGGTGTCCGCATTGCACGCAAACACATATCTTGGTACACCAAAGGACTCGTTGGCTCTGCTGGCTTTCGTCAGTCAATGAATCAATTACAAACCAGTGATCAGCAAATTATAGAGACCAATAAGTTTTTCTCAAAATTAGCTGAAGAAGGTCAAAGATTGAGTTATATCAAAGAAGGGAACAGTTAGTTTATGAATGCTATCAAGGAGAATGAAATTGCATCCTGTATACGCAAGGCTATCGGCGGCTATCTCAAAGACCTGGATGGAGAAAAACCAGGGAATCTATATAGCATGGTAATTCAGAGCGTTGAGAAACCCCTGATTGAAATTGCCATACAACATACCAAAGGTAATCAAACCCAAGCAGCGGAGCTACTTGGAATAAATCGAAATACGCTACGCCAAAAAATGAAACAATTCCAAATTAAATGACTATTAAATATGCACTCATCAGTGTCTCTGATAAAACCGGGATTATCGATTTAGCAAAAAAACTGATTCAATACGATATAACTATCCTGTCAACAGGTGGCACTGCCAAATTATTATTTGGAGCTGGAATAAGTGTCATTGAAGTCAGCGACTACACTGGTTTTCCAGAAATGCTCGATGGCCGGGTCAAAACACTACACCCGAAAATTCATGCCGGCATACTCGCACGTAATGATTTATCAGATCACCAGGATGCACTTAATAAAGCATCTATTCCGAATATAGAACTAGTCATCGTCAATCTGTATCCTTTCAGACAAACGATCGCAAAACAAAATTGCAGTCTGGACGATGCTATTGAAAATATTGATATTGGCGGCCCTACCATGGTCCGCGCAACAGCGAAAAATTACCAAAAAGCAACTGTCGTCACAGATCCTCACGACTATTCACTGGTCTGTGAAGAATTAGCAGCGAATTCTGGATCTATTAGTTTGGCTACCCGTTTTATGTTAGCAAAAAAGCTTTCACGCATACAGCTGCTTATGACAGCGCCATCAGTAACTACCTAACTGCATTGGATACCGATTATCATCATAAAGATTTCCCGGATTTCCTCAATCTGAATTTTAAACTTGCACAGCATTTACGTTATGGCGAAAATCCGCATCAGAAAGCTGCTTTCTATCGGGATGAAACCATCACTCCAGGTAGCTTAGCGAATTATCAGCAACTGCAAGGAAAAGAATTATCCTACAACAACATCGCTGATACCGATGCGGCCTGGGAATGTGTCAAAACTTTTGACAGACCAGCCTGTGTGATTGTTAAACACGCCAATCCTTGTGGCATAGCCATTGCTGAAACAACGCTGCGTGCCTACCAGCTTGCATTCGCAACCGATCCAATCTCTGCTTTTGGCGGCATCCTTGCATTTAACCGAATCATCGATACAGACACTGCTGAAGCTGTTCTAAAACAATTTGTCGAAGTCATTATTGCACCGGAAATAACACAGGAAGCCCGACAGCTTCTCTTGCAAAAAAATAACATCCGCGTATTGATTCTGCCATTACAAAATGGACATCATCGCTATGATTTAAAACGAGTCGGCGGTGGTATTCTTGTACAAACACCCGACATTCTGAATATTACAGGCGCGGATCTTAAAATAGTCACCAAAGTAATACCCACACCGCAACAATTCGAAGACTTACTTTTTGCATGGCGCGTTGCAAAATTTGTTAAATCTAACGCCATTGTATTTTGCCGCAATGGTCAAACCGCTGGTATCGGCGCTGGTCAAATGAGCCGCGTTGATAGTGCACGTATCGCTTCTATAAAAGCGCAGCAAGCAGGCCTCACACTTGCAGAATCTGTGGTTGCATCGGATGCATTTTTCCCCTTCCGGGATGGTTTAGATGTTGTGGTGCAAGCTGGCGCAACGGCAATAATTCAGCCCGGTGGCAGTATCCGTGACAACGAAGTTATTGCTGCTGCTGATGAGCAGGGTGTTTCAATGGTGTTCACCGGCATTCGTCATTTCAGACATTAGAGAATCTCACAATATCATGAAGTTACTGGTTATTGGCGGTGGCGGCAGAGAGCATGCATTGGCATGGAAACTGAGTCTATCACCTCGAGTCCAAAAAGTATTTGTGGCGCCGGGTAATGCGGGTACTGCCTTAGAGCGTGGACTTGAAAATATTTCGATCTCATCCATTCCTGAATTAATTGAATTTGCAAAAAAAGAGCACATTGCGATAACGATAGTAGGTCCAGAAACCTCACTGGCTGAAGGTATCGTTGACGCCTTCCAAGCTGCTGGCCTGAAAATATTTGGGCCAGTCCAGCAAGCAGCTCGACTCGAAACTTCTAAGATCTTTGCCAAGGAATTCATGCAACGGCACCATATACCGACAGCAAGCTATGCAAGATTCCAAGACCCTGTACTAGCACATGAGTATATCAATCAAAAATCTGCTCCTCTGGTAATTAAAGCTGATGGGCTCGCTGCGGGAAAGGGTGTTGTAGTTGCTCAAACCAATGAACAAGCACATTCTGCCGTCAACGACATACTGGTAGAAAAGAATTTTGGCAGTGCGGGCTATGAAATTATTATTGAGGAATTCCTGCGCGGCACAGAGGTCAGTTTTATTGTTATGACCGATGGATGCCATATTCTGCCTTTGGCTACTAGTCAGGATCATAAACGCCTATTTGATGGAGACTTGGGTCCCAATACTGGCGGAATGGGCGCATATTCGCCAACACCTTTTATATCACCCAGCCTACATGCGCAAATCATGCGCAATATCGTCTATCCGGCAATCAATGGATTAAAAGCAGAAGGCATCCACTATACCGGCTTTCTATATGCCGGATTAATGATCACTGCAGAAGATCAAGCAAAAGTACTTGAATTTAATTGCCGACTGGGAGATCCAGAAACTCAACCCATCATGTTACGGTTAAAAAGTGACCTGCTGACGTTAATAGAGCATGCTGTCAATGGAACATTGGATAAAGTTGATGCAGAATGGGACCGGCGCGCTGCTTTGGGTGTTGTGATGGCAGCGCATGGTTATCCGGAGAACCCGAGAAAGAATGACGTAATCGAAGGCCTACAGGATCTTATCATTGACCAAGAAAACACCGACAGTTTTCATATTTTTCATGCCGGAACACGCGTAAGTGAGAAAGATGAAAAAGAAATTATGACAGCTGGAGGTCGTGTTGTATGCGTAACCGCATTAGGTGAAAACGTTAAAATCGCGCAGCAGAATGCCTATAAGCTCATTGAAAAAATTCACTTTGATGACTATCAGATTCGTCACGATATTGGATATCAAGGCATAAACTATCAGCGTAAAAAATAGCGTAAGAAAGAAATTGAGTATCTCTAACGCACATTGCAGTAGACGCCACCCCTGATCATGAAAGAAACTTTGAGGTGGGAGGTGGCGGGAGAGGTCGCACAGATTTTTTGGTGACTTGATCCCGCACTCTAACGTGACCCGCCGAACTGACTCGAACCCCGGATTGCTTCCATAGAGAGCGCACGTTAAACAGGCCGAAGGCAGATAATTGCCTTCAGGCATTTTCAGTTCCGGCATCCGCCGCCTTCCATTCACGAGTATAAATTGAATGGAGGAATTATGGAATTGGTCGCGCTTTACAAACGTGTTATTGGACTCGATGTGCATCAAGCACAGATTACGGCCTGCGCACTGATCGAAGAATGCGACGGTTTGATACGAATTGAGCAGCGTCAATTTGGTACATTCAAGAAAGACCGACGCGCGCTGGCGCAGTGGGTGGTTCAATTGCAGCCTGACGAAGTTGTGATGGAAAGCACCGGCATCTACTGGAAAAGTCCTTACGCGGCATTGGAAGCGGCAGGCATTCGTGCAAAAGTCGTGAACGCCCGGCATGTCAAAATGTTCCCGGACGCAAAACAGATATCAACGATGCACAATGGCTGGCAACGTTGTCGCGTGCCGGATTGCTGCGTGCATCGTTTATTCCGCCCGCAAAAATGCGCGAATTGCGTTTGATTGCCCGGCAGCGGCAAAAGCTGACCGGACAGCTTGCATCTGAAAAGAATCGTTTACACAAGATTCTCGCCGATGGCGGCATACGCCTGGGTGTCGTGGTCAGCGATGTTCATGGACAATCGGCCCGCGCCATGATCAAGGCGCTTATCGCAAACAAAATGCCCCAGGAGGTTTTGAAATTCGCATCACGACGGCTCAAAGCCAGCCGTGAAGAATTGTTCGATGCCTTGCAGGGAGAATTAACCGAAAGCCACCGCTTCGTGCTCAATGAATTGATGCGCATATCGAGGAAATCGAACAACGCATCGCTCGGTTTGACCAACGCTTGCTTGCCGGACTGGAAAGCGAACACAACTGGCTGGTGTTACTGCAAACCCTGCCCGGTGTCGATCTCATCGGCGCGGCCATGCTGCTGGTAGAAATCGGCAACAATATGGATGCCTTTGGCAGCGCGGATCGCCTGTGTTCATGGGTTGGTATCTGTCCAGGCAATAACGAATCAGCAGGTAAGCATAAATCCAGGCGGACACGCAAAGGCAACGCTTATGTTCGTCGTCTTCTATGTGAATTTGCTCACGCTGCCAGCCGAACCACTTCTGCTTTTAAAGCAAAGTTCAGCTCACTCATCGTGCGCCGTGGATACAAGCGCTCCATTGGCACTGGGACACAAAATATTACGCACCATCTTCTTCATGTTCAAGCGGCGCCAACATTACCGGGACAGCGCCACTGACTATGAGAAACTTTCAGTTCAGCGTAATGCTGCACGTTGGATCAAAACGCTGATTCAACACGGCTTTATCAAAACAGCGCAAGCCTAATTTGCGCCAATTGTTATATGGTCTTAGCTGGCCAGGATTACTTGCGCCTGTTTAGTGGTTTCTTTCACGTTAAATATAATTAAACAAGGATAACCCGGAAATTTTAATATAGGATTGCTGTGCGGCTTGAAGATACAGCTGTTGTCTTTGGAAATCTGATGTTGCTTTAGCAAAATCAACATCTTGTAATTGTGATAGTAATTGCTTAAATTGAATATCTTGATCACTACCGACACTTTCCAAGGTATCGATTTCATTCATCCGAGCCCCAATAGAGGATTGTTTTGTAAGCACATGCTCTAAGCTATTATTAATACTTTGTAGCGCTGTGCTTAGACTATTCGCAAGTCGAGTACCCCCGGGCTGCCCACTGGATGGTGTTTCAAGTGCTGTAATTAGATCGCTCACGGTTTTGAAAATACTTTGATTGCTACTGGGAGAAACTGTAAATTTATCCCCATTCTGCGGATTACCTTTAATACTCACCTGTATTCCATCAAAACTGATTGTACTGTTACCTACGTAGGGATTGGCTGAAGAAACTGGTAATCCTGTTGTTGTATTGACAATATCATAAGTCGTCAAACCAGCAGCAACATTGAAATTTATATCGTAATTAGCCCCGGTTAGGCTCGCCGGAGTAATCACCGATCCGCCATCAATTACACCTGTCCCTAAGTTTAGGGAATTCGCTGCGGTTGCGAAAACACCGTTACCATTCTTTATACGTTCAAAAATATCCGTCCCAGAGTCACTGATAGCAAGCTGGCGTGCCGGCCCTACTTGATTCAATCTTTGCCCTTGATCTCCCGAATATTGCACATTTAGTCCAGTTTGAACAAAAGGTTTTGTACTTGCTTGATAACCTGAAAATAAAAATTGTCCATTCTCATCCGTTGTATTAGCCAAGCCAACTAATGAATCCAACTTACTGCGCAATTCCGTCGCTAGAATCTTTCTATCAGCATCTGTCAGTGTCGAATTCCCGCCATAGACTGTTGTGCCATGAACATCTTGAAGAAGCGAAGTGACTTGCTTTAATATATTTTCTTCCAATCCCAACGAAGAATTTGCGCTGGCGCGATTAACCGCATATTGCTTGTTCAATGATTCTGATTGTGTAACATTTAATGCTTGCGCTGCAGCAATAGGATCATCTGAAGGGGCTAGGATGCGCCTACCGGTAGAAAGTTGTTGTTGCGTTCTAACTAATGATTCCTGCTGTTGCAGCATTAAATTAGTTCCGGTTTCATAAATTGTATTTGTACTGACACGCATAATATTGCCTTTAGACTAGATATATTTTTAACCAATACGAAGAATT
This sequence comes from Nitrosomonas sp., assembly GCA_016708955.1. Classification (GTDB taxonomy): domain Bacteria; phylum Pseudomonadota; class Gammaproteobacteria; order Burkholderiales; family Nitrosomonadaceae; genus Nitrosomonas. Next base: position 39,803 of record JADJES010000011.1, read on the forward strand.
GAATCAAACAGTGTATTACTCATTTCGATGACTTTGCTTGAAGCCTGATATGCTTGCTGGAAGCGCATTAAATTAGCAGCTTCTTCATCCAGATTAACACCCGATACTGATTGCATGGTGTTTTCAGTTTGTTTCAGTAAAGTAGCTTGCGCTTTACTGGTTACTTCCAACTCTCTAGTTTTATTACCAACTTGGCTTACGAGCTGTCCGTAGGCAGATTGGTATGACGCTGTGCCATTTGCCAAAGTATTTTTGGTTTGCAGCACACCCATCAACAATGCATTCCGATTATCAGCCGAACCATTATGGTTAGGCGCAATTGTGAAGATATCGCCTGCGGCAGGACTACCACTAATTTGGAAAGTATAGCCATTAAAACTAATATCAGACCCTGCGGTATATGCCTGGTTAGTTGCCGGCAACCCAGTGCCAATGCCAGCCACATCATATTGGCCATCATACGGTGTATGAAATGTTATCGTTAACGGCTGCTGAAGATTTGAGTTTAGTGGCAATGGATTGACAGTTCCAGCGCTAATTTTTCCTGTACCGGTATTTGTTAATGCTGCATCGGTACGATTAGGCCCAGCCGCAGCAATTTTTGTTGTGTCGGAAATATTTACCGCCAAATCCTTTGCACCATTTATGGTTGGTTGAATTCGGAATCTCTCATTAGTAAGAATAGTTGCTCCGGTGACAGATACACCATCCAGGGTAAGCGGAGAAACTCCTGTTGGCGCAACTGCAGTACTTACTGAGGTATTATCAGATGATCTAGTCAGAATATAGTTTGTTCCGTCATAAGAGAACTGATAATCGCTTGTTGTTAAAGCACTGTAATCACTTATACCTGCAGTAATACTCGATGCCGGGTTATTGCTTAATGCTGAAATTATTTTGGGTGAGGGTAGCGTAAAGAAATCACCTCCCATATCACCATTAAGATCCATACCTGACTGATGTTGCGCATTGAGAGTTTGGGCTAATGTAATAGCAATTCTTCCTAACGCATTCTGCGCACTATCCAATGTAATACTACGAAATGACAGAACACCGTTTAACATTCCCCCTGTAATCTGATTTTCTGGAAGCTGAACCGTATTACTTCCAATAACTAATCCGATTGTTAAATTATCTGGATTATCTGGTGATACGATTGCTTTAAATGAGAGCGTTTGAGTTCCAACTACCAGCGCTTGTCCGCTACCCACGTATACATTTACCGAGCCATCACTTTGTCGCACCGTATCGGTATTTACTAATTTATTTAATTGACTAATCAATTCATCTCGCTGATCCTGCATATCATTGGCAGGCTGCCCGCCAGCCGCACCTTCAGCCACTAAGATCTGATGATTGATATCGGCTATTTGACTTGCTAAAGAATTTATATCAACTACCGTGCTGGTAATTTGAGTATTTACGTCTTCTCTGATTTGTGCCATACGCTGATCCATACTTTGGAAACGCGCCACAAGGGCTTCACCGTTACTTATCATAGCCTGGCGTGATGGGATTACTGATGGATTTGTTGCTACATCTTGCACAGCACTAAAAAAATTCTGGATTGCTGGAGAGAGTCCAGACGAAGAATCGCCAAGCATATTATCTAACTGTTTTATTTGAGAAAAATAGCTATCCATCGCTTGGCTTTGTGTCTGAATCTGTAATGATTGACTCACAACAAATTGATTGTATATGCGCTGAACTGTCGTTGAGTGAACACCACGTCCAACAAATCCAGCCCCAGAAGATTGCGGTATATTGGTGCTCAGTACAACCTGCTGACGCTTATAACCAGGGGTATCCGCATTGCTGATATTATGGCCGGTAGTTAACAACTGTCTTTGCGCAGTTAATAAGCCTGTAATACCAATGTCAAGAATACTATTTCCCATAATTAATATCCAATTCTAAATATCCAAAAACATATAAGAGTTGTAACGGTAAAATGATAAAAGAATTAACAAAACTTTTATTCATCAAATAAATTCGCGATTCTGCAATGTTTCACTATTAAGTATTCGAATCAACTTCTCGGCATACAATGGATCAGTTGCATATCCCGCACGTTGCAAACCATTTGCAAATGAAGCAGCGTCAGTGGACTTCAATACTTTTGCATAGCGTGGGTTATCTAATAGCAAATTGGCATAGTCACTAAATCCCTCTGCATATGAGCTATAAGAACGGAACTTTTCAACCATTTTCTGGGGTGAGCCGTTGACGTATTCGGTAGTCACTTTTTCCACAACATCTCCTTTCCAATTTGCACCGGCTTTGATCCCGAAAAGATTGTAGCTCGGACTATCATCTGCATGACGAATCTCATGTCTATTCCAGTTGTTTTCCAGCGTAGCTTGTGCCAGCATGAAATGCGGCGGAATGCCGGTTGACTGTGAAGCTATCTGTGCATGCGACAAAAGTTTTTCGATAAAATCCGTTGAATGATTGGATAATTTCTTTAGTTGTGCCTCCAGCGGGATTGGCACGAGAAATACGTCAGCAGATGAATTCATTTTCCCAGTTGGCATCGCTGCATTCGATGAATTCAGCGCACTCAGCCATAACTGTTCCGATTTATCATTGGGATGACCATCTTTAACCACAGCCCGTTGATTACTGGAATTAATCGCTGACATAATAGCATCTGTATTACTTATTGAAGTTTTTGATTCAATTGCATTATTAGCGCGAGTCAATTGCTGCACCATTATGTCGGCTATCCCAATTCCTTTGGTAGATAAGTGTTGTGATAATTGTTGATCATACATCTGTGTAAAGAACTGTGTTTGCTGACTATCAAACAGCCCATCTTTCGGCGTTGCCTCACGCATACTTTTTAGCAACATGTTCATAAACAATGCTTCAAACTGTTGTGCTGCTTTTTTCAAAGCTTCATCTGGATTCTGCTTGGCCATTAAATGCAGATCATCAATGCTCTTGGCATCAACTGCGAGCTTACTAGAAATATCCGGTGAGATAACCATATGTTTTAATCCAGTAATTAAATAATTTCCAACTCGGCACGCAACGCGCCCGCTGCTTTTAACGCCTGTAAGATGGACACTAAATCCTGTGTTGTCGCACCAATCGCTGTCAAAGCCTTGACAACTTCTCCAAGATCCGCGCCACTCGGTAATAGCATTAAATTCCCCTCGTCAGTACGTATTTCAACCTGTGATCTTTGTGCCACCACTGTTTCACCACGTTGTGCAAATGGTCCTGGCTGACTGATTACAGGTTCTGTATTGATAATTATTGATAAATTACCATGTGCAATTGCACTCGTTTCAAGAGTTACTCCTTGATTCATCACTACCGAGCCGGTACGTGAATTTACAATAACTTTTGCAGACGCTTTTGCAGGTGTTATATCCAGACTTTCAATCTGAGAAATAAACATAATGCGCTGACTATTATCAGTGGGCGCTCTTATCTGCACCATTCGGCCATCAATAGCAGATGCAGTTGAAGGGTGAAGCCCATTGATGGCCTCAACAATACGATTAACCGTTGTAAAATCCGTAGAATTCAACTCCAGGTTAATAAAATCACCTTGCCCAACTGTTGTTGATATCTCCCGCTCCACTATAGCTCCGCCAGAAATACGTCCGGCACTAAGATGATTAATCTGCACACTAGTGCCTGCATTCCCGGCCCCAACACCGCCAACCAAAACATTTCCTTGCGCCATTGCATAAACTTGATTGTCAGCCCCCTTAAGGGGTGTCATCAGGAGAGTTCCGCCACGTAGACTTTTCGCATTTCCCATAGAAGATACTGTGATATCAATTTGCTGACCCGGTTTAGCAAACGCGGGTAACGTCGCTGTCACCATCACAGCGGCAACATTACGTAATTGTAAATTGGTACCAGGCGGCAAGTTAACACCCAATTGACCGAGCATATTGATGATACTTTGTACGGTAAATGGCGTTTGGGTTGTCATATCACCGCTGCCATCCAAGCCCACAACCAATCCATACCCTATCAATTGATTGTTGCGCACCCCCTGAATCGATGCCAGATCCTTGATGCGATCGGCCGCACTAATTCCTGGCAAAAATAATCCTATCGCAAGAAAAGAGTGAATAAATATGTCTTTTATTTTCATAATATTATGTATTTATTTCAAGGATAAGCATGTTCTAAGTATCGGATTATTTAAAAAGGTGTAACCGACAGAAAGAATCGTGACAGCCACCCCATTGTTTGCGCCTCATCCAAATAACCATTGGCTCGATATTCAACACGCGCATCCGCAACTTGCGTTGAAGAAATAGTGTTCGCCATGATATGAACTGGATTCACAACACCGGAGAGTCTAATAAACTCTTGCCCCTGATTAATACCAATTTGTTTCTCGCCACTGACAACGAGATTCCCATTCGGTAATGCTTCTATGACCGTTACCGTTATCGTACCTCTAAAATTATTTTTACTTGAGCTTTCGCCACCACCATCAAACTTGTTGTTAGAGGTGGCTTCCACTGTGGCATGTTTCTTTAAAAGGCTTAAAGGAACTCCTAAAAGACTCGGCACCGAGAAATCAATGCTTCCAGAGCGATCCACATTACTCCCAGAACTCTTGCTGGCATTGGTTGTTTCATTCAAATTCACGATGAGAGTATCGCCGACACTCCGCGCTCTTCGATCTTCAAATAATGGCGTATATCGAACCCCGCCCGTTGTGCTATGAATAGTCTGAAAGATAGCGCCATTGGGGTGAGTCGCTACTGCTGCATGTTTTGGAGAGCGAAAGGTATTGGGCTGATGGGTAGATGTTGCCGGTGTCATCGCACAACCTGATACAAGCAGAATGAAAATCAATATGTACGTATACAAGAATTGATTTTTTATTTTCAGATTGTTATTAACCATCACATTACTCCAGAAAGCCCATTCAATTATAATTGCGCCAATTTCTGCAACATTTGATCTGAAGTTTCAATAGACTTGGAATTCATCTCATACGCACGCTGGGTTTGAATCATGCTAACCAATTCTTCCACGACATTCACATTCGACGTCTCAACAAAACTCTGCTCCAACAAGCCTAACCCATTGGTACCAGGCGCATTTTGATTGGGTGTTCCACTCGATGCAGATTCCATGTACAGATTCTCACCCATCTTCTGCAGCCCTGCTGGATTAATAAAGCCGGCTAACTGGATATTACCAACTTGAATCGCTGCAACAGAACCGGGTACTGTCGCTGATACCGTACCGTCACGCGCTATTGTGATGCCGAGCGCATTCGGTGGCACAGTAATTGCGGGTTGAACCGCATATCCACTGGATGTCACCAACTGCCCATTGATATCGGATTGGAATGCTCCATCACGCGTATAAGCTGTTGTACCATCAGGTAATAAAACCTGAAAAAAACCTATTCCCCGTATTGCAACATCTCGTTGATTATCCGTCTGTTGAAGTCCCCCTTGGGTAAAAATACTTTCTGTCGCGACCGGCTTAACGCCTGTACCTATTTGTAGACCTGAAGGCAATTGAGTTTGCTGAGAAGATTGCGCCCCGGGTTGGCGCACTGTTTGATACAGCAAATCCTCAAAAACTGCACGAGCACGCTTAAATCCATTCGTACTAACATTTGCCAAATTATTTGCGATGACATCCATTTTGGTTTGTTGCGCATCAAGACCAGTTTTAGCAATCCACAAGGAGCGAACCATAATCATTACCCTCTTAAATTTATTTTTTGTTTAAACTCTTACAACCATTATTTGACTGGCCTGTTGTGCATTTTTTTGCGCGTTCTCAAGCATTTTCATTTGCATATCAAATTGACGGGCAAGCGCTATCATGCTAACCATCTCATGTACAACATTCACATTACTACCTTCCAATGTGCCTTCTACAAGTTTGACTCTGGCATCGACTTGTGCTTCACCACCCTCTTTAAGACGAAATAAGCCATCCGTACCCTTTACGAGCTTGTCTTGCGGTGGATCAACAAGCTTAATTCGACCTACTAAAGCTACAGTATTGGGTTGAGGATTAATCGGCACAGATGATACGGTTCCGTCAACCCCGATTGTGATTCGAGTTTCCGGGGGAATCGTGATGGTACCTGTGTCGCCTTTGACTTTAAGTCCATTATGCGTCAGCAAAATACCATTGGGACTAACTTGCAAGTTGCCATTGCGTGTATAGGCTTCTTCACCACTATCCAATTGCACTGCAATCCATCCAGAACCTTTAATTGCAACATCCAGATCACGACCAGTTGTTTGCAATGCGCCAGGTGTAAAATCCGCATGAATTGTTGAATCAACTACAAAAGCACGTGTCGGCAATCCGTCGCCGAATATCGGCACAGCGCGAAATGCATTGTTCTCAGCCCGGTAGCCTGTTGTTGCAGCATTAGCAAGGTTTTGAGCAACCGTAGCCTGTTGATTCAGCGTATGATTTGCTCCAGTCATCGATGTGTAGATCAGTCTATCCATGAGTTTTTACTCAGTTATGGTGAGAAAATTAAAGATTAACCAATGTTTGTAAAACAGCATCTTGAGTTTCAATTGATTTGGCATTCGCTTGATACATGCGCTGTGCAGTAATCATTTTCACCAATTCACTCGTTAAATCCACATTAGCATCTTCGACCGCAGAGGCTTGAAGTGCGCCAAGTGTCCCCGTTTTTGGGGGGCCCACCAAGGGTTGACCTGAGCTGGGTGTTTCTATCCACCGTCCATTACCAACAGGATTTAAACCTTGTGGATTGACAAAATTAGCCAAAACAATTTGTCCCAGCGATCTCGTTTGCCCATTACTATAACTTCCTTGAATTAAGCCATCAGGGGATGTTGTGAACCCAGCCAGCCGACCAGAGGTGTATCCATCCTGGGAAATTGCATTCACGCCAAACTTAGATCCAAATTGTGTGGCTGTTGTCAAATCCAAAGAAAAAACTAAGGGAGAAGCTGCGCTAAGGCTCGCATCAATGGTTGCCAGATCGACTGACACATTAAAAGGTGCAATAGGTGCAGTCAATGCCCCATTATCATCAAAAACTAATGCTTTTGAAGCAGCGCCGTCCAGAGTAACGCCAATAGGTACGCCCGTCGCTGATGCCTCGCCATCGACGGTTGCATAGGCATTCCATGTACCCGCTGCAGCTGTTTTCTCAAAAAAAATAGAGAAAAGATGTGCATTACCCAAGCTATCGATAATCGTTCCAGATGTTGTACTTGTATAGCTTTTTGGATTATTCGCATCAAAAGGAGTCACTGTAGGTACAGTCTCACCTGAATTCAGATTCATACCCATTGTGAAAGTTGATGTGACTTGAGGTGGAATATCAGTGGTATTTAATTTCAAATTGGCCGGTTGACTGGCAACGATATCTCCATTTGCATCTGCTAAATATCCAGTAAGATTCGCCGCATTGGAGTCGGTAAGAAACCCGTTGCCATCAAGACGGAACTGCCCATTCCGGCTATAACTGACCACTCCTCCTTCACTCATACGAAAGAACCCCTGCCCGTTTATTGCTATGTCTAATGGATTATTGGTCGGTGAAATATTTCCTTGGTTAAAGATTTGCGCAACAGCTGATACTCTTGAGCCAATACCTACCTGAGTCTTGGAAGAACCCGCGCCATCCAATGAACTTGCAAATATGTCGGTAAATTGAGCCTGGGATTGTTTATACCCAGGGGTATTTGCATTGGAAATATTATTCCCAATGACATCCAGATTTGTCGATGCAGCACTTAGACCACTTAAACCTTGCTGAAAACTCATAATAATCTCCTAATCAAAATACCTGCTTAATGTCAGATAAACTGACCAAACCCAATTTACCCATATCAAGAAGCGTACCCTGCTCCCCGTTGGAAATGCTATTCACCGAACCTAATGCAAGCGTGTTGACTTTAATGTCTTTTCCACCCTGTGTCGCGCTCACTTCAAAGGTATATTCTCCGTCTGCAGCCTTTGCACCACTATCTGTTTCACCATCCCATCCAATCTTGCTAATACCTGCTGGGTGTGCTTTAAGATCAATATTGCGAATGGCTACTCCATGGCTATCCGATATCGTTACTTTGAGCCCGTCGACTGGTTGAGCCAATTCAATACCGGCGATGGCAGCATTTTTCTCAAGTTGTATAGATCTTCCTGGAACAAAAGCATCGCGCCCTATCATTGCCGTTGCTTCAATGGATTGACTATCCTCATAATCGGAAGACAAAAGTTTCAGCGTTGTATTCAATTTATCGATACCGGATACCGTACTAATCTGTGCTAATTGACTGGTAACCTCCGCATTATCAAGTGGCTTCAGCGGATCTTGATTTTTCATTTGCGTCACCAGAAGCTTTAAGAATCGATCCTGGGTATTCTCAGCCTCCTTTTTAGCAGTGATCCCTGTCGTTGTAATCGATGAAACTGTTTGAGAATTGGTTGATTGGACTGAATTCATCTTGTACCCCTTTATTGACCAATGGTTAGAGTCTTTTGTAATAGTGATTTGGTGGTATTCATCATATCGACACTGTTCTGATACGAACGTGATGCCGACATCATATTGACCATCTCATCGACGACATTAACGTTAGGCATCGTCACATAACCTTTTTTATCTGCTAGCGGATGTTGAGGCTGGAACAACTGTTTCATTGGAGATTGATCGTGAACGATCCCAGCAACTTTAACGCCGCTTGCGCCATTCGCAGCCGCCTGTAATGTACTGAAAATCACTTGACGTCCCCGATAAGGTTCGCCAGTTGAGCTAGTTACACTGTCAGCGTTTGAGAGATTACTAGCCACAACATTCAAACGCTGGGACTGTGCTGACATGGCTGAGCTTGAAATATCGAATACGTTAAATAATGACATGATTATCTCTCCTGCATCGCCATTGTTAAGTTTCTAAATTCATTATTCAAAAATGTGATACTGGCATCGTACTTAATTGCATTGTCAGCAAATCGCGTACGTTCCATATCCATATCTACGGTGTTTCCATCGGCACTGGGTTGTAAAGGAACACGATATAATATGTTGTCCCCGAAAACCCCCTGTGCTGCGGAATTAATATGCATCGAGGATGTCGTATTTAAACCCACTTTATTCAGGTTCGTAGTCAATGAAAGCTTTTCATGTAGTACACTGGCGAAATCGATATCCTTCGCTTTAAAATTAGGCGTATCTGCATTGGCTACATTGCTAGAAAGTAACTCTTGCCTGGCAGCTCGTAAGCTTAAGGCTTGATGATGAAAATTTAATTCTTTATCAAGTTTGCTAATCATTTTCTATACACCCTAATTTAAATTGCTTTCAATTCACTTATAAGCACTTAGCATGCCAACTATAATAAATGTTCGAGCAGCTAAATCAGCCCGCAATAAAGGCTTGAAATAGACGCTATCTTCGAACGTGACTTTTATTACAGTTGTTTAAGATATCTGTGAGGCGGCAATAATTGCCGAGAACGGCAAAAATGAATGGTTAAAAATAAATCTATGATACGTTGCTTAGTGCTAATTCTCAGTCTGTTAATGCTTGTTTTCTCTATTCCGGCATTTGCATCAAAGCACAGAGCTATTGCGCAACATCAAGATATTGCTTTGATTAAAAACGCGATTGAGAATTTTTTATACAACAATACAGCCACTTTATCCGGGCAAGTTATCGTGAATGTGGGCCAGATTGACAGGCGTCTTGCTTTACCGCAGTGTCCGCACCTGGAACCGTTTGTCCCAACTGGCGGGCGTTTATGGGGAAAAACTTCTATCGGGGTCCGCTGTGATAGCCAGGTTGCAACATGGACCATCTATGTACAGACTGAAATAATTGTAATGACAAATGTATTACATATCACACGACCCGTCGCAGTTGGACAGACAATCGCCTATGAGGATATCGCACCACAGAATGTTAATTTGACACAGATGCCGGAAGGCATATTCACGGATGTCGCACAAGTAATTGGCAAAGTGGCTACCACCAACCTTACTGCTGGGCAACCATTACGTCCACAAATGCTACGAGCACCCTACGTAGTCTTGCGGGGTCAAACAGTGAATCTGGTCGTTCAAGGGCGTGGATTCAGCATCCGATCGGAGGGCCAGGCGTTAGCAGATGCGGCAGAGGGGCAAGTTGTTCAGGTTCGCAATAAATCAGGACGAATCATGAGCGGACTTGCGCGCACCAATTCAATTGTTGAAATACAACCATAATGTATTAGCCCAAGTGCTTCCATTGTTATCTGTTGAATGCTATTTGCTCTCACTTACATAAACATGTGATCTTAACCCGCAATCAGACTTATAATTAAGATTCATTTCAATACTCAAAAAAACAAGTATCTTTTTACACCGTGACCAAAATAGACCTTACCGTTGAAATAAAAAGAATTCTGGCTGACGTACTCGGATTGGGGGAACGTCTCAATGCGATGAAATCGGATACCCTATTACTCGGCAATATTCCTGAACTTGATTCCGTAGCAATCGTTACGATTATCCTGGCTTTAGAGAAGAATTTCTCCATCTCGATTAAAGATGACGAAATTAGTGCGAGAACATTTGATACATTCGGTGCTTTGGTTAATTTTTTAGAACAAAAATTAGCCGATAAAAATCACCTATCGATTAATACTTGAATGATGCAGATTGTATTTGGATATGAATACTGCATAATTGCTGCATCTAATTCAGAATAAACTGGACAAAGCATTGAAATTACATCCTGCAAGTTTTGCTCATCAGTATATTTTCACCGGCTATGGGGACGGACACATATCGATTAATCAGATTCGTTACGAAAAGAACCTGATCGTTATGCCCGATCGCTTGATCGAAGACTGGCCGGTAATGTCAGTTTCACAACTGGAAATTCGGCATTTTGAAATGCTGACACCCTATAAGCCAGAAATTATCATTCTCGGCACAGGCACTACGCATAAATTTCCTAGTCAATCCGTTCTAAGCCAGATAACCAAAATGGGAATTGGAATCGAAGTGATGGATACAAAAGCCTGCTGCCGTACTTATAACATCCTGGTTGAAGAAGGACGGCGTGTTGCTGCAGCGCTGCTGATCTAGTTTTCTATCAATATAAAAGAAGCTCAAAATTTATTTCGTCGTATTGTCAAAACTAGACAGGTCAGTCGTAAGTAATGCAATAATTCGCTTCAATTAAATCACAAATTTAAAAAAGAAATGGCCATGGCAATTATGATTGTGATAAATTCATGGTTGGAAAGTCAGATATAGTAGAATTGGCTTCCTTCATAATATTAATACAGGAGTTAAAAATGAATAAATTTCTTATCGCTGCAATTGGTTTAGTCTTTTTACTGGGCTCTTCTGCCACTATGGCTAGTGGAAACAAAGAATCTGAACTGCCTCCAATGGCTGCACAGGACATTCTAAATCAAATGGCATGCGACGGTAAAAAAGCTGGCGAAAAAATTAGAGATCGTCATGACGGTGAAATGGTTACTTGCCCAGCTAAGATTAAACAACCTAATTTTGGCAAATAATAATTACAAGCAAGTCGATTGATAGGTCAAGTAAGATAGGTTAGATTATTTTCATCTTCCACTCAAAGTCGGTTTCAATGAATTGAGTAGTAGAAGTAAATATTTCGAGACTATCGGCTTGACCTATTATTCTGCTGTGAGTCCAAAGTATTAATCTAAAAAATAGGTTTAAAGTTTGGGTTATACACACAAAAACTAGAACACCTGTTCCAATTTTTTTGAACAATCAACTTAATGACGCTTTAGCCTTCAGAATGTTAAAAATCTTTCATAGCATCATCTTGGCTCTGTCACAATTAATTGTTGAAAATGATTTGTAAAATTACATGATTACTTATTAATCATGAAGTTATGTTATTTTATAGTGGCCAAAAAGTCGTTTGTTATCAGATAACTGGGAAATTCAACAATTAACTGCTACATAGCCATCATCTTCCTCATCCCGGCATAGCAATTCATTTTTGAATTGTGCGACTATACATTGCGCAGCATCGCCACAACCTGTAACAAGAAGACAAATTACATATTATTATCAATAGATTATTTATTGCTTCCTGATATCACATATTAGAAACACTCTTTAACTTTATGCAAATAAAGAACTAATTCTAAGTTTAGATAGAAATACTCGCTAAAATGTGGCAAACTATTCAGCAAATAATATTCAGGTATGCAATCTATTACTTTTGAATTATTTTTAATTTATAAAATTAAATACTGGCAAGTTAAGATTATTTATTTTAAATACTAAAAATAATCACACATAGATTAAATACTCTTAACTGATACTCTCCTCGCTCATAACGAAAATATTTAAGTAGATTAAAAATGATTTACAATTTCGGTCAATTGGAGAGAAGAAAGAATGAAACAAGTATTTTTTTTATTTTGCGCCATATTTTTTTATACCAGCAACGCCTTAGCACAGAAAAATAACCTAGATATCAAATCGCAAGCTGCGTTGGTTTTCAATGCGCAAAATGCGCGCGTGATTTATGATAAGAATGCAGACAAGGTAATGCCTATTGCTTCTATCACCAAATTAATGACCGCCATGGTTACGCTTGATGCGCGCTTGTCCCCGAATGAAAAAATCACGATCACGAATGCTGATGTCGACAAGCTGAAACACTCATCTTCCCGACTGCCCGTAGGCAGTAGCTATCCTCGCAATGAATTATTACGCTTAGCGCTGATGTCATCTGAGAATCGTGCCGCTGCAGCGCTGGCTCGCACATATCCCGGCGGCACAAAAGCATTCGTTCATGCCATGAATCTAAAGGCTAAGAAAATTGGAATGACCAACAGTCGTTTTGTCGACTCTACCGGTTTAAATAGCAACAATGTAGCGACAGCACGCGACCTAGCAAAATTGGTCTCCGCTTCAAATAACTATGCCGCTATCCGTGAGTTTTCAACGACCTCACAGCATTCCGTATCGCCAGGCAATAAGCGTGCTCAATTACAGTATGTCAATTCCAATAGTCTGGTGCGCAACCAAGGATGGGATATCGGTGTTTCTAAAACCGGCTATCTCAGTGATGCGGGCCGCTGTTTGGTGATGCAAGCCAAAATTTCAGGGCAACCCGTTGTGATTGTTCTGCTGAACTCCTGGGGCAAAAATACCCGGATTGGCGATGCCAACCGCGTAAAAAAATGGATAGAGAGCAACCAGGGCCGCAGGCAAGTATAAGAATGCCAGATTCTACGTCAGGTTATAGACTTCACTGTATTTTCGCTTAAGATAATCAACGAAATAATCCGGATTCAAAGCTTCACCGGTAACGCGCTTGACAAGTTCCTGTGGCGAATAAAGCCTTCCTTGACGGTGGATCTTATCATTGAGCCAGTTCTTAATCGGCGCAAAATTACCTATAGCAATATTTCGCTCGGTATCGGGTTGTTCGCTCAGTAGCGTTTGGTAAAACTGACACGCATACATCGCACCCAGTGTATACGAAGGAAAATACCCAAACGCTCCGCCGCTCCAGTGTGAATCCTGCAAACACCCAATTTATCATTCGGCGGTTGAATTCCCAGGTACTTCTGCATCAGCTCATTCCAGATGTGCGGCAAATCATCAACCTGCATCGAACCATCAAACAGCCCCTTCTCGATTTCATAACGCAAAATAATATGCAACGGATAAGTCACCTCATCCGCCTCTACCCGGATAAAATCCGGCTTGCACGTATTAATCGCACGATAAAACGAATCGACGGTAGCAGATTTCAGGTTATCCGGAAATGCCGCGCGGATCGTCTCGAAATAATGCTGGCAAAACGGCTTACTCTGCGCGATCATGCGTTCCCAGAATAACGACTGGGATTCATGGATTCCCATCGTCAAGGATTCCGCAGCCGGTAAATCCCCCAATTCATGCGGGCGTCCTTGCTCGTAGAGCGCATGACCGGTTTCATGGATTACCGCATACAGCGATTCGACAAAATTACTGTCCTTGTAGCGCGTCGTAATGCGCACATCGGTCGGATGACTGCCGCCGCAAAAAGGGTGCACCGACACATCCATACGTCCCTGCTCAAAATTAAAACCAATATCCTGGCTGATTTTGCGCGCTAAAGCTTCCTGCTTATCCAGCGCAAACCTGCCCTGCAGAAAAGCAGTATCCGGTTGATAAGAATGCCCTTGAATGGCATGAATCAGCGGTATCAATTCCTGCTTCAGGCGCTCGAATATCGGCGTGATCATGTCCATTGTCGTGCCGCGCTCAAACAGATCAATGTTTGCATCGTAGGGCTTCAAATCCGGCGACACACACTGCGCCCATTCTTGCTTAAGTTCCAGAAAACGTTTCAGCACCGGCGCAAAATCAGAAAATTTATTCTCCTGGCGCGCCATCACCCAAATGCCCTGCCCGCGCGAGCTTAACTCCGCCAGCTCCTGCACTAATCGTTTCGATACTTTGGTTTCGAGCTCATAACTATGCAGCGCTTCACGAATATTGCAACGCTCCAGCTCACTCAAAGCATCAAAATCCTTTTCCTTTAGCTCGTTCAGGCACTCTCCCAGTGCAGGATCAGTCATGCGTTCATGAATGACACCCGCCAGCGCCGCAATCTGCTTGGCACGCGCCTCACCGGCGCCCGGCGGCATCATCACTTCCTGATCCCACCCCAGCGTACTCATCACACCGCTTAAATGCGTGATTTCTTCCAATTTCTGGATTAAATTTTGATAGTGCTGATTCATAATCATCCCGTTATTTAATTGAAACAAAGCCCTGCTCACGATCCACCTGATTCCAGGGGATAGCACTAAAATCACAAGCCCAGTATCATACCAACTTTAACACCAACCATTCACACTGCCATGCTCTGGATAAAATCACTGCACATCATTTTCATGGTCACCTGGTTCGCGGGGCTATTCTATCTGCCGCGTCTGTTTGTCTATCACGCCCAATGCGAGGATCAACCCGGCAAGGAGCGCTTCAAAATCATGGAGCGCAAACTCTATTACGGCATCATGACCCCCGGCGCGGTGCTGACCGTGGTGTTCGGCGTGTGGCTGTGGCTGGGTTACGGTTTTTCTGGAAGCTGGCTACATGCCAAACTGGCATTGGTTTTGATACTGATTTACTACCATTATTACTGCGGAAAATATGTCAAAGCGTTTAAAAACGATGCCAATCAGCATGGCCATGTGTTTTACCGCTGGTTTAATGAATTCCCGGTGTTGGTTTTGTTTGCGGTAGTGATACTGGTTGTGGTCAAACCGGATTTGGTTGCGCTGATTTCTGAGCTTTAAGATTCCTCACGTACGTTCGGAATGACAGCTTTGTCATTTCGACCGGAGGGAGAAATCCACTACTTATTATTAACTGTCTTGCGTAATAGAAACCTCAATCTTGCAACCAAGCACCGAAGCAAATCTCTCTAAAGTCGATAGTTTGATATCTTCGGCATGATTTTCGATTCTCGATATCGCTGATTTCTTGGTATTGAGTTTCTCCGCAATCTGTTCCTGTGTCAGCCCGGAAGCTTCTCGGGCTTGCCGAAGTACACGCCAATTTTTAAGGCATGATACCCCTCTTCATAACTTTCATTAAATGCAGCATCAACAGCTTTTCGCTTGCTGACATATTTTTTCAAATCACTCACCCTGCCCTCCTTCTGAGGAAATTTCTCTTTTTTTGATGTTTTATCAAGTTTGATGGTGGATGGCGCAAGCTTATCCACCCTACCGCGCTGATAAATCAAAAAAAAGAAAACATACATCTTTAATATCATTAGGAATTTCTTTGACTACACAATCCAAAATCCTTCACCGACGAGCAAAGGCCATGAACCCTAGTTCTTACACTTGATAAGCATACTGCGGTTTATTACAGATCCACCATAAAACCCGTACTGATTGCCAGCAGCAATCGCCCCTTGATCCGAGCCTCCTGCAATTACATCATATCCATTTGCACCGCAGATCTCACCGGCCTTTTCGTAACACATTCCCCAGTTCAGTGCGGCCCCAGAACAATTGATACTATGCCCCTTTCCTCCATCTGGCACGAATGTTTCTCTTGAGGTTGCACAACCCAAAATAATTGCGCAAAGCACAATCAAATAAAGTGTTTTCATCTTTCTTCTCCATTTCTTGGTCGCCTCAATTGATCGGGAGCAGCCCCAACACACAGGTCAGGCAGAATGAGCAGCTATTGTTGACGGAACTCTTCCAGAAAGAGAATCTCTGGAGAACCAACAGAGTGCCACTGCGCCATTTGGTTAATTGCGGACTTAGATGCCCAGAATATCTTCGCTTCTTCAACATGTTTCCAATCAAGAATGAAAAACGTGACATTCGGATCTTCTGGTAAGAAGCAAACACTGCTGGAGCGTTCCCCTGAGATTTTTCGCACCGATGCCTGAGAGTCAAAGACTTCAATGAGATTACTTGGATAAGCTACTCGAACTTTAATTATTACCTTTGCCATGTAATTACCTCGAAGGTTGATATAGCCTAGCGTAAAAATGAGGAACTGGAAAATTTTGCATTGGCTCTCCTGATTGCCGGATCAACCTCCTACTCACCGCCGCAAAAGAACTGCTAGTTGCCACTTAGGATCAGATGGACGCTTGATTTCAAGAACTTTCCAAGCATTGTTAGATGTACCTCCGCGCATCGCCCGAGCAAGTTGAGACATAGACGGATAGCTTTCTTCTTTCCATATGATTTTATCGGCAACGACTTCCGCAACTTTGATTTCCCCATAATGTTTGGTGCGAATTCGACTGCCTTCTGGCAGGAATAGAGCATCCCAATAGACACCCTGTGTGCGTGGCTCACGTGTCACAAAGTCGGCGGCTGTACGATCGAGAAAGTCTTGAACTATTTGCTCCAGCGCCGAACTCACCCCACCTGGGAAGCGGCGGGAAAACTCGGCATAAAGCTCATTCGAGACCGGAATAGATACAAAAGAATCAAGGTTCAAAGGCATAACGGCTCTCCATAGCAAATCGAGAAATGACTATTATAGCGCTACGCAGCACTATGTCAAGATCAACTAGAATTTGATAGCCAGCATAAATCTAATCATCAATTACTGTTTGCCCCGGAAACAGCACATCAGTAAACCCAAACAAACGAAAATCCCTAATCCGCATCGGATACAGAATCCCTTGCAAATGATCGCATTCATGCTGCACCACACGCGCATGAAAGCCGCTGACGGTGCGTTCAATTGCTGTGCCGTATTGATCCACGCCTTGGTAGCGCAAGTTCGCGTAGCGCGGCACCATGCCGCGCATTCCTGGTACGCTCAGGCAGCCTTCCCAGCCGTCTTCTTGCTCATCGGATAACGGTGTCAATTGCGGGTTAAGCAGAACAGTAAAAGGAACTTCGTCGGCATCGGGATAGCGTTGGTTCTTTTCAAACCCAAAGATCACCACTTGCAAGCTTACGCCGATCTGCGGCGCGGCCAGGCCTGCGCCATTTAGCGATTCCATTGTATCTTGCATATCCTGAATCAGCGCATGCAGTTCGGGAGTATCGAATTGATCGACGGGTTTAGCCACTTCGAGCAATATGGGCTCGCCCATTTTAAGTACCGGTTTAATCGCCATGACAACTCACCACATGTTCCAATATGTTTCTGACACCCACCATCGCTTGTTCAAGCACCGTGTATATTTCCTTGAGCGGTATGCCGGTTACATTGGTTCCGCGTCCGGCGGCATAATTGGCGACTACGGCAATGGCAGCGTAATTTAATCCCAGTTCTCGTGCCAGTGCGGTTTCCGGCATGCCGGTCATACCGACCATATGCGCTCCGTCACGTTCCAGCCGATTGATTTCCGCTGCCGTTTCAAGCCGAGGCCCTTCTGTCGCTGCATAAACCCCGCCATCAATAATTGCTTCATTGGTATTCCTCGCCGCTTGGAGCAGTAATGTCCGGGTTTTCTGGCAATACGGCAGCGTAAAGTCAATATGGGTGACACGTTGATCCGTTTTATCAAAATAGGTGAAATTGCGTCCATGGGTATAATCAATAATCTGATCCGGAACCACCAGCCGGCCCGGCGTCAGGTCGGCGCGGATACCGCCCACCGAGGCCACGGCAATCACATGCGACGGTTTCAATGAGTGCAATGCCCACAAATTCGCACGATAATTGACTGCATGCGGCGGTATCGTGTGACCATGCCCATGCCGCGCCAGGAAAACGATGTCCTCATTTTTCATCTTACCGAAAGTCAATGGACCCGAAGGCTCGCCATACGGTGTGCGTATGATTTGCCGGTGTGATATTTCAAGGCAGGATAATTGCGTCATTCCGCTGCCGCCAATAATTGCAAACATGATTCTCCCGTTTCAATCTTTTACTGCGTAAATCGCCGGCAAATTCCGCCAAAGGCCGTGAATATCCATGCCAAAACCAAACACATAACGATCCGGCACCGTCAATCCGACAAAATCGGCTTTAAATGGTTTGGGCTTGCCCGTTTCTTTTTCTGTCAGCACCGCACTATAAAATGCTTTAGCGCCCTTTTCCAACACTTTGTCACGAATCGCAGCCAGCGTAATCCCTTCGTCCAGAATGTCATCCAATACCAGAACCACGCGATCTCTCATCGTCTCCTTCGGTTCGGCCAGCCAGTGAACTTCCCCGCCAGTCATTTTTTTGTCATAGCGCGTCAGGTGCAAATAATCGAAATCCAACGGAAATCGAAGCTGCGGCAGCAATTGCCCGGTGAATACCACCGCCCCGCCCATCACGCATAAGACCAAAGGCTGTTGCTGCGATAAAACTCTTGTGATATCCGCCGCTAAGCGTTGTATCGTTTTCTTAACTATCTGTTCTGAATGAATCAGTTCAGCTGTATTCAGAATTTGTTTTGCTTGTCGCGTATCTAACATAGAAATTAAAACTCTCGCAATCCAGTCAATTTTTTGTTTTAAACTATTCCCCAACCTACATAAGACTTTCCCATATCCCAGCAACATCCCATGGAGAAAAGAAAATGCATTTGATGATAAAAATTCTATCAGCAATAACCACCATCACACTATTATCAATCAATCCCGTTTTCTCGCAGACTTCTGCGCCTTCTGATTATCCAGTCTACAAAGACGGAAAACTAACCATTCCTCGTGTAGACACCGATGTTCAAACGGGAAATTATCAGAAAGTGGAGTTTCAGTTTGATAATGCAACCAATAGCTGGAAATTAATCAATCTTGTAGAATCCAAAATCACTCCTGGACCACAACCTAGAGAAAAGTTGAAGCAATCATTACGAATTCTTCACCAGTACAAGTATTTCTTAAGATCAGCGGTGCATTTTCCAACGGCTGCGGATTTTTCCAGCAAATCAATCAAACACTCAAAAACAACACGTTCGAAATCACACTGCATTTAGGCCCCAATCCATTTCCTCCAGATATAGCTTGTACCGCAGCACTGGTACCTTATGAAAAAATCATCCCGCTAGAAGTATATGGCCTGCCTGCTGGAACTTACGAATATAGCGTCAATGACGAACATAATGGTGCGTTCACTTTGACGAAAGATAATACTCTGTAAATTTTCCATCTGTCTGCCAGGATTATTGGAGCAACGCCAATAATCCCTCCTCATCAAGAATTGCAATCCCTAATCCCACTGCCTTGTCATATTTACTTCCCGGATCGGCTCCCACGACGACATAGTCCGTTTTTTTGGAAACACTGCCGCTGACTTTCCCGCCCAGCGCTTCAATTCTCTCTTTGGCCTCTTCGCGGCTCATTGCTGGCAGTGTTCCTGTCAATACAAAGGTTTTCCCTTGTAATGGCGCTGCCGCAGCCGGCAATGATGATTTTCCTTCGTGCTCGTCCCATTGCACACCGCTGGCACGAAGCTGTTCAATCACTTCACAGTTATGCGCCTCAGCAAAGAAATCCACGATACTTTGCGCCACCACCGGACCAATATCCGGAATTTGCTGTAAGCGCTCAGTATCCGCTGCTATCAACCGGTCAATACTGCCCAGATGCGCAGCCAAGCCTTTCGCCGTCGTTTCCCCGACATTGCGAATACCCAGCGCATAAATAAATCTCGCCAGCGTCGTGTGTTTGCTTTTTTCAATCGCCTGCAAAATGTTGTTCGCCGATTTATCCGCCATGCGTTCCAGATTCGCCAGCGCAGTTATCCCCAACTTGTACAGATCCGCCGGTGTGCGCACGATGGCATTGTCCACCATTTGATCGACCAGTTTATCCCCCAATCCTTCAATATCCATCGCACGGCGCGAGGCAAAATGCAGAATAGCTTGTTTCCGCTGCGCCGGACAAAACAAGCCGCCGGTGCAGCGCGATGCGGCCTCATCCGGAAGCCGCACGGCTTTTGCGCCGCACACCGGACAGTGCACCGGCATGATGAATACTTGCGAATCAACCGGGCGTTTTTCCGGTATCACCGAAACGATTTCCGGAATGACGTCACCGGCGCGACGCACAATCACCGTATCACCAATACGCACGTCCTTACGCTCAATCTCGTCGGCATTATGCAAGGTGGCGTTAGTCACCGTCACGCCGCCGACAAAAACCGGTTTTAAGCGGGCAACCGGCGTCAACGCACCGGTTCTGCCGACCTGCACGTCGATAGCCAGCAATTCTGTGACCGCTTCCTGTGCCGGAAACTTGTGCGCTATCGCAAACCGAGGCGCGCGCGATACAAAACCCAATTTCTCCTGCTGCGATAGAGAGTTGACTTTATACACCACACCATCGATCGCATACGGCAGATTCTCGCGCTGCGCACCGATCGCTTGATAATAATCCAGCAATCCCGGCAATCCCGTGACCACCTGGCATTCTTTGGCCACCGGAAAATGCAAACCGGAGAGATAGCTCAGTATGTTGCTGTGCGTATCGCGCGGCATGTGCGCATCTTCATATTGCCCAATCCCATAAGCAAAAAATGTAAGGCGCCGGGTCGCGGTGATAGCGGGATCGAGTTGACGCAGCGATCCCGCAGCGGCATTGCGCGGATTGGCGAATTCCTTTTCACCTTTGGCCAACTGCCGTTGATTCAGTGCCAGAAAATCCGCTTTCAACATCAGCACTTCCCCCCGTACTTCCAGCAGCGGCGGAGGATTCTTGACCGGCAGTGACAATGGAATCGATTTGATCGTCTTCAAATTCAGCGTAATGTCTTCACCGGTATTGCCATCACCACGCGTCGCACCGGTTTTAAGAATTCCATTTACATAGCATAAGCTGACTGCCAATCCGTCAAATTTTGGCTCTACCGTATATTCCACATGTGTCAACCGATAATCCCTCACAGACACGCCGGTTAAATGCTTCGACTTCGGTATCGTCAAACGCATTATTCAATGACAGCATCGGTATATGATGCGTAATCTGCGAAAAGGCTTCGAGCGGCGCGGCACCGACGCGTTGTGTTGGGGAGTCGGCGGTGATCAGTTGCGGATAATCTTGTTCGACTTGCTGTAATTCGCGTAATAACTTATCGTATTCCGCATCGGGAATAGTCGGATTATCCAGCACATAATACCGGTAGTTATGTAATTCGATTTCAGCACGCAAGTCTTCTGTATGCTGTTTTATTTTCTCAATTTTGTCATTCATAGCTGACAAGTATAGCGAATACCGGTAAGCCGCGGTTTCAGTTATTTCCAGAAAATCCTTTATACTGCGCATTCAATCAGAAAACTAAACTTTCGACATCATGATGTCTTGAGAAACGCGATATGAACAATAATAATTTAAAAATCCGCATTCAAATCCAGCAACAACCGCCACAAGCCATTGACGAAATATATCCTGACCTGCCAGAACCTGAAGTCACTTATGAAGAGGTGTTGGATTGGAGAAAAATTTCAATTGCAGCGTTGATACTGTTACCCATCTTGATTCTAATCGGCTATCTCTTATTCGCTGATAAAAATAATGAAAATACGCGGAATGAGCCATCCCCGGTAGATTCAATTCTTTCTGTACCTGAGAATGAAACTTCTTTGGATAAAACCGAACCGTTAACCGGCTCAAGCGATAAATCATCCGAAACGCTTCCCGATCAATTGACAATCCAATCGAATACGCGGGTTGTTCCAGCTGACTCTAAAGAAACTACGATTGCAAATAACGCGATTGCCACACCCATCAAAAAACCGGAGTCGGCAACAGTCATTAATCAACCGGCTATAACCGGGATAAAAATACCTAAGACTGCGCGACAGTCGAAACCCCAAAAAACATCGGATCACCCGGAGGTTGTCAGAGCACAATTAAGCCATGCGATAGAAGAACGGGAACCGGTTGATTCTATTGATGCGATACAATTACGTCCCGGCGAATCCAAATCCATTCATTTCTATCTGCATTTAAAGAATCTGCAAGGAAAGAATATCCGCATCAACTGGTATCACGACGATAAACTGGATTCACAATTGGCTTTGCAAGTGCATAATAACAATTGGCGCACGCATGCCAGCAAACAATTGGATCATCGGCGACTAGGTCCATGGCGCGTTGAATTAATCGATGAATCCGGAAATCTTCTGGCGATGAGGAATTTCATCGTCGCCCAATACTGAAATCCATTCACACTATCGACATTGAATTTTAGGATTCACTATGAAATACTGCAGTAATTGTAGCGCCACCGTTGAATTGTTGGTACCTGAAGGCGATTCTTTGCCCCGTTATGTATGCACTACCTGTAACATCATTCATTATCAGAATCCCAAGATGGTTGTCGGATGCATCCCCGAATGGGAGGACAAAATTTTATTGTGCCGCCGTGCCATCGAACCGCGCCTGGGGTGGTGGACTTTACCGGCCGGCTTCATGGAAAATAACGAAACATTGGAACAAGCGGCCGCGCGTGAAACTTTGGAAGAAGCCAATGCCAGAGTAGAAATCGGTAATCTGTATGCGATTTACAGCCTTCCTCACATCAGCCAGGTTTATCTGTTATTTCGCGCACGGCTGTTGGATTTAGATTTCAAACCCGGCATTGAAAGTCTGGAAGTCAAGCTGTTATCCGAAAATGAAATTCCTTGGGAAGAAATGGCATTTCGTGTCATCCATGATCCCTTAATGCAATATTTTAAGGAACGCAAACTGGGAAAATTGGGGTTTCACAGGGGCGTCATTGACCGGCCTCGCAACAATCCCTGAGTAATGCCCTTGTTTTATCAATTAAAAATCGAAGGTTTTAGATTCTCTAACGGCAGGATATAATGTTCATTTTTTGCAGACTCCTATGAAGCATCTATTCGTATTATTACTAATGTGCCTCGCTGTCTCGTCAGTATCTGCCCAACAACAAGACATCTCCATAGCAGCTAAATCTTACATGCTCTCAGATTTTCAAACTGGGCAAGTATTGGCTGGTCAAAATGCACATGATCGTATAGAGCCTGCATCACTGACAAAACTGATGACTGCTTACGTGGTTTTTTCCGCTCTCAAGCAGAATCAACTTTCGTTGAATCAAAATATTCCCGTGTCAGAAAGCGCCTGGAAAATGATTGGTTCGCGCATGTTTATCGAGCCCACTAAACAGGTCACGGTGGATGAATTACTCCGGGGAATGATTGTTCAATCGGGAAATGATGCCTGTATTGCCCTGGCAGAAGCAGTTGCCGGGTCGGAAGCCAACTTCTCGAACTTGATGAATAAAGAAGCCGGACGTTTGGGAATGAAAAACACACATTTTACAAACTCAACCGGGTTGCCTGATCCCAATCTCTATACAACAGCACACGATTTGACTTTATTGGCGGCCGCTATCATCCGTGATTTTCCCGAGTTTTATCCGCTTTATTCACAAAAAGAATACACGTATAACAATATCACTCAGCCCAACAGGAATCGGCTTTTATGGCTTGATCCGCATGTAGACGGTATGAAAACCGGATGGACCAAAACTGCCGGTTATTGTCTGATTACATCGGCGATACGGGATAAGCGGCGTCTCATATCGGTGGTAATCGGCGCTCAATCAGCCAATGCACGCAGCATGGAAAGTCAGCGGTTACTCAATTATGGTTTCCAATTCTACGATACCCTGCATTTATACAAAAAGAACGACTCGCTCGCCACTATCCATTTATGGAAAGGTACTCAGAATGAGCTGAAAGCCGGGTTTGACCGGGATGTTTATTTTACATTGCCAAAGGGTCAAGCAGACAAACTAAAAGCCACCATGGAATATAAACAACCTCTGATAGCTCCGGTTCAACTGGGACAAGAGGTCGGCACGGTAAAATTCACGCTGGATGACAAAACTGTAGAAACTTATCCTTTGGTTGCTTTGGAAAAAGTTGAAGCAGCCAATGTCTTCGGTCGTGCGTGGGATAGTGTAAAATTGCTGTTTAACTAATCCTGCCTCAACACATCGTAAAAGGTTCACATGATATATCTGAACGGTAAGTTCATGCCCATTGAGGAAGCTTGTATTCCTGTTTTGGATCGCGGTTTTATTTTTGGTGATGGCATCTATGAAGTCATCCCCGCTTATTCCCGCAAACCATTCCGTCTCGCTGAGCATCTCAACCGGTTACAACATAGCCTGGATGGCATTCGTTTAAAAAATCCATTCAGTAATGCAGATTGGGAAAGCCTGCTGGAACAAGTCATCGCAAAAAATGATGGCGAAGATCAATACCTCTATCTGCATATCACGCGGGGCGTAGCCAAACGGGACCATGCTTTCCCGGTTAACGTTCCACCTACCGTTTTTATCATGAGCAACCCGCTGTTGCCGCCACCTGCCGAACTGCTGATCAGCGGCGCATCCGCAATTACCGCCATTGATAATCGCTGGATACGCTGTGATGTCAAAGCGATTTCATTGCTACCCAATGTGCTACTGCGTCAACTGGCTGTAGATGTGCATGCAATTGAAACCATTCTGATCAGAGACGGATTCCTGACCGAAGGGGCCGCCAGTAATATTTTCGTTGTTAAAGACAATGTACTGCTGGCACCTCCGAAGAGCCATTTGATGTTACCCGGAATCACTTATGACGTAATTCTTGAATTGGCGGCAGCGAACCAAATCGCACATGAAGTCCGTGAAATTTCAGAAGCAGAAATACGTGCAGCTGATGAGATCTTACTGACATCATCCACAAAAGAAATTATGCCGATTACATCACTGGACAACAAATCAGTAAGCAATGGAAAACCGGGAGCGATGTTTACCCAATTGCACACACTCTATCAACAGTATAAAGCGACGCACATGCGCGGCAATATCTCCGGCACAGAAGTTTTGTAAAAAGCACTCCTGAAATATTCAAGCAGCAGCCGTTGCGCACATGACCGAACAGCCTTCTTTAATCGAATATCCCTGTGACTTTCCCATCAAAATCATGGGCAAGGCGCAACAGGACTTTACGCAAATCGCACTGGCGATTGTCAAATATCATGCACCTGATTTCGATACCACAACCATGACAGTCAGAGCCAGTAAAAACGGCGCTTATTTAAGTATTACCTGCACCATTCGCGCCACTTCCCGGCCGCAGCTGGATGCACTATATCAAGCATTGTCAGAGCACCCCATGGTCGCCGTGGTACTGTGAGTGATCATACCACAACAGCATTTTCACCGGTTTTTGAGCGGCAGCGTTTTATCGTCAGAGAAATGGGCCTATCCGATTACCAAGCTACCTGGCAAGCAATGAAAGATTTCACCAATTCCCGGACTGCAGAAACCTGCGATGAAATTTGGTTATTACAACACCCGCCCGTTTTTACGCAAGGTATTGCCGGAAAGCCTGAGCATCTTCTGTGTAACACTGGAATTGATTTAATCAAAACAGATCGCGGCGGTCAAATTACTTATCATGGACCAGGGCAAATCGTCGCTTATTTACTACTGGACATCCGCCGGTTAAAACTCGGCGTGCGCGAATTGGTTAGAAGTATGGAAAATGCCGTAATAGATGTGTTAAAAGACTATCATATAGAAGCGGTTGCTCGGGTTGATGCGCCAGGTGTCTATGTTAATTATGCAAAAATCGCTGCGCTGGGTTTAAAAATAAAGAAAAATTATTGCTACCACGGTATCGCACTTAATGTGAACATGGACTTAACGCCTTTCTCTTACATCAATCCATGCGGTTATCAAGGCCTGCAAGTGACACAAACCAAAGACCTGGGCATTACCGATGGATTGGAAATTTTAAGTAATAAGCTGGCAAACCAATTACAAGAAAAACTTCTTAAAGGAATAAGTATTTACCACCATGACCACTGATACCCGCCAAAAGGGTGCTGACAAAACGGCACGCAATCCGATTAAAGTAACCCCGCAATCCCGCAGTGATCTACTGCGCAAACCATCCTGGATCCGTGTCCGTTCATCCAACAGTGAAAACTTCTACGAAGTCAAACGACTGCTACGCGAACATAAATTGCACACCGTCTGTGAGGAAGCTTCTTGTCCGAACATCGGCGAATGCTTTGGTAAAGGCACAGCCACTTTTATGATTCTGGGCGATTTATGCACACGCCGCTGCCCTTTCTGCGATGTTGCACACGGCAGACCAAAACCACCGGATGCCGACGAACCGCTTCATTTGGCGCAATCCATTGCTGCCATGAAGTTAAAATATGTCGTGATTACCAGCGTGGATCGCGATGATTTGCGTGACGGCGGCGCGCAACATTTTGCCGATTGTATCCGTGAAATACGCACCCATTCGCCAAATACAAAAATAGAAACGCTTGTGCCAGACTTTCGCGGCCGGCTGGAAATTGCTTTGGAGAAACTCGCGGCTTGTCCGCCGGATGTGCTAAACCATAATCTCGAAACCGTGCCCAGATTGTATAAGCAATGTCGGCCAGGCGCTGATTATGCGAATTCATTGAAGCTCCTGAAAGACTTTAAAGCGGATTTTCCTCACATTCCCACTAAATCAGGCCTGATGTTGGGTTTGGGTGAAACGGATGAAGAAATTATGGAGGTACTGCGGAATTTGCGTGAACACAATGTGGAAATGCTGACCATTGGTCAATATTTACAGCCCAGTATCGGTCATCTTCCAGTAATGCGCTATGTCACCCCTGAAGACTTCGAAGTATTCGAGCAGGCGGCGCTTGCAATGGGTTTTAGTCATGCAGCCTGCGGACCCATGGTGCGTTCCAGCTACCACGCAGACCAGCAAGCACATGAATCCGGTTTGCTATAACGCTGCGGATTTCTTGGAAAGTGCCTCGTTATGAATTGATAATCTCAAAATCATGCGTTATTTTTACGGTGTTTTTGAGCATAATAGAAGCCGAGCAATATTTTTCTGAGGATAGATTAATAGCACGCTCGACCTGCTGCGGGTTCAAGTTATTCCCTGTGATAATGAAATGCAAATGGATATGGGTAAATACTTTAGGATCAACAGTGGCACGCTCAGCTTCAATTTCTACTACACAATCGGTAATATCCTGACGGCTTTTTTTTAGAATCAGTACTACGTCAAAAGTGGTGCATCCGCCTAGCCCCATCAGCAGCATTTCCATCGGACGCGGCCCGAGATTTTGTCCGCCCGCTTCCGGCGCGCCATCCATCAATACCGAATGTCCGCTGCCTGATTCAGCCAGAAAACTGACATTCCCTTTCCATTTGATACGCGTTTTCATTGCTCCCCCGATTGTTAAAATGGAAATTTCTGTAAATATTTTTTGATCCTGACAAATAAAAAGCCGACGCTATTACACGTCGGCTTTCCTTTAACCGGAATAACTTACTTCAATGTCAGGATAAAATCTGCTAACACTTTAGCATTTTCTGCACTAACAGCAGCATTAGGTGGCATTGGAATTGGACCCCAAACACCATTACTTCCTTTTACAATTTTGTCTGCCAAGTATGCCGAAGCATCAGCCTGATCTGCATATTTTGCAGCGATATCCTTCAAACTTGGACCAACCAGTTTGGTATCAACATTGTGGCAATTCAAACACCCACTGTTTTTTGCCAGATCTGCATTGGCTTGTGCAACACCGGCTAACAATAAAGCTGATGCAGCAACTGCTCCTATTAACACTTTTCTCATATTTTTTCCTTATTAAAATTATAAAAGGGTTTTTATTCTACCCTGAACTTCACGGACCTGCAGCAAATCCTGTCAGTTTGCTATTCCAGCATATACAGCTATGCCGTATTGCCACGTACTTACCGAACCAGCTGCAATTTATAATGATACTGCTTTGCTGAGACTTAATGGTAAATTAATTAGTTCCAGCGGAAGCACTAAAATTATCAGCTGTGGAAATCGGCATTGCAATATGCTTGGTTATTCTTTCAGATCATATGATTAGCCATAACCAGGAGTCGTGTGCTAAACAGCGTAGCTAATCCGTTATTGCTCCGGTACTGGCGCTGGATACCTGCTTCGCGTATTTGGCCAGTACCCCGCGCGAATAACGTGGTTGCGGTGGTTGCCATACCGCACGCCGCTGCGCCAAAACAGCATCCGGAACATTTAACTGTAATAGCCGCTGTTCGGCGTCAATGGTAATCGAATCGCCTTCCTGTACCAGGGCGATAGTACCTCCGGAAAAGGCCTCCGGCGCCACATGCCCAACCACCATGCCATAGGTACCTCCCGAGAAACGCCCATCGGTAATCAGTCCAACAGAATCTCCCAATCCCTCGCCAATCAAAGCTGAAGTCGGTGAAAGCATTTCGCGCATGCCAGGCCCGCCTTTAGGGCCTTCATATCGAATTACCACGACATCACCAGCTTGAATTTTGCGGGCAAGAATCGCCGCCATGCAGGTTTCTTCCGATTCAAATACGCGTGCGGGTCCGGTAATTTTCGGATTTTTAATGCCGGAAATTTTAGCCACGCAACCTTCGGTCGATAAATTGCCTTTCAAAATCGCCAGATGCCCTTGGGCATACATCGGATTGTTCCATTGGCGAATTACATTCTGATCAGCGCGCGGCGCATCGGGAATATCTTTCAATACTTCTGCGATGGTTTGTCCGCTGATGGTTATACAATCTCCATGCAAAAGACCATGCACCAGCAGCATTTTCATCACCTGAGGAATACCCCCCGCGCGGTGCAAATCGGCCGTAACATAACGCCCGGAAGGCTTCAAATCACAGAGCACCGGCACTTTGCCGCGTATCCGTTCAAAATCATCAATGTTCCACTCGACTTCAGCCGCATGCGTAATGGCTAGAAAATGTAATATCGCATTGGTAGACCCTCCCACCGCCATGATCACGGCGATAGCATTTTCAACCGATTTACGGGTAATGATGTCGCGCGGCAAAATCTGTTTTCTGATGGCACTAACCAGCACCTCGGCGGATTGCCCTGCACTGACTAATTTTTCATCGTCTTCAGCGGACATTGTTGATGAATATGGCAAACTCATACCCATAGCCTCAAAAGCGGATGACATGGTATTGGCAGTGAACATGCCACCACAAGAACCGGCACCGGGGCAGGCGTGGCGCTCAATCTGCAGCAATTCCTCGTCATCGATTTTATGCGCACTGTGTTGACCAACCGCTTCAAACGCGCTGACAATGGTCAGGTCCTGCCCCTTATAATGCCCTGGTTTAATCGTGCCGCCATAGACAAAAATCGCCGGCACATTCATGCGCGCAATGGCAATCATTGCACCCGGCATATTCTTGTCGCAGCCACCGATAGCAATCACACCATCCATGCTTTCCGCCTGTACGCAGGTCTCAATCGAGTCAGCAATGACTTCGCGTGAAACCAGAGAATATTTCATGCCTTCCGTGCCCATCGAGATCCCATCAGACACCGTGATGGTACCGAACATCTGCGGCATAG
The DNA here is from genome assembly GCA_016708955.1 of Nitrosomonas sp. Taxonomy (GTDB): domain Bacteria; phylum Pseudomonadota; class Gammaproteobacteria; order Burkholderiales; family Nitrosomonadaceae; genus Nitrosomonas. The sequence continues at coordinate 69,605 of JADJES010000011.1, forward strand.
CACCCGCCTGTCTCACTGCCGATTCCGCTTTTAACGACAACTCATTCAAGCCTTTATTACACGGCGTGATAGTGGAATAACCATTGGCAACTCCCACGATTGGCTTATCGAAATCCCCATCGTTAAAACCGACTGCGCGCAACATGGCGCGGCTGGGTGCGTGTTGGGCGCCTTGGGTGATGATCTGGCTACGTCTATTGTCTGGCATGCTTGCTCCTGAATGATATTAAAATACAATTTATGACAAGGCGTACGATTATCACAAACGCACTTGGTATAATGATACGTATTTTACCGTAAATAAGGCCGAAACTATGCTCGTTCATCCTCAAATTGATCCCGTCGCCATTTCACTGGGACCGCTCTCCATTCATTGGTATGGATTGATGTATTTAATCGGCTTTGTGCTATTCATCCTGCTAGGCCGTTATCGTATCAAACACAATTCGCATTCCGTCTTTACCTATGAAATGCTTGATGATGCGCTGTTTTACGGTATGGTGGGCGTGATCCTAGGCGGGCGCCTGGGACATGTGCTGTTTTATCAATTCGGCTATTACCTGGAGCACCCGCTGCAAATCTTTGCCATCTGGGAAGGCGGGATGTCTTTTCATGGCGGGTTTCTCGGCGTATTCGTCGCGATGATCCTGCTGGCTCGTAAACACAAGCTACCATGGCTAGCAGTAACCGACTTTGTCGTCCCATTGATTCCTCCGGGATTGGGAGCGGGCCGTATCGGCAATTTTATCAACGCCGAATTATGGGGACGCCCCACCGATGTTCCATGGGGAATGGTTTTTCCGTATGTCGACGAACTCCCCCGCCATCCTTCGCAGCTATATCAATTTGCCCTCGAAGGTGTGGTGCTGTTCATCTTCATCTGGATTTATTCGTCAAAACCACGTGCAACTGGTGCCGTCACCGGCATGTTCATGATCGGCTATGGCGTTTTACGTTCGTTTGCAGAATTCTATCGTGAGCCGGAAGATGGTTTTATGGGGGTGCTAACACTGGGAATCACGATGGGACAATGGTTGTCCATTCCGATGATTTTGGCTGGAATAACTGCGTTAATTTGGTCAAGGCGTCAAACAGTTAGCGTACAAAATAATCCACGAAAACGTAACAAACGTTAACAGTGATGAAGTTTTATTTGAAGTAAATTTATCGCAGTCATTTCTCGCAGTATTTATTCCTTTGATTTGCTTAGTACTTGTTATAGCAGAATAAAGATTAAATATTGCGACTGCGCATCCTGGAACTTCCCATCTTCCTCGCTACACAATGTGTAATCCTCATCAACGTGATGAAGCTCTGCCGAGGTATGAATCCAAAACAAGTGCTCATACCGTGCGCGTGTTTTCCATTACCTTCTCAAGGAATTTGAACTCGATCCAAGCAGTAGCAGATAGCGTTTTCATCTGAGCTAGCAATTATCAAGCGACAACAGCTGAATTCTAATTCATTAGATAAATTAGCAACGCCTAATGGTTTTCCTTAGTTAAAAACCAGGGTTTCCCCAATATACTCAGTGCCATGACCGAATTAAGATGGCATTGTTCGTTCATCTTCTGAGGGTATTTATCATGAAAACACAAAAACTTTTAACATTGCCAGCCTTACTGGTGCTTAGCTTATTCGCCTCATCGGCATTCGCAGTCGAAGGTATTGATGATAGCAACCATGCTGCTTTGACAAAGTATTATGAGAACCTGGCTAAGGATGCAGAAGCGAAATTACAAGAAAATAAAGCGGCACTTGATGAGTATGAAGCTCACCCTTATTACTATGGCAGACAAGGCCAAGATTTCCAATCGCATATTTCCGCTAATATTCACGAATATGAAGAAATTTTGGCAGAAAGCTTGAACAACGCTGATCTTCATAGAAGAGTGGCAATGGAACAAGGAAATCCGGTCATTAATAAAGCGAAGGTTAATCTAGATCACGATTCTTCGGCGGTAAGATAGTTACAGAGCAGTACGGCAAGAGGATCCTGCAAAGGATCTGAAATAGAGAGAAAATAACCACCGGCTTGCCGGTGGTTATTTTTTTCACATTACAATTGAATCTATATCTCAGTCAAAAAATAAAGCATTGTGCGAATGATTGCTCCATTTTCTCGAACCAATAATAACGATTAAATAGCGGATCCAATAACCAACCTAACAACTAACTTTGTTTTTTCACCGTCACCCGGCATTCTGATGAAGCTTTACCGCTTTATTTATTGATGTACTTAATGCGTGCTACTGATCCTGAAATTGTGTTCCAAGTCATCATTTATTTTCTGGAAGTAACCGTTTGGCAGGAAACCATATGGTAAAACGGCTGCCCTTGCCGACTTGGCTGGTAATCTCCAGGCGCGCCTGATGTCGACTTAAGACATGTTTGACAATGGCAAGTCCAAGCCCTGTTCCACCGGTTTCTCGCGAGCGGCTACTATCCACGCGATAAAAACGTTCCGTCAACCGTGGGATATGTTCCGGTTCAATACCGATTCCGCTGTCCTGTACAAAAAATAATCCCTCCCCGTCCCGCTTCTCCCACTTAATACTGATTTCTCCGCTATCGGGAGTGTAACGAATCGCATTGCTGATTAAATTCCCGAAAGCGCTGCGTAATTCTTCTTCACTCCCAAGTAACTGATCTTGCGAAGCGATATTCAATTTGATTTGATGGCGCCCTGCGCTGAGGGATTCTGCATCCTGCAGAATGCCACGCAACAAACTGGTCACATCAACAGCTCTCTCATTCACAATACTTTGTTCATTTTCAAGACGCGACAAAATCAGCAAATCTTCAATCAATCGCTGCATGCGTGTGGCTTGTTCTGACATTAACACCAGCGCGCGTTTATTAAAACCGGTGTTGACATTTTCATCCGCTGATAAAGTTTCAAGGAAACCGCTAATGACTGTGAGTGGTGTACGCAATTCATGAGAAACATTGGCAATGAAGTCGCGCCGCATGGTTTCAATTTTTTCAAATCGCGTAATGTCACGACTGATTAAAAGCTTCTGGTTATAACCATAAGGCACTAACTGCAGCGAAACAATGATTCCTTGTTGACGCGTTTGATTAAGAATTAACGGATTACTGTATTTACGTGCTGCCAGATATTCAACAAAAGGTATTTGTCTGACCAGATACGTAATTTGCTGGCCCGCATCCAATGACAGGTTAATGCCTAAATGCTGCTCCGCAACGGGGTTGCACCATTCAATCCGATCAGATTCATCCAGAATTACTATTCCATCAGGCATCGCGGAAGTAACGCTGCGCATCCGTTCCAATGCAAGGCTCAATAATTCCTGGCTTTGACTATGTTGACGCACATAGCGCGCCAACTGTGCAAATACATCATCCCATGCTCCAGAACCCGCCGGAATGCTCGCTGGAGAATGATCAGAAAGCTGCAACCAGCGTTCTAACGCAACCAAATGGCGGATATGGTGAAATACCATCCATAACAGCGCGATACTGAAAAATATTAATGCCTTAACAGCACCAAAAATCATCCACAGCACTGCGGCGGTAAAAATGATAAAAATGATATTAAAAGAACGCTGCCAAATATCAGACACTTAAATAATCCTGAAAAAAGGTAACAACGCGGGAAAGGTATCGCTTGAGGTAGTTTTGAGAATTTTCAGACTCGATAATCAGACAGTGAATACAATTTAAAACACAAGTGGAATCAATCAACTTCATAAACGATGCCACTATGGATGTCACCGTGAGAAATGTTGCAATTTATTTTAGGGCACCTCTAAAAATCCAAATTTCGTCACAACACTTTGTTGCTCACAAAAAATGTTTCCTTACATATCAGTTATATGCTGCGTCACCATTTTTTGCTCGCGCCTCGTTTTGTTTAGAACTTTGAATTTTTAGAAGTGCCCTTTATTATTTTTGTGTATTCGAATCTTTAGCTTGTAGCGTCGCTACCGCAGAAAACCGGTAACCGGCGCCTCTGACAGTTTGTATCCACTCATCTTTACCTGCCAATTGCAACGCTTTACGTAACCGGCGTATATGTACATCCACAGTACGTTCTTCGACAAACACATGATCTCCCCATACTCGGTCCAATAATTGGCTGCGTGAATATACTCGTTCGGTATGCGTCATCATAAAATGCAACAATCGATATTCAGTAGGCCCTAACTCAATTTCTTTATTCCCGTCTGTTACCCGATGATTGACCGGATCGAGCCGCAACTCATCAATCTCAACCACTTCATCAGAAGCTTCCGGAATCAGTCTGCGTAGAACCGCATTGATACGAGCGACCAGTTCTCGAGGCGAGAAAGGCTTTGTAACGTAATCATCCGCGCCAACTTCCAGCCCGGCAACCTTATCCGTTTCCTGAGTACGTGCGGTCAGCATAATAATGGGAATTAAGCGGGTGCGTTCGCCGTGCCGCAAAATTCGGGCGAATTCAATACCATTCATGCCGGGTAACATCCAGTCCAGTAAAATAAGATCCGGCAATTCATTATTAATGATCGACATTGCTTTCTCCGCATTCTCAGCACTAACAGTTTCATAACCCGCTTGCTGTAGATTATAAATGATCAATTCCTGTATAGCAGCTTCATCTTCAATGATCAGTATTTTTGCAGCCATGAGTAAATTCCTGTATCAATCAAATTTTTTTATACAGTTTTGTTACAATGGTCTCAATAACTATTACTTCTAAACAATTTGCACTGAACAACAAACATGGCCGGTTTATCCAAAGAAACGCCTCATCCCACAGAAATCAAGCTACATCAAAAATCCAGAATCTTGGATATCACTTTCTCCGATGGAAAAAAATTCCAATTTTCATGTGAATTTTTGCGTGTCCATTCGCCTTCCGCTGAAGTGAGCGGTCACGGCCCAGGGCAAGAAGTGCTACAAACCGGCAAGAAAATGGTTAGTATCCAGAAAATTGAGCCTGTTGGCAATTATGCCATACAACTCAATTTTACCGATGGCCATAACACGGGACTCTATTCATGGGATTTGCTCTATAACTATGGTCTCAATCAGGATAAAATATGGCAACGGTATTTGCAACGCATGGAAGAAGCCGGTGCCAGTCGTGAACTCGATATCGGAACGCAAACAACGAATCATTCCTGCATGTAAATTGTGGCATTTCGATTGATTAACTTATAATCGAAACAAGCTTATCAACAATTCTCTAATAGCCAATTCAAACACAGACTCAATCACTATCATGACTAAAACTACTCATTTTGGCTTTAATACCGTTGCTGAAGATGAAAAAGCTGGAAAAGTTGCAGAAGTATTTCATTCAGTAGCAGAACGCTACAATCTGATGAATGATTTGATGTCTGTTGGTCTGCATCGTCTCTGGAAACGCTTTGCCATTGAAACTAGTGGCGCTAGAAATGGTGACAAGGTGTTAGATATTGCAGGGGGTACTGGCGATTTAAGCGCACTCTTTTTACAAAAAGTCGGAAAATCTGGTGAAGTTTGGCTGACGGACATCAATAATTCTATGCTTTCAATCGGCCGTGACCGCCTGATTGATGAAGGCACTCCAACTCCGGTCGCGCAGTGCGATGCTGAGAAATTACCATTTCCCGATAATTATTTTAACTGTGTCAGCGTCGCATTTGGTCTTAGAAATATGACGCATAAAGACATGGCATTGAAAGAAATGCTGCGTGTCATCAAACCGGGTGGAACTGTCATCGTGCTGGAATTTTCCAAGATCTGGAAACCATTGCAACCCGCCTATGACACTTACTCATTCAAGTTACTACCCGCCATGGGAAAGGTGATTGCCGATGATGCAGAAAGCTATCAATATCTAGCCGAATCTATCCGCATGCATCCGTCCCAGGAAGAATTAAAGGAGCTAATGGAACAAGCCGGTTTTGAACGAGTAGAATACTTCAACATGACAGTGGGTATAGTGGCGCTACACCGGGGATATAAGTTTTGACTATTTCTAAATTTTACATCGATGAAAACTTTTCCTAATTAGAGATTCTTCAGCCAAACCCGATTTTCTCAATTACAAGGCGCGTACTAACCCAAACGAACTTGGCCATGAACCTAAATTCCTCTGTTAGATCATCCCAATGGCAAAACAGGGTGAAGACGAGCTGAGGAGCTGTGATTTTTCGGCCTGGTGGCCATGATTTTGTTAATAATATAGCGGGCAATGCCGCTGAGCAACATGGGACGGCTAGTGATTCCCTCCAGACGTGTCTTCGGGGTACCAGTCTGACATACCAACTCCACCTTCGTAACTCGCGCCAAACGTAGAATGAACGCACACAGGGTGTATTCGATGAAAGTCGATCGGAATACCGGCATCATCTGCGATCAACGCATCGTGCTCAATGGTTTCTACATCTCGCAGGACCATCCCGAGCAACTGAGACGCATCCGCTTCAAAGACCCGGAAACCGGAAAAACGTTGGTGTTCCTGACCAACAACACGTACTGCCTGCACTGACCGCCGCACTGTACAAAAGCCGCTGGCAAGTCGAGTTGTTCTTCAAGTGGATCAAGCAACATCTGCGTATCAAACGCTTCATCGGCAACAGCGAGAACGCGGTCAAAACGCAAATCTGGTGCGCCGTCGCCACTTACGTGCTGATCGCCATTGTCAAAAAGGAGCTTCAAATTGATGCCTCGCTCTACACTTTGCTACAGATTTTATCGGTCTCTGTTTTTGAGAAAAATCAGTTGCAACAAGCCTGACCAGGTACCGCCTACATTTCAGAACAGTGCATCGCTGCTAACCAACTAAATTTATTCAACTTTTAACAGCACGCTGCTGATCACATATGTATGTGATCTGGCATTAAGTGCCCTTCCAAGATTTGGCATCCCTTTTGGTCAAGCTAAAAGAATCAGAGTGACCATGTCTCGCGTTCAAACCTTTACCAGTCCCCCGGCAAAGCCGGGGGACTGCCTTATTTATCCTTTCCATTTCCAATTAAGGATTTCCGGTATGTCCTCGCCGTATTGATTAATATACTGTTTGTGTTCGATCAATTTGTCGCGGATCGCTTGTTTGACATAAGCCACACGGGTACCGAGTTGCGGCACACGGTCGATGACATCGGCGACGAGGTGAAAACGATCCAGATCGTTCATCACCACCATGTCAAACGGCGTCGAAGTTGTACCTTCTTCCTTGTAGCCACGCACATGCAGGTTATCGTGGTTGGTGCGGCGATAAGTAAGCCGGTGAATTAGCCACGGATAACCGTGATAGGCGAAAATGATGGGTTTGTCTTTGGTGAATAATCCATCAAAATCTTTGTCGCTCAAGCCATGCGGATGCTCGCTTTGCGGTTGGAGACTCATCAAGTCCACCACGTTGATGACCCGTATTTTCAGTTCGGGAAAATATTTCCACAGCAGCTCGACGGCAGCCAGAGTTTCTATTGTCGGCGCATCACCGGCGCACGCCATGACGACGTCCGGTTCTTCACCCTGGTCATTACTGGCCCATTCCCAGATGCCGATCCCCGCGGTGCAATGCTTGATGGCTGCATCCATGTCAAGCCACTGCGGCTGAGGTTGCTTACCGGCAACGATCACATTCACGTAATTACGGCTACGCAGACAGTGATCGGTGACGGACAATAGTGTATTTGCGTCGGGCGGCAGATAGATGCGGATGATTTCCGCTTTCTTATTGATGACGTGATCGATGAAACCAGGATCCTGATGGCTGAAACCGTTGTGATCCTGCCGCCATACATGCGAGGAAAGCAGGTAGTTCAACGACGCAATCGGCCGCCGCCACGGAATTTCATTCGCCACCTTGAGCCACTTGGCGTGCTGATTGAACATCGAATCGATGATGTGAATGAAGGCTTCATAGCACGAGAAAAAACCGTGGCGGCCAGTGAGCAGATAACCTTCCAGCCAGCCTTCGCATTGATGTTCGCTCAACATCTCCATAATCCGCCCATCAGGTGCGACGTGGTCATCACCTGGAACAATTTCTGCAGTCGAACAGCGCTTCGTCACCTCAAATACCGCACCCCAGCGGTTTGAAGCCGTCTCATCCGGACTGAACACACGGAAATTGGTGGTATTCAGTTTCACTACGTCACGGATGAATTCGCCCTGGGTACGTGTCGCTTCAGCGGTTACGGTACCGGGCTTCGCCACTTTCACTGCATAGTCGCGAAAATCCGGCAGGCGTAAATCACGTAACAGCAAACCACCGTTAGCATGCGGATTGGCACCCATACGACGCATGCCTTGCGGAGCTAATTCGGCGAGTTCGGCAAGGAGTTTCCCGGTTTCGTCGAATAATTCCTGTGGGCGATAACTCTTCAGCCATTTTTCCAGAATCTTCACATGCCCCGGTTGGCTCATGTCGCCCATTGGCACCTGGTGCGAACGAAAGGTCCCCTCGGTTGGCTTTCCATCCACGACTTTCGGACCAGTCCAGCCCTTCGGCGAGCGCAGAATGATCATCGGCCAATGCGGACGCTTCGTGAATCCATGCGTGCGGGCGTCGCGCTGGATGCTCTGGATGTTGGCGATCACGGCGTCAAGTGTTGCCGCCATGCGCTGATGCATTTCCAACGGATCATCGCCTTCGACGAAATACGGCGTATAACCATAACCACGGAACAATGCCTCCAGTTCATCGCGGGGAATGCGTGCCAGCACCGTTGGCCCGGCAATCTTGTAGCCGTTCAGGTGCAGAATGGGCAGTACCGCACCATCGTGAACCGGATTGAGAAATTTGTTCGAGTGCCAGCTCGCGGCAAGCGGACCGGTTTCCGCTTCGCCATCGCCGACCACACACGCGACCAGTAGGCCGGGATTGTCGAATGCTGCGCCGAAAGCGTGCGACAACGAATAGCCCAATTCCCCGCCTTCATGAATCGAACCGGGCGTTTCCGGGGCGACGTGGCTGGGAATGCCGCCGGGGAAGGAGAATTGCTTGAATAGCCGCTGCATGCCATCTTCATCTTGCGAGATATTTGGATAAACCTCGCTATACGTGCCTTCCAAATAAGTGTTGGCGACCAGTCCCGGTCCGCCATGCCCAGGACCTGTAATGTAGATGACGTTGAGATCATGTTCCTTGATGACTCGATTCAGGTGCACGTAGATGAAATTTAGCCCCGGTGTCGTACCCCAGTGACCCAACAGGCGTGGTTTAATGTGCGCCCGCGTGAGCGGTTGTTTCAGTAGCGGATTATCGTAGAGATAAATCTGTCCAACTGACAAATAGTTTGCAGCGCGCCAATACGCATCCATCTTGCGCAGCAATTCCGGAGAGAGCGATTTGGTACTTTTTTTCATATTTAAATATCCTTTATTGATGCATCGAATCCGAGCACATGGCACACCGATCTTGCGATCATCAATTCTTCATCGGTGCGAATAACGCGAACCACGACCCGGCTGGTGTCCGCGGAAATCACTTGCGCGTTCTCCGCGTTGCGTAATTCATCCAACTCAATGCCGAGGAAGCCGAGATCTGCGCAAATCCGTAAACGAACCGGCGGCGCGTTTTCACCAATGCCACCGGCGAAAACCAGAGTATCGAGTCCACCCAGCGCAGCGGCATACGCGCCGATCCCCTTCTTCGTCTGATAGCAAAACAGCGCCACCGCTTCAGCCGCCCGAACATCTTCGGCTTCCCTTTCAAGCAGATCGCGCATGTCGGAACTGGTTTCGGATATTCCAAGCAACCCGGATTCGCGATTGATCATTCGATCAAATTGCTCCGCAGTCATCTGCTCGCTGCGCGCCAGAAATGAAATCAGTCCGGGATCGATGTCACCGGAACGGGTGCTCATCATCAGGCCCGCAGCGGGTGTCAACCCCATCGTCGTGTCTAAGCTGTGACCATCGCGCACCGCAGCCAGGCTTGCGCCGTTGCCCAAATGCGCGAGAATGACACGCCCGTTCGCCGCTTGCGCGCCTGCCAGACGTTCAAGTTCCTGCATCAGGTAAGCATAAGACAAACCGTGAAAACCGTACCGCTGAACACCCTGCGCATCGTATCGGCGTGGAATTGGCAGCAGTTTCGCCACGCGCGGCATGGTGTGGTGAAACGCCGTATCAAAACAGGCTACCTGCGGCAGTTTCGGACGACGCTGGCGGAACGCCTTGATCAATTCAATTTCACGCGGTAAGTGTTCTGGATCAAACGGCACGATGCGATGCAGTTCATCCAGTAATTCTTGGGTTGCAAGCATTGGTTCGGTGTGCTTCATGCCGTGCACTACGCGGTGTCCGACAGCCTTGACCGAAGCAAAACCATGCTGCCTTTCAAACCAGTCAATCAAGGAATTAGCCGCCGATTTGGGATCGGAAGCTACAAAGCTGTTAATACCCTGCTGGTTCCTAATTCGATCGTTGAATTCCAAACTTGTGTCAGGCAGGCCGATACGATCAATCTTGCCATGCAGCATTCGCACCAGCGGTTCGCCTATTTGATACAGCGCGAACTTGATACTCGACGAACCGCCATTGATGGTCAGAATATGCACAGGATCTGTCATTCATGTCTCCTCGTCACTGCCATCACTCGCCGTACCTGCGGCAAAACCAAGTCTTCACTAACTGGGGCAGTATCATAACGTGATCAGCCAAATCACGAGGTAAGCGCATTGCGCTGTAAGTCTCTGGTGTACGTTGATGCGCAGACAATATTTCTATTTTCAATCTTGTATTCTCACGTACACGCTCACAAGGTGGGCGGGCCCTCCTTGCATGAAAGCCGCTTTCAGAAACATCAAGTACCCGATACATGAGCGCAATCGGATATTTTCGTCGCATCGACTCAATCAGACCGTATCTCATCGCACCTCCTTGGCGAAATACATCGCACACTTTTTTTGAAGTCACGCTCTATCTTCACTTCTGCTAATTCTCGTTTCACTCTGGATAGCTCAAGTTCAGTCAGTGGCTTCTGATGCTTGCCTACCCTTGGGATAACGACAGTCGTTCTGCTGCCTCTACCAGGATCAATCCACTTTCTTTAAAAAATTTAACTAATTGATCACGAGACTCCTGACTATATTGGGTGCGCGAAAATCAGCTCCTCAAACCAGTCAGCGCAAGGCTTCGCACAACTGTTCGGCATTGTCTGTTCCCAAAGCGCTCAATATTGGCATTGGCCAGAAATAATGCCAATGCCAAAACTCTGTTCCGACGGTTACTGCGATTGCTAGGACTTAACGCCGCTTCATTGAACCTGTTTGAGGACGGCATTTTTCTCGGCAATACAATCTATTAGATTTTTCCAGGACTCTGCAAAAGCCTGTACACCTTCATGCTGGAGTTTGGCTGCAAGTACCGCATCATCAACATTAACCCGCGCAAAAGCGGCAAGCACCGCTTCGGAATCACCGCCATCGCTTGGCATAGTCGCTTTCACTTTGCCGTGCTCGGCAAAAGCAAGCAGTGTCTTATCGGGCATCGTGTTGATAGTATCTGGTGCCACGAGCGCCTCGATGTATAGAGTGTCCGACGCATCAGGATCTTTGCTGCCCGTACTACCCCAGAGCAAACGCTGTGGCCGTGCACCGGCACCTGCCAGTTTTTGCCAGCGAGGTGAGGCCAACAATTCCCGGTGGGATTTGTAAACGCGTTTGGCGATGGCGATACCGAGGCAGTTATGCAACTCCTGTGGCGCTTTATCCTTGATGGCTGTATCCCAGCGGCTGACAAAAATGGATGCAACAGAATAGACTTTCGGATCGAGACCTGCAGCGATTCGCCGCTCGATCCCTTGCATATAGGCTTTGGCAGCTGCCATGTAGTGCTCGCACGAGAACAACAACGTCACATTTACCGGCACACCCGCGAAGATGCTCTCCTCGATCGCGGGAATTCCTGCACGAGTGCCTGGAATCTTAATAAAAAGATTAGGGCGCTTTGCTCGTTCATAAAGCATCGCTGCGGCCTTGATGGTATCTTCCGTATCATTCGCGAGCAAGGGAGATACCTCCAACGATACCCAGCCGTCAATTCCGTCCGTGGCTTCATGAATCTGGCGAAAAAGGTCGGCGGCTTGAATTAAGTCTTCCAAAGCAAGCTCAAAGAATAATTCCTCAGCGGATTTACCCTCAAGCGTTTTTTGGCGAATCGCATCATCATAGAGTTCGCTATTTTGTATAGCGCGTTCGAATATAGTGGGATTGGAGGTGAGTCCTGTCACAGAAAGCTCTCTGATGTAGCGGTGTAATGTACCATTCATCAGCAGTTCACGAGTAATGTTGTCAAGCCAGATGCTCTGGCCAAGTTTCTGTAGTTGTTGTGTGGCAATCATTTTCTTCTTTACCAGTATCGGGTTGTGCAAGTTTCTAGTTGTCGAAATAACACGTTAACGTGTTCCAGATTTTAATTATCTGACGAATTGGATACCCGGTGAGAATCAAGTTCAAGAACAACCTTTATTTAGATAGTTTCAATTGTCTGCTTCATATTGGGAACCCAATCAATTGGCTCACTTATCTTGCAGGGCACTTCTAAAAATCCAAATTTCGTCACAACACTTTGTTACTCGAAAAAAATGTTTCCTTACATATCATGCATATGCTGCGTAACCATTTTTTCTCCGTCGTTTTGTTTAGAACTTTGAATTTTTAGAAGTGCCCTGCATTGCTGAATCATAAAAATCTAATGGCCATTTTACAGGAAAAATTTATTTTTCATTCGGAGTAGGATAAATTAGGCTATGTAGTAATTACTTGTTGAAACTGTCTTAATTTTCCAAGTGACATTAGGAAACAAAGGGATAAGCACTACTCCGATTTGCTCTGCGCTTGTGTCACGCTGCTAAGCAGCAATTCTTCGGTGATGTGCGAGCCGTGCTTACCGACAATAATCAAATCGGCATCAAGTTCCAATGCGCACAGGATGTGGAGCTCGCTGCCGCCGGGTGCGGCAAGGCGGAAGGCGCGCGCCACCGCATGGCGGGCGGGTGCAGAGAGGTCAGTGGCGGCAAGAATGCGCATGAGCGGTTTCATGGCTTGTCTTCCTTGGGATGAATGATCGTGGTCAGAGTCTCGACCGCGTAATCGACGGCGTTACGCATCGGGTAGAGGATGACCGGGACGCCCAGCTTCTCCAGGAAAGCGCCATCGAGCTCCTCGCGGGCGACGACCGCCACTTCACCTGCGAAATGCAGTTCCCGCAGGCCGCGCAGCAGGTCACGGTTCGAAGCCATGTCCGGCAGGGTGCTGACCACCCAGCGCGTGTCCTTGAGCGGCAGGCTTTCGAGAAACTCGCTGGCGATGCCATCGCCGTATCGCACCGGCAGGCCTTGTCGCCGTAGGCTGCGCACGACCTCCGGATCGAATTCGACACCGAGCACCTTGAGCTCGGCTTTTTTCAGGCCAAGTGCCAAGCGACTTCCATAGCGCCCAAGGCCGAACACGATCACATCGACTTCACGCAGATCGTGACGTTCCGTCGCTACTGCCAGTTCCCGAAAGGGACGCTTGCGCTCGAAGATAACCAGCCAAGGGGCGAGCCTTTCGTAGAGCGGATGCGAGTAGAGAATCATGTAGGTCGATAGCGCGATGGTCACCAAACCAACCAGCGTGGTCAGGCCCAACGCACCGTTATCGATGTGACCGAGCGAAATGCCCATGGCGACGAAGATGATCGAAAACTCGCTGATTTGGGCTACTGTCAGGCCGCAGAGAAATCCGGTACGCCTGCGATAGCCCATGTAGCCCATGATGGCCATGACGATCAGCGGATTGCCGATCAACACGAACAGCGACAGCACCACCGCCGGCCAGACCTCGCCGCCGAGGGTCGAAAAGTCGAGCTTGGCGCCGAGATCAATGAAGAAGAACAACAGCAGGAAGTCGCGGATACCGGTTACCCGGGCATTGATCGCATCCCGATAATGCGTCGATGCCAGCGAAAAACCGGCGAGAAAGGCACCAGCCTCCTTGGAAAACCCCGCCCATTCGCCAAGCGCAGCGAGCCCTGTGCCCCAGGCGATGGCGAATATGAGTAGCAGTTCCTGCGACCGGGCCATGCGGTCGACAACCCTGGGCAACACGTAGCGCATGAGCAGATACATGCCGATGACGGCGATACCGAGGCGCAAGGACAGCGAACCGGCCAGTGCCAGCAGCGACCCTTCGCCGCCATCGCTACGCATGGCGCTCATCACCATCATGGCGATCACCACAGCCAGATCCTGGACAATTAGGAAGCCGACGGCAATGCGGCCGTGCAAGGAGTCGATCTCGCGCTTGTCGGAAAGCAGCTTGACGATGATGATAGTGCTGGAGAAAGTCAGCGCGACAGCAACGTAGAGTGCCTCCATCCAGCCCTTGCCCATCGCCAGGATGATGAGGAAGCCGATGACGATGGTGAAGGCAAGCTGCCCCAGACCGGTGGCAAGCGCGACCGGACCGATATGACGAATATGTTGCAATTCGAGCTTGAGACCGACAACGAACAACAGTACCGCCACACCAACCTGGGCAAGCAGGTCGATCTGGTCGTGAGCCGTGACGACGCCCAGCACGGCGGGGCCTGCGACGATACCGATGACGATGTAGGCGATCAGCACCGGCTGGCGCAACCACAACAACATTGCGCCCGCAGCAGCGGACATCAGTAGCAGGAGAGCAAATTCACCAAAGACACCGTGCATGATTCAGGGACTCGAATTCGAGCGCATAGGAAGAATAAACGCTTTTTTTGTTAAAATTCATTATACGTAAATTAGATGTTAAGGGAAACGAGCTGTTGAACGATCATAAAAACATCTGATTTTGCTTAAAGGTGCAATAAAATTCCTGTCAATTAGAAGCATTTTTTCCTTTCATGCGAAAGGTGCCCGAACAGCCAAGCCGAGATGGTTTAGGGCACTTCTAAAAATTCAAAGTTCTAAACAAAACGAGGCACGAGAAAAAAATGGTTACGCAGCATACGCATCGATATGAGTCGTGCCATCCCGATAAGGTGTTTTCAGCTTCAATACCGCCCCGCCTTCGCGAGAACGGGGGCTGGTTCTGCCTATTCTTATTGTGTGCCAGACGTTCATCCGCAATCGTGAACCGGGTGATATAGCGGCACAAACGTATAAGTGAGTGAGTTACACGGAGGCTTGCCACTTCCCGCTATGCTGATGATCTACGAAAGCAGGAAAAAGTCACATATAAACAATGCGACAAAACCTCAATCCCAGATTAATCCTCTCCTTCCTCCGAAGCCAAAATTTGCCTTGAGAAGTATATGATCTGAGCCATTTGTTTGGCCAAAACCAATACCAACACTACTGCGAACTTCACCAGGAGCGATAAAGTGTACTACCGGCATTACATAATGCTGTTGCTCACGTAATGGGTCCATATTTTTGACTCCGCCCGGCCCGCCCATAAACAGGACGCCGAATCGCAAGCGGCTATTTTTCTGATAGCTTATCTCGGTTAAATAGCCAACTTCAAACAGTTGCTCTCTACTACTCTCACCCCTTAAGATTTTTTCGAATGCAAAATTGGCAATAATACTTATGCGTCCGAAGTCCTTTTGCAGGATTGGCGTAAACTCCAATTGAAGTGTGTCGTCGTTGATTGATCGCTGCCACTGTTTGATCTCGACTTTCCATCCCAAGTCCACCGGCAAAACACCTGCCTCGGCGAAACGTCCACGCAGCCGGCCCTTTACCCCGGCGAATTGAAAATTTTCCCCTGCTGGTCGCGCAAAATTCAAGTATGAGGCAACCTCTATTTTGTTGGCGAGACCGTACTCCAGCTCGATTGCAGTGCGTATCATGCCTTGACTGGCGAAAGTGCTTGAGGTGCCGCCCTCTCCTTCCTTGCGGCCGTAAGGAACGAAACTATTGAGAAGCTGTGGGTTGAATTCCCCTTTCCCCTGCGTGGCGTACCCATAAATCTGAAACTCGTAGGGATCGAGGGCTTTTACCGAAGCAGGTAAAAACATGGCAAATAGCAAAAATATGGCTATATAATATTTTCTAGTCCTAAAGTCGGTCACTGCTTCCTCTGACGGTTAATGTTTAGGCGAGGGCTGACTTGCAGCGCTGGTGCATCTGTCGATCGCGTATAAGAAATCGAGAAAGCTCCATTAAGCCTTGATATTGACGATCAATATGCGCTAAAGTGATAGTATATTCAATTATAAATTAAGACAGAGGATTTTATTATGACTATTGCCCTGATTGCATTCGATGGTTCAGAAAATGCGATGCGTGCCATTGATGAGATACTGGATACAATGGATACAAGTAAGCTGCATGTCCATCTTCTCTACGTTTGCGAGCCAGTTCAAATAAATGAGCTCATTTTTAGCCAGGATCCGGTATTAACCATGCTGAGCATCAATAAGGCACATGAAGAAGCGGGATGGACATTGCTGGCCTCCGCGCAAGCGCGCCTCGAAAGTGCCGGTGTCGCGTTTGATGCGTATGTACGCATTGGCAACCCCGCCGAAGTCATCACCGGCTTCTCGCTTGAGTATCATTGCGATTTCATCGTGATGGGCACACGCGGCATGGGTGCGATAAAGAATCTGCTGCTTGGATCAGTGGCGAGCAAGGTCATTCACCTCACCGAAAAGCCGCTGCTGCTCGTCAAATAATCTGTCAGCGCCGCCGATTTTAAGCAATGGGCAAGGCATGGCAGGGCTAGGAGTAATCTTAACTCGGATATTGCATGAATTCGCACGATGATCACGCATGATATTGGTTTCACAAGGGATTTTTCGAAGAAGCGGTGTAGTTATTCATACACCTGACTGAGACAAATTCCTTGTGGAATCAAGAGACAAGTGAGGGCGTGTGCAATTCATGCAATATCCGGGTTAAGTTTTATATTATTGATTATGGTGGACAATAATGCAGGAAATAAAAACACAAAGAACACAACCTTCTTGGCACAATATCTCTATTGATTCGGTATTGGAAAAATTGGGGGCGACATCTGCAGGCCTGACTCGGCACGAAGCCGAGGCACGCTTGAAGACCCATGGCCCCAACCGGTTGCCGGAGCCGCCAAAACGCAGTACCGTCCTGCGTTTCCTGTTGCAATTCCACAATATCCTGATTTACGTGCTGATCGGTTCTGCAATCATCACGGCGGTTCTGGATCATTGGATAGATACTCTCGTTATTCTGGCGGTGGTGCTAGCCAACGCAATCATCGGTTTCATCCAGGAGGGAAAAGCAGAAAAGGCGATGGATGCCATCCGCCAAATGCTGGCACCCCATGCCTCGGTGCTGCGTAGCGGTGAACGCCACAGTATTGAGGGAGAAAAGCTCGTGCCCGGTGATATTGTGCTGCTTGAAGCAGGTGATAAGGTTCCCGCCGATCTGCGGCTGCTGAAAACACATGGTTTGCAGATTCAAGAAGCGATTCTTACCGGTGAATCCGTGCCGGTGGAGAAGCATATCGAGCCTGTTCCCTTCGATGCGCCGTTGGGTGACCGCTCCTGTATTGCGTTTTCCGGAACGTTGGTCACCTCCGGCCAAGGCAAAGGCGTGGTGGTGGCCACAGGCGCTGCCACCGAAATCGGACGCATCAGCGGATTACTGTCGGAAGTGGAAACACTGACCACGCCGCTGGTAAAACAGATGGGGGCTTTCGCACAATGGCTGACCATCTTCATCCTGTTGATTGCCACGATTTTACTTGGTTATGGTTATTTTGTCGGCCATCATGAGTTCACTGAGATGTTCATGGCAGTGGTGGGACTTTCGGTTGCGGCGATTCCCGAAGGCTTACCCGCTGTGCTAACTATCACACTGGCGGTAGGTGTGCAGTCGATGGCACGGCGCAATGCCATTGTGCGTCGATTGCCTGCGATTGAAACCATCGGCTCAGTGTCGGTGATCTGCACCGACAAAACCGGCACACTGACCCGCAATGAGATGATGGTTTCCTCGGTACTGACGCATCAACATCTCTTTACATTGCAAGGCATTGGCTATGAACCAAAGGGCACACTATTGCTGGAAAATACCGAAGTTTCTCCCGGCGAATATAGTGTTCTGGAAGAACTCGCTCGCGCTGCAACTCTGTGTAATGACGCAGCACTGCATGATCGTGAAGGCGCATGGATGGTGGAAGGCGATCCGATGGAAGGTGCGTTGCTAGCCTTTGCAAGCAAAATAGGTATTGAAATTCGCAAGGAACAGGCAGCTTGGACGCGCACCGACGCCATTCCTTTTGATGCCAAACACCGCTTCATGGCAACACTGAATCATGACCATGAACATCACGCCTTTGTGTTCATCAAGGGTGCGCCGGAGCAGATTCTTGCCATGTGCATAAATCAAAGTGTTACGGATTGGAATGTAGCGCCGCTGAACAAAGCCTATTGGCTAGAAAAGGCGGATCACATCGCCGCTCTCGGTCAGCGCGTGCTGGCATTCGCTGTCAAGCCCGTGAAATCAGAACATACGGTGCTGGAACACACGGATATTGAAAGCACACTCACGCTACTTGGCATGGTCGGGATGATTGATCCACCGCGTGTTGAGGCCATTGCAGCCGTAGCGGAATGTCACACAGCCGGCATTCGCGTGAAAATGATTACCGGCGATCATGCCAAGACAGCAATAGCGATTGGCAAACAAATTGGCTTGCAGAACCCCACTAAGGTTCTTACCGGAGCTGATCTTGATGGAATGAATGACGACTCTTTGAAAGAAGCTGTATTGGAATGTGACATCTTCGCCCGCACTAGCCCGGAGCATAAATTGCGCCTTGTCATGGCGTTGCAATCACACGGCATGACGGTAGCCATGACCGGCGATGGGGTGAACGATGCGCCTGCGCTAAAACGTGCCGATGTCGGCATTGCGATGGGCAAGAAAGGCAGCGAAGCCGCCAAGGAAGCAGCCGAGCTCGTGCTGGCGGATGACAATTTCGCTTCCATTGCCAGCGCCGTGCGCGAAGGGCGAACGGTCTATGACAACATCAAAAAAGTCATCAGTTGGACATTGCCCACCAACGCTGGGGAAGCGATGACCATCATAATTGCGTTATTGCTCGGTATGACGCTGCCGATAACCCCGATTCAGATTTTATGGATCAATCTGATTACCGCCATTACATTAGGTATTGCGCTCGCTTTCGAACCGACCGAGGAAAACACCATGCGCCGTCCGCCGCGCCCAAGAGGAGAACCGCTGCTGGGTGGTGAACTGGTGTGGTATATACTGTTGGTATCCATCTTATGCGTTTGCGGTGTATATGGTATTTATTCCTATGCGATTGACCGGGGATACAGCATAGAATTGGCCCGCACCCTTGCGGTGAATACGCTGGTGGTAATGGAAATATTCACTTTGTTCTTTATTCGCAATATCTATGGCACATCGCTCACCTGGAAAGCGGTGCGCGGCACCAAAATGGTGTGGATGTCAGTAATTGCCGTTACCGTGGCACAATTAGCCATTACCTACCTGCCGCCTCTGCAGACAATATTCGCCACAGAAGCACTGCCCTTTTTGGATGGCTTGCTGGTCATCGGCATTGGTGTCGCGCTATTTGCCATCCTTGAAACCGAGAAACAAATCCGCCTGCGTCTTAAGACTATCAAATCATGACTGAAAAACATTAAGGAAACACTGAACCAGTGTCATTTCGAGCAAGAGCGAGAAATCTATTGCATTGATTATTAAATATTCCCTCATTTTCTCAGAATGGCAAATGCGAGTTACTTATTCCAATTCCACCCTATTTTTAAAACAGCATTAATAATCCAATCCCACCTGCAATGCCCCGGCTGTTTCCTGCGCATAGTTTCCCAGTTTAACCCAGATTTTCCATTAGAACTTTTAAGGGGAAAGATGGTGTAATTTCTACGGGCAGCGTGAAAAGTTCTGATCTACCCCATAATCCCTGAAACCATTCACGCTGACGCATGGCAACTGCCAGGTTGATAATTTTCTTGCGACTGTCTTTGGTGATGTAACCTGCTTTGGCAAAAAGTTTATAACGCAGTGTTTTCAGGGTATGTTGCACATCTGGTTGGGCCGAAACGGAATCACTTTTCAATATACCCTGGCGAAACAAGCTCATCAGGTTATAAGCCAGCATAACCGTCAGCAGAGCTGCCTCAGTGGCCCAGAAGTCTTTGAGATTAAAGCTGTCCGCGCCAAAGTCATACTTCAATTCCTTGATACGATTCTCGCAATCTGCACGGCCCCGATATAAACGCCAGAGTTCCGCAGCCGGTAAATTCATATCGGTAACCAGCGCGCTATAACGGTAACAGGCAAATACAGGATCATTTGCGAATAACGAAAGTTGTTTGCCTTTGGCATCAGGGCGCTCATCAATTTTTTGGCGGATACCCACAACCCGCCGTGGCCGATTCCAGCTCGGTCCCTGATAATCAAAAAGCCATAACTCCAGACCATCATCCAACACCCAGCCAGCTTTCTGGTCAACCAGCGCCCTTGTAAGGGTTGATTCAGCCGCAATGCGATCGATAACGCATGCAACGTTGATCAAGCTTCGTTTTAGAAAAGCCTGATCGCTAAACCACTGTCGGCACGCAACAACGCCACCTGTTTGCCACCGAGCTTATCCAAGCTTATCATCCAGAAAGCCAGCACATTATTGGCGCTATGGCTG
>JADJES010000012.1 GCA_016708955.1 Nitrosomonas sp.
TTGTTTCAGACGTTCACGTGCAATATGTGTGTAAATCTGCGTAGTAGAGATGTCTGCATGACCCAATAGTAATTGTACCACTCGTAAATCAGCACCATGATTCAACAGATGGGTGGCAAATGCATGGCGCAGGGTATGTGGGGATAGCGGTTTATCATTACCCACTAATTTCGCATAACGTTTGATGAGATACCAGAAAGCCTGACGTGTCATAGCTGCTCCGCGTGTTGTCACAAATATGGTATCGGTGACAATACCATTCAGAAGACAAGGTCTGGCTTCTTTGGTATAACGGCTCAACCAATCAAGAGATTCTTCTCCGAGTGGTGCGAGGCGTTCCTTTCTCCCCTTACCCATGACTCGTAACACCCCATGTCCATACTGACTTGCGAATATCTTAGGTTAATCAGTTCCGATACCCGCAATCCACTGGCATACAAAACTTCCAGCATCGCCCGATCACGCAAACCGAGCGGGTGTTTAAGATCAGGTGCGCCTAGCAGCAGCTCGACCTCTGTCTCTGTGAGACTATGTGGCAGGCTGCGCTGCAATTTGGGTGTTGCAATGTTAAGACTGGGATCTGTCGTAATTTTGCCTTGGCGCAATAAAAAGCGGTAGAAACGTTTTAAACTTGATAATTCACGGCTTGTTGTGCTGGCCTTAATCTTAAGGGAAACTCTAGACGCCAAAAAATCGAGCAGGTCAGAATGCGTTGCATCGATTAATATACTATTATTTTGATTCCGTTTTCTTAGCCATTCACTGAAAAGCTGTAGATCGTTACGATAACTATCTAGTGTATTACGCGACAAGCCATCCTCGAGCCATAATGCATCGGAAAACTCATCCAGCAAATCAGCATTTAGTTCAGGTGCTCTCATGGCGCAACAACCAACGCTTGATCTCTAAAGGATTTCCATCTCTTGCATTCATAAAACCGCCTAATCCACCATTCTTGGAAATAACTCGATGGCATGGTATGACGATCGGAATTCTATTGGCACCACATGCTCGACCCACTGCTCTCGGCGCAGAGTGCAGTTGTACTGCTATTTCTGCATAACTGCTCCTTTCACCGCTCGGGATAGCCTGAATGATTTGCCAAACACGCTGCTGGTACGTCGTACCATTGATATGCAAACACAAATCAAACATAAAATTTGGTTCACTCAGGTATGCCTGTAATTGCTTACACACTTCTTTAGCCAGTAAAGTTTTTGGCGTCAAGGGTTTTGTACCAATCGACAAATACTCAATATCAGTAAGCCAATCTTCTTCTGTTCTAATGCCTAAAACAGAGAAGGGCGTAACCAGTTTTGCTTGATATGTTTTGATTGAATCAACAACCTGATTATTCGTTGATTTGCACTACCTCTGTTTGAAAATTCATTTGAAAAAATGATTTAGCGCTTCCACGCCATATCCAACAAAGTAGACATTAGAAATGAGCAGAAGTTTCAAACTACAAGATTAATCTTCCGGCTTCAGGAAATACTACCGGAAGATTGCGTGAACCAGAAAAAAGCGTTCTCGGACTCAGGATTTCAGCAATAACAACTCATTGAGTCTTTTTACAAATGCTGCTGGATCCTCAAGCTGTCCACCTTCAGCCAGTAAAGCTTGATCAAACAAAATGTGACTCCAGTCCTCAAAATTTTCTGTTTCTATTTTTAGCCTTTGAACCATTGGATGATTTGGATTGATTTCAAGGATTGGCTTAGCATGCTGCACCTTTTGTCCTGCAGATTTCAGCAATCTTTCCAAATTACCGCCCATGTCAAAAGTGTCCGCGACAAGACAGGCTGGAGATTCGATCAAGCGAAAAGTAACACGCACATCTTTTACCTGTTCACTGAGCGCCTCTTTCATTTTTTCTGTTAATTCTTGATAGGCGCTGCTTTCTTTCTCACGTTCTTCTTTTTCAGCTTCATCTTCCAAGCTTCCCAGATCTAAACCACCTTTAGCAACGGACTGAAGCGGCTTTCCTTCAAACTCGGTCAAATTGGACACCAGCCATTCATCGACACGATCTGATAACAGTAGTACTTCGATGCCTTTCTTACGGAAAACTTCTAGGTGGGGGCTATTTATGGCCGCCTTGAGATTGTCAGCCGTGACATAATAAATCTTTTCCTGCCCCTCTTTCATGCGATGCAAATAGGTCTCTAGAGAAACAACTGGTTCCTCAGTATCGCCTTGGGTCGTAACAAAACGCAACAATCTGGCAATCCGCTCACGATTTGCATAATCTTCACCCACACCTTCCTTCAGAACTTGCCCAAATTCCCGATAGAAAGTTCTAAACTTCTCTTTCCCTTCATCATCTACATTCTTGGATAATTCTTCTATCAATCCCAGCACTTTCTTGACTATACCTGCTCTGATCAATTCTATATCTTTGGATTCTTGCAATATTTCGCGTGACACATTCAAAGGCAAGCTATTCGAATCAACCACGCCACGCACGAAGCGCAAGTAATTTGGCAACAGCTTTTCAGCATCATCCATGATAAATACGCGCTGCACATATAACTTAATACCATGGCGATGCTCACGATCAAATAAGTCAAAAGGCGCTCGTGCGGGAATATAGAGTAATTGCGTATATTCCTGTTTGCCTTCTACCCGCGCATGCAAATAGGCAAGCGGCGGCTCAAAATCATGAGCTACATGCTTATAAAATTCGTTGTATTGTTCAGCAGTGATTTCATTTTTTGGACGTGCCCATAATGCGTTTGCCTGATTAATTGTTTCATCTTCATCAGAAATCTTATTTTTCTTCTCTTCCTGGGACCATTCTTCCTTCTTCATCACAATGGGCAAAGTAATGTGATCGGAATATTTACGAATAATAGTTCGAATTCGCATTCCGTTGAGAAACTCATCCTCATCTTTGCGCAAATATAGAATTATTTCGGTACCACGTGTCGGCTTCGTTACAGTTTCCAGTGTGTAATCACCTTCACCACTCGAATCCCATCGAATACCATGTTCAGGGGTTAATCCAGCACGCCTGGTAATCAAGGTCACTTTATCTGCGATTATAAATGCCGAGTAAAATCCTACACCGAATTGGCCAATCAGATGTGCATCTTTAGCCTGATCACCCGTCAACGAATTAAAGAACTCTCGTGTACCTGATTTGGCGATTGTTCCAATATGATCAATTACTTCTTGCCGTGACATGCCAATTCCATTATCAGAAATGGTGATAGTTTGCTCATCGACATCATAACTCACACGAATGCTGAGATTCGAGTCCGATTCATAAAGTGCAGCGTCTGTAAGACCTTCAAAGCGTAATTTATCGGCGGCATCAGAAGCATTCGAAATCAGCTCACGCAAAAATATTTCCTTATTGCTATACAAGGAATGAATCATCAGCTTTAACAGCTGCTTAGCTTCCGCTTGAAAACTTAATTGTTCTTTGGTTGTTTCAGCTTGCACGTTTTCCTCCTTAAGTATTTTACATTTTATATGGGGATTACACTGGAGAATTCAAGTCGGCTCATTTACGAATTATTCATTTCGACCAAATACAGCAATTCAGGAAACAAATAATACGATGGGGGCGCAGAAGTCCTGCAAAAAAGATTGGATTGTTCTATTAGTTACAGTTATTCCAATTCTCGATAGACATGCGAATTTATAAAATATATAAATAACTGTTTTTAATAATTTAAACTAATATAATTATTGCCATTTCTATCTGTAATTGGAATTACTAATTTTTTTCGAGTTTTGTGAATGTGATCACAGGTCTAATTCTTGAACGAATACCCTTATAGATGCACACACTACATTGAGCTTTGAATGGCGTAGAGACTCAATCCCATAAGTGCCTGAGGAAATATACCGAATGCTAATACTGCGAAACCATTTGCACTGAGAAGAATCTTTACATCACTATTGGGTATAATTGGCTCAACGGTTTCTGGCTCATCGAAGTACATCAACTTGATAATACGAAGATAATAGAAGGCGCCAATTAACGAGAACAATACAGCCACAACCGCCAACCAAACATACCCAGCATTGACAACTGCCTGTAATACAGAAAGTTTCGCATAAAATCCAATCATCGGTGGAATACCAGCGAGTGAAAGCATCAACAACAAGGCAATAAATGCATACCAAGAATTTCTTTTGCTGAGTCCTTTGAAATCGTTGATGTTCTCAGCCTCGAATCCACTGCGGCATAGCAGCATAACCATTGCAAAAGTACCTAATGTCATCAGAACATAAGCAATCACATAAAATAAAGCAGAACTATAGCCGTTAGAATCCGCGCTTATGAATCCAAGCAGCAGAAAACCCATATGCGAAATGGTTGAATATGCCAACATGCGCTTGATATTTGTTTGTGCAATGGCCGCAATATTACCTACCGCCATCGACATAACAGCTAAGATAATCAGCATGCCTTGCCAATCTGCGGACATTTCCCCCATTCCTTCGACCAATAAGCGCATCACAAAACCAAAAGCAGCCAATTTAGGTGCAGAACCAATAAACAATGTAATCGCAGTCGGTGCACCTTGATAAACATCAGGTGCCCACATGTGAAAAGGTGCCGCACTTAGCTTGAAACTGATTCCAGCCACAATAAATACAAGACCGACAACTAATACTTCCTTACTGCTTGCTTCACTTTGTATGATCTGAGCAAGCTGAGAAACATGCAATGTTCCAGTTGCTCCATAAACCATTGACATGCCATAAAGCAAAAAACCGGATGCCAAAGCACCCAGCACAAAGAATTTCATGGCTGCTTCAGTTGCAACCAATGACTCGCGCCGTAACGCCACCAATGCATAAAGGGACAGCGAGAGCAACTCCAAACCAATATACAAAGTCAGAAAATGACTGGCGGAAATCATCACCATCATTCCCAATGTTGCAAAAAGAATTAAGCTGAAAAACTCACCTTTCAGCATGCCGCGATCACTAATATAAGTATGAGAATAAACAAGTACTGCTGATACAGTGCCATACACCATCAATTTCAGTATATCCGCCATTGCATCATCAACATACATTCCATTAAAGGTATGAGTAATTTCTGTGGAGAATGATATGAATGTCAGCAACGCGCAACCCAATAATGTTGTCTGTGTCAGCAGATACGCGACATACCGCCTACTGTCGCCTGCGGTAAGATCTGCCAACATTATCACGCACACCATGACGAGCATAAATATTTCAGAAGAGGCTGGCGTAAAATCAGGAGGTATAAAATTCATTAATCCTTAGTCCTTTTATCTGGAGTTGTCACTATTCCAGAATGATTATTTTTACAACTTACTGTTACTGACATGTGCCAGCAGTTGATCAACTGTTGTATGCATTACTTCAGTTAATGGGTATGGATAAACGCCAATCCACAAAACCGAAATAGCCAAAATTGCTAATAATACAAACTCACGTTTTGAAATATCTTTCAATCCTTCAACTGCAGGGCTTGCTATAGTGCCAAATATGACGCGTTTGTACATCCATAACGTATAAGCTGCACCAAAAATCAGTGTAGTAGCTGCCAAGAATGCATACCAGAAATTCACTTTCATGGCGCTCATGATGACCATAAATTCACCTACGAATCCGCTTGTACCAGGCAATCCGGCATTTGCCATTGCAAATAACATAAAGAAAGCAGCAAATATAGGCATTTTATTCACAACCCCGCCATAATCAGCAATCTGACGAGAATGCAGTCGATCGTATAGCACGCCTACACACAAAAACATGGCACCGGAAATAAATCCGTGCGAAATCATCTGCACCATCGCTCCCTCAATTCCATAGGCATTCAGCAGGAAAAAGCCTAATGTCACAAATCCCATATGCGCGACTGACGAGTATGCAATCAATTTCTTCATATCAACCTGCATTAGTGCGATAAGTCCAATATAAACCACAGCTATCAGCGACAACACAATCATCATTGTAGCCAGATAATGGCTGGCGTCAGGGGTAATCGGCAATGAGAAACGAAGAAAGCCATAACCGCCCAGTTTAAGCAAAATTGCCGCTAGAACAACAGACCCTCCCGTTGGCGCTTCCACATGAGCATCCGGCAACCAAGTATGTACAGGCCACATCGGTACCTTAACCGCAAATGCTAATAGGAACGCAACAAATATTAAAATCTGCGGTGTCAATGGAATCGGCAGTTTATGATAATCCTCGATCGAGAAACTCCCTCCAGATGTTAGATACAGATAAATAAACGCAATTAACATCAATAAGGAGCCAAGAAGCGTATAAAGAAAAAACTTAATGGCGGCATAAACACGATTCGGACCACCCCATATCCCAATGATCAAAAACATTGGTATCAGGGATGCCTCCCAGAATACATAAAAAAGAATGGCGTCCAATGAAGCGAAAACACCATTGACAATTCCCGACATGATTAAAAATGCACCCATGTATTGTGATACACGCTCTTTAATCACTTCCCACCCTGCCACAATAACCAATGGAGTAATAAAGCAATTCAACAAAATAAGCGGCATCGATATGCCATCTACACCCAGATGATAATTAACATTAAAACGCTCAAACCAGACATGATTCTCAATAAACTGCATTGTGCCGGTTGTAGCATCAAAATTGGTATAAAGAGGAATCGCAACCAACAATCCTAGGACTGATCCTACAAGTGAAATCCAGCGAGCTAGCTGTGAATTGCGATCATTTCCGGTTGCAAACACGACAATACCAAACACAATTGGCAGCCAAATAATTAAACTCAACAGTGGGAAATCAAACGACATGCTTTTTCCGTTTTATTTGTTAGTACTTATTATCTTTAAGTATTCTATTCATTAATATATCCAACACTATGCTTACATGTTTCTTCAAGAAATCTAGTAAAGCCATAAGGTCAAGATAACAAATACGCCAACAATCATAGTAAACGCATAATGATAGATATAACCCGTTTGATAGCGCCGCACTACTGCAGCCGTCAATGCTACAACACGCGCTACGCCATTAACAAAGAATCCATCAATCACTTTTATATCACCATACTTCCACAACATAGTACCTAAAGCACGTGTACCGCCAGCAAATAACCATGAATATAATTCATCGATATAATATTTGCGATCCAACAAGTTATACAAAGGGCCACATCGAGCTTTTATTTTTCCTGGGATATCCGTTCTTGCATTATATAAATACCAAGCAGTAAAAATACCGGCCACAGATAGCCAGAATGGTGCTGTCGACAACGCATGCACCATCATCCCTCCTATACCTGTAAATTCAGCGCCTAATTTCTCGAGAGCGTCATGCTGAGGCATTACATAAATTACATTATTAAAATAATCACCAAAAACTATTGGACCAATAAACCATCCTGCAGCAATTGTTGGTATAGCTAGGATCACTAGCGGCAAAGTAACTACCCAGGGTGATTCATGCAAGTGCGATTTGGTATGAACATCCATGCGGCCTTGCCCATGAAAAGTCATAAATATCAGCCGGAATGTATATAAAGCCGTAATAAAAACAGTCGTCAGTACACAGAAATAAGCAAAACCGGCACCAGGAATATTGGCAAAGTACACAGCCTCAATGATCGCATCTTTAGAAAAAAAACCGGAGAAACCGGGCACACCTGCACTGGCTAATGCTGCGATAAACATCGTCCAATAGGTAATTGGCATATAACTCTTAAGTCCGCCCATTTTTTGCATATTTTGTTCATGGTGCATGGCAATGATGACAGAGCCTGCACCTAAAAATAATACTGCTTTAAAGAACGCATGAGTCATCAAATGGAAAATTGCAGCAGAATAGGCGGATGCTCCTAATGCGACAGTCATGTACCCTAATTGCGATAAAGTAGAGTATGCAACAACTCGTTTAATATCGTTTTGCACTACTGCAACAAGTGCCATAAAAAATGTCGTTATTCCACCAATTATCAATATGACAGATAGTGCCGTTTCCGATAATTCAAATAGCGGCGACATACGTGCAACCATAAAAATTCCAGCCGTCACCATAGTCGCTGCATGAATCAACGCAGAAATTGGTGTGGGGCCTTCCATCGAGTCAGGTAACCACACGTGTAATGGAAATTGTGCTGATTTACCCATCGCACCAATAAACAGCAATATACAAATTAGTGTAATTACTAGCCAAGTTATACCAGGTACTAACTCAATTTTCTCATCGACTATCTCTGGTGCTTGCGTAAAAACAGCAGCATAATCCAATGTACCAAAATACATCAGCACCAGAGCAATGCCGAGGAGGAAACCGAAATCACCAACCCGATTAACTAAAAATGCCTTCATATTGGCATAGATGGCCGTTGGGCGGGTATACCAGAAACCGATTAATAAATAAGACACAAGTCCGACCGCTTCCCATCCAAAAAATAACTGCAAGAAATTATTTGACATCACCAGCATCATCATTGAGAAGGTGAATAACGAAATATAACTAAAAAAACGTTGATAGCCTGGATCGTCATGCATATAGCCAATGGTATAAATATGAACCATCAATGAAACTAAACTGACAACAACCATCATAGTTGCAGACAATTGATCGATCAGGAACCCGATCTCGAATCGAGTATCACCTGTCACCAACCATGTGTAAACGCTACCGTTATAAATATTCCCTTCCAGTACATCTTGTAAAATAAATATAGACGCTAGCAAGGAAATAAAAACAAGTAATATTGTTGTACGATGGCTCCACACAGGGCCAATAAAACGCCCAAACAATCCTGCTATGAGTGCGCCTATTAGCGGGGCCAGTGGAACTAGTAAATATAGATTTTGCATCTCAGTTAATTACTCTTACGTCGGTTATAAGTACTTATACTTTTCTTTTTTACTAACCTTTGAGTTTATCCAGGTCATCAACATTAATCGTATGCATATTACGAAACAAAACAACAAGTATAGCTAAACCAATAGCCGATTCTGCTGCAGCGACTGTCAGGATAAAAAACACAAAAATTTGTCCCGATATATCCTGTAAATAGTGCGAGAACGCAACAAAATTCATATTCACTGCTAACAGCATTAATTCGATGGACATAAGTAAAATAATGACATTTTTTCTATTGAGAAAAATGCCAACTAAGCCGACAGAAAATAAAATCGCGCCGAGTACTAAATAATGAGATAACGATACCAAGCTGACAACCTCTTCCTAAACATTAAAATCGTTTAAAATCTAATAAATGACTTGTTTATTCTTTCTTTTCCGATGGCATTGCCACCACACGTATCCGATCTTCTTTTCTCACTTTCACTTGCTTGGATGGACTTGGTGATCTCTTATCTTCACGATGTCGCAAAGTTAATGCAATTGCCGTAACCATTGCAACCAACAAAAGCACCGCAGCTAGCTCAAAGGCATACACATATTCGGTATAAATTAAGCGGCCTAACTCTCTCGTATTACTGTAATCAGCATCTTGAGGTCTGGGTGCCGGCATCTCTTCGAGTCCAAAATATTTACCCATTAGAACCATAGATACCTCGGCAACCATTATCAGTGCAATGACTGCGCCGAAGGGAAACCACTTCCAAAATCCTTCTCGCAATCTGTCCAGATTGATATCCAGCATCATCACTACAAATAGGAACAATACCATTACTGCACCAACATACACCAACACTAATGCAATCGCCAGGAATTCTGCTTCCAGCATTAACCACAGTCCCGCGCAGGTAACAAAAGCCAGCACTAGTAGTAATGCTGAATAGACTGGATTACGAACTGTAATCACTCCAAGTGCCGATACAATTAAGATGGCAGAAAAAATATAAAATAAAATGTCTTGAAAATTCATTTGTATTTACCAAAGAGTCTCAACGATAACGAGCATCGGCTTCTCTATCCTTGGCAATCTGCTCCTCATAACGATCTCCAATAGCCAATAGCATTTCTTTGTTATAGATCAAATCGCCTCTTTTCTCGCCGTGATATTCCAATATACGAGTCTCTACAATAGAGTCAACCGGACAAGATTCTTCACAAAAACCACAGAAAATACATTTACTCAGGTCAATATCATAACGTGTAGTACGTCGTGTACCATCCGCACGCTGCTCAGAATCGATGGTAATTGCCATAGCAGGACAAACTGCTTCGCACAATTTGCATGCAATACAACGTTCCTCTCCATTTGGATACCGACGCAAAGCATGCAATCCACGGAATCTTGGCGATTGCGGAGTTTTTTCCTCTGGGAAATGTACAGTAATCTTCGGTTTGAATAGATACCGTCCAGTAACAGCCATACCTTTTAACAGTTCAAATAATAAAAAAGTACTGAAAAAATTTTTGATACGATCCATTGTATTTTCTCTATTTTAAAACCAAATATTTAAAGGAAATGAGTTCCGTATCGATTCCGGTAGTTGCATTATCAAACCTAATAGAACAATCCATATGAGTGTAATCGGAATAAATATCTTCCATCCCAATCTCATGATCTGATCATAGCGATAGTGTGGGAAGGTTGCACGAAACCAAAGGAAGAAAAAAGGATAAATGCAATCTTCAATAGTAGCCAAATAAAACCAGGAATCCATGTAAATGGTTCCATATCAACCGGAGGTAACCAGCCACCCAAGAACATGATTGATGTCAGAGTAGCAACCAGTATCAT
Organism: Nitrosomonas sp.; assembly: GCA_016708955.1. Classification (GTDB taxonomy): domain Bacteria; phylum Pseudomonadota; class Gammaproteobacteria; order Burkholderiales; family Nitrosomonadaceae; genus Nitrosomonas. The sequence goes on from JADJES010000012.1 coordinate 10,655, forward strand.
GTTGGAATATTCGGCCAGAAAAAATACGGTAAAGGCCATACCCGAGTAATCAACATGAAAACCTGCAACAATCTCTGATTCGCCTTCTGCGACATCAAACGGCGCACGGTTTGTTTCAGCTACCCCTGAAATCAGATAAACCAGAAACATTGGGAACAGCGGAATCAAATACCAGTTCAACAAACTGTTACCTTGTTGGCCGTTAACAATATCACCCAAATTCAAACTTCGTGACATCATTAAAACACATACCAAAGCAAAACCCATTGCCAATTCGTATGAAACCACCTGAGCAGCAGATCGCATGGCGCCTAGGAAAGCATATTTCGAATTCGATGCCCATCCGGCAATAATAATACCGTAGATGCCCATTGACGTCATGGCTAAAATATATAGCAATCCTGCATTGATATCAGCAAGAACAAGTTCAGGAGAAAAAGGGATTACTGCCCAGGCCGCAAGCGCTGGCATAATTGTTAATACTGGTGCAAGAATGAATAAGAGCTTGTTTGCTCCCGTCGGAACAATTATTTCTTTCATCATTGCCTTAACTGCATCAGCAATCGGTTGCCCCCAACCGCGCAGCCACGGTATCCCAAAAAAGGTTACTCTATTGGGTCCGACGCGAATTTGCATATAAGCAATTATTTTTCGTTCCGCAAAAGTTAAATAAGCAACGCCTAATAACAATGGAATAACAATAGCAAAAATAAATGTCATGTTTGAGGCTAATGAAAACAGCATAACCCCCCATTCTGTTCCAAACATTTCTACAAACTGTTGTTGAATATTCTCCATTAACAAACTCCAACCTTTGCTTTCACTGTTTTTCCACTTGAATTACCCCGAACAAAGCGCCGAGTGCTAATGTCTTAGGGTGTGCACTTGCAATACGCACACATTTATCAGGCAATTTTTCATCATGAGCAACTTCGAGTCGAACGGATTCGTCTCCCTGAGTAATTTTCACCTGATCACCCGCGATAACACCAAGATTATCGAGCATTGCTGTTGTCATCCATGCTTTTGGTGGCGCAGCATCCTGAGTAGCTTGCAAGGATTCAGCACGACGAACAATCGGATCCGTCTGATAAATCGGCACTTCTCCAATACGTTGTATCCCATGCTCTTCAGTCACTTTAATCTCGGTACCAAAATTTCTCAAAGTATTGTCGAGGTATCGATTAATTTCTATTCCTTCAGGAAAGATTTCTGCTCGAATTTGTTCTGTTGTTTCATATTCAAATTTTTCTAACGCCAGCAAATTTGCTAGTACACGAAGTACCTTCCAAGCAGGGCGAGCTTCTCCTAGCGGAGAAACAACACCATTGAAACTTTGTATTCTACCTTCAGTATTGACATAAGTTCCTGATGTTTCAGTAAAGGGTGCGATCGGTAATAAAATATCTGCGTAGTCTCCAGCATTTCCTTTATAAGCACTCAGCGATACCACAAATTCACTCGATTTAATTGTTTTAAGCGCTTTCTGGGAATCGTAGCTATCAAATTCTGGCTCCACATTCATCAATATAAATGCTTGACACTGTTTATCGGTTAAGTAATCGCTATAGCCTAGCATTTGCGCTGCGTTTAATCCGGATTCCACCTGATCAAATTGCGTTGTAACAGACAATGTGTTGATTTCTGGTATTGCACCCACCAAATACGCACCGACACTATTTGCAGCTTCGCCCAATATGCCATAGCTCGCTCCTGTAATTTCTGCAATTAAACTCGCAAGCAAGTTTATCCTCGAGTAATCCGGATGGTGTTGGGATAAATTACCTAGGTAAATCGCTGATGGCGCATTTTCAATTAGACTCGAAGCAATAGAAAATGCGTTATCAGTATAAGAAACATCTATTGAATTAATGAGTTGTTGTAATCCACTCGTTTGTTCTTTCCCTTTAATCTCAAATGCTGCTTTCAAGATTTCCGCCAATTTTGTGATCATTGCACCAGGTGCAACTATGGCCTTATTCGCAACATTAACTAATAAATCATCATCTACTGGATTTACAATATTCAACTTCATGCCATTTTTAACAGCTTGTCGCAAACGCTGTGCAATAAGCGGGTGATCTTTACGTAACGTGCTACCTATAAGAAGAGTCGACTTTAATTGTGATATGTCAGCAATACTAGTACCCAACCACGGTACACCCTGCATTTGTTTATCTGCGTGAAAGTCTGACTGGCGCAGACGATGATCTATGTTGTTACTCCCCATCGCACGTAATAATTTCTGCAATAAGAATAATTCTTCTGATGTGCTATGTGCAGATCCTAATGCCGCTATGCTCCGTGCACCATACTTTTGTTTGATTGATTGTAGGTAATTAGCGGTAAATTCTAGCGCTTCTTGCCAATTACACTCAAACCATCGGCCATCCCGCTTAATCATTGGATGCATCAGTCTATCCTCTGAGTTTAACCCTTCATAGGAAAAACGATCTTTATCAGACAACCAACACTCATTAATCGCTTCGTTGTCCCGAGGAAGAACACGCATTACGCGATTCTGTTTGACTTGTACAATCAGATTTGAACCCAGACCACAGTGCGGGCTTATTGATTTTCTGCGCGATAACTCCCAAGTGCGCGCTGAATACCGAAATGGTTTGCTAACCAGCGCACCAACAGGGCAGAGATCAATAACATTGCCGGACAACTCAGAATCCACGGTCTTCCCAACAAATGCAAGTATTTCTGAATGTTCGCCACGCCCAATCATTCCAAGCTCCATAATCCCGGCAATTTCCTGACCAAAACGGACGCAACGGGTACAGTGGATACACCGAGTCATATCCGTTGATATCAGAGGGCCAAGATTTTTGTTGATTACGACTCGTTTTGCTTCGGTATACCTTGATCCACTCGCACCATACCCAACAGCGAGATCTTGCAGTTGACATTCACCACCTTGATCACAAATGGGGCAATCCAGAGGATGATTTATAAGCAGAAACTCCATGACGCCTTTCTGTGCCGTGACTGCTTGCTGTGAATGTGTATATACCTTCATTCCATCCATCACCGGCGTTGCACACGCGGGTAATGGTTTAGGTGCCTTCTCGACCTGTACAAGACACATGCGGCAATTGGCGGCAATGGATAATTTCTTGTGATAGCAAAAATGAGGAATATACACACCAATCTGTTTCGCCCCCTCCAGGATGGTACTTCCTTTAGGAACAGATACTTGCTTACCGTCGATTTCTATATTGACCATCGGCTAAAATTCTTGGGTTAATCACTAATTAATAAATGATACGTACTGGTAGTTTGGCATTAGAACAATTAGACCATACATTTCTTGTGTTCTATATGGTAAATAAACTCGTTTCGAAAATGTTGAATCATAGCGCGCACCGGCATTGCCGCAGCGTCGCCCAGAGCGCAAATTGTTCTTCCCTGTATGTTGTCAGCAATGTTATCAAGCAAATCAAGGTCTTCAGGTCGACCTTTGCCATGTTCAATGCGATTAACAATACGATAAAGCCACCCCGTACCTTCACGGCATGGTGTACATTGACCGCAGGATTCTTCGTAATAAAAATATGACAATCGTTCTAGTGCCTTTACCATGCAGGTTGTGTCATCCATAATGATGACTGCACCTGAACCAAGCATAGACCCCGCTTTAGCAATGGAGTCATAGTCCATATCCGTCTGCATCATAATATCGCCAGGTAATACTGGCATTGATGACCCACCCGGAATACATCCTTTTAATTCCCGACCTCCTCGCATACCACCTGCCAATTCCAATAACTCCGCAAAAGGCGTCCCAAGGGGTATTTCATAATTACCTGGTCTATTAACATGCCCTGATACAGAAAATATCTTAGTACCGCCGTTATTAGGTTTTCCAAGTTGTAGAAATTTCTCTCCGCCATTGCGGATTATCCATGGAACCGAAGAAAAGGTTTCCGTATTATTAATAGTAGTTGGTTTGCCATAAAGGCCATAATTCGCTGGGAAAGGCGGTTTAAAACGTGGTTGCCCTTTCTTACCTTCTATAGATTCTAATAATGCAGTTTCTTCACCACAGATATAAGCGCCATACCCATGATGATTGTATAGTTGGAAACTAAACGCTGATCCAAGAATATCGTTCCCTAGATAACCGGCTGCTCGTGCTTCTTCAACAGCTTCTTCCATTCGTTCGTAAGTTTCCCATATCTCACCATGAATATAGTTATAGCCTGCTTTAACGCCCATTGCATATGCCGCTATTATCATGCCTTCGATCAACAAATGCGGGTTAAACCGCATGATATCGCGATCCTTAAATGTACCTGGCTCACCTTCATCTGAATTGCAAACGATATATTTATTTCCTTCATATGCTTTTGGCATGAAGCTCCACTTCAATCCAGTGGGAAAACCTGCACCTCCGCGGCCACGAAGCGCGGACTTCTTGACTTCTTCTATAACTTCTTCAGGCGTGATTTTCTTAGCCAATATTTTTCTAAGAGCTTCATAACCTTCACGCTTTTCATAGGCTTTAACCCGCCAATTTTCCGGATCGGATGGATCAACTCCATTCATTAATGTTTGCGGATACTGACTCATTCGCTCAGTTCCTCCAACAATTTATCGATCATTTCATTGGACATGAAACTACACATGCGTTTGTTATTAACTAACAACACCGGCGCATCACCACAAGCCCCAAAGCACTCACCTTCTTTTAGTGTAAATTTACCATCAGGTGTCGTTTGGTTAAATTCAATATCTAATTTTTTCTTTAAATAAGCTGCGCTATCATTGCTACCCGATAGGGCACAAGGTAAATTAGTGCATACCGTAATCTTGTATTTACCCACCGGCTCAAGGTTATACATATTATAAAAAGTGGCCACTTCATAGACTGCAATAGGAGGCATCCCTAAATATTCAGCCACAAAATTCATTGTTTCATCAGCCAGCCAACCCTTTTCATCTTGTGCAATTGCAAGTGCTGACATAACAGCAGATTGTTTTTGTCCGACCGGATATTTAGCGATCTCTCGATCTATTCTTTTAAGGGACTCAGTACTTAACATCATTTATTTATCTATCTATCTCACCAAATACTATATCTTGTGTGCCAATGATTGCTACCACATCTGAAATCATGTGCCCTCTCGACATTTCATCCAAAGCAGCTAAATGTGCAAATCCAGGTGCACGTATTTTCAGTCGATAGGGCTTATTAGCACCATTAGATACCAGATAAATTCCAAACTCACCTTTGGGATGCTCAACCGCGGCGTAAGTTTCACCTGGAGGCACATGAAAGCCCTCAGTAAATAATTTGAAATGATGAATCATCTCTTCCATATTTTGTTTCATATCAATGCGTGAAGGTGGTGCAATTTTATGATTGTCAGTAATCACCGGGCCTGGATTTATACGCAGCCAATCGACACATTGCCTAATAATGCGATTTGATTGTCGAAATTCCTCCATACGTACCAAATATCGATCATAACAATCACCATTCACACCTATGGGTATATCAAAATCAATACGGTCGTAAACTTCATAAGGCTGTTTCCTCCTTAAATCCCATTCTACTCCCGAACCACGTAACATTGGTCCGGTAAATCCTAATGCTTTAGCTCGTTCAGGAGAAACGATACCAATATCTACCAGGCGTTGCTTCCAGATTCTATTGTCAGTTAGTAATGTTTCATATTCATCAACATACGTTGGAAAACGATTTGTAAAATCTTCAATAAAATCCAACAAAGTGCCTTCGCGATTTTCGTTCCGTACACGAGTCTGCTTTTGATTATGAATTCTCGATGGTTGATACTGAGGCATAGTATCAGGCAAATCACGATATACACCACCTGGCCTATAGTAAGCAGCGTGCAATCGGGCACCTGATACCGCTTCATAACAATCCATCAGATCTTCCCTTTCACGAAAAGCATACAGAAACATTGTCATAGCACCTACATCCAGTGCATGTGCACCAATCCACAATAAGTGATTGAGTATGCGTGTAATTTCATCAAACATTACACGTATATATTGCGCTCTAATCGGCACTTCAACTTGCAGGAGTTTTTCGATAGCCATCACGTAAGCATGCTCGTTAACCATCATCGAGACATAATCTAATCGATCCATATAAGGAACTGATTGTATATACGTTTTATTTTCCGCCAATTTCTCAGTTGCTCGATGCAGCAATCCAATATGGGGATCCGCACGCAGCACAACCTCTCCATCCAATTCCAGCACCAATCTCAACACGCCGTGAGCTGCCGGATGCTGGGGCCCAAAATTCATAGTGTAATTACGTATTTCAGCCATATGTTATTTCACAAAACTTTTATCTAAAAATACAATTCATGTAGTGAAATCATGCGAGCATTAGGATTCACAATCCCCGTAATTCGCTTCGCGTATCACCAGCGGTGTTATTTCTCTCGGTTCAATAGTAACAGGCTGGTAAATAACGCGTTTCTGCTCTGCATCATAGCGCATTTCAACATGACCAGTGATTGGAAAATCCTTACGAAACGGATTCCCTATAAAACCATAGTCTGTCAATATTCTGCGTAAATCCGGATGGCCAGTAAAAACAATTCCATAAAGATCAAATGCCTCACGCTCAAACCAGTTAGCGACAGGCCATATATCAGTTATTGAGTCCACTACTGGAAAATCATTATTTTCAGCCAATACTCGAACGCGCAATCTATGATTCCGATCAATTGAAAGTAAATGATAAATCACTGCAAAACGTCTATTTCTAAAATTATTTTTTTCTGATAGCTCATCGCCATACATCAAATAATCAATTCCGCACAAATCAATCAATGTATCAAAAGAAAACATAGGATTGTCACGCAACATTTTACTTACAGTAAATATGTCATCTGCATGAACATTGATAGTTAATTCATCATACCGAAGATGGGTCCCAATCAGTTTCTCACCGAGCACTCCCCGCAACGATTTAGTAAGATTTTCTAGATGTGTAGTATGCATGAGAATTATCGTGCAATAGTGTTTGTACGTTTTATTTTATTTTGCAACTGAATAATGCCATACAGCAAAGCCTCTGCTGTGGGGGGGCAACCCGGTACATAAATATCTACTGGTACAATACGATCACAACCCCGAACTACAGAATATGAATAATGGTAATACCCTCCACCATTTGCGCACGATCCCATCGAAATTACCCAACGCGGCTCAGCCATTTGATCATATACTTTTCGTAAAGCTGGGGCCATTTTGTTACATAATGTACCTGCCACAATCATTACATCTGATTGGCGCGGACTCGGTCGAAACACTATACCAAATCGGTCAAGATCATAACGTGATGCTCCAGTCTCCATCATTTCAACTGCGCAGCAAGCCAGTCCAAAAGTCATTGGCCACATGGAACCAGTTCGACCCCAGTTAATAATTGAGTCTAAGCTGGTAGTGACAAAACCCTTGTCAAGAACTCCTTCTATACTCATAACACTAATCCCATTCTAATGCTCCTTTCATCCATTCGTAGATAAAACCAACAACCAGGATACTCAGGAATATCATCATAGCAATAAATCCAAACATTCCAATTTCATCAAGTACAATTGCCCACGGGAACAGGAAAGCAATTTCTAGATCAAACAAGATAAATAAAATTGCGACAAGATAATAACGCACATCAAACTTCATTCGCGCATCTTCAAAGGCTTCAAATCCGCATTCGTATGGTGATAGCTTCTCACTATCTGGACGATTTGGTGCAAGTAGCCAGCCACATAGCATGGGTACAACACCAACAAAGAATCCAACAATTAGGAAAAGTAAAATTGGAAAATAGTTTTCAAGCATATCTTAATCTTTTTTTAAACATGACAGATTCAAGGAAACAGCAATTTTTAGTTACGAGTATACGCATGCAATCTTCGCGTTGTGCCGACGGCGAGACTCGAACTCGCACAGCTTTCGCCACCGCCCCCTCAAGACGGCGTGTCTACCAATTCCACCACGTCGGCGGCAAAACTATACAGTTCTACGTAGTTTTTTATCAAGCACTGCACTTGCCAAATCAGTTCTATAGAATAAGCTACTCGGGTATCTGATTAACTTTTGAACTTCCCTCAATTTCTTGTGCATCACTACCCTGCTCTAATGAAGATTTTTTTTCTACCTCGTCTCCAGATGCACTTTCAGATTCTTCGACTTGATCCATAATACTCATGACTTTTGAGTTTCCAGTTTGATTCATCGAGAGATAGGTTAAACTCATACTGGTTGCAAAAAAAAGCGCTGCAACAAAACTTGTCGCACGACTCAAGAATGTTGCTGAACCACTTGCTCCAAATAAACTGCCTGCTGAACCACCGCCAAACGCAGCCCCCATATCTGCACCTTTACCATGTTGCAATAATACCAAAACTATTAGTACGATCGCCAACAAAACATGCGCTGCCCAAACCAGAATTTCCAACGTGTTACTCCAAAAAGATTATTGATGTAAAGCGCGACAAATCGCAACAAAATCAGCTGCAACCAATGATGCACCACCTATCAAACCACCATCAATATCAGGCATATTAAATAGCTCAGATGCATTATTTGATTTGACACTTCCACCATATAGAATAGTTAAGTCTTTGGCTATATTCGCATCTTGCTTTGCTAGACCTTCTCTTATAAAAGAATGAATATCTTGAGCTTGCTCAGGTGATGCTGTTCTACCCGTACCGATAGCCCATAAAGGCTCATAAGCGATAATCGCGTTAGCTAATGACTTAATTCCAGCTAACTTAATAACTGATGCTATCTGTTCCTCAATTACTTGCTCTGTTGTACCTGCTTCACGTTGCTCAAGTGTTTCCCCTACACACAGAATAGGAGTTATGCCGGCCCGTTGCGCCGCTTGATATTTTTCAGAAACAGTTCGATTATCTTCACCAAATAATGTTCTTCTCTCCGAGTGCCCTACAATTACATAACCACATTCAAAATCATTTAACATGAGAGCTGATATTTCTCCTGTATATGGCCCTTTTTCGTACTGACTCACATTCTGGGCACCCCATGCTATATTCGTATTCCGCAACGTGTCTTGTACAGAGGGTAGATAAAGATAAGGCACACAAACTAGAAAACTCACCTCTTGTAATCCATTTAAGTTTGTGACAATCGCGTTGAGTAACTGTTTATTTTCTAACAAATTACCGTGCATTTTCCAGTTACCGGCCACCATCTTTCTGCGCATTTTACCTCTCGCCTTAACTTACTAAAATGGGCGATGCTACCCTTGATTCTTCATCAAGTCAATTCTATATCTATTTACTTCACTCACTTAGCAAGTGAGTTAATTAGCCTGATTTATGGCTAAATATAAATATTTAATATTTAATATTTAACAAACTCTTAAATTATTTTTCGATTGAGGCTTCCAAACTAGACAAATAATTCTATCTTAACAATCATTTCTCAAATACCAAATAATACATATCCATCCTCTGAATCTTAAATGGCATTAGCCAAACCGGCCTGTAATGTAGTCTTCCGTCTGCTTATTCTTTGGCTTGATGAATATTGTGTCTGTCACATTAAATTCGATTAATTCACCTAAGTACATGTAAGCTGTATAATCCGATACTCTTGCAGCCTGTTGCATATTATGAGTTACTATTAATATAGTAACTTTATTCTTCAAATCAGTTATTAACTCTTCAATACTAGCAGTTGCAATTGGGTCGAGCGCGGAAGTTGGCTCATCAAATAGCAATATTTCAGGCTCCGTTGCCAGTGCACGTGCTATACAAAGTCTTTGTTGTTGCCCGCCTGATAGATTAAATGCCAAATGTTGCAAACGATCTTTCACTTCATCCCATAAAGCTGAGTTACGCAAAGCCTCTTCCACTCTCTCATCCAAAATTGCTCGTTGTTTAATCCCTCTAACACGTAATCCATAAGCAACATTTTCATAGATTGACTTAGGAAAAGGGTTTGGCTTCTGAAAGACCATACTTATCCTCATCCGTACTTCAATCGGATCAACATTAGACGCTAAAATATTCACATCATCTGGGTGAAGTATAATCTCACCTTCATACCGATTTCCCGGATACAAATCGTGCATTCGATTAAAACAACGTAGAAATGTTGATTTACCACATCCAGAAGGCCCTATTAATGCTGTAATCTTTTTATCATGCAAAACCATATCTATATTTTTTAGTGCATTAAACCCACCATAATAGAAATTTAGATTCTTAACTTCAGATTTGAACTGTCTTTGTTCGTTTTTCGTTTCAGAATTATTTTCCATGATTCTTTTACCACTTAATATTCTTACGCATACGGTATCGTAAATAAATCGCCAGGCCATTCATGGCTAACGTCATGACTACTAATACCAAACCGGCTGCCGCTGCATTCAGCTGAAAAGCTTCTTCTGGCCGCGATACCCAATTAAACATCTGTATTGGCATCACGGTAAAAGGTGCTGTTAACCATTCAATTGAAACATATGGAAATTCATTTTTTATAGGTGATGGCGGCAAAAATGCAATAAATGTCAGTGCTCCAATAGTAATAATCGGCGCCGTTTCACCGATGGCGCGAGCCAAACCTATTATTATACCTGTTAGAATACCGGCGGATGAGTACGGCAATAAATGGTCTGATACCGTTTGCCATTTAGTTGCCCCCAGTGCGTAAGCACCTTCACGAATCGTGACAGGAATTGATCGAATCGCTTCACGTGTTGCTACAATAACAACAGGCAGAATTAGTAGTGCCAAAGCCAATCCCGCCGCTAGAATGCTTTGCCCAAAACCCAATTGATACACAAATAAGCCTAATGCCAGTAAACCATATATAATTGAAGGCACCCCCGCTAAGTTTGTTACATTGATTTCGATAATCTCTGTTAACAAATTTCTGGGAGCATACTCTTCTAAGTAAACTCCCGAGCCTATTCCTAAGGGCACTGCGGCAACTGCAGTGACAAGCATAACTAAAGTGGTTCCAACCCATGCCGAGAAGATCCCGGCAGATTCAGGCTTACGCGATGGAAATGACGTAAAGAATTCCCAGGATAAACGCGGCATACCATCAATCAGCATATGCGCAAATAACGCCATGAAAGTCATTACCGCGATCATCAGTGCAAAAATACCTGCTACCATAAAAACCAAATCCCATTTTTTATGTAAGCTGATAATTCTTCTAATTTCTTCTAGATTATTAACATTTCTCATTTTAAAACACCACCGATTACTATTTCCAGAAACCTCATGTGTTTAACAAATCAGCCCGAATTTTTCCACGACACAATACTTATACAAATTCAATAAATTTCTCGATAGCGTTTGCGTAATACATGTCCAATTATATTAAATACAAGTGTTATTAACAGCAAAGTTAATCCCGCAGCAAATATAGTTTGATAACCAATACTCCCATGAGGCAAGTCGCCTAAGCTGACTTGTACAATATACGCTGTAATTGTTGCCGCCGGCTCCATTGGATTCCACGTCAGATTTGGTTGCATCCCTGCTGCAATTGCAACCACCATCGTTTCTCCTACAGCACGAGAGATGCCTAATATGTACGCAGCTGCAATTCCAGAAAATGCGGCTGGCATAACAACTCGAATAGCCGTTTGAAAACGCGTAGCCCCCATTGCGTAAGAGCCTTCTCGTAAGTTCATAGGAACTGCACGCATAGCATCTTCAGTCATCGAACTTACATACGGTATAATCATAATTCCCATCACTAGTCCTGCCGATAACAAGTTAAAACCGGGCAGCTCAGGGAAGATAACTTGTAATAAAGGTGTTACAAATAATAATGCAAAATAACCATAAACAACTGTCGGCACACCGCCTAACAGCTCAAGGAAGGGCTTTGCTACTTCACGCACAGTAAATGGCGCAAATTCAGAAAGATAAATTGCAATAATGGTTCCCAAAGGAAGTGCGACCAATAATGCAATCAATGAACTCACTACCGTACCAGAAACCAATGGTAAAATTCCATAGTGCGCATCATCAAATAATGGCGTCCATTGAGTGTCTGTTAAAAATTCCCATATAGATACATGTTGAAAAAACACAAACGATTCTTTCATTAGCATCATAATAATTGCAAGCATTATGGCTACCGAAAGCACTGCTGACATAAATAAAAATATTTCTATAAATCTTTCGCGCAGATGACGACGAAAGCTATAGCCTAATTTCCCAGCAGGAACTATTTTAATGTGTGACTCTTCTGCCACAGTGAAAGCCCTTCTATAAGTTGAAGCATTATAGTAAGAGAGCTGCTAATCAAGAAAAGGAACAACTTTACTTCCAATCATGTGATTAGGATTAGCATTGATTTACTTCAGAAGAATTTTACTAAACACTTAACAATGCATGTTTGATTATTTTTGTGTCTAAAAATAAAATTTATCAAAAAAAATATCTCTTTGTGATGCTTTGCTATTCTTTCATATACACAAAATTCTGGATATGAATTTCTCTCCAGAATCTTGTGTATTCTTTTTATACGTGAGTATCCAATGGATAATTAATCTTCATCCTCTTCATCCTCATCGCCCTGAGCCTCAGCTTCTACTTCACTTCCATCCGTAGCTTCATCTTCATCCTCATCTTCATCTTCATCCTCTCCGCTATCGCCATCCTCTTCTTTCTGCAGTACCATTTTGCCAGCCGCCAAACTCGCATTCAGGTCTGTCTTTGCTACTTCTTCATGCACCAGATTCTGATGACAGTCTATACAGGTCGCACCTTCCGTCTTCAGCTTCTTGTGCGCTTCTTGTGCGTCCGCTCCAGGTGGATTCGGATCCTTGTGACAGTCGCGACAGGTTATACTGTCCCATTTCTTCAAGTTCATCCGCGCATCATGCGCCATGATCAAACGACGTTCATTGAATTTCTCTAACGTCGAATAATCATTCATCAGTTCCAAGTATAATTCCCGGGCGCCATCTACCGCATGAGAATAAACCGCCAAATGAAAGTTCTTGAATCCCTGCGGAATATGACAGTCTTTACAACTAGGATTTACTCCCAGCGCTCCATAGTGGGTCGATTCCCTTAGTTCCGTCTGCGTATAGGTCATCGAGTGACAGCTGGTACAGAATTCTTCGGTTGAGAGCGCCGCTTCTCCTCCGAATACTACCGCTACTAGTACTATCCCCAGCAACCCACCTGTCAGTAGCGTACCTATCGCGCCTTTTTGTATGCCTGTCATTACTCTTTTCCTTTACCTTTTTTCGCGTCTTTCTCCGGTGTCTTTGCACTGGCTTGGAATTCATCATGGTACTTGAATTTCGGCTCCCCAGCGAAAGATCCGTCCAGCTTGTAGTGTTCGTGCATCGCTTTGACGTCTTTTACCATCTTGTCAAAGTCAAAGGTGTATTTCGCGTCTACCGCCGGTGTGAATGGTGTATAGGGCGGTTTCGCTCCTTTCCACGGCGAGCCTTCATAGTTCAGGTGGCATGCGCTGCAAGCCTCTTCAAAGTGAAAGTCTTGACCTTTGTCTGCAACAACTTTGCGTTGCATCGTGGTTCCTTTACTTTCAAATATCTGCCCAGCTTTACGGTGGTCTCCGCGATATACTCTGCCGGGTCCATGGCAAGATTCACAGCCAACCGCTGCAAGTGGTTTCTTGGGTGCATCAATCACATAACCACCTTTCTTGCCGAATCCGTCAACGTGACAGCCTACACAGTCTTTGTCTTGCGTGTAGTCTTTCTCCGGATCCAGTTTGGCTTTAACTTTGGCTTCTTTACGTGTACCAGGCTTCAGCGATTCCATCGCTTTTGCATGCGCCGTGTCTTTCCATGATTTAGCTTGCGATTTGTGACAGGAGCTGCATTTGCTGCGTCCTTCAAAAGTGTCTGCTATTGCCGCACCACTAAAAAATGTGATCAGTGCAAAAACAGCAAGTATGTAGACTATTGGGTGTTTCATCCTTCCTCCTTATGCTTTTTTTAATTCAAGTTTTTATGCCGCGTATTGTACGCTATCATCAGGTTGTGTAAATGACTATGTGTGCGCTTCGTATTTTTTGGTTCTTCAGGTGTCTCTTTTTACTTGCAGTCTCGCTTAGCTTTTGTGCATTATCTACTTAGGGTATTTTGTAAACCCAGTAACCACCTTGTTGATATATCAGTTGCGCTACGTCCAGTTCTACCGGCGCTTTTTTGTCTACAAAGGGTAGCATTCTTGCTAATAGCGTCTCACTACTGGCTTTATCACTCAGAAAAAATGCCCTGATCTCATTATCCGATAGCGATTGTAATGTGTAGGTGTCAAAGCCATTTTCCTTGAGTTGCACTTTCATTTGATTGATCATGCCGTGCATGTTACCTGTCATTGGGAAGTTCTGATACGCAACACCCATTTTGTCCGGGTACATGATTCCTAGTCTATATAGGTCTGTAACATGTACGATTACATACGCTTCTCGATTTGAGCCAATTAGTTCGCGTAGTTGCTTGACACCCTCTTCTGCGGGTGCCGCCAGTGCTTGGCTGAAGCGTTCAAATTGCTCCCGTTCCTGCGGATTGATTTTACTTCCCCAGAACTGGTTTTCATAAGCTTGTATGGCTTTGCTTTGCTCTAACCAGGTAACCGGTATCATCAGTGGTTCATTTAGATGATTGGTAAAGAGTGTATCGTGTCCGGTGAGTAGTTTGATTTGCCGGGAGGTATCCCACCAGGAGATATCAGGCGTCTTTCGGTGCGTGCTTGCTGATTGCTGCTGCCAGCGCACTGAGTTCCGATGGCTTTCTGTCAAAATTGTACAGTATTTCGTTCGTACTGTTCTTCCAGTAGATTAGTACCGGCGGTCCTTCATTTTGTCTCGCAACGATGAATTCAGCAATCGGTTTGTCTACTCCGTCCGCTTGTACTTTGTATTGACCGAGCTTTAGCTCCGGCCAACCTTCCAGGTCCATTTGAGTAAACTGTTTACTGTCACCTTCGGCTATCAGTTGATATTCGTAGGGAGCAGGTGGCAGTTTAAACCAAAGGTAAGCAAACCAGCCCAATAAAATAAACCTCCCGTCACCAGGAGTATGCCTAATGACGGGAGTAGTTTGTCTCCCGATCGTACTACCTGGGCGGTAGTGCGATCGGTTGCGTTAGTGCTTATCAAGCTTCGCTTTGCTTACGTTTGCGCCAGCCTGCTAGTGCCAGTGTTCCGGCCAGTAGCATGCCGCCACCTAAACCGCCCAGAAATTTTCTCTGCTGTGCTGTCTAAGTCCAGTAAGCTGGTTTTCTTGGATTCAAGATTCTTAACACGTTCTTGTAGTGCAACCATTTCACGGATACGTGTGTTTTCGTCTTGAATTTCAACATAGGCACGGTTAATTGGACCCCAGCCTTCGGTATAGGTCCAGCCACCCGGATTCACATGGGCTAAGCCTACGTGCATCTTCGCTAAATCATTTTCATGCATCTCTAGCACTTTCAGCTCTATCGCTGCCGGGCTGTTACCTTTAGACCAGAATAACTGTGCAAAATACGCATAGCCTTCTTTCTCAGGTGCAGGCGGTGCAGGACGATTGGTCTTTTGCCCCGTCAACAGTCCTTCCTTGTACAGTTGGTGAACAATGCCATTCGCTTCTTGGTATTTAGCCAGTCCAGCCAACGTGCCTTTATCCATCAATTCCAGGTAGGAGCGGGCAAAACGTTCTGAGTGACATTGGGTACAGGTTACAACCCATGAGTCCAGACGGGCTGATGACCATTCACTGTTGATGTTCTCTGCAATGCCTGGAACAAATGGATAGTTCGCCCAACGGATCTTTCTAACCATGTTGTGAGCAAATTCGCCTTCATATTCCATGTGACAGCCTGCGCAGGTTGGTGCACTTTGTCCACCTACAGCATAGGCGTCTTTCAATTGCACGTCCCAGTTCCATTGGTTACCCAGCATCGATACCATCTTGCCGTGCTTGGACATGGAGTAAGCTTCCCAGTTGTTGTGGTCTACACCACTGTGACAGGTCGCGCAGGCTTCTGGTTTGCGTGATTCCGCCGCTGAGAATTCATGACGAGTATGACAGGAGTCGCACTTGTTTTGGTTGGTGTGACACATCGAGCAGCCTTCCGCTACTTCACGTTGCGGCATTGCCGCCCAAACTGTCGTTTCTACGTTCGCTTTGTAGTCCAGCGCGTGTGATGGACGCCCATCCGGCCATTGTCCCGCTGGCCAAATCATCGTGTCGCGTTCCGATTCACGTTCCGCAAACTCTTGCAGATGACAGATTCCACATACGTCGGCTGTTGGCATTTTCAGGTCTTTGGCATGGTCCGCTTTTTTCTTCGCACCAACCTCTACGTGACAGTCAATACAGCTCACTTCTTTCAGTTGCTCACCTTCCGCCAGTTTACCGTGTGAACGTAAGTTCTTCTCTACGTCTTCAAGTTTTCCTTTCTTGTAAAAAGTAGGATCATTTGGCTTGAGATTACGGATCTTGTCCAGGTTCGCATGGCTGCTCCGCTTCCAGGCTTGTACCCATACCGGTGATTCATCCGTGTGGCATTCTACGCATTCCTTACGGCTCGCTACGTCTTTGTTCGAAGTAGGTGGTTTGTAAAATGTCGCCGGATCCAGATAAATACCATACGGTATCGGTTCCCAATATTGCGCCATCGTGCCAGGACCCGCTCCTTGTGCAGGATCCTTATAACGCTTCACCACCGCATCGTATAATTCCTTCGGACTCGTCTTCACGATCCAGCTTCAGTGCTTCATATAACTCGTTCGGAACTGTCGGTATGTTCGCTTGCGCTACTCCTATCAGCAGCACTCCAAACATCACCGTAACTATCCTCAGCCATAGCTTGGCAACCATCTCTCTCTCCTTTGTTTTTCCAAAATTTCTTCACTTCTCTCGTCATGCTTCTTACTTACCTTACAACCAAAACTACTCCGTACGCTTATCCCTGCCTTCATTCCAAAACCGTGGACAGCTTTTTATAGGCTACTTAGTCAAATACACGCTGTCAAGGTTTTTGAGCTATACTGAAAATGACTTAGAAGAAAACGATTTTTTTATTCTTTTAAGCTTTTCAATGCGACGTCTACAATTCTTTTATCAGCTAACTCATTATTTTAATCGCGGCAACCAATCTACTTTTGTAGCGTGCAGCCTTATTTTTATGAATAATACCCTTATCGGCAATCGAATCAACAGTTCCTACAGAACTATTAAATGCATTTCTAGCTACTTCTTTATCTCCTGATCCTATCGCTTTTCTTACAAACTTAATAGCTGTACGCAACTTTGATCGTAAACTAACATTGTATTCTCTTCGTTTATCGGCTTGTCTTGCTCGCTTTCTTGCTTGTGCACTGTTAGCCATAACCCACTTACACCCCTACAAAGGAAAAAAGTTTGATAATACTTTTTTTCCTATTAGATTGCAACAACGAACACAACGCAACAGCAGCTCCCGCTAACTCAAACAACATTTGCTGCAAAATCAAATTTATGAATTTTTTGCGAAATCTATGTTTTGAGGCAAAGCGAAACCATCTGACTCAAGTCAGTTTTTAAAATTGGCTACTTTTCCCTGGAAAACACCCTTCGAACATACTTTACCCCGGTTGGCGTATTAAGACGAATCATTAAAGACTGGTACGGTTGGTTTTATTCCAAAGGCAATGGATTTATACAAAGTCTCCCAGTCCGGAAGGAAGTAATGGAAGAATAATCCACGCACTTTCTCCCAGAAGTATTTATTACGCTTTGCATTTTGTTTTGCCCGTTGAAGCAAGGGACAACAATGCTGCTGTACCTGATCGACCAAAAACGCCAGCATCATCAAACAGGCAAAGACAGTGGATAAATACCGGTAACCGTGGCCGAAGTTATGTTCGAAGTGGTAGCCTTGTGTTTTCAGGGTATTAAAAGTTTCATTCTCGATTTTCCAGCGTGCGCGCCCGGCGCGCATGAGTTGCATCAGATTCTCAGGCGTGATCGTAATGTCTGTTACCCAGGAAAAATGTTGGGTTTCGCCTGAAGGGTGATATTCCCGGTATTCCAGAAAGTTGACCTCAAGTTCAAAGTTGGCGTCGTTTAAAGGAGCGCCATTGAGGTAACGGAAACTGTGTCTGATACCATTGCCGTCGATAAATTCATCAGTTTTTACTCCCTGGACGGTATTCACCCAGTCAAACAGAAATTGATGGTCGGTTTGTTTGGCGCCGAGGATAAAGTGCAGGTTCAGTTTTTGAAGCAGACGAATATGCGGCGCATTGGAAGCCAGGCCATCTTCGATCACAATGAGTTTCATATGCGGATGTTCACGCCTGAGTGCGTTTAACAATCGCACTGCTGCAGTGCGTTCACAGTCGTTTTTGCTATACCCGTCTTGTTGCATGATCGGCTCCGGCGCCAACGGGAATACCTCGGCTTGATCCGGGTGAACCAGCACGGCACTGAGCATCTGGTGATAGTATGTCACACGACCGTCACGGTGATGTTTCTGGCAGCATTGTTCACAATGCACTTGTGAAGAAGAAAAATAACCCGTTCCATCAATGGATAAAAGATAATAACCATCCAGGTATTCGAATCCCTCCAACCCTTTGCCACGCTGAAGCAGGTGCAGTATGCGCCTAACGCACATTGCAGTAGACGCCACCCCTGATCATGAAAGAAACTTTGAGGTGGGAGGTGGCGGGGAGGTCGCACAGATTTTTTGGTGACTTGATCCCGCACTCTAACGTGACCCGCCGAACTGACTCGAACCCCGGATTGCTTCCACAGAGAGCGCACGTTAAACAGGCCGAAGGCAGATAATTGCCTTCAGGCATTTTCAGTTCCGGCATCCGCCGCCTTCCATTCACGAGTATAAATTGAATGGAGGAATTATGGAATTGGTCGCGCTTTACAAACGTGTTATTGGACTCGATGTGCATCAAGCACAGATTACGGCCTGCGCACTTGATCGAAGAATGCGACGGTTTGATACAACTGAGTAGCGTCAATTTGGTACATTCAAGAAAGACCGACGCGCTGGCGCAGTGGGTGGTTCAATTGCAGCCTGACGAAGTTGTGATGGAAAGCACCGGCATCTACTGGAAAAGTCCTTACGCGGCATTGGAGGCGGCAGGCATTCGTGCAAAAGTCGTGAACGCCCGGCATGTCAAAATGTTCCCGGACGCAAACAGATATCAACGATGCACAATGGCTGGCAACGTTGTCGCGTGCCGGATTGCTGCGCATCGTTTATTCCGCCCGCAAAAATGCGCGAATTGCGTTTGATTGCCCGGCAGCGGCAAAGCTGACCGACAGCTTGCATCTGAAAAGAATCGTTTACACAAGATTCTCGCCGATGGCGGCATACGCCTGCGTCGTGGTCAGCGATGTTCATGGGCAATCGGCCCGCGCCATGATCAAGGCGCTTATCGCAAACAAAATGCCCCAGGAGGTTTTGAAATTCGCATCACGACGGCTCAAAGCCAGCCGTGAAGAATTGTTCGATGCCTTGCAGGGAGAATTAACCGAAAGCCACCGCTTCGTGCTCAATGAATTGATGCAGCATATCGAGGAAATCGAACAACGCATCGCTCGGTTTGACCAACGCTTGCTTGCCGGACTGGAAAGCGAACACAACTGGCTGGTGACTGCAAACCCCGCCCGGTGTCGATCTCATCGGCGCGGCCATGCTGCTGGTAGAAATCGGCAACAATATGGATGCCTTTGGCAGCGCGGATCGCCTGTGTTCATGGGTTGGCATCTGTCCAGGCAATAACGAATCAGCAGGTAAGCATAAATCCGGGCGGACACGCAAAGGCAACGCTTATGTTCGTCGTCTTCTATGTGAATTTGCTCACGCTGCCAGCCGAACCACTTCTGCTTTTAAAGCAAAGTTCAGCTCACTCATCGTGCGCCGTGGATACAAGCGCGCCATTGTGGCACTGGGACACAAAATATTACGCACCATCTTCTTCATGTTCAAGCGGCGCCAACATTACCGGGACAGCGCCACTGACTATGAGAAACTTTCGGTTCAGCGTAATGCTGCACGTTGGATCAAAACGCTGATTCAACACGGCTTTATCAAAACAGCGCAAGCCTAATTTGCGCCAATTGTTATATGGTCTTAGCTGGCCAGGATTACTTGCGCCTGTTTAGTGGTTTCTTTCACGTTAAAGATTATCTGACATCATTTTGTTTTTTAATGACTGCCTACTACCAATTCAACAATTAATTGCTACAGAGCCTTAAAAAACTTACCTTTAGTATCACGTTTTTTGAAGTGGCTATTAATTCTTTTTTATAAGACTTGGTGGTTTACAATAAAAACTTGATGGAAACTCCGAATTACGTTGCTTATTTCTAATGACATCTCCCCCTTCATTCACACATATCATGATAGCCTTATCCAAAATTGGGAAATACTCATTAGACCCCGGTTGTGCTGAGGTTGGTGGCACTTTCTCTTTTATCCTCGCACATAGATCGTGCTCACCAGGTTTTGCCGGATTATCTTGCATGGCAGGCAATGGGCAGAGGCCGCAAGGATCTTCCGGACACAAGCACCCCTTACAACTTGCAAGTACCGATGTTGCAAACACAGCCAGCGACAAACCACAAATACAAATTACACATACTTTCAGAAATAGTACCCCAGGTGACCTATACATTCTAGTTCCTTATATTAGTAGTCAAATAATATTTACAGATAGCAATGAACAAGAATTCATGCTTTTTGATATTCTAATTTTACAATATCTTAAGATACAATAAAGCAGTAGGGAAAATATCAGCATAGGTTGCTTACATCCGCGGCTTGATAGATGCGCTATAAACTAATCTATTCTTTTGTCAGTGATCAAGTTTATTGAGAAAAATCTTGGTGTGGAACTTAATCGCACCACATTGCAGAGACGCATCGGTTCGCGGAATCATATGCTCCATTGAATTCTGAGTTCGTTCTTTTCTTACTATTTGAATACACCATAGACACTCATGAATTAACGACTTAAAGGACAATTATGAAAACCAACTTCAATTTTAGAAAATACAATTTCACCATTTTATTCACTAAAACTTGTTTCATTTTTTTTCTGAACGTATTTGCTCAGCCTTTTGTGTACGCAGAGAATATTTCGAATCTCCAAAAAAATGCCAGTATTGCCTACGACAATATGATGCAAGCCAAGCAATCAGCGGATACTTTAAATAAGGATGCAGTTTTCGCCGAGAAGACATTGTCTGCAATTAAACAAAAATTAGCCACAGCCGAGCGAGAAGCTGAAATTACCAGAAAAAAATCAGAACAGGCTAGAATTTCAATGGAACAGGCAATCAATCAATGGAGACAAGCTTCAGATGCATTAGCTAATGAATGGGGAAAAACTGATAGAAAATAAACAGAACTAATTTTACTTCAACAAAAGTATCATTTTGACATGAAGAATACCGGCTTCCCAAAATTCTTCTCCCGATACCTTGAATCCAAATTTTTCGTAGAATTTAACAGCGCTCGTTTGTGCATTGAGCATTACTTTTTGTTCATGCCGATTGCTTAATTCTTCCAGCAACTTTTGCAACATGGCGCCGCCATATCCTTTACTTCGCCATCCTTTTAATACTGCCATCCTTCCGATATGACCATCCGGCAATAATCTTGCAGTCCCCACGGGTAGTCCATCAAAATTTCGTGCTAACACATGAGTGCTAATTACATCAAACTCATCCCACTCCATCGCTTCTGGAACTTGTTGTTCATTTATAAAAACTTCGGTTCGGATGGTACGCAAAGTGAGTGCTTCATCTTCCCAACTCACGATATGTACCGAATGAGAGTAGCACATGATTTACTGCTGCTGCAGCCGTTTAGTTACAGCATTAAAAACAATACCCATTATTTGAATGGATGTCGCAACAGGATAGTATCTTCTCTGTCAGGCCCTGTAGAAATCATATCGATGGGTATTTCACAAACTTCTTCCAAACGTTTCAGATAATCCTGTGCGGCTTTTGGCAGTTGATCAAACTCTTTAATTCCGGCTGTATTTTCTGACCATCCAGGTATTTCCTCGTAGATCGGTTCGCAACAATCCAGATCATCAGCACCAATCGGCAATATATTGCTATTATTACCGTCGCTCAGTTTATACCCTACCCCGAGATTAAGAATTTCTACACCATCTAATACATCCAGTTTGGTAATACATAATCCTGTTACACCGTTTATTTGAATCGAACGCTTTAACGCTACCGCATCAAACCAACCACAGCGGCGAGGGCGTCCTGTTGTCGAACCGAACTCATGCCCACGTGTTGCGAGATGCTTACCTACTTCGTCGTCCAGTTCAGTTGGGAATGGGCCAGAACCAACGCGTGTTGTGTATGCTTTTGTAATACCCAGTACATAATGCAGCATTTGCGGTCCAACTCCACTGCCAGGACCTGCCGCACCAGCCACACAATTACTAGACGTGACAAATGGGTACGTACCATGATCAATATCCAATAACGCACCCTGCGCACCTTCAAATAACAGATTATCCCCTGCTTTGTGCGCATTAAATAAAAGCTGAGGAACATCGGCAACCATCGGTTTAATCCGCTCAGCTTGCATCAGTGCATCGTTCATGGTTTTTTGAAAATCTACGACAGGCATATGAAAATAATTCTTCAATACAAAATTGTGATAATCCAACATCTCACCTAACTTCGCAGCAAAGCGATCACGGTGAAATAAATCTTGCAAACGAATTGCGCGTCGCGCAACTTTGTCTTCGTAAGCTGGGCCGATACCACGTCCTGTAGTGCCAATCTTTCCTATGCCTCTAGCAGTCTCACGCGCGTTATCTAATGCGACGTGGCAAGGCAAAATTAATGGGCAGGCTGCACTAATCCGCAAGCGCCCACTGACATTGACGCCATTTTGCTCAAGCATATCAATTTCATTGAGTAGCGCTTCCGGAGAAATTACCACGCCGTTTCCAATATAACAAACAACACTGTCACGTAGTATGCCTGATGGGATAAGATGTAATACGGTTTTTTTATTTCCTATGACTAAGGTATGACCCGCATTATGCCCTCCTTGAAAACGTACCACGCCTTGCGCATGATCTGTTAGCCAGTCGACAACCTTGCCTTTTCCTTCATCACCCCATTGCGTACCAATGACTACTACATTTTTAGTCATAACACTAATCTCTAAAAGACTTTGCTTCTAAAATATTAAATTTCTTCAACGATCCATTGCCCATTTTGAAATACTAACTGCCTGTTGCAATCCAAGGATTCATTCTCTTGTCCTGGCAAATCCATCACAACAATTTGCCCTGAGCTACGCAGTTGCTCAATTATATTGTCCAGTTCTTTATTTTTTTTCTGGAAAGGCGCCCGTATTCCGCTAGGATATGTTTGAGGTTTCATCAATCTGAATAGCTCTCTGAGATCCATACTAAAACCAGTAGCTGGGCGTGCTCGCCCGAAGGCTTTACCTATTTCGTCATAACGACCACCTAAAGCAATAGCGTTTGAGCAGCCATTTGCATACGCAGCAAAGACCATCCCGGTATGATAGTGGTATCCACGCAAATCCGCCAAATCAAATGCGATTTTATCGACGGTTGGTTTCAATTCCTCTTCTACTATACTCAACTCATTCAATGCAGTTCTAATCTCAGGGTAATCCGGCAACCGTTTAACAGCGTCTATCAAAATATTCTTATCACCATAAAGCTGAGGCAATAACATCAATGCGTCACGCGTATTTTTTTGTAACTTTATACACAATTCCTTTAAAGTTGAAACATCCTTTGCTTGCAGAACCGCAAACAATTCGGCTTCGAGTTCTCGCGATATACTCGCACCTTTAATTAGACCCCGGAAAACTGCCACATGACCAAGATCCAGATGAATTTTGCTAACACCTGCGACAGACAAGCATTGCAACATGATCCGTTGAACCTCTAGGTCACTTTCCAACCCTGAGTGACCATAAAGTTCTGCTCCTACTTGCAATGGTTCTCGAGTTTGCGTTATCCCAGACGGCACTGTATGCAATACGCTATTGGCATAACATAGACGTGTTATACCTTCAGAATTCAATAAATGTGCATCAATTCTTGCAACTTGCGGAGTCATGTCGGCACGTAGGCCCATCATACGCCCACTAAGCTGATCTATCACTTTGAACATATGCAAATCCATGTCGCTGCCACTACCGGACAACAAGGATTCTACATACTCTAAAAGAGGTGGTATTACTTGCTGGTATCCGTGTACCATCAACAAATCAATAATCTGACGGCGCATTACTTCGATATGCAATGCTTCTATAGGTAATATGTCCTCGACATATTCTGGAAGTAGCCAATTTTGCATGTTTATGATCGACAAATTGTCAACGAGAAGAATAGAAAATAATATTAACTTACGATAAGTAGCAACATTAGCCCAACCAACATTGAAGTCAGACCAATAAAACGTATCTGATGATCATCAATTTCAATCATTTTTCTAAATGCTTCTCTCCAAGTCCGGGGAGATAGAAATGGCAACATCCCTTCCAGAATTAACATCAAGGCAATCGCAATCAGAAAATTTTCCCACATATTAATACAGCTCCTGCTAAATCAAACATTCATTATGTTTTCTAAAATAGAAAAAATTAAGAGGTTCTGCTGCAATCGAGTATAAAAAACTACGATCCCCAGAACCTCTCCAAAAGTCACTATAGAAAAAATTACTTCTACTCACTCTGTAAGTAAATTATAGACTTGCACTTCAAAGATGAATCCGCCTTATTATTTTAAAAAATCTTTGCGGAATCTTTTGTTCACACAACCAGTTTTAATCAACACCTAATTATTATTTACTAACAGCAGGATTTTTCAAATATTTGAAGAAATCGGACGTTGGTTCAAGAACCAACATATCTCCTTTATTTTTGAAAGATTGTTTATAGGCATCAACACTACGCCAGAAAGCATAGAATTCGGCATCTTTCTGAAAAGCGTTTGAATAGGTTGCGGCTGCCTGACTATCGCCATCGCCCATCGTTTTCTGAGCTTCTCGATATGCTTCTGCCATTATTACCTCACGTTGTCTGTCTGCATCGGCACGAATCTTCTCCGATTCAGCCGCACCGGTAGAACGTAATTCATTGGCAACCCTTTTACGTTCTGCTTCCATACGTCTATATACCGACTCACTGACTTCCTGAGGCAAATCCACTCGTTTCAAACGAACATCAACAACTTCTACTCCAATCGAACGAGCATCACTATCTGCTTTCTGACGCATAATCTCCATAATGACATCACGTTCACCCGAAACGACATCATGAACTGTACGATTACCAAATTCATCACGTAAACTTGCATTAATAGTTTGAGCTAAACGTGTTTGCGCTAGACTTTCATCACCCCGCACACTGATATAATATTGCTTTACGTCTACAATACGCCACTTCACAAACAAGTCTACCAAAACGTTCTTTTTCTCTGATGTAATAAAACGTTCAGGCTCTTCTGTGTTCATCGTCAAGATACGATTCTCAAAAAAACGCACATTTTGTGCGATAGGAATCTTGAAATAAAGTCCAGGTTCAGTTTTAACATCAATTACTTCCCCTAGTTGAAACAAAATCGCTTGTTGTCGCTGATCTACAATATAGATTGCAGAACTTCCCAGAAAAAACACTGCAATGATGATACCTGAAAACACTGATGTAAAATTTTTCATCTATCTTATCTCCCGTTCGCGGCTACGAAAAGACTCTCGTGCCCGCATTCCACTATCCGGTGTCGCCTCCTGCACCATAGGCTGCGCAGTTACTGATGAAACTGACGTTGATCCACTCATATTGATAAGCTTATCCAACGGCAAGTATAAGAGATTATTACCATTCTTCTGATCAACGAGAATCTTGCTGGTATTAGAGAGTACCTGTTGCATCATGTCCAGATACAAACGTTCACGTGTCACTTTTGGCGCTTTACTATATTCCACGAGAATTTGCTCAAAACGACTTGCATCACCCTCGGCACTTACAATCACACGTTGTTTATATCCCTCAGATTCTTGAATCAATCTGGCAGCATTACCAACAGCTCTTGGAATCACATCATTGGCATAAGCCTGTCCCTCATTCTTTTGCCGTTCTCTGTCTTGCCCTGCTTTTACTGCATCATCAAATGCAGCCTGAACCTGTTCTGGCGGCTGCGCATTCTGCATAGTCACTTTACTGATAGAGATACCTATCTCATAACGATCTAGAATCCTCTGCATCAGTTGGGTCGCATTGGCCGCAACTTGCTCACGACCTTCATATAAGACATAGTCCATTTTACTCTTACCAATTACTTGCCTGATCGCAGTCTCAGCTGCTTGTAGAACTGCTTCATCAGGATTTCTATTTTTAAAGAGGAAGTTCTCTGGATTGTTCAATATATATTGAACAGCAAACTGAATATCTATGATGTTCTCATCATCAGTCAACATCAACGATTCCCGGAGTACCTTGCTTCTTACATTATTACGGTAGCCAATTTCGACCGTACGAACTTGACTGACATTCACTATCTCTACTTTCTCAATAGGATAAGGTAAATGCCAACGCAAGCCTGCCGGTGTCGTATCCGTATATTGACCAAAACGCAATACAACACCTCTATGGCCTTCATCCACAATATAAAAGCCGCTTGCCAGCCACACTACTACGAGCAAGCCGAGAATCAATGCGATACTACCGCCACTGTGTTGCTTAGGGCCCTGAGTATTTGAACTATCACCTCCTCCCCCTTTTTTTGCCCGAATATATTATTGATCTTTTTATTGACATTACGCAGCACATCATCCAGATCTGGCGGACCGGAATCGCCTTTATTTTTTCCCCATTGTGGATCATTTAATCCCATATTAATTCCTGTTTTGTTCGTTCAAAAAAGTTCTTGTACCGTAGCACAACCTCCAATTACTTTCTTAATATCTGTAGATTGCTCATACATTTTCTTGGAGTTTTCCACAAGTGCTTCTGTCAACGCTAATCTTACAAATTCTATACCCTCGCCTGTTTTTGCACTTAAACGAATGCGTGATATTCTATCATATTCATCGCGCGCGCAACCTTTGCCGCCCACTGCCAAGTCTGATAGATCAATCTTGTTTAATATTAAAACTTGAGGAATTGTATCAGCACCAATTTCTTTTAATATCTTATTAACTTCTTCGGCTTGTTCATCCCGATTCGGACTGCTGGCGTCTATCACGTGAAGCAGTATATCGGCCTGAACAGTTTCTTCAAGCGTCGCATGAAAAGCTGCCACCAATGTATGCGGTAATTCGCGAATAAATCCTACGGTATCCGAAATTACTACTGATCCGCTTTCAGCGAGGAACAGTTTTCTTGTTGTCGTGTCCAAAGTTGCAAACAACTGATCGGCAGCATATGATTGCGCACGTGCTAATTTATTAAATAAAGTCGATTTCCCTGCATTGGTATAACCAACTATTGATACCGAAAGCACATTTGTACGTTGTCTTGTTCGTCTTTGTACGTTGCGTTGTCGCTGCAAGGCTGAAAGTTTCTCTTTAAGTAACTTGACTCGCTTCTTAATTAATCGTCGATCTGTTTCCAGTTGAGTCTCGCCAGGACCACGCAAACCAATGCCGCCTTTTTGTCTTTCAAGATGAGTCCACCCACGCACAAGGCGTGTTGCAAGATGCTCTAACTGGGCCAGCTCCACTTGTAATTTTCCTTCATAACTCTGAGCTCGCTGGGAAAAAATGTCGAGGATCAAGCTAGTACGATCAATGACGTTGCAATTTAAGCGTAAGGACAAGTTACGTTGCTGCGCTGGAGATAAGTCATGGTTAAATATTACCAAAGAAGTGTTATTCTGCGATAGTAGTTGCGCTATCTCATCGACCTTTCCGCTTCCGATATAGGTTGTAGGATCAGGGCGGGAACGTTTTCCTTGCACAACAGCCATAACTTGGAGCTTAGCACTGACAGCCAACTGCTCTAACTCTTGCAAGCTATCTTTATGTGTAGCACTACCAAAGTCAAGAGCAACTAGTATTGCCGAATTAATAGCTTTTATTCTATCTGAACCTGATTCAGGCATCAGGTATCACGAGCTTCCAGTGTTTCAATCGGAATAGTAACAGCTCTTGCGGGCACTACTGTAGAGATCGCGTGCTTATATACCATTTGCGTAACTGAATTTTTCAACAGTACTACATATTGATCAAATGAATCAATTTGACCTTGCAATTTAATGCCGTTTACTAAATATATCGATACCGGAATATGTTCTTTCCGCAATATGTTTAGAAATGGATCTTGCAGTAACTGCCCCTTGTTACCCATAGGTAACTCCCTATTCTAATTATTAGTTATTGGAATAAATAATAACTCTACTTTATTTTTATTTGTAAATCTATAACAGATTGCACTAAACAGTAGAGCCCTCAATTTAAATCAATCATTGCTTGTCAGAATTATCGTCACATTACAAGCATCCAGATTATATTCGTAACATCCAGATACTTGATTTACCTTCCATACTTCAAGAAAAAATTCAACAAAATTGCTTCTGATTTCTTTAAAATCTAGGAAAATTAAAATGGTACTGGGCTTGGTGTACTATTATTGGAAGGTGGAAGAATCGGTAGTTTGATATCGGGTTGCTCACCAGTTAATGTTCTTAGAAAAGCAACAATACTATCAACTTCCTTCTTGTTAAAATCACGATCTAACTGCACTTTACCCATAGTCTTTACAGCATCTTCCAATGTTGCAGCCGCACCATCATGGAAATAGGGGTAAGTTAATTCAATATTACGCAAAGTTGGCACTTTAAATACATTCAAATCAGTATCTTTACCAGTAACCGCTTTTCTTCCTTCTGCTTTACTTGCTGTTTTATAAGGATGATGCACACCAAACTTCTGGTAAAGCGCACCACCTACAGCTGGTCCATTATGGCAACCCGAGCAACCACTACTCTTAAATAACTCGTACCCTTCAATTTCCTGCTGATTCAATGCTTTTTTGTCACCTTCCAGCCATTTATCAAAACGTGATCCCGGTGTAACTAATGTTTCTTCAAAGGCAGCTATCGCAGTAGTTACTCGATCAATATCAACCTGATCAGAACCGAATGCTTTTTGAAAATAACTGCGGTACTGAGGAATTGATTGTAATACTTCGACAGCCACTTTATGCGTTGAAGCCATTTCACCGGGATTTGCGATAGGACCACCTGCTTGTTCTTTTAAATCCTTAGCACGTCCATCCCAGAACTGAGCCAAGTTCATGCTGGCGTTTAATACAGTAGGGGCATTAATGGGACCTTCCTGCCACTTATGACCAATAGAAGTTGGAATATTATCTGTTCCACCCATGCTTAGATTATGACAAGAATTACAGGAAATAAATCCGGATTTCGATAAGCGTGGATCAAAAAATAACATTTTACCCAGTTCAACCATATCAGCATTTGTTACTTTTGCAGCTTTAATGGGTTGGATAGGTTCATTGGCTGAAACATTAATCGAAGTGATAAGAGCGCCCATCGATAACAGTGACGCAACCAGTGTTCGTATCTTCATCGGAATTCTCCCTAAGTATATATAATAAAACGGCTGTAATGGCGCAGCCGATTACGCCTGATGAAACACCCACAAATTGGAAACTTTTAAAAAACAAAGCGAAGCAATTCTACCCCGTTTCTTAAAATTTAAAGGGCAATAACTCAAATAGCCCTTAAAAATACTTTATAACAGACGGACTATTCGTTCACTTCCAGATGATTAATCAAAACCTCACTTGTTTCACTGGCTAAATTATTTTTATCATAACCAGTACTTTGACAAGGATCAGTTTTTAACAATCGTGACAACTCCGTTAGTGCTTGTTTGTAAACTTTGCGTTTAAACTCCACAACTGAATCTAATTCAACCCAATATTGATTCCAACGCCAAGCGTCAAATTCTGGATGTGCACTTCCGCGTAACGAAACATCACTATCGCGCCCTATCAAGCGCAACAAATACCAAATTTGCTTTTGGCCTTTGTAATTTCCACGCCATTCACGCCTAATCCAGCGATCGGGTACCTCATATCGCAGCCAGTCACGTGTTCGTCCAACAATCTCAACGTGATTTGGATGCAACCCTATTTCTTCAGTTAATTCCCGATACATGGCTTGTTCAGGGCTTTCTCCTGACTTAATGCCGCCTTGTGGAAATTGCCAAGAATTCTGTCTAATTCGCTTGCCCCAAAATACCTCATTCTTTGAATTCAGCAGGATAATACCAACATTGGGGCGATATCCGTTACGGTCAATCATGTGAATTACTCATTTGACCCATCAAATGGGTAGATTTTTTCATACTTTACTATAGATTGAAAGTGCCTATAAAACAAAAACCCCATCCCTTAGAGAGATTCTATCTATTTAAATTGAGAATCTATCTGTAACGGTAGACTAATCCGCACTTCGCCAAGTATTTCAAGGTAAAATTACTACAATTTTATTATCATAATGGAATCACTCATGCGCGTCTCGCAATTTTTTATTTCAACCCTCAAGGAAGCACCCGCCGAAGCGGAGCTAGTCAGTCACAAACTTATGCTGCGCGCTGGGCTGATCAGACGCTTAGGCAGCGGGCTATATACTTGGATGCCGTTGGGTTTGAGAATACTCAGAAAAATAGAAAATATTGTTCGTGATGAGATGAATAAAAGTGGCGCTATTGAAGTTCTCATGCCTGCGATACAACCTGCCGAATTATGGGAAGAAACTGGCAGATGGGATGTATTCGGTCCACAAATGCTAAAAATCAAAGATCGGCATCAACATGATTTCTGTTTTGGTCCAACGCATGAAGAAATCATAACCGACATAGCACGCAGAGAAATCAAAAGCTATCGGCAATTGCCACTCAATTTCTATCAAATACAAACAAAATTTCGTGATGAAATTCGACCACGTTTTGGAGTAATGCGCGCACGAGAGTTTTTAATGAAGGATGCGTATTCATTCCACACTGATGAAAACAGCCTTATGCAAACATATCAACTCATGTATGAAACTTATAGTCGTATTTTTACACGGCTTGGTTTAAAATTTCGTGCAGTTGCGGCTGATACGGGTGCCATAGGGGGCAGTGGTTCACATGAATTTCATGTTTTAGCTGAATCCGGTGAAGATGCGATTGCATTCTGTCCAGAATCAGATTATGCCGCCAATATTGAGTTAGCTAGGGCGTTATCAGCGCAACAAGAACGGGGCGAGCCTGAAGGTGTAATGCTGACAATCCCCACTCCTAATAAAAAAACCTGTATTGAGGTTGCAGAATTTTTAGGAATCCCATTACAAAAAACAATCAAAACCCTCGTAGTAAAGACAAATAATAAAATATATTTACTATTGCTACGTGGTGATCATCAACTCAACGAATTAAAAGTGAGGAAAATACCCTTTTTATCCGAGTTCCAGATGGCAAGCGAATCAGATATTCTACTTGAAACCGGAACAATACCTGGATACATTGGACCCGTTGGGTTAGATACTTATGTGATTGCTGATCAAACTGTTATGAATATGAGTAACTTTGTTTGTGGAGCAAACAAAGAAGGATTCCACCTGACTCAGGTAAATTTTGATCGGGACCTCAAAATACCCGATCTTGTTTTTGATATCCGAAATGTTGTTGCAGGTGATGATTCTCCGGACGGCAAAGGAAAATTAGAAATTTGCCGTGGAATTGAAGTAGGCCATATTTTCCAGTTGCGTACAAAATATTCTGAAATTATGAAAGCCAGCTATCTCGACGAATCGGGTCAAACCCAATACATGGAAATGGGTTGCTATGGTATCGGTATTTCGCGCATTGTTGCTGCTGCTATTGAACAAAATCACGATGAGCATGGCATCATTTTTCCCGCCACGATTGCACCTTTTCAGCTCGTAATCATACCGATTGGTCTGCAGAAAAGCAGTTTGGTGAAAGGCGCTGTTGAGGAGTTATATCAACAATTTTCAGATGCTCAAATCGAAGTACTTTTAGATGATCGAGACGAACGCCCTGGTGTCATGTTTGCCGATATGGAGTTAATGGGTATTCCGCATCGGATTGTGATTGGCGAACGAGGGCTCAAGCAATCCGTCATTGAATACCAAGGAAGAAAAGATCAGGCATCGCAAGCGATACCCATGGATGAAATTTTTTCGTTTATAACAAATAAAATATGTACAAACTAATCTGCTCAACACTACTTTCGCTCTTCACAGGCATCATACATGCTAATAATTTGCATTATGAAACGCTTGCCGCCAATACGCAGACTGCCATTCTCCACGAAAGTAGTGATCAGGCCGCTTCATACATTGAATATGCCGCCGTAGCTGACAGCATCACTTGGCTTATCAGTATGAGTCGCCGCTTAGAGAAATTCATACCCGATCCAATCGAACGGGAAGAATTTCTGAGAACAGTTTTTTATGAAGCAACACGTGCAGGATTGGATCCGCAACTTGTATTAAGTGTGATCCAAGTTGAAAGTGGCTTCAAGAAATACGCCATTTCGCATGCGGGGGCGCGCGGCTATATGCAAGTAATGCCATTCTGGATTGAAGCCATTGGCCATCGGGATCACAATCTTTTTCATTTACGCGTTAATTTACGCTATGGATGCACCATTCTGCGCCATTACCTCAATAAAGAAAAAGGCGATTATTTCCGTGCCCTTGGCCGATATAATGGCAGCTTGGGTGAAGTCACTTATCCACAGCTTGTGTTTAATAAATGGCAGACTACATGGCGTTATACCGCATCATAGCAAAATAATAGTTAGGCATTCCTATTGATATCAAGAAACCGAATCAATTTATTAGCGTGCTTGCCCCACACTTTTCTCAATTGACTTTGACTCAATAAACCTTTCGATACTTTCTCGCGAAATGATCCCAAGCTGGCGCGCAGCTGGTTTCCCATCCGGATCAAAAAAATAAGTACTGGGCAGCAATGAAATATCATCGAGTTGAGAAGCAATCTGCCGATTACCCAAAACAGTGGGATATGTAATTGACATCGATTGAACAAAATCCATAACCACTTGTGGATCACTAAAATCCATTGCTACGCCGATCACCATAATATCTTCACGGCTCTCATATAACGCAATCAAATCAGGAATTTCTTTCAAGCAAGGCGGGCACCAGGTTGCCCAGAAATTAACCAGCACCCACCGCCCCTTATAGTCTGCAAGCTTGTGGATTTTCCCTGTTGCGTCTTGAAACTGAAATGCTTGTGCTTGAGCACTCAATATCAGTGTTACCAAACAAAACAATACTGCCAGTTTGTGTTTCATCACTTTGTGATAAAGCTTCCATTGAATTCTTATCGACATTCTCAATTCAGACCTGCGGATGAGCTCGCTCCAGCTTGCTATGCAGCTTATTGAGTGCACTGAGATAGGCTTTTGCTGACGCCACAACTATATCGGTATCTGCGCCATGTCCATTGACGATACGATCAGACTTCTGTAGCCGTACGGTTACTTCTCCCTGCGCATCAGTTCCACTGGTAATATTGTTAACTGAAAATAATTGTAGCTTAACCCCACTGGATAGTAGCGCTTCAATCGCACGGAAAGTCGCATCCACCGGCCCGCTTCCTTGAGATTCAGCATGCATTTCATTTCCATCGTCGGAAATCACGATGCGAGCATAAGGAACTTCGCCTGTTTCGCAGTGAATGGTGAGTGATATTAGCCGGTAACGTTCCTGTAGTACCAGTACCTCATCTGAAACCAATGCATGAAGGTCTTCATCAAATATCTCGTGCTTCTTATCCGCCAACTCCTTGAAACGCATGAATATATTATTTAGCATTTCTTCGGACTCGAGTTCAATACCTAACTCCATAAGGCGATTACGGAATGCATTACGTCCGGAATGTTTTCCCAGTAATAGCTTGTTCGCGCCCCAGCCCACATCTTCTGCGCGCATGATTTCATATGTCTCTCGGTGTTTCAGTACGCCATCCTGATGAATACCTGATTCATGTGCAAAAGCATTGGCCCCTACGATCGCTTTATTGGGCTGTACCGGGAAACCGGTAATGCCGGAAACCAGCTTACTTGCCGATACAATATGTGTGGCATCTATTTTCGTATCACAGGGAAAATAATCCTGGCGCGTTCGCACAGCCATAACAACTTCTTCCAGTGAGGCGTTGCCCGCTCTCTCTCCTAAGCCATTGATGGTACATTCCACTTGCCGCGCACCATTCATCACGGCAGCCAATGAATTGGCCACCGCTAACCCTAAATCATTATGACAATGCACAGAAAAAATCGCTTTATCTGAATTCGGAATGCGTTCACGCAAACTACGAATCAGCTTACCGAACTGATCCGGCATGGTATAACCCACCGTATCCGGAATATTCAATGTCGTTGCACCTGCGTCAATAACAGCTTCAAGTATCTGACACAAGAAATCTATTTCTGAGCGACCGGCATCCTCTGGAGAGAACTCAACATTATCGGTATACTACGCGCCCATTTCACAGCTTTCACGGCTTGTGTAATCACCTGATCAGGTGACATCCTTAGTTTATTCTTCATATGAATCGGTGATGTCGCAATAAACGTATGGATACGCGCCGATTGTGCACCTTTTAATGCTTCACCTGCACGCTGAATATCCGCCTCGATCGCACGTGCCAATCCACATACTATGCTGGCCTTTACCGAGTCAGCCACTGCTTTAACAGCCTCAAAATCTCCGTTAGATGCTGCTGGGAATCCGGCTTCAATAACATCCACACCCATACGTTCCAACTGCCAGGCAATACGCACCTTTTCTTCTTTAGTCATGGACGCGCCAGGACTTTGTTCACCGTCACGCAACGTAGTATCAAAAATAATCAAATGCTCTTGCATTATGCGCTCCACTTCAGGAAGAAAACTTAAAGTAAGATAAAACTCGTTTTTCGAATTTTATAGGGAAGAAAGG
Organism: Nitrosomonas sp.; assembly: GCA_016708955.1. Taxonomy (GTDB): domain Bacteria; phylum Pseudomonadota; class Gammaproteobacteria; order Burkholderiales; family Nitrosomonadaceae; genus Nitrosomonas. Next base: position 45,659 of record JADJES010000012.1, read on the forward strand.
AAAATAGGGGTAGAAAATTTTAGCGCGCAAGGCGCAATAACGATCCCGACAGAGCCATCGGAACTGAAAGAAAATACAGCGAGTGGTTATAATAATTTATTGCAAACATAATGGCAATGAATATAAATAGTTTTTTCTTTCTGTGCAATAGATAAACGTCAGGAACTGGGCGTTTCATTATTCTTTTTACTTCTACCAAACCGCCATAATTTAATAAAATAACCAGAAAATGCATACGCCGCAAACAGGAAAAATAATACGAGCGGCGGGTGACTGGGAATCAAAACAAAGAAGAACAGTACTAATAACAAGACGGTAAAGAATGGAACCCGGCGACGTAAATTAATTTCTTTACCACTATAATAAGGAATATTACTGACCATGGTCAAAGCAGCAAATAAGGTAACAATACAAGCCAACCATTTAATATCGCTCCCCTGCACCTGAAAATTAAGCATTACCCAAACAAGCCCTGCTATTAATGCTGCAGCTGCAGGACTGGGTAGGCCTTGAAAGAAACGTTTATCAACTACTTCTATATTGGTATTGAATCGTGCAAGCCGCAAGGCTGCACACGCACAATAAATAAATGCGATGATCCAACCCCATTGATCCATTTCTTTCAGAGCCCACTCATATACAATCAATGCGGGCGCAACACCAAAAGAAACCATATCCGACATACTATCGTATTCTGCTCCAAACTCACTTTGAGTACCTGTAAGACGTGCAACCCGTCCATCCAATCCATCCAACACCATAGCAATAAAAACGGCTACTGCTGAAGATTCAAAATTTCCATTCATTGCCTGAACAATTGCATAAAATCCCGCAAATAATGCGGCTGTTGTAAATAAGTTAGGCAATAAATAAATACCACGACGCCGCAATCGAGATTTGAGCACAAGACGTTCTGGTAAAGAATCAGGCATTATTGGTTTTTTGCAAAAAGAATGCTAATAGTAAAAATATTCCAGTTGATAATTAATCTCAGGCATCTCGCAAAAAGGATTTTCAGTACAGTGCCACTCGTTGGTACCAAAACTCTGATACGGAGAATTTTGAAATTGTATTCTCTTTTTAACTAACCGCTTTTGCTTCGTCACGAAATTCTGCCAATATTGTCAGTGTTGCTAACACCTTATCACCGATATTGACATTAATTTTAGTATTCAGCGGCAAATAAACATCCACTCTCGAACCAAATCGTATAAAGCCAAAACGTTGGCCACGCGTCAGGTGATCGCCAGGAGAAACATGGCAAAGAATACGTTTTGCAATCAATCCAGCCACTTGAACACACGTTACATCGGCGCCATTATCCGCTTTAATCCATAATGCATTCCGTTCATTTTCCAGCGAAGCTTTAGGCAAATCCGCATTAATAAATTTTCCTGGAAAATACCACTTTTCGCGCACTACGCCATCAACTGGGCTACGATTGGAATGTACATTAAACACATTCATAAAAACGCTGATCTTAACGGCTTCGCGCTCCAGATAAGGGTCATGAGTCTTTTCAACGGCAACAATTCTGCCATCAGCAGGCGCCAAAATGGCATTCGGATCCAGTGGAATTTCTCGGGGTGGATCACGGAAAAACTGCAAAACGAAAAAAGCAATCACCCAAAATGGTATTGCCCAAAGCCAGCCAGCTAACAACGTTGCGCTCAATGCGGCAGAAAACGCAATTACAATATGAAGCCAGCCTTCGCGAGCAATGATAGGATGAGGATAATAAGCCATAAATAAATTACAACAAGAGTTTGAATGGTGAAGAAAGCAAAGTTCTAATCATAGAAAAAACAGCAATTTTTTAGTTTTTCACTTGATCAACGAGTTTGTTTTTCTTGATCCACGGCATCATATCGCGCAACTTTGCACCCACTTGTTCAATCTGATGTTCGGATGCTATACGGCGACTTGATTTAAGTACGGGCGCCCCGGATTGATTTTCCAGAATAAATTCCCGGGCATATTCACCCGTTTGAATCTGGCGTAAAATTTTACGCATTTCTGCGCGTGTTTCGTCGGTAATAATACGCGGTCCACGTGACACATCGCCATATTCTGCGTTATTGGAAATGGAATAGCGCATATTTGCAATACCGCCTTCGTAAATCAGATCTACAATTAGCTTAACCTCATGCAAACACTCAAAATAAGCCATTTCTGGCGCATAACCTGCTTCTACAAGCGTTTCAAAACCAGCCTGAATCAACGCAGTCAAACCACCACATAATACAACCTGCTCGCCAAACAAATCTGTTTCAGTCTCTTCACGGAAACTTGTTTCGATAACGCCACCTCGCGTGCCCCCATTAGCAGCAGCATAAGATAGCGCCAGATCGCGTGCTTTGCCTGATTTATCCTGATGAACTGCAATCAGTGAAGGCACACCGCCGCCCTGCAGATAAGTGGAACGAACCAAATGACCAGGGCCCTTAGGGGCAATCATGATCACATCAAGATCTTCACGCGGGCTTACCTGTCCATAGTGAACACTGAAACCATGAGCAAACGCTACAGTAGCATTTTTTTTCAGCCCTGGTTCGATCTCCGCTTTATATACTGAGCCAATCTGTTCGTCAGGTAATAAAATCATTACAACATCCGCATCCTTAACAGCTTCAACAACTTCCATGACCGTTAATCCGGCGTTTTCCGCTTTGCTCCAGGATGCTCCGCCTTTACGCAAACCCACGGTAACTTTCACTCCCGATTCACTCAAATTATTAGCATGTGCATGCCCCTGTGAACCATAACCCAATATAGTTACTTTCTTACCTTTAATAAGAGACAGATCTGCATCTTTATCGTAATAAACTTTCATTATTTTCCTTTTAAACAAAATTAGGATAGAAACAGGCGAGCAATAGAGAAAATACTTTATTCAAAGTATAGATGCTCTAGATTGCTAACCTCAAGATTCGGATTAATCAGCAAAGACGGATTATACCTTTAAAATCCATTCTCCGCGCCCTATGCCAGAAGCACCTGTCCGAACTGTTTCCAGAACTGCGCTACGCTCAACCGCTTCAAGAAATGCATCCAGTTTCGAGCTGGTACCCGTTAACTCGATGGTATAGGATTTGTCTGTTACATCAATAATACAACCACGAAAAATTTCAACCAGCCGTTTGATTTCTTCCCGATCTGAACCAATCGCGCGTACTTTGACCAGCATCAACTCGCGCTCTATATGATTACCCTCATTCAAGTCGATTATTTTTACAACTTCAATCAACTTATTCAATTGCTTGGTCACTTGTTCCACCACCTCATCAGAGCCAATAGTCACTACTGTCATTCGTGACAACGTTGGATCTTCAGTTGGTGCTACGGAAAGTGATTCAATATTGTAGCCACGAGCTGAAAACAGGCCTGCTACGCGAGATAAAGCACCTGCTTCATTTTCCATCAATAAAGAAATAATATGTCGCATTTATTTTCTACACCAGAATCATTTCAGAAAGCCCTTTACCGCCCGGCACCATGGGAAAAACGTTTTCAGTTTGGTCTGTGATAAAGTCCATGAATACCAGTTGATCCTTCAGTTTAAATGCTTCCTTCAAGGCGCCTTCTACATCTTCTGGCCGTTCAATTTTCATCCCGATATGTCCGTAGCTTTCAGCAAGCTTCACAAAATCCGGGAGTGCATTCATATAAGACTCCGCATAGCGATTACCGTGAAAAAATTCCTGCCATTGCCTTACCATACCCATGTAACGATTATTCAAGTTAACAATTTTTAACGGCAATTTATACTGTTTGCAGGTTGACAGTTCCTGAATACACATCTGAATACTCGCCTCACCCGTAATACAAGCCACTTTGCCTTTCGGGTTAGCGAGTTGCACACCCATTGCGGCAGGCATACCGAACCCCATCGTGCCCAATCCACCGGAATTAATCCAGCGACGCGGTTTATCGAATTTATAAAATTGTGCGGCCCACATTTGATGTTGTCCGACATCCGAGGTGATAAATGCATCCCCTTTGGTGATATTGAACAATTTCTCAATCACCATTTGCGGTTTAATAATTTTGCTTTCACGATCATATTTAAGGCAATCCCGCTCACGCCATAGTTCAATCTGTTTCCACCACTCTTTCAATGCAACTTGATCTGGTTTCTCCTTTCCAGCTTTAAGCAACTTAATAAGTTCTTTCAGCACATCCAGAACATCGCCGACAATAGGCACATCTACCTTAACGCGTTTTGAAATGGATGATGGATCAATATCAATATGAATGATCTTTCTATTTTCATTAGAAAAATGTTTAGGGTTACCGATCACACGATCATCAAAGCGCGCACCCACTGCCACCAAAACATCACAATACTGCATCGCCATGTTAGCTTCATACGTACCGTGCATACCCAGCATACCCAAGGATTGCTTATCTGTCGCAGGATATCCGCCCAATCCCATCAACGTATTAGTGCAAGGAAAATTCAGCATTTGCACCAATTCGGTTAACTGCGGCGCAGCATCACTTAATATCACGCCACCGCCTGCATAGATCACTGGGCGTTTGGCGCTGAGGATCAATTCTGCAGCTCTCTTAATTTGCCGGGAATGTCCCTTGGTCACCGGATTATAGGACCGCATGGTTATCTTGTCCGGATAAGCAAACTTGGTTTTTTGTTGCGAAACATCTTTTGGTATATCCACCAACACAGGACCGGGACGGCCTGTCGAAGCAATATAGAAGGCTTTTTTAATAGTTTGTGCCAGCTCGGTTATATCCTTAACCAGAAAATTATGTTTGACACAAGGACGTGTAATACCCACCGTATCAACTTCCTGAAATGCATCCAAACCAATGGCACTTGTGGGCACTTGCCCGCTGATAATCACCATAGGGATTGAATCCATATAAGCTGTTGCAATACCTGTCACTGCATTGGTCACGCCCGGCCCCGAAGTAACCAGCGCCACACCCACATTATTGCTAGAGCGGGCATAACCATCTGCTGCATGTACCGCGGCCTGTTCATGGCGCACCAATATATGCCGGACTTTATCCTGCTTGAACAATTCATCATAAATAAACAATACCGCCCCGCCAGGATAGCCGAAAATACAATGCACCCCTTCTTCCTGCAAACAACGTATTGTAATTTCAGCGCCGGTCAATTCCACACTCATGCTTTCTGCATCCCAATATCAATTTCAACAAGTTATAAAATATTCTAACAGTAAAAGTTTCATCATCGTACCGTCAAATTCCTGTACCACCCACTGTTAATCCATCGATGCGTAATGTCGGCTGCCCAACACCAACCGGCACACTCTGTCCTTCTTTGCCACATGTTCCAACACCCGGATCCAGCAACATATCGTTTCCGATCATGGAAACCCGCGTCAATACATCGGGACCGTTACCAATCAGCGTAGCGCCTTTAACCGGGTAGGTAATTTTTCCATCTTCAATCATGTAAGCTTCAGCTGCCGAGAAAACAAATTTCCCGCTGGTAATGTCGACCTGTCCGCCGCCAAAATTTGCTGCGTACAAACCATGTTTCACTGAAGCGATAATTTCCGCAGGATCCTTATCACCATTCAGCATATACGTATTGGTCATGCGCGGCATCGGTATATGCGCGAAAGATTCACGCCGGCCATTCCCGGTCACGGGCAAATCCATCAACCGGGCATTCAGGCTGTCCTGCAAATAGCCCCTCAGTATGCCATCTTCTATCAATACAGTACATTGTGTCGGATTACCTTCGTCATCAATATTTAACGATCCACGTCTTTGCGGAATTGTTCCATCATCGACAACCGTAACACCGGGAGCAGCAACGCGCTCACCCACACGGCCCGAAAAAGCAGAACTGCCTTTCCGGTTGAAATCCCCTTCCAACCCATGACCAATTGCTTCATGCAGCAATATCCCAGGCCAGCCACTCCCCAAAACAACCGTCATAGTACCGGCCGGTGCAGGACGCGCATCCAAATTCACCACCGCTTGATGAACAGCTTTTTGCGCATAATCCTGTAAAACCTCATCGGTAAAATAAGCATAGCTGAAACGCCCGCCGCCGCCAGCAACACCTTGCTCACGACGGCCATTTTCTTCCGCAATTACCTGCAAAGACAATCGAACAAGCGGTCTCACATCTGCTGCAAGCAATCCATCGCTACGTGTTACCAATACAACATCATATTCACCGGCCAGTGAGGCAATCACCTGAGTAACTCGCCGATCAAGCTGCCGGGTATAGCGTTCTAACCTTTCCAATAATGCCACTTTATCTGCATCCTTAAGACTCGCAATCGGATCTTCCGGCAAATAAAGCTGTGTCTGCCGCCCCATTTGATTACGTTTCACCACCTGTACTGAGTGCGTTCCGCCTTGATTGGCAATTGCCCGTGTTGCTTGAGCTGCCGACACAAGCGCTGGCATACTGATGTCATCGGAATAGGCGAACCCGGTCTTTTCTCCGCTAATAGCGCGGACACCAACGCCCTGCTCGATATTAAAACTGCCCGATTTAACAATGCCTTCTTCCAGCATCCAACCTTCCGAGCGACTGTATTGAAAATAGAGGTCAGCATAATCAATATGATGCGTTAGTATGTGACCCAACACCTGTTGCAATCGAGCAGCATCGATATCATATGGCGACAACAAACAACGGTCGGCAATTGCATAAAAATCTTTTGTTTCTGTCATACATTCAGTCGTCATAATATCTGATTTTATTTTATTCACTGCCTGTCCAAAAAAATGCACACAACCCGATGGCCACTTCAGGAGTCACTCACTCGAAAAACATCCTTCGATACAGCGCAATACTGCAATCGATGATTATACTTACTCAAATTTAGTGATAAAATCCAGCGAGTCGTTCAATAAACCCTGCAATAGATTACACAGCAACTTGAGAGTCTGTTAATTTCTAAATTAACAGTACTGCAAAATTCGATGATTTAATGCTGGCAAGTTCGCCCGTAAACTGGTCTGATACTCCGGATCAATTGTCGCCACAACGGCTCCGGAACCACGTGGCAAACGCTCCATCACAACACCCCAGGGATCGACAATCATACTATCCCCATTCGTTTCGCGTCCGCTCACATGGTAACCGCCTTGCCCGGGTGCTATCACATAAGCCATATTCTCAACCGCACGTGCACGAACCAATACTTCCCAATGCGCTTTTCCGGTAATCGCAGTAAATGCCGCGGGTGCCAAGATGATATCAACTTTATTCATCATTCGGAACAACTCCGGAAACCGCAGATCGTAACATATCGACAAACCAATACGGCCAAATGGAGAATCCACAGTCACTACTTGACTCCCTGCTTTAATGGTTTTTTCCTCGGCATAATACTCATTGCCCAATTGCAAGCCAAACAAATGAATTTTGTCGTAGCGCGCAACCTGTTCTCCATTATCTGCATAAACTAAGCAACTATTATAAACCTTATCCGTCTCGGGAGACGCTAATGGCACCGACCCGCCCACCAACCATACACCCAAACGTTTCGCCGTATCACTGAGAAACTTCTGTATTTGCCCGTCGCCAGGTTGTTCCCGGACAGTCAATTTATCCGTATCCCTCATCCCCATGATACAAAAATATTCAGGTAACACGATCAGTTTGGCTTTCTGAGATGCCGCATCTTCTATTAAGCGCGCAGCTTCTTCCAGATTTGCCGATACACTCGGACCCGAAGCCATTTGAATGGCAGCCACGCGGAAGCCTTTACGTTTTTCGTTTTCAATCATTGGTTGCTGCTGTTTAGTGGTATTGTTTAACATTTTTAATTTGCTCTGATTTTCAGGATTTCATTTCAAGAAAAAACTGATCTTTGACTGAAACCTTTATGAATTCTCGTTATTATCAAGCGCTTTTTCTAATTATTCCATATAAAATCAAGGATTCGCGCTTTGCTAAACTGGATTCTAGCATTTACTCTGACAACGTTCTAATTTGATTTATGCTTTATCGGTTATAAGCAAACATAGGCTTTGTTATTCTAAAAAATTTATTGCTTAATATTATGCACACTATCAAGCACTCACCGGATGCAACGCTCGCCGCCGCATTGCCTTTTAGTCGTTATGCACAACGCATAATAGACAGCGAACCCGCACGAAAAATTGTATTGCTAACAACGCTTCAATCTCCTTTCAAAAGAGAGGAAATGCTGGCATTCCTGAATTCTCATTCCGCACATATCACCAACGAAGAGATTTTACATCGCGTACTGCGCGATTTACGCAAGCAAGTTATGCTCCGATTGGCCATACGTGATATCAGCGGTCAAGCTGATTTATCCGAAGTAATGACCAGCATGACTGAGCTCGCCGAAGTCACCATCAATTTTGCGCTTAAGTACCATGAAAATTGGCTAACGCAACCCAATCGCTTTGGATTACCCATAGGAGAACAAAGCAATGCGCTTCAGCATATGCTGGTCGTAGCCATGGGTAAGCTGGGCGGCGGTGAACTCAACGTATCATCCGATGTTGATTTGATCTTCGTTTACCCGGAAGATGGCGAAACCAATGGCGCCAAACCCATTTCAAACCATGAGTTTTTTGCCCGCCTTGGCCGCAAGCTAATTGCCAGTCTCAATGACTATACGATAGATGGTTATGTATTCCGCGTTGATATGCGCTTGCGTCCGCATGGAGAGAACAGTCCTTTGGCGATCAGCTTTCCTATGCTGGAAGAGTATTTCATCAAGCAAGGACGGGAATGGGAACGTTATGCCTGGATTAAAGGCCGGGTAATTGCAGGTCACACGGATACCGAAGCTGCATCGACCCTCACGGAGAAAATTGTCAGGCCGTTTGTGTTTCGCAAGTATCTGGATTTCGGCGCTTACGAATCGATGCGCCGCTTGCATGCCCAATTGCGCAAGGAAGTCGAACGCCGCGAAATGCACGATAACATCAAACTGGGTCCTGGCGGCATTCGTGAAATAGAATTTATTACGCAGGTTTTTCAATTGATCCGGGGAGGCCGCGATGTGGATTTGTGTATTCGACCCACATTAAGTGTGCTACATCGCTTGCAAAACAAACAACAGCTTCCGCAACAAGCTGTCGCGGAACTCACGAATGCTTATCATTTTCTGCGTAAACTGGAACATCGTCTCCAGTATCTGGATGATCAACAGACACAGACACTCCCTCTGAATCCAACCGATGAGAATCTGATAGCAACCGCTATGGGATTCCCTGATTATGCTAGTTTTATGCAACAGTTGGATATCCACCGCAAGAACGTAACACGTCATTTTGAGCTGATTTTTGCTACCCCCAGAAAATCGTCCACGCATGACATGCTGGCTTATCTGTGGCAAGCCGAGACACAGGATTTTTCGCAAACGGAAGCAGCCGCCACACAACTCAGCACCATGGGATTTACTGAGCCTGCAAAAATTTCGGAACGATTACGATTATTTTATCAAGGCACTTTCTATCATCAACTCTCCGAATCCAGTCAGCAACAAATCAACACACTGATTCCGATGCTGATTGAGACGGTAGCTAAGCATCCACCGGTTGAAACCACACTGGAACGCATGCTGCAATTACTGGAAAAGATTAGCCCGCAAACATCCTATCTGGCGCTTTTACTGGAACATCCCCATACACTACAACGCGTAGCAGAACTCGTCAGCATCAGCCAATGGGCCAGCGATTATCTGGGACGGCACCCTATTTTACTGGACGAACTATTACGCCATGACGCACCGCACCCTGTTCCTGACTGGAGTGCACTGCACAACGAACTCATTTATCAGTTGAATCATGTCAACAATCCAAAAAATGATGTTATCGAATGGCAGATGGATGTGCTGCGGCACTTCCAGCACGCCCAAGTATTCCGGCTATTGGTTACCGATCTGGAAGGCACATTGGTGCTCGAAACACTGAGTGACCACCTGACCGCATTGGCCGATCTGATTCTGGACACAGTACTCAATCTGGCCTGGTCCGGTTTAAAAAAACGCCATCACGAAAAGCCTGCATTTGCCATTATCGGTTATGGCAAACTGGGAGGGAAAGAACTTGGCTATGCTTCTGATCTCGACTTGATTTTTCTGTATGAAGATGATCACCCCGATGCTGCGGAGATCTACACCAAGCTTGGACAAAGCATCAACGCCTGGCTCACCCGCCACACCTCAGCAGGCTTACTGTATGAGACCGATTTTCGCCTGCGTCCCAACGGCGCCACCGGCTTACTGGTCAGTTCGATGGAAGCTTTTGCGCAATACCAGCGGGAACAAGCTTGGGTCTGGGAACACCAGGCATTAACCCGGGCGCGCTTTGTGGCAGGTGATTTGCAGGTGGCAGAAGCTTTCGAAAACACGCGCAAAGAAATTCTGTGCAAGCCGCGCAATTTAATCGAACTCAAGCAAGATATTTTAAAAATGCGCGAAAAGATGCTGGACGTTCACCCCAATCCAACCCCATTATTTGACATCAAACACGACCGCGGCGGCATTATCGATGTCGAATTCATTGTGCAATACCTAGTGCTGGGATATTCCAGCCAATATCCTCAATTAACCGGCAATATCGGCAATATCGCACTGTTAAAACTGGCTGGTGAACTGGGACTGATCCCCATCGACACGGCCGAGCAAGTACGCTCCGCTTACCGGGAATTCCGGCGCATCCAGCACCGCCAGCGATTAAATGGCGATGCGGATATGACAGGCGGTGTGCCCATCGATGGGCAAGCGCAGAAATTTACCCGCGTAGAAGGCAGCCATTTGAAAGACGATCGCATGGCCGTACTGACGCTGTGGGAGAAAGTATTTGGGGATTGATGCGAATTGTACCGGGTCACTGTACAATGAAAATGAAACTTAAAATACGGATTGACACTCGAAGCAAGATTAAAAGTACAATTCGTTGGATAAATAAGCACGTCATTACTTTACAATTTTCTTGTAAAGAAAGATTCTGGCACGATTTATGCTTACACTAAACCGCGCACACGCGGTGTGTCCCGACTCAACTAAAGGAGAATAACAAATGCAACAAGCACAAAAAGGTTTTACACTTATCGAATTAATGATCGTTGTCGCAATTATTGGTATTCTGGCTGCTATTGCAGTACCTGCATATCAGACATACACTAACAAAGCTAAATTTAGTGAGGTAGTTTCTGCTGTAGCTCCACTTAAACTTGGCGTAGAGCTCTGTTTCCAAGAACAAGGCTCTTTGGCAAACTGCACTAACGGTGCAAATGGCGTGCCTGGGGCAATTGGAGCAACTGGCAATGTACTTTCTGGAACTGTTGGCGGCAATGGCGCACTAACCGCCGTTATCACTATGACAGCAGCGACTGCAAACGGTCTTGCTGGCGAAACTTACATCTTAACTGGAACTGCTGCAGCTGTAGGCAGCCCCATACAATGGGTGAAATCTGGTACATGTACTGGCGTTGGGTACTGTTAATTCCCATAAGCCCGCGTTGGACGGATAAGCGAGACGCCATTCGTCAATTACAAACAAAAGGCACCCTTCGGATGGGGTGCCTTTTTGTTTAGGGCTTTGCTCTATATAGAAACATCAACACGTAAAGTGCAATACCCAAAGGGCATTGCACCTTTTCCACATCTGATTCCGAACATCGGACATTTCTCAATATCCAAGCAAGTCAAAAATTCCTTACCGGCAGTCTCTGGTTATTAATCATCTCAAGCTCAGCAAAAAATCGATACTGCTAATTGGGAAAGGATATGAGATACATTGGGAAGATTCAGACGAAGATTTTTTTGTGCTATACATATGACGCATTACGTCAGAAAGTGACAATTTTTGTCACTTTAAACACACCACAACGAAACCTATTTTAGTAACATACTATGAAAAACAATTACTTGATACAAACCACTCGCACCTGATGCATATCGGTAACACCCTGTAATACTTTCTCGATTCCATCTTGCTTCAGCGTTCGCATCCCATCATCCAATGCCGTCACCAGCATTTCCGCCACTCGGGCATGTTCCTGGATATTCTTTTTCAATGCGTCGCTGGCAATCATCAGTTCATGCAGCCCTACCCGGCCCGAATAACCAGTACCGGCACAGTCATCACAACCGGCTGGTTTACACAAGGTAATCTGCCCCGCATCATCACCGTATTGTTTGATCCATTGATCATGAACTTCTTGATAGGCGGCTTCCGGATTCGCTTTAAACCGGTCAATATGATTCAATTCATCACAATATTCCGTTAATAAAGATTTGATTTCATGTTCACTGGCCACATATGATTCTTTACATTGACACAGACGCTTCGCCAGCCGTTGCGCTAAAACACCCAGCAACGCATCGGCAAAGTTAAACGGATCCATCCCCATATCCAGCAAGCGGGTCACAGATTCCGGCGCGCTATTGGTATGCAATGTCGCCAAAACCAGATGTCCCGTTAATGAAGCTTCAATCCCGATACTGGTGGTTTCCTTGTCGCGCATCTCACCGACCATAATGATATCCGGATCGGCACGCAGAAAAGACCGCATGATGACCGGAAAGGTCAAACCTGCCTTAACATTGATCTGCACCTGCCGCAATCCCTTCTGGGTGATCTCAACCGGATCTTCCGCCGTCCAGATTTTGGTTTCCGTGCGATTAAGATATTTCAACACCGAATGCAACGTGGTCGTTTTACCCGAGCCGGTTGGGCCACACACAAAAAATAACCCATACGGTTTACTGATTATTTTTTTCAGCTCCTCCAAATTGTGCGCAGTAAACCCCATCTTATCCAGCGGAATCGGTTCACCGGTAGCGAGTATACGCATGACGACATCTTCCAGTCCGCCTGCTGAAGGAATAGTCGCAACGCGCAATTCAATGTCCAATGGCGCAAATTTCCTGAATTTAATCTTGCCATCCTGCGGCCTGCGCTTCTCGGAAATATCCATATCACACATAATCTTAATGCGTGTCACCAGCGGATTACGATAACTGGCCGGAACCTCGATATAAGACATTAATGAGCCATCCTTGCGAAAGCGGATTTTGGTTTTCTCTTTTCCTGTATAAGGTTCGACATGAATATCCGACACCCCCATCTTATAGGCATCGATGATGATTTTATTGACTAGCTTGACCAGCTCATTGTCGGAAGCTTCTGCAGATTCTTCTATTTCGTTGAATCCTTCTTCAACATTCTCATCCGCAAGATTAAACAGCATCTCATTAATATCGCCTGTATCACTTTCACCCTGTTGGCCACCATAGAACTGTTCAACCGTTGCATTAAACTCACGCTTGGTGGTAACCGCATAGATAATCTTATGCTTGGGGAAAATAGTGTTGGCGATGCGCTGCGACTTAACCCGCTCAGGATCCAACGTTAAAACCACCAGCCCTTCTTTAATTTCATCAATCGGCAACAAGGAATTACTTTCGACATAATCCTTTTTTAAATTTTTAAGCAAATCCATCGGCCGAATCCGATCCTTTTTAAAAGGCTCATACCGGACCGAAAAAAATGAAGAAAGCGCTTTGCCGATGAGCGGCAAACCAATCTGGAATTCGTCGAGCAACACATCTTCCAGATCACACCCTTTTTTTCGTGCCGAACGCGTCGCTAACTCAAACTCGGCGGCAGAAATCACTGCATCGAAAATCAAATAATCGTATTTTGATTTAAGTAACTGAACGGGCTTCTGACGCTGTTTAAATACAATTGCAAGGGTCTTACAGATTTCAATCATACCTTTAACAGCAGTTGTTACCGGGAATGGCTGGTTACTCCTGTTATTAATGGCCTGGACTACGCCCAACAATTCCTGATTATCTGCATTCAGGATCGGCACCACCACCATCTGTTTGGTTCGATACCCGGTACGCTTATCAACCTCATGCGAAAAGACAAGCGTTGGATTGATTTGTTTTAACTCGCTCTTATTGTAAACATCCTCAATATTGATGACTTGCTTCTGCAAACCCGAAAAACCAACAATGCTGTTTTCTGCCACTGGCAATCTCAGGTCCTGGAAAGAATCAAAGCCTGTTTTAACCCGGGAAATAAAAGCAGATTTATCGTCGCTCAACGCATAGACAGTCAATCGATCCGCATTGAACAATGCACAGATATCCTTGCTAACTTCCAGCATGATTTCGTCGATATCATTGGCAGTGTTTATTTTGTTAATAACCATCTGCAAATTTTTAGCAAAATTCAATTCGTTACTGATATCAGTCGCATTCGCTTGTTTGCGTGGTGTCGTTACAGTTGTATTCATGGTATCGGTTTTTTAGAATTTCCTAGAATTCGAATAATTGATCGTTCTCAAGCCGTTGAGGACTATATCTTCCTATGTATTGCTGTATTTCGCGCATAATGGCATCTGCTTCACTGGGTTTCAGGTGTGTAATAAATATTTCCGCAGTCTGTTCAAGTTTTTCCAATTCTTCCGCCAATAAACTGGGACACAGATGTTTAGACCTGATCGCAATATCCCTCTTCTTATTGCAGAAAGCTGATTCAATGATTAAATACTTGAGGTTCTCAATTTTATTAACGGCTGTCCAGAGCGCATCATTAGTCGTTGTATCGCCGGTAAATACAAGACTCCCCCGCCCGGAATCCAATTGATAACCAACAGCCGGAATCACATGATTCGCAGGCAACGGTGTGATTTTTCGTCCATTCAACTCAATTGTATGACCGAGTGATATAGCTTCGTAACGCATGTAGGGCAAGTTATTATCTGGGATTTTGGTGAAATCCGGCCAAATCTGCCAATTAAACAAATGCGTCTGCAATATATCCAATGTCGCCTGTATCGCATGGATGGTTAGGGGCTTGGTACGTATAGAACCAACGGTATCGACCAGAAAAGGAATAAAAGCCACATGATCCAAGTGGGCATGGGTGACAAAGATATGATCAATTTTGACCATCTCCGCAACACTCAGACTTCCCACACCCGTGCCTGCATCCAGCAAAACATCATCATCCAGAAGCATGGCTGTGGTCTGTGCGCCGCCTCCAATCCCTCCGCTACACCCCAAGATTCTGAGTTTCAATAGATTTACCTCAGCAATTCATTATTTGACCAATAACACGGGAATATTTGATAATTGCATCACTTTGTTGGTTACCGACCCAAGCAACAAGCCGTTTATGCCTCCCTTTCCACGCGGCCCCATGATGATTTGATCGTATTGTTTTTCAGTAGCAAAGCGAACAATCATTTCAGCGGGGTCACCGACAACAATATGATACTGGTAAGGAATCCCAGCTTGATCGAGTAAATCACGGGTATTTTGCAGGCTTTTTAAGGCTTCCTCCTGATGGTATTGCTTAATGTCCGCCTGATTAATAAACGAGGAA
Organism: Nitrosomonas sp.; assembly: GCA_016708955.1. GTDB lineage: Bacteria > Pseudomonadota > Gammaproteobacteria > Burkholderiales > Nitrosomonadaceae > Nitrosomonas. Next base: position 61,007 of record JADJES010000012.1, read on the forward strand.
ACATTGCCATCCAGCGGATATTGCACATTCAACAAGTGTAATTCCGGCTTTTCCTTGTACCAATCCAGTAATCGAATGAAATCAGCCACTGTTTTGCTAGCGTTCTCAGAGCCATCTACAGGCAATAGGATTTTTAACATTTTCAATCTCTCAATTTTTCATACAGAAGCTACTTTTTGGGAATTTTTGCTTCGGCCAAATCTTCCACTGGCTGGGGTTTCACTTGTTTCCGGGCGGCCAGCACTTTACCCGTCACAATTACCAATAAAGCAGCAGCGGCCGGCGCGACCCATTGCAAATACTTCGCTTGCGTACTGACCCATTCCTTGGTAACCACATCAGTGACTGCCATATCACCTGCAATCCATCCCAACAACCCAGCACCAATTGCGATTGTTATCGGATAACGATCCATAACTTTCATCACCAATTGACTGCCCCATACAATGATGGGCACACTAATCACCAAGCCGAAAATCACCAGACCAATATCGTCCTTAGCCGCCCCAGCAATAGCAATTACATTATCAAGACTCATCACAGCATCCGCCACAATAACCGTTTTGATAGCACCTACCAAAGTCGTACTGGCATCAATCTCGTGCGCCCCTTCCGGTTCAGGTTGCAGTAACTTGACACCGATCCATATCAATAGAGCCGCACCGACGATCTTTAAGTAAGGGATAGCGAGCAGACTCAACGCAAAAAAGATCAGCACCACACGTAAAATAATGGCACCAAAAACACCCCAGAAAATGCCAAGCTTGCGTTGTTTCTCAGGCAGACGCCGGCAGGCAAGCGCAATTACGACGGCATTATCGCCACCCAGCACAATATCAATCGCAATGATTTGCATGACTGCAATCCAGAATTGCGGACTATCAAAACTCATTTATTTTCCCAGACAGAATTTCAATTCAATAAAAAAGTAACAACAGTATTTTCTATACTTTGTCTTGTACGCCGATGAACTTCAAAAGTTCATCTTTCTGTTGCAAGGTATCTTTATATCCCAATGCGATCAAATCCCGGCAGAAAGGGGCTTCAAATAACACGTAACTTAATAAAGTTGAGCCATTGGGTCCCATTGCACCAATTGCACGATACAGATAACGCATAATCCACGGTAAGGTATGCGTATATTTTTGCGCAATTTCGTTAATACCCTCGCTGGGCGATATCATCATCGCTTCAACAGGACGCAACGATATATTTTTTGCTTTAAATACCTCAGGAGGAATCAGCTTGAGTGTTTCATTAATTCGCAACAAACGTTCGAGATCTACATCCAGGCTATCAACAAATATACTATTTAGCGCATGCCCTGCAATCTGCGCAAAGGGCGGGTAACTCGAAGCGCTCACGCGTTCAGGTTCGTCAGTAACAGCTTTGCGTACACCAATAATCAGCACCTTATCTGCTCCCAAATGCAGCGCCGGGCTGATGGGCGCCATCTGACGCATTGAGCCATCGCCGAAATACTCGCGGTTCAGTTTCACGGAGGGAAAAATAAACGGTATTGACGAAGAAGCCATCAAATGCTCGACTCCAATGTCAACGGGAATACCCAATCTTTGCGCTCTTTTCCACGGCATCACTTCTCGCGCTGCCTGATAAAAGGTAACCGATTGCCCAGACGTATAGCCCCATGCAGTTAATCCCAGCGCGTGCAACGCTCCAGAACGGATAGAATATTGAATAGAACGAAACGGAAAGCGATTTTTCAATAACGCTTCTAAGGGTGCATTGTCCAGAAGGGAAATCGCATTATGTTGACTATACTCATTCGATACTAATGAAAGCAAACAGCGTAAAGTGTTATGCATTACGCCCATAAAATCTGAGCGATAAATCTGATTGACATGAAAATTCGACCAAACAGCCTCAAGTTGCTCCACGCCCTCAGCAAAATTGTTCGCTGAAACTGCAATGCTGGCTGCATTAATGGCACCCGCGGAAGTTCCACAAATGACAGGAAAAGGATTGCGTGTCTTATCGGGCAATAGCTCAGCAATGGCACGCAATACGCCCACTTGATACGCAGCGCGTGCCCCGCCCCCGGTTAGAACAAGTCCAACCTTAGGCATGACTAAATCTGTTTTCTGTTCATGCACGAACTGCAAACTCTGATTTCACCTTCTCCAGCGCATCCCGCAAGGTCTCTTCAGGTAACTTATTTAAAGAATTTGATAAAACCTTAGCTGCTTGGCAGGCCGAATCCGGCAATAAAGTACTATCCAGATTGGCCACAAATATGGCTGCAGCCCCTGTGGTATCCAACAGGCATTGACGTTCATTCATTAATATCTCCATCTCTCCACGTAACATGGAAACTTCTTGTTCTCTAAGTATAGTATTAGGCATATGATTAATCCTTTTAACATTGACACAGTATGTGGCCTGTCAATCAATATATCAGAACTATAATTCATCTAAGTTTTGAAATCTGTGAGGTTTGCCACTCTTTTCTATCATTTTTACAACCCATTAACCAACGATTCTTATATCCCTATCATGAATAATCATCACCCTGCTGCACTTTATCCTGAGCTCAAACCTTACCGGCAAGGAACATTATCCCTTGATAAAATACATACGATGTACTGGGAAGAATCAGGAAATCCTTCGGGCGTACCGGTTGTATTTCTTCATGGCGGTCCCGGCGCCGGAGCGACAGCAGCGCATCGGCGTTTCTTTGATCCGGCACATTATCGTATTGTCATCTATGATCAAAGAGGTGCAGGGCGTTCAGTACCACTCGGTGAAATTCAAGATAATACAACACTACATCTGATTAATGATCTGGAATTACTCAGGCAACACCTAAAAATCGACAAATGGCACATATTCGGCGGATCCTGGGGCAGCACGCTGGCTCTCGCATATGGTCAAGCGCATCCTGAACGTTGCCTGAGTTTTATGCTGCGCGGGATTTTTCTTTGCCGCAAAGCAGAAATCGATTGGTTTCTCTATGGATTGCGTAATTTATTCCCGGAAGCCTGGCGTGACTTTGTTGCACCATTGTCTGCCGCAGAACAAAATAACATACTTTCCGCTTACTACCAGCGCCTAATGGATCCTGATCCCGCTATACACATGCCTGCCGCACGGACTTGGAGCACCTATGAAGGCTCCTGTTCTACTTTGCTGCCGAATCCTGCAACGGTCAGTTACTTTGCCAGTGATACCGTCGCATTAGGACTTGCGCGCATGGAGGCGCACTACTTCAGCCACAATATCTTCTTACCGGAAAATTCATTACTGGATAATGTTCATAAACTTCATACTATTCCCGCCACCATCGTGCAAGGCCGCTATGATGCAGTCTGCCCGATCATCAGTGCCGATGACTTGCACCACGCATGGCCGCAGGCTGAATACATTATCATTGATGATGCCGGACATTCGGCATGGGAACCTGGCATACAGGCGGCATTGATTAGAACCACGGAACGATTTAAATCGATCACGACTTAATCGTAGGCGATGACACAATAATTTCCGCTGCAAACCAGCGGAAATTATCGAAACATTTAAAGATGCAAACCACACTCGGTTTTAGGTTTTCCCGACCAACGACCGCAACGGCCTTCACCTTTTACGGTGCAGTGCGTGCAACCAATCGAAGAGTAACCTTCCGCTACTAGCGGGTGAAAAGGTAGTCTATGCTCGAGAATATATGCATCGCGCTCTTCACGCGTCACGTCAATCATCGGGTTAAACTTGATAATCCCGCGGCGTTCTTCAAAAATATCCAAACCGGCACGATGATCCGTCTGCCAGTTCATTAGGCTCGACACCCAGATATCATAATTAGGTTTGATCGCTTCCAGCGGGTTAATCTTGTTAATCGTGCAGCAAAAATCCGGATCGGTCTCATACAGCTTTTCTTTATTACTGTATTGATGCTGATAGTCATCTGCTTTCACGTCTTCGACTTTCAAATGATAAAGCCCTACCAGATAATCCCGGTATAACAAAGTTTCCGGAAAATGAAAGCCCGTATCAATAAAAAAAATAACCTGTTGCGGCCGAATACTGGAAATGATATGCAAAAAATAAGCAGAGGTTGCTGCGAAGGAAGATGTCACCATGATTCTTTCTGGCTGGAAGCCGGTGTAAAGCCGACGTAATCGCGCTTCAAAATTGAGCGAGCGATAATGCTGATTTAATTCACTGATGGCCTGCGCACTTAAGCCTGCACTGTTGCTGGAACTTTCAATTACAGGTGCTACTTTAGACATATTAATAACTCATTCTTTAATTGCATTATAAAAATTATTTTATCACTAGATTTCCGACATAACCCCCAATTTCCATCATCCAAGCGATACCCAGATGGACAGCCAAGCCGCCCACGATGGATTGTGTTTTATGGGCAACCATACCTAGTATCAATCCGCCAAAGAAAGAAGATATGCACTCAAGCAGCGGCTTGCCGAAATGAATACTGCAATAAAATGTGGCCATTGGCAAAATAGCTGACGGCCCAGCATAACGGACAAATGCAAACACCAAAAATCCCCGGAAAAATAATTCTATCGTAATAAAATCAATTCCATAACTTATTTCATAAAGGAATTGATACCACAGTGGATTTTCTGTGTATGGCACAATAAAAGCCACTTGCTTTAATCGGGGATAAGCGCTTAAGAAATCCGGCTGAGTACTGGCAAAGATGATCAGTGGCACCATCAAAGCCAGCATTAGGCAGTAAGGACGCCACTGAACATTTTTCAGTGTCATTCCCCAATAATTTTGCTCCACAGGAAGAATTTTATATAAAACGAGGTTCATCCGGCAAGTGCATGCTAGAAATGCAGGAATAAAGTGAATTAAAGGTTGAAATTATCTCTGATTTTCAACGAAGAGGTTTTTTCAACTGTGTTACCACGCCTTTGGTATAGTTGGTTATTTTATCAAAGCCTTGTTTTATTGCGGGTGTCATAGTTGTTGCAATACAAGCGGATCATTGGCGATTGAGATGTCCGGTATGTAAAGCCGCGAGATACATTGCCGGGGAAAGTTGGTTAGACGCTTCAGGCAGTACCGGTAGGTCAAAGCAGTCTATATCGACCTTCCAGTTCAGCGGGTAGAATGCACCCGATGCCAAGCAGTTCGTCAGGTAAAGATCGTTTGCTGATGAGCACAAGCGCTATACACGTTCTTTCGAAAGATTGTTTGTCCTAGGCACATGACCATCCAGGCAGTAGCACGCCATCTTGGAGTGAGCTGGGATCTGGTTAAGGGAATACAGAAGGACAATCTGAATAAACGTTATCGGTTGCCGAAATTGGCCAAGATAAAACGCATTGCGCTGGATGAAATATACCAAGGCAAGAAGCTGGGTTATTTAACGATAGTTCTGGATCTTCAACGTGGGGGTGATTTTGTTGGCAATGGGAAAGGTGCCGATGCACTGATTCCGTTTTGGAAGCGTTTGAACGATCGGTGCACGGATTGAAGCGGTTGCGACCGACATGGGGCCAGCATACATCAGTGCGGTGCGGGCTAATATCCCAGATGCAACGCTAGTGTTCGATCACTTCCATATTATTAAGCTGTTCAACGAAAGTTGACAAAACGCGTCTGATCTGCAACGAGAAGCAGAAAATGGGTTGGGCAAACCCGTTTTGAAGGGCATTCGCTGGCTGTTGCTGAAGAACCCTGACAACCTGGATGACAAGCGCAATGAACGTCAACGTCTGGACGAAGCATTAAAGCTCAATGAGCCCTTGGCAACGGCCTATTACATGAAAGAAGAGTTACGCAATATCTGGCATCAACCGGATAAACTCTCAGCTCAAATGCATTGGATGAATGGGTAAAAAGCCCTGCTTCGGATGTCAACATGCTCAAGCAATTCTCTAAAACTATTGCAGCACACCGCTCAGGTATCCTGGCTTATTTCGATTTTAATGGTTTATCAACCGGGCCGTTGGAAGGTACCAACAACAAGATAAAACCTTGCACAAAATGGCCTATGGTTTCAGAGATGTCGAGTTCTTTAAACTCAAAATTATGGCGCTGCATGAAACCAATTATGTCCTTGTCGGTTAAACCCAAAAGTACGCACTTGCCGGATGAACCAAAAACGACTAATGGAACAAATACGACTAAAAACTTAAATGGTAGCGTTGTGATGCTAGTTACATAACTGCCCCATATCCCGTCCATGCTATTTTCCAACGGATTAGCGACACTCACTTTGAGCGCAAACAAAGCTGGTGCAATCAACAGTAGCAACCAAAACATCGGCGTAGCAGTAATCAGATGTTTCCGGTATGTCATGGCAAATAAATACGGAATCACAAAAGCACTGCAATAAACCAGAAAAAGCGCTAATAATTGATCAAAACGGGAATCAAGCCCTTTAATCAATTCACTCTCAATCCCCAATGTATAGTTTAGGGTGATCAGAATGCTCATCCAGATCAAACAAAAAAGCCACAGCGCTTCATCAATCATCGAAGCATACTCTCGCAGATACGAAAGAATAGTTGTCATGCAAAAAGGTAAAGTGAGAAGTAGTTATTAAGAAAGCTCTGATTAAGTTGATTACAACTATGGTTCGACGAGCTCACCACGAACGTAATCAATACATTACCGCTCGTCCTGAGCCTGCCGAAGGACTTACTCAGAGCTTCCATAAGGAGTAAAAAGTGCCTTTTATTGTTTCTATAAAGCAGGTCCAATCCTTATTGCAGCAAATGCAACTCCACTCAAAATTGAGATTGTCACATGTCTGTAACAACTATAAACACTGCTTTCGTTAGAGCTGAATATACATAAAGCTGGATATTTGATCAAATTGGCTATTAAGGCCTCAAAAGCCCGCTTTCTTACCTTAAAACCATCATCCACTTTGTTGTATGCTCATCCAAGTGAAGAGAACCCCTCTCCTTCCTTCTTACCAATTCGGACAATCGTTAAGAAATACTTCATGCAGCGGGGGGGGCGGGCATTTTATTTGAGCAAGCTGGTACATGCGGAGGTATATATGGGCGGTTTTTGCCTTGGTCGGCAACCAATTCTAGATCGTAATCACAATCTAGTCGCATTTGAGTTACTTTTCAGACAAGAAGAAACTGAGGAAACTGCAAATGTCACAAGCGACTTGTCTGCATCAGCGAATGTTATCGTTAATGCTTACGGCAAGTTCGGCATCCACAATGTTCTGGGACACCAGCGTGGCTTTATCAATGCCGACCCTGATCTCATTATGAGTGACATTATTAGTTTGCTACCCAGTAAACACATTGTGCTAGAAGTTAAAGAATCGGCATCAATAACACCAGAATTTTTACAGCGTTGTAAAGAATTAAAACAAAAAGGATATCAATTTGCACTGGATAATATCATTGCTATCAATAGCAAGCGTTTTCAGGGGTAAAGGAACGGAGCAGAGTTGAACGCTTATTGCACTGGTAAACGTCGAGTAACTGAAGATGGATATCCTTGGGACTGGAGCATAAGAAAAGGAGAAGGGGCCCCCGGGGGGGGGGGGCCCCCCCGGCGGGGGGAAGCACGAGTCAGATGAACCTTACTAAGCTGGGTGATGAACTCAATCGATGGCCAGTCTACGCTTTGTAGCCAAAAAACCCCCCCCCCCGCCCGGGGGGGCGCCGTTTCCCTCCCCCCACCCCCCCCCACAAAAAAAATTTTTTTATTGAAAATCGCGAACAAGAAAGTCATTCACCATGAAGGTTGGCTGGAGGCTTTCAAAGTTTCAAGCAGGTTATCGTCGCGTCAGCGGCTATGTTGCAAAACCTGAAGGGTCATGTCAGTGTAAAAGCCGCTTAAACTTTATGGGGATCAATACTGGTCAAACTTGATCCAAGAAGCTCGGTGGCATTGGTTATGCGCAATCACGATGACGCAAGTGACAATGATAATGATAGCAGCATCGGTGAAATCGAAAACGAATTTAAACGTCAACCCGGCTTAAGTTACAACTTGCTACGCATGGTGAACTCAGGTTCGGACGGTTTACCCCAGAAAATAAATTCCATCAAACACGCCATTAAGTTAATGGGACGCAAGCAACTGCAAAGATGGATACAACTTCTGCTTTATACTTCCAATCAATCGGAAGACAGCCTATCCAATGCGTTAACACAAACTGCTGTTGCACGCGGCAAATTGATGGAGTTAATTGCAACCATCGAGCGTCCGCATGATAAGAATCACCAAGAAAGAGCATTTATGGTTGGAATTTTATCGTTACTGGACGAATTAATGGGGATTGAAATACAGCAAATAGTCGAGAAATTGGGAATACCAGACGACATAAGCCAAGCATTACTGACTCGCCATGGACGTTTGGGCCAAGCTTTAAAATTAATCGAAGCCAAAGAAAAAGGCGAAATCACTTCCATTCATTCCATATTATCCGAACTGGATTTTCTGAGTCTGAATGAATTATCGAATATAGAAACACAAGCGATAGGATGGGCTAATCGCCTAGAAGAAACAGCGAACTAACTGGCACTGGCAGGCCATTGAGAAACATAAGCGGTAATCGATGCCGGGGAATTCAAGAATGGCAGATAATTTTCGGCATGGTTCGGATTAGTGCCAAAACAGCGTTCGAGCGGTGGCAAACAGATGCTACTTGGCATCAGCAAACGTGGTGATGCTTATTTGCGCACCTTGTTGTTTCATGGTGCACAAGTAATCATCCGTTTTGCCGAGAAAAAAGCTGAACCAGATAGCTGGCTACGCAAATTGATAGCGCGGCGCAGCAAGAATGTTGCTGTTGTTGCATTGGCAAATAAGAACGCTCGTATTATCTGGGCGTTGCTCGCCAAAGGTACAGCATTCCACCATAATCATTCTACAGTTTCGGCTGCTACTGTAGAGTGATTATGGCGTTACATAAGAATCTGTTTATTGTTAACAGTAATTATTAAAACAGACTCAAGGAGAATAATTTCCACCGATTGCACAGGCAATCATGACATGATGGCGAGTTTGGTCAGACTGTGAGTAGTTGAACCTGAGACAGTCTTTGCATAAAGTCCGGATATATGGCTGCAATCTTTACCCGCTCAAAATTATTAAATGAAAGCTTGGCATAACGTGGGTGCCCATGTAAGTCTGCCGGACTTAAGCAATCATAGCGAACCAAGTGGGAGAACGAGAGCATATTTTCTCAATTTTTAAGCGCATAGAGAGACTACACAACGAGAAATTGAGCAAATATGAACCGTTACCCCATTGGCGCTGTAGATTAGCCTTAAGTCCGATAGCCCCCCCCTAGCTCAGGTCAAGTTGTTCAGCTTCGCAGCATCACCTTACGAGGCTGTTTCTTTTTTGGTAGACTCTTAGAAATAATGATGATCGCCCCTGGCGGATTAAACGACGGGACAGGGTCTCTAAGCTGGAACCAATAACCCTAATCAACCAAATAAAATTCATGCATTGGGAAGTCAATTGAAAAAATCGATCGAATCAAACTTGACTGCTCTTCCCCTAAGATACTGATATTCATTAAAAGGCACCGGATGGCTAAGATAACAGCTAAACATTCAAAATTTTGCAAACTTATTTGTGCTGGAACATTTCTGGCATTACTCCTGGCTGCACAAAGCGCTAGCACGGATCAATCTCAGTCGAATGCAAATCCATGCACTCATCAATTAAGCTCAGTACAATCCGGCAAGAGCGAAAGCACTTGCCACAAGATTCAATCCAATTGGATTGAATTACCGGATGACGCAGTCAAGAAACTAAAAATTGACGCCGGGTTCGGCTGGGGTATTTTTAGTGGCACTATCTACAATGGCAATGAAAGTTACCATGTTACGCAATTGATTGTCAGCATGGCACCTATCCACGGGCATCATCACATGGTTATGCACGCAGACATGTCACACGACCCTAAAATACATCAAATTAATCAGGAGCTAGCCCCTTTATCGAAAGGCGCTCTCTCCATGCCATTAACCAATGAGGATGTTCATATCCATGATTTTAAGTGGGAAATCATTAAGGTCATGGGGTATCAAACGCACTGATCCATACCATGCAGCAATCACTTAAAAATATCAGAACTATCCTTATTTACACCTTTGTGGTTGCACTGGTTTCAGTGGCGTATTTTATTTATGCGTACGCAGTTCACCCGATTCCTGAAGAGCGCGAAACTTTTCTGACTGAGATAGGTGAGGGTTTTGGAAAAATTGGCTTGGCGATGCTGGTATTTATTTATTTCCGCACCTTGTTGAAACTGCTGCTGGGGCAAGGAAAATTGGCACAGCGCCTGCTCCCGGACTATACCTCTCCAATCGATTCGCCCCGTCTGAATCGGCTGTTAACCTGGATGAACCGCACGCACATTTATTTCGGCATCGCAGCCATTGCTGTCATCCTGCTGCATATCTCGCTAATGGGATTTTCCCGTTACAGTCATATTCTCTTCTTTCCAGCACTATTGGCGTTGGTTATCTGGCAAGGACTTTTCGGTCTGTTTTTAACTTGGCGTTACACACCCGATGAGCTCAAGAAATTTTCCCACTTAGTGCATGCACAGTTTGTCACCGGCATTGCTATCGGAGTTTTTGCTTTTTTGGGCACATATTGATTGATGACTAAATTCACACTACCTGCTCAGTCATACTACTACTGCCATCCCATTGAGGCTGCTAGCGAATCCTGCTTACATGCCGGAATCCAGCTATCACTAGCATCATAATAGAAACACAGTGTATGATTCATAGCATTATGAATCATACACTTTTCATTATTCCTACCCTGATATTCAAAGAAAAGGCAAGTCATGCAGAGCGTCTCAGATATTAAGATACTAATCCTTGATGACGACACCTTTATGCTCAAGCTCCTGACACGGATGCTCGCCAAGCAAGGCTATACCACTGTCAGCGCATGCGACAATGGACAAGATGCACTCAAAAAAATTGATCATGCCGATACTTGCCCGGATTTAATTCTGCTTGATCTGAATATGCCGGATATGGATGGAATTGAGTTTGTACGTTACTTGGTTGACCGGAACTACCATGGCAATCTCGTATTGGTTAGCGGTGAAGATGAGCGCATGCTAAAAACCGCGGAGAAACTGGTTCATGCGCATAAAATTCAGATGCTTGGCTATCTGCATAAACCAGTGAATCCAGAAAAGCTATCTGAATTATTGCAGAAATGGGAACCCTATTCCCCAGCCAAACCATCCGATAAGAAAATCTATGGCGCCGCAGAGATTCAATCTGCCATTTCCAATCATGAATTAGTGAATTATTACCAACCTAAAGTATCCGTGGCAACCGGTGACGTAATCGGCGTAGAAACACTGGTACGCTGGCACCATCCGCAAGATGGTCTGATACTGCCGGACCGGTTTATCCATACTGCAGAACAGCATGGTCTGATTAATGACTTGACAGAACTGGTTCTGAGACAAGCACTGGCTCAGGCAAAAATATGGCATCAGAATGGTCAGATATTACGCGTAGCGATTAATGTTTCAATGGATAATCTGGCATCACTGGATTTTCAGGACCTCGTAGTGAAACTGGTCACCGAGCACGGCCTGCCGCCACAGAAAATCACACTCGAAGTCACGGAAAGTCAACTAATGGGGTCTGATACACGAATTCCGCTGGAAATTTTGACTCGGTTACGTCTCAAACGATTTCATTTGTCGATTGATGATTTTGGTACCGGGCACTCATCAATGGCGCAATTACGCGACATTCCTTTTAGTGAACTCAAGATTGACCAGGGATTTGTTCATCGCGCCTGGATGGATGACACGCTACGCGCCATCTATGACGCCAGTTTATCGATGGCCAAACAACTGAGTATGGAAGTCGTGGCAGAAGGGGTTGAAGATCGTAACGACTGGGAACTCTTGCGGCAAACAGGTTGTGATTATGCACAAGGAAATTTTGTTTCGGTTCCATTACTACCCGCCGATTTTTCGCGCTGGCTGGAAGAATGGCAAAGCAGAGTACAAAATGGCTTAGTAACTCCGTCTGCATCACCCTAAGTAAATTCTGATTAAGAGCTTCCCTAACTACTTTGGCCTTATTTCAGAACACCGCTCACCCTTCTGCATGCAAAGCTTCCAGATAGCTTTTGACACTCATTAACTGCACATCAAATGATGGCAGTAATACAGCCAACGCTCCCGCATCATTCTTTTTAGCTGCTTGCTCCATTTCTGCGCATAATTCACCCAATGCAAGCGCGCCAACAGAACGCGCTGATGATTTAAGCTTATGCGCGAGTGAACCAACCGCTGCAAATTGACCTGCCTGATAAGCCGCTCGAAGTTCCGTGGCTATTCTTTCTGCACTGCCGCGGAAATCCAACAGCATTTCTTTAATCATTTCCGGATCATTACCTATTAATTCTTCCAGAGCATGAACATTAATCGGAACAGCAATTGATTCAACCACATCCGTTTGTACCGGAAGCTGAGAAGTTGATTTTGACTTTTCTGCCAGTTTATCGCCGGATAGATATTTTTCCAAGGTCAGGCGCAAATCTTCAAGCTGTACTGGCTTGCTCAAATAATCATCCATCCCGGCACTCAAACAGTGTTCTCTTTCACCTTTCAGCGCATTTGCAGTCAACGCGACAATGGGAATATGTTTTTTGCTTGTTTCCCCGGAACGAATCGCTTTGGCCAACTCGAAACCATCCATTTCTGGCATATGCAAGTCTGTCAGTAGCAGAGCGTAATTACAGTCTTGCAAACGCTTCAATGCTTCACGCCCATCGTTTGCAATATCACCCGCATAACCGAGCAGGCTAAGCTGTTGCCGAATCACTTTTTGATTGATATCGTTATCTTCTGCCACCAATATCAATTTGCCTTGCCGCAGTGCTTCCTCGCGCGAAACAGGCACAGGCCCTGACTTGAGCAAATTGTCTGATGGCGCACTTCCCATGCTGACTTCTGCTCTTCCAGCAGCGATGGCCATTGCCCGAAGCAAGGACTGACGATACATCACATCACCATCCAGCGTGACAATATCGATATCCTCAGTCCGCGCTTGCCGGCGACGGCCACGTTTGATAACGATAAAACGCGGCTCGATATCAGGTTGCAACACATCAGATTTAACCTTTGCGGTACTCTTTATTGCACTTGAACGAGCAGTGAATGCAGCACGCAATTCCTCTATAGAAGGTGTCTGTTGCCCGGCATCAATGACAACAAGCCACAAGCCAGGCGCCAAACTCTGAATTCGTTGACGAACTGTATTTAGATCGGAGATTTGTTCAACATTCGCTCCGGCGCTTTTCAAATAGATGGCCAGATCATCACTCATACCATTGTCGTCACCCAGTATCAGGCAAGTCAAGCCGCTGAGATCATCGAGCTTGCTATCTGGAACGGTTATCGCGGGCAGCGGCTTAAATGGCATTTGTATCATAAATGTGGAACCCTGTTGAGGTTCGCTTTGTACCGTTATTTCTGCATCCATCAATTCCGCCAGGTGATGAGAAATCGCCAATCCAAGTCCGGTCCCTCCAAAGCGCCGCGTCGTTGAAGGATCGCCTTGTGAGAAGGATTTAAAGAGTTTGTCCTGCGTCTCTTTATCCATCCCAATACCATTATCGTTTATCTGAAATGTAATCACTACTTGGTCAGGATTCGATTCGGTCAGTAATACTCTCACTGAAACCTTACCCGATTTCTCCTGCGCACTGGAAAATTTGATCGCGTTATTAATGATATTGACGAGTACCTGGCGAAGCCGTAGCGGGTCTCCCAACACATTTTCTGGAATTCCTGGATCAATAAACAGAGTCAACTCCACTCCTTTAGTAAGCGCCAGGTGTGCCAGCATGCCACAAGCATTTTCCACAACACTGGCCAAGCGCATAGGAATTTTTTCTATTTCCAGTTTGCCTGCTTCAATTTTGGAAAAATCAAGTATGTCTTCAATGATAGAAAGCAGGGCATAAGCAGAATCCCGTATCAAATTAGCCATTTCCATTTGATAGCCGCTCAAACTGGTTTGCCGCAACACATCAATCATGCCAATCACGCCATTCATAGGCGTGCGAATCTCGTGACTCATGGCGGCAAGAAAAGAAGATTTGGCCCGGCTTGCTTGTTCTGCATCGATTCTGGCTTGCTTTAAGTCCTTCATCATGCGTACATGCTCACGAATATCACGCATCACGCCGGTAAAATGCCGCTTTCCCCCAACGAAATATTCGCTGACTGCCAGATACAGTTCGATTCGTTCGCCATCCTTGCGGACGCCTTCAACTTCACGGCCAAGCCCAATCCCATGCGAACCGGGCAAATAAGGACGACCGACATATTCCTGACCATGCCCGGTACGACAATAATTTTCCATATAGCTGTCATGTTTACTACGATCCGGTTCGGGCACTATGATCGATACATTTTGCCCGATCATTTCATCATGACTATAGCCAAATAGTTTTTCCATCACCGGATTGGCGGAAAGAATCACGCCCCTTTCATCGGTAGTCACCACACAATCCACCATATGCTCAACGACAGAGCGCATTTCTTCTTCTTTAACGGCCAGAGACACATTCGCGCGTTGCAAATCGGCAGTGCGTACTGCAACTTTATTTTCCAGTTGCTGATTGAGTTGAAGTAGATTTTCCTCTGCCTTGTTGCGTTCCTGATCGCTGGCATTCAGCCGCTCCACCATAATGTTGAAGGTATCCGCCAATTGTCTCATTTCATCCCAGCCTTCAATCGCAACACGTTGGTGTAAATTACCTGCTGAGATTTCCAAAGCGCTTCGATTCAGATGCTTTAAAGGATCTACAACACGACGATTAAATAGAATAGCGCCGAATAGAGCGGCAAGTAATGTCAGAACCAGGATGATTAAGCCGACAAAATGCAATTTGTGCACAGAAGCGAATGCTTCATCGGCGTCAATATGCACCACGATGCCCCATTTCATGAGCGGTAAGTAGCCCCATGCAGCAACAACTTCCTTGCCACGATAATCAAAAGTCAGTGCGCCGCCAGAATTACCTTTCAGAGCATTTTGCATGGCTTCAGCGGATGGTATATTAAGAGGAATCCTACGTTTTAATGCTGCATCAGGATCGTACTTTAACGGAGCCATTACCAAAGCCGAGTAATCATCCTCAAGACGCGCCACAACCGTTTCACCACTATCGCTAAGTCCAACGTTATTCGCTATCACTGCGAATACACGCTCACTAAAGATTTGCAAAGCTAATACACCTTTAATCTCTCCGTTTATTATTACTGGAGTCGCAACGAATGCAGCAATTGCCCCCTTGGACGGCGCGTATCGTTCAAAATCGGAGATACTGCTTTTTAAATTATCCAGTGCATAGCGAGTAACTTTGCCGAGTCCCGTATCGCGATAGGGGCCTGTGAGTAAGTTAGTGGCAAAATCAGATTCATGCGCTTGCGTGTAGACAATATCGCCTTTAGGCGAAATCAGAAAAATATCGTAATATTTCGCTTCCTCAACAAAGCGTTTAAAATTTTCACGATAACTGGCATCCAGTCTACGATAATCATCTGATTCCACGCCGCTTTGTTCAAATATTCTGGAAAATTCCATGATGGCTTCATGTGTTGTGCTGGAATCACGCACCAAGCTGGAATCAAGAAAGCGTTCCTTCAAATAGCTGTCAATTTGCTCAATCTTTTTATCGGCGATAGCAGAAACATTTCGAATAGCCGAATTTTTAATTTCCTTTTCAAAGGTATGCAGTA
Source organism: Nitrosomonas sp. (assembly GCA_016708955.1). Lineage (GTDB taxonomy): Bacteria > Pseudomonadota > Gammaproteobacteria > Burkholderiales > Nitrosomonadaceae > Nitrosomonas. The sequence goes on from JADJES010000012.1 coordinate 76,731, forward strand.
AGCTATTGCCAATGAATAATATGGGCAATAAAGAGACCAATGTAAACCAAACAGCAAAACGCTGTGTCAGCGAAGTAAATTTCACCAGTTTCTCCTTGCAATAACTGCAACTGAGTTTGCTAACGTATTAGCTAGTACCAGATCCGACCTACAACCAATTCGTTTAGAGATTCTAAGAAACCAAGGTTGACTCCATTCTCTGTAAAAGTTACTTTGTTTAGAGTGACGGCTCTGGATTATTAACAACTCTACTTATACTTTTCTCTATATTAATCTTATTGAACATTGTGCCGTTAATCCAGCCACAATTATTTCTGCAACACATTAGATAAAGCCAACATGGCTTTTTAAATTATGAGCCTAATCCGATTTGTTAAAAATAGCGACAGTAATATTGCGTCGAGTGGGGAAAAGTGTATTTTCTCCTGGAAAAGGTGTTGTTCAAAATAGTTTTATGAGAACATGTGAAAGAAAAGGTAAATTCTGTCCAATGCCATTAATACTTGGCTATTAGAAACTCTGAGAATCTCACATTAATGATACATCAGTTCATGGAAGTTACACTTACAAGCATCACTCAGTATCCGACGCGTATAGCGACCCACTTTTCACGGCCCAGCCGGTTGCGGTTTTTCCTTCCAGGGGTTTTGCTGTTGTTCTTTTTCAACCAGCTTGCATCTGCTGCTGTAATAGGCAAAGTAGTACAGCCCTTTGCAAGCTATACCTTTACCGCTGATGATAACCTATTGCGTATACGGGATAAAATGGATCCACTGCCATTGCTTGGCACGCGTAATCTTTTCGATATGTCCCATCGCTTTACCGGCGGTCTTATGTTTGAGAAAGAAATCAGCCGGCAACGATTGACTGCCAATCTGAACTGGACTCACACCAGCTTCGAGAAATTCAATCAGATGGATAACAATTTGAAAAGTTTGAACGGTAACTGGAACTGGTTTCTAGGCAATCGCTTGGAAGGTAATATGGGAGCAAGCTACGTGCAATCACTGGCACCGTTCCTGTTTCAGCCGGGTGTTAAAAAATATACGTACCGAGCAGACAGAATTCATCAATGCCATTTGGCGCTTTCACCCAAGCTGGAATTTGAATGGCCGCTATACGCGCTATGATCTCAATACGGATAGTCCGAACGACAGAATGAGATTTCTTAACCGTACTGAAGATCGGTTTGAAGGCGGAATCGACTATGTGACATCCGGCAGAAATACAGTGGGCGTCCTCTTTCGCGATACCTTGGGGATTTTCCGGTTCTTGTCCGGGCACCGGATGGCTCATTCACAGACAACAGTTATGATCAGAAAGAAGCATTGGCCAAAATCAACTGGGCAGTATCTGCAAAATCCAACCTTAGCGGGACAGGGGGATGGGTAGAACGCAACAATGCCAGCTTTAAAGCACGTAATTTTAGTGGATTTAATGCCCGCATGACCTATAGCTGGCAACCTACCGACAAGCTCGGATTATCGATTACTGGTTGGCGTGAGACCGCAGCAATGCAATTGCTTACCGCAAGCTTTAGTCTTAATACTGGCGTTCGTGTTGTTCCATCCTGGAACATTACACAGAAAATAAGATTGAGGGAGGATTTTTCTATCAGAATATGAAGTTTGATCGCTTTTCTCTTCTTACCGATGAAGCATTACCATTGGGTATACATAACACGCTTCGCAATGCAGCAATAAAACTCATATACAATCCTTATCTTGGCTTGCAGCTCAGTGCCTCAGTCTATAATAATCATTTAAAATCAGATACTGCCTTCGGCGGATTTAGCGCCAATGGCGCAAATATCAATCTACAGTATACTTACGGAAGACGATGACAGCCAACGATTTACCCATAGTGGCCTTCTTCAAGCATTTGCTCGATCCTTTCATCATATGGAGCATGCTAATCCTAACAACCTGGATGTATAACGAAGATTTTACCAGCTACTATTTAGTATTGGTCATTATCACTTTTTTCATTTCCACCTATATTTACGAGCGTATCCTCATTTACCGTAACTGGCGCAAAGGCAGGCTGCTTGCCTATATGCGGGATACGGTATTGGGCTGGCTGGTCATTATCGCTATCCTGATATTTCTAGGTTATGCCACCAAATTTCATAATCAGTTTTCCAGGCAAGTGCTGTTGACTTGGTTTATTGTCACACCATTGATGCTGATTGCTAGTCATATGGTCGTACGCAGTATCGTTACCAACCTGTACAACAAAGGTAAATTGCGTTCAGCAATAGTAATCGGCGCGAACGAAACCAGTTTGGCATTCATCAAGCATATTGCAGAGCTCCCCTTTCTGTTAATCAATTATCAAGGTTTCTTCGATGAACGCAACAGCTCCCGAATCGCCGGCGATTCGGGATCCCATTTGGATGAGCTGACTGATCCTCCCATAGCCGCAACGGTTACCAGGCCGGATAACTTCGGATCCCGTTTGGGCGGACTGGTTGATGCTGTGCCTTATATTCAGAAACACAATATCGAGATGGTTTTATTAGCCTGCCGATGTCGTCTCAGCCACGTATCCAAAAGCTTATGGATGAATTGCCCGATACGACGGCTTCCATCTATTTCCTGTCGGATATTTATATCTTTGATTTGATGCAAACTCGTTTCGATTACATCGGTAATTTGCCAGTAGTTGCAATGAATGAATCTCCCTTTGTCGGTGTCGATGGTGTGGTCAAGAATGTCAGCGACTTTATGCTGGCTGTATTGATTATTATCTTGTTATCTCCATTGATGGCGTGCATTGCATTGGCGGTAAAAATCACTTCGCCCGGTCCGGTCATCTTTAAGCAGCGCCGATATGGCCTCAACGGTGAGGAGATTACCGTCTATAAGTTTCGCTCGATGACCGTCACCGAAGATGGCGCAAAGATTCAACAAGCGAAACAGAATGATCAGCGCTTGACCAAAATCGGCGGCTTCCTGCGCCGCACGTCATTGGATGAGTTACCGCAATTCTTCAATGTGTTACAGGGACGCATGAGCATCGTCGGCCCGCGCCCGCATGCAGTGGCGCATAATGAGCTGTATCGCAAACTGATCAAAGGCTATATGTTACGCCACAAAGCCAAGCCAGGCATTACCGGATGGGCTCAGGTCAATGGCTGGCGCGGCGAAACTGAAGTGTTGGAAAAAATGAAAGCTCGTATCGAGCATGATTTGTATTATCTTAAACATTGGTCTATCTGGCTCGACCTCTGGATTATCTTCAAAACCGCCTGGATCGTCCTGCGTAAAGATAATGCTTACTAAGCAAGGCCTATTCCGGATGAAGCTTATCCAGTTATGCGCCCAAGCCAGCGGCTAATATCGCCTATTTCCAGTTCACATACGCTATGCGCCATAGGGTATTCATGCCATTCAAGCGGATAATTAGCAGTGAGTAATTTGTCTCTCGAGGCAACTGCATGTGTTAAGGGTATTACTGCATCATAAATGCCATGCGCCATAAATATTCGTGTTGAGGCATTAGCAGCGCTGGCTTCCGTCGTAAGTGTTTCCGCAAGCGGTAAGTAGCATGACAAAGCAATAATTCCAGCTAGAGAATTGGTCTGACGCAACCCAGCCTGCAATGCCATCGCGCCGCCTTGTGAGAATCCGGCCAGCAGGATATGTTTTGAGGGGATACCACGCTGAATTTCCCTTTCAATCAAAGCATCAATAGCTTTCTGTGAATCACGAATACCTGATTCATCTTGACGATAATTAAAATCAGCATGATAAATGTCATACCAGGCACGCATAATATAGCCATTATTTATACTGACTGGGCGCTCAGGCGCATGCGGAAAAATAAACCGAATCGATGTTTCAGGTAGTAACTCCAGTTCACTGACTATCGGCACAAAATCATTCCCATCGGCACCTAGACCATGCAGCCAAACAATAGCATGCGTAGGGCAAATACTGGTTTCAATCTCAACAACAGGTAAATAATCGGCTGTTTCAGTAATCATATAGAAGCAATAGCCTGCATTGTATTGACATAAAGAATTGATAGGATAAAATTTGCGCAACTTAAAGAAACTATAAAGGAAACCATGAAACGTAGGGATTTTATAAAATATATTGGATCGAGTGCACTGTCTTTCCCTATTTCATCTTTAATGGCCACGCAACAATCGGTGCAGTCTTCGAACTTTAGTAATTGGACCAGTTATCGTCTGACTTTTCAAGTCGATCTTCCGGATAAAGGCAGTTCCGCCCGTTTATGGCTTCCGCTACCTGATACCAATGATCCCGGATTTCAATTTACACAAGGTAGCAACTGGAACGGCAATGCTACTAAAGCTTCATTTTCCACCATCGGCACAAGCGCTTTTCCCATTTTTAAAGCGGAATGGCAAGGAAAACAAAAAGGCAATCAGCGGCACATCACGGTCAGTTGTATTGTGAAAACTTCTAATCATTCCTTTGATCTTGGCCTTTACCCTGCAAGCAAGAACTCTGCGCTACCCAGCAGTATTAAAAATTACCTTAACCCCACTCACCTAAAACCAACGAATGGCATTGTACGTGAAACCGTACACTCCATCATAAAGGAAAGGAATGCCGCAATGACCTTGGAACAAGCAAGGTCTATCTATGATTGGGTCATAGACAATGCACAGTATGATCAGGGAATACGTGGACGCGGGCAAGGCGATGTTAAATCCATGCTTGAGAGGAATGATCTGACTGGGAAATGCGTTGATCTAAACTCATTGTTTGTTGCGCTTGCAAAAGCAGCCAATATTCCTGCAAGAAACCAATATGGCATTCGCATCAACGAATCAAAATTACACCCTTGTATCGGGCAATACGGTGACATTAGTCAATCCCAACACTGCCGAGCTGAATTCTTTCTAGCCGGTCGCGGCTGGATACCGGTTAATCCGGCTGATGTTCAACAAGTATCAAAATTAGAGAATCTGCCTCTGAATGATCCGAAGATCGTTCAGTTAAGAGAAAAATTCTTTGGTACTTGGGAAATGAACTGGTTGACATTCAATCATGCTGAAGATTTGTCACTAAATCCCGCAAATAATACCGGAAAGTTACCTTTCTTTATGTTCCCTCATGCAGAAATTGATGGAAAAACACTGGACAGCTTGGACCCTGAGAATTTCTCATACAAAATAACCTCAGCCGAGCTCATCGGAACCGGTGTCAAATTTTAGAAATATTGTTACGGAGACAAACCGGAGCCTTAACCAGTTTATGGCGTCACAAAAATGATAAAGAGACTTAATCGTTAAAATAAAGAGGGGTAATAGGGCGATTAATTCGTAAAAAATCTCCCCGTGTTGCCGTCCCAGTTCTCCATGTTTTTTGCCTGCGCCGTCTCGGTATAAACACAATAGAGCACTTGCAATCCCGTCTCGTATGCTTCAAGCTTTGATACTCTTTCATCTCAAATTTTCCATTAGGAAAATTTGAGTTTATGCCGACGAAGTAGCTACTTCTCTGCTAGCAATGTTGCGACAACAAGCATCCACACTCATCGGCAAACAAGAAACTTTACCTCTAGCTGATGATCCCTTATTACCTCGTCTGCATCTATCGACTATCCTCCTACACGAACGCAAGCAAGTACTCAAGAAAAAAACACCCAATAGCCTCGGCTAGCACCGATAAAAAAACCTCCGGTTTTAGTTCGGACGAATCAGAAAACCATTTGTTCACTTTTGGTGAATTCGCTGCAATGTAATAAATCCACGCTTTTGGAAATTAACTCGCCTGGAAACCGTGTGAGATTGGAATGGCGGATTCAACTTTGAAGTGCAACTTTTGTAAGGAAGTTTATAGGCAAGCTGCGGTAGTATCGGAGCTACTTAAACGACCAAGTAAAAGGAGCACAGATGAGCAATGCGCGGATGCATTGGAAGCGTCCCGTTGCCCGAAGGATTCAGCTGCCCATGCTGCGGCAACGCAAATTATTACTGTTGATCTTTTATTTGCTCAGTTTAGATTTGCAAAGTACTATTACCACGCAGCGGAAGGAAAATCATTAGAAACTTCCAGCTTGTTCTTTTCCGAGAAAAATGAGCAACTGGGCCTACAGAAATTATATTTCACTGCCAGGAGGTCTCAAAATGAAATTATATTATCTAACATTGCCCTTATTACTATTCAGTATTGCAGTCAACGCAACAGAGATTGATGCCAATTCAACGACAATAGGCGCATCAGTAGATTCTGCAGGACACCGCCTGGATGACCCGATTCCAGAGCCGATTCAGAAAGGCTCCGTCCGAGTAAGATTGAAACAAATTGCAACCGGTCTTACTGCACCCAACTGGGCAATTCCTATTCCAGGTGCAACAGACCATTTATATGTGAGTGATCAGGATCGGAAAATATGGCGTATCGATTTAACTACAAATAACAAAGAAATTTTCTTCGCATTCTTTTCTTCCAATCAGGTACCGTTGGGAGCATTTGGCAGCGAATCCTATGATGAACGGGGTTTCCTAGGCTTTGCTTTTCATCCCCGATACGTCGAGAATGGTTTGTTTTACATCTATGACTCACGAATAGGAAGTGATGCCATTGATTTTTCCACCATTCCCCCTGGTGCCACAGCCAACCATCACTCCGTCATTGAAGAATTCCGCGCTATTTCTCCAAGCTTAAATGACCTTCCTGAGTCAATTAAACAGGAAAGAATTTTATTGACAGTAGATCAGCCCCAGTTTAACCACAATGGCGGAGCGCTGAATTTCGGTCCAGATGGTATGTTATATATCGCGTTAGGCGACGGTGGTGGGGCCGACGATCGTGATGGTCAGAATTCTATTGAAGGCCCGATGATCGGCCATGGTGACGATGGCAATGGTCAAAATCCCAATAACCCGCTCGGAAGTTTACTGAGGATTGATCCGGCAGGAAATAATTCAAGCAATGGAAAGTACGGGATACCAAATGATAATCCATTTGTCGGTTTAAGTTCGGCTTTGCCTGAAACCTATGCCTACGGTTTCCGCAATCCGTTCCGTTTCTCATTCGACTCCAAAACTGGCGCGCTGATACTTGCCGATGTGGGTCAAAATAGTATTGAGGAAGTGAACATAGTTCAGCCCGGCGGGAATTATGGTTGGGGATTGAAAGAAGGCAGTTTCCGCTTTGAACCCAATGGTAACGATTCGGGATTTGTCACCGACGGCACAGTTGCAGGGGATTTTGTCGATCCGGTCGTACAGTACGATCACGATGAGGGTATCGCTATCATTGGAGGTTTTGTTTATCGCGGCAATGCCCTCCCTGCTTTACAAGGAAAATATGTGTTTGGGGATACAGCGAAGACTGGCAGCGGTGATGGCCGGCTCTTTTATTCTGATGGTAACAAAATTCTGGAATTGGACCTAACCGAGCGCGATCAACCTGGTTTTTGGGTACTTGGTTTCGGGCAAGATGACGATGGCGAACTCTACGTCCTCGGCAACACTACCGGCACTCCTTTTGGAACCACTGGTGCAGTGTACAAACTGGTTCCCAATGCCAGTTTTGATTCCGCCACGCTTGAGATACCTGCCGTAGATGTCAGGCTTACTGATGGCAATAGCAGTGCTTATCGCGCCCGCTTGCAGTACGTCCCTGATAGCGATCCGTTGCGGTTTGAATTGGTTCAAGCTGAGAAATTAGCGGATCGTTTCCGTGGAGATGGTGCTATCTTCGATCAGCCTACTAGCACTCTCAATCTCCCGTTTATCAATATTTTTGATGCTGGCGGTAAAATATCCACTTATGCTGCCGAGCTTCAGCAGGTATCCGACACACCAACCCTGACCTTTGAATTAAAACTGGCAACGCTTGTGAAATAGGAACATAAAAATTATCACATTCACACAGGCCTGTTTCATGCCCATCAATCTACACCCCGCTTCTTTTTTACGAGCAGCGGGGGTCGGTTAACAAAGAATCCAAGAAAACAGTCAATTCCTTGACACGCCTGTCACATATCCTGTAAGTTCACATCCTCATTTTTGGTGCCTTCAAATTTCTTTCTTGAAGGTTAAACGGGAAGCTGGTGCGTTCTGATTAAATTCAGGCAATGCCAGCACTGCCCCCGCAACGGTAATTGAGTTAACAATCTGCATTACGCCACTGTGTAGTGACACGGGAAGGCGCAGATCTGGGATTTATTCCGCTCATGAGTCCGGAGACCGGCCCGAAGTGACCGTTACTACGGTATCGCGGAGGGCGATCGGTGGCAATATGATCAGCTTTTATTTTCCAGGCTGGCCCGTTTGTCCATTCCAAATCTCCCTTCTGCATTCCTTATTTATTGAATTTATCAACGCGCGGGTGTGCGCGAAGGAATCAGATCATGCAAGAATGTCGTTTACCGGCAATTGCTGTGCTATTACTTGGTACAGCAACAGGTTTGTCTGCAGCCACTGCAGAACATCAGGAAAAACCCGTTATTGTCACGGCCACACGCACGGCACAAACTGCCGAGTCTTCGCTGGCTTCAGTGACAGTCATTACACGTGCAGATATTGAACGTCAGCAGGCACGGTCGATTCAGGATCTGTTACGCGGTGTACCCGGCGTGAGTATTTCCAATAGCGGGGGAGCGGGCAAGAACACTTCAGTTTTCATGCGTGGCACCGAATCCGACCATATTCTGGTGATGATCGATAACATCAAGGTCGGTTCAGCCACATCGGGCGCGACTGCATTTGAGAATATTCCCATTGAACAGATTGAGCGAATTGAGATCGTACGTGGCCCACGCTCCAGTTTGTATGGCTCAGAGGCCATCGGCGGTGTTATCCATATTTTCACCCGCAAAGGTGAAAGCGGCGGCCTCAAGCCGAATTTTGGCTTTGGCGGCGGCACCTATGGCACATTGGAGGGCTCGGTGGGCTTGTCGCAAAGAGGTACGCAAGGCTGGTTAAATATGAACGCCAGCGGAATCGGCACAAAAGGATTCAATGCGTGTACCGGTTCCGATACGGCAGGTTGTTTCACGAATGAGCCTGACCGGGATGGTTATCGCAATGTCGCGGGCAGCCTACGCGCAGGGTATCGGTTTCAGAATGGATTGGAAATTGATGCCAGTTTTATGCATTCTGCGGGAAAAACCGAGCTTGATGGCAGTTTTGCCAATAAGGCTGTCTTGGCACAACAGGTTCTTGGTGGCACAGCGCGTTACTCCCCGGTAGATTTCTGGCGCATGAATCTGATCGCAGGCCGCAGCCGGGATGACTCAGATAATTTCCTGGGCACTGCTTTCCAAAGCCGGTTTAATACCATACGTGATACAGTTACCTTGCTGAATGATTTTACTTTGAGTAAAAATCAATTGTTAACAGTCGGTACGGATTATCAAAATGATCACGTCAAAAGTACGGAAGCCTTCGCTGTCAACTCGCGTACTAATTGGGGTGCATTTGCTCAGCATCAAACAACTGTCGCTAAACATGATATTTTGTTATCTCTGCGGCATGATGATAACCAACAATTCGGCAGTCGAGTGACTGGCGGCGCTGGCTGGGGTTATCCGCTCACTGAGAATATTCGCCTGCTGGCCAATTTCGGTAGCGCTTTTAAAGCCCCCACATTTAATGAACTGTATTTCCCCGGCTTTAGTAACCCGAATTTGCGTCCGGAAGACTCGCGCAGCTACGAATTCGGCACTCGCGGCAAAGCGGATTGGGGAAATTGGTCGTTGAACGTTTATGAAACCCATATTCTTCATTTGATTGCTTTTGACGCCAATACCTTCGCACCCGCCAATATTGATCAAGCACGCATACGTGGATTTGAAGGCGTAATTAGCACACAAATAAAAGGCTGGCAACTCAATACGAATCTGACTCTGCTTGACCCAGTGAATCGTTCGTCCGAGTTAAATCGAGGTAATATACTGCCACGGCGCGCTGAACAATCATTCCGGCTGGATGCCGATCGCCAGTTTGGACAATATTATAAATTGGGTGCCATGCTTCTGGCTGAAGGCGAGCGTTATGATGATCTGGCCAATACCCGTAAGCTGGACAGTTACGTCAAATTTGATCTACGTGCTGAATATATCTTGAACAAACATTGGCGCTTGCAAGGACGTATTGAGAATTTATTTAATGAGCGCTATGAAACTGCTGCATTCTTCAATCAACCAGGGCGGAATTTTTTTGCCATGGTACGTTATCAACCTTAACAAGGAGTTAAATATGTTGATTTTATCTACCCGCAGTCAACTGGCTATCGGATTGTTGCTAGTATCATTGATGATACTCACCCGCAGCCATCACTTCGCCTCGGTACATAACCTGGCAGACGCCTCTTGGGTCATCTTTTTTCTGGCTGGCGTGTATCTGCGGTCCGCATGGCCATTGCTGGGTTTCTTTGCATTGAGCTGGTGGCTGGACTTTGCAGCTTACACTTGGGGCGGTGTCAGTGATTTTTGTATCACACCGGCTTATGTATTCCTGCTACCGGCTTATGCTTCGTTATGGCTGGCTGGCCGCTGGTACACCAAGCAATACCAATTTACATGGCATACTTTAGCGCCGCTTTCTCTCAGTGTCATTGCGGGTTTAATTCTGTGTGAATTATTTTCCAGCGGGGGGTTTTATTTCTTCTCCGGCCGTATTGCAGAAACATCCTTTAGCGAATTTGGCGAGCAATTGATCAAATACTTTCCACTTTATATCGAGACATTCGTTTTCTATTTGGGCATCGCCGTGGTGATGCATACGCTATTCACGTTGATTATTCAGCAATTCAATCCACGCAACACCACCACGGGATAGCAGCATGGTTGATTCCGAGCGCTCTGAGCGCCACCGCACACGCATGCAGCGAAAAAAAGAATTAATCGATGCAGCGATTGCGCGCGCTGATCGTGAACAAGGCTTATTGCTGGTTCACACCGGCAATGGCAAGGGAAAATCCAGCTCGGCATTCGGCATGATCGCACGGGCACTGGGGCATGGCATGCGCGTAGGCGTGGCGCAATTTATCAAAGGGCGCTCGGATACTGGCGAAGAAGCCTTTTTCCGTAAACAGGAAAATGTCATCTGGCATGTCTTGGGTGAAGGTTTCACTTGGGACACGCAAAATCTGGCGCGCGATACAGAAACAGCACAACGCGGCTGGGCCATTGTGCAAGAAATGCTGCGCGACCCATCGCTCGATCTAATCATACTCGACGAGCTGACTTATCCGCTCAAGTTTGGCTGGCTGGATTTAACCACCGTGCTAAATGATTTGAAAAACCGCCCGCCCATGCAGCATGTCGTCATTACCGGGCGCGGCGCACCCGATGCGCTCTGTGAAGCCGCGGATACCGTCACCGAAATGACGGATATTAAACATGCTTTTCGGGCTGGTATTCAGGCACAGAAAGGCATAGATCTGTAACCTTATGAGCAAAAATATTGCTTCAGGATACTGAACGACTATTATTTATGGTGTCCTCAGAAAGCTAGAAGACATTATGACTGTAGCCAATCTTGCATGCTGACAAGCGAGATTGCTTCAGCCAATCCAGTTATTTTCGAGTAAATATTCCCCCGCAGGACACTTCATTGCGCAGAATGGTGAGCCGGGTGCAATCGGATTTCACTTGCCGGAACAGCCCGCATCAAAATTGTAACAAACTACCATCAACCGTTTTGAGGTGAGGCATCATGCGGGGATATCTAAGCAATTCATCCAGATGATGACAGACTCCTAGAATACTTTGAAACAAGAGTAAGATATCCCCATGATAAAAGCGAGCGTTGTAACGAAGATTGTAATTATCACGACGACATTGCTGCCGGCACTGATGGTGATTTCTTCGTTGCCGCTCAATCTTTACGGATTCGGTATTTTGTCGGGCTGGCTTGGGATAGGACTGATTTCCGCCAGTTTACTATTGATGATCCGTGAGCCAGTTTGGACGGCTTGGTTTGGCGGATTACAACGCATGTATCAGTGGCATCATAATATGAGCGTGGCGGGGTATGGCTTGCTATTAACACACCCTTTGATTCTGGCCAGCAGTTACTACGAAGTTGATCTCGATACCGTATGGGAGTACCTGTCACCTTTTAATCCGGATATCCTGAATAGGATGGGCTGGATTGGGTTGATCGGCTTCATGCTTGGTTTGGCAGCATCTTCCTCGCCGCGTCTGCCCTACAGTTGGTGGCGGCGTCTGCACATGTTGCTAGTGGTCGCTATGCTGATCGGTTTGGGACATATCTGGATCGCCAGTGGTTTTTCTGTCAGCCTGACGATCGTTTTGTTGATTACCGTGGTTACTATGAGCTGGCGGCTAGTGCGTAACGATTATGGTGCCGGTTCCTTTCCTTACGAAGTGAGTACGGTTTCTCATCCATCGGAACGCATTACGGAGGTAATGTTGCGTCCACTGGCCAAGCCGATAAGCATTGCCCAGGGTCAATTTGTCAACGCGGCTTTTTTTGAGGGGCCGCTTTTTCAGGGCTGTGGTGAATTTCACCCTTACACGGTCAGCAAAATCGCTGAAGATGGCAGTTTATCGCTCAGTGTTAAAGCGTTGGGCGATTGTACGAAACATATTCAAACACTTGGGCCGGGTGTGGCTGTCCGCCTGCAAGGACCTTATGGGATTTTTTTACTGGACCGGCCATCGTCACCAGCAGTTTGGATTGCAGGCGGCATTGGTGTTACGCCATTCCTAGCCATGTTGCGTAGTCATTTGGTCACGCAGAAAACCGATCTGGTCTATGTGCACCGTGAACCTGAACAGGTTCCTTATGAAGAAGAACTGCGAGCCTATGCAACAGATCAAGCGTTATTCCATGTGCACTCCCTCACGATGGAAAAGGACCCAACGCCGTTATTTACCTGGCTTGCAAATATCGATGATTTAAATGAGCGGCAAATCTACCTCTGCGGGCCGCCACTACTGGTAGAGAAAGTTACTGACTGGTTGCAGGAACAAGGTGTGCCCGAACAAGCAAATCCATTTTGAGCAGTTTGATTTTCGCCCATGAAATGTATTTATATCGCTGCAACCTTAGTATTTTGGCTATTTGCAATCGGTTTATGGGCTTGCGTTCCGGGTTGCCGGAATTAAGCAATGCGATTTACCATAATTTTGCAGGAGCAATGTCCCTGGCGCGCAATCAACCGGTCAGCTCCTGAGCGTTGGCAGTTGTTCGTCTTTGGGCACAAACTTCAGCGCAGTGCCGTTGTTGCACCAGCGTTCTCCACGCGGTGGCGGACCATCATTAAATACGTGGCCTTGATGCCCTCCGCAGCGCACGCAATGATATTCCGTGCGCGGCTTGATCATCTTGAAATCAAGCTTGGTTGCTATGTGCCCAGCGATAGGCTGGGTAAAACTTGGCCAACCTGTGTTGCTTTCATATTTGGCCGAACTTTCAAATAACGGCAGATAACAGGCAGCGCAAATAAAAGTGCCTTCACGATCTTCATAAACCAGATTACTGGATTCCGGGCGTTCGGTTTCTTCTTCAAACAAGATCTTATAAGCTTTGGGCGAGACCAACCCGCGCCATGCTTCATGTGGTTTGTTTAAGGGTGTAATCGGACTGGAGGCCTCCCCAATGACTTGTGCCCGAAAGCATGCGGGAATCAATGGAAACACGACCGCCATGGCAAGACTTTGTAACAAAATGCGTCGTTTCATAAATTTTCTCCATAGCGAGGGTATTTTACGGATGATTTGGAATCGAACTTCGTTTCCATTAGCAGGCCGTTGAAAAACGTTTTCGAGGCAGCCGATGCAAGGCAAAAACAGGCGAAAAAGCGCAGTTTATGCATGATAAATGAGCATTTTGAGTCTGTTTTTAACACCGCAGCGGCAACGCAGATAGTTTTTCAACGGCCTATTAGATCCTTTTAGTAAAAGACGGCAAGAGAATGAATGATAGTGCGATTTGGTTTGAATATCCGCAATAATACCTGCAGCGTGATGGGATGTCTTTGGACTTTAACACTTGGTTACTGCGCGTGCACTAAATCAAGCAGCCGCCGAATTTTTGCACCTTCTGGAACTGAGCTAGCAATTAAATTAACACAAGCCATACCACACACCTGCCCACTGCCGCACTGATGCAAATAACCGAGCTCGATCAAAGAACGAAAATGTTGTTTGAGTGTATTGCGGCTTGCACCGGTCAAGTTTGATAGCCTCACCGATCGTGACACGACCATGCTCCCGCGCAAAATAAACAACCCTGTGGCAAGACCACGGGGTTGTTTATTATTCCCGCAGGATATTGCGGTATCGAAGCACAAATCCGAAATGGAAAAAAACAACGATCTTACTTCTGCATCAACCGCATTCTCAATTCTAGACCTGTCCCCGTCCTTGTCCCCGTCCTTGCCCGCGCCTCAGCTAGAGCACAGGAAGCAGTCAATTACTTTTTGCATTAAGTTCTTTTAAGCCCCTGAATAACGGGGATTTTTTTATTAAGGCCAAAGCAATTGTTTACGAGATAGATTTTCCGCAGCAGTATGTAAAGAAGGCATAAGCGTAAGTTTGGAGATGTTTAATGTATAAAGCAAACGTAATAGTTCATCACACTCTGAGACCGGTAAAGATAAGCGTATGAAAGGATATTTTATGTAATGTCTATTGGAAGGACGTTCCACTTCAATTATATCTTCGATACTTGGCCATTTTTTATTTTTCATGAAATAACTAGTGGCATTATTTATTACAGTGAAAGTTCCTTGTTGAGCACGTAAATATTGATTGTTTGCTCGAGCTGTTTTGACAGTACTAATACTTTTCACATCATTGAGTAATGCTGTATTTAAACAAATCACAGAGAATTCTTGATTTTTTGATTTTTTCTTAATAAAGTAGATGCACCTTCAGCGGCAAAATAAGCAGCAATTAATGGTGATTCTGTCCAGTCTAAAAGTCGTGTTGGAACCCCATAATGCTGAGCTAGAGCAACACTAGTACGATAGGATTGGTGTGGAAAATCTACGCTCCTATCAGAAAATGTACCATTTCTTAAATCTTCAAGTATTGGATCATTATCAGAAATGTGATTGTAATCAAGAGGAGTCACTATTCCTACATGATCGGCCGCTTCTAGAAAAAGCATGACTGCTCGTAATTCAGCATGAATATGATTAATTAGATATGAATCAATTTCTCCATCATCCAGATATCCTTTATACGGCGGTTGGGGAGTGAATTTATCTAAAGGCTTTCCTTTACGATGAGCAGTAGGAAGAAGCTTCCAATTTTTTTTCGCCTGACCACGATAAATAAATCCACTGGTATATTTCTCACTAGCATCAAGTATATGTTTTGGAGCAAATATATTTTTTCTATCAAGAAAAAAATCGATAAATTCTTTAGCTTTTGAAAAGGTTTCGTCTTTATAGAAGATTTTATTATCTGAAGTCATTTTTTTTCCAAAAATTAATATAGTATCTCAACATTATCGGCTTCACATGGACTTATAAAAGGTATGAGTACACATCAACTTGATCTGCTAGAAAATGCGTTGGATAGTCTTGCAGAAGCTTTAGCAAAATACGAGCGGGCAAACACGGGGACAGGTCGCGAATTGAGAATATTGTCGATGAATATATTTTGTTTTGTAATCTGAATTCGTGATTCGGCACCTGATCCTAACAGATTCCGATGTTAAAAATGGAAGGCTGGGCAGAAGAACGTCCATTGCAAGAATTACTATTTCACAATCACTGGAAATCGTAAAGCAGCTTAAAAATCTAAGGAAACTGCTTATTGTTTTTTTTATTCTCCTCTACTATCATCATAAGCGAGATCAATAATTGAAATTTTATTCATCTCATGTGGTTTAAGTATTGAATAACCAAATTTTAGGAGGTTATCATGCGACGAATTTATTTTCTTGCCCCTGATATTGCCGTAACTAAGCGCGTAGTTGATGACTTAATACTGGCAAGAACCGATGAAAAACTTATCCACGTAATTGCAAAACGCAACACACCCTTAGAAGATCTTCCGGAAGCCACTCTTTTAATCTGAGCGCGATGTATTAAATTGTAATTTTCCACTCCCCATGTCTTTAGGAAGCTGCCATGAACCATGTACCTGAAAGAAATATGTTTCCCGAGCCGCAGTATAAAGTTTATGTGAGCTACAATCATTCCATTGAAGATCAGGAATATCGAAATCATTTCGAAGAAATTCTTTTGGCCAATCAAGACGTAGTAATTATGAAACCGGCTCAAATTGGAAACATAGATCCTAATCTCGATGTGGAAACAATACGACAAAAGATAAGAGATGAGTATCTAAGAGACTCAGCGGTTACAGTTGTACTCATTGGCTCAGAGACGTGGAAACGAAGGCATGTAGACTGGGAGATTGGGGCAAGTGTCAGAAAGACACAAGACAGCCCGGGATCGGGGTTGCTCGGGATAATCCTTCCCACATACCCTCGGAACGACATAACCCAATACAATCAATATACTATTCCGCCAAGGTTGTATGACAACATTAAATGCGGCTTTGCCAGTATTTACGATTGGGAGACTGATCCGTTTATCGTTCAGAAATGGATTCATGATGCTTTTGAGAGAAGGAACAAACTTGACCCAGACAATTCACGCCCAAGTTTCGTGGAAAATTTATTCGGGGATGCATGGCATGAATCCAGGGTTTAGCGCGCATTACCTTTCGAAACCATTTATTCACACGGCTCTATATTTTATAAAATGAATAATTAGGCTATGTCACAGATAACTTTTGAATGAAATTTCACAAACCGGGTAAGCTTTTATCATTCGTAAGTCTGAGTATTTTTCTAAAAAAATAATACCGATTAGAATTATAGGGATACTGAATTTTCAACGGTCAAGTTACCGGCGCTAAATTTCGTTTATCGATAGATGCTTACGATAAAACATTCATCTTATCTATGCATACATAACCACGGCAGTCCCCTCGATCAATTTCTTAATGTATTTATGCATAGCAATCTGAAATCAGGCACATACCACTAAAGCTTTTCATTGCTGGCCGCAGTTCATTTAGCAATATCTGTGCTTGCTCTTCTTTACATGCGAGAATTATTACAGCATTCTCATCGGTAATCAGCACATCATCTAGGTTTCGTATGCCTTGTGAACCAAGGCCCCCTGCATTCTTGAAAACTGTATAGCCACGAGGTCTCGAGGCCAAAATCTATCCACCAAGACCCTGTACTCATCTTTTGCAGCGGTTTCGTATATCCGCTTAATTTTGATAGCGCTCATGCTATTTGTAAATTATGGCAACGATCTGATTACTCTCCCCTCTTTAACGTGAAAGAAACCACTAAACAGGCGCAAGTAATCCTGGCCAGCTAAGACCATATAACAATTGGCGCAAATTAGGCTTGCGCTGTTTTGATAAAGCCGTGTTGAATCAGCGTTTTGATCCAACGCAGCATTACGCTGAACCGAAAGTTCTCATAGTCAGTGGCGCTGTCCCGGTAATGTTGGCGCCGCTTGAACATGAAGAAGATGGTGTATTTTTGTGTCCCAGTGCACAATGGCGCGCTTATCCACGGCGCACGATGAGTGAGCTGAACTTTGCTTTAAAAGCAGAAGTGGTTCGGCTGGCAGCGTGAGCAAATTCAAGAAGACGACGAACATAAGCGTTGCCTTTGCGTGTCCGCCCGGATTTATGCTTACCTGCTGATTCGTTATTGCCTGGACAGATACCACCCAGAACACAGGCGATCCCCGCCAAAGGCATCCATAGTTGCCGATTTCTACCAGCAGCATGGCCGCGCCGATGAGATCGACACCGGGCAGGTTTGCAGTAACACCAGCCAGTTGTGTTCGCTTTCCAGTCCGGCAAGCGTTGGTCAAACCGAGCGATGCGTTGTTCGATTTCCTCGATATGCGCATCAATTCATTGAGCACAGCGGTGGCTTTCGGTTAATTCCCGCGGCATCGAACATTCTTCACGGCTGGCTTTGAGCCGTCGTGATGCAATTTCAAAACCCCGGGGCATTTGTTTGCGATAAGCGCCTTGATCATGGCGCGGGCCGATTGTCCATGAACATCGCTGACCACGACACCCAGGCGTATGCCGCCATCGGCGAGAATCTTGTAAACGATCTTTTCAGATGCAAGCTGTCCGGTCAGCTTTTGCCGCCGGGCAATCAAACGCATGCGCATTTTGGGGCGGAATAAACGATGCGCAATCGCGCACAGTGGCCAGCCATGGCATCGTTGATATCTTTTTGCGTCCGGGACATTTTGACATGCCGGGCGTTCGCTTTTGCACGAATGCCTGCCGCTTCCAATGCCGCGTAAGGACTTTTCCAGTAGATGCCGGTGCTTTCCATCACAACTCGTCAGGCTGCAATTGAACCACCACTGCGCCAGCGCGTCGGTCTTTCTTGAATGTACCAAATTGACGCTGCTCAATTCGTATCAAACCGTCGCTCTTCGATCAGTGCAGGCCGTAATCTGTGCTTGATGCACATCGAGTCCAATAACACGTTTGTAAAGCGCGACCAATTCCATAATTCCTCCATTCAATTTATACTAATGGAAGGCGGCGGAGCCGGAACTGAAATGCCTGAAGGCAATATCCGCCTTGCCTGTTTAACGTGCTCTCTATGGAAGCAATCCGGGGTTCGAGTCAGTTCGGGGGTCACGTAGAGTGCGGGATCAAGTCCCAAAAATCTGTGGACCTCCCCGCCACCTCCCACCTCAAAGTTTCTTTCATGATCAGGGGTGGCGTCTACTGCAATGTGCGTTAACGTGAAAGAAACCACTAAACAGGCGCAAGTAATCCTGGCCAGCTAAGACCATATAACAATTGGCGCAAATTAGGCTTGCGCTGTTTTGATAAAGCCGTGTTGAATCCGTTTTGATCCAACGTGCAGCTTACGCTGAACCGAAAGTTTCTCTAGTCAGTGGCGCTGTCCCGGTAATGTTGGCGCCGCCTGAACATGAAGAAGATGGTGCGTAATATTTTGTGTCCCAGGCCACAATGGCGCGCTTGTATCCACGGCGCACGATGAGTGAGCTGAACTTTGCTTTAAAAGCAGAAGTGGTTCGGCTGGCAGCGGAGCAAATTCATAGAAGACGACGAACATAAGCGGCCTTGCGTGTCCGCCCGGATTTATGCTACCTGCTGATTCGTTATTGCCTGGACAGATACCAACCCATAACACCGCGCCAAAGGCATCCATATTGTTGCCGATTTCTACCAGCAGCATGGCCGCGCCGATGAGATCGACACCGGGCAGGGTTTGCGTAACACCAGCCAGTTGTGTTCGCTTTCCAGTCCGGCAAGCAAGCGTTGGTCAAACCGAGCGATGCGTTGTTCGATTTCCTCGATATGCGCATCAATTCATTGAGCAGCGGTGGCTTTCGGTTAATTCCCTGCAAGGCATCGAACAATTCTTCACGGCTGGCTTTGAGCCGTCGTGATGCGAATTTCAAAACCTCCTGGGGCATTTTGTTTGCGATAAGCGCCTTGATCATGGCGCGGGCCGATTGTCCATGAACATCGCTGACCACGACACCCAGGCGTATGCGCCATCGGCGAGAATCTTGTGTAAACGATTCTTTTCAGATGCAAGCTGTCCGGTCAGCTTTGCTGCCGGGCAAACGCAATTCGCGCTTTTGCGGGCGGAATAAACGATGCACGCAGCAATCCGGCACGCGACAACGTTGCCAGCCATTGTGCATCGTTGATACTGTTTTGCGTCCGGGAACATTTTTGACATGCCGGGCGTTCACGACTTTGCACGAATGCCTGCGCTTCCAATGCCGCGTGGCCTTTCCAGTAGATGGGTGCTTTCATCACAACTTCGTCAGGCTGCAATTGAACCACCCACTGCGCCAGCGCGTCGGTCTTTCTTGAATGCCAAATTGACGCTGCTCATCGTATCAAACCGTCGCATTCTTCGATCAGTGCGCAGGCCGTAATCTGTGCTGATGCACATCGAGTCCAATAACACGTTTGTAAAGCGCGACCAATTCCATAATTCCTCCATTCAATTATACTCGTGAAGGCGGCGGATGCCGGAACTGAAAATGCCTGAAGGCAATTATCTGCCTTCGGCCTGTTTAATGCGCTCTCTATGGAAGCAATCCGGGGTTCGAGTCAGTTCGGCGGGTCACGTTAGAGTGCGGGATCAAGTCACCAAAAAATCTGTGCGACCTCTCCCCGCCACCTCCCACCTCAAAGTTTCTTTCATGATCAGGGGTGGCGTCTACTGCAATGTGCGTTAGATTCTTGCAAAAGAAGGATTCAAAACCGTATCGGCACTCCAATAGTCACCGGTTTGACGTAGGGAAGTCGAGCCGAACGTGATCGTTCCATACGTCCGGTTTTGAGAAGGTTCGGCCAGAGCAATCTGGCGTATGCCTTGTGAGCTCCATATCCATACTGCATTATCAGTAGACGCCGCTATAACTGCCGCTTATTAGAATTATAGAGAACGTGACTATATAAAAAACAATAATTACATAAACTTCAAATAACTGAGGTTTTTTTAATAAATCTCTGATCCTCATAAGCTTTTCTCCTTACAATCATTTATATTGTTTCCTTAACCGCATATTTTGATCCAAACGCCCCCGCCGAAGCTCTTTGCTCTCCTGCAACGATTTGCATTCTGACAAATGCGGGGGCACGATCCATATCAGGGTTATCCTGAACTGTTATTCCGCACTACTTGAGAACGAGTAAGACTATTTGTTTCTACCTTAACAATCTGATTTATGCCTTGCAGGCCCCATACAGCATTATCAGTCGACGGCGCTATAACTGCCGCTAAATAGAACGTGATGGTGTAAAGGATAGTAGTTGCATAAACTACAAATAGCTGAGGTGATTTCAATAACTCTTTGGTTTCCATAATTTTTACTCCTTGTAATACATTGATTGATTATTTATGCAAGTAATAAATACTTTGCGTCTTACTTGAAAAATAACCTTATTAATAATACGCTCTCTCAGGTTGACAATAGAATCCTCAACTGATCAACCGAAAGGACATCACTTTAAGTGATTAAGAACGCGCTAATTAAGGCTCGAATAAATATTAGTCTTTTAATTACAGCAATAACCATAATTTATTTACGGTATCTAATATAGATATCTCACCTTGGAAGAGATAATATAGAGGAAATGCTCCAGAGAGAAGTACCAAAAAATGAAACATTTTGTTTCCAAATTGGATACAATGACATTATGCAAGATCTTAACCTTTTCATCATTTTTGCACGAGTCGTGGAGGCAGGTAGTTTTGCGGAAGCGGCGCGTCGCATGGATATTTCTCGTGCAGCGGTCAGCAAAGCCATCGCCAAACTGGAGAAGGATCTTAGTACACGATTACTTCTCCGTAGTACTCGACATCTTAGTTTGACTGAGACAGGTATCGCGCTTTCAGAGCATGTGGCACGTATACTGACAGAAGCTGAACATGCCGAACAAGTAGTCAATAGCCTTCATGCTGAGCCGCGCGGAACACTGAAAGTGAGTGTGCCGAGTTCTTTTGGCACGCGCCACGTCGCTCCCGCACTCCCTTGTTTTCTTGCTCGCTACCCTAAAATAAAAGTTGATTTGACCATTACCGATCGTCCAGGCGACTTGATCGAAGAGGGATATGATGTACAAATTCGTGTGACAAACGAGCCTGATCCCAATCTAGTAGCTCGTAAGATTGCGCCTGTGCGCCGCATACTGTGTGCAACCCCGCAGTACTTCCAACAATGGGGTGTGCCACAAACACCAGAAGATCTGGTGAAACATAACTGTCTCGATTGCGCGCTTTCAACTGAACAAAGTTATTGGCACTTCACCGGGCCGGAGGGAAAGATCAAGATTCCAGTATCAGGTACCTTACGCATCAATGATAATGATGCGCTTGCTCAGGCGGCTCTTCATGGATTAGGAATCGCTTTGTTGCCCACTTATACTATTGGCATGGAATTACAAAAAGGCCGGCTCCAGGCAGCACTTCCGGAATACCTGTCGGTAGAACGTCATATTTATGCCTGTTATCTTCCAAGCAGGCATTTGCCGAAAAAGATAAGCTCTTTTATTAATTTCTTGTCAGAACACGTCGGAGATAAGCCTTACTGGGACCAATCTTTAAAATAGGCCAGGCTTTAGACTGAATGCTTTTATGAAATGTGATTTACTATTGACTGATACCTCTTATCTGATCTGCAATGCCATTTACCTCATTGAAAAGTTTCCAAGTCATTACCCTCTGACTGATTTTATGCAATGCATTCCTCAACAATCCACACGTCAGATTTCCAGTAAGAAGTTAAAAATACTCTGTTTATCAGAAAGGTAACCATCGTCATTTTACCAAGCAAAATATTTCTTAATAGTTTTCCTTAGTAAAGAACAATAGTTTCCCCAATATACATGACTCTATTGACTCAGATAGTATGCCCCCATATTGTTCTACTTGGAGTTACAAATCATGAGCATAAAACTGAGAAAATACCTTGTAGTTTTACCTTTGCTTTCTCTATTGGCCGCATGTGCACAACTGGGTCAACTAGAAGCACAAAATGATGATGGTAGAAAGCTGGCACAGAATGCAAAGACTTATGGCGATCACGATAAGTTGGCAAATTACTATGACGACGTAGCCAAAGAAATGGCGACAAAAGCGGCAGAAAAAAAGAAAGCCTTGCAGCACTATGAAGATAAAAGCCAATACTATGGGCGAGGAGGGCAGGATTTCCAATCACATGCCACGGCCAATTTACGTTATTACGAACAAGCTGCACAAGAGGCACAAAAACATGCCCACTTTCATCGGAAGATAGCGGCAGAATTACTACAACGCGAATATGCCAAACCAGCAGAAATTCCTAGCCAGCAAGACAACCGCACGATCAAGACTAAGAAAAATTCGCACTCAAAAAACTTGTGAAGCGCCTATAAATTCAATAAGGATAAAGATCTTGGTTTTATTAGGTAATAAGAATTCAGTAAGAATTATTTGATTTCCAACACTACCTATTCAAAGCGCCCTTGGTTTCCTGAACCTGGGCGCTTTGCTTTTCCTGCAGTGCTTTTCAGGGGGGATTACCCTCATTCTATCTAAATAATCATAAATTCTTCTACAAAGTAGAATGCGTTTCTAATGGTTTCTCTTAATAAAGAATAATGGTTTTCCCAGTATGCGCCATTGTCTTGACTGAGATAAGGTACGACCCACTTTGAAAAAAAGAATTTAAAAAAATGAATCGTACAGCAAGAAAAAATAATCAAACGTTATACATTTGGATGATGACTCTGTTTTCGGTTCTATTGGTTTTAAGTAATGCGCATGCGAATCGCATGACAAATCTGCTCAAGGAAAGTGGCTTGGAATTGGGCGGCTGGATCAACGGTGGCGCGACCTACAATGCCAATAATCCATCGGATGGCTTCAATGGTGCCGTTACTTTTGCGGATCGAGCCAATCGATTTCAGTTAAATCAGCTCAATCTTTTTTTGCAGCGCAACGTGGAATCAGAAGGCAAGAAATGGGATATTGGCGGCCGTTTCGATTTCTTATTTGGAACAGATGCTATCTATGCACAAGCTTTTGGTATATCAGCCTTCGATGAGAATACCGGCGAACCATCGGACAGGGGTAACTGGGATCTGAATTTATGCTGCAAATCGACCCGTACTTATGGAATTGCGCTTCCTCAAGCTTACCTTGAAACTTACCTGCCGGTCGGAAATGGTCTCAATATTAAAGCCGGTCATTTTTATTCACCGCTTGGTTATGAAACTGTCCCTGCTCCCGACAACTTCTTTTACACCCGTGCTTATATTCTTAACAGTGGTGAACCGTTCACCCACACAGGCTTCTTAGGCAGTTATACAATCAATCAAAATTGGACAGTTCAAGGTGGCGCAACCACGGGCAGTGCGACCGGCGGTTGGGATGGCGGTTTCGATAAACAATTAGATAACTGGGGAGGATTAGCCAATATTCGCTGGAACAGTAATGATCAAAAAACTTCGGTAGCACTCGGTGGAACATACGGACAAACAGCGGTCAATGAACCTTGGATAATGTACAGCACTGTCCTGCAACATTGGATCACACCCAAGACCCATTGGGTCTTAAACCATACTCATGGCTGGGCAAGTAATATTAGCCTGCCCGGAGGAATCCAAAATGCAGCATGGTATAGCATCAACACGCACCTGACCTATGATCTTTACCGTGATTTATCCATAGGCATACGTGCTGAGCGATTTCATGACCGGAATGGCTGGCGTGTTTTCTCACCTTACCGGATACTTTCGGCTCTGAACAACAAAGGAGTTAGCTATGCAGGCAACAAACCATTTATTAGTGCGCCTGCAGATTATTACGCAGTTACGCTGGGTATGAATTGGAAACCAGCTAAGCGATTGAAAATTGGCTGGAAACCGATGCGCAATATCAGCATCCGTAAAAACATCCGCTACGACAGGGCAGACGGCATCGATATGGCATTCCGGCCTTTTGATGGAAGAAAGGAGGTTCATCCGGCAAGTGCGTACTTTTGGGTTTAACCGACAAGGACATAATTGGTTTCATGCAGCGCCATAATTTTGAGTTTAAAGAACTCGACATCTCTGAAACCATAGGCCATTTGTGCAAAGTTTTTATCTTGTTGTTGGTACCTTCCAACGGCCCGGTTGATAAACCATTAAAATCGAAATAAGCCAGGATACCTGAGCGGTGTGCTGCAATAGTTTTAGAGAATTGCTTGAGCATGTTGACATCCGAAGCAGCGGCTTTTTACCCATTCATCCAATGCATTTTGAGCTGAGAGTTTATCCGGTTGATGCCAGATATTGCGTAACTCTTCTTTCATGTAATAGGCCGTTGCCAGGGCTCATTGAGCTTTAATGCTTCGTCCAGACGTTGACGTTCATTGCGCTTGTCATCCAGGTTGTCAGGGTTCTTCAGCAACAGCAGGAATGCCCTTCAAAACGGGTTTGCCCAACCCATTTCTGCTTCTCTTGCAGATCCGACGCAGTTTTGTCAACTTTTCGTTGAACAGCTTAATAATATGGAAGTGATCGAACACTAGCGTTGCATCTGGGATATTAGCCCGCACCGCACTGAGATGCTGGCCCCATGTCGGTCGCAACCGCTTCAATCCGTGCACCGATCGTTTCAAACGCTTCCAAAACGGAATCAGTGCATCGGCACCTTTCCCATTGCCAACAAAATCACTGCCCCACGTTGAAGATCCAGAACTATCGTTAAATAACCCAGCTTGCCTTGGTATATTTCATCCAGCGCAATGCGTTTTATCTTGGCCAATTTCGGCAACCGATAACGTTTATTCAGATTGTCCTTCTGTATTCCCTTAACCAGATCCCAGCTCACTCCAAGATGGCGTGCTACTGCCTGGATGGTCATGTGCCTAGAGATCCAAAACCAATCTTTCGAAAGAACGTATAGCGCTTGTGCTCATCAGCAAACTGTATCTTTACCTGACGAACTGCTTGGCATCGGGTGCATTCTACCCGCTGAACTGGAAGGTCGATAGGCTTTTGACCTACCGGTACTGTCCCAAGCGTCTAACCAACTTTCCCCGGCAATGTATCTCGCGGCTTTTACATACCGGACATCTCAATCGCCAATGATCCGCTTGTATTGCAACAACTATGACACCCGCAATAAAACAAGTGCTTTGATAAAAATAACCAACTATACCAAAGGCGTGATACAGCAAACTGGTCGACATGTTGAAAACTCTTCGTTGAAAAATCAGAGATAATTTCAACCTTTAATTCACTTTATTTCAACATGCATTTCTGACTAACAAGTACGCACTTGCCGGATGAACCAGAAAGGATCAATTTTTGTTCTCGCTGGATGCTACGATTCCTTTCTAACCTGAATTTTGCACAAAAAGGCGAATAACCAAGTAACTATTTGATATAATGATGTTTACATAAAAACTGAAAATTAACACGCTCGAACCAAAATTCGCAAAGTTGAATGATGTGCCGGAATAGTAAAGATGCCATACCCTGAATTTATAACACCCCCCATTTAGAATAAAATGACTACTAAACCAAAGATTATAATTTCATCGCTCGACACAATTAGACTGGAAAAGCTTATGGAATCTTTGCCTGATTCTGCATTCCCAGGTAAGGATGATTTGGAAGCTGAGCTTGCCCGTGCTGAAGTGGTAGATCCCGAGAAGATTCCGTCAACCGTGGTGACAATGAATTCAACTGTAAGATTCAGCATCGAATCAACTTCCCAAGAGTTTTATTTAACTCTGGTATATCCCAAAGATGTTGATGCCAAGGGCGGTACAATTTCTATACTTGCGCCTGTAGGTAGTGCACTGCTTGGTCTTTCCCAGGGAGATGAAATTGAGTGGCCGAAGCCCGGCGGCGGAATGTTGCAAGTGCGTATTGAAGAAGTCACCTATCAACCAGAACGTTCCGGTGAGTATCTTCGTTAAATGCTCCTATCCGGAACCTCATGTATCCTGTTATTTCAATGACCGTTAGCGAAACCATGTCGAACGCGTCCCCTCTCTATTGTGCGGCTTTATTGCACTGCTACTTTGGCACTTTAGGGAAGCTCTGAACATCATTGTTGTGCATGTAATGCCCGATAAAGTTTCCTTGCTTCTTCTTCCTTCAGTGTGTCATCGATTTCACGTAGAACGCTCTGAATGTTGACTGGTTTCTCAATACGTTCAAAGTGCCCGGTCAAAACACTTTCCGGATGCAGTTGTCCGCTCTGATAGAGCGTCCATATCTCCATACCATAACTGGTGGCTAGCAATTCAGGGGCAAACTGACCAAAATAAATCGCCAAGTTCTCGACATCGCGTAGCAGCATTTTACAAGCCTGGTTATTGGCGGCCGCGTCGATAGCTTGTGGCAAATCGATGATAACAGGGCCAGTGCTATCGACCAGCACGTTATATTCGGACAGATCACCGTGAATAATCCCAGCGCACAGCATGCGAACCACCTGCGTAATTAGTATACGGTGATATTCACGAGATAACTCTGCAGTCAGTACAAGTTCGTTGAGCCGCGGCGCCGCGTTGCCATTGCTGTCAGTGACCAGATCCATCAGTAGTACGCCCTCATGGAAATGATGCGGCTTGGGTACACGCACTCCAGCAGCAGCGAGTCGATACAGAGCATCTACCTCGGCACTTTGCCAGGATTCTTCCTGTGCTTTGCGGCCATACCGGGTACCTTTTTCCATGGCGCGCGCGCGACGGCTGTTTTTTACTTTGCGGCCTTCGGTGTAATCCGTACTTTGGCGAAAACTGCGTTTGTTGGCTTCTTTGTATACTTTAGCGCAACGTATCTCTTCGCCACAGCGAACCACATAAACCGAAGCTTCCTTGCCACTCATTAATTGACGGATAACTTCATCGATAAAGCCATCCTGGATCAGCGGTTCAATTCTTTTTGGGGTTTTCATTCGTGTAATAATACGCTTATATTTTGAAATTTATCTTGGCGAACCTGTTAGCCCGGATATTGCATGAATTGCACACGCCCTCACTTGTCTCTTGATTCCACAAGGAATTTGTCTCAGTCAGGTGTATGAATAACTACACCGCTTCTTCGAAAAATCCCTTGTGAAACCAATATCATGCGTGATCATCGTGCGAATTCATGCAATATCCGGGTTAGATACAATCTATAACACCGAATAGGCTGCTGAAAAACCATCTGCGTTCGCCGCTGCGGTGTTAAAAACAAGACTTGAATCAGGCTGTCCAGAATGCTTTCTTATGTTGTACCGATTTACCGGTATTTCAATAGTGCTTCTTAATTCAGCCATTGTGTTAGCGCTTACGTAGGGGAGCTAATAGCGATGTTAGTCCATTGTGATCAAGCTCATGCATCAATGCTAATAATTTCCCGATTTCTCCAGGAGGAAACCCTTTACGAGCAAACCAGTTAAGATAATTCCCCGGCAAATCGGCAATCAAACGGCCTTGGTACTTTCCATAAGGCATGACTCGGGTGACTAATAACTGCAAGTGCTCAGGATCCATCGCTACTGATTAACACAATAATTGTAGATCGGTTAGAACTGCGGAGAAAAGAGCTTACGCCAGAGTACGCCGTTAAACCCAACCGCCCATGCCCCCGATCTGCCAGCGGCAATATTTTCTATACCGCGCGCTTCTTCATCTTGACTGAAGGTGGCACCGCCATCCGGTGAGCTCCATACGGTCCCGTCCTTGCCGGCAAACCTGATTAAGCCATTAGGTGCAATTGCAACATCTCCGGCTCCGCTTGCGGATGTTTTGGTCCAGCTACCCGTGACAAACTTCCACAACGTGCCATCCGGCCTAACTGCCCATACAACGCCACTTGGTCCGGCAGAAATCCGGCTAAAACCACTTGCCTCAATCTGTGTGAACTTCTGTCCTTGGTCACCACTAAACCAAATACTGCCATCCTCCCCAACGAGCCAAACTTTGCCATCTGGCGCGATAGCAACATCTTCCACTCCGTTTGCCGTTGTTTCGATCCAACTATTCGTAGCAAATTTCCACAATGCGCCATTGGATCCAATTGCCCATATGACACCCTCCGTTCCAACAGAAATTCGGCTAAAACCACTCGCCTCAATCTGCGTAAATGAGGAACCGAAAACATTATCCGCTACCCAAACAGTCCCGTCCTTTCCGGTGAGCCAGACTAACCCGTTAGGTGCGATCGCGACATCTCTCATTCCGCCGGTTGGCGTACTGTGCCAAATTTCAGCCTGAGCCAACGAAGGGAACATTCCACATACCATCAGCAATCCGATCAACAATCTTCGTGATAGGCGGCCCGCTTGATGGGTAAATATCATTTGCATACCACTTAACCTGGTCACATTTTTCTCCTTATGGAATAGTGAAGCTCCAAACGCTGCCAACCCTTCAATATCGATTGGCTTTTGTATTTACTTCTCTGTATTGAGTTGTTGATACTTTACAGGCTGTTATCAGAGCGCCTTCCCGGCTATATTTAAACATTCTGATGCGGAAGAAATTGTAATACACATTGGCTAGAAATCCGGTCTTGTTTGAGTAATATAACGGCTTGATACTCAGGATCAGGCTGACTTCGATTGATGACGATCCGGCGAAGACCGGCCTGATATCAGGCACGTATTTAGGTAAGCCGCGCACGGAATTTTCCCGCAATATCAAAACCTGTTTCCATCCCCACATGGTACTTTGGGTGTTGTATTCAGCCTTTTCTGAATAAATCTTCAAGCGCGGCTGATAGGCTGGTAAATTTGAAATCAAACTGATACGTTTGCAGCAATTTTCCCGGTACGATGTGATAGCTGTTCAGGGCCAAGGCAGCAGCTTCTCCTAACACCAATTTTAAGATAAAAGCCGGAGTAGGGAAAAATGCGGGCCGATGAAGGGTTTTACCGAGCGCAGTTGCAAAATCCCGGTATCGTACCGGGTTGGGCGAAACGGCATTCACCGGACCGTGATAACGTGTATCCAGGACGGCGGTTTCGTATACTGAGACCAAGTCGTGAATATGAATCCACGGGAGCCATTGACGCCCTTGACCAATCGGCCCGCCTAGTCCGAGTTTGAATAGTGGCAACAGCTTTGCCAGCATGCCCCCCTCACCCAACACGACTCCTGTCCGAATGCTAATCCGGCGCACTCCCCTGCTTTCAATGTTCGCTGCTTCTTTTTCCCAGTCACGGCAGATGGTTTGCATGAAATCTCCGTGATCAGGTACGACGTAGGATTCATCATACACATCATCTCCCTGCCCTGGATAAATCCCGATAGCTGAACCGCAAATAAAACATTCCAGACTGGAAGGCGCTGCCGTCACTAACTTACGAGTACTCAGAATACGTGATTCATAAATCGCACGTTTGCGTGCATCGGTCCAACGGCCATCACCCAGATTCTCACCCATCAAGTGAATGATCACTTGGATATCTTCCAGTGCCTCAGCAGGCACTTCCTGTGTTGCATAATCCCAGCTATAGGCAGGCACAGCAAGCTTTTGGCTAGCGCGCACACCATCCCGGCTAAGTACCTTGATCGTATGCTGGCTTTGTTTCAGGCGTTGTACGAGGTGCCGGCCAATGAATCCTGTCGCGCCAGTAATGAGTATGTTCATTTTTAATGGCTAATTTCAGCGGTGATTAATTAGATATGTAAAAGCATTTCGAATTTGTATCAACGAAATTTAGAATACTGTGCGCTCCTGCAACAAAATAGTAAACAGATTTAAAGCAGCTTTCCAGTTTATTTGAGAACGCCAGGGATCCATTGATGACCCAATTACATGAGCACTCAGTTATGCGTAGAGTTCTAACAAAAATCGGTTTGCTTGCGTTTCTGATTTCTTCTAAGTAGAAAATGAGTCACAATAGAATTTATCAATGACTAAGTTTGAGGAGATTGATTACTTTCCAGAGGAATTTTGCCATGTTTATCTCAAGACTATTCATTATTTCAGGTGTTCTTTTTCTCACTTTGATTCATAGCAATCAAACACTCGCTGAAATTTCAACAGGAACATGGGCACTGGCTGCTCCAGCACCCACACAACGAACAGAGGTAGCGGCCACGGCAATTGAAGGGAGAATTTATGTGGTGGGCGGGTTTAATAAACCTAACTTGCGAAATGCCTTGAAATTTGCTATCAGTAACGATGTAGAAATCTATGATACGGCCTCTGATTCCTGGTCGACCACAACACCGTTGCCAGAAGGCCGGCATCACGCAGGAATTGCTTCACTGAACGGCTTATTGTATGTAGTGGGTGGATTCACCCAATCTTTTATGTCGATCTGGCATGCCATCCCCACTGTTTATCAGTACAACCCCGCTACCAAAGAATGGCGTGAACTCGCGCCGATGCCAACTGCGCGCGGAGCGCTTGGTGTGGCTGTTTATCAGAATCGCTTATATGCAATCGGCGGATATGATGGCAAATACAACTCTGGCGCGGTAGAAATTTTTGATCCGCAAACGAATACCTGGTCATCCGGCGCATCGATGCCTACGCCACGAGATCATTTGGCAGTTGCCACGGCCGGAAGCCGGATCTATGCCATCGGTGGCCGGCCTGATTTGGATTATCACCATAATATGGGAACCGTCGAGGAATACGATCCACTCACCAATCAGTGGCGGCCACGCACGAATCTCCCAACGCCCCGAAGCGGCATTACCGCAGGCGTAATCAATGACTGGATTTATGTCATCGGCGGTGAATCAGGAGACGGCACATTTAATACAAATGAAGCATATCATCCTGGAACAGACCAATGGCGCACAATGACGCCAATGCCCACGGCACGGCATGGACTTGGCTCAGCCGTCGCCGATGGCCGCTTGTACGTGATCAGCGGCGGCCCAACGCCAGGAGGCTCTTTTAGTCAGGTCAATGAAGTTTTCACACCACCAGCTGTTGAATAACATTTCGCGTCCCAAACAAAATACAGCTCAATAATATGGATTTATTTCCAGGATCCGCTCTATCAATAGCCGAGTATAAGTCACATTATAAAACCACTTCTTTCAAAAACACTCTCGCAACATAAAAGTATAAGCGAGCGATAGTTTTTTGAACCATGGTTAATTTTGCCGTATAATTCTCCCCAATTCACATGCTAATCCTCAGCTTATTGTTGATTCCCCTCTAAGCCTCCTAAAATCTTTTCAATCTATGGCCGCATGTAATGAGTAAGAGCGTTCCTGCAAACACAGATCTATCTGATGAGATTCTTACACCAGCCAGCTATTTTGAATTAACCAATCTCGAGCAAAGCAAAATTCTCCAGTTTCAACAGGAGATTCTTCAGTTAGTGGTAATGGGAAATAATTACAAAGAAATTTGGGTTCATCCGGCAAGTGCGTACTTGTTAGTCAGAAATGCATGTTGAAATAAAGTGAATTAAAGGTTGAAATTATCTCTGATTTTCAACGAAGAGGTTTTTTTCAACATGTCGACCAGTTTGCTGTATCACGCCTTTGGTATAGTTGGTTATTTTTATCAAAGCACTTGTTTTATTGCGGGTGTCATAGTTGTTGCAACACAAGCGGATCATTGGCGATTGAGATGTCCGGTATGTAAAAGCCGCGAGATACATTGCCGGGGGAAAGTTGGTTAGACGCTTCAGGACAGTACCGGTAGGTCAAAAAGCAGTCTATATCGACCTTCCAGTTCAGCGGGTAGAATGCACCCGATGCCAAGCAGTTCGTCAGGTAAAGATACAGTTTGCTGATGAGCACAAGCGCTATACACGTTCTTTCGAAAGATTGGTTTTGGATCTCTCAGGCACATGACCATCCAGGCAGTAGCACGCCATCTTGGAGTGAGCTGGGATCTGGTTAAGGGAATACAGAAGGACAATCTGAATAAACGTTATCGGTTGCCGAAATTGGCCAAGATAAAACGCATTGCGCTGGATGAAATATACCAAGGCAAGAAGCTGGGTTATTTAACGATAGTTCTGGATCTTCAACGTGGGGCAGTGATTTTGTTGGCAATGGAA
Source organism: Nitrosomonas sp. (assembly GCA_016708955.1). GTDB lineage: Bacteria > Pseudomonadota > Gammaproteobacteria > Burkholderiales > Nitrosomonadaceae > Nitrosomonas. Next base: position 109,216 of record JADJES010000012.1, read on the forward strand.
AGGTGCCGATGCACTGATTCCGTTTTGGAAGCGTTTGAAACGATCGGTGCACCGGATTGAAGCGGTTGCGACCGACATGGGGCCAGCATACATCAGTGCGGTGCGGGCTAATATCCCAGATGCAACGCTAGTGTTCGATCACTTCCATATTATTAAGCTGTTCAACGAAAAGTTGACAAAACTGCGTCAGGATCTGCAACGAGAAGCAGAAAATGGGTTGGGCAAACCCGTTTTGAAGGGCATTCGCTGGCTGTTGCTGAAGAACCCTGACAACCTGGATGACAAGCGCAATGAACGTCAACGTCTGGACGAAGCATTAAAGCTCAATGAGCCCTTGGCAACGGCCTATTACATGAAAGAAGAGTTACGCAATATCTGCATCAACCGGATAAACTCTCAGCTCAAAATGCATTGGATGAATGGGTAAAAAAGCCGCTGCTTCGGATGTCAACATGCTCAAGCAATTTCTAAAACTATTGCGGCACACCGCTCAGGTATCCTGGCTTATTTCGATTTTAATGGTTTATCAACCGGGCCGTTGGAAGGTACCAACAACAAGATAAAAACTTTGCACAAAATGGCCTATGGTTTCAGAGATGTCGAGTTCTTTAAACTCAAAATTATGGCGCTGCATGAAACCAATTATGTCCTTGTCGGTTAAACCCAAAAGTACGCACTTGCCGGATGAACCGAAGTAACCTTGCACATAATCGCAGCCCATTGCGATCAATAGTTGTTTCTGTGAATCAGTTTCCACGCCTTCAGCAATAACTTTCATACCCAAGCGATGGGCCATCGTGATAATCGCTTCGCATAAAATTCTATCGTTGGATTCACTGTCCAGATTAGAAATAAAAGATCGGTCAATCTTAAGATAATCGATGTCAAATTTCTTGAGATAAGATAATGACGAGTAACCCGTGCCAAAATCATCGATTGCCACCTGAACACCTGCATCTCGAAAATTTAATAATTTTTCAACGACCAATTCATGTATGTCTAATAATAAGTCCTGATTAGAAAGATTATTCAGCTTGCCGGAGCCAACGTGCCGGGCGAGGCCCGATAGTGGCTGCAGCGACGAACAAACGTAGAGGAGCGCTTCTAGATGAAAGCGCCGGTTGAAAACGGTAAACAAACGCACCGAGGTAACGGGTTCCGTATTTGGCGAAATCGAATGCATGATAAGCGCCACCAGGCTGGTTTTGAGGTTGCCCAAAACCGTGTTGATCCAGTTGAATTCTGGCAAATCCTTAGGCTTGCGACCATCCGCGACGATTGCCCGGTGCTGGCAACCAGCATCAGTAACCCCGGCAAAACAACTTAATCCATCGGAAGTGACTATACAACCTGGCGTGAGGTCAGCGGTAGCCCAGTCAAAAACCGCTTTGCGCGTAAAACCAGGGACCAGCGCCATTTTAATATACAGGGGACGGCCTTCGGCGCTGAGCGAGATCGCCGCCACAAAAGGTATCTTGTTCACGGAGTCTCGACCTGACTTGCCGCCAGCCAATTCCCCGTCAAGGTAAGCGTCATCCGCCTGGACATTACCACTCAGCGTATACTTGGCATCCCGTTCGACCATCGCCTGCATCAGCTTCTGCTGAATCAGCCAAGCCGTGGGGTAACTCACGCCCAGCTGCCGCTTAAGGTCAGTGCCGACAAGCCGGTCTTGGCTTGGCTGATCAGATAAAATTGCTAAAACCAAATGCTTAGCGCCAAGTGAGTGCTTTGGAACAAGGTGCCTGCGATCAGAGATGTCTGCAACCGGCAGCACTTGCATTGGAAGTTCTTGTGTTCCCTACCTTAAGCAAGTAGTAATTCAGCGTTGCCGCAGCCTGGGCAGCTGAATCCTTGCGGCCAACGGGACGCTTCCATGCATCCGCGCATTGCTCATCTGTGCCAAACTGCGCAAGGAATGCAGGTAAGGACAAGCCTGCTTGGAATTGGATACGGTTCATGGCCATGGCAGTTTCTCTTGATGGGTTGGTTTGGGTCAGTATGCGCCTTATAATGAAAAAATCGGGTTTGGCT
>JADJES010000013.1 GCA_016708955.1 Nitrosomonas sp.
AGACAAGCACCGAATTGGGAATCATTGGTGCTAGTGTCTAACCAGCATGTTTTACTCGCTAATGATGCAATCCGCGACGAAGTTATTTTTCAACCCGATTATGAAATGCAGGGTGAACAAATAATTTTTGACGCCCTCCGCTTGAATGCTATTGCCAAAATTGATAATGAAGGACTTTGCGGACATTTCTCCTATGCCTATCCTGGCGAATCCGAGAAACCCTATTATATTGATTGCGCAACGGCCAGTTTATTATTAAAGCAGATTAAAAATCCGCATCGAGTCAAATCAAAAACTCAGTACTTCACAACAGTGGCCAGGGTGCATCCACTTGACACGCTAAACGGGCGAGAACTTAAGGTGCGCTTGTTAGGACGTAGCAACTCAGTTTGGGGGAAAGTAATTGACAGTGCGGCTACAGTTGAGACTGTCAGTGGCGAACTGTGCCGCAACACGCTGGTTATCCGCGCGTTACCCGATAACGATGGCGTCATGCAGCCACTTTCCCGCAAAGGTGATTCCGGTGCTTTGCTCATCGACCAATATCAGCGCGCAGTGGGGTTACTATGGGGCAATCATATGCTCGATCCCTTTGTATCTTATGCTTGCCCTATTCACCCGGTGCTCAGTTGTCTACAGATTATTCCCTGGTGCTTCGATTTTTGTGCGCCCCAATCTGCCCATAAGGATTAACACTATGCCACAGGGAAAGCGCATTGTATTCACACACTGCTGGCAAGCTGGATGGAGGTAACATAATGGATCAAAAGGAATTGGCCGCATTACACGCGGAAGCCGAAGCCGAACTGAAAAAAATTCCGGGGGTTGTCGGTGTGGGCTATGGCTTGAAAGAAATCGGCGGCAAAACCACCGACCAGATCTCGTTTCGCGTGTACGTCAAAGAAAAACGCAAACCGGAAGACTTGAATCCAGCCGATATTATTCCGAAAGAATACAAAGGCATTCCAACCGATGTTCTTGTAGCACCGGATATTACACCTGTACATTGCCAGGATATGGATCATCACTCACCACTGACTGGCGGCATTTCTATCTCAGGTTTTAGAACCGATTCAAATAACCTCTACGATAATGGAACTCTGGGGTTCTTCGCCACTTTGGACGGTGTCAGTGGGCCGGAAAATGTAGTATTAGTCTCGAATAATCATGTATTGACATTTGGTGGAGCGTCCGTAGGTGATACCGTATATCAACCAAAATTTGTTGAAGCAAGTGGCCAGATATCTATAGTACTTGACCAAGAGCAGCGACACCCGATCGGAAAAATTAATAATGCCGGCAAAGATGGCATCCACTCATACTCTTACCCCAGTGAAGCAGCAGCAGACTTTTTTGTGGATGCTGCTACCGCAAAACTTGACATTTGTATCTCAAGTTGGTGCAACACCAATTGCGGGGTTTCGTATAAAAATGAAATCCGTGGCCTGAACATCGTCGGTAACAGTAAACTGGAAGACGTAACTCGTGTTGGGCAAAGTGATCTGGGTGGTAACGATTATGTAGTTTATAAAGTTGGGCGAAGAACTAGCAAAACAAAAGGCAAAGTCATTGATATCGGGGATCCTCTCGGTATTGGCCGACTCATCACAATTGAAGCAACGGAAGCCGACTGCGAAGGCATTCTTCGCTTTGTCGAAAAAGGTGATTCCGGTTCAGCATTGGTAAATGCGCAAAATAAACTGGTTGGTTTAGTTTTTGCTAAATCCAACAGTAATCCGGCAATTGCCTATGCTTGTCATATTCATCCAGTCATCGATTTTCTCAGCATCACCCCCATCACCACCGCCAACCCGCCAGTCGGTCCCGCGGGGCAGACGTTAAACGATGTTGAAGGTGTATTCACCGGCATCAACCATACGACCGAGGTACGCGAGCGCTTTTTAAACACGCGCAAAGGCGCTGAAATTTATCAACAGATTCTCGATCATCGTCAGGAGGTGATTGCTCTTGTTAATCACCGGCGCCCGGTCACCGTGGCCTGGCACCGTAGTCAAGGCCCTACGTTCTTGGCACACTTTATCAACAATGCGCGCGATCCTTTACATTTAATTCCCTTCGAAGTGGAAGGCATCACGCGCGATCAGATGATCCGGCGCATGGCCGAGATACTGATACAGCATGGCAGTGAGGCGTTGCAACAAGTAATCTGGAGCTACTTTGATGAAGTGATGGGCTTCATTAACAGTTTCGATAATCTACACGAGTTCGTGAAACAGTTTGAAGCTATGCCCGGTTCCGGCGAATTAAGCGGTCACTCCACACCCATTGAGGAAACTGCCAATGTCAAATGAAGTGAACACACTACAGCGCGTTCTGCTGCAAATCTCCAATGTATTGGAGCCGTTGGAGCGCGAACTGAATAGCAACCGTGCCATCCAAACATTCGCTGAATTGGGTATTATCCTCAATAGTGGGCAGGTTTCGTCACTGGCTTCACCGATGCAAGCTTTGGTTGCTAGCAGCAAAACCGTGTTGCAAAAAGCAGGCGACTTGGCGCAAGCGATCGAAGACGAAGACATCGGACAAATTGTTTCTGTCAGCGCCGAACTCATCAGCCAGATTATTACCGCGATTCAAAAAATCGATCAATTACAAACCGCAGTGCAGGGCATCGGCAGTATTCCGGGGAGTGTATCCAGTCATTTCGCCGAACGGTTGTTTAATTATTTGCTCGTTCGTACATTAGATGCCGCCAATGGTGTCAACGAATTACTCGAGCTATTGGGAATTCTCGAACGCGAACGTAACAATGCGGGTTCAACGGATCCAAGCAATCCTGAATTCACAATCTCCACTTTTCATTTCAATATGCTGGGTAACTGGCTGCAATCACCCGTGTCGGCCTTTCAGACCCAATACAACTGGGGTACCAATAATCTTGACGCAGCCAGTTTATTAAAGCAGCTAGAGCGTTTGTTGTTAAATCTGAAAGCACCGGTTTTTTTTGATGATGCGGCGACTACACCAATCCTGGAGGCCGTCATTTTTCAATTACGGCCGCGCACTGACCTCAATCCTAACGGACTCAGCTTAGCGATTCGCCAGAATCTCAGTCCGGGTAAGATCGAGTTTGTCGCCGATGATTTAAAAGTTGAGCTGGATTTGCAGGCCACTCTGCCGTTTGGCGCGGAATTAACCATCCAACCGCCAGCCAAATTTACATTTCAGACAACAAACCCTGCGGACACGATTACCGGCTCATTGGACATACGTGTCACTGCGGATCGCACACAAGCGGTGCAGCCGTATTTATTAATTGGAGAACCGGACGGCAGCCGGCTCGAAGTCGGTAAGTTTGGTGTTAGCTTTGGCGGACAAATTCAAGGCAGTGGCGGTCAATCTACAGCAGATTTCAGTGTTGGCGGCGAAATTGGCGCCGGGAAGCTATCCATATCTTTTGCCGATGGCGATGGTTTCCTCACTGATATTCTTGGCGGCATCCAGCTCAATTCCGATTTCGGCATGGCGTTTGGCTACAACAGCAACGATGGCCTTTATTTTATCGGCAGCAGTGCCTTGGAAATTCAATTACCGCTGCATCTCGATCTTGGACCGGTGGAAGTCAGCGCGCTGACATTCACCATCGGCATTGAAAATAACGCCTTCCCAACCGCTATCTCATCCGATATCAAAGCTTCTCTTGGTCCGCTGGCAGCCGTGATCGAAAATATTGGATTGGAAATTGATTTTGTGTTGACGGATGACCGCAGCGGCAATGCCGGTCCCATCGATATTAAATTGGGCTTTAAGCCGCCCAATGGGGTTGGGCTATCCCTGGATGTTGGTATCGTGAAAGGCGGCGGCTATCTCTACTTTGATTTTGATAAAGAGGAATATGCCGGTGCCTTAGAGCTCGTATTCAGCGGTATCGTCACAGTTAAAGCAATTGGCCTGATCACCACACGCATGCCCGATGGTTCGGATGGTTTTTCATTACTGATCATCGTCAGCGCTGAGTTTGGCACACCCTTCCAGCTAGGTTTTGGATTTACTTTGAATGCCGTCGGGGGATTGCTGGGTTTAAATCGCACCATGGAACTAGAAATCATTGCTGCCGGTGTGCGCACGGGTTCGATCAACAGCGTGATGTTCCCGGACAATATTATCGAGAACGCGCCACGCATCATCAGTGATTTACGTCAATTCTTCCCGCCAGCGCAGGATGTGTTCTTAATCGGGCCGATGGCTAAGTTGGGCTGGGGCACACCAACGCTGGTCAGTGCATCGCTGGGCATCATAGTCGAAATACCACCGGGCAACATTGCCATTCTCGGCGTTCTGAAAGTCGCGTTACCCGATGAAGACGCTGCCCTGATTATCATCCAAGTCAGTTTCATCGGCGCCTTAGAAGTGGATAAACAGCGACTGTGGTTTTATGCCAGTTTGTATGACTCCCGGGTGATTTTCATCACTCTGGATGGCGATATGGGTCTATTGATCGCTTGGGGTAATGAGGCAAATTTTGTGCTCAGTGTTGGCGGTTTCCATCCCTCCTTTAAACCGCCCCCACTGCCTTTTCCCAATCCTAATAGAATCGCAATCAGTATCCTGAATGAATCTTTTGCTCGAATCCGGGTGGAAGGCTATTTTGCGGTGACATCCAATACCGTACAGTTCGGTGCTAATGTTGAGGTTTATTTTGGCCTAAGTGCATTTAATATTTCCGGCCATGTCGGGTTTGATGCGTTGTTTCAGTTTTCCCCCTTTTACTTCATCATCACCATTTCTGCATCCTTCGACGTTAAGGTGTTTGGTATAGGACTGTTCAGCGTGCGCATGCGCGGTGAATTGGAAGGCACGTCGCCGTGGCATATCGAAGGCGAAGGATCCATCTCGGTATTATTTTGGGATATTGATGTACCTTTCAGTCACACTTGGGGAGAAGACGAAAACACCACATTGCCGGCAATCGACATCATGCCGCTCATCACGGCTGAATTTGAAAAGCTGGATAACTGGACTGCCGAAGTGCCGGCATCCAACCAATTGCTGGTGTCATTGCGGAAAATCGAAAGCGGTGACGCGCTGATACTGCATCCGGTTGGCGTACTGCGTGTCAATCAACGAGCCATCCCGCTTGATCTGGATCTCGACAAACTCGGCAATCAGAAACCCAAAGACGCAAAACGATTGACCGTTGAAGTGATCGACACCAGCTTGGCCAAGGTCGCGGATACCAAAGAACAGTTTGCAACTGCGCAATATAAAAATCTGAGCGACGCCAACAAACTGAGTGCCCCTGCCTATGAAAAACAAAATGCCGGTATCGAACTGTCGGTCAGCAATCAACAGCTAAAATCACCCGCAGCTGTCAAACGCGTGGTGCGCTATGAGCAGAATATTATCGACAACAATTTCATTTCGTTGCTCGTCCGTTTTGTTGCCATCAGCGCTGAGTTCTTCAACCACTTCTTAGGCCGTAACGCCGCTTCCAAATCAGCACTTTCGGCAAATTATAAAACACAGAAAGCGCCTATCGATCAGAAAATTGTCGTGAAAGAAGCCGGTTACGTGGTCGCTTCCACAATGAATAATAGTCCGCATAACGAACAGGCTTTCTTTGCATCCCATGCACAAGCGCAAGATTTCTTGCGAACACAAGTGAGCAAATCCCCTGAATTGCAAGACAGTCTTCATGTGATTCCCAGCGCCGAAGCTGTCTCACTGCGGGAGGCTGCATAATGGCTATCGGTACTTACACTTTTTTACCGTGGTTACGGCAAGGCATCGCCAATAATATCCAAACAGCGGATATGGATGCTTCGGTCAAGACGCGTGCCAGCGTTGCGGTAAGTCTGAATATCAAAGGCAGCGGCGGAGAAGGCGGTGATATCACCGCCCCGGTAGTAAAAAATGTCGCGCTTTATGGGCCTGGCGATATTATCGGCATTGAATCCAGAGCGATTATCAAGACCGAGCCACTGAACTGGATTACCAATTTCGAGCCGAACTATCTCTGCCATATCGAATTTTATGATGAAGATTTTCCTTGGCGTTATACGCCCGCTACACCGTCGGGATCGCGATTACGGCCGTGGGTTACACTGATCGTATTAACCGAGGCTGAATTTTCCGATGGCGGCAATATCTCAGGCAAGCCGCTGCCTTTTATTGAGATTAAACCCGACGCGCTGGAATCAGTATTCCCCAAAGCCGAAGAATTATGGGCTTGGGCGCACGTGCATGTGAATAAAAACATTGCTGGCAATCAGGATGCGCCGCAAGCACCCAACATGGACAGCGTGTTGGCACAATTTCAGAACTTGCTCGCTCAGAATCCGGATGAAGCCTATTCGCGTATCGTCTGTCCCCGCAAACTGGCACCCAACGAGCGTTATCATGCCTTCCTGATTCCGGCCTTTGAAACCGGCCGTTTGGCAGGTTTGGGAATGAATCCCGATGACGCCCCGCATGCGACGTTCTCAGCTTGGGGCGAAGGCCGTCCGGCACCGACGCAATTTCCTATTTATTACCGCTGGTTCTTCCGCACCGGCTCGCAAGGCGATTTCGAATATCTGGTTCGACTGCTCGAACCGAAACCGGCGGATAGCCGCGTCGGCCGCCGTGATATGGATGTACAAAATCCAGGTTCCAATATCAGCGGAATTCAGAATCCGGATCTCGAGGGTGTTTTGAAACTGAGTGGTGCCCTGCTCGCACCACTTAGCAATGAAGCCAAGCAAGAAATTGCCAAGTGGGAAAACTGGGACCAGCCATATCCACATATCTTCCAACAAGAACTGGCCGCATTCTTAAACCTTGCCGATGATTATGCGCGGCTATCCGCAGATGCAGCCAACCAAAATACTAATCTGCCTGCTGAAATGCAGACTGATCCCGATCCGCTTATCACACCACCGATTTATGGCCGCTGGCATGCGCTAAGAAATCGCGTGCTGAAAGAAGCGGATGGCAGCGATTCACCGAACAATGATAACTGGCTACACGAACTGAATCTCGATCCCCGCTGGCGCAGTGCTGCGGGTTTTGGCACCGATGTTATCATCGCCAATCAGGAAGAATATATGGATGCGGCCTGGGATCAAGTAGGTGATGTACTAGAGGCCAACCGGCAAATCCGCTTGGCCCAACTCGCCCAAATCACTGCCAATAGCTGGTATCAAAAGCAGGTTCTACCGCTGCAACAAATCAGTCATGACAAAATTCTATTTATGACTGCGCCGGTGCAAAAACGCGTCATCAGCCAAGGCATGACCGTCTTTCACCAGATTAAACAAAGTCCGGTAACGCCCGCACTCACGTCCGCTTCCTTGCGACGCATGCTGCGTCCAAACGGCCGTTTACAAAAGCTTTCTTCCTTTGATAAGCGCATCCACTCCAACAACTTAATTAGCCGGGTGAATGAAGGCATCGTTACTGCAGCACCACCCCATGTTGTTCCCGAGTCACTACCAACATTCGATAAACTGGCCGAGGATGCACAACCCGATGGTGTTCCGGATTGGCTTCTGAACTTACTCAAGCAATATCCTTTTATCCTTAATCTATTGCTGTTTCTTATTCTGTTATTGGTTATTTTCCTACTTGTTACTGGAGCAAACCCAGGAATTGGAGTTGTTGCGATACTGGTCAGCGCGGGATTAATTTGGGCTTATCGCACCGCCCGGCGGTTAATTACACAAGCCAACCAAGCCGATTCGGTTGCCGAAACCAATCAAATACCAGTTGCGGTTGACGCCATGCCGCCAAGCAATGACTTTGTTTTAACTCCAGAACTCAATCTATTGGCATTGGATCCGGCAAATCCGCCGCAACCCGCTACCGTGGGTACAATTGACAATATTCAATCCGGACGATTTAAAACAGCACTGAAAGACTCTTACACGGTTTTGCAGAATGGATTACAAGCCGGTGTCACTCCCGTTTCGATACCGATTAACGTAGCCCTATTGGCAACAAACACGCTAGTAGCACTGAATCCTGCCACAACTATCCCGAAATGGACGTTGGGTAAAATATTATTGCCGGCGCATATTCTCAAATTGATCGGAGAGAAATTTGTTGAAGCCATGGCCTATCCGGAGTTTGATATTCCAATGTACAAACCGCTCGTGGATAAATCTACCGAGCTTTTTGTCCCCAACTTAAATTTTATTGAACAGAATTCCATTACTTTATTAAAGACCAATCAGCCATTTATTGAATCGTACCTGGTGGGTCTCAACCATGAATTTTCACGGGAATTATTGTGGCGTGAATATCCGACGGATCAACGCGGCTCCTATTTCCGGCAATTCTGGGATGTCAGTAGCTTTCTGAGCCGCACTGAAGACAGTGAACAACGCAGGGAAGAACTGAAAGATATTCCTCCGATTCATCGCTGGTCAAAATTCTCCAAATTGGGCGAGCATGATCATCGTGAACAAGGTTTGGAGAATGAAGAAGAATTGGTACTGGTAATTCGCGGCGAACTGCTGAAAAAATACCCAAATGCGGTCATTTATGCACAAAAAGCCAAATGGCAACCGATCAGTGATACCAATCCCGCACCCAACAAAAAAACAGAGCGTATTTTTGACGAGGGCGTCCCAATAAAAACCCCACTCTACGAGGCGCAAGTCAAACCGGATATTTACTTCTTTGGCTTTGATTTAACCGAAGAGGAAGCCCGGGGTAATGACAAAGTGGATGATGAACCGGGTTGGTTCTTTGTTATCAAGGAGCGCCCCGGAGAACCACGCTTTGGTTTGGATATAGACCGCGAAGACCCGATTCAAGTCTGGAACGATTTATCCTGGGCGGATGTTGTCCCTGGACTAACTGACGGTGACTTTATCGAAATTGCCAGCGCACCTAACCGCAGTTTACCAAATGCTGCACCAAGCGGTACTGCGCAGGAAAAGGCAGAACAGTGGCAAGAGGATCATTTATTGAACTGGACGGAAAATATCAATTCAGCGGAATTGGCTTATATTTTATTCCAGGCACCAGTGCTAGTTGGTGTGCATGCTTCAGAAATGTTACCTGATTAAGCATTAATGCCTCAACAGCATTCTGAAATATCAACTGACAGACATGGCTTATGACAAACTTTAAAGACACACAAAAACAGATTGATCTGGCGCGTCAACAGCAAAAACAAAGCCGCAAAGACTGGTTTGTCACCAAGGAAAAGCTGCGAAAAATGGAGCGCCGCATGGAGTCTATGCAGCGTCGCTCTGATGAGGAAGCCAAGGAACAATTGCAGTCCTTATTACGCGAGCAAGAAATACTGCGTACAAATGCTGCAAAATTACAGGCAGAATTTAAGCAAAACCGGCAAGCATTAATCGATCAAGAATTGCTATTTGAGGTTTTCTCCGACCCTACCAAGAACATCAGTCAGCTGAATGATATGCATCCGATATTATTATTCCCGATGCGTATCGAGACACGCTTTAAACAAATTGCTAGTGCCGGCAACCGCGATGGACATATTGACCAGCTATGGGTCCGCGTTTACCCGGATGATATCAGCATTGATACTTTTGAAGAAATCCCCTCAGAAATCGAGATCAGTAACACCCGCGTGTACTGGACTAATATCTGGAAAGCAGGCGGAGTAGACACAGAAAAACGTGCCGCGTGGCAATCGCTGGTCAAAAGTCACGGAGCGGGTCGTGCCTACTGGTTAAGTCAGTTATTTAAACCACTGAATCCTGATACTGAGCCGGTTATTGCGAATGGGGATTACATTTTAGTGATCGTATCTGAGCAGGCATTGCCCGATAGTGAAAAACCCATCGTGCAGAAATACTGGCAAGCCGTATTCATCGCCAACAATGATTCAGTGGCCTTGGAAGCAGCTTACACTGCCTTAAAGAACGACCTGGGCGAAGGGCGCGCCCAGGAGATCATTGCCTCTTACCAACCGCAGAATCTGAACGTCAAACCTGTGCAACCCGAAGCCATTACCAATGTACGGGTCGAATTCCTGGAATTGCCTGTCATCGCGAATATTGATACACAGCTTCAAGCTTGGACAAATCCTGCGCGTGTTGCGCTTCTACCCGAACGATTTGTGGTGATGGGTTTTAATGGAAAAGAGCAAACTTTGATCCATATCGGCCGTCCGGTACCTTCGGAACTCATTGTCGGACCTGATCCCGACGCGCCGGAAGACCAGCAATTACGCTTGGAAGACGACGAGCTGGTCGTACCCGACGAGATGAAGTGGGTAACAGACTTTGACGAAGCTGTCACCAAAGGTATGGGTTTCAAAATTGATCTCGACGGCGTTCAGGCACAACGAGGTTTTGATCGCTTATTTGTACTGGGCGTGAGGCTCAGTGCCGATATAAATAAAAGCCGCGAGCAACTGGAACAATTGATTCAACATCATCAACGTAGCCGCAAAGGGTTTAGTTTACTTCCCCAGGGAGCGCCGACAAACAACGTTGAAGATCTGGAAAGCGGCTATACCTGGTTCAGTGATGCCGACGCGAGTTATGATCATTATTTTAATCAATATGCCAATGACGGCAGTGACGACGATCCCGCCGGATGGCGAACCAGGAAAGACGGGCGGTGGCTGGCAAACAGCCTGGGTATCGATCCGGAAGTATTAAAATTATCGCCGCATTATTACGCCAATGACCAGCGTGAAGCAAGAGCGATGAACGAAGCGCTATGGCCGGGTACTTTGGGCTATTTCATGGAACAAATGATGGAACCGGTGTTTAGTGACGAAACCATCACCAGTACGCGCAACTATTTCAATCGTTATGTGCTCGGACGCGGCACGCTGCCGGCGATTCGTATTGGCAAACAACCTTACGGCATCCTTCCGGCAACTCCGTTTTCCCGCATGGAATGGATCAATCGCAAGATTCTCAGCGACGATAGATTAGAACAACAAATCTCCGGTTCCTTCCCCTTTTTGTCCGGGCTCTATAACCTCATAAAAAAAGTTGATGAACGGTGGGTTTCTTTACTCCCTAAAGTTTCCTACGTCGGCAAACCGCAAACTGATCCGCAACAAGCCTTATTGGATATTGTCGGGTTACATCCGGCGTCGATTGAGTTTTATCAACGCTATGCTGAAAGTGCTGAACAACTGTATAACCGTTATAAAACATCCGGCATCAATAGCGCGATTTATGCCGCGATTGCATCAATGGTCTATACACAAAGTGGTCTGAATCTTCTGGCGCAACTGGGTTATTCGGCCCAGGAAAACAAAAATATCCCCGAAATTCTCAATAAATTTTTTACCCTGGCTGCCAACTTATTGAAAGGTCCGTTGATTGATGATCAAGCGCTGTCGGAATTTAATCCGGTACGCCCCTATCACAGCGATGGATCGAACTACATCGCGTGGCTAGCCACTGCGGCACGCAATTCTCACAACACATTGCGCTTGCAACAAGGTTTCATCGATGATCGGCCACCAACTGCCTTGCTCTACTTAATGCTGCGCCATGCTCTGGATCTCTCCTATCTCGATACCAGTCTGCGTTTGCACTTGGAAGCCAACATGCTGGATCAACAACAATTCTCACTGGCAAAACGCCAGCCGAAGTTTATGCACATCCAGGAGATTGAAGAGGATAAAGGCAGTCCCTGGCAATACCTATACAAAGCTGAACCCGCCATCACAAACAATGCGCAATTGCAAATAGGCGACTTCATTCCGCAGATACTTACACTGCGCAACCCCTACTTGAATACGCAAATTAGCGCCCTAGAACGTTTGCAGCAAACGCCAACAGCGCGCCTGGAGCGGATATTTGCCGAACATATCGATTGCTGCAGCTATCGCCTGGATGCTTGGTGGCTGGGATTATTAAACGTACAACTCGACATCATGCAGCAAATAACCGAACCAACGCACCCGATACCCGGTACCACACCAGACGAAGGCCCGGGTAATAATGAGGCTGCTGAAAATCATGGTTGTTATCTTGGTGCCTTTGCATGGTTGGAAGATGTCAGACCGGAAAACAAAAATTTGAATCCTGTCAAACTGACTGAAGAGTTGGATAAAATTTTTAACAAAACCGGTCAGGCGCCACTGTTCGAAGATGACAAAAATTTCGGTTTCATCCATGCACCCTCTTTAAATCATGCTGTGACCGCAGCCGTGCTGCGCAATGGTTATTTAGCCAACGCAACACCGGGCAATCCTGACAGCCTTTCGATCAATCTAACGTCGGAACGGGTCCGGCTCGCCATGAATGTGCTCGAAGGAATACGAAATGGCCAAAGTCTTTCGGCGCTATTGGGTTACTACTTTGAACGAGGTCTTCACGATGCAGACAATCTATTCCTGGATAGCATTATTTTCGAGCTACGCAAGCAATTTCCATTAGCCGGTGATCGTTTATCAACGACCAAGAGCTCCAGCGATGAGCCCATTAGCGCGGTTGAGGCGCGCAACGTAGTCGATGGTTTGGCATTGGTTGAACACGTACAAGCGCAATCCGGCGCCAATCAAAACTACCCCTTTGGCATTGCTCAACTGCCCAATATCACAGAACAGAATAAATTGGATGCGATTAATCGTGAAGTGCAACGTATCATGAATATCAATGATGCCGTAGCCGATCTCGCTATGGCGGAAAGTGTATATCAAGTGGTCCAAGGTAATTATGATCGTGCGGCAGGAACACTGGATGCGTACAGCAAAGGACATTTCCCACCCGTACCGGAAGTAGTGCAGACACCACGTAGTGGCATAGTCTTAACCCATCGTGTCGGTTTGCATTTACGCGCAGGTTTGGATCCCAGTGATATCGTTAATTCCACCCCGCGGGCAAAAGCCGAACCAGCTGTTAATCAATGGTTGACGCAACTGCTTCCGGCGATGAATGACATCTTCTGTATCGCCGACTATTACAATCAAGGAACTGCGCAACAGGAACAACAGATGGTTACCGGACAGGATCTTGGCTTACTGGCCATCGACTTGTTGTACATGATCAATAACGATCAACAACAAATGACGGCGCTGGATGATCGCATTTTAGCACACGTTTATAATATTCCCGGCGTCCGTATTGATAGTGATATTACGATCCAATACCGCGGCAAACAAGCGGGGAAATATTCATTCTTCGAAGTAATGCCTATGCTGCACGATCTAAAAGCATTAATAACCCAATCGCGTCCGCTTAAAATCACTGACGTTAAGTTGCCGAATGAAGCATCCCATCAAGAAGACAGTGCCGCCAATATACGCGAAGCGAAAGTCACCTCAGTGCGTGATTTATTGCTGATACAGCAAACTGGGTTAAATAATCTAAGTACGCAAATGGATACCTGGTTGGATGATCCGGATGAAAGCGTTGTGGCCAGCAACGCGATCAATCACCTCGATGAAATGATCAATAGCTATTTACTTGTTGCCAATGCGTTAAATCAATTCGGTTTCGCCAGTGCCGCATCCGGCTTTGTATTCGATTGGCGGCGCACGCAATTCACCGCCTTACTGGAAAATTTACAGCGCACTATCGAGCGATGGCACACGACATTGCTGGAATTTGAGCAACGGATAACGGATTATGGCACACTGGATCCGGCCACACCCGATGAAAATAAGATGCAGTATCTAATGGAAGCTGCATTATTGATTCTAACGGAATCGGTTGCTATTCCGGCATCGAACGACCCCAATGAATTACTTACGACGCTGATCACAACACATAAAACCAATTTCCAAAACAGCTTATTGGATCTTGAGAATCTGTTAAGTACCGCTAAGCAAGTCGGCGCACTTTATTTGTCATTGCTCGCCAAGGAAACCGATATTGCGCTGCATGACACGCAAAAATTGGATCTTGCCGATAATAAGAAAACCATCGTTAGTTTTGCGCAAACATTGCATACCAAGGTTAAAGGCTTGGCAGCAGATATCGATGAGCGATTAGTGGCGGCCAATGATCTCATCACCGGTGCTGCAGCGGCTACTGCCGATAAGCGCATAGACGAGCTGACTCAAGCGATCCGGCAATTAACCAGTGAAGACTTTGTTATCCTGCCCGAGTTTACTCTGACAACAACACACGGCAGTGAATGGCAACAAAGTTATGACAACCGCGATCAGTTGTTAACCTATCAGAAAAATGATCTCGACGTAGATTTTCCTGAAGACAACTGGCTATATGGCGTTGCGCGCGTACGAGAGAAATTACAACGTTGGGAAAGTGTTACCCAGTTTGGTGAAGCGCTGAATAATGTCAGTTTGAGCTTAACACCATTACAGTTTCCCTATCGGACTGATGATCATTGGCTAGCTTTGGAATTTCCTGACAAGCATCCGGTTACTTTAGAACCATTTTTAATCGAAGAGGATAAACTGCTCTATACCGCGCATTATGTTGATGCATTTGATCAGACTGCGGCGATTTGCGGTTTACTGCTTGATGAATGGACTGAAGTCATTCCCACAACTCAGGAAACAACCGGTCTGACGTTCCATTACGACCGCCCCAACTGTGAAGCACCTCAATCTTTGCTCTTGGCACTACCAGCAAACTTTACCGGTCATTGGCAGTGGCAAGACCTGGTAGACACTTTGCATGAAACACTGGATATGGCGCATAAGCGGGCTATTGAACCGGCGCATTGGAATGAAACTGAATATTCGCGCTTCCTGCCTGCCGTGGTGTCTTCAGTGACACGCTATCCAATCATGATGACGCTTGATCTAGCCTTTAATAACGCCGTGCAATTTAAATCTAAAGTAGAGGGTTAACCATGAACGATTTTATTGCCATTGAAAATATCCAGGCGATTCTAGATCGCAAAATTTTGTTGCCCACTGTTGTCATGTGGAATCGATTGGAAGGACGGCCCCGAACCAAAAACTTTCTGCGCGCACTGCGTGCTGAAGTACGTGACCCCTTATGGATGTTAGGTAAACAATGGCAAACTGGTGAATTTAAAGGCGATGATGCGGGATCGCCGATATTTGCCAAAGTGCATATGGCAACGACTGAGCTGACAAAGTATCAGCCAGGCAATGCAACAGTAAAGGATTTTGACAAGTCAGCCCCTCTTGAAGCGATCGTAGAACAACGGCCGTTACCGTTCGTCGGCCAACAGCACATCCTCTCTTTGGATATCCGTTTACTGATGGGGCGGCAGTGGTTGAAGTATTTACAATCTGCAGGCTTGTCAGCGTTAAAGCCACAATATATTCAACACGAAAACTATAGAATTGCGGAACCCGATCTCGCCAGCCGTAGCGATGCCTTTCTAACTGCGCACCCGGCTGTGTGGCAAAGTTTCTCCGCCATGGCCAATCGTGCCATGGATGGTGCCAATTTATATTTTTATTTGATAGCCGATACCCAAAATCATGCTTATGACGATATTACTTTGGCTAACGAGGGCGATAAAGCAATTATCGATGGGCTCGCAAACAAATTCGTACAGTGGTATGAAAAATTATTTTATCAGCCAGGTAAAGAGCAAAACGATGCTTGGCTGGCACAACAAATGGAATACCAATTTGCGGTATCTGCGCCTCAAGAGAATGCTGAAAAAGTAATGGTTGCAGAGGAATATTATCAGGGTCGGCTGGATTGGTATAACTTGGACATAGATCCTTCACACAACAGCTTAAGTGACTACAGCGATGGTATGAACAATACCGAAAATACCGGGGAAAGCGATGTGGCAGGCAGTATCACAATGTCCTTCCTCCACACAGCTATTCAGTTTGAGGGCATGCCGAACACGCGCTGGTGGACGTTTGAAGAAGGTAAAACCAATTTTGGCGACATCAAACCGGATACAACCGACATCAATAAACTCCTGTTAATGGAGTTCGGTTTGATCTACGCGAATGATTGGTTCCTGGTACCCTTCCAGCTTCCAGTTGGTAGCATTGCCACGGTCAAAGGTCTCGCGGTTACCAATGTCTTTGGTGAAAGAATTTGGGTAACGGCATCTGGGTCTGGCAGTGATGAGAATTGGCAGCGTTGGGCCATGTACAATCTCTCTGTTAAGGGTAGCGATATTGTTCACGCCGACACTTCCTTGGTGTTATTGCCTACCGTATCAAAAATTCAGGAAGGAAAACCAATCGACGATTTGCGTTTCATTCGTGATGAAGTTGCCAACACGGTTTGGGGAATCGAAAAAAATATTCCTCTAGCTACAGGGCGCAGCAAACCAGGCAGTGAAGCGGGCCGTGAGCTATTTAATCGCCTGGAGAGTATCTTGGATAGTGAAATTGAAGGTGGCTTGGTAGTCCCGGAAATTCCCGAACCGAGCGCGGCCATTCGTTATCAATTGATGCAAGGTGTGCCGGAAAATTGGATCCCCATGATTCCCATCCATCTCGACCATAACAATCATGAAATTCAATTGCAACGTGCTTCCATGCCGCGCATAATCCTCGGCGACCCTAATCCACCTGAGAAAATAAAACCGCGTACGGTATTATTAAGGCAGGGTCTAAATGAGCAACCTCCGCAACCTTATTTTTTACATGAAGAAGAAGTACCACGAGCAGGCATACAAGTGACGCAGGCCTATCAACGTACACGCTGGAATAATGGACGGGTATATTGCTGGCTCGGTGTAAAAAAACAAACTGGCCGTGGAGAAGGCAGTAGCGGCTTGGCTTTTGATCAGATCAAATCAACTAAACAACGTTTGCGTCGGGCATTACGGTTACCAGCTAAATAATTTATAGCGTGTGTAGAATAGCTAAGATCTTTGCGCGCGGTAACGCCCCTATCCAAGAAAATTCGATAATACAACTGCAACCAAAGTATCGTCA
The DNA here is from genome assembly GCA_016708955.1 of Nitrosomonas sp. Taxonomy (GTDB): domain Bacteria; phylum Pseudomonadota; class Gammaproteobacteria; order Burkholderiales; family Nitrosomonadaceae; genus Nitrosomonas. The sequence continues at coordinate 16,754 of JADJES010000013.1, forward strand.
TGATTAGCATCGTAAGTCGGCCGTAAAATTTTTTTCGGGTAATAAGCGTCTGAGCAAATGGATACAGTATCAAGTCATTTCATCTAGACAAAGTAACCAAAAATCCCTCAAGAATACTTGCGAGTTAAATTGAACTAGCTTTGATTTAGTTGGTACATTCATACAAAATGCCTATCGGAAATCAGTTATGCATTTCAAGCTAAAAGAAATTTGCTATCAGTATATAATTCCACTTTCGACCTTTACTTCGTTGAACTCCGATGCAAAAACCTGAACCACCCGTTATACAACCCTTTACTTTTGTTTTCAGTTGGCAGCGTTTTTCGCTGCACTGCGCAATTATGGGCGTTTGTGTTTTTCTGGGCATGATGACTTGGTATTTTGGCAAACCGCATAGTGTCCGGTTTTATGAAACAAAATCGGAAGCGCCGCTTGCCGCAGCAATAGCATCCGATATCGACATGACACTTGATATGCGCAGCTTTGTGGCTGTAAAAGAAAGTCAGCCAGTGCAAGTCGAATTGTTCAAGGGAAGTGTTTATTTTGACATCAAGAAAAATGCTACTAACCAGCTTGAAGTCAAGGTCGGCAATGCTATCATTAAAAACACCGGAACCCGCTTCAGTATCCAAATGCAAAAAGATGGTAATAGCCATATCGCCGTTGCGGACGGACACATCAAAATCCAAGTTGCTTCGGGTACTTATCGGATTAATGCGCTTGAACAAGCTGAATTTGATGATGTCCGCATCAGAAAACACAGCCTCATTACTGAACACGACATTGCGCCTTGGCGCTCTGACCCGTGATTAATGGATTAGTTACCCACAGAGAAGCATAAGATACTCTGTGATTTAGTATGTACTAAAGAAATCTTACGGCAACGCACTACAAAACCCGATATACCCAATCCAACCAGCAACATTGCATAGGTTTCGGGCTATGTCACCGGAGTGAGGATAGCTGAAGTAAGGAAAACTCCGCCTTCCGGCTGATTCGGAAATGTGCTGATGACACTAGCACTAGTACTGAATGCGCCGATAGAACTATCCCAGAATATGGGATACATGTTGTAATTACCCTCATCGGTAATCACCACATTTCCCCGGTAAGCTAGAAAATCATTTGCGAACTGGAAACATAACTCTCGCCAACACTTCCGCTGCCTCTGCGCAGTGGCGCACCAAATGGTTGGAGATTTCCACCAGTCAGATCCGTTTGATAAAGTTGATTGTTAAAATAGTAAAAAATAGTTGGAAAATAAATAGGGGTCTGTTCTATTTATGTAAATCATTTGTCCTAGTTTGCAACTATTAGCTCTTTCAAACCGGTATCAGAAATGACAAATACTGCTTGTTATGCTCAACCCTATGATCGCACCACCAAGCATCCCATCCCCTGCCGGGCGAGATTCTGGCAGGCTGTGCGTGCTTGGCTTTCGTGCAAACCCACTAGCCTCGCCCGATACAACTTGCGGTTACTGATTTCCACCTCAGTGACCATCACCTCTCCTGGTACCCAACGAGCAGCGGCTTGGGCCTGGGCATGAGCCCGGCCGGGCTCATGATAAGAACCTATCTGCACGGCCCAAGTGTCATTCTCCAGCATCGCAACTTTTTGCGGTCGCGCATTGACCGCCGGTTGTACAATCGGTCGTGTCACGACGGGGACAGATATCTTTTCCAGTACGGGAGATGGTTTAGGTACAGGAGTCGAAGTACTAGTCTTCAAAGCTGCAACCGGCACAGCGCGGGTATTACTGGTATTGCTGGCCAACCGCTGGGTCGTGTGCCCCTGGTTAAAACTGCGATCAAGCAATTGTGCCATATGCTGATCACGCGCGGCAGCGGTTTGTCCGCCCATTACCACTGCGATCACACGACGGTCACCGCGCCGAGAGGAAGTAGCCACATTGAATCCAGAAGCGCGAATAAAACCAGTTTTCAAGCCATCCACTCCTGGAGTATTACGCACCATACGGTTATGGCTGTTATAGGTGGTACCCTTGTAGCTGAATGACTGAGTCGAAAATAATGATAGTGTTTTGAAAAATCCTTCATTAATCGTGTCGACAAGGTTACCAAGTCTCGTGCTGTAGTCTTTTGCTCACCATTCGGCAAACCGGAAGCATTGCGGAAGGTGGTGGAATGCATACCCAGCTTGCGTGCCTTATCAGTCATCATGCGGCCAAAATTTGCTTCGCTACTGCCCAGCGCCTCGGCCACCACTGCCGCCACATCGTTGGCAGAACGTACAATCAGTGCCGGAATCGCCTCACGCACACTGATACTATCTCCCATGCGCAAACCGATATTCGTTTGCGGCATGGATGCCGCATGCGCCGATACCTGCATCCGCGTATCCAACGTCATCTTGCGTTGTTCAATCGCTTCGAACAGCATATAAAGCGTCATCATCTTAGTCAGAGAGGCTGGATAACGGCTAGCATCAGCATTGGATTCGTGCAGTACCGCACCTGTATCTGCATCAATTACAATGGAAGAATAGCGGGGATTCGCTTGTGCCTGATTAACTAGAGACAGAAATAACAAAACGGCAAGAACAAGAAATCCTTTTCTTACTGCACACTTCAAAGTAAACATAAATCTATCCTTTCTGAATGTTAGTCAAGATGAAGCAACGATATGATTGGTATGAAAACCCTGTCAAAACCTAGCACATCTTCCCTACCACAGGGCGACACCAAACACTCATTGCCGCCTTCATCTTTCTTATTTTTCATTCTTTTATCACTTGATGGTTATTTTATTTTCATAAACTTTTTGCTCAAATAAATCTAAATTTATTACATTCAAAATATCTTCAATTACTTTCTGTTTTCCCTTACCCTATATTTTAATACTTTAACTCATCGCAGCATTCAGTAATAAATAGCATATTTTCCCCTATCTAAAAAGTATTTTCTGCTATCACCAGTTTTTCCGGCTATCACATAGTCATAGTTGACTCAATCGAACATGACTGCATTAATTTTTTCTACACCCCATCCGTTATTTATCCTTTTGATAATGGAATGTTACTTAGATCTATGAATTCTACTTCTATTATATCCGCACCAATACGAATTTCTTGCGCATGCTTAGTCATCTTAATACTTTCTTTCGCATCCCTGCTCTAGACGACCGCCGGTACCTTAGTCGTGAATAATGGGAGCGGCAGTGGATGACCTGGTCAAGTAAAACCGGACACCTCAGTTAAGCAACTTTCATCGTTTTTGCTGCTTCTGCTTCATAGCGGGTTTGGTAATGCCGTCATTGGCAGCGTTCCTGCTTGAGGCTGCCAAAGAAGCTTTCCGCAACTGCATTATCCCAACAATTTCCCAGACGACTCATGCTACCAATATAACCATATGCTTTCAGTAGATTGCGGTATACTTTGCCGGCATACTGCGACCCGCGAGTCCTGCTGCACGATCAGGCCAGGCGGTGGCCGACGCAACCAGATAGCCATTCGCAATGCATCACAAACCAGTGTTGCTTTCATCCGTGAGCTCATGCTCCAACCGACCACTTTTCTGGAAAACAAGTCTATTACGATTGCCAGATACAGCCAGCCTTCCTGTGTCCAGATGTATGTGATATCGCAAACATAAACTTGATCCGGTTTGGCAACAGTAAATTGCCGATTCAATTGGTTTTCAAATACCGGCAACTGGTGATTGCTGTCTGTCGTCACCTTGTATTTCTTCCGATGCCTGACAGTGACGAAAGCCTCACGCATTAGTTTTCTCGTCTTCCAGCGGCTAATCGAATAGCCTAAGGCATTTAGTGCTTGTTTCATTCGGCGACTGCATAGGTGTAATCACTTTATCTTGCAATATCCTGCACAGCATCAAGCAGTTGCTTGTGGTACAAATCATCCGGGTAATTGCGACGGCGTTGTTCATAGTCATAGTAAGTACTGCGACTGACACCCAATAGCCGGCACCAAAGAAGACCGCCTCCTCCTTTAATATTTGTCGCTCAAGCTTTAATTGTTTGTTTTCTATCTTAAGTCGCCGAATTTCTTCCTGATCCGGCGTCAGTTTCCCATTACCCCGGAATGCCTGGCCATTATTATCCGCCTCGTTCTCCTTGATCCATCGCCCAAGCATGTTAGCCCTGATTTCCAGGCTCCTGGCCGCTTCTGCTATCGTCAATCCCTGATCCACAACCAGACTGATTGCATCCAGTTTGAATTCCTTTGTATATTGTTTCCTCGTTTCCAATTCTTCCTCCAATTAAGATTATTTTTTCTTAACTCGAGTGTCCGGGTCTATTGGACCACTTCCCCCCAGCACGGCAGTTGGTTGAACATTGCCGAAATCGAGCTGGCTGTATTGTCCAACATGTGTCTGACACAACGCATTCCAGACAAAGATCATCTACGCCGTGAGATAGAAGCAAATATCAATGCCCGCAATGCCAAAGCTGCTCCCGTCAATTGGCGCTTCACCTCTCAGGATGCTCGTCGCAAACTGGCACGTTTGTATCCTCGTTTCTTAAACTGACTGACTAATAGTGAGATTTTATTTAATTGGAAGAGATTAATTGTAACTCTAATCTTTCCGCAATGATTTACACCTCCACACACAGATATAACTTACTGTTTTATATATATTTATAAAATATACCCAGGATTTTTCCTACAACTACAGTTCGTGATTTCTAAATTGATAAAGAGAACACCCCGACAAAATATATTTATATTTTCCCCGTTAATGCTTACTTCAGCTTAATAGCTTAATTAATGCATGAGGCCAGAATAAATAACGCAGCGATAAAGGTATTCAAAAAGATGGGTCTTGATACCGGAAGATCACGATCATAAGTTTCAGAAGCAAACCAGAGGAGCATAAATCATGATGCAGGAGCAGGCAGCAAATATAGTTACCGAGTCATCCGACCCGGTTACCAGTCATATGGCCAACGAATTTCTGACCTTTCGCCTGAGCGGTGAAGAATATGGGATAGAAATACTTAAGGTGCAAGAAATTCGCGGGTATGACTCCGTCACCCAAATTGCCAATGCGCCTGAGTTTATCAAGGGAGTCGTCAATCTGCGCGGGATCATCGTGCCGATTATCGATATGCGGATCAAATTCAAGCTAGGTAATGCGGATTATGATCAATTTACCGTGGTCATTATTTTAAATGTGGCCGGTCGCGTCATGGGGATCGTGGTGGATGGAGTATCCGACGTGCTGACTCTGGAAGCCGAACAGATGCGTCCGACACCGGAATTCGGTTCGGTCATTGATACGGAATATATCATGGGTCTTGGGACAGTCGAAGAACGCATGCTGATATTAATTGATATCGAGAAGCTAATGAGCAGCAGTGATATGGGTTTGATTGAGCAAAGTATAAATTAATGAGAATGGTTGTTTTTTATATCAAGGTTTAAAGGAGATTCTAATGTTTAATAATATGACGATTAAGTCGCGGCTGGTATTAGTGATTGGCATGCTGTCGATTTTATTGATTGGTGTAGGAAGTCTGGGCATATATGGCCTTAATCAGACCAACGATTCTTTCAGAGGTGTTTATGAGGATCGTGCCGTTCCTTTAGGAGATTTGGGTTTAATTCTGGATCGTATGCATCGTGCACGCCTAAATGCGGTGATGTCTGCTTATGGCAGAAATCCTGAAATAGTAAAAGAGCGGCAAGCTATGACTAATCAGCGGGATGCTGAGATTGCTTCAACTTGGCAGAAGTACACAGCCACTAATCTAACACCTGAAGAAGCGACCCTGGTGGAGAATTTTAATCAACAATGGAAAGCATATGTCGAGCCACGCAATCATACAATGACTTTGGCTGCTGCCGGGGATTATGACGCAGCTATTGCAAATGCCCTATCAGCAACACCCAAATTTGATGCGGCACACGCAACCTTGTTCAAATTACTTGAACTACAGCGTGACGAGAGCGCAAAAGAATATGCGGCGGCACAAAATGACTACAAAAGTATCTTTATGACCAGCATTACTATTATTGCACTAGGCATATTTTTTGCGGCGATTATCGGCTTTTTGTTAATACGCGCCATTGTTGGCCCATTGAATGAAGCCATTACGGTGGCGAATGCGGTCGCAGCGGGTGATCTGACCAGCCGCATTGAGGCCAACTCAACCAACGAGACTGGCCGCCTGCTGCAAGCACTGAGAACAATGAATGACAACCTGGCAGATCTGGTGGGTAAAGTACGAACGGGCACAGACTCTATCACAACTGCATCGAGTGAAATTGCTTCCGGTAATTCTGATTTGAGCCAACGTACGGAAGAACAAGCGTCCAGCCTGGAAGAAACCGCATCTTCGATGGAAGAGCTGACTTCCACCGTAAGACAAAATGCAGACAATGCGCGCCAAGCCAATCAACTGGCAGCGGGTGCATCGGAAGTAGCGGTGAAAGGCGGTGCGGTAGTGGGACAAGTGGTACAAACCATGAGCTCGATCAATGAAAGCTCCAAGAAGATTGTCGACATTATCAGCGTCATTGACGGCATTGCCTTTCAGACCAACATTCTGGCATTAAATGCTGCGGTAGAAGCGGCCCGTGCCGGTGAACAAGGACGTGGTTTTGCGGTGGTAGCAACCGAAGTGCGTACACTGGCGCAACGCTCAGCCGCTGCGGCGAAAGAGATCAGGAACTGATCAGCGATTCAGTCAGTAAAGTGGAAGATGGTACGCGCCTCGTTGATGAAGCAGGCTCGACCATGGATGAAATCGTCAGTGCTGTCAAACGTGTGACCGATATCATGGCTGAAATCTCTGCCGCATCGCAGGAACAAAGTTCGGGTATTGAACAAGTCAATCAAGCCGTCACTCAGATGGACGAAGTCACGCAACAAAACGCGGCATTGGTGGAAGAAGCGGCAGCTGCGGCAGAATCCATGCAGGAACAAGCACAAACGCTCACTCAAGCAGTCAGTACCTTTAAACTGTCTGGCGGTAGCAGCCATACACCAACACCGGTAAAAAGAAGTAACCGTCCTGCCACAGTTGCCAAACTGCCTAATCGCGGTCCTGCGACGAAAAAAGCTGCGGTAAGTTCTAACTCTGAATCCACATCATCGGCACAACCGCGCAAAGTTGCGTCAGGCGGTGGCGGTGATGAGTGGGAAGAGTTCTAAATCATCACACAAGAACACTTCCCGGCAATCGGGAAGTGTTCTTAGCATATTGAATTGTGATAGTTCCGGCCTGATCGTGCAGATACCCACTTAATCCGGTAGCTATATGACCAGATTCGGCTTAGGTTTTTAGTATTCCAGATTTGTTTCCTGCTGAGCAAAGTCTTCATAAGAAATTTACCGTTGCTGATTTGCCTTGATGCGTACTTTCATCATAATAATCAGGTGTCTATCCATTTCCATTTGTGAGGACTCCAAGTTACGGTAGCGTTTTTCACAGAATGTTACTTGGTAGAATTCCTGCAAAATGGGTTTGTGGAAACGTTTGCTAGTATCGCTGGTTTAGTGGCAGTATCGCCTTAAGGAAGCTCTGATCAAGTCCTTCGGCAGGCTCAGGACGAACGGTAATATATTGATTACGTTCGTGGTGAGATTCTATGGTTCGCGTCAAGCATTTTTTGTAATCCTTTCCGGGTCGAAAGTTGAATGGTAATGATGAATAGACCAGGCTGCGCGGGCGATTTTGCGGGCGATGATTACCAGTGCTGCGGTAGTACTCCAGCCATGGGCGCGGTAATGCTCATAGATAGGCTTCCAAGCTTTGGATTTGGCGGCGGCCATTGCAGCGTTAAACAGCAAGCGACGCAACTCGGCGGGGCCGCGTTTGGATAGGCGCCTGCGGCCTATCTTATTGCCGGAGTCGTTGGCTCTCGGGTCGAACCCGTGAATGCGACGAATGCATCTGCATTGCGGAAAGGCACGCGCTCTAACGTATTGGTCAGCGCCATGCCCACCACGGGGCCGACACCTGCAATGGTTTGCAAACGCTGTTGCGCTTCCTTGTGTTGCGGGGAATGCGCCGCAATCGCGGTCATGGTGGAATCGATCTTGGCAATCAGGGCATCAAGCTTGTTCGAGACAGCTTTGAGTTCGGTATCCACCCGGTCTGTTTTGGCACGGTTACCCATGGCGCGGGCATAGTGCTTGGTATCCAACGGATTGAGCAGGAATACGACATGGCCTTGCGCGTGTGCCAGATCGGCCAGCAATTCGTGATAGCCACCCGTGGATTCCAGGCCGATGCGGCTGCCTGTGGGCAGAGATTTCAGCCATGCCAGCAAAGGAGTGCGCTGGTTTGTAACACTATGAGTAGAAAAACTTTGCGCGGCGCAAGCCACAACGACTGCGTCTTTGGCAACATCCACACCTATGTTCGGAAAAGTTTGCATGATAGTAGCCTCCAGAAGTAAAGTAACAACGCTGGGGTGGCACACACCTACGTTAGCTTGCGTTCAAATCGGCGGTCAATACACAGCCGCTAGATTCTTCATCGACGTTCGGGGTGTGGGTGGGAGAGTTCTCACTGAGTCTGTCCGCTGCACGGCAGAGGCTTGTCGATGTTCCCTCCACCCCAGCTCCTTCCAGTCTCTCAAGAAGGAGCCAGAAACACCATACAAGCTTGTCGAACCATGACTGTAATTAACTTAATCAGAGCTTTCTTAATGCTAACTTCCTCGGTTGAAGTCACTTAACCAGCCTTTTAGCCAGTGGGATCAAATCTTCCCTGACACCATGATGACCGTTGCCGCCATCGATCGGATCATCCATCACGCAACCATCATCGAAATAGACAGTGAAAGTTATAGGAGGAAAAACCAGAAAAAATCATGAAGTAACCAACAAACTCAACCGGCTATCATAATTGTCGCCAAAGCGGCCAAGGTAATTGACGCGAGACATGCGTGATCATCGTGCGAACTCATGCAATATCCGGGATAAATCGCTCAAGAGTCCCGTAGATTAAGGTTTCTTTAAAGAATCGTAACATCACCAGTCAGGCGGTATTTTAATAGATCAGTAGAAATTGGCTGAAATTAATGCCAAATAATAACGGCAGTTTGATTGAATCAACTGAGTCAGTTCCTGATAACGATTATGTCTTTGGGTACATCTGCTATCTTATTGGCTTTTGAGACATCCAGAAGTTCTTCAGCTAGATTGAGTAATTCTGCTTTGTTTGATGATTGGATTGTTACTATGGGGTATGAGTGTTGCTGTTCTTTATGTTTGATTTAGGATTCAACACCCCTACAAAACTCGACAACACTCTCTCTTTTAAGGATTTTGTTCGATCTGATCGAAACTAGACAGATAAGCTCGATTTTAAAACATTGAAGGCGCCACCCGATTACCGGATGGCGCCTTTATGCGACGATTTAGAATTCTTCCCACTCATCACCGCCACCGCCTGACGCAACTTTGCGCGGTTGTGCCGATGGGGCTTCTGCGTGTGAATTGACCGCAACTTTTTTCGTCGCAGGACCGCGATTAGGCAGTTTGGCAACTGTGGCAGGACGGTTACTTCTTTTTACCGGTGTTGGTGTATGGCTGCCACCGCCAGACAGTTTGAAGGTACTGACTGCTTGAGTGAGCGTTTGTGCTTGTTCCTGCATGGATTCCGCTGCAGCTGCCGCTTCTTCCACCAATGCCGCGTTTTGTTGCGTGACTTCGTCCATCTGAGTGACGGCTTGATTGACTTGTTCAATACCCGAGCTTTGTTCCTGAGATGCGGCAGAGATTTCAGCCATGATGTCGGTCACACGTTTGACAGCACTGACAATTTCATCCATGGTCGAGCCCGCTTCATCAACGAGGCGCGTACCATCTTCCACTTTACTGACTGAATCGCTGATCAGTTCCTTGATCTCTTTCGCCGCAGCGGCTGAGCGTTGCGCCAGTGTACGCACTTCGGTTGCTACCACCGCAAAACCACGTCCTTGTTCACCGGCACGGGCCGCTTCTACCGCAGCATTTAATGCCAGAATGTTGGTCTGAAAGGCAATGCCGTCAATGACGCTGATAATGTCGACAATCTTCTTGGAGCTTTCATTGATCGAGCTCATGGTTTGTACCACTTGTCCCACTACCGCACCGCCTTTCACCGCTACTTCCGATGCACCCGCTGCCAGTTGATTGGCTTGGCGCGCATTGTCTGCATTTTGTCTTACGGTGGAAGTCAGCTCTTCCATCGAAGATGCGGTTTCTCCAGGCTGGACGCTTGTTCTTCCGTACGTTGGCTCAAATCAGAATTACCGGAAGCAATTTCACTCGATGCAGTTGTGATAGAGTCTGTGCCCGTTCGTACTTTACCCACCAGATCTGCCAAGTTGTCATTCATTGTTCCCAGTGCTTGCAGCAGGCGGCCAGTCTCGTTGGTTGAGTTGGCCTCAATGCGGCTGGTCAGATCACCCGCTGCGACCGCATTCGCCACCGCAATGGCTTCATTCAATGGGCCAACAATCGCGCGTATCAAGAAAAAGCCGACTACAATTGCCAGAGAAACGCCCAGTATCATCACGACCACTGAAGTCATAAAAATATTCTCGTAATGACCTTGCGCTGTCTTATATTCCTGGGCAGCAACGGCGCCTTGTAAATCAAGCAGGGTAAAAACGGTGTCGCGCAGCACATTAAATTTCTGCGTGGTATCTACCTCAAGATTTTTTGCCGCTGCTTCAAAATCTCCTGCCGATGCCAACTGAAGGGTTTGATTCATTGAATTCACATATTGAACGTGTTGCTCGCCTTTAACTTTGGTCAACCGTTCTTCTTCAGTCGTTAATACGGTCTTCAAATATTCCGCCCAGATGCCTTCGTTCTGCTTAACCAGTCGATTCGCATCCTCGGCCAATCGTTTTGCAACTTCAGGATTCTTCGATTCGGTAGCATCGATCGCATTCTTGCGAACTTGATACCAAACATCCAGGATTTTTCCCAGCTGGACTGCCGTTACAGTACGATCTTCGTAGACTGACTTTAAGCCCGCATTGGACTGATTGATACCGTACAAGCCCAAAGAACCGATACCTATTAGCAATAGAGATAGCATACTAATTACAAACATCAACCGCGACTTAATCGTCATATTATTAAACATTAGAATCCCCTTTTGGTTTCTTTACCCAATTGAATACCCGTTATCATTAATTGATGGTTTGATCAATTAAACCCATCTCACTACTACCCATCAGCTTTTCGATATCAATCAATATCAGCATGCGTTCTTCGACTGTCCCAAGCCCCATGATATATTCCGTATCAATAACCGAACCGAATTCCGGTGTCGGACGCATTTGCTCGGCTTCCAGAGTCAACACGTCGGATACTCCATCCACCACGATTCCCATGACGCGACCGGCCACATTTAAAATAATGACCACGGTAAACTGATCATAGTCCGCAGTGCCCAGCCTGAATTTGATCCGCATATCAATAATCGGTACGATGATCCCGCGCAGATTGACGACCCCCTTGATAAACTCAGGCGCATTGGCAATTTGAGTGATCGAGTCATACCCACGAATCTCTTGCACTTTAAGTATTTCTATCCCGTATTCTTCGCCGCCCAAACGAAAGGTCAGAAATTCGTTGGCCATATGGCTGGTAATCGAGCCGGATGACTCAGTGACTATGTTTGCTGCCTGCTCCTGCATCATGATTTATGCTCCTCTTGTTTGCTATACAAATCCCTATCAACTGGCAATTTATGATCTATCATCTTTCTAATGAAATCTCTGTCATCGATTTTCACCTACCTTTATTTCATGCTTATTTTAATTAAATAAAGTGTAGGATTTCTCTTACGGCATTAAGAAAAATTTTCTTTAATAGACTTTGCGGATTTTAATGAAAACCATAATACAAATAAGGATGGAATAGAATGCATATATACCCGCTTATCTCAACAGGAAGAAACAAGGACTATTGTAGGAATATAGCAATGAGCCGTGCGCATTGACTAAACATGCCGCATAGTACTCACGACGGATTATTATGTCTTTTGAATTTTTGTAGGCTGCGAACACATATTTCTTGTTATAAAATTGTGCTTTAAATGGGAGATAAGCAAAATGACAATCGAAGGCATGAATCATTTCACTGTACTGAGCAGTAATTTGGAAAGAAGCAAGACATTTTACGTCAATATTCTTGGCCTCACGGAAGGCTATCGTCCGCCTTTCGACTTTCCAGGCGCATGGCTTTATGCCGGAAATCAGGCAATCTTGCATATCATGACGAGCAAACCATTACCGGCCAATGCCGCCGGTGTAATTGATCACATGGCTTTTACTGCATCTAATCTACAAGTTTTTGTCGATACCTTAAAGCAAAGTGGCATTCACTACGAGTTGCACCGTTTGAAAGGGCTGGAAAGCTGGCAATTATTCTTTCATGATCCAGACGGTGCAAAAGTGGAACTGGATTTTCCGGCAAGCGAGCCTGAACCAAAAGAATAGCTGTTTATTTCACGCAATTCGGATTCTTACCTGCTGCACGGGCTTGCTGCATCAGTGGCATGGCTTTAGGTAAAAGACCCCGCAAATCATCAATACGCGTTTCAGGAGATGGATGAGTTGACAAGAATTCTACAGGCTGAGAACCTTGACTGGCCTGCGCCATTTTCTGCCATAACGTGATACTTTCAGAAGGGTTGAATCCAGCTTTTGCCATTAATTCAACACCAATAGCATCCGCCTCACTCTCATGCAAGCGGCTAAACGGCATGATCACCCCATACTGCGCACCAACACCAAGCAAAGCCAATGCATTCTGCCCCATTGGCGTTCGTGGCGCCGCCACTGCTGCGATCAATGAAATACCAATTTGCGCGCCCATTTTTTGAGACATCCGTTCATTACTGTGTTTGGCCAACACATGGCCGATTTCATGGCCAATCACAGCAGCCAATTGATCCTGATTATCCACCAGCTCAACCAATCCAGTATGTACGCCAATTTTGTTACCCGGTAAAGCAAAAGCATTCAGTGTATTATCCTCAAAAACAACCACTTCCCAATTACCGCCACCGGCTTCGCGTGTAATCGCATTGGTAATACATCGCACAAACTGGTCTTCCTGTGCATTTTGACTGATTGTTTTCTCTTTTTTTAAATCTGAAAAAGCTTGCAGCCCCATCGCATCGACTTCACTATCGGGCATAAAAGCCAATTGGCTTCTACCCGTTGGGGTAGTCGCACAGGCAGTAAGAAAGATTACAATCAATAGCACCAATATCATTCTGAGTTTCATAGTAGTAAGTATTTCCTTAAAAGGGGTCATTGAGTTTATTTCACATCCTATGATATTTCTTTGAATCAATAGAATAGTAACTATTTTTTTGTTTATGCTGCATAAATATGCTGGTATCTCTATTCGCTTAAAGTATGATATAACGCTTTTTCCAACAATATAAAGAGGAATTCCAAAATGGGCGATCACGTTTACAAAGTAATCGAAATCGTTGGTTCTTCAGCCAAAAGCATTGAAGATGCCATTCAGCAAGCCATCGCAAAATCCGGTGAAACACTACGTAACCTGGATTGGTTTGAAGTGGTAGAAACCCGTGGACATATCGTTGAAGCCAAAGTTGCACACTATCAGGTAAAACTAAAGATCGGTTTTCGCTTGGATTAATCTACCGCATCTGAAATTGCTGTGTCACGGCATAAGAATATATACCATAGCAATCTGGTAATACTTGGCTAAGCAAATAGCCGCAGATTTTAAGGCAAAATCTGCGGAAGAACCGCTTGGCTTCTACTCAGAGTAGATTATTGTCAAGCCGCTGATAAAGAAATATACACCAAGTACAAAAGTAACCGTTCCAACACGCCACTAATCTCCAGCGTACAATACACAAATCCTCTCTATTCCGCTCGATATGCCAGCCATACTACTAGCGTGGCAAACCCAACGCAGCGGTCATTCATCAATTCTCAGGAAATTAAAAATGGCAAAAGGTAAAAAATACGAATTTCATGTCAAGCAAGAAAATACCGGCTGGACCGCAGAAATTATCAGAAAAGTAACGGCAAAGAGAACCATTGTTTCAAAGCGCCAGAAAGGATTTTCATCTGAATCTGAGGCGCAGGCATGGGGAGAAAGTGAGCTGAAAGCAATCTTGCAGAGCGTGCATGAGCGAAACTTGCAACGCGCCCAACAGCATGAACAAAAATCTGTCGAGTAATAGGCACAATCACTCCAAATACTTCACGGTATAATCAGCGTTTTACAGTAAAAAGCTAAATTCCATGCAAGAAAAATATCATCCCCAGGAAATCGAAAAAAACGCGCAGCAATACTGGGAACAAACAGCCGCATTCAAAGCGGTCGAGATTACCGGAAAACCAAAATATTACTGCCTGTCGATGTTTCCCTATCCATCCGGCAAACTGCATATGGGGCATGTACGCAATTACACGATTGGAGATGTCTTGTCGCGTTACCGCCGCATGCAGGGTTACAACGTCATGCAACCGATGGGCTGGGATGCATTTGGGCTGCCTGCTGAAAATGCCGCCATGCAAAACAATGTTTCCCCGGCAAAATGGACGTACGACAACATTGCCTACATGCGCAAGCAACTGAAAAGCCTGGGATTGAGTATCGACTGGACACGTGAAATCGCTACATGTGATTCCAGTTATTATCGCTGGAATCAATGGCTGTTTCTGCGCATGCTGAAAAAGGGATTGGCGTATCAAACTACTGGCACAGTCAATTGGGATCCGATTGACCAAACGGTGCTAGCGAATGAGCAGGTAATCGATGGTTGTGGCTGGCGCACCGGCGCGCCGGTAGAGAAACGCGAAATCCCGATGTACTACATGAAAATCACCCAGTACGCGGATGAACTGCTGGCAGCACTGGACACACTGACCGGCTGGCCGGAACGAGTCAGAACTATGCAGGCTAATTGGATCGGCAAAAGCTACGGTGTCGACATCACCTTTCCGGCCGATACCGGATCCGGTACACCGCAAGATCTAAAAGTGTTTACTACCCGTGCGGATACGCTGCAAGGCGCAACCTATGTCGCCGTTGCCGCTGAACATCCAATCGCATTGCATGCCGCAAAAAATAATCCATCGCTGCAAGCTTTTATCCAGGAATGCAAACTCGGCTCAGCTAAGGAAGCCGATTTGGCGACACAAGAGAAGAAAGGCATGGATACCGGCTTGTTTGTGATTCATCCGCTGAATGGCAAGAAATTACCGGTCTGGGTAGCCAATTACGTGTTGATGGGTTATGGCGAAGGCGCAGTGATGGCGGTTCCTGCGCATGATGAGCGCGATTTTGAATTTGCCACAAAATATGCACTCCCGATCAAAGCGGTTATCAAGCCACTGGATGGTGATCTGGAATTGCCGCTGGCACAAGCTTATGTAGAACATGGCGTGACCTTTGATTCCGGTGAATTTTCCGGATTGGAATTTCAGAAAGCAGTAGATGCTATTGCAGTGGCACTCGAACAAAAAGGCCTGGGCAGCAAACGTGTACACTATCGGTTACGCGATTGGGGCATTTCACGCCAACGCTACTGGGGCTGCCCGATTCCGCTGATTCATTGCGCCGATTGCGGCGTAGTGCCAGTGCCGGACGATCAATTGCCGGTGGTGCTGCCGCAGGATCTGGTGCCCGACGGTTCGGGCAATCCGTTGGCAAAAACACCTTCTTTCTACGAATGCGCCTGTCCGAAATGCGGCAAAGCTGCGCGCCGGGAAACCGATACCATGGATACTTTTGTTGATTCTTCCTGGTACTACGCCCGCTATGCCTGCCCCGGCCAGAATCAGGCAATGACCGATGAGCGCGTCAATTACTGGCTGCCAGCCGATCAATATGTTGGCGGTATTGAACACGCCATTTTACATTTGCTGTATTCGCGATTCTGGAGCAAAGTCATGCGCGATCTGGGTTTAATGACTTTGGATGAACCATTTACCAACCTGCTGACGCAGGGCATGGTGCTGAACGAAATTTTTTACCGTAAATCCGACAGCGGGCGCATGACCTATTTTAATCCGGCGGAAGTCAACATCCAGTATGACGAACAAGGCAAACGCTGCGGCGCAATCCTGCAAGCCGACAACCAACCGGTTGAATCAGGCGGCATCGGCACCATGTCGAAATCCAAAAATAACGGGGTTGATCCGCAGAAACTGGTGGAAGAATACGGCGCCGATACCGCGCGCTTGTTCATGATGTTTGCCAGTCCTCCGACGCAAACACTCGAATGGGCTGATGCCGGTGTCGATGGCGCATATCGCTTCCTCAAACGGCTATGGAAACAGGTTTACACGCACCTCCAGCACGGTGTTACCGGGATCGATCCCGTACTGCATCAATCATTAACGCCGGAACTCAAATCCCTGCGCTGCCAGTTACACCAGACCATCGCCAAAGTCAGCGACGACCTGGACCGGCGCCACACATTCAATACCGCCATTGCCGCTGTGATGGAATTGATGAACGGCCTGGCAAAAAGTCAGGGCACTGACCCAGCCAGCCGTAACCTGATGCAAGAAGCGCTGGAAAATATTGTGTTGCTGCTCTCTCCGATCGTTCCGCATATCTGCCATGAACTGTGGCGTGAACTCAAACCGGGTACCGAACTTTTTGAACAGCCTTGGCCACAAGCAGACAATGCTGCCATGGTACAGGATGAAATTAAGCTGATTGTGCAGGTCAATGGTAAATTACGTGGAGAAATCAATGTCGCCAAAGATGCCGGGAAAGACGCCATTGAGCACGCCGCCTTGACTAATGAACATGTGTTGAAATTTATCGAGGGGCAAACAGTCAAAAAGATCATCGTTGTGCCCGGCAGATTGGTCAATATTGTTGTATAGGAACAGAACAAATGACTATGAATCTGAGTAAACAGAAAATTCTTATCCTGGTGGTCTTGTTTCTGCTAACCGCTTGCGGGTTCCAATTGCGCGGGCAAATTTCTTCGCTGCCATTCAAATCAATGTATGTCTCCGCACCCGAGGGACATACCATTGGTTTGGATCTAGAACGTGCGGTAGCTACCTCATCCACAACCAAAGTCACCACCAATGCAGTGGAAGCAGAAGCCGTTCTGGAAGTTGTCAGTGCTGTACATGAACGGGTCATTTTGTCTTTGTCCGGCGGTGGCCGTGTGCGTGATTTCAATTTGATCTACCGGGTTGTGTATCGTCTTGTTGACAAACAAGGTATTGAAATCATCCCCAACACTGAAGTTGCTATTACACGCGTCCTGCCTTTCCTGGACGCGCAAGTCCTGGCCAAAGAAGCAGAGGAGAAATTGCTGCAAAAAGACATGCAGGCCGACGCCATCCAGCAGATCATCTGGCGTTTGTCCGCAATTAAAATGCCATCTTAGACCCTCGCTGACGCTACTTGCCGGCATGCGGATAAAACTCGAACAGCTTCCCCAACACCTGCAAAAACAAACTGCTTCGTTCTACACATTATTTGGCAATGAACCGCTGCTAATTCTGGAGGCCGCTGATCTGATCCGCGCACATGCGCGTCAGCAAGGTTATACCGAGCGTGAGCTGTTCACCGTTGACCAACACTTCGATTGGTCTGATGTGCTGAATGCAGGCAACAACTTATCTCTGTTTGGCGATCGCAAAATCATGGATATCCGCATCCCGTCCGGCAAACCCGGCAAGGAAGGCGGTAAAACCATAGAAGCCTACTGCAACGCACTGCCACCCGACACCCTCACGCTCATCACTCTCCCCAGAATAGACAAACAGGGGCAAGCAACCAAATGGTTCAAAGCACTTGAAACCGTCAGCATTCTGATCCCGGTATACGCCATCGAGCGTAACCAGTTACCCGGCTGGATCGGGCAGCGTCTTGCCCGGCAGCAACAAAAAACCGATTTCGCCACACTGCAATTTCTCGCGGATCAAGTGGAAGGCAATCTGCTCGCTGCACATCAGGAAATTCAGAAACTTGCGCTGCTCTACCCCGGCGGCGACCTGACATTCAACCAAGTGAAAGCGGTAGTTCTGAACGTGGCACGCTACGATGTCTATCAATTATCCGACGCCATGATTGCAGCCGACGCTGCCCGTTACACCCGCATCCTAACCGGATTGCAAGGCGAAGGCACCGCACCGTTACTGATCCTCGCCACCCTCGCCGAACAAATCCGCCAACTGATCATCATCCGCAAAGGTCTCGACAACGGTCAACCGCCCGCGCAGCTACTGCAGGCCGCCAGAGTCTGGGGCGACCGGCAAAAATCAGTGATAACCACCGCCAAACGCATCAGCCTGCAATCGCTGACGCAGGGATTATCCGATGCTGCAAAAATAGACCGGATCATTAAGGGAGTAGCGCAAGGAGATATTTGGGATGAATTGTTGCAATTGGGGCTACGTTTTGCCATTCATAGCCATAGAAATTCTGAGAAAATGGCTAGGCTAGCTTAGCTGCTATTCCTCTTGCTTACAGCTTCGTACAGAAAATTCAGATGGGTAAAAGTGACTACTTTTTCAGTAGTGAACTATTCAGTTCGAAAAACTTATTCGTAGATTTGATTCAACACATCAAATCGATTAAACCAACCCCTGCTCGCCTAAACAGAAACACTATAAGGCAAGCAGAGTGTTACTCAAACTCTTCCTACTACTTTTTCTGCTCCTCAGTCTTTTCCTTTTTGTCCTTTGTGATAGGGTTCTGAACTCCATAGCCTTCTTCCTTAGCCTTGTAGCCGCCGTATGCGCCGGCTCCTCCCGCTGCAAGTAGCCAGCATCCCGAAAGCACCGGTACAACGAGTAGAATCACCACATAGCGTAATATTTTTGTTTTCATTATAGCCTCCAACAAAATTTATCAGAAATTCTCATTAGAATGATTATTCTAATACCGATTGTGACAGATGAATAAGCATTATGCTTATTTTTACTGCACGATTAGATACTCACACAAAAAATAACGATTTCAACTTAGCGCTCATACGCCAGCACCGGCGCCAGCCATTTCTCCGTTTCTTCTACTGTCCAGCCTTTCCGTTTCGCATAATCTTCCACCTGGTCTTTGCCGATTTTACCGACGGCAAAGAAGGTGGATTCGGGATGTGCAAAGTAAAATCCGGATACTGCCGCGGTCGGTACCATGGCAAACGATTCTGTAATAATGATACCGGCATTTTCTGAAGCATTCAGCACTGCAAACAACGGTCCTTTTTCGGTGTGATCCGGGCACGCGGGATAACCCGGTGCAGGACGAATACCTTTATATTCTTCATTAATCAGTTGCTCGTTGGTTAAGGTTTCATCCTTGGCATAGCCCCAAAATTCACGGCGTACTCGCGCATGCATATGCTCGGCAAAGGCTTCTGCCAGGCGATCCGCCAATGCTTTAAGTACAATCGCGCTGTAATCATCATTGGCATCTTCAAAGGCTTTGACGCGTTCATCAATACCGAATCCGGCGCCTACAGCAAACAAGCCAATGGTGTCCTTGATACCGGTTTCCTTCGGTGCGATAAAGTCAGACAGGCAGCGATTGGGTTTCCCGGTCGGTTTCTGGTCTTGCTGGCGCAAACAATGGTAAGTCATGGCCAGCTTACTACGTGACTGATCGGTGTAGATCTCGATATCATCGCCGACGGAGTTGGCCGGGAACAGACCGATCACTGCGTTGGCGCTCAGCCATTTCTGCTCGACGATTTTCTTCAGCATCGTTTGCGCATCGCGAAATAGCTGGCTTGCCGTTTCTCCGACGACTTCATCCTTCAAGATGTCTGGATAACGCCCGGCGAGCTCCCAGGCTTGAAAGAAAGGTGTCCAATCGATATACGGAACAATCTTGTCCAACGGATAATTATTCAACGTACGGACACCGATCAGTTCAGGCTGATACGGCTGGTAATTTGCCCAATCGGTTTTATACGCATTGGCGCGTGCTTCAGCCAGTGCCAGCAGCTTCGCCGTCCCTTTCTTGTTCTTGTGCTGGGTGCGCACTTTCTCGTATTCTTCCTTGATTTCCTGTACATAACCCGCCAGCAAATCCCGTGAAAGCAGATTACTGCACACACCCACCGCACGGCTGGCATCCGGTACCCATACGGTTGCGCCTTCATAATGCGGCGCAATTTTGACAGCAGTATGCACCCGGGAAGTGGTTGCGCCGCCGATCAATAGTGGAATCGTGAATCCCTCGCGCTGCATTTCCTTGGCGACATGTGCCATTTCTTCCAGGGAAGGTGTGATCAATCCAGACAGACCGATAATATCGGCTTTTTCACGCCGCGCCATATCCAGAATCTGTGCGCTCGGCACCATCACACCCATATTGATCACTTCGTAGTTGTTACATTGTAAAACCACGGTGACGATATTTTTGCCAATGTCATGTACATCGCCTTTGACGGTGGCGATGACAATTTTTCCCTTCGGCTTGTTATCCCCCGATAATTTCTTTTCAGCTTCGATGAAGGGCAACAAATGTGCCACCGCCTGTTTCATGACCCGCGCGGATTTAACCACTTGCGGCAGAAACATTTTACCGGCGCCAAACAGATCGCCCACGACGCTCATGCCTTCCATCAACGGCCCTTCGATCACCTGGATCGGGCGGCCACCTTTCTTTTCAATTTCCACGCGCGCTGCTTCGGTATCTTCCACAATAAAAGCGTCAATTCCCCTGACCAAAGCATGTGTCAGCCGTTGTTGCAGCGATTCATCACGCCAGGCCAGATCTTCAACCTGTTCTTTTTTCTTGCCTTTGAAATTTTCCGCAAATTCAACCAGACGTTCGGTCGCATCCGGACGCCGGTTCAGGATGACATCTTCAACCTTTTCCAGTAACTCTGCAGGAATGTCTGAATAGACACCCAATTGCCCGGCGTTCACAATACCCATGGTCATGCCAGCTTTGATCGCGTGGTATAGGAAAGCTGTATGAATGGCTTCACGAATGGGCTCGTTGCCGCGGAAGGAAAACGAAACATTGGATACCCCGCCGCTCACTTTGGCATAAGGCAGGGTCTGTTTGATGATACGAGTAGCGTCGATAAAATCAACGCCATAGTTATTATGTTCTTCAATCCCCGTCGCAATCGCGAAAATATTCGGATCAAAAATAATGTCTTCAGGTGGAAAGCCAATCTGGTCAACCAGCAAACGATAACTGCGCGTGCAGATATCCACTTTGCGCTTCAGGGTGTCAGCTTGGCCTTGTTCATCAAACGCCATCACAATCACCGCCGCGCCATAGCGGCGAGCCAATCTGGCATGCTTGATGAACTCTTCCTCGCCCTCTTTCATACTGATGGAATTGATGACGGATTTACCTTGAACACATTTCAAACCCGCTTCGATCACTGTCCATTTACTGGAATCCAGCATAATCGGCACTTTGCAGATATCCGGCTCGGCGGCCACCAGATTCAGAAAAGTCACCATGGCTTTTTGCGAATCCAACATCGCTTCATCCATATTGATATCGATAATCTGCGCACCACTCTCAACCTGGCTACGCGCCACGTTCAATGCTTCGGCATAATCATCGTTGAGTATCAAACGGGCAAAAGCTCTGGAACCCGTGACATTGGTTCGCTCACCGACATTCACAAATAGTGAGTCATCACCGATATTCAGCGGCTCTAAACCGGACAGACGCAGTTTCTTGGGAATTTCGGGGATTTTACGCGGCGCGATATCACTGACCGCTTGTGCGATGGCTTTGATATGTGCTGGGGTTGTTCCGCAGCAGCCGCCCACAATATTAACGAAGCCGGATTGCGCGAATCCTTTGATTTGATTCGCGGTATATTCGGGCGATTCATCATAGCCCGTTTCAGATAACGGATTAGGCAAACCGGCATTGGGATGCACACTGGTATAAACATCCGCCACACCGGCCAGTTCTTCGATATACGGGCGCATGAGCTCAGCGCCCAAAGCACAATTAATACCGACGGATATCGGCCGGGTATGGCTGACCGAATTCCAGAATGCTTCCGGTGTTTGTCCTGAAAGCGTGCGTCCGGAGGCATCGGTAATGGTGACCGAAATCATGATCGGCAGCCGGATGCCATGGTCTTCGAAATATTGATCAATCGCAAAAAGCGCCGCTTTGGCATTGAGTGAGTCGAAGATGGTTTCAACCAGCAGAATATCCACCCCGCCATCCACCAGCCCGCGAATCGACTCGGTGTAGTCGACGACGAGTTGGTCATAAGTAATCCCGCGAAAGCCCGGATCATTAACATCCGGAGAAATGGAAGCAGTTTTGGTGGTCGGCCCGATCACACCAGCGACAAAACGCGGCTTTTCCGGTGTTCTCGCCTCGAAGCTTTGCGCGGCTTCACGCGCCAGTTTTGCGGCAGAGCAATTCAATTCATAAACCAAATCCTGCATGTGATAATCCGCCATCGAAGCCGCATTGGAATTGAAGGTATTGGTTTCAAGGATATCCGCACCCGCTTCCAGATAACCCGTATGGATCGAACGAATAACCTCCGGCTGCGTGAGTGTCAATAAATCATTATTTCCTCGCAGATCATGCGGAAAATCGGCAAAACGCTGCCCACGAAAATCCGCCTCGGTCAGTTTGAATGTCTGAATCATCGTGCCCATCGCGCCATCCAAAATCAGGATGCGCTGGGCAAACAAACTTTCCAATAAGGCGGTGCGGGATTCTCTAGTCATGGATTTGTTCATGTTGTAAAAAAGATGGATGGGGCATTATACCGGCTGGTTGTTTTGGGGGGGGGTGGGTGGAGGGGGGGGGGGGGGGGGGGGGTGTTTCCCCCCGCCTGCCTCTCGCGGGGGGGGGGGGGGAATTTTGGGGGTTCTCCCGGTTGTGCCGCTCCGGGAAGGGGTTACCCCCCAACGGGGGTGGGCTATTCCCTTTTCCCCCCCCCCCCCCCCCCCCCCCCGCGGGGCGAAATTTTTTTTTTTTTCTCCCCCTTTCCCCTCAAATTCCGAATGGGAAGGGAAGGGGGTGATGGGTTTATAATAAAATAAAAAAAAAAAAAAAAAAAAAACAAAAACCAAAATAGAAAAAAATATATTTTTTTTTTTTTTTTTTTTTTTTTTTTTTGAAATTGATTACAGATAAAGTAATTGCAAACGGTAGCCCAGTGCATTCAATTGGCTGCTATCAAAATCCAGCCGGATCTCAATTTCACGCCGGGGTTCAATAAATTGAAGCGATTTATCTTGATCCGGCAAGTAATCTTGGGCGGTAAAAATTCTGCTGGTTATAATTTGATCATGAACATCCAGCAATAAGAGTTGCAGTGCTGGCAATGCTTGCGGGAAAGGTGCGTGATTGCTGATGATCGCGCGCATGGTGGTGACTTCCGGTTGCCGCGTCAGATTCTTTTGCAGATCCGATGATTCGATACCCAATTGATTGATATCTTGCGGATAGGGTACCGTGCAGGCAATGAACGCACAATAGCGTTCCAAATAAGGTCTGATTTCCGGCGAAATGATCGTCAGTTCGGTACGATAGGCATACGCGATCTGCCCGATCAATAGCAATAATAGAAGAACATTCGCCAATCCCCAACCCCACGATTTTTCGGCTGATTTGTCATCATCAAAGGGGTTATCCGAAGCTTCGGTTGTTTCCGGATTCCAGTCCGGAGAAACCGGCAGATCCATTGCACTATCCGAATTCGTGATTACTGCCAGATTTTCTGTGGCTGCTTGCGGTTCACTGATCAATTGCGATTGCAACTGGGTTGGGGATTCAATGGCGGATTCATTAACGGTAATCAACGTGGCAAACCCATTGAAAATCCGCTGACAATGTCCGCAACGCACTTCACCGCCACAGGCTTGTAATTGCGCGGAATTCACACGAAAGGTCGTGCCACAACCAGGACAGAGTGTTACCAGCGCCATTCGCTACTCCCTGAAATGATCCGAATAGGTGCCAATGGCTGGATAATTGGATAGAAATTTAATTGTTTCGGTATCAACTTAAAATCCTGGCTACCCTACAAGGCAAAGATTATTTCACCTTTTGATTCCGGTTAACAGCACCCAGCCTTCTTGTTCATTGGCAATGTGCATATCAAACCATTGTTGATAAACGCGCCTGACGTCCTCGGCTTGTTCCTGCAGAATTCCTGACAACACAATATGACCGCCTTTCCGGACTGCTTTCTCAAGAATCGGCGCCAGTATGCTCAAAGGATTCGCCAGAATATTTGCAACCACAACATCCACTTGTTCACTGGGTTGCAAATCCTGCTGCGCGGCTTTATGCGCTGTTGCAAAAATAAATTTCGCTGGATCGCAGTTATTGCGCAGCGCATTGTCTTGACTGGCAGTGATCGCTTGGGGGTCAATATCAATACCGGTCACGTGATCTGCGCCGAGCTTTATCGCTGCGATCGCCAATATTCCGGAGCCGCAGCCATAATCAATCACGCTGTTTCCCTGCTGTAAATGCTGATCCAGCCAGCCCAAACACAGTTGTGTCGTAGGATGGCTGCCGGTACCAAAAGCCAGACCAGGATCGAGTATCAGATTGATTGCCGCCGGATCAGGCGATTGATGCCAGGTTGGAACAATCCATAAACGCGGGGATATTTGAATCGGATTAAATTGTGACTGCGTTAAGCGCACCCAATCCTGTTCTTCAACGCGTTCCAAACGATAATTGGGTTGACTATCCAGTTGCACGAGATGTGTGACATTTTGCATAATTTCTTCAAAATCCGCGCCTTGATTAAACAAGGCAGAAACTTCCGCATTCTGCCAAATCTCGCCGCTAGGTTCTCCGGGTTCTCCGAACAGCAGTTGTTCATCTTGCGTATCGGCAGCTGCATCATGAATATCCACTGACAGTGCGCCCTGTTCCATCAAGGCATCACTCAGTAATTCGGCATGCGCCGCATCAGCTCGGATAATCAGGGTAACCCAGGACATGCTTCTTATCGAGCCTGTTAACAGTCAGTTTGAAAGGGAGGGAGCGATCGATTGCCTATCAATCCTTCTTATTATGCAGGGCAAGTTTCTGCTCCAGATAATGAATCGCGACACCGCCGCGCAAGAAGGATGCATCGGTCAACAAATCCAGGTGCAATGGAATATTTGTTTTAATACCAGTAACCACCATTTCGGATAGGGCGATCCGCATACGTGCAATCGCTTGTTCACGCGTATCCCCATATGTGATGATCTTGCCGATCATGGAATCGTAATACGGCGGCACCATATAATTATGGTAAACATGCGAGTCAACCCGCACACCCGGTCCGCCCGGCGCGTGATATTGCGTAATACGTCCGGCGGAAGGTGTCAGTTTGTAAGCATCTTCCGCATTGATACGACATTCTATCGCATGCCCCTTGATGACCACATCCTTTTGACTAATCGGCAACACCAAACCGGCTGCTACATTAATTTGCGCCCGTACCAGATCAATACCGGTAATCGCTTCCGTCACCGGATGCTCCACTTGCAAGCGCGTATTCATTTCAATGAAGTAGAATTCATTGTTCTCAAATAGAAATTCAAAGGTGCCCACACCCCGATATTTAATGCGGCGGCAAGCATCGGCACAACGCTCCCCCATTTTATTACGCAATTTTTCCGATATTCCGGGCGCTGGCGCTTCTTCGAGAATTTTCTGGTGGCGGCGCTGCATTGAACAATCTCTTTCTCCCAAGTGAACAGCATTGCCATGTTCATCTACCAACAATTGGAATTCGATATGGCGCGGATTTTCCAGATACTTTTCTGCATAAACAATCGGGTTCCCAAACGCTGATTGGGCTTCATTACGCGTCATGATCACAGCATTGGATAAGGCCGCTTCGGTGTGTACGACTCGCATTCCGCGGCCGCCGCCGCCACCAGCAGCTTTAATGATGATGGGATAGCCGATCTCCCGCGCAATCTTCTTCACCTCATCGATATTTTCAGGTAATGCGCCATCTGATCCCGGCACACAGGGCACGCCGGCTTTTTTCATGGCATTCTTCGCGCTGACTTTATCGCCCATCAAGCGAATCGTTTCAGGCCGCGGACCGATAAACACAAACCCGCTCTTTTCAACCCGTTCGGCGAAATCCGCATTTTCTGACAGGAATCCGTAACCGGGATGAATGGCTTCCGCATCAGTCACTTCTGCGGCACTGATAATCGCCGGCACGTTAAGATAGCTCTGCGCCGCCGGCGCCGGGCCAATACATACCGATTCATCGGCCAACTTGACGTACTTCGCTTCTGCATCGGCCTCAGAATGCACTGCAACTGTTTTGATACCCATCGCACGACAAGCACGCTGGATCCGCAGGGCAATTTCGCCACGATTTGCTATAAGAATTTTCTCAAACATAGTTATCTGATCTCTATTCAGATAATCATTGAATTACGAATAAGGGTTCGCCATATTCAACAGGCTGACCATTCTCTAGCAAGATCGCTTTGATGACTCCGTCTTTATCGGCTTCAATTTCATTCAACAGCTTCATTGCTTCGATAATGCACAATGTATCGCCTGCTTTAACCCTATGCCCGACTTCGACAAAGGCACTCGCACCCGGCGATGCAGCTCGATAGAATGTTCCCACCATAGGAGATTTAACAATATGGCCATCCGGTATTGCATCCTTATCAGCAGCTGAAGTTCCATTAACATTCGCTGTTTCTGATCCTGACCCAGGCGTTGATGTTTGCTGCTGAACAGGGGACATAACCTGCTGCATGGCAGGCGGCATAAATGCATAATTTTGCACCCCGGAACCAGACTTACTGATACGAACTTTTTCTTCACCTTCCGTAATTTCTAATTCAGCGATACTTGATTCTTCAACCAGTTCAATGAGCTTCTTAAGCTTTCTTAAATCCATATCCAATCTCCCGAGACAATGCCTCGTTTTAAGGTAGTTTTGAGAACAAAAATATTTAATGTAATAATGAGCAAGTTACGGTTGCGTTGCGAAAAGAATTGAAGTTTAAATTAAGATTTATCGATAGTTCAGATTCAACATCCGGTTAATTTAAGATGTCATTGCATATTCCAGCGCCAATTCATATCCTTTAGCCCCCAAACCACTAATAATGCCAATCGCCAGATCAGAAAAATAGGATTTCTGACGAAATGATTCACGGGAATAGATATTTGAAAGATGCACTTCGATAAAGGGCATTTTTACAGCAGCAAGCGCATCTCGTAAAGCGATACTGGTATGCGTGTATGCAGCCGGATTGATGATTATGAAATCTGTTCCATCACTCATCGTTTGTTGGACCCTCTCTATTAGAGCGAATTCAGCATTACTCTGAAAAAAATCCAGTTTAACGCTTGCATTTTCAGCTAATCTGCTTAAATTTCTGTTAATATCTTGCAACGTCATACCGCCATAAATCTCCGGTTCGCGAACCCCCAGCAGATTCAAATTTGGTCCGTGAATAATCAAGATATTTCTCACCTTTACATTTTTCGAGTCCATTTGTTAATTATGGACTCTTATGCTGAAAATGTACAGTTTTTAAAGAATTTCGCCGAACTTAAGCGAAAGTTGTTGAAATAATATTGAATCTGATCTTTCAAAATATAGAATCTGAATCAGTCCGCAGAAAGATCATAGCCAAACCGCAAACAATCGAATTCTGTTCTTTATAATTTGCCCGCGATTGCCCAAGCACCTATAACCAAAAAGAGATAAACTGCCCAGCTCGGGGGCAAGCCTCCGAGATTTTCGCGATGCGGTTAAAAAAATTCAAAGAAACTATAAGCTCAATTTTTAAAAAATGATAAAATCCCCAACTTCCAAAGCCGTCTTAGCTCAGTTGGTAGAGCAACGCACTCGTAACGCGTAGGTCCGCAGTTCGATTCTGCGAGACGGCACCAAAGAGACAACCACATCCAACCAATTGATTTTATTTATAGCACCAATGTTTCGTAATCAGTAGGTCCGCAGTTCGATTCTGCGCAACAACACTTAATAAATCATACGTTGCCATACTTAATACCTGCCCAGCCTGACGCGGGCGAAATTTGTTAACCCGTAAAATATTCCGAAGCAGTGAGTTTCTGGGGCACGTTGGTAGATGTTTTTGGGATTGCTTTTGAAGCAAGCCGCCCTTGGCAGTCCGGCGAACTCCACCCAACCGGAGGAAAGCGACCTTTTCTCCGACAGAGGAACTGCGCCATTTCTTCGCACAATCAAGATTTTCAACTGAGGAAGGATCAAACTGGCGGCAAACCAGTGCTGCACCATAACCACCTTTCCAGATCAGCAAGTTTTTGTACCAGACAAATCATTCCACAGGTTAGCACTGTTTGAATGCTTCAAGTACAAGCCGCTCGGTCTTTTGTTGACCGGCATGCTTCGCACAAAAGCTTGTCCAATAATAATTCTGAGCGTCGATGTTGCGGAATAACTCCAAGATTTCTTCCAAAAGCTATCCAATTGGGGTCTTTATCAACATCATTGCTCAGCCATTCCAGAAAATGGTTAGAGCATATACTTGAGAACAGATTTACAGCAAACCGATGTGGATTTTTCTGCGCCAAGTGCTTGCGAATCTCCAACGCATCCCAAGCATATTTACGTGCTTCTTCATCTTGACCTGCTTCACTCAAGAAAATAGCATAAGTACTCAGTGATGTCGTATAATCCGGATCATGACGATCAGGGTTCTTCTCCGACAAGCGCTTGCGTATTTCCAGCGCATCCCAAGCATATTTACGTGCTTCTTCATCTTGACCTGCTTCACTCAAGAAAATCGCATAATTACTCAGTGACGTCGTATAATCCGGCTCATGACGATCAGGGTTCTTCTCCGACAAGCGCTTGCGTATTTCCAGCGCATCCCAAGCATATTTACGTGCTTCTTCATCTTGACCTACTTCACTCCATCGGTTCCCATAGATGTAGTGACGTCGCATAATCTGGCGCGTGACGATCAGAACTCTTATCCGACAAGCGCTTGCGTATCTCCAACGCATCCAAAGCATATTTGCGTGCTTCTTCATCTTGACCTACTTCACTCAAGAAAGTCGCATAATTACTCAGTGACGTCGCATAATCCGGCTCATGACAATCAGGGTTCTTATCCGACAAGCGCTTGCATATCTCCAGCGCATCCCAAGCATATTTGCGTGCTTCTTCATCTTGACCTACTTTACTCAAGAAAGCCGCATAATTACTCAGTGACGCCGCATAAGCCGGCTCATGACGATCAGGGTTCTTATCCGACAGGCGCTTACGTATCTCCAGCGCATCCCAAGCATATTTGCGTGCTTCTTCATCTTGACCTACTTCACTCAAGCGGTTCGCATAATTACTCAGTGACCTTGCATAATCCGGCTCATGACGATCAGGATTCTTATCCGACAACGCTTGAGAATCTCCAACGCATTTCAGGATAAAGGGAGCTCCGAATTATTATCTCCGATTCGGCATAACTTCACAGCATGATCAATTAATGCATTCGCATACTCATTCATTAATTGATCGTCTTTAGGTTTCTTCTCTGATTTTTCGTGCTTGTTCTAATAATACTTCTGATATCAAACTGTAGAGCTTTCCCAATTGCACCGATTCTTCTTTTAAATGAGATCTCGCTATACCGGAAATCTGGTTTTGCACTAGGCGTCAATCTGGCAAAAGCAGATTCAGCCAATACGGATAAATTATTTGATGTTTCCGTAGCGACAGCAACAATATCGTGATAACAATGACCAAGTGACGAACCAGCGCTTCCACCCAATGTTTCATGCAAATCATAATATTGCTTAGATAATCTTGTGAGCACGGTTAAAGCATGGCGGTGCATAGATTGGTGGGCATATTTATCCAAAACCGCATCCAGCAAATTGGTTGCTGAGGAGCGCAATAGCGTTTGCGCTACTAACGCTTCACCGAGTAAATCTGGTCGTACTGCTTGCAAGCCCTGCTTTCCAGGATAGAGTGGCCCAACGCATGAAACAAGTAATTAAAGGCTATGTAGCAGTTAATTGTTGAATTTCCCAGTTATCTGATAACAAACGACTTTTTGGCCACTATAAAATAACATAACTTCATGATTAATAAGAGATCATGTAATATTATAAATCATTTTCAACAATTAATTGTGACAGAGCCTATTTAAAGTCTGCTGTACTAATGGATTGCTCACTTGCTTTATTCCAGTAATCCTGTGCAGCCTTAGCTGTAGGAAAGCCACCTGCCAAAGTAGTTAAGGCCAACAATTGTTCAACGTATCGATCTGGATCGAATAATTTAGAATCAGCCAATGCACCTCGCCAATAGCGCCGTTCTTGATTCAATAAAGCTTTAGTCAATCCTTGTGCAGTAGTTGGGCGTTCACCATGTAACGCAAGTAATGCCGCCATTTTCTTCTGCAAATATAGTGGGCGGTCAAAATGTTCTCCCACTAATTCCGGAACAACCTGAGGAGTAGGCGTTGTTGTAGAATCTCAGAAAAAGTTTTATAGCTGATAGATAAGCCTGCCCGACGTTCTTGAATTTCCGTATGCAATGAAGGTAATCGATGGGCCAGTGGTAGCATAGCTATTGAGGAATGATTCGCATGCTTGATCCCTTTCCCGGTAAATTATCCCACCATTCTCCGCTATCACGCGCCAACAACAATAATCGTGCCGATTGATTGCCGATGCCATTTAACATGAACTTTGATTAGAGAAAGTAGTGCGATCTGACGTGTTTCGCATAATCAATCACGATTAACAACGGTTTGTTAAAGCTGCGTAACTTCAGCCAGGCACTTGGCATGTCTTTCGGCTCAAGATCGTATCAAGTATGCCTACGTGCCAATTCGATTTTAAACGTTGTTGACATAATTCAAGTGCTAAACGAGTTTTTCCCAATCCACCGACACCCGTAACTAGACGTACAGCCAGAGAATATCGAGTGTCATCTAGCCAAGCATTCAGATTATCAAGGTCAGGTTGACGAGCAGAATCAAATGGAACCAATCCTTCTTCGGCACGTAGCAACTGACTGTCAGCAACCATACCCCCAGCTTGCCAGCGTTTTGAGGGCATTTGTAGCGGTGAATCATTTATTGAATCAGTAGGTGTCACGGAATTATTGGAACAATTTGTTTTTTGTCTCAGTGTGACTTCTGGAATACTGCCTTTCTGCAGTGGCCATTCAAAAAACTCGGCTGCTTTTCTGTACGCAATTCGGCCAAGTATATTTATCAACCAAGCTACGTAAAATGCCTGCCTGGTTTCTCGCTTCACCTATGTTGCCTAACTATTTCCTTTAGGGCACTTTCAACCTGCTTCAGATCATCATCACTAAAATATGGAAACTTAACTAAACCATCTACCTTAATCGGATACACAGCACCTGTTCCGCACACATAAATTCCTCCTCAAGCAAACGTTACACGCCACTATCCTCGCTAATAATTAGCGGCCACACCTGCTGTAGTAGCCTCCCAAGCTGTTAACCCCAACCTTCATGCCATGAAGGCATCAGTAAGCTCGCACACTAAGTTGGTTATAGAGTTCTGACGATTCTGAGTATATGGCAACGCATTCAGGTTGATCACACCCCCTGCATATTCTTGAGCAAATTCTTTAAGCTCATTTTCAGGATTGATTGTATGTTCTGGAGATGCAGAAAGTATTGATTCAAAATCAACGCCACGTAACACCAATTTAGGTTTCTGATACAACTCATTTGGCATTTTATCTATTCGTGCATTGCAGCAGGCTTTAGCAAAATCGGCAATACCTAAATGCCCGCCGGCGACGCGCGAAGCATCATCTCAAACGAACACTAGGAAAGCGGTAAATGTTTTTGGTGCAGGCTTAGGCCCAATTTCAGCCGAACCCGGTATCAGCATATACGCGCCCTTTGACCCACTCGCCAGATCAGTAAAGCATCACGTAACCAATGGACCAATCGGCAAAGCAATATCAGCCTACCGAAATATAATTTGCTCTTGTTGTTTTTAAAGCCGTTAGGAATTTTCCGCATAAGATTCGTAGTCGGCATAGCTCATGTGAT
This sequence comes from Nitrosomonas sp., assembly GCA_016708955.1. Taxonomy (GTDB): domain Bacteria; phylum Pseudomonadota; class Gammaproteobacteria; order Burkholderiales; family Nitrosomonadaceae; genus Nitrosomonas. The sequence goes on from JADJES010000013.1 coordinate 48,703, forward strand.
GAATCAGCGACGAACGCCCCAGCAATTTCTAACTACAATCGCTGCTTCGCCTTAATACGGTCATGACCTAACCAGATTGTTTTCCCGGATCAAACAGGTGTTTTGATTCTTTTAACTGATCAATTCCGGCTATTGCATGATTTTTAGAAAATATTTTTTCTTGTGGCGGAAATGGCAATGATACGAGACTTATATATGCATCGTGCGCATCTTCAATTTCATCGTCTGTAGCACTTGCTACGATACAGATCACTTTCGCTTCAAGATGATAGGCGATTCCGAATGATTTTAAGAAATCGGTATTAAAACTATTGATACCACCATACTTACTTCCCCACTGTGTAGCAAATGTGATAAGCGAATACATTTCCTATCCTATTTAGACTATTAATATAATATTTAACCGTACAGTTATTAACAGAACTCCAAGGCGGCTGCGCCGCAAATGCGTCCTCGCGGTCGCTGCCGCTCCCACTCGGGCCCTTTGCGCTTCGCCGTTCAGTTTGTTCTGTGTTGACTGCGCATCGTTCAATTCGCCATTGATGCAAGCGGGTGGGTAATTGGATGGAATCTGTTTTGAACACCATAGATTTTTGTCCTATCGGATCACCATACTTTCCAAGTTCTTTGGATTCTATTTTCATTAGCTTAATGGGATTGTCTTTTCGTTTAGCAGTCGCACCGCCCATCAATTGAATAAACTGCCACCATTTGCCCTGATCGGCTGCTTGCTGGGCTTGTTGTAGAATGCCTTCAGGCGCATTGCTGATTCTGCGCAATTCACGCCAAACGCTGACAGGCGCACCTCCAATTTGTTGGAATTGCCGGATACCCCAGGTTGATGCCCAAGCTTCAACGCGTTCAAGCCGCTTCTGTATCGGATTGCCATCAATGTCATATTCAGGCCGTAACCATCAATGTTTTTGAGATGTATTTGGCAATATAACCAATCGCAGAGCCTTTGCTTTTATCAATGGCAATGGCTGTAAAGCGATGTTTTAGTGCGCCGGGTTCGTCGCCATCCGTTTGCAGGGCGTAATGTTTGAAGATTGTTCGCACTTTCTCGCTATGTTCAGGCGGCATAAATACCAGCATGTGCCAGTGGGGTG
>JADJES010000014.1 GCA_016708955.1 Nitrosomonas sp.
ATGGCTGAGATCATTGATGAGCAAGTTGCAACTAATTTCTATTTTGACAAGAGCTTTAACAGCCAGGCCGTTAAGTTGTTACCCGGTGAATACTATGTTACAGACAAAGATATGCTCTTAGTAACAGTGCTCGGCTCATGCGTTGCAGCTTGTATTCGTGATTGTTACAGTGGTATCGGCGGTATGAATCATTTTATGCTTCCAGATGGAGGAGGGGATGCAGGTAGTCCGTTAAATGCTTCAGCCCGATAGCACCCACGCTGGAAAGTACTGTGATTAACCAGTTATTAAAACTTGGTGCCCGTCGGTGTAACCTTGAAGCCAAAGTATTCGGCGGCGGAAATGTTTTGGATGGATTAACGGTTGCAAATGTCGGTCCGCGGAACGCTGATTTTGTTCTAAAATTCTTACAAACAGAAAAAATAAGAGTCGTCGCAAAAGATCTGGTCGATATTTATCCTCGAAAAGTCTATTTCTTCCCAAAAATAGTAAAGTGATGGTGAAGAAATTGAGAAATACACATAACACTACGATTTCTCAACGAGAAAAAGATTATAGGCAGCGTTTACGTAAAGTTGATTCTGGTGGAGATATTGAGTTATTTACTTAATTCAATTCTGCCTCTTGTACTAAATTGAGCGTTTATCATGAAAAAAATCAAAGTTCTTATAGTTGATGATTCTGCCTTAATTCGTAAATTATTAAGTGAAATTATTGCTAGTCAGCCTGACATGGAGGCTATTGGTTCTGCGCCTGACCCTCTAGTGGCACGTGAAATGATTCGAGAACTGAATCCTGATGTGCTGACGCTTGATGTGGAAATGCCCAAAATGGATGGGCTTGATTTTCTGGAAAAATTAATGCGGTTGAGGCCAATGCCGGTAGTAATGGTTTCAACACTAACTGAGAAAGGTTCTGATGTAACATTTCGTGCGCTTGAGTTGGGTGCGGTTGATTTTGTTTCTAAGCCGAAAATTGATCTTGCGACAGGATTGACTTAAACAGTCTTTGTAAAATATCGGTGGTTGAAGCGCAAGGTGGTGAAAGAGTGTTGCCAGGACATGCATATATCGCCCCAGGACATTCGCATTTGTTGCTCAAGCGTAGTGGCGCAAATTACATGACTGAATTAAATCAAGGCGAACTGGTTAGTCGACATCGGCCTTCAGTTGATGTACTATTTCGTTCAGCGGCTAATTGTGCAGGTAAGAATGCCATTGGTGTGATTCTGACAGGTATGGGTAAAGATGGTGCTGCTGGAATGCTGGAAATGCATAAAGCAGGCGCTTATAATTTTGCACAAGATGAAGCAAGCTGTGTTGTTTTTGGAATGCCTAAAGAGGCAATTGCAGCGGGCGGAGTGAACGATATTGTTTCACTGAGAGAGATGGCTAAATCGGTATTGTCAAAAGTTTCCAGTATGGGATCACACGGTAATCGTATTTAGCTTGCATTCATACTTATTTCTTGATTTGAGGTAAAGTAAAAAAGTACATCGTCAATGAAAAAGATTATTTCTCAATTTATCGTATTTTTGGGTATTAGCTTTTTAGTAAGTTGCGGGTCTCTTCAGGAAAGAACTTCAGTTAAGTTTGATCCTAACCCTACTGCTAATCAATCGGCTGATACCAGTCATGTCAAAAAAGCACTTTATTCCCAGTTTTATGAATGGCAGGGCGTACGTTATCAACGAGGCGGACTCAGTCAGCGGGAGTTGATTGTTCTGGATTTGTGCATTTGACGTTTAAATCAAAACTCGGTTTGCACCTGCCGAGAACAACCAGAATGCAAGCAAGGTTAGGAAAAGAAATTAGGAAAGATGATTTGAAGGCCGGTGATCTGATATTTTTTAAAACCGGTTCAGTCTCAGAGCATGTAGGCATTTATCTCGAGAAAAATAAATTTCTACATGCCTCTCAAAAACAAGGTGTCACAATATCCCGGTTAGATAATGTTTATTGGAAATCTAACTATTGGAAATCAGTTCGCATATAAATAATAATTCCAAGAAAGTTTGCATTCGTTTTCTTAAACGCATAAGCTTGGGTTTGTTCGTTTGCGTATTCATCGCTTTCAGTGTTACTGTGATGAGAAACTATAGCGCGGCTATATTGTTTTTGAATGCAGAATGGTGAGTAAATTCAATTTTTGTAGGAAAGTGAAATGAATGAAGAAATCAAACAGAGATTACAAAAAAAAGAAATCTGGCAACGTGGATTTTATATGATTCTTTTTATGTGTATCTATGGTTTCTCTAATTTCCTGATTGTCAGTATATTCTTTTTCCAGTATGTTACGTTGATATTAACTGGGGTTCATCCGGCAAGTGCGTACTTTAGGTTTAACAACAAGGACATAATTGGTTTCATGCAGCGCCATAATTTTGAGTTTAAAGAACTCGACATCTCTGAAACCATAGGCCATTTTGTGCAAAGTTTTATCTTGTTGTTGGTACCTTCCAACGGCCCGGTTGATAAACCATTAAAATCGAAATAAGCCAGGATACCTGAGCGGTGTGCTGCAATAGTTTTAGAAATTGCTTGAGCATGTTGACATCCGAAGCAGCGGCTTTTTTACCCATTCATCCAATGCATTTTGAGCTGAGAGTTTATCCGGTTGATGCCAGATATTGCGTAACTCTTCTTTCATGTAATAGGCCGTTGCCAAGGCTCATTGAGCTTTAATGCTTCGTCCAGACGTTGACGTTCATTGCGCTTGTCATCCAGGTTGTCAGGGTTCTTCAGCAACAGCCAGCGAATGCCCTTCAAAACGGGTTTGCCCAACCCATTTCTGCTTCTCGTTGCAGATCCTGACGCAGTTTTGTCAACTTTTCGTTGAACAGCTTAATAATATGGAAGTGATCGAACACTAGCGTTGCATCTGGGATATTAGCCCGCACCGCACTGAGTATGCTGGCCCCATGTCGGTCGCAACCGCTTCAATCCGTGCACCGATCGTTTCAAACGCTTCCAAAACGGAATCAGTGCATCGGCACCTTTCCATTGCCAACAAAATCACTGCCCCACGTTGAAGATCCAGAACTATCGTTAAATAACCCAGCTTCTTGCCTTGGTATATTTCATCCAGCGCAATGCGTTTTATCTTGGCCATTTCGGCAACCGATAACGTTTATTCAGATTGTCCTTCTGTATTCCCTTAACCAGATCCCAGCTCACTCCAAGATGGCGTGCTACTGCCTGGATGGTCATGTGCCTAGAGATCCAAACCAATCTTTCGAAAGAACGTGTATAGCGCTTGTGCTCATCAGCAAACTGTATCTTTACCTGACGAACTGCTTGGCATCGGTGCATTCTACCCGCTGAACTGGAAGGTCGATATAGACCTTTGCCCCGGACTGTCCTGAAGCGTCTAACCAACTTTCCCCGGCAATGTATCTCGCGGCTTTTACATACCGGACATCTCAATCGCTAATGATCCGCTTGTATTGCAACAACTATGACACCCGCAATAAAACAAGTGCTTTGATAAAAATAACCAACTATACCAAAGGCGTGATACAGCAGAACTGGTCGACATGTTGAAAAAACCTCTTCGTTGAAAATCAGAGATAATTTCAACCTTTAATTCACTTTATTTCAACATGCATTTCTGACTAACAAGTACGCACTTGCCGGATGAACCTTAACTGGTCAAACAAATGTGTTGCTACTTGGATTCAGTAAGAATTTAGGTGCCTATATCCATCAAATAATAATCTTTCTATCATTTAACAATGATCAACGCCCATTTCCATTCAGTGCATGGCCGAATGGTACAAGCGATATTGAACCGATTAGAGATACCAAAACAAACTGATGTTAGTGCGGAAAATAGCGTGAAGTAATTGTCGTATTTCATAAGTGCTATGCCCTAACATTTGAAACCATTTCTCTGTAATTAAAATCAGAATCTATTTCTTGACAATTCAAATGATCCACAGATTGAAGAAGTTATAGAGACCACTTTGGGTGGTTTCCTGTTTAGATGAAGGGATGCAATTAACAATATGATAAATATAGAATAATTAAAATGTTAAATAATTAATCAATCTAAGGAAATCCTTGGAAATTTATCAGCTAATTGTTTAAACCAAGCAGTTATTCACAAACTTATCCACAGGAATTGTGGATAATCAATGAAACACCATGACAAATAAGGTGATAGCTCGAAAAACGGCAATCAATCTCTGCGGACTTAATTCCCCGCTGTTTGTGGCGGAGTGGTCTGTTTTTTGCAACGCAATGAACAATCCAGCAAACTGATTCAGTTGAAACAGCTATTGAGATTAACCAATGCGCATCGGTATTGATTTGGGTGGTACGAAAATAGAAGGTGTGGTGCTGGATCATGATGGCCATGAATTGCTGAGAAAACGTGAGGATACGCGGCAATCTGAGGGTTATCAGGCTATTTTGCACACAGTGAAGCAACTTGTCGGAGATCTTGAAGCTGAGATTGGCAAGAAATGTTCGATCGGAATCGGTACCCCAGGCACTATTTCTGCAGTAACAAGTACCATGAAGAATTCTAATGCTGTCTGCCTGAATGGGCGGCCATTGCTTGAGGATTTGCAAACACTGCTGCATCGGCCGCTACGCATTGCCAATGATGCCAATTGCTTTACTTTGAGCGAAGCGCTGGATGGCGCGGGGAAAGGCTATGGTGTAGTGTTCGGCGTGATCATGGGTACCGGCGTGGGTGGAGGCCTCGTGTTCAACGGACAATTGCATCAAGGTCATCAACATCTTGGTGGCGAGTGGGGCCATAATATCCTGGAGCTGGATGGACCGGATTGCTACTGTGGCCATAAAGGCTGTGTTGAAACGCTGATTTCCGGTCCTGGACTGGCCGCTGATTTTCAACGTTACGGCGGGGGCAGTGCATTGCTAGCCAGAGATATCGTGGCGCTGGCAGCACGAGGCGATGCTTTAGCAGAGGCTGCACTGCAACGTTTTTTTGATCATTTTGGCCGTGCCATGGCCATGGTGGTGAATATCCTCGATCCGGATGCGATTATACTGGGTGGCGGACTTTCCAACGTGGAGAGACTTTATTCTGAAGGACGTGCGCGGGTAGCGCATTATGTTTTTAATGATGAGTTTATTACCCCGATTTTGAAAAATGTTCACGGCGACAGCTCCGGCGTGCGGGGGGCAGCGCAGTTATGGCGTAGTGATGAAATCTAAAGATAAGTCACGCTGCTAAGCACCTATTTCACCATCCGTGCAACACTGCATTATTTCCCTGATAAATCCACTCATTCAACAATAACCGCCCAGCAACAATGATCTCCGACGCAACCATTCCCAGCGGCCCATGATTCTGCTGCAACAATTGATCCGCCGCTGCGCCGTGCAAATAAACCGCCAGCAACAGCGCCTGATCCGGATTCAAACCTTGTGCAATCAGTGCGCCGATTATTCCCGCTAACACATCGCCGGTACCTGCGGTGCTGAGTCCGGGATTGCCGCTGGTGTTCAGGTAACGCTTTCCGTCCGGGAAACAACAAATGCTGCCAGCGCCTTTCAATACAGCGTAACAATTGAATTGCTGCGCGATTTGATGGACGGCATTCATGCGGTTGCTTTGTACAGCGGCGGTATCGGTATTCAATAGGCGGGCGGCTTCGGCGGGGTGCGGTGTCAAGATGGTGTGAGCGTTACGCTGGCTGAGTGTTATGCCCAAGTGAGGGTGCTGTGCAATCAGGTTGAGCGCATCGGCATCGAGAACCAGCGTCACGTCACTATTCAGTGCACTCTCCAGCCAGGACAACGCTTCCGCTGTATTGCCGAGACCGGGGCCAACCACCAGACAATTCAAGGGTCTTAACGTGAACAGCTCAGATGGGAAGCGCAGCATGAGTTCCGGTTGCGAGAAATCGACCGGCGGTGCAGCCTGTGCCAGCAAGCCCAAATAAACGCGTCCTGCGCCCAGATGCAAGGCTGATCGTCCTGCCAGCAGCGCTGCGCCGACCATGCCGGTGGAACCGCCGAGGATTGCCACGTTGCCGAAAGAACCTTTATGGCTATTGGCGGAGCGGGGTGGCGGCAGTAACGATTGCGCGAGTTTTTGATTGAGCAGCCAGGTGTGCGGTGCGGGTGGTGAATTGAGTTGAATATCCAGCTCGCGCAGCAGAACAGTGCCGCAATATTCGGGACCGAAATTGGTGAATAAACCGGGTTTGAGTCCAATAAATGTCACGGTAGTGGTGGCGCGGATTGCTGTGCCATAAATGCAGCCGTCGTCGCTGCCCAGGCCGGATGGAATATCCAGCGCCACGATGGGCACATTCAGTTGATTGACGGTCTCCACCCATTTCCGGTATGTGCCCTCGATTGGCCGGTTCTGGGATTGATCCAAACCAATGCCAAACAGCCCGTCGATCACTGCACCCCAGTTTTGATCGCCGTCGGGGATGCCGGTAGAAATTTCACCGCCGATATCGAACCAGGCTTGGATTGCCTGTTTGGCATCCGGCGGAACACGATTAGGGTCGCCGGTGAATACTACGGTGACCGCATTGCCCCATTCTTTTAGATAACGCGCCACAACAAAGGCATCGCCGCCGTTATTGCCCGGTCCGGCGAGCACCAAGACGTGATGGTTTGGGTTGGTGAGCAATTGGTCACGGACGATTTGCGCTGCGGCCAAGCCTGCTTTTTCCATCAAGCGGGGCGGTTTCGGCAGCATCGCGGACTGATGCTCAATTTCACGTATTTCGGCGGTTAAAAATACCGGATCGGCAATGGTCATAATTTTCAGTATCGCTGGATGATCCACGATAAGTACATCTTCTCGTGTAAAATTGCAATCTTTAAATAATCGCTTATTTCCTCTGATGCTTCAATTTTGTGGTGGACGTGCGCTTTCTCCGTTTCGTCTGGAAAAATTACTCAAAGAAATTAATACACTGAACCTGCAAGTATCCGCGGTCCATACGGAATACTGGCATTTCTGTTCGCTAACACGAAACCTGCAGGATGATGAGCTCGGTGCGCTGAGAAAGTTACTCAACAATGATCCGGCGCAGGAGAGTAATCCGTATCCCGGCGAGTTCTTTTTAGTATTGCCGCGTCCGGGAACCATTTCTCCCTGGTCGAGTAAAGCGACGGATATTGCGCGCCACTGCGGATTAATCGCCATTGAGCGCATTGAACGGGGTATCGCGTTTTATATTCAATGTCATACAAAACTTTCTGCAGAGGATAAGGCACGTCTCGCGCCACTCATTCATGACCGGATGACGGAAGCCGTGTTTGGTTCATTCGATGATGCGGCCAAGTTGTTTCAGCATTTTGCACCGAAGCCGCTTAACACCATTGATGTGATGAACGGCGGTATCGAGGCGCTGCGGCAGGCGAACCAAGCCATGGGATTGGCGCTGTCGGCGGATGAAATTGAGTATCTGGCCTATCATTTCACGCAAGCTGCGCGCAATCCGACCGATGTGGAATTGATGATGTTTGCCCAGGCGAACTCTGAGCATTGCCGCCATAAAATTTTTAATGCGGATTGGATTGTGGATGGCAAATCGCAAGACAAATCGCTGTTTGCGATGATCCGCAACACGCATCAAACGCATCCGCAAGGCACGATTGTGGCGTATTCCGATAATTCGAGTGTCATCGAAGGGGCAGAGATTACGCGTTTTTATCCGGGTAACCAGCAGGTTTATGGTTATACCCAAGAAAAAACACATTTGTTGATGAAAGTTGAAACGCATAATCATCCGACCGCCATTTCACCATTTCCCGGCGCTGCAACCGGTGTCGGCGGAGAAATTCGCGATGAAGGTGCAACCGGCCGTGGCGCCAAACCGAAGGCCGGTCTGTCCGGTTTCTCGGTGTCCAATTTGAATATTCCCGGTTATGCGCAACCGTGGGAATACGATCGTTCCAATCCCGATGGCCAGTCAACGTATGGCAAACCCGGGCGCATTGCTTCTGCGTTGCAAATCATGCTGGAAGGACCGATTGGTGGCGCGGCGTTTAATAATGAATTCGGACGGCCTAATCTGGCGGGATATTTCCGCACGTTCGAGGAACGCGTTGCCGGAGAAATGCGCGGTTATCACAAACCGATCATGCTGGCCGGCGGTATCGGGCAGATTTCGGACCGGCATGTGCGCAAGGAAAAATTTCCGCCGGGTACCTTGCTGATTCAATTGGGCGGGCCGGGTATGCTGATTGGATTGGGTGGTGGCGCGGCTTCCAGCATGGATACCGGTACCAATCGGGAAGCACTGGATTTTGACTCGGTGCAACGCGGCAATCCGGAAATGGAACGGCGCGCCCAGGAAGTCATCGACCGTTGCTGGCAGTTGGAAAGAACCGGTGCAGGCAATCCGATTTTATTCATTCATGATGTCGGCGCCGGTGGTTTATCCAATGCGTTTCCGGAATTGGTGCACGACTCCGGCAGAGGCGGGTGTTTTAATTTGCGCGATATTCCTTCTGAGGAATCCAGCATGTCACCGATGCAGATCTGGAGTAACGAAGCGCAGGAACGTTATGTATTGGCCATCAAACCGGAATCGTTAGCGCTATTTCAAAGCATCTGTGAGCGCGAGCGTTGCCCATTTTCAGTCGTGGGTGAGGCAACCGCTGATGAACAATTGCTGGTGATTGATCAGGAATCAGCAATACCGCCTGTCGATATGGCGTTGTCGGTATTGCTGGGCAAACCGCCCAAAATGACCCGCAATGTTGTTCACGGCGACAGAATACATCCGGCACTCGATTGGTCTGGTACGGATTTGACCGAAGCCGCCTACCGGGTTCTGCGTTTGCCCGCGGTGGCCGACAAAACTTTTTCTGATCACGATTGGTGATCGCAGTGTCGGCGGCATGACGGCTCGCGATCAAATGGTCGGCCCGTGGCAGATTCCGGTCGCCGACGTCGCGGTGACCAGCATGGGGTATCAGACTGATCTCGGCGAAGCATTTGCCATCGGCGAGCGCACGCCGCTGGCGTTGATCGATCCCGCGGCGGCAGCGCGGATGGCAGTCGGCGAAGCGATCACCAATATCGCTGCTGCGGCGATTGCTGAGATCGGCAATATTAAGCTGTCAGCCAACTGGATGGCGGCGACCGGTCATCCGGGCGAAGATGCCGGGTTATATGATGCGGTTTATACCGTTGGCATGGAATTGTGCCCGCAACTGGGAATCAGCATCCCGGTGGGGAAAGATTCGATGTCGATGAAGACTGCCTGGGAAGAGACCGATCAAAAGACGCATGCGAAGATCCGCAAAGAAGTGACCGCACCCTTATCACTGATCATTTCTGCATTTTCCAGTGTCACCGATGTGCGCAAAACTTTGACGCCGCAATTACGCACCGATTGCAGTGAGACAGAATTAATTCTGATTGATCTGGGTCAAGGGCAGAATCGTTTGGGCGGTTCGGCACTGGCGCAAGTGTATAAACAAGTCGGCAATGTCGCGCCGAATATCGACGGTGAAGCCGGTGCCGCCAAACTCAAGGCGCTGTTTGCCGCGATTCAGCAGCTTAATCTGGAAAACAAGCTATTGGCTTACCATGACCGTTCCGACGGCGGTCTGTTTGTGACGCTGTGCGAAATGGCGTTTGCCGGGCATACCGGAGTGACGGTTAATCTGGATCAGTTGTGTTTTGACGCGCAGTGCAGCGATATCGATGGATCTGAATTGCAACCCGAACAATTGGGCGGCCGCTTCCTGGAACGTTTATTTGCTGTGCTGTTCAATGAGGAATTGGGTGTCGTTCTGCAGATTAATACCGCGCAGCGTCAGGAAGTCATGTGCGTGTTAACCGAAGCCGGGTTACGCGATGCCAGTTTTGTCATCGGACAACTGAATGCAGCCGATGAAATCCGCCTGATGCGCAATAATAAGCCGGTGCTGGCAGAAAAACGGATCGATTTGCAGCGCGCCTGGTCAGAAACCACGTACCAGATGCAAAAACTGCGCGACAATCCGGTCTGTGCGCAACAGGAATACGACCGCATTCTGGATGCCGCTGATCCCGGTCTACAGGTTGCACTGCGTTTTGATGCGGATGAAGATATCGCCGCGCCGTATATCCAAACCGGAGTGCGTCCCCGCATGGCGATCTTGCGAGAACAAGGTGTGAATGGCCATGTGGAAATGGCGGCGGCATTTGATCGGGCAGGTTTTAGCGCAATTGATGTGCACATGAGCGATATCATTGCGGGGCGTGTGTCGTTAAAAGATTTTAAAGGATTTGTCGCATGCGGCGGATTTTCCTATGGCGATGTGTTGGGTGCGGGCGAAGGCTGGGCCAAATCGATTTTATTCAATTCCCGCGCACGACATGAATTTGAGGCATTTTTTCAGCGCAACGATACTCTCGCACTGGGTGTCTGTAATGGCTGTCAGATGATGAGTAATTTGCATGAAATCATTCCCGGTGCTGAAACCTGGCCGCGTTTTAAGCGCAATCTATCGGAACAATTTGAAGCGCGCTTTGTGATGGTGGAAATACAGCAAAGCCCGTCGTTATTTTTTGACGGCATGGCAGGCAGCCGGATGCCGATCACGGTGGCGCATGGTGAAGGCAAGGTTGAATTTTCTTCAGGTCAACCGGAGAATGTTGCTGCATTGGTGACGGTGCGTTTTGTGGATAATCACGGGCAAGTGTCTGAGAATTATCCGTATAACCCGAATGGATCGCTCCAGGGGATAACCGGATTAACCACGCCCGATGGACGTTTTAATGTATTAATGCCGCATCCGGAGCGGGTATTTCGGGTATCGCAACACTCTTGGTATCCCAACGCACGGTCTGGCTCAACTGAAGATGGCCCATGGATGCGTTTGTTCAGGAATGCCCGTAAATGGGTTGGGTAAGCTATTGTGGGAGCTTTCTTAATCTTTAGATAGCCCCTCTCGACAGGCTCAGGGCGAACGGTAATATGTTGATCCCGTTCATAGTAATCCTGTTGAGCCATGCATGGAATCAACGGTGTTTTCTTAGGAATTGATCTGTTAACAGGATGATCAGAAATGACAAATTTTAGTATAAGCCGACGCAACAGAATTTTGAGCTTGACCGCATTGCTATTGAGTTTGTGCTGGAGTAATAGTTGGGCTGCCATTACACCGGCAAAAAAACCAGTGCCAAAGGACTGCGTGCCATTGGGGAATTGGGTTATTCCAGGTTCTGGTCAGACCACGCAGCAGGAGGTCATTGCACGCGCGGCAAAATCATCAGTCGTGCTTCTGGGTGAAACGCATGTCAATGCTGATCATCACCGCTGGCAACTGCAAACACTGGTTGCCTTGCATGCGGTGCGTCCGAATATGGTGATCGGATTTGAGATGTTTCCACGCCGGGTACAGGCGGTATTGGACAAATGGGTAGCCGGTGAGTTAACAGAAAAAGAATTTCTCCGGGCGGCGGAGTGGGATCGGGTCTGGAATACCGATGCCAATTTGTATCTACCCTTGTTTCATTTTGCGCGCATGAATCATATCCCCATGCGGGCTTTGAACATTGAAGCCAATCTGCGGCGTCTAGTGTCTGAAAAAGGTTTTTATGGCGTTTCAATAGAACAACGTGAAGGATTGACGCGGCCTGCCGAACCAAGTCAGGCCTATCTGGATTATTTATTTCCGATTTATAAGCAGCATGATCGCAAAGATAAGCAAAAAGGGGAAATGAATCAGGATGATCCGGATTTCAGGCGCTTTATTTCCGGGCAACAATTGTGGGATCGCGCCATGGCGCAGGTCCTGCATAGAGCTTTAGCGGAATCTACCGGTTCAGAAAAACCCTTGGTTGTCGGTGTCATGGGCGCAGGCCATGTGCTGCATGGTTTTGGTGTTACCCATCAGTTGCATGATCTGGGTGTCAAGAATGTTGCTGCATTATTGCCGTGGGACAGCGATAAATCCTGCAAAAATCTCGTGAAGGGTGTGGCGGATGCCGTGTTTGGCGTTCTGCCCAATGTTTCCGAATCTTTTCAGCCGCAATTCCAGCGGCTGGGTATCCGCTTTGAAATGGGCAGAGGCGGGGCTGTGGTGCTGCAAGTTGAGAAAAATAGCATAGCCGAGGCTGCCAAGTTGCAGGATTCCGATGTGATTCTTGAAATGGCCGGTTTGCCGCTTAAAAATACCGAGGATGTTGTCACCATCGTGAAACGTCAAGCGCCGGGAACCTGGTTGCCATTAAAAATCAAACGAGATGATCAAGAAATGCAAATCATCGCCAAGTTTCCATTACTCAAACATTAATCAACATTCCATTATCTTATGACAGGCCGCACATTCATCAGAAATTTTCTCATTTTTTTATTCATCGGCAGCGTTGCACAGCTTGCTTTTGCGGCCCCCGTCCAATATAACGCCATTGATTACGATATAACGGTACGGATCGACCCCATCGCCCGCACCATCGAAGGCAAAAGCATCATCACGGTTAAAAATCCCAGGGAAATTAACCTGGTGCTGGGGCAGACATTTGAAGTCACCGAAGCGCTATTTAATGGCAGCTTACTGGGCATCGGCCGTGAACAGGCCAATCAGCCGCATGTTTGGAAGATCCCCTTTAATTTCAGTCAACAGCATCAGTTTGAGATTCATTGGCGGGGGAAATTGGCGCAACTGGACGACTCACTCGATCATCAGCAGACTTTGGGTAGACCGGTTGCAGTCAGCGGTGAAGCCGGTACCTTTTTACCCGATGCATCCGGCTGGTATCCACGCGTTGCAGATGGATTGGCGCGCTATAAAGTCACACTGGAATTGCCTGCCGGGCAGCGTGGCCTAGTGGCAGGGCGGTTGATTGAAGAGAGCGAATCGGCACAAGGCTATCGCGCCGCTTTTGAATTTTCGCATCCCGCCGAAGGAATTGATTTGATGGCCGGGCCGTATGGAATTGAAACGCAGACGCACGAAAATATCAACAATCGGCCGATTCAACTGCGCACCTACTTCCATCCGCAAATCAGCAACTTGTCACGCGATTATCTGGATGCCGTCAAACGCTATCTGACTCTGTATGAAAAATGGATAGGCGAGTATCCGTACAGCGAATTCAGCATTGTCTCCAGCCCCACGCCGACCGGTTTTGGTATGCCGACATTGACCTATCTCGGCATCAATGTGCTGCAACTGCCGTTTATCCGCGATACCTCGCTCGGCCACGAAGTGCTGCACAACTGGTGGGGCAATGGGGTTTATCCGGATTACAGGAGCGGCAACTGGTCGGAAGGGCTGACCACTTTCATGGCCGATTATGCGTACAAAGAGCAGGAAAGCAGCGAGGCCGCGCGTGAAATGCGCCTGGGCTGGTTGCGTGACTTTGCCGCGCTGCAACCGGGACAGGATGCCGCGCTGACCGCATTTACCTCGCGCACACATAGCGCATCGAAGATTGTCGGGTATAACAAAGCGGCGATGTTTTTCTTCATGCTGCGGGATCATTTGGGTGAAACGGTCTTTAATCTCGGCATCCAAGGATTGTGGGCTGTTCAGCGCTTCAAAGTCACCTCCTGGCAACATCTGCAGAAAATGTTTGAAATGATTTCAGGGAAAAATCTGCAACCGTTCTTTACGCAATGGCTGGAACGCACCGGTGCACCGGAAATCACCATCAGCGAAGCGAAAAACACTCCGGCGGATTCAGGCTATGGGTTATCGATCACACTGAAACAATCCGAACCGGCGTATCAACTACGGGTTCCGATTGCGATCCAGAGTCAGGAAAAAACAGAAATTCAATGGCTCGATTTACACCAGGAGCAGCAAACATTCACGCTGACATTGCCGGATAAACCGTTATCCGTCTCACTTGATCCGGATTTGCGCTTGTTCCGTCAATTAGCGCCTAATGAGGCACCGCCCATCCTGCGCGAAGTGATGGTCAATCCCACCACCGAAACCATCGTGTTGTCAGACAAAGGCGAAATCCGCAAAATCGCAGAGACCCTCGCCAGCAAACTGCAACAGCGCGCACCCAAACTCATCGCAGCCAATCAGCAACTCTCCGCAGCGCCCACACTGGTCATCGGCCTGCAACCTGAAATCGATGCCTGGCTTGCCGCCAAACAACTGCCAGCCAGACCGGATGAAATCAACAAAAAAGGCACCGCGCAAGCCTGGACACTGGCTCGCGCCGACGGCGCATCACTGGCTATCGTGTCCGCAAAAGATGCCGCGTCACTCGAAGCGCTGATACGCCCGCTACCGCATTATGGGCGGCAGAGTTATATTGCGTTTGATGGCCGGGAAGCGATTGAGAAAGGGATTTGGCCGATGCAGGTGCGGACGGTTATGGTTGAGTGATGGCTGAGTGTATGATTGTGAGGGGATTTTTGTTTTGGGTGACTTGCGATGATTCGGTACCTAGCCCCATGACCCCACTGAATACGCGTCAGAGAATCGAATCCCCAAAGTTTAGAGGCGCCCTTTAGACGTTGTTAACCTTTTGCTCGGTATAATTTGACTTTAATAACTTGGCCCAATATTTGGAAATGTTTGTCGAGCGAGAATATTGCACAGTGGTTTTCCTTTGCATTTTGAGCAATGATGAGATCGGGAATGCCAATCCCATTGGATCCGGATTTTAAGCACTTTAATTGCGTATCCATAATATCGTCCCAATCAATTTGCAGCGGGAGTCGATTTATTTCGCTCAGCAATTTAACTACTTTTGCTTGGCGCTTCAGCTTTAAGAAGGGGATTAATTCGGCCAAAATCAAATCGTTGGTAACGATAACGTTTTCGTCGATGAGATCATCCAGTTCGGCTGATTTGTTACCGGTTCGAAAATAATCGATCCAGACAGACGTATCGACCAATACCGGCATTACTGGCGCACTCGAATTTTATCAAGGTTAATATCCAATTCGATTTTTCCCTTGAATTTCTTAAGATCCGAAATTTTTGATTTCCGGATTAACTCCTCTAGTGCCAACACGATAACAGCTGTTTTGGTTTCGGCGTGGGTTACTCGCATTGCTTCGTTTAACAAGTTTTCGGGTAAATCTAGAGTGGTTCTCATGATATCTCCTTATGTAATGCATGCAAGTGTAGGCAATTATGCATAAAGGATCAAGGTTGGTGTTTGAATTAAACGGCCTGCACGAGATACTGCATGATTACTCCCTTTGTAAATTCAGAATGGGTATTTTGCCGTTTTTTGAAGTGTGCGCGCATTTTTAATTTATCGAGACCCCTAATGCCGCAAGAACAATTATTCTTGGTTATAGACCTGGCCCTTTGATGCGTGGCTATCAATTGCATCCAACGACAATTGGGGTTATGCTTCGCGAGCATAAAGAACAGGAATTTTTGATTCTAGACACCGTTTTTTGTTTGTTCTCTACAATGCATCAACCTGCAATTGAATCAGTCAATGCTATGTGGTAGGCTTGCATTCACTTGGATCGAAATATCGGGTGGGTCACAGTGGGCCGGGAAAGCGGCTCCGAATACAACGCAGGAGATGGGTGGACAGTCATGAGCAAGCGCTTCCTAAGGTGGGTCGAGACCTGGATCGAGGAAAACATCCCTCCCGGCGCCAATCCCGACATTGAGAGTCACGAGACGCGGGCAGAGCGGCTGACGGATAAACTGTTCGCCGAGGCGGCCGCGGCCGGCTTCTCAAAGTTTGAGACCGAGGAGGAACGGGAGCGCATCCCGTCCCTAGTCCAGACTGCGGTCTCGGACAGCACCGACTTCGACGTCGATGCCTATATACTCAAGTCGCAACTGGCGAGGGAGAATGAAGACGGCGACTGAGCTCCTCCGTCCTCCGTCCCGCGGAGCAGAAAAGCAGAGCAGAAAAGGGTCAGGTCGCGAATAAAGAAAAATAAGTGTATACTACACACGCCATGACAAGACCACTCCGTTTAGAATTCCCGAATGCGCTTTATCACGTCACATCGCGTGGAGATCGCCGCGAAGCCATTTTTGAAGATGACGATGACCGGGTAAGGTTTTTAGAAATTCTTGGGATGGTTGTGTTGGATCATAACTGGCTGTGCCACAGTTACTGTTTGATGGATAACCATTATCATCTGATCATTGAAACGCTTGACGGGAATTTGTCAAAAGGTATGCGCCAGCTCAATGGTGTTTATACTCAAGCATCGAATCGCCGGCATGGACGTGGCGGTCATCTTTTTCAAGGGCGTTACAAAGCAATCCTGGTGGATAAAGATCGCTATTTGCTTGAGCTTTCCCGCTATGTTGTTTTGAATCCGTTAAGAGCCAAAGGCATGGTCAAACGGCTTGAAGACTGGCCGTGGAGCAGCTATCCGGCAATGGCGGGTGATGCTGCCAAACCCGAATGGCTGACAACGGACTGGATTTTGTCTTTGTTTGGGAAACAAAGGAGAATTGCAACGGAAAAATACCGGCAATTTGTCCTGGAAGGTGTGCAACATCAACCTGAGATATGGTCGAATTTGAAGGGACAAATTTATTTAGGGGATGCCGCTTTCGTGACTGAAATGCAGAAAAGAATCGGCAGGGAAAAGGACGATTTAAATATACCCCAGCAGCAAAAGCGGCCGATTGCAAAGCCTCTGTCTGAGATTGCAGCGCAACACCAAGACCGCAAAGCAGCGATCATTGCCGCTTACAAAACCGGCGCATACAGCCAACGAGAAATCGGCGAATTCTATCAATTGCACCCGACGACGATTGGAGTTATTGTTCGTAAGTATAAGGATTCTTAATTCTGGAACCATTTTTACCAGTAATTTACCCAAGACTATTGCTGCGAAAAGCCAGATAATCCCCCCAATTAAATTCAACCCGCCGCTGGCAGCTGCTAGAAACCTCAAGTAGAAAAAGGTTTAAAACGCTTCCGCGTTGCGGTGTACGACTCCGGACACTATTCAATGGAAATCAAAGTTAATTTTCTCGACAATCTCAGACTTGAAGCTAAGTTTGATGATTTCACTGTCATCACTGATCAGCCTATTCGCTACAAAGGTGATGGCTCAGCACCCAGTCCTTTTGATTACTTCTTGGCTTCATCGGCCCTTTGTGCGGGCTATTTTGTGCGGGTGTATTGTTTGTCCCGTGACATCCCTACTGAAAACATCAGATTATCGCAGAACAATATTGTTGATCCTGAAAACCGTTATAACCAAATCTTTCAAATCCAAGTGGAGCTGCCAGAAAATATTTCTGATAAAGATCGCCAAGGTATCTTAAGATCGATTGACCGCTGTACAGTGAAAAAAGTAGTGGAAACTGGCCCTGAGTTTAAAATCGAGCCGATTAAGAGCCTCGACGAAGAAACACAAATCCTGCTGATGGGTCGATCAGAAGGCGATTCGAGCACTTACATTTTAGGGAAAGACCTGTCACTTGAACAAACCATCTCGAACATGACGGGTATTTTGGCCGGCCTTGGCATGAAGATCGAGATTGCCTCTTGGCGCAATATCGTGCCCAATGTGTGGTTGCTGCATATACGCGATGCGGCCTCGCCTGCGTGTTTTACCAACGGGAAAGGCTCAACCAAAGAGAGCGCGCTTTGCTCGGCGCTAGGTGAGTTTATCGAGCGCCTTAACTGCAATTTCTTTTACAACGATCAGTACTTTGGCGAAGAAATTGCCAACCACGGCTTTGTACATTATCCCAATGAAAAATGGTTTAAGCCGGGGCCAAATGACGAGCTGCCAGCAGGCATTTTGGATGAATATTGTTTAGACATCTACAATCAAGACGGTGAACTGCGCGGCTCAAATCTGATTGACACCAACTCGGGTTTGGTTGAGCGTGGCATATGCGCTATCCCCTTTGTGCGTCAGTCCGATGGAGAAACCGTGTATTTCCCATCTAATTTGATTGAGAACTTATTCTTAAGTAACGGTATGAGTGCCGGTAATAATCTGCATGAAGCGCAAGTGCAATGTTTATCGGAAATCTTCGAACGTGCGGTAAAGAAACAAATTATTGAAGAAGAGATTGCCTTGCCAGATGTGCCGCAACACGTGCTTGAGAAGTACCCAAGCATCTTAGAGGGCATTAACGCCCTGGAACAGAATGGTTTCCCCGTGGTGATTAAAGATGCTTCATTAGGCGGTCAATTCCCAGTAATGTGTGTGACGCTAATGAACCCAAAAACGGGTGGTGTATTTGCATCATTCGGTGCCCATCCAAGCTTTGAAGTGGCGCTGGAGCGCAGTCTGACTGAGCTATTACAAGGCCGCAGCTTTGAAGGGCTAAATGATGTGCCACGACCAACCTTTAATAGCCTGGCAGTGACAGAGCCAGAAAATTTTGTTGAGCACTTTATTGATTCAACGGGTGTGATCTCTTGGCGCTTCTTTAGTAGCAAGCATGACTATGAATTCTGCGAGTGGGATTTCTCAGGCACCAACGAAGAGGAAAAAGATCGCTTATTGGACATTTTGAAGGGATTGGGCAAAGAAGTTTATATTGCCAATTTTAATGAACTGGGCGCCACAGCTTGCCGCATCCTCGTGCCGGATTATTCGGAAGTGTATCCAATCGAAGACCTTATTTGGGACAACACCAACAAGGCGCTGGATTACCGCGAAGATATCTTGAATATTCACTCGCTGAGTGATGATGCCTTGGCGAGTTTGGTGGCGCGTTTAGAAGAAAGTCAGCTAGATAACTACACGGACATTAGAACCCTGATTGGAATTGAGTTCGATGAAAATACGGTTTGGGGAAAGCTGACTATTCTTGAGCTGAAAATTCTTATCACCCTTGCCTTAGGCAAGCTTGATGAGGCCATTGAGTTAGTAGAAGCATTCTTACAATACAACGACAACACCGTAGAGCGCGGCTTGTTCTATCAAGCAGTTCATGCCGTACTTGAGATCACCTTGGACGAAACATTGGTGCTTGAGCATTTTATCGGCAACCTAAATAAAATGTTCGGTAAAAAAACCATGGACAATGTGATCGGCTCTATAACTGGCGAAGTGAAATTCTTTGGCCTAACCAAAACCAGCATGAAGCTAGAAGGCTTAGACAAGCACTTAAGATTAATCGGAAGCTACAAAAAGCTTCATCAAGCCCGCGAGGCGAATAGAGCATAGCGGGTTGTCACTTGAAATTCCGGCGATACAATACTTAATTGTGCTTAATTGTGCTGAAATTCAATCAAACTCAAAACAAAGGGGATCAGGTACGGAATCGCGGATATAGATTACAAAATTAAAATTCATGCAATCCATCGAAAATATTTTCAATTCTAGACACCGTTTTCGCAAGAATGATTGGCAAGACAAAGCCAAAAAAGGGAGCTAAAAAGCTCCCGTTCTGAATAATGTAAGGATTACATGTCAGTTTTCTTTCTGCGTCCCACGATGAACCCAATTAGACCAAGTCCAGCTAACAACATAGCATAGGTTTCTGGCTCTGGAATGGGCGAGGTTACCCAGTTCGATGGTGTTGGATGCGGATCTGTAAGGGAATATGGACTCACCGATACAACGCCGAATATTGGCGATGGTTTAGGGCCACTAGTTGCTTGTGTTCCGGTGAAATCCGTTAAATCTACGCCTGCGCCGGATACATTCCAACTACTGTTCGCCCAATCATTATCAAACCGGCTCGCGGTGTTCGAGGTGAAAAAGTCGATCTTGATGTGCTGATCATCCGTCTTATAGCCGCTATCCATATTATTCTGATTGGTCTCGTATGAGAACGTATCAATCGGAGCACCTGAAAGGTACGTGAATATCGGGAATGCTGGCCCTTGGTAGACATAATCAATGCGCTCTATATGTGAATTCGAACTAAAGCCTGCGGAGCCGCCCCAATTCGGAGTGAGCAGGAAGTCAACGCCGCCCGCCACTTCGGTCAAGGTGAGTGTGGCAACGAGGGGGTAAGGTGGGTTTTGCGAAGCCACCGCCGTGGATGGCAAATCGAACTTGTAAGTTGCAGTATCACCAATGGTAGCAAAGGCAGGTGCAGCAAAAATGCTCATTACAACCGATGATAAAATTGCTATTTTTTGAATTTTCATAATAAATCCCTTAGATATAATTTTTATATTCGAGAGTTTTCTCAAATACATAAATTTTAATTGGTTAGAAGCCCATTTAGTACTTTTAAATATTTTACTTTAAACGCAAACAAAACTACCTATTTGAGAGTAATTAAATTAATGAATCATTACTATAGTCAACTACTCCTAATTTTATAGGACATTAATACTAAGCATCCCTTATAGGAAAATAAATCATAAGCATTAGTTTTTTGTTTTTCTGTTCGCTATCGCACTAAGAGCGGCTGCATAGGGTCAGGTCTCGGTTGTGGCTTGGCAATGTCGCACAATCGAGCGGGTGTGAATCCCGCCTTGGTAACTGCTAGCCCCAGGCCAAGTATCTAGCCTTGCAGGCAATCCAGCAATGGGCTGCTTGATGCGTAGGCAAGAAAGCAGGCGAGGCGCAATGGTAACGGATAAAGCCGACCGTGAAGGATGAAGTCCCGAAATGACCGCATTGGAAGGGGCCGATGGTTTCGAGACACCAGCAGGCAATAGCAGACACGGCGCGGAGTAGAAAGGGCAAGGCGTGTTTGACCACCCGGGATCTAAGACCGTATCGAGCCTGACATAACGATTGTGCGGTAACCAAGGAGACCCCAGCATCGGCGCAGAACATCGCGCACCCTCCGACAAGTGTAAAGAGCGAGGGAGAGGGCGGAGGAGCTGGGGAGTCGGAGGTGCCCATAGTAGCGATGAACGCTGGTAATTCGGCGGGAGCGAAGGGGCGCCAGATTGAGATAGAGAATAGGGGAAACATGCCCCGACACCGAGCGGACTATGCGCATGACCACACAACTTATTCACTTATTCACTTCACACAATGGGCACGAGAAGCCCCACAGCCACGCTATACCGCGTTGATGGGGCTGATGTGCGACCCGGAGGGGTTGCGCGCAAGCTTTGATAGCCAAGCGGGAAACAAAGCCACCGGCATCGACGGAGTGTAAGCCTCCAACCCTTCCACATTAACACCCTGATACATCATCGCTATCCTCAAACCTTTTACAAGGAGGAACGATGTCATCATCAGAAGCACGACGAATTCATATCGAAGCATGGCAAACCAGCGGAATGTCTCAGGCGGCTTATTGCCGGGAACATGGTTTAAATACCAAGACGTTTGGCAATTGGGCTCGCGAGCATCGTGCCGGTCAGGTCGTTCGGTCACCTGCATTGGTTCCGGTAACGATCAAACCAATGCCTATACCAGCGAATACGATATGTCTTCGCGGACGGGGCGACCATGTGTTGGAACTGCCGTCGACGGTATCGCCGCATTGGTTGGGGGAGTTGTTGAAGTGTCTTTGATTACGAATCCGGGGGAGATTTGGTTGATGGTTGCGCCGGTGGATATGCGCCGGGGGATCGACGGTTTGTCGGTGTTGGTGGAGCAGGCGTTACAGCGCTCACCTTGTGCGGGTTCGGCGTTTGTGTTTTGCAATCGCGCGGGCAATCGCATCAAAGTGCTGTTGTGGGACGGTACCGGCGTGTGGTTGTGCCAGCGCCGCTTGCATCAGGGGCGGTTTGTTTGGGGACGTTCGGATACGGGCGGGATGGAACTGACTTCGTCGCAATGGGAGTGGTTGATTGCCGGGGTGGATTGGCATCGTTTGGGGTTGCAGTCGTGCGTACGAAAATATAGCTGAACGCCAATATTGATGCCGCTTTTCGCGGGTTTCGTGGTACAATAACACCATGAAAACGCACGCAAAACAGTCGATTGAATTGGATCATCTGAACCTCGCGCCGGCGGTTAAAACCGAGGTATCGAATCTGATTCAAACGCTACTCGACGAAACAAAAAAACAAGCGAACGAGCTCAAACTGCTGGAAGGGAAGAATCAGGCGCTGACGCTGGAACTGGCCCATTTGCGCCGCATTCGCTACGGCGTGAAGAGCGAAGCACTGTCGCAACCACAGTTGAGTTTGTTCGAAGAAGACTGGCAAACCGATATTTCGGCCATTGAAGCGGAAATCGAGCAACTGCCGCTACCTGCTCCGCAGAAGCCTAAGCGTGCACGCGCTGGGCGCCAGCCGTTGCCGGATCACCTGCCGCGCATCGAACACCGCCATGAACCGCAATCCTGCCAATGCAAACAGTGCGGCAGCGATCTGGTAAAAATCGGCGAAGACGTCACCGAACAACTCGACGTCAAACCCGCCGAATTCTTTGTGCACCGCCACATCCGTCCGCAATATGCCTGCCGGGCATGCGAAACCGTGGTCGCGGAACCGGTGCCGCCCGCGGTGATCGACGGCGGTATGGCGGCACCGGGTTTGCTTGCTTGGATCGTCGCGGCCAAATACCTCGATCACCTGCCGCTGTATCGCATCACGCAAATCGCCGCCCGGGAAGGTGTCACTTTATCGCTCTCCACGCTGGCGGAATGGGTTGGACGCGTCGGCGTGGCACTGCAACCGCTGGCTGACCGGCTGACTTTGCACTTATTGCAAGGGCATGTGTTGCACGCCGACGAAACCCCGGTGGCGCAACTTGATCCCGGCAGCGGAAAAACGCAGCGCGCCTACCTGTGGGCGTATCGCAGCAACGACTTCGAATTGGGGCCGCGCATCATCGTATTCGACTACCAAACCAGCCGTAGTGGCAAACATGCGCGAGACTTCCTCGACGGTTGGCAAGGTCATCTCGTTGTCGACGACTACGCCGGTTACAAATCGCTGTTCACCCTCGTCGGCAACTGCACCGAACTCGGCTGTTGGGCGCACGCGCGCCGCAAATTCTTCGATCTGCATCAGGCCAACGCCAGCACCGTTGCATTCGAAGCATTGCAACGCATCGGCAAACTTTACGCCGTCGAAGCCGAAAGCAAGCACTTATCGACCGAAGCACGGCAACAACTGCGTGCCGAAAAAAGCCTGCCGATCCTGCAATCGTTGCGCGACTGGTTACTGCAAACCCGCTTTCATACCGCCGATGGCGGCGGCACCGCCAAAGCCATCGACTACACCTTGAAGCGCTGGCAAAGCCTAATCCGCTACGCCAGCAGCGGACACCTGCCGATTGACAACAACCCCGTCGAAAACACTATTCGCCCCATCGCGCTCGGCAAGAAAAACTGGCTGTTCACCGGCTCCGAGCGCGCCGGGAAACGTGCTGCCGCCATCCAAACCCTACTCGGCACCGCAAAACTCAACGGCCTCAACCCCGCACAATGGCTAGCCGACACCCTCGAAAAACTCCCCACCTGGCCTAACAGCCGAATCGATGAATTGCTGCCGTTCGCACCGGAGGATATTGAAGCATTGTTGAAGGAATGTGGGTAGGTGGTGGGGTTGGAGGGATACGACGGAGTGCGCAAAGCAGACTATGCACTGGACTTGGACGCAAGGCTTGCCGCGCTCAGCCAACAAGTGCGACAGAGTGCCTATCGCCCCCGCCCCGCCCGGCGAACTTATATCCCCAAGGCCAATGGCAAAATGCGCCCGCTGGGCATACCCTGCTTTGAAGATCGCATCGTGCAAGATCGCCTGTCCGACATCTTGCAAGCGATTTGGGAACCTGAGTTCAGAGATTGCTCCTACGGCTTCCGCCCCGGGCACAATGCCCATCAAGCCCTCAAACGGCTGGGCGAAGTCATCACGCTGGAACAAACTCAGTGGCTGGTAGAGGCCGACATCAAAGGCTTTTTCGACCACGTGGATCATGACTGGCTGATGAAGTTTCTCGCCCACCGAATCGCCGACCCTGTGTTGCTGCGGGTGATACGGCGTTTCCTCAAAGCCGGGATGATGGAAGAAGGCCTGCTGCACGAAAGCGAAGCCGGAACACCGCAAGGTGGTCTGGTCTCGCCCGTGCTGGCCAACATCTATCTGCACTACGTACTTGATATATGGTTTGAAAAGCGCTTTGCCAGAAGCTGTAGAGGACGGGCAAAACTGATACGCTACGCGGACGACTTCGTGGCCTGCTTCACCCACGAAGAAGATGCCAAGCGATTTTCGGCAGCGCTGATCGAACGGCTGGCGGAATTTGCGCTAGAAGTAGAGCCGAGCAAAACCGCACTGTTGCGATTTGGTAGCTATGCCAAGCGGCAATGTGCCAAGCTAGGCTTGGGTCGCCCGCTCACTTTCGATTTCTTGGGTTTCACGCACTACGTCACGCGGAGTCGCAGCAAGCGCTTCATGGTGGGGCGGAAAACGCAGGGAAGCCGAATCAGCAAGAAGCTGAAAGAAGTGGGTGTAAGACTAGCAAAGCTGCGCACGAGCGGCGGACGCGCCATGATGGATTATGCGAAACGGCACTTGCAGGGACACATTGCGTACTTTGGTGTCAGCGGCAACAGCCGCAGCCTGAAAACGTATGTCTACCGCGTGAGCCGAGTTCTGTTCAAGTGGCTCAATCGCCGCAGTCAGCGTAAGAGTGTGAATTGGGCGCGCTTTGGTGAGGTGCTCAAAACATGGTTGCCGCCGGTACGTATCAAGCACAACTTATATCCTCACCATTGTGGATGACTCAAGCTGGGAGCCGGATGGTGTAACGCTCCAAGTCCGGTTCTGCGAGGGCGGCAAGCCGTGAGGCATGCCGCTACTCTCCAATAAAGAAAAATTGATGTTTACTGCAGACTATGACAAGACCCCTCCGCTTAGAATCCCCGAATGCGCTTTACCACGTCACGTCGCGTGGGGATCGCCGCGAAACCATTTTTGAAGATGATGACCGGTTAAGGTTTTTAGAAATTCTTGGGATGGTTGTGTTGGATCATAATTGGCTGTGCCATGGCTATTGTTTGATGGATAACCATTATCATCTCATCGGTGAAACGCTTGACGGAAATTTGTCAAAAGCTATGCGTCAGCTCAATGGTGTTTATACCCAGGCATCGAATCGGCGGCATGGGCGCAGCGGTCATCTTTTTCAAGGGCGTTACAAAGCAATCCTAATGGATAAAGATCGCTATTTGCTTGAGCTTTCCCGCTATGTCGTTTTGAATCCGCTAATAAGAGCCAAAGGCATGGTCAAACGGCTTGAAGACTGGCCGCGGAGCAGTTATCTGGCAATGGCGGGTGATGTTGCAAAACCAGAATGGCTGACAACGGATTGGGTTTTGTCTTTGTTTGGGAAGCAAAGGAGAATTGCAACGGAGAAATATACCGGCAATTTGTCCTGGAAGGTGTGCAACATCAACCTGAAATTTGGTCGAATTTGAAGGGACAAATTTATTTAGGGGATGCCGCTTTCGTCACTGAAATGCAGAAAAGAATCGGCAGGGAAAAGGACGATTTAAATATACCCCAACAGCAAAAGCGGCCGATTGCAAAGCCTTTATCTGAGATTGCAGCGCAACACAAAGACCGTAAAACGGCGATTATTGAAGCCTGCAAAACTGGCGCATACAGCCAGCGAGAAATCGGAGAATACTATCAATTGCATCCAACGACGGTTGGAGTTATTCTTCGGAAGAATAAGAATTCTTTATTTTGGATCTGATACTGTGTCTGTGACACCATTCTGAGAGAACTTTGCCATCGCCTTATCCCATGGAAGAATTGCAACTGGAAATTATTGTGCTGTTTTGGTTGATGGGGATCAATGGCGCCCCCATTTTGCTGACAAAATTGCTCGACAAAAAATTTTCTTATCCTATTGACTGCAATCGGCTATTTCCAGATGGCCGGCCTATTCTGGGTCCATCAAAAACTTTCCGGGGTCTGATATCTGCGTTGCTGGCATCGGTTCTGATTGGCAGCATTTTTGCAATTCCTTTCCACATTAGCTTGTTATTTGGTGCACTATCGATGGCGGGCGATATGACATCGAGTTTTATCAAGCGGCGCTTTGGCTTGGTATCGAGTTCGATGGCATTGGGATTGGATCAAATTCCGGAATCATTGTTTCCGCTGCTGGGCTGCAAAGATTTTCTGGGAATCAGTGTTGCGCAGATTGCTGTGGTTGTGGTGGCATTCCTTCTGATTGATCTAATACTTTCGCGGCTATTATTCTGGCTCCACATTCGGAAAACACCGTATTAAGCCCGCAATAAATGGTGGATGGTCACCTCAGGCAAACAATTAAATCGTGCGTTTACAATCGATGTGCCTGCACCAACGGAAGTATAGCCCTGCATTTTCTGATAGTGCCACTTGCCAGCACCCAAATATCTCGGGCACTTGGAATCCAGCGTGATGGGAATCCCACCCGGCAGGCAGATTTGACCGCCATGCGTATGGCCACAGAACATCACATCAAAGTCTGCATGCGCAGCCAGACGGTAAATTTCCGGGGTGTGAGAAAGCAATAAAGAAACAGCTTCTTTGGGTATGTCCTGGGCAGCTTTCTGAATATTGTCGACACGGAAATAGTGCGGGTCATCCACACCCGCGAGGAAAATTTTCTCCCCCTCTTTTTCCAAAGTAGCTGCTTCATTCATCAGCATGATTACCCCCATCGACTCCAGTGCAGGCAACATTCGTATCGAGTCATGATTGCCTAGAACACCGTAGACGGGTTGTTTCAATGTGGTGATCAGCCGCTGCATGCCAGCGACGGCACCATCAATCTCACCAAAAGTCCGGGCACGATAATCCCCGGTTAAGGCACAGATATCATAATCCAGATTGGCGACTGTCTGAATCAATGCAGCGAGATTGCGATCATCCATATCCACGTGCAAATCAGTCAGGTGCAAGATCTTGAAATCATGAAATGCCTGGGGCAAATGCGGCAAGTGAATCCGATTGGTCTTGACCTGCAAATTGCGTGCATTACTTTGTCCGCGCTCGTACATGCCAACCAACTGGATGGCAAACCGGATCAATGCATGTGCGGAATACCAGTTTTCTGGATGAAAAAAATTCAATCCTCGGCCAAAGACGCGGTGTCCATGCTCCTTTTCAATTCCGAGCCGCTGCCGGGCGTGTATCCGGCCGAGGCGAGCCTCTAGTTGTTGTTCGATGGTATCCATATTGGCCGGTAATTATACGTTAGGGCATCTCGAAGAATCCAAGTTTTGTCACAACACTTTGTTGCTCGAAAAAAATGTTTCCTTAGATAACACATATGCTGCGTATCCATTTGTTTTTCGTGCCTCGTGTTGTTTAGAGCTTTGAGTTTTTAGAGATGTCCGTCAGAAAATGTGCTAACCAATTTTCAGGTGATTATGATTGCCTAAATGATTACAGTCAGTGCGTTTGACATTTCATCTGATTTTCAGTACTTTCATTTGCGATGAAAAGTGCGCTTATTTTTCTTATACGCTTCCAAGCCCATTGACTGCCTTGCCGGGAATAACGCAATGCGTGAGGTGCACCCGCCTGTCCTCAGGCACCTTCAACTAATCTTGACCGGATAAACCACAGGAGATTTGATCATGAATAATATGCTACGAAGCCCCAGCGTAGGCCCCATCGTAGGTCACACGACAAGCACTTCCACGCGCATCTGGATGCGTGGATCTGAAGAGGCACCTGGACGTACTGTCGGCGTTGCTGCCCTATATGATGCCAAGGGTAACTACGTCGCCAAGTCAGCCTGTTATCTGCGCCTTCACCGAGAATATGATCGCACAGGCGTCGTGGATTTCACCAAGCTCAAGCCCAATACAACTTACAGCGTCAGAGTCGGCTCGCTCACAATCGACAGCACCGATGATATGGCGAACGTCGAGGATGAAGAGTTGCTGAAGAAGCTCCCCAAAGCAGAAGCCTTATGTGGCGACCTGGAACAATTGATTCCTGAGGAAAGCGTGGCCACGTTTACGACTTACCAGGATGTCGGCGAAAAAGGCCTATCCTTCATTTTTGGTTCCTGCCGTTACCCTGGACTCCTCTGGGCCGCAAAAAAGGCGGATCGCATCTTTGGTTCCATTCACGAGAAGTTCCAATCCAAGGGCGCGCCGCAGTTCCTCCTGATGGTCGGCGACCAGATTTACGCGGATAAAATACATCGTCAGATTCCACTTGAGCGAGCCGACACCCCGTCAGAATTTCACGAACGCTACGTGACGGCATTAAGTTCGCCGAATATGCGTGCCCTGCTTCGTTCAGTGCCCACCTATATGATTCTCGACGATCACGAAATCGAGGATAACTGGGTCAAAGGCCGAATGGACAGAGACGCGGACAAACGACTCCTGTTCCAGACCGCGATTTCTGCTTACATGAGCTACCAATGGCTGCACTGCCCAAGAAATTACGGCCCTCGGGGCGAGGTTCAAGACGCCGATGGCGATAAGCTGTTTTACTCATTCGAGTGCAATAGCTACCCGTTTTTTGTTATGGATAGCCGCACCCAACGTGTCCGTGATGACAAAGATTATGTTCTCGAAGACAACCACCTCCTAGGTTATCCAGCGAAGTTGAGCGCGCCAAATTATCAAGGCCAGATCGACATTCTATGTGCTTGGCTCTTGTCGCAGCAGAAGAAAATCGGCGATCTTCCGAAATTTATTGTGTCTCCAAGCATCTTCGTTCCGAACGGAATCGAAACAGCCGGTACCGACGAGCGCAGCCGTCGCAAGAAATGCGAAGACGATTCGTGGGCAGCATTTCCTGAAACGCGCCGCCAATTGCTTCAAACTATTGTTAGCGGAAATATTCAGAATGTCGTCTTCCTGAGTGGCGATGTGCATTGTTCCAACCTCGCAAAGATTACCTTCACCCACAAAACCGCCGGGCAGCTTCCGCTTCGCGCGTTTTGCATTACGTCCTCCGCATTCTATTGGCCCTGGGCCTTTGCGGATGGTGATCCTCTATCCTTCGTACACGATTCCAAGCTGGAAGGCGACGACTTCGACGTCAATGATGATGTCATCATGAGTTACAAAGCCTACGGTTTTGAGCAGGATGATAATTTCACACGTATCGATATCGTCGGCAAAGAGATTGTCGTGCAGAACTATGATAGAAACGGCAAAGCTCTGGGCAGCAAAACAAAAGTAACATTGGCCTAGGCTTACCCAAAGCTACCCGATAATTCATTTAAGCGGACCATCAGGAAGTTAAGCTTTTTGATGGTCCGACGAGCTCTAACGTAACACGAAGAGTGATCCGCAAGGGATCATTTTACGTGCGCGTATCGATCCGATCTCTCTCCGCTTTACACGTTTTTCCAGCGCATCGATCTGGCGGAATCTGGCTGATATGATTGTGGGTGGCGCGGAAAAATGGATTGAGAATCTGAATAAAAAATAATGAGCTAATAAAAGATGTTTTTAGTTTGGCGTAAAACGCCATTTCACTAATAATTGAATTAATTCGCCATATTTGACGATTTATTGTATATAATTGCTAATTAGTCGACATAAATGGCGAATGTGAGAGTAAGTAACGAGCTATCTGATGAAATTATACTGACTGAGCTGGGTGGGCGTCTGGCGCAGCGGCGCATCGCGCGATCACTATCTCAGGCGGCACTGGCGGTAGAAGCTGGAGTGGCCAAGCGCACGGTGGAGCGGGTTGAGGCCGGTGAATCGGTGCAGTTGGTAACATTGGTGCGTCTGTGCCGTGTATTGAATTTAATGGATGGATTGGATCAGTGGTTGCCGGAAACAGGCCCAAGTCCGATGGCGTTATTAAAGGAAAAGCAGGCAGGTAAGGGGCGGCAGCGGGCGAGCAGTCAACGTACTGCACCGGTCATGAAATCTGGTGGCAGATCCTGGACTTGGGGTGATTTCATCATCCTAAGAGATTGTCCGAACTCATGAGCACTGTTGCTGAAGTAAAATTGTGGGGGCGCACCATCGGAGCCGTGGCTTTGGCGGATGGAGGTACTGTGGCGAGCTTTGAATACGACAGCCAGTTTGCCCGCAGCGGTATTGAGATTGCGCCGCTCACGATGCCACTGGCTAATGCGGTATACCGCTTTCCGGCACTGGGATGGGATACCTTCCATGGCTTGCCCGGCTTGTTGGCCGATTCGCTACCGGATAAGTTCGGTAATGCCTTGATCGACGCCTGGCTCGCCACGCAGGGCCGTCAGCCGGATTCCTTCAATGTTGTGGAGCGTCTGTGTTATACCGGCAGCCGTGGCATGGGAGCACTGGAATTTTCACCGGTAAAAGGCCCAAAGGCGCGCACGTCGCAGAAAATCCAAGTTGAGCAGTTGGTTAAGCTGGCATCGGAAGTGCTCACGCATCGTCAGCAGCTTGCAGAAACTTTTGGCGATGATGCGCAAAAAGCCAGTGCGCTCAAGCAGATCTTGCAAGTAGGCACTTCAGCCGGTGGCGCACGTGCCAAGGCGGTGATTGCCTGGAATCCTGTTACGCATGAAGTGCGCTCCGGCCAGGTGAAAGCGCCGGAAGGGTTTGGTTATTGGCTGCTGAAGTTTGACGGCGTCAGCGGCAATAAGGACAAGGAACTGGAAGATCCCAAAGGCTATGGCGCGATTGAGTATGCCTATTATCTGATGGCGCGCGATGCCGGAATCCACATGAACGAATGCCGCTTGCTGGAAGAAAAAGGGCGCAAGCACTTCATGACCAAACGTTTCGATCGTCTCGATTATCCCGATAGCGGCGGCAAATTGCACATGCAATCCCTGGGCGCGCTGGCGCATTACGATTTCAATCTGGCTGGCGCTTACAGCTATGAACAAGCGGTGCAAGTGATCAAGCGATTGCAATTATCGATGCGTGACGTGGAACAGCAGTTCCGGCGTATGGTTTTTAATGTGGTCGCCCGCAACCAGGACGATCATGTCAAGAACATCGCGTTCCTGATGGATAAGCAGGGTATCTGGTCATTGGCGCCCGCGTTTGACGTCACTTACAGTTATCAGCCTGCAGGGCGTTGGACTTCCACGCACCAAATGACGCTGAACGGCAAGCGGGACGGGTTCGAACTGGCTGATTTTATCGCTGTTGAGAAAGTGGCCGGTTTAAAACGCGGACAAGCCAAGGCGATCCTGCACGACGTGCGGCTAGTGGTATCACGCTGGCGAGATTATGCCGATGCGGCGGGCATGAGTCCGGACCATCGTGACAAAATCCAAAATGCCTTACGGCTGGAACCGTTCTTCTGAAACCCAGCAAGGACAGAACACATGGGGCAAGATACGAATTGAAAATATCGTTGGATTCTTGATCTGATACAGTTTTGTTTCTTCATCTTTGACTATTCGGCTCGCGGTTGGGGCGAGGACGTTAGGATAACTGCCATAACAGCCAAACCTTCGGGAACCCCGGGCTGAGCCGGGGCTTACCAGTTATAAATTAGCTTGAAGTACCAGCTAAATAAAACGATACAATAATTAAAGCCGTCAACACGCTGAAAATGAATACGATAGTGATAACCATATTTTTAAGCCCAGTATCCGGCGTTTTCTCTAATGAACTCATATCCCTGTTTACTCCTCTATTTATGTAACGGCAAGATTATGAGCAGAATCAGGGTTGACTTCATTGATCTATATCAAAAAATGCTAATTGACAGGTCTCAATGATTCTAGCGTGATCACGAGGAAAAAAGGGGAGAAGTCATCGTGTTGCACCCGCCATAAAATCTGGCGGAAGACTTTGGGCTAGGTGAGTGTCTGATGTTCTGAGATCAACCCGTCAGGCGTTGGACTTTCATGCGCCAGATTGAAGTTAAATGGCAAATGCGATGGGTTCGAGCTGGCTGATTTTGCCGATGCGGCGGGCGTAAGCCAGGATCATCGTGACAAGATCCAGAATGCCTTACGGTTGGAGTCATTTTTATGAACCTCGGCAACATAAAGGGCGTTCTGAGTAACCCACCTTTGTCATTCCGAACGTAGTGAGGAATCTTTGGGGAGCAATCGCATAGGTTTCTCGCAGTGTTCGATAAGACTGTTATTCAGTGGCTCCTTAAATTTGCAAGACTATTGATTTTTATGAATATCCAGACACGACCTGCCCGTGACTCCGATTATCAATGGTTGCTGGAATTGCACCATACCGTGTATCGGGATTTGATTGCGCGAGAATTTGGTTATTGGGATGAAGACGAGGAATTGGGGTTGTTCATGAAAGCCTGGGAATCGAAGCCTATCGAAATTCTTATGCTGAAGGACAAGAATGTCGGCATGCTCATTGTCAACGAGCACGCGGATCATTTGTGGCTGGATGAGATTCAAATCGATCCTCGCTATCAACATCAGGGCATCGGCACAGAAGTAATCGGTCAATTGATCGTCAGAGCGCGCGCACGCCATTTACCTCTGTGTCTTAACGTGAAAGAAACCACTAAACAGGCGCAAGTAATCCTGGCCAGCTAAGACCATATAACAATTGGCGCAAATTAGGCTTGCGCTGTTTTGATAAAGCCGTGTTGAATCAGCGTTTTGATCCAACGTGCAGCATTACGCTGAACCGAAAGTTTCTCATAGTCAGTGGCGCTGTCCCGGTAATGTTCGCGCCGCTTGAACATGAAGAAGATGGTGCGTAATATTTTGTGTCCCAGTGCCACAATGGCGCGCTTGTATCCACGGCGCACGATGAGTGAGCTGAACTTTGCTTTAAAAGCAGAAGTGGTTCGGCTGGCAGCGTGAGCAAATTCACATAGAAGACGACGAACATAAGCGTTGCCTTTGCGTGTCCGCCCGGATTTATGCTTACCTGCTGATTCGTTATTGCCTGGACAGATACCAACCCATGAACACAGGCGATCCGCGCTGCCAAAGGCATCCATATTGTTGCCGATTTCTACCAGCAGCATGGCCGCGCCGATGAGATCGACACCGGGTAGGGGTTTGCAGTAACACCAGCCAGTTGTGTTCGCTTTCCAGTCCGGCAAGCAAGCGTTGGTCAAACCGAGCGATGCGTTGTTCGATTTCCTCGATATGCTGCATCAATTCATTGAGCACGAAGCGGTGGCTTTCGGTTAATTCTCCCTGCAAGGCATCGAACAATTCTTCACGGCTGGCTTTGAGCCGTCGTGATGCGAATTTCAAAACCTCCTGGGGCATTTTGTTTGCGATAAGCGCCTTGATCATGGCGCGGGCCGATTGTCCATGAACATCGCTGACCACGACACCCAGGCGTATGCCGCCATCGGCGAGAATCTTGTGTAAACGATTCTTTTCAGATGCAAGCTGTCCGGTCAGCTTTTGCCGTTGCCGGGCAATCAAACGCAATTCGCGCATTTTTGCGGGCGGAATAAACGATGCACGCAGCAATCCGGCACGCGACAACGTTGCCAGCCATTGTGCATCGTTGATATCTGTTTTGCGTCCGGGAACATTTTTGACATGCCGGGCGTTCACGACTTTTGCACGAATGCCTGTCGCCTCCAATGCCGCGTAAGGACTTTTCCAGTAGATGCCGGTGCTTTCCATCACAACTTCGTCAGGCTGCAATTGAACCACCCACTGCGCCACGCGCGTCGGTCTTTCTTGAATGTACCAAATTGACGCTGCTCAAT
The DNA here is from genome assembly GCA_016708955.1 of Nitrosomonas sp. GTDB lineage: Bacteria > Pseudomonadota > Gammaproteobacteria > Burkholderiales > Nitrosomonadaceae > Nitrosomonas. The sequence continues at coordinate 33,331 of JADJES010000014.1, forward strand.
TCGTATCAAACCGTCGCATTCTTCGATCAGTGCGCAGGCCGTAATCTGTGCTTGATGCACATCGAGTCCAATAACACGTTTGTAAAGCGCGACCAATTCCATAATTCCTCCATTCAATTTATACTCGTGAATGGAAGGCGGCGGATGCCGGAACTGAGAATGCCTGAAGGCAATTATCTGCCTTCGGCCTGTTTAACGTGCGCTCTCTATGGAAGCAATCCGGGGTTCGAGTCAGTTCGGCGGGTCACGTTAGAGTGCGGGATCAAGTCACCAAAAAATCTGTGCGACCTCTCCCCGCCACCTCCCACCTCAAAGTTTCTTTCATGATCAGGGGTGGCGTCTACTGCAATGTGCGTTAGAGTGCTGCATGCCAATCGGGGCGCTTACCGGCTTTATCAAAAATTAGGATTTCGTCAGATTGATCGTGCGAGACATCACACGGTGATGGAAATAACATGATTGGTTACTGGTTGGTGATTGTGTTCGCCGCTTATTGTGGACCTAACAAAGTTTGTTATGATAAAACCTGAATCAAGAATGCATACTCAAACGAACTGATACAGGAAACATGAATAATACGATTGATTAGTAATAAAACGCATAAAAAATACAGGATCAGATCCTGCGCATAGTCAGAGCCAGGTTGCGAATCAAGAAAAATGAGCGTGTGCTGCAGATTATGTCATGGCCACTCTGTTTTGCAGATCAACATCATTTGTTCATGAGCTAAGCTGGTGTATGACTGAAGATGCTGAAAGAAACATGGCAGTTCCAGCTCGTTGTTTCCTATTATTCAATCCCTTGCGATCTAAGATAATCCTCATAATTCCCTTTAAAGTCATTAATGCCGTCCGGTTTCATTTCAAGAATTCGTGTGGCCAGTGAAGAAACGAATTCCCGGTCATGGGAAATAAAAATCAACGTACCGGTATATTTCTCCAGCGCGCTATTCAACGATTCGATGGATTCCATGTCCAGATGATTGGTTGGTTCATCCATCAGCAAAACATTCGGTTTTTGCAGAATCAATTTGCCAAAGAGCATGCGGCCTTGTTCTCCGCCAGAAATCACGCGGGTGGATTTTTTGACGTCGTCGCCGGAGAACAATAATCGGCCCAATGTGCCGCGGATCGTTTGATCGTCATCATTGCCTTGCCGCCACTGATCCATCCATTCGGTCAATGACAGGGTTTCTTCAAAATCAGCCGCATGATCTTGCGGATAGTAGCCGGGGCGTGCCTTGTCGGGCCATTTGATCGTGCCGGAATCGGGGATTAGTTCACCGGTCAGGCAACGTAGCAGCGTAGTTTTTCCGATTCCGTTCGGGCCAATGATGGCGATTTTCTCGCCGGCTTCTACATCCAAGCTTAGATGATCAAATAAAGGCTTATCCATTCCAGCGAAACGCTTGCTGATTTCTTTTGTGGAAACGGCCAGACGATGCAGCTTATCCCGGTCATCCACTTCAAACAGGATATAAGGATATTGGCGGCTGGATGGCTTGACATCTTCCAGTTTTATTTTCTCAATCTGCCGTGCACGGCTGGTTGCCTGTCTGGCTTTCGATGCGTTCGCAGAGAAACGGCTGACAAAAGATTGCAAATCGGCGATCTGTGTTTTCTTCTTGGCATTATTGGTCAACATACGCTCGCGAACCTGGGTCGAGGCGATCATATAGTCATCATAGTTGCCGGGATAGATGCGCAGTTCACCGTAATCCAGATCAGCCATATGCGTGCACACGCTGTTCAAAAAATGCCGGTCATGGGAGATGATGATAATGGTATTTTTGCTGGCATTGATGACATCTTCCAGCCAGCGGATAGTATTAATATCGAGGTTGTTGGTCGGTTCATCCAGTAATAAGATTTCCGGATCGGAAAATAAGGCCTGTGCCAATAACACGCGTAACTTGAATCCTGGCGCAATCGCGCTCATCAATCCATGATGCTGGGTAGAGGGAATGCCTACCCCAAGCAGAAGCTCTCCGGCGCGCGCTTCCGCAGAATATCCATTCAGTTCGGCAAATTGAGATTCCAATTCGGCGGCATGCATATATTCTTCTTCCGTGGCATCCGGATTGGCATAAATGGCGTCACGCTCCTGTTTGACGTGCCATAACTCCGCGTGCCCCATCAGAACCGTATCAATGACGAAACAATCTTCAAAAGCGAATTGATCCTGACGCAGCTTGCCCACCCGTTCACCGCTGTCAACCATGACATTGCCCGCAGTGGGTTCAAGATCCCGGCCGAGAATCTTCATGAAGGTCGACTTGCCGCAACCATTAGCGCCAATCAAACCATAGCGATTACCCCCGCCAAATTTTACAGAAACATTTTCAAACAGCGGCTTGGCGCCGAATTGCATAGTGATATTGGCTGTTGTAATCAAAGTGGGTGCCTGAGAGTTATCATTTCAAGAAAGGGGCGCACATTCTAAACGTTTTTCAGCGGGTTTGCTGGGTTGTGGTGAGCATTAATCCACAGATGCGACGATCGATTGCACGAAACGGTGGTTGAAGGATATGCTTCGCAAGTGTGAAATTTTGGGGTATGGATCGAGCGCCGATTTTCCTGAGTGAAAAAATGGATGGAGTTTTATTCGTGCTTACACCATGTAGATGAATAGAACAAATGCAATAGTAATCCAACCCCACGTCAAAAGTTCACAGAACAAAGAAATCTCACTAGCAATAAACCCTTTCCCCTCAAAAGGATTTTTGTATCTATCAGTCTTTTCAAAAATAGCAGGAACACCATAGTCTTCCAGATTCCTTATCTGTCTAATATATTCTCCTTCCCACTGGAGTTGTCGGATGATGATTCTTTTCAACATTCTAGCGCTTAAAATTCCAACAGCAGGAACAAAAAAAATAAAAAATATTTTTAGGCTAGAATTGTATATGGTGCTATTCAAGAAAAATCCCATAGCGATAACTAGGGCAGATTGCGTGGTTAATACTAAAGTTTCGGAGTTCAAAAGCCCCATAAAAGAAACTTAACTATTTGATTAGAATAAGAAATGCGGTCTCACAAAGAGTATAATAATGGATGTCTTGCAAACAGCCAAAACAACTCAGGAGACCGCGATGAATCATGGCACAAAAACGATAGAACTTCCAGAATTGACGGCTAATCTATTACGGGACAAAGATTGCCTCATTGACAATCTGTTTGCTGATCTGTGGAAGCACATGGGCATGAAAGCGCGGCTGAATCGAATCGGCTTTGCCAAGCGCTCCGGCACGTCGGCGCATGAGCTGGTGTACTGCCTGATGATTTGGGTCTGGTTGAAAGTGGACTCGATTGGCATGTTTGCGCGGGAGTCATTGAAGACCTTCTCCTGTGCCGAGAAAGATGCCCTGTATGCGGCTTTGAATCAGGAAGACTGGAACTGGCGTCATCTGCATAGTGATGTCGCACGACAAGCGATCCGAGGCGCGAAGATATCGAGCCATATCCGTGCGTTTGTGCTGGATGATTCCATTCAAGTGCGCCATGGAAAAAAGATGCCTGGCATATCCAGCCACTTTGACCACACATCGGGACGGCACGTTATGGGGCAACAGGTTTTGACCCTGGGCATGAGCAGCACGGAAGGCTTTGTGCCCATCGATAGCGAGTTGTTTATCAGCGCAACGAAGGCGCAAGAGCTACATCAACCATTCCGTGATGGCCGCAGTATCGTTGCAAAACGTTATCGGGTGGCGCAAAGCCAGACCAAGCCTCAAATGGCTGGAGACATGATCCGCCGGGCGCAACGCGCCGGGATCGAGGCGGATTACTTGCTGGCAGATGCGTGGTTTGGCACCAAACCGATAATCCGCCTGGCCGACGAGCAACTATTGACATCGATTCTGCGGATGAAGAAGAACACCATGAAATATCGGCTAACCGAATGCAAGGGAGGGCAAGCAATCCACCGGGATAGGGATGTGAATACCCTCTACCAGTCCTGCATTCGCTGCCAGTGGCAGAAAATACCAGAGCAGCCGTATCAGGCGAAGGCACTGGATGTTGAGTTAAATTTGAGTAGCTCGCCAGACGAGGCGGATCAATGGATCAAGGTGCGCCTGCTATTTGTTCGCGGCATTGCCCAGCCTGAAAAAGCGCAGCCCGGAAAACATGACTGGGCGGTATTCTTGACTACGGACACCAACCTTGAGCCGCATCGCATACTGGAACTGTATGCGATGCGCTGGGCGATTGAAGTGTACTTCAAGGAAGCCAAACAATATCTGGGCTTTCTCAAGGAACAAAGCAATCACTATGCCGCCTATATCGCCTCTATCCATTTGACCGCGATACGGTTTTGTATGCTGGTGATTGCCAAGTCGAGGCATCAGGCCAGCGGCATCGCGGATGTACGCCAACAGCTCACGGCGAACGCCACATCGATCGATTATGCCGCCAGATTGTGGCAGGTCTTTCGGTCTGTGATTGCGGGCGCGATCGACGAAATGGAAATGCTGATCGGTGATACGGCCTCTCAGATCATGGCAACAATTGAACGTCATGTACAAAGCTTCTTCGTGCAAGCCCTGCAACTCGATGTCAGAACATTGAGGCTGGAAGCCAAGTAAATCAAGCATTCCAATGGTATTATTAGGGTTCATCCGGCAAGTGCGTACTTTTGGGTTTAACCGACAAGGACATAATTGGTTTCATGCAGCGCCATAATTTTGAGTTTAAAGAACTCGACATCTCTGAAACCATAGGCCATTTTGTGCAAAGTTTTTATCTTGTTGTTGGTACCTTCCAACGGCCCGGTTGATAAACCATTAAAATCGAAATAAGCCAGGATACCTGAGCGGTGTGCTGCAATAGTTTTAGAGAATTGCTTGAGCATGTTGACATCCGAAGCAGCGGCTTTTTTTACCCATTCATCCAATGCATTTTGAGCTGAGAGTTTATCCGGTTGATGCCAGATATTGCGTAACTCTTCTTTCATGTAATAGGCCGTTGCCAAGGGCTCATTGAGCTTTAATGCTTCGTCCAGACGTTGACGTTCATTGCGCTTGTCATCCAGGTTGTCAGGGTTCTTCAGCAACAGCCAGCGAATGCCCTTCAAAACGGGTTTGCCCAACCCATTTTCTGCTTCTCGTTGCAGATCACGACGCAGTTTTGTCAACTTTTCGTTGAACAGCTTAATAATATGGAAGTGATCGAACACTAGCGTTGCATCTGGGATATTAGCCCGCACCGCACTGATGTATGCTGGCCCCATGTCGGTCGCAACCGCTTCAATCCGTGCACCCGATCGTTTCAAACGCTTCCAAAACGGAATCAGTGCATCGGCACCTTTCCCATTGCCAACAAAATCACTGCCCCACGTTGAAGATCCAGAACTATCGTTAAATAACCCAGCTTCTTGCCTTGGTATATTTCTATCCAGCGCAATGCGTTTTATCTTGGCCAATTTCGGCAACCGATAACGTTTATTCAGATTGTCCTTCTGTATTCCCTTAACCAGATCCCAGCTCACTCCAAGATGGCGTGCTACTGCCTGGATGGTCATGTGCCCATAGAGATCCAAACCAATCTTTCGAAAGAACGTGTATAGCGCTTGTGCTCATCAGCAAACTGTATCTTTACCTGACGAACTGCTTGGCATCGGGTGCATTCTACCCGCTGAACTGGAAGGTCGATATAGACTGCTTTTGACCTACCGGTACTGTCCTGAAGCGTCTAACCAACTTTCCCCGGCAATGTATCTCGCGGCTTTTACATACCGGACATCTCAATCGCCAATGATCCGCTTGTATTGCAACAACTATGACACCCGCAATAAAACAAGTGCTTTGATAAAAATAACCAACTATACCAAAGGCGTGATACAACAAACTGGTCGACATGTTGAAAAACCTCTTCGTTGAAAATCAGAGATAATTTCAACCTTTAATTCACTTTATTTCAACATGCATTTCTGACTAACAAGTACGCACTTGCCGGATGAACCATATAAAGCGCAGTTGTACGTTCTTCTGTCATCAGATTGACAGCAGCAAGTTCGGTATGTAGCCGTTGTATCTCTTCAAGAAGCTGGGACTTGGATCGATTGGTATAATTTTTAATCATCTCAATAGACAGAGCGTGTTGTTTTAGGGGATAGCAACTACTCACTGAGATTCGGGAATTGTCACTCGGACACGATCTAAGTGTTGGAAAATGGTTGCTCTTATTCCGTGTCGGCCATTACTTCATCAAGGTAATATGAGTTAATTCTCGACATTGTTATCAACCGGCTTATGCTTTCTTGCGTGCAGGTCTCGATAAAATAGCATCCAAATAGCGTGCTACATTTTTGTAGGGTGAAAAATCAAATTCACCGCCCAGTGCATAGGACAAAACACCCGCCATATTAATATCGGCAACGGTAAATTTATTGGCTACTAGAAAATCTTTGCCAGCCAGATAGGTATTCAATACCTCAAGTGGTTTCATCAGTTTCTTTTCAGCCAACTGGATGATGTCAGAACTTCTGTCTTTTTCATCCAGAACCTTCCGGTGGAGAATAAGATCGACACACGCTGTTTCCATTTGGGTTACTGCAAAAAAAGTCCATTTGTAGAGCTGCGCTTCATCTTCCAGCCGGTTAACCCACAGTTTCTCGGCGCCATATTTTCTCGACAGATAAAAATTAATCGCCATTGCCTCGGTCAACACCAGATCGCCATCAACCAGAGTGGGGACCTGTGCCAGCGGGTTCAGCTTTAAATACTGAAGTTTCACCGTTTTGCACTAAACTTTACATTTTCCCTTAAGCAACCATACGCAATAATGCATCGATAAAAGAATTAAGAATGGGTTTATCTGGTTTAGGGCAAAAGCTAACAAAATCCTTATTGAGCGCAGCCTGAGTAATCAGTTTTCTGACATCGGAAAAGGCAAAGTGACTTCGATTGTTAACAGCGTAACAACGCTGCGGTGTTTTATCAAGGTGATCGGCATAAATCCAGGTTACGGTGGCGGCCATCATGCAGAAGTTGAGATGATTGGTAACGGCATGGTAGTTTCGAGTTTGGCTTTTTGAGCTACCGATTTCCTGCTTGATCTCTTTGAAAGCGGCTTCGATTTTCCAGCGTGCGCCGTAGTATTCGATAATCTGCTCGACGGTGAGATCGAGATCGGTGGTAAAGAGTGCGACCCATTGTGATCTTCGATAGATCCAAACAACGCGCACGGCACATTTGAGTGTTTTCAACATCATGATGTTGTCAAAGGCCAGAACATCGCGTTGTTTGCCGTAGAGGTTAACCGAATAAGTGGTAGCGCGTTCATGGAATTCATTGGCCAGCGTTGTGGCATTGCCCATCTTGTCGCCATACTTTCTGGATCGGCCGAGCTGATGTTTTTGGTGTTCGGGTGGTAACGCAAACAAAGTGGTATTGACGCGCAATCTGGAAAGCATATGACAGTGCTGTCCAACGGTTTTGCGCATCGGTTTAAGCAAGCCGTCGTTTCCAAACCAGCTATCGGTAACGATCAGCAATGGGGTGCCAGGAAAAGCGGCAGAAATTTCCAGCAGCATTTCGATGGCCTGCTCAAATTTGGTTTGAAACGATGGTATCTTGCCCTCAACCCTAACCTTCTTGGTCGCTATCGTTTTTCCATGTGATAGAAACGAAACGCCAGCGGTAAGCAAGCCCAGCGGCCTTTGACAATTTTTAATAAACCGATGGACACAACATTTTGTGACCAGGGGTATTTCGATTGATTGGTCTTGGCAGCATGATCAAAGAAAGACGCGCAGCCGAAAATCTTTTGCCAGTCTTGGGATTGATGGTGTCATCCAAGGCCAGCAATAGCCGTCCTTTTGTCGTCGGGCTGGGTATCAGAGACCACAGCGTCGTCCAGAGGCGTGACCAAGGCAATTTTGATGAGGCCATGAAGATGTAAAATCGGCGCTGACTAAGCGACAGCCCGAACAATACCTGCAAGCATCGCAATAGGTTGGCGCTGCGTGAAGAAGTGAAATGAGTGATAACAGCCAGGAGCGTATAAACAAACCAGACACCTCGTTCATCGCCTTTGCAACGGTGGTTAAATTCCTGTTGGAGGGGAAGAGGATATTGCGTAGAATGAACATGCGGCGATGCCTTTTTATTATTGGTTTCAGTTACTTAACAGATGAAATTATAACAAAAACCGTGCGTCGCCGCAATCATATCTTACTGTATTTAAAGGATATATTTCGATTTTTTCCCTACTGTCAACAGGGTCGATATCAGTACTATTTTGTCACTCAAGAAAAAATCCCGATAATCCAAAATTCCAGACAATTGAATCATCGGCTCATAAAAAAAGCGTGAAACTCCAGCTTTAAATATTCGGGCGCATTCTTCTCTTCCTCGAAAGGATTGATCTTGACATGCTGGAAATCAAGATCAAGTTCCGCCAGCGTAAACAATACATATTTCGCGCGTGACCATTCAATTCCGTACAAAGTAATCATGTTTTTTCCTTGAAGATAAAGCTTGTTATTGCATAATGGATTAATTACTGCATTTTAGCGGGTCTGTTTGTGCTCCTGACCCCGAAGGTTTGAATCCGAGCAGCACTGTCAACCGCGACATTACCGGCAGTCGATTCCAGATCCCCGCCCAGAATTTTCAAGAACGTCGACTTGGCGCCGAATTGCAGGGTGTTATTGGCTGTTGTAATCAAAGTGGATACCCGCGGATTCTTTTTGCAAGAAAGGGGCGCATATTCTATACGTTTTTCAATGATTCTGCTGAGTTATGGTGCATGTTAATCCACAGATTCGACGATCCATTGCACGAAATAGCGGTTGGGGTTTATGCTTCCCAAGCATAGAATTTTTTGGGGTATGGATCTAATACCTTCTTGCGATATCTTGCGATGAAATTTAAAGCGGCACAGTCCTAAAAAAATAAGGAGATAGAATGAATTCTGCAGAATTAACTATTACGTTTGACGTAATATATCGCGTCACATCGGACTACTTTGTAGTTGGGCACCAATAACAGATGACGCATCCGATACCAGCAACCTATAGATACATAGCCTTCTTCGACTTGCTAGCAGATGCAATTTTTCAACACAGGATGGCCATGTCTCGCGTCAATTATCTTGGCCGCTTTGACGACAATTATGATGGCCGGTTGAGTTTGTTGACTACTTCATGACTTTTTCTGGTTTTTCCTCCTATAACTTTCACTGTCGATTTCGATGATGGTTGCGTGATGGATGATGCGGTCGATGGCGGCAACGGTCATCATGGTGTCAGGGAAGATTTGATCCCACTGGCTAAAAGGCTGGTTTGAAGTGATGATTAGACTTCCGCTTTCATAGCGATGTGCAATGAAGTCAAACAATACTTGTGTTTCCGAATCGGTCTTTTGACATAGCCGATATCATCAACGATCAGTACACGGTATTTATCCAGCCGCGTCATGGCGGACATCAAGTCCAGTTCTTTCTTGGCTTGCTGCAGGAGTTGAACGAGTGCGGTAGCTGATATCCATTTGACGCGGATGCCTTGTTCAATCAAATGCAATCCCAATGCTGCCGCCACATGTGATTTGCCGACACCGGAGGGACCGATCAGCAACACATTGTCTGCCTGGCTCGCCCAGTGGGTATTGTCGCGCAGTGCGATGATTTTTTTCTGAGCGGCTTGAGGCAGTTCGGTCAGCGTCAGAGTGGCAAAGCTTTTGCCGCGCGGCAGTTTGGCTTCATGCGTCCAGTTGCTGATTCTGCTTTGGAAACGCTGAGCGACTTCCTGTTCGCACAGGGCGGCAAGATATTGGCTGTAGCCCCAGGCGTGTTCTGCGGCTTGATCCTGGAAGTGCCGGTAATGCTGGCCAAAGGCAGGGAGTCTGAGTTCCTTGAGCATCAGTGGGAGCGATTCAGACATGAGCTGCCTCCTTGTGTTACCCAGTTTCCGCTGAGTAGTTGATCGTAGGTATCCGCAGTGTGTTGTTTGATTGGGATGTCCGGCTGTGGCGCATGCTGCCGCAGAAATCGCTTTTGCAGTGTTTGCAGTTCAGGTAGCGGATTTTGTTGCAACAATTCAGCAGCCAACTGGCTCTCGCAATCATAGTCGTAGGCAAAACGCAGTACCGATACCATCCATTTGCAAGCGAGTCCGGGATCAAATTGTTGTTGTACCCGCGCCCACAGCTGGTGATACTGTGGCGTTGGCAACAGATCATCACGCAGTCGGGAAAAGCGAAAGGCTTGTGGCTTTGCCGCCAATGCATGAATCACATGACGGTAATCGATGCGCCGGGCGCGTCCTTCCGGCGTTTTCGGATACGCACGCGGTAATGTAATGACCGGTGTCTGCCCGGCAAAGCATTCTAAGCGATCGTGGTAGAGATGAACGCGGATGTTCTCGCCAATGAGTCTGGATGGCACACTGTAAAGCCCCCGTTTGACCGCTATGGTGCTACTGGTGGTCACTTTGACGCTCAGTTCACTGAAGTCCATGAAGCGGTAGCGTGGCAGTGGCTGGAGATGTGCTTGCTCTTCCGCCAATCGCCCTCTGCAGCGCTTATTGAGCTTATCGACGATCCGTTTAAGAAAGCGGCGATAGGCAACCACACTTTCGAAATCCGCAGATCCTCGTAATTTGATCGCCTGCTCGATCCGATGCTTGAGCGAACCATGGGCATTTTCTACGGCGCCGTTTTCATGGCTGATGCCCAGGTTATTGACCGTAGGCTTCATGCCATAGTGTTGACACAGCGCCGCATAAGATTGCGTGAGTTCTTGTTTTTGGCTCGCATTGACGTATGCGGCACTCAGGCTGTCAGTGCGATGTTCCTTGGGCGCGCCGCCGAGTTTATGCAAGGCGGTCTGCAATCCATCGGCCAATGCACTATAACTTTCCCCGCCCCGGATGATATGAACAGCACGCCAATGACTATAAGCCAGACGAAACTGATACAGCAGGTGATCAAATGGCTCACCTGCGATCGTAATTGCCGTGCGCGGCCGGGTAAAATCGGACAACCCTGGTGCCCGGCAGGCACCGACTGGCAAAACATGACAGCCTTACCGGGACCTTGCGTTGCGCGCCAGTGTTTTACACGGCGCTGCAAGCTTCTGAGCAACTTCTCCGGGTATTGACCGGGATATCGGTCATCCAAGTGCTCCCAAAGCGTAGTCCCGGTCAGTTCAGGTTCCCGGTACAGCAATGGAACCAACTCGGTCTCCCAAACCAACGCAAAGGATCCTGGCGCGTGCGCCACTGTCGTTGCGATTTCTCCACCCGCACACCCTTCTCAATCCTGCGGCCACTGCGGATACTTACCCCCGCTTTCGCAGCCGCTGTCTCCTGACCATGCCCTATCTGACGATTCTTCATATAAATAGCTTCCTGTTGATGAGTGATATGTTTTCCAGGCAAGTTCTTGCTCCTTGTATAGGGAAGAACTCATACTGATACTTTCACTCAACCGGTCAAGATAATTGTCGCCTGACCGGACAGGTTAATTGTCGTCTAATATGGCCATGAATGAGACAAGCGCATATCTTTGTAATCGGTATGCGCGAGCATCTATCAGCGCTTCATCGCTCAGCGTTGAATGCTTCGCAAATTGTTTATTGGCGATTTCTGAGTCTTCAAAGAAGCTCTTGGATGAACTTGACAAGCTCTCGCCGATTCCCAAGGTGGAAATCGCACTCCATCTTCAGGGGGGTGGAGAATTAGACCGCGGTTCCTCTGAGGTGCAAAAAATTGCTGAGCTAATTAAGGCCAGAAACGAATTCGTTCATTCAAAGTCTACTGCCCTAGAAGCGAACATCGACATTCCGCAAGATGCAGGGACCGAATGGATAGTTCCAATTTCAATGACCGGGGAGCAATGGAAACAACTTGCCATCCCGAAGGTAGCTATGTTCTGGTCTAGGGAGAGTTCTCTTTTAGTTCTGTCAGCCATTAGTTCGTTTTATCGTTACGTTCTCATTGACTTAATGAGGGCAGATGAAGAGTTAGTAAATAGGATTCTAATCTCGCGAGTAGAGTTTGGGAATGTCCATATACCTGGCGTGTATGATGAGTTTCGCGAGCAACTTGCAGTAGCATTCGAGTTCGGAATCGACTTCTCGTTTCTTGGTCTAGCTAAGAACCCCGTAAGGCGGAAGCTGAAAGCGTTCCGCCGAATGAGCGTGATGATGGCATTGGATGATATGTCGATGCCGTTTTGATTTGACGGATCACCCTTCGGGCATCCGTCCTACGAAGCTGAAATCAAGCAGCCCAAAAGATAAACACATCGCACCCTCACTGGTTTGGAGTCCGGCTCAGTTTGTAACTGATCTGGTACTCTGCGCCATCCGCCTCAATGATGATCGACGATTCCCGGCTGTTTTCGCCTTTTTTCAACGCCGGAATCGTGGCGGTGAAGGGGCCGTCGTCGTCTTCGCCGCTGTCGAGTTCGAATACGGTGATGTTGAGCCGGTTGTCAAAAGCGGTATTTTTAGGGTAATAAGAATTGAGCATCCGTCGCTCGTCGTCGTCGAAGTCTTCGTCGGTGAAGTCGAGGAAATTGGTGGCCATATCGTCGGCGGTCATAGTGAGGTGAATTTCGTCCGCGCCGAGGCCGCTTTGGTCTTCGATACTGTAGATTTCCAGGTGATTCAGGTAGGAAATACTGTAGCGATAGCCCGCCAGGAATTCAAAGTCCGTTGTCTGGCTGCGTTCCAACAGAATATAAACATCCTTGATGTCGGCGGCACGATCATAGTCGATTACTGTGAGCCGGTCTTCATTGGTTACCTGCGCAAAAGGCGCCGGTGGGGCGATGCCTTCGAACAGACTGAGACGGATTTTTCGTTCAAAATCGTTTTGGATATAAAACTGCACCGGGTAAGGATTGCCGCTCAATAATTGTTCGGCCAGCGGCGCCCGGAACCAGCATTCGTCGTTTGCGCCATTTTTCTGGCCAACCGGCAAGCGCGGGTCTTTGGGGATGTCGTTGGGCAATAAACCGATGGCGAGGAAGCGGTTTTCGCCGGTGTGCTTGATGAAAGAGAAAGCGATGTTGCCGGTGAATTGATCCTCTCTTTCAGCAGCTTTCAGACGGATGAACATTGGCCGGTGTACATCGACCTGATCGCCTATCTCAGACAGCCCGAATTCATGTTGCAGACTGTTTAACCAGTCGAGGTCGAGTCCCAGTTCGCCCCATTTGACTTGATTGAACGGATCAATTTTTGTGGACATAGCGTTGTCGTAATAGAAAGCGGCTTCCAGATTGGGGCTATAAGTGAACGTGTAAGTACCCGGTTCATGAATATAAATCCACTGGAATACGCCGGAGGAGGGGATCTTCAGGTCATTAGCGATATTGACTTTGACCAGTGAATCCGGCGCCTGAAAATGCACAAAATCGCCCTGCAGTTTGGCTTGATTCGGCGTGTTGTACGGAAACTGCCAGTGCACTTGCGCCAAGATACCTTTGTGGTCGCTTTGGATTCTTTCAAACGCCATATCCAGCGCGGAGAAATTCGACGGCAAAATCCGCATGTGCTGCGCGACCAGCCGGCGCGGCGTTTCGCCTATCTCATTGGTGCGTTGCTTCGGAAAGCAGATGTAATCCAGCCGCTCTTTCAACCCTGCTGGCAAATACTTGCCATCTTTAAGATTGGTGTTGGTCAAACCCGGGTCTGCTTCCATGAAAGCACCCGGCGGCGCCATCAACGTGCGCCAGCCGTCGATCAGTTGCCCGGTGAAAATCAACTGGTTTTGCCTGATGGTTATTCCTTGCGATGCGTTGTTGTACGGTCCGCCGTTGTTGATAAACACGTTGGTCCATTCGCCATGACCCTCGGTGGAAAAGGGCGGGGTGTCGCCGCGGATGTTCAAATCACCCAACACGATGACTTTATCCCAATTGCTATTATCTTCCGGCGCGCCGATGAGGTCGATGAGCCCGGCTTCGATGACTTTCAATTGCCGCAAGCGGATGGTGTGATGTTCGCCGACTTCTTCATAGAATGCCTGTAAGTGTGTCAAGGCGATGGTGACGACTTCAAAATGTAACCCGGTGCTGATTTGCACGATGGCCACGCCTTTTTCCGCCAAGCCGTCATCGCTGGCGCTCATCGGGTAAAACATCCCGGGAATGCCGACGCTGACGTAGGGATAAAACCGGCTGCGGTTATTGGAAAAGTTATAGTCCGACGGCGGCAATTCGCGAAACTCGAATTTGCTGAATATCGCCAGTCCGCCGTCGTTCAAATCGCCGCTGCCGCCGTTGAACGACACGATGAAATGGGGATACATGTCCTTGAGTCCTGTCTCCAGAATCTCCTTGGCATCTTCGTTATCCGCCTCGTTGAACACCACCACATCGGGATGCTCATCAAAAGCAAAATTACCGGGATCGAGTGCTTTGACCGCCGCCTTTGCGCGCCATTCTGCGTCGCTATGAGGACCTGCGGGCCAAGCCTGTGCCTGGATGTTCATGGTTAAGATTCTGATATGTCTCATGATAGAAGCACTCCCTAAGCCGGGTGATTAGCAGATTATTGAAAACTCGTGTGTACTGTTGTTTGATCGAAGTATTCTAACGCGCTTGACCGGTTTTCACAGGATTTAATCCTATTGCGGCAATCAACATTCCAAGAACCGCCAGTCCTGAGACGATGGCAAACGCGTGTAAATAGCTGCCGGTGAGGTCCTTGACGCTGCCGGATAGCAGTGTTCCGAGGATGGCGCCGGTGCCGTAGGCGGTAAACACCAATCCGTAATTCTGCGCATAATGCAGTTTTCCAAAGAAGATGCCGGTCGCGGTGGGTGCCAGCGCCAGCCACCCACCCAGGCACATCCACAACACGCAGAATGCAAATAAGTACAGCATGGCATTGCCTTGTCCGAAAAAGAACAGTAGTAAAGATGCACCTAGAATCATCGTGAATGAAACCATTGCGGTATGCTTCGGACCCAGCTTGTCGGTAATGGCGCCAAATAGGGGACGTCCCAAACCGTTGAATACCGCAAACAATGAAACAGCAAGCGCTGCCGTTGCCCCGTCCAGCTTCGCTACTTCGGTGCCGGCCGGAGATGCGATGCCGATTGCCATTAACCCCGCTAAACATCCGATTGTGTACGTAGCCCACAACGCATAGAAACTACGGGTCTTTAACATTTCTCGCCTGCTGAGGTTTAACGATGGCATTAAATCAGTGACAGCAGAAGCTGTTTTTACTCCCGGAGGTGTCCACTCAGCGGGCGGGAAACTTAATAATTGCGCTAATAGCATGAGCACAACCAGAAAAGCGATTCCTGAGTAAAGAAAGGTAGGTAGTATTCCAATATCCGGATGATCGATCATCGCTTTCATAAGCGGCGCGATTACCAATGCCGATATGCCAAAACCCATCACCGTTAAGCCAATCGCGAAGCCGCTTTTTTGCGGAAACCATTTCGCGACCACGGCAATCGGGCAGCCGTAAACGATGCCGACCCCAGCTCCACCTATTACGCCGTATAAAATGGTCAGAACAGTAATATCCGGAGAAAAACTTGCAGCAATCCATCCTGTCCCTACCAGCAAGCCGCCAAGCATAGTCGTCTTTTTGGGGCCCCATCGTGCCACTAAACTTCCTGCAAATGGCATCGCAATCGCAAATACTGCAAGGAATACCATAAATGGGTAGCCGCTTTGGCTCGAAGATATTCCCCACAATGCTTCCAAAGGTTTTCTGAAAACACTGAATGCATAAATGGATCCAAGACAAACATTGATTAATAATCCAGTCACAACCAGTATCCATCTCCCTTGTTCCGCTTTCATACCGAATAGTTTCAAATTCCGCACAGCCATTTCAGTTTTTCTCCGCCATCTTGTATTGTTATTCGCGCTTTTTCTTGCAGTGAAAGCTTTTTCGCATGATCTTACCGTTTCTTGGCTGCTGCCGGAACTTAATCTGGATGATAGCTTTACGATAGCTGTAACAATGTATATTTGTCCGTACTCGAGGAATCGATATTTGTCATAGTGGGAGTTAAATGATATACAGCCCGATCTGAAATAGAATTGAGTTCGAATGGAGAAGATTTTCGGGGGTTGAACTTTTCGTCGTTAAAATGAAGAAAAATTGAGAAAGATAAAGCCGATTAAAATTTAACCAAATAACAATAATGACCAATTGTGAAGCTTGTGTTTGAGATCACAGACTCAACAAAAGATCCGAGTATGTCGATCATGGCCGTTATACAAAAAGGCTTACTGGTAGCGTGAAATTTGAGTGCTACAAAAATTGCACCTAGCAACGGCTGAAATTTCTCTTCCATGCATAGGAATGCTTAGCTATGGACTTGACACCATTTTTTTAGCCCCTCCACATTTTTATTTTGTAAGTAGTAGTTTAGTGATATACGTACAATTATTGATCGTAGCCAAGAGAGAGACTGCATGAGTAACCTTATTCACCTGATTTATAATAGCGCCGCCACTTATCCTTTCACGGAAGAAGATTTTTCTGTCATGCTAAGAAAAGCACGTAGCAAGAATGCTTCTCTAGATATCACAGGTATGCTGCTCTACATAGAAGGTTGTTTTTTTCAGGTCCTGGAAGGACCTGAAAATGTAGTTATTGAATTGGCAGAGACAGTCCGTCAAGACCCTAGACATACTCGCATGACTACAATTATTCAAGAGCCCATTGCAAAACGTGCATTCAGCGAATGGACCATGGGATTCACGCAAATGTCCTTGATTAATCTCGGTGATATCGAGGGATTGAATGATTTTTTTACCATCTGCAAGGTGTTGACCGATATCGATTCCGGTCGCGCAAAGAAACTGTTGACTGCATTCAAGCAAGGTCGTTGGCGTGTTAAATTATCAGTCGCGACCCAATATCAGCCGCTAGCAACACGGGCGGTCGCGAAAAAGAGAAGAGTTATTGAACCTCGACCCGCTTTTACATTTGCCTTTCAACCTATAGTCGATGCTTCCCGGCGAGCTGTTGTCGGTTATGAAGCGTTGGTGCGTGCCGATAAGACCGGAACTGCTGCGGACGTGCTACAACGCATCCAATTGGGTGAGCTCGGTGCTTTTGACGAAGATGCCCGCCGCATGGCAATTGGGTTCGCATCGAGGCTTGGTCTCGCAGGGAACCTCCATCTGAACGTATTTCCCCATTCTTGGGCAAGCGCGCCTAAGACCATTGATTCTTCACTTGAAACTGCTAAGCGATGTGGAATAGATATTACTCGAATCGTATTTGAACTCAAACATGAAGCGACTGTGAGCGACCCATGCGCTGTTAGCGAATGGTTGAGCGAATCACGGCGCCTTGGATTGCGCATCAATATAGATGATTTTGGTTCTGGCTATGCAGGTCTCGCATTGTTGGATCATTATCAACCCGAGATGATTTCTCTCAGCATGTGGCTTGTTCGCAGCATCGAGAGTCATGGTGCCCGGCAAGCTATCTTGCGCGGTTTGGTGCAGACTTGCAGCGATCTGGGTGTGGACATTATTGCCAAGGGGGTCGAAACCATTGAAGAGTATTTTTGGTTGCGTGATGAAGGTATCGAACTCTTTCAGGGTTTTCTGTTTGCCAAGCCCGGTTTTGAATCGTTGCCGCCGCCGATGCTTCCAGCAGATATTATGTAGGGATTATCATAAATTATGGTCCTTGAATTTACTTTTGCTTACCAACCCATAGTGGATGTCGATAAGCGTGAAACGCATTCGTTTGAAGCCCTGGTTCGTGGTCCGAACAACGAACCCGCTAATTGGGTGTTAAAACAACACACCACAGCACAGTTGCGTACTTTCGACATGGATGCCAGGTTGCGGGCGATCAGATTAGGTGCTCAACTCGGGTTGCCTTGTCACATCAACCTCAACTTATTGCCGGATACTATGGCAGATTGTGAAGAAAAATCGAGTGTGGATGCCTTGCAGACTATGGTAGAAATGGCCGAGCAATGCGGTTTGAAGCCGGATCAACTCGTACTCGAGCTGAGTGAAACAGAGACTATCAAGGATTTCGATTGTTTCGTGGAACGAGCCAATCAGTGCCGCAGACTCGGTGTCAAATTTGCTATTGATGATTTCGGTAGTGGTTACTCCGGTCTCAATCTGTTGGCTGAATTCCAACCGGAATCGGTCAAGTTGGACATGGTGTTGGTACGAGATATCGAGCATCGTGGACCTCGTCAAGCCATTGTCCGTGGCGTGTTACGTACTTGTGAAGATCTAGGGATCGATATTGTCGCTGAGGGAGTGGAAACCATCGCAGAGTATGAGTGGTTACGTAATGAAGGGATCTTTCTTTTTCAAGGCTATCTGTTCGCACGCCCGGCATTTGAAGCACTGCCGACAGTGACATTCCCCTAAATAGGAAGCAGTTTTCCGAAGCTGTGACGCCTGAGAGCAGCAGTCGGCGGGATCAGGTTGCAAATCACGAATCCAATAAAGCAAATAGAGTCAGAGCTGCGTGATTCTAGCGGTTCTACACAATCCCATTCAATCGTCTATCATAAACGGATTTTGTATCAGCGATCCTTCGATTTGCTGACCGTGTTGCAAGTCTTCCGTGTATAAACGCGTGCAACCGGATTCGAGGGCTGCAGCTACAATCAAAGCATCGTAATAACTGAAACCATAGCGTGATTGAAGATCAAGACCGCGCCGGTAAAGTGCCAAGCTGGGCATGACGCGCCATAAGGGTGCCAGAATCTGTTCCAGAAACCGCTGGGCATTTTCTGCGCTCATGGGGAATGGCAGTTTGCGCGTTACAACGTTGAGCGTCTCCTGAACAACTTGATGGCTGATACAGGCGCTACGGGTTTCCAGCGCGCTTCGAATCAGCTGGTCTGCAATATTGCGTTTGTGTTCATCGGTTTCGTCGAACAGGTAGATGAAAATATTGGTATCGATAAATTCACCGCTCATTCATTTCGTCTCGTGTGAATTTGCGGCCGCCCGTCCGTACTTGTCCACGCAATTCCTCGATCAATGCCATGGCAGACTCGGTTTGTTGCTCCTGCCGCACATAATCCGCCAGCCAGCGGCGGAATTGTTCGTTGAGTGTGGTCTGCTCGGCGCGCGCCCGTTCACGAGCCGCTTCAATCAATTTGTCATCCGCGCTTAAGGTGATATTTTTCATCCGTAGCATTCTTCCCTGAAATAGTGTACACGAAGATAGTGTACACTATTTGTGATGCATGGATCAGTGATGATGCATTTGAATGGTATTCGACTGAAATTTCGGCGGGTAGTTTAACGCCTCGAGTGCTAATTCAAAGACCGGAACTCGCTTGCTTACAAGGCGAACTTCCAGCGAATCAGACAGTGCGTTAAGGGGAGCGCCGCCTTGGTAGCTGAAACGTATTGAAATATGGTCGCCTTTGGAAACCGCAATTGGCGTGGAGAGTGGAACGATGATGTATTGGGTATGCCAATCGACGGTGCTGTGTGTCAGCATATTAATGGCCAGTATATTTTTGGTGATGAGCCGTAATGCATTGAGTTGACCGTCTTCGGCAATGATGATTTCTCCGTCCCAGTGACAGGTTTGGCTAAAGGGTTCGGCATAAGACAGCAATTGAAATACCTCAGGATTTCCGAGGCTTTTGCTTCTTTCCTGAATTGCGCAGGGATCTTGAAATAAAATCGTGGGCGCGTAAAAACCTTCAAAATGAAAGTTTTGTTCTATCGGCTGAATGGCCTGAATACTGGCTTCCGGTACAAAGACAGGCAAGGGGCTGCCAAACTTTTCCCAGTAACGTTTTTTAAAGGAATCGATAACAGGCATCTGCTTTTCGCGTAACAAGCCGGTGTGCAGCATTTCACAGATCACCACATCGACCGGTTCCGGCGGCAAGTAATGCAGCGCATCAGCCTGGACAACTTCGACTTTGCCGCCATTGATATTTTTTGCAAGAAAGCTGCGCGCTGCACTTACCAGCTCCGGGTTGCGCTCCACACAATAAACCTTCTGCGCTTTTTGTGCGGCAAAAAAGGATTGCACGCCGGTACCGCCACCCAGCTCCAGAACCTTAGCGCCGGGTTTGACCACCAGATTAATCGCTTCTCTAAAACCTTTCATGCGGAGAGTGTCATTCAACATATTGTGATGGTAATGCAGGGGAATGAATTGGCCGAGCTCCAAGCTCTCGAATTTATTTTTCATAGGGATTCCTGAATGTTTAGCGCTGCAGATTTATAATGAGTTGCTGTAAATGCTGACAGCAATGATCATGCCAGTCTGCGGAATGGCATACGTTGACTGCGTTGGCGCTTTTTTACTTGGTTTTTTTCTAGCGGATGGACGGCAAGACCGGCAAATATTGCCGAAAAAAATTGGGTTCGTGTCTGCAGCTTGGCATGCAAAATAGAAATTCCAGCAATGCATCAATAGCAAGCCAAAATTACTTCAATAACCGATAAGCGCTCATCAGAAATACAGCGTAATATTTCAAAACATAAAACGTATTGCTTCGTTATCTTATCGCCGGTATGAACAGGAAAAATATTGTTATGACAGAACCAACGATTGTCTGCCCGAACTGTAAAACAGAAATCAAACTCACTGAATCATTGGCGGCGCCGCTGATTGAATCGACGCGCAGGCAATTTGAGCAAAGGCTGGCGCAAAAAGACACTGAAATCATTCAGCGCGAGCAGGCCATGCGTGAAAAAGAAAAGCAATTGACGGAAGATAAACGCAAGCTTGACGATCAGGTGGCCAGTCAAGTGGCGGAACAATTGAAAGCAGAGCGTGCTCGCGTGATTGCGGAGGAATCCAAGAAAGCCAAATTGGCCAGCGCTGCCGAGCTGGAAAACAAAGCGCGTGAACTGGCGGAATTGCAAGAGGTGCTCAAATCCCGCGACGAGAAATTGGCAGAAGCGCAAAAGGCGCAAGCTGAACTCATCAAAAAACAGCGCGAACTCGACGATGCCAAGCGAGAACTGGAGCTCACCGTGGAAAAGCGGGTGCAAGACGGATTGATCGAAGTGCGTACACTTGCCAAGAAAGAAGCCGAGGACGAACAAAAACTCAAGGTGATGGAAAAGGAGCAGACCATTGCCGCGATGCAGAAACAGATCGAAGACCTCAAACGCAGAGCCGAGCAGGGCTCGCAGCAACTGCAAGGGGAAGTGCAGGAACTGGAGCTGGAGAACCTGCTGCGCATGAAATTTCCTTTCGATGCGATTGATCCAGTCCCCAAGGGTGAATTTGGCGGGGATGTGCTGCATCGGGTTGTCAGCACAGGCGGTCAGGCCGGAGGCACCATTTTGTGGGAATTCAAACGCACCAAGAACTGGAGTGACGCTTGGCTGGCAAAACTGCGCGATGATCAACGCACCGCCAAGGCGGAAATCGCCGTGATCGTGAGCCAGATATTGCCGAAAGGTGTGGAAACCTTTGAAATGGTTGAGGGCGTCTGGGTTACCCACCCGCGCGCCGCTTTGCCGGTGGCGATGATTCTGCGCCAATCCTTGCTGGAAATTTCTCTGGCACGCCAATCCTCAGAAGGCCAGCAAACCAAAACCGAAATGGTCTACCAATACCTCACCGGCCCGCGTTTTCGTCAGCGCGTGGAAGCGATCGTTGAAGCGTTTTCCACCATGCAGGAAGACCTGGACAAAGAGCGTAAAGTAATTATGAAACAATGGGCTAAACGTGAGGAGCAGATCGAGCGCGTGATGGGGGCGACGGTCGGGATGTATGGGGATTTGCAGGGAATTGCAGGGAAATCGTTGCAGGAGATTGAAGGGCTTGAGTTGCATTCGCTGGATTTTAAAGGTGAGGAAGGAATCGAAAGCGATGGCAAGAAATAAATATTTGTTATATTTATAAAAGTTACTGTAACTGTATTTTCCATTTGCCCGACCTCTGAATGCTTGGATTTTCGGCGCGGTACCAAGCTTCCAGCGCGCACTTTAGCCAATTCGCCCTTGCTTGATTTTCAGGGAGCTGTCTTGTGGAGAAGGGGAAGCAGTGGTGAAGTGGTGAAGTGGCGGGGCGCGCAATGCCGGGAGGGTGGAATTGCGCTATCAATATTTCCACTCTTCATGCCCCAACGGCGCCTGACTCAACATCTCCCGATACTGCCGCCAATGCGGAACATGCGTCTCTATCAGTGCTGCAAATCGCTCGTTGTGATGCCTTTCCAACAGATGCACCAACTCATGCACCACGATGTATTCCAGGCACTGCACCGGCTTCTGTAAGCCTCCAACCCTTCCACATTAACATCCTGACAAATCATCGTTATCCTCAAACCTTTCACAAGGAGGAACGATGTCATCATCAGAAGCACGACGAATTCATATCGAAGCATGGCAAACCAGCGGGATGTCTCAGGCGGCTTATTGCCGGGAGCATGGTTTGAATACCAAGACGTTTAGCAATTGGGTTCGCAAGCATCGTGCCGGTCAGGTTATTCGGTCGCCTGCGTTGGTTCCGGTCACGATCAAGCCAATGTCTATGTCGGCGAATACGATGCGTCTTCACGGCCAGGGCGATCATGTGTTGGAGCTGCCGTCGACGGTTTCGCCGCATTGGTTGGGGGAGTTGTTGAAGTGTCTTTGATTGCGAATCCGGGGAAGATTTGGTTGATGGTTGAGCCGGTGGATATGCGTCGCGGCATTGACGGGTTGTCGGTGTTGGTGGAGCAGGCGTTGCAGCGATCGCCTTGTGCGGGTTCGGCGTTTGTGTTTTGCAATCGCGCGGGCAATCGCATCAAGGTGCTGCTGTGGGACGGCACCGGCGTGTGGCTGTGCCAGAGGCGTTTGCATCGGGGACGGTTTTGTTTGGCGGCATTCCGGCGAAGGTGGCATTGTGTTGACGCAGCCGCAATGGGAGTGGTTGATTGCCGGGGTGGATTGGCATCGTTTGGGGTTGCAATCTTGCGGGATGAAATATAGCTAAAGCCAATATTGACGCCATTTCTCATGGTTTTTGCGGTATAATAACGCCATGAAAACGCACGCAAAACAGTCGATTGAATTGGATCATCTGAATCTCGCGCCAGAGGCTAAAGTCGAGGTATCGAATCTGATTCAAACGCTACTCGACGAAACAAAAAAACAAGCGAACGAGCTCAAACTGCTGGAAGCGAAGAATCAGGCACTGAAGCTGGAACTGGCACATTTGCGCCGCATTCGTTTCGGTGCGAAGAGCGAAGCACTGTCGCAGCCACAATTCAGCCTGTTCGAAGAAGACTGGCAAACTGATGCGGCGGCGATCGAAGCGGAAATCGAGCAACTGCCGCTGCCGGTTCCGCAAAAACCCAAGCGTGCACGCACTGGGCGCCAACCTCTACCGGATCACCTGCCGCGCATCGAACACCGCCATGAACCGGAATCCTGTCAATGCAAACAGTGCGGCGGCGATCTGGTAAAAATCGGCGAAGACGTCACCGAACAACTCGACGTTAAACCCGCCGAATTCTTCGTGCACCGTCACATCCGCCCGCAATACGCCTGCCGGGCTTGCGAAACCGTGGTCGCGGAACCCGTGCCACCCGCCATCATCGACGGCGGCATGGCAACACCCGGACTGCTTGCTTGGATCACGACCTGCAAATACCTCGATCACCTGCCGCTGTATCGCACCGCACAAATCGCCGCCCGGGAAGGTGTCACTTTATCGCTTTCCACCCTGGCGGAATGGATCGGACGTGTAGGCGTGGCACTGCAACCGCTGGTTGACCGGCTGATTTTGCACTTATTGCAAGGCCGTGTGTTGCACGCCGACGAAACCCCGGTGGCGCAACTTGATCCCGGCAGCGGAAAAACGCAACGCGCCTACCTGTGGGCATATCGCAGCAACGATTTTGAGTTGGGGCCGCGCATCATCGTATTCGACTACCAAACCAGCCGTAGTGGCAAACATGTGCAAAACTTCCTCAACAAGTGGCAAGGCCACTTGCTGGTCGACGACTATGGCGGTTACAAGGCTTTATTCTCCAAAACAGCATCACCCTGCACTGAATTAGGGTGCTGGGCGCACGCGCGCCGCAAATTCTTCGACCTGCACCAAGCCAACGCCAGCACCGTTGCATTCGAAGCATTGCAACGCATCGGCAAACTTTACGCCGTCGAAGCAGAAGGCAAGCACTCATCGACCGAAGCCCGGCAGATACTACGTGCAGAAAAAGCCTGCCGATCCTGCAATCGTTGCACGACTGGTTACTGCAAACCCGCTTTCATACCGCCGATGGCGGCGGCACTGCCAAAGCCATCGATTACACCTTGAAGCGCTGGCAAAGCCTGATCCGCTACGCCAGAAGCGGACACCTGCCGATTGACAACAACCCCGTCGAAAACACTATTCGCCCCATCGCGCTCGGCAAGAAAAACTGGCTGTTCACCGGCTCCGAGCGCGCCGGAAAACGGCCGCCGCCATCCAAACCCTACTCGGCACCGCAAAACTCAACGGCCTTAACCCCGCACAATGGCTAAGCGGCACCCTCGAAAAACTCCCCGCCTGGTCTAACAGCCGAGTCGATGAGTTGCTGCCGTTCGCACCAGAGGTTATTGAAGCATTGCTGAAGGAATGTGGCTAGGTGGTGGAGTTGGAGGCTTACTCTGCACTTTCCATGTGTGGTAATTCAACAGTCCCCGTGTCCCCGACCAAACATGTGGCCCAAACGAGGTTCCTCGACTTCCCGACCATGCAAACAGCAACTGGCCGGGCTCAACTTCAAGTTTCCTGTCGTAGTGGCCCTGGTAGTAGTTGAATTCGTCGGAGCCGTTGAGGTTTTGAATTCGTATGATCGGCAATCCGGCCTTCTTCCACAAACGGTTTGAAGCCACGGCCATTTATTAACGTACAGACCGTCGCGATACTTCTCGTTACCCAATCCTCCGGAATCACCCCTACCTCGGTCTTCTTGTACCCCGCCGGAATTGCGCTCATGGCAGAACACTCCCGCAAAAAGCCGGATCTGTCGGGATGGCGTTAAAGCGCGTTATTGCCATACGAATCCCATCTTTTTCAGGTGGCCATCGACGCGAGTGGCGAGCGTCTCCACTTCTTCCGCCAGCCGGGGCAGCGGCGTGGCGTAGCGCTCAGTCAGTTGCCGGATGCGCCCGGTCAGGGCTTGGCTAACGCGATCCAGTTCGCCCTGTACTTGTGCCGACAGCGCGGCGAGCCATTTGTCTTCCACCACCAATGTCTTGATTTCTCCCTCGGCGAGCTGGGCGTATTGGGCGGCTACCTGGGTGTCGAGCCCTTTCTGTGCGTCCTTCACCGCCTTGCCAGCGGCGGATTCCTCTTCGATCATGTCGGCGTAGGCGTCGAGCAGCTTGCGCTCCTCCAAGGCGTCCATGTCGTGTTTGATCTCGGTCTGCCGCGCCTTGACGCTGGCCTTAGTGAGTTTGCCCTTGTCGTTCTTGGCTTCGGCCAGCAGTCCGTCCTCGCCACCATGTTCTTCGTCCATTTCCTCCATCTGGCGGCTGATGGCGTCGCGCTCGGCTTCCCGTTGCGAGAGGGCGGTCTGTTCAGCGGCGAAATAGCGGGCGACGACCAGCGCGGGCGGAATCAGGTCGGTGTTGGGTTTTCCGTTGGACATGGCCTTCCAGCCGTCGCTGGCGATCATCCACGCATCGTCCTGCATGGTCTCAGCCCAGTAGTCCATCAGGTGCTGATAGACGCCATAGGGATCGATCAACGAGGCGATGGCATCATGACTACGAAATGTTTCCAGCAGGTTTTCCGAGAGCGTCTCGATCAGCAGCTTGGGACGATCGCCAATCCGGATACCGGTGAGCAGCGGGGTGTTGGCGGCTTTCCATTGGGCAAACAGCGTCGTCACCGTCTGGTTAAAGG
>JADJES010000015.1 GCA_016708955.1 Nitrosomonas sp.
GAAGAATTTTTCCAGTCTGTATGTATTCCATCTGCGAAGTTAATTACCGCACTTCTAGTGAGCTACGCCGCGAAGAAAGATAACGTGTTTGGACAAAGGTACGCGGACACCGATTGCTATTTCTTTGCTGGTGAAGAATTCCGATGCCATACAGCAGCAAAATCAAATTTATTTTCACGACATTGGCGACTACCTTAGCCAGACCAACAAGCTGGAGAAAATCAGCTGCTTTGCCGACATTACCGGAATTACTGAAGCCAACGGTTGGAGGTTCATTACGCCTGACCATCACGGTGATTGGCTAAAGCAGCGTGATGACAGCTTTGGAGCATTTATTAGCCTTGGGGATAAGAAAGCTAAAAGCTCAATCACGTTATTTACAAGCCATTCCCGTGGCGTAATGACATCAAAGATACGTGGCTTTACCTGACTCCTCAAAAAAGCGTATTGTCCAAAAATGTCAATCGATGGTTGTTTTTTCAACCAAGGAATGAAGCGCTATCAAAAAGCGTGCATTGGTTTGAGCAAAGAAAATTATCCAAAGGTCGAGACATTCTTCAATAGTGATCCAACAAAAATTAGCTGGGATGGTGAGCTTATTGTTGATTGTGGGAAAGCAAAACGACTTTGTTATGAAAATACAAAATTGATTCGAGGGTTGTACAGACCGTTTACCAAGCAATGGTATTACTCTGGATCGGAGATCAATCTACGCCTGTATCAAATGCCGCGCATTTTCCCGGATGCGGCGACGGAGAATCGGGTGATTTGCGTAACTGGGTTAGGTTCGACAAAAGAATTTTGTGCTTTTATGGCGGATACATTGCCGGATTTGGAAATGGTATCGAAAGGCCAGTGCTTCCCGATCTATCTCTACGATCCCGTCGTTCCCGCGCAGGCGGGAACCCAAGCCACGCTGGATTTAGCCGAAGCAAAACCGCTAGATTCCCGCCTGCGCGGGAATGACGGCAATGGGCGGGGACGAGGGACGAGGATGGCGGGTATGTACTTACGGGATGACGGGTATGCGTGGGAATGACGGCTATGTGCGCCGCGATGCCATCACCGTCGAAGGGCTGGCGCATTTTCAATCCACCTATCCGGGTGAAACCATCAGCAAGGAGGATGTGTTCTATTACGTCTATGGCCTGCTGCACTCGCCGGACTACCGCGAGAAATATGCCGACAACCTCGCCAAAGAATTGCCGCGCATCCGCGCGTAAAACCGCCGCCGGTTTCCGGACGTTCTCCAAGCCCGGACGCAAGCTAGCCGGCTGCACCTGAATTATGAAACCGTGCCGATATACCAGGACGCCAGGTGCTGGGCGCCGATGGAAAGGTGTTCAATCCCAGCGATCCCAAACCGCTGGATTCCCGCCTGCGCGGGAATGACGATGATCGAGCGCGGGCCAATGACGAGCGGGAAGGGGTTTTTGGCGTGTGGAAAGATGAAATGCCGAAAACCGATAGCAAAGACCTGACCCGGCTGATCTACTAACGCACTATCACCGTCAGCGGCATCCCGCCCGGAGCCTACGACCACATCGTGAACGGCAAACCCGCGCTGGATTGGGTGGTTGAAGCGCCAATGCGTGAAGAAACATAAAGGACGACGGCATTATCAACGACGCCAATGACTGGGCGGTTAAAACGATAGGCGATCCGCGCTATCCGCTGGAATTGTTCCTGCGCGTTATCACCGTGAGCCTGGAAGTTGATGAGATCGTCAACGCCCTGCCGCCACTGGAAATCGCCAGCGATTGAGGCAGCCACTCTTCTCTCCGTCATTCCCATCATCAATTTTCTTTTCGTCATTCCCGCGCAGGCGGGAATCCAGTCGCGGAAGCGCATCCGGTAGTTCTGGATCCCCGCCTTCGCGGGGATGACGAGAGTAATATTTGTGCAGGAGATGACAGGTTGTAGCGGTGCGGGTGGATGACGGGTTGTAGCGGTGCGGGTGCGTGACGGGTTGTAGGGGTGTGGGGGATGATGGGTTGTAGAGGTGTGGGGGAATGATGAAATGTTGCAGTAGAAGGACGGAGAGGTTAAGGAAACTCTGAATAACTGTCATTTCAGGCGCTGGCGAAAATCTATCGATGATTCACAAAAGATTCCTCACTTTGTTCGGAATGACAAACGCCAGGTTATTCAAGTTTCCATAAGGGTTCCGTCTCTCCATTTATTTCCAGGCCGAGATCCACCACTGCGGTTGGTTTCTTCAATCAGTCTCAATTTCCAGGCGCGGTTCATTTTTTCAATACCTTTTCCCGAGCAATGGCACTTTCCATCATAGCGTGCTGTTCATAACCAGACCAGGGTTTTGCCCCATATTTTTAACGGTAAAACCTTCCGCCAAACCTTCGCGATGCTGCAAATACGTTGTATCAGGTTCAGTGTCACACCAATGTAGAGCGTCCCGTTTCTTGCTTTGGCCAGCAAATACACAGCCAGAGCCATCATACCGCCTCACGCGACATTACCGCCCTCTCGTCCACGTTCCGCGAAGCTTGAATCCCGTTTTGATGTGGCTTTTTGGGTTCATCCGGCAAGTGTACTTTTGGGTTTAACCGACAAGGACATAATTGGTTCATACGGCGCCTAGTTTTGGTTTTAAAGAACTCGACATCTCTGAAACCACTAGGTGTTTGACTGCAAAGTTTTTATCTTGTTGTTGGTACCTTCCAACGGCCCGGTTGACTAGACCATTAAAATCAAATAAGCCCAGGATACCTGGGCGGTGTGCTGCAATAGTTTTAGAAAATTGCTTGAGCATGTTGTACAAAGACAGCGGCTTTTTACCCATTCATCAATGCATTTTGAGCTGAGAGTTTATCCGGTTGATGCCGGGTATTGCGTGCTCTTCTTTCATGTAATAGGCAGTGCCAAGGGCTCATGGTGGAGCTTTAATGCTTCTTCGTCAGACGTTGACGTTTCGATTGCGCTTGTCATCAGGTTTGTCAGAGTTCTTCGTAACAGCCAGCGAATGCCCTTCAAAACAGGTTTGCCCAACCCATTTCTGCTTCTCGTTGCGGATCCTGACGCAGTTTTGTCAACTTTTCGTTGAAGCAATAACCTGGAAGTGATCAGACACTATAGCGTTGCATCTGGGATATTAACCCGCACCCACTGATGTATATGCTGGCCCCAGTCGGTCGCAACCACTTCCAATCCGTGCACCGATCATTTCAAACGCTTCCAAAAAACGGAATCAGTGCATCGGCACCTTTTCATGCCAACAAAAATCACTGCCCACGTTGAAGATCCAGAACTATCGTTAAATAACCCAACTCCTTGCCTTGGTATATTTTCATCCAGCGCAATGCGTTTTATCTTGGCCAATTTCGGCAACCGATAACGTTTATTCAGATTGTCCTTCTGTATTCCCTTAACCAGATCCCCAGCTCACTCCAAGATGGCGTGCTGCTGCCTGGATGGTCATGTGCCTAAAGGAGATCAAAACCAATCTTTCGAAAAGGCGTGTATAGCGCTTGTGCTCATCAGCGAACTGTATCTTTACCTGACGAACTGCTTGGCATCAGGTGCATTCTACCCGCTGAACTGGAAGGTCGATATAGACTGCTTTGGACCTACCGGTACTGTCCTGAAGCGTCACCAGCTTTCCCCAACAGTATCTCGCGGCTTTTACATACCGGACATCTCAATCGCCAATGATCCGCTTGTATTACAACAACTATGACACCCGCAATAAAACAGGTGCTTTGATAAAAATAACCAGCTATGCCAAGGGCGTGATAAAACAAACCGGTCGACATGTTGGAAATACCTCATTGTTAGAAGTCAGAGACAATTTCAACCTTTAATTCACTTTCTTTCAACTGCATTTCTGATGACCCAACAAGTACGCCACTTGCCGGATGAACCTTTTTTGCATTGCCAATTCCGATAGTTACGTCGCCACAATCACCCGCACAGCATCAAGCCGCAGTTGCTGGATTCCAGCGCCGGTCAGTTGCTTCAAGTGCTGCTCAAAGATTGAATTTCTTCGTCGCGCACATTCGGGTTAACCTTTTGCAGCGCCTTGAGGCGTTCGATTTCCGGGGTGAAGGTTTGCTGGATGCGTGCTTCCGCTTCGGCGATGAGTTGCGGCGCTTGCGCGCTGGCTTGTTGTTCGCTGATAGTCAATAGCTCGCGGATCGCGTCTTCTTTCAGTTGGATAACCTGCTTGGCGATGCCGGTCGCGACCGGTTGCAGGTGTTGATTGATCGAGTCGTGGTCGAGATACGGATAGTCGCTGCTGCCTTGTTCGTCAAGCAAAATGCGGATTACGGCAGGCGGCAAGTAGCGGTTGCTTTGCTGCACGTTTTGTCCGCTTGCTTCGAGCACAAACAGGGTTTCAACAAGGTGCCGGGTTGTACTTGTTTGTGTTTCAGCGCCACTACCACGGCGTTACCGCTTTCCCAGATTCAGGATGCGTTCCATCGCGTGGATAACCATCAGGTGTTCCACGTCAGGAAGTGCATGTCCTCGTTGGCCAGTGCGACATCGCGTGAATAGGTGATGACCGAGGGCCTTCATCCTGCAAGCCGAAACGGCATGCTCATGTTCACTCGGTTCGATCAGATAACTGCCGCTGCGGTGGTCTTCGATATGCACGCCGCAGCAATCGAATACCGTTTCCATGTACTGCGGCAGAGGATCGTTATCCTGAGTACGCGCGGCTTGCATGGCTGTTCCGCTGCGCTGGGCCGGAACGAGTTGTATTCGAGCAGCTTATCGCGCCCGCGCTCCGAGTGCTTCGTTCAATGCCTGATGTGCCGTTTGCGTGACGGCGATCAATCCGGCCAACGCTTCGGCCTGGGTTTGGCGTTGATGCAGCGCGGCGATGAGCGGGTCTTCCACTTTTACAAACACTGTTTGACCGGCCGGACAGGTTTTCTCGAACGCATTCAAACCCTCGTGATACCAATGGAACATCACTGCCAACGCGCTATTTTCCAGATAGGGCACATGGATTTGGATGGTTTCCGTCTGGCCGATGCGGTCCAACCGGCCAATGCGCTGCTCGAGCAGGTCGGGATTAAGCGACAGCCAGAACAATACCTGCAAGCATCGCAATAGGTTGGCGCTGCGTGAAGAAGTGAAATGAGTGATAACAGCCAGGAGCGTATAAACAAACCAGACACCTCGTTCATCGCCTTTGCAACGGTGGTTAAATTCCTGCTGGAGGGGGAAGAGGATATTGCGTAGAATGAACATGCGGCGATGCCTTTTTTATTATTGGTTTCAGTTACTTAACAGATGAAATTATAACAAAACCGTGCGTCGCTGCAATCATATCTTGCTGTATTTAAAGGATATATTTCGATTTTTCCCTACTGTCAACAGGGTCGATATCAATACTATTTTGTCACTCAAGAAAAAAATCGATAATCCAAAATTCCAGACAATTGAATCATCGGCTCATAAAAAAAGCGTGAAACTCCAGTTTATAGTTAATGTGAAGTAAGAATATGCCGGTAAATTATAAAGACAGCGTTTTTTCCTTTTACAATTTTCTAGAAATAAGCATATTGCTTATTTAGTTGTGTTGATATAAGTGTTACAGTGAAAATTGATATTATATTTTGGAGGTTATATGAAAGTATTCTTATTCCTAGCGCTTATGTTAAGTTCCTATAGTTATGCTCAAAGTAGTCATGATCATCAAGGCGGAATGCACGATGGCCATCACAGTCAAATGCACGATGGCGACCATCATGGTGGAATGGGTGGAATGGGCGGCATGCATGGCGGTCATCACAAACTGGACCAAACCGCCTTAAAACAATTTTTTGAACCGTTACCTGCAGCAATTATTGATGAGAAAAAGAATGCCGCTTTGATCAAGCTTGGCAAGAAACTGTATCTGGATCCCCGGCTTTCGATCAATGATCAGATTTCCTGTAATTCTTGTCACCGGCTGGATAATTTCGGTGTAGACAGTCAGCCCACTTCACCAGGTCATGAAGGAAAACGCGGCGGCAGAAATTCACCAACCACGATGAATGCGGCGCTGCATATCGCGCAATTCTGGGACGGCCGGGCAAAAGATGTGGAAGAACAAGCGCTGGGGCCCATTTTGAACCCCATTGAGATGGGCATGCCAAGCGAAGCGGCTGTTGTCAACAAGCTGAAAAAAATAGAGGAATATAAAGCGCTATTTGTGGAAGCATTTAAGGATGAAAAAGATCCATTCCAATACAAAAATATAGGTAAGGCAATTGGCGCTTTTGAGCGTACGCTGTTAACGCCTTCCCGGTTTGATGACTATCTCAAAGGCGACGAGAACGCTCTGAATGACAGCGAAAAAAGAGGCCTGCAAAAATTCATCCACATGGGATGCGCCACTTGCCACAATGGCGTAGCACTTGGCGGAAATTCATACAAAAAGATCGGCGTTGTTAAACCCTATGAAACCAAAGATATGGGGCGGTTTGAAATAACCGGGCTTGAGATTGACAAGAAAGTGTTTAAAGTGCCAAGCCTTAGAAATATCACCAAAACAGCTCCGTATTTCCATGACGGCTCAGTTGCTACATTGGATAAAGCGATAGAAGAAATGGCTGAGCACCAACTGGGCCGGGAAGTTGGCCCTGGATTTATTAACGATGTTAAAGCATTTCTAGGGTCCTTAACAAGTAAGGGTAAAGAATAAACTTAGAGAATCTAGTTGATCGAGATCAATTTTTATAATGGGTAAAAGTACACTACCTTCCTGAATAATAAGATGAATAAAAAATATTCTGCTTATCTCTACAGTGTTAGTGTAACCCGCGTAGTTTTTTTAGGAGGTTATTATGCGAAGAATCTATTTTCTTGTACCTGATATTGCTACTACCAATCGTATCGTCGATGATTTACTGATGGCAAAAATTGAGGAGCGGCATCTCCACGTGCTTGCGAAACGTGGCACGCCGCTCGAAGACCTGCCCGAAGCCAATCTGTTACAAAAAAGTGATTTTATTCCAGCAGTACAACAGGGGATGGCACTTGGAGGGACAACCGGTCTATTGGCCGGGCTGGTCGCAGTCGTACTTCCTCCCGCATCCACAGTTATTGCAGGCGGCATTCTGCTGGCAACTACGCTTGCAGGCGCGGGTGTCGGTGCATGGCTGAGTGGAATGGTGGGTATGAGTATTGGTAACCGGCGGACTAAAGAGTTTGAGGAAGCAATTGAGGCAGGTCATCTTTTGTTGCTGGCCGATGTACCGGCTGATCGAGTGCTTGAGATAGAGAGACGCGTAAAACAACATCTGCCTGAAGTGGAAATTGAAGGTACAGAACCGAATATACCTGCGTTTCCCTGATAAAGAGATAGCGATCTGCACTATCTTCATCGCTACTTTATGGCGCGCATGGCCGCTGAGTTGGGCATCAAACCACAAATGGATTGCTGTGGCAATCCGGTGGAACAATGAAATTGTGCGCAATCGGGTAGCCCTGTGTATTCAATCTTGATCTGACCAGGTTTGGCTTTTTTCAATTCAGCCAAACCTGGTACGTCTTTGCCATGGATCTGCGCTAGTTTAGAGAAATCGCCTTGACTGAATTCTCCAAAATAAGGAGAAAAATGATTTTAAAGTCTGAATCAAGATTTTTTGGCAGTTTCCAGATCAACAAGCGGTATTTCCAATTACTACCAAGCCTGCGACGATTGATGCTGCTACTATTACTGATCGTAGCGCCATGGGTAACAGCAAGCGAAGTAGAGCAGGCTCCAAACGGAGATCATGTACTCGAAGTTTTCGTGCGCGACGGTTGTCCACACTGTGCGCGGGCTAAAGAATTTCTCCTGAAATTTGGCAGCGAACGACCATGGCTGCAGATTATTTACTATTCGGTCGACCATGATCAGATCGCCCTCAATGGATTGACCCGATATTCCCAGGAGGCTGGGATTTGGCCACCCGGCGTGCCAACTTTTGTCATGAACGGCAAGGTAGTTGCAGGATTTGATAATGCAGAAAACTCCGGGCCTTTACTGATTAGTCTGGTTGAACAGGCTTCGGTATCTCCTCAGCAAGCCGAAATCGAATCAAAGTTGTTTGGAGCACTCAGCGTTGATCGCCTGGGGCTTCCGCTATTCACATTGGCTATTGGTCTACTTGATGGTTTTAACCCGTGTGCTATGTGGGTGTTGTTATTTCTGCTCTCGCTACTTGTCCACCAGCGGAATCGTAAAAGAATGGCATTGATCGCTGGCACATTTGTACTGGTGAGCGGCGGAGTCTATTATGCGTTTATGGCTGCCTGGCTGAACATATTTCAGATGGTCGGTATTACTGCTGCTTTGTACTGGGCGCTGGGGGGCGCGGCTCTGATTATCGGCGGAATCAATGTGAAGGATTTTTTTAGTTGGCAGCAGGGTTTCTCATTATCCATCCCGGATTCTGCCAAACCTGCCTTGTATGTCCGGATGCGATCTGTCCTGGCAGCCGATAGGCTATGGCCGACGCTGACAGCCGTTACCTTTCTGGCCATAATGGTCAATTTCATCGAATTACTGTGCACAGCAGGTTTTCCAGCAATCTACACGGCCATACTAACGCAACATGCCCTGAATCCGGCAGTCTATTATGCATACCTGGGACTTTATATTCTCGGTTATATAGCCGACGACTCCCTGATGGTCGCCATTGCAGTGCTCGCGTTAAGCAGTCATAAACTGACGGATTCTACGGGTCGCTGGCTCAAGCTCCTGAGTGGCGCTGTAATGTTGGCACTTGGTTTCATAATGATTCTACATCCTGAATGGCTTGTTTAGCAGACCGCTGAAAACTATCTGCGGTATTAAAAACAGTCTACAAAAAGTATTATGATATTTGCATGGCCGAAGTGAATGGAAACGAAAAGACCACAAAAACAGAGAGTAAGGTTAATTGTAAACCTTATAAAATCAATGTTGATTTGTCAATGAACTCTTTTCTGGGAGCATAATTACCCCCGCTTTCGTATTCATCAAGATACCCCAGTCATCATCGACTTTCTGGATAATGTTTTGGGGTGTTTAGTAAACGAGATTATTCCAGCACAATAATGTATTCTCCACTGCGTAAATAATCTGATGTAGAGCAAATGAAAGCCCAGAAAGATCAACATACTCCCATGATGCAACAATACCTGCGCATCAAGGCGCAGCATCCAGACATGCTGATGTTTTATCGCATGGGGGATTTCTATGAGTTGTTTTTTGACGATGCGGAGAAAGCGGCAAAGCTCTTGGGAATTACTTTAACGCGGCGCGGTGCTTCTGCGGGGGAGCCCATTAAGATGGCGGGAGTGCCCTATCATGCTGCAGAGCAATATCTGGCAAAACTGGTCAAGTCAGGTGAATCCGTGGCCATCTGCGAGCAGGTGGGCGATCCGGCTACCAGCAAAGGTCCCGTTGCACGTGAAGTTACCCGCATCATCACACCTGGAACATTGACGGATGCGGCATTGCTTGAGGATAAGCGCGACTGCATATTATTGGCTTTATGGGTGCACGAAGCGACTTTGGGATTGGCTTGGCTGAATCTGGCAGCAGGGCAATTACGCGTGATGGAGACAGCGCCACAAAATCTGCTGAGTGAGCTGGAGCGTCTGCAACCGTCTGAGATCCTGTTGCCCGAGTCACTTAAACAAGCTGAAATACAAGGTAAAAATTGGGCGTTAAAGCGATTACCGTTGTGGCAGTTTGATCGTGATACTGCAATCAGCAATCTTACGCGGCAATTTGAAACGCATGATCTGTCCGGCTTTGGTTGTGAGGATTTGCCTATTGCGTTATGTGCCGCCGGTGCCTTATTGGAATACACCCGTCTGACACAAGGATCTACTGCTCTTCCTATCACATCGTTGCAAGCTGAGCGGGATAGTATTTATATTCGAATGGATGCTGCGACACGTCGTAATCTGGAAATTTCTGAAACCATACGCGGTGAACGATCGCCTACGTTGTTGTCATTACTGGATACTTGCTCAACCAATATGGGCAGCCGCTTGTTGCAATTCTGGCTGCATCATCCATTACGGGATCATGCAGCAATACAAAAACGGCTCGATAGCGTTGCAGCCTTAATCGGAGTAAGTGAGCAGAATAATTATTGGGTGGTGCGAGACCTGCTTCGGCAATTTGTAGATGTTGAACGGATTACTGCCCGCATTGCACTCAAATCAGCGCGCCCGAGAGACTTATCGGGTTTGCGTGATAGCCTGAAACTCTTGCCGGAAGTTATTCAAGCCATGGCAAATGGTTCCAGCGAGAGAATTAGTCAATTAATTCAGGCTATGCAGATTGAGCCTGCTCTCGTTGAGTTATTGAGTAAATCTTTGCTGGAAGAACCCGGTGTGGTGTTGCGTGAAGGCAATGTGATTGCCGATGGTTATGATGCCGAGCTGGATGAATTACGTGCCCTGCAAAATAATTGCGGTGAATTCTTGTTACAGCTGGAGATTCGTGAAAAAGAACGCACCGGCATTCCTAATCTTAAAGTGGAATATAACCGTGTGCATGGTTTCTATATCGAAGTCACGCACGCACACAGCGAGAAAATTCCCGCCGATTACCGGCGCAGACAAACATTAAAAAGTGCTGAGCGGTATATCACGCCAGAACTAAAGGCTTTCGAAGATAAAGCATTATCCGCACAAGATCGGGCATTGGCACGCGAGAAATATTTATATGATGAACTTCTGAATGTGCTCCTGGGTTATATCCAGCCATTGCAGAAAATGGCTGCGAGCGTTGCGGAGATTGATGTTTTATGCGCATTTGCCGAGCGTGCACAAGCGCTTGACTATACTGCGCCGTATTTGTCGCATGAGGAAATTTTTGAGATAGATACCGGTCGCCACCCGGTTGTGGAAAGTCAGGTAGAAAACTTTGTTTCCAATGATGTTCAGTTAGGTGCTGACGGTACCGGAAAACCGCAAATGTTGATAATTACCGGTCCCAATATGGGCGGTAAATCAACCTACATGCGACAAATCGCGCTGATCGCTTTACTTGCACATTGCGGCAGTTATGTGCCTGCGGAAAGAGTCCGTCTGGGTGTGCTGGATCAGATCTTTACCCGTATTGGTGCTGCCGATGATCTTGCCAGCGGGCGTTCCACATTTATGGTGGAAATGACGGAAACCGCCAATATACTCCATAACGCAACAGCACAAAGCCTAGTGCTCATGGATGAGGTCGGGCGCGGCACTTCCACTTTTGACGGCTTGGCCCTCGCGTTTGCCATTGCCCGGCATTTATTGAGCAAAAACCGCAGCTTTACACTTTTTGCCACGCATTACTTTGAATTAACGAAACTTGCTGAGGAGTTTAAGCAAATCCAAAATGTCCATTTGGACGCCGTGGAGTATAAACACCGCATTGTTTTTCTGCATAAAGTAGCCGAGGGACCGGCCAGTCAAAGCTATGGTTTGCAAGTTGCTGCATTGGCAGGTGTTCCAGAGCCGGTGATCAAAGTGGCCAGAAAGCACTTGATCAAATTGGAACAGGAAAGTGTAAAGAAAGAACCACAGTTGGATCTGTTTTCCTTCCCTGTTTCAGAACCGGAAGAAGCTATTCCGCAAGAACATCCAGTGATTGCAATGTTACAAAACCTCTCGCCAGATGAACTCAGCCCCAGGCAAGCGCTGGAGCAGCTTTATTTATTGAAGAAAGCGCTGGATACGACGAATAACAGCTAATCTATTGAATAATAGAATAACTTTATTTTGTTAATGCTCATGACCATGCGCACCATGCACATGTTGATGGGTAATTTCTTCCGCTGTGGCTGGGCGGACTTCAGTTACTGTGCAAGCAAAAATCAATCTCATGCCCGCAAATGGATGATTTCCATCGACAATGACGGTATCGTCAGCAATTTCTGTAACCTGGTAGATGATAATGTCGTCAGAACCTTCGGCACCGCCTTCAAAATGCATGCCAACTACTACATCATCTGGAAAAGAGCTGCGTGGTTCCACTCGAATCAATTCGGCATCATATTCGCCGAAAGTATCTTCCGGTTCCATTGAAACCGAGCAAGAGTGACCAATTTCCATTTCATGAAGCGCTTCCTCAACCAGAGGGAAAATGCC
This sequence comes from Nitrosomonas sp., assembly GCA_016708955.1. Lineage (GTDB taxonomy): Bacteria > Pseudomonadota > Gammaproteobacteria > Burkholderiales > Nitrosomonadaceae > Nitrosomonas. Next base: position 12,073 of record JADJES010000015.1, read on the forward strand.
ACCATAGCCGCCATGCAAATAACTGATCGGTGTATCCGTTTTCTCTAGAATTTTTCCTGTGTCATCTGACAATTCATAATTAAGTGAAACCACGGTATTTTTTTCAATGCGCATTTTAAGTTTATCCTTGTTTAGTGAGTTCAAAAATTTAAATATTATTAATAATCAGGGTTTTTATCTGTTAGCAGAGCTGAATTGAATAGCTGTCATTATACGCACAAAGTGATTTTCTTCCTTGCTTTGGGATAAGCGCAGTTCGGCGTTATCGTTGTTCTAGAAAGATTTTTTACTAAATTTTAATGCATGGACAGGCGCAAAACTTTGCCGGTGTATCTCACATGCGCCGTGATTTTGTAATGCAGCCAAATGCTTTTTCGTGGGATACCCTTTGTGTTGATCAAATCCATAGAGTGGAAAACACTGATGCAGTCTATGCATTTCCTTATCCCGTGCCGTCTTGGCTAAAATAGAGGCCGCTGAGATTTCGGGTATCAGGCTGTCACCTCTGATGATTGTACGTACTGAGCATTTTAGCTGTGGACTTTGATTTCCATCGACTAGCACCATATCCGGTACGAAAGGTAAACTTTCTACAGCGCGTTTCATCGCGAGCAAACTTGCCTGCAGAATATTTAGTTGATCAATTTCTTGCACCGAGGCGGAAGCAATTGCCCATGCTTTAGCATATTTCTTGATCGTGATTGCAAGCGCTTCACGCTTTTTCTCACTCAGTTCCTTGGAATCGGCTAATCCGGCTATTTCGTGGGCAGCATTGAGCACAACACACGCAGCATAAACAGGTCCAGCCAATGGCCCTCTGCCAGCTTCGTCTACTCCGCAAATAACACCAGCTGCACTGAAAGTGTCAATATTTTTCTCCGCTAAATGTGCTGCTGATATGCACCAGCATCATACAAATTACAAACTGATTGCTTAACGGTTATACATTTCTTGCAGTACACATCAGCGTAGCTTCAGTGACGAGCTGCTCATCGACTTCAGCGCGGGCTGAATATTTCCATAACCCCTTTATTTGCCGCTCTATGGCAACCTTAAGAATTAATTGATCACCAGCCATAACGGGTTTTTTAAAACGAACGCCGTCAATTCCGACAAAATAATAAACCGTATTATCTTTGTTAATCGTGTCTACTGTTCTGAGCGTTAGAATGGCTGCCGCCTGGGCTAAAGCCTCGACAATCAGGACACCCGGCATGACCGGATAGTGCGGGAAATGCCCCGAAAAGAATGGTTCATTGATGGAAACATTTTTTAATGCAACGATATCCTTGCCCACCTCGTAAGAAATCACTTTATCCACCAATAAAAGCGGATAGCGATGCGGCAGGTATTTTAAGATTTCGTGAATATCCATGGTATTCATACTATTTTCCTTTTGACCCAAGAACTTTATTGAGGGCACTTGAATAAATTTTGTTGACTTTTGCCCTATTCATTTTCGAGTGCTTTAATAACTTTATCTGTAATATCAATCCGTTGACTTCTATAAACTGAGTCCTGGAGCTGCAATATCAGATCATACTTTTCTATTTCAGCAATTTTGCTAATCGCCCGATTAGTGCGTTCCAGAATTACACTGTATTCTTCATTTTGACGCACACTAAAATCTTCCCGCATTTGCCTTTGCGCGCGCTGATACTCACGGCTAAGATTGGCAAGATTCCTTTCTAAGTTACGCCGTTCCGTTTCATCCATGGCAATGCTGTCTTTCTCAAGCTTGTCTTGTAATGTTTTAGCCTGAACAGCCATTTTCTTGATTTCTTCATCACGCGGCACAAATTCCTGATCTATTTTCTTTTGCGCCTGTATCGCTGGTAGCGATTCGCGTAAAATTTTCTCAGTATTCACTACGCCAATCTTGATATCACCGGCAAGAACCATAGCGAACCCACTGGTTGAAACAATGGCTATAAAAACTATAACTATATAGCGCCAGCATCGATTGATTCGTTTCACGATATTCACTGAATAGGATCCCAAATAAATTTAGAATTGTTGTCCAAACATAAATTGGAAAGCTTGCAATCTATCCTCAGGCCGGTCGTTTAATGGTTTGGCAATACTGACCTTCAGTGGTCCCATCGGCGAAATCCAAGTGAGCGCAATGCCAGCCGAATAACGCATTAAATTAAAGTCAATATCTCTGGCAAATACGGTACCGCCATCGAGGAATGCGCTTAATCGAAGGGATCTATCTTCTTTCATGAAGGGAACCGGGAAGAGCACTTCGATATTACCAACGATGCGCTTGCTGCCGCCTAATGTAAGTCTTCTATCATCACGAGGACCTAAGGAATTCAGATCATAACCGCTCACGGAATTATTACCCCCGGCAAAGAAGTTCTTGAAAAAAGGCAGTGACCGTCCCGTATACCCGTCTCCATAACCAAACTCACCATTCAACATGAGTGTAAGATTATCAGTAATGGGGTAGAACCATTTTTGATGGTAACTTATTTTATAATAATCCAAATCTCCACCGGGCACACTGACTTCACCAAACAGCCGGTGTGTCGTTCCCGAGGTGGTCCAAATTGCACTGTCACGGCGATCACGCGCCCAGCTGAGCGTGAGTGGAAAATTGTTGGTCGATTTTCCAAATTCGGTAACGAAATCTTTATTGCGTTGCGGGCTGTCAGCAAAAACACCCAGCACGGTATTCTCAGCAGCCAGACCTACAGATACAATATCATTTTCAGCGATCGGTATGCCGAGCCGCACGCCGGCACCTATGGTTTCAGTTTTAAATGTACCAACACGGGCCAGCGGACGAGTATCCAGGTCGCGCTTGTAGACATCAAAGCCGAGGCTGACTCCGTTCACTGTAAAATAGGGATTGGTAAATGAAGCGGCATAGGTTTTGTTAATGGCGCCTGTATTTACATCAAGGCTAAAAAAGTTGCCGGTACCAAAAATATTGTTTTGCGAAATTGAGCCGTTCAAAATTATGCCTTGACGATCAGAATAACCTGCACCAAACATGATTGATCCGGTTGGTCTTTCTTCTACTTTGACATTGATATCAACCTGATCGGTTTTATTGGGTACAGCGGGTGTTTCCACATTGACACTGTTAAAGAAAAATAACCGGTCAACACGTTGCTTGGAAATGTTAATATTTTTAGTGGAGTGCCAGGCGCCTTCCATTTGACGAAACTCGCGACGTATCACTTCATCGCGCGTACGATCATTGCCGGTTATATTGATACGCCGGATATAGACACGCCGGCCTGGGTCAATAAAGAATGTAAATGAAGCTTGGCGGGTCTCATAATCCAACTCTGGTGATGCATTGACATTGGCAAATGCATAACCATCATCACCTAAGCGATCGGTAATTAATTTTATGGATTCGGTCAGTTTCTGGCGTGCAAATACTTCTCCATCCTTTAGCAATATCAGTTTACGTATTTCTACTTCCGGTACTAAGAGTTCTCCAGCTACTTTGATATCGGAGACTGTATATTGGTCACCCTCGGTAACATTGATCGTGATATAGATATCGCGCAAGTCTGGTGTTATGGATACTTGAGTGGACTCAATATTGAATTCCAGGTAACCTCGATCAAGATAATAAGATCGGAGTGTCTCTAAATCAGCGGATAATTTCTGTTTTGAATATTGATCATTTTTGGTGAACCAGCTTAATAAGTCAGGTTTCCTGAGGACAAGTAAACCGCGTAACTCACGATCGTTAAATTTTTCGTTACCGACAAAATTTATTTTCTTAATTCTGGCTGTCCGGCCTTCATTGATATCAAAATTAATTGCAACACGATTACGTTCCAGTGGTGTAGTCGTTGTCGTGATTTTGACGGAATATTTTCCTCGGCTGATATACTGGCGTTTCAGTTCCTGTTCGGCTCTATCCAAAAGCGAGCGGCTGAAAATCCGGGATTCCGATATGCCAGCTTGTTTAAGGCCTTCAAGCAATTTATCTTTCTCAAACTCTTTTGCACCATTAATACTAATTTGTGCAATAGCTGGTCGTTCATCAACTTCTACGATTAAAACGCCATCCTCAGATTTTAATTTTACGTCTTTGAAGAATCCGGTCGCATAGAGTGCTTTGATCGCTTCTGTTGCCTTTTCTTCGTCAAGCGTATCGCCTACTTTAATAGGGAGATAGCTGAATACCGTACCGGCCTCAGTGCGTTGTATGCCTTCAACGCGAATATCCTTAACAATGAAAGAATCGCTGGCCCAGGATGAGAAAGCATAAAAGAAGCTGACAAGTGCAACTAGATACCGGAATTTCATTATCTAACCAGTGATAAGCCGAGTAATATCGTTATAGATGGCAAATGTCATGAGTGTAAACAGCAAGGTCATGCCGATTTTCTGTCCAATCAAAATAGCCTTGTCAGAAAGAGGATTTCCTTTAATTATTTCAATAAGATAATACATTAAATGCCCGCCATCGAGAATTGGAATCGGCAGTAAGTTCAGAACACCAATACTGACACTGATCAGCGCAAGAAATGCCAGATAGGATACCAATCCCATCTGTGCGGATTGACCTGCATAATCAGCAATTGAAATCGGCCCGCTGACATTCTTCCAAGATACATCGCCGGTAATCATTTTGGATAACATTTGAAATGTCAGTATGGTTGTTTCCCAAGTCTTCTCGATGGCTTTTTGGAATGCTTTGCCGGGAGGATGACTGACTGTGACAAGCAATTCTTCAAATTCGGATTGATTAACCACGGGCGCTACGCCGATCTTGCCCACTTGTTTGCCATTTTCAGTGGTTTTCTCCGGTGTAATGGCAATTATTATGACTTGATTATTACGCAAAATATCTAGTTCCAGAGTATTCTCCGGGTTTGTGCGTATCTGCTGCACAAAGTCCATCCAGGTATGAATTTCAGTATCATTGACGGCTAAAATTTCATCCCCTGCTAACAAACCAGCATGCTGACCAGCACCATCGGCGACCACTTGTCCGATAACAGGCTTTAGAATAGGCTGATAGCTGTTAAGACCGACAATTCCAAGGAAATTTTCATTGATCTTATCCGGGTCAATATGACTCAAATCCAGTTGCCGCCAATTGATCTCGCCATTTTTATTAATGGTTTGTACTTTTACATTTGCTGATTGATCGATGGCATATCGTAATAAGGTCCAGCGAGCATCTTGCCAGCTGGCAACCGGTTCATTCTCGATAGTGACGATGGTTTCACCTTGCTCAAATTTTGCATACGCAGCTGGAGAGGCGGGTTCAATTGGGCCAAGTACTGGTTTCATCCCATTAACACCCAGGATGAAGAGTAGCCAGTATAAGACAATAGCTAGCAAAAAATTGGCGATGGGGCCGGCTGCAACAATGGCAAAACGGCGTGCTACCGGTTGACGGTTAAATGCACGGGGTAAATCTTCATGCGCTACTTTTCCTTCATTCTCATCCAGCATCTTGACATAGCCGCCCAGTGGAATGGCTGCAATTACCCATTCTGTTTTGTCTTTTCCCAAACGCTTGCGGAAAATGGGCTGGCCAAAACCGATGCTGAATCGTAATACTTTTACGCCATTCCAGCGAGCTACTAGATAATGACCAAATTCATGAAACGTAATCAGTATGCCTAAGGCAATAATGAAAGAAATAATAGTATAAGCTATTGTCATATCAGGGCCAGTGTGTGAAAGGTGCGCTTAGGGGAAGATCTTATCAGCACGATACTATCATTAATTAAGAAAAATTGAATCTCGTCATAGTGAGCGGTTTTCTGAATTTATTACTGCAGATTTGCAAGCCACTCTCGCGCTACATCACGAGCCAATGTGTCTGTTCTCAATACATCATCCAGCGTTGCCATATCTTCTTGTTGTACTGTCTGCATAACATGTTCAATCATAGCCGGGATAGCTGTAAATTTCATGCGTTCTTTAAGAAAGGATTCTACCGCAATCTCATTTGCGGCATTGAGTACTGCGGGCATATTTCCGCCTGATGCAAGCGCTTGGTAGGCTAATCCAAGACATGGAAACCTTTTAAAATCAGGCTCTTCAAAATCGAGGTGCGCAACTTTGAACATATCTAAAGCGGGCACCCCGCTTTCTATCCGCTCGGGATAACCCATCGCGTGCGCAATCGGGGTACGCATATCAGGATTACCCAATTGTGCTATGACTGAGCCATCGACATAGGCAACCATCGAATGGATCACACTTTGTGGATGAATCACAACCTGAATTTTTTCCGGAGGTGCATCAAACAGCCAATGCGCTTCAATTACTTCCAACCCTTTATTCATCATGGTGGCGGAATCAACAGAAATCTTCTGTCCCATATCCCAGTTCGGGTGAGCACAAGCTTGTTCTGGGGTTACTTTCTCCAGAGAAGCTAGCGGCGCGCATCGAAATGGTCCACCCGAAGCAGTGAGTAGTATGCGACTGATGCCGTCCGCAGCTAAGTTACCATTGAAATGGTGCGGTAGGGATTGATAAATCGCATTATGCTCGCTATCGATTGGTAACAGTGTGGCGTTGTGCTGTTTTACCAGATCCATGAAAATACGCCCGGCCATAACCAGAGTTTCTTTATTGGCGAGCAATACAAGTTTCCCGGTTCGCGCCGCTGCAAACGTTGGACGGATACCGGCAGCACCTACAATTGCTGCCATTACTGCATCCACTTCAGAAAGCGAGGCTACCTTTTCCAATGATTCAATACCCGATAATACTTTCGTATCTATCCTGGCCGCTTGAATTGCACTGGCCAATTGCTCCGCACTTTCCCTATCCAGCATTACCGCATAACGTGGTTGGAAGCGTTGGCATTGCGACAACATTTTTTCAACATTTTTATTGGCAGTTAACGCAAACGCCTGAAAGCGATCAGGGTGACGTGCTATCACATCCAGTGTGCTCTCCCCAATGCTGCCGGTGGAGCCGAGTATCGTTATTTGGCGGATAGTTTTCATAAAGCGGGTGAATAAAAAATAAGTAATGCCAATATGGCGAGCGACAATGAAGAAGTCAAAGCATCAATCCGATCCAATATTCCGCCATGCCCGGGCAAAATATTTCCACTATCCTTAACTTCGGCATGACGTTTTATCAATGATTCATACAAGTCACCGATGATACCTAATATGGCCATAAATAACAGCAAGGGTACCAACTTTGAAGCTATAGATTCTTCATTAAGCCAGGAATCCCAAGCCAAGCCATAAATTAACACAGCAATTAAAGCACCGGCAACGCCCTCCCAAGTTTTATTCGGACTAATAGTAGGCGCAAGTTTGTGCTTGCCAAACGATCGTCCGGTAAAATAAGCGGCTGTATCGGAGATCCAGATGGTCGCCATAAAACCTAGTAAAAGCAAGGGGCTGATAGCGCGTAACTGATAGAGCGCAAGACAGGTTGGTAACAAGAGTATCCAGCCGATTAGCATCCAGATATAGGGGTTTTTAACGGCGTAGAGTTGCTTAAGATATAACGGTGCACATACTATCCAAAAGATAGCCGACAATATATAAACCCACATTGGATCTGACGAGTACGCATCAACTTTTACAGATTCACTTAATTGAAACAATAACTCTCCACCCGCCAAAGTCGTGAGTAACATGAAAAATATCGTATTTCTGACAGAAAATCTTGCTAATTGACTCCATTCTCGGGATCCGATAACCGTCAGAGCCAGTAAGAAAGTAGCCCAAAAAATATCTTGCAGGAAAAATAATGCCGAGAGAAATAAAGGTAATACGACAATTGCTGTGAGGATGCGGGTTTTAAGCATTTAAAATGATCTTCTTATCCTTTAGCAGATCTGCCCATTTGAATTTGCTCACTCGTTCGACCAAACCGGCGCTCTCGCTGCTGATACGATTGAATGGCCAACTCCAGTTCGTGTTCGTCAAAGTCAGGCCATAGTGTATTGGTGAAATATAATTCTGTATAAGCAAGTTGCCATAATAAAAAATTACTGACTCGACATTCTCCGCCAGTGCGAATAAACAAATCCGGCTCAGGAGCATAGCTCATCGAAAGATATTGCGCCAGGTTTTCTTCTTCAAAATTAAGTGGTAAATTCGTCGATTGCGCCATCATTTTTCGCATGGCCTGCATGATATCCCAGCGGCCGCCGTAGTTGGCGGCTATGGTAAATGTGAGCCGCGTATTTTCGGCAGTCAGTTGTTCGCCAATCTGAATGAATTCTATGATTTTAGACTCAAATTTTGATAAATCCCCGATTACTTTAAAACAAATACCATTTTCGTGGAGTTTTGTAATTTCTTGTTCTAAAGCACCGAGGAAAAGTTGCATCAAAGAGGTAACTTCATCAGTAGGACGCCGCCAGTTTTCACTGCTAAAAGCAAATAAAGTGAGATATGGGATGTTGCGTTCTATGCAAGATTTAATCACGCCGCGAACAGTTTCAACCCCTTGTTTATGCCCAGCAATACGGGGCAAATAGCGATTTTGAGCCCATCGGCCATTACCATCCATGATAATAGCGATGTGTTTGGGTATTGATCCTGTTTCAGGTATTTCTCGGGTTGAATTCGGGCCTTGAGGCATATCAAACAGCCATCAATTCGGCTTCCTTAACTTGCAAAACTTTATCGATCTCTGTGATATAGCGGTCAGTAAGCTTTTGAATCTCATCCTGGCCACGACGCTCATCATCTTCAGATATTTCTTTGGATTTTAATAATTCTTTCAAGTGTGCATTCGCATCGCGGCGAATATTTCGCATTGCAATACGGACAGCTTCCGCTTCCTGTTTTACCACTTTGGTAAGATCACGCCGCCGCTCTTCAGTGAGAGCCGGCATTGGTACACGAATAGTTTCACCTACCGGCATTGGATTCAAACCTAAGTCAGATTCGCGAATCGCCTTTTCAATTGCACTGGCCATTTTTTTTTCCCACGGGATAACGCCAATTGTACGTGCATCGATTAGATTGATATTTGCTACCTGGTTAATTGGAGTTTGCGCGCCATAAAAATCAACCGTGACATGATCCAATAGGCCAGTATGAGCCCGGCCACTTCTGACTTTACTCAAATCTACTTTCAATGCTTCCAGGCTTTTTTGCATTTTCTGTTCAGCAGACTTTTTTACATCGGCAATCATAATATCTATTCCTTTCGCATCTATTCTCAGGAAGCTAACTATATTTGAATCAGATTGTTACCAAGGTTCCTTCATCTTCTCCTGTAATTATACGTTTTAGAGCTCCAGCCTTGAAAATACTAAATACATTCAGTGGTAATTTCTGATCACGGCATAATGTTAACGCCGTTGCATCCATCACTTGCAAATTCTTGGCAATAGCTTCATCAAAAGATAATTTATGGAAACGAGTCGCATCTGAATCAATTTTTGGGTCACTGGTATAAATGCCATCCACCTTTGTTGCTTTAAGCATGATATCCACATTCATTTCCATACCACGTAAAGCAGCTGCGGTATCGGTAGTAAAGAAAGGATTGCCGGTTCCTGCTGCAAAAATTACCACTCTGCCATCTTTCAGATAACGCATCGCTCGTCCGCGGATATATGGCTCTACCACCTGCTCAATACGCAAAGCAGATTGTATACGGGGCACCAGCCCAACCAGTTTCATGGCATCTTGAAGTGCCAAAGCATTCATTACGGTGGCTAACATCCCCATATAATCTGCGGTAACTCGTTCAAGTCCGTCATTAGCTGATTTCATACCGCGAAAGATATTTCCGCCCCCGACAACAATGGCAATTTCAACGCCCAGTTTGCTAATTTCTTCAATTTCAGCAACAATTCTTCCCATTACGGTATGGTTAATACCATATTTGTCTTCGCCCATCAGGGCTTCACCGGATAGCTTTAGCAAAATACGTTTATAAGTAACGGTAGTCATTGTTGGTAAATTTGAGAATTGGGGTAGCCTGCCTTATTTTGCTTGTTCCATCTGTGCTTTTACTTCTTCTGCAAAATTCTCAGATTTCTTTTCAATTCCTTCGCCTACAATGAACATTGTAAAACTATTTACTTTGGCAGATTTTTTTGCCAATAATTTTTCTACAGTTTGTTCTGGATCTTTAACAAAAGGCTGACCTAACAAGGTTATTTCGGCTAAATATTTCGCAATACGGCCATCAACCATTTTCTCAATAATATTTGCTGGTTTTCCACTTTCGGCAGCTTGGGCTGTAAAAATCTGGCGTTCATGCGCCAATACATCTGCAGACACCTGTTCTTTTGACACACACATCGGCTTGCTCGCTGCAATGTGCATAGCAATATCTTTACCTAACGCTTCATCGCCACCCGCATAGTCTACCATCACACCGATCTTGGTTCCGTGAAGATAATAAGCCAGTTGGCCTTTTGTTGCATGGCGTCCACAACGGCGAATACTGATGTTTTCGCCTAATTTCATAATCAATGCTTTACGAAATACCTCAACAGTTTCACCACTTGGTAACAATACATCATTGAGCGCTGTGATTTCGGTCAAGTTCTTTGTTGCAATAAGCTCAGCCAGTTTCCTGGCGAAATCGATAATGTCCTCATTTCTGGCAACAAAATCTGTCTCACAATTAACTTCAACCAGCGCGCCGCATTGACCATCTGCTGAGATATAGGCGCCAATTACACCTTCGGCTGCGATTCGGCCTGCTGCTTTACTTGCTTTGGCACCGCTTTTGATTCTCAGCAGGTCTTCTGCTGCTTTCATATCGCCATCAGTCTCTGTTAAGGCCTTTTTGCAATCCATCATGCCAAGCCCAGTCATCTCACGCAATTCTTTTACCATGCTTGCGGTAATATCCGCCATATTTACTCCAGATACAAAATTTAATTTATGAATAGGATATAGATATTTATTAAAACAAAGATATGCTTATCGTAAAGGCTATTTTTATAATAATCAGATAAATAAAAATTTATCTGATTATTAATTTATAACTGCCAGTATGCCAGTATGCCAGTACGAATGTAGAGCCGCCGTCGTTTTATTCGGCTTCTGCACTCATTTCCACGATTTCCTGAATAGACTGATTACGTCCTTCCAGAACAGCATCTGCTGCGCCACGGGCATATAAACGTATTGCCCGGCTTGAATCATCATTTCCAGGGATCAGGTATTGCAATCCATCTGGGTTGTGATTGGTATCGATAACACCAATTACCGGAATGCCAAGTTTCTTGGCCTCTGTAATAGCGCCTTTTTGATATCCAACATCTATTACAAATAATGCATCCGGCAGGCCTTTCATGTCTTTGATGCCACCTAAACTGCTATTGAGTTTATCCAATTCTCGATGAAGATCGAGCGCTTCTTTTTTTACAAGCTTATCTAATGTCCCATCTTGAACCATTGTTTCCATATCTTGTAAGCGCTTAATGGATTGTTTGATGGTTTTGAAATTAGTTAGCATGCCGCCTAACCAGCGTTGATCCACATAGGGGGATCCGCAACGTAATGCTTCTTCGCGTACAATATCGCGCGCTTGCCGCTTAGTACCTACAAACAAGATAACCCCTTTGTTTGCTGATAATTGGCGCACGTATTTCATGGCTTCTTCATACATCACCAAGGTCTTTTCTAGATTGATGATATGGATTTTGTTTCGATGGCCGAAGATATAGGGCGCCATTTTCGGATTCCAGAAGCGTGTCTGATGACCAAAATGAACACCTGCTTCCAGCATTTGCCGCATAGTTACTGACATAAATTATTCTCCATTAGGATTGAGCCTCCATTCATCCCAGCCGCTCTAAATTGTTTTAAGGCATTTAGACAAATGTGTGAATTTAATTTGACCTGCATATCATGCACTATCACGTAGATAGTCAAATTATCATTGCATTATAGCATTTTCTTATACTTACTCAAGCTGACAAGAATTTGAATGAAGAGATGAAGATGATGTTTATAGTGCAAGGGGGTATTTTACTGCTGTAATATCAAACGTGATCGAAGAACATATTATGATTTAAAGAGGGCGCTGGAAATTTTCAGGTAATACAAGATGAGTTTCCCATTTTCATTCTTAAGCGGGAAATATCATTTATTCGGATGTGTTTATTATCAACGGTAATGATATTCTCGTCTTGCAGCTTGGAGAAAGCACGGCTGACGGTTTCTAGCTTAAGACCAAGATAGCTGCCAATTTCCTCGCGAGTCATGCGCAGATTGAAATCGGATTCGGAATAACCGCGCACAAGAAAGCGGCGCGATAAATTCAGCAGAAAAGTTGCTAAGCGTTCTTCAGCTTTCATGCTGCCCAGTAACAACATAACACCATGATCCCGCACTATTTCACGACTCATCATTTTATGAAAATGGCGCATCAGGGATGGAATAATCCGGCTGATTTCTTCTAATTTGGCAAAGGGAATTTCACATACTTCGCTATCTTCAAGAGCAACCGCATCACAAGTATGTATGTCTGTGCTGATGGCATCCATGCCCAGCAATTCTCCAGTCATATGAAAACCAGTAACTTGCTGTCGTCCATCTTGTTCAAGTACACAGGTTTTTAGAAATCCGCTACGAATAGCAAATAATGATTGGAACTTTGCACCTGTGTGATGCAGATACCCGCCTCGCTGAATCTTGCGTTTATGACTTACCACATCACCCAGAACTTGAATTTCATCCTCATTAAGACCAACCGGCAAACATAGTTCACGCAGACTACAAGAAGCACAGCTTGATCTTATGTGTGAAATATCAAGATGATTATGTAGTGAAGTATCGTGAAGCAAATTATTTTCCGAATGTAGAGAATTATATTTCAGTGTCTTGATTGATCTGAATCAAAATTAATATCCTAGATTCAATTACAATTTTACCGATTTTATTAAAAAGTAGATATTCTTTTTTGACATTGCGTTGTGAATAGATGTGTGATTGAGTGGGGTGGTCGGCGCTTGATGTTATTTAATCCAATTTTCTTTAGGTTACATTCTTCACAAAGTGAGATTTCCGTTGCATCCATTGTTTTTTTCCGGCCTCTCTTCTGATTCGCTTGAAATCAATTCAGATCTTTTTCGCCGTTTTTGGGGCAATTATTCTGACTATCATCTGTATCCGGGCACAGATTATTTCGTTGAAGCATTTGATGCGCATACCTATTTATCTTGGTTGAGCAATCGCAAATCGGGACACATTCGCCGTCCCTTATCGTTATATGTGCATATTCCATTTTGCATTTCTTTATGTTTTTATTGCCATTTTAATCAGATTATTCCCGATGATGACGACATAAAAATATATCTTGATTACTTGGTACGCGAAATTCGACTTCAAGGACAATTTCTCAAAGACGACCCAAAGGTTGAGCAATTATATTTGGGGGGAGGAACCCCGACCCTCCTGAGTGATACTCAGTTAAGCGACATTATGAAAGAAATCCGCCAAAATTTTAATTTGGTAGAAGAGGGAGAATATTGCATAGAGATTGATTCACGGCAAATTACGCAGGTTTCGCTGCAGTCATTAAATGAAATGGGATTTAATTGCGCAATTATTGGTGTTCAGGATTTTGACCATCTGGTACAGCAATCCATACAACGCTTACAAACAGAAGATACTACGTTGTGTGCTATACATAACGCGCAACATGCCGGTTTTAAAACGGTCAGAATCGAACTGATTTACGGATTACCAAAACAAACTGTAAAGAAGTTTGAATACACCTTGGGAAGAATCATTTCTGCGAGCCCAAATCAAATAAGTTTATTGAATTATTTGCACTTACCGGAAAAATTCAAGCCCCAGCGAAACATCAATCAAGAAGATTTACCCGATATAGAAACCCGGCTTGAGATGCTGTTGCTTGCAATTGCGCGATTAACTGATGCCGGATATATACATATTGGTATGAATCTTTTTGCCAAGCGCGACGATCAATTGATCATAGCGCAGCGGCAAGGTGGACTTCATTATGGTTTGCAAGGATATTCGGTTCATCCTGATTGTGATCGAATTGCATTAGGGATATCCGGAATTGGATGCATCGGTCCAACTTTAAATCAGAATCATTGTGATCTTCTGCAATACTACGACCGGTTAGAGCGCAATATACTTCCAATTTTACGGGGCATAGAATTAAGTGCCGATGATCTGATACGGCGTTCCGTCATGCAAGCACTGATTTGTCATTCAGTACTCTCATTTGAATCAGTGGAAATTTATTTTCCAATTGAATTCAAGCACTACTTTGCAACAGAGTTAACAGAGCTTTTAGTGTATGAGCAAGCTGGTTTGATAACGTTAGATGATGATGAGATTGTTGTGACAGCTATGGGGCAGCTGCTACTGAGCAGTATTTGCAGAGTTTTTGATAAATATTTGCGTGCTAATCAGCAGCGCAGAAATAACTCGATGCTCCTATGAATTGATTTCGCCTGGGAATCCGCTGGGATTCCCAGGCAAGAAATAATTATTTGACTTCGCTGTTGGTTAAAACATATTCCGCTAAACGATCCGCAGCCTCGCCCTGAATATTCTTGAACGCGGGCATTCTCATACTTCCCGATTGAAATTTCTTGATAACCGCATCCTTATTGGCAACTTTCTCACTGAGTATCATGGCAACATTTGCACTTAAAGGTTTATGGCATTCGGTGCAAGCCGTGCTAAAGATCTGTTCACCAGTCGCGCCGGCTGGCGGGGTATAGTCTTTACTAGCGCCACAACCGGCTAATATAAATAGCGCCGATAGTGTTAATGCAAAATTTAATTTTTTCATTTTCTAACTCCAGTTCGTTTTAGTTCAAATAATATCGAGAATGATCTCGACCCAAAATCAATGAATAAATTGTTATTTAAGAAATTTTACCCAGGCCTCACATTTTAACTGACCTAACATACCTAGTAATATGACAGCTTGTCAAACAAATGTTTTTTAAAATCTATTAATCAATACGGATTGGTTTCTTATCTTTTCTCACCTAAAATCATGTTTGTAGTATAAAACAACTAGACTTCAAATAACCTAAGGTTTATTCGCTGCAATAACAACATTTGATATAAGCCTTTTTCTTGACACTTTCTTAACATTTACCATGTTATTGTGCCCGGCTGTGTACAAGGAATGGGATAGAAATTCTTAGATTCTTAGTGTAGGTTCTTAAATATTAACTAGAATTGACTAAAATAACCGTACTCGTTGTGGATGCATTTCTTGACATTTTCTTAACATTTACTATGTTATGGTGCCGGCAGCGTAATAAGAACGATATCGGGTTTTTAGTGAAAGATTGGCGTATTATTTTGAAAAGGAGATTGCATGTTTAAGAAAATAAACAAATTTATTTTATTGGCAGCGCTGGGTTTGGCTTTTAGTAGTCCAGTTGCTGCAGACAATACCGTAGAAGATTTTCAAGTATGGGGAAATGTGACTGCACTGGGTAACTTTGGTTTCATGAATCCCCAGAACCCTGACTTGAAAAAATTCAGATGGTGGATGGAAGGACAGGGGCGTTTTGGTAATGATGCTACTCAATTTACTCAATCCCTGATACGCCCCGGTTTAGGTTATGCGATCACTGATAAAATTGTTGTGTGGGCAGGTTATGCGTGGGCACCGACAGCTGAACCGCTATCGATAGCGCATCCATTTAATGAGCACCGGATCTGGCAACAAGTGACCTGGGCGGATAATTTTTCATTCGGCAGGTTGTCGACACGTAGCCGTTTTGAGCAACGATTCTTCGACCATAATGCGCCTATTGCTGGTAATGATGATGTGGGTCATCGATTCCGCCAATTGGTTAAACTAGCGGTTCCAATGCCATCAATAGATCCGAACCTTAGTTTTATCGTTCAAAGTGAATTATTTATCGCTATGAATACCGTTGATAATCCTGCTTTTATTTCCCGCGGCTACGATCAGAACCGTGCCTTCGTTGGATTAGGTTACAAAGTAAACCAGTATGCAACCGTTGAATTGGGTTATATGAACCAATTCATCAACAGACCGCATAGCACTCGTGCTGATCAAATGATGCATAATTTTATTGCTAATTTGTTCTTGAATTTCTAATCAAATAATCTGGTCATAGCATTTTTTCGGCATGTATTTTGATGTTTCTTATAGCCGATTAACTTTCTAAAATTAAAGAAAGTTAATCGGCTAAAATTTTTCCACACGCCTTGTTACCTTAGCAGGTGATTATCAACCGGCTTCTCGCTTTCCTATTTCTGCTCTTTTCGTTGAATCTAACCAAACTCAAGAAATACTAATATTTCTTACCATTTTCTATTACTATACTGCTCCTTTCTGATCACAAATTAATACATGCACGATTTTAAGCCCGGTCAGCGTTGGATTTGTGATGCTGATTTGCAATTGGGTCTTGGTACTGTTCAAACTGTTGAACACCGGATTGTCAGTATCAGCTTTAAGGCAGCGGGCGAAACCCGCTCCTACGCCAAGCTTTCTGCACCGCTGACACGTGTTATTTTCAAAGCAGGCGATAGCATCAGCAGTCATGACGGTATTCCATTGAAAGTCATTCGTGTTAATGAGCGTGATGGTTTAATTGTCTACTTGGGTGAGCGCGAAGGGGGAGACCGGGTTGAACTGGCCGAAGAACAATTAGCGCATCACCTGCAACTGAATCGCCCATCGGAACGTTTGTTTGCGGGCCAATTTGATCGAAATAAATGGTTCCAGATTCGCTATCAATCTTTGTTGATACGCAACCAACTGGCAAGCAAACCGCTGTATGGATTGGTAGGTACCCGTACCAGTCTGATCCCGCATCAACTCTATATTGCGCATGAAGTTGCGCGCCGTTATGCGCCGCGTGTTCTGCTGGCTGACGAAGTGGGCCTGGGGAAAACCATTGAAGCAGGGCTAATACTGCACCAGCAATTGTTGACGGGGCGCGCCGAGC
The DNA here is from genome assembly GCA_016708955.1 of Nitrosomonas sp. Classification (GTDB taxonomy): domain Bacteria; phylum Pseudomonadota; class Gammaproteobacteria; order Burkholderiales; family Nitrosomonadaceae; genus Nitrosomonas. Next base: position 28,946 of record JADJES010000015.1, read on the forward strand.
GCGTCCTCATTGTGGTTCCCGAAACCTTGATCCACCAATGGCTGGTGGAAATGCTGCGGCGCTTCAATCTGCAATTCAGTATCTTCGATGAAGAGCGCTGTTTGTCGCTGGAAGAAAGCGACGAAGACGAAGAAGGCGATAAAGATCAGCAAGGCGAAAATCCGTTTCAAAGCGAGCAATTGGTGCTGTGCAGCCAGCATTTTCTGCGGCAAAATCCGAAGCGCTTTCAGCAAGCGCTGGAAGGCCGTTGGGATTTGCTGGTGGTCGACGAAGCGCATCATTTGCACTGGTCGCCACAAGCCGCCAGCTCGCAATACACCATGATCGAGCAATTGGCAATGCGCACCCGCGGCGTGCTGCTATTGACCGCGACTCCGGAACAATTGGGTAAAGCCAGCCACTACGCCCGCCTGCGTCTGCTCGACCCGCACCGTTTCAGCAGTTTTTCCGAGTTTATCACCGAGGAGCAATCCTACGAACCGATCGCCCAAGCGGTCGAAGCCTTGCTCGAAGGCCGGACATTGAACGATGACACTCGCCAGCTCATCGCGGACATGCTCGACCCAACCCAAGCGCAAACATTGCTGGCGGAGCTGCAAAACCAGCAAGCCCGGAATAAACTCGCGGAATTATTGCTCGACCGGCACGGCACCGGGCGCATCCTGTTTCGCAACACCCGCGCGGCGGTCAAAGGATTTCCCGAACGCAAACTGGTGGCCAGTCCGCTGCCGTTACCGGCGGAATACCTGCCAAGCTTGGTGACGTTTGAAACCACGCCGTTATCCAAGCCGCAATTGCTGCTATGCCCGGAACTGATCTACCAAGTACGATGCGAAGAGGATCAACCATACTGGACCGAAATTGACCCGCGCGTGAACTGGCTGATTGCCACGCTCAAGCGAGTGAAACCGGAAAAAGTGCTGGTCATCGCCGCCAATGCGCAAACCGCGCGCGATTTGGCGCAAGCGATGAAACAATCGACCGGGCAATTTATCCCGGTATTCCACGAAAGCATGAGTTTGATTGAGCGCGACCGCGCCGCGGCGTTCTTTGCCGACAAGGAAACCGGCGGGCAAGTGCTGATCTGCTCGGAAATCGGCAGCGAAGGCCGCAATTTCCAGTTTGCGCATCATCTGGTGCTGTTCGATTTGCCGCTCAATCCCGATCTGCTCGAACAACGTATTGGCCGGTTGGACCGCATCGGCCAGACGGAAACCATCCAAATCCATGTGCCCTATCTGGAAAACAGCGCGCTCGCGGTAATGTTCCATTGGTATCATGAAGGCTTGAATGCGTTCGAAAAAACCTGCCCAGCCGGTCAAACCGTGTTTGTAAAAGTGGAAGACCCGCTCATCGCCGCGCTGCATCAACGCCAAACCCAGGCCGAAGCGTTGGCCGGATTGATCGCCGTCACGCAAACGGCACATCAGGCATTGAACGAAGCACTCGAGCGCGGGCGCGATAAGCTGCTCGAATACAACTCGTTCCGGCCCAGCGCAGCGGAACAGCTCATGCAAGCCGCGCGTGCGCAGGATAACGATCCTCTGCTACCGCAGTACATGGAAACGGTATTCGATTGCTGCGGCGTGCATATCGAAGACCACCGCAGCGGCAGTTATCTGATCGAACCGAGTGAACACATGAGCATGCCGTTTCCCGGCTTGCAGGATGAAGGCTCGGTCATCACCTATTCACGCGATGTCGCACTGGCCAACGAGGACATGCACTTCCTGACGTGGGAACACCCGATGGTTATCCACGCGATGGAACGCATCCTGAATCATGAAAGCGGTAACGCCGTGGTAGTGGCGCTGAAACACAAACAAGTACAACCCGGCACCTTGCTGCTGGAAACCCTGTTTGTGCTCGAAGCAAGCGGACAAAACGTGCAGCAAAGCAACCGCTACCTGCCGCCTGCCGTAATCCGCATTTTGCTGGACGAACAAGGCAACGGCGACTATCCGTATCTCGACCACGACTCGGTCAATCAGCACCTGCAACCGGTCACGACCGGCATCGCCAAGCAGGTGATCCAACTCAAAGAAGACGCGATCCGCGAGCTATTAACCGTCAGCGAACAACAAGCCAGCGCGCAAGCGCCGCAACTCATCGCCGAAGCGGAAGCGCGCATCCAGCAAACCTTCACCCCGGAAATCGAACGCCTCAAGGCGCTGCAAAAGGTTAACCCGAATGTGCGCGACGAAGAAATTCAATTCTTCGAGCAGCAATTGCAGCAACTGACCGGCGCGCTGAAATCCAGCAACCTGCGGCTCGATGCTGTGCGGGTGATTGTGGCGACGTAAATTCATCAGAAATTGGCAATGCAAAAAAAGCCACATCAAAAACGGGATTCCCGCTTTCGCGGGAATGACGAGAGGGCCGGTAATGTCGGTGAGAAGGCGGCATGATGGCTCCGGCTGTGTATTTGCTGGCCAGTCAAAGAAACGGGACGCTCTACATTGGTGTGACATCGAACCTGATACAACGCATTTGGCAGCATCGCGAAGGTTTGGCGGAAGGTTTTACCAAAAAATATGGGGTTAAAACCCTGGTCTGGTATGAACAGCACGCTACGATGGAAAGTGCCATTGCCCGGGAAAAGGCATTGAAAAAATGGAACCGCGCCTGGAAATTAAGACTGATTGAAGAAACCAATCCGCAGTGGCGGGATCTCTGGCCGGAAATAAATGGAGAGACAGAACCTTAAGGAAACTCTGAATAACTCGCATTTGTCATTCCGAACGCAGTGAGGAATCTTTGGCAATCAATACCATAGATTTCTCGCTACGCTCGAAATGACAGTTATTCAGAGTTTCCTTAACCTCTCCGTCCTTCTACTGCAACATTTCATCATTCCCCCACACCTCTACAACCCATCATCCCCCACACCCCTACAACCCGTCACGCACCCGCACCGCTACAACCCGTCATCCACCCGCACCGCTACAACTCGTCATCTCCGCACACATACCTCGTCATCCCCGCGAAGGCGGGGATCCAGAACCACCGGATGCGCTTCCGCGACTGGATTCCCGCCTGAATGCGGGAATGACGGAGAGAAAAGTGGCTGCCTCAATCGCTGGCGATTTCCAGTGGCGGCAGGGCGTTGACGATCTTCATCGTCTCCAGGCTCACGGTCACTACGCGCATGAACAATCCCAGCGGATAGCGCGGGTTGCCTATCGTTTCAATCGCCCAGTCGTTGGCGTCGTTGACAATGCCGCTGTCCTTGTCGGTTTTCACGCATTGGCGCTCCACCACCCAATCCAGCGCGGGCTTGCCGTTGACCACGTAGTCGTAGGCTTCGGGCGGGATGCCGCTGACGGTGATATGCGCGTTGTAGATCAGCCGGGTCAGGTCTTTTTTGCCATCGGTTTTCGGCACTTTCATCTTTTCCACGCGCCAAAAACCCTCCCGCTCGTCATTCCCGCGCAGGCGGGAATCCAGCGGCTTGGGATCGCCAAGATTGAACACCTTTCCATCGGCGCCCAGCACCTTGGCGTCCTGGTATATCGGCACGGTTTCATAATTCAGGTGCAGCTCGGCCAGCTTGCGTCCGGCTTGGGAGAACGCCCAGAAGTCAACGGCGGATTTCACGCACGGGATGCGCGGCAGTTCCTTGCTCAGGTTGTCGGCGTAGCGTTCGCGGTAATCCTTCCTCCTGTGTTAAACCTCGCTCGCTATCCAGGATGTCATCAAGACGTACGATAGGCACAGTTCGATGCATTGAATAATCTCCATGATATGGAAATAATGACTAAACCGCCTTTCGGCGGTTTAGTTGCCCCCCGGCAAACCATCGGAAGACCGATTCTACTAGGGGAGTAGTTTTTTAACAGCTGACTGTTATGAGATGAGAACGATCACCAATGCTTGGCTATGTCCTTTTCACGTAAACCTCAACTGTTGCTTCTGGGATTAATCGTTCTCAACCTTGATGAGCTTTCCGTCTTCACCGACCTTAATTTCAATCTTCTTACCGTCGGAATTTTTTACCTTTGCTTCATAAACCGTAATTGATTTACCATCCTTTGTCTTTGTTTCCTTCTCTATTTCCTCAATTTTTCCGCCCCCTGCGTTTTCTGTAATGGTTTTCTGAACTACAGCAGGAACGCTAGACCATTGTACTTTCTCTTCCTTTCCACCTGCAAAACTTGATGCTGCAAATATCATTGCCATCGGTAACGCAACTATTAAAAGAAGTGTTTTAGTATTCATTGTTGATCCTTATCTTATTTAGTTTAAAAAATGGAAATTTCCACAAATAGAAGATAACTTTCAAATAAGAAATAATCTGTGCGGCTGCGCACATAACAAAAGATAGAACAAGTCGCGATAATAATCACTGCATGTGTTTTCTGCAGCAGGATTATAAGATCCAGTGAAAACTGCCACTTGGAATTATTCAAGAGCAGCCATTCTGACCACTATAAACTTGCTAGGAACGCTGGTAGTTCTGAAGGCCAGGGCCCAGCCGGTGATATTGCGGCAGATGAAGGGCTTGGAGCAACGTTTGATTTTTTGAACAGATTTTTGATCGAAATTCGATAGACAATTCTGAAATGCTGCTCACTGCTACGGTACATTTTGGTAAAGATTACAATAATGCTTTCTGGAACTCGGTTCAGATGGTTTTCGGCGATGGGGATGGTCAAATTTTCAATCGGTTTACCATCGCGTTGGATGTGATTGGCCACGAGCTTGCTCATGGCGTTACCGAAGACGAATCAAGATTGTAATATTTTAATCAATCAGGTGCGCTGAATGAATCATGTCCGGTGTATTCGGCTCTTTAATCAAGCAATTTGTCAAAAAGCAAACTGCCGATCAAGCTGACTGGCTTATTGGTGAAGGGTAATTGGCTGCAGGAATTAACGGCGTCGCATCGCGTTCAATGAAAGACCCTGGCTCGGCATTTGATGATCCGATTTTGGGAAAAGATCCGCAACCCAAGCATATGAAGGACTTTGTCCAAACATTTGACGATAATGACGGGGTTCATATTAACTCAGGAATACCGAATCACGCCTTTTACCAGGTAGCTACTCGAATAGGCGGCCACGCTTGGGAAAAAGTAGGCCGTATTTGGTACGATGCTTTGCGTGATGATCGTTAGACCCAATAGGGGATTTAAACGCTTCGCAAAAATCACAAATGATATTGCCGGCCGGATTTACGGCCTAAAAAGTGCCGAGCAGCAAGCGGTTCGTGGGGGATGGCCGGCAGTCGGAATCGCGGCCTGGCGCGAGAAACGAAGGAGATATACGGTGCGAATCGAATTTTCTCAGGCGGGTGGGATTGTTTATTTCCCCGGTTTAAATAAACCCATCACGGTTGAAGTCGATCAGCTCGATGTAAAAGATGCAGAAGAACTTAAACGATTAGTTGATGCGAGTCATTTCTTCGATCTGCCTGCCGCAATCGGTTTGCCAGTAAAGGGGATGGCAGATTATCAATTTTACACCTTGGCCATTTCAGATAACGATCGTCAACACAGTGTCCGGATCCTTGTGCCTGTCGAGGATCCGGCGCTTCTGGATTTGATTCAGGCCATTCATAATATCCTTAACTCTGCACCCACGGCAATCCGGCGGCCTTCCAGCCGGAAATTTTACCCCGCTGGCCGTTTTCATCCCTATCACCCTCAAAACCTTCTAAAATGTTGTAACAGTCAGTAAAGCCGGTCTGACTGGCCATTATAGCGGCTTGGTTCGAGCGTGAGCCGCTACGACAGATGAATAACACAGGTAGTTTTTTATCGACTTGCCCTGCCAGTTGATCGAGAAAACCAAGGCTGGGTTGCATGGAAGGATATGAACGCAATTCGATTTCCGTTGCACCGGGAATGCGCCCGACCCAATCCAGTTCAGCACGGGATCGTACATCCACCAATTGTGCCTGGGCAGATTCTTGTAAGACGCGATACGCTTCGATGGGAAGCAATGCACCCTTGTAGGGAAGCTCCATTTCTTCGGCGCGTTGTTGCGCCTTTTCCAGTATAGCTGCGGTAGTTTCCATAAAATGATCCTGGTGATGTTAATAAAAATGATCTGTTGATTCCCTTTATAATAGGCGTAATGCCAACCTCGCACTTATTCTTTGTATTTCCCAATATTATAGCTGCTTCATGGAAAAAATTCGTTTATCTAAACTGATGTCTGAACAAGGCATATGCTCGCGCCGGGAAGCGGATCGCTATATCGAGCTGGGCTGGGTGTTTGTCGATGGCATACAGATTTCTGAGCTGGGAACAAAAATTTATCCCACGCAGAAAATCAAACTGAACAGAGCGGCACAATCGCAGCAGACCAGCTTGGTTACGCTAATACTCAACAAGCCCATCGGTTATGTTTCGGGACAACCGGAACCGGGCTACCGGCCCGCTGTTGTATTGATCAAACCGGAAAATCAGTTTATCAATCCGCAATCCACCAAGCGCTTTCAACCTGCGCATTTGAAAAATCTGGCGCCAGCCGGGCGGCTGGATATTGATTCCCAAGGCTTGCTGATCCTGACGCAGGATGGCCGTATTGCAAAGCAATTGATCGGCGCGGACTCTGAAATTGAAAAAGAATATCTGGTGCGGGTCGAAGGCGCTTTGCCGAAAGATAAGCTGGCGTTGCTGAATCATGGGCTAAGTCTGGACGGCAAGGCGTTAAAACCGGCGCAAGTGAGCTGGCAAAATCAAAATCAATTGCGCTTCATTCTGCAGGAAGGCAAAAAACGCCAGATCCGCCGCATGTGTGAGCTGGTAAATCTGAAAGTAACCGGCTTGAAACGAGTGCGTATCGGCAACATTGGATTGCGGGATTTACCGGAAGGAAAGTGGCGTTATTTGCAAGATGGTGAGAATTTTTAGTATGGTATTTTGCCTTCACCGTAATTTCTAAAAATTTCATTAATTCCTTTCTTGCGAGGATAGGCGATGGACGAATCAAAAATGATTTCCTCGGTAAAGCAGCAGTATGAGGCATTGCCGTACCCTCCCAGAAACCCGGAAGATGAGAAAGTCCGGTTGTTGCGCACAGTGGGCGATTCCCTGAGTGAGTTGAATCATTGCTGTTTCAAGGGGCAAAGAAATTTTAACCAAAATTTCCGTTGCCTGGTCGCCGGCGGCGGAACAGGAGACAGTGTCATTAACCTGGCTGAACAATTGCGCGAGACTTCGGCGGAAATCGTTTATCTGGATATGTCTGCGGCATCGCGCCGTATTGCCGAACAGCGTGCCGCAGTCCGCGGATTGAACAATATCACCTGGCTGACCGAATCCTTATTATCCATCCCGGAACTGGGCATCGGACAATTTGATTACATTAACTGCTCAGGAGTGTTACATCACTTAAGCGATCCTCAGGAAGGCGCGCGCGCACTCGCAAGTGTTCTGAAGGATGACGGCGCTATTTATCTGATGTTGTATGCCGAGTATGGCAGGCACTCCATCTATTTACTGCAGACTTTATTCCGGGAAATGATTCCGCAACACCTGAGCATTCCGGAAAAAGTGATCCTAGCGCGCCGCATTATCGGCGCTTTGCCTATCGATCATGCCTTTATCAAAGACTTGGATAAATGGGCCAATGAGATTACAGCCAGTGGATACGGCGATTCAGGCCTGTATGATTTGCTGCTGCATAGCGTTGACCGGTGTTATAACGTCAATGAAGTCTATGCACTTGCCGCGGCGGCAGAATTAAAGCTTGTGACCTTTCTTGGGCCGAATAAACGATTTTACGATCCGGCTCAACTGGTTGCCGATCAGAGTATTCGGTTGCTGTGGCGTGAAAAAAATATCCAAGAACAGCAATCCCTTGCAGAAAAACTGTTTTCCAATCATATCAAGCATCAGTTTTACCTCTCTCGACAAGCGTCTTGTACGGCTTCCATGGACGATGAAGACAATGCGATTATTCTTGAGCACGAGCTTGCAAATCAAAATATGGCCATCCACGACGCGATAAAACCAGAGGAAACGCTTAGCATTACTTTTACGATTAACAATGAAAAAACAGTTTTTCAGATAATGGGCAATAAAGTCAATAAAGCTTGCTTCCGGTATATGGATGGAAAAACCCCATTAGCAGTATTATTCGCAAAGTAAAAATGAAGTGCGGTGCCAGTGAGCAAAAAATTCGATTGGAATTGCGATCCATTTTTGAAGATCTTTATCCCATGGGCTGCATCTATCTTCAACGGCCATAAATCGTATGTTCGCCCATGTATCAGCGTTTGCACGTTGTCCTTAAAATCCCTTCGCACCAACTGTTGTATTATTACGAAGGCGAAGTCGACGTCGTTGTAGCGAAAACAACCGATGGGCGCATCCTCCGCTTTCCCGCTAATATCCTGCGTTCAGTGGTGCAAAGTCATGGCGTGTATGGCAAGTTTGAATTGGTTTTCGATGAAAACCATAAATTTGTGTCGATCAGCCGCATCGATGATAAACCCTAATCTACGCGGATTGGCTTTCATTGCCGGAAGACGTGCGTTAAACTCTCTATCTATCAATTTTTACCTATCAAACAAAGATTAAACCCATGGCCCAATATGTAATGTCTATGCTCCGCGTGAGCAAAATGGTTCCTCCCAAGCGTCAAATTATCAAAGATATTTCGCTCAGCTTTTTCCCCGGCGCAAAAATCGGTCTGCTCGGATTGAACGGTTCCGGTAAGTCCACTGTACTGCGCATCATGGCCGGTGTGGATAAGGAATTTGACGGTGAGGTGCAGCGCCTACCCAACATCCGCATCGGTTATCTGCCGCAAGAACCGCAATTGAATCCCGAATCCACCGTGCGCCAGGAGGTGGAAGAATCCTTGGGCGAGGTGATGCAAGCACAGAAAAAGCTGGATGAAGTGTATGCCGCTTATGCCGAAGAAGGCGCCGACTTTGACGCATTGGCAACCGAACAAGCGCGGCTGGAAGCCATTCTGGCAACTGCCGGCAGCGATACCTCAAACCAAATGGAGATAGCCGCCGATGCATTGCGTTTACCGCCGTGGGATGCGGTGATCAAAAATCTTTCCGGCGGTGAAAAACGTCGCGTCGCGCTGTGCAAGCTGTTGCTGGAAAAACCGGATATGTTATTGCTGGACGAGCCGACCAACCATCTGGATGCCGAATCGGTGGAATGGCTGGAGCAGTTCCTGCAGCGCTTCCCCGGCACCGTGGTGGCGGTGACCCACGACCGCTACTTCCTCGACAACGCGGCGGAATGGATACTGGAACTCGACCGCGGTCATGGCATTCCGTGGAAAGGTAATTATTCCAACTGGCTGGAACAGAAAGAAGCGCGGCTGGAGCAGGAAAACAAGCAGATCGATGAACATATGAAATCGATGAAGAAAGAACTGGAGTGGGTACGGCAAAATCCGAAAGGACGCCAGGCGAAATCCAAAGCACGGATCGCCCGCTTTGAAGAACTCAACTCGCAGGAATATCAGAAGCGCAATGAAACCCAGGAAATTTTCATTCCCGTCGGCGAGCGCCTGGGTAACGAAGTCATTGAGTTTAACGGCGTCTCCAAATCCTTTGGCGACCGCTTGCTGATCGACAATCTCAGCTTCATCGTACCGCCGGGTGCGATTGTGGGTATTATCGGCCCGAACGGCGCGGGTAAATCTACCCTGTTCAAGCTGATTACCGGCAAGGAACAGCCGGATTCCGGCGAAGTTAAAATCGGTCACACGGTTCAGATAGCGCACGTCGATCAAGCGCGCGATTCGCTGCAAAACGACAAGACCGTGTTCGATGCCATCTCCGGCGGCAACGATCTCCTGGTCGTGGGCAAATACACGACGCCAGCTCGTGCTTACTTGGGGCGTTTTAACTTCAAAGGCGGCGATCAGCAAAAAATCATCGGCCAACTGTCCGGCGGTGAACGCGGCCGCTTGCACCTGGCGCAAACACTGATTTCTGGCGGTAATGTGCTGCTCCTCGACGAACCGTCCAACGATCTCGACGTGGAAACCCTGCGCGCACTGGAAGATGCTCTGCTCGAATTTGCCGGTTGCGTACTGGTCATCTCGCACGACCGCTGGTTCCTCGACCGTATCGCCACGCACATCCTCGCCGCCGAAGGCGAATCACAATGGACTTTCTTCAACGGCAACTACCAGGAATACGAAGCCGACAAGAAAAAACGCCTGGGTGAAGAAGGCGCGAAACCGAAGCGGATACGGTATAAGCCGATTAGTCGGTAACGGGTATCAAATTGCTGAGTTCTTTTATCAAGGGAGGTGAACGATATGCTGGCAATAAAGCAGGAGGTACTGAAAGTCATTAATCAGTTGCCTGAGGATGCTGACATGGATGAAATCATGTACCGGCTTTATGTACTGGATAAGATTAAAAAAGGACAAGAAGCCGTCGCACAAGCTGAAACGCTGACAAGCGAACAACTTAAACGGGAAATTGATGCGTGGTAGTCTGGGCACAGCAGGCAGTCGTTGATTTGCGGTCTATCCACGATTTCATCGCGAGAGACTCGCGTTACTATGCGAAGAAGGTTGTACATGATATACGCGAAATAGTCGATGAATTAAACAAGTTACCAAAAATGGGAAGAATCGTTCCGGAGCTCAATGAAGAAGATGTGAGAGAGCTGTTCCTTTATTCCTATCGCATCATCTAAGAGATAAAAGACGAGGTAATTTTTGTACTCGCTGTAGTGCATCAGAGAAGAAACCTGAAAGATGAAAATATTCCAAGAGAATCTTGATAAATGATGACAAGGCAATCACTTGACACAATTTTTAAACAAGATTTCATCGAAGGAATAGCAGTTGCACCATGGCGTATTCGTTCAGTGACTGTACTGCCTAATTTTTGCCTTTCCGTGACTTGCAACGATGACACGACAGGGATCGTCGATATGTCGCAACTGATTTTCAGTGAAAGAGCCGGTATTTATTCAGCATTAAAAGATGTGCAATTTTTCAATCAGGTTCGTATCGAACTCGGTGCGCTTATCTGGCCGAACGGTGCGGATTTTGATCTCGATGGGGTTAACTAAAATAAAGAAAAAAATTGTATTTATTGGCGGGATACATGGTGTTGGCAAATCAACATTGTGTAATTCGATATGCGCGCATCTTAACGCAGAGCACCATTCCGCTAGCGAATTGATTTCTAGGATTGGGGAAACAAATTATTTATCCACTAAGCGAGTCACCAATATTGGTAAGAATCAAGATGTTCTGATTACTGCAATCAATAAGTACTTAGGTTTTGAGAAAGCATACCTGCTAGATGGCCATTTTTGTTTACTCAATCAAAATGGAGATGTTGCTGAAATACCGTTTTCGACATTCGAAGCAATATCTCCTGTTGCCATTGTTGTTTTGTTTGACGACCCAAGTAAAATTTACACACGCTTGAAGGAAAGAGACAAAGAAAGATACATCATCAGCTCATTGTCGGCCTTTCAGGAAAACGAAATAAATTATTCAAAATCTGTCGCAAGCCATTTAAATATACCTTATTTGAAAGCGAATCCATTCGTCGATAGTGAAGCAATATTAAAATTTGTAGCCAAGTTTCTTTAGGATAGGGATTTTATGAAAATATTACTGGATACAAATATTCTTATTCATCGGGAAGCCAGCAAGGTAATTAATGAAGAAATCGGTCATTTGTTTCATTGGATGGATCAGCTTCATTATGAAAAATGTGTTCATCCTCTATCTTTAATTGAACTGGAAAAGCATTCTGATGCAAATGTTGTAAAAACCTTTCGCACTAAACTGCAAAGCTACAACAAAATTAAAACATTAGCGCCAGAGGTGCCCGCAATAGTTGCGATTAGAAAAAAATTTGATCGGGGTGAAAACGATAGTATCGACACCGCCTTGCTGAAGGAAGTGTTTTGCAAGCGTGTAGATTGCCTAATAACAGAAGATCGGAAGATTCATTCAAAAGCAATAGAACTCGGCATATCCGATTGTGTTTACACAATTGATAGTTTTCTTGAAAAGGTTACGACAGAAAATCCGGCCTTATCGGAATACAAGATTCTATCTGTAAGAAAAGAACATTTCGGCAATATAATTATTGACGACCCATTCTTCGATTCATTCAAGGCCGACTATCCTGAGTTTAAAGAGTGGTTCAATAAGAAAGCCGATGAAGTAGCATATGTATGCTTGTCTGAAACAAACGATGTATTAGCTTTTCTTTATGTGAAGAGAGAAAGGGCAGATGAGAATTATGGTGACATAACACCTGCCTTTGCGGCAAGAAATCGCTTAAAAATCGGAACGCTTAAGGTTGCTTCAAATGGTTATAAGCTTGGGGAACGATTTTTAAAAATCGTTTTTGATAATGCTTTAAGAAATAAAGTCGACGAAATTTATGTAACGCTTTTTCATAACAGCGAAGAGCATGATCGTCTAATTGGGTTGCTATTGGATTGGGGATTTGAATACTATGGCGAGAAGAAGAATTCGCCAACAAATGAATTGGTTTTTGTAAAAGATTTTCGTCCTGTTCCAGATGTGGAATTTCCCAAGAAAACTTATCCATTCATATCGTTAAACAGGCGGTTCTTTATTGTCCCGATTTACCCAGAATACCATACCGAGCTTTTGCCAGATTCAATCCTGAATAATGAGTCACTAAGACGAGACGGAGTTCATCAAACAGTGTCGAAAGAGAAGTGTTTTTTCTGATAAAAAATTGATTGAATATTGGAATTACAAGTCTCCGAATGGCAAATGGTATAAGCCCTTTATTATTAATTTCCTGTATGTGTACACATTCCCCAAACGGCTGAACATGAAGGCTTTAATAGATATCGGGGTGATAGCAGATATAGAGAGTGCGCCACGTGGTTTCGAACAATTAACGCTTGATCAATTTAAAAATATTTTGAAGGCATCCGAGACGAATGAAAGTTTTATTATCAATTAAACCTGAATATGCAGAAAAAATTCTTCTGGGGCAGAAGAAGTATGAATTTAGGCGAACGCTATTTAAATCAACAACTGTTACAAAAGTTATTATTTATGCAACGAACCCGATTCAGAAAGTTATTGGTGAGTTTGAAATCGAGCAAGTATTGTCTTTGAAGTTAGGTGAGCTGTGGAAAAAACCATGCATGCTTCTGGAATTGAGAAGGAATTTTATGATAGATATTTTTCAGGAAAGAAAATAGGCCATGCAATTATGATAAAAAAAGCGAAGCGATACTCTAATTATCTGGATTTAGGTGATTTAAATGTGAAACAAGCGCCACAGTCTTTTATGTATTTACACACAGAACCCCAAATTGAGTGGCATCAAGAAACTCATCGAAGCGTTACTTAAATTCCATGATGTATGCGATTTGGCGTAATTTCACAATGCGAAAGATCTTGAACTGGCGCTGAATAGTGAAGGAAGAACTAGTCGATGTTTTCGCGTTTATTTTTCTTCTGGCTGAAACAAACTGCAAAAAATATACCTGGTCGCAATGTAAAATCTGTAAGCTTTGGCATTTATGTTGACGCATCGATTATGGATGATTAATCTTGCTATGCTTTATTCAGTACTTATAAATTAGATTCCTGTGAATGCTATCAGTTATAAAAGCACCCCCACCAATCTTTCAGAAAACTGATAAGCCGCTAAAACCTTGTTTGCCGGGTTATTGTCCAATACGCTTTTCGTGCAAGCATGAAGAATCCTGCTTATTTCAGTGAAAACTCCGCCCAACTCCCTTTCTTCTGATCGCTGTCTTCCGTTTCATCGCTACCCACGACAAAAATTCGCTCGCTGGAAATTTCCCCTTTTTCAATCAGCCAGTTGCGCGCGGCGCTGGCGCGGTTTTCTGCGAGTAATTGCAAGTCATCGTCAGTGATTACGGTATGCGCGAGTATGAGCTGTTCCATTTCAGCATTGGGAAGGCTCTTAGCCAGGCCGATCGCATTCTTGGGTTTATCAAAAGTTTCTTTTTTGTAGGCGATTTCAAGATACTTGCTATATTCTTCCGGGGTTAATGTCATATCTGTTATGGCACCGCTGGCGATGCCTTTTTTGGCGTCGTCGGCTAATTTCTGCGCTTTCACTTTGTTTTGCAGCTTGGCGAGCTTCAATCCTTCATAGTCTTCAGCCGGGTCAACGTGACCGGAAATTTCCAGTCGCAGTGATGGGCGATCTTTTAGAACCTCGGATAAGGTTTGCAAGCGTTGTAATGCTTCCGCTTCGATATCTGCAAAACCGGGGGTAAAGGAAATCTTGGATAATTCTTCGCCGCCTTCAAATACTGCACCCAATAATGTAAAAGGCGAGGTGATCGCTTTGGTGATCAGATTAGTGAATGCGGTGAAAATGACATCGCCAAGGTTAAATTGGGGATCATTAATCCTAAATTCCTCTGTTAGGTCACTCCAATGGCCAAAGAAGATGGAGGGGAACCGAGAAGCTGTGAATTTTTCGGTCTGGTCGCAATAATTTTGTTAATGATATAGCGTGCAAGTACGCCCCAACGATCTGCTTTGGTCAACTGAGGCGCACTTGCCAAAACATGATCAAGACCCCTTTCGTATATTGGCGATCATCGACTTGATATGTTCTCCGGCTGCGTGAGTCAGAGTGAGCAGCAATCGGGATTGACCGGCGTGCTGGGTCAGGCGGGCAATGCCGCTGAGCAACATGGGACGGCTAGTGATTGCCTCCAGGCGTGTCTTCGGGTGTGCCAGTCTGACATACCAACTCCACCAATTGTAGATGAGCGCGACTGCCCGCGCCGAGAGGTTGCAACGTTCCAGGTCTTGCGTGGTATAGCCACCCCAGCCCCATTGGTTTTTCAGCTCATCGAAGCCATTCTCACAGTCAGCCCGATCCCGGTATAACTGGCCAATGGCGTCGAGGGAGTAGTCTGTATTGGTCACCAATATAGCGTATTCCCAGAGTTTAACCTTGTCTGAATGGTCAATGAAATGGAGCGTCGGCTGCTGGCTCTCATTGCTTGTCTCGGCTGCCGCCATGCTGTCTTTGATTCGCCGCCGCAGTACCACTACACGCCGCGCACCACTCCAGCCCGTCAGCCGAAGCTTGCCTTCCACCGCGTCAAAGCCTTGCCCTGCGTTCTGCCAGTCGCCTTGCTGCCATTGCCGCTCGATCAGACGCTTAACTCCGGCAGTTTGCCGTAGCTTGAAGAGGTAGTGCTGTTCAGTTCGCTCCATCTCGGCCATTACCCCCTGATTACCAAAGGCACTGTCACCGCGCACCAGGGCGGGGCGTTCCTCGGGGACGAGCCGCTCAATTAGCTGGCACAGGCGTGGCAGGCTATGTTTCGCCGCACTGGCTTTACCGCTTTGTACCTCGACATCGAGCACCAGCCGAATGTTGCCGATCCAGTAGGTGTGCAAAGTATGGCTCGGCCGTCCCGGCTTGGTTGGGTTGTAGCCAATCTCGGCACCTGCCTGGTGACCATACAACAGTTTGACGCTGGTGTCGGCATCGAGTATCCAGGGTGTGCGTAAAGATTCTTGGGTGCTCTCGCCCAGGGCTTTATCCATCCATGCTGTGCTCTTCGCCAGTTGGATTGCGCGGGCAGCGCGTTCTTCTTCGCTACCATACTTGCATGGGGCCGGTGCCAAGTGCGCCAGTGCGCGACGCAGACTCGTCACTGATGATCTTGTTCATGCCGAGTATCTGGGGAGCAACTTCATCGCCGCGCAGCCCGGCAACATGTGCATAGCGTCGCTGTCCATCCAAGATCGATAATAGCCAGGTGCCAAGCACATCAACTACCTTGGGTGCGTTGGGACTAGTGTAATCCATTGGACATCCATCCACCCAGCGGGCGAATAACCCAGAAACTTCCAAAAACTCGGCAAAAAACGGTAATTGCCCCAGTGCTGTGGCGCTTCCGCCTTCATCCCAGCGAACGTGAAACCGGCCACCAGGGGTGGCTACGCTTTGTTCAGCCGCCGTTTGTTCCGTCTTCTGCAAAGTAGTATTGATCGCCTCGACCAGTGTCTTCTTCTTAAATTTAATTTCACCCATTGGGTGAGCCTCCTATTCTGTCGCAAACCCTTACCAGAAATACGTTTGTGGCAATTTTACAGGAATCAACTGAGGAAAATAGGTTAATGGATCCTTTGAGCGGCAGATGGAGATTAATTTCACCGCGGCTGTTTTTAAGCAGCGTAATCGCCAGGCTGAGCGGAAGAGACACGGCATCTTCACTGTCGACTTTATCGCCCAGGGTAAATTGATCCAGAAATATTTTGTTGTCTGCTGTCAACGCGCCATTCTCGATCTGGTAGTTCACATCGGCCGACAGTTTTCCCTTCTCAATCGCGTAACCGATATATTTTCCGGAATAAGGGCTAAACGGCGGCAGATCGATATCTTTAACTTTTGCCACGATATCCAGCAGCAATTCGGCACTGAACGGATCAATCGTTCCACTAATTTGCAGCGGCGCTGTTTTGCTGACCATGCCGTGTATGTCTATTTTTCCGGATTTTCCGGGATACAATGGGCCAACCTGACCCGAGAGCGCAGTTAGATTTGCGCGATAATTCGGTTTAATAAACCGGTCATTGAAATTGATACTGCCATTTTGCAGAAAAATCTTATCGATATGAACGGGCGTCTCACCTTTTGAGGCGGCCGGGGTGTTACCGCTGGGTGCAACAGCGGCAACGGCAATGCCAGGTTCTGCCGTTTTGTCAGATTGAATGATTTGCTTGAGATTGAGGCTGCCGTCCGGAAGAATCGTCATGCGCGCAAAGAAATCGCTCAAATGTATTGTGCTGATATCCAGCAACAATGGGTCATTGACAAAGTTTAGATGACTGATATCCAGCTTCTTCCAGCGCAGCAGATCATGAGCATTTTTACTATCAAAGATATTGAAGTTGGCTAGCTTCCCCTGCCCGTTTGCCTGAATTTTCAGCGGATTGCCACTGGCTTTGAGATTTCCGGTGAAGGAAATGTCGCCGCTGGTCAGAAGCGCCGTCAGCCTATCACCTAGCCAGCCTTGTAAAGACACCAGATCAACCGCGTCAAGGTTTAGCATTAAATCAGCCGAAAGCGGCGCCCAGGCCAGCGTGCCATTGGCTTTAAAGTTGCCATGTTGGTTAACCTGCGCCTGCAGCACCAGATTCAACGGCTTGACGCCATCCAGATCGATACTTTCCAGGGTTAGATCCAGCGAATCGACAATCATCGGTGTAATTTTTGTCAGTGTGAGATCTTCATAGCGTAGCGTCGCTGCTTTAAGTTGAATGCTTTTGATCTGCGGCACCCAAGGTTTATTGTCTGCGCGGGCAGGTTCGGGCAACCCCGGTTCTTTTTCAGCCATTTTTATCCCGGCATTGGCATGCGCCGGTTTTCTGGCAGGAATGGGAATACCTACATGAACTTGAATCTGAGGCTCTGCCGGATTCTGAGCTTCCAGGGAATTAAACAATCGGGTTAAATCAATCGTGCCGCTGGCATCTCGATGCAACGTGGCGCTCAAACGATCCAGCGTGATATTGCCTAATGCAATCCGCTGTGCCGCTGTATTGACCGTGATGGAATCGATAGCCAGCTTTGCCAGCGCTAATGCCGGTTCGCTTTCGCCATCACGCGTGATGGCGATTTGATCCATTGCCAGCTTGACCTGCGATGGCTTTTTACCAGTCAAATCGGTTTGCTTTAAATCAACTTTCAGTTTCTTAAGATCGGCCTGATACGGTGTAGCGACAGCGCTATTTTTAACCGCCATTTGGCGGAATGTAGTGGCGCCGGTTAAGGTAATGTCAGGTGCTTTAGTGGATTCCTGGGAGAATGTGAGCAGCAGATCGCTGTCGAAATAACCTGAAAGCAGATGGATTCCCTTTGGCAGGTCCGCATATTGATCAAACTGGGTTAAATCAATATTACTGAGTTTAACAGCCAGCGTGGCTTCCTGATTAACCGCAAAAGGACGCAACTTGCCATCGAGTGAGAAAGGCGCGCCGTTAATCTTTGCGCTGAAGTGCGGTTCTATCCAGTCAGCCGGGTCGCTATTGATATTGGCGACAACCGGAATGCCAAGATTTATTTCTGAGATTGTATGTTCAGCATTTTTGTATCGATCAATAAATTCAAAGCGGCCACCCTCAATGCGAATATTGCTGATAGAGAATTGGTTGCGCTGATCACTTGCAGCGCTTTCTTCATCCTCGGGTTGGCCGAATTTTTCCAGCAAATCGGAAATATTCAGTTGCTCCTTGCTTTCCCGGACCAGGCGCAATTGCGGATCTATCAGAGTGATTGCTGTTAGGACAGGCGCGCGCTGCTTGAGTGATTCAATACTCAGATCGGCAGTCAGCTTGTTAAAAGAAAAAAGCGCCGTCCGTGTTTCATTGGCGCCAGCTTTCTCGTCGATACGAAAACCCAGTACGATCAACTCGAGGGTACGCGGTTTTATTTCAATGGATGTAACGGTGACAGAGCGTTGCAAAGCCTCAGACAGACGAGTCTCGAGTTGAGATTTGGCATAACCCGGCAACCAAAATGTAATCAGCGCCCCCACTATGACGATTAGGGCCGTAATCACGCCGAGACTGATAATCAGACGCTTGTATCGAATAAAACGTGGCTGTATGGTCGGAGTCATAGCGGTCCCTGTCAATTTCTACAGCGGGTTAGCGAAGTGCTCAATACATTTTAAATGATGGTACGTTGTTTATTGCAGAAAATTAAGAACCAAAAAACAAATTGAGCTATTCAGAAGCAGCGGCGTAATCAACCGAATAGCTCAATGGATAAAATTCACCTGAAAAACCTGGTAAATGATAGATTTAATAGTGTGAACTCTCTTTCAGGCCGATTAATTCAACATCAAAAATCAAGGTTGCATCCGGTGGGATAATATTGCCCGCGCCGCGCGCGCCATAAGCCATGGATGGCGGAATAATCAACGTGCGTTGGCCGCCCACTTTCATCCCCACGACGCCTTTGTCCCAGCCTTTAATCACGCGTCCTGCGCCGAGCATGAATGAAAAATGTTCTTTACGGTCATAGGAGCTGTCAAACTTTGGACCTTTTTTGTCCGGAGCGCTTTCATCATAAAGCCAGCCGGTATAATGAACATTGACAGTTTTTCCGATTTCCGCTTCCTCTCCGGTGCCGACTTTGACATCGGTTATCTGGAATGCTGATTCATCAGCAGCGGCATGTTCTTTATAAGAAAAGGCTGTCTGGGGCAGCAGCGCCAACGCCAGCAAGATGATACTTAAATTAAACAGTGTTTTCATTTTATGCATGGTTTCCTCAAGAAAAAAGTTAAATCCGGTTAATTCTACCAATTAACTCTCAGGTATTATAACTGGTAACATCCGTTCTTTATCAGTGGCTGTGTTCGAATTGATCGTTTCTACATCAATTTGGTCATAAGGACCTAAATAGCTTAATTCTTTTGATCTTACACTGCGAATTCTGAATCCATCAAAACTATGCAAGCATCTGAACAACGTGAAACAAACCGGAATGCGCAGCAGACAGTAGATCAGCAAATGGCTGATTTGTTATGCCTGCACGATTCACCGTTGGTCCGCGCCCTGTATCTGGGAGCGGGTTTTTTGGCATTGTTGCTGGGCGCGTTAGGCGCATTTTTACCGGTATTACCTACGACACCCTTTGTGCTTCTGGCTGCCGCCTGTTTTGCCCGCGGCTCTGAGTATTTTCATCGCAAATTACTGGAAAATCGAATCGCCGGCCCAATTATTCGTGAGTGGTGTATTTATCACAGCATCCCGCGCCGCGCCAAACGTTGGGCTTATTTATTGATGACGTTGTCATTTTCCAGCTCTATTTTAATAGTGCCCGAACTATGGCAAAAGATCATGTTGGTTATGATTGGCAGCATACTGGCTTTCTATATCTGGCGTGTCCCGGTGCGAGAAACTCTCAATGAAAGCTCTTGATCCCGGAAGACTGGATTCTCACTAAAAATTACCTTATTAGTTAATTTTTCCTACAGTTTAAAGTTTTTATTATCGCTCTGCACTTAAGAATTAATGAAGTGATTCACGTAATTAATTCTGCCTATCTTTACGCGCAAATATTCCCCAAAATTAACAGAATAATCCTATACAGAAAAGCGCTATTTTTATCCTATTATTCAAACCATTGGCTTGCTGACACGTTGTATAGAATCACAAAAACTTAAAGTACTTTGAGTTTTTGTCGTAAGAAAAATCCTATCCTTTAATCACTATAGTGAGTTTACAATGAGAGTTAATGAGCCAGTTACCCAGCGAGATATGGGTATGAATAATGATTGTGTGATTATCTCGACTACAAATTTAAAAGGTGCTCTCACATCGGTTAATGAAGATTTTATCCGGATGAGTGGTTTCACCTGGGAAGAACTTGATAACAAAAATCACAATATTATTCGCCATCCTGATGTGCCTCCTGAAGCTTATGCAATGTTATGGACAGCGCTCAAAGCGGGAAATCCGTGGATGGGTATGGTAAAAAATCGTCATAAAGGTGGTGATCACTATTGGGTAGATGCCTTTGCCAGTCCGCAATTCGAGGACGGTAAAATTATCGGTTATCAATCGGTCCGGGTTAAACCTGAAAAGGCCTGGGTCGACCGGGCAGAGGGTCTGTATGCCAAAATTATGTCGAAAAAATCGGCGGATGATAAACGGCGCTCTAAATTGGATGAAGTTAAGTTAAATTACGCGCCGGCCCAAGGGGCTGCTTAGGGGCCCCCTGCCCGCGCCCAAAATTTTCCCCCGTGAAGTTCTTTTTCTATGACGCTATGTCCTTACCTTTGATAAAACCCACAACATGTGATACCGGATGTGGTTACTGGGGAGGGGGGCACAAATGCCCTTCTACAACACTCTCTGATTTGCAGCGCCCTGCTCCTAACCCCGAAGATCCTTCGCTTGGGTAAATCCCACGGTATTTACAATCCCAGCGTGTATGACTCAACTTTGTCTCCTTCATCTTTGACTCCTCGTCTCGTGGTTGGGACGAGAACGGTACGACGATTGCCGTAACGGTCAAACCTTCAGGAGTCCCCCGGCAGAGCCGGGGGTTTACCTATTATTAATTAACCCGATTTCCCGTCAATCTAGCTGGTCAAATTGCTTTGTCAATAACTGGTGTTTTCGGTTTGATTTTTACGGGTCTCGCACTTACCGGACAGATTTCAATGATTTTTGCTTTATCTGGTTTTTTAGCTGGTAGCTTATGCAGCTTCGCAATTGTGCATCAAATGCTAAGTGGGCTGCGTGATTTGGCGAAAAAATCAGAAAAAATTGCGAATGACCCGGTTGCTCGCTATATTTATACAGGAAGAAATGATGAAATAGGTCAATTGGAATATGTACAGATATTCCAGGCTGCCAAACTCCGTACTGCCATAGGCCGTGTCAAAGAATCCTCTGAAGTATTGGAACATGCTTCTGAAGAAATAGCTTCCGGCAATGTCGATCTTTCCAGCCGCACAGAAAATCAAGCTTCCAGTTTGGAGGAAACCGCATCCAGTATGGAAGAAATTACTTCCACTGTGCAGCAAAATGCGGAAAATGCCAAACAGGCCAATGTCCTGGTCATGGAAGCGCGTAAGCAAGCGGAAAAAAGCGGAAAAAAGCGGTACGGTAGTTTCCAGTACCATAAAAGCCATGTCACAAATCAACGAGAGTAGCAAGAAAATTGCGGACATTACTAACGTCATAGATGAGATTGCTTTCCAAACTAACTTGTTAGCACTCAATGCGGCTGTCGAGGCTGCTCGCGCCGGTGAACAAGGCCGGGGTTTTGCGGTAGTTGCTAACGAGGTACGTACCCTGGCAGGACGCAGTGCAGAATCTGCAAAACAAATCAAAGATCTTATCAACGACAGTGTTACCAAAGTAGAAGATGGCACACAATTAGTCAATCAATCGGCCGAATCATTAAAAATGATTACCGATAGCGTCAAAAAGATTTCTGATATTGTCGGCGAAATTTCCCAATCTTCTCAAGAGCAGGCAAACGGTATTGAGCAGATTAACCAGGCAATCTCACAAATTGATGAAGTAACACAACAGAATGGACAATTAGTAGAGAAATTATCAACATCCAGCCGCGCAATGACTGAGAAAGTCAAAATGATTTCTGGTCTGGCAGATCAATTCAAGTAACAAAGCCTTTTGTTTGTATTGCCAAATGAGCCGGAATGATCGTAATGCTAATTCCGGCTTTTTTCATTTTTCGCATATAATAAATTCAATATTCTTATTGAATTATTAGTCTTCGCAGAGTCTGTCTGATACATAGCATGAATTCGTCCAGTAGCTGGGCCAGCCAATGCGGATTAGCTTATCATTCTCAGTTTCAACAGCTCGCGTGTTAATTACAAGTGCATGTGCTCTAACGAAGAATGCTAAAATATTTTTATGAACGAAGAAGAGAAAACATCCGATTTTGACTTTGACGAATGGTCTAGAATGGCTCAGGAGGAACCCGAGAAATTTGAATCCATGCGTCAACAATTGATTGATGACTTGATAGCGCAATCACCTGAACATTTCAAACAGAGGATGATCGGCTTGCAGTGGCAAGTCGATCAAGTTCGCAAACAAGCCAGTAATCCAATGGCTGCCTGTCTACAGATTTCGCAGAAAATGTGGAACAATGTGGTTGGAGAAAATGGATTGCTCAATGCGCTCCAAGAGCCCAGAAAGATACTCAGCACCTTAGAAAAGGCGCCTGCCGGTAAGATTCTATCGTTTGAACGGCCTAAATCCGGTAAGTGAAGCCGGGGTTGAGCCTTCCCTTTTAGCCAGCTGCACCTTGCAGCTTCTATCGCTATTGTAGTAGCCTGTAATCACTATAGGAAAATCCCATGCACACTACACGTCGCACCCATAATCTAGCCCTGCTAACGATAAGCTGCCTATTTTTTTTTAGTAACGCCAAGGTAATCGCCGCGGATAGCGTCGAACAATTGAGTGCCCTCAAAGAACAAAAATCCGTCGCAGTGACCATATACAACGATGACTTAGCACTGATCAAGGATTTACGGCAAGTTACTTTAGTCAGCGGTAATTTTAATTTGGCATGGCGTGATGTCAGTGCGCAAATGCGGCCAGAAACTGCACTGCTGCGCAGTATCACCCACCCGGGCAGTGTTGAAGTATTGGAGCAAAATTTTAACTTTGATTTGCTCACCCCGCAAAGTCTACTGAACAAATACATTGGTCAAACGGTATCAGTCGTTAAAAGCAATCCAGCGACTGGCGTTGAAAGCAAAGAAAATGCCATCGTACTCGCAGCCAGCAACGGTGTGGTGCTTAAAATGGCCGATCGCATCGAAACGGGCATTCCTGGTCGCATTATCTTTGATAAGGTACCGAGCAATTTGCGCGACCGCCCTACACTGGTGATTGGCGGGGACAATCGCGGAGAAGCTATACAAGATATAGAACTGAGTTACTTAACAGGCGGTTTATCCTGGAAAGCGGATTATGTTGCAGAACTGAATGATAAAGATGATCAACTGGATTTATCCGGCTGGGTAACATTGACCAATACCAGCGGTACCAGCTATCCCAATGCAAAATTACAATTAGTCGCAGGCGATATTAATCGGGTGCAGCGAGAATTTGCCGCGCCCAGGGCACTGAGAGCCAAGATAATGGCAGATGCCGCTGCGGCACCAATGCGTGAAGAAGCGCTGATGGAATATCATTTATATAGCCTGGATCGATTAACAACCATCGCCGAAAACCAAACCAAACAAGTCGCACTCCTCAATGCTTCCGGTGTGCCTGTAAGTAAAGAGCTCGTTCTAGCTGGCAGCGATTACTATTATGCAGCCAGCTATGGTGATCTGGGGCAAAAAATGAAAGTGGATGTATTCGTGCAGTTTGATAATAAAGAATCGGCCCGATTAGGCATGCCGTTGCCGAAAGGCATCATACGTGTGTACAAGCTTGATAAAACCGGCAATGCGCAGTTTGTTGGTGAAGATCACATAGACCACACTGCTAAGAACGAGACCGTACGCTTGAAACTGGGCCAGTCGTTTGATGTGACTGCGGATAAAAAACAAACCGATTTTAAACAATTAAGTACCGGCGGTGCCAGTGGCATTAATCGCTTTGAAAGCGCCTATGAAATCACACTTAAAAATGCTAAAAAGGAACTGGCCACAGTTGTTGTGCAAGAACCTATTCCGGGTGGTTGGAAAATAGTGGATGAGAGCCAGCCGCACAGCAAACCCGCCAGCAACACAGCCCTGTGGAAAGTGAAAGTACCTGCCGAAGGTTCAATCACACTCAAATATCGTGTGCAAGTGAAGTACTGAATGCAGGTATGGTTGATAATCAGATCAGGTGTGCTTGCAGACTTAAGGAATCTCTGAATAACTCACCTTTGTCATTCCGAGCGTAGTGAGGAATCTTTGGCAATCAACAGTATAGATTTCTCGCTCTGCTCGAAATGACAGTTATTCAGAAGCTCCCTAACCCGGATATTGCATGAATTGCACACGCCCTCACTTGTCTCTTGATTCCACAAGGAATTTATCTCAGTCAGGTGTATGAATAACTACACCGCTTCTTCGAAAAATCCCTTGTGAAACCAATATCATGCATGATCATCGTGCGAATTCATGCAATGTCCGGGGTAAGATCCTTATTCACAGCGCTTTATTTCCACTAGGAGGCTGATCATTGATTGTATGCAGATTGAACAGTATTTTTATTCGTACTGCTTAATTTGATCAGAGTAATACCTAACAACCCGCCTGCCGCATCAATAAAAAAATCGGTGATAAGCGGGGATCGTCCGTCAATATAGAGTTGTGCCATCTCGGTACCGCCAGCCAGCATCAAAATAATAGCCGCCGCATGGATAATAGATTCCTTTGTCATCATTAAACACAAGATCAGGCCAAACAAGAAAAAAAAGCAGAAATGCCAGACCTTGGATAAATCCCATGGAATGACAGTTTTAAATGACTCGCTTTCTGCATCAATCTGAACTTTGACTTCATCGGAAACCTGGTTTTTCAAATCACCTGGCAGGGATATCCCGGCGATAATGGCGATAAAGGTAGTTAGCAACAATGCACGGAAGAGGATAGTTTTTCCGCGGATAAAAAGACATGAGCCCGCCAGCAGCAGGAAAAAAGCACTCCATGCAGAAAGAATAATAGCTCTTGCCCATATATATGCCTGATTCACGTGGACAGGATAGCTCCGTAAATTTTTTATCTGAAGTGATCCGGTAGATTGACTTAGTTGAGCAAACAATCGGATGCTTTTGGTTTCCGGTGAAATGGTAAAAGCTGTGCGGTAATGCTTCCAATCAGTAGTTCCAGCCAGAGCGACAACCGTATGCGGCAAATCCCACCGGTCTTTTTCCCCGTCATTCTGTGCCAGAATAATTCTGGCCAAGCTCCAGGGTTTAGCGCCTGCCACTACATTCGTACATTTCACATCAGCGGATACGAGTAAGGTAGCGCCGGGATTAACCAGCGGAAGGTCCTGGAAAGTGTTGACACCGGTTTTTGCGTCATTGGCTAAAAGGGCCAATCCATTTTCCGTGATGTTGATCCGATTGCTTTCTGATGTTTTGAATTGCCAGTGAGCAGTTAAAAGGTCAGGCTCAATCTGCTCATATTGGGAAATCCTTGTATGGGAAATTAGAGTCGCGGCAGCTAAGATAATGAAAATAAAACAATTTGTTTTTAACAAAGGCATAGATAGCTACCGGCACGAAGCAGACACAGTGCTGCTGCGAAGTTTTTTGCGTTAGGAAATATGAACGCTGTTTTTCATCTAACCGGCGCGCTACAAAGATCAAATCCTTCTGCAATTTGCTCTCATGGATTTTTTATGCCCGGAGTTAAGGTTATTTTGACATTATCTCTGTCCCGGATCTTCCTAGAAATATTGAACCATTAAGGTTATATATCCAGCAGCAAAAATAACCAGCGCAATAATAACAAGCTTTTTCATCGAATTGACTCCTTTCAGTTAAATATCGAACAGTCACAGCAGATTGACACAATATAAGTAAAACGCATCCCATGTATTGCCGTCAAGTACTTTTCGGAGTCTTATTTTTGGAATGGCTGATCTGATCCAAACGCCGAGTGAATCATTTCATGCCATATTTTGTATTTATTTTCAAAAGATAATCGGGCATTGGCAGGGCTTGTGGAAGGCAAACGAGTAAATCTCAGCAAACCCAAGTTATTTTCTGGTAAAACATAGCGCTTAAAACAAGCTTCCGCTTTCCCGCCATTAAAAAACACATGGGTAATCTTACTGTGCGCAGAGAAAAAAGATTCAAAGTCATTGATTATCTGCGTATCCGCTTCAATACTAGAATCCAGGCTTCCTGTACGATGACAGGATCTGAGCACATCCCATAAGGCTATCTGCGATGATTTTAGCGCCGTAATTTTCTCTGCGTACGATACATCCGGATTAAATTGCAGCAATTGCGCCATGATCGGCCAGAAGGCATTGCGGGGGTGTGCATAATATTGGCTAGCCGCTAACGACGCCTGCCCCGGCATGCTGCCAAGAATCAGAATTCTCGCATGGTTGCCAGCAATAGGTTGAAAACTATAGAGGATTGACATGCTGCCGGTGGATTATTTGAGATGGTCCACGTAGTAATGCCGAATGGCATTGAGTTGCTGATCCAGCTCGTAAACCAATGGCCGGCCGGTGGCCAGTGATAATTTCATAACCTGTCTGGGGGTAAGGTGATCCAATAGCATCATTAACGTGCGCAGGGTATTTTTGTGGGAAACAATGAGTATTCGCCTCCCTTGTTGTATTTCCGGCTGGATGGTTTCCCGCCAGTAAGGCTGAAAGCGCGCGAGGGCTTGTTGCATGCTCTCCCCCAGAGGCAGTTCATCTTTATTAATACCGGTGTAACCGGGTTGATTCCCAGGGAAACGCGGATCCTGGGAATCCAGATACGGCGGCGCCGCATCAAATTTGATTTGGCAGCCTAGGATGGGCCAGATACCGAATTTCTTGATGGCTTGCCAACGCGCCATCCCTTCCAGTGCGCCATAATGACGCTCATTTAATCGCCAGCTTTCATGAACCGGTATTTCATTCAACTGCATCGAAGCCAAAACGATCTGTGATGTGGTTTTCGCGCGTTGCAATGTGGAAGAGAAACACAGATCAAATGTAAAACCCGCCTGCTTCAGTAAATAGGCAGCCTGTTCAGCTTCTTTTTCACCCTTGGGACTCAAGGCAACATCACTCCAGCCGGTAAAAATCTTATCGCGATTCCAGACACTTTGGCCATGGCGCAGCAGGACAAGTTGCGTGACCTTTTTCTGTGTGTTTGCTGTTGAAGCAATGGCTCGAAACATTACGGTTATTGGCGTTGGGTAGTATCCGGCACAGACGATGATTCATGCCAGATATGCCTGAGCGCATCCCATAAACCACTGCGTATGGTTTTAATGTATTGCGAATTATCGGTCAAACCATTGACCAAACGGCGTTGCGCCTTGCCAAGATTATGATAGGGCATACTCATGAATAGATGATGCGTGGCATGATAACGCAACCCGACCGGCGCCCAGAGCGGCGTAATCAGAAAATTGCCGGGTATATTGATTGAATCCAGATACTGTTCAGCCAGTGTCATTTTGCGGTCGCCGGGATTACGATAGGCATGGGCAGCCAGCGTACGCAGTGAATTGAGGAAGTAAACGGTTACAGAAATCAGATACCAGAGTACCAACAGCGAATAAGGTAGTATGCCCAGCACAACCAGCGTAATGGTAACCGCACCAAGCAGACAGGCCGCAATTTCCTGCTGGCGCCAGTTCAGATCATTGCGAATCGCGTCAGCAGCGCGCCGGTAGTTAGGGTCAATTGTGAGTGACGAAGCGCGTTCCCAGACGATCTTGCGTAATGGTGGAATCAAGTAACACAAGGGTGTCAGCACTACGAATCGTGCTACCAGAAAGACCGGTAATAAAAAGGACAATAAGACATAAGCAACCATTTCCGCGGGTCTGTGCGTTGCGAAGGGAAGGTATTCGCCATCCGCGCTGGTGCCATAGACATCCGGCTTATGGTGATCATTATGCACACCGTCATAGGTAAATGACGGGATCAAGAACGGAATGCCACAGAGGATATTCCACGCCAGGCGGAAGTTCCTGAATGAGCCTTTCTTTAAATGCGCCAGTTCGTGCACAAAAATGGCCGAGCGATACAACGCCAGCACCGCCACCACAAATCCACCCAGTTGCCAGAGAGAAAACGCGGGTGACAACAATGCGGTGAAAAAAGCCGCCCAGCCCAACGTAATATGAAACAGAAAATCAGTCCAATAAATCCACGGATTCGGCGTCATCAGGTCGCGCACCAGATGGTGCGCTTCACGGAGCGGAAATTCTTTGATGTAAGGCGGTTTTTCTTCAGTCACTTGGCGGCTCGTATGTTTCACTTAAGACCAGCAGGATTGAATGTAATTCATAATGCGCTGATTGATCGCCGCATCGGTTTTGTTGATTTGCCCCAGGTTCGGCATGGCCGGCCAGCCTGCATCGATAAATTCCCTATCCGCAAACTGCCTGGGCTGGGCATAACGCGGTATGACGTGAAAATGCACATCCGGGTCAACCATCATCAACATCAAGTAGTTGATTTTGTCATATTGAAACGCTTTGGCCAGCGCGGATTCAATGTGCCCGGTGATGGCATGGAGTTCTATAAAACTTGCTGGACTGAGTTGTGAAAAGGCTTCAGCGGGTTCATGGGCGGCTAAAACCAGTGCACCGAGTGTCGCCTGCGCCGGGCGCAGCATCACCGACCAGTATTGATACGACCGGATAATGGTTTGCGGCGCACCAAACTTGCGCATGGTGGCATTCAGGCTGTTGGATTTCGATGTCACGGGTTTATTCCTGATGAGTTTTCATCAAAAATCATGCCGGCTTTGGCCAGGTCTTCAATAAAATCGATTTCACACCAGCGATAGCCTTTGACGGAACAGGAATTGACCAAATGCTGTTTGGCCAGTGCATCAATAATCGACAAATACCACGATTTCAATTCCGCCGGATGACGCAATGCCGATTCGACGGCCTGGCTGAAGAGTTGCGGACCCTGCTCGCGAAAGTAAACCAGTCCAATGGATTCTGCATCCACCTGATGCGGGGGAATTATTTTGCTGACCTGTTTCACCCACCCGTCCGGATCCAATTGCACTTTCATATCGTCGGCATCGTAAGCGTTTTTATAGTCCACGCTGAGTGTAATGGGCGCCGGTTTTGAATTCAAGACCTGTGCGATGAGCGCGGCTTCGATCACGGTATCCCCGTTGAGTATCAGAAAATCGCCCGTCATCACACCGCGCGCAATCCAGCAACTGGCGAGATTATCCGCCACTTCAAAAAACGGATTGAACAGTATTTTAATCTTGGGGTGATTCGCATAACGCTGTTGTAGCAGTGTTTCAATCAAACCCACCTGAAAACCCGCGACAATCGTGATTTCTTCAATGCCCACTGCCAGCAATGCATCAATCTGCCATGCCAGCACAGGTTTATCGGCAACCGGCAACAGGCACTTGGGCGTGCTTTCGGTCAGCGGCAGCAACCGCCGCCCCTGCCCTGCGCTGAGGATGATGGCCTTGGTGTGTCTGGCCGGTCGTGTGATTGGATTATTCGTCATAGATGGATTAATTATAGGGCACTTTTAGCTGGAAAGACTGCTGATCTGCCGTAATTCTTCAACAATGCGTTGGATTGCGCGCAGAAAATCCTCGACTTGCTCACGGTTGTTGCGGCTTCCCAGACTGATGCGCACCGCACACCGCGCCAGCATCGGATCAACCTGCATCGCGCTCAATACATGGCTTTGCCCCGGATTGACGCTGGAACAGGCAGCCCCGGCGGCAACAGCAAAACCGGCTTTATCCAGTTTAACCACCAACGTGTCGCCCTCGATATCCGGCAACGCAAAGTAACACGTGTTCGGGATGCGCGCCGCCTCGGCGCCAAAAATCACCGCACCCATGGCAACCAGCCCTTGTTCCAGATGATCCCGCAGTTGCGAAATAGGCTGAGCGGTTTCTGCCAAACGGGATCGGGCTAATTCGCAGGCAACACCAAAACCTACAATCGCAGGCACATTCTCCGTGCCGGAACGCAATCCGTTTTCATGCCCGCCGCCATAGATCAGCGGTTTCAATAACAATCGTTTGTCCACGATCAAAGCCGCCGCGCCTTTGGGACCATAAATCTTGTGTGCGGACAGTGTCATTGCATGCACTTTCAGCGCGGCAAAATCCACCGGGATTTTTCCCAATCCCTGAATGGCATCGGTATGAACGGTAGCACCCTGCGCGCGCGCCAGCTCAGCAATACCCGCAACATCCTGAATCACGCCGGTTTCATTATTCGCCAGCATCACGGAAACCAATCCCGGTTTGTGTTCACGCATGGCGTTGCCGGCAGCATCCAAATCAACCTGCCCCGATGGATTCACCGCTAATTGATGCACACTCCACGGATCACAATTGCGGCGTGCCAGCGCTTGCGCCGGTTTCAACACACAAGGATGCTCAATCGCACTGATGAAAAGATTCCCCGGCTTCAAACTATCCGCCGCGCCGCGAATAAACAAATTATTCGCTTCCGAACCGCCACTGGTAAAAATCACCTGTACCGGCAGCACCCCCACCGCATCCGCCACCTGCTTGCGCGCCTTGTCAATCGCCCG
This sequence comes from Nitrosomonas sp., assembly GCA_016708955.1. Lineage (GTDB taxonomy): Bacteria > Pseudomonadota > Gammaproteobacteria > Burkholderiales > Nitrosomonadaceae > Nitrosomonas. The sequence goes on from JADJES010000015.1 coordinate 59,632, forward strand.
CCGGGCGGTAATGCCATAACTATGGCGGCTGGACGCATTGCCGAATTCCTGCTGGAAA
>JADJES010000016.1 GCA_016708955.1 Nitrosomonas sp.
TTACATGAAAGAAGAGTTACGCAATATCTGGCATCAACCGGATAAACTCTCAGCTCAAAATGCATTGGATGAATGGGTAAAAAAGCCGCTGCTTCGGATGTCCAACATGCTCAAGCAATTCTCTAAAACTATTGCAGCACACCGCTCAGGTATCCTGGCTTATTTCGATTTTAATGGTTTATCAACCGGGCCGTTGGAAGGTACCAACAACAAGATAAAACTTTGCACAAAATGGCCTATGGTTTCAGAGAGATGTCGAGTTCTTTAAACTCAAAATTATGGCGCTGCATGAAACCAATTATGTCCTTGTCGGTTAAACCCAAAAGTACGCACTTGCCGGATGAACCACAAAAGGACGGCTATTGCTGGCCTTGGATGACACCATCAATCCCAAGACTGGCAAAAAGATTTTCGGCTGCGCGTCTTTCTTTGATCATGCTGCCAAGACCAATCAATCGAAATACCCCTGGTCACAAAATGTTGTGTCCATCGGTTTATTAAAAAATTGTCAAAGGCCGCTGGGCTTGCTTACCGCTGGCGTTTCGTTTCTATCACATGGAAAAACGATAGCGACCAAGAAGGTTAGGGTTGAGGGCAAGATACCATCGTTTCAAACCAAATTTGAGCAGGCCATCGAAATGCTGCTGGAAATTTCTGCCGCTTTTCCTGGCACCCATTGCTGATCGTTACCGATAGCTGGTTTGGAAACGACGGCTTGCTTAAACCGATGCGCAAAACCGTTGGACAGCACTGTCATATGCTTTCCAGATTGCGCGTCAATACCACTTTGTTTGCGTTACCACCCGAACACCAAAAACATCAGCTCGGCCGATCCAGAAAGTATGGCGACAAGATGGGCAATGCCACAACGCTGGCCAATGAATTCCATGAACGCGCTACCACTTATTCGGTTAACCTCTACGGCAAACAACGCGATGTTCTGGCCTTTGACAACATCATGATGTTGAAAACACTCAAATGTGCCGTGCGCGTTGTTTGGATCTATCGAAGATCACAATGGGTCGCACTCTTTACCACCGATCTCGATCTCACCGTCGAGCAGATTATCGAATACTACGGCGCACGCTGGAAAATCGAAGCCGCTTTCCAAAAGAGATCAAGCAGGAAATCGGTAGCTCAAAAGCCAAACTCGAAACTACCATGCCGTTACCAACCATCTCAACTTCTGCATGATGGCCGCCACCGTAACCTGGATTTATGCCGATCACCTTGATAAAACACCGCAGCGTTGTTACGCTGTTAACAATCGAAGTCACTTTGCCTTTTCCGATGTCAGAAAACTGATTACTCAGGCTGCGCTCAATAAGGATTTTGTTAGCTTTTGCCCTAAACCAGATAAACCCATTCTTAATTCTTTTATCGATGCATTATTGCGTATGGTTGCTTAAGGGAAAATGTAAAGTTTAGTGCAAAACGGTGAAACTTCAGTCTTGATAGTCAACCAGAATGGCATCTTCGCCTTCAAAAGCAAAAGTCATTCGCCAATTCCCGTTTACCGTTACCGAGTAATGACCGGCAAGGCTGCCGCTTAAGGTATGTAATTTCCAACCTGGAATATTCATATCGCTTGCGTTTTTAGCAAGATCAAGTCTTATTAATTGCCTTCTTAATTTTGCCGAATGGTGTGGCTGAATTCCAGATAAACTGCCAGTGGTAAAGAAAGCGTGAAGCCCTTTATGCTTGAAAGTCTTTATCATGCCGGATTGTATACCGTAGCGTTACAGGTCGCAATTGATGCCGCACAAACCCATAATCATTCAATTTAACTTGGCTTTTAATTGTTACAAACGTTCCAGCAAAATCTGCCTAATTTCTTCATCCTTCAGAACGATGGGATTGGTTTTCATGCTGCTGCCACGGCAGTTGGCGATGACTTTGTCGAACCCGGATTCTTGCAGGCCATAATGGGCTAGGCGTGGTAAGGCAAGTTCATTTGTCCAATCTGCTAACAGGTCAATCAAAGCAGTAAAAGCGGCTGCCGATTTTGAGAAATTTTTTTGGCAGAGAATTTCAGCGACTTGTACGTATTTTGCCAGTGCTCTGTTGTCAGGTTCCCGCGTCAGCATACTGTGAATATTGACTCGGGTAGCGGAGGCGACCAGGGTGCCGCAGACGGCACCGTGCGGGATCGGGTAAAAAGCGCCTAATGGGATGCAAGCCATGTACCGAACCCAGGCCAACTTGCGCCAGTGTGATACCGGAGAGCAGGGCGGCGTAGGCCATTTTCTCGCGATGTTGTGCAAGTTCTCCTTCTTGGCGATAGAGCGGGATCAGCGCATCGCGGGCGGCTTGCAGGCCGCTGATCGCCAAGGCATCGGTGAATGCGTTGGATTTGAGGGAAACATACGATTCCAGCAGTTGCGTTAACGCGTCCATGCCGTTGGCGGCGATCACACTGGGCGGGCAACTGGCAAGTAAGTCCGGATCGACAATGGCATATTCGGCGACCAGTTTGTCATGGCGGAAGGATTTCTTAAAACCGTTTTCGCCTTGTACGCTGAGTACGGCATTTTTGGTCGCTTCGCTGCCGGTGCCAGCGGTGGTGGGTACGGCGATGAACGGGATAGCTGGACCATCGTAGGGCAATTCCGGGCCGACACCTTCGAGATAATCCATCACGGAGCGCTGTACTTTCAGTAATCCGGCAATCGCTTTGGCGGCATCGAGAGCACTGCCGCCACCGATTCCGGCCACGGCATCAAAAGTGTCATTGGCATAAATTTTGACGAGATCATCGATCAAAGCGGGGGAGGGTTCGTCGGCGACCATGCACTGCTGCCAACGGATTGATCGTTGCTGAAGTTGATCGATAAAAGGCTGCCAGTGGCTGGAGTCAATAAAAGATCGGGATCCTGTTACCAGTAGGATACGCGAACCATAGCCCGCAATAATATCCGGTACTTTTTTTAAGCTGCCTGCGCCAAATTCGATGCGTGGCAATCGGGCGACGGAGAAATTGGCCATTAGCTGTTTACGATCGGATATAGGCCTTGATAGGCGACACCTTTGCGCGGTTCAACCATCCAATCCGCCACGGTATCGCGCCATGCCAGATAATGCGCAGTTTCTTTATGTGTAGCGGCATCCTGTTGGGTTTTATAGGCTTCGTAAAACACAAACTTTGCTGGATCATCTGCGGATTGCAGAATATCAAAACGAACGTTACCCGGTTCGCGAATCGAGTTTTCGTGGTTTAACCGGCAGGCTTCCTTGAATGCTTCTACTTTTTCCGGTTTGACTGAAACAGTGACGATGGTTACATGCATGATCTTAATCCTTAATTAATTTCTGCGACTTAACCCGGATATTTGCTGTGTCCGGTTTGTTTTTGACTGTGTTTTCTATCATATACCATCAGTTTTTCCAAGCGTCTACTGCATCGTTGCGTTTTGATCAGGAGATTCTGATTGCGCGTTTATACAAACCATTTAGCAGGCTGTTGAAAAACTATCTGTGTTGCGCTGCGGTATTAAAAACAAGCTCAGAAAGTTCATTTATCGCGCATAAACTGCGTTTTTTCACCTATTTTTGCCTTGTGTCGACTGCCGCGAATACGCTTCTCAACGACCTGTTAAATGAACTTACAGTGCTCTCGATTAAGTAATGCGGCTATAATCACGAAATTGCCTTGTCATCTAAATCCTACATATGATTAATAAACAAGATGCCGGACCGCCTTCTCTGCTGAATCGATTAGTATCATTAACCACCATTCGAGATGTCGAGTTATTCGAGACTAGTTTGTTAAAAACATTGGCTGAGCTATTAAAAATTAATCAGATAGCCATGTACAGGCTCAGTCAAACCAACACGACATGCTGGTTGTCTACGCATTCAACCAACTTGTTTCAAGACGATAATAAAAGACAGTTTTCAGAGTCGCAAGAGATATATACCTCTGAAATCGTGATTCCTGAGGAGATCAAATCGGCACAGTTGTGGGTAGAGACAACAAAAAAACCCTATATTCAGCAACAGGGGGATCAATACTTAGTTGTTTATCCAATCTTTGCCGCCAACAAAATTGAAAGCTTGCTATCTTTTGAGCTTTCTCATTCATTAACCGAAGGAGAAATGCTCATTATCACTAGCTTGTTGAGTATCACCCATAACTTTCGCAGCCTGTTGGATGAGAGCCAGAAAGATAAGTTGACGGGTTTGCTGAACCGCCAAACTTTTGAAGCGAATATCAATAAAATCAGCTCGCTTACTTTAAATTCGGATATTAGCCAACAGCCTAATGGGGATGAGCAAAACCGGAGAAGACCTAAAACAGGAACAGAAGAATTTTGTCTCGCTATTATTGATATTGATGATTTTAAGTCTATCAACGACCGGTTTGGTCATATTATGGGCGATGAAGTTCTATTACTATTATCCTATGTAATGAAACAAAATTTCCGCGCAAAGGATTTATTATTTCGTTTCGGCGGAGAAGAGTTTGTAGTCATTTTTTATGTCCCAGATCAAGCGGAAGCTGCTAAAGCACTGGAGCGTTTTCGGAAAAAAATTGAAGAATATCGCTTTCCGCAAATCAATACGGTCACGATTAGTATGGGTGCTACTTTGATTAGCGAAACTCACCACCTCGCATCTGAAATTATTGGACGTGCAGATCAAGCGCTCTATCACGCGAAAAACAATGGGAAAAACCAACTGCATTTTTATGAAAGTCTTTTGGAAAGCGGGCACATTGTTGAGAAAAAAGAAACAGGTACCATCGATTTTTTCTAAGTCTGTGTTGGACTAGAAACCCAATGTTTTCTGTAGTCTCTGTGGTTTAGAAGGAATGCCGCCCGTTTTTTTGACTGTTATCAGCTGGCCCGATTATCGGAAAGTTGCATATTACAGGCATATTTTTGATAGTAAGGGTGCCCTAGATAAACCCCCCATCAGCTTGCTGTGAGGTGGTTTATCTACCTCTTCTCTAGATTCAGGAACGACAAACGATCTGAATACAAGGGAAGCAGTGTTTTTACTTCTTGATGCTCATTTCGTTGAGCACTCTTTTTACGCCAGCGACTTTTCCTGCGAGTTCGAACGCTCGGTCTATTTGAGCTTGGTTATCTACAAATCCACTGAGTTGGACTTCCCCATCTCGTGTCACTACGCTGATATCAGAGCTCTCGATGATAGAGTCGCTGAAAAGCGAGGCTTTTACCTTGGTCGTAATGACGCCGTCATTAATCTTGTCGCCTACACTGGTATCTTTAGCCTCGATGTCTATTTTGTTATCAACCTGTTTGACGCCTTCAACCTTCTGGGCAATCATAACGGCACGATCAATTTGACTTTGGCTGTGCACAAAACCGCTCAGCTGAACTTCGCCTTTGCGGGTTTCGACTTTAATATCCAGGCTTTCCAAACCGGTGTCTTTGAGCAGGGCGGATTTAACTTTTGTGGTGATGACGCTGTCGTTGATTTCTGTTCCTACTGAGGTGTCTGGCTTAGTCTGATGCTCTTGGTATTTTTCCTGTCCGTAGGCTGCGCTAGACAAGCCGACGGCAAGCGAAATAGTTAAGATACTGAATTTGTTTTTGATATTCATGATTTTTTCTCCAGAATTGAATTAATTGCTTATGACTCCGGGCTGACAGAACAGCATGATGTTAGAGCAGAGCGATTATTGATTAGGGCGATGGTGCTTAAGTGCTGTGTGTGGTAATGAAAGCTTGGAAGCAGGCATCTGCCGAGATACTGCACGCGATATCCGAGGAATCATTGGTAAACTTTCCCTGAAGACGAAGCAGAAATGTACTATCGATACTTTACGCGGTTTTGCCGCGCACACTAAAAACGGCCTTGGTGTATGCGCGGCTGATTTTGTTATGCTTTCTTGACGGTTTCTTTCAAATCGCCAACACCTTTCTGTATTTTTCCTTCGACCTGCTTTTCCAGTCCTTTGGCTTGCTGCTCTTTGCTACCAACCAGTTTTCCGGCTTCTTCCTGAATTTTTCCAGCGATGTCTTTTGCTCCGCCTTTCACTTGATCTTTATTCATGATGAATTCCTCATATTAAGTTGAAACATCTAAAAACGAATCGGGATCGGTTCGTATGCTACGAGTCACATTAATACTCTACGTGTGATGCAGCCATTTTAATGAAGAAGGGATTGCGCTTCTGTGCGCTTGGTAACATAGTGTTCAAAATAAATTTTGCTTATGACGAAGTTGCGTATCCTCAGCGCGAAATGGTGAGGTCAGCAATTCAGGGGAAAGTTCTAACGATGGCGTGCGTGCGACTCGATGCGTTCGATGTGCACCAGCGGAACGAGCAGCCAGATTGCAGCCGTTGCGAGCGTGGAAATGATTACCAGCCAAGTGTATGCAAACGGTCCTTCGCCGAGTTCTGTGTACAAGTGTGCGCCGACGTTCTGTGAAGCCAGCGTACCGAGATTGAAAATGGACATAAGTAATGCAAAGAAGGTGGCTTCTGCACGCTTGGGGCATGCTCTCGCAGCAAGATCCAGAAATGCCAGAGTAGTGATCATACCGGTGATGCCCCAGATGACATGAATGAACAGTGCGGAAGTTTCACCGCGATAAGCCAGGTAAGTCAGCAAGGTTATTACCGATAAGCCGATGGCAAAATTGATCAAGTGGCGCAGCGGCATTGCTCGCGACAAGGGGGCATAGATGAACGCGCCAGCGATGCTAGTCGCCGCACCGACTGAGCTCAGGATGCCGATGTACTGTTGGCTAAAGCCGAGGACATCGGTTTGGTAGTAGAGGAACGCCGGGCCGAAGGACGGACTAAAATTGAACAAAAAGATAAATCCGGCTACCAGCCATACCGAACGCTCCCCAAATCCTTCCCGCAGTGCTGCCCAAATTTCCTTGAATCCGTTATTTTTTGGATCGACCTGTTTTTCGCGCACGAAAAATACAGTCATCAGCAGTACGATAAAAGGAAATATCGCTGCAACGGCAAAAGCGGCTTGCAGGTTCCTGTACTCGGCAAAATATCCGCCCAGCAGTCCCACGATAATTGATGCGGCGGTGACTGCGGTCCATTGCACCGATTGGAAAGCCCCGGTGAGTCCTTGTGATTTGCCATTCTCTACCATCAACGCATCGGTCAGCACATCGTTATAAGCCAGACCCAGTCCCATCGCCGTATAGAGAATGGCAAGTTCCCAGTAGGTATAATGTGACGAAAACCCGGCGGTCAATCCTGCCATACAGGCGAGCGCAGAGGTCAGCAGTAGATAGCTCTTGCGCCGTTGGCCGAACAACGGAAGGAAGTCTGAGATCAATCCGTAGAGTGGTTTAACAGGCCGTTGAAAAACGTTTTCGAGGCAGCCGATGCAAGGCAAAAACAGGCGAAAAAGCGCAGTTTATGCGTAATAAATGAGCATTTTGAGCCTGTTTTTAACACCGCAGCGGCAACGCAGATAGTTTTTCAACGGCCTGTTAATGAACCATGGAATCGACGCAAGAAGAAAAAAAGTCGCGACGTCATCAGCCTCCAAGCCATGATCTTTGAAGCTAATGGCGATCACCTGGATGGGCAGTGCGGACATGCCCTGAGCGAAATAGACGATAGCAAATAAGATTGCAAGGCGACGAGCCTCTGCAGTTTTAAACGGATGAAGATGATGCAGCCAATCTTTCATGTGTGCGTCATACGGCTAAATGGTGTTGCTAATATTGAAATATTTCATCTTGCTTAACGATCCGCAGTGCTTCAGCCCAATTCGGCAGTGGTTCAATTGGGAGAAAAATTGCAAAAGTGTTAACTGAAATCATGATTTGCGGGTTCTGTCTTAGGAGAAGCGGCGTGGTGGGGGTAACTGGTGCACTTTTTGTATACGTTAATCAGCAACAAGATCTCGCGTTCTTTTGTTTTATCGGGCGTTATTTTGACCAATCATGAAGGTGACGAATTTTATCTCTCGGTCATGTTTTCTATCTGATCTTAATTGTGCTTAAGCGCATCAATCAAGAAGCTTTATATTTTTATTTCCACGGAGCTGTGCTTTGGAATTTTTGCTTACACGCGAATTTTGTGCGTAAGTGCTTCAAGTGTATTGGAAGGTTGGTTTTCAAAAGGCACCTCCAGAAATATTATATGTATTGACTGTCACATAATATTATTCTGGAGGATTTATACTGAGGTGTTAGAGATACTCAACCATGATCTGGATTTGTTAGCTGGATTGCAAAGGAGAACCCATCTCATTAGTTGTTGCAATTAAACCAATCACGCCAGTCTATTTGCAGCCGCTGAAATCTACGTTGAAAACGTTGGTTTGTCAAGTGCTTGATAGCTCTGTGTAGAGGACAAATAAACTGTCCGGGTTTGTAGCAAATGATCTGTCCAGTTTTAAATAAATTCAAACCCAAGTCCGGTATGGCCGTTATGTTATTTTTCTCTCTTGAGACTGGAACTATGTTTGATCATTACGACCTGCTTGACGATCTCAATAAGCCATTGCCGTTAAGAGACAAGATTGTCAGCGCACACCATTCTGTTCAGGATAAATTTTCATTTATTTCACGTATCGCTATTGCACTGTACGATACTAAAACACGGATTTTGAAAACTTATATGGACAGTAGCGGAGAAGACAAACCATTGATTCATTATCAAGCACCCTTGGATAATGCGCCATCATTAAAGGAGATTCTGGCTAAAGGTTTGCCGCGGGTTGTCAACAATTTGGTTACTTTTGAAAATGGCACGAATGAGCACACGCAAAGGATCGGACGCCAAGGCTATGCAGCGAGCTACACCATGCCAATTTTTCATAGCGGTGAGTTTGTTGGATTTTTATTTTTCAATTCACATGAAAGCGACGTGTTTACAGAGAATGTTTTAAGTATCCTCGATATTTATGGGCATTTGATCGCACTGATGGTCGTGCACGAACTCTCCACGTTAAAAGTTATGAGTGCAGCACTAAAAACAACCAGTGGTATTACCCATTTGCGCGATCCTGAAACGGGTAGTCATTTGGATCGAATGTCACGCTATAGCCGCATCATCGCCGAATCGCTTGCCGATCAGTATGATCTGAATGATGCGTATATTGAACATATATTTATGTTTTCGCCGCTTCATGATATTGGAAAGATCTCAATACCGGATAGCATTCTACTAAAGCCGGGACCGTTAAGTGAGGAAGAGCGATCGATCATGAATACGCATGCAAGGAAAGGCAGGAAAATGATTGATGATATTGTTGCAAATTTTGGTTTTGGTAATCTCAGTAATATTGATATTTTAAGAAATATCGCTGAATTTCATCATGAGGCTATTAACGGCAGCGGTTATCCAGTTGGCAAGGTGAACGATGAAATCCCGCTCGAAGCGCGTATTATTGCGGTTGCTGATGTATTTGACGCACTCACTTCCAGCCGTCCTTATAAGGAAGCTTGGAGCAATGAAAGAGCATTTAACATGCTCAAACAGCTTGTCGGCGAGAAACTGGACAGTGATTGTGTATATGCTTTGATTGAGAACCAGCAGAAAGTTGAATTGATTCAACAGCAATTCAAAGAAAGTGTCTACAGTTAGTCGTAGCTAACCGGCAGGATGCTGATATGGTAATTGCCGTCGCAGGTATCCGGCGAATGCGCATCAGTTAAATCCGCTAAAATAGGCAGTTTTATTTTGAGGCTTTTGAATAAAGCCATGACTGCCAGCCAATCTACCCAAACTCTGATCAAACCCAGTGATGCTGCCGCGTGGATCGCATGCATCCGGCGTGCCTGGCTGGATAAGCATCAATCCACCACTGTCTATGAACCTGATGCATTTAATCAGTTACTCAGCGATCTAGGGCTAGCGCATGAGGCCGCTATGCTGGCTAGGCTGGAAAGCCAGTATCCAGTGATTCAAGCAATTTCCTTCGATCATACCCAAGTTTTGATGCAACAAGGCGCACCGGTCATTTACCAAGGACGGCTGGTAGATGAGCAACAAGGTTTGGTGGGTTATCCCGATTTTTTGATTCGTCATGAAAGTGGTGAATATCAGCCTGCTGATGCCAAGCTTTCACTCAGTGAAAATAAAAAAAGCAATTCAGATTCAGCTGGGAATATATCGCCGTTTGCTGCGAAATGAATTACCTGCAATGGTTTTTCTCGGAGATGGCCGCACAGCAACGCTTGGTGATGAGGTCGACCCAGTAGTCGATGAATTTATAACCGGAATGAGAGCGTTGCTTGATCTCCCGCAACAACCGGCGGTTCGTTATAGCCACAGCAAATGCCGGATTTGTCCGTATGATGCCCATTGCCGTCCGGATTTCGAAGCAAAGGAAGACATCTCGTTGCTTTATGGCATTCACGGTAAGGCCGCAGAACATTTGGCGGAAGCGGGTATTTCAACAATCTCCCAGCTTGCCATGAGCACAGTCGAATCCATACCGGATGTGCCTTATCTCAAAGGTAATAAAAGAAAACACCGCGCCATCCTGCAAGCCGGCTCGTTTCTAAGCGGTAAGGTATTTCAGTTGAATAAAGCTGCTTTGCCGGAGGGCACCTGGATTCATTTCGATATTGAAGACAATCCCTTAACACCAGACCGTGAACGCCATGTTTATCTTTGGGGGTTTTTGGTGCCCGCATATACCCGAGAGAACTTTGACTATGTGTGGACCGATGATGAAACCGGTGATTACGATGGCTGGCTCGGTTTCTTGCAGAAAATTGAAGAATACCGTTCGAACTATTCTCCACTGGTACTTGCACATTATTCGAATCACGAAAAAGCCACTATCAGGCAATATGCCGAACGCTATGCGATGAAAAATCATCCCACTGTGACCTGGCTGCTTGGTGACGATAGTCCGCTATTTGATATGCAGAATCCGGTTCTGGATTGTCTGGTGTTGCCGCTGCAGGGATATGGTCTCAAGGATATCTGCAAACATCCGGATCTGGTCAATTTTCAATGGGAAAATGAAGAATCCGGATCGCAATGGTCAGTTGTGCAATTCAATCGTTTTCGCTTAGAAACAGATTTAGCTGAGAAACAAAAACTGAAAACGGAAATACTGCGTTATAACCGTGATGATGTCATCGCTACCCGAAGACTGGAGGTATGGATTAGAAAGTTATTTTTATAAAATCATAGGAACTGGGTTTTTCAAGTTAAATGGTGCGCCCGTAAGAATCCTCAAATCGTACGATATCGTCTTCGCCCAGATAGGTTCCTGACTGAACCTCTATCAAGTGCAAAGGAATTTTCCCGGGATTCTCGAGACGATGCGATTTGCCAAGCGGGATGTACGTCGATTGGTTTTCTGTAAACAAGGTTTCTTGATTTTCTACAGTGACTTTTGCGGTGCCGCTGACGACTACCCAATGTTCCGCTCTATGGTGATGCATTTGAAGTGACAGCCTTTCTCCCGGTTTTACCATGATTCGCTTGACTTGAAAACGTTCCCCTTTGTCGATTCCCTCATACCAGCCCCAAGGGCGATGGACTCGCAGATGATCGAGATGTTCCTTGCGCTGACTGGATTCGAGTTGCTGTATCGCAGTTTTGAGATGTTGTGCTTTACTTTTATGCATTACCAGCACGGCATCGGCTGTTTCGATGACAATGACATCGTCGAGTCCGATTACGGCGACCAGGCGGTTTTCGGCACGGATATAGCTTTTTTGGGTATCAAAAACGAGTGTGTCGCCGCTGGTGACGTTGCCATTGCCATCCTTCGGTGCAATCTGCCATAGGGAATCCCAGGATCCGACATCGCTCCAGCCGAACTGTGCGGGTACCACGGCGGCACGATCGGTTACCTGCATGATGGCATAGTCAATCGAATCCGATGGAGAAGCCGTAAATGCATCCTTACCGGGAAGGATAAAGCCCAGGTCCGTCGTTTTTTCTTGCCAAGCCTTTTGAACGGCAGCAAAGATATCCGGTCGATGCCGCTGTAATTCTTGCAGATAATTTTTGGCAGTAAAAACGAACATGCCACTATTCCACGTATAACCGCCTTCCTGCAGATATGCCGTAGCGGTTTCCCGGTTAGGTTTCTCAAAAAAAGATTGAACTTGATAAGCAGCCAGTGCAATGGGCGTAGCAAACGAGAGTGCTGTGCCAGCTTTAATATACCCATAACCTGTTTCCGGTGCAGATGGCACGACACCAAAAGTCACCAAATAGTCTTCTTGAGCTGCCACTTTCGCTGTTTCCACTGCTTGTGCAAAGGCAACTTGATCGTCAATGACATGATCGGCTGGCAAAACGATCATCAAGGCATTTTCATCGATCTGTGACAGATGAAATGCAGCAAGCGCAATGGCCGGTGCGGTATTGCGTCCGGCCGATTCAAGATAAATCGCTTCCGGCTTGATTTTTATCGCTTCACATTGCTCCTGGATCAAAAAACGATGTTCAGTATTACATACAATAATCGGCGCCTGCGTATTCGATAGTGCGGCTGCCCGGGCGAGTGTAGCCTGCAACATGGTTTCTTTTCCAACGAGCGGTAACAGTTGTTTGGGATAATTGGCGCGCGAAAGCGGCCACAACCGGGTGCCACTTCCACCGGAAAGGATGACGGGGTGAATGTTTACGTTCATTTGCTTGAAGTATCCTTATTTTTTACGAGACACACATGACAAGACGATGTTCACTTTCTGAGTTTGAACATTGCCAATACTGCAAGGCATCTGCCTGATTGTCAAATGGGTGACAATCAGGCTGGCACGGTAGTGCATATTAAGCAGAGTGGATTGTTACATAGCAAGCGATGAAGATAGTTAATAAATAGAGGATTCTTACTGGTTTATTTTGTGTTGTTGATACTAAGGAAGCTCTGATTAAGTTGATTACATTCATGGTCCGACAAGTTAGCCAAGAATGTAATCGGTATATTGCCGTTCGTCCCGAGTCTGTTAATTAAAGATTCCTTAAATCGTTTCAGCTGCCGGTGTGCGAAAAATGTGCTGGTTGAAATTGGATGGGTTCAAGAACAGCGCTCTGTAAGTACTTCCCCAACCGATCGAATGATCAAGGCCATTGAAATAGCGCCAGGATCAGGTGAACCAATGCTTTTTTCGGCATGAGGGCGCGCGCGGCCAATTTTGGGCAGTAGGTGTGCAGTGGCCTGTGCCGCTTCATCGGCGATAATTGTTGCAGCTGCCCAGGCATCTGGAATCGAGAGTCCACGGGATGCTCCACAAGCAAGCGCAGCGGCAAATGGGTGGAGAACATCGATCATGGTTTTGTCGCCTGTTTGTGCTTTGCCAAGATCGGTTACCCCGCGAAGCGCGGCAGCAGTGCCAGCGGCAATTGCTGAGGTACTCGGCCTAGCTTCGTCACCGAGGACGTCACCCAATTCACGAAGAATAACCCCCCACAACGCACCGGATGTACCGCCTGCCTGGTCGGACCAAGCATCGCCGGAAACCTTGAGCAACGTTCCTGCGCCAGCCTTGGCAACGAGTGCTTCTTTAGCCGCGGTGACTGCCGCAGTGAGTCCGCGGTGCATCCCGATGCCATGATCGCCATCTCCGGCAATCGCATCTAAGCGTCCGAGTTCGTCTTGATTCTTGTCGATCACTTGCCAGGCAGCTTCGAATGCTGCGAATACAACCGCCGCAACTGCTTGCGATTGCTTGGAACCGGTGTTTAACTGGTGTGGGTTTTTTAGTGCCGTGGTATCGACCGCTTCCCCAGAGGATGGCGTGACATTCCCTCGACGAAATGCTGGAGCATCTGCTGCTGCAATCCAAGTTTGCTCGAGTTCATCGTTCATCCAAAATAACGTGAGCGAAACACCCGCCATGTCGAAGCTCGTGATCAATTCACCCACTTCCGGTTCGACAATGATCAATCCGCGTGCGGAAAGCAATTGATCAATCTTACGATAAACTACAAACAATTCTTCGTACTTAATGGCGCCAAGGCCGTTGAATATAACGCCGATACGAGCACCTTTAGGGCTACTGATCACCGCAGGAATTTCTGCAAGCAGCTTGTCGACCAAAAGTGCTGCTAAGCCATCTGCAGTTGTTGCGTTTAGGCGATAAAGTCCAGGTTCGCCATGGATGCCCATTCCGACTTCCATTTTTCCGATTTCGACCTCGAAAAGCGGCTTCTCGGCACCCGGGAGGGTGCAGCCAGAGAATGCAACACCCAACGTGCGGACACGATCATTTGCTGCGGTGGCAATGCGGAAGACATCATCGAGCGATTTTCCCGAAGCGGCAGCGACAGCTGCCGCTTTGAAAACAGGCAAAGTGCCGGCGATACCGCGTCGTTTATGTTTTTCAGAGAAGGGCGCCGATGCGGTGTCATCGGTTACAACCACGGTGCGCACGTCAACGCCCAAAGCGCGGAGGCGTTCTTGCGCTTGATTGAAATTGAGGACATCGCCTGCATAATTCCCATAGCAAAATAGAATGCCGCCTCCGGCATTCACAGTCTGTGCGACGTTACAAATCTGCTGCGCCGATGGTGCCGCGAAGATGTTTCCCATCGCGGCACCATGAGCCATCCCGGAACCAACAAAACCACCAAACGCCGGGTAGTGACCCGAGCCGCCGCCGATAACCAACACAACCTGACCGGGCTTGGCCTTATGCCGGCGGATAACACCGCCATCCACACGAAATAATCGGCTGGAATGTGCTGCCACGAGGCCTTCAACTAATTCATTCGCAAATTTTGTAGGGTCGTTAAATAGGTAAGTCACTTTTGGTTGATTTCATGTGATTTTGATTTATGCTTAGCAGGCCATTGAAATATGTTCATGCGGTAGCTGATGCAAGGGTAGAGCGCGCGAGGAAGGGCATTATGCATGATTAAAGAGCATTTTGAGCTTGTTTCTAACACTGTAGCGGCAATGCAGGGAGCAATTCAACGGGCTGCCAAATCGAAATATGCAAAAATATCTCAGAGTTGATGATGCGATTAATAAAATAAGGGTTGTTAGAAGGCGGGTCAAGAGAAAGTTACTACTTTGATTGATTGCCGAACAGTTGTATGTGCACGAACAGACCGGAAAAGCTTAAAATTGAGAGACTATATATTCATTCAGATTATCATCATAAAGGGTATGGCACTATGCTGGTGACCGATGCCATCGATATAATGCAGGGAAATAACTTCCAATTATTGATCCTGGCGGCCAACAAACATGACTCCAGACGGTTGTTTCAGCCTATCAGCATCATGGATTTGAAATCACGGATGGATAGTAGTATAGATATCGGGGTAGTTTCGTCATGAATGATTATTTGATGACTTTAAGGAAATTCTGATTAAGTCCTTCGACAGGACGAGCGGTAATCTACTGATTATGTTAGTAATAAGATTGTGGAGCCATGAGTGTTGTCTAACAAAATTAGACCTTTTTTAACAAAACTGAATCGCTGGAATATTTAATCCATGAAGCTGAAATTTACCAAAATGCAGGGTTTGGGCAATGATTTTGTCGTCTTGGACGGCATTAACCAATCGATAAACCTTGATCAACAACAGATTCGTTTGCTCGCCGATCGACATTTCGGCATCGGCTGCGATCAGTTATTACTCGTTGAAAAAGCTGCCGGTCAGGCTGATTTCCGTTATCGTATCTTCAATGCCGATGGTAGTGAAGTTGAGCAATGCGGCAACGGCGCACGCTGTTTCGTCCGCTATGTTCACGACCATGGCTTGACACAAAAAAATGAAATTCGCATCGAAACACTGAGCGGCGTAATATCTCCAAAACTGGAAATCAATGGAAATGTTACGGTCAATATGGGAAAACCCCAATTCGAGCCGGAAGCAATTCCTTTTTTCGCTGAGAAAACTGCTTTGACTTATCTGCTTGAAATGCCGGATAAGCCAGTTACAATAAGCGCCTTGTCGATAGGTAATCCGCATGCTGTGCGGGTGGTGCGGGAAATTGAAAGTGCGCCGGTAGAGACGGAAGGCGCCTTTATAGAGACGCACCCGCGTTTTCCCAAAAGAGTAAATGTTGGCTACATGCAGGTAATTGACCGTAACCATATCAAGTTACGGGTTTTTGAGCGTGGCGCTGGTGAAACACTGGCGTGCGGCACAGGCGCCTGCGCAGCAGTCGTTGCGGGCATTAATCTGGGTTTGCTGGATAATCAGGTAACTGTCAGCACACGTGGCGGTGAGTTGACAATAAGCTGGCAGGGGGAGGATACCCCCGTATGGATGACCGGCCCGGCAGTTACAGTGTTTGAAGGTGAAATAAATTTGTAACCAACTAAGGAAGAATGATGAAACCGGAAGAAGTCGCGCACTATCTACAGGAACACCCGCAATTCTTTAATGAATATGCTGATTTACTGGCAGATATTCAAATTTCTCATCCGCAGGATGATAAAGTGATTTCACTGAATGAACGGCAAGTTATTTCATTAAGGGAAAGAAATCGCGTATTACAGGATAAATTACTTGAACTGATCAGTTTTGGTGAAGAAAATGACGCTATTGGTGAAAAAATGCACCGGTTGGCTATTGCATTGCTTTCCGTTTCCAGTTTGGACGAGCTTTTTAATGTGTTGTATTTCAGCCTAAAAGAAGATTTCGCAGTTCCGCTTGTGGCAATGCGTGTCTGGAATATCTCTTGCAGCGAGAATTCCTATACCGAATTTACGCCCATCAGTGAAGATATTCATGTCATTGCTGCAAGTTTGTCACAACCTTATTGCGGCAATCATATCGCGGATGAGATCAAGCAATGGTTTGGTGAAGGCGCTGAACACCTCAATTCATTCGCCATGATTCCATTGAATACAACACAAACCATTGGTTTGCTTGTTTTGGGCAGTCCTGATGCAGAAAGATTTTATCCTGAAATGGGGACGCTGCATTTAAAACGGTTAGGGGAACTGGTGTGCACCACCATTACTCGCTATGATCAAGCGGAAACTGTAAGCAGTGAAGCAATTCAAGATCACGTAACCAATGAGCAGTAAACCTGAATCACTGGCCGCTGCATTTATCCATCATCTGACTTATGAACGGCGTTTGTCACCACTCACCAGTGAAAATTACGCCCGCGACATTCGTGTTCTGTTTAAACATTTAAATAAAGACGATTTAGAACAGGTTCAATTTCTGAATATTCGTCATGTTATTGCGCAGCTCCATAGCAAAGGATTGTCTGGTAGAAGTTTGACTAGAATGTTATCGGCATGGCGCAGCTTTTACAATTACTTGATCCGCAAACACCACTATCAGCACAATCCCTGTAATGGAATGCGAGTTCCCAAGTCACCACAAAAACTGCCCAATGCACTTTCTCCTGATGAAGCTGTACAACTACTGACTTTCTTGCCCGATGACATTTTGATGGCGCGCGATAGTGCCATGTTCGAATTATTCTATTCTTCCGGTTTAAGGTTAGCAGAATTGGCACAATTGAAGCCTGCAGATATCCATTTTGCGGAGGGAACGGTAAGAGTTCTGGGAAAGGGCGGGAAGGAACGTATTGTCCCAGTCGGTGCTTTCGCGATTCAAGCATTAAAAGTCTGGCTTGAACAGCGCGTATTGATAATTAAACCCGAGGTAACCGCGCTTTTTTTATCTCAGCGCGGCGACGCGATTAGCGCTCGCACCATCAGCTACCGCCTGAAAAACAGAGCCAGGCAGCAAGGCATCAATCAAAATGTACATCCGCATATTTTGCGGCATTCTTTTGCTTCCCATTTGCTGCAATCCAGCGGAGATTTGCGTGCCGTTCAGGAAATGCTGGGGCATGCGCATATTACTTCCA
This sequence comes from Nitrosomonas sp., assembly GCA_016708955.1. Taxonomy (GTDB): domain Bacteria; phylum Pseudomonadota; class Gammaproteobacteria; order Burkholderiales; family Nitrosomonadaceae; genus Nitrosomonas. Next base: position 17,721 of record JADJES010000016.1, read on the forward strand.
CGCAAGTCTATACACATCTTGATTTCCAGCATCTGACAAAAGTTTACGATACTACGCATCCACGGGCAAAAAAAAGAGATTGAGCGCGCAAAGAGTTTTCAATCGGAATCGGCTATGTTTTATACGCTATAATGCGCTTTTGTAATACGTTCAGTAAATTCCATGACAACAATTGTTTCAGTAAGGCGTGGCCGTCAGGTTGCATTGGGTGGTGATGGTCAGGTAACACTCGGTGCTGTTGTGGCCAAATCCAGTGCCCGCAAAGTTCGCAGACTTTATCATGACAAAATCCTTGCCGGATTTGCCGGTGGTACTGCCGATGCTTTTACCCTGTTCGAACGATTTGAAGGCAAACTGGAGGCGCATCATGGCCATATTATGCGCGCGGCTGTAGAGTTAGCTAAAGACTGGCGCACAGACCGGATTTTGCGTAGATTGGAAGCCATGTTGGTTGTTGCTAACGAGGATGCGACGCTTATTATTACCGGTGCTGGCGATGTGATCGAACCGGAATTAGGTCTCGCCGCCATTGGCAGTGGCGGCTCTTTGCATTGGCTGCCGCCCGTGCGTTATTGGAAAATACAGATTTGCTGCCCAAGGAGATTGTGAAAAAGGCACTTACAATCGCAGGTGATATCTGTATTTATACAAACCAGGATCATGTTATCGAAACGATCGATTGAGTTATTTTTTTTACTTATCAAGCGCACATTTTTATTACTAATCACTATAAGGATCGAGCAACGAATTGTTTGATCTGTAATTCGGAAACCCTGTTCATATTTTATCTATTGCAGAATTAACTTTATGTCTCAAATGACCCCGCAAGAAATTGTCCATGAGCTGGACAAACATATTATCGGCCAGGATTCGGCAAAGCGTGCTGTAGCTATCGCGCTGAGAAATCGTTGGCGTAGGCAGCAAATTGCCGATCCGCTACGTCAAGAAATTACGCCCAAGAACATTCTGATGATCGGGCCGACAGGTGTGGGGAAAACTGAAATTGCACGTCGTCTGGCAAAATTGGCCAATGCCCCCTTCATAAAAATTGAAGCCACTAAGTTTACCGAAGTTGGTTATGTGGGGCGGGATGTCGACTCGATTATTCGCGATCTGGCAGAAACAGCAGTTAAGGAGTCGCGCGAGAGAGAAACCAGAAAGAAACAACCGCTTGCGGAAGACCGTGCTGAAGAGCGAATCCTCGATGCTTTACTACCGGCGGCCAGAGATCTTGATTTGAATTCAACAGCTGAGGATCAGAATAATGCAACCCGGCAGAAGTTTCGCAAGAAATTGCGCGAGGGTGAGCTCGATGACAAGGAGATTGAAATTGAAGTGGCTGCACCGCGTGCCAATATGGAAATCTTTGCCCCGCCTGGAATGGAAGACCTGACATCGCAGATTCAAGGGATGTTTCAGAATATGACGGGAGATAAAAAGAAAACCCGCAAGCTAACGATTCGCGAAGCCAGAAAAATGCTCCTGGAAGAAGAAGCCGCGAAAATGATTAATGATGAAGAATTGAAGCTGACAACAATACAGAATGTGGAGCAGAACGGTATCGTATTTCTGGATGAGATAGACAAAATCGCCAGCCGCGCAGGAGGCGGTGCAGGTGCGGATGTTTCACGCCAGGGCGTGCAACGGGATTTGCTCCCTCTGGTTGAAGGTACAACAGTATCAACCAAATACGGCATGATCAAAACCGATCATATCCTATTTGTAGCCAGTGGCGCATTTCATATGTCCAAACCCTCTGACCTCATTCCGGAGCTGCAGGGGCGCTTTCCCATTCGTGTAGAACTAACCAGTCTGAGCGTCAGTGATTTTGAACAGATTCTAACCAATACTGATGCATGCCTGACTCGTCAATATGAGGCGCTTTTGGCCACAGAAGGTATCCAATTGCAATTTTCCAGCGATGCGATTAAACGTCTGGCCGAGATTGCGTATTCCGTGAACAGTAAAACTGAGAATATCGGTGCCCGGCGTTTGCACACCGTCATGGAAAAATTACTTGAAGAAATTTCTTATAATGCAACCAAGCACAGTGGTGAGACCATTGTAATTGATGCGTCGTATGTTGATGCACGCCTTAAGGATCTGGCGCAAAGCGAAGATTTGGCTCGGTATGTGCTGTAATTTTATTTCTATATATTTGGTTAAAGCCACTCTGTCTTTGGACAGTAATTTTGATACAAATTTGTTGATTCCTGTGTGTTCAGCGTAGCTACATATCTGAAATGGCATAGATGCGTATCAAATAAAGATGGTTAAGGTATAATGACCGGTTTCTCATTATTGGATTGTTGGAGGTCTCTATGCCTATTTATGAATATCTTTGCAATTCATGCGGTGCCGAGAAAGAACATTTGCAAAAGATTAGTGATGCGCCCATTGCGGCTTGTCCTGTCTGCGGCAGCAGTAATTATGTGAAGCGTATTTCCGCGGCTGGATTTCAGCTAAAAGGAAGCGGTTGGTATGTCACTGACTTTAAGAATAATAAAGTAAGGCAGACAGATACCAAGCCGGCTACAAAAGAAAGTGTACAGTCAACAGCACCTGCCACTCAGGATACGGCGGCAGCCGCAACTAAGGAAAGTAGCCCGGTTTCTACCGCAGCAGCAGCTGACTAGTCGATCGAGAAATATCGCTTACGCTGCCATGCAACAACTGATACTAATCTAACAATTTTTTGCCGCATAGATATCGATATCCTGCGACCTAATAACGAAGAATCGTAATCTCACCTTCAAACTAATAAACAGAATTATGCGTACAAATTACTGTGGCGCCATTAATGCCGAATATCTTGATCAATCAGTGGCACTTTTTGGTTGGGTCCATCGGCGCAGAGATCATGGTGGCGTGATATTCATCGATTTGCGCGATCGCGAAGGTCTGGTGCAGATCGTTTGCGATCCTGACAATGTTGAAACATTCCAAACCGCAGAAAAAATACGCAATGAATTTGTGTTGAAAATCACAGGTAAGGTAAGAAGACGCCCTGAAGGAACGATCAATACGTCCTTATTCAGCGGTGAGATTGAGATTCTGGTCGCAGCGATAGAGGTGTTGAATAGCTTGCTGACACCCCCTTTTCTGATGGATGATGACAATATTAGTGAAGTCGTCCGATTGGAGCATCGTTATCTGGATTTACGCCGTCCGGCGATGCAATCCAATCTTCGTTTGCGCCATAAAGTAGCGATGGCGGTGCGGGTTTTTTTGGATCAGCATGGGTTTTTGGATATTGAAACACCGATGTTGACCAAATCCACACCGGAAGGTGCGAGAGACTATTTGGTTCCGTCACGGGTTAATGCCGGTCATTTTTTTGCATTACCGCAATCGCCGCAGTTGTTCAAGCAGCTCTTGATGGTATCGGGATTTGATCGTTATTATCAGATCACACGTTGTTTCCGCGATGAAGATTTGCGCGCTGACCGGCAGCCGGAGTTTACGCAAATCGATATAGAAACATCTTTCCTGTCAGCCGATGAAATTATGTCTTTGATGGAGGAAATGATACGCGGCCTGTTCAAGACCTTAAATAATGTCGACTTACCCAATCCATTCCCGCGGTTGACCTATGCAGACGCGATGTTTAAATATGGCTCGGATAAGCCGGATTTACGTGTCCCATTAGAATTTACCGAATTAACCGACATCATGAAAGATGTTCCTTTCAAGGTGTTTCGTGAAGCGGCGGAGAAACCGGATGGCCGCGTCGCTGCATTGTGTGTGCCGAGAGGCGGGGAGTTGTCGCGCAAGGAAATTGATGACTATACCAGTTTTGTGGCGATCTACGGCGCGAAAGGATTGGCTTACATTAAAGTAAATAATCTGGCCGATGGTGTGGAAGGGCTGCAATCGCCGATTCTGAAATTTCTGCCGGAAGAAACCATTAAAACAATTCTTGCGCGCACTAACGCACAGAATGGTGATTTGATATTCTTCGGTGCGGATAAAACCAAAGTCGTCAATGAATCCTTAGGCGCATTGCGTATCAAAATTGGTCATCAGCATGGTCACGCCGAATCAGGCTGGAAACCGTTGTGGGTTGTTGATTTTCCTATGTTTGAACGGGATGAGGAGGAAAACCGCTGGCAAGCGTTACACCATCCCTTCACATCACCCGCCGATGGACATGAGGATTTTTTGGAAACAGATCCCGGCAAAGCAATCTCAAAAGCTTATGATATGGTTCTAAATGGCTCTGAAATTGGTGGCGGTTCAGTACGGATTCATCGTCAAGATGTTCAATCCAAGGTTTTCCGCGCTTTAAATATTTCAGAACTGGAAGCACAAGAAAAATTTGGCTTCCTGTTGGAAGCATTGCAGTATGGAGCTCCGCCACATGGCGGCATTGCATTCGGTTTGGATCGTATTTTAACCATGATGACCGGCTCAGAGTCGATTCGTGATGTGATTGCATTCCCCAAAACACAACGTGCACAATGCTTGTTAACACACGCGCCTAGCACTGTGGATGAGAAGCAATTAAGAGAACTAAACATTCGCTTGCGTCAAACTGAAACAAAGCCAGTTAATGGGTAGTTAATTGCTTTTATGTAATGTATAAAATTCCGGTTTCTGTTCTGGTTGTTATCCACACGACAGATCTACAGGTTCTACTATTGGAGCGAACGGATCATCCAGGTTACTGGCAGTCGGTTACAGGAAGCCAGAATCCAGGTGAGACACTGTATCAAACCGCAATACGTGAAGTTTCTGAAGAAACTGGCTTAAACGCTGCCAATTATTCTTTAACAGATTGGCAGGTTGAGAATCAATATGAAATATACGAAGAATGGCGCTGGCGCTATGCGCCGGATGTAAAAATCAATACCGAGCATGTATTTGGTTTGTGTTTGCCCGGTATAATGCCGATAAAGATTGCTGTCAGGGAGCATCTGAACTACATTTGGCTGCCTTGGCAACAAGCGGCTGAAAAAGTATTCTCTCGCAGCAATTCAGATGCAATTCTTGAAATATCCGGATTAGCTGACTGCGAGCCGCCTGATGAGAAATAATCCAAGATATTTTTTGAGGTTATTCCATCAAATTGCTCAGCTTTCAATCTCATGAGTCTCAAATTTGCGGTTCCCAGTGGTCTTGTCACGGGGGAGCACGATAGGGCACCTCTAAAAATCCAAATTACGTCACAACACTTTGTTGCACGAAAAATGTTTCCTTACATATCATCATATACTGCGTAACCATTTTTTACTCGCGCCTCGTTTTGTTTAGAACATTGAATTTTTAGTGGTGCCCTATCGATTGTGTGGATTGTGTTTTTGACTTTAATATGGTGCTCTCGTGCAGAGCAAATTTTTATTATCTATCCTCGTATCAGACTCTATAGCTACTTCTTCAGCAGATTCTGATACTTTTATCTAATATTCATTTTAGACTTTTAAGTCTTTGCTAGCCTAATCTGAAATTTAGTTATCTTTGTGTATATTTTCTCGCACATCTGCATCTGTTTCTGCGGGTTTTAGTTCTTCAGCTTTTGGCGCTTCTGTCTCATGCTCATCTTCCGTTCCCGATTCAGCATGGACTTCATCTTTGTCCTGAATATTTTGTACACTTGTAACATTATCACCAGTTTCGTCTGCATTATCTTTATTACTTTTAACTGAAAACCAATCAAAGAATCCCATAATGCTTCTCCTTTTCCTAGAAATAATAATCAATGTAATGGTATTTATCCGTTATGTATATGTACAGTACCATCCCAACTAATTAAAATATAACCAAAACCACCACCACCACTTACATTTTTAATAGTAACAGATTAAATTAAAATTAAGAAAACTATTTGGTTTTTGACGATTCGATATTTGATACGCTACTTTTACAAGATAACTGGAGGTTAACCGCGCGGGTTAGCCTAAAACAATCATTTGGTCTGCATGGTATGATATCAGCTGGCTTTAACAGGCTGAAAAACGTTCCCGAGGCAACCGATGCAAGGCAAAAACAGGTGGAAAGCGTAGTTTATGCTTAATAAATGAGCATTTTGAGCCTGTTTTTATCACCGCGGCGGCAACGCAGATGGTTTTCCAGCTGCCTGCTAAAAAGGCTAGGCGTTTGAATTAATGCCACCCCAACACATTATTGTTGTGTGCTGATCAAGGAGAAGACTGCGTGAATGTCATTGGTGTCGTTTCAGCACTTAAATCTGAAGCAAGTTGTTTTATGAATCTACGTTTTCCTATCTACCGTATTGTGAATTTAGGAGAAAATACCCGTTTATGCTTAAGTAGCATGGGGAGCAACGCGGCACATGGCGCCGCACTAAAATTACATGAATATGGAGTAAATGCGTTGGTTAGTTTTGGTGTCGCTGCTGCGTTAGATGACAAATTAACTCCAGGTGATTTAGTATTGCCAGAATCAGTTGTTGATGGGGAACATTTGCCCGTGAACTTGGAATGGCGGAATCAACTGGAACGATTGCTGTCATCTCATTTGACGATTGTCGGCGGATCATTAGCATCATGCCCGGAACCGTTAACCTCTAGGCAAGCAAAGCTTGCATTGGGTGAGGCTACCGGTGCTTGTGCGGCCGACATGGAAAGCGCTGCCATTGCAAGAGTGGCGGCCAATGCAGGAATTCCATTTATTGCTATACGTGCTATTGTCGATCCGATTTATTTTTCTCCACCTGATGCCTTATTGAGTGCTGTTTATCCAGATGGTGGCGTTGATTTTATTCGTTTAATATCATTGTTGATTAATCGATCTGTCCCGCCAAAAACATTGGTCCATCTGGCAATGGGAATGCATGCAGCACGCTCTACTTTAACAAAAGTTGTTCAAACTGCAGGAATGGCATTGGCGAGTGGAGCGATTAATAATCAAAATGAAAATGATAGGGAGGCATCCAGTCAATAATAGTTATCGCCACTGAAATGTATCGACTTGCAGGTTACGTTCCAGTTGCCTAAAGTGGAGCGTTGATTTGTACTTGCATACTTATCATTTTCAAAATTATTGCATCTAGGACAAATAATTTCAGCTTCTCGGCTTGTGCCGCTACCTTATTTTTTCCTCGAAATGGACCTAGAAGAGGAATTTAGGGAAGCGCTGGATAAATATCATTTCGAGTAGGCCAAAAAATCTACCTCTCTGTGTTCAGAATGTTAGAACTAAATTATTCAGCGCTTCCTTAGGTAAATCAATCAATGACTATTGATGGGCCCTAAGTTATGCTGTTTTAACTTTCTTAACAGGTGCCGCATCTATGCGTTCTATCACCTCGAATTTTCTTGTGTCCATGTCAGTGAATCCGGTAAGGATTTGCAAGTGAGGTACTAAGTCTGGCACTCTTTCTTTTATAATATCATGAGCAAACTTGCTGAGAAATAATGCCTTCTCTTTGGCTAAATGGTATTCAGGGCCAGCCTCATCCCTGTATGCCGCAGATGTCAGCAGAACGATGCCATTGGGGTCGACGCGGCCATCATCAATGTTTCCTTTCAGGAGTCTTGCCGCTGTTTCAATCGCAACAGTCAGATTCGGATCAAAAGGACCGACGATAAACGCGGTATTAATGGCATGCAGCCAGTCAAAACCGCGTCCCACACCCAACACCCATTCTTTATGCTCAGATTCTTCAATGGGTCTGTTGGATTGACGGATTTCGGCAATATGTCTGATATTGCCGCGAACCAGAGGAATCATGTCTCGCACAATTCTTTCCGGAATTGAGGGGTATAGCGAATATAGCATTTCTTCCAGTTCCAGTTGGGAAGAGTGCTTAATTTTTGCCAAATCGACTACTGAATGTTCATCTTCGCCGTGCAGAATCAGGGCATCAAGATCCGTTTCAATGCCGCACACAATTGGAACCACAGCGCCTTTACCATAAACACGTATAAATTGGTCTTTCAGTTTTACCGCTGCATCCTTAGCAGCATTAGTATCATAGTTAAATCCTCTGCATCCGCGATGCGTATCGCCGCGAGCATAATGGTAAGTTACAAAAACCAAACAGTGTCTGCCGCGACTGATTGAATACTGAACCCACTGCTCGATTATGACCTGAAAAAACGGCCAACCTAAATCAAACTTACCGCCAAGATTACGAAACGGCTGAATAATTCCAAGTGCAGTTTGTGTCATAACCGGTAAATGTAATCTGCCATCCATACACTTAAGCGCTGCTATTTCAGTTGGATGTTCTCCTCTGTATCTGCGACGTTCTGAAGATAAATCCATGAATGCACGCGAGTGCCGTTCATTTAAATCAAGCAGAAAGTCGATACCTGTTGTGCGGATATTACTCATATTTTCTCTCCAATTCAGTAATCAAAAACAAAGTCATTATGGTGTTTTAGTTATCAATCTTGATAACCACGCTTCCGAAGAAACTTGATTGATATTAAGTATGTAATCAGGATAAAGACCGAACCACAATATTAACAGAGCGGGAATCAGCAACAAAATTATTTCACGCGGCTGCAAATCAATTGCCTGATTAACATAGTTATGAACAATAGGCCCAAAAAATGTTTTTCGCGTGAAAGAAAGCATGTAAGCGGCACCGAGAATTGCACCGAATAGGGCAGCCACACCCAATACAGAATGTGTGCCTAATGCGCCAACAATCATAAGCAGCTCCGCGGGGAAACCACTGGTCCCAGGCACACCGATACTGGCAAGCATAAACAGAAAATAAAAGCACGTCAGTTTTGGCATAACCTTGGCAAGGCCGCCTAAGTGAACAGCTTCGGTACTTCCAAAGCGGTGCTGTATAAAACCTGCAATCAACATCAGCGAACTGGCGACAAAAGTGAAATTAATCAATTGAAAAACTGCACCCTGAAATCCTTGCATGTTAAGTGAGGCAATACCAACCATCACCAAGCCAACATGGCTTATGCTGGCATAAGCCAGCAAACGGCGCAGATTCGTTTGCTGAAGGGCAATCAAGGCACCATAAATCAGTGTAAAAGCGCCGATCACGCTTAAAACCCAACTGAACTCGACCGCAGCGACAGGCGCGAGCGGCATGGTAAAACGCAGAATGCCATAAACACCGAGCTTTAAACCCACCAGGATGGCAACAACATGCGCTGGTCCCTCCATGGCCACGGTCGGAAGCCAGGTATGCAGTGGAACCAAAGGTGACTTGACTGCAAAGCCAAACAACAACAAGAGGAAAACCAGTGTTTGCAAATCATGCGGCAGTGGGGTCGTTAGTAAAACAGGCAAACTGAAAGATAGATCGTTGGGTATTTGACCGCCTGCTTGTGTTGCATGGTTGGTCGCCAGCACGATGATTGCGAGCAGCAACGTGACGCCGCCGGCTAGCATGAACAATGTGTACTTCATGGCGGCGCTACGGCGTTGTGAACCAATACCCCACAATCCAATTAAGAAGAAGAATGGCGGCAAGGTCAGTTCCCAGAACAGGAAAAACAGCACAGTATCGAGCGCGCAATAGATGCCAATGCTGATGCCCTCGAGCGCCAGCAACAATGCAAAGTGAAAGCGCGACGAGTGGGAAATTGCGTTCCATGAGGCCAGCATGGCGATGATCGTTACGATTGCCGTCATGGGCAAAAATAACACCGAAATACCATCAACGCCAACCAGATACTCAATGTTTAAGATTGGAATCCAAGGATGACGTTCAACCAGTTGAAACTCACTTTTATCTGCATCAAATAGGAGCAGTGCAAAGATCGTCAGCAGCAATGTAAATAAAGCTATAAAAAAAGCAATTTGCTTAGAAATGTCGATATTGCGTATGGAACCGGCCAGAACAGCACCCAATAAAGGGATAACAATAATAAGGCTCAGCAATGGAAAATCGGTTTCAATCATCCTAATGATCCTTTGAAATAATAGACTGCGTTGTCAGTGCATCCGGATGAGCGGCCCCCATGCTGGAGGGAGAACTATGGATGGATTCGAGATTCTGATCGATGATATGCAACCAAGGTGAGGTATTTACACCGGTTGCAATCAGTAAGCCGCAAATCACGATGGCAATGATCCATTCGTTTCTGGGCGACGGTTGCGAACTGGTATGGTGCGTGTATGTAAATGCTCCCTGAAAACGTTTCGGTGCGGCAATAAATATTTGCTGGAAGGCACGCAGCAACAGCCCGACTGCCAAAACGTTTCCAAACAGAATCGCGATGGCGACAAACCATCCTTGGCCTTTTATCGTACCTTCAAGTAACAGATGAATACCGTCAAAACCCGGTGTTCCCGGCATAACCATGGTACTCAGCGCGCAGATCACGAATAAGAAAGCTATCGCTGTATTGGTGTCGAACATGCCACCCAAGCGTGGAATAAAGGCAGTATGCGTGCGCTTGTATATCATGCCGAGACTCAGCAGAATCCCCGCAGTTGCCAAGCCATACGATACGGCTAGGATGATACTGCCTTCCATTGCATAGCTGTTAAAGTCAAACAAACCGATTACAATCAAACCGGTCTGACTGATGATGGCAAAAGCCAGCAGGCGGCGGAAATTGATCTGCATGAATGCCAGCAGGACACCGTAAAAAATGCCGATCAAGCTTAGTGTTACCACAAACCAGGCCCATTGTTCCGCAACCTCTGGAAGCAAAGGGATCAGGAATCGCATGACAGCATAAATACCCAGTTTTAAGCTGACCAGAAAAATTCCCGCGCTCGCGACGGTTCCTTGTTCGGCAAGTACTGGCAGCCAGGCATGAAAGGGAAATAAAGGCATGCGTATGGCAAAACCGAATAATAATAGGAAAAAAATTAACGTGGCATATTCAAGATTAGCATTATTTTCTTTCAAGATCAGCCAATCAAAAGACAGTACATCTGTTGACAGCATGATGCCAAATCCGAGCATCAAGAAACCGGCAAGTACCATCAACAATCCGCTTCCCCAATGTTGCAACAATAATGCAACCACCCAGCGCCGATTTTGTCCGGAACCAGTTCTGAGTGTCATTAAAATGACTGGAACCAATTCAAGAAAACACCAGAGCCAAAATTGCATCGCATTCATGGCAGCAAAAGCACCAATCAGAATTGCTTCATAACCTAGCAAGCATGCGACATGAATGCGGTCTGTCGCATGCCGTGCAGTCATGTTGTATACCAAAGCCAGCAACGCGAGAAGCGTAGTGAGCAGAATAAACAGGATATTGGTGCCATCCACCCCGACACTATAGGTCAACCCCATGCCTTGATATTTTTCATAAAGCTGAATGCCCGGTTGATCGGGGTTAAAAACCGCAAGAAGGTACAAACCGAGCAGGAAAGTCAATATCGTGCCCGCAAAGCTAAGGCGGAGAACGATAGCGGGTGGGGGTGTTAACAGCACAAGCAGCATAGTCACCAGCGGGATTGCCGTCATTACTGACAGAATTGGAAAAGAAATTGTTTCCGACCATAGGGTCATTGTTATAGTGTCCATTAATACCTCAAATTGAAGCGGCAATCATTAACACAATGAATACAAACAAAACCAGATAGCGCGGCTTGAGAATAAATTGTTCAAAAGTAATGGCTGCCTGCCCGAGCTTACTGCCGATACCGACCATATCCATGCCGATGCCACGCAGCACCAAGCGATCCTCGAACCAGCTCATTATGTTTGCTATCCACTCAAATAATTTTCCTACCATCCCGCTACCGCGAACGAATTCAACCTGTATTTCATGCTGGGCCTTTTTGTCGAGATTCTTTTCCAATTGCGTCAACGATGAGATGGTATAGTTTGTTGAAACCGGCGCACCCATCGCGCGATCAATGATATTTTTATCAAATCGGTCCAGATCATGACCCAATCCATTGATCGGTCTGACCAGTGTTCTGTCGGCAATAGGGTCCAGCCAGAAGCGCTGTAATGAAGCGATGTACAGCCAGCGTTTATTGGCAATGTAAGGCGTTACCAGTTTCATGGGGTTGCGATGCACATAAAAGAGAAACGATGGGGCGGTTAATACTTGATAGCATCTGACAATGGCGTGCGCGCACAAATGCCAGGTTGCCAATTCCCACAGACCCAATCCGCATTCCAGGAACATGAGGCCCAATTGCCCAGAAATGGCAAAACATACTGAGCTTTTGACATCGGTTTGCGTCAATCCGACGATAAAGCTATAGATGGCCGTGAACAATCCGACGACAACGAGCAGCGCCATCGCAAGTGGCGCTTTTTCGATCATGGGGTGCAGCAGGATCACCAAAAAAACGCCTGAATGTATCATTACTGCGCCATAAAAAACGGCACTGGAGGGGGTAGGTCCTTCCATCGCTCGAGCTAGCCACGGGGTAAACGGTAGTTGCGCCGACTTGGCAATTGCCGCAATAACAAATGCCAAGCTGATGACAGTGACTGTCGGTGTTGCCAGCGTTTCAGAGATTTCATTTAACCTTACCCAATCGATGGTTCCTGAGAAATAGAAAGAAAGTGCGATTCCAAGAATGAAGCCGGCATCGCCAATCCGGTTAGTTACGAAAACCCGAGTGGCATTAATAGCAGCAACAGGACGGTCATAGGCAAAAGAAATGAGCAGATAGGAACATAATCCGGCGATTTCCCAGCCAATGAATGTGCCGGCGGCATTGCCTGACAATATCAGAAGAAGCATACCCGATGAAAATAAGCTCAGAACGAAATAAAACCGGTGGAATCCGGCTTCGCTATGGATATAGTTCATCGAGAAGTGAGTAATGACGGCAAGAATTATTGAAAATAGCGCGGCGACTATGACACTGAATCCAGTGGAGATGAAATTCAGTTCAATGCTAAGATTTCCGCTGCTAAGCCATTGTCCCACAATAAAAATGCCGGAGTTCAACGCCATAAGATCAGCCGCGAGCAAAGCAATCGCCAGCAAGCAAGACAAGGTAATGGCGCTTTTGGCGATGACTGCTGTTATCCGCTCGCTTTGCACGCCGTCGATATAGTTGAACAAGTTACCAAAACCAATGATTGCTGCGGCAATGAAGGGCAATAATGGAATGAAAGCGACTAGAAAATCCATTCTAGACTCCTGTTCTATGAGGTTGCTTAATCAGAACGGGTGGCAATGGCACGTTGATATTCTGATAATAAGCAACTGATGATTCAAGTTCTGACATTTCCCTTTTTTCAGCTTGCCAGGGAACAAATCCGACACCGCGTTCAAAGACCGATATTTCACCGCTGTCGGGATCAATCGCGCCGAGCAAAATCCAGCCGCCGCCTACCAGTTCCCGGATAATAGCCTGGCGCTCATAAATTTGTCCGAGTATCTCGGTCTTCGCTTCAACCAAAACTTGCAGGCGCAACGGTTCATGAATTTCCACCATTTGTTTGGTCAAGCCGGTTCGTAGATCGCTGCTTGTGCCTTCAATCACCCCAAACATACCTGTAATATTGTGCGTGACTTTGGAACCGGAACCGAAATGATCGTTATTTATCGTGGAGAAGTAATATTCCAGATTGATACCGGAACCAACTGGGCCCACTGCCAATAATAAATTTTCCAGTAATTTACCATCCGCATCCTGTGTCGGATCATAGGAAATAAGAAAAACGCGCCGATCCAGAAATGTTCCTTGCGATACCGAGCGACGGCCAACAATTGCCGCAGCAATCGTGGCATGGTTATATTCCGGGAAGGCTTGAGAGAAATCATTTGCACGCAAATATACGTGCTCTTTGCCTTCTTCCGGTGTTTTGGGATTGTTGGCTGATGCGAAACGGCGGCAACGTTCATGCGCAGAGATTTTGCTCGCTTTTATCAAGTCGTTTTTGAATGCGTCAAAAGCGGGTAGCTTGTTTTGAGGCATATCCTCAAGATCAAACCAGAAAAATTCGTCACTGCACGTATCGTGTTCAGCACCGACAAACCAAGTGTCGCTGGGAATATTGATTCCCCGTTCTTTGAGCAGTGTTCTGACTTCCGGCCGATTTGCCATGGCGGCGAACAGCCGTGCATTGGGGCCGCCGCGTTTGCCGCTACATGCGCCGCAATTGTAACCAAATGCATGCGGATTATTTTGATTGGTTGAGCCATGACCGATCAAACAGACAATGGGAGCAAATCCATAAGATAAACCGGTGGTGCGCATAAATACGGAAAGTTTATCGGCTTGTTCTTGATCGGTAAAACCCAAGCGAGGTTGCTCGGGTGTTGCAACGGAATCGGTTGCCGGAGCAGTAAACATCAACTGAGTAGGTACCGGTTTTTCGATGCTTTGACGCAATAGATTATTTACTGAGACATAATACTTAGGCCAAAATATTCTGCCCAATAAACCGACAAACACAATGGGTGCCAGTGTATCAATTACTACGTGAGACAAAAGCAGACCGCGTCGTAGTGATTGATTCATCAAATAGGCCAGTTTTTTATAAAAACGGTATCCTATAGTGTGTTCCTGTAAAACGTGTTCGGTTCCTTTTCTGGGCATTTCATCAACATTATGTGACGGCGTTACAATGACAGGGCACTGCATTTTTCTCACGGTGTCGTCAATTCCCTTATAGTTCATCGGGGTGCCAAAAAAACCGGCCGCCCCTAATGTTTCTATTGCAGGATTGATTTCTTCAAGCTGGCGGCGCAAGCTTTCTTCGCGATCATCCATGCAGGAAATAATTTGTACCTGCGGTATCTGGATGCGCTTAGCCCAGCGGCCGCGATGCACATTGGCGCGTATCACCTGGAAGAAATCTTCCCGGTAATGATATTCGTAGGCATACAACCATATTTTACTGCGTTCCGGCGCGGTGAAGTCATTCAGGATGGAAAGCATGTTTGGCAAGTCCTCTTTTCGCATGCTTTGAATATCGTCTGCGGTAAACCCCAAATGCTGGCATAAGCGGAACAACCGCCAGCCGCTATTGAAAGCATTGTGCTCAAAATTATTCTCGACCAGCGGGCTGAATTGCCAGGTCCAAGCCAAATCAGCCAGTGCCTGCCATTCTTCCCGTTTCTGGCGTTCCGATCCCGCGCGCTTGATCAGATCTTGCGCATGGTGCGTCAGGTATTCCGGCAGTTCGCCCCCGTACAATTTCTTCCTGACGATGAATTCGGACAAATTCTTGCGGAAGTAATACTGCAGAGTGCTCAATCTAGCTTCAATTTTCCAGTTATCCTTACAAGCTTGGTTAAGCCATAACCGGTCGAGCGTCAGCCGAATTGCGAGATAATCCGCCAAATGCAGCCTGGCATTGTTTTCCGTTTCGTATCCGGGATTGTGTTGACGCCAGTTGATCATTCCCGACCAACCTGGCAGCTCGAGTGCCAGATGCTGTAGATAGCTTTCCCATTTATTCTGTGGAATTCCCAATTCGGTTAGTTGCGTAATTATGCAATCCACCGGGTCTTCAGGTGTTTCGGTTACGATATGCTGCCAGTCCGGCAAATCATGCAAAAAAGGGTTTACATCATATTGCACGGTTGAACGCCAGGCGGCATATAGCCCTAACTCGCTACGCCCGGGCAATTGCCAGGCGGCAACACCTTCATCCATGACTGAAGCACAGATACGGATGATTTGCGGCCGTATGGAATAGAGAATATCGATGCCGCTTAAAGCCATCACAAAACCACGCATGGTTATCTTGTCACCTATTTGCGCCAGCAATTCATCCAGCTTGGTTTCCGCTTCCGCTCTCATCTTTTGATGCACCGGAGCTTTCTCGCCGCTTGACAAGCTGGATTTAATTTTTTCAAGCCATTCCTTGGCTTGTTCTTCCGACAGATCCAGCATATTTTCTGGGTGTAAATCAGTTAACTCGATATCAAGTTTGTTTAGAATACTTTCCCATAGCTGTTTGATGACTTTACTCTGATCGGAATTGGCCGCGAGCATGCGGGTACGAGCCGCTTGCGAAACATCCGATTGAATGGTATCCAACGCACCCAATTCCTCAATAAACCAGTTTAGCTGATTAATCGACAGCGCCGGTAATTCATGTATCAGCGCAATGCGGTAAATATCCTTGCGCTTGATGGTCAAATTGCCGGTTTGAAACACAACTTCTTCGGCGTTTAAATGCGTGGCATGCGAAAAGGCCGCGGATAAATCCTCATCGGTAATTCGTCCTTGCTTATAAAGTGCGCGATTTTTTTCTTCGGGCAAATAGCCATAGACGCCAGTTAGTGTTTCATATTCTGCCAAAGCCTGTTCAAACGGCAGATGCTGGAAGCCATGGATCGTGTTGTGGTGCACAAACTCATGCAATGGCCGTTGTCCAGGCAGGATATGATCCAAGTGATTTATTGCTTCAATGATATATTCACGCGGATCGAGAAACTCAGAAGTCATAGTGGCATCCTTCTTATCTAATACTTTGATTAATAGTGTCATTCATCTGATTCACGGTGGCCATAGATAAATCAATCAATGGCGCGGGCCATAAACCGAATAGCACAATGGCAGCAACCAGGACTCCTGCAGCGATCAGTTCGTATAATTTCAAATCTTCGATATCGCGCATTTGCGGTTTTACCGGACCGGTAAACAGCATGCCGATGGTACGCATGGCATAAGCTGTACCAATCAGGATACTGACGCCGAGTAAAATCATGAGATTTCCCCATTCCTGGAATCCACCCACGATGGCGTGCAGTTCCGCAATAAAACCTACTGTACCCGGTAATCCCATGGCCGCGAATAACGTGATGGTCATGAATAGAGCGAAGCGGGGCATGACGCGGACCAGGGAACTGTAATCCAGAATATTCCGCGTATGCGTGCGTTCATAGAGCAAACCGACCAGCAAAAACATTGCACCCGCGACCAAGCCATGCGCGGTCATCTGCAACACGGCGCCTATAAGCCCTGTTTTATTCAAAGTCGCGATATCCAGAAGGATGATCCCCATGTGACTGACCGAAGAATAGGCAACCATGGCTTTCATGTCCGTTTGCCGCCATGCCAGCACACCGCCGTAAATCATCCCTATCAAGGCCAGTGTAATGAGCAGTGTTTGCAATATTTGCGCGGCCTCAGGCAACATTACAATCACCCGGATCATGCCGTAGGCGCCCATCTTAAGAAGGATGCCGGAGAGAAGAATACTGACCGGGCTCGGTGCTTCCACATGCGCCAACGGCAACCAGCCATGCAAGGGAAAAATAGGCATCTTGACACCAAAACCAATCAAAAACCCCAATAACACCCATACCTGTTCGTCTCTGGGCATGCTTTGCGCGGCAATCGTCATCGCTGACATCAAGGTGCCGCCATGAGGCGGCATATACTGACTGATGGCCAACAGACTGATCAGCATAAAAATTGATCCGCCCATGGTATACAACACAAAGTTGATACTGGCAACATTGCGGCGTGTACCGCCCCAACGCGCGATCAATATAAACAGCGGAATCAGTGTCAATTCCCAGAAGATGTAAAACAGTGACCAATCCTGGGAAAGAAACACGCCAACCATACCGAATTCGAGCATCAGAATACTGATGTAATAGCCTTTCACGCTATTCTTGATGCTGAAGGAAGCCAGTAAGGCGATGGAAGTCAGCAGGGTCGCCAAAACCACCATGGGTAGCGACAAGCCGTCAACACCGAGCGCGAAAGCGGTACCTAATTTAGGATTTAAAACGAATTGTTCCTCAAACTGCAACGCGCCGTCATGAATATCATACATAACTACCAACCAGCAACTTAACAAAAAGGATAGCGCAGCGAAGATATTCGCGGCCAGTCGTATCTGTTTAGTATCTTGGCTCGGTACGAGCGCAAGTATCAAAGCCCCTATTGCAGGTGTTATAAGTAAAAGACTGAGTATCCCCATTGAATAATTAACCTTTTTGCCAGTTGTTTTTGTTTAACTTTAAAAACAGTACGATTAAGATTGCTTGAAATTTTTGATTTTGGTTTATTCAACACTCTCAATCTATTGCTAACCAAGTGATTGTTTTTATAGTACAAAAATATGTTATATATGTTTTTTTCACAGCGCGGTAACATAGCACAAGGTTTGTGAATTATTAGTGAAGCGATGAAGGGCAACAATAACTACTATTCCACAACCAACTTTCATTGGCGTGCGGTTGCAACAGCTTGATTTTATGTGCCACCTTGTCAATCGCGCTGAAAAACTTGGCATGCAACTCGTTCCCGCTCCTCAATCAACTTAAAAAATCATTCAACTAATCATGTGGATATATTGTGTTTCTTGAGAGAGATAAAGGAACCTTATGCCAAACAGCTCAAGAATGGCGACATATCTCCGCTAATATAATTCTATTGGTATTTCAGTTCGTTATTTGTATGAATGAAAATAAAAATTCTAATCCTTCTTTTATTGCACGTGAAACGTTAAAGCAACTTGCTTTGCTGAAAGTTTCCCCTACGCCTGATAATTACCATAAGCTGTACGATCAAATTGCGGGTAATCCACCCAACCAAATATCTGCTATTACCGCAAAGATGCTAATTGATTTGGCCAAAGAGCTGCCGCGTCATACACCGCAATTGCTTAATTTTGCCAATAATCTGGAACAGGCCGCAAATGAGAAGAATTGGGCAAAATTTAAATCGATAATGATTAAGCTTGTGACTAATGAGACTGTCACTATTAGTAAACAGACATTACTGGTTAATGCTAAATCGGAATCGGCTATTCCGTGGGGAGGGACCATTGAGGAATTATTTGAACTGTTAGCAGTTAAAAACCAGAAATTGATTTCCGATAAAAAATGGACAGATCTTCATCAGGTACTTGCCAAGTTTTCAACAGACTCAGATCAATTGCACAGTGAATTAAGAGGGCTAATTGATGCATGGGGTGCATTAACATCAGATTCTCATGAAATCATTGAGAATGTTGAAGAACCTTCATCCATAAAATTACAAAATGAGTCCGATTCAAAAAATTCTCATTTAGAGTGTATTGTTTCAGAACAAAAGCACGTGACCAGTAACTTTACCGGTCAAATGCTGAGTCTGATGGCGCAAATGCTCGAACATATCGCAATTGCCCTACTTGGTGATGCTGCGCTAGCCAATGAAGCGAAGACATTGGCGCAACAAGTACGGAAAATTCAGGATAAACAGGAAATGGAGCAATTTATTGCTAATTTTCAAAAATTCTGCGTCAAATTCGAATCCCATGGCGAGAGCGGAACCAAGTTGCAACAGGGTTTACTTAAATTGCTAAATTTGTTAATGGATAGTACCGGCGAGTTGTTATCAGAGGATCAGTGGATTAAGGAGCAAATCGCTAGGTTAAAAGAGACCATGTCTAAGCCACTGAATTTGCAAATAATGGCTCAAGCAGAGCAGTATCTAAAAGAAATC
>JADJES010000017.1 GCA_016708955.1 Nitrosomonas sp.
GTACGCCATGGTGCTCGCAGGAAACCGTGGCTCACGGCTCATGCAGCTGACAGTTGTGGCGCGCGAAGCCAGTGCCCCCCTTCGGTGGAAAGCATCGCATCATTGACTTCGCACTGAGCAACTGCGTCGAGATTTCCGGAATTCGCCGCATTGGCGTTGCGGTGACGCAGTATGGAAAGCGCACAGTCTGATTAAGCATCTGCAGCGTGGCTGGAGTTTCCTCGACGCAGATCTTGGCGAGTTTCTCGCGTGTTGCCGGCGCAGCGGCGTGTGGATGGTGCCTGGTACATGGGTACCGCAAATGCCGTGCTGCAGAATATCGATATCATCCACGCGCATGCCCAGGCACATTATCATTGCTCGCTGGAGATCATATCTACAAGATGGACTACGCGATGATGCTCGCGGAGCATCTGGAGCAGGATGCGGACGAGCATCGCGGCGTTGCGCGTGCCGATAGGGTCCACAAGCGCCTTTGGGATCGATACCGCTGCACGACGCCCCGGATCTGCGGTTTCGTCGAAAAGCCGCCAGAGCCCGCACCCTGCTTCGACGATTCATCGGTTGCATTCGCCAGCATGGGTGTCTACTGCTTCGATACAGGAAATTTCTGTTAGAGCTGCTCCGCCAGTGACGCCAGATCCGAAGACTCGTTACACGACTTCGGGCGACGTGATTCCCGCCGCACGGGCGAGAAGTACGCGAGTGTTTGCGCACCGCTTCGAGACCAGCTGCATTCGCAGATCAGGTGCAGCGTCTATTGGCGAGATGTCGGCACAATAGATCTCGTTCTGGGCTGCGAATCTGGATCTAACGCGGGCGCAGCCGGGGCTGGACGTGTACGGTAGATCTGGCCGATTCGCACGCTGCGGGAACAGCGTCCGCATGCGAAAGTTCATTCTGGGCCGCGGATGGCGCCAGCCAAACTGACCAATGCCTTGGTCTCGAGCGGCTGCATCATCAGCGGGGCTGCGTCCGCAATTCGCTGCTGTTTACGGACGTCTGGGCCGAGCAAAGGCACCATCATCGAAGATTCGGTTGTGCTGCCGCGCGTGCGCATCGGACACAATGTGCGCTTGCGGCGCGCTGTAGTCGACAAGAGTGCAGCTTGCCGGATGGCTTCGAAAGCGAGCCTGGATCCCGAGGCTGATCGGCTTCGGTTCGAGGTCTCAGAAGGTGGAATCGTGTTGATCCCGCCAGAGATGCTGGGTCAACGCGTACACAAGCTAATGACCGCACCGGTTTTGCATCCGGCCTTTTGAATCCGGTATGTTTGATCAGAAAGTAGAGATGGCGCGCGAAAATGACCTGCGATACCGATGAGATCAGATGCGGATGGGCAGCGAATAGAAATAGATAGCGCAGTGAAATTGGCTGTGTGAGAACTCATTGCCGCACGAATTGCAGTCAATTTATTAGAAGTTTTAAAATCGCGAGGAGAACTGAAAACGGCTCAGATCACCGTTTAAATTATTCAATAGTTCGCGCAATGCATGAAAGATATTCTAGTCCGAATAAGATCTGTGGCCTCGGGCTGTCCAAAGCAAATTGATGTGCCGAGTACGCTTTTCTAGTCAGGGGAATCGTTGACATATACTGGCAAATCAGCATGAGAATGGCTAATAATATTGGTTCGCCAATTGGGTCGTTCCAGTGCCGCTGATAGGCAAACAGGCACTGTGAATAGTAATAAGTTCCATTTGGCCTGATGCTTTTATGGCAGCATCGGCATATGACGCCAGTCGACATAAGGCGATACATTGCCATAATTGAACGTAAAACGGATGTTGTCAAGCGTGCCGATGTTAATTCTACCTGCTGCGCTAATGGCGCCGCCCCAGGACTTCTGATTCATACCAGATGCTTCAGAAGTACGTGTCTGTCAATGGCAGCTAGCGAAACTGTACTAAAATCTTTGATTGCTATTAAAACGTAAGACCATATCTGGATAACGTTCGTCCCCGGGGTAGTTATATTGGTATCCGCCTCCTTGACTTTACCTTGCTGTGGCGTCTCAAAAGTCACTGCATTTCCACTAGGTTATCAACGAGCTGGGCTAAGACCAGCGGTTTGCAGGCTGACGCCTCTCGATGCACCCCTACCGGAATGCAAATCGAAGTCTCGGGTATCTGTGGCGGAGGTGGCAAGAGGTGGTCCGATGTTTTATCTCGCCAAAGATTTACCGAATGAGACGAAGGCATGCCGTAATCGTGGGGTATAGGTATCCTGTGAACCGAACAGGTCATTCCGATTAAAGTGCTGATGTCTCCCAATTTGCTTGGGGTGTGCGATTTAAACCAAAGCCGGCTTTTGTTTGGCATGAAAGTTAATCTGATCATGCTCACCTTGTCGACTGGGGCCAACCGGAATGGAAGCAATATCGAGGTATTGGTCGCCAAATTTATTTGCTCCAACACTAACGCTATTGAATATCGCGTTCAGTTTGGCGAAGCCGCCGAAGGTAAGCGAAGTGTTAGTACCTGGAATTTTAGTCGCATCCTTAGCGTTACTCTCGGCTTACAGGCCTAGCCTCCTCCTTGTTGCTCGGTCAACTCGCATAGGGTGGCAATTACCTCTCGCGTTTTGTATTCTGTTTCTGCAGTTTCTGTTCCAACGTGCCTATGCGAGCATTGGATTCGTTAAGCTGTTTCTGAGATCGGATATTTGGTCACAGCTCCTCGATCAATGTATGAAGATCCTCATTGGCAAAGCTGAGTTGTTAAGCAACCAAAAGAAGCGGTAAAAGCATATTGTTTTGATAGCAATCCTCTTTACAATTTTCTGAACAGTGAATGGCAAGCATTACAAGTATTCGTGATCTGCGTCATGGCTTCCG
Organism: Nitrosomonas sp.; assembly: GCA_016708955.1. GTDB lineage: Bacteria > Pseudomonadota > Gammaproteobacteria > Burkholderiales > Nitrosomonadaceae > Nitrosomonas. The sequence goes on from JADJES010000017.1 coordinate 2,837, forward strand.
GAAGGGATTCGATTTGATGATGTCTGGCCAGATTCTCAAGCTGCAAAGCCTGTTCTTTTAGCCTGTTTGCCAAAGCTACAAAAAACAGTACTCGTGTTGTCCTAAATTGAGTGCTGGTTGAGCTGCAAGAATAAATCAACGCTTTGCTGCAGTTTATTCGCAGCTTCAGCGATTCTAAGAGCCTTGCGACGGCGGTCTCGGCTAATTTCTATTTCTGTCTGTATTTGCTCAAATACTAGAGCACTCATCCGTAACATAAGATCGTTTAAGCGTTCGTTTTGCACAGCATGTAATGTTGGCCTTCCAGTATCGCGAAGCGTGTTAGGAACTTGCATTTGTCGATTAGTAGTGCAACCCAGAAAAATCACAATAATGATCAAAATGGCATTTGTTTTATACATGTTTCTCTACTTTAGAGACAATTTAACTGCACAATTATCAGGTTCAACCAGAGCTATAGTCAAATCTGGTGTATAAAGAATCAAGCGGCATTCTGTTTCTGATCCCTGTATATGTTTAATACCGTTAACGAATTTAATGCCGTTGATGAGTTCTGCTAGAGCTTGTTGACGTTTTGATATGAATATTTAATAGATAGAAGCAAACTCTGTAGTGTTGAAGTTCCCGAGCCACCAACAAAACGAGTTTGCGATGCCCCGATTGATGCTCAGTGATGAGTTCTGGTCGAAACTGGAAAAGATTCTGCTTCAGGAAGCGATTTATAACAAGCGCAATTTGCGCATGACAGTAGAAGGTATGCTGTATCGAATGCGGGTTGGTTGTCCGTGGCGAGACCTACTCCAAGTCGTTTGGCTGCTGGAATTCCATCTACAAAAGACTCAATGAGTGGTCATTAAGAAAAAATGGTTAAGTATTTTCAAGGCATTGGCTATTGATCAGGATTGGGAGTGGGAATTTATTGATGGCAGCTATGTTATGCACATCAGCATAGTGCGGGAACGGTCGGTGAAGCCACCGGCCATCGGAAAAAGCCGTGCGGGAAATGCCATGAAGATTCATCTGGCGGTTGATGGTTATGGCTTATCAGTTGAGTTTGAAATCACCGGTGGAGAAGTCAATGATTGTTCTGCAGCACCCGGTTTGATTGCCAAATTACCTGATGCGGAGGCGATTGTTGCAGACAAGGGCTATGATAGCGAGTACCTGCGAGAGCAGATAATTTCTGTGCAATATCCGGGTTAAAAGCCATAGTCAATGTTGTTATCTGGCTTCCACAATTTTCCGTTTTGGCAGCTCTTAGTGTGACAGTAGCAATTTTTGAGGTTGCCGGTGAGAAAGATGTTGCGTATAGGAAAAATAAACACTCATTTTTCTCACGTTCATGGTTGAATTATCGGCCGTCGTCGACATGGCTATTTGACGAGCAGCAGCGGCTTTTCGGTGAGGTGAATAACCTTGCTCGCCACTGATCCGAGCAGCAGATTCTTTATCGTACCCATACCGCGCGTACCCATCACGATCAAATCACAGTGATACTCACGCGAGAAGTCGGTGATGACTTCGGCGGGATTGCCATTGCGTACATGCGCATCGAGCGTGATTCCGGAACTTTCGAGTCGCGCTTTCGCAGGTGTTAGTAATGCCAGCCCCGCTTCTTCGCGTGCCTTTTTGATGCTCAGCATGTCTAAAAGCGGATTCTCGTTAAAAAACGACTTCGTTCATTTGAACTGGCTCGCACACATAGAGCAAATGCACACGCAGTTTGCCTGTATCCATCGTATCCAGTACCTTATCAATGGCGCGCATTCCATTTTCTGAACCATCGAAAGCAATCAGGGCAATAGTCATAATAAGATCTTTTCTCGTAGAATAGCGATTAAATAGATTGAAACTTTAACGTATATTCCTCTGTTATGCCAATGATTTATTCTTCTTTAGTTGGAGCTGTCTGGAATCAAGCGTGAATGGCAATCAAGACGAAACGAGACTTTATAATAATTGTATATGATTTATTTCGCGAAGCTTGGTTGATATTTTAAGTGGTGAGATAAGGTTTGTGATTTCCCTAAACTGAAATTGCTTGTAAAGCTATCTCTGTATTAACGAACTCGGGTGGTTAATTAACATAGTGTAATAATCTTTATTGCGCGCTACCCAGCCGCGAATTTCAATTGATTTTCCTACGTAAGTTGCGAGCTCTGGAAACAAATTGAGATTGGCATTAGCGACGCGTATGTCAACTTTGTCATTAAAAAGCAGTCGCGTATATTTTTTGTTTTTCTTAATCGCAACCGGGGTCCCGGTAATCGTTGCCAGCCTTTGGCGTGATTGGTAATTTGATTAATGGGCCGGGGCTGATACTCCGGCATAGCCCAAATACCCAATTTCAATTTTTCAGCGTGTTGTTGCGCTTGAATCAGTTTATCGGTGTAACGCCCGTTAGGCGGGATGATGCTGACTATGGCCAAGCCGTTTTCCAGCAAGGCAAGGTTGAGATGCTTGCCATCCGGTAAAAACACATGCGCCAATAAGCGTTTATATTTATCCCGTCTTACTTGGTCATATTCCAAATAAACCTTGTTTTCCTGTAATTGAGCCTGCAACCATTTTTTTGCGGCGACACCGCCGGGCTCTTCCGCGCGTTGACGGCTTTCAATTTCGGGTGTGTTGACTCCCAATAAACGGACATGCTTCTTGTCTTCCAGAATAATCGTATCTCCATCGTATACGCGGGTGACTTGATACAATTGCCGGCTGGGCTGGCTGAGGATCTTGACGGGCTTTGCACCGATGGAAGGCTTGTCCGAATAAGTTACACGGCCCTTTTCATCAACACTGCGGTATATTTCGGTAGCAAATGACACCGGAGTAGCAAAACCGAGAATCAGGCAAATGATTAAATAGTATTTTTTGCTGGAGAACATGGTGTTATCTTGAGAAAATAGTGTGTGTCATATTTGATAGATCACGTATAACGCCATGGTATGCTAGGCCAGGAAAAATATGGCAAAATGAAAAACTTAGCGTTGTTGCGCGTTAGGACTAGAAAGTGAACTTATTAAAAAAATGAAATATTATCAGTTAAATGGCTATCGGTATTGCTTGGATAAAGCCTATTTCAGTTTTCTCTTTCACAGCGTATAAAAATTCTGAAATAAATCAGATCAAATGTACTGTATGCGTCAAACGCAATACGTTTGACATGTTTTGTACAAGGGGAGTGCTTTAATTCATGGAAATTGATAATGTCATAGATTCCACTTTTGAACCTGTTTCGAACGCTGTGGCATCGGTAATTTTTTACAGTGTTCAATTATTGGATCTTGAGATTAAATTAGTATTGATTTGGCTAGTCGCAGCGGCACTTTTTTTTACCGTATACCTTGGTTTTATCAATATTCGCTATTTCAAGCACGCCATCGATGTTTTGCGCGGGAAACATGATAGCGGAGATTCAAACGGGCATATCAGCCGGTTTCAGGCTTTGATGACTTCACTGTCGGCAACCATTGGCCTGGGAAATATTGCGGGTGTGGCAGTAGCCATTTCAGTGGGAGGGCCGGGCGCTACATTCTGGATGGCCATAATGGGTTTTTTCAGCATGTCGACCAAGTTTGTTGAAGTCACCTTGGGGATTAAATACCGGCAATACGGAAGCAAGCACAATCCAGATTCCATATCGGGTGGCCCCATGTATTATTTGCGTGGCGCGTTTGATCGCCTGCAGCAGCCGCAAATGGGCAGGTTTATGGCGGGATTGTTTGCGGTATGTTGTATTGGCGGCACTATCGGTGCGGGTGGTTTGTTTCAAGCTAATCAGGCCTATCAGCAGGCATTGGTTGTAACGGGAGGAGAGGCCGGGTTTTTGGCTGATAAGGGCTGGCTTTTTGGTTTGTTTATGGCCATTCTGGTTGGCATGGTGATTATTGGCGGCATTCAATGGATTGCAGCGGTAGCCGGGCGTATTGTTCCTGTGATGGCGATCATTTATATCATCGCCGGTTTTGTAGTGATCGGCGTTCACTATACGGCAATCCCGGATGCGCTAAGAACCATTTTTGAGATGGCACTGTATCCGCAGGCAGGTATCGGCGCTTTAATGGGTGCATTGCTGATGGGTGTGCAGCGCGCTACATTTTCCAACGAAGCCGGGTTGGGTTCGTCGGCGATTGCGCATTCTGCAGTTAAAACCGATGTGCCGGTCAGTCAGGGCATGGTTGCGATGCTTGGCCCATTTATTGATACTGTGGTGGTTTGTATGGTCACTGCCTTGGTGATTGTCATATCCGGCACTTATGTGGAGGGTGGCGGCATTGAAGGGGTGCAATTGGCTTCCCGTGCGTTTGCAACCGGCATTTCGTGGTTTCCTTACGTATTATCCTTAACGGTTTTTCTGTTTGCCTATTCCACCATGATTTCCTGGTCTTACTATGGATTAATGTGTACGACTTATTTATTTGGGGAGCGGCTTGTCGTAAAAGGGCTATATAAAATTTTATTTTGCGCATTCATTATCATTGGTGCATCGGCGCAATTATCCAATATTATTTTATTTACCGATTCGATGGTATTTGCTATGGCGATTCCCAATATCATTGGGCTATATATGCTGGCACCTGAAATCAAGAATGATTTGCGGGTTTATTTGCTGGATCTGAAGGAAAAAGCAGAAAAACGATCGTGAGAACACATATAGCGCAATATTTTGAAGGAAAGTGGATTAAAATTGCTGCTTGCCCGATTTTACGGATATTCAACCAATTCATAGGGCGCCCATTTCATAGCCAAATTGTATGACAACTGAAACTCTAATTGAGGTCAATGACCTGAATTTCTCCTATGGCACGCGCGCGATCCTGAAAGGCATTCAAATGACCATGCCGCGTGGCCAAGTTGTGGCTATCATGGGAGGGAGCGGGTCGGGTAAAACAACGCTACTCAAATTGATCGGCGGCACTATTCAACCCACTTCCGGATATGTGAAGTTTGCCGGAGAGGTCGTGCATGAACTCAATCGCGATGCGCTATTCAAGCTGCGCCGTAAGATGGGAATGCTGTTTCAGTTTGGCGCATTGTTTACTGATTTGTCGGTTTTTGACAATGTTGCATTTCAAATGCGCGAACATACCAATTTGCCGGAATCGATGATTCGCGATCTGGTATTAATGAAGTTGCATGCAGTGGGTTTGCGCGGAGCGCATCACTTAATGCCCAATGAGTTATCTGGCGGTATGGCGCGGCGTGTTGCTTTGGCGCGTTCCATCGCACTGGATCCGATGCTGATTATGTACGATGAGCCATTTACCGGACTGGATCCGATTTCATTGAGTGTGATAGGAAATCTGATTCGCCGGTTGACCGATGCATTGGGTATGACATCCATCGTGGTGACACATGATGTGCAAGAATCTTTGAAAATTGTTGACTATGTTTATTTCATTGCGGATGGTGTGATAGCTGCCGAAGGTACACCGAAAGAAGTAAGAGAATCGGTCGCGCCTTTTGTGCATCAGTTTGTTCATGGTGAAGAAGATGGGCCGGTGCCGTTTCATTACCCGGCGCAGACTTATAAAAAGGATTTAAACCTGGAGGATACTTTTGCCTAGACGTATCGTTTCCAGTATTCAGAATATCGGACATCGGGTGATTGAAAGCACTTGGCGGTTAGGTGTTGCCAGTCGCTTTTTTATCCTGGTTTTATTAAAATCCGGCACCAGTTTGCGCCGTTTTAATCTGGTCATCCGTGAATTGTATTTCACCGGGGTCTTGTCTCTGATCATTATTGTCGTATCCGGGCTGTTTGTGGGTATGGTGCTGGGGCTTCAAGGCTATGAGACTTTGCAGAAATACGGTTCGGAATCAGCGGTGGGTACACTGGTTGCCTTGTCATTGGTGCGTGAATTGGGTCCTGTTGTTGCTGCGTTATTGTTTGCCAGCCGTGCCGGTTCTGCTATAACCGCGGAAATAGGGTTAATGAAAGCGACGGAACAACTGGCGGCTATGGGAATGATGGCTGTTGACCCGATTGCACGTGTGGTGGCACCGCGTTTCTGGGCTGGCGTGATTTCCATGCCGTTTTTGGCGGCGATATTTTCTGTAATGGGTGTGTTTGGCGGTTATCTGGTGACAGTTGTATTCATTGGCGTGGATGAAGGCTCCTTTTGGTCGCAAATGCAAAGTGCGGTTGATTTTAGATTTGATATCTTAAACGGTTTTATTAAAAGCTGTTTTTTTGGGGTGGCAATCACAGCCATTGCGGTTTTTGAAGGCTACGATGCACCGCCCACTGCAGAAGGCGTGTCAGGTGCGACGACACGAACTGTGGTCACTTCATCATTAGTGATTTTAGGACTTGATTTTATTTTGACCGCTTTCATGTTTAGAGGAGTGAGTTGATGCAGCGGACAACAATGGATTTGTGGGTGGGTTTGTTTGTGATCATAGGTATTGCTGCACTCATGGTATTGAGTCTTAAAGTCGGCAATCTGAATGTTTATAATCCTTCACAGAGCTATGCCATAACCGGAAATTTTGAAAATATCGGTGGGTTGAAAGTTCGCGCGCCGGTAAAAGGCGCTGGCGTTGTGGTAGGGCGTGTAACCGATATTCAATTCAGCACGCAAACTTATGACGCAGTCGTTACCATGAGCTTGGATAGCCGGTTTACATTCCCGAAAGACACTTTTGCCAGTATCTTGACGTCAGGTTTGCTGGGCGAGCAGTATATTGGATTGGCTGCGGGTGGGGATGAAGTGATGTTAAAAGATGGCGATAAAGTTATGAAAACCAATTCAGCCATGGTGCTTGAAGAATTAATCGGCCGTTTTTTATTTGATAAAGCGGCTGAAAATGATTCTTTATGATTGAACGGATATTTGTTAATTTTATTCTTGTTGGTTTAGTATTGCATACTATTTAAAATTTTGGTGAGGGGACAATGAAAAGATTTCTTGGAATAATTGTATTGCTACTTTCTAATTTGTTAGTTTTTCCCGCATGGTCAATGGATTTAGCGCCTGACAGACTGGTCGATAAAACCGTTAAGGAAGTGATCGAGATTATCCAGAAAGATGAAGCATTGAAAAATGGCGATCGGGATAAAATGCACGACCTGATTGAAACTAAAATACTGCCGCATTTCAATTTTTCGCGCATGACTCAGCTTGCAATGGGGCAGCACTGGTCAAAAGCAGCGCCGGAGCAACAATACAAACTGGTGAACGAATTTCGCACACTGCTGGTGCGCACCTATTCCAATGCATTGACCAGTTATAACAACGAAACGATTAATGTAAATCCGATAAAGCAGCTGGGCGATCAGACGGAGACAACAGTCCGGACTGTCGTCATTCAAGGAAATGGAAAAGAACCGGTGCCAATTGATTACAGCATGGAGAAAAAAACGGATGGCTGGAAGGTTTATGATGTAACGGTTGCCGGTGTGAGTCTGGTAACAAATTATCGTGGATCTTTTAACAGTCAGGTGCGCAAGGGCGGTGTAGAAGGATTGCTTAAGGTATTAACGGATAAGAATAAATCTTTGGAAGGTAAGAAATAGTACCCGCGGATGAATAATCTGAATGCTGTGCCTTCGATAGTTTTTCGCGATGACGATACAATTATCGTGCAAGGCCCGGTAACCATTGATAATGTTGTGAAGCTGACTCAGGATGGGATTGCATTGTTCGACGACCATCCCTTAACGATTGATCTGGATAAAGTGACTGAAGTGGATTCAACAATTATTAGTATGTTACTGGAGTGGTTGCGTGCGACACGCAAGCACACTAATTCTTTGCAGTTTATTAATATGCCAGAAAGCCTTAACAGTCTGATTCAGTTATATGATGTGGTGGAATTGATCCCGGTTTCAATCAATCAAACCACAAGTAAGCGCGCTATCTGATCGGGTTAAATCCTGCTGATCTTTGAAAAACTAAACCGATTTTCTTCTGATTTATCCATTGAATGTTGCCTGCCATTGAAGTCAAGCAAGTGTGTAAGCACTTCGGTAATCTGCATGCATTAACGGATATTGATCTTGAAATTCATGCGGGAGAATTCTTTGCTTTGTTGGGGCCTAACGGTGCCGGTAAAACAACACTGATCAGCATTATTGCCGGTTTGTCTCTTGCCAACAGCGGTTCAGTGAATGTGATGGGACACAATGTGCGCACACAGTATCAGCAAGCCCGCCGGAATCTAGGCGTGGTGCCGCAAGAACTGGTTTTTGATCCTTTTTTCACCGTACGCGAAGTACTGTTAATTCAATCCGGCTATTACGGCATTAAGGAAAATGCCCGGTGGGTGGATGAGATCATTGAACGCCTGGATCTTTCTGACAAAGCGAATGCAAACATGCGCGCGCTCTCAGGCGGTATGAAACGCCGTGTTTTGGTTGCGCAAGCGCTGGTGCACAAGCCGCCGGTTATAATTCTGGATGAACCGACGGCCGGTGTGGATGTTGAATTACGCCAGACACTTTGGGATTTTATCAAGCAACTCAATCAGGATGGGCACACGATTGTTCTGACCACGCATTATCTGGAAGAAGCGGAAACGTTGTGTCATCGTGTTGCGATGCTGAAAGAAGGAAGAATAGTTGCACTGGATAGTACTAATAACTTGATTGGAAAAATGATCGCCGGGAAATCGGTACGGCTGCGATTGGTGCCGGACAAGTTGCCACCCACATTGCAGCCATTACAAATCAGTCATCACGACGGAATAGCCGAGCTTAAAATTGAAAACTATGCACAAGTGGAATTTATTTTGTCGTCATTGCGAACTGCGGATATCCAGATACTGGAAATGCATTTGCAGCAGCCGGATCTGGAGGATGTTTTTGTCAGCATCATGAGAAATAGCGGGAACCAGTCGAAATGACCGGATTTCTTACGTTGCTCTATAAAGAATTGTTGCGATTCTGGAAAGTCGGTTTTCAAACGATCCTGGCACCTATGGTTTCTACTTTACTGTATCTGTTGATTTTTCTTCATGTGTTGGAAGCGCATGTGGAGGTTTATCCGGATGTCGCTTATACCATTTTCCTGATCCCAGGGCTGGTGATGATGGCCGTCATACAAAATGCATTTGCTAACGCATCTTCCAGCATGATTCAGTCAAAGATCAGTGGCAATATTGTGTTTATCTTGTTATCGCCATTGTCTTATCGCGCCATTTTCTTTGCCTACATTCTGGCATCGATTGTGCGGGGATTGCTGGTCGGCTTGGGGGTTTATTTGGTGACACTGGTGTTTTTTGATATTTCGTTGCAACTGCCGCTCTGGGCGTTGTTGTTTGTTATATTAGGGAGTGCGCTTCTGGGCGCGCTGGGTTTGATCGCAGGTATCTGGGCCGATAAGTTTGATCAGTTGGCAGCTTTCCAGAATTTTATCATTATGCCGCTGTCATTTTTATCCGGTGTTTTTTACACCATACACTCATTACCCATCGCTTGGCAGTATTTGTCTCACCTCAACCCATTCTTTTATATGATCGATGGATTCCGCTATGGCTTCTTTGGCGTATCGGATATTTCGCCTTATATTAGCTTGTTGATTGTGGCAATATGTTTACTGGCCATTTCCCTATTGGCCATTCGCATGCTCAAAGCCGGATATAAATTGCGCTACTAGATTCTTGTTTTGATACCAATTGCTTATTTTGAAACCTAATAAAATGCGTGAAGGAGACTGAAATGCTGACAGCTGAAAACGTAAAAATCTATATCGAATCCTCGTTGCCTTGTGAATACGTAGCGGTAGAAGGAGATGACGGGAATCACTTTCATGCGTTGATTGTGAGCGCGGAATTCAATGGGAAAAATATGATCCAGCAACATCAACTGGTATATAAATCACTGGGTGACCGAATGAAACAGGAAATTCATGCGCTATCGATGAAAACGCTGACACCGGAGCAATGGGCTAACCAGTCTTGATGAGAAAACTTGTTTTAAGGTGGCAATACAAACCTTAAAACAGTCTGACTAACCGGTAATTCGTTATAATCTACTCTTTGATTGCTAAATTTGGAATTCCATTGTTTAGAATACTCGGTGCCTTAGCTGGCTTCTTTATCCTTGGTTTCTTAGGCATTTTCCTAGGTTATTTTGCCGGAAGCATCATTGATCGATTCAGAGCTTTTGGTTCGGCTGGAATGAATCCATTGAATGCCTCGCGCCGCCAATCGGTTTTCCTGGAAACTGTGTTTATTTTGATGGGAAAACTGGCCAAATCGGATGGCCGTGTTTCAGAGACTGAAGTATCGCATGTGCAACAGTTCATGCAGAAACTCGGCATGACATCGGATCATCGGCTAAAGGCAATTGCATTGTTCAAGCAAGGTGCTGCGGCAGACTATGATATCCACCCAAAAATCAATGAATTCCTTGCCATATGCGGTCCTTCCCATAATTTGAAACAGATGCTGCTGGTTTATCTCATTATCATGGGATTATCCGATGGCCAATTAAATTCTGCCGAAGAAGAACTTCTTATTGTGGTTGCCGGGCGCCTTGGATATAGCCCGGCCGCATTTAAGCAATTGCTCGACATGGTGCTGAATCAGATGCATTTCGCCGGTGGTCAAAGTACATCGGCCAGTGCTTTGGAAGATGCGTATAAAGCACTGGGTGTTAGCAAAGAGAATACCGATCAAGAAATCAAGCACGCTTATCGCAAGTTAATGAGTCAATATCATCCCGATAAATTAATGGGGCAGGGCGTGCCGGAAGAAATGATCGCGGTGGCGACCGAACAGGCGAAAGAAGTGCAAACGGCCTATGATTTAATCAAAAAGAACCGCGATCAGAATCGTGTCGCAGCTTAACAAAGTGTTGACCAAGTCCTTCAAGAATCTCGGGACGAACGGCAAAATGTTGATCCCGTTCGTCCTGAGTTTGTCGAACTATGGACGTAATCAACTTATTCAGAGTTTTCTTAGTTGATAAAGCTGTTTGAATGAAACGCCCTGAAATAATGAAACCGTTGCTTTTTAGTTTCCGCCGTTGTCCTTTCGCGATCCGTGCCCGATTGGCGATCAAAGTCAGTGGCGTTGAAGTGGATACACACGAAGTCAGTTTGCGTGCCAAACCCAAAGAAATGCTGGAATGCTCACCGAAAGGCACGGTACCGGTACTAAAGTTTTCTGATGGCCGCGTGCTCGAACAAAGTCTGGATATCATGCAGTGGGCGCTGTCTATCAATGACCCGGAGCACTGGCTGGATAGCGATCCGGGCGCTTCGGCTGAGATCATGGCACTGATCAAGCAAAACGACGAATCATTTAAACCGGCGCTGGATCTCTACAAATATGCCGTTCGCTTTCCGGAGCATTCGGAAGCGTATTACCGGGAGCAAACTGAGCCGTTTCTAACCGAATTGAACGCACGCTTGAGCAAGGATGGTTATCTGCTGGGCGGGCGTTACACACTGGCGGATATGGCGATCTTTCCATTTATCCGGCAATTTTCCAATGTCAATCCGGATTGGTTTTATGCCTCTCACTATCATCATCTGATTGCATGGTTAGACCGGTTGATCCGTTCAGAGTTATTTCAAAACATCATGCAGAAAGAAGCTGGTTAGAAAGTTTTATATGTAGATCTTAATTATTCTCACTAATAGCCATCAATACCCGCCAACAATCGTCAGATCTGTCATGCTCTGTTCTTTGATAATTTATTTTTGGAAACCAGCTTTGCTTTTTTTAAGATTTGATATTTAAAGGTCAACAACGAATCAGCGCACGTATTCGACGATTAGTAGAAGGGATTTTTGGCGATTCTGATTCGGTAGGAGAAGGTGTTTCAAAGTTGCGAATGGAGTAGTGCGCGGCGTGTAGTGGTACTGCGGCGGCGAATCAAAGACAGCATGGCGGCAGCCGAGACGAGCAATGAGAGCCAGCAGCCGACGCTCCATTTCATTGACCATTCAGACAAGGTTAAACTCTGGGAATACGCTATATTGGTGACCAATACAGACTACTCCCTCGACGCCATTGGCCAGTTATACCGGGATCGGGCCGACTGCGCGAATGGCTTCGATGAGCTGAAAAACCAATGGGGCTGGGGTGGCTATACCACGCATGATCTGGAACGTTGCAACCTCTCGGCGCGGGCAGTCGCGCTCATCTACAATTGGTGGAGTTGGTATGTCAGACTGGCACACCCGAAGACACGTTTGGAGGCAATCACTAGCCGTCCCATGTTGCTCAGCGGCATTGCCCGCCTGACCCAGCATGCCGGTCAATCCCGATTGCTGCTCACTCTGACTCACGCAGCCGGAGATCATATCAAGTCGATGATCGCCAATATACGAAAGGGTCTTTGATCATGTTCTGGCAAATGCGCCTCAGTTGACCAAAGCGGATCGTTGGGGCGTACTTGCACGCTATATCATTAACAAAATTATTGCGACCAGACCGAAAAATTCACAGCTTCTCGCCTTCCCTCCATCTTCTTTGGCCATTGGAGTGACCTAACAGAGGAATTTAGGATAATAGTTACCCGAGCGAGTCAAATCCAGTAAGCAGTATTAGCGAACACAACTTAGTTTGCTGTTCAGCTCAATTATCATCTTGCGTTCCGCCGTCAATTGCCCGATGCCACGGTGTAAACCATCTGTGGGTTGTCCGTTTTCTTTGTTAGCATTGTTGCTTCTGGAAAACAATTCAGCTGCATGTCGGCGAATGGTTTCGTCCCCCGGTTTCATAGACAGCTCTGCCGTTGCCTTGAATTCACTGAGATCCTTATAGAAAGACCTTAATAGCTGGATCGATTATTACAATAATGAAGTTTACATGTATTGCCGATTCGCGCGATATGTGAGACGTTTGCGCTGCTTGTACCGGAGTCCAAGTAGAAATATCAGCTTGAACTCCATTCTATTGGCCTGTTAAAACAAGCAATAAAACGTCATTACAAGGACGGAATTAACCTACGAGCTATTCCAGCAGGGATATTTGAATTCTTTGGCGAAGGATCACTTGGATTTACTCCAGATGGAAGCTGCATTTCTTCTTCCGAAGTTTTTACTTTTGCTGCTTTCTCTTTGTCGATTACAAAACCGGTTTTAAAATTTGGACCAATACTCTCTCTATCAACAAATTTATGGTTTGGATGAAAAGCTTTATCGAAAGCAGATGCACTGCCTGCAAAAAAAACTGTACAAATAATAATCGCTATCGTTAATATTTTTCTATGGATCATCATTATTTCCCTTAATTTTGGTTAATGTAAGTTTTCATAATCGCAAAATTTACATACTTGATCGGTGCGTTACCGCACATTTAATTAACCTATTATTAGGCAACAAAACCCGCATGAAGCTAGTGTGGGTGATTGAGGCTAAAATATTAATTAATAGAATGTTCCTGGAGGATTTTCTGGTGTCACTCTGTCAAAAGTTAAAATAAGTAAGATATTTATTTATATTTATTTATTATATTTCCGGTGTTCTGAACGCGCTTAAGTCACGCAACTGATTGCCAACGGATTGGCATACTACTACCCAATTATTATCAGTGTTCGTTACCGAACAGACTGGCCGTCCTTACGCATATATATCTATAAATGGCGATTGGAGACATTATTCACTGTTCTGATCATCCTTTTAATTAAACATTACTGGAGTAATAAATGAACAAAAAAACTATTATCATCTATGCAAGCATTCTCATCATGGCTCTTTTCTCATTTGGCGCAGTTGCGGGGCAAAGTCATTTAGATGAAGCCATTCAGCACGCTGAGGCTGCGGTCACATCAGCCGATGGAAAAGCTTTAGCCAAACATGCACAAGAGGCTAAAACCCACGCGAAAGCCGCCAAAAACGATAAAACCGATGCCAAGCACGTGGATGAAGGGATTAAATGCTTAGATGCTGCGATTAAAGAAGGTAATGATGGAAATTTAGATGCAGCTAAGAAAGAGGCGACTGATGCTGTGAATCATTTTAAACAAGCTGTAAAATAATCCAATAAGCTCCGAAATATAAAAAGCAGTGGATTGTTTGCCACTGCTTTTTATATTCTTCTACCTGTAATCCTTAAAATTACCAGAATTTCCAATTGCAATAACAGCCAGATACCCTTTAAGATCATCCGTGCTGTACCCTAAACCCCCAACGATGACGCCATTTAAAGCTCGTGTTCTTGGTTACTCTGCAGCTGATCGCTGTTTTACGTACACTTAACCCTTGAACCATCGTTTGTTCATAATCAAACCGAAGCCGTTGGGTCCAGAATAAAGAATTACGTAAAGGAAACTCTGATTAAGTTGATTACATTCATGGTTCGACAAGCTCACCACGAACGTAATCAATATATTATCGTGCGTCCTGAGCCTGTCGAAAGACTTAATCAGAGCTTCCTAAACGTAATATATTGTTTGAACTTGATATTCCATGTGGTATTGCTACGGGGTTGTTTATTTTCTATCAAAAAGAGTGTTTGTTTCTCCTTTGCGCCGAGGTGTGTTTCAACGCTATATTTGGTTTTGGTACAGGTTGCATTGGGTGATGGTGGGTTTTTATGTTGTTGGTTGGTAAGTATTGGCAGGGCAGGAACATATGCTTAGTCAGGCTGTTGAACTTGCTTCGATATTTTCTTGAAACAGATTACATCGGAGGTGATTCGGCGGTTTAGAAACCCAGAGCATTGTGCTTAGTGGATTCCCATATCCCAACCGCCTGATACCAATCGGTTATCCCAATACTGTTGTAAAAATTATTACACGCGCGGAAAAATTTGCGAAAATTTGCAGCGTTATCATAATTTGTGGTGTACCATTGGTGCCGTAGTTATTTGGATTGGATACTAGATATAGTGGTTTTGAGAGAAAAATGATAGTCTATTGAATCAATGGAAATTTATTTTTTCTCGCGTGAATAATCAGTCAGGAGAGATCATCGATGCAGCTTACGACAGAACATATCAACCTCAAGCCTGTTTCCGGAAGTCAAAGTTTTACTGATCCCAGTCACCAAAATTCCCTTTTTTCCCAATATAGAGTCATCCGCCGTAACGGTGCGGTGGTGGCTTTTGAGCCGGGAAAAATTACGGTCGCGATGACCAAGGCGTTCATCGCGGTCGATGGCGGTCAGGGTGCCGCGTCGGTCAGGGTGCGCGAGGTGGTTGCGGGATTGACCAATGATGTTGTGGGTGCATTACTGCGCCGTCAGCCGGATAGCGGTACTTTCCATATCGAGGATATTCAGGATCAGGTTGAGCTGGCTTTGATGCGTTCTGGCGAACACGATGTGGCACGTGCGTATGTGCTGTATCGTGAAGATCGTGCGCGTGAAAGAGCCAAGCTCAAACAGAAATCTGCTGCCGAAGTGGCCGCAGAAACACTGTATGTTGTGGATAACGGGCAAAGAGTGCCATTGGATATGGCCCGATTATCCGCACTGATTGAGTCTTCCTGCAGCGGGTTGGGAGATACCGTTGATGCTTCGCTGATTCTGAAAGCCACAATCAAAGATTTGTATGACGGTGTGCCGCTGGATGAAGTCAGAAAATCCGTGATTCTGTCGGCGCGCGTTTTGATCGAGAAAGATCCCGCGTATAGTTATGTCACTGCACGATTATTGTTGAATAACATGCGTTATGAAGTGCTGGGCGAGGAAGTTTCCCAGCAAATGATGCAAGCGCGCTATAAAGATTACTTTCCGGCGTTCATCAAACGCGGCATTGAGGCCGATCTTCTGGATGAACGCCTGGCGCAGTTTGATTTGACGCGTCTGGCCGAAGTACTCGATGCGGCGCGTGATCTGCAATTTGATTATTTGGGGCTGCAGACCCTGTATGACCGCTATTTCCTGCACATCAAAGAAAACCGTATTGAATTGCCGCAAGCGTTTTTTATGCGCGTGGCGATGGGGCTGGCGCTGAATGAAATTGACCGGGAAGCGCGCGCGATTGAGTTTTATCACGTGTTATCCAGCTTTGATTTCATGAGCTCGACGCCGACTTTGTTCAATTCCGGCACTTGCCGCTCGCAATTGTCATCGTGCTACCTCACCACAGTGCCGGATGATTTGGACGGCATTTACGAAGCGATTAAGGAAAACGCCTTGCTGGCCAAATATGCCGGCGGATTGGGCAATGACTGGACCGCAGTGCGCGCCATGGGCGCGCGCATCAAAGGCACCAACGGCAAATCGCAGGGTGTTGTGCCTTTCCTTAAAGTGGTGTCGGATACGGCCGTTGCGGTGAATCAAGGCGGTAAACGCAAAGGCGCGGTATGCGCGTATCTGGAATGCTGGCATTTGGATATCGAAGAATTTCTCGAATTGCGCAAAAATACCGGCGATGACCGCCGCCGCACGCATGACATGAATACCGCCACCTGGATTCCCGATTTGTTCATGAAACGGGTGATGGATGGCAGCGACTGGACATTGTTCTCGCCTTCCGATGTGCCGGATTTGCACGAAAAATTCGGCCAGCAGTTTGAGCAAGCGTATTCAGCGTACGAAGCCAAAATCGAGCGCGGCGAGCTGGAGCTGTACAAAAAAATCCCGGCGGTGCAATTGTGGCGCAAGATGCTGAGCATGCTGTTTGAAACAGGGCATCCCTGGATTACTTTTAAAGATCCGTGCAATATCCGCTCGCCGCAGAATCATATCGGCGTGGTGCACAGCTCGAATTTATGCACGGAAATCACCTTGAACACCAATGACAAGGAAATTGCCGTGTGCAATCTCGGTTCGGTGAATCTGGTGGCGCATTTGAAAGACGGCGCGCTGGATCTGGACAAACTGAAACGCACTGTGAGTATTGCGATGCGTATGCTCGACAATGTCATCGATATCAATTTCTACGCAGTCGCCAAAGCCAGAAATGCCAACCTCAAGCACCGGCCGGTCGGATTAGGCATTATGGGATTTCAGGATTGCCTGCATCAACTGGGCATTCCGTATAGTTCCAATGCCGCAGTGGAATTTGCCGATCGTTCGATGGAAGCGGTGGCGTATCAGGCTTATTGGGCTTCCACCGAACTGGCGGAAGAACGCGGTTGCTATAGTTCGTACAAAGGCAGTTTGTGGGATCGCGGCATTCTTCCGCATGACACGCTCGAGATACTGCGAAAAGAGCGTGGCGGTTTTGTCGAAGCGGATTTATCCACAACGCTGGATTGGGATGCGCTGCGTCAGCGTATCAAAAATCATGGCATGCGTAATTCCAACTGCCTGGCGATTGCGCCTACCGCAACGATATCCAATATCATTGGGGTTTCAGCCAGTATTGAGCCGACTTATCAGAACTTATATGTCAAATCCAATCTGTCCGGTGAATTCACGATTACCAACAGATCCTTGGTCGATGATTTGAAGAAACTCAATCTGTGGGATGAGGTCATGATCGCGGATCTGAAATATTTTGACGGTGCCATCAGCAAAATAGACCGTATTCCGGAGAGTATCCGCACGCTATATGCCACCGCATTCGAAATGGAACCGTATTGGCTGATCGAAGCCGGTGCGCGGCGGCAAAAATGGATTGATCAATCGCAATCGCTGAATATTTATATGGCGGGTGTTTCCGGTAAAAAACTGGATGACACGTATAAATTGGCTTGGATTCGTGGTCTAAAGACCACTTACTATTTGCGCTCGATGGGGGCGACAGCCGCTGAGAAATCGACTGTGCGCGCAGGTTCGCTCAATGCAGTGCCTGCCGATGGCGGCATGGCCAAAGTGGCGATGGAAGTATCGACTGTCGAAATCAAATACTGCGCGATCGATGATGAAAGTTGCGAATCGTGCCAATAACCGAACGAATGAATAAGAAGAAAAGGAGTAAAACATGCTGACATTTGAAGACGAACCCGTTAAAGCGCAAGCGCTATTATCCATTGATCCATTGTTTCAAACAGGCGAACAGGATTTTGATTTACGGCCACAAACGCCGTTGCAGGGACAGGGCAGTGCTTCTGTGCACGCCAACGCAGCAGTTGCCGATGAAGCCGTAGCCGGAAGCGCCAACCGGCGCGTGTCGGTTGAAGACAAGCAAATCATCAATTGCAACGCCGACGTCAATCAACTCGTGCCGTTTAAATACAAATGGGCGTGGGATAAATATCTGGGTGCGTGCGCCAATCATTGGATGCCGCAGGAAATCAGCATGAGCCGCGATATTTCTTTGTGGAAAGATCCCAACGGCTTGACCGAGGATGAGCGCCGCCTGATCAAACGCAACCTGGGGTTCTTTGTAACGGCGGATTCATTGGCGGCGAATAATATCGTGCTGGGCACTTACCGGCATATTACCAATCCGGAGTGCCGCCAATATTTGCTGCGCCAGGCATTTGAGGAAGCCATTCATACGCATGCGTATCAGTATATTGTCGAATCGCTGGGCCTGGATGAAGGTGAAATCTTCAATGCCTATCATGAAGTGGCTTCTATCCGCGATAAGGACGAGTTCCTGATTCCATTTATTGATACGCTGACCGATCCGCATTTCAAGACGGGGACGCAAGAAACCGATCAGCAATTACTCAAAAGCCTGATTGTTTTCGCCTGCATTATGGAAGGATTATTCTTCTATGTCGGTTTTACGCAGATACTCGCGCTCGGCCGGCAAAATAAGATGACCGGCGCCGCTGAGCAATATCAGTATATTCTGCGGGATGAATCGATGCATTGTAACTTCGGTATCGATGTGATCAACCAGATTAAAATGGAAAATCCGCATCTATGGACCAAAGCATTCCGCGATGAAATCAATGAATTGATGCATAAAGCCGTTGCGCTGGAATACCGGTATGCCGAAGACACCATGCCCCGCGGCGTATTGGGTATGAATGCGCCGATGTTCAAGGAATATTTACGCTATATCGCGAATCGCCGTTGCCAGCAAATCGGTTTGGATATTCTTTACCCGAACGCCAATAATCCATTCCCGTGGATGTCGGAAATGATCGATCTGAAGAAAGAAAAGAATTTCTTTGAGACAAGGGTGACCGAATATCAAACCGGTGGTGCGTTGAGTTGGGATTGATTGTTGCTGTAGCCTGCAATCAGTTTATGCGACATTCTTTTCGTATATATTACGTTGGACTCATACATACTTTGAGACTTTGGCCAGAAAAGCACTTGATTCGCCCCATTCTCACATCCTATTCTTGGGAGACGATCGATGTTGCAATCTATGATGCGCATAATGTGCACAGGATTTTGTCTGTTTGTGGCTATCTACTGCACTTGGGTTCAGGCTACTGAGCCATTCGCTTTGAAGATCGAGCGAAAGTATGTGGGGGCTGATTGCACTTCAGGATACTTGTCCATCAACGGTACCGCACAAATGTATGCACTCGAGAGGCCGTGGAAAGACAACCAGCCCTTGATATCTTCGATTCCACCCGGCACTTATCATGGGCGCTTGCGCTACGACCCCGCCGATCGATGGCGCATTGAGCTTGCGGATGTGCCGGACCGAGCAACGTACAGATTCACATTGGAAACACCACCGCCGACTCTCTCGGCTGCGTCCTCGTGGGTTCCGGGATTGATGCCAAATCGTTGTGCACGCTCTCCGGCTCCAGGACGCCTACGCTAAGCTCAAGAAGGCTTTCTACGGGACGGATACGCCCAATTCTACGCCAGACAAAGAAATCACCCTAACCATTGTGCAATAGGAGATGGACATGAAGCGAGCATTGTTGATTACGTTGGGACTGCTTTCTGTCCTGCTGACGAACCAACCTGCTGATGCCCAGGTTGGCCCCATGAGATCGCGAATTGTCGCTTGCGCCAACATGGGTGCCATGAACCCGATGGCTATGCAGGCGTGCAGCGGACTGTTCGTATCGCCCCCGACTTCGCCAGTTGTGTATCCAACGGTCCTTGTTTAAGCGAGCCGCCGCCGGGAGAGCCTTTTTGTGGTTCGTTCAATCTTCCATATTGCCCACAGCCGATCCCCTGCGGTTACCCCAACACCATCCCGTGTCCGGGCATGATGGGGCCGCCCGGCGTTCCTTGTGGCCGCCCTGCGGCAGGACCGATGATCCGCCATGTATGAGAGGCATCGCGTGCGGACTGTCCGGCGCGCTGCTTTGTCCGCCGGTCATTCTACCGCCCACCATGCAGACCGCGTTTGCCAAATCAGGCCCCGATTCAACGTCGTCATGCTGCCCTCCTAACTTCAATCCTCAGCCATGGGTGCAGGGCGTGCCCAGTAATCCTGGCCGCATCCTTCCGCCCGGTTTTGTTCCCATGTCGCTCGTCCCGCCGTCCCTGCCTGATCTCGAGCGGATGCAGTTGTGCAAGGACGAATCCGCGACCGAGGAAGATTTCTCCAGATGCATTGTAACCAGGGCTCTCAGCGGAACCGGAAAAGTCTCGCCAGCCTGCATGGACAAATATCCCGATAATCTTCCCATGGCTGTCGCCTGCAGCCAGCCCGGCGCTGAATCCGCATTCCGCAATGCAAAAGCCGTTGCCGCTTGCGCCGAAGAAGGAATGGGCGACAACTTCCGCGCCTGCGTCGCCGAGAACTGGGACGAAGCGGCGAATGACAAGTACCTGCAATGCGCCAAGGCGGGAGGCGGCGCCAGTGCCATCACCACCTGCCTGGTGAAGAGCAGTCTCGGCAGCACCGAGCGCAAAGCTCTGACCTGCGTGCAGGAAGGAGAGGATTCCGCAAACGGTGTAGCCACATGCCTTGCTCGCAAGACCCTCGGTGGTGATTTCGTGAGAACCGTAGCCTGTGCCAACAGCAACGATGCGCTGGGCGCCCTTTCATGTCTTGGAAAAGACTTTCTCGGTGATAAGGAAAGGGATATGTTGGCTTGCGCGCAGTCAAAATCTGGCAAGACCGAACTCATTCAGTGCGCCGGCTCGGGAATTCTGGGTGTCGCCGAGCAGCGTTTTGCCGATTGCGCGAATGCCTCCGGCGGCAACAAGGAGAAGCTCGCGTCGTGCGTGGCGCAGTCGGTGCTTGGAAAGAATGAGCAGGCTGCGCTGTCGTGCGCCGAGTCCGGAACCTCGGATTCGATAGTCGCCTGCATCGGCAACTATCTTCTAGGCAGCAATCAACTGGGCACGACCGAGGGAGAGTACCTCAAATGTGCACTTTCCTCGAACGGGGATCGGGGAAAGCTGGCCGGATGCCTGGGTTCCAAGTCACTGGGCAAGCGTGAGCAGCAGATTCTGGGCTGCGCCACCAGCGGCGGATCTGATAAGGAGATACTCGCCTGCGTCGGTAAGCAGTATCTCGGCGAAAATGAGCAGCGCTATCTCGAATGCGCGACCCAGAACAACTTCGATGTCGCGGCAACTGCGGTTTGTGGAATCAGCGGAAGCTTGGGGTTGAATCCCGAGGCGCAAATAGCTGTGCAGTGCGCCGCCACTAGCGGCGGTGAGCCCATGACTTTTGCCGGTTGCACGGCGGGGCAACTCGGCAAACGCGAGCTTGAAAAGTGCTGGGAGCATGGCATAGCCACCGACGATGGTTGCTTCGGTCCCAATAACACGATCCGTCAGTACTACAATTCGATCGACGGGCAAATGCAAACGATCCTAGGTGCGAACAGCGAGGTCTACAAGGCCTATCACTTCATGCACAACAACGTATTTGCGCCCGGTCCCAACCATGCCGTTGTCCACTTCATCAACAACGGCATCAACGATATCAGGAATGGCCCTGGACCGAACAACGAATTCGTCAAGGCAGGCAACGCCCTCAATGAGGCCGTCAACTCCGTCAGCAACGCCCTTGGGATCAAATGGTGAAAGCCTGAAATCTCAGTAAATCAATTCCTCAATTTATTCACTTAGTGAGGTAGCTACCCATGCAAACCCGTGAAGAACGCGACACCATGGGCGTGGTTGAAGTGCCCGCCGAAGCATTATGGGGCGCGCAAACGCAGCGCTCGTTGCAGAATTTCAAGATTTCAAGCGAGCGTATGCCGGTTGCGTTGATTCATGCGCTGGCCAAGGTCAAACGCGCCGCTGCCAAGGTCAATCACGATTTGGGGTTGCTCAATGCCGCCAGCACTGCGGCGATTATCGAAGCCGCCGATGAAGTGATCGCCGGTCATTTCGACGATCAATTTCCGTTGGCGGTGTGGCAGACCGGTTCCGGCACGCAGACCAACATGAACGTCAACGAGGTGCTGGCGAACCGGGCGTCGGAAATTCTCGGCGGCGGACGCGGCACCAGCCGGATCGTGCATCCGAACGACGAGGTCAACAAAGGTCAATCGTCGAATGATGTGTTTCCGACCGCGATGCATGTGGCTGCAGTGCAGGAATTGCAGCAACGGCTGATTCCGGCGATTCAGCAATTGCGTGACACGTTGGCGGGCAAATCGCAGGCGTTCGACAGCATCGTCAAAATTGGCCGCACGCATTTACAGGATGCCACGCCGTTGACGCTGGGACAGGAATTTTCCGGCTACGTGGCGCAACTGGATCATGGCCTGCGCCATGTTGAAGCCGCAATGGCGCATGTGTGCGAACTGGCACTGGGTGGCACGGCGGTCGGCACCGGATTGAACGCGCACCCGGAATTCGCCGTGCGCGTAGCCGCCGAATTGTCGCGTCTGACCGGTTTGCCGTTTGTTACCGCACCGAATAAATTCGAGGCGCTGGCGAGCAACGATGCGTTGGTGCATGCGCACGGCGCGTTAAAAACGCTGGCGGCATCACTGATGAAAATTGCCAATGATATTCGCTGGCTGGCATCGGGGCCGCGTTGCGGCATCGGTGAATTACGCATCCCCGAAAACGAACCGGGCAGTTCGATCATGCCGGGCAAAGTCAATCCGACGCAATCGGAAGCCATGACGATGGTGTGCTGTCAGGTGATGGGCAATGATGTCGCGGTCAACATGGGCGGTGCGCTGGGTAATTTCGAATTGAACGTGATGAAGCCGCTGATCATTCATAATTTTCTGCAAAGCGTGCGGCTGCTGGCCGATGCCATGGTCAGTTTCAACGAGCATTGCGCCGCCGGCATCGAAGCCAATATCGAGCGTATCGATAGGCTGATGCACAACTCCTTAATGCTGGTGACGGCATTGAATCCGCACATCGGTTACGACAAAGCCGCTGAAATCGCCAAAAAGGCGCATCGCGAAGGCATCACGCTCAAAGCGGCTGCGATTGCAACCGGTTATGTCACCTCAGAACAATTTGAATCCTGGGTTATTCCGGAGAAAATGGTGGGAAAGTAGGGCGGTTTAATTGCCCTGCTTTACGGTACACACCATGCCATCAACCAGCAAAAAACCCGATCCAGCTACCCGGCGTGAACGTTTTGCGTGGTGTATGTACGATTTTGCCAATTCGGGTTACACCACCGTCATACTGACCGCCATCTTCAATGCCTATTTTGTCGGCGTGGTGGCCGCTGAGAGCGGTAATGGCCATGCCACATTACTATGGACATTGACCATGGCTTGCGCCAATGCGCTGGTTTTGCTCAGTGCGCCGGTGGTAGGGGCTATCGCCGATTATTCCGGTGCAAAGAAACGCTTTCTGGTTGTTACGACAGTGGGCTGCGTGCTGTTTACCGCATTATTGAGCCTTGTGGGTCCCGGCGATATTATCCTGGCGGTTATTTTAGTTATCCTCGCGACTTTTATGTTTGCCAGCGGTGAAAATCTGATTGCGGCATTCTTGCCCGAAATCAGCACGCCTGAGACGATGGGACGGCTTTCCGGGTATGGCTGGGCGCTGGGTTATTTAGGCGGCTTGCTCTCTTTGGTGTTATGTCTGGCTTATGTGACGTATGCTGAAAATCAAGGATTGGATGCCACACATTACGTGCCGGTTTCCACGCTGATTGTTGCTGCTTTATTTGGTATCGCCGCTTTACCGACGTTGCTGTGGTTGCGCGAACGCAGTGGTATCTCAAATTCAATCCAAACTGCACATGTGATACGAAAGGGGTTTGAACGGCTAAGAATTACGCTGCGCTACGCCAGCCGTCACACTGACTTATTCCGCTTTTTAATCGCATTGACCACCTATTATTCCGGTATTCATATCGTCATTGTGCTGGCGGCAGTGTATGCGCAAGAAGTGATGGGGTTTAAAACCCAGGATACGATTATCCTGATTATGGTAGTGAATGTAACGGCCGCTATCGGCGCTTTTCTGTTTGGCCATCTGCAGGACCGGATTGGCTCCAGTCGATGTATTGCCATTACCTTGTTGATCTGGATTGCGGCGATTATTTGCGCTTATTTGGCCACGGATGAGAGTTTGTTCTGGATCGCCGCCAATTTAATTGGCACGGCATTGGGTGGGGCGCAATCAGCGGGCAGGGCATTGGTTGGGCAGTTTACGCCGCCCGGACGTCAAGGGGAATTCTTCGGCTTATGGGGATTGGCTACAAAACTGTCAGCGATCATCGGGCCGCTTACTTATGGTGGAATGATTGTTATTTTTGAAGGGGATCACCGGATCGCGATACTCAGCACGCTGGTGTTTTTTATCTTCGGTCTTATACTTCTTGCGACTGTGAATGAGAAGAGAGGGCGTGAAATGGCTAGAATTGAGTATTAAGTGGCTTTCTCTCAATTAAAAACAAGATCAATATTTATTATTGCGATTCGCTTATTGTTTAAAGCACCTGTAGGAACAAAATACAGATCCTACAGGGTATCATTTAAGTCAGTTACACGACATTGAACGATAAATTATTTCCATTGCTTTAAAGCTACTATTAGTTAGCTGGTGGAAGCTCATTACGACCTTCAGCTGGTTGACCTTCATGTGTTGTTCCGTAACCTTCAGAAGATGCGCTTTCTGGTGCGGTTGGTTTGCCACAAGCTACTAAAGTTAATGCAAAAAATGTTGCAACTAAAAATGCTGAAAGTTTCATTTATGGGGACGTCCTTAAAATTTATAAAAAGTATCACTAGTTTTTCTTTGTCACAATGAAACTATAGCATGTTAAGCGTCATAACCTTGCATTAAATTATTTTTGGATAAATTATTAAGATGAAAAAATAAGCTTGGTCAGTTGGAAAGTTTGTTGCAATTAGCTGCTGAAAACTGCTGGATGACATCGTTTTTACGTATCGTCCAGATGTTCGACAACACTTACCTATGACCGCTGAAAGCGAGTTACATCTGGTCGCCGATATTGGAAAATCAAAAATAATCGGAAACCCAGTCTGGATTAAGCTATTAAATTAATTATCGTTTCATTTTTCTATTCTCGATTTCAGTTGAGTCCCTGAATTAGGCAACGCATCTTTTAATATCTGATCAATTTTTTGATTAATTTCTTCGGGTGTTGCGCCACTGTTGATTACTTGTTGAAGATTAATCAGGTTAGAAGCCATGCTCATTTGTTGCTGGTTTTGTTGCGATACAAAATCAACTTGCAGTGCTTTTTTCTCGTCTGCAATTTTATCCTTAGGACTGCCTGTGAAAAGCGATCGAATTGTTTCAACCAGACGACTTAACACAGTATGGGTGAGATCAGCGGAAAAGCCACCTAACATAGCGAGTAGTGGCCTGACAATGCCTTTTTCCAAGAAAGCGGCCTCACTTAAATGTTTGCTGAAGTATGCCTCGGAAACCATAACCGCAAGGATCAGACCCGCAATCAATCCAAGAAAAAACCGGATCCAGTAGGAAGCGTGATACGTTGGATCGAATGTGCCATTGGCGATAAACGTATTGGCTTTATACAGTGCGGCAAAAGAAGCGCCTAGCCCGGCAGCTGCAAGGTAAAACATAAGGTTTAACAGTAATTCTATGCCATCTTGTGACATGATATTGCCGCTGTCATGACTGACTTCTTCGGTCAGTGAAAGTCCAATAAACAAGACCAAGGAAAAAATCGCCGCGATCATCATTTGGCGAATCAGAGAGACCGGACCGAGGAATTTCATGAAGCTTGTGACACCTTGCTCGATATCCAGCAAAAGAATGGTATTCGGTTTGGCCGGTTCCACTATTTTTGTTAATGCGTTATGTGCGGCAAGTAACCCGCCGATATCCAGATCTGCCCGGACATTTATTTGGTTACTTAAGCCTATATTGTCTTGAATGGTAAATTCATCGATGGTCCGTATCACCGACTCAGGGATTGTTTTTCCATTGGCTAGCGCATATTCAGCCATGGCTCGCGCTTCTCTGTAGAGCTGATAGCGTAGATTCGTCTGTTTGTAGGGATCAGACGATTGGAAGTCTTCCATAAGTGCTCCTTGCGTTTATTGATAGTGAAGATGGTTTGTCAAAATAGAATGGCTGTGATGATGAAAATCCAGACCAGTAATATAGGCCAGTAAATAAGTTTCGGAATAAGGTTGTCTTTAAACGCAAGCATTTTCATCGGCATATCCTGTAAAAGCAGAACAGCATTCACTGTGACCATCAGAATAGTAATATAGGATACGAGATAAAAATATTCCATATATACAATGGCATTCACTGCAAGCTCGTCTCGTAACTGAACATGCATGATCAATAATATGAAAAATAATGCTGAACAAGCTGCAATCACTGTGGATACATTGAATCCAGTAATTGCCAGACTGGATTCCTGTCTTGATATGGTAAGAACAAGCGCATATAACATCAATAGCACGACTGCGAGGGGGAATAAATGCCCGATGAAAGGATTTAAAATACTTCTTGAGAGCTCAATATTAAAATAGAGCTCGGGTGATTTGTCGTGACTTGTAAAATGAATGTCGCCGAAATTACTGTTATATTTATTAACTGAAGTTTCACCGTTTTGCACTAAACTTTACATTTTCGCTTAAGCAACCATACGCAATAATGCATCGATAAAAGAATTAAGAATGGGTTTATCTGGTTTAGGGCAAAAGCTAACAAAATCCTTATTGAGCGCAGCCTGAGTAATCAGTTTTCTGACATCGGAAAAGGCAAAGTGACTTCGATTGTTAACAGCGTAACAACGCTGCGGTGTTTTATCAAGGTGATCGGCGTAAATCCAGGTTACGGTGGCGGCCATCATGCAGAAGTTGAGATGGTTGGTAACGGCATGGTAGTTTCGAGTTTGGCTTTTGAGCTACCGATTTCCTGCTTGATCTCTTTGAAAGCGGCTTCGATTTTCCAGCGTGCGCCGTAGTATTCGATAATCTGCTCGACGGTGAGATCGAGATCGGTGGTAAAGAGTGCGACCCATTGTGATCTTCGATAGATCCAAACAACGCGCACGGCACATTTGAGTGTTTTCAACATCATGATGTTGTCAAAGGCCAGAACATCGCGTTGTTTGCCGTAGAGGTTAACCGAATAAGTGGTAGCGCGTTCATGGAATTTATTGGCCAGCGTTGTGGCATTGCCCATCTTGTCGCCATACTTTCTGGATCGGCCGAGCTGATGTTTTTGGTGTTCGGGTGGTAACGCAAACAAAGTGGTATTGACGCGCAATCTGGAAAGCATATGACAGTGCTGTCCAACGGTTTTGCGCATCGGTTTAAGCAAGCCGTCGTTTCCAAACCAGCTATCGGTAACGATCAGCAATGGGGTGCCAGGAAAAGCGGCAGAAATTTCCAGCAGCATTTCGATGGCCTGCTCAAATTTGGTTTGAAACGATGGTATCTTGCCCCTCAACCCTAACCTTCTTGGTCGCTATCGTTTTTCCATGTGATAGAAACGAAACGCCAGCGGTAAGCAAGCCCAGCGGCCTTTGACAATTTTTAATAAACCGATGGACACAACATTTTGTGACCAGGGGGTATTTCGATTGATTGGTCTTGGCAGCATGATCAAAGAAAGACGCGCAGCCGAAAATCTTTTTGCCAGTCTTGGGATTGATGGTGTCATCCAAGGCCAGCAATAGCCGTCCTTTTGTCGTCGGGCTGGGTATCAGAGACCACAGCGTCGTCCAGAGGCGTGACCAAGGCAATTTTGATGAGGCCATGAAGATGTAAAATCGGCGCTGACTAAGCGACAGCCCGAACAATACCTGCAAGCATCGCAACAGGTTGGCGCTGCGTGAAGAAGTGAAATGAGTGATAACAGCCAGGAGCGTATAAACAAACCAGACACCTCGTTCATCGCCTTTGCAACGGTGGTTAAATTTCTGTTGAGGGGGAAGAGGATATTGCGTAGAATGAACATGCGGCGATGCCTTTTATTATTGGTTTCAGTTACTTAACAGATGAAATTATAACAAAAACCGTGCGTCGCCGCAATCATATCTTACTGTATTTAAAGGATATATTTCGATTTTTTCCTACTGTCAACAGGGTCGATATCAGTACTATTTTGTCACCAAGAAAAAATCCCGATAATCCAAAATTCCAGACAATTGAATCATCGGCTCATAAAAAAGCGTGAAACTCCAGTTTATTAACCCTGATATCAAAAAATGCTCTGGATAAGTTCCATTCTGATAATACAAAGTCTCGTTCAATTCCCGGCAAAGTACTGGGATTGAGGCTGTCAAAGGATTTGAAGTCGGGTATGAGTGTGATGTTTTTTGTGAAGTCTTTGTGCCAGAGCCGTATCCAAAGTAATTGCCGGTCAAATGGATAAACACTGTAATCAAATGTTTCTCTCAAAGTTGTTTCAAAATACCAGCCCTTGACAATTTCACCCCCTTCCTCACGTTCATAGGCTTCAGTGAAGGCGGTTTGAGTAGCTTCCGGAAAAATGATGCCGTGCTCAATGATTTCTTCGTAATGTTTGGGGTAGCGTTGCCAGATATAGCCGCTTATCGTGATATTGGTTGCGTTTAGAAACTCAATTGACTGAATAAATAAACCGGTTGGAACGAAAAAAGGGGGCTTTTTGGATTCATTCAACGAAGTGACCGAATAGTCATTCTGAAATTGTTCGACAATGGCACGATTCGATAATATTAGAGAGTTATTTTGTACCGGATAGGGTGCGTAGTATTCATTGATCCAGATAGCCACAATTCCCAGTAACAATAGTGATGAGGTAATAAATGCGTGGCGCAATGGTTGCGCTACCGATTGCTGATGTTTTGCGATAGCAATCCATGTATAGATCATTAAACTTAAAGCGACTGCGTTGATGATCCAGGTAGTTAAGTCAGATTTATAGATGACCTGGACATCGTCGTCATTCTCAAACAGGTGCTTCTTGCCGATTTCTACGTTGATGACCGACAGTGCATGCCAGCCAGTCTTGCCGATTGGGTATTTGTTGAACCAGGCAGAGCGCCCTGTTAATTCATTGATTCCTGATTTTCCAGC
Organism: Nitrosomonas sp.; assembly: GCA_016708955.1. GTDB lineage: Bacteria > Pseudomonadota > Gammaproteobacteria > Burkholderiales > Nitrosomonadaceae > Nitrosomonas. Next base: position 31,965 of record JADJES010000017.1, read on the forward strand.
AGCAAATTCTGCAACATAGGCTGGTGAAATGGCTTGGTTCAAATCACTGATTACTTTTCTGGAACCCTTCAGTCCATGATAGAGGATTTGATCAAATTCATTTACAACAATAACGTAGCCATTGTCACCCACATCGTGATTCTCGACTTGTTGTCTGACCCATTCCAAACCGATATCTAAAAAGACAATACCTGCTACCTTGTCCGTTTCTGTCTCTGTATGCAAAGGCAGCACATATTTGAGGGTGTATTGTTGATAGGCCGCATCAAAAAACGGCGCTAACCAGCCACGCTTTCCGGCAGATGCCTGTAGATACCAATTATTATTTTTTCTGTTGTTCTCCGAGTGATAACCCGTATTGCCAATGTAATCATAATATAGATCAACGCGATCCATTCGATACTTGGAATCATCCTGACGGATGAATGGCGCAAAAAGACGAAATTGCGGCCCCGCTTGATAAAAATCAAAAGCCACGCCTAAGGCATAAAAATCTACGTGATTTAAGGCTGATTTCTTTAATGTGGCCTCGATGGATTCCTTGCTCAAAGAAATTTTGTGCAAGCTTGCGGCAAGTTCATCTGCGGCGAAAGTTAATGTAGTTAATTTATCGTTAATCGAATTGGCAATTTTCTGAGTAGTTAAAGCAGCTTGTTGCTGGGATAGCTGTAAGGTTGTGCGGTATTTCTGAACCATGCTGTAGGTTGACGAAATAAAAATGCACAAGAAAATCACTGTGAAAATGCCCAGAATACTCTTGACCCAGGAAGCCGGTGTCCATTTCGCGCGTTCCGGCGACTCGGGTGAATTGACTTCCTTCAATCATCATCTCCTGTTGCTTTTACGCTATTCCATTTGCGTGTTTTATCCAGATGCGTGAGCCAAACATGATCACTGGCCTGGTGATCATCGGCAGTAAGATTTATTGTGCCGAAACCTTCTAAATTGGAAGAACCCAATGCCTCCAGGGCATGTTTTAAGCTGTCGCTATTAATATTCCCGGAAATACTTTTTAGCGCTTTAACCAAAACCTGTGCGGCTAGATAGCCCTCCCGCCAGATAAAGTTTTGTTCTTCTGAATAGGTTTCGGCTGGGGGTACAACTTGTGTCATATAAATTCGCCCATGTATCCCGGGTAAGGCATTGGCCAGGAGATAGGCTGCAGAAAAGGATAAATTATAAAACCGGGCGTTAGGGAAAATACGATGTGAAAAGCGTATGAACTGTGCAGCAGGTTGGTATGCGCCGACGATAATAATTGCTTCAGGCTCTGGCGAAACCTGAATCATCGCATTGATAGCACCCTGTATTGCCAAAGAGTTGCGTGGATAACGTGTTAGCAGTAATTGATCGATTTGGTTGAAACCAAATTTTTCCAAGGCCGCCTTCGTGATGTCATAACCAGTCTGGCCCAGAGAATCATCCTGCAGAAAAAGAGCGATTCGAAACGGAGAAATGCCGTGATCAAGAATATCCTGCACAATCACCTCCATTTCTTGCCGGTAGCTTGCACGAAAATTAAATATATAGGGATCTGGCGGCGTTTTGCGTAGTAGATCTGCGCCAGTAAAAGCACCATAAAAAACTATTCCTCGGGCATTTGCCATTGGTGCAGCAATGGCGGCAGTGGGTGTGCCGGCATTGCCGACAATGGCGATGACATTATGCTGATCAATCAATTTGTTGATGTTTGCTATGACACTGTCCGGTTCATAACCATCATCCAGTACGGTCAAATTAATCATCTGGCCATGAATTCCGCCTTGCTGATTGATTTCATTGAAACAAGCATTCATGCCCTGATACATTTCACGCCCTAATAGCTGATTAGGGCCGCTGAGCGAGGTACTCATGCCAAGTTCAATGGACTCTGCATGCGCAAAATTATAAAGAATCATTAGGATAAAAAAGACACAATACTTTTTACACAGACGATCCATTTTTTTGCCTGGTTTATTATAGAAATGACGTTGAGAAGAGTCTTTAGTTAAAATCCGGGAATGGTTAATGATTTTCCAAGTCATGACCGGTATGAATAATAAACTATTTCTTTATTGCGCTCGACAATACGCTTTGCTGGGAAAAATGAAAGGTTTTATTATAACTTTTCCAAAGTAGAAACCAATCCAATTCGTTAGATAGTCAAAGACAGCGCTGGTTAATTAGCTACAAGAAGGCTTACAACTTGAGATTGACTGAGTAAATCTCGATCAGCATGGTGAATCAATTATCATCTCAGAGTCAAATTTGATTGATTTCCGGGAGTGCAGAACCCATAGTGGCGCAGAGGAGGGGTGTAATTTTATGAATTTTCCGGTACTGAACAAATTTGCGATGAAAATTTCTTTCTCATTGCTTAGCTACGAGCAATAACATGACCCGTTTCTGAATCAATTGCCTGCAACTTGTAACGTATTTGTATTCAGATACGATGGTATCAATACACGGATTGGTCTTGGGCTGATGCTAAAATCGACCGTGCTTTCCGCCTCAATATCACGATTGCGGAAATAATCACCATCAACTTGCAGCGGATAAGCCCGGTCATGCAATGTACAGGAGATATTTTTGCCGGAAAAATATTGCATGGGTAAGTTAGCTGGCTTACGTTGCAGAATTCTCATGGCTTTGATCAGTTCATGCTGATGCCGTGCGCCTGGTAAGAAACCAAGAACAAGCTCGTTTTTGGATGGATTGGCCGCAGGAACAAGCTGTAAATTCCTTGCATACGCCGAATTGTTGGCAACGATGATATAGCCGGATCCATGATCCACGACCAGCTCGCCATCCACGCTGACGGAAACAGTGGGATGATGTAATGCGCACAAAGCTTTTAGTCCGTGCCAAATATAAATCGAGTCATTGAGCGGGCCTTTTCTTTTGCCAATGTTTTTGACAGTGAGTGAATCCAGACCCATCGACGCCATATGGAAAAAAGGCTTCTCCCCGTTAATCCCATTGCCGCTGATCAGACCATAAAATTGCTGCAGACAGGTTCCTGAGGCTATTGCGCGCAGTAAATCATCCGCACGGGTACTCATTTCATAGGAACGTGCAAACAACGATTCATTTCCACCTGGGATGGCATAGATAGGCGTATCGGTTTTATTGATACCATCTAACAATTTTCTTATCGTTCCATCTCCGCCGACTACGACGACGAGATCACTCGCGGCGATGTTATCTGTGAGGCGCGTATACCCCTTCATCTTTTTTTCGGATGCACATACTTCAACTTTTTTTCCATGGAGGGTAAGTTCCATTTCGAGCTGACAGGCAAGTGCTTCTGTGTTTCCTGCGCTGGATATGGGGTTAAAAATAATTAATATTTTTTCCGGGGAGGGTATTTTAATAATCAATTGATTGGTTTGGAATAAGAGATCGTCTTTCATGGATGGTGTTGAGTGCTTTTAAAATCATGGATTGAAAGGTTATTTTAGTAAGTGCATCCGATTCAGATTAAGACCAGTCAACCGGTATTACCTTTACGTCCGCCCAGATCCGATTACACCAAGACTGATCAATCGGCGGCATGCCTTCCTTTATCCATTGCACCAGATATTGGGCGGTGTTGGGATAGGTAACACGGATGGCTTTGGTTTCATACAGCCATTGCTCAATAATCCTGGAATCAATTTTGTGCATCATTTGTCCATAGCCTAATTTTTGTAAAGCGGCTGCATTAGAAATTTGTTCCATCTGCGCATGTAACGGTTTCACCAGGATTTTCTTGCCTAATTGTAAGGATTCGCTGGCCAGTTCAAAGCCGGCATTGCAAATGATACCGGCGCAATCCGATAGGTCTTTCTGGAAACCTTGCAAGGATAACGGTTTGCAATGCATATGCGCATAAGAAGAGGGTATAACCTCTGGAGAATACATAAAAAATTCAAATTCTTTAAAAGGCGCTAGCAATGCCATCATACGAAGTTGATTCTCGAATGGCAGATAGACAATAATTTTATTTTTTTGTATTTGCTGGGAAATGATAGGGGTTTCAATAACCGGCGGCAAAATGGGTTGATCGAAATGATGCCAGTGCAAACCGATACCGATATCAACAGGAGCAAAATTTCTCATAACCGCTTCAGAGAGCGGATCATTCCCAGCGCGCGGTATATTATGGTGAAATGCATACTGATGATTGATGCCGATGGTTTTCTTATTTTGCCGGCGTGCAGCCCATGCGGTTACCGGCTCGTAATCACAAATGACCAGATCGTAACTACTTAAATCCAGTTGTTTGATGTCTCTAAGAAAATTGAACGGTTTGGATTGCAATACTGTTTTGACAGGACTGAGTTTGCCGTTCTTTGTGCTGAAAGTTAAACCATCACGCCATTGATAGCCATTAAAGACTTCCATATCAAAAAATTTATCTTGCGGCCTGCCGGTAAACTGATAGGTAACCTCAAGATTTGCAGCCTGAAATTCCCTGGCCATAATCCGGCCACGCGTGATATGACCATTACCCGTTCCTTGGATGCCATAAAATATTTTCATTTTAGTACGGCTCCTAAATGGATTGGTAGGGCACTGATATCAAAACCCAATGACTGGATTAAGTTGGAGAAGCTTTGTGGGATTACTTGTGGCCGTGTATCAATTGACCGCTTGAGTGGCGTTAAATTATTTTGATGAGCGTTTCTCAGTGGCTTCATAATCTCAACTTTATTGAATGAAACCAGAGCAGTTTAGTGATCTGATATGACAAGAAAATGACTGTTTCTTGGCTTTTATGTGACAATTTTATTAATTCACATGTAGTTGAAAAACGTTTTCGAGGCAGCCGATGCAAAGCAAGAACAGGCGAAAAAAGCCAAAGGCAAAAAAAAAAGAACTTAAGCCCGGAAACCCGCAAGTTAAACGGGAGTAAAAAGCGCAATCCTTTTCGCACAATCAGTTTTGCATCCATTGTTGGATTTGTTCGCGTTGATTGGCATACCATAGCTTGCCGATATCCAATGCTTTTTGCTGCAGCGCCTTATTATTGGCGGAATCCATATTGCCGGGCATGTCGTAGTTTTTCAGATAATGATTGATATACAGCACACGATTACCCAAAACTTCTTCGGTCATTCTGACATTCGCCATCATTTTCTCTCTGAGAATGATCGAAGCGATACCTTTCGCCGACCATTGCACGCCGCCATATCCGCAGGCTTTGGCACCGCTTACTGCAAAACTGCGCCAGCCCGATCCGATGGAAAGCATTTTTATTTCATATTCTTTCCAGTGTTGCTTGGCATGAAGATAAGCGCTTAAGCCGGGATTATTCATGCCAACACCGCCATCGATTCGCCAGTTACCATCTTGCATTTGTACGGGCGGGTAGAACGATGGCGCAGCGGTGCAGGCATCGGCTATCTCGCTTAACAAAAAATCCGGTTGACTGTCATTGGTAAAAACTTCCAACTGATCCTGATCCAGATTGAAACAAGGAATAAATATCCGTTTGTTGAGTGACGAAAGCCTGAGATTCTCCAATTCCTTTTGTAAAGTTAGGTTTTTCGAATCACCTTTGAACTTGGGATGAAGTTGCAGCGTACTGAATAACCGGCGCAGCCAGTGTTCCGCCATCATTTTTGCCAGCAATTTTTCTTGTAAAACCTTTTGAATGATTTCTTTTGCGCTCAAACGCCGTCCCAAGATCAAGCAGGTGATTAATCCGCCCGATGAAGAACCTGCGATGAGGTCAAATAGATCATAGGTTGCAGCGCCAATGTCCTCTTCCAGACATGCCAATACGCTCAATTGAATCAGCAGATGGCTGCCGCCGCCGTCCAGGCTTAAAACCGTTTTGGGTAACAATGAATGTTTCAAATTGTTTTAAGCTGCCTTTTTACTGGCCAATAATTCTTCTTGCAAAAAGTTTTTATATTGCTCAAACCGCTCAGACCAGAAAACCAATTCCAATGACCCATCGTTATGTTCCAGCAAAGTAGAACAGCTTTCTACCCAATCGCCGTCATTGCAGTAAAGGATCGAATTGATTTCTCTTAATTCAGCATGGTGAATGTGGCCACAGACGACACCATCGACACCGCGCTCTTTTGCCAGATGTGCCAATGCATCCTCAAAACTGCTGATGTAGCTGACTGCATTTTTAACACGCAATTTTAAGTAGGCCGCGAGTGACCAATAAGAAAACCCGAAGAACTTTCGCATGCCATTAATATAATGATTAAGATCCAGCAGCGTGTCATAAGCGACATTCCCCAGTTTTGCAAGCCAGCGGCTATTCTTGACGATGACATCAAACTCATCGCCATGCATTATCAACAGCTTTTTACCTTCAGTGGTGGTGTGTACATAATCTTGATGAATCTCAACATTGCCGAATACATGACCGATGCAATCCCGCATTCCTTCATCATGATTTCCCGGTATGTAAATCACTTTAGTGCCATGCTTGGCTTTGCCTAAAATAGACCGGACCACGTTGGTATGCTCTTGCGGCCAGTAAGGGCTCTTCTTGATACTCCAGAAATCGACAATATCGCCAACCAGGAAAAGATAATCGGTTTCAACCGAATGCAGGAAATGCAGCAGTGCGTCTGCCTGACAACCGCGAAATCCGAGGTGAACATCTGAAATCCACACGCTTCTTACTTTGATAGGGGCTTTATTCTTCACCATACATGCCTTTTAATTGGATTAGTGATGGCATGACAGCATAATGTGCATTTATTAAGCTTCTTTGAAGTATTTATTAAATATTCATGAAGTATTTATTAAAAAGGAGAGCAGGGGGAGTTTTGCAATGATTCTTTGATGGTGATTAATAGATTCCAGTAAGATCGCTTTTTATAGTAACTACTTTTACGGTAGCAGCACTTGAATACACAATGCACGCCACACCCACTCTGAAGCGATCACTACCTGAATTGCAACAAGTTGAAGCGATTATTCAGGAGGATAATAATGCACATCTACACAGTAAGGTGCTTTGTCATGTGCCTTGCGATGATGATCTACTACCAATTTACGCACTGACACTCGGGAATACCGCGCAAGATATTCCGTGTGTGACCTATGTTGCCGGTATCCATGGTCTGGAACGCATCGGCACGCAAGTAGTCATTGCTTTTCTGGAAGGTTTGCTCGAACGCCTGAAATGGGACCGGGTTCTGGCTGATATTTTGCAACGGGTGCGGATCAACATTTTACCCATCATCAATCCGGCCGGCATGCTGAACGCTACGCGTGCAAATGGGCAGGGTGTCGATCTCATGCGCAATGCGCCGGTGGATAGCCACGAAAAAACCATCTGGCTGGCTGGAGGGCACCGGATTTCATCGGTGTTGCCATGGTATCGGGGAAAATCCGGTGAAGCCATGCAACCGGAAGCGCAAGCACTGTGCGATTTTATTGCTCAGGAAGTCTTGCCTGCGCCGTTCAGCTTGGTTCTGGATTGCCATTCCGGCTTTGGTTTCCGCAACCAAATCTGGTTTCCTTATGCCAAAAGCCGGCTTGAGCCGATCAAGCATCTCAAAGAAGTTTATTACTTGCGCCAGCTCTTTATGCAGACTTATCCGCATCAGGATTATTTGTTTGAGCCGCAATCACAGCATTATCTGACCCATGGTGATCTGTGGGATTTTCTTTATCAACAATCGTTGGCGAGCAACAATGTTTTTCTGCCATTAACACTTGAAATGGGCTCGTGGCGGTGGATTCGCAAAAATCCGCTGCAATTGCGCCGATTGCAGGGTTTGTATCACCCGGTCAAACCACACCGGCTGAATCGCGTGTTGAGAAGCCATTTAATCCTGATGGAATTTTTGTTGCACGCGACCTTGTCGTATCAAAACTGGCTCAATCAAAGCGAGATGCCGGGATTGGAACAACAAGCACGGGCGTTGTGGTACCCATGACGCATCGTGAACATTTCGTGCTGATTCGCGGGTTATTGCGTGAGGCACGACACTGGGGAGAATTTACCGGAAGTCTGCAACAGCAATTCCCTCACGCCATGATCAATACACCGGATATTCCGGGAAATGGCCAATTGCATCAGTCCACCAGTCCAAAAACCATTGCGGGGATGACCGAAGCATTACGCGAGCAAATCAATGCAAACCAACCGCTCCGATTGATCGCGCTTTCCATGGGGGGGATGATTGCGATGGATTGGATGACGCGGTATCCGGATGAAGTGGAAGCGGCAGTTCTCATCAACACCAGCGCAAGACCGTTATCGCCGTTTTACCATCGCTTACGCTGGACGGTTTATCTCCAAGTTCTCAAGATGATTTTCCATTCGGCGGCACAAAAGGAAGCGGATATTCTGAGTCTGACTTCAAATCGTCACAGTCACGACAGAAAACTGCTGGAATCCTGGCAGCAGTGGCAACAACAAAATCCGGTATCAATAGCCAGCGCCAGAAACCAGTTTCTGGCAGCCATAAAATTTTCCGTTACGGACAAACCGCAGCAACCCATACTCGTTGTAACCAGCCGGGCTGACCGTCTGGTGGATTATCGTTGTAGTCTGAAGCTGGCGCAAATTTGGCAAACCGGCTATGTGCAGCATGAGACGGCCGGTCATGATTTGCCGCTGGATGAACCGGAGTGGTTGGCTGGTGCTATCAAGCAATGGTTTGATCTGCAGACTGGTGTTTAAGTTGCAGCCGAAGAGCCAACCATATTCCGGTTGAGTGTATGTGGTTTTATTATGCGCTATTGAGCAATAACTCAGGCAGCAACTTCAATATACTGAACGATACTTGTTGGTTGTGGTACAGGCAAACCATCTTCAATCATCCCTTCGATATGCAGTCCAATTGCTTCACGAATTTCCCGCTCTGTTTCTTCAATCGTAGAGCCGGTCGCGATGCAACCAGGTAAATCGGGCACATAGGCTGAGTAGTTATTTTCTGCTTTTTCGACAACGATTGCATAACGCATGATTCACTCCTTTAGTTTTGCTTGCTTGAGTATGCTATTCAAAGTGCCCGGTGCCAAATCATTGCCAGTTTTTCAGATACAGTTACGCGGTCGCTTTTGAATGGATACTTGAATTGGCAAGACTTTCACGTAATTATCGTTATACATTGTGAATCTATCTATCTCAGCCATCTGATTACAATTGGACAGTAAAGAGTAAAAAAATTGAACGTCATTCCTTTGTCACATTAATCCTCTATCTTATCAGCATTCAATTGCTATGCTGGGAGCGGAATTATGCTTGATGTGGATATCTTACTCAAAGATTATTTTCAGAATACGGATGAAAACAATGACAAGCCGCTAATGAAGGCTGCTTCTTCGGTCTTAAAGAAGCTTTTTCATCAAAAAGAAATCAACGCATTCATTGAAACGCACCGGCATTTGGAAGGGTTGGAGTTCAATGATGCCGTGCTGGAGCATTTTAATTTTAGCTTTCAGGTTTCCAGCAAAGACCGCGCGCGTATCCCTGATCAGCGCCGGGTGCTGATTGTCGCGAATCATCCGCTCGGTTCTCTGGACGGGCTGGCGCTGCTTAAGCTGGTGTCGGAGATCAGAACCGACGTGAAGATTGTCGCAACGACTTTGTTGAACTGCATTGATCCGCTGCAAAGCTTGTTTCTCTCGGTGGATAATTTAGCGGAATCCGCGAATCATCGTGACAATCTGAACCAGATTGTTGAAGCATTGGAAGCGGAACAAGCCGTTATTCTATTCCCAACCGGAGAAGTTTCGCGTATTTGTCCCCTGGGTGTTCGTGATGGCAAATGGAAAACCGGTTTCTTATCGCTAGCCAAGAAAACCAAAGCGCCGATCGTTCCGGTTTATATTGGCGGCAAAAATTCCACACTTTTTTACGGACTTTCGAGTATCTACAAGCCGCTGGGCACGATGATGCTGGTCAATGAAATGTTCAATCAAAAGGGCAGTGAAATTTCATTCCGGATTGGCAAACCGATCCCGTGGGAATCCATAGCGGCAATGGATTTGTCCAAAAAGGCCGTGACGAAATTAATGCGTAAACAGGTCTATTTGTTAGGCAAAAAGAAGAAAAAAGAGCTGTTTAAGCCGATTGAGAATATTATTCATCCCGTTCGGACCAAATCAATCCGCAAGGAATTGAAAGCGTCACAACTCATCGGTAAAACCCAGGATGGCAAGCATATTTATCTGTTTGACTATA
>JADJES010000018.1 GCA_016708955.1 Nitrosomonas sp.
TAGTAAAACGGCGTCAGTTTCAAGCGCAATTGCATGCACAAACGAGCGCTATACCATTCTATAAAAAATTTGGATTCGAAATTGTCGGAGAAGAATTCGTCGAAGCCGGTATTCCACTGGCGTCAAAATGACGCTATCTATTAAATAATCAATTTTGACTATTTGACCTCCGATTTGCCCTATTCATTTGCCAGTGCATCAGAATCTTGTTTCCACCGGTTAGTTGCGTGTTCCATTGCGGTTCTGGCTTGCTCGGATTTTCTCTTGGCTGTTTCGGCTTCGCGTTCGGCTTCAATCATTTTTTGCTTAGCTGAGGCCAGTTTTTTCTCAGCAAAAGTAACGTCTTTGGTCGAAGATTCGGCAGCTTGTTTGGCTTCCATCATTTTTTCATAGGCTACGCTGGCATTTTTTTGTAGAAGCTCAATGGTTTCAGCATGAGCAAACGAGACGATCAGAATACTCAATATGCATAAAGTGGATTTTAATAGTTTCAAATTGAAATTCATTATCATGATTTATGGACTCAAAGTTTTCTTGCATTGCTCTTAGCTCAATCTAAGTTGAGGTAAAATCAGTATAACAAAAAGCAGATGTTTCTGCTGATTGCTGTCGGTTATCAAATCTTTATTAAAGATCTAAAAACAAAATTGAGATAAAATTTTCAGGTGAATAAGTATGATGAAAAGTGTGAGAATGTTGTTATCAGTATTTAAAATCAGTGCGGGTTTATTGTTCGGTATAGGGCTAATTATCTATGCTGTACCGACATTAGCCAATTGTGAAGGTCGTTTATCTCCGGAGATCCATGTAATCTTGCCCATTGCCAGCGATGGAAAGTGACCGGCCGAAACCAAATGAACCAGATCTCTGCGCCAGAATCAGAGAAAAGGTGCCTCCAACCTCGGCTCAACCAGGATCAAACGAATATTTTCCCAATCTAGACAAATCGGTAATGGTTTGTGTCAATGAAGGTGGTGATGTTATTCGAATAAACAGCGCAATCCGGAATATCCATCGCGGTTTTATTGTAAACCTCCGCGTTCTATAAAACAGAATTAGTAAAAATCTAACATTGTTTTTATAATTCTAGTTTTGAAAAATTATAACGATGAGTGGTAGTCATTAAAATGCTTGAGGTTTGTAGATTTACTTCAGGTTTTAGGCAGTTATGGTTGCAATATAGAAAAAAAGAAAGTAGTATCCAATCCTTTTTATTTGAAGGAGCTGTGGATTTTTATGGCTAACAGTGCACAAGCAAGAAAGCGTGCGAGACAAGCGGTCAAACGCAGAGAATACAATGTCAGTTTGCGGTCTAAATTACGTACTGCAATAAAATCAGTTAGAAAGGCGATTGGAACAGGAAATAAGGAATTGGCCCAAAATGCTTTTAATAGTTCTTTGGGAACTGTGGATTCAATTGCTGGTAAGGGCATCATTCATAAAAATAAGGCTGCGCGTTATAAAAAGCCGATTATCTGCGGCCATCAAAATGCTGAATAGCTAAGAATAAGTAATTTACTTTTTCATTTTATAGCGCAAGAAAGTATTGAAAAAAACGAGATCTGCGATGGCGTCTTGTTTAGTGTCCCCTTGACAGTGGTGAGGTGACTAAGTAGTCTAGGGGAGGCTACCTGCCTGTGTTTTGGGAAGCTGTGCGGGCAGAGGGAACCGGATGGATCGAGGAAGTAAAAGCTCTGGATGCTGGGTTTGTGAGAAGTATCCATGGCGGTGGAGAACAAGAAGAAGAGCAAAGTAAAGAAGTGGCAAGGAAGAAACTTATGGAAAACCAAAGGAGAGAGAGATGAAAGGCAAGCTATGGCCGAGGATAGTAGCGGTACTGTTAGGAGGGTTGCTGATAGGAGCGGCTCAAGCTGACATACCGAGCGTACCGAACGAACTGTATGAAGCGTTGAAACTGGACCGTGCGAAAGTAACGCCGAAGGAACTACACGAAGCGCTCGTGAAGCGCTACAAAGATCCTGCGCAAGGAGCGGGACGCGGCACACTGGCGCAATACTGGGAACCGATTCCGTACGGAATTTACCTGGATCCGGCGACATTTTACAAATCACCAACCACGAACAAAGAAGTAGCAAGCCGTAAAGAATGCGTGGAATGCCACACCGACGAATCACCGGTATGGGTACAAGCATGGAAGAGAAGCAGCCATGCGAACCTGGACAAAGTGCGCAACCTGAAACCGGGCGAGCCTACTTTTTACAAGAAAGCCAAACTGGAAGAGGTCGAAAAGAACCTACGCTCGATGGGCAGACTGGCTGAAGGCGAGAACCTGAAAGAAGTTGGCTGTATCGACTGTCACGTAGACATTGGCGCGAAGAAAAAAGCCGACCACACCAAAGACATCAGAATGCCGACAGCCGACGTATGCGGCACCTGTCACTTGGCAGAATTTGCGGAACGTGAATCAGAACGCGACACGATGATCTGGCCGCACGACCAATGGCCGGATGGACGCCCATCGCACGCACTGGACTACAAAGCCAACGTAGAAACCACCGTATGGGCAGCGATGCCACAACGCGAAGTAGCCGAAGGCTGCTCGATGTGCCACACCAACCAAAACAAATGTGACTCATGCCACACCCGTCACGAATTCTCAGCAGCGGAATCCCGCAGACCGGAAGCTTGCGCAACCTGTCACAGCGGTGTAGACCACAACAACTGGGAAGCGTACTCGATGTCCAAGCACGGCAAGATGGTATCGATGCTGGGCAACCAATGGAACTGGGAAGCACCGCTGAAAGACGCCTATGCAGTAGGTGGACAAAACGCACCAACCTGCGCCGGCTGCCACATGGAATATGAAGGCGAATATAGCCACAACATGGTCAGAAAAATCCGCTGGGCGAACTACCCGTTTGTTCCTGGAATTGCGGAAAACATCAAAAGCGAATGGTCGGAAAAACGTCTGGACTCATGGGTAGTCACTTGTACCCAATGCCACTCGGAACGTTTTGCCCGCTCCTACCTCGACCTGATGGACAAAGGCACCCTGGAAGGACTGGCTAAATACCAAGAAGCTAATGCAATCGTACATCAACTGTACAAAGAAGGCCTGCTGACTGGTCAAAAAACCAACCGTCCTGCACCACCTGCACCGGAAAAAGAAGGCTACGCCTACTTTGCCCAACTGTTCTGGTCGAAAGGCAACAGCCCTGCAGCCATCGAACTGAAAGTGCTGGAAATGCATGAAAACGACCTGGCCAAGATGCACGTAGGCCTGGCGCACGTTAACCCGGGCGGCTGGACTTACACCGAAGGCTGGGGTCCGATCAACCGCGCTTATGTTGAAATTCAAGACGAAAACACCCGCATCCGTGAAATGGTTGCACTGCAAGAACGTGTTAAAAATCTTGAAAGCAAGAAAACCAGTCTACTCGACTTAGACGGCACAGCAGAGAAAATCTCTCTGGGCGGTTTAGGCGGTGGCATGCTGCTAGCCGGAACACTGGCACTGGCAGGCTGGCGCAAACGTAAACAAAGCGAAGCTTGATAAGCGCTAACGCAGAAGATCGCACTGCCAAGGCAGTGCGATCATCAGACAAGCTACTCCCGTCATTAGGAATCATCCTAGTGACGGGAGGTTTGCTTTTATTGGGCTGGTTTGCGTACTTATGGTTTAAACCGGTACCAGCCCCCTATCAATATCAACTCGTTGCGGAAGGCGACAGCCAAAAGTTCAGCAAAATGGACCTATCGGGTTGGCCGGAACTAAAGCTAAGCCAATACAAAGTACAAGCGGACGGCGTAGCCAAACCCATCGCCGAATTCATCGTCGCAAGACAAAAAGATGAAGCACCGGTACTGATTTACTGGAAGAACAGCACCAACGAAATACTCTACAACTTTGACCGCAAACCATCGGAACTCAGCACCCTGGCTGCGGCGATAGGCAAGCACGCCCCGAAAGACGCCCTGATACTCTCATGGTGGGACACATCGCGGCAAATCAAGCTGCTCACCGGCAATGACACACTCTTTACCAGCCACCTGAACGAACCCCTGATGATACCGGTTCCCTGGCTGGAACAAAGTGAAGCAATCCAAGCCTATGAAAAACAATTCTGGGGAAGCAAAGCCAGTCAAAAAGAACGAGAACAATTCAAACGTTTCAGCGAAGCCCTGACCGCACCGGCGGAAGAAGGCGTCAAACAACTGCGGGAACTGGTAGGCTCAGACCGGGAAACTTATGTCATCGTACACGTCACCGACCTGTACAAAGCAGGACTCATGTACCCCGACAGAATCGGCGTAGCGTTTCAGAACTTCCCGATGACCGGCAACATGCACGGCATGATCAACCAAATGAAAGTGCAACTGAAGGAAAACGACTTTGACACCTACACCCTGCAATCGGTCGCGGACGAAGAAATCAGAGTATTCTTCCTGAGTGACGAAAAGAGCAGCCAAACCCTACTGGCGAGGATGTTACCGTTTGTAGACAAAAAAGCCCCGACGGAACTGGACGTAGCGCAACTGATCTATCAACAAGGCGGCTACTGGGTATACCGGCTACCGTAAACGGAAACGCCAGCGAAATAGCCATTTACACAAAGCGGCGATAGCGTACAATACGAGCCATCAAAAACTTGAATTAAAAAAGCATAAAGGAGGAAGGATGAAACACCCAATAACCTATATACTGGCTGTTCTGGCGACAGCCGCATTTTTTTCAGGCACAGCGATAGCGGACACCTTTGAAGGACGCGCGAAATGCAGCTCCTGCCACAAATCGCAAGCCAAAGCATGGAAAGACACCGCGCACGCCAAAGCGATGGAATCGCTGAAACCTGGCACACGCAAAGAAGCCAAAGTTAAAGCCAAACTGGATCCGGAAAAAGACTACACCCAAGACAAAGACTGTGTAGGCTGTCACGTAGACGGATTTGGTAAGAAAGGCGGCTACACCATAGAAACAGCCAAGAAACCCCTGGCGGCAGTAGGCTGCGAATCATGCCACGGACCTGGCAAGAACTACCGGGGTGATCACCGCAAAGCCGGACAAGCGTTTGAAAGTAAAGGCGCCACCACACAACGCAAAGTGGTTGCCGACAAAGGCCAAGACTTCCATTTTGAAGAAGCCTGCGCAGCATGCCATTTGAACTACGAAGGCTCACCCTGGAAAGGCGCAAAAGCCCCTTACACCCCATTCACCCCGGCAGTAGACCCGAAATACACCTTTGACTTTGACAAGATGGTCAAAGACGTCAAAGCGATGCACGAACATTACAAACTGGACGGCACCTTCGTAGGCGAACCAAAATTCAAGTACCATGACGAATTCCAAGCCAGCGCTAAGGAAAAGACAGGGGACAAAAAAGATAAAGGAAAAGAGTAATGACAGGCATACAAAAAGGAGCGATAGGCACGCTGCTGACAGGCGGCTTGCTGGGCATCGTACTGGTAGCGGTCGTATTTGGCGGGGAAGCAGCACTCTCGACCGAAGAATTCTGCACCAGTTGTCACTCGATGACCTATACGCAAACGGAACTGAGGCAATCGACGCACTATGGCGCGTTGGGTGTTAATCCTAGTTGTAAAGACTGTCACATACCACAAGGGTTCAAGAACTTCCACTTAGCAGTGTATAGCCACGCTGTCGATGGCGCGAGAGAATTGTACTTGGAACTGATGAATGATTACTCGACGCTGGAGAAGTTTAACGAACGCCGGTTGATCATGGCGCACGATGCGCGGATGAACCTGAAGAAATGGGACAGTATCACCTGCCGTGACTGCCATAAGAACCCGAATCCACCGGGAGCGGATGCTCAAGAAGCGCACAAGAAGATGAAGACGGAAGGTGCGACATGTATAGACTGCCATCAGAATCTGGTGCATGAAGAAGTAGCGAAGACCGACTTGAATGCGAGCTTGAAAGCTGGCAAGCTGGTATTGGTGAAGGAAGAAGATGAAGGTAGTAGTGGAGAAGACGAAGACGAGGAAGAAGACGAGGGTGAAGGAGCGGCTGGTGGTACATCTGGCAGCACAGAAGCCCAGAGTGATGATGAAGATGAGGATGAAGAGTAATTTAACTTTTTACGCTCAGTTTTTACTTATTTTCAGAGTGCTTTAAAATTCTGAATAAGGCTAATGATGTAACTAGAAAAGAACCCGCACAAAATAATTTGAGCGGGTTCTTTTATTTGTTGAAATCGTATAACTATCATTAAAATAATGAATCTTTTTTTCTCGAAAACTTCAATGATGAATTATGAATATAGCAAATAAATCAGGAAATTTTCAGGAGCAGTAAATATGTCATTCGAGCAACTCGGTTTATCTGCCGAATTATTGCGCGCTATCTCTGATCAGGGATATATCAATCCGACACCGATACAAGAACAAGCAATACCAGTTATTTTAGAAAAAAAGATGTGATGGGAGGGGCCCAAACGGGTACCGGCAAAACGGCGAGCTTTACTCTTCCCATGTTACAGAGGCTGGGGATTCATGCAAACACCAGCATGTCACCCGCCCGGCACCCCATCCGTGCGTTAATTTTAGTTCCAACGCGAGAACTTGCTGTGCAAGTGCATGATAGTGTCAAAACATATGGAAAGCACTTGGCACTCAGATCGACAGTTATTTATGGCGGGGTGAATATCGATTCTCAGATCGATATTGTTCGTTCCGGCATAGAGATTTTAGTAGCAACACCGGGACGATTGCTGGACCATATCCAACAAAAAACCTTGACGCTGACAAAAGTTGAGATATTGGTTTTGGATGAGGCTGATCGAATGCTGGATATGGGATTCATGCCGATATCAAACAGATTATTCAATTACTTCCCTGAGCAGCGCCAAAATTTGATGTTTTCGGCAACTTTCTCGGAAGATATCAAGAAACTTGCAGGCAAGATATTACAGAACCCGGTACTGATCGAAGTTGCCAAACAAAATTCAGTGAGTGAATTAATAACCCATGTCGTTTATCCGGTTGATGCTACTCGAAAGCAAGAGTTACTTATTCAACTGATCAAACAAAAAGATTTGCAGCAAGTATTGGTATTTACGCGTACCAAACAAGGCGCGGATCATTTAGCGCAGCGGCTCAATAAGCATGATATTTCAAGCGAAGCGATACATGGCGATCGAAATCAGCTGCAGCGTACCAAAGCATTGGATAATTTTAAACAGGGGCTGATTCGTGTTGCTGGTTGCCAACTGACGTTGCTGCACGGGGTCTTGATATCGACGAACTGTCTCATGTGATTAATTTTGAATTACCCAATAACCCCGAAGATTACGTGCACCGCATCGGCAGAACGGGCGTGCCGGAACAAAAGGATTTGCCATTTCGTTAACCAGCAAGGAAGAAAATAGTGCATTGGCTGATATCGAGAAATTATTGGGAATCAAAATTAATACAGAACAAATCGAAGGATTTGAATCAAAGAAACCGCAGGTTCGCGATACCAATAAAAAGTCAATAACCGGCGAGCAGAGATCCAAGCAAGGCGGATCAATCAAGCAAAATAAGAAACCCAATTCATGGGTGAAAAGCGATGAGAAAGTTGTTCACTTTGGTAAGGAAATAACCGCCCAGCATACCGACGTGCCAAGAAAACTGAAGATCCGCTATTTACCCAGCCTTATGTTTCTAAATATTCCGATGCGAATGCCTTGACGGCGGATTCCAGTGGATTACATAAGAAAGCAGTGCACCGGCATCATGCCAACAAACCAATTCCAGCTTTGTTTATTACTCCCGCAGCCAATAAAGAGAAATAGTACAAATTCCGGGAATTCATGCGCTGTTTCTTCCGGGTATAAATGCTAGAAACCCAAATTTGCACGAGAGGCATAGCGTATTTCCAGTGTGGAAGTATGGGGATAACATATATAATGCTGGGATCAATTTGATCGGAAAATTACAGTATTGCAAGGTTTGGGGTTTGGTTTTTTGTTCCATCTCAACAGATTCCGTTGCTTATCATGCGTCCAATTTTAAAATCCAGTAAATTAACCAATGTCTGTTATGACATTCGCGGCCCCGTGCTTGAACGGGCGCGGCAAATGGAAGAAGAAAGGACATCACATTATCAAGCTGAATATTGGCAAATCCTGCTACGTTCGGTTTCGATGTGCCGAAGAAATTCTGCAGATGTCATCCGGAATTTATCCGATGCTTCTGGCTATTGCGATTCAAGGGTTGTTTGCTGCGCGCAAAGCGATCATACATTACACCCAACAAAAGCAAATTCCCAATGTGCAATTGGATGATATCTTTATTAGCGACGGTGAATCCGAACTGGTTGTATTGACGATGCAGGCACTACTGGATAATGGCGATGATGGAGTGCTGATTCCGATGCCGGATTATCCATTATGGACTGCAGCGGTAGTCCTATCGGGTGGTATTGCGAAGCATTATCTGTGTGATGAAACATCGGGCTGGCTGCCGGATCTGAACGATATCCGTGCAAAAATCAGCTCCAGAACTCGTGCCATAGTCATCATCAATCCGAACAATCCAACCGGTGCGCTATATCCCAAGGAACTGCTGCTTGAGATCATTGAAATTGCCCGTCAGCATCAATTAATCGTTTATGCCGACGAAATTTACGACAAGATCTTG
>JADJES010000019.1 GCA_016708955.1 Nitrosomonas sp.
TGCAATCTTACGCCAACCGTGGCGCGCTAGCATTCGGTATATGGCCGAAAGTGAAAGCGGGACACCTATCTTCTGGCGCAACTGATCAGCAAACGGCGGAACTACCAATACTCCATCGAAGCGATTAATTCTATTCTATTCCGCGTTATTAACCTAAATTCCTCAATTGAAGACTCTTAAATCGCTCAAGAACCCTACTGATTAAGGTTCTTTGATAGATACATGGCATCACCAATCAGGTGAGATTTTAGTGAAATAATCAAAATCTGCTGAAAGTGTTGCCATGCCTCGCTCTCAGCCTGTTTTCTGTAACTGAGGAGCAGTTAACATAAGAGAAAGTGATGTTGCAGGAGGTATTTGACAGTGCCGACGTTGGTGGAGGTTCTGCCCCGGTTCCGGTGTAAGAACGTGCGCGTGAGGTCGTCCGACGAATAAACATGAATCCAATGATTCTGCATATCAACCCGAAAAGACGTTTCATCCACGTTGATTGCTGGCGTGTTGAGTATCCTCTCTGTGGCTTGATGTTCCCAGCTTGCCAACGCTTGGTGAAGTCGGAGGACAAACTTCAGCAAGCTGGCCTCAGCAATCACGTAAGCCAATCAGTGAGGATAAAATAGACTTGCCCAGAAAAACAGCAAAATCTCACAGAAAAAGGCTTAGCACTGGATCTAAGCTGGCTATCGTGGGGATTTGGCAGTGTGGCACATAATTGAATTTTTCTCGCCCAAAAACCTGTCAAGTATTTTTAAGTTATTGGGGGAGAGTAGTTACAAATACAAAAATTATTTACATTTTTCATCGAAGTAGCTGCTAAGAGCCTTCTGTTTTATCAGTCCGTTCCTTCTACTCAATGGTTTCTATACGACTGATTCGCAGAAGATTCTAATTGTTGGAAATGTTGCTTGGCGTACGTAAAAAGACTAAATCGATTTTTAATTCCTAATTTGCTAAAAATAGATGTTAAGTGATTGCGCAATGTATGTTCACTCATACACAATTTAGCCGCAATCTGCTTATTTTGCTCACCGCCAGTTCCATCCGAGAATGCTCTAAGAATCATACATTCTTTACGAGTAAGCATTGTTATTTTCTCAGTATTTGCATCAGGAGAAACTTTTTCCCGCATGCGTGTATTCTGAAGAAAAACACGTCCGGTTGTTATTCGATCTAGCCACAGCTCTCCATTATGGATTTTCTCAACAGCTCTGAGAATCGTTTGCATTGATTCTTTTCTGTGCACTACACCTCGTGCGCCACTGAGTATTGCGCGATCAATTACTTCTTTATCATGTGTCTCAGTAAATATCACTACTCGCGTATTCCCATTGTTGGAAAAGTCTGGGATATGACTCACGCAATCAATATCATCTAAGTAAATGTTTAGTATAATAATATTTGGTTGTTTCTCCATAACAAGCCGTTTGGCATCCGGAATATTTGTTGCAGTTCCAACAACTTCCATACGTAATTCGCTATCTATAAGCTTTTCCAACCCCCAAAGCACTATTTGTTGATCGTCAACCAATAAAACTCTGATAGGTTGTACAGAAAGCTGCTTGAGAAGATTCTGAGTTTTATCAATACCATAATATTGACAAAAACATGTCTCGAAATCAGTGTAATTTTTATCATTACTATATTTATTAATATTGCACCCCATGGCAGTAGCAATCGTCATGGTGCGTTGTACAACCAAATCGCTGGCATAAGCAGTAAAATAGATACTAATATTTGTATTATCAGTTTGTAAACTTAACTGCTGTGCTAAATAAATGCCATCACAATCATCCAACGTCATATCAGTCAAAATAAGATCGGGTTTGTCTTTTTTTACTCTTACTAAAGCTTCTTGACTTGAAGTACAGACACCTGTGACATCATATCCCCATTCTTCGAATATATTCTTCAGAGTCTTACCAGAGACATATTTATCTACAACGATTAAAACTTTGGCATCGTCCATTTTTTTATGAGATATTCTCGCAAGCACTTGTTCTGTTCTATTGGCCATTTATCTTTACCCTTACCTTTAACCAGTTCTACATCAATCAGACATTAACACCCTAATCTATATTCCTAAATAAGCGAAATGCTTATTTCTAAAATTGTTAAAGGGAAATATTGCCAATATTTATATTCTATGGTTTTTTTTCTCTAAAGGGCAATTCCCGACAAAACTTACAGCCTTTTTAGAACAGTTATAAACTGTAAATTTGATTTCGGATTTAATTCACAAAACTTTAAATTTTTTTTGAATAATAAGTAGTGCCAGCCCGAAAACCTTTCACCCGAAAAATAAACAACTGATTGCACGTAATTATGGTGATGAATGTTTCTGAAGAATTGAGCTAAGCCCCTGTTATTAGGTAGTTCTGGTGCACTTTCAAGCAAAATAACCCCAAACTTCGATTGAAATCGGCGAGAATATCGTTGTCAGAAACAAACTTCGTTCGATTGGAGATCAGATGCGCGTAATCCGAACTGCACAGATGGAATTAGGTGAAATTGACGTATCACAAATCAAATTCTATTTGAGATCACGCGATGACATACCGAAAATACTGTGGGGGATTACAGCGCCTGTACATGAACGAGGAATTGCGCCAGAGTGTTTTTGCATTACTAGAAAGTGAAATTGCTCCCAAGGTAGATAAGCGCATTGGCCGTCCTGGCATGACTCTGTGGAGCATACTGATTTGTGGCGTATTACGCCTGGACCTAAATGTTGATTATGACCGTTTTCACGAATTAGTTAGCCAGCTGACGCCGGAGCTTTTGGACAAATTGAACCAAATCATTGTTGAAGGAGGGCATGCCCTTGTAAAAAAGGGCGAAGGAGTCCTGCGTGGGCGGTGCGACTCCTGTACCTGATTGTGAACAATCAGCGGGTGGTATTGGGTAGAAATCGAGTTTTTTGTACTACGCCTCCCAAAAAATGCAATCGGAAGCTTTTTTGAATGCACATCCTCATTGCATTTTCAGGAATGATTGAAATTTAGGCAGCTCGCTGGAAAAAAATAGGGTTTTCGGGCTGACACTATTTAGCCTTTTGTTGATTTACATCAAGCCGAGACATGTAAGAAATGCCATATTGAGTATGGTGGTAATTGGGTGATTAGATATGATAATTCAGTCCAGATATAAAAATTTGGGGTGCCAATGTAATTTAGTTTGCGAGCACTGAAGATTCAAGTTATGGAAAATTTTTAAGTGATCTGGAGATGGAACGCTATCTTCAGGAGAGTCTTGTATGTAAATGGTTTTGTGATAAAGAAGCGCCGGATCACAGTTATTTTAGTGCGTTTCGCAAGCGGCTAGGAACTGGGAAATTGATGGATTATTTCTAAAGTACGAAATAGTCTACAAGGCTTGGGTTAATTCGGGAAGTATTTACTTTCGTGGACACGAGTTAGTTGATCAGTAAATTAACTACCTGGGACGACCAGGATCGGGCGATCAAGCAAGGATTGATCAGTTCAACAACAAAACTGCCGGGAAAATTGCAGAGACTTCTGTGGAAGTGACTGATGCATAGGTTTCCGGCATGTTTGTCCCAATGGTGGCGCAGTCTATGCAGACAAAGGATATGGTTTGAACCCTGTCAAAACACACTCAAGCGGAAAGACTGTCATGATGCAATCATCAAGAAGAACAATATGAAAGAAAAAAATCGCGATAAAGATTGTTGGTTATAGCAATTCGCGCGCCTTATGAGCGTGTGCTCGCACACCGCAATAAAAAAGTTCGTTATCGCGGGTTGGTGAAAGTGCAGTTTCAGGTAGGTATTCATGTGCCGGTATTCAATCTCAAACGGCTAATGGCATTAGGGGTTGATCGAATTACATTGTGCCATCCATAAGGATAAATCTGCCGCTTACCTGTCAAATCAGGCAAATTGAACGGGGAAATGGCTTCTTTGAGGTAAAGCTTCCGCTAATCTCGTGATTTTCTTGGGTCGAATGCTTCAATTCTTCGTTCCTATCGGCCTTTTTTGAATTTTCCGACAAACCTAATTATAGATTACTAGTTTTTTATAAAAAAAGGAGTCCATTATGCTCTTGCACAAATTTACCTTTTTAGTTATTTGTTTGTCGTTGGCAAATTCTGCTAACGCCACACTTCCCGGGGAGGAACGATGATTGACACCACGGCCGAGATTGTTCGATTTCGCAATGGGAACCACGCGCGGCATCGACATGATGAGCCGCAGATTGCGTCTGCGCTGGCTCGCACGTACGCCATGGTGCTCGCAGGAGGCCGTGGCTCACGGCTCATGCAGCTGACAGACTGGCGCGCGAAGCCAGCGGTCCCCTTCGGTGGAAAGCATCGCATCATCGACTTCGCACTGAGCAACTGCGTCAATTCCGGAATTCGCCGCATTGGCGTTGCGACGCAGTACAAGGCGCACAGTCTGATTAAGCATCTGCAGCGTGGCTGGAGTTTCCTCGACGCAGATCTTGGCGAGTTTCTCGAGGTGTTGCCGGCGCAGCAGCGTGTGGATGGTGCCTGGTACATGGGTACCGCAAATGCCGTGCTGCAGAATATCGATATCATCCACGCGCATGCCCCCGAGCACATTATCGTGCTCGCTGGAGATCATATCTACAAGATGGACTACGCGATGATGCTCGCGGAGCATCTGGAGCGGGATGCGGACTTGAGCATCGCGGCGTTGCGCGTGCCGATAGGGTCCGCAAGCGCCTTTGGGATCGTTACCGCTGCACACGACGCCCGGATCACCGGTTTCGTCGAAAAGCCGCCAGAGCCCGCACCCTGCGCCGACGATTCATCGGTTGCGTTCGCCAGCATGGGTGTCTACTGCTTCGATACGAAATTTCTGTTCGAGCTGCTCCGCAGTGACGCCAGATCCGAAGACTCGTTACACGACTTCGGGCACGACGTGATTCCCGCCGCACTGGCGAGAAGTACGCGAGTGTTTGCGCACCGCTTCGAGACCAGCTGCATTCGCAGATCAGGTGCCGGCGTCTATTGGCGAGATGTCGGCACAATAGATGCGTTCTGGGCTGCGAATCTGGATCTAACGCGGGTGCAGCCGGAGCTGGACGTGTACGACGAATCCTGGCCGATTCGCACGCTGCAGGAACAGCGTCCGCCTGCGAAGTTCATTCTGGGCAGCCCGGATGGCGCCAGCCAAACGGCCAATGCCTTGGTCTCGAGCGGCTGCATCATCAGCGGGGCTGCAGTCCGCAATTCGCTGCTGTTTACGGACGTCTGGGCCGAGCAAGGCACCATCATCGAAGATTCGGTTGTGCTGCCGCGTGTGCGCATCGGACACAATGTGCGCTTGCGGCGCGCTGTAGTCGACAAGTACTGCAGCCTGCCGGACGGCTTCGAAGCAGGCCTGGATCCCGAGGCTGATCGGCTTCGGTTCGAGGTCTCGGAAGGTGGAATCGTGTTGATCACGCCGGAGATGCTGGGTCAACGCGTACACAAGCTGTGACCGCACCGGTTTGTGCATCCGGCCTTTTGAATCCGGTATGTTTGATCAGAAAAGTAGAGATAGCGCGCGAAATGACCTGCGATACCGATGAGATCAGATGCGGATGGGCAGCGAATAGAAATAGATAGCGCAGTGAAATTGGCTGTGCGAGAACTCATTGCCGCACGGGTACAGTCAATTTATTAGAAGTTAAATCGCGAGGAGAACTGAAAACGGCTCAGATCACCGTTTAAATTATTCTGCAGTTCGCGCAATGCATAAAGATATTCTAGTCCGAATAAGATCTGTGGCCTCGGGTTCCAAAGCAAATTGATGTGTGCCGAGTACGCTTTTCTAGTCAGGGAATCGTTGACATATGCTGGCAAATCAGCATGAGAATGGCTAATAATAATGTTGGTTCGCCATTGGTCATTCCAGTGCCGCTGATAGGCAAGTAAACCGCTGTGAATAGTAATAAGTTCCATTTGGCCTGATGCTTTTATGGCAGCATCGGCATAGGCGCCAGTCGACACATAAGGCGAAAGTACATTGCCATAATTGAACGTAAAACGGATGTTGTCAAGCGTGCCGATGTTAATTCTACCTGCTGCGCTAATGGCGCCGCCCCAGGACTTCTGATTCATGCCAGATGCTTCAGAAATGCGTATCTGTCGGCCCAGCGTAGCTAGCGAAACTGTACCCCAATCTTGATTGCTATTAAAACGTAAGACCATATCTGGATAACGATCGTCCCCAGGGGTAATTATAGTGGTATCCATATCCTTGATTACCTTGCTATGTGGCATCTCGAAAGCCAATTGCATTTCCACTAGGTTATCAACGATGGGCTGAGACCAGCGGATTTGCGGCTGACGCCTCTCGATACCTCCTACCGGAATGCCAAAATCAAGTCTCTCGGGTATGGCAGAGGAATTGGCAAAGGTAGTCCATGTTTGTCCGCCAAGAAATTTACCGAATGAACCGAAGGCATGCCGTAGTCGTGGGGTATAGGTATCCTGTGAACCGAACAGGTCCAATTCGATTAAAGTGCTGATGTCTCCCAATTTGCTTGGGGTGTGCGATTTAAACCAAAGCCGGCTTTGTTTGGCATGAAAGTTAATCTGATCATGCTCACCTTGTCGACTGGGGCCAACCGGAATGGAAGCAATATCGAGGTATTGGTCGCCAAATTTATTTGCTCCAACACTAACGCTATTGAATATCGCGTTCAGTTTGGCGAAGCCGCCGAAGGTAAGCGAAGTGTTAGTACCTGGAATTTTAGTCGCATCCTTAGCGTTACTCTCGGCTACAGGCCTAGCCTCCTCCTTGTTGCTCCGGTCAACTCGCATAGAGGTGGCAATTGCCTCCTCGCGTTTTGTATTCTGTTTCTGCAGTTTCTGTTCCAACGTGCCTATGCGAGCATTGGATTCGTTAAGCTGTTTCCTGAGATCGGACATTTGGTCACGCAGCTCCTCGATCAATGTATGAAGATCCTCATTGGCAAAAGCTTGAGTTGTTAAGCAACCAAAAAGAAGCGGTAAGAAGCATACTGTTTTGATAGCAATCCTCTTTACAATTTTCTGAACAGTGAATGGCAAGCGTTACAAGTATTCGTGATCTGCGTCATGGTTTCCGTAAGGGATTCGATTTGGTTATGTCTGGCCAAATTTTCAAGCTGCATAGCCTGTTCTTTTAGCTTGTTTGCCAAAGCTAAAAAAACAGCACTGTCGTGTTGCGCTAAATTGAGTGCTGGTTGAGCAGCTAGAATCAAATCAACGCTTTGCTGCAGTTTATTCGCAGCTTCAGCGATTCTAAGAGCCTTGCGACGGCGGTCTCGGCTAATTTCTATTTCTGTCTGTATTTGGGTTCATCCGGCAAGTGCGTACTTTTGGGTTTAACCGACAAGGACATAATTGGTTTCATGCAGCGCCATAATTTTGAGTTTAAAGAACTCGACATCTCTGAAACCATAGGCCATTTTGTGCAAAGTTTTTATCTTGTTGTTGGTACCTTCCAACGGCCCGGTTGATAAACCATTAAAATCGAAATAAGCCAGGATACCTGAGCGGTGTGCTGCAATAGTTTTAGAGAATTGCTTGAGCATGTTGACATCAAAGCACCGGCTTTTTTTACCCATTCATCCAATGCATTTTGAGCTGAGAGTTTATCCGGTTGATGCCAGATATTGCGTAACTCTTCTTTCATGTAATAGGCCGTTGCCAAGGGCTCATTGAGCTTTAATGCTTCGTCCAGACGTTGACGTTCATTGCGCTTGTCATCCAGGTTGTCAGGGTTCTTCAGCAACAGCCAGCGAATGCCCTTCAAAACGGGTTTGCCCAACCCATTTTCTGCTTCTCGTTGCAGATCACGACGCAGTTTGTCAACTTTTCGTTGAACAGCTTAATAATATGGAAGTGATCGAACACTAGCGTTGCATCTGGGATATTAGCCCGCACCGCACTGATGTATGCTGGCCCCATGTCGGTCGCAACCGCTTCAATCCGTGCAACCGATCGTTTCAAACGCTTCCAAAACGGAATCAGTGCATCGGCACCTTTCCCATTGCCAACAAAAATCACTGCCCCACGTTGAAGATCCAGAACTATCGTTAAATAACCCAGCTTCTTGCCTTGGTATATTTCATCCAGCGCAATGCGTTTTTATCTTGGCCAATTTCGGCAACCGATAACGTTTATTCAGATTGTCCTTCTGTATTCCCTTAACCAGATCCCAGCTCACTCCAAGATGGCGTGCTACTGCCTGGATGGTCATGTGCCTAGAGATCCAAAACCAATCTTTCGAAAGAACGTGTATAGCGCTTTGTGCTCATCAGCAAACTGTATCTTTACCTGACGAACTGCTTGGCATCAGGTGCATTCTACCCGCTGAACTGGAAGGTCGATATAGACTGCTTTTGACCTACCGGTACTGTCCTGAAGCGTCTAACCAACTTTCCCCGGCAATGTATCTCGCGGCTTTTACATACCGGACATCTCAATCGCCAATGATCCGCCTGTATTGCAACAACTATGACACCCGCAATAAAACAAGTGCGTTGATAAAAATAACCAACTATACCAAAGGCGTGATACAGCAAACTGGTCGACATGTTGAAAAACCTCTTCGTTGAAAATCAGAGATAATTTCAACCTTTAATTCACTTTATTTCAACATGCATTTCTGACTAACAAGTACGCACTTGCCGGATGAACCTGTATTTGCTCAAATACTAGAGCATTCATCCGTAACATAAGATCGTTTAAGCGTTCGTTTTGCACAGCATGCAATGATGGCCTTCCAGTATCGCGAAGCGTGTTAGGAACTTGCATTTGTCGATTAGTAGTGCAACCCATAAAAATCACAATAATGATCAAAATGGCATTTGTTTTATACATGTTTCTTTCTCTACTTTAGAGACAATTTAATTGCACAATTATCAGGTTCAACCAGAGTTATAGTCAAACCTGGTGTATAGAGAATCAAGCGGCATTCTGTTTCTGATCCCCTGTATGTGTTTAATACCGTTAACGAATTTAATGCCGTTGATGAGTTCTGCTAGAGCTTGTTGACGTTTTGATATGAATATTTAATAGATAGAAGCAAACTCGTAGTGTTGAAGTTCCCGAGCCACCAACAAAACGAGTTTGCGATGCCCCGATTGATGTGCAGTGATGAGTTCTGGTCGAAACTGAAGAAGGTTCTGTTTCAAGAAGTCATTTATAACAAGCGCAGTTTGCACATGACGGTTGAAGGCATGCTGTATCGAATGCGGGTTGGTTGCCCGTGGCGAAACCTGCTCCAAGCGTTCGGCTGCTGGAATTCCATCTACAAAAGACTCAATGAGTGGTCATTAAGAAAAAAATGGTTAAGTATTTTCAAGGCATTGGCTATTGATCAGGATTGGGAGTGGGAATTTATTGATGGCAGCTATGTTAAGGCACATCAGCATAGTGCGGGAGCGGTCGGTAAGAAGCCGCAGGCCATCGGAAAAAGCCGTGCGGGGAATACCACGAAGATTCATCTGGCGGTTGATAGTTATGGCTTGCCAGTTGAGTTTGAGATCACCGGTGGAGAAGTCAATGATTGTTCTGCAGCACCGGGTTTGATTGCCAAATTACCTGATGCGGAGGCGATTGTTGCAGACAAGGGCTATGATAGCGAGTACCTGTGAGAGCAGATAATTTCTGTGCAATATCCGGGTTAAAAGCCATAGTCAATGTTGTTATCTGGTTTCCACAATTTTCCGTTTTGGCAGCTCTTAGTGTGACAGTAGCAATTTTTGGAGGTTGCCGGTGAGAAAGATGTTGCGTATAGGAAAAATAAACACTCATTTTTCTCACGTTCATGGTTGAATTATCGGCCGTCGTCGACATGGCTATTTGACGAGCAGCAGTGGCTTTTCGGTGAGGTGAACGACCTTACTCGCTACTGATCCGAGCAGCAGATTCTTTATCGTACCCATGCCGCGCGTGCCCATCACGATCAAATCACAGTGATACTCACGCGAGAAGCCGGTGATGACTTCGGCGGGATTACCATTGCGTACATGCGCATCGAACGGGATACCGGCACTTTCGAGGCGCGCTTTCGCGGGTGTCAGTAATGTCATCCCCGCTTCTTCGCGTGCCTTTTTGGTACTCAGCATGTCTAAAAGCGGATTTTCGTTAAAAACGACTTCGTTCATTTGAACTGGCTCGCACACATAGAGCAAATGCACACGCAGTTTGCCTGTATCCATCGTATCCAGTACCTTATCAATGGCGCGCATTCCATTTTCTGAACCATCGAAAGCAATCAGGGCAATAGTCATAATAAGATCTTTTCTCGTAGAATTGCGATTAAATAGATTGAAACTTTAACGTATATTTCTCTGCTATGCCAATGATTTATTCGTCTTTAGTTGGAGCTGTCCGGGATCAAGCGTGAATGGCAATCAAGACGAAACGAGACTTTATAATAATTGTATATGATTTATTTCGCGAAGCTTGGTTGATATTTTAAGTGGTGAGATAAGGTTTGTGATTTCCCTAAACTGAAATTGCTTGTAATGCTATCTCTGTACTAACGAACTCGGGTGGTTAATTAACACAGTGTAACTATCTTTCTTGCGTGCTACCCATCCGCGGATTTCAAGCGATTTACCTACATAGGTATCCAGCGCAGGAAATAGATTGAGATTGGCATTAGCGACGCGTATGTCAACTTTGTCATTAAACAGCAGCCGCGTATATTTTTTGTTTTTCTTAATCGCAACCGGGGTCCCGGTAAATCGTTGCCAGCCTTTGGCGTGATTGGTAATTTGATTAATGGGCCGGGGCTGATACTCCGGCATAGCCCAAATACCCAGTTTCAATTTTTCAGCGTGTTGTTGCGCTTGAATCAGTTTATCGGTGTAACGTCCGTTAGGCGGGATGATGCTGACTATGGCCAAGCCGTTTTCCAGTAAAGCAAGGTTAAGATGCTTACCATCCGGTAGAAATACATGCGCCAATAAACGTTTATATTTATCCCGTCTTACTTGGTCATATTCCAAGTAAACCTTGTTTTCCTGCAACTGAGCCTGTAACCATTTTTTTGCGGCGACACCACCGGGCTCTTCCGCGCGTCTTGAGCTTTCGATTTCGGGTGTGTTGATTCTAATAGCCGGACATGCTTCTTGTCTTCCAGAATAATCGTGTCACCATCGTATACGCGGGTGACCTGGTGCAATTTAAGCTGGGCTGGCTGAGGATCTTGACGGGCTTTGCACCGATGGAAGGCTTATCCGAATAAGTTACACGGCCTTTTTCATCAACACTGCGGTATATTTCGGTAGCAAATGATACCGGGGAAGTAAAGCCGAGAATCAGACAAATGATTAAATAGTATTTATTGCTGGAGAACATGGTGTTATCTTGAGAAAATAGTGTGTGTCATATTTGATAGATCACGTGTAACGCCATGGTATGCTAGGCCAGGAAAAATATGGCAAAATGAAAAACTTAGCGATTGTTGCGCGTTAGGACTAGAAAGTGAACTTATTAAAAAATGAAATATTATCAGTTAAATGGCTATCGGTATTGCTTGGATAAAGCCTATTTCAGTTTTCTCTTTCATAGCGTATAAAAATTCTGGAAATAAATCAGATCAAATATTGCCGTTTGCGTCAAACGTATTGCGTTTGACATGTTTTACAAGGGGAGTGCTTTAATTCATGGGAATTGATAAGGTCATTGATTCCACTTTTGAGCCTGTTTCAAACTGTGGCATCGGTAATTTTTTACAGTGTTCAATTATTGGATCTTGAGATTAAATTAGTATTGATTTGGCTAGTCGCAGCGGCACTTTTTTTTACCGTATACCTTGGTTTTATCAATATTCGCTATTTCAAGCATGCCATTGATGTTTTGCGCGGGAAACATGATGCGGAGATTCAAACGGGCATATCAGCCGGTTTCAGGCTTTGATGACTTCATTGTCGGCAACCATCTGGCCTGGGAAATATTGCGGGTGTGGCAGTAGCCATTTCAGTGGGAGGGGCCAGGTGCTACATTCTGGATGCAATATAATGGGTTTTTTCAGCATGTCGACCAAGTTTGTTGAAGTCACCCTTGGGGATTAAATACCGGCAATGTGGTACCAATCTTCGTGCGCACCATATCGGGTGGCCCTATGTATTATCTGTGCGGTGCGTTTTGAGCGCCTCCAGAAGCCGAAATGGGGAGGGGCATGGCAGGATTTTGCGGTATGCTGTATTGGCGGCACTATCGGTGCGGGTGGTTTGTTTCAAGCTAATCAGGCCTATCAGCAGGCTTTGGTTGTAACCGAGTAAG
The DNA here is from genome assembly GCA_016708955.1 of Nitrosomonas sp. Taxonomy (GTDB): domain Bacteria; phylum Pseudomonadota; class Gammaproteobacteria; order Burkholderiales; family Nitrosomonadaceae; genus Nitrosomonas. Next base: position 12,256 of record JADJES010000019.1, read on the forward strand.
ACGCCGGTTTTCTGGTTGACAAAGGCTGGCTTTTCGGTTTATTCATGAAGCCCGTACCTGGTTGGGCCGGTGATTATCAGCGGCCTTTAGTGGATTGCCGCGGTGTGCCAGCGTATTGTTCCTGTGATGGCGATTATTTATATTATTGCCGGTCTGGTCGTGATTGGTGTTCACTATGGCGGCAATTCTGCTGCGCTACGAACCATTTTGAGATGGCAACGTATCCGCAGCGGTATCGGCGCTTTAAGGGCGCACTATTGATGGGCGTGGCGCGCTACTTTCTCCAACAAGCGGATTGGGTTCATCGGCGATCGCACATTCCCGGCAGTCAGAAACCGATGTTGCCCGTCGTCAGGGTATGGTTGCGATGCCCGGCATTCCTTTTATCGATACTGTGCGTTATTTGCATGGTTACCGCGCTGGTGATTGTGATTTCCGGGACCTGCGTGGAGGCGGGCATTGAAGGGGTGAACTGGCTTCCCAGGCGTTTTGATCCGGTATTTCGTGGTTTCCTATGTGTCATCTTTAACGGTTTTCTGTTTGCTTATTCACCATGATTTCCTGGTCACATTGTGGTTTAAAATGCACGACCTATTTATTTGGCGAAGGAACCATGGCTGGATGGTTGTGGTTCTATTTTGTTTATCCATCATTATTGGCGCATCTGCGCAATTATCCCATATTATTTATTTACCGATTCGATGGTGCTTGCCATGCGATTCCCAATATCATCGGTTTGCTACATGCCAGCACCCGAAACTCAAGAACGATCTGCGGATTTATTTGCAAGACCTAAGAAAAGCAAATAAAAATTATCTCGAGAGCTAATAAGCGCGATATTCTTAAGGAAAGTGGATTAAAATTGCGTTTGCAAAAGGCGAAATTCACCGATTTATGCCGATATGTTTCAAGTCCCTTCAGATTCGAATCATCTCAGCGCTGCAATTACCCCTTTTTACCAACCTGACTTGTTAGACATGGCGTCGAAAATTTGTTAACCAGGATCAAAGACTGAATTTCTCCACGGTACGCGTGCGATCCTGAGAGGCATTCAAATGCGATGCCGCAGTGGCAGGTCGTGGCAATTATGCCAGGAGGAGCGGATCCGGCATAACAACGGTGCTCACGTGGATTGGCGGCACCACTCAACCCACCTCGGGATATGTGCGGTTTTGCCGGAGACGTCGTGGTGCATGCAGTCCCAATCGTGATGCGCTTATTCAAGTTGCGGCGCAAGAGGGGAATGTTGTTCCAGTTTGGTGCATTGTTTACCGATTTGTCGGTTTTTGACAATGTTGCATTTCAATGCGCGAGCATACCAATCTGCCGGAATCGATGATCTCCGGGATCTGTACAACGGAAATTACAGTGGTAACAGCGGGCGCAAGTATCAATGCCCAACGAGCTATCCGGCGGAGTGATGGCGCGGCGCGTTGC
>JADJES010000020.1 GCA_016708955.1 Nitrosomonas sp.
GTACAGAAAACCAGATCTAATCAAATTGAAATGTATAAAACAGATCAATCGCGCTGTCTTCGCCCGCTTGTGTCACAACAGTTATTTTTGGAGTCAGATTGTAAGTCAGTTTCGTGATTCCCATGGTGGTTGTCGCCAGGCTGCGCTCATAACTCAAATAGACGCGCGATGAAATACGTTTTCCGACTACACCGATCTGCCCGCTCAGTGAACTGCCGATTCCTGCTTGCTTGAATGAAATTTCATCGACACCCAATGCCTTAGTAATCTGTTCCATAATTCCACTGCCGGATTGTCCCCCCAGTATCGAACCCGCCGCTGCCAGTAGCACCGAAGTATCTAATCCGCTGGGATCGGGTTTTCTTCCTAAAACAATCCAGGAAAGTTTTTCGGTATCGGGAACATTCGGAGTCGATACCAAGGTCACTCTCGGGTGGCGCACCGAACCCATGATTTCAACACCGGCTTCAACCGCTAAACCTTCCCGCACGGCCAGAATATTTAATCTGGGATCATCTAGCGGGCCTTGAAAGCTGACAATGCCACGTTGAACCGTAAGGTTCTGGCCATACGCTTTAAAAGTGGTGTCTTTTGCTGCAATGGCGCCATTCACCTTGAGCGTATTATTTTTATCATTTTGAACCTGTAATTGGCCCGCTAAGCGGCCTTCCAATCCGGCTGCGCGGAGATAGAATTTTTCTCTAAATTGAGGACTATGTCAACAGCAGCGACAGATTTTTCGGGGCAGCATTGGGGTTGTTCGTAAAAACAATGTCGTCCGATAATTCCGGGCGATCTTGCGGCGGTTGCAACAATAAACCGGCATCTGCCGCTAGGCTGCCTGTCACGCTCAAATTATTTTTTTGATACCTGGCCTGACCGGAACCGGACGCGACGATCCAATAATCTGTTTTGTGTGTCAAAGGGAGTTGATTTATTTTGAAATCCAACTGGCTTTCATTGCCAACAAGTCCGATGTTTCCGGTAATTGTTAAAGCGCCCGATGCGCTATCCAGCTTGACATCTTTTAACAACCGGTCATCCGGTTGCGCTTCGTGCGGGGTGATAAAGTGCAGTCGATCAATCTTCAAGTTCGATTGGCGGAAATTGGCATCCAAATTACCTTGCTGCAAATTTATGCCATGCTCCAGCAGCACCACACTCAATTGCGTGCCGGAAACGCGGCCATTAAAGTCCGGTTGCTTGAGCGTTCCTTGTATAGTTGCCTGAGCTTCAAGCTGTCCATTGGTACTTACACTGTCACCTAAAAGGGACTCCATCCATTTTAGGTCCTTGATGCGGGCAATGACTTCACCGTTCAGTGGTGCTTCATCGGGAATAGTCCAGCTATTATTCGATTGCTTTACCGGTACGGTTAAATGCGCTTTGGCAGTGCCGATAGATTGGCTGGCTAATTCAAACTGGCCGGTTATTTTTCCATTTTGTGCGACGACTTTGAGCTGGGCCACCTCCAAGCCCAAAGGCTGTGCTATTTCGTTGGGTAAATACCAATCCCCTTTTTCACGTTGTATGTGCAGGTTGCCGGTTAATTGTGAATTGGAAATAAAATCCCAATGACCGCCTAACTGTAACGAGGATTGTTTCAAGTTTTGGAATTCGCCTGGCAGCAAAGCGATACCTGAAAAATGACCCTGGGTTTTCCATTCCTGGGATGTCCAGTGCAGTTGATCGATGTTTAAGAACCCATCGGAAACAGACAATTTTGTATGGCCGAGCGACACAAATTCCGTATTGATTGCCAAAGCTGTCGGTGTCATTAAGCGAACGGGTATTTTTCCAGTGGAGGTGAATTCTGCTAATTGCCCGTTCCAGCGCCGGGATTGAGCGGGTGATCTTCTGTCTAGGCCGCCAACGGCTTTTAATTGGATTTTGAATGCATCATTTATCTGTGCTTTAACCAGTAGCGTATGGTCAGAAATTTTTCCGCTGGTATTTATTTCCACATGCTGCAGAGTTGATTTATCGCTGGCAGCATAGTTTTCAATGGTTGCTTTCAGTGAGATGGTTTCATTGTTTAAACTTCCATCGGCAACTAGTCCTAAGAGGTGGTGATTTCCCGGTAAGTGGAGTTGCCGACTTTTTATCTTGAGCTCAAGATCGGGTGATTGAAGGTTTCCATTCCACTGAATGTGCGTCTGTAAATCGCCCGACAAACCAAAGCCGATTTGTTTTAAAGCAGGCGCATTCACTGCGAGTTGATAGGTTTCACCGGATTCACCGGTGCCACCTTGCGCCAGAAAATGATTGGAGCCGATATTTAATTCTGCCTTACCCTTAAACTGGTCCAATCCATTGAATGTAATCTGACCGGCTCCTGTTACCGGGAATTTCGCCAAGCGGCTTTTTTGAATCGTGTATTGCAATATTCCGGAAATCTGCGGGGACAATTGACCGGATAGCTGGATTGCCGCATTCAGATTGGAATCCGGCGCCTGAATAAAATCAGAAATATTAAAATTTTCTAAATTCCCTGACAGTTCAAATGATTGGTCATTGCCGAGATCGAATTTTCCTTGCCCGGTTAATTGTGATTTGTTGCGCTGCAGTTGAAATTGTTCGAGCGCAACATGCTCGGCATTCCGTGTAATTGCTGCATTGAAACTGATTGAATTGTCCTTAAGATGAATGTGCGCAGACTGTTTTTGCGCATTGCCTTCCAGGCTAATTTTCCCCGAAACTTGAGCTGTGCGAATGCGGCTATCGATATGCTGCGGATTTACTTTGCTGACAAGCAGATTGGCTGCCCCGGAAGCTTCTTCTAACTGCCAGATAAGATCCCCGCTTACAATTTCGCCGGGCGTAATTTGCGCATGGATATCTTGCAACTGCAGGACTTCTGCAGTGATACATGCTTGTGCACTAATTGCAGAAAAGGGTAGGCCGCCGTCATTCAATGTGGCCGCAGCATGATTCTCAATTAGAATCTTGCCTTCAAGTTGCTCGGATTCATTCCGGGTCAAATTGGCAGTGACGGAAAGACTGGCATTAGGTGCGTCAGATACAAAACTAGCCGGATTAAGCTTTTCTAAAACCGCATGAAAGTGTCTTACGGGATTGGCTGCAAATGGTTGCGATTTGTAGAGTCAGCTCTCTTTTTGTAAGCGATTGTTTGGCATGGATCTGAATATCCATCTGCTCCAGATTACCGGCGATGACAGCTTGCGCGTCGCCCCATTGATGGGCATCAGACAGATCGATTTGCGCAGACAAATCAAAAGGAGAATTTCCGTTGAGTTCTGCCAGGGCGCTAAAAACCCCCCAGGGTGTACGAAAATCCAGATTGTTGAGCCGATGGTAATGCCCATTGCTATCCAGCGAGAGCGTAAGGTCAGAAATGATTAAATCAGGACTTTCAAGGGTTGTTGAGATTAAATATATTGAATCTACTTTAATCTGATGAACGGACAGAGCGAACGGTAGAGATAAGTTTTCAGGTGAAGTGCGCTGTGGCGCAGCAGTGGGTGAAGGGAATATACGGATATCCATCATTTCAACAGATAACTGATCGATTTTTATCTGCTTCTGAAGCAAATCATTGGGATTCCAGGTTACGTGGGTATTGTGCAGTGTTAACTGAAATTCCTCATTGGCAAAATGAATGCTATTAATTTGAATGTTTCGCAGTGTTCCCCGAATTCCTTCAAATTGGATCGCCCCGGAACTTAATCGATTGATTGCCGAGAGAGTTCCTTGCAATGCTGATTGGCTGTTCAATAACCAATACCCGGCAATCGAGATGGACACCAGCAAGACAACGAGCAAGCTGATCAATCGTTTAGATTTCTGATTGGTCTGCTTGGGATTTTGATTGCTATCGGTTTGATTGGTCATGATCAGAATTTAGAATGCAACCGCCATTGAGAAATGGAAACGTAACGTACCGGTTTCATGTGATCGAGCCAGATCAAGCGCGATCGGTCCTGCAGGGCTGCGCCAGCGCACACCGCCACCATAGCCTATAAACGGATGCATTTTCTGCCAGCTGTCCGCAGCACTACCGATATCTGCAAAAGCAGCGGCACCCCATTGATGCGTTATCCAGCGCGTGTATTCGATGGTGCCTGTCGCCATGGCACGGCCGCCGACAATTGCATTGCCTTCCTGCACCCCAATGCTTTTAAAGTCATAGCCGCGAATCGATTGAATACCACCCGCGCGGAAGAGATATTCCTGGGGAATTCCGAAGCGTGACGAAGCAAGCGTGTAACCAATTTCTGCGCGCAGAAAGATCACATCTTGAGAGCCAACCGGCCACCAGCTTTGATGTCGCGCATAGGTTCGAATAAAATCCTGAGTTGATAGGAGTTGCTGGCTGCCTCCTCCGATACGGATCTCGGTCACATCACCACGCCGGATATTAAGCGGATCATCGACAATCTGGCGCCGCCAACGCCAATCCAGCGTTAAAGCTTCGCTAATCTGATTGATTGCACCTGCAGGCTGTTTATTTTCTCGTTGCCAATTCATTCCAAACTGCATTTGAATTTCTGGCGTTTGATAATTGCGCGTCATACCAATTTTTTGTTCATTCGTCTTCAAATTCTGAATATCAGTCAATTTCAGACTGGTAATCAATGAATAATTGATATTATTCTGATCGGGAAGTGTATCAATGCCAGCAAAAAAGGTTTGGCGTTTTTGCTCCAGACGAAGCATGCTCGTCAAATTCCAGGCGCGATCCAGGAAATTATGATTACGATAATTGATCTCACCGCGTGCTCCGTTGTTCGAGCTGTAACCGCCGCCGAATGCAAAACGTTGCGATTGCGCCTCGGTCAAACCGACTTGAACAGGAATGGCCTTGTGTTGGGATGTGTCGGGAGAAATATTCACGGAGACTGTGTTAAATTGCGGCGCCTTTTGAAGTGTAATCTGGAAAAGATGCAGTAAATCGCGTCGATACGCGTCGCCTATTTTAAATGGCGCGAGATTTGTAATCAAAGTCTGATCATAACGTTCTAATCCGGTTATTTGTATCGCACCCAGATAAAAAACGGGTCCGGAATCAATGATTATGGAAAGATCCGCGCGCGCATGATCGGGATCAATCGCTGCTTGGCTGGTAACAATATTTGCTGCCGCAAAATCTTCTTGCGTTAGATCAGATAATAAAGTTGCTTTTGCTTGTTCCCACTCGGAAGAACGGAAGGGTGAGCCTGCTTGCATAGGCCATGCGGCACGAAGTTGTTCAATGCGTTTCTGGTATTTGGCGTCTTCTTGTATGATTTCGCCGCGAAACACGATGGAAACTTCGCCAATGCGTGTTAATACGCCGGGATCGACTCGGATTTCGGGTTTAGTAACCTCGCCTTGTGTCTGGTGCGACAATGAAATGACAGGCGAGAAATAACCTTCTGTTGCCAGTAAGCTGCGAATTTCTTTTTGCGCGCGATACAGAAAAGTCTTCTCGGCGGTATTGTCAGCAAAGGGTTCCGCTGGGAATTTGACGTACTTTACAAGGAATTCCTTAATAGTGTCTGGCGCCGACAATATCACGGTTGTAGAATTTTTTGTGACATCGAATGATTCTTGCGCTAGAGCTATACCAGGTATGATAGCGATGAGCAGCAGGACTGTTGGCCAGAACCGAATATTAAAATAATCAATTTTTGATGAGGGGCTTGACATAATGATTCGATTTAAAACCGGCTACGGTCTCAGTCTAAATAGCATCCTTTTATATTTTTATGGTTAATCAGTGTACCTTTATCAAAAGGAGTTTAACAAAAACTCCCTGTTGGACTGTTTGAACCTTGCAATATCACCAATTACTTTGATTCCCACTCATGACGAACGATTCTTTAGCACGGCACTGCAATACTTTGGATTTTTTTGAATGTACGCAGTGCACACGCTTATCGGATTTCTTGCAATCCGTAAAAACCAAGCACCCGGATTATCATGCGCGGCCCGTTAGTGCTTTTGGGGATAGGTATCCGAAACTGTTGATCATTGGTCTGGCGCCCGGGATGCACGGCGCCAACCGGACAGGGCGGCCGTTTACCGGTGATTTCGCGGGAATTCTACTGTACCAGACATTGCATAAATTTGGTTTTGCCACTCGACCCGAATCCGTTTCTGCGGATGACGGGCTGCAACTGCTCGGATGCCGTATCACCAATGCAGTCAAGTGTCTGCCGCCGGAAAATAAGCCTGTTCCTCAGGAAATTAAGCAATGTAACCAATATCTGACAGCAGAAATCAACGAATTTGTTCAAAAAGACGGCATGGCATTACTTGCACTCGGGACAGTCGCGCATCAAGCGGCATTAATGAGCGCGCGGCTTAAATTAAAAGATTATCCATTCGGTCATGGCGCCGTCCATCATTTGCCGCTTGTGAATGGCGTGAAACTCTATGACAGTTATCATTGCAGCCGCTACAATACACAAACCAAACGTCTCACAGCGGCAATGTTTGAACAAGTATTTGAAAAAATTGTTACTGACATGAATCGCTAAGAATATCACTAATAACCAAAGGAGAAATTTTATATGCCGTATGTCAATATCCGCGTTGCCGGAACATTAACACGTGAACAGAAAAAGCAAATTGCTGCAGAGTTGACCGATACCCTGGAACGCATCGCCAAGAAGCCGAAATCCTATACGTATATCAGTTTTGATGAGATTCCTGATGAAAATTGGGCGATTGCAGGAAAATTACTCGGTAGTCAGGATTAAGCAGTTTGTCGAATACCGATTTTGATGCAAAGGATTTTTGTGTAAATTTACCGCATCAGCCGGGTGTTTATCGCATGATAAATGCCAAAGGCGAAGTGATCTATGTCGGAAAGGCGATTAGTCTTAAGAAACGCGTCTCTTCGTACTTTCAGAAGACTAATCTGGGACCCAGAACCCAGCTCATGGTTTCGCAAGTGACCGGTATTGAAACAACGGTCACTCGCTCCGAAGCCGAAGCGCTGTTACTTGAAAATAACTTAATCAAGAGCCTGAAGCCGCGCTATAACATCATATTCCGGGATGATAAATCCTATCCCTATGTGATTCTGAGCGGTCACAATTTTCCCCGGTTAGGGTTTTATCGCGGCGCGCTGGACAAAACGCATCAGTATTTTGGGCCCTATCCGAATGCCGGCATAGTCCGGGAAAGCATACAATTATTACAAAAAATTTTCCGCTTACGTACCTGCGAGGACAGCGTTTTCAGTAACCGGACAAGACCTTGCTTGCTGTTTCAGATCAAACGATGCAGCGGCCCGTGCATCGGCCAGATTTCCCAGCAGGCGTATCAAAGTGACGTCAAGAACGCCGAGTTGTTTTTACAAGGCAAACAAACTGAAGTGATGGAAGTCATTTCAGTCAAGATGCAGCAGGCTGCAGATCGCATGGAGTATGAGCAGGCAGCTGCATTGCGGGATCAGATTCAAGCTTTACGCAGAATCCGGGAAAAACAGTTTGTCGATAGCGGGAAAGCGCTTGATGCCGATGTCGTTGCTTGCGTACTGATGAACGACGGTTCAGGAAAAGTATGCGTCAACTTAGCGATGATCAGGGGAGGGCGGCACCTGGGGGACAAGAGTTTTTTCCCGCAAAATGCGGATGATTGCACGCCAGCTGCCGTTGTTGAAGCATTCCTGGCACAACATTATTTGAACAGAAGCGTACCGCCGCTGATTATTCTGAGCGAAAAAATTGAGCGCGAAGCAATACAGAATCTATTGACTGAGCAATGCGGGCATAAAATTACGATTAACTTGAATCCGACCGGCGAGAAGCGCGTATGGCTCGACATGGCGACCGAGAATGCGCATCTGGCACTGAAACAGATGATGAGCCGGCACGCCAGCCAGGAGAAGCGTTTGTTGGCACTACAGCAGGAATTGCAAATGCCCGGCTTGAACCGGATTGAATGTTTCGATATCAGTCATACTCTGGGCGAAGCTACCGTTGCATCTTGTGTTGTGTATGATAATTTTTCTATGCGCAATAATGAATATCGCCGTTATAACATTGATGGGATTACCCCCGGCGATGATTATGCCGCCATGCGTGAAGCGCTTTCCAAGCGCTATCAGAAGGTTGCTAGCGGAGAGGGCCAATTGCCTGATCTGATTCTAATCGATGGCGGGAAAGGGCAAGTCACAGCAGCACAGGAGGCCTTGCAAGAACTCGGTATTTCTGACGCCAATTTATTGGGTGTGGCCAAAGGCGAAGAACGAAAACCCGGTTTAGAGCAATTGATTTCTCCCGCACTGGAAAAGCCGTTACAATTACCCAGTGAGCATGCGGCGTTACATCTGATTCAACAGATTCGTGATGAAGCGCATCGGTTTGCGATCCAGGGTCATCGTGGCAGACGCGGGAAAGCCAGAACCAGTTCCAGCCTGGAAAATATCAGCGGCGTTGGCGCTAAGCGCAGGCAACGCTTGTTAGGCCGGTTTGGCGGGTTGAAAGGGGTTTTAACCGCGAGTATCGAAGAGTTACAACAAACAGAGGGAATTAGCCGGAAGCTGGCAGAGAAAATATATAAAGAAATACATTAATAATTAATTTCTGTTACCAGTTCAGATCGCTACCCATTTAATCAATCAGTATCAGCTAACGATCATGCCTTACAATCTACCTAATCTGCTCACATGGCTACGGATACTTGCCATTCCATTATTTGTCGGTATTTTTTATTTACCGCATTCCTGGTTATCTCCAGACAATCAGAATCTGGTGGCTACGCTGATTTTTGCCGGTGCAGCCATTACGGACTGGCTTGACGGTTATCTGGCGCGTGTTTTGAATCAAGCCTCCGAGTTTGGCGCTTTTCTTGATCCGGTTGCTGATAAATTGATGGTGTCAGCCGCGTTGATTGTATTGGTTTATCTTGGGCGGCTGGATGCGCCGATTGCCTTAATCATCATCGGGCGTGAGATTACCGTTTCAGCGTTACGCGAGTGGATGGCACAAATCGGTCAGTCAAGAAGTGTTGCGGTATCTTTCCTCGGTAAAATCAAGACGACTTCACAAATGGTCGCCATCCCCTTGTTACTTTATCATGAGCGCATTGGTGAGAGCTTTGATTCGCAAGAAATAGGCACATGGCTTATTTATATTGCCGCCGTTTTAACCCTATGGTCTATGTTCTATTACTTAAAGGCTGCTATGCCACAGGTGCTCAAGGATGACAGCAAGATTCTTTAATTACCATTCATCTGCCGCAAGTGATAAACGATGAAGATTTTGATTGATGCGGATGCTTGTCCCGGCGTAATCAAAGAAATTCTGTTCAGAGCTGCCGAGAGAACCAAGCGGCATTTGGTATTGATTGCAAATCGTCCGGTATATATACCACCCTCACAATTTATTCGAATGCATCAGGTGGAATCCGGATTTGATGTGGCGGATAACGAAATTGTCAAAAGGCTGGTAAAAGGCGATTTGGTGATTACCAGTGATATTCCATTGGCTGCCGAAGTCATCAAGAAAGAAGGTTTTGTGCTGAGTCCTCGTGGTGAGCTGTATACCCAGGAAAATATAGGCGCACGATTAAGTATGCGGGATTTTATGGAAGCTTTACGTTCCAGCGGTGTTGATACCGGTGGTTTGTCTGCTTTAAATCAAAATGATCGAAAATCATTTGCTAACCAATTGGATAAATTATTGGCGCAATAAGCTGTGAAGATCATTTGGGCATAACAATCTATCAACTACCCCGCTATTGACAGCAGAGTAGTGAATATCGCTATGATTACTTTGTATTGGTGATTATTCCATACAACTTATCTTTTAATAACAGGCGTTTCTTTTTCAGTTCTTCCAGATATTCATCCGAAGTATTTTCGACGCCTTCTTCGATTCTGAGGATTTCTCGATTGACGGCATGATATTCCTCAAACAGGTGCGCGAAATGGCTGTTATTAATCTTTAGATCATGAATGCGGTCATAATATTCTGGAAATTCATGGTGTAAATCATGTTTCTCGATCATTGGCTGGCTCCTTATTATAGTACTCGTTTAAATAATTATATTGAGCTGATTACGACGAGCAAATACTGATCTAAATCAAAATTCAAGTGGATCTATATCCAGTACCCAGCGCACTTTATGAGCAGGCAATGTATTAATTCGCGTATACCATTCGGCCATAAACGCTTGTAATTGCCTGCGTGAGGAGGATTGTACCAGTAAGTGCGCGCGCTCCAAACCTTTTAAACGCAGCATTTGCGCGGGTACCGGATCAAATAATTCAACGGAACGGGGCGGATTGGCAAGATTGGCAGCTTGCTTAAGAAAATCCAGTACGATCGCAATGTTGTGGGCTTCCGCGCGCAATAAGGCTTGATAGACAAAAGGCGGGAATCCGGCCGTTTTTCTTTCTGCCAGCAAGGTTTTCGCCAGCACATCATAATCATGTTTCTGCAAGGCATGGTACAGGGGATGATCAGGAAATTCGGTTTGAATGAGCACGTGACCAGTGACATTCGCGCGTCCTGCGCGGCCGGCGACCTGCATCAGTTGTGCAAACAAGCGCTCACTGGCACGAAAGTCGGTGCTGTATAGCGAAGAATCGGCATTTAGAATACCGACCAGTGACAGATTCGGGAAATCATGCCCTTTGGCGAGCAGTTGAGTGCCGACCAGAATATCCACTTCTTGCGCATGGATCGCATGCAGAATGTCTTGCCAAGCATTTTTACGGCGAATGCTGTCTCGATCAATGCGCAAAATCCGTGCAGTTGGAAAATGCGTTGCCAAAGTTTCTTCCACGCGCTGCGTGCCTTGTCCGAAAGGTGCAATATCCTGATTGCCACAATGCGGACAAGCGCGTGGAAAGTTTTCCCGGTGGCCGCAATGATGACAGCATAGTTTTTTATCGCGTAAATGAACGACCAGACGGCTGGAACAACGCTGGCAGAGGGCTGTCCACCCGCAGGCTTTACACAGAAGTGCCGGTGCATAGCCGCGCCGGTTAATAAAAACGAGACTTTGATGTTTTTCTGCCAGACACTTGTCCAATGCTTTGATGAGCGGTTCGGATAAACCTTCCTGAGTCTTGTTGGTGCGCGTATCAATACACTGAATCAGCGGAAGCGCGGCGTTTTTGATGGCACGGGATAGCAAGCGTACGCTGTGGTAGCGTCCAGTGAGCGCATTGTAATAGCTTTCCAGTGAAGGAGTGGCCGACCCCAACACCACGGGAATATCATTTTCTTTGGCGCGAAAAATTGCCAAGTCACGTGCCGAATAACGCAACCCGTCTTGTTGTTTGAAAGAACTGTCCTGTTCTTCATCGACAATGACCAACCCCAGATCGGGCAATGGGGTGAAAACAGCCAAACGTGTGCCCAGTATAATTTTAGCTTCACCGCGTTGCGCCTGTATCCAACCGGTTAGCCGTTCCGTATCGTTGAGTCCGCTATGCAAACTGACCAAATGGGTAGTGGGGAAACGTGCGCGAAAGACAGTTTCCAGTTGTGGTGTTAGGCTGATTTCTGGAATGAGTATCAGTGCCTGCTTACCGTGAGCAAGTATGTGTTCGATGATTCTGAGATAGACCTCGGTTTTGCCGCTGCCGGTAACGCCATGCAGCAGCCAGGTATTGAATTGCTTGATGTCAGTTGTGATGGCGCTTACAGCAATTTCCTGCTCGGCAGTCAACGGTGGGATTTTTGCAGCCTTTGTTACCATAGCAGGAATGAGCATTGCCGACACCCATTTCAGTTGTATCCATTCCTGTAATAACTTGCTAGCGCGCGGCGAGATTTTTTTTGCTTGGAGATTGCTTAGCGCCGACGTGTGATGGAGTTCTGTGAGTAAACGGCGAGCTACACGCTGACGTGCCGGAATGCTGGATAAATCAATTTGTTTTCCAGCTTCGGTAAGGCTGAATTGAACATTGTTCGAAGATTCTTTCAATTTAACCGGTTTATTACCACGTAACTTGACGGGCAAGCCATTCATGATAACCAGCCCGAGCGGGTGATGATAATACTGGCTGCAAAAATGAAACAAATCGAGTAATGCAGCTGGCAAGGGTTCGATTTCCCTGAAAATACAATGTGCTGACTTAAGCTTCTCAACAGAGATTCGCGTTTCAGAACCGACTGCAATGATGACGCCGGTTACTCGTTTTTTTCCGAAAGGTACGCAGGCACGCAAGCCGATATCGAGTTGGGTTGCGTCATTTGATTGGTAATCAAACAAGGTGTCGACTGGAATGTTAAGTGCGACACGGATGATGGGCATAAGCGATGTGAAGGGCAGGTTTTTGATCCAGAACGATCAGAAGCTTTTTCAACTGTTCAGAAAAGCAACGCACTCACCGGAAGAAGGAGATTCAACCCGATGCAAATTCCTGGTGAGTTTTCAAGAAGGGTCTGTTAGTAGCCGTGTTAGCGGGAAACCCGATAAATCGTTACCGATTCTTCACCTGGCTTGTCGAGTTTGGCAGTATTCCCACCCGAATTGATCGAAAAGCCGATTGCTGTATTGTTGTCCAGATCAGAGAAGCCGGCACATCCGTTGGTGTTGTACGTGAAACTGGATAAGTTTAACTTGCTGGCGCCTTTGTTGTACGCGTAGGAAGAAAACTCAATACCAGGTTTTCCGCATTTTGCTTGATCTTCCCGCTGCGTAGCGCCGGTCGGGTCAATCATCAGGAATTTACCATTTGGAAAGAAAACCAAAGTTTGTGTTTGGATGGCATGCTCATCAAAGGCCCAAGCGCCGACGATACCGGATGCATCGTTATCAATTTTTGCGTAACGTGTTTCTTTGACTTCTTTTTCTACCACTTCATTTTCATCGCTCAGTTGAATTGGTTTGGCGATATGGAACAGTTCGCCAAATACACTGCTTTCTGCGCGCGCCCTTTGCACAATGACGATGTCGGAATTGATCAGCTCAAAGCCATCGGTGCGAACTCGCCGGGTTGGACCAGGATTGGAAAATCCAGCCTTCAGGTTGGTGTCAACGGATGGTTTTCCAGTCAGTTTGAATCCACGAGTATCAAATTCTTCTGCAACAGCAACGCCATATTCGACACCGGCCTGGAAAATGGTGCGGCCACCACAAACACGGTTCTCGTCACAGGAATCATCCGGTCTGGCATCTCCCTGTAAGTATTCTCCGCTGCTGTCAGCAGCAATTCGCAGCACGCTGGCTGTTTTAGTGTCGTAGCTAACCCAGATTTGGGCGCTGAGGAGAGCGGTGCCTTGCGAAAGGAAATGCGTGCGGGCTTCTTCGATTGTTCTGACATCGCCTTCAATGCTACTGGCTTCCATAATGCTCTTTAAATTGGCCGAAGCGGCAAATGTTTCCGGATCGCTTTCCAGGTTGATCGATGACTTGACAGCAGCGGCTGTTTCACTCGAAATAGCGATGCCGTTTGAAAGATCGCTATCGGAATCGAGAGATTGCAGCAATACCAGCAAATTCTGTAACTTATTGTCACTGCCGTTGGCCAATTCAATCGGTGTCACAATTTGTGAACCGGGAATATTGCCCAGTGTCAAACCGCCCAGTTTAAATTCGATTTTGTCACCATGATTAAAATTAAAAATGCCTTTGTCATTGGTTAAGCCCGATTTCCCGGAAGATGCGGCATAGGATACGCCGGAAACAGGAGAGTCAACCAAAATGCCGGTTGCTGGGCCGGTAGGCATGGTTCTATTAGCCGTCGTCGCTGATGAAGATGACTGAAGATGACGACGCGGCTGATTTTTCATCGCCGCTGCCACAGGCGGTTAGACCAACAATAAGTAGGGTGAAAAATACGGGTACCCAGGAATTCTTTCTTAACAGGTGTGTGAATTTCATTAAAGAGACTCTCTTTTGATTAATTAAATAATTCAATATTGTACAATTCGCAATTTTGTACGCATAACGTGCAAATGGATACTAATATTTTACTACCAAAAGATTGCTATTATAGCGAAGCATTCAATTTTTCTTTCCTGACTTGCTTAAATAGGTTTTAAATTTTTGTCTTTTAGTATATTTTCGCCGCTAAAATTTTAATCGGGAGATATAAGGTATTTATATGTCTAACATGGCTGAAATCTCACAACTGACAGAGCTGTCAGTACAGCTTCCCATCGATTGGTACGTGGATCCCAAAATTCTGGAGATTGAAAAACGTATCCTTTTTGATCAGGGTCCTGGCTACGTGGGGCATGAAGTGATGGTACCCAATGTTGGGGATTATTATGTGCCAGAATGGATGAGCAATGCCAAGATACTGGTACGTAATGGACACGGTATTGAATTACTTTCTAATGTTTGCCGTCACCGGCAAGCACTCTTGTTGAAAGGTAGAAGCAGTACCAAGAGTATTGTGTGTCCCATTCATCGCTGGACTTATGCGCTGGATGGCAAATTGCTCGGCGCGCCGCATTTTAAACAAAATCCTTGCCTTAATCTGGATAAGACACCACTGCAAAACTGGAATGGTTTGTTATTTAATGGCAAGCGTAAGGTTTCGCAGGATATGGCCAAGCTGAGTGTGCTCAAGGATTTTGATTTTTCCGGTTATTTGCTGGATCGTATCCAAATTGATGAATATCAGTGTAATTGGAAAACATTTATTGAAGTGTATTTGGAAGATTATCACGTCGATCCGTTTCACCCGGGATTAAGCCATTTTGTCGATACCGGAAAACTCGATTGGGAGTTTGGCGATTGGTATAGCGTGCAGACTGTGGCAATCGATAATGCACGCTTTCAGCGGCCAGGTAGTCCGGTTTATGCCAAATGGCACGAACAGGTACTGCAGCAAACGGAAGGAAGACACCTCCGCATGGTGCCATATGGCTGCTTTATTACCCCAATATCATGCTGGAATGGTATCCCCATACCTTGATAGTCAGCACAATACTTCCTACCGGTGTTGAAAGTTGCACGAACGTGGTGGAATTTTATTACCCGGAAGAAATCGCATTATTTGAGCGTGACTTTGTTGAAGCGGAGCAGGCTGCCTATAAAGAAACTGCACTCGAAGATGATGAAATCTGCAAATTGATGACAGCCGGACGGCGTGCGTTATACGAACAGAACCGTAATGAAACGGGACCGTACCAAATCCCTATGGAAGCAGGGATGGAGCATTTTCATCAATTTTTGCAACGAGAAATCGGGCCGCATGTCTGATCATCGCTTAACCGCAATTTCTGTATTCTAGGAAGCACCAACGCGTGCGCTCGCTATGGATGCTGGTAGCCGCATTTATGTTTGCCTGCATGGGTGTGCTGGTCAAACTGGGCGCTGCTTATTTTTCCAGTACCGAGCTGGTATTTTACCGCTCGTTGTTTGGTGTCTGGATGACTTATCTGATCCTCCGTTACTATCGCCTCCCGGTGCGCACGCCGCATTGGCGGATTCACTGTTGGCGGGGGATCTCCGGGCTGGTCAGTCTGTTGATGTTCTTTTATTGCCTGACGCAATTGCCGTTGGCAACGGCGATTTCGTTGAATTACACCTGGCCGCTTTTCGTAGCGCTATTTTCGACGCTGATTCTGAAAGAACATATTCATTGGCCATTAATCTGCACTAAATGTTTTTCGGTGGGCCCGGGGTTCCGGAATTTTCCGGGGGTGGGGGGGGGGGGTTGGGGGGCCAACAAAAAAAGGAATGGGGGGGGGGGGGGGGGGGGGGGGGGGGGGTGGGGAAAAAAACAGACCGGGGGGGTCCTGCGGGGGGGGGGTTTGTTTTCACACCGGGGGGTGTTTTTTTTTGTTCTGTGGTGGGGGGTTGAAATTGGGGGGGGGGGGGGGGGGGGGGGGGGGGGGGGGGGGGGGGGGGGGGTTGGGGGGGGGGGGGGGGGGGTTGGTGTGGGGGGGGGGGGGGGGGTGGGGGGGGCCCCCCTCCGGGGGGGGGGGGGTGGGGGGGGGGGGGTTTTTTTTTTTTTTTCCTTATTGTTTTTTTTTGTTTGGGTGAATAGGGTTGGGGGGGAACGGCCGGGCCCTTTTTTTTTCCCCGCCCTTTTTTTTTTTTTGGGGGGGGGGTGGGGGGGGGGGGGGGGGGGGGGGGGGGGGGGGGGGGGGGGGGGGGGGGGTCCCCGTGGCCCTTGTGGTTTCGGGCCAAAAGGGGGGGGTGGTGGGGGGGTGGAAAAAACCTTTGGGGGTTTTTTTTTTTTTTCCTTTTCCTGGGGGGGGGGGGGGGGGAAAAAAGGCGGGGGGTTTTTTTTAGAAATTGGGCGGGGGGGGGGGGGGGGTGGGGGGGGGGGTTGGGGGGGGGGGGGGGGGGGGGGGGGGGGGGGGGGGGGGGGGCTGGATGGTTTTGGGCGTGGGAATTTGTGCGCTATTCGTTTTGGACAGTATGTCTTTACTAGCGGCGGAGTCGGTGCATTTCTGCACTATTTTGCTTGGCTTTGCAGGAGTTATTTTACTGATGCAACCCACGTTACCGGAAGATCATTGGGTTGCCAGTCTGATGGGTATGGCTTCCGGTTTTTTTGCAGCGATTGCGTACATTAATGTCAAACAACTGGGCAATCTGGGCGAAACGGAATGGCTCGTGGTGTTTTATTTTACATTGATCAGTACGCTGATTACCGGGGTTGGATTGATGTTCATGACACTGAATCCGATCACCTGGCCCGGATTATGGTTGCTGCTGGGCATCGGTGTGACCGCGACATTGGCGCAACTCGCTATGACCCGTGCGTATCATAAAGGTGTAACGCTGGTCGTGACTTCGCTGGGTTATAGTACCGTATTGTTTGCCAGTCTTTGGGGTATCCTGCTGTGGAATGAGCTGTTGTCACCCATTGCGTGGCTGGGTATGGGATTGATTATACTTGGCGGATCTCAGTGGTTTCTTGAGTATTAAGGTGAATTCTGCTGTTGCACAAAAATGACTGCGCGACGAATTGCCCGGAAGCAAAATTTGCCCATCCCGTTTAATTGCCTATGATGGGCTTGTTATCATTTGAGGTGAAGTCATGATTACTATTCAGAAGAAAGGCAATCTTGTTATTGTTGCGGTTATTGGTGAGTTTACATTGGCGGACTATAACGAATTTGAACAACAGGTGCTTTATCAGTCACACTTTGAAGGTGAAGCGAACCTTTTATTTGATTGGCGCGACATGTTGGATTACACCGTTGATGTGGCTTGGGAAGAAATCAAATTCATGCGTGATCACGGCAGTGAGTTTAACCGGGTGGCTATAGTGACTGATGATGAATGGCAAGCGTGGGGTGCTTGGGTTTCCAATCTGTTTACTAATGCGAACGTATTGGTGTTCCATAACTATGAAGAAGCCGAGGAATGGGCATCTGACAGCGTGAGTAGTTGATGTGGCTGAACATAATTGCTGCGTGTGCAGTATTAAGGCATTGCCCCCCGGTTACGGCACATTCTGGGTCGATAATTCAGTTTTTAAGTGTTAACCGGTAAGAAGAGTCGCATGGATGAACTTGTTTTAGCCAGAGTATTACATGTTCTGGGTGTGGTGTTTTGGATTGGCGGCGTCGCTATGGTGACTACCGTACTATTGCCGACCTTGGCGCGCAGGCAATCACCCCCGGAAGCGATGGAATTTTTTGCTCGATTTAGGCAACGATTTGCCGCACAAGCTCGTGTTTCTACATTAATCGTTGGGCTGAGCGGTTTTTATATGGTGTATGGTTTGGATGCCTGGCAGCGTTTCACGCAATGGCAATATTGGTGGATGCACACGATGGTACTGATCTGGCTGTTGTTTAGCGTGATGTTGTTTGTCATGGAACCGCGTGGCCGGCGTCAGCAAGCCAATGTGCCTGTGCAGCCAGATGTTTCGGCAGAAACATTTGTCAAAATTCAGCGCAAGCATATGTTTTTATTAATTCTGAGCTTGATCACCATTGCCGGTGCCGTGGCAGGCAGTCACGGCTGGTTGATTGCCGGGAGCTGAGCATGGGTTACGAAGTGCTAAAACTGATTCATGTTGGTAGCGTTATCGTGAGCTATGCGTTGTTCTTCTTGCGTGGCGTCTGGTTGATGCAAGACTCGGAGAAATTGCGCCAGCGCTGGGTAAAAATCCTGCCGCATATCGTGGATACCATTCTGCTGGTCAGTGCCATTGCATTGGCAATGACCATTCAGCAAAATCCGCTCGATAATTCCTGGTTAACTGCCAAAGTAACCGGTTTGTTGCTCTATATCGGTCTTGGCATGATAGCAATCCGCTTCGGTAAAACCCGGAGAACAAAAATCACCGCTTGGATTGCGGCACAGTGCGTGTTTATCTATATCGTGTTGGTCGCCCTGACCAAAAGCCCGGTGTTAGGTCTCTGATCCTAAATCCGGCAAGACTGTTTTATCCTGCAAAACAAACACCCTAAGAATCGATGAATCTCTCGCATTTTCGTCTTGAAAAAGCCAGCCAGGATCAAGCACAGGCGATAGCTGATCTGGTTAATCTGACCTACCGCGGAGAAACCGGCTGGACCCGCGAAACACATATTATCCAGGGCGACAGAACCAACCGGCAGGAAGTCGCGACGGCCATGTCTAATCCCGATGCACGATTCTTTGTCATCAATCAACCGGAAAATTTGGCTTCGTGTATCTATGTCGCCAAAGAACGCGATTCTGCGTACATCGGCTTTTTCTCAGTTCACCCCAGTCTGCAAGGAAAAGGGCTCGGCACGTATGTGCTTGAGCAGGCGGAAAACTTTGCATTGAGCACTCTGCGCGTGCACAAGTTTGCTATGTTCGTGATATCACAGCGCCCGGAATTAATTGCATTTTATCCACGCAGAGGCTACTCGCGCACCGGCAGGATTGAAACTTATCCATTGCATCTGGGTATCGGTGTGCCCAAAGTTTCCGGATTAACGATTGAATATCTAGAGAAGATTATTTAATCCATTGCTGTTGAAGCAATGCACTGTGTGCGGGTTATCACAACATTCCCCAGTTTTTTCTTTATACCTTTTCCGGGGTAATTATTTTTCTATCGGTGGATGTGGCTTTGTTTATCTGTCTCACCATGCTGCTTGTCCAAGGCTGCTAGAGCTGCAGGGGCGCTGGGTTAAGAAAGGCAGCAGTCCGTTTTGGCTATCAGCTACACACCTTGCTCGGTAACAACGATTTGGTGATAGCCGTTGAAGTTGCCGTTGCCAATTTGTTGTGACCCCTGTTTTGGGATTCGTGATTCGGTACCTGACCCTGGTTGTGCTGACCCTGGTTGTGCTGGTTGTGCGCGGGCTTTATCAACGAACGCTTAAAAAATCACAATCTGTTTAACCGACTTCACGTCCAAGTTTCGCGCCGACTACCGGCGCGAAGGAATAGCCAGTTGAATATCGTTGTTTCAATTCGTCAGTGGTTGCACCAAATAGTGTCGTAACCGATGGGTAATCGGCATCTTGGGACTTTTGTAGCATGGCAATTAGTTCTTTGTTGTTAGGAAAGTTCAAAACAGAACCATATCTTTTGAGCATTTCGGGATTTATATGAGTTTTTGCATACACTGGAAAATTGGCCCGAAAGTCATCTAACTCAACTAGCAAATCATCGGTTAAATTTATAACCTTCTCAGTTAGATCAACCAGCAAGACGTAATTAGCCTCGCCTACACATTCAATTACTTGCTCAGGACTGACATCTACAAATGCTTTTGTGGTATGTCTTTGAATAACTTTTTCTTTGATTGGTCTATCAATTTCGTTTCGTTTTAACCATAGCTCTTGAACATAGTTGTAGTTATGTATCATGATTCTAATTCTTCTTATTTGGCTCCACTTTGGATGCTCACCACTCTCTTGTTTTGGCACCAAAAAGGAGAGCTGAGAATAGTCCTCTACGATAGGTTTGGCGGTAAATAGAATTGTTGATATTTCAGCCGCTCTTTGTAAGGGTTCCTTCTTTAACTTACCATGATAATTTTGTTTAATTGAGATAAGGTTAAACATTGCTTCATCAGCGAGCAATGTCCACTTATTAGCAGTATTCATTTTTCTTTTCAATTTTTATATTTTCTTGGTAATGAAAAAATAGTAAGCAATTCTAGCGCCCAATAATGATGCAAATAAAGCGCTAGCTATGGGGAATATGTAATCTTTGAAAATGCTACCTTCCTGCCTCAAGCTTTCTATTGCAGTTATTATAAGCTCAGTTTCGTTGTGCATAGATTTCCTCGGGGTTTTAACGCTTGGAAATCACCAGCGATGTGCAGTTTTATCGCGCAGCCTCTGGAGGATTGATGGGTTAAGCGTTTTATTCACTTCAGTTTTAAATGTTAAATGCTCTTTCAACCAAAACAGAAACCCTATCCCAGCTATTAGCGAAAGCACGGGGCCAGGTCGGAAAGCACGGGGCCAAGTCGCGAATCGAGAATATATCCGACGGATTAAGTCTGATTTCTGTTTTGTGACCTGGTGGTGTGTGCATTGCCAGTATTGGACTCGAGATTCGGTGCTTGGTAAGCATATTGTACAAAATCACTCAATGTACTTGATAATCATCGATGTACTTGAATCCGATGCCTTCAGTAATGCCGAGTAATGTGCATCGATGGCTATCAATTGCCCATGGCCGAAAATAATATTCGCCGGTGTCTGTGGCATGCAGGCTCTTTCCGTTTGTAGTGCTTGCGGAACGGCACAAACGAAATCATAAAGTTGTTGCGCTGTGGTTATTTCGGCTGCAGGAATAGCCGCATCGCGCGCCGCAGGGCTTTTATTCCGCCCGCCGGTTAAACTTCTGAAATAACTCAACTGGCGGGACGTTGCCGTATCCTCGAGTTCGATGCGGTAGACGGTGCTGCGCCCGTTTTGTGCCGGTTCCTGTTTGGTATAGAGGGTTTCATTGACTGGTATGTAATTCTTGCGTTTGCAGAATTTCCGCTATCGTTTCCAGCGGTGTATTTAACGAAATACCCGCGATCTCAATTGTTTTCAATGGGTGTTTCTCCGTGCCGGTAGTCTGACTGGCCGAAATTGAGAAACTGATTGTCGCCGCTACCCCTAACAACAAAAATCGGAGTACTAAAGAACTTTTATGCCAATTCGGCGAAGAAATAAAGCGCATCATAAACTTTCCTTAAAAATATTAATGGGCATGCTTTTCAGGCGGCATTATCTCACCATCCTGGTTGAGGAGTCTCTGAATAAACCACCTTGTCATTCCGAATGAAGTGAGGAATCTTTGGGGAACTATAGAATAGAATGGCAGTTATTGAAGCATGGAGCCAGGTTCAGAATTGAGAACATAGCCGATGAATTAAGTTTGATTTTTGATTTGTGATCTTGTTGGGTGCGTGGTCAGTATTGGATTCTTAATTCTGTACCGGACCCTAAAGATTTGCAAAATTTGCTTCATAAGTCTAAACCAATTGCTCCATCAAGAATTGCTCTCTGAAGATTAACTTCAGTAAGGTTAGCTTCAGTAAGATTAGCTTTAGTGAGGTTGGCTTCAGAAAGATCGGCTTTAGTGAGGTTAGCTTTAGTAAGACTGACTTTAGTAAGATTAGCTCCCTTAAGATTTGCTCCCGAAAGATCGAATACGAAAGGGTTTGGTCCATTAAGATATGTTCCCTCAAGATTTGCTCCCTCAAGATTTGCATTCCTTAGAATAGCTCCTTCAAAAATGTCCTTTCAAGATTTGCCCCACAAAGATTTGCTCCCCAAAGATTTGCTCCTTCAAAAGATGTTTTAAGAAAAATTGAATGCTGAAGATTTGCCCCTATAAGTTTTGCTTCGTTAAGATTCGCTCGTAGAAGATACGTTTCCTGAAGATTAGCTTTATCAAGAATTGCATTATAAAGAGATGCATCCTGTAGATCAGTACCGCGAAGATTAGCAGCATAAAAATCAAAAAAATCCAACTTGCATCTAGATAGATCCAGATAGGCCAAACAATTTAAAACAAGTTTATTATTTAAATCATTTCTTTGTCCTTGTAAGCGTTTAAGCCATTCACCAAAAGCCACATCTGATCCCCAGTCAATTTTCACCTTGGTTTTGGTTTTCGTTGCACAGGCATAATGAATAGCCAATAAGGCTTCTTCGGAATTGCGAGACTGATGCAACATCTGCTGAAAAGTTTTTAAACCTAATTTTTCCATCGGCATTCCATGCTTTACAGCGGATTCGATCAAGCGTGCAAAATTTATTTGATAGCGTTTAATTTTGTCCATGCCGTACGTGGCGATTTCATTCTGAATAAAATCGAATAAATAACTATCAATGGCAGTGGCACCACACAGCTCTGCCCAAGCGATAAGTGCTGGTCGATCATCCCAACCATCATCTGGATTTTGGCTATGTTGTTCAAACATAGTATCAATTTTTTCCACCATACGAATAAGGCGACGTGCAGTGAGGTATTCTCCAAAACTCTTGTGTGTAAACTCAAAAGTTTTATCTCCCTCTTGCAAATTATCACTTTGTCGAAAATAAAACGCTGTCAATAATCGGGTGACGCCTTGCTCGGCACCTTTTTGAAACTCAGGTAAATAACGTATTAGATTATTGTTATCGAAACGCGTGTGTATATTGGCAACTGTTGCCGTACGTCCATCGCCGTGCCAAACCGCGAGAGCAATTTCCTCTAAGATACGAAGAAATTGATCTTCAGTTAATTCCCCCATACCTTTGTGCTGTCGCTCTTCATCCCATTGTCGTTTGTATACGGCTTGCAATAAATCAGCATAAATTTCGTTTAAGGTAGTTTGCTGCGTGAAATCTAGTGCTTCTCTCTCAAAACTTAATGCTACTAAATAATTCAACAAAGGTTCTTTAGTAATTGGGGTTAATCTATCAAGTTTTAGTTCTTTCGGCATGGCATGGTAGGCTTTCCCGCTGGCACGGGCGTAATTTTCCCACCAATCATTGCGCTGATCGTGACTTAAGCGTCGTTCAGGGTCCAAGTAAAGATTTCTTTCATGTTCTGCTACAAAATACGGTAAGACATGCAAAATTTGTGCAGATTTTCGAAAGCGTTGACTGCTGGCTTGGACTGCTAAATCTCGTCCAGTGAACAAGGCTTGACGTTTTAAGCCTTGCGCATTAAAGCGGTCTAATTTGGAAATTACTTCATTTACAAAATTTAAAGCCACATCTGCCGCAGCTTTGCCTTGCATGGACAGTTCATCTAATCCATCAAAAATTAACAATAAGCGCGTCTCGCCATCACTTGGATTTAAAGGTGTGCCGATTAAATAACGGTCTTGAGTCACAAATTTATTGACCGCTTCTATTAAATCGGCAGAAGGATCAATATAATGTAAAGGGATAAATAATACTGGTATATCAGTATTTTCTGAAATATGGGATGCGAACATCTTGCTAAATGAAGATTTTCCAGACCCAGGGCCGCCGCTGATTATTCTGATGGAATCGTCTTTATCAAATGCTTCTACCCATTCAGTAAGATTTTTGTTTAAATCGACGACAATATCTTGTCTCTCAGATTTCTGATCAACGGAGTGCAGTTGCCTGTCATCGTTTGACACTCGATAATAAGCTCGTAAGGGTACATAAACTTGATTTAATCCAAACACCTCATCAAACATGCGTCCATTGATTTGTTCCTGTAACCATGAATTGTATAGTTGCCAGCTTTGCTGAACTTTTGTGGCTTTGGTGAATGGTGAATCAATCGCAGCAATAATGCTGGAATAATCACTAGTTCTAGCCAACCATTCTTCATGTAGCGACAGCACAAATTTACGTTTTATACGTGCGTGAATGGTGGCTGCGTTATTTTCAGAGGCACCTAAAGCTTTAAGCCAATCAATAAAGATGGGCTTAAATTCTTCAAGTAGAGGTAAGTCTTGAGGGCGCTCAAAGAAGCTTACGTCAATGCAGACTTCTATAGAGTTTAAGGCATTTTCTAGCGTTTGAGCCAGAGACTCCAATCGCGCTTCACAAATATCTAGATTAAAAATGCTTCTGTACTCATCCACCAAATCGATTAAGGTACGGACCAGGGATTGATAGATAAGCACCCATACTAGCTGCTCAGGTTTATCTTGCAATCCAGCTGCTTTGAGTAAATCAATAGCATTTTCCGCTACACCTTTCCAATCTAACACGACACTCGAAATTGCCATTTTCCCTAGGTTCGTGAACAGATCTTTAAAACGTAAGTTAATGTTCTTGTTCCAAACTGAAACCGGGTGTTTTATTATCAAGCCTGTGGAAATATTTTTATTAATCATTTGGCAACTTCAATGGCAATTTTGCAATAAGTAAACTATAGCATTACTAAAGCGCAAAGCTACGCTGCTGAAATTATAAAATTCAGAATACACAAGGTAAAATTAGATTTACCCAGAAATAACTAGTCAGAGAAGCATGGGGTCGCGAATTGAGAAAATAAACGGGCGTGATCCAGTAAAGCCAGCTCTCTTTTAATTCGTGTAATTAAACTGAGCACCTTTATTTTGCAGCATGATCGAATCGGCGCTTTTAACGCATGCTTTGCGTTTTCAAACACAAATCCCAGTGAGCAATTCTTCAAATCGTTAGATGAGGAAATCGACAAATGCTCTGACGCGCTGAGAGGGGTGGCGGGTTTTCGGGTAAACGGCATAAGCGGCGAGTTATGAGAACTGGATAGGTATAGAGTCAGACTGCGAATTGAGAATACAGTCGATGATTTTAGTATGATTTTGGTTATGTGATCTTGTTGTGTGCGTTGTCGGTATTGGATTCTTGATTCTGGACCTCGTATATTGACACTGCCAGCAAAAAGCACTGCAATAGTGGTGATGGCGGTACGGCAGGCGACGATGTGCTGCTAGGGACAATTGCTGGCGATCATATTGAAGGCTATGCAGGCAATGACGTACTCGTTGGCGGTGATGGCAACGATACCTATCTTTTTGGCTGGATGTCGGCAGGAAACGATGTGGCAGTGGAGCCACTGGAGGGCATGAGCATTATTGCACTGACAGAGGGCACGGCACTCGCCGATCTGCGGCACGAACGCATGGGGAACGATTTGATCCTGACGTTGCAAGGTGGCGCGACGTTGACGCTGAGAGATTATTTTGTGTCACCACATGTTTGCGGGAAGCAAGGGGTCAGGTCGCGAATTGAGAAAATAAACGAGCGTGATCCAGTAAAGTAAGCTCTCTTATAATGAGTGTAATTAAACTGATCACTATTATTTTGCGCGTGATCAAATCGGTGCTTTTAACGCAGCTTTTCGTTTTCAAACACACCCCAGTAGGCAATTCTTCAAATCGTTAGATGAGGAAATCGGCAAATGCTCTAATGTGCTGGAGGAGGTGGCGGGTTTGCGGGTAAATGGGATAAGCGGCGAGTTATGGAACTGGAGAGGTATAGAGTCAGACCGCGAATTGAGAATACAGTCGATGAATTTAGTATGATTTTTGTTTTGTGACCTTGTTGTGCGCCTTGCCGGTATTGGATTCGTGATTCTGTACCGGACCCCAACGATCCTTAAAATCTAATAACCCGATAGGTAATCAGAAAAAAGATGTCGTTTGATTCTCTAAATACCAGATTTAACTCAAACGGCACTTTTTATTTTTGATCATTGCACGCTCTGATTAACAATTTAAGTGCCTATACCTGCCCAGTTTGCCACACTCATTTAATGTAGATAATTCATACGATTTATCGCGGTGCATAGTACAAATGTACTAGAAATTGGCGAGTTAATGTACTAATAAAAAAGGATAATGTTCCTGTAGCTGAAAAAACTAATATGTTTACAATGCAGGCTGTGCGGAAATGATTAGAAGCTATAAATTATCAATGTTTACCGCCTAAGTGTGAGACGTTATTTATTCACTTGTAATTGAAACTGATTGAATTAATTTTTTGTAACCTACCCGGAGAATTTAAAAATGAACAATAACTTTAAACTGAAATTACTAGCAGCTGCTGTTTTGATGGCAAGTGGTGTTGCACACGCAGGCAGTGCTTTTCTGAATGGTAGTCCAACGGGAGGCGACGGCTCACAAGCAAATCCGTATGATTTTGGTGTAGTAGGCACATCTGTAAGCGCGCTCTTCGTAAATATTGGTGGTCCTGCAAATGGGCTTTTTGAAGAATATGCAAACTTCACTATTCCTACATTATCAGGTACTTCCGGTGCTGCTAACACATATGCACTGAGTTTCTTTGGTGTTAATGTGATAGATATTCAAAATTTGGTAGTTGAAGTATGGGATAACGTTCATCCAGGCGGCTCAACTTTATACACCACATTCACTGGAGACAATTTAACCCATGCATTTGGTAATTTAGCTGCTGGTCAATATCACCTTGATATTAGCGGTCAGTTTGGTCCTAACGCTTTTGGTGGACAATATTCAGTTGCACTGCAAGCATTACCTGTTCCAGAACCTGAGACATACGCGATGCTCCTGGCGGGTCTTGGTTTAGTCGGTTTCTCGGCGCGTCGTCGCAAAATCGTTTAAATAAACTGATACTGGAAACCACAGAGAAATAAAATTTTTCTGTGGTTTTTCGGTGAAGCAAGGGGACAAGTCGCGAATTGAGAAAATAAATGGGCGTGATCCAGTAAAGTCAGCTCTCTTTTAATTGATTTAATTAAACTGATCACTTTTATTTTTCAGCGTGATCGAATCGGCGCTTTTAACGCATGCTTTGCGTTTTCAAACACAAATCCCAGTAGGCCAATTCTTCAAATCGGTAGATGAGGAATTCGGCAAATGCTCTAATGTGCTGGAGGAGGTGGCGGGTTTTTGGGTAAATGGCATAAGCGGCGAGTTATGGAACTGGAGAGGTATAGAGTCAGACTGCGAATTGAGAATACAGTCTATGAATTTAGTATGATTTTTGTTATGTGATCTTGTTGTGTGCATTGCCGGTATTGGATTCTTGATTCTGTACCTGACCCCAAAGATTTGCAATTAAGTATAAAAACTTTCATCCGAGCACATGACTTGCCTTTGTCTTTGAATAAAGACGAATAAGCGCTATGATTGTATTTTGAAGTTGGCTCAATTTAAGCTCTAACAAGAGGATAATCTAATGTTGAGTAAAATATTGTTAATTGTAGCAATGGGGATGTCCTTTACAACGGTAGCTGGTGATAACGTTCCCATAACACCGGCTGAATGTAAAGATAGACCCGTAAGCTCAACGCCAGCTCTAATCGAGGAAGGAAGAAGACTTTTTAAGGAAGAGACATTTAATGGTAACGGACGAACCTGCGAGACATGTCATCGTGAAAACCGTAATTTCACTATAGATCCTGAGTTTATTGCAACATTACCCGGTGATGATCCATTATTTGTTGCCGAGTTTAATGCTGCTTTACGGGATCTTGAAAATTCCGAGATGATGAGGAGATTCGGACTTATTCTTATAAATATTGACGGATTTGATAAGCCTGGCGTCTTACGCAGCGCTCCTCACCTTTTGGGGTTAAGTCAGACTACCGCTCTTGGTGTTAGTGAATTGGTAGAGGACGAGCTTAAACCTGTTCATGAAACGGGCTGGTCAGCGGATGGAGCACCTGGTGATGGTTCTCTGCGTTGTTTTCCGGTTGGCTCCGTTATCCAACATTTCACTAAGAGCATGGATCGTGTTAATGGCGATGACTTCCGATTACCAACCGAGCATGAGCTGGATGCTTTGCTTGTCTACATGCTTGCACAGGGCCGTCAGAGTACCCCGATGGTTTCGAGTCTGACTTTTTTGGACCCTGCTGCTGAACGCGGTAAAACCCTTTTTTTTGGGAATATCCCGGTTAGGAATCCAAATAATACGGGGACGAACAATTGTTCACAATGTCATGAACAAGCGGGAACAAATAATAGACCCAATTTCGTGGCGAGGAATCGGGTTATCAATGCAAACCTATCGCCTAATGCGCCGATTTGTAGAGCAATAGCGCTTAATCCTTCATTGGATATTCCTGCGGATGGCGGATTTGGAATGATAGAATATGATGATACTATCGCTTGTAGCACTGGAGACGTCGAGGTTAGGCTTTACAGCGAGCAAGTTCAGAATCCACGTGGGTTTTTTAATACGCCTTCATTACATGAATCGGCTGATACGGGACCTTATTTTCATAATAATTCTGCTGAAACACTAGAAGATGCTATAAGATTTTACAGTAGTGATACATTTAACGATTCAGGCAATGACATTGCCTTTGTTTTCGGACCCACTGATGTGAATGATATAAGTGCTTTTTTGAGAGCAATTAATGCTATTGAAAATGCTCGCTCCGCTATAGATTATATAGACAAAGCCCTAGCGTCCTCAGGCGGAAAAATAGATGCAAAACCATTGAAATTGGCTTTAGCTGATAGCAATGATGGAATTAAGGTTCTTACTACGGGTCCGCTACCCAGTCTGTTTCCAGAAGCGGTTAATTTATTCCATGACGCAAATGAATTTCTAAATGTAGCGATCGATTCCAAGGATAGAGTTGCTGCTGGCCATGCGAAGCAAAAATTAGCCACCGTGAGTTTAACGGTGATCAACACAACGCCTCTCCCGGATGTCATTGTCACATCGGTTTCCTATGCCGATGGTATCTTCACGAGCACGGTGACGAATCAGGGTACCGCAGCGACCCCTGTAGGTAAAGTTATGGTTCATCCGGCAAGTGCGTACTTTTGGGTTTAACCTGCAAGGACATAATTGGTTTCATGCAGCGCCACAATTTTGAGTTTAAAGAACTCGACATCTCTGAAACCATAGGCCATTTTGTGCAAAGTTTTTATCTTGTTGTTGGTACCTTCCAACGGCCCGGTTGATAAACCATTAAAATCGAAATAAGCCAGGATACCTGAGCGGTGTGCTGCAATAGTTTTAGAGAATTGCTTGAGCATGTTGACATCCGAAGCAGCGGCTTTTTTTACCCATTCATCCAATGCATTTTGAGCTGAGAGTTTATCCGGTTGATGCCAGATATTGCGTAACTCTTCTTTCATGTAATAGGCCGTTGCCAAGGGCTCATTGAGCTTTAATGCTTCGTCCAGACGTTGACGTTCATTGCGCTTGTCATCCAGGTTGTCAGGGTTCTTCAGCAACAGCCAGCGAATGCCCTTCAAAACGGGTTTGCCCAACCCATTTTCTGCTTCTCGTTGCAGATCCTGACGCAGTTTTGTCAACTTTTCGTTGAACAGCTTAATAATATGGAAGTGATCGAACACTAGCGTTGCATCTGGGATATTAGCCCGCACCGCACTGATGTATGCTGGCCCCATGTCGGTCGCAACCGCTTCAATCCGTG
The DNA here is from genome assembly GCA_016708955.1 of Nitrosomonas sp. GTDB lineage: Bacteria > Pseudomonadota > Gammaproteobacteria > Burkholderiales > Nitrosomonadaceae > Nitrosomonas. Next base: position 29,158 of record JADJES010000020.1, read on the forward strand.
CACCCGATCGTTTCAAACGCTTCCAAAACGGAATCAGTGCATCGGCACCTTTCCCATTGCCAACAAAAATCACTGCCCCACGTTGAAGATCCAGAACTATCGTTAAATAACCCAGCTTCTTGCCTTGGTATATTTCATCCAGCGCAATGCGTTTTATCTTGGCCAATTTCGGCAACCGATAACGTTTATTCAGATTGTCCTTCTGTATTCCCTTAACCAGATCCCAGCTCACTCCAAGATGGCGTGCTACTGCCTGGATGGTCATGTGCCTAGAGAGACCAAAACCAATCTTTCGAAAGAACGGTATAGCGATGGTGCTTCATCAGCAAACGTATCTTTACCTGACGAACTGCTTGGCATCGGGTGCATTCTACCCGCTGAACTGGAAGGTCGATATAGACTGCTTTTGACCTACCGGTACTGTCCTGAAGCGTCTAACCAACTTTCCCCGGCAATGTATCTCGCGGCTTTACATACCGGACATCTCAATCGCCAATGATCCGCTTGTATTGCAACAACTATGACACCCGCAATAAAACAAGTGCTTTGATAAAAATAACCAACTATACCAAAGGCGTGATACAGCAAACTGGTCGACATGTTGAAAAAACCTCTTCGTTGAAAATCAGAGATAATTTCAACCTTTAATTCACTTTATTTCAACATGCATTTCTGACTAACAAGTACGCACTTGCCGGATGAACCAAAGTTTATTGGCGTAGGATATTCAGTAAATGGTAATTTCAGAACGTGGGGTGCCGTAGCCGGGCCTCTGGCCGTAGGAGCATCTGTCACCATCGGTACTAATGGTGCCCTACATTATTCCCAATGGAACCCACACGATAATGGCTGATGTCGATGACGTAAATCGCTTTACGGAGTCGAACGAAACTAACAACCAGCTTTCCCAGCTAGTTATTGTTGATGGAGGAACAAGTCCCACCGTATCCATAACTGCCCCTACCGGAGGCGTCAATGTTGCAGGCTCTTCTGTCACGATCTCTGCCAGTGCAGCTGATGACATCGGTGTTTCCGGTGTGCAGTTCATGCTCGATGGCGCCAATCTCGGTGCTGAAGTTACCACGCCGCCTTACGCCGTCACATGGGACAGCACGGCCGTGGCCGATGGCCCGCACATAATTACAGCCGTCGCACGCGATGCTGATGGGAACACGACAACAAGTGCGGGCGTGAGTGTAACGGTGGCCAACACAATGCTTCTCCCCGATGTCATTGTCACATCGGTTTCCTATGCCGATGGTATCTTCACGAGCACGGTGACGAATCAGGGTACCGCAGCGACCCCTGTAGGTACAGCCATTGGCGTAGGATATTCAGTAAATGGTAATTTCAGAACGTGGGGTGCCGTAGCCGGACCTCTGGCCATAGGAGCATCTGTCACCATCGGTACTAATGGTGGTCCCTACATTATTCCCAATGGAACCCACACGATAATGGCTGATGTCGATGACGTAAACCGCTTTACGGAGTCGAACGAAACTAACAACCAGCTTTCCCAGCCAGTTATTGTTGATGGAGGAACAAGCCCCACCGTATCCATAACCGCCCCTACCGGAGGCGTCAATGTTGCAGGCTCTTCTGTCACGATCTCTGCCAGTGCAGCTGATGACATCAGTGTTTCCGGCGTACAGTTCAAGCTCGACGGCACTAATCTCGGCACTGAAGTTACCACGCCGCCTTACGCCGTCACGTGGGACAGCACGGCCGTGGCCGATGGCCCGCACACAATTACAGCCGTCGCACGCGATGCTGATGGGAACACGACAACAAGTGCGGGTGTGAGTGTAACGGTGGCTAACACAACGCCTCTCCCCGATGTCATTGTCACATCGGTTTCCTATGCCGATGGTATCTTCACGAGCACGGTGACGAATCAGGGTACCGCAGCGACCCCTGTAGGTAAAGTCATTGGCGTAGGATATTCAGTAAATGGTAATTTCAGAACGTGGGGTGCCGTAGCCGGGCCTCTGGCCGTAGGAGCATCTGTCACCATCGGTACTAATGGTGGCCCCTACATTATTCCCAATGGAACCCACACGATAATGGCTGATGTCGATGACGTAAATCGCTTTACGGAGTCGAACGAAACTAACAACCAGCTTTCCCAGCTAGTTAGTGTGCCGTGAATTCGATGATAAACATACTTCTATCGCTGGTTTTCTACAATTGCTATGGATTAATGGCGTGGCCGCAAGCCTTCGTTACCCGATACGGCGGTCAAGAAAGTGCTGGAGACAGTAACTCCGCCTGCCTGCCGATCTGGGCGCTGGAGTTGCTGCCCTATGGCACAAGCAGTGGGTATTTCGACGGCCAGCGCAGTGCAAATGATCAGGTCGCGAATTGAGAAAATAAACGGACGTGATCCAGTAAATTCAGCTCTCTTTTAATGAATGTAATTAAACTGATCACTTCTATTTTTCAGCATGATCGAATCGGCGCTTTTATCGCATGCTTTGCGTTTCCAAAAATAAATCCCAGTAGGCAATTCTTTAAATCGTTTGATGAGGAGTGGCAAATGCTCTAATGTGCTGGAGAAGGTGGCGGGTTTTCGGGTGAATGGGATAAGCGGCGAGTAATGGAACTGGAGAGGTATAGGCTGCGAATTGAGAATACAGTCGATGAATTTAGTATGATTTTTGTTTTGTGATCTTGTTGTGTACGTTGCCGGTATTGGATTCTTGATTCTGTACCTGACCCCAAAGATTTCTTGACCCCAAAGATTTCTTCTTCCAAGGCATGCAAAATCACCAAAAACTCAAACTATTTGTTGAGCCGGATCTGAAATTAATTTCAGATCCGGGGAATGGTTACTCAGTAGATCTTACCGGTGAAATAAAGCCAGGTGGCTTTATGGCAAGCACCGCACATCTTAACTGTTCGAGAATAGTCTCTGCGGTATTACCGATCAACAATCCGGCTATGCCTGTCCGTGCGACTGTTCCCATCACTACCATATCCGCCTGCAATTGCTTTGCTGTTTCCGGTATTACCGTGGATGCCGCTCCCCGGCGCAAATGCAATTGAGGAGAGAGATATTCGTAGACTTCCGTACCTAAATGGCTTTTCAGCTCCTCACACAATCGATCGAATCCCCTTTCGTGACGTGATCGCTCTCCTTCAACGTAGCACGTAGCTGCTTCATCCGGATTGTTGCTCCATGACCGCACCGTCGCTTCACCTGGAGCATCCCAGACATGAACTAAGTGCAAAGCCGCAAAATCCGACAATGCGAGCGAACTGGACAGATCCAAAATCTGTTGATTAAGACCCCGCTCTGCTGTGTCAGGCATCCCTGGATTGAAATCGATCGCCGCCAGAATGCAGCGGTAATTAGATTTTTCCTCTGATTGCGTCAGCCATACCGGGCAAGGGCATTTGCGCAGCAAATGCATGTCATCACTACCAAACAGTCGATCGACAAAACTTGGATTCTCGGCAGGCTTGATCAGCAGATCATGCCCGTTGCGCAACACGGTGCGAATGATTTCCAGAAAGCCGGTGCCTACCAGAACTTCATGCTGAATGCGGAGTCGTTGTTGATAAGGCTCAGTCAAGGTCTGCAATGCCTGCAAGCACTCGGTTCTCATCATGGTTTGCAGGTCGGTGGAGATGCGTGCCCCGTCCAGCATAGTGATTCCCTCTGCCACGGGTTGCATCACGCCAACAACGGTCAGTTGCGCCTGGTTGTTTTCCGCCAGAGATATCGCCCGTTCCAGAGTTGGTTTGCTGACTTCCCCTGTCGTCACTACACAAAGTATGTTATTGAAATTACTCATTTTGTCTCCCATAATCACCATCGGTTAGTAACCTATCCAAAGTTTTCTATCATACAAAAGTTTGATTTTCTCTGCTTGTTGTCTCGCGTCAATTATCTTGGCCGCTTTGGCGACAATTATGATGGCCGATTGAGTTTGTTGGCTACTTCATGATTTGTATCTCCTCTACCAAGCATTCCCTAATAAATTGGATTGCTCTGCACGGAAATCGGAATTAATACCATTAATCCAAATTCGTTTAAGATGATTTAAAGTATACACATATATGGGTTTTAGACTAACAGCGCGTGGGGACAGGCCGCTACTTGAAAAAATAAACGGGATCGAGATCTAGTGAACTCAGCGCTCTTCTAATTTGGTGTAATTAAACTGATTACCATTGTTTTGCAGCATGATCGAATCGGCGCTTCTTAACGCATGCTTATCGTCTTGCAAACACAAATCCCAATAAGGCAATCCTTCAAATCGTTTGATGAGAAAATCGACAAATGCCCTGACGCGCTGCGAGAGGTGGCGTGTTTGCGGGTAAATGGCATAGGCGGCGAGTTGTGAAAGTTGGTATTCGGTTAAAAGCGGGATCAATGTGCCACTTTCAATTGCTTTGTACACGATAAATGTCGGCATCAGCACGATGCCCAATCCATCAACGGCGGCATCGCGAAGAAATTCGCCATTGCTGGCTTTTAGATAAGGGGTTATTTTGGTTTTAATCAATGGACCTTCGGCGTCGAACATATTCCAGTTTTCAAAATTGCTGATCAGGTTGTAGACCAAACACCGGTGTTTGATTAATTCTTGCGGCGATTGGGGTGTGCCATTGCGTTCGAGGTAAGCCGGACTCGCGCACATCACGGCCTGAATCGGGGCAAGACGTCGTGCGATCAGACTGGAGTCCGGCAAGCTGGCGATACGAATGGCGAGATCAAAGCCTTCTGCAAGAATATCCACTTGGCGGTCATTAAAGTCCAGATCGAATTCAATGTCGGGATGCGCCTGTAAAAACGCATTGATCGCAGGTCCCAGATGCATCAAGCCAAAACTCAGCGGCACAGCGACTTTCAGGCTGCCTTTTAGGGCGCCGTGGAATTGTGACGTGGCATGCTCTGCTTCGAGGATGTCGGCAAGGATGCGTACAGACTGTTGATAAAAGGCGCGCCCGCTGTCGGTCAAATTCATTTGCCGGGTGGTGCGATGAAATAGCTCAACACCGAGATGTGCCTCGAGTTCTTTCAAACAAAGCTAACCACTGATTTGGCTACATCCATACGATCCGCCGCGCCGCTAATGCTACCGGCCTCAACGACACGCACAAACGCGCTCATATTTTCAAATCGGTTCATTGGATTGTTTTATTGTTGCTAATATCAGAACAGTTATTTCTTATGATGGCTATTTATTCTTGCAATCGCAACTATGATAATACTTCCAGCAAACACGTCATAACGATTTTTTACCGGAAAGGAGAAAATGATGAATACAGCCGTTAGCGCGACACGATTAATTCCCGCAGTGGCAGTACCGGAAGGCGCCGGTGTTACGGTGCACCGTACGATTGGCACACCGGCATTACGCAATTATGATCCATTCCTGTTGCTGGATCACATCAGCAGCAATAACCCGGAGGAATACATTGCCGGTTTTCCGTCTCATCCGCATCGGGGGTTTAATACTTTCACGTATATCATCGATGGTCATATGGCGCATCAAGACAGTATGGGTAATACCGGCGACCTGGGTCCCGGCTCCGCGCAGTGGATGAAGGCCGCCAGCGGCGTTATTCATTCCGAAATGCCGAAACAGGAAAACGGTTTGTTACGCGGATTTCAACTGTGGATTAACCTGCCTGCAGCGAATAAGCTGGATCATCCTGAGTATCAGGAATATTCCGCAGCAGCCTTTCCTGTGGTGGAAACACCGGATTATCGGCTGAAGGTATTAATCGGCCGCTTTGCCGATGTGAGTGCGCCGATTGTGGATAACATTACCGATGTGTCTTATTTAGATGTGCAGGTACAACCCGGCAAGCATTTTCAGAATCACTTGCCGGTGGAGAACAATAGTTTTCTGTATGTGTTCGAGGGTAGCGGGCAGCTCGACGGACACATGGTGCCGCTGCATTCCCTCGTAACAGTGGAGTCTGATGATCGTTCGTTCGACTTTATCGCAGGAAAAACGGGCGCACGTTTTGTCGTCGTGAGTGGTAAGCCGATTCGTGAGCCGATTGTTCAATACGGTCCATTTGTGATGAACACTCGAGAACAAATTGATCAGGCGATGAAAGATTTTCAGTCTAACGACTTTGTGCGTGATCGTGCGTGGATCAAGCGCGATAAAAGATAAAATAAATAATCAAGGGCACTTCTAAAAATCCAAATTTCGTCTCAACACTTTGTTACTCGAAAAAAATGTTTCCTTACATATCATGCATATGCTGCGTAACCATTTTTTTCTCGTGCCTCGTTTTGTTTAGAACTTTGAATTTTTAGGAGTGCCCTCAATAATCAACCAATTTTAAGGAGATTCAAATGGAAAAAATCAGTCAATTCGTAGCACGGCTATTTCTGGGGCAGATTTTTCTGCTTTCCGGTATTTTCAAAATCAGCGGATACGAAGGCACGCAGGGATATATGGACGCGATGGGCGTGCCGGGTATGCTATTGCCGCTGGTGATATTACTTGAAGCGGGCGGTGGTTTGGCGATCATTGCGGGATGGCAGACTAAGTTAGTCTCGATTGCATTGGCAGCATTCACGGTTGTCGCTGCTGTGATCTTTCACAATAATTTTTCCGATCAGATGCAGATGATCATGTTCATGAAGAATATTGCGATAGCGGGCGGCCTCATACTATTGGCTATTCATGGTGCGGGGAGCTACAGTCTTGATAGCCGCCGTAATGTGTCATAAGGGGCTGATCAATTTCAGCTCCAGACGCTCCATCAGGTAGCACAGACAATCCTGGCGAATAATCAGAATATCCCGAGTTAGCATGGCAGGCATGACCGGGCGCCGAATTATCAGCTCACCAGCTTTGACTTCGAAGTAATAGCCGCTGATATCTTGGCCTGTTTCATTCAGGGCCCGCAGAGGCATCAAATTTGTATCCGATACGAAGCCTAAGCGGGTGCCAGGCTCAAGCTCGCGAAAATTGTAATGATCTATGTTTTCTTCTAAACACAGGTTCGATAAACTGGCGCCCACGCTTAGGCTGATGGCTTCAGGAACAGTAACAACCGCCACACTATGGAACAAACTCAGATCATGTTTTGGAACCGGGTGGGCAGGAAAGCTGGATAAATGCAATGCACCTTCCACAAAAGTTGCTGCATGTTCTATTCCGCCTATGCCTCCAGGCTTGCCACACTCCAGCGTAACGGCGGGACAAAGATGAGCGAAGGCTTCAGACTGAACCCCCTTAGGATTAGTAAAGTACACAACAATGCGTGAAAACATTGTGGCCAAGTGCAGGAAGGTATCATCCAACCGGTTGATGCAAGCGTAGTGCGGGTTTAATCCACTGTTGTTGTGAATGTCAATGCTGGCAAACACACCGCGTTGCATCATTATTTTGACTACTTTTCGTGTCATCCGGTGCTCTGCAGCGTTTGCATCAGCATCTGCCGACCACACGCGGTTATAATCCAACTGATTCTCCAGCCGTCGCACACCTTGGCGTGCCGCTTCAATATTGCCGATAAAAAGTGAAAGGGCGCGTGGCAAGGTGGTATTTTGATACTTCTTTAACACCGTCTGCATTGCTTTCAAACCGGTATCCTCATTGCCATGCAGTAAAATTGACACAAACAGTGGTATATCCCGCCGCCCGGGGAGATGAATCAAAGTGGGGCCGGGCAAAATGGTATATAGCTCCCTGGCTTCGACTTGTAGCAACCCATCGGGTAAATAATCCAGCTCGGTTAACATGCTTACAATCCCCACTCGTGAACAGGCGCGCCGCTGCGTTGCCTCTCAAGATAAGCTGCAACAAGGCGCAGACTGTCCGCCTGATGCTTCTCACGATAATTCCGTTGCCAAACGGCGCCGGTCTGCCCAGTTTGAATCCGTGTTTCCAGAATACCGAGGTAATGATTGATGTCTGGCTTGTTAATATTCAATATTTTTAAGCCGTGCCGCGCCATTGGCAAAATCTCTTCCAGCAGCAATGTTTTTGCATCAGTGGTACTGCCATCCAGCCATGTCATCGGCGCGCGCAATCCATCACGCGCCGCAGCGTAGAAATTATTGCGCGCATGCTCAAAACTAAGTCTGGATTCGGGCGCATCGCTTAGGCTGGCGAGAAAACGAGCAAGACCGAAATACAAGGCGGCATTTGCAATCATGTCGGCAATCGTCGGGCCGGCAGGCAGTACGCGTTGCTCAATGCGCAGATGCAAAATACCATCCGGATCAAAGCCAATCAAGGGCCGGACCCAGCGCCAGATAGTGCCGTTATGCAATCTGAGGTGCGCGAACTGCTGGGGTGGACTATCCATCAGAATGGGTAATAAAACGGGATGGGTTGCAAGATTATGCGCAAAGCACTCGAACAGAGATTCTCTCGCATAACCTTGTCCGAAACTGACCCGGTGATTTTCCAGACTTGATTCATCAACGATTTCAACTGACTGCTCAAACAGTGTAATACGCGTCTCATCCCATAAATCGGTATCAAACAACAAAGGGGAGTTCCCTGCTGCGGCTAGCAAAGGTCCGGCTGCAATAATGGAAGCATTAAAATAGCGTACTGCATTACGTTGAGGGCTTTGCAGGTGAATTTGAAACGATGTCGTAGCCGCTTCCAGCATGACATCCGGATGATCGATATCCAGAGTTTCACGCCCGTCGACACGGATACGAAGCGACCGGCCAGCACGCTGCATCAACACCTGCTCGTTTAAGGCACGATAGCGCTTTGAATCAGACATGTTGGCAAGGCAGAGATCCGCCTGCCGTACAGTGGGCAGAATGCCAACCATCATCAGCACGCTGTCCATTCCATGTGCGACATCCTGGCATTGTTGCCAATTCTGATCCAATTCCCGGGCTAAGGCTGATAAAACATTTCCTTGGAGTGGCAAGGGTGCACCATTAAGTTCCACGTTAAAACGCGAAAGTTCGGGTACTACCAACGGATTGTTGAGGCAAGTCAAGAATGGTTGATTAATCGGCGATGGAAAATAATTATGATCCACCAGCCAGGATTCCAGTTCATATCCGCCAATGTCCCCGATATCTGAAAAGCGACCTTCCGAAAGCTGAGTTTGCAGCAGCTCTGCTTCATCAGACAGGCGGCGCTCATATACTTTGAAAGTCTCTTCGTTGAAGTGCGTTTGGGTAATCTCTTGGCCCATTTTTGATGCCTAAGTTGAAGGAATAACGCCGCAGCGGGTAGACAAGATAACAATCTTCTCGATAGTGGAAAATGTAACAAAGATTTGTGTTGAGGTCAAAACGGTGTGTCAATAACAAACAATCGGAAGTCACTAAAGCATGATGTAAATTCAATACCATTATAGATAAGAGTTTTTCAATGTTGTTTCCCTGATAGTTTTCAGTCTTCATCGGTTTAAGGAATTGGGTTGTTTGTAAGCGAGTTTCCTATCTTTTCATTTCAAGAGAAACTGTGTCGAGCAAATCAAATTGATTGTTGGATCGAGTTATGGCTTGTATCGTGCGATATAACAGACTAAACTTGGCTCCGATATTTGTAGCCGTAAGGCCGAATTCTGACGTTAATATTTTCCACTTGAGAATCTATACCGCATGGAAGCGAAATTGCAGAATAAACGCCCCAAGCATCTGAATCTCTTCAAGATCAGGCAGCCTTTCCCGGCTGTGGTTTCAATTCTGCACCGCATCAGTGGTGCATTGCTGTTTTTCCCCGGGATCCCATTAATATTGTATAGCCTGCAAATGCTGCTGCAATCACCGCAAGGTTTTGAAGCTTTGCAGGATTGTTTGCGCGATCCGGTCATTAAAGTGGCGCTGCTGCTCCCAATATGGTTTTTTCTGCATCATTTGTGCGCAGGCATTCGCCATCTGGCATTGGATTTGCATATCGGTGTCACGCTGCCGCAGGCGCGCATGGGAAGTAGGTTGGTAGCGGCGGCGGGTATCCTCCTCACTGCGCTGATCGGAGTGATGCTATGGTAAAACAATCCAGGCGTGCCGTAACGGGCGCGCACTACGGTTTAAAAGATTGGCTGGCGCAACGCGTGACAGCCGTATTGATGACGCTTTATCTCATAGGGCTGGCCGGTGTTTTATGCATTGTTGCGCCGCAAGATTACGCGGCATGGAAAGGCCTATTCAGCCACCAAGTGATGCGCATCGCGACCTTCGTATTTTTCATTTGCGTTTTCTGGCATGCCTGGATCGGGATGCGTAATATCCTGATGGATTATGTGCACCCGGTGGCAATCCGCTTAACCGTGCAAATTCTGGTGATTACTGCCTTACTGTTTTATCTGGTATGGACTGCTGACATATTGTGGAGTTGATGTGGCAATAACCAAAAGAAAATTTGATGTAGTGATTGTTGGCGCAGGTGGCGCCGGGATGCGCGCTGCGTTGCAGTTGTCCGAAGCAGGATTAAAAGTGGCTGTGCTGTCCAAAGTATTTCCCACGCGCTCGCATACCGTCTCAGCACAAGGGGGGATTGCCGCTTCGCTGGGAAATGTCACGGAAGATAACTGGCACTGGCATATGTATGACACGGTAAAAGGTTCGGATTACCTGGGTGATCAGGATGCCATCGAATTCATGTGCCGTCAGGCCAATGAAGTGGTCTATGAACTGGAACATTTCGGCATGCCGTTCGATCGCCTGGAAAACGGCAAAATTTATCAGCGTCCGTTTGGCGGGCAATCGCAGAATTTTGGCGGCGCACAGGCCACGCGTTCTTGTGCGGCGGCTGATCGCACTGGGCATGCGCTATTACATACGTTATATCAACGCAACGTCAGCGCCAATACGCAGTTTTTCATTGAATGGATGGCACTCGATCTGATCCGCGATGAGCAGGGCGATGTGTTGGGTGTAACCGCGATGGAAATGGAAACAGGCGAGATCTTGGTCTTACAGGCCAGAGCCACCTTGTTTGCTACCGGTGGCGGCGGGCGGATTTTTCAGGCCAGTACCAATGCCTTGATCAACACTGGCGATGGTCTCGGGATTGCTGCGCGCGCTGGCATTCCGCTGGAAGATATGGAATTCTGGCAATTTCATCCCACCGGTGTCTATGGCGTGGGCGTGTTGATCAGTGAGGCTGTGCGTGGCGAGGGCGGGTATTTGCTGAATAGGAACGGCGAACGTTTCATGGAACGTTACGCACCCAACGCCAAGGATCTGGCCAGCCGTGACGTGGTTTCTCGTGCGATGACAACGGAAATGAAAGACGGGCGCGGTTGCGGCGATGAGAGTGACCATTTGCTGCTAAAACTCGATCATTTGGGCGCTGAAATTATCAAAACCCGGTTACCGGGTATTCGTGAACTGGCGATTAAATTTGCCCATGCCGATCCGATCAATGAGCCGATTCCGGTCGTGCCCACCGCGCATTACATGATGGGCGGCATTCCAACCAATTACTTCGGTCAAGTGGTGGCACCGTATAAAACCGGTCCGGAAGAAATTGTATCGGGTTTTTACGCGGTGGGAGAATGCGCTTGTGTCTCCGTGCATGGCGCCAATCGCCTAGGTACCAATTCGCTGCTCGACCTGGTGGTATTTGGCCGCGCCGCCGCCAATCAGATTATCGAGGATTTAAAAACCAATCCGCATCACAAGCCGCTGCCGGAGAATGCTGCGGATAAAACACTGACTCGACTAACTCGCCTGGAGAGTCAGAAAGACGGTGAGAGCGTTGCGCAGGTGGGTGCCGCCTTGGCTAAAACGATGCAGACGTATTGCGGTGTGTTCCGTTTTGAAGACATGCTGCAAAAAGGTGTGGAAAAAATTCTTGAAGTCGGCGAACGTGTAGGGCAAACGGAAATCAAGGATAAAAGCAAAGTGTTCAATACCGCGCGTATTGAAGCGCTGGAACTGGATAACCTGAAAGAAGTGGCTACTGCAACCATGATCTCTGCCGAAGCCCGGCGTGAAAGCCGTGGTGCGCATGCGCGCGATGATTATCCCGGCCGGGATGATGTGAAGTGGTTAAAACATACGTTGTTTTTCAGTGAAGATAACCGATTGGATTATAAACCAGTGCGGTTGAAACCGATAACGGTGGAATCCTTCCCGCCGAAAGCAAGAACTTATTAGGTTTCATAACTTTGTTTTGGTTCTGAAGACAGCTGCCTTTTCTATTCTTGGGATGGTTACGTAATCAATTCTGAGAAGCTGCTAACAGTTTTGATCCAATCGGTATCGTCAGCGTGAGCCAAGCATTCCAGCCTTCCGGCCGGTTTTGAGCGTCGAATTCCTTGTAACCTCTAATATTCAAGTGGACTTCCCGTTTGCCTATGGTGAACTGATAGCCCGCTTGCGGGCCAATGCCACCGACGCGTGACTTAAAGTCGCCAAGGAGTGCGCCTGATCCGCTGTCGCCGGTCACTTGATGGTAAAAGTAACCAACTAAACCGATATGCCAGTGCTTCGCTAGAAGCTGAGAAATGCCCCAATCAAGGTGCAGGTTATCGCCATTACGGTATTGAGTGCCGTGGTTTTCAAAGTTGCGGGTGAATCCTGCAACTACCGAGAACTCACGGCCATTCTGCGTATTGAAGTAGGTGTAACCGCCACCGATATCCACTGACCAGTGATTGATACCGAGGTTCGTCAGATGCCCAACCTGATAATTACCTACCGGAACCCCCAACATCGTGTAGGTCATGAAGTTGTGGTTGCCTTCATTCCAACGGATAGTGCCAAATGGAAAAAGATCCCCGATACCCGTGAGAGAACTTCGATCATTGCGTGACAAAACATTCCCATTCGGACCCGCCAGAGTGGCATCAGCAGAGACATCCATATGTCCAAATATCCCGGTTATACTGATCGCTGCCTGACCACCAAGCACGGAATCGGAAAAAGTGTAAGTTGGTGTGATAAATAGCAGGTTGGTACGGGCATTTACACCTGTTTCGATTCTGCCGCTAATCTCGAAATTCTTGCCCGGGGGTGTGCTCGTAGAAGCGTAGTGGTAGGCTAACGATAGAGACAAACCCGGCTTTGTCAGCGTAGCGGAGAAACTACCGAATTGCCCCGGCAGCCAGAAACTCGCTCCGCCTTCATCGGCTTGTGTTTCCGCAGATGCGGCTATACATGCGAACGCTATCATGAGCGAAAAACTGGAAGATATGATCCTGTTTTGTTTCAAGGTATCAACAATAACCAAGAATCGACCCATCTGTAGAAGTGCGCGTTCAATCTAAATTTGCCCCAGCTGGTTAAACATGGTTAGTATAGAATGGAAGAAAAGAAAAAATGAACATTGGCAATTGATCCTATTCTAATCCCAACTACCTAATGTCTCTCCAGTTGGAGTGAAATTATTTATTAGCACCGTACGCCGACTATTTTTTGAAGGAGATGTCTTTATGATAGAAAATTCTGGAGTTCACAACTTACTACTTGCCTCTGATCTCAGCAGTCGATGCGATCGTGCAACGGACCGTGCGGCGCAATTGGCCCAAGCCTGGAAAGCTAAATTACAAGTGGTGCATGCAATAGATCCTGCCTATGCTGTTCGCTATGCGAAGATGTCGCAAGAGCTGCCTTCGTGGCGGCGCCCAGAAGATTACCGGACAGTTGCGGCACGTCGATTGAGTATGCATTTGGCGTCCGATAAGATTGACGCTGAAGTATACGTGGCCGAAGGGATACCCCACGAAATCGTGCTTGAAGCCGCGCGCCGGGAAAATAGTGATTTAGTGATCACTGGTCTGGGACGCGATGAAGCTCTCGCGCGTATTCAATTGGGCAGCACCCTTGATAAATTACTGCAAGAACTGCCGGTGCCATTAATGATCGTGCGTCACCGGGTACGAGGCCCCTATCGGCATGTGGTAATAGCAACAGATTTCTCGCCAGCATCGCGGCCAGCTTTAGAGACTGCAATACATTGGTTTGGTGATGCGCAGCTGACCTTGTTCCACGCTTATGCGGGTGCCGGTTTGGGAGGGGATGCGCTGGCGAGTGATGCGTGGAAAACCATTGCCAGCAACCAGTGCGACAGCTTTCTTGCCGAAATGGCACTGGAACCATCAGTTGCGCAGCGCCTTCATCGTGTCATTGAAAGAGGCCACCCGGAAGTGTTGCTGTGCGATTACGTGAGTCACAAAGAGATCGATCTTGTGGTGCTCGGTACACACGGCCGCAGTGGATTTCTTAAAACCATGATCGGAAGTACAGCCGAGAATCTATTGCATCTTCTGGAATGCGATACCATGGTCGTGCGAGGTCAGTAATTTTCCTGACTTGGCGGGTTTTTGCCGACTTGCCAAAGCTGTCCAATATATTTGAGACAAGAATATGATCTTGCGGACTGTGTTTTTGCGAATTGTGCTATTCATCGCTGTTTGGTGGATACTGACGCAGGGCAGAGCAGATAGCTGGGGCGTTGGTCTGATCAGTATTGTTTCAGCGCTGATTGTCAGTCTGGTTCTGCTACCGCCGGGTCTTTTCCGGTTTTCCTTCGCGGGAATTTTCTTTTTCTTACTTTATTTCCTGAGCCGGTCTCTGAAAAGCGGCATCCAGGTAGCCTTGATGGCTGCCCGCCTTGACCCCGGGTTCCATCCCAATATACAAGAAATCCCGCTACGTTTGCCGGAAGGTTTGGGGCGAGTGATATTGGTCAATACGCTGAATCTGATGCCGGGCACATTGAGCGTGGATCTGACTGCAAGCAGTTTGTATCTGCATGTATTGGATGAACGGCAACCCATCGAGGCACAGGTGCGGGATATTGAAAAACTGATTGCGCATATGCTATGCGTGGAACTGGAGGAATCGTGAACGATTTCAATCTGCTCTTGGCAGTGTTTCTGCTGGTTAATTTAATAATTGCCCTGTTGCGGGTAGCGCGGGGTCCCACCGATGCTGACCGGCTGCTGGCTGCCTTGTTGTTCGGCACCACCGGTGTGGCGATTTTGTTGCTGTTGGCGTTTACTGCGGATACATTGGTACTAATGGATGTCGCTCTGGTATTTGCGTTGCTTGCTGCAATCACCGGTGCAGTATTTGCCCAGCGTGCTTGGCGGATGGAAGGGGTGGAAGAGGGAAAAGATGGCAATTCCTGAATTGCTCAGCAGCATTTTTTTGGTAATGGGAGCTGCTTTTTTTATGGCGGGTACGATAGGATTGTTGCGCTTTCCTGATGTCTATACCCGATTGCATGCCTTGGCCAAAGTCGATAACCTGGGGCTGGGTCTTATTATTCTCGGCCTGTTGTTCCAGGCCCCCGGACTGACAGTTGCCCTAAAGATTATTCTGATCTGGTTGCTGGCCTTGGCGGCGAGTTCCGCAGTGAGTTTCCTGATTGCCAGGCGAGCGTTGAACAGAGGAGTTGCGCCCTGGAAAGCGAAGGAGCAGAAAATATGAGCAGTCTGATTCTGGATCTGTTATTGGTGATTGCCCTGCTGTGGAGTGCCTTGCGATCACTGATGACTCAGGATTTGTTTCAAGCAGTGGTGTTATTCATCGTTTTTGGTTTACTCATGGCGTTGGTTTGGGCACGTCTCCATGCGCCGGATATCGCTTTGGCGGAAGCTGCTATCGGTGCCGGTCTTACCGGGGCGCTGCTGCTGGATACCGTGGGGTATTTGCGCAAGAAGCAGCAGGAATCGTTTCCATGAGAAGTCTGCTCAATGTGCTGGTTATTGTTTTATCCGCTGCGCTTGGCTTGGTGCTGATTGGGGTTATTCTGGAATCGCCGTCCCCGGCGCGCGTTCGATTGTCCGAAGAAGTTCTGATGCAGATCGGCGCCAGTGGCGTGACGCATCCGGTGACGGCAGTGCTACTCAATTTTCGCGGTTACGACACGTTGCTGGAGGTAATGGTATTGCTGTTGGCTTTGCTGGGCGTACTGGCACAGATGGGAAAACAAAAGCGGGAAAACCCGCCTGCCGGGTTCTATCTCACCGAACCTCGTATGCAGGTCTTGCTGTGGCTGGCGCGAGTGCTTGTGCCGCTGATGGTTCTGGTAGCGGGATATTTGTTATGGGCGGGAGGACACCAGCCGGGGGGCGCATTTCAGGCCGGTGCCGTTTTGGCGGCAGCCGGAGTATTGCTGAACCTGTCCGGGTTATTGCCTTCCTGGATGGAACCGGCGTGGAATCTGCGTGCTGGATTGGTGTCCGGTTTGCTGGTTTTTTTGCTAATAGCCGCAGCGGTAATGATGACTGCATCGCCGGGTCTGTTGCTGCAATATCCGCCCGCTTCGGCAGGAATGTTGATATTGCTTGTTGAAACGGGGCTCACTCTGTCACTCGGTCTCATTCTGGCGGGTTTGTTTTTGTTTCTGTCGGGTGACGCGATTGATGATGAGGCGGATAAATGAGCGGCGCGCTCATTTATGCCTGTGCGGGTGCTGTACTGTTTGTTTTCGGTGTGACCGGATTGATTCTGCTGCCTCATTTGCTGCGCAAAATATTGGCTTTCAATATCATGGGTAGCGGCGTCTTTCTGGTGCTGGTGGGTTTAGGCCAGCGTGATGGCACGCCGGATCCGGTGCCCCAAGCCATGGTTCTTACCGGCATCGTTGTGGCCGTTGCGGCTACGGCATTGGCTTTGGCTCTGGTGCGGCGTTTGCTGTCCCTGACCGGCAAGATACAGTTTCCGGAAGAATCGGAAGGTTTGGGCCGATGCTGGAAAAACAAATAACGAAGGTAGAATGCCATGGGAGGGCCGGATGTTTGATCCTGTCCCTTGGTTGATTCTGCTGCCCCTGGTTTGGGGTTGTCTGACTTTCCTGACCGGGGTAGGGCGAGGCGGGCGTTTAGTACTTGCAGGTCTGATAATTCAACTGGTATTGACGATAATACTGGCAAGGCAGATTGTCATGGAAGGTGCCAGACATTATGCGGTGGGCGGTTGGGGCGCTCCCTTGGGTGTTGATCTGTATGTGGATGGCCTGACCGGTATCATGCTGCTGCTCACGCACGTGGTGGCATTGCCGCTGGTTGTTTACGCGCGCGCTTATTTTTCCAGCCAGGCCGAGGGTGCCAGTTATTTTTGGCCGCTGACTTGTTTTTTATTGGCGGCCATGAATGCGCTGTTCATGTCTGCCGACATTTTCAATATTTACGTTACGCTGGAGTTATTGGGTCTGGCGGCGGTGGGGTTGGTGGCCGCCGCAGGCAGCGCAGGATCGGTTACGGCGGCCATACGCTATCTGCTGGTTACGCTGCTGGGTTCGGGTGCTTATTTAATGGGTGTTGCACTGTTGTATGGAACCTATGGCAGTGTGTCGCTGGCCGTGCTGGAGCCGCTACTGGCTACCACTGAAATTTCCGCTGCGGCATGTTTGGCGGCAATGCTGATGCTGGCAGGATTATTACTCAAGACAGCTCTGTTTCCATTTCACTTCTGGTTGCCGCCAGCTCATGGCGGCGCACCGGCGCCGGTATCGGCACTGCTCTCCGCCTTGGTCATCAAAGCTTCGTTCTATCTTATTCTGCGCCTGTGGTTTGATCTGTTCGCACCGCTGGTGACAACGCAAGCAGCACAATTGCTGGGGGGGCTGGGTGCTGCTGCCATCCTGTGGGGTTCAATCCTGGCGTTTAACCAGACACGATTAAAGATGTTGGTGGCTTACTCCACCGTCGCCCAGATTGGCTATCTCTTCTTATTGTTTCCCCTGATGACATCCGCTATTCCGGGAGCGGCCGAGAGTGCTATGCAAGGCGGCGTGATGCAGCTGGTGGCGCATGCTTTAGCCAAAGCGGCCATGTTTGCCGCCGCCGGAGTGATGGTGCTGTCTGCGGGCAAGGACGACATTGCATTATTAGGGGGGATGTCCAGCCATCTGCCGTTGACTTTGTTTACTTTTGCGCTAGCCGGGATAACATTGATGGGCCTCCCTCCCTCCGGAGGCTTTATCGCCAAGTGGCTGCTGATTGACAGCGCAGTGAGCGGCGGTCAGTGGGGCTGGGTAGTGGTGATGATTCTAGGCGGATTGTTGAGTGCGGCGTATGTGTTCAAGGTATTGCGCCAAGCTTTTTTGCCGCCGGTAGCAGGGATAAAATTCAAACCGGTAATACGGATGCTGGAATGGCCGGCTTTTCTACTTGCGCTAATCAGCCTGTTGTTGGGTTTCCGGTCTGTAGAGGTGTTGAATTTACTGGGGGCCGCGTGAACTTTAACGCGATTTTACCGCTGCTGGTGCTGGCCAGTTCCCTGGTTCCGGGAATGATTATTTTCTTTCTGCCGGAATCACGCATCCGTCTGCGCACAACGTTGAATCTGACGGGAGCCATACTGAAGCTGCTGCTGATTGGTTACATGCTGTGGGGTGTTCAGCACGATCAAAGCTATGTCTTTCGTTACAATGTGTTGCCTGACCTGGAGCTGGTATTCAAGGCCGATGCACTGGCTTTGCTATTTGTTACGCTATCCGCGGCGCTGTGGTTTTTGACCACCCTCTATGCGATCGGTTATCTGGAAGGCTCACCACACCGCAGCCGCTTCTTTGGCTTCTTCAGTTTTTGCGTTACCGCTACCGTGGGTGTGGCGATGGCGGGAAATTTGTTTACCTTTTTCGTTTTTTATGAATTGCTGACGTTATCGACTTATCCCCTGGTTGTGCATCGCGGTACGGCAGCGGCCATACGTGCCGGGAATATTTATCTGGTTTATACACTTGCCGGCGGTGCGGTATTCCTGACCGGTATCGTCTGGCTGTATGGTTTGCTGGGACAGGTGGAATTTACCCCTGGCGGTGTGGCGGCCACATTGGGGTTGGAATACACGGCACAATTGCAGGTGATTTTTCTGCTGCTTATTGCCGGATTGGGTGTGAAGGCCGCTCTGGTGCCTTTGCATGGCTGGTTGCCGCAAGCGATGATAGCACCGGCGCCGGTGTCCGCACTGCTCCATGCGGTAGCAGTCGTGAAAGCAGGCGCTTTTGGCATCATACGGATCGTATACGAAGTTTACGGAATAGAATTCGCCCAGACTCTGAATTTGCTTATGCCACTGGCCATAGTCGCTTCAATCACCATCATTTGGGGGTCGTTGCGCGCGCTTTGGCAGGACGACCTCAAACGCCGTCTGGCTTATTCCACTATCAGCCAGGTGTCCTATATTATCCTGGGAGTCACTTTGTTTGGCCCGGCGGGTACTATTGGCGGTGTCGTGCACCTTGTCCATCAAGGCATCATGAAGATTACGCTGTTTTTCTGTGCCGGAAATTATGCCGAAACGCTGGGCATTCATAAAATAAGCGAGATGAACGGCGCCGGGCGCCGCATGCCATGGACCTCAATAGCCTTCAGTGTGGCAGCATTCGGCATGATGGGTGCGCCGCTGACAGCGGGCTACGTCAGCAAGCTATATCTTAATCAGGGTGCGGAGATGGCGGAAATGGCATGGGTAAGCTGGATGTTGACAGCTTCGAGTCTGCTCAATGCGGCTTATTTTTTGCCCATTTTGTACCGGCTCTGGTTTGTAAATCAGCCGCAGAAATGGTTACAGGAACGTATTCGCGCCCGGGGCCGCTGGGAGACGCATGGACTCCTGCTGATCCCCCCTGTTGTTACCGCTGTTGCGACGCTGGGGGCAGGCATATTCGCCGATACCGGTTGGAGTCCTTTATTTTGGGTAAAACTGATTGCTGAAATGGAATATCTTCCATGAAATGACAGGATTATTTGTTACCCACAGGGCCTTAGCGACGGAGGCATCCTGATCAATTGACGTGGCGTAAATGTCGGTGATCTTCTGGTAGAACTTGCGCCCGGAGAGACGGATCTCGCGGATGCGCTGCAACTGCTCTTCAAAATATTGGCCGCTGAGTATAGAGCCGCCGCTTTTCAGGCGCTCGTCATCCATCGTGTAACCCTTGATGGTGAACTCTTCGATGATGGTGGTGGCCAACTTGCGAAACTGCGCCGCGCGTTCGGAATTGACCTTGCAGCCAACGGCGATGATCGCGGCGAGTTTGTAGTGCTTGGTGTCGTAACTTTTTCCATCTGCGGCAGTTATTCGAAAATTTCGAATAACTGCATTCTCTTCCAGCTCACTGTCGTCAAACACCTTTTTCAGGTGGTAGTTGATGGCGCGGGTTTCCACATCGTAGAGCAGCCCCATCATCTTCTGGGTCAGCCAGACGTTTTCGTCGGCATACACCGCTTCGACGCCACCATGATCACTGGCCGCGACAAAGGTCAGGTGCTCCGCCGCCGATGACCGAACGATGGAGACCTCGGTTTTTTTGGAAGGTTGCGCTGGCTTGCGCTTGTTCATGGTTTACACCTCGGCCATCACGGCATTGAGCAATTCGATTTGCTTGTTCGTGGCGGCGGCAATCTGCTGGTCGATTGTGTCGCACAGTGCCATCAGTTGGTCGATTTTGGCAACGATGCGGTGCTGTTCGGGTAAGGGCGGAAGAGGAACAAGTGTTTCTTTTATCTTTCCCACATTGAGGTTGGGCTGCGCAGCACCTTCCGCCAACAACCGAATTTCTTCATAGATATTGACAAAGAAGTATTTAAGGTATTTTTTAATGCCTTGGGATGAAGCGTAAAACACCATCGCCGCTATTGCCTGATTTGTAGCTCCCGGTATTACGATTTCGCTTATTTGGCCGCGAGTTTTCCCCTGCCCGTACATGGCAACTATCAAAGACCCAGAAGGGAACACCTTGCAGTTAGTTTCCTTAATGGCTTTTTCGGTAATAAATTTATTCGACGCTGCTGCAAATACATTATTTGTGGCCGAGCTGGTGTACCAAGGGATACTCCCATTATAATAATCTCGGTTTGTTGTCTCTGGCGTTGAACCCGTTCCAACCTCCACCAAATCAACTACACGCACCCAACTCCAACCTTTAGGCAGCGGATACGGGATTTCATCGGCTGATATTTCAGGCATTTGCTTGGGCGCTTTGATCTTGCCTTCCTTCACCAGCCGTTTTTTCTCGGATTCGACGTCTTTCAGCAATTGACTGGCGGGCGGGTCGTTGGGGTCTTGCTGCACCAGTTTGCCCATCACCGCCAGTTGCAGAATGGCCTTGCGCAGTTCGGTGACGTTTTCTTTGACGGTGTAAAGTTCGATGAAGTGTTCGGTAAGGAAAGCTTGGGCGCGCCGGTGTTCATCGGCTGCGGCGATGTTCAGCAATTGCTGGATGGCTGCGGCGTGAACGGCCAGGCGCTTTTCATGCTGCGCGGCGCGCAGCTTTTCCAGCGCATCGCAACGCGCCATGAGCTGATCGATTTTGGTGACGATGCGGTGTTGTTCTTCCAGTGGAGGGAGTGGTAATGAATAGGATCGTAGAAAACCTAACGACACGAAGCTCTGTACCGCTCCTGAAGATATTGCCTTCATGTTTTCTTGTGCATAAGTAAGAAAGTAATGAAGGTATCGGTTATCTGGCCTTCCCTCGATGAAATACTTAAATAGAGCCACATTCTTTATCGAGAACTCAGTATCACATTCGACAATGACAGGATTTCCGATGCTTCCAATCATTGCAAAAAGTATGTCTCCAGCGTCGACTTTTGAGCGCTCACATATTTTTTGGTGGTCTTCTGCCGAAATGTATTTGACATCATCAAAACAGAGCTTTCCAGTGTAAATATTTTTGCTGGTAATTAGTGGATATCCACGATCCACATATTTTGGGGTGTCATGTGTTCCATCACGAACGTCTAGAACATCATTTAGTCGAACCCACTGCCAATCCTGCGGCAACGCATATGGCGCATCACTGGAAGTGATCTCCGGCAGCGGTTTGGGCGCTTTGATCTTGCCTTCCTTCACCAGCCGCTTTTTCTCAGTCTCGATGTCTTTCAGCAATTCGCTGGCGGGCGGGTCGTTGGGGTCTTGCGGCACCAGTTTGCCCTGCATCGCCAGCGTCAAAATCAGCTCGTGCAGTTTTTTGATGCCGCCGGGTGCGGCAAAGGCGGTGTCGAAGTGTTGCTCCAGCAGGTCGCAGGTGGCGTTATTCATCACTGCTCTCCAGCACTTGCCAATGGCCACCTTTGGCGCTCCCGATGCGTTGAAGTTGCCCCTTGCTTTGTAGTGTTTTGATGTTTTTTTCGATGGCGCGGGTTGAAATGCCAATCAGCGCTGAAAGTTCATGAATGTTCATATGCGGATTGCCGCGCAGGAGCTGCAAAATTTTCACCGAACTTTTCACCGAACTTTTCACCGAACTTTTCACCGAACCATTGTCTTCGGATGCCGCTTCGTCCTGCGCAAAAGGTTTTGCATAGGGCATTACGACACGAAGGAAGCTTTTGCGAATTTCGAAGGCTTCGCGGCCGTAGACCTTGATGATTCGGGGAATACCAGATCCCAGTTGTTCGACGATTTCCAAATCACGGAATACACGCATGATCTCTTTGTTGCGGGGCACGGAGAAGCCGCTGAAGAAATCCTCTTCTGCCACGCCATAGGGAAGGCCACCCATGGAGGTCACTTCCACGCGGTCAGCAAAAAATTCGATCTTTGGCGTGGCGCCGTAAGAATAATCGTTGTGCGCGACGGCGTTGATAATTGCCTCGCGGATGGCGGTGGAGTCGATCATTTCCCGCTCTTCCCGTAACGGATAACCGATTCGGGTAAATACCGTGTTCTCTACATACACTCTATCCAGAACAGATTTCAGGGCTTTGACGACGGAGCAGCGGCCATAGTCGCGGTTTTCAGTGAGCTGATCTCGGTCGGTTCCGGCATATTTGGCCACCTGAAGGGAGGCGCCGTTTTCATCGGCCAGCAGATAGGCCGCATAGTTGGGCTTTCCATCGGGGGTTAAGAGTTCCAGATTTTGCATGAAGGCCGCATTGAGCTTCAGTCCTTTGGTGTCGTAGTAGATGGCCAGTTGTTCGAATCGCAGATCTTGGCGTGGTGAATCCATTCTGCCGATGGTGTTACGGACTCGGCGGCCATACAGGGATTCAATCATCTCCTGCGTCATCGGTTCTGAAGAACTGCCAACGCGAAGAAAACATCCTTTAGGCGTCATGCCGTATTTTCTCAGGTAGTAGGGCTTTTCCAGTCCGCCCGCCACGGTGATGCGAACAATATCCCTGCTGTCACGCCGTTCAAGCAAAACATCGAACAATCCCATGATGGATGGCTGGATGTTGTTTTTCAGCCGGTCTTTGACAGCCAGTTGAACGGCATCGGCATCGAGCAGGCCCAACACCTCGCCATCCCGGTCAATGCCCAGATAGATCACGCCGCCATCGTGGTAGTTGAGGAAAGCTACAACCGCTTTTTCCAGACTCTCGGTTAACTCGCGCTTGTATTCGATGCGGTTGGATTCGGTCATGCCTTGCCCCCCAGAGCCTGCATCAGCTCAGCCTTCAGGGCACGCTGGGCTTCGGCGAGCTGGCGGGTGATTTCCTGATACTCCGCCATCAACTCGGCCGGATCGCGGTGGTTTACTTCTACGGCATGAGGGTTTTTGCAGTCGAGGTTGTAGTTGCGTGCGGCGATATCAGCAGCGGAAATTTTCCAAGCATTTTCGGTCGTCTTGCGGCTTTTGCGCCCATTTGCACCCGCGCCGCCCCACCAGGCTTTTTCCAGATCGAATTCCTTGATATCCAGCGGCTTGGAGCGGGAATAGCTTTTGTAGCCGTCCGGGTAGGGGTGCTCAAAAAACCAGACGTCTTTGGTGGGCTCGCCCTTTTCGAAGAACAGCACATTGGTCGCGATGCTGGTGTAGGGGGCGAAAACGCCTTTTGGCAGGCGCACGATGGTGTGCAGGTTGAATTCTTCCAGCAGCTCGCGCTTGAGATTGGTTTTTGTGCCTTCTCCAAACAGGAATCCATCGGGCAGCACGACGGCTGCGCGGCCAGTGTCGTGTTTGAGCAAGTGCATGATCAGCGCCATGAACAGGTCGGCGGTTTCGCGGGTCTGGTATTTGCGCGGGAAATTGTTCTCGATGCCGTCTTCTTCCATGCCGCCAAAGGGCGGATTGGTGACAATGATGTCGACGCGGTCTTTCGGACCGTAGTCCTTGAGCGGGCGGCTCAGGGTGTTGTCGTGGCGGATGTTGCTGGGCACATCAATGCCGTGCAGCATCAGGTTGGTCATGGCCAGCATGTGCGGCAGCGGCTTCTTCTCCACGCCGTGGATGCAGTCTTGCAGCGTGGTGCGATCAGCCGAGGTTTTGACCTGTGCTTTCAGGTGATCAATCGTGCAGGTCAGAAAACCGCCGGTGCCACAGGCGGGGTCAAGCACGCTCTCGCCCAGTTGCGGGTTGAGAATGTCCACCATGAACTGGGTGACCGCGCGCGGCGTGTAGTACTCGCCAGCGTTGCCCGCCGACTGAAGATCGGCCAAGATTTTTTCGTAGATGTCGTTGAACAGGTGGCGATCTGACGAGGAGTTGAAATCGACATCGCTTTCAATGGCGTTGATCACCTGCCGTAGCAGTGTGCCGGACTTCATGTAGTTGTAGGCGTCCTCGAATACCGAGCCAACCACTTTGCCGCCCGGTGACACGCCTGCAGCAGTCGCCAGCTTTTTGAGTGACGGGAAGAGTTCGTTGTTGACGAAGTCGATCAGCTCCTCACCGGTAATCCCTTCGGCATTTTTGGCCCAGTTGCTCCAGCGGAAACGGCTTTGCAGTGGCGACTTGTAGCCGGGAATGGTGAGTTGCCATTCCTGTTCTTTGTCGTCGAAGATTTTCAGAAAAAGCAACCAGACGATCTGGCTGATGCGCTGGGCGTCGCCATCGACGCCGACATCCTTGCGCATGATGTCTTGGATGGTTTTGATCAGTGTACCGATAGACATGGCTTTATTTCCTGTTTCCGTCATTCCCGCGCAGGCGGGAATCCAGT
This sequence comes from Nitrosomonas sp., assembly GCA_016708955.1. Classification (GTDB taxonomy): domain Bacteria; phylum Pseudomonadota; class Gammaproteobacteria; order Burkholderiales; family Nitrosomonadaceae; genus Nitrosomonas. The sequence continues at coordinate 53,911 of JADJES010000020.1, forward strand.
TGTTTAAAGTAAAGTTTCATATAAATTTTGCCATTTTGGATTCTGTGCTTCGATCAGCTTGAGCTTCCAGTTTCTGTTTCATGGCGCTTCCAAAACTGGGTTCCCGCCTGCGCGGGAATGACGTCTAATTTGTATGCCTGCGCTATTCATGAGCAATAGAGCGCCTGTTCGAGTTCGTGCACGGCGTGCTGGTATTGATCCAACCCGCCAAAGGCGCGAATGATTTCAATGGGGGTGCCGAAACTGGTGAAAGGGTCGATGGTGAGAATTTGCGTTTCCTCAATCGGACCAATGCCTTCGTCGGCGTATTTGTCCAGCAAGGCTTGCAGCACGCGCTGCGCTTGTTCGCCGTAGCGGGCGAAGTAATCGCGTTTCTTGACCTGCTCGGCGCGTTCTTTTCGGGTAAGTGGCGGTTGATCCCAGGCTACGTGGCAGACCAGATCAAAGGGGTCGAATTCCTTGCCTGACTGGCGGCCTATCTCTTCTGCCAGCGCCTCAAAGAAAACCCCTTGGTTGGCCAGTTCGTTAATGATGGCTTGCTTCTTGTCGGCATCGTTCCAGCGCCGCAAAAAATCATCCAGCGAACTGAATTCTTTGGCGAGTGCGCGCCGCGTATAGTCCTTGAGTGATTCGGTAATCAGCTTTCCGCTGGCATCAAAGTACTGCACCCGCTCGGATGCAACTTTGACTTCGACATTGGCGACGACATAGCGGCGAATGCCACTGGCATCGAAATCCGAACACGGATCGGCTATGCCAGTCCACGGCGATTCTTCTGCCAGGGGGTAGGTGAAACCATCGCCGGTTTGTTGGCTTTCGTCATCATCGGGTGGCACAGGTGATTCATCGCCCTGGGGTTCGTAAATCTGCACCGGATCGCCATCAAAATCGGGGTCGGCGAACAGTTCGGTTGCCTTTTTGAAATCAATGATGGTGAAGTAGTACTTGTCGTAATCTTCGTTGATGCGCGTGCCACGGCCAATAATCTGCTTGAACTCGGTCATGGACTGGATGCGCTGATCCAGCACGATGAGTTTGCAGGTTTGCGCATCGACGCCGGTGGTCATCAATTTGGAGGTGGTCGCGATGACTGGGTATTTTGACTCCGGGAAGATAAAGTTATCGAGTTCGGCCTTGCCTTCTTCGTTATCGCCAGTGATGCGCATGATGTACTTGTAATTCTGGGCGACGAGATCTGCATTTTCATTTGCAAGCGCTTGCCGCATCCGCTCGGCATGATCAATGTTGTCGCAGAAAACGATGGTTTTATCGAAGCGATTGGTTTGCTTGAGAAAGTCGCTGACTTTCTTGGCGACTAACCCGGTGCGCTTTTCCAGTACGAGGTTTTTGTCAAAATCACGCTGATTGTAGATGCGGTCCTCAATTTCATTGCCGTGCTTGTCGATCATGCCCTTGTCGGGACGCCAGCCAGTAAGGTCTTTATCCAGATCGATGCGTACAACTTTGTAGGGGGCGAGAAAACCGTCGTCGATGCCTTGGCGCAACGAGTAGGTGTATATCGGCACGCCAAAGTAATCGATATTGGAAACTTCTTTGGTTTCTCTCGGTGTGGCGGTCAGGCCGATCTGCGTCGCGGCAGAAAAGTATTCAAGAATCTCACGCCAGGCAGAATCTGCTGCTGCGCTGCCGCGATGGCATTCGTCGATCACGATCAGGTCAAAGAAGTCACGGCTGAATTGCTTGTAGATGTTTTGCTCTTCTTCTGTGCCAGTGACTGCTTGGTACAAGGACAGGTAAATCTCATACGACTTATTGGCCTGCCGCTTCTGGATTTTGGTCATGGCTGAACCAAACGGCTTGAAGTCGTTGGTCATGGTCTGATCGACCAGGATGTTGCGATCCGCCAGAAACAGAATGCGTTTTTTAGCTTTTGACTTCCACAACCGCCAAATGATCTGGAATGCGGTGTAGGTTTTGCCAGTGCCAGTGGCCATAACCAGCAGGATGCGATTCTGTCCTTTGGCAATGGCTTCGATAGTTTTGTTGATAGCGAGCAATTGGTAGTAGCGCGGCGTTTTATTGCTGCCGTCGCTATAGTAATCCTGTGAGACCAGTTCGCTTTGTGCGGGGTTTAATCCAAGGTGCTCAGACCACCATTGCCACAGCGTGTCGGGGCTGGGGAACTCGTGAAGCGCCAATTCCCGCTCGATGATTCCATCCTTGGCAATCTTGTTGTGAAACAGAAATCCGTCGCCATTGCTGCTGAAAACGAAAGGCACTTGCAACATCTCGGCATAACCAAGGCCCTGCTGCATACCGCCGCCGAGAGCGTGCTTTTTGCCCTTGACTTCTATGACCGCAATTGGCATGTTGGGTCGATGAAACAACGCATAGTCAGCACGCTTGTTTTGTGCGCGCGTGTGTAACTTTCCACGGACGATGATTCGGCCTTTGGTCAGCGGGAATTCTTCACGCACCTGAGTTGCAATGTCCCAGCCCGCCTTTTCCAGCGCGGGGGTAATGAACTTGGTGCAGATATCGCGCTCGCTAAGCTGGTATTTGTCCATGTCAGAGTGCTCTTCCATTAATTCAGGTTTTGTTGTTCTTCATGGTTGTCTTAAATCGTTGAAAGTCTAACAGGATGGCTGTTTTCTAGCCATAAAAAGCCTTTGATGCTTACATTACGCGCAACGCAAGGTTGTGGCAGCGTTTTGTGCTTGACCGGTGGCCGTGATTGGCATAGAGCCGGGTTAGGAGGCTGTCCGAGATCAGCATTTGCGCATAAGCTCTTGTGTGGGGTGGTTTGAACAGAATCCGGAATACAAACCGCCTTAAGGAAACCCTAAGTAACTCGCATTTGCCATTCCGAACCCAGTGAGGAATATTTAATAATCAATGCAATAGATTTCTCGCTCTTGCTCGAAATGACACTGGTTCAGCGTTTCCTTAATGTTTTTCGGTTCATCCGGCAAGTGCGTACTTTTGGGTTTAACCGACAAGGACATAATTGGTTTCATGCAGCGCCATAATTTTGAGTTTAAAGAACTCGACATCTCTGAAACCATAGGCCATTTTGTGCAAAGTTTTTATCTTGTTGTTGGTACCTTCCAACGGCCCGGTTGATAAACCATTAAAATCGAAATAAGCCAGGATACCTGAGCGGTGTGCTGCAATAGTTTTAGAGAATTGCTTGAGCATGTTGACATCCGAAGCAGCG
>JADJES010000021.1 GCA_016708955.1 Nitrosomonas sp.
TTAATGTGCCATAAAAAATGGATTCTATATTTTCTTTCGTTGCAGCTATATCGCTTAATTGCGATATGCCCAATTCATCTTCATCATAGATTCCATCTTCGGACTGGAAATCATACCTAGCTGTGAATGGAAAATCATATGCTGCAGGAAGATCTATCAAAGGCTGAACTTTCGCTTTGAGTGATGCATTTGATAAAGCTCCAGCATTATCATTAAACCCAACCAAGGTTTCAATTGAGCCTATATCTGTATTAAAAAGGATACTGGTATGATCCAATCCTCCGGACAAGATCAGCATTTTTAAAATAGTCATTAATTACACTGCTTGAAACACCAGTTATTTCATGTAACATCGCGTTTGTTACACCGTGCTGTCGTGCTGCTGCAAAAAATTATTTCCTGGTTGAGTCGATATTAGCCCGGTGCAAGGAAATCTAAGCTTGTTCCTTAATTATTACCCCCTAATTTAGCCAAATGTTTTTCTGCTGAGATAAATTGCTTTGTTGACATGTTAACTCCTTATTACTTAATAATGTTTACAATATTCTCGAATGGTGAGGACTGTTCATCAATCAGAAACCTTTTATTTCTTTACTGGGTTTGTAAATTTTTAGCACATCTTATTCTAAAGGCACAGCATCTCGTGACAAAAGCAAGTCTTACCTTCATCGTCTAATAAGTTATGTTATTGAAAATAAATAAAAAGCACATCAGAAATCTGATGTGCTTTTCACAAACCACTCCTTGATTACGGCTATTACAGCAGTGGAATTATCAGCAATGCCACAATGTTAATAATCTTAATCAATGATTGATTGCAGGACCCGCAGTATCTTTATAAGGATCGCCACGGTATCCCCCTGTCACGGATGCTTTATGAGAGCTTCGCTACCCTTGCCAGGAAATGACCATCTTCGATATATTTCTTAGCGTTATCCCATGCACCGCCACCGGTGGTCATAGAAATAGCCACGAACAAGCCGGTTACGATGGAACCCATCAATACACCACCCAGCGCCTGCGGCCCGAGAATCACACCGACTAACAGCGGAATCAGTACCGGTAACAATGAAGGAATCATCATTTCCTTGATCGCGGCTTTCGTCAGCATATCCACTGCGCGCGAGTAATCTGGCTTAGCAGTACCTTCCATGATGCCGGGGATTTCCTTGAACTGGCGGCGCACTTCAATCACTACCGATCCGGCAGCACGTCCGACAGCTTCCATCGACATCGCACCGAATAAGTAAGGAATCATACCGCCGATAAACAGACCAATAATCACCATGTGATTGGATAAATCAAAGGTGATCGCGTGCCCAGCATGCTCCAGCGCATGCGTATAATCGGCAAACAGCACCAACGCTGCCAAGCCTGCTGAGCCAATCGCATAACCTTTGGTCACTGCTTTGGTCGTGTTACCAACAGCATCCAATGGATCGGTAATGGCACGGACTGAATCCGGCATTTCCGACATTTCCGCAATACCACCTGCGTTATCGGTGATCGGGCCGTATGCATCCAGAGCAACAATGATACCGGTCATCGATAACATCGATGTCGCAGCGATCGCAATACCGTATAAGCCCGCCAGTGCATAAGCCAGAAGAATACTGATACAAACAGCGAGAACCGGAGCTGCGGTTGCGCGCATTGAAACACCCAAACCAGCAATGATGTTGGTTACGACCAGTCGTTGATGCTTCGGCAACATGTTGAACCGGCTGAAAATCAGTCGATGTGTAGTATTCGGTGATGACAATCATGAGTCCCGTTAATACCAACCCGATCGCTTGGGCTAGAACGCTCGCATCACCAGCATACCACCTGCTATTTCCGTGCCGTCGACATCCGCCGACATACCGCCCGCCAACCAAACGGTAACGGAAGATAAGCAGTAATGCGATACCGCCAAGGAATTGCCAATCCGCGGTACAGCGCATTCATAATCTTACCGCTCACGCATCTTAACGTAGTAACAACGACAATCGATGCAACGATAGAAACCGCCCAGCATCAGCGGATAAATACCCGCATCGAGAGCGTTTGCTGAAAACAGCAACGCGCCCAGTATCATCGTAGCGATAATCGTAACGGCATAGGTTTCGAACAGATCGGCAGCCATCCCGGCGCAATCGCCTACGTTATCGCCCACATTGTCGGCAATAACGGCTGGATTGCGAGGATCATCCTCTGGAATACCGGCTTCGACTTTACCCACCAGATCCGCGCCAACGTCCGCGCCTTTGGTGAAAATACCACCACCCAAACGGGCAAAAATAGAAATCAGTGATCCACCGAATGCAAAACCAACCAATGGTTTGATGATGTCGCTGACGGCTTGATCGGGATTAGCGCCGTTAAACAACATCGCGCAGTATCCGGCCACACCCAGCAAGCCTAGACCAACAACCAACATTCCCGTGACCGCGCGCTGCCGCGGAAAGCAATCGCCAGTGCTTCATTCAATCCGATAGTTGCAGCTTGAGCAGTACGCACATTCGATTGAACTGATACAGATCCTTCAGGAAGCCAGCGGCACCAGAGAGAATAGCACCTAAAGCGAAACCTATCGCCGTATCCCAACCTAACGCTATCCAAAGCGCAAAAAACAAAACTGCACCCACCATACCGATCGTCATATATTGACGCTTCAGATATGCAGAGGCGCCTTCTTGAATCGCCTTGGCAATTTCCTGCATCCGCTGGTTGCCTGTAGATTGCCTAAAAATACCTTAATCCACATACCACTTGAATATCAGGGCTACAATCGCACTAAAATTGCGATAACGAAACCACTAGCCATAGAGAACTCCAATTAAAGTCAGACCATAAAAATTGCATGCGAAATTCTGATCTAATTAATCCGCACTCTTAACCACTTGTCTTGAATAAAAAATCAGGGGCGTATTTTATCCGTTCTTACTACTTGAATGCATCAAATTTTTTTTGAATATACGATTACTTAACAACCAAATCAGTGGTGTATGACTTCATTACAACACTGCTCGAATTGCTGATACCCCATTATTATAATTTGAATTCACCCAATTTCTTAGCAACTGCAACATTCTTCAGCCGCACATAATCCGGCAAACCATTTTTGTACGGCGGATAGTCTTCCCCTTCGATCAACGGCGCCAAGTATTCACGGCAGGCTGGGCTGATGCCGAAACCATCTTCAGTGATAAAATCAGCTGGCATCATTTTTTCAACGTTGGCCACGCTGGAAAGCTGCGCCATACCGACCGACCACTTATACGGTGCGCTGGATTCACGGACAATCGTCGGCATTACCGAATTATGTCCTGCCAGTGCATATTCCACGGCAGCTTTACCCATTGCATAGGCTTGCTCAACGTCAGTTTTGGAAGCAACGTGACGCGCTGCGCGCTGCAGATAATCGGCAACGCCCCAATGGTATTTCAGACCTAAACCGTCTTTGATGATATTCGCGACTACCGGGGCAACACCACCGAGTTGCGCATGACCAAACGCATCGCGCAGTCCTTGATCGAACAGGAAATTGCCATCGCCACCTTTGACACCTTCCGACACCACGACCGAACAGTAGCCATATTCCTTAACATACCGGTCCACCTTGGCGAGAAACTTTTCTTTATCGAAAGTAACTTCCGGAAACAGAATGACAATTGGAATCTCGCAATCCGGGCTTGAAGCCAAGCCGCCAGCTGCTGCAATCCAGCCCGCATGTCGTCCCATGACTTCCAGCACAAAAACTTTGGTTGAGGTTTTGGCCATACTAGCTACGTCAAAGCTAGCCTCACGGGTAGATACCGCAATATATTTAGCCACCGAACCAAAACCCGGGCAACAATCCGTAATCGGCAAATCGTTATCGACGGTTTTAGGCACATGAATCGCCTGAATGGATAGCCCAAGGTGCCTGATAATTGTGAGACTTTCAGGCAGTATCGGCAGAATCTTACCACCGCTGTAAAAAAAAGTAGCCGATATTATGCGCCTTAAAAACCTCGATCAAGCGCTCATATTCGCGGCGGTTTTGTTCCAAGCTCTTTAATTTATAGCGGCAGGAACCAAAAGCACCCGATGGGGTGTGACGCAGTGCAGCAATCGCCGCTGCCGAATCGGCATTGGTATCAATCAAATCTTCGGTCAGCGCACCGATAATTCCATTGCGGCCTGCGTACACATTCCCGATTTTATCGGTATGCTGCCGCGCCGTTTCCAGAACACCCGCGGCGGAAGCGTTAATGACTGCGGTAACGCCACCGGATTGAGCATAAAATGCATTTTTAATTGCCATATTTTTCTCCTGATTAATCAAATCGTAAGCATGCTATTTTCATTCTACTGAATCTGTACGCACAAAAACTCAGGCGCGGCTTGCCGCGTCCCGAGTCTTGAATCCATTCCGTGAATCAAAAAAGAGGCTGGCTAAAACTTATTTCAATGCTGCGAAAATCAGATCACGTATCTCTTCAACCGTGCCTATGCCAGCTACTTTGATATAGCGAGGCGCATCTTTCCCGCCATGTGCCGACCATTTTGAATAATACTCAACCAATGGCTCGGTTTGCTCATGATAGACTTGCAAACGTTTCCGGACCGTTTCTTCCTTATCGTCATCGCGTTGTATCAACGGCTCGCCCGTCACATCATCCTGGTCATGGGTTTTGGGTGGATTAAAATCCACATGATAAGTCCGTCCGGATGCGGGATGCACTCTGCGGCCCGACATACGCTTAACAATTTCCGCATCGTCAACATCAATTTCAACAACAAAATCAATCGGCACACCGGCTGCCTTCATAGCATCGGCTTGCGGAATCGTACGCGGAAAACCGTCAAACAGGAAACCGCTCGAACAATCGGGTTGTGTAATACGTTCCTTGACCAGATTGATGATAATGTCGTCTGAAACCAATCCACCGGCGTCCATTATTTTTTTGCCATGACGCCCAATTCTGTTCCTGCTTTCACAGCGCTGCGCAACATATCGCCGGTAGAAATTTGCGGAACACCGAAATGTTCCTTAATATAATTGGCCTGAGTGCCTTTCCCGGCACCAGGACCGCCTAATAAAATGACTCGGATAGCTATTCTCCCTCTGTTACCAATTAAAATTTACTGAAAGCAGTGACGTATTTATGTCTGCCACTTCAACGACATTATGTAATTATATCGCAGGCAAGCCGGATACTCGAGTTTTTTACTATGCCAATTTCTGCAAAGCCCAACAACTTCATAACAAGTTACGTTGATGTAATACAGGTTATGCGATAATTTGCCCGACTCTTAACAGGAAAAATCATGGATGAAAACAGAAGTAAAGCGCTTGACGCTGCGCTAGCCCAGATCGAAAAACAATTTGGCAAAGGCTCCATCATGCGGCTGGGCGCCAACGATGTCGCTTATGAT
>JADJES010000022.1 GCA_016708955.1 Nitrosomonas sp.
TGCGTGAGTTCTTGTTTTTGGCTCGCATTGACGTATGCGGCACTCAGGCTGTCAGTGCGATGTTCCTTGGGCGCGCCGCCGAGTTTATGCAAGGCGGTCTGCAATCCATCGGCCAATGCTATAACTTTCCCGCCCCGGATGATATGAACAGCACGCCAATGACTATAAGCCAGACAAACTGATACAGCAGGTGATCAAATGGCTCGCCTGCGATCGTAATTGCCGTGCGCGGCCGGGTAAAATCGGACAACCCCTGGTGCCCGGCAGGCACCGACTGGCAAAACATGACAGCCTTACCGGGACCTTGCGTTGCGCGCCAGTGTTTTACACGGCGCTGCAAGCTTCTGAGCAACTTCTCCGGGTATTGACCGGGATATCGGTCATCCAAGTGCTCCCAAAGCGTAGTCCCCGGTCAGTTCAGGTTCCCGGTACAGCAATGGAACCAACTCGGTCTCCCAAACCAACGCAAAAGGATCCTGGCGCGTGCGCCACTGCCGTTGGGCAATGGGAACTTTGGTGCAGTGCAGAGTGGAAGATACGGATAAATTATTAACGGCAAACACTGAATTGACATTGTTTGGAAAATTTGTCTATGGGCAGGAGCGGTTGAAAAATCTCATACGTAAAATGCCAATAATCATGCATTTATCGCAAACTACGCTGAGCGCTATCGCCCGGGCGACCGAATCAGTTTAGCTTTCATTGAATCAACCGTAAACTATGTCGTTACCAAATGCTTTGCCAAGCGATAACAAATGCAATGGAGCCCGAAAAGGTTACACATTTACTTTTGCAGATGCGAACCAGGGTGCTCGACAACGAATTGGAGCAAACATTTAGATAATGATATCCCTGCTTTCGGGTGGAGAACAATGAGATGCTCAAAAAGGCGGCTTAGCTTCCCGGTTTTGCATGCTCTCCATATAGTTAACAAATTTTCAACAGATAATTATACGACATAGCCTATTGATAACAGCAAAATAATGCTGTTATGCTCGCACTCACCATCAAATTCACTGTTTCCTACCTATTTCCGCTACCATTAATTTACTTCGGTACCCTAAAGGAAGAGAATAAGAATCCAATCGCGGAATTTGGGCAGAAGTTATAGGTGTAACTCACACATGTTATAGGTATAACTCACATTCACAACTAGAAGTTATAGGTTTAGCTCACACATGTTATAGGTATAACTCACATTCGGAACCAGAAGTTATAGGTCTAATCCACAGTTAGTTATAGGTTTAACTCACAATTAATATCAATGTTATAGGTTTGACCCACAGATAAGCTTCGATGATATAGGTTTAACTCACACATCTATAGGTTAAACACACAGATCATATAGGTTTAACTCACACATGTTATAGGTATAACTCACAATTAGACCCTTTAGTTATAGGTATAACTCACAGTTAAATCCCATGTTATAGGTATAACTCACAGTTAAAACATAATTATGCTCGCAATATATTGATATAACTGATTTATTATCCTGTGGATAACTTCCTATTCTTTTCTTCTTTTAATCATATAAATAAGCAATCACAAGAATATTATTAAAAATGTATAATAATCCCTAAAGAATATATTTAAAAGTTACAGCATAACTAAAGTATTAAAACCCCTCCTACAAGTCATTATAAATCTACTACAAGACAATCTAATAACAACATACAACGGATGGTACCATAACCTATTTTAACCTCATTAAAGCCTCTTTAAATCCATTTAAATATAAATTAGCCTCAATTATTAAAAACCAAGTACAAAGAATTTACGCCAAGAAAAAAACGGTGATTGGGAAATTGGTGTTTAAAATTATTGAAACTTAGATATGAAAAAACGATTACTTGTTATGAATGGCCAAAAATTAGTACAGAACGATTTTGGCGGCGAATGGAAAACAGAGAAAGTATGCAAAGCTGAAGGCATAAAGCCTGGCGTATATAACTTATACAACGCTGTTGATGCAGACCAATCAAAAGACAATATTGGAGAAGTAATCCATATCGACAAAAAAGAAAATGTGCTTTATCAAAAGAATGGATCTAAATATATTAAGCATGATTTAAGCTGTTTCGACCAAATCCCCGAAACAGGCCACATGATGAATATTAAGTACGAAAACAACAAAACAAGTACAACTGAAGTTACTAAGAAACTCCGTCAAAGAATTAAATTGTGAATATAAATCATTTTGTAATTTCTCTAAAACGCTTTTCTAAATCTTCTATAGCTTCTTTTTCGAGTAATGCCAATATGGCTTTTTCTAAGGTTTCAGTATCATAACAACCCAAATGCTCACCTATATCCTGAAATAAAGTTTTCATACCCTCTCGACACTTTCCCCCAAACTGTGCTGTATAAGGAGAAACCCTTCGACGTTTTTTTGGTTGACGACTAACAAAACCAAGTTTCGCCCCTTCTCTTTCCATAGTCTTCTGTTGATCTAAGGTTAGCTTATGGGGTTGTTGCCCTTTAATTACAAGTTCTTCAAGATCTATTTGTTCCTCATTTAAACCCAATGATGCGCGGTCATTAGACATTTGTAATGCTCCTTTCAAAATGCTGTTTAATACCTTTTTTTAATAACCTTTTAATCTCTTCAGCATAATTTTCAGAGTTTTTAGCGGCTTTATCTATGCTTAATTGTTCTTTTCTATTTTCAGTTTTCAACGTATTAACTGAACCACCAAAAGAAAAAATAGATTTAAATGCCTCCCTATCAATTAAAGAACATTTAAGTATATCTATACCAGCCTCATCAAATGACTGTGTAAGATACTTACCTGTCTTAGTAATAATTGCTGCACTTAACCGAGTAAACATAACAGAGAAAGGAATTTCGCGGCGAGCAATATTCGCCCCATACTTAATAGTTTTAATGGTTTTAACAGCTTCCTTAGCATCATTCTGTGAAGCTTGACAAGGGACTATTACAAGATCGGCACGACTTATTGCACCAACTACTGCACTACTTGCAACTCCTTCTAGGTCAACCAGAACAAATGGTGTTTGTTCCTGTGCCTGATCAATAACATCTAGAATATTTTCTTCTGTAACATTTTCATATAATCGTATATTACTGGGTTTACCATCCAGCTTTGCCCATGCTGCGCTATGCTGGTTCGGGTCTGCATCAATTAAAGAAACCTCTATATTCTTATCATAACCTTGTCTGGCAAGCTCACAAGCAAGAACAACACAAGCTGTTGTCTTCCCTGCCCCTCCCTTACTTGATGCAAAAACTATAACAGGCATATATCTCCACTCCTCTATCAGTAGTTACCAAAGAGATAACTATATCTAATAGTTATACACTATAGAACTAAAAGATAACAATATATCTTTTTATCGCAGTAAAACAGTTATCAACTAGATAACTAAATGATAACTATAACATAACACTGGTGTCTCGTTAACCATCACTTAAAAAAACTATCTTTTCCCTATTTAATAAGCAGATAAGAATAATGTTATCAACAAATAATTTCATTTTAACTACAATATTTTGAGGTTGGTTTTATGAAATGTGGAATCTTTGCGATCTCATATTGTTATAGTCAATTGTAATTTATGAATTAATTTCCTATGTTGTAAGTATACGTTAACGGAACACTAATGATAACATAAAGTTATTTTGTTGTTACCTATTAGTTATTTATTGAAATACATAGTTACCTATTAGATAACTGTAGTAAAATTTTAAATTATCTTTTCATCACAGAAAATAGTTATTGTGTCAGTAACTGTTTGGTAATCGTTTGATAACTATTATATAACTATATGTTATAGTTATATAATAGTTAACTATGTATGAACCATAACTTTTGGTTTTCTTTTAGGTAACTGTGGTATGGTTTTAAGTTAAATTACTTCCAGCAGAGCCGGGGGGCTGATCATAACGTTAATTTTCCTTTTCCTGGTCTCGAATATACGCTCTGACAGAGGGCATCAATAGCGCGGAGGAGGCACGGTAGGTGGTGCGCGCTATTACGAGAGCTGCGCTGGTGCATTGAAAACTATCACAAGGCGTGGAAGAGTGGTGTTGGTGTGGAGCGACAACGGTTTCAAACGGTGGAAAATCTGGAACGGATGCTGGTAATCACGGCATTTCTCACCGTGCGATTGCTGCAACTGAGAGAACGCCTGGATGCTCCCATCGACGCACCTGAAACGGTGTTAAGCAAAGACGAATGGAAAGTGTTGTGGTTATCGACAGAGCACAACCATCCCTTGCCAAAGATGCCGCCGTCTGCGCATTGGGCGTTTTACGCCATTGCTAAACTGGGTGGATTTGCTGATACCAAGTGCACGGGACGCCCCAGCTGGGACACTGTTTGGCACGGTTGGTTTCGCTTGCGAGAACGGATCAATGGGTATCAACTCAGCAAATCGGTGTTCGCTGAGTTGTGATCAAGAGACAGGGCTCTGCCGGGGGCTTACCAATTATTAATTATCTTTTTCATCACCGTAAGTAGTTATTATATAGTTATCTGTTTGTTATATTATCAATAACTCATAGATAACTTTATGTTATAGTTATTTATTAGTTAACTATTGAAAATAAGCAGCAGAGCTGATGATCCGTCTGGATTATCTTTAGCGCAAGGAGGGGTTGTATAAGCCCTATAGGAAAAATAAGCGTAGAGAAATCGGCACAACGCAGTCGCAGAAAGGAATTTGTTGTTTAATATAGGGGTAGTTATTACATATTAAAACGCCTCTCGCACAGTAAGGTGGTTAAATGGCACCATGCGTTTGTGCAATACGCCGAATACAACCAATTGTTGCTCATACACAACGTAGTAAATGACATGACTTGAGCAGGGAAAACTTAATACGTTCGGTCCAACATCTGGCCTTGATTTACCGAGAGAAGGTGTTTCAGCCAGCAATCGAATCGTTTGCTGAAGTTCTGATAAATATTTTTGCGACTGCGCTTTGCTCCATTGTCTGATCGTAAAACGGCGTATTTCAATAAGGTCGGTCTGAGCATCTGGGGTTAAACGAAAACCAGGCATTAGTCGTACTGATCAGTTTCTAATGTACCAAAAAAAGAATCGCCATCAACAATGTTGCCCGCCTTGATATCCATTTTGGCTTGGACGGCTCTCGATTGCAAAAATCGAAGCTTGAGCGCTTCAATGCTTTCGTAGTCATCCATTGAGATGACTACAGCAACTGGTTTCCCGTTTTTGTTAATTTGAATTGGGGCACGCTGCGCTTTTAACAGCATGTCACCAAATTGAGTTTTAGCTTCATTGGCAGAAAGTGCATCCATTATTGTGCCCTTATTAATATCGTTTGAATCGTTCATTATAATCGAATCATGCCAGATTGGTCAAAATCTAGTCTCTTCCAATATGAAATTAGTCTGAAGGGGTTTGCGTATTTTCAAGAAAAAAAAGTCAAAGCAAAGTGGTCATTATGTGAGGCATGGTGATCGACATGGATGAGTACCTATTTGATAAAAATATACTAACCATAACTTATAGTTATCTATTTAAAATAGGTATGAAAATAAGCAGCAGAGCCGTGTTTAGTATGCTCAATAAGCTAAAATTAGAGACGATAGGTAAAGTATATAATCTTTCACTAGTGTCCCGTTAACTTATACTTACAACCAGTAGTGTCCGGTTTAATTAGCTGTTGAAGCGGTAGAGTCCAGTATTTACAAGGATTCCAGAGAAATTATTTTGGTGCCGATTTGAAATCATATTTCGCAAACTCAGGTTCGAGTAGTCTCCAGAAGTTGAACCCTCTGGAGGTGGTCTATGAACTTTGGAAAAACGCTGTTCGCACAACTCATGGAGTTTGTGCCATGGACGAGCTTCGCAAGAATCGTGGCGCGTCATGGCGGCGATTCGGGCGTGCGCAATCTGAGTTGTACCGAGCAATTCCGCGCCATGGCTTTTGCACAGTTGACCTACCGCGAGAGTCTGCGGGATATCGAAGCCTGTTTGCTGGCCAACCAGACGAAGCTGTACAGCATGGGTTTTCGCGCACCAGTCAAACGGTCGACACTGGCCGACGCCAACGAAGCGCGCAACTTGCACATCTGGGAAGAGTTGGCGATGTTGTTGATCCGGCGTGCGCGCAAACTGTATTGCAACGACAGCTTCGGTGTCGATCTGACCAATACGGTCTGCGCATTGGATGCAACGACTATAGACCTGTGCCTGTCGCTGTTTCCATGGGCGCCGTTTCGCACCAACAAAGCGGCGATCAAACTGCATGCCCTGCTGGTTTGCGCGGCAATATTCCGGCTTTCATTCACATCACGGATGGCAAGACCCACGAAGTCAAAGTACTGGATGCCTTGTCTTTCGAGGCAGGGGCTTTCTACGTGATGGATCGAGGTTATCTGGATTTCGGTCGCCTATTCACGCTGCATCAGTCGGGCGCGTTTTTCGTAACTCGCGCCAAACGTGGAATGAACGCGCACAGGGTGTACTCGATGAAGGTCGATCGGAATACCGGCATCATCTGCGATCAGCGTATCGCGCTCGACGGTTTCTACATCTCGCAGGATTATCCCGAGCAACTAAGGCGCATTCGCTTCAAAGACCCGGAAACCGGCAAGACGTTGGTGTTCCTGACCAACAACACGACCCTGCCTGCACTGACGATTGCCGCACTGTACAAAAGCCGCTGGCAAGTCGAGTTGTTCTTCAAGTGGATCAAGCAACATCTTCGTATCAAACGTTTCATCGGCAACAGCGAGAATGCGGTGAAAACGCAAATCTGGTGTGCCGTTGCCACTTACGTGCTAATCGCCATCGTCAAAAGGAACTTCAAATTGATGCCTCGCTCTACACTTTGCTACAGATTTTATCGGTCTCTATTTTTGAGAAAAACCAGTTGCAACAAGCCTTACAAGGTGCCGCTTACATTCCAGAACAGTGCGGTGCCGCTAACCAACTAAATTTATTCAACTTTTAACCGGACACTACTGACTTACAACACAGAAAATTAATTCATAAATTACAATTGACTATAATAATATGAGATCGCAAAGACTCCACATTTCACAAAACCATCCTCAAAATATTGCAGTTAAAATTAAATATTCGTTGATAGCCTTATTCTTATCTGTTTGTTAAATTGGTAAAAGCTAGTTTTTTTCAAGCGATAGTTAACGGGACACCAATGATAATCTTTACAATATTGTATTAGTAAAGCCTAATGAGGAGAAGCAATGCCAAAAGTCAGTGCGAAAAGACAAATCACATTACCCATTTCCGGTTGTAACGAGTTGGGTATCCAGGCAGGGGATGAAGTGGAGATTTTCCGCCATGGAAATCAATTCAATATCATTAAAAAAGAGATTGGTATGGCGGCGGGTCTCTTAAAGGGCACCAAAATAAACAATACTGTCAGCGATGTACAATCAAGACAGAAACATTTTGAATGATTGCAATTGATACCAATGTTTTACTTCGGTATCTCTTAGCGGATGATGCAGCACAATATGCGAAGGCAAAAACCCTAATTAAAGACCAACACCCTGTATTGATTACAGATGTTGTTTTGGCTGAGGCATTGTGGGCATTAACTGGCAGACGATACGACATCGACAAAGCGGCTGTATGTGCCGATGTACACGGCTTAATTGGTGACGGAGCCTTTATCTTTGAAAGCTCCCAAGTGATTTGGTCTTCCCTGTGTGATTACGAGGAAGCCAAGCCAGTACGTGGAAAAGAGCTCGATTTTGTTGATTCACTGATTGCTAATAAATCGCGCTTTATCGCAGAAAATAACGGCGCTTCGTTGTTTTACTTTTACAGTTTTGATAAAGCAGTTGCACAATTGAAAAGCACTAGAAAACCCTGAATCAGGGAAGGGTAGGGGAGTTTTTACAAAAAACGATCGAGAAGTGGCTAAGATTCTGGCTAATTCCGTCAAAAAATCAACCGATATTCTATAGATAATTGCCAATAGTTGTTAATAGTTGGTATTATTTAGTTAATAAAGAAAGGAGATTTTTACTATGAGCTATGCAGTCGGTGAACATTTTGAAAGGTTTATAAAGAGCCAAGTACAGGCTGGTCGCTACAACAACGCAAGTGAGGTAGTGCGAGAAGGACTGCGCCTTGTTGAAGAACGGGAAACAAAACTGCAGGCATTGAAGGAACACATCGATTCTGCCATTGCCAAAGGTGGTCATAATACAGATGAAGATGTCATGGCCTATGTAGAAGCCCATCTTGATAAGAAGGGCAAACAACGGGAATGCGTTTAGTTTTATTAGACCAAGCTAAAGAAGATTTAGCTAACATAGCTGCCTATATTGCAGAGAAAAGCAAAAGCCGTCACGTTGGACAGAATTTAGCCCAACGACTTCTTGATAAATGTAAAGAACTTGCAAGTACTGGAGTTTCACGCTTTTTTTATGAGCCGATGATTCAATTGTCTGGAATTTTGGATTATCGGGATTTTTTCTTGAGTGACAAAATAGTACTGATATCGACCCTGTTGACAGTAGGGAAAAAATCGAAATATATCCTTTAAATACAGTAAGATATGATTGCGGCGACGCACGGTTTTTGTTATAATTTCATCTGTTAAGTAACTGAAACCAATAATAAAAAGGCATCGCCGCATGTTCATTCTACGCAATATCCTCTTCCCCCTCCAGTAGGAATTTAACCACCGTTGCAAAGGCGATGAACGAGGTGTCTGGT
Source organism: Nitrosomonas sp. (assembly GCA_016708955.1). Lineage (GTDB taxonomy): Bacteria > Pseudomonadota > Gammaproteobacteria > Burkholderiales > Nitrosomonadaceae > Nitrosomonas. Next base: position 8,691 of record JADJES010000022.1, read on the forward strand.
TTGTTTATACGCTCCTGGCTGTTATCACTCATTTCACTTCTTCACGCAGCGCCAACCTATTGCGATGCTTGCAGGTATTGTTCGGGCTGTCGCTTAGTCAGCGCCGATTTTACATCTTCATGGCCTCATCAAAATTGCCTTGGTCACGCCTCTGGACGACGCTGTGGTCTCTGATACCCAGCCCGACGACAAAGGACGGCTATTGCTGGCCTTGGATGACACCATCAATCCCAAGACTGGCAAAAGATTTTCGGCTGCGCGTCTTTCTTTGATCATGCTGCCAAGACCAATCAATCGAAATACCCCTGGTCACAAAATGTTGTGTCCATCGGTTTATTAAAAATTGTCAAAGGCCGCTGGCTTGCTTACCGCTGGCGTTTCGTTTCTATCACATGGAAAAAACGATAGCGACCAAGAAGGTTAGGGTTGAGGGCAAGATACCATCGTTTCAAACCAAATTTGAGCAGGCCATCGAAATGCTGCTGGAAATTTCTGCCGCTTTTCCCTGGCACCCCATTGCTGATCGTTACCGATAGCTGGTTTGGAAACGACGGCTTGCTTAAACCGATGCGCAAAACCGTTGGACAGCACTGTCATATGCTTTCCAGATTGCGCGTCAATACCACTTTGTTTGCGTTACCACCCGAACACCAAAAACATCAGCTCGGCCGATCCAGAAAGTATGGCGACAAGATGGGCAATGCCACAACGCTGGCCAATGAATTCCATGAACGCGCTACCACTTATTCGGTTAACCTCTACGGCAAACAACGCGATGTTCTGGCCTTTGACAACATCATGATGTTGAAAACACTCAAATGTGCCGTGCGCGTTGTTTGGATCTATCGAAGATCACAATGGGTCGCACTCTTTACCACCGATCTCGATCTCACCGTCGAGCAGATTATCGAATACTACGGCGCACGCTGGAAAATCGAAGCCGCTTTCAAAGAGATCAAGCAGGAAATCGGTAGCTCAAAAGCCAAACTCGAAACTACCATGCCGTTACCAATCATCTCAACTTCTGCATGATGGCCGCCACCGTAACCTGGATTTATGCCGATCACCTTGATAAAACACCGCAGCGTTGTTACGCTGTTAACAATCGAAGTCACTTTGCCTTTTCCGATGTCAGAAAACTGATTACTCAGGCTGCGCTCAATAAGGATTTTGTTAGCTTTTGCCCTAAACCAGATAAACCCATTCTTAATTCTTTTATCGATGCATTATTGCGTATGGTTGCTTAAGCGAAAATGTAAAGTTTAGTGCAAAACGGTGAAAGTTCAGCTTGCAAGTATTAAAGGCACAATTGGAGTAGAGCGGCCAGAGCTAAGAGAAAATTTACGCAGCCATCCATTTGGAAGTTACATTATTTTCTTTATGTATAACGATAATCATTTTGAAGTGGTAACAATCATTGAAGGACATCGTGACATAGAAGTTATATTTAATCCCTCTACCACCTAAACTTAATGTAAATCCTAATGGATATTTACCATTTACATTGGCCTTTGTTATTATAATTCAAAGTGGTATTGTGGCATTTTCTCGTATTTCAGGAAGAAATAGCAGTTATCGATTTAGATGAGTGTCAGCTTCTTTTTGCCTTGTAATCGATCTAGCCAGAACAATGCAGCTTGTCCTCGATTTCTGGTGCTCAAGGTCAGCATGCCGTCCTTTCTTACCGTGATGTCTGTCTTCATACAACGTCCGCGTAAGTAATCGGATGAGAATCGTAATTCTCTGCTGACAAAGCGTAGGCACTCGAACAAATCGCTTACAGTAAACTCGTCACCATCGACCAAATCTTGATCTGATAAGCCCCGTGGTCGAGCATCTGCAAAGGACAAAACAGCCAGAGCGAAAATGAGTCCAAAAGATGCCCATTCAGCGATTTCAGCGGATTCTTCTTCATCAGCGACTCCTAACATCAGATCAATCTGAAGGAAGATATTTTCCCCGTCAGTACAGGTTTGAATGAGCGGTTTGCCGATTCTGAATTCGACCAGCGCGGCTGATTCCAGGAGTTGGTAACCGGCGCTGCGGTCTAAATGCTTCATGATATTGCTTCAGCTTGCGTTAGGGTAGGGTAGCTTCTTCTTGTGTTACCTTTTATTTTGTTAGAAAAATAGTCAAAATAATTCCAGCAGAAATTAAAGTAATAAATGAAGCAATAATATTCAATATTGCGGTTTGTCTTGAAGTTGTCATTGTTTTGCAGGCTTCATTAAATTCAGCTTGCAAATCAGCTTTCCAGCGCTCGATAATGATATTGGATTGTTCTTCCATCACTCGCGCCATTTCATTTTTACTTGTTGTTATTGTTGTATTGAGAATTCGGTCAGAATGGTTTTTAGCTTGAAGTGATAATTCAGAAACAGTCACTTCAAGTTCACTTCGGAAATTATCCAACAATTCCTGCTGTGCAGCCTTGCTATCCGAAATGAGGCGATCATTCATGGTATGCAGTATCATGATGGGATCATCTTTGGATACGGCAACACCATGAACAGATGCGATTTGCTGAATTACTTTATCAATCTTTTCATCGATCGTATTCATGCTAATACGGCTTGTGCACCTTCTAATTGCTCAAACAGATCGCTTTGTATTATTGTTAGCCGTTGGCGATTCATGATGGTTAATTCCGGTTTTTTGATCGCATCGGCAAAGGTCAACTTCGCTTGGAGCATTTCACTTAAATCACGACCAAAGGTTTCCGGCTTGTATTCTGGTATTTTGATAATGGCCGATACGCGGTTTTTGTTATCCAGATAAACACTCAAAGATTCAAAGCTTTTGCCTTCGAGCTCAATCTTTCCCCAAAAAGGATTAAGCCAGACGACAAATGAAACATCATCAGGAAACTGTTTTACCATCTTCTTAAATCCATTTAAGGTATCTGTCAGTGCCTGACCACCGGTAATAACGGTATGGACGATCAGCTCAATACCACTGTTTTTAAGCAGGGCAGGTATCTGATTGCTGATTAAGTAATGTGCCAAAGCCACAAACGTACTGGCGCCATTATCAATCACCACATCGGTTTTACTTTTGGAGATGGATTCAATCAAATCATCAAATTTACGTGGATCAATTTCGTCACCTTCCATTAAATCCAATCGCTGAACATTTAATTTCTTAAATCCATGAAAAGTAGCATTCACCGGGTCAGTATCAATGCAAAGAACATTTTTCTTCTTGGCGTAATAATGCTGTGCCAGTATGGATGCGATGAAAGATTACCAACCCCTCCTTACCTTGCAAGATCATGTGTACTTTAGCCATTAGAATAATTCCTTCATAAAATTGTTGCGTTTGAATTGAAGCTTGCTACATCACGTTGTGAATCCTGATTCTTAATACGGGAATGAGCGCAATGATCTTGGCAGCTATTAAATAAAATCCTTAGGATCATAATCAGTACTCCACTCGAAACCTTTCGGGTTTCCATAATCCGGGGATTTTGGTGAGTCAGTTATTTTTATCCGATCTTGTGTCGATTCTGATTCAGGCTGGAGTTGCGCCGTCGATTCAGAATCAGGCAATGCGGATTCTTTTTAGCGATAATAGTTTTTGATTGTAGGGATGAATTAGTTTTATATTTATTTACTAAATTTAAGAAAGTTTGATAGCTAAATGTAATTTTTCCTTCTTCGGATAGTACTTCCCAAATATATTTAACTGACCATCCATCATCGATGGCTTCATTTATTTCGTCGCGCAGAAGGAGAAACATTGCAAGATTGAATCTTGCATTGCTTTTGTTTTCTTGACTGCATTCTCGGCCATCCGTTGAGATAACTTTTTTTCCATATCCGCTAATAGCCGCCGTACTAAATCGACAATGTCGTATTCATAATTCCATTCAAAAACTTTTTGGTTTGCATGATTTGAGAATTCAATTGTTTCATGAGCAAATCATACAACCAATTATTCAATAATCTATCCAATTATTAGCCAATAATGCAGAAGATATCCACTATATAACAGGTATATAAGAATTAAACAAATATTAAATCAAGAACTGTCAGCAATAATTATACAACTACAAACTTAAATAATAATGCATAATCTAGTATATAGAGACATAATACAGGGCAGGATATGTGATGTTAGCTAACAAGTAAACTTGTCATCCCACATCACAAGGATCTTATTCGCACGATGTGCTCAACGATAATCCTGCTCTGCGAGGCAAGGGCAAAAGCAATCGAGAAAACGAAGAACCAACCAAAGCAATGAGTGAGATAAACCCGAAGAATAAAAGAAAATACAAACTCCATCTAAGGGTTCCCGTTGAACCGGAAGAAGGAAAAATCATCAGGGAGCAAGCCGAAAAATGCGGCCTGAGTATTTCAGAATATTTAAAGAAACTGGGCTTAGGTTATGAGCCAACCAGCATCATGGACAACAAAAAAGTAAATGAACTGGCAAAAATAAACGGTGATCTAGGCAGGCTAGGGGGGCTTTTAAAATTATGGTTAAGCGATGATCGGCGTGCAGCCCATTTTGACAAGAAAACAATTAATGGTCTGTTAAAAGACATTGAAGAAACCCGCACACAAATGACGGCCATCATGATGAAAATCATCAACTCAAAAAAATAAAAACCTAAGAGAACTCGATTAAATAATCATGATAGCCAAACACATCCCAATCAATTCAGTTAAGAAAAGCAACTTTGCCGGACTGGTGAATTATATTGTTGACCCACAAAACAAGACTGAGCGCATCGGTTTAATCCGAGCAGTTAATTGTTACTCGGATCGTCCGGATTGTGTGGTTGCAGAAGTACTTAATACACAGCAGATGAATCAACGCGCGACTTCTGACAAAACCTATCACCTGGTGGTTAGTTTTCGTGATGATGAACTATCCGAAGCTACTTTGCAGCAAATCGAGGACCAACTCTGTGATGGCCTAGGCTTTGGTGAACACCAACGACTCAGTGTGGTGCATCATGACACTGATCATCTGCATATGCATATTGCGATCAACAAAATACATCCGGAAAGGCTTACGATACATAACCCCCATTATGACTATAAAGTCATTGGTGAACTTTGTGAAAAATTGGAACAAAAGTATGGATTAACACCAGATAATCACGAAACAAAAAAGCTTGGTGCACAGGGTAGGGCGTCCAATATTGAGTTCAAGGCTGGATCGGAGAGTCTTATAGGTTGGATGCAACAAGAATGGTTCATCCGGCAAGTGCGTACTTTTGGGTTTAACCGACAAGGACATAATTGGTTTCATGCAGCGCCATAATTTTGAGTTTAAAGAACTCGACATCTCTGAAACCATAGGCCATTTTGTGCAAAGTTTTTATCTTGTTGTTGGTACCTTCCAACGGCCCGGTTGATAAACCATTAAAATCGAAATAAGCCAGGATACCTGAGCGGTGTGCTGCAATAGTTTTAGAGAATTGCTTGAGCATGTTGACATCCGAAGCAGCGGCTTTTTTTTACCCATTCATCCAATGCATTTTGAGCTGAGAGTTTATCCGGTTGATGCCAGATATTGCGTAACTCTTCTTTCATGTAATAGGCCGTTGCCAAGGGCTCATTGAGCTTTAATGCTTCGTCCAGACGTTGACGTTCATTGCGCTTGTCATCCAGGTTGTCAGGGTTCTTCAGCAACAGCCAGCGAATGCCCTTCAAAACGGGTTTGCCCAACCCATTTTCTGCTTCTCGTTGCAGATCCTGACGCAGTTTTGTCAACTTTTCGTTGAACAGCTTAATAATATGGAAGTGATCGAACACTAGCGTTGCATCTGGGATATTAGCCCGCACCGCACTGATGTATGCTGGCCCCATGTCGGTCGCAACCGCTTCAATCCGTGCACCCGATCGTTTCAAACGCTTCCAAAACGGAATCAGTGCATCGGCACCTTTCCCATTGCCAACAAAAATCACTGCCCCACGTTGAAGATCCAGAACTATCGTTAAATAACCCAGCTTCTTGCCTTGGTATATTTCATCCAGCGCAATGCGTTTTATCTTGGCCAATTTCGGCAACCGATAACGTTTATTCAGATTGTCCTTCTGTATTCCCTTAACCAGATCCCAGCTCACTCCAAGATGGCGTGCTACTGCCTGGATGGTCATGTGCCTAGAGAGATCCAAAACCAATCTTTCGAAAGAACGTGTATAGCGCTTGTGCTCATCAGCAAACTGTATCTTTACCTGACGAACTGCTTGGCATCGGGTGCATTCTACCCGCTGAACTGGAAGGTCGATATAGACTGCTTTTTGACCTACCGGTACTGTCCTGAAGCGTCTAACCAACTTTCCCCGGCAATGTATCTCGCGGCTTTTACATACCGGACATCTCAATCGCCAATGATCCGCTTGTATTGCAACAACTATGACACCCGCAATAAAACAAGTGCTTTGATAAAAATAACCAACTATACCAAAGGCGTGATACAGCAAACTGGTCGACATGTTGAAAAAACCTCTTCGTTGAAAATCAGAGATAATTTCAACCTTTAATTCACTTTATTTCAACATGCATTTCTGACTAACAAGTACGCACTTGCCGGATGAACCACAAGAATGCCTAGCGCAGATTCAAGCTGCGACAAGCTGGACTGAATTACACCAAGTATTAAAGGATCATGGCCTCGAATTGCGTGAGCGCGGTAATGGTTTTGTATTTGTTTCCAGTAATGGGATTGGTGTTAAAGCCAGTTCTATTGACAGAGCCTTATCAAAGGCCAATTTGGTTAAGAGGCTCGGTGGTTATGTCGGGGTTGATGACGATACAACAACAAAAAAACAATATTCAAAGCAATATGAACCCAGGCCACTGCGTAACAAAATTGATACATCAAAACTATATGCGCAATACACAAAAGAGCAGAATGAAGCGGCAATACTTGGGAAAAACCAATGGAATAAACTGCGTGATAAAAAGAATCAAGCCATAGAAGCTGTCAAAACCAAAGCTAAGTTAAAACGACTGCTGATCAAAAATGTTACTGCGGGTAGGTTGTCCAAAAAAATAATGGCTGCGTCTGTTTATAGTGAATTGAAAACCAGCATTGGAGCGATTAATAAAGACTTTAGGGAAGGATATCAAGCCTCAAAAGCAAGCCATAAAAGAATGGACTGGTTGAGCTGGCTGGTGAAGGAATCCCGGCAGGGAAATCAGGAAGCGCTGGATATATTGCGATCCAGAAAACATTATAGCGCGCAGACAAATAATGTCTCGGGTACGCAGACTAATGACGATTCTCTAAAGAATAAGGATTTTATAGAGACGATTACTAGAACGGGCACGATTATTTGTAATATCGGATCAATCGCCATTCGTGATGGCGGCAATCGGTTGGTCATTATGGCTGGTGCGGCCAAAGAGAAAATTTCAGGAATATTACAAGAGGCTAAGATTAAGTACGGTAAGAAATTGACTATCAATGGGTCGGATGATTTCCGTGAAAAAGTTGTTCAAGTCGCTGTAGATACAAATCTTGATGTTACATTTGATGACGAAGCATTAGAACAACGCCGATTAGATTTAATCAATAACAGAACGGGTCAAGGATTAGAGGGTCGCGATGCGAATGGTTTAGATAAGCAAGAGAATCCATTGCAGCAGAAAGTGTCCAGAATCAGTATCAAATCACCTCGAAAAGGACGATCAAAATGAACCATTCAAACCAAAATTCGGGAAATCCTGTAGTAAAGAACGAAGGATTGGTTAAAACCAGGCTTACTCAGATGATGGCGATTTTCTTTATGTTGGGTGGGGTTCAGGTTGCAACGCAATATTTTGCCTATAGATTCCAATATCAACCGCAGCTTGGTGTTCACTTTAACCAGTTATACCCGCCTTGGTCGATTTTTGAGTGGGCTAATAAATGGTATGCCCAGTATCCAGATATCATTGGGCAATCCGGGAGTATGGGTGTCCTATTTGCTGGAGCCGGGCTGATTCTGACACTGATTGTAAAAATGGTTGCGGATAATTCATCGCGTCCGAACACAAGTTTACATGGGTCAGCGCGATGGGCCAATGAAAAGGACATCCAGGCAGCAAGGCTGCTTCCTTTAAGACAACCCTTCTTCAACAGACTAACCTCAAAAAAGATTCCACAAAATGATTATGTATATGTAGGCGCCTGGCAGGATAAAAAAGGCAAAACCCATTACCTTAAACATAACGGCCTCGAACATGTTTTATGTTATGCGCCGACTCGCTCGGGTAAAGGGGTTGGTTTGGTTATTCCAACTTTGCTTTCATGGGGGCATAGTGCGGTTATTACTGATCTGAAAGGCGAACTATGGTCTGTAACAGCCGGTTGGCGGAAGGTTCATGCCGGTAATAAAGTCATTCGCTTTGATCCTGCCTCACCCAAAGGGAGTGCTTGTTGGAATCCGTTGGATGAAATCAGGATGCATGATGGGCTTGAAGTCGGTGATGTGCAAAATCTCGCTACTTTAATTGTTGATCCAGATGGGAAGGGGCTAAGAGACCACTGGCAGAAAACCAGTCAGGCGCTTCTTGTTGGTGTGATTTTGCATGTTTTATATCAATCAGGAAATGAAGGCGCTGAAGGGACTGAGGCCACATTGCCTCTTGTTGATTCAATGCTATCCGATCCTGAGCGGGATATTGGTGAACTATGGATGGAAATGGCTACTTATCCGCATGTTAATGGGCAAAACCATCCGGTGGTAGGCGCCACCGCACGAGATATGCTGGATCGTCCCTCTGAGGAAGCAGGGTCAGTTTTATCTACAGCTAAATCCTATCTATCCTTATACCGTGATCCATTGGTTGCAAAGAATATTAGCCGCTCGGATTTTGCAATTCGTGATTTGATGCACAACGCTAGCCCTGTCAGTTTATACATTGTGACGCAGCCTAACGATAAGACTCGTTTACGGCCATTGGTGCGCATCATGATGAATATGATTGTGCGGACATTGGCAGATAGGCTTGATTTTAAGGATGGTCAGCCGGTTGCGAACTATAAGCACCGGCTTTTGTTGATGCTCGATGAATTTCCCAGTCTGGGTAAACTGGAAATCTTTCAGGAATCCTTGGCGTTTATTGCTGGCTACGGTATTAAAGCCTATTTGATCTGTCAGGACATCAATCAGCTTAAAAGCCGCGAGACGGGATACGGTCACGATGAGGCCATCACGTCCAATTGCCATATTCAGAATGCCTTTCCACCCAATCGGATTGAGACAGCCGAGCATTTATCCAAGCTGACCGGACAAACCACGGTCATCAAGGAGCAGATTACGACCAGTGGTAGGCGGGTAGGGGTGATGCACGGCAACGTGACGCGAACCATGCAGGAAACGCAGCGTCCTTTACTAACACCTGACGAATGTTTACGCATGACTTCACCAGAAAAAGATGCTGAAGGCAAGATTACCAAGCCGGGTGACATGATCATTTATGTGGCGGGTTATCCTGCTATATATGGCAAGCAGCCCTTATACTTTCAAGATTCTGTGTTTTCTGCGCGGGCTGCTGTTCCTGCACCTGCTTACAGCGACAAAATAATCCAATCATCATGAGAAAAACGCGCAATATTCTGGCAGGCATTGTTTTGTCTGTCAGTGCCGGTATATTTCTGTTGAGTATTGTTTTTCGACTCACTGGTATTTATTACAATAATACGCCGAGTTTTCCGGTGGGGTTTTACAAGATCATCGATGCGCCGGTAGGGAAGGGCGCATACGTCTCTTTCTGCCCACCACAAGACGAGGTTTTTGATATGGCCGTGGCACGAAATTACATCAATACAGGCAACTGTCCGGGCGGTTATGGGATGTTGCTGAAACGTGTTTTTGCACAAGCAGGGGATACTGTTTCTATTAATGAGGCGGGTATTACTGTAAATGATGGCTTACTGCCTAACAGCGCCCAGTTAAAAACAGATATTGATGGCTCTGAACTGCCGCAATACCAAATGGATGCGAAGATGCTGGATGATTCTGAATATCTTCTCATGTCCGATGTAAATCCGAATTCTTTTGATGCGCGGTATTTTGGGCTGATTGCGGGTTTGCAGATTCAACATGTTGTTGAGCCGTTTTTTACTTGGGGTTATTAAATTGTTGAGGGAATAGTGAGGAGAAAATAAATTCTTTGCGTGCAAAATTACATGAATCTGGCTACTAGGGTCTGTTGACATTTCACATAGGTAGGATATCCACATGCCATGGCTACCATACTCTCAAAATTTCTTTTCAATTTGTCATATCGTGTTGCCACTGCGCGACACTGCTTTAATCGCGCAAAAGCGTTTTCTACCAAATGCCGACATTTATACAAGCCCCAATCCATGCCTGCATTACCTTTCAATGAATTGCAAGGAACGAGCATTAAGTGCAGGTACTGTGGGCTTATCCCACCTTGTTCTGTTTGGCCTTGGTTTTGGCTATTGTAATAAGCTCGGTCTGTAGTTTCTTATAATCAGCTCGCATGCGATCCAGTTCGTTATCACGGTCTGAAAGGCGCGTTTCGAGAGCAGTTTTTTGGGTGGTCAGTTCTGAAATCTGAGTCATAGCGGTGGAAAGGCGCTTTCCGGTTTCTGCAGTGATATCTTGGCTTTGTTCCAATTCTTTTTCCAGGCGCGTAATTTCTCCCACATATTCTGATAACTCAATCTTGGCTTTATCTATACCTTCCCCTGCTTCCTTCCGGATGCGGTCAATTTCATCGCTCGCAAGGCTGGACGCAGCGTCCCAAATAACAGTAACAGCTTTGTGCATGGCGGTTTTAACCGTTTCTGGCATCTCAATTGCTGGTGCAGTTTTTAAGGCTTGTTCCGCCTTCCAATTCTTGACCATTGCGCCTACGGTGGAAAAGGAACCTCCTGTCATTGCAATGATAGCGTTTACAGTGACGTTTTTACCGGATTCCATGAGTTCATCACATGCATCGGTTACAGCATCTTGCGTCACTTTCGCTTTACGTTCCATAGGATCACCTGATTGAATATAATAGTAGATAGTAGTAGCAATACTACTATAATAGATAAATTGTTGTAAATTTATTCGGGAGCATGAATAAGGGGTGTGATTAACACCCCATTTCAAAGCGAATCTCCAGCCGCTGGAATTGTGGCTGAAAAGATTGTAAATAGCGGTGTAAAAATGTACCACTGAGGCGCACTAAATTTCGCGGGAATGGCGGAATAAAAGTAATGGAATGGACGCCCACTACCCTAAACGGCATCGAAGTGCCAAAGTAGTGGTGCAGTAAAGCCCACTAAACATGAGAGGAGCGTCCGACATGAAAATTACAACGATAGGCATTGATTTGGCAAAAGAAGTATTTCAGATTCACGGTGTGGATGTACATGGTAAGGCCGTGTTGCGTAAGCAACTGCGCCGCAGCGAAATGGCGAGGTTCTTTGCCAATCTTGAGCCTTGCCTGATTGGTATGGAGGCATGCGGTAGCTCGCACCACTGGGCGAGAAAGTTGGGCGAATTTGGGCATACCGTCAAACTCATGTCGCCCCAGTTCGTAAAGCCCTATGTGAAGACCAATAAGAATGATATGGCGGATGCAGAAGCGATTTGCGAAGCAGTTAACCGACCGAATATGCGCTTTGTACCGATCAAGAACGTTGAACAACAAGCAATCCTCTCGATACATCGCGCCAGACAGGGTTTTGTTAAAGCCAGAACCGCGCAGGCAAATCAGATGCGTAGTTTGCTCTCTGAGTTTGGTATCGTAATGCCTCAGGGGATCCGATCCATCAACAAACGTATGCCGGATATACTGGAAGATGCCGAGAATGGTTTACCAGGTACCCTACGCAAGTTGTTGGAAAGGCTGAACGACCACCTCAAGGAATTGGATCGTCAGGTGGAAGAACTGGAGTTGCAGATCAAGCTGTGGCATAAGGAGAACGAAGCCAGCCAGAAACTGGAAGCCATTCCCGGTGTGGGCCCGATCACAGCAAGTGCCATTGTGGCAACCGTGGGAGGTGCCGCGGAATTCAAGAACGGCAGGCAACTCGCGGCATGGTTTGGATTGGTCCCAAAGCAACGATCCAGTGGTGGTAAGCAGATATTGCTTGGTATCAGTAAACGTGGCGACACTTACTTGCGCACTTTAATGATCCACGGAGCACGAGCGGTCATTCGTTTTGCTGAGAACAAGGCTGAACCGGAGAGCTGGGTGCGCAAGCTAATGGCACGGCGCAATAAGAACGTTGCCGCCGTTGCTCTGGCGAACAAGAACGCACGAATCATCTGGGCGCTACTCGCTAAAGGCACTACATTCCACCCCAAACACACTTCGGCAGCGCCTGCTACCGGAGCCTGATCGAGGCGGCTGAATAGAAACGTATCGGTAATGTTGCAACAAAAAGGAATTTAAGGAGAAAAACTTTCACCGATTGCACAGGCAATCATGACATGATGGCAAGATAGGTCAGACCGTGGTTGGGAAAGCTCGTTCTGGTACAAGCACACCAAGTGCGTAAAAGTGATAGAGCCCCAATCAGCGTATTCCATCAGGGACAGAGGCAATGCGCTTCACATAAAGTCCGGATGTATGGCTGCAATCTTTACCTTCTCAAAATCATCGACTGAAAGCTTGGCATAACGTGGGCGTCCATGTATGTACCAGTCTGAAGCCTGTAAGCTGATGCGATTAGCATCAAGTGAAGGCAATGAGGATGTATTCAGTGGAACTATATGTGAAGATTCGACGTGCGGTGATGGTAGAAGGCGGAAGCGAGCGCGAAGTTGCGCGTTATTTTGGAATTCACCGCAATACTGTCAAGAAGATGTGTCAATACGCTGCACCGCCGGGTTATCGGCGCAAGAGCGAACCCGTATCTCCCAAGCTTGCTCCGTTCACTGGCATCATTGATGCCATCTTGGAAGCTGATAAGCAAGTTCATGCCAAACAACGCCATACTGCAGTGCGGATATTGGAACGGTTACGCGATGAACATGGTTTTACCGGTGGTTATACCATCGTACGTAATTATGTTTACAAGGCTGCGGTTCGGCAAAGTTTAATGGGTAAATATTATTTATTCATAAAGACCATGTCAGCATCTGCTTTATGAATAAAGATCGAGAAAATATTAATCCAACGAGGAAAATTCGGCATGAGTAAAGGTACAGTAAAGTGGTTCAATGCAGACAAAGGATTCGGTTTCATCACTCCAGATGATGGCGGGCAAGGACAAAAGGGGCCCTGTGCAAACAACGTTGCGCTAATTTGAAGATTCTATTGCAAAATAATCTAAAAATAGGATATTTTAATTTCTCTAAAGTGCAGTTTTTTACCACTCTTTGACGCTGATTTCGTCAAATGCATGTGTAATTATCATTTTGAGGACGTCAGAAGGATTCGGGAGAGCGATCCCTGTGGCGTCCTTTATGAAAAAATAACTCCGGATTTAAAATCTTACAATTTCAATAATCTTAACCGCAAAGCATTGCCTATAACGCTGACCGAGGATAATGACATTGCTGCAGCGGCGATAATGGGTGAAAGCAGGATTCCAAAGAACGGGTACAGTATGCCTGCCGCTATGGGTACACCTGCGGTATTGTAAATAAAAGCAAAGAATAGATTTTGCCGAATATTGTTCATGGTAGCCACAGACAGTTTGCGGGCGCGAACAATGCCGATCAGATCGCCTTTCAACAAGGTCACACCGGCGCTTTCCATGGCTACATCTGTACCGGTGCCCATGGCTATGCCCACATCGGCAGCAGCCAACGCTGGAGCATCATTGGTGCCGTCCCCGGCCATGGCAACAATGCGCCCTTCATCGCGCAGCTTTTAACGATCTTGCCTTTGTCTTCCGGCAGAATTTCAGCTTCTACTGCTTCAATTCCTAATGTTTTTGCAACAGCTTCTGCAGTACGGCGATTATCACCCGTTAACATGACAATATGAATGCCCAGATTTTGAATTTGCTGGATTGCATCCAGTGTTGTTTCCTTAATCGGATCGGCGATAGACAGAATCCCGGCAACCTGACCGTCCACAGCGATATAAATCACGGTTGCTCCGTCCGAGCGAAGTTCATCAGCTTGTGTTGATAATGTGGATACATTAATAAATTTCTCCTCCATCAACATGACATTACCAAGCACAACGTCCTGTCCGTTGATTTTACCGATCACTCCTTTACCCGTTGGCGAGGCAAATTCATCTGCCGCAACCAAATTCAACCCCTTTTTTTTCGCCGCAACAACAATGGCATGAGCAAGCGGGTGTTCGCTGCCTTGTTCCAATGAAGCGGCCAGCAACAGAAGATCATCCTCTGCAAAATTGTTAACGGTTACAATTTTTGTCACAGTCGGCTTTCCTTCGGTCAATGTTCCGGTCTTGTCAATAACCAACGTATCAACTTTTTCCAAACGCTCCAGCGCTTCTGCGTTCTTGATCAGTACGCCCGCCTGAGCACCTTTACCCACCCCAACCATAATGGACATGGGTGTGGCTAATCCTAAGGCGCAGGGGCAGGCGATAATCAGGACGCTGACAGCTGCGATAAGCGCATAACTAAACGCTGGAGAAGGTCCATATATACTCCAGATGATAAAAGCGAGCACAGCCACCAATATGACAGCCGGAACAAACCATGAGGCAACAATGTCTGCTAACCTCTGTATCGGGGCACGGCTGCGTTGCGCTTCCGCAACCATATGGACGATTTGCGAAAGCATCGTGTCTTTACCGACATGCTCGGCCTTCATGACAAAACTACCGGTCTGATTCATTGTTCCACCGATAACTTTACTCTGCAGCTCTTTCTTAACAGGCATCGATTCACCCGTGATCATAGATTCGTCAACAGCACTCTGGCCTTCGGCTACAATCCCGTCGAGTGGCACTTTTTCACCGGGGCGCACACGTATTAGATCACCAACCTTAATTTGATCTAAAGGCACATCCTCATCTTCGCCGCTTTCGTTCACCCGACGGGCTGTTTTCGGTGCTAGATCAAGCAAGGCACGGATTGCACCGCCTGTTTGTTCGCGCGCTTTCAGTTCGAGAACCTGCCCCAATAGCACCAGTACCGTGATAACAGCGGAAGCCTCGAAATAGACCGCGACAGCGCCATCCTGCTGGAAAGCCTCAGGAAAAATACCGGGAGCCAGTGTCGCCACGATACTGTACAGCCATGCCACGCCCGTTCCCATGGCAATCAGCGTAAACATATTCAGGTTGCGGGTTTTCAGGGAGGCCCAGCCGCGCTCAAAAAACGGCTTCCCAGCCCAAAGCACAACGGGTGTGGCCAGTACCAACTGTACCCAGTTGGATAGCGTGCCACTGATATAACGATGAAGATCAAAAATATGGCTACCCATTTCCAGTGCAAAAACAGGCAAGGTAAGGGCAAGACCGATCCAGAAGCGTTTGCGCATATCTATCAGCTCTGGGTTTTCACCTTCCTCGCCTGTTATTGTTTCCGGCCCCAGCGCCATTCCGCAAATTGGGCAATTCCCGGGTCCATTTTGCCGTATTTCCGGGTGCATGGGACAGGTGTAGATCACGTCTGCGTCAGTAGACTGAGAAACACGAGCAGTCTTTTCTGCATGTTTGTGGTGTTCTATTCGCATAATTAATAATAGGTAAACCCCCGGCTCTGCCGGGGGACTCCTGAAGGTTTGACCGTTACGGCAATCGTCGTACCGTTCTCGTCCCAACCACGAGACGAGGAGTCAAAGATGAAGGAGTACCAAAGTTTGAGTCATACACGCTGGGATTGTAAATACCATGTGGTATTTATACCCAAGAAGCGAAAGAAGATGATATTCGGTAAGCTTAGGAAGCACATAGGAGCAGTGCTGCATGATCTTGCAAATCAGAAAGAAAGCGTGATTGTAGAAGGGCATTTGATGCTGGACCACATCCACATGTGCATAAGCATTCCACCGAAGTACTCGGTATCACATGTTGTGGGTTTTATCAAAGGTAAAAGTGCGATAGCAATAGCGCGTCAATTGGGAAGAAGAAAGAACTTCACGGGAGAAAATTTTTGGGCGCGTGGATATTTTGTTTCGACTGTGGGTTTGGATGAAGAAATGGTCAGGGCGTATATACGAGATCAGGAAAAAGAAGATGAGCGATATGATCAGTTGAAATTGGATATGTAGATGCCGCTTTAGCGGCTCACAAACAACCCCTTTGAGGGGCTCCAGCTATAAGCCTCCGGCTCTGCCGGAGGTAATTTAACTTTATCCTTCTAAAGAAGTACATGTTTTTGATGGAAGAAATATCCAGAAATTAGAAGTACAAGTTCTACAACTTAGCTTAATTAAAGCCCGTGTCAAATATTTTGCTAGTGAGTGGTTGGCACTTTCTCTGTTATTCAATGTATGTATTTTCACTCCAGCCCGAGCACTTTTAATATTTTGTTGCATTTTCTCCCGTGATGCTGGTTTTTTATTAGCAATGCTAAACCTTCCAATCATTGGAATGTCAAGCATTAAGCTTGCAATTCCCTGTGGCAAGTCGGTGGGGAATTGCAGTTTCACAGCTGTGTAGTATGCAATGTTGAAATTTATACTTGGTCAATATTTTCAATAGGCGTCAACATTTACTTCAAAGCAGGGCTATTTTGCGGGTAGAAACACCAATGCAAATAATATTGAACAAGCTTGTTGTAACAATCAGTTAATTACTAGACTAGCAGATTATATTTTCTAGTCTAGAGCCTTTGACTACCTAAAGCATAATTGACACCTAATACACTTTTAGTGTAAAAAGTGTTAAATATGTAATGTTGTGTATTTTGCAATTCAATCAAAATCAAATTTGAGCGGATCGGATGAAGCTTTTAGTGCACAGATTATTTTTGGTTCTAATTATGCTTTGGTTACCAGTGCAAGGAACATTCTCTGCTGGGATACCACTGTGCTTACATGAAGAAAATGCTGATAACAAGTTAAATACCGATGTTATTATTATAATTAATGACCACCTCCGCACTATTCATCACGAGCAACCAATGGATAGCAGCGTGATCTCTAATCAAGAGTGTGAGGCAAACGCTTTATGTCAAGCAAGCTTTAGTACAGTTATTATATCTGCACTCTCTGCGGTAATTCCCTCTGATAGCTTTTCCTATGCAATCTCGCTAATAGCTAAACCTATCTCATTCATTCCTGAGCAACCTCAACGTCCTCCTCTAACTTAGTTCCGCTGCGCGTGTGCGCATCACCTAGAAAATTTCTACAGTATTGGCAGTAGTGATAGGTGCTACCTAAATTGAGTTCAATGAATTTCATTTGTATAAAATTCAAGTAATTCATCTTATATAGATAAACGATAAGACGCGCACCGAATCTTTCTTGGGCTGGACCTCGCTTTAAGCTTTGGTACCAAGAACACGAGATATTTTATGTCCCCACTATTTATTTTGTTAAACAGCATCTCTTTAGACAGGTTACTACTTGTAAACAGTGCTACTGCTGGAACAAATCATAATGTTCTAACGGTTCGATATAATCCAGATTTGGCGCAAATGCGGGCTCGAGCAGCAGCATTAGTGACGATTCCATCTCAAGGCACCCAGCCTGATCTCGAAATCAGTTACAGTTCTGGAAATCTACCACTGGCTTCAGAAATGGGTAGATTGCAATGAGAGGCATAAAATTCCCAGCTATTTATTGTAAAGTCGTTTTTTTCTGAGCACTTTCTTATGTTGTAGTTTAGTTTTTCGGTGGTGAGGTTTTCTCCAGGCTAGACGAACTTGTTCAGGAGGCGCTAGCAAAGAACCCAGATATTCGTGCAAGTCTGCAGCGATGGGAATCAGCCAGAGCTGTGATCCCACAAGTACAGACTCTACCTGACCCAAAAGTAACGATGGGATATCGCGATATGGCCCGACAGGATGTAATGTATGGATTAAGTCAGGAAATTCCGTTCCCCGGTAAGTTAGGACTTAAAGGCGAGATTGCCGCTCGAAGATCAGATCGCATTGAACAGGATTATCTGGCAACACAATTAGCAGTGATAGCCCGATTAAAAGAGGTTTTCTACGATCTGCACTTCGTACATGACTCAATTCGTGTTTTACAACAAACAATGCTGCTGTTGCAGCAGTTTGAAAAGACTGCCACTGCCCGCTATTCGGTTGGCCAGGCAGCACAGCAGGATGTTTTGCGGGCCTCAACCGAAATTTCACGCTTACTGGCACGTTTAGCCACTCTGGAACAACGTAGGCAATCACTACACGCGGGCATCAATCGAATTCTGAATAGACTTCCGAGCGATCCGCTAGGCATACCCGAGGAAATTCGATTCACACCGATGCGTTATTCTATTGCGGAACTAAACGATTTACTGGATCAATCTTCTCCTTTGTTGCATGGTCAGCAAAGAACCGTAGAGCAAGGTAATCAAGCCATTGCGCTGGCCAAGCGGGAATACTATCCGGATTTCGAGCTCAGTGGCCTTGGAACGCGCGATCCAGTCATGAATGTGAATGGCTACCAGGTCATGTTGAATATCAAAATCCCACTTTATTACGCCACTAAACAACGAGAAGGTGTGAATGAAGCAATTGCAAGTCGTGAGGCGGTATTTCAGGATCTTCATGCACTACGGCAAGAATTACTGGCTCGCATTAAAGATGACATGGCTCAAGCCGAGCGCGCTGAGCTGCTTATCAAGTTATTGAGAGATGCCATTATTCCCCAATCACGTTTAACGCTCGCTTCAGCTCAAGCCAGCTATGCAGTCGGTCGTGTGGATTTTCTGACTTTGCTTAATAGCTTACTAACCTTACAAGAAAATGAACTGGAGTTCCACAGTGAAATGGTTGAACATAAAAAGGCGTTGGCTCGGCTGGAAGGGATCATAGGGTAGCTCCATGAACATCTCTTCCTGACATCACGTATGCGCTATGGCTTGGTTGTTCTTGCCGTGGCAATTGCCATAATCACTGTTTTCTTGTTTTCCACTTTAATCAATCAGAATTTAACGAAGACTCTCCTCATGGCAATGACATGAGTATGGATAAAACAGGGCATGGAAATCAAGAGCAGATAATCGAAGGCAATCTGGAACTTGCGCATTCTTCACAGACCGAGAAATCTACCGAGTCGCAGAATATGCTGTTTGTCAGCCCAAAACGACTGCAATCAATCGGCGTCACGTTCGAACCGGCAAAACGACAAGCAGTAGATCATGTTATTCGTACCGTAGGCCGGGTGGAAGTGGATGAAAAGCTCCTTTCCCGCGTTACCATAAAACTGGAGGGCTGGGTAGATCAATTGTTCGTTAACTTCACAGGAGAACACGTTAAGCAAGGACAAAAATTGTTCACCTATATAGTCCTGAATTATTGGCAACGCAGGAAGAATATCTAATTTCGCTACAGAGTAGTCAGACATTGGGAAAAAGTGAGTTTCCCGAAGTAGCACAAGGTGCACGAGCTTGCTGGAAGCATCACGTCGTAGAATGCTGTTGTGGGATATAGAACCGCACCATATTCAAGATCTTGAGCGTACAGGCATTGTACTCACAACCCTACCAATCCATGCGCCGCAAAGCGGCACCGTAATCGACAGAACGGCGGTAACAGGATTGCACGTGAAGCCTGGCGATGAACTCTATACTATCGCCGATTTATCCCACATCTGGATTATGGGCGATATCTACGAATATGAGATGCCGCTGATAGAGATAGGTCAGCGCGCCACCGTAACACTATCCTATGTGCCGGATATGACGCTTCAAACGCGCATCACCTTCATTTATCCCACCATTGATCCACTATCGCGCACCGGCAAGGTGCGCTTCGAATAGATAATCCGGGAGAAAAGCTTAAACCCGGCATGTACGCTAATCTGGAACTCAAAATTCCGCTGGGTGTGCGGCTTGTCGTACCCAAGAATGCAGTATTGGAATCGGGTGAGCGGCAGATCATTTTATTCATCTTGGCGGCGGTCGGCTCGAATGGCGCAATGCCAAAATTGGCCAACGCAGTGGCGATTGGGTAGAAATACTGGAAGGAATCCAGGGAGGGCGAACACGTCATCACTTCAGCCAACTTCCTGCTTGACTCCGAAAGCCAATTGAAGTCAGCGGTTGGCGGCATGCCTGGCATGAAGCACTAAGGCAACGATTATGATCGAAAATCTCATCGAATTTTGCGCCAGAAACCGACTCATCGTATTTTTGCTGGTGTTTGGTGCGGCTACTGCCGGTCTATGGGCAATGAAAAATACCCCCATCGATGCCCTGCCGGACTTGTCCGATACTCAAGTCATCATCTACGCGTCATGGGCAGGGCGCTCTCCGGATTTGGTGGAAGACCAGATCACTTATCCCATCGTGTCTGCTCTGCTTTCTGCGCCAAATGTCACCGTGGTGCGCGGGCTTTCGGATTTCGGTTCTTCCTATGTTTATGTGCTATTCAAGGAAGGCACCGATATTTACTGGGCACGATCCCGTGTGTTGGAATATATGAATCAGTTATCTGGCAAACTGCCGGACGGAGTGGCGCCGCAACTGGGGCCGGATGCCACCGCAGTGGGCTGGGTGTTTCAATACGCCTTGGTGGATGAAAGCGGCCAACAAAGTCTCGCTTCGTTGCGTTCGTTCCAGGATTGGTATCTGCGTTACTGGCTGGCGGCTGTGGACGGGGTGGCGGAGGTTGCTAGTGTGGGTGGCTTCGTACGTCAGTACCAGATCAATCTCGATCCTACCAAGGTGCTGGCTTATAAACTCAACCTGAATGAGATTCTCGACAAGATACGTATGAGCAATCTGGATGTGGGCGGACGGGTGATGGAGTTTTCCGGCGTCGAGTACATGATCCGTGGGCGCGGCTACATCGAATCCACCGCAGATATCGAGAAAATTGCCGTGGGCGTCAATGCCCACGGTACGCCGATTTTGCTGCGCGACGTAGCCTCGGTCAGACTGGGCCCGGATATGCGCCGTGGCCTGGCTGAGTTGAACGGCCAGGGCGAGACCGTGGGAGGTGTGGTCATCATGCGCTTTGGCGAGGATGCCATGGAAGTGATCAACCGCGTCAAGGCCAAGATCAAGGAGATCGAACCATCCCTTGCCTAAGGGTGTCAAGATTGTCACTGCTTACGATCGCAGCGATCTGATCCGTGAATCTATCAGCACGGCTACAGAAAATCTGATCGAAGAGTTGGTGGTAGTCAGCGTGCTCATTTACGGATTCTTGCTGCACCTGCGCTCCGCACTCATCCCGATAATCACCTTGCCTTTGGCAGTATTGATTGCGTTCATTCCCATGTATTATCTCGGCGTTGGCTTAAATATCATGGCCATCGGCGGCATTATCGTTGCCATGGGCGACATGGTAGATGCGTCCATTGTTATGGTGGATAATGCCCACAAGCGACTGGAAGAATGGGAGCGTGACGGTCGCAAAGGCGACCGCGAGCAAATCCTCATTGATTCCGCCAAGGAAGTCGGGCCGCCAATTTTTGCCTCACTTCTGGTCATTGCAATCGCTTTCATGCCTGTATTCGTTCTGGAAGCTCAGGAAGGTCGACTATTTACACCGCTGGCTCTAACCAAAACCTTGGCCATCGCCATGAGCGCAATACTCGCCGTGACGTTGATTCCGGCGCTGTTGTCTATTTTAATTCGTGGCCGCATTTTCCCAGAGAAACGTCATCCGGTGACCCGTCTGTTGCGGAAGGCATATGCACCGCTACTGTCTTTAGCTTTGCGTTACCGATGGATTCTAATCGTGCTTTCCTTATTTCTAATGGCGAGTATTGTAATTCCATTGCAGCGTATGGGATCAGAGTTTATGCCGCCGCTGTATGAAGGTACGATTCTCTACATGCCGACAACCTTACCAGGCATTTCGGTGACGGAAGTGGGTATGCTGTTGCAGCAAATGGATCAAAAACTGATGTCCTTTCCCGAAGTGGATCGCGTATTTGGCAAGGCTGGGCGTGCCGAAACGTCCACTGATCCGGCGCCGTTAAGCATGATGGAAGTGATCGTGGAGCTAAAGCCCAAAGAACAATGGCGTAAAGACCTGAGTTATGAAGATTTGATCACCGAAATGGACCAAGCACTGCAATTTCCTGGCGTTACCAATGCCTGGACAATGCCCATCAAGGCACGCCTCGACATGCTCACGACAGGCGTGCGTACGCCCGTGGGCATCAAAATATTCGGGCCGAATTTAAAGACTATTGAGACCATTGGCAAGGACATCGAGATGATCGCCAAAGACGTCCCCGGCACCCGCAGCGTCTATGCGGAGCGCGTTTCAGGCGGCTATTATTTGGATTTTATCATCAACCGAGATGAAATCGCTCGCTATGGCTTCACCGTTATGGACGTGAGCAAAATCATCGAATCGGGTATCGGCGGGGAAAACATCACCACCACCATAGAGGGGCGCGAGCGCTATCCTGTCAACCTGCGCTACCAGCGTGAACTGCGCGACGACCTGGACAAGCTGGGACGGTTGACGGTGAGCACTCCCACTGGCGCCCAGGTACCTCTGGCACAGCTGGCAGAATTACGCATGGTCAGCGGTCCTGCCATGATCCGTGACGAAGATGGCATGTTGTCCGGTTATGTTTATGTAGACATGGCTGATCGCGATGTGGGCAGTTATGTGGAAGAATTGAGCAGGTAGTCCGCGATAAGATTGAACTGCCTACCGGTTATGCACTGGCCTGGTCAGGTCAATATGAATTCATGGAACGGGTAAAAGAACGGCTCAAAATATTCGTACCATTGACCCTCGCCATTATTTTCTTTTGTATTATTTACGTTCCGTTCCGTCGCCGAAACACTCATGGTCATGCTCGGGGTGCCGCTTTCACTGGTCGGCGGCCTCTGGGCGCTGTATTGGCTGAATTACAATATGAGCATCGCCGTATGGGTGGGTTTAATTGCGCTGGCTGGGGTGGCTGCCGAGACCAGCGCCATCATGCTGTCCTATTTGGACGGGGCAGTAAAGCGGCGGCGAGAATCCGGGCAATTGAACTCCTCGATGACTTGCTGGAAACTGTGAAATCGGGAGCCATGGAACGCATCCGCCCGGTGATGACAGGCTTGGCCAATATCGTCGGTTTGATGCCGGTCATGCTGGCCACCGGCGTCGGTGCTGATGTGATGAAGCGATTGGCTGCACCGATGATCGGCGGCGTTGGCTCGGCCCTGCTGCTGACCCTGTTCGTGATCCCGGCTATCTATGTGATTTGGCGTTGGCATAAAGATATCAAGTATCTGGCAGATAAAACATAAATAAAGCACCGAATCGGGAAGATCTTACTGAATTAATGTTAACGGAAAAGGTGCTTTCATGACCACATGGCATAACCAATCAACAACCGAACTCGCAAATCTTCTTGCGACCGATACGGAAAAGGGACTGACTGATCAGGAAGTTGCCGACCGGCTCAAACGCTATGGGTCAAATAAACTGCGCAAAGGCAAACGATTCTCCGCTCTTGCGATTTTTGTAAGTCAGTTCAAGAGCCTCGTCATTTGGGTGCTGATTGGTGCAGCGGCTGTTTCCGTAGCGCTGGGAGAGACTATTGACGGTATCGCTATTATTTCAATTGTAATCTTGAATGCAATCATCGGTTTTATTCAGGAATTTCGCGCCGAAAAAGCCGCTGCTGCATTGGCGCGCTTGGCGGCACCCCATTGCCGTGTGGTGCGCAACGGCCATAGTACAGTGATCGCCGCTACTGAAATTGTTCCAGGCGATATTCTGTTGCTGGAAGGCGGCGATCTGGTTGCTGCGGATGCCCGCCTGATTCAGGCATCGGTACTTCGTACCAACGAAGCGCCGCTCACCGGAGAATCTCAAGTAGTCAATAAAAGTATTGACAACCTACCCACAGAAACGCCGCTGGCTGAGCAAAAGAATATGGTTTTTCTTGGTACCAGCGTGACCGGCGGCTCTGGTCGCGCTTTGGTAGTGAATACCGGGATGGAGACGCAACTCGGGCATATTGCCAAATTGCTGGAGAGTGCAGAAAGTGGAGAAACCCCACTGCAGCGAAGACTCGATCGGGTAGCGCGTCTATTATTGTGGGCATGTTTAGGTATTGTCGTGCTGATTTTCGGTCTTGGGTACCTGCGGGGTCTTGCGCCCGTTTGAGCTTTTCCTGAGTGCAGTCAGTCTTGCCGTTGCAGCCATTCCCGAGGATTGCCGGCAGTGGTAACGATTGCGCTCGCTTTGGGTGTGCAGCGTATGGCGCAGCGTAATGCATTGGTGCGGCACATGGCCGCTGTCGAAACGTTGGGCTGTGCCGAAGTCATCTGTACCGACAAGACCGGCACGCTGACAATGGGTGAAATGACTGCGCGTAAGTTGATTACATCAGAAAGCTTGTATCGCGTCACCGGCGAAGGTTACGCCACGGAAGGTGCATTCTTTACCGGCGACGTGGAAAGTCTGCCAGCAGAAAACCCTGAACTCCTGGCCTTGCTGCGCGCATCGGCCGCCTGCAACGATACTGAGTTAACCTCAATAGATGGCCGGCCTGCGGTAGTAGGAGACCCCACCGAAGGCGCGCTACTGGTGGCCGCAGCGAAAGGTAATATTACGCGTGAAGCAATCGAGACTGAGATGCCGCGATTAGCTACCGTGCCTTTTGACTCTGATCGCAAACGCATGACCGTCATTCGTCAACAAGAAAACCATCCGTTGGCATTCGTCAAGGGTGCGCCCGAAGTGATTCTCAGCCGCTGCACCCTGATCCTTACCAATCAGGGCGTCAGGGAACTGACTGAAAGCGATCGCACTCGGCTGCTCCAGGCCAACACATTGCTGGCGCATGATGCATTGCGGGTACTTGCCGTCGCTGAACGCCCACTGAAGGACTTAAGTTTCGGAGAGGGTGTGGTTGTGAATGACAACGAAATCGAAAAAGATTTGACCTTTCTGGGTCTCGGCTCGGAAGCACAGGACCCACCTCGCGCCGAGGCAAAGGAAGCCGTGATCAAATGCAAACGCGCTGGCATCAAAACCGTGATGATACCGGCGACCATCCCGATACTGCACGAGCGATAGGTGCTGAATTGGGGCATTCTAGGCAAGGGCGATGAAGTTTCGTAGGAGTTGATCTCGATCGCCTGGATGACAAACGCTGACGGAACGTGTCGCACAGATTTCTGTGTATACGCGTTACTGCTGACACAAAGCTGCGCACATTGTGCGTGCCTGGAAACCATGGAAAAAATTGTCGCGATGACCGGTGATGGTGTTAATCAGTGCGCCTGCACTCAAGGAGGCCTCCATCGGTATTGCTGTAGATCAATACGGCACTGAAGTTGCAAGGAAGCTGCCGACATCATCATCACCGATGATAATTTTGCTTCTATCGTTATTTGCGGTGGAAGAGGGGCGGGGCATATACGACAACATTGCCAAAACGCTGGCCTATCTGCTGAGTGCAATACCGGCGGGTGTTATGATGTTAGTCGCGTCCTGTTGGGCTGGCCACTACCGCTTCTGGCGCTGCATCTTCTATGGATCAATCTGGTGACAGACGGCTTTCCAGCGCTCGCTCTGGCGGCTGATCGATTGACCGCGACGTGTTGAATCGCCCGCCGCGAAGTTCGCAAGAGACATTATTCAATCAAGATTTCCTCAAATAACCTGTTCACCGGCTTGCTGACTGCTGGTGTCACACTCGGCGTATTCGCCTATGAACTCTCTACTACATCAATAACAGCCTCGAGCAAGCTCGTAATGCTGCTTTTACCACGCTTAAAGTGATTGCTGAGCTGCGCACTTTGTTTTTGTTTGGTTGCCGCAGCGAACAGCGTACCATTTGGCAGATAGGCTTGTTCTCCAACATGCGCTTGTTTCTGATTGTGGTGGCAAGCTTCTACGCTGTACTTTCACTGGCGATACACCATGTTTCCACTGTTTTAAACACTGTTCCAGATCGAGCCCATTTCATTAGTCGGTGTATTGGATGGATCGCTGCTGGTGTGTGCCACTACTCGATCTTCAGTTGAGAAAAGTTATCGTTATCGCCATGGGAAAAATAAAAATAAACACAACAATATACAGTGATCTCCTAGCTACAGGGATGCATATGACAAACAATGATCAAAGTAGCTAAAGCAGGGCACCAATTGAAAAGCTTGTGCCGACATTGTGGAAACTTGATTGCCAAAACAACCCTATAATTCTGCCGGGTGATGCATATTGTTCCCGAACATTGTTTCCTCAAAACTAGAGATACCTACGCAAGACATGGAGGCATGTTGTCTCCTGGCAGAAACGTGGTGAGCGCACTGGATCTTAAGAGAACACGAGACCAGTTTGCACTCTAAACGCGTTGCTTACCACTTCATTAGTGTTAACACGTCGGTTTCCGATCAAATACCATTCAGCAAATTTACTGGGGAGCTTTGTTGCACGACATTGGCAAGATTAGTATTTCCGATGCCATATTATTGAAACCCGATTCGCGTAGAATCTGGTGGACTGAAATAGGGGCACTATCCCGAAAAAGGCTATCATCTCATATCGCAAATACCCGGCATGACGGATGCCGCAGATATTATTCTCTCGCGAGGGAACGCTGTGATGGATCGAGTTGCAAAGGGGCTGAAGGCGGCAATCCAGATTCCTTTAGGTGCCACGCCTTTTCATGGTTATTGATACTTTGGATGCCGTACTTTTACGATGAACCTTATCGTAAAGCAGAATTGTTGTTGTAGCCAAGGCGGAGATATTGCGCATGGCAGGAAGTCAGTTTGACCCAGAAACCATAGAAGCTTTCAGCGCTGGGGAAGAAACGCTTCGAAAAATGGTCATCGCTAAATGCTGGGCTTCTCACCAGGAATGAAGAATATGATGATGTGGTATAATGTAGTAGGATATTAACTACGACCATAACTTAATAATGGCATATAACTATGAGAACGATTTTATCATTAGCTATTTTGGTTTTGTTCTTGGGTACTAACTTCCTGTTACGCCTTTTGAACCTATACGAATGGATATGACTGAAAATTCGGAATGCAAAAACTCCCCTGAGTGCTATAATGAACTTATGGCGGTAGCAAAGAGATACTGCAAAGGAGATGCAGTCAAATGCAGAAGAACAGGTTCATCCGGCAGAAGTGCGCTACTTGTTAGTCAGAAATGCATGTTGAAATAAAGTGAATTAGAGGTTGAAATTATCTCTGATTTTTCAACGAAGAGTTTCAACATGTCGACCAGTTGCTGTATCACGCCTTTGGTATGGAGTTGGTTATTTTAATGGCACTTGTTTTTATTGCGGGTGTCATAGTTGTTTGCAATACAAGCGGATCATTGGCGTTTGAGATGTGCAGTATGTAAAGCCGCGATAGATTGCCGGGAAAGTTGGTTGGAGCCTTCAAGGACAATACCGGTAGATCAAAAGCAGTCTATATCGACCTTCCAGTTCAGCGGGTAGAATGCACCCGATGCCAAGCAGTTCGTCAGGTAAAGATACAGTTTAGCAAATGGGCACAAGCGCTATACACGTTCTTTCGAAAAGTTGGTTTTGGATCTCTGGGCACATGACCATCCAGGCGGTAGCACGCCATCTTGGAGTGAGCTGGGATCTGGTTAAGGGAATACAGAAGGACAATCTGAATAAACGTTATCGGTTGCCGAAATTGGCCAAGATAAAACGCATTGCGCTGGATGAAATATACCAAGGCAAGAAGCTGGGTTGTTGCTTGATAGTTCACGGATGCTTCAACGTGGGGCGGTGATTTTGTTGGCAATGGAAAGGTGCCGATGCACTGATTCCCGTTTTGGAAGCGTTTGAGAACGATCGGGTGCACGGATTGAAGCTGGTTGCGACCGACATGGGGCCAGCATACATCAGTGCGGTGCGGGCTAATATCCCGGAGTACTGCAACGCTAGTGTTCGGTCCTTTTTGTATTATTAAAGCTGTTCAACGAAAGTTGACAAACGCGTCGTGATCTGCAACGAGAAAGCAGAAAATGGGTTGGGCAAACCCGTTTTGAAGGGCATTCGCTGGCTGTTGCTGAAGAACCTGACAACCTGGATGACAAGCGCAATGAACGTCAACGTCTGGACGAAGCATTAAAGCTCAATGAGCCCTTGGCAACGGCCTATTACATGAAAGAAGAGTTACGCAATATCTGGCATCAACGGGATAAACTCTCAGCTCAAAATGCATTGGATGAATGGGTAAAAAAACGCGCTGCTTCGGATGTCAACATGCTCAAGCAATTCTCTAAAACTATTGCAGCACACCGCTCAGGTATCACAACTTGTTTCGATTTTAATGGTTTATCAACCGGGCCGTTAAAGGGTACCAACAACAAGATAAAAAACTTTTGCACAAAATGGCCTATGGTTTCAGAGATGTCGAGTTCTTTAAACTCAAAATTATGGCGCTGCATGAAACCAATTATGTCGCTGTCGGTTAAACCCAAAAGTACGCACTTGCCGGATGAACC
>JADJES010000023.1 GCA_016708955.1 Nitrosomonas sp.
ATCCGGCAAGTGCGTACTTGTTAGTCAGAAATGCATGTTGAAATGAAAGTGAATTAAAAGGTTGAAATTATCTCTGATTTTCAACGAAGAGGTGTTTTCAACATGTCGACCAGTTTGCTGTATCACGCCTTTGGTATAGTTGGTTATTTTTATCAAAGCACTTGTTTTATTGCGGGTGTCATAGTTGTTGCAATACAAGCGGATCATTGGCGATTGAGATGTCCGGTATGTAAAAGCCGCGAGATACATTGCCGGGGAAAGTTGGTTAGACGCTCCAGGACAGTACCGGTAGGTCAAAAGCAGTCTATATCGACCTTCCAGTTCAGCGGGTAGAATGCACCTGATGCCAAGCAGTTCGTCAGGTAAAGATACAGTTTGCTGATGAGCACAAGCGCTATACACGTTCTTTCGAAAGATTGGTTTTGGATCTCTAGGCACATGACCATCCAGGCAGTAGCACGCCATCTTGGAGTGAGCTGGGATCTGGTTAAGGGAATACAGAAGGACAATCTGAATAAACGTTATCGGTTGCCGAAATTGGCCAAGATAAAACGCATTGCGCTGGATGAAATATACCAAGGCAAGAAGCTGGGTTATTTAACGATAGTTCTGGATCTTCAACGTGGGGCAGTGATTTTGTTGGCAATGGGAAAGGTGCCGATGCACTGATTCCGTTTTGGAAGCGTTTGAAACGATCGGGTGCACGGATTGAAGCGGTTGCGACCGACATGGGGCCAGTATACATCAGTGCGGTGCGGGGCTAATATCCCAGATGCAACGCTAGTGTTCGATCACTTCCATATTATTAAGCTGTTCAACGAAAAGTTGACAAACTGCGTCAGGATCTGCAACGAGAAGCAGAAAATGGGTTGGGCAAACCCGTTTTGAAGGGCATTCGCTGGCTGTTGCTGAAGAACCCTGACAACCTGGATGACAAGCGCAATGAACGTCAACGTCTGGACGAAGCATTAAAGCTCAATGAGCCCTTGGCAACGGCCTATTACATGAAAGAAGAGTTACGCAATATCTGGCATCAACCGGATAAACTCTCAGCTCAAAATGCATTGGATGAATGGGTAAAAAAAAGCCGCTGCTTCGGATGTCAACATGCTCAAGCAATTCTCTAAAACTATTGCAGCACACCGCTCAGGTATCCTGGCTTATTTCGATTTTAATGGTTTATCAACCGCCGTTGGAAGGTACCAACAACAAGATAAAACTTTGCACAAAATGGCCTATGGTTTCAGAGATGTCGAGTTCTTTAAACTCAAAAATTATGGCGCTGCATGAAACCAATTATGTCCTTGTCGGTTAAACCCAAAAGTACGCACTTGCCGGATGAACCATTTAAGTGATTATCCTGTAAATTTGAGGCCGTAAGCTATTTAACAGGCTGTCAAGGAAACTCTGAATAACTGTCATTTCGAGCGTAGCGAGAAATCTATGGTATTGATTGTCAAAGATTCCTCACTTTGTTCGGAATGACATATGAGGGTTATTCAGAGCTTCCTTAAGGAAGCTCTGATTAAGTTGATTACATTCATGGTTCGACAAGCTCACCACGAACGTAATCAATATATTACCGTTCGTCCTGAGCCTGTCGAAGGATTTAATCAGAGTTTCCTTAAACAGACGCCGGATTCTACATAGCTGATTCATGTCTTGCACTGTTGACATGTAATGTGCGTAACTTGATTTGGGCTTAACTCACTACGGGGAAAATCATCATGCTTATGTTTCTCTTTTATGTCATCTTGCTGCTCGTTGCAGTCATTAGTTTAATTCTGGCAGTTCCTGTCATACGCCGTTTCCTGGTTTCCAATCAGATTCTGAGAATTTTTCGCAAAATGCTTCCGCAAATATCCCAGACGGAACAAGAGGCACTGGATGCGGGCACAGTTTGGTGGAAGGTGAATTATTCAGCGGCAAACCCGACTGGAAAAAATTGCTGGCTTATCCGAAGCCGCAATTGACCGCGGAGGAACAAGCTTTTCTCAATGGTCCGGTTGAGCAATTGTGCGCGATGCTGGATGAATGGCAGATTACGCATGAGTTGAAAGATTTGCCGCCGGAAGTCTGGCAGTTTATCAAGGAAAAAGGCTTTTTTGGTTTAATTATCCCCAAGCAGTATGGCGGCTACGGTTTTCAGCGCTGGCACATTCCGAAGTCGTGATGAAAACCGGTTCGCGCAGCGGTGCTGGCGGCAG
Organism: Nitrosomonas sp.; assembly: GCA_016708955.1. Classification (GTDB taxonomy): domain Bacteria; phylum Pseudomonadota; class Gammaproteobacteria; order Burkholderiales; family Nitrosomonadaceae; genus Nitrosomonas. The sequence continues at coordinate 2,208 of JADJES010000023.1, forward strand.
TCACGGTGATGGTGCCGAATTCATTGGGACCGGCTGAGCTGCTGTTGCATTATGGCACCGAAAAACAGAAAGAATATTATCTGCCGCGCCTTGCCAAGGGCCTGGAAGTGCCTTGTTTTGCGTTGACTTCGCCGGAAGCCGGATCTGATGCGGGTGCTATGCCGGATTTTGCGATCGTATGCCGGGGTGAGTATGAAGGCAAAACGGACGTCCTGGGCATGCGGGTAACCTGGGAAAAGCGCTATATCACCTTGGGGCCGGTAGCAACTCTCTTGGGGTTGGCATTCAAGCTGTATGATCCCGACAAATTACTCGGCGGGAACGAAGATCTCGGTATTACCCTGGCACTCATTCCCACCAATACCCCTGGGGTGAACATCGGGCGGCGGCATTATCCGCTCAATGGGGCATTCCAAAATGGACCCAACTGGGGTAAAGAAGTATTCATTCCCATGGAGTGGATCATCGGCGGGCAAGAAGGGGTTGGGCAAGGGTGGCGCATGCTGATGAATTGTCTGTCAGTAGGGCGCGCCATTTCGTTACCAGCCACGAGTGTGGGCGCGGCAAAATTGGCCGCACGCACCAGCGGCGCGTATAGCCGGGTGCGTACGCAATTTAAAACGCCGATCGGTTATTTTGAAGGAATCGAGGAAGCACTGGCGCGGATTGGCGGCAATACCTACATGATGGATGCCGCTCGGGTTATGACAGCCGGTTCGGTGGATCTGGGTGAGAAACCCTCGGTGGCCTCGGCGATTGTCAAATATCATCTGACCGAGAGGGGGCGTCAAGCGGTTAACGATGCCATGGATATTCACGGCGGCAAAGCAATCTGTATCGGCCCGAGAAACTATCTGGGGCGCACTTATCAGCAAATTCCCGTCAGTATCACCGTGGAAGGCGCCAATATTCTGACACGCAACATGATCATTTTTGGCCAGGGCGCGATCCGTTGCCATCCTTATCTGTTAAAAGAAATCAATGCAACGCAGGATAAAAACCCGGATAGCGCATCGCTGGCATTTGACGAAGCATTGATAGGGCATGCAAAGTTTACGCTGCGTAATACCGCCAACAGTTTGGTGTACGCGTTATTCGGTGATTATATTAAAGACAACGCGCCGGAAAACAGCACCCCGGAAACGGCCGTTTATTATCGTCAATTGGCGCGTTTCTCCGCCAGCTTCGCCTTTATCGCCGATGTCGGGCTGATGCGATTAGGCGGCTCACTTAAACGCAAAGAAAGATTATCCGCCAGATTGGGAGATATTTTGAGCATGCTTTATTTGTGCTCGGCGACACTGAAACGTTTTGAGGATGATGGCCGTCCCAGTGCTGATTTGCCGCTGTTGCACTGGTCGATGCAGGATGCCATGTATCAAATGCAACAGGCTTTCGATGAATTCCTGACTAACTTCCCCGGACATATTGCATTGATCTGGTTGCTGAAAGCGTTGGTTTTCCCGCTCGGCAAACGCTGCAAGCGGCCTGCTGACGACCTGGCGCATCAGGTTTCCCGGATAATGATGGAACCGGGTGCTGTGCGGGATCGGTTGACGACTGGGATCTATGTGCCGGCAGCGGAGAATGAGCCGCTGGCGGATTTGGAATTGGCCTTGCAATGTGTTGTCGAGTGCGGGGCGGTTGAAGCCAAGCTGCGGGAAGCCACTAAGCTACGCCAAATTACTGCGCGAGGCGATGAGAAAATTGCCCAGGCATTGGCACTCAAAGTCATCACTGCGGCAGAAGCCGATTTGCTGAACAAGATGAAAGATTTGCGCAGCCGGGTGGTTAAGGTGGATGATTTTCCATCTGACTTTGGTAAGGAAACCAAAACCGCTAATAGCGGAGGCGGCAAAGCAGCCAGAAGTGCAGTGAATAGTGAAAAAAATACTGCTGCTGCCAAGCGTGGTGGTGATACGGCCAGTACGGCCAGCGAAAGTACAGAGAGTGCTAAGATGACCAGTGAAAATAAGGATACGGTGGAGTAGGGAACTACTGATTTATTCGTCGCACCGGTGAAAGCCGGGGCCCAGTTTGTTGATTCTTCTGGATTCCGGTTTTCGCCGGAATGACACATTCCTAATAATTCATCGTTGGAGTTTTTAACTGAAGTAAAAGGAAAAGCTATGCAAATTGAGCAAGACCGAATAGCGAGTGTTATTCCGGTGGAAATTGCGAAAACATTGGATGGTCTTTTTAACGAGCGTGTGCAACGTTCGCCGCAAAAGGAAGCTTATCGCTATTTCAATCCGATTAGCGAGCAATGGAGCGGCTACACGTGGGAGCAGATCAATCAACTGCCCGGAATGGGTTATGTTCGAGCAGGCTGCGCTGGGTCTTGGACTGGTGGTAATTCCTTTATACACCGATGATCGAGTTGAGAATGCGGCTTATATCATCAATGATGCCAATGTTAAATTATTGCTGCTGGAGAACTCCCATCAATGGCAGCAATTTCTTAGCATACACAATCAGATAGAAGGATTGCAGCGGATCGTTATGCTGCGCCCTTTTGAACCAGGCAGCGTGGATACCTGTGATAACGTCCGTGTTGTATCAGCCAGAGATTGGCTGCCAGCCCTTGCGGGTGAAATCCAACATATCAATAATGATCCGCAGGCTCTTGCCACCATCATTTATACATCCGGCACGTCAGGCCGCCCCAAAGGGGTCATGCTGAGTCATCACAATATATTGACTAACGCTTCGAGCTGTTTGCAAGTCATACCGGTATTGCCCGATGATCTGTTGCTTTCTTTCCTGCCTTTGTCACACACTTTTGAGCGCACAGCAGGTTACTATGTACCGATGATGGCTTAGCGCCACCATTGCTTATGCACGCTCGATCCAGCAATTACAGGAAGATCTGTTGACAATCCGTCCGACATTATTGATCTCGGTGCCACGTATCTATGAACGGGTTTATGCAGGCATCCGTGCAAAACTTGCCGATGGCCCTGCGTTTTCTCGCTGGTTATTTAATTTTGCAGTAGACGTGGGATATAGCCGCTTTGAATGTCAGCAAGGCAGAGGGAGCTGGCGGCTTTCACATTGTTTGTGGCCATTACTGGAGAAATTGGTTGCGAGTAAGGTGATCAATAAACTGGGTGGGCGGTTGCGGTTTGTGATGAGCGGCGGTGCTGCATTATCCGCTGAAGTTTCGCGCATTTTCATTGGCCTGGGTTTACCCATTCTGCAAGGCTATGGTATGACCGAAAGCAGTCCGGTAGTTTGTGCCAATCGAATTAAAGACAATGTGCCGGCCAGTGTCGGTTTGCCTATTCCCGGCGTTGAAGTCAAGTTGGGAGAGGATAATGCATTACTGATCCGTGGCCCTAATGTCATGCTGGGGTATTGAATAATCCGGAAGCGACGAAAGCAATTATTTCACCGGATGGCTGGCTGAATTCCGGTGACATTGCTTCGATTGATGAACAGGGTCATGTAACCATTACCGGGCGTCTGAAAGAAATTATTGTATTGTCCACCGGTGAGAAAGTACCGTAAGCCGATATGGAAGCAGCCATTATGCGTGACCCGCTGTTTGATCAAGTGATGTTAATCGGGGAAGCGCGCTCCTACTTAAGTGTTCTGATTGTTCTGAATCCGGCCCGGCAGAAAGATTTCATGACACAATATGGCCTGGATGGCAGCTTGGACAACGAACAACAAAGACAACAAGCTGAGGAAATTTTATTAAACAAAGTCGCGCACCAAACCAGTGAGTTTCCTGGCTATGCCAAAATACGCCGTATTGCAGTCATTCCGGAACCCTGGGGTATTGAAAACGGTTTGTTGACGCCTACTTTGAAGTTAAAGCGGGCGAAGGTGCTGGAGAAATATAAGGCGGAAGTCGATAAACTTTATACGGGGCACTAATTTTGTTGGAAAACTATCATTTAACTTAAGGAAATGCTGATTAATTAACTGCACGAGCGAATCACTTCGTTGCGCGGTACTCACTCCCTCGCCTATCATATTGATATGTCTCGGTTGTTGCGTTCCGTGCGCCTCGTGCTTCATCTCGTTCGCCGAATTAATCAGTGTTTCCTTAACCCTTGCTGTGGAGGAAGCAAATCGATGGCAAAAGACACCAGTAAGTTGGATAAAGTGGTTCTGGAAGCACGCTTGAATGCAGAGAAACGTGCCAAAGGATACCGGGAGCAGGCACTTAAATTGTTTCCCTGGGTTTGTGGCCGTTGCGCGCGCACGTTTGATCACAAAAATTTGCTGTTGCTGGAAGTGCATCACAAGAACAGTAATCATGATGATAACCCGCCCGATGGCAGTAATTGGGAGCTACTCTGTACCTACTGCCACGAAAATGAACATTCCAAGCTTAAAGATTCGATGGGACGTGTTGATAGCGGAGGGACTGAAACAGTTGCCACGTTTAATCCGTTTGCCAATCTGAAAGACAGGCTCAAGAATAAGTCGTAATTCATCTGGGGGTGTTTAAGGAGGTTTTGAATGCTCACCTTGTCATTCCGGACGGAGTGAGGAATCCTTGGCAATCAACAGTATAGATTTCTCGCGCTGCTCGAAATGACAGTTATTCAGAGGCTGCTTAAAGTTACGGTGGATAACACCAAAACTGCTTGCTGAATGCTCGTTGTATTAAATTGACAGACGGATATAATGGGCTTTTCAAGCAAACAGGAGTCTAGTCATGGTTAAATTAACTGATGTACCTGGAATCGGCTCCGCCACGGTCAAACTGCTATCTGAACACAATATCAAAACAGTCGAAGCGCTGGCTTCAATGAGTCTGGCAGAATTGCAGAAAATACCGGGGATGAGCGGAGATATACGCGCACGTGCAGTCAAGAAAGCCGCGGCGGATTGTTTGCGGAGTATGGTGACCAAGCAGCCAAGCACGCCAGCCAATAAGGCTCAGACAACCGTTAAAAAAGTTGCGATTAAAAAGACTGCAGTTGAGCAGCCCGCAGTTAAACAGCCTGTAGCTAAACCACCTGTTAATCAGGCCGAAGCGGATGAAATGAAGGACAAGGGCAAGAAAAAGGATAAAAAGGACGGCAAGAAAGAAGAGAAAAAAGATAAAAAGAAGAAGAATAAGAATAAAAAGAAAGATAAAAAGAAAGATAAAAAGAAGTCATAGCTAAAACAAGTATTCTGATAAGCTTTTTTCAGGAAGCTTACTGGAATTTTGATAAATCGTTGGGTCTGATCAAGTATTCCAACTTCGCCTGAAGCGGATTTGCCGTAATGGCAGCATTACCGTAATTAAGTATGGCGACTGCGGCGGTAGTCAGAAGCTTGCCGGAGCTGCTGACAGGTGGCGGGTCTTTGGACAGGTAACAGAGTAATTGATCAAGCCCTGGATTATGACCAATGATTAGTAACGTATTAATTCCTTCGCTGTGTTGATTGACAAGGGAGCGCAAGTTATTCAATGATGCTTCATAAATCCCGGTTTCCCAAAGAATATTATTCTGGGGTATGCCCAGTTCCTTTGATACCAATTGGCAGGTTTGTTTTGCGCGCAATGCAGGTGAACAAATGATTCGGTCTATGCGATATTGTTTCTGCTTTAACCATTTACTCATGAGTTTTGCGGCTTTTTCCCCGCGAGTTGTCAAAGGCCGATCAAAATCAGATCTGTCTTCTTCAGACCAGTCTGATTTCGCATGGCGCATGATGATCAGTTGATGTTCTTGCATGGGTCTGTTATGAAACTGGAGTTTCACGCTTTTTTTATGAGCCGATGATTCAATTGTCTGTAATTTTGGATTATCGGGATTTTTTCTTGAGTGACAAAATAGTACTGATATCGACCCTGTTGACAGTAGGAAAAATCGAAATATATCCTTTAAATACAGTAAGATATGATTGCGGCGACGCACGGTTTTTGTTATAATTTCATCTGTTAAGTAACTGAAACCAATAATAAAAAAGGCATCGCCGCATGTTCATTCTACGCAATATCCTCTTCCCCTCCAACAGGAATTTAACCACCGTTGCAAAGGCGATGAACGAGGTGTCTGGTTTGTTTATACGCTCCTGGCTGTTATCACTCATTTCACTTCTTCACGCAGCGCCAACCTATTGCGATGCTTGCAGGTATTGTTCGGGCTGTCGCTTAGTCAGCGCCGATTTTACATCTTCATGGCCTCATCAAAATTGCCCTTGGTCACGCCTCTGGACGACGCTGTGGTCTCTGATACCCAGCCCGACGACAAAAGGACGGCTATTGCTGGCCTTGGATGACACCATCAATCCCAAGACTGGCAAAAGATTTTCGGCTGCGCGTCTTTCTTTGATCATGCTGCCAAGACCAATCAATCGAAATACCCCTGGTCACAAAATGTTGTGTCCATCGGTTTATTAAAATTGTCAAAGGCCGCTGGGCTTGCTTACCGCTGGCGTTTCGTTTCTATCACATGGAAAAACGATAGCGACCAAGAAGGTTAGGGTTGAGGGCAAGATACCATCGTTTCAAACCAAATTTGAGCAGGCCATCGAAATGCTGCTGGAAATTTCTGCCGCTTTTCCTGGCACCCATTGCTGATCGTTACCGATAGCTGGTTTGGAAACGACGGCTTGCTTAAACCGATGCGCAAAACCGTTGGACAGCACTGTCATATGCTTTCCAGATTGCGCGTCAATACCACTTTGTTTGCGTTACCACCCGAACACCAAAAACATCAGCTCGGCCGATCCAGAAAGTATGGCGACAAGATGGGCAATGCCACAACGCTGGCCAATGAATTCCATGAACGCGCTACCACTTATTCGGTTAACCTCTACGGCAAACAACGCGATGTTCTGGCCTTTGACAACATCATGATGTTGAAAACACTCAAATGTGCCGTGCGCGTTGTTTGGATCTATCGAAGATCACAATGGGTCGCACTTTACCACCGACCTCGATCTCACCGTCGAGCAGATTATCGAATACTACGGCGCACGCTGGAAAATCGAAGCCGCTTTCAAAGAGATCAAGCAGGAAATCGGTAGCTCAAAAAGCCAAACTCGAAACTACCATGCCGTTACCAATCATCTCAACTTCTGCATGATGGCCGCCACCGTAACCTGGATTTATGCCGATCACCTTGATAAAACACCGCAGCGTTGTTACGCTGTTAACAATCGAAGTCACTTTGCCTTTCCGATGTCAGAAAACTGATTACTCAGGCTGCGCTCAATAAGGATTTTGTTAGCTTTTGCCCTAAACCAGATAAACCCATTCTTAATTCTTTTATCGATGCATTATTGCGTATGGTTGCTTAAGGGAAAATGTAAAGTTTAGTGCAAAACGGTGAAACTTCAGTTATGAAATTCCTTCGTTGATTCACATATTATCATTTCTATGACACCAAACATGGATGAATCCTACGCCGCTGTCGATTTAGGCTCAAACAGTTTTCATATGATTGTGGCTAATCTGGTGGATGGCCGCCTACAAATCATCGACCGCATGAAAGAGATGGTCAGGTTGGCTGCAGGTTTGAATGACAAACAGGAGCTGTCGAAAGAATCCATGCAGCAAGCGCTTGAGTGCTTGCAGCGATTTGGTCAGCGCATCCGGGATATTCCTCGCGTGAATGTTCGTGCTGTGGGGACCAATACATTGCGTCAGGCGCGAAATGGCGGGGATTTTTTGTCGCAGGCCTATAGCGCATTGGGTCATCCGATCGAGATCATCGCAGGGCGCGAAGAAGCCAGGCTTATCTATTCCGGGGTTGCGCACAGCTTATACGATGAAGTCAATAAGCGTCTGGTTGTTGATATTGGCGGGGGCAGTACGGAAGTAATCATTGGCTGCGGGTTTGATACGTACTATACCGATAGCCTGTATATGGGGTGCGTCAATATGCAGCAGCGCTTTTTCGAGGATGGCAAGATAAAAGCCAAGAAAATGCGTAAGGCAGTTTTGTTTGCGATGCAGGAACTGGAATCGATCGAAACGACCTATAAGAAAATGGGTTGGGACCATGCGCTGGGATCTTCCGGAACCATTATGACCATAAGGGATGTAGTACAAGCGCAAGGTTGGTGTGACACGGGCATCACTGTGTCAGCACTGACACGGCTCATGGAATCACTCATTGCTATTGGCGACAGCGCATTGATTGATTTTGAAGGCTTGTCCGAACGCAGAAAACCTGTGTTTGCCAGTGGTGTGGCGATATTGTATGGAGTGTTTGAAGCCCTGAATCTGGAGAAGATGGCTATATCCGAAGGTGCGCTGCGCGAAGGCTTGTTGTATGACCTGATTGGCCGGGTACACAATGAGGATATCAGAGACAAAACCATTATGGTTGTCGCGCAAAGATACAGTGTCGATATGGAGCAGGCAGATCGAGTTAGAGAAACGGCTGAGAATCTTTTTCGTCAGGTAGAGACCGATTGGGAGCTGGATGAAAAAACAGATCTGAAATTATTAATATGGGGAGCGCTTATTCACGAAATCGGTCTATCGGTCGCGCATAACCAGTATCACCGGCATGGCGCCTATTTAACAGCGAACTCGGATCTGGCAGGCTTTTCCCGTCAGGAGCAAATCAAGCTGGCGATGCTGGTTCGAAGTCATCGAAGGAAGTTTCCGCTGGAAGAATTCGAGCCCATAACCCAGTCTAGAAGGGTTTCTATTATGAGGCTTTGTATTTTACTGAGATTGGCTGTCGTTCTGCACAGAAGCCGATCCAATAGTAATCTTCCGAAAATACGTATCACTGTGAACAAAAACAAAATTAATCTGAATTTTCCACCGGATTGGCTGGATAAACATCCTTTAACACTGGTTGATTTGAGTACAGAGCAAGGCTTTCTGCAAGTTGCGGATATTAAATTGACGGTTAATTAAGACAAGTCGCAATAATGCTCCAACAAAAGCTGTTGTGCCGAACGGGGTTTAGTAGCGCCAGGTTTTAAACGTTTGTATGAGCCATCACTTTGCAGTACCCAGGCCTGCGTGTTATCCGAAAGATAACTTAATAATCCATATTTAATTACGGTGTCACTGGTACGTTTTTCTTCGATTGGGAAACATACTTCCACCCGGTAATGTAAGTTGCGTGTCATCCAGTCAGCACTGGAACAAAATACCAATTCTTCACCGCCGTTATGGAAATAATAAACGCGGGTATGTTCCAGGAAACGGCCTACGATGGAACGTACATTAATATTCTCTGAAATACCTTTGATTCCTGGGCGCAGGCAGCAAACACCGCGAATGATCAGATCGATTTTGACGTAGCCTGCGAAGCCTTATACAGTGCGGCGATGATTTCCGGGTCAACCAGTGCATTCATTTTGGCAATAATCCAGCCTTTTTTCCCTGTACTCACAGCGCTGATTTCTTTTTCGATATAGTTGAGTATGCCTTTGTGTAGCGTGAAAGGTGATTGTAAAAGCTTTTTTAATTTGCCCGCCCGGCCCAGGCCGGTCAGTTGATGAAATAGCTTGTTCACATCTTCGCCGATCGCTTTGTCGCAAGACAGCAGGCCGTAGTCGGTATATAAACGCGCAGTTCGCGCATGATAATTACCCGTTCCCAAATGGACATAGCGGCGCAAGGTACGGCCTTCCCGTCTGACCACCAGGATCATTTTGGCATGAGTTTTATAATTCACCACGCCATATACCACATGTGCGCCAGCTTGCTGTAATTCACTGGCCAGTTCGATATTGGCTTCTTCATCGAACCGCGCCCGCAGCTCAATCACCACGGTGACTTCCTTGCCGGCACGCGCAGCAACTTTTAATATTTCGACGACTGCCGAATCGACACCGGTGCGATAAAGCGTCTGTTTGATCGATAACACATTGGGATCAGCCGCGGCTTGCCGCAGAAAGTCGATAACCGGCGCAAACGATTGAAACGGATGGTGCAACAAGATGTCGCCATTGTGCAGGGCATCTAAAATATTGGCATTCTTGAGCAAACGCTTGGGGATATCCGGTGTAAATCCGGAGAATTTTAATTCCGGGCGATCAACCAAATCACAAATCGCGAGCAAGCGTCCGAGATTAACAGGTCCAGCGACCTGATAAAGATCGCTTGGTTGTAATTCAAATTTTTGTAACAGAAAATTGCTGAGATTGTCCGGGCAATTATCTGCAACTTCCAGGCGCACGGCATCACTGAATCGCCGCGAAGGCAATTCGCCTTCCAGAGCGCGCAGCAGATCGTCAGTTTCTTCATCGTCGATAAACAAATCGCTATCGCGCGTTACTTTGAATTGATAGCAGCCGGTTGCATTCATGCCAGGAAACAGATCACCTACATGTGCATGAATGATCGAAGACAGCATGACAAAATCATGACTTCCGCCACTATATTTTGGCGGAATCTGAACAATCCTGGGCAATGAACGCGGCGCTTGCACAATGGCCAGTCCTGAGTCACGTCCAAAGGCGTCTTTTCCCTCCAGCGATATAATGAAATAGAGATTTTTGTTCAGAACCTTGGGAAAAGGATGCGCAGGATCCAAACCAATCGGGCTGAGTACAGGCAATACTTCACCCTTAAAATAGCGATGCACCCAGCGGCTGAGTAAGGGTTTCCAATGCGTGCGGCGCAGCAATCGTATTTTATCCTTGGCCAGTGCGGGTATGATCAGGTCATTCCATACGCTGTATTGCTCTTCCACAAACAAATGCGCTGTTTCACTGACACGTGCCAGTACTTCTGCCGGCGACAGATTGTCTGCCCCCGTTTGCACAGAGCTGTATTTAACTTGTTGTTTTAAACCGGCCACGCGGATTTCGAAAAACTCATCCAAATTGGTGCTGGCAATGCATAAAAAACGCAGCCTTTCCAGCAGCGGCAAGCTGTCATCCTTGGCTTGTTCGATGACGCGCCGGTTAAATTCCAGCAGACTCAGCTCGCGATTGATATAAAGCGTGGGATTTTTGAGGTCAATGGTATCCATCAGTGGTAACTGCTCGGAAAAATTGGTATTTGTTGCGGGCCGGTCAATTTCCGCTTAAGGGCGATCAACAGGGAAATATAAAACAAGCTTCATTCTAGCCTAGGAGGCTGTCCGAGAATAGAGCGATCTACTGCAGAAAAGCTATTTTGATCATATTTTCCGATTATTCTCGTTAAATAGAATAACTATTCGCCTCAAATAATCGAAAAATCTGTCTCAAAATAGCTTTCCCTCGCTACGATCACTATTCTCGGGCTAGTTTGCGCGGTACTGAGCCTTTACTTCGGTGTCAGCTTCAACAGCTTGCCGTTTTCTTCGTCCGTCAATAAATATAACGCGCCATCCGGACCTTGTTCCACATCGCGGAAGCGCAGCGTATTGGTTAATAATCGCTCTTCGCTGAGAATTTTCTTATCGTTGACTGCCAAGCGGACTAATTGTTGGCCCGCCAAGGTACCGGCAAACAGATTGCCACGCCACCCCGGAAACAGTTTGCCGGTATAGAACACCATGCCGGAAGGTGCGATCGAGGGCGTCCAGTAATGAATCGGTTCTTCAAAGCCTTGTTCGGCATGCTCATCTTTTATCGGTACGCCATTGTAATGCGAGCCGTAGTTGGCCTTGGGCCAGCCGTAATTTTTGCCGGGCTGCGGGATATTGATCTCATCGCCACCCTTGGGGCCATGCTCATGAATCCACAATTCTCCGGTTTTAGGATGAATCGAGGCGCCCTGCACACTGCGATGACCGTACGACCAGATTTCCGGTTTGGCTTGCGGATTATTGACGAATGGATTGCCGTCGGGCACTGAACCATCCGGGCGGATACGGATTATTTTGCCGATATGGTTGCTCAAATTCTGCGCTTCTTCCATGTAATCGCCGCGGTCGCCCAAGGTAATGAAAAGATTGCCATCAGGCGCAAAGGCTAAACGTGATCCAAAATGCACCGGTCCTTCCGTTTTTGGCTGCTGACGGAAAATCACTTGCAGGTTTTCCAGAGCGCCGTCCTTCAGCTCGGCTCTGGCAACCGCGGTACCGGCTTTTGATCCTTCCGGTTCAGCATACGACAAGTAAATCAGACGGTTTATGGAAAACTCCGGATCCAACGCGACATCCAGCAACCCGCCTTGCTGCTGGAAAAAAACAGCGGGAACGCCTTTAATGGGTTCCGACACGCGCCCATCCGGCGTGATAATGCGCAATTGACCAATCTTTTCCGTGACCAGCACATTGCCGTCCGGCATAAACGCCATACCCCAGGGAAATTTCAATCCCTCGGCAACCAAGCGGACATCGAATTCGGTTTGGATGCGTTGGGCCTGTGCAGCGGATGAAAAGAAAAGGCTACTGCTCAATGAGGTCAGCATAAAAGCCATTAAGATGATGAGCTTATGGATCATGTTCTTTCTTCCTCTCGATGGATCTCAGAATAATGAGTATCAATGTACCATTCCTGTTGGCAGGTCTCAACACTTGTGATTCAAAATGGCGCAATGTTAAGGAACCCCGGAAAAAATCCCCCTTGTCCTTCCCCCCCCGGGGAAGGAACCCCCCCCACCCAACAGAAAAATTTCTCCGCGCGCCAAAATGGGGGAACCCCTGAAAAATTTACCTTTTTTTCCCAACGGGGGGGGGAATTCTCAAAAAAAAAAAAAAAATTTTTTGTGCTCTGCTCGAAATGACAGTTATTCAGAGGTTCCTTAACCAAACAGGTCTTTGATCTTTTTGAGCCTGTCTTTCACCTCGATCGCCATTTATCTGAAACACCGGAGCGACTCATCGGACGATGCTTGCTAAAAGGAAAGGAACACAGATATAGTGTATTCTGATGTGTGCGAAGGATATGGCTTCAATGGAATACGACTGGGATAAAAATAAAGCAATAGCAAATTTGTCAAAACATGGCGTCTCTTTTGAAGAAGCGAAAACAGTTTTTAAGGAAGCTCTGATTAAGTTGATTACATTCATGGTTCGACAAGCACACCACGAACGTAATCAATATATTGCCGTTCGTCCTGAGCCTTTCGAAGGACTTAATCAGAGCTTCCTTAATGATCCATTGTATGTGGATTTCTATGATCCTGATCATTCCTTCGGGGAACACCGTTTTATCCTGCTGGGTAAATCGGCTCAAGGGAGATTACTGTTCGTTTCTTATACGGAGCGTAACAACGGTATTCGTTTAATCAGTGCAAGAGAAGCAACGTTATCGGAGAGGAAAGCCTATGAACAAGAATGAAATAGAAGATGAATTACGGCCCGAGTATGATTTGCAAAGTTTGCAGGTAAGAAAACTGGGGTCTGGGCGCAAAAGGTTTTGCGATACAGTTCGTTTAGAGCCTGACGTAATTGCTGCGTTTCCGAATGCCGAAGCCGTTAATGAAGCGTTACGTTATTTAATTGAGGTAGCCAAGCGCACAAACAGCCTAACGAATAAGGCTAAATTATGAGAGCGAAGCGAGCCACAATCTGAGCCGGTTGTTGGATACATAGGGGGGCATTACACGCTGGCTCAAGTGGGTGAGCACTTTGGTGTGAGTTACGCCACTTTAAGCCGAGCCGTGAAACAGATAGACAGGCTCCTAGAAGGCCACAATACGAACCCGAATTCCGCCAAACACATTCAGTGGCGGGCCGGGCTCATAATAACGTCCGAGTGCGGCGTTGATGCGGGTGTTGGCATTGTATTGCGCATCGAACAGGTTGTTGACACCAAAAAACACAGAACCTTCGATTCCATTGCGCTTCAATTCCCAGCCAGCCAATAACTGCCCGAGGTTATAAGCCGGATTGGTTGCGGTATTGACGTCATTGACGTAAAACTCGCCGACACGATGCACATGAATTTGCCCGAAGAAACCGAACGGGTGCGAATAGCGCACCAACCCTTCCCAACGGTGCGTGGGGATGCCAGGGAAAATATTGCCTCTCAGATTTGCATCATTCACCACATATTTCTCGAATTCAAAATCCGAATACGTGTAGCTGACTTCACCGCGCAGCCCTTTCCATTCCGGCGTAGCGAGACGTGTTTCCACGCCGATCCGGCGCGATTGTCCGGCGTTGCGGAAAAACGCCCGGCCTGGCGAGGAAGGCAATTCGAACGGTGTGATTTCATCCCAGGTGCGGATGAAAAATACTGCCGTATCGTATTGGAATCCAGCCGTGTTACCGCGAAAGCCGAGTTCGTTGCTGAGCGAGGTTTGCGCGTTCAGATTGGGATTGAATCCGCCTCTGCCAGCGGGATTATTAAGCAGCTCGGTGGTGGTCGGTGCTTCAAACACGGAAGCGACATGCGTATAAATTTGTTGTTGTTCAGTGAGGTGATACACCAGCCCGGCCGAGCCGCTGGCTTGCGATACTGTGCGTGAACCGGATTGATTGCCGTCGGTTTTAAATTGGTCTTTGACTTGATAATTTAGCCAATCCCATCGGCCACCAATGACCAGATCCAGCTTATCTTTGATATTCCATTCATTGCGGAAAAACGGCCCGGTGCTTTGTACGCGCTCGATTTGACTCAAATTCAGCGCACTGCGCACACCGAAATTGTTATTGAAACGCTGCCGGTCATCGTTTTGTATGCCGTAATCCACCCCCGCCAGAAAACGGTTGGGCCGGTTAAACAATATATGATCGTTAACAAATTGCATCATCAATCCGCCCACCCAGCGATCAAACTGCACCTGCCCGCCGTCAAAAAACGCCTGACGGCTTTGAAAGTCACGATGCAGCAGGTGTGTGGTTACGCTGAATTCTTTGCCAGCAGACAGCCTGTGACGGAAACGCGCCCCCATTTCCTCCTGCCGGATTTCCTCACCGGCGTTGTACTGCACATTGCGCGCGGAAGCTTGCCGGGGATTGGCTTGCACTTCTGCGTTGGTCAAAGCGCCTGGATCTTTCGACAGCGGTGAATAAAATTCGCGGAATACCAGCATCAAGTCCGAATCGTCGCTCGTTTTGAAATTTAGTTTGGCTTGTGAAAACGTATTTTGCATCGCACTGTGATCACGCCAGCCATCTTGCTGTAAGTGCGAACCATACAAACTGTAACCAAAATTCCCTTGCCGCCCGCCCATGAACAACTCGGATTTCAGGTAACCATATTGACCAAACACCTGGCGCGGCATGATGACGAATTTCTCCGGAGGCGCTTCGCGCGTGGTGATGTCGATCATGCCGCCGGATGCATTGCCATACAGCGCAGCGGATGGGCCGCGCACAATATCCATGCGCTCGATCAACGAAGGATCGATCGAATCCAATTGCGTTTGCCCATCCGGCAATGTGGCCGGAATCCCATCCACACGCATCTGAATTCCACGCACCCCAAACGGCGACCGTGCCCCAAACCCGCGAATCGCAATGCGCAAATCCTGCGTGAAATTAAACTGATTCTGGAAAAAAACGCCTGGCGTGCTGCGTGCAAATTCATCCAATGTCGCGCCGGGTTGATAGTGATGCTGCGGGTTGCGCGTGATTTGCGTGATGCTGTTGGGAATCTGTTCCGGTGAACGTTCGCTACGGGTGGCGGTGATGTTGATCGGGTTCAGGATGATGGACTGTGGAGATTCCGGTTTCTGCGCCCAGGCGGAGAATGCAATGATCATGCAACCGGTCAGGACAATTAAATAGTAAATGACTCGGCGTAACCGGGAAAAACGACCCAAACAAAAATGTGCAACAGGAATAGAAAACATGCGGGCAAGTGTACCATTCTGCCCATGAACGTTAAATTACCGGATCACTGCGCTTGAGTTTTGCTGTGGTGAAAGCTATTGTGCTGATGTAAGGCAATGAAGCGGCGAATCAACTGCCAAAAGACGAACTAAACGAAACAGCCCATGCAAAAATCTGAAATGTCATCGAGCAGCGCATCTAATGACGAAAAGCCGAGTCCCAATCAATCTGCCTTTTGGTGGCTGATCGGATTGGCTACGTTGTTGCTGCTGGGATCGGCCTTGTTTGCCTGGGAACAGCCGCCGAATCCAAACACCAATCGCACTGCCGCGTCAGGATGGATCGATACCTTGCAGTATCCGGTCGAACAAAATGTTTTCAAGCGCGTGGCTGTGATTAATGCCGATTTGCAGGCTGTATTCGCCCTGGATCAACGCGTCTGGGCGGTGGGTGATCGTGGTCTGATCGTACACAGCGAGGACGGCGGGAAAACCTGGGAACCACAAACCAGCCGCACTGAAGCAAGGCTTACTAGCATCACCTTCCATGCGGACGGCCAGCAGGGCTGGGCGGCAGGCGAAGGTGGCACGATTCTAAAGACAGTGGATGGCGGGAAAACCTGGAAACCACAAACTAGCCGCACTAAAGAAAGGCTTAGAAGCATCACGTTTCATGCGGACGGCCAGCAGGGCTGGGCGGCAGGCTTGGGCGGCACGATTCTAAAGACAGTGGATGGCGGGAAAACCTGGGAACCACAAAACAGTCGTACTCGAGATTCGCTTTTGAGCATCACGTTTCATGCGGACGGCCAGCAGGGCTGGGCGGCAGGCTCTGGTGGCACGATTCTAAATACAGTGGATGGCGGAAAAACCTGGGAACCACAAAACAGTCGTACTCGAGATTCGCTTTTGAGCATCACCTTCCATGCGGACGGCCAGCAGGGCTGGGCGGCAGGCTGGAATGGCACGATTCTAAAGACAGTGGATGGCGGGAAAAGCTGGCAGCCGCAAACCAGCGGGACTCAAGGATGGCTTAGAAGCATCACGTTTCATGCGGACGGCCAGCAGGGCTGGGCGGCAGGCTCTGGTGGCACGATTCTAAAGACAGTGGATGGCGGGAAAAGCTGGCAGCCGCAAACCAGCTGGACTCAAGCATGGCTTACGACTCAAGCATGGCTTACTAGTATAACCTTCCATGCGGACGGCCAGCAGGGCTGGGCGGCAGGCGAAGGTGGCACGATTCTAAAGACAGTGGATGGCGGGAAAAGCTGGCAGCCGCAAACCAGCGGGACTCAATTATCGCTTAATGGCATCACCTTCCATGCGGTCGGCCAGCAGGGCTGGGCGGCAGGCTTGGGCGGCACGATACTAAAGACAGTGGATGGCGGGAAAAGCTGGCAGCCGCAAACCAGCGGGACTCAATTATCGCTTAATGGCATCACCTTCCATGCGGACGGCCAGCAGGGCTGGGCGGCAGGCTTGGGTGGCACGATTCTAAAGACAGTGGATGGCGGGAAAAGCTGGCAGCCGCAAACCAGCGGGACTCAATTATTGCTTAATGGCATCACCTTCCATGCGGACGGCCAGCAGGGCTGGGCGGCAGGCTTGGGCGGCACGATTCTAAAGACAGTGGATGGCGGGAAAAGCTGGCAGCCGCAAACCAGCGGGACTCAAGCAAGGCTTACTAGCATCACCTTCCATGCGGACGGCCAGCAGGGCTGGGCGGCAGGCTGGAATGGCACGATTCTAAAGACAGTGGATGGCGGGAAAAGCTGGCAGCCGCAAACCAGCGGGACTCAAGCATGGCTTAGAAGCATCACGTTTCATGCGGACGGCCAGCAGGGCTGGGCGGCAGGCGAAGGTGGCACGATTCTAAAGACAGTGGATGGCGTGAAAAGCTGGCAGCCGCAAACCAGCGGGACTCAAGCATGGCTTACTAGCATCACCTTCCATGCGGACGGCCAGCAGGGCTGGGCGGCAGGCGAAGGTGGCACGATTCTAAAGACAGAGGATGGCGGGAAAAGCTGGCAGCCGCAAACCAGCGGGACTCAATTATCGCTTAATGGCATCACCTTCCATGCGGACGGACAACAGGGCTGGGCGGCAGGCGATGGTGGCACGATACTAAAGACAGTGGATGGCGGGAAAACCTGGCAGGCAATTGCCTATCGTTTTTATCCGGCCCCATGGTTTTATGTGGCTGCCTTGATTGCCTTGCTGATTTACGCCGCGGCATTCTGGTGGCGCGCCCGGTTGAATCACCAGTCTGAACAAACGCAATCATCGACGGCCATGAATCGGGGAGTGACCGACAATCCGGTTGGGCCGGGTGAACAGGATTTGTTTGGTGCGCGCTTGATCGTCGACAGCCTGACGCGTTTTTTGACCAACGAAAATACCCGGCCGCCGCTGACGCTGGCGATTACCGGCGAATGGGGCAGCGGCAAAAGTGGTTCATCCGGCAAGTGCGTACTTTTGGGTTTAACCGACAAGGACATAATTGGTTTCATGCAGCGCCATAATTTTGAGTTTAAAGAACTCGACATCTCTGAAACCATAGGCCATTTTGTGCAAAGTTTTTATCTTGTTGTTGGTACCTTCCAACGGCCCGGTTGATAAACCATTAAAATCGAAATAAGCCAGGATACCTGAGCGGTGTGCTGCAATAGTTTTAGAGAATTGCTGAGCATGTTGACATCCGAAGCAGCGGCTTTTTACCCATTCATCAATGCATTTTGAGAGCAGAGTTTATCCGGTTGATGCCAGATATTGCGTAACTCTTCTTTCATGTAATAGGCCGTTGCCAAGGGCTCATTGAGCTTTAATGCTTCATCCAGACGTTGACGTTCATTGCGCTTGTCATCCAGGTTGTCAGGGTTCTTCAGCAACAGCCAGCGAATGCCCTTCAAAACGGGTTTGCCCAACCCATTTTCTGCTTCTCGTTGCAGATCACGACGCAGTTTTGTCAACTTTTCGTTGAACAGCTTAATAATATGGAAGTGATCGAACACTAGCGTTGCATCTGGGATATTAGCCCGCACCGCACTGATGTATGCTGGCCCCATGTCGGTCGCAACCGCTTCAATCGTGCACCCGATCGTTTTCAAACGCTTCCAAAACGGAATCAGTGCATCGGCACCTTTCCCATTGCCAACAAAATCACTGCCCCACGTTGAAGATCCAGAACTATCGTTAAATAACCCAGCTTCTTGCCTTGGTATATTTCATCCAGCGCAATGCGTTTTTATCTTGGCCAATTTCGGCAACCGATAACGTTTATTCAGATTGTCCTTCTGTATTCCCTTAACCAGATCCCAGCTCACTCCAAGATGGCGTGCTACTGCCTGGATGGTCATGTGCCTAGAGAGATCCAAACCAATCTTTCGAAAGAACGTGTATAGCGCTTGTGCTCATCAGCAAACTGTATCTCTTTACCTGACGAACTGCTTGGCATCGGGTGCATTCTACCCGCTGAACTGGAAGGTCGATATAGACTGCTTTTGACCACCGGTACTGTCCTGAAGCGTCTAACCAACTTTCCCCGGCAATGTATCTCGCGGCTTTTACATACCGGACATCTCAATCGCCAATGATCCGCTTGCATTGCAACAACTATGACACCCGCAATAAAACAAGTGCTTTGATAAAATAACCAACTATACCAAAGGCGTGATACAGCAACTGGTCGACATGTTGAAAAAACCTCTTCGTTGAAAATCAGAGATAATTTCAACCTTTAATTCACTTTATTTCAACATGCATTTCTGACTAACAAGTACGCACTTGCCGGATGAACCGTAAAAGTTCTGTGATGAACTATCTGTCCGCCAATCTAAAGCGCAAAGGATTGAAGCCGGTGTGGTTCAACGCCTGGCATCACCGCGAGGAACCGAGTGTGCTGGCATCGATTCTGGCCAATGTGCACAAGCAGGCGATCAAACCCTGGTGGCGGCTTTCCGGTTTATGGTTCCGCTTGCGTTTATTGTGGCGGCGGCACTGGTTGTGGAAAGCGCTTTTGATAATGTTGTTTGCCAGTCTGGCATTCATGGGAACTTGGCTTTCAAAAACCGAAAAATGGAACGAGACTTGGCGCTATGCGTTGTATTCCCTCAAGATCGAGCAGCCGGCCATTCTGGGTGAAAAAGGTTTCCGTCAACTCTGTCCCGAGTGGGCCAGCCTGCACGATGATTCATGAACAGGTTGCTCAGAATAAATACGGTGATGAAGGGATCAAACGCGTTGCGGTGCCGCGACACAAGCCATTAACGGCGGTGGTTTATGTCAATCCATCGAGTACGGCCAAGGATCTTTTCAGTGCAAGCGAGTGCAAAGTGCTGCACGAATTGCATAATCATGAGCGCATCCGTCGCAATGAGCTGAATTGTTTGACCAGCATATTCCAGTCTGAAACGAAACAGGCTTGTTATGCTTCGCCCAATGTGCTGCTGAAAACCGTGGAACGCCGTTTTGGCACGACGCTGTCGCTCGACGATGAAAAAACGCTTCAGTCGGCGATGGAATATCTGAGTCCGGATTTACCGGTGCTGCTTCCCAACGCATTTGTTTCCTGGCTGACTGCGTTATCCGCTTTATTACTATTCCTTGCCATCAAGGGCATGGCACTGCTGGGCTTGGCGCCGATGTCTTTCATCCAGGGATTTCTGCGAACAACCGGTGCCGCCGGTGAAGCCACCGAAAAAGTAGGCACTCGCTTGCTGTTTGAGAGTCACTTCAAGGCGATTACGCGTTTGCTGGGACAAAGGCGGCTGGTATTGTTTATCGACGACCTGGATCGCTGCGATCCTGAGCATACCCGCAAGGTTCTGGAAATCAGCAATTTTCTATCCAGTTCCCGAGAATTGTTCATGGTGGTCGGCATGTCGCCGAAACAAGTACTGATCAATCTGACACTGGGTTTTAAGGATACGGCGCAGATACACGATAACGATCCGGCAAACGCGCAACCGGATCCAGCCGGAAACAATACCGCGCAACACAATGGATTTGCACGGAACTATTTGCAGAAATTGATCCATATCGAAGTGCCGGTTCCCAAGCCGGAAACCGAGCAGATCAGGGCATTACTGATGGGTAACCTGAGTAACCAATCCGAAGCGGAAGCCAGGATGATCCGCGATGAAAAGCGCGAGGCGCGCGCAGACAAAATTCTAGAGGTTGCAGCCGTATTTATTCCAAGATCACTATTTGTGCTGGCGATTGCCGCCGGAATTTACCTGGGAATCGATTCCGCGGATCAGACTCAGAAGGAACAAAAGCAATCAGCCGCTACGGCACCTCAGTCACCGGCAATGACTGGGGAAAACAAGACGGCAGCGACAGAATCTTCTACAAAACAGGTGACTGCTGCGGATCAACCCAAGGAAACAACGCCATCAGACGGTGAGTTATTCAGACCTGCTTATACTGGTGAGTTATTCAGACCTGCTTATACTGAAGAGAACTTCCAGAAATGGCCGCTACAGGTTGGGATGGCGCTTGCGCTATTCACAGTGCTCGCTTGCATGGTGTTCTTCTTATTGTTGCAGCGGTTAAATAAATTGGATGACAAGGAATGGTTGAACTGGATAAAGCCGCTGCTGCAACGGCTGAAAATTGCATTGATTGGCCCGGAACCGGTCAAGGACACCGAGAGTTTTACTGAAGCACTGGAAATATGGCATCCGCTGATTGCCCTGAAAGATCCGACGCCGCGCACGATCAAGGCATTTCTCAACCGGTTGCGTTATTTGGTCAGCCGCAGGGCCAGTGAACTGGATAGCGATCAGGCAGCCAACGGGCGGGAAGCCCAATTGATCGCGCTGGCGGCGATATCTTATGTTTACTGGAAGGGCTTTGATGGGATTATGGCGGATTTGACTAATCCGAGTACTAGTTTCTTCGGTGTATATATGGGTGAAGAATGGGCTGATCTGAGGAAAATATTGAGAATACATCAGAGTAAATTCGGCAAATTCCCATCGCAAGAAGATATCAAGTTTTACAAGCGTATGATTCAAAATATCCAGATTCACCGGCCGGATTAGTGGGCGGATCATTGCGAATGGCTTTGCATTCATCTCAAGTTCCACAAAACCGCATCATCCTGCTCGGTGCCAGCAATCTGACGTTATCCCTACGCCTGGTTACCCATCTGATGCAGCAGCGGTTTGGCGGGCCGAGTGAGATTTTGGCAGCAATCGGGCATGGACGTGCGTATGGATCGGCTAATCAAGTGCTGCTGCGCGGATTGCCGGGGATTAATGCGAGTGGATTATGGCCGCAACTGAATTCGGCCGAAGTGCATCCGACCTATGCGCTGTTGACGGATATCGGCAACGATATTTTGTACGAATCGGCGCCGGAGCAAATTTTGCGACAGGTGGAATGGTGTGTTGAGCAGTTGCAGATGCAATCTGCGAAGATTGTGGTGACTAATCTGCCGATGGCTTCGATTGAAGATCTGTCCGAGCGACGTTATACGTTCTATCGCAATATTTTTTATCCGTTCTGCCGATTGCCCCGGAGTGAAACCGTGAGCCGGGTTCGAGCCGTGTATCAAGGATTGATTGATATGGCATCGCGCCGGAATTTTACGTTATATGAGCAGGAACCCGTCTGGTTTGGGCCGGATGGTATTCATGTGCATTACTGGAAACGGCGAGCGTTTTATCGGGATATTCTAGAGCAGTTTCCCTTGGGCAGTGATAGGCAAGGGGGCGTTGAGGAAGCTCCGGATCAGGCGCCATCCATGGTTCGACAGGCTCACCACGAACGGGATCCACAGCTTGCCGTTCGCACAGAACCTATCAAAGGATTGGATAATAGTTTCCATTTGAGCAGCGAGAAATGGTTGCTATCCTGGCAACAGCGTCCGAAATTTGCTTATAAGACGGTAATGGGGCGAGAAATATATTGCCAGCAACCGAGCGGCCGGTTAGCGGATGGCACAACGATCTGCAAGTACTGATAGGTATTGATCGCAATCAGAGTGTTTGACAGCCCATTCGCTTATATCAGCAAGCCTCCGCAGGTTAGTTCGTAGTGTGACGTGGAGGCTGAGTAAGTATGGTTTAATGCAATTTCTCTTGTTAAAATTAACTCTGTACGCTCCTTCCGATAGCACAACAGCTTTTGTACTTCCAATGCGGCTTACCGGTGTCTGGTTCAACCCAAACGTGGGGCGGCATTGCATGATCTGAAACACTTGGAATCGTTAACCAAAAGGAGAACAATATGAGCAATCATCCAGATATTCAAGAAATCTCGCCTGATGTAGCAGCCAAAACAGCTCTTCACGCGATGCTTTCATCAAATTCATATCACAAAGATGATCGAGTCAGATTCCCGGTTGAAAAACTGGGATGGATACAGGTCGATCTGGAAGGGAATCCGACCACTGAGCCCACAAGACTTCATTCCTTATCGGGATTGGCATTTGATATATTTGAGAAAAGAGAAACGGATGATGTTGTTTTTGCCTTTCGGGGTACAGATGGCGGATCAGATTTTTTGTTTGCCAATTTTGCGGTACCGCCTTTAAACTTACAATATACTCAAGCGCGGAAAGAGTTCCACAAGTATTGGACGGCGAACAAGAATAAGAACATCGCTGTTACAGGGCATTCATTAGGCGGTGGACTCGCGCTAAGTATCTCTGTTCATTTTGGGATTGCCGCAATCACCTTCGATTCCTCGCCACGCATCTTTGATGGATTCGGAGACCGTCACGCGCCAGCGGAGAGAGTGGTTATCTATGAAGATGGGGAAGTTCTAGAACCAGTTCGTCGACATTGGAAGAAGATTGCTGAAGTGGTTCCGAGGGGCAATTTCTATCGCTGCTCCTTTGATTTTCCCGGAAGTCAGCATCGTATAGACCTCCTGGCTCAACGGCTCTTAGCCCTTGGCGCACAAGTAAATCCAGAGTTGGATCCGGTTCGTAATGCACTTGCCGCCTAACATCGCTAAAGCGGGGCGCGACTTCCTCGGGCCTTTTGGTAGGTTGCTTTGTATTCCGTTTCGGGGATTTTACGCAACTTCCTTTAGGGTGCGCCCCTTAGCTCAGTAGGGCGCAATCAATATTGCGCCGAATGAAGTTCGCAGGGAAAGCGACTGGTTACTCAAAAAAATTCAGTACAACGCGCTTTGCTTATTACTTCCAATTTTCTCGTAACCACAATCAGATGCTTGATTGGGTGTAGTATACTGGTGTTGGGGTAATTGACAACAGTGTCATGTGTTGGTATACCTTACAACATGAAATCTACCGAACTACTCCGACAACGCATAGTATTGGCTGAGAACAAATTCGCCGAACTCGTGCTTTGGCGGCTTACCCAGCCGTTGGCAGAATCTGAACATACTTTTAAGTACCGTCTTGCCTATGTGGTTAATGGGGAATGTGTTCTTCGGTATGACAACGAGGCAGGGAAAGGCGATCAC
The DNA here is from genome assembly GCA_016708955.1 of Nitrosomonas sp. Classification (GTDB taxonomy): domain Bacteria; phylum Pseudomonadota; class Gammaproteobacteria; order Burkholderiales; family Nitrosomonadaceae; genus Nitrosomonas. Next base: position 26,230 of record JADJES010000023.1, read on the forward strand.
CGGCATTGGGGTGAGAAGGAAACCGAGTACACGTTTTCCAGCCCAGAAAAGTTATTGGCAGATTTTCAATATGATATCGAGAGGTGGAACTATGAAAACAGTGATTCTTGACGTTCGAGATCCAAAGGAAGCGATGGCTGACTTTGCCCAAGTCTGGAATTCGAATAAGCAACAAAAATCCGATCGAATCAGTTTTGCGTCTCCCGAGTTATTGTGGAAAGTGTTGACCGCAAAACGGTGGGAGCTTTTGAAAGCGCTTTGCGGTGCGGGTCCAATTTCAATTCGAGAGGCTGCACGGCGAGTAGAGCGTGACGTGAAAGGTGTGCACGGAGATGTCGTCGCGCTTCTCGAAGCGGGTCTACTCGATCGCACTGAAGAGGGTGCGATCGTGTTTCCTTATGAAGCCGTGAAGGTTGAATTTTTATTGCGAGCAGCTTAGTTTTTGCGCAGGGAAGTAGCCGAACCATGCACTTAATTAGAATTCATCTCGTTGTAATGATGATTCTGGCGTTCTATCAAAAATTCTTTTTAAATGAGCAGTTGCCGTTTGTACCGCGAAGGCAGTACGCTCGGCTCCTAAATGGTGTTTGCTTATTTGGTAGGGTTAGAATTCTGATAATCCTGTTTCTGATGCTGTTGACGTTATCAGGTTGTGTGCATCAGAAGTTTGTCACTGAACCCTACCCTCGCTGGGGGGATGAAAGCAGTATTAGCCAATCTGGTGGCAATGTGCCGCTGATCCTGCGAACCCTTGTTCCGTCAGAACCCGCTAAAGCGCCAGCCTGCATATTGCTGGTTCACGGCATGAACGAACATATCGGGCGTTATGGCGAAGTGGCGCATTATTTTGCCCGGCAGTTTTTTGTAGCAGGGTTCGATTTCTACGCGCACGGCCTGTCCAATCCGGTACTGCAACAGGCGGATCAAGCACTTGCGGCGGGCGCAGGCAGACAGGAAGTTAGCGACGCTTTTCTGGCGCAATCATTGTTGCATGATCTGGAGCCGCTGCGCAGGACTCTGGATCTGGCGCTCAGGCAGACGATTGCGCTCTGCGATACACAAAGTGATTCAAAACGGCCTGTGTTTATTGTTTCGCACAGCCTGGGTGCTCTGGTTGCTGCTTCTTATCTGATGCAATCCCAGAAAGAAGATGATCCGGCCAAGCGCGTGCGGGGTATTGTTTTTCTGGCACCGGCTTTTGCTGTCAGCGAACCACCCGGTTGGCGTGGGTGGGTGGCAAATCCATTGATCAAGCTGTCTTTTCATGCTGAAACGCATTTTCTGCATCCGCAGAATGAGCCTTTGCCGCTGTTATTATTCAATCAGTTGCTCTCATTGATAACTGTGCCCCTATTAGATGGCATGTTTGAAGTATTTTCCTGGCCGGGCTTGCGTAGTTTCCTGACACCGGTTTCACCGGATTGGGTGACGGATTATCTGACTGATAGTGAGGCAGAAAAAGCGCGCTTACGCGCCGATAATTGGATCGTCCGCCGCAGCCTGTTGCGTTACGTGAAAGGTATTGAAGAAGAGGTTGTGCGCTTTCGCCGTAAAATGGATCAATTCACAATACCTTATTATCTGGTTTATTCGGCGCATGATCCGATTACACCAGCCTGGGGCAATGAGGATTTCTCTCGTGCTACATTGAAGAATCATGCTGATAACGCAGTCTTGGCGCTACCCAATCTGCATTATCACCAACATCTGTTTTTAAAAGAGCCCGCGCGCACTGAGCTTCTAAAAAATATTGAACAATGGATGGATTTCCGGTTGGGCACTCTGTAGGGTGTTCTTCTTCACTAACATACTTGGGTGGGGTCGGCGCCAAGTGTGCCAGTGCGCGGCGCAAACTTTCATCGTTGATGATCTTATTCATGCCGAGTATCTGGGGAGCGACTTCATCGCTGTGTTCAGCCCGCACCATGTGCATAACGCCGCTGTCCGTCCATTACAGGAATCAACTGTGGAAAATAGGGTTCATCCGGCAAGTGCGTACTTGTTAGTCAGAAATGCATGTTGAAATAAAGTGAATTAAAGGTTGAAATTATCTCTGATTTTCAACGAAGAGGTTTTTTCAACATGTCGACCAGTTTGCTGTATCACGCCTTTGGTATAGTTGGTTATTTTATCAAAGCACTTGTTTTATTGCGGGTGTCATAGTTGTTGCAATACAAGCGGATCATTGGCGATTGAGATGTCCGGTATGTAAAAGCCGCGAGATACATTGCCGGGGAAAGTTGGTTAGACGCTTCAGGACAGTACCGGTAGGTCAAAAAGCAGTCTATATCGACCTTCCAGTTCAGCGGGTAGAATGCACCCGATGCCAAGCAGTTCGTCAGGTAAAGATACAGTTTGCTGATGAGCACAAGCGCTATACACGTTCTTTCGAAAGATTGGTTTTGGATCTCTCTAGGCACATGACCATCCAGGCAGTAGCACGCCATCTTGGAGTGAGCTGGGATCTGGTTAAGGGAATACAGAAGGACAATCTGAATAAACGTTATCGGTTGCCGAAATTGGCCAAGATAAAACGCATTGCGCTGGATGAAATATACCAAGGCAAGAAGCTGGGTTATTTAACGATAGTTCTGGATCTTCAACGTGGGGCAGTGATTTTTGTTGGCAATGGGAAAGGTGCCGATGCACTGATTCCGTTTTGGAAGCGTTTGAAACGATCGGGTGCACGGATTGAAGCGGTTGCGACCGACATGGGGCCAGCATACATCAGTGCGGTGCGGGCTAATATCCCAGATGCAACGCTAGTGTTCGATCACTTCCATATTATTAAGCTGTTCAACGAAAAGTTGACAAAACTTGCGTCGTGATCTGCAACGAGAAGCAGAAAATGGGTTGGGCAAACCCGTTTTGAAGGGCATTCGCTGGCTGTTGCTGAAGAACCCTGACAACCTGGATGACAAGCGCAATGAACGTCAACGTCTGGACGAAGCATTAAAGCTCAATGAGCCCTTGGCAACGGCCTATTACATGAAAGAAGAGTTACGCAATATCTGGCATCAACCGGATAAACTCTCAGCTCAAAATGCATTGGATGAATGGGTAAAAAAAGCCGCTGCTTCGGATGTCAACATGCTCAAGCAATTCTCTAAAACTATTGCAGCACACCGCTCAGGTATCCTGGCTTATTTCGATTTTAATGGTTTATCAACCGGGCCGTTGGAAGGTACCAACAACAAGATAAAAACTTTGCACAAAATGGCCTATGGTTTCAGAGATGTCGAGTTCTTTAAACTCAAAATTATGGCGCTGCATGAAACCAATTATGTCCTTGTCGGTTAAACCCAAAAGTACGCACTTGCCGGATGAACCGAAAATAGGATTAACCTAAATTCCTCAGTTAGAATTTAGGATAAAAATGGCTGTAATCTAATACTATCAAGGGTTCCAGGCCTAAAATATTAACTGCTCCTCAGTTACAGAAAACAAGCTGAGAGCAAGGCATGGCAACACTTTCAGCAGATTTTGATTATTTCACTAAAATCTCACCTGATTGGTGATGCCATGTATCTCTCAAAGAACCTTAATCAGTAGGGTTCTTGAGCGATTTAAGAGTCTTCAACTGAGGAATTTAGGATTAAAGTTTAGGGTAGATATTACCGACAATAATCTTGCCCGGATTTGTCTGGGAAATTAGTGGTATTTTATTAATTTGATCAAAAGGAAAAAATCATGGAAAAAATGATGCAGAAAGTTAGAAATTTCTGGTATGACGAAGCTGGCGCAACCGCAGTTGAATACGGCATGATGGTTGCACTCATTGCTGCGGTTATTGTTGGTGCCGTGGCAACTCTTGGCGGTCAAATCAACACAGCATTTAACACAATTGTAACTGCTCTGTAATAAGCATAGATGGCTCTTACTGTTTATTTAAACAAAAACAACAGCATGGCTTAATCAGAAGGCCACTCATCTGAGATGGGTGGCCTTTTTAAATCCTGTCAACATTTGAAATGCAACCGATTATGTATTTCCTGACAATAGGCGTTTTATTACTGCTATTGCTAGTAGCCTCGTGGCAGGATTATCGCGGCTACTCCATACGAAACACACTTGTTTCAGCCGGCGCGTTACTGGGTGTTTCAATGAATACTTTCCTGCCTGCCGGGGTTGGGATTCTCGATTCACTGGCAGGTTGCGGCATCGGATTGCTTCTGCTGTTGCCATTTTATATGTGGCGTATGATGGGCGCGGGCGATGTCAAGCTCATGGCTGCGGTGGGGGCATTCGTAGGCTCCAGCGATATCCTGGGTGTGTTTTTAAGCACATTAATCGCCGGGGGCGTGCTGGCTTTGATTGTCTCGCTGCATAAAGGCATGCTGCGCAGATTGCTTAACAACCTCACCCGCATCTTCATGCTCATGCTCCGGATCGATAAATCCAGATTATTGCAAGACAATTCCTCTGCGTCCGAAGCAACTGCCTGCTCTATCGGAAAACTCCCTTATGCGATAGCGATCGCTATGGGAACCCTGACATTTCTGATCATTAATCACCATCGTGTGATGTACTGATTAAAAGAGTTCAGGAAAAGCAGTAGCAAATAAAGTTATCTATTTTATTTTAGAAAAAATACTCTACATACAGGATTACCAAAATGAGCACATTGCCTGCAATTCTCCAATCCAGCCGGCTCAATCTATACAGCGGCGCGCTGATGGCAACCATATACGTATTTTTTGTCTATGCGCATTTCACAAAATTTTTAGAAACGAGCAGCTTATCTTTATTACTGGTCATTATTTCCGAAACGTTAACAATCGTTTTTTTTGTCTGCCGCAGTAACCCGAAGACTGTCTCGATTATTCCTTATGACTGGATGGTTGCGATTGTTGGCTCGTTCGCTCCGCTTTTCTTGAGACCTGGAGAGCAGGGAGTTTTACCGCAAGCTGAAGTATTAATCGCATTGGGCACTCTGTTACAAATCGCCGGTTTGATTTCTCTGAATCGAAGCTTTGCGCTCGTTGCAGCAAAACGTCAAATTAAAACCAAGTGGATGTATGGAATTATCCGGCACCCCCTCTATGCCAGTTATCTTTTGGTTTTTGGCGGCTATGTTCTGGTTCATACCTCGATCGCCAATCTGATTGTTTTCACGATCATGATGACGTTCCTTTGCTTGCGCATATTCCGGGAAGAAGAGCATTTATCACTTGATCCGCAGTACCGCAACTATATGCAGAAGGTACGTTACCGCATTATCCCTTATGTCTTTTAGGAGACTTTGAATAACTTGCATTTGTCATTCCGAGCATAGTGAGGAATATTTAATAATCAACATAATAGATTTCTCGCTCTTGCTCGAAATGACACTTGCTCAGGGCTTCCTTTAGAAGCCTGTTGTTTTGAAAAAACAAAATTAACCATGAATTACCGTTCTCTTCGCGAAATGAGCGTGGTGAAGCATCTACTACAATCAAATTATCAAATCTGGATGACTTGATTGGAATTGCCAATTAACAAATTCCGTAAAGCTTGGCTGTGTGCTATTTCGTGGCTTTAAAAAATTAAAGCTACCGGCAGTGGCAGTGGCAGTGTAGCTGAATCTATGATTAAAAGATTTTAGGAATGCAAAAATGAAAAATACTCGAGCACTTTTGATGATATTAGTTTCACTGGCGCTGGGATTGATCGCTGTGGCAGTCGCTAACAAATGGATCAATGAGCAGACGCGTGTAGATGCATCAGCCGTGTTTGTCGCAACGCGGGACATTGATGCCGGCACACGGTTGACTTTCGACATGCTGAAAAAAACCGACTGGCCCAGCGGTAGCATGCCTGCCGGTTCTTTCCAGGAAATCGAGAAGCTGGAAAATCGTGTGTTGAAGTCGCATTTGGTAACCGGAGAGCCTGTTCTGGAATCCAAGCTGGCGCCGATCGGTACATCCGGCGGACTTTCCGGAGTCATCGCCGAAGGCAAGCGGGCAATTACGGTACGCGTCAATGATGTCATCGGTGTCGCAGGTTTTGCATTGCCGGGCAATCGGGTGGATATCCTGGTCAGCGCCAAGGATGAGAACCAGAAGCCCTTCTCCAAACTGGTGCTGGAACAAATCCTGGTACTCGCCGTTGCGCAGGATGTGGGGCGCGATGATAGCAAGCCCAAGGTCGTCACTGCGGTAACGCTGGAGGTAACGCCGGAGCAGGCCGAAGTTCTGGATCTCGCGCGTAGTATCGGCACCCTTTCCTGGCGCTACGCAATCAAGTCGACAGTGATCATATTGACACCAACGGAAGGCGCATCCAGGACCTGCTCAAGCAACCCGTTCCTGTTGTGGCCACACCCGCCGAACCCAAAACGGTCTATCGCTCCAGGGAGCCCGGCTATCAATCGATTGCGATTATCCGGGGAACCAGCAAATCAGAAAGCAAATTGACAGAAGGAAAAAATAAATGAAACCACTGTTCATTCGAAGAACTATCAAAGCAATCATGAAGAATCACCTTTTTTCCTTCCTTTCTGTTGGTTTAATCTTGTTCATGAGCGTGCAATCACATGCCGCCGCGCAAACCGTGCAACTTGCAAAATCCGCTCCCGCAGCTGCGGAGCGGAATCTATTACCCGAGCAGTTTATAGCACAAACCGGTGTCTCAAAGCTGGATGTCACATTGGGAAAATCAACCCTGCTGAAACTGCCCCAGGCGATTAAACGTATCTCTGTCGGCAGCCCCAGTGTTGCGGACGTGATGATGATCAGCCCAAGGGAAGTCTATATTCTGGGCAAAATCGTTGGCATGACCAATATCACGCTATGGACCCAGGATGGCAAATCCACGGTCATCGATGTCACCGTGCTCATGGATGTAACGGCGCTGAAACATCAATTGCAGGCGATCGTGCCGGATGAAAAGGATATCCAAATCACCGCCGCCGGTGATTCATTGATCGTATCCGGCTTTGTCACCAACACGTTGAAGGCAGACCGGGTCATCGCGCTGGCTGAGGCGTTTATACGCACCTCTGTTTTGAACATGATGATGAATATGCAAGATGGCCCGTCAGGCTCCGGTGCTCAATCCGGCGGGGCAGGACAAGGCGGCGGCGCGCAAGGCATGCAAATGCTGCGGCAAGGCAATCAGCATGATCCTGAGTCTCATGGCGCAGGCGCGGGCCTTGGCAATTTCAAGGTGATCAATTTGCTGCAAGTGCGTGACAATCAACAGGTCATGCTTGAAGTGAAAATTGCCGAAGTCAACCGGACCGAAGCCGAAAAACTGGGTTTTGATTTTCAAGGCGCCCTGAGAAAGTCAGGCAGCGCCTGGACTCAGATAATGGGCGGTTTAATCGGAGGTAGCCCGGCCAGCCTGCTGCTTGGAAAGAATCCGGTTTCCACGGGTTTACCATTTGCCTCCAGTGAAGGCGGCGCTTTCCTGATCGATGCGGAAAAAAAGGATAGCGTCATCAAGATCCTCGCCGAACCAACCATCGTGGCCATCAGCGGTCAGGAAGCCAGCTTTCTGGTCGGCGGCGAAATCATGATCCCGGTGTCCTCAGGCGTCGGCAGCACAGTGCGGCTGCAAGCCAAACAATCTGGCGTCGCGTTAGTTTTTACTGGAGTTTCACGCTTTTTTATGAGCCGATGATTCAATTGTCTGGAATTTTTGGATTATCGGGATTTTTTCTTGAGTGACAAAATAGTACTGATATCGACCCTGTTGACAGTAGGGAAAAATCGAAATATATCCTTTAAATACAGTAAGATATGATTGCGGCGACGCACGGTTTTTGTTATAATTTCATCTGTTAAGTAACTGAAACCAATAATAAAAAAGGCATCGCCGCATGTTCATTCTACGCAATATCCTCTTCCCCCTCCAGTAGGAATTTAACCACCGTTGCAAAGGCGATGAACGAGGTGTCTGGTTTGTTTATACGCTCCTGGCTGTTATCACTCATTTCACTTCTTCACGCAGCGCCAACCTATTGCGATGCTTGCAGGTATTGTTCGGGCTGTCGCTTAGTCAGCGCCGATTTTACATCTTCATGGCCTCATCAAAATTGCCTTGGTCACGCCTCTGGACGACGCTGTGGTCTCTGATACCCAGCCCGACGACAAAAGGACGGCTATTGCTGGCCTTGGATGACACCATCAATCCCAAGACTGGCAAAAGATTTTCGGCTGCGCGTCTTTCTTTGATCATGCTGCCAAGACCAATCAATCGAAATACCCCTGGTCACAAAATGTTGTGTCCATCGGTTTATTAAAAATTGTCAAAGGCCGCTGGGCTTGCTTACCGCTGGCGTTTCGTTTCTATCACATGGAAAAAACGATAGCGACCAAGAAGGTTAGGGTTGAGGGCAAGATACCATCGTTTCAAACCAAATTTGAGCAGGCCATCGAAATGCTGCTGGAAATTTCTGCCGCTTTTCCTGGCACCCCATTGCTGATCGTTACCGATAGCTGGTTTGGAAACGACGGCTTGCTTAAACCGATGCGCAAAACCGTTGGACAGCACTGTCATATGCTTTCCAGATTGCGCGTCAATACCACTTTGTTTGCGTTACCACCCGAACACCAAAAACATCAGCTCGGCCGATCCAGAAAGTATGGCGACAAGATGGGCAATGCCACAACGCTGGCCAATAAATTCCATGAACGCGCTACCACTTATTCGGTTAACCTCTACGGCAAACAACGCGATGTTCTGGCCTTTGACAACATCATGATGTTGAAAACACTCAAATGTGCCGTGCGCGTTGTTTGGATCTATCGAAGATCACAATGGGTCGCACTCTTTACCACCGATCTCGATCTCACCGTCGAGCAGATTATCGAATACTACGGCGCACGCTGGAAAATCGAAGCCGCTTTCAAAGAGATCAAGCAGGAAATCGGTAGCTCAAAAAGCCAAACTCGAAACTACCATGCCGTTACCAATCATCTCAACTTCTGCATGATGGCCGCCACCGTAACCTGGATTTATGCCGATCACCTTGATAAAACACCGCAGCGTTGTTACGCTGTTAACAATCGAAGTCACTTTGCCTTTTCCGATGTCAGAAAACTGATTACTCAGGCTGCGCTCAATAAGGATTTTGTTAGCTTTTGCCCTAAACCAGATAAACCCATTCAAAATTCTTTTATCGATGCATTATTGCGTATGGTTGCTTAAGCGAAAATGTAAAGTTTAGTGCAAAACGGTGAAACTTCAGGTTTTTACACCTACCGTACTGGAAGAAGGCCGCATCAACTTAAGAGTCAATCCGGAAGTATCCGAGCTGGTATCGTTCCAGCAGGTAGCCTCGACAGGTCTTGGCGCCATTGTCGCCGTGCCGACCTTCAAGACGCGCCGGATCTCGACCACTGTCCAATTGCGCGATGGTCAATCACTGGCGATTGGCGGTTTACTGCAGGATAACTTCAAGGAACAGATCAAACGTTTTCCCATGCTGGGCGAAGTGCCCGTATTGGGTTCGCTATTCAGCAGCAGCGATTTCCTGATGGACAAAACCGAATTGATGATCATCGTCACGCCACGTCTGGTGCAGCCGCTGCAACCGGATCATGGCGTGCCTACGGATGCATTCATACGGCCAGGACGCGGAGAATTCCTGTTGCAAGGAAGACTGGAAAAAGAATCCGATCCATCAGACAACGCAGATGCGCCGGTGAACATGATCGAGAAATCGAACAACCCAAGCGGTACCGTTGAACCCAGCGGATTTCAAATGAAATAAGGATTGAATGACCATGAAAAAATTACCTGCTCGAATGTTCTTGTGTTTACCCGTGATTTTACTTGCATTGACCGCGTGCGTGACTTCTCCGCCGAAACGTCTGGATGCCCGATTCGGCAATGCCTTAGGCATGGCAAAAGCGCAGCAGACAGCCAATCCGGATGCTTCACTGGATACCGCGCCGGTACGCGGCGTGGATGGCCAGGCAGGCGATGCGATGATCGATAATTACCGTGAATCGTACATCAATCGCCCGGCACCGGCGCGCGGCGCACTGGATGTGGGAACCAGCGGCGGTTCATCACGGTAAGAATTGTCATAGAGATCTCATCGTTGAAATTGATTATCATCATGAAAGGAATCATTTATGAGCAACATGAGCATTCCTGACTCGAAAAGATTGCATGGCAACTTGAATATCGATCAACAGCGCGGCGTCGTTGCCGTTATCGTGGCGCTCTCGATGGTGGCCCTGGTTGGTTTCGTCGGGCTTGTGCTGGACCTGGGCAAGCTTTTTGTGACCAAAACGGAACTGCAGAACAGCGCCGATGCTTGCGCATTGGCGGCTGCGCGCGAATTGACGGGCGCCAGTACTAACCAATTAACGCTTGCCGAGGCGGCGGGCATAACGGCGGGTACTAGTAATAATGTTCAATTTCAGAATAGTCCCGTCACGGTCAATGCCGGTGATGTCACTTTCAGTGATACCCTCAACGGTACTTATTCGACCAAAGACGCGGTGGCAAATGCACTAACAATGCGATTTGCCCGTTGCACGGTTCAGCGCTCCGATATTGCCAATTGGTTCATACAAGTACTGGGAATTGGCAATCAGCAAGTCAATGCAACGGCTGTAGCCAGCCTTGTTCCTGGGCAGACAACGTGCGCGGTTCCTGCTGGAGTTTGTCAAGCGCATGTAGCAGCAGCGGTGCCGGGTACTTGGATAGAGGGTGCGCTTGGCCCCAAAGGTGATTTAACGGGCGGATTCAAATGGATCGATTACTCCCCGCCGGGTGGAGGTGCATCCGAATTAAGCGATTTATTGACAGGGACTGGAGCCTGCAATCTTCCAGCAGTTGGAAGTATTGTGGGGCAAGGCGGTGTGATTTCTTCATTATCACGAGCCTGGAATAGCCGTTTTGGTATTTACCGGAATCCTGTTGAAGATACTCCGGGACAACCGGGATTTGCAGTGCCCGACAAAACAGGTTTTGCCTATACGGAAGTCACATGGCCCAGTCAATTCAATGCATTTAGTGACTTTGCAGCACATAGAGGAAGCTCTCCTGCTGCTTATCAAGGCGATGCTGCTACTGGGCTAAATGCTGAAGGAGGCGGGTCTGTAACCAAGGATTCAGGGTTTCTCCAACTGAATGGGGCAGATCGCAGACTGGCTACTGTAGCCGTAGTTGACTGTAATGTGCTGGATACCGGTGCACCCACTGCGCCTGTATTGTCCTGGGCATGTATATTGATGTTGCATCCGATCAATTTTAATTCAGGCGGCAGTGGTACTGGAGCAGGCCGGATGTATGTTGAATATCTGGGACAATCCAATGATCCACAGAGTCCCTGCGCGTCATCGGGTATGGTCGGTGGGCCGAGCAGTATAGGTCCATTGGTGCCCGCTTTGGTACAGTAAATCCCGGACTCGAGGCTACTTTCATGACGATCCAGAACATTTCATTGAATCGCAACAAAATGCAAGGCGCTGTCGCTATTGAAATGGCGTTGCTGTTGATTCCATTGATTATATTGGCAGCCGGTGTCGCTGAATTTGGCCGCGCCATGTATCAGTACAATACCGTCACCAAAACGGTCCGTGATGCGGTACGCCTACTGTCACAACATGACGCAGACGATATCGATTATTCGACCCATGTAGCGGAAGCTGAATGTCTGGTTGTGCATGGCACGGCCGATTGTTCAGGGCCCGAGCTTCTATCTGGGTTGACAACCGGCATGGTAAGCGTTGCAACGTCAGCGATGACAACCGGATCGGGTAACAGCATTAACCTGGTCACTGTTACCGTGACAGGCTACACCTTTAATTTTGTTTTCAATCCGCTGGTTTTCTTTGGCAATACCGACACCAGCATTCCATTTGGCCCGATTCATGCAACCATGAGGCAGATATGAAACGGTTTAATTTTTCCGCTCATCAAGCTTCTCAACGCGGCGTAGCTGCCGTGGAGTTTGCTTTGGTCGCCGTGATATTGTTTACAGTGCTTTTCGGCATCATGGAATTTGGCCGGGTTTTATTCATGATGAACACAACGACCGAAGCCACCCGCCTGGGCGCCCGTCTGGCGGTAGTCTGCGATAAGGATGACAGTGCAATCACAACCAGGATGACATCATTGGCAGGCTTCCTGAACCCGGGCAATATTAACGTCACATATAGCCCGGGGTTGTGATGCCAATACGTGCAGCTATGTCACTGTCAGTGTGACGGACTTAACTGTTCAGTCTCTTGTGCCGTTGATACCGATTAATTTCAACATGCCCGCGTTTTCAACAACCTTGCCGCGAGAAAGCATGTCGAGTCTCAACAATCCGGTTTGCAATTAGAAACTAACCAAGATTAAAGGAAGAAAAGTGATTATTGCCGCCATCTCACAAAGCCAGCAAATTCTGGATAACATAAGACAATTTTTAACGGAATCGGATATCAATCATCCATTCTTTCACAATTCGAATGCAGAAAATCCGCACAAGATTCTGACTATCAATGGTGACATACACCAGGTACCTGCAGTTGCCGAACAGGAACATCCCGATTTGCTGTTACTGGAAAGCTCCGTCAATGAAACCAGCGAACTGCAGGTGCTCGGCAACGTAACCGCCCGTTTCCCAAGTCTCGGCATCATCATGCTCTGCTCCATCCAGTCTCCGGAAAGACTTATCGAGGCCATGCGAGTAGGTGTGCGTGAAGCGCTGCCAACACCACCTTCCCGTGAATCATTACTGAGCGCCGTGGAACGATTTCAGCAACGGATCAAGCAAGCCAGCATGCCCATTGGCAAAGGCAAAGTGCTCGCTTTTGTTCCTTGCAAGGGTGGCAGCGGCGCTACATTCCTGGCCACGAATTTAGCCTATATACTGGCTGCGCAGGAAAATAAACGGGTTGCCCTGATTGATTTCAACTTGCAATTAGGTGATGCCGCATTATTTCTAAGTGACAGCAAATCGTCTATTTCCATCGCTGATGTAACACGGCAGATTCATCGGCTGGATGGCGCATTTCTGGCTTCCAGCATGATTCATATTCTGCCTAATCTGGGTATTTTACCGGCTCCCAATGAACCTGAAAAAGCTACGGAGATTAAACCGGAGCACGTCAATCCGTTATTACAGGTTGCTATTAACAATTACGATTATGTCATTCTGGATATCAGCCGCCGTATGGATGCGGTATCAATTCAGGCATTGGATAAAGCACATACGATTTTCCCGGTATTGCAACAAACTCTGCCCTTTATCCGCGATGCCAAGCGCCTGATTACCATATTCCATTCCTTAGGGTACCGCGATAACAAGTTACAGGTTATCGTGAATCGGCATGACAGAAACAGTGAAATCACGCTGGACGACATTGAAAATACTTTGAGAGTTCCTGTGTTTAAATCGATTCCCAACAACTTTTCCGTAGTCGATGAATCGGTCAATCATGGCGTGCCTGTGTTCAAACTTGCGCCACGCAGCCCGATTGCCAAGGCACTTCTGGAAATTAGCGGTGAATTAAACCAAAGTACTAAGGATCAAGGGCGCTGGCTCAAAAAATTATTTGCACACTAAGTTCTCTACCACTATTTAACTTTTGTCATAGGAATCAGCCATCATGTCTATACGCGACCGTTTGCAGAGCTGGGGAAATACGAATACGGACGAAGCCATGACACTGGTCATGGAAAAAAACATATCGCATGAAAAGGTTTCCTATCATGAGATCAAATCCCGGATACACCAGAAAATGCTTGATCGCGTCAATCTGACGGCGATGGAAAAATTACCAACTGATCGTTTGATAAGCGAGATCAAAACGCTGGTAGAACAATTACTGAACGAGGAAGAAACGCCGCTCAACCTGAGCGAGAGAAACCGCCTGGTTGAAGACATCCAGCATGAAGTACTGGGATTGGGGCCACTGGAGCCTTTGCTCGCAGACCCGACCATCTCGGATATCCTGGTCAATACCTATAATCAGGTGTATGTGGAACGCCGTGGCAAGCTTGAATTAACCGATGTGCATTTTGCCGATAACCGGCATTTGCTGAAAATCATCGATCGCATCGTTTCCCGGATCGGCCGCCGCGTCGATGAATCCAGCCCCATGGTCGATGCCCGGTTATCCGATGGTTCGCGTGTCAATGCCATTATCCCGCCCCTGGCGCTGGATGGCCCTCTGCTATCTATTCGCCGTTTCTCAGTGGTGCCGCTCAAAATGGATGATCTGATCAATTACAAATCGCTGACGCCCGCGATGGCTGAAGTGATTGCAGGGCTGGTCAAGAGCAAATCCAATATTCTGATTTCCGGCGGCACCGGTAGCGGCAAAACTACCTTACTGAATATCATGTCCAGCTTTATCCCGCATTCGGAACGTGTAGTTACTATTGAAGACGCTGCAGAATTGCAATTACAGCAACCCCATGTGGTTCGTCTCGAAACGCGCCCGCCGAATGTGGAAGGCAAAGGTGAAGTGACGCAACGCGCTTTAGTGCGGAACAGCCTGCGCATGCGCCCGGATCGCGTGATCATTGGTGAGGTTCGCGGTGCGGAAGCGATGGATATGCTGCAGGCCATGAATACCGGTCACGAAGGCTCTATGGCAACCGTGCATGCCAATACGCCACGCGATGCACTGAGCCGGGTCGAGAACATGGTCAACATGGCGGAAATGAACCTGCCTGCCAAAGCAATCCGGCAGCAAATCTGCTCCGCCATTTCGGTCGTCGTGCAGGTTTCCCGCATGCCCGATGGCAAGCGCAAGCTACTGAGTCTCCAGGAAATTACAGGCATGGAGGGCGATATCATCACGATGCAGGAGATTTTTACATTCACGCAAACTGGCACCGATGAGTTTGGCGTCATACAGGACACTTCCATGCCACCGGTATTCGTCCCTAAGTTTGCCGAGCGCCTGAAAAAATTCGGCGTGCCTCTGCGTGATGAATTGTTTGATCCAACCAGAATTCTTAAATAACGAGGTCCGTGGCCAAAATGGACTATCTTTATTATCTGTTCATAGCGCTGGCATTCATTGCGGTCGTATTATTCCTGGAAGGCCTTTATCTAACCTGGAGCGCGCATAGAAGTCCGGAAGCTGTGCGTATCGAAAAACGGTTGCAAGCAATATCGGCTGGTTGGCATGGCGGTGTCGAGCAGGATCTTGTTAAGCAGCGATTATTGAGTGACTCTGCAAAGCTGGAACGATTACTGTTACAACTACCCAGGATTCATGCTCTCGACCGCTTATTGATCCAGTCGGGATTGCAGCCATCGTTGCCAATTTTCTTGGCTATACAGCCATCTCCGCATTAGGCGGCTTATTGATCGCAGCACTGCTTAATCTACATTCTGCTTTTTTATTACTTTGTCTAGTAATAACGGGCGCAATACCCTCTACTGATAGTTTTTGCTTCACGCCACAAGCGTTTATTAAAAATTGAAGAGCAATTGCCTGATTCCATTGATTTAATGTCACGCGCCTTAAAAGCGGGTCATGCGCTATCAGGAGCGTTGCAAATAGTCGCAGAAGAAAGTGTTGAACCCATTGCAAATGAGTTCCGCATAACGTTTGAGGAAATCAATTTTGGAATTTCAATGCAAAATGCGCTCATGAATTTAAGCACACGCGTTCCCATTACTGATCTGCGCTATCTTGTCATTGCCATACTCATTCAACGTGAGAGTGGCGGTAATCTGGCGGAATTACTCGAAAACATCAGCAGCTTGATTCGTGCACGCCTGAAATTATTAGGAACCATCCGTGTTCTGTCAGCCGAAGGGCGTCTATCCGCCTGGATTCTTGGTTGCTTACCCTTTGCCTTGGCAGCGGTAATACATTTTGTTAATCCAGGATACTTGAATTTATTATTTACCGATCCGCTAGGGCATTTTCTTGTTGGCTATTCACTGACGATGATGGTCATCGGAATATTTGCCATGTGGCGTATTATCAAGATCCGCGTATAGCTATCGCAAGTTTTGATTATATTTAATCTATGTCTATAGAAAGTTTGGTATAACAATTTCATCCAGTAACTAATATAGAAGTTACAGTGTAATCTGGAGCAACCCATAATGACAATGATTCAAATAGCTTCTTTAATCATCATTTTTATCACCGTAGCTGGTTCAGTTTTTGTATTGATTCGGTTATTGACGCCCAGTGCGGCTCAATCCCGCCTGGATCAAATTGCATCAGAAAATTCCGAGTCAACAGTCAACGAAACCAGTCAATGGGAAGGAGCAATCAATAAGCTCACAGGCCCATTTGCTTCACTGTCCTTACCAAACGAAGGCTGGGAAAATTCCGCATTACGCAGCCGTTTCATGCATGCAGGGTATCGCAGGCAATCGGTCCCATTTTTTATTTTGGAGGAAAAACATTATTGGCATTGGTTTTTCCTGGCATTTTCTTTCTTTTCGGAATGATTGGCCGTTTGGAACTAACCAGTAATGCTTATCTACTCTCCTTTCTCGTATTGGCTGCTATTGGTTACTATATTCCCAATCTAATTCTGGCGCGTATTATAGAAGTACGTCAACGCGACTTATTTGAAAACTTTCCGGATGCTATTGATCTCATGACGATCTGTGTTGAAGCCGGCTAGGACTGGATGCAGCGATGAAAAGGTGGGCGAAGAAATGCGCATGAAATGTGTGCCCTTAGCCGAGGAATTTCATTTGGTCAATCTGGAAATGCGTGCAGGCAGAAGCCGTGAACAGGCATTACGAAATTTGGCACTGCGAACTGGGGTTGAAGAAATAGAAGGCTTGGTCGCCATGCTGATACAAGCCGATCGTTTTGGCACCAGTATCGGCTCTTCGTTACGCGTTCACTCCGATATGCTGCGCACTAAACGACGCCTACGCGCAGAAGAAGCCGCAGCAAAAATAGCGCTCAAACTACTTTTCCCGTTAATCTTCTTTATCTTTCCAGCATTGCTGGTGGTTATTGTCGGGCCAGCGGTTATCAATATTGTTCGAGTTCTATTACCGACCATGTCAGGCAATTAAAGGAGTCGTGAACTTATGTGTAAACTAAGGCAATTCATTCTACTCATCAGCTTTATATTCTTAATGGTTGGATGCACGGCCATTCAGCAAAAAAATACAGAGACAACCGGCATGCAGCAAAAACCGCAAGATGCCCGTCTGGCCCAAGCTCAGGAGTTGTTTCAATTGGGTCGGGAGCATCATAAAAAGAATGAATTGATTGAAGCAGTTAATGCTTATGAAAGAGTCATCGAACTGGCGCCAGACCATTACGAAGCATACAATAATCTGGGCATAATCTATTTCGCATTGGGTGAAGATGAATTAGGAATGCAGTTCTTTAATGAAGCCACCAGATTGGCGCCGATGGTATCTTCACTACACAACAACCTAGGTTATGCGTTTTTAAAGCGAGGTTATAACAGTGAGGCGGCAGGCGCATTTGAACGTGCCTTGCAACTCGATCCGGAAAATATACATGCGCGCAATAACTTGAAATCCGTATACCAGCAAATGGGGTGCAGTCAGAACGAGCCATGCGGACAATGGCAAGAACCTAGGCAGCCCTAAGAGTTTGCCGGACTTGAAATCAGTTCAGACAATTGTTTAGAAGCATCATCGTGTGAAGTATCAGGAGAAAAAACCATGTTCAAGATAAAACGGCTCACTTGGGTAATCGGCTGTGCACTCGCTTTGAATGGATGCGCTTTTACCCAGAAAGATCAATCAATGGCAGGTATTGAAATCAAGCCCGTCACGAATATAAGGCATGCCAATGCCAGCCCCAGAATTATGTATTTGTTAGGACGGTACCACCAGGGCAAAGTGGATTACCCAAGAGCCATTGCTGCGTATGAAAAAGCACTTGCGGCAAAACCTGATTATGCTGAAGTTCTCAATGGATTGGGCGTGATATATTCCATCCTGGGTCAGCACGAATTATCGTTGCAGCACCTGCACAAGGCCATTCAGATTTCATCCCGGGAAACCTATTTATACAATAATCTTGGTTACGCTTACCTAGTGCATGGAAATGAAGCTGAAGCAGCCAAAGCGCTAGAAAAAGCATTGCTGTTGGACCCGAAAACAAAAGAGCGCATCATAATCTGTTAATTGCGCATGAAAGAATTGCTCTGGCCGCCAAGACTGAACTACCCAATTTAGTCCAGTCCGATTCAACCTCCCCTGAAACTTCAAGCATCGCACTTGAAATCACCCGGGCTAGCTTCAACAAACTTGATGACACCGCAGCCCCCCCACAGGTTTTAATCTCCCAGCCAGCTATCACTCCAGCACAAGCACCGGCGCATAAAATGGCTGAAAAAGATGCCTCAGATCCGGCGCCATCCAAAGAGGCCTTGCAACCCGAGATAACCGGATCATTGGACAACAAGGATATTCAAATAGAAGTTTCCAATGGCAACGGCATATCCGGAATGGCCAGGCAAGTATCCGGCTTTTTTCAGCAATATGGATTTGCGAAAGCACGACTGACGAATCATCCGTCATTCAACCAGAATCTGACTGAAATATATTACCGTCCAAACAGTTATCAGGAAGCTCATCAAATCAATCAGATGCTGCCCAAACAAGCCAGACTGATTGAAAGCATGGAGCTACGCCACGATATTCAGGTAAAGATCCTGCTTGGGCGTGATTTTTCTCATGAAAACAACCATTTCACCGGAAATGATCCGGTCCGGGTTGGCCATAGCGCTCATGGAACTCAGATAGACAAGGTAAATTAGCATCCCATTCTTGCGATGCCAATTTACCCTGATTGAATATTATCTACATTTCTACAAAATAGTTCGCTGCTGCTGCATCCACAGTAGCAGCAGTGAATAGCGCAGGCTGTTTCAAGAATCTCGACAAGTCAATAATCTGATCAATAATATCTCGCGGATGACTACCCGCTAGCGCTCTCGCGGTTTTCCGGTAATATTTGTCCAAAAGATAGTCGGTCACGTCTTCTTTATAGTCGATGCCCTGCGTGACGCAAACACGGCGGAGAATTTCCCTGAATTCCGCTTCAGTTGCATGCGGTATCATGACTTTATGGCGGATACGGCGCAGGAATGCTTCATCGACCAGATCCATCGGACGCAGGTTAGTACAGAAAATACTGACTTGATCAAAAGGTATCTCAAATTTCATACCGTTATGCAAGGTCAGGAAGTCAGTGCCACGTTCAAACGGAACAATCCAGCGATTGAGCATTTCCTGGGGCGCCATTTTTTGGCGGCCAAAATCGTCCAGAATAAATACGCCGTTAGCAGCCTTCATTTGCACCGGTGCTTCATAAAACCTGCTGTTGCTGTCCAATTGCAGATCAAGCATATCGGTCGTGAATTCCGCACCTACCATGACAACCGGACGGCGGCATTTTTCCAGCGCGGATCGTATTTTAAATTGGCCGTGATATCGAGTTGTATATCTTCATCGGTATCTTCCTCAACACTAAAGTGTATTGCGGGATCATAAACACGAATAACCTGACCACCCACTTCGATTGCGTGCGGTATAAAGATATGGTCAGGCAACGCCCGTCCGAGTGCTTCAGCAAAACTTGATTTGCCCGTTCCTGGTGGACCATAGAGAAAAATTGCCTTCCCTGAACTGAAGGCAGGGCCCAATTGGTTTAGTAATTTTTCATCTACGACCATGTGGCTCAGGGATTTACGTATCCAGTCCATGTCGACTTCAATTTGCCCGACATACTGATGTGTCAGGATGCGGGTGTAGTCTTTCAGAGGGATTGGTGCTGCACCCGCATAAAGGCTGATGCCGAGAGCCTTTTCCGCTCTTTCCCGACCACGCTGGGTCAACTCGAATACCTGGGTTTCACGTCCGTAACTTGCCGCTGAGCGAATAGCGATTAACTGGTCTGCTTTTAGCAATTCAATTAATTCATCAATGATGTTAAAAGTCAAACAGAGCTTGTTAATAATACGCTGCATGGTGAAAGTACCAGCCTCTTGATAAGCTATCTTTAGAGATAGTTCACTAAGAAAGCTTCGCTTAATCCAGTATCAATGATTCTTAACGGTAAAGGCGGGACTGGATGGAGAAATTTTTTTATTTGCTCAGTGGTTAGATAGCCTAGTGAAACTAAGCTATCTTCTAATTTTATGCCACTCTGTTTCTGCTTAATTTTTGCTTGAACCAATTGTGCCGCTGAAATAAGGCCATCTCGAATAAATAATTTCCCAATTGAATCTTTCATAATACTTTCCTTGATCTTAAAAGATAAATAGTAATAATTTGAGCCTGCTCTAGGCTAGGCAACAAAATGTGTGCTTACTTCCGTAGAAGTAAATATCAAGTCAAGGTAAACGACCAAATATTGTTTCTCTTCAAGCAAAATGGAGGGCCGATTCAACTCAGTTCTCCATTTAGCAGGCCGTTGGAAAGTCGGTCAAAGTCAATGATCGCAGAAACATGAGATTGCCCTTCGTCTGGTTTTTCTTGGTATCAACTGCCTCGAATATGTTTTTCAGAAGCCTGCTAGAGGATTCGTAGGGGTAGACATAAGCGGCCAGCTTGCAAAACATCCGAAACGATACACTCTTCTTAATGCACGTTACTTGCACGCCACCATTTCCTTCAGAAAACCGGTCAAACTGATGCCTCAGTGTTTTCCGCCAAAGGAAAGCGTTCGCTGCCGGGATAAATGATGAAGTTTCTTGAAGCTGCAATATCCTGGCTTGCGAGCCGGTGTCCTTTGGTAAATTGAGGGGTAAACGTTCTTTTAATTTCGATGGTCCATGTTTCGTTTCCTGATTTTTCCAGCACTAGATCGATCTCATTGCTGGATGAAGTTCTGTAAAAATAAGGCTTATCCTGATTCTGATCGATAGTATTCAGGATATTTTCAATTACAAATTGGCTCTGTCACAATTAATTGTTGAAAATTATTTGTAAAATTACATGATTACTTATTAATCATGAAGTTATGTTATTTTATAGTGGCCAAAAAGTCGTTTGTTATCAGATAGCTGGGAAATTCAACAATTAACTGCTACATAGCCTACAAATTCTTCCCAGCTCATGCCGATGACAGGGTGCCCGAGGAGGGCTTCTTTATCGTTTATTCCGAGCAAAGCGTGCAGAAGACCGCTATCCCGAATGTAGACTTTCGGTGATTTGATCAGCCGTTTTCCCAGGTTATTGTGCAGCGGCGGCAATCTTCTGACTAGCAGTAGATCAATCATAAGGTCAAGATAGCTCATGATCGTTTTGCCATCGACACCCGGTGTGAGGCCGCAATATGCGATGCGTTCAACAAGGAACCTTGCAAGTGCGCTAGCATCGTCCAGAAACGGCGAAGGGTTTCAGCAGGGATTCGTGGCCCCAGTTGCGGAATGTCGCGTTCCAGATACGTGCGAATGAAGTGATTGCGCCATAACAAACTTTTCTGATCACTGGCCGCAAGCAAGCTGTCGGGGAAGCCGCCCCGTAGCCAGAGTTGATCAATGTTCTCTGGATATTCTGACGCTGTGATGGGCGACAGCTCTCAGTATGCAATACGGCCAGCCAGCGTTTCTCCCGACTGCTTCAGCAGATCAATCGAGGCGGAACCAAGTAATGAAAATTGCCCTGTTGGTTTTCCCGTTCTTCTATTTTTATCGATAATGCCGCGTAATTCCCGGAAGATTCCCGGGATGCGCTGAACTTCATCCAGGATAACGAGTTTGTTTTTGTGACTTTCCAAATAATAAGCCGGACTGGCAAGCTTGGCGAGATCTTCTTCCGATTCCAGATCCAGGTAGACAGAAATAAAGTCTTTGGCTATCTCCAGTGCCAGAGTCGTCTTGCCCGCTTGCCCGCGGTCCCAATAGCGCTACAGCTGGAAAAATATCCAGTAGATCCTTCAGGGCACTTCTAAAAATCCAAATTTCGTCACAACACTCGTCACAACACTCTTTGTTACTCTAAAAAATGTTTCCTTAGATATCGTGCATATGCTGCGTAACCATTTTTTCTCGTGCCTCGTTTTGTTTAAAACTTTGAAATTTTAGAAGTGTCCTTCAGTTCGGTATATTTTTATCGCCTGATCATATTTGTATATTAGGAGTGTAATTCCTAAAATGCAGGGTTAATGGGGTATGAGTTGATTGTAAATTAAAATAGTTAACAGTTTTCAGGCAGGCCTTGAAACTGTTGTGATTGTGTCGCACCCGTTGGTATCGCATACCGGTCTCATTTATACTTGCGTCATTTACAAGTAAAGGGCACTTCTATAAATCCAAATTTCGTCACAACACTTTGTTGCTCACAAAAAATGTTTCCTTACATATCAATTATATGCTGCGTCACCATTTTTTGCTCGCGCCTCGTTTTGTTTGGAACTTTGAATTTTTAGAGGCGCCCTAGATCATGGGGGTGGCAGAAATGATGAAATCAACTGTAGCAGATGTTTTGAAGAAAATACCGGGCAAGGCGAGTGCGGAATGGCCGATGGGTGAGCCGTTTGCTCAGGCGTTTGCGCATGGTTCGATGTCGGTTGAGGTCTATGCACCCAAGGATACCGATATACAAACGCCGCACGATCAAGATGAGCTGTATTTTATCCATTCCGGTCATGGCGAGATTGTGGTGGCCGGTGAACACCATCAGTTTGAGCCGGGTATGGTATTTTTTGTGGCGGCCCATGTCGAACATCGTTTCGAGAATTTTTCACCGGATTTTTCTACCTGGGTCGTGTTCTGGGGGCCCAAAGGTGGTGAATGAAAATTCTATGCTCCATTTCTTTTGAATACTAAGGTCACGACACATGCTCAAATTGTATGGCTATAAACAGTGTGGTACTTGCCGCAAGGCGGAGCAATTTTTGCGGCAAGCTGAGATTGCTTACGAATTTATTGATATTACAGAAAATCCCCCAACAGGAGTGGAACTTGCTGCCATTGTCGAGCGCGCCAATGTTCCACTGAACAAACTTTTCAATACCAGTGGTGTGCAATACCGCGAATTAGAAATTAAGAAAAAATTACCCGCGCTATCCAGCCGGGAGATTCTGGCTTTGCTGGCGAGCAATGGCCGTTTGATTAAAAGACCGCTGATCACCGACGGAGAACGCGCGACGGTGGGTTTCAATGCAGAGCAATTTGCAACAGTCTGGGGTTGATGGCTTCTACTTGCAGGGTACTGACAACGTGAGGCGCTTCAAGCACTATTCATAATCTTGTAATCATACAAGCTTGCGCTTTAGGGCTCATGCTTGTACTCTTTCGGCCATAGGCGGCATGAACAAGGTTTTATTCCATAACCGGATCAAGCAGGAGGCGAAATTGGCTGATAAAAGTTTTTTAGTGCGCAAGGCGGCGGTACTGGGGGCTGGTGTGATGGGGGCGCAGATTGCGGCGCATCTGGTGAATGCAAACATCGAAACATTGTTGTTTGAGTTGCCGGGTGATGCGGATAATCCCAACGCCAATGTGAGCAAGGCGGTGGAGAAACTCAAAAAACAGGAACCGGCACCGCTATCGGTCAAAGCCAAAGCAACCTGTATTCAGCCAGCGAATTATGATCAGCATCTTGAATTGTTGAAGGATTGTGATCTGGTGATCGAAGCGATTGCCGAGCGCATGGATTGGAAACGGGATTTATACACCAAAGTTGCCCCATACCTGGGTGAACAAACCATTTTCGCGAGTAATACCTCCGGGCTGTCAATCAACCAATTAGCCGAGGCTTTCCCGGAAGTATTGCGTCACCGCTTCTGCGGCATCCATTTTTTCAATCCGCCACGCTATATGCATTTGGTGGAATTGATTCCTTGCAAAACCAGTGATGCGGAAATGCTCGATCACCTGGAAGAATTTTTAGTGACTTATCTGGGCAAGGGCGTGATTCGTGCCAAAGATACGCCGAATTTTGTTGCCAATCGCATCGGCGTGTTCTCTTTGCTGGCGACGATGCATCATGGCCGGGCATTTGATTTTGGTTTTGATTTGGTCGATGCGCTAACCGGCGGACTGATTGGCCGCCCCAAAAGCGCTACATTCCGCACCGCGGATGTCGTGGGTCTGGATACCTTGGCGCATGTCATCAATACCATGCGCGATACTTTACCGGAAGATCCTTGGCATCCTTATTTTGCCGTGCCGGATTGGCTGCAAGGATTGATTGAGATTGGTGCGTTGGGAGAGAAAGTTAAACGCGGGGTGTATCAGAAAATCAAGAATGAAATCCATGTACTTGATCGGGAAGAACAAACCTATCGTTTATCGGCTGCGGAAGTGGACGAGGATCTGAAACGTTTGTTGAAATATAGCAGCCCGGCTGAAAAGTTTGCTGCATTACACAATAGTCAGCAGCCGCAAGCGCAGTTTTTGTGGTCAATTTTCCGCGATTTGTTTCATTATTGCGCTGTGCAACTGGAAACGATTGCCGATAATACGCGCGATCTGGATCTGGCCGTGCGCTGGGGATTTGGCTGGAATCAGGGACCTTTTGAAATTTGGCAGGCAGCTGGCTGGAAACAGATTGCCGACTGGATTCAAGAGGATATAGCGGCCGGTAAAAGCATGAGCCAAGCGCCATTGCCGCAATGGGTGATGGCAATTGCCGAAAGCGGCACGCAAAGCGTGCACACAGCGCAAGGCTCTTTTGCCCCGATATCCGGAAAAACACAACTGCGTTCAAAACTGCCGGTGTATCAACGCCAGCTTTTTCCAGACCGGCTAATCGGTGAGGAAGCGGTTTACGGCGAAACTATCTTTGAAACCGATGCTGTCAGGCTATGGCATACCGGCGATCGAATCGCCATTCTCAGCTTCAAGAGCAAAATGCATACGATAGGTGTGGATGTGTTAGAAGGTGTGCAACAGGCGATTAAAGAAGCCGAGCAAAACTGGCGCGCCTTGGTGATCTGGCAAACGGAGCCACCATTCTCAGCCGGTGCTAATTTACAGAAAGCCACTGAGCGACCTAAACCGGATGCGACGCATGGCAGCGCGCCACCTGCTCCACATCAGCCGCCCACCGCTTTTCAGTCATTCTTAAAGAAATTAAGGAAGTCGACCCAGGCGACCGTGCTGCAAGTGGCGCGTGAACTGGATCTCGCCGATGTGTTAATGGCCAAGAAATTGGCCGAGGTAGAAGGGATGATCAAACAGTTTCAGCAAACGTCACAGATGCTGCGCTATTCGATGGTTCCGACCGTTGCCGCCGTGGATGGATTAGCCTTGGGCGGGGGCTGTGAATTTGTGATGCACTGTGACCGCGCCGTGGCTACACTGGAAAGTTATATCGGCTTGGTGGAAGTGGGCGTTGGATTGTTGCCGGCTGGAGGCGGGTGTAAAGAGTTTGCCATGAGAGCCGCGCAAAATGCCAAAGACGGCGATCCTTTTCCGCAATTGAAATATTATTTCCAGACGGTGGCAATGGCGGAATTGGCGAAAAGCGCGGAGCAAGCGAAAGAATTGGGTTATCTGCGCCTTGCTGATACCGTGGTGATGCATCGTTTTGAGTTGCTGCATGTCGCCAAAGCGCAGGCGCTGGCGTTAGCCGAAGCCGGTTATCGCCCGCCATTGCGAGTCCGGGAAATTCCGGTGGCGGGTAATACCGGTATTGCGACGATCCAGAGTCAGCTTGTTAACCTGCGTGAAGGTGGATTTATCTCCGAGCATGATAATCTGATTGCTAATAAGGTGGCACATGTGATGTGCGGTGGTGATCTGACACCAGGCAGTTTGGTCGATGAAGACTGGTTCCTGGAACTGGAACGCGCTGCTTTCATGGAATTGCTAGCAACCGAAAAGACTCAAGCGCGTATCGAGCATACGCTGAAAACCGGTAAGCCACTGAGAAACTAAATTTACGGCAGGATTCACTTTAGACGTATTCCAAGATCGACGATCCACGGAGAAACCAATGACTAAGCAAACTCAAGAAGCCTATATTGTAGCTGCTGCACGGACACCGGTTGGCAAAGCACCGCGCGGTATGTTCAAGAACGTGCGTCCCGACGACATGCTGGTGCATGTGTTGCATGCTGTAATGAAACAATGCGAAGGACTCGACCCGGCAGCGATTGACGATGTGATTGTCGGTTGCGCCATGCCGGAAGCGGAGCAGGGCATCAATGTCGCGCGCGTGGCATTGTTATTGGCGGGTCTGCCAAACAGTGTGGCCGGTATGACGGTCAATCGTTTCTGTGCATCCGGTCTGCAATCCGTTGCACTGGCAGCGGATCGTATCCGGCTAGGGGAAGCGGACGTGATGATTGCCGGGGGTACGGAGAGCATGAGCATGGTGCCGATGATGGGCAATAAAGTTTCCATGAATCCGGCCATGTTCGAACATGAGGAAAATGTCGCGATTGCTTATGGCATGGGTATGACTGCCGAGAAAGTGGCCGAACAATGGAAAGTGTCGCGGGAAGATCAGGATGAGTTTGCTTTGACCAGCCACCTGCGCGCCTTAAAAGCCATTGAAACGGGTGAGTTTCAACAGGAAATCGCACCGTACCGGGTAGACGAGAAACGTCCTGACCTGATCACACATCAAGTGCATGAAGAGATTGCTGTCAAAGATACGGACGAAGGCCCGCGCGCCGATACGAATCTGACCGCGCTGGCTAAATTACGGCCGGTTTTTGCTGCCAAAGGCTCTGTGACCGCAGGAAACAGCTCACAGATGTCCGATGGTGCGGGTGCTGTGGTGTTGATGAGCGAAGCGGCGATGAAACGTTTTAATATTTCCCCCTTGGGGCGTTTTGTCGGATTTTCAGTGGCGGGCGTGCCGCCGGAGATTATGGGCGTTGGACCTATTAAAGCCATACCCAAAGTGTTGGCGCAAACCGGTATCAAACTGGATGATCTGGATTGGATTGAGTTGAACGAAGCATTTGCTGCGCAGAGCCTTGCTGTGATTCATGATCTGGGATTGGATCGAAGTAAAGTGAATCCTTTGGGCGGCGCGATTGCACTGGGCCACCCGTTGGGCGCAACCGGCTCTATTCGTGTGGCAACGCTACTGCATGGGCTGCGTCGTCATAAACAAAAGTATGGCATGGTAACCATGTGCATTGGCAGCGGCATGGGTGCAGCAGGCATTTTTGAAGCACTTTAAGGACGCAGAGTGTTATCTCTATATTGGATTTGAGGAGGACTACTTAATAGCTGGTATGAATTTTCACAAAAGTTTTGTGAGGAAAGTCACAATGTAAATTCCTGCTGAATGTATGTCGAAGAGAACTTATAAGCCCTAAGTCTTCCAAGAAATTGGCGTTTATTTAAGCGCTAAGGTATTGTTCATGCTCATCCCGGGCATTCTTTTTTAGCCAAGGCCGGCGGGGTGCCTGGTCGCTGTTGAAAAACCTCTTCGTTGAAAATCAGAGATAATTTCAACCTTTAATTCCTTTATTTCAACATGCATTTCCCGTACGCACTTGCCGGATGAACCTTCATTTCCATACTTGTATAGTCAAACCTCAAGTGAATCGACTTGCACGCCGTAAGAGACACTGCACCGCATGCGTATTTGAAATGTCTCTGGAAGCGGTGTGAAACTTGATCATTCATACTTTTAGTCAGCAATCATTCAGTGCGGTAATGGGATTGTTCCATAAGTTATTGGTGTTGTTGTATTTGCCAAGATATCAATCGGGTATGTGTGAATAATTATAAGGCAGCTTTCAGACTCAACTAAGTTGCCGGCCGATAGGGGGTTTTTTCATAGTGAATTCACAGGCTTCTTACGATTTACTTTCATGTATAAGTGATTTTTCCGTGCGCATTAATGCGCATGGGGTTATTCAGCAAGCATCCACATCGTCACAAGCATTTCTGCAATTACCTGCAGAGTTGCTGCAGGAGTCTATCGAATTTCTCATCCACCCTGAAGATAGATCGCCATTTATAGAAGTTCTGGAGAAAGCGAAGCATAGCGGAGAAAAGCAGACTTTTGTTTGCCGTCTTCTGCGTCAGCGGGTATTGCCGGTGTGGGTAGATTGTTATGTACTTCAGTTGCCAGAAGATGAGTATTTCATTGCAGCATTTGACGCGACACACTGGAAGGATAATGAGAATCAACTGGTTTATCTTTCCACGCATGATGCGTTGACCGGATTACCTGGTAAGGTATTACTCGACGATCGTATCAGTATGAGTATTCATGCGGCGCAGCGGGAAAAGAATTTTCTGTCATTGATCGTTTTAAGTTTAGATGGATTCAGGAAAATTAACGACTTGTTGGGACATAGCATTGGCGATGAATTAATTAAAGCTGTTGCTGATCGCTTGGAGAATTCTGTACGACATAGTGATACGGTTGCGCGCGTGAGCGACGATGAATTTTCCTTGATTATGATGGGAGTAGGGCAAGCCAATATTGAATTGATCGCAAAGAAAGTATTGACAGCCATGCAACGGCCTTTCCGTATCCGTGAACATACTTTACATATCAGTGCCAGTCTAGGCATTTCAATGTACCCGGAGCACGGCGATAATTCTGTGTACTTATATAGAAACGCAGAAATGGCAATGTATAGAGCGAAAACACAGGGTAAAAATCACTGGAATATTTATAGCGACCAGGTTGATGATACTGAGAGAAGTGATTTATCGCTTGAGTCAGCCATGTATGAGGGTATTGAGAATGGTGAGTTCATGTTGCATTATCAGCCGATTTTTTGTGCGCAAACCGGCCAATTGCGAGGTGCTGAAGCGCTGATGCGATGGCAAAATCCGAATCACGGCTTTATTTCACCGATGAGATTTATTCCGTTGGCGGAAAACAGCGGCTTGATAAAGATTCTCGGTGCTTGGGCTTTGCGCAGTGCTTGTCATCAAGCGAAACAGTGGCAGGAAGCCGGTCTCAAAGATTTCTATATCTCAGTTAACGTATCGCCGCGTCAATTTGTACAGGAAGATTTTCTGGAAATGATTGATGCGGCATTGAGTGAATCCGGATTATTGCCGGAAAACCTGATGCTGGAGATCACGGAGGGCGTGTTAATGGATAATCCGCAAAAATCAGGGGCTATTCTGGCTCAGCTGCACGCAGCAGGAATAAAAATCGCAATTGATGATTTCGGTACTGGTTATTCATCACTGGCTTATTTAAAGAAATTTCCGTTATCGGTATTGAAAATTGACAAATCCTTTGTAGATGATGTGATTAATAGCGCTGAAGATATGGCCATTGTTGGCACGATTCTAAGCTTGGCAGAAGGATTGAATCTGCTGGTGGTGGCTGAGGGAGTGGAGAATGATGCGCAATTGGGTTTTTTAAGGCAGGAAGGGTGTAACCTGATACAAGGATATCTGACCGGCAGGCCGGTAAATTCTGAAATGTTTAGAGAGCAACACATGGCATGACAGAATTAATTTCGATGCACAAAAATGCTAAAGATGATTTTTTCGTGCTATTGACGAAACGCATGGCCGAGAAAGGTGATTTTCCTGCATTCTCTCAGTCCGTTCAGCATCTTGATGAGCTAATGCAGGACGAAAATAAAAATATTGCAGCCATCGCCAGCGCGATTCTAAGCGATTTTACCTTGACCCAGAAAGTAATCCGATTAGCCAATTCAGCGATGTATTCCGGTATGG
Source organism: Nitrosomonas sp. (assembly GCA_016708955.1). GTDB lineage: Bacteria > Pseudomonadota > Gammaproteobacteria > Burkholderiales > Nitrosomonadaceae > Nitrosomonas. Next base: position 55,714 of record JADJES010000023.1, read on the forward strand.
GCGGGGAGATCACAACGATTACTCAGGCAGCAGTAGTCCTCGGTTTGGATGCGATTGCACATATTGCGCTCAGTATCCGTTTCATTGATATGCTTTCAACTGCTGCGCCAGATTCTGTAGAGGCTCGCGAGGAACTGGCAAAAGCAATTTTGGCCGGTGATATTACGCGAATCATTGTGACTAAATCAAATATGGTCAACGGTGAGGAAGCAGTGGTCTGTGCCCTGTTACATCATTTGGGGCGCATCATGCTGGTATTCTACTTTCCTGAGGAATGGTCACAGATTCAAAAAATTGTACGGAATGATCAAGCAAGTGAAGACAGCGTAACGCTCGAGGTTATGGGCGTGACGACTAATGAAATTTCACAAGAAATTGCCAGGAACTGGCGGCTGCCAAAGAGAATAGCCAATAGCATGGCAAGTTCAGCCACATTTGATGAAACCAGCATGCCGGGTTCAGCAGATTGGCTAAAGATTATGGCCAATTTTGCCAGAGATACCGCATCTATGCTTGCTGACAATAGCAGTAGAGAGGATTTAAAGCATTTTGTATCAAACTATAGTGAGTCATTGCTGATTTCCAATGAAGATATCATGGATGCAATAGATTTGGCTCAGCGTATGGCCCCGGAGCTTGCTGTCAAACCTGAAAGCGGGAAGAATCCTGGTAAGCCAAACGACTCTTGTGAACGACTGGCAGTCAGTGTTCAAGATTTCAGTGCCGCATTGACGCAAGGAATAGACTTTAATAGTGGGCTGAGTATGGTTCTTGAAACCATTTATGCGAGCATGGGGTTTAATCGCGTGGTTACTTTTTTTGATTCCGGGATGTTCAAAGCTAAGGTAGGTTTTGGTAATAGGATGCCGGAAGCGCTGCCGATGCTTATTTTTCCAGAGGCTTATGCGACCGATGTGTCATTTGTCGCTGGCGAACAAGCCGATGTATTTTTCCAGGATATTACCTCAAGTAAGTCAGCATCCAGTATACCTGCTTGGTTAAGAGAAGCATTGCCGGATGTAGATGCTTTCATTCTGTTGCCTCTGGTTTTCAATGGCCGCGCTGTCGGTTTGATCTATGCCGATTGGCGAATTGGCGCAGCGGGTACGGTTGAACCTAGCGAGCTTTCATCCATGGGTATGCTTAGGGACTACTTGATGCAGGCTTTGGTAAAGAGAAAATAATCTGAAGCTTTTGTCTGTTCAGTTTTGTCAGAATTTTTAACCTTCATCTATTCCTCGTGATAAATCACAATGATATTGTCATGTGATGTTATGTAAGTGGATGATAACTATCGCTAGATATATCAAAGAAGATTCTCAAATAAATGGAGAATCTGGCAGCTGCTTCCAGCCAATTCAGCGACCATTCACGGCATGCTGTATCGGGCACTCACACCATCCTATGCACCATCAGTAAATAGATAGTAGGAAAAGAAAGCAAAACGAAGCTAAGCACTATAAATCAAGCGCAGTGATCACTTGCTTTTGCAATTGATATCCCCAATATGAGTTTCGCCCCTGATTTCGGCCAATTTCACTTGTTTTTCTCGTTCCCGGTACCGGGCTTTGTCTTCTTCCGAGCGGTCATGATAACAAGCGGGGCAACTAATTCCCTGTTGATAGTACTCGCTTAACTTATCTTCTTCTGAAATCGGCAAACGGCATGCGTGACATTGATCATAGCTGCCTTTTTCAAGCTGATGATTCACGGTAACCCGTTCATCAAATACAAAGCACTCACCCTGCCATAAGGATTCAGTCTCTGGAATTTCCTCCAGGTATTTCAGAATGCCGCCCTGCAAATGGTAGACTTCCTCGAATCCCTGCTGTTTTAAATATGCTGTGGATTTCTCACAACGAATCCCGCCCGTACAATACATCGCCACTTTTTTATGCACCGAAGGATCCAGGTGCTGGGATACGTAGTGTGGAAATTCCCGGAAAGTTGTGGTGTGGGGGTTTATTGCATTGGCAAAAGCACCGACCGCGACCTCATACTGGTTACGGGTATCGATTAACAAAACCCCCGGCTCGTTAATTAAATCATTCCATTGCTGTGGTGCCACATAGGTTCCTACCAGTTTCTTGGGATCGATTCCTTCAACACCCATTGTGACAATCTCTTTCTTTAGTTTTACTTTGCTGCGTTTGAACGGCATCTCGTCGGTCATGGATTCCTTGACCGTAATGCCAGCAAACTCAGGTATCGTTTCCATCCAGCCTAAGACAGAATCAATACCTGCCCGGCTGCCTGAAATAGTGCCGTTGATTCCTTCCTCCGCCAATAGCAACGTTCCTTTTACTTGATTCTCAACCATCTTCGCCTGCAGCGGTTGTTGTATCTCTTTGTAATGAGGTAAGGCGACAAATTTATACAGTGCACAAACAACAAATTTTGACATTATGGTTTCCTCTTGCATGCCGAATCATAAATTAGGCGCAGTAACAGTCATGTTGACACCTATTCAAGTACGCGACCCAGTGACCGCGGTAATTCCGCTTGTTTATTATTATGTTACATTGTTTTATTTTTAGCACTCATTGCATTTTGCAGGATAATAGCGCTTTTCATTGTAAGATTGTATTGCTTGTGAATCTTCCAGTCATTAAGAACGCGTAAGTTGTTAAATTCAGAATTCAAGGGAGGAGTGAGTGACTTTAACAGAGCGCAGCGCTAAACCGGAATCGATGGATACATTTTTTGAGCGTAGTTTCGAGCAATTAAAGAAGGGTTATCCTTCGATTCAGGAAATCAATGCGGCAAGTAAAGATTACCTTTATCGTCAAGGGGATCATTGTGTCTCCGTCTTCTGGATAAAAAGCGGTATCGTGAAACTCTCGCATCTGACAACGCAAGGAACAGAAATTACTATTGCGCTGCTGAGAAAAGGGGATGTCATGGGCCATTTGCAGGGCGATTCCGTTCACCAGGAAATGGAGGAGACGGCACAAGCACTCGGGGAAGTGAGTTACTGTCGTTTGGCCTATAGCGATTTCAAGGCAATGCTGTCGAATCATGCGGAATTGGCGTGGCATGTTTTTGAGGAGACATACGCCCGCAAGCAGAAAATCGAACGCAAACTCCGTACCATTCTGACGCAACCGGTCGAGATGCGTCTTGCAGCAACGCTACTGGAGTTGGCGGAGATGTTTGGAATCCGCTGCACGCATGGCTATGCCTTGGAAATTCACTTAACGCAGCAGGATGTGGCGGATTTGATCGGTGCCAGCCGTCCGGTTGTGAGCACCATTCTGAATGATTTCAGAAACCGCGGCATGCTCGACTATACGCGCGATCAGATTTGTATCAATGGCGCCGCACTCAGTGATTTTTGTCACGCCAAGTAATCTCTAGTTTGTTTTGTAGCTAACAGACATCGCGGCAGCGCTGTATTAATGTATGCAACATGGTAACCATTGGGGGAACCACCGATTAATACAGGAGCATTAACATGAAAGTGATTTCACCGCGTCTACACGGCTATCTTGATTTTCTGACCGTTATTCTATTTTTACTTGCCCCAACACTATTAGATTTGAGCCAGATACCAGCGATGCTTGCGTATGGCCTGGCGGTAATTCATCTGATCGTTACATTGGTATCCGACTTTCCTTTCGGCGTAATCAAGATCATTCCATTTCCCATCCATGGCTGGATTGAACGCATCGTTGGTCCTTCGCTGATTGCACTGCCTTTTATTCTCGGTTTTGCCAATGAAGAGATCGCACGGAATTTTTATATTGCCGCCGGTCTGGTCATTATCGCAGTAGGTGTGTTGACGGATTATCAAAGTAAAGCAAGAGATTGAAAGGGTTAATTCATAAAATCAACTAATGATCACCAGGGTTACTCGCAACGATAGACATTCCCGATAAATATGATTTCCTTATCAACCCCGGGAATATCATATTTTCCGGTGTTATTGGAATAGATGATATGCACATTATTGCCGCCCAGTTTCTGCGCTTCACTTCTTAAGTCATTTCTGGCCCTTATTAACCGGTCGACATAGGGAGTATTGTCTTCTTCGGCTTCGCTCTCTTTTGATGAGCCTTTCACCCTGCCGAGTAATTCGCATCCATCGGGGCCTTGTTCGCCGAGTATCATCGTTACTGCTTTGGTGGCTTCTTCCGGCTGCGCTAAAGCTTCTGTGCAGCCAATGATGAGTAATACCAATACTATTTTTTGGATTAACTTGCTTGCTTCTTTTGAAACACTCATGGGTGACTCCTGATACGTGATTGTATTTTTCTTAAGCCGGGGTAGCATAGATAAGCGCAGTGTCATTCGTCAATAGCATTTGCGCAAGCAGTGCAAGGTTACTATGCAATGAAAGGAAATAAAGCCACTAGTTGCTCCTTTTTAAGCCATTTCCTGGATTCTTGCTCAGGTATATTGCGTCAATGTAATTTACTGGAGGTATGCATTGGATATCATCATCTATATTTCCCTGGCAGGGATAGCCATCGTTTTCATATACGGTATCATGCTCTATAACAGTCTGGTTGATATTAAGCATAGCGTGTCACAGGCTTGGTCGAATATTGATATTCTTTTGAAGCAGCGCCACGATGAGCTTCCCAAACTAGTTGAAACCTGCAAACAGTATATGGGTTTTGAACAAGAAACGCTCAAACAAGTGATCGCGGCGCGTTCGCAAGTTTCATCCGCACGAGAGGCCGGAAATATCGGCGCATTAGGCTCTGCCGAAAATATGCTGCGGGTCGGGTTGGGTAATTTGTTCGCAGTGGCGGAAGACTATCCGGAGTTGAAAGCCAGTGAGAAATTCCAACATTTACAGGCGCGAATTTCCGGATTGGAAAATAGCATCGCGGATCGTCGTGAGTACTACAATGAGGCGGTCAGAATTAACAATGTGCGGATTGAGCAGTTTCCCGATGTCATTGTCGCCAATTGGTTTAAATTCAAGCCACGCGACTTGCTTGAGTTTAATGACGCGGACAAACAAGATGTTAATATTGGAAAATTGTTTGGTTAACGCGCGGTTTCCACATGAATATCCTGCTAGCAGCGCTTTCACCGGAAGAATATCTATTTTTTCTGGGCACATTGCTATCGGCCGCATTGATCAGCTTTTACTTCTTTGTTTGTAATTGGAAGCGGCTGCGCATCATTGAGGATACACCTACTGCAAAACTGCGTTCTGCGCATCAAGGTTATATTGAATTGGAAGGAAAAGGGCAATTTGTTGATGACCGTCCGATTTACGCGCCGCTTTCGAACCACCCATGTCTCTGGTATCGCAGTCTAATCGAACAACAGGAAACATTTGCCGAGAATGGTCGTACGCAAACACGCTGGAATGTTGTTTACAAAAATAACAGTGATCACCGGTTTAAGCTGACAGATGGTGTAAACAGTTGCTTTGTGGATCCGGATGGCGCGGAAGTCAACGGCAACGAAAAACTAGTATGGTACGGCAATACCGAATGGCCAACCCGGACTCAGATACTGGAAAGCCAGTCGATTGTGAATGCGATGACAAACAACTACCGCTACAGTGAATGGTTGATACTGCCGGGTCAGCCGCTGTATATCTTAGGGCAATTCAGCACCTGGTCTGCGACGGCGCAGCAATCAGCCAAGGATGTGATGATTAATCTGATTAACGATTGGAAACAAGATCAGCAGGCATTGCGAGACCGGTTTGATACCAACAAGGATGGCAAAATCGATCAGGAAGAATGGGAATCCGCTCGCCAAATGGCGCAGTCAGAAGCGCAGAAAATTCATGATCAACTGGTTCTGGAGCCGGATTCTAATATCATTGCAAAATCGGGAAACGCAGCGCAGCCATTTATTATCTCGGTATATCCGCAAGCCTTATTGACGCAGAAATATCGTCGCAACGCGTTCATGGCACTGGCAACGTGCATTACATTAATCTGCATTTTTGCTTGGTTAATGCATTCGCGCGGGTGATGATGTCGAGAGAAGGAAATATACCGGGAAAATAAATTGATGGAACGAACCCAGCTCAACTGCGGTTTGAGGAGAAATATAAAACAGCGGAATTGAGCGCTGGATAGTTGGCCCAATTCCCGCCACATAGAACAAAAAAAGAATCGTTATTAAGAATTTTTCCTGCGCCAGACAAACAGACCTAACAAACCACTGCTGAGTAACAGAATCATCGAGGGTTCAGGGACCGCAGAGATTGCCAGGGGTTCGCCATAGATGAAATCGTCCATCGCAACCGAATCATCAATGCCGAATGGATTTAAATTCAGATCGTAACCGCCATTGGTAATATGAACACGATAGACACTGGCTGTATCAAACGATACACCTAAGAAAGAGAAAGAATCAAAGGAATCTGTGCCTGAATAAACAAAATGCGGCGCGACTCCGGCATGGAGTAAGTTATTATTGATGTCATAGAAGTCGAGCTTGGTGGAGTTAGCGGCTTCTACATCAGTAAATACCACACCAAATCCTTTCACGGTTGCTTGTGTCCCAGGTGAACCTGGCACGTTAAAAAACACATCCATTTCATTGGTACCGACTAAGCCAAAAATTCGTTGTGCGCTAAAAGCTGCAAAATCATCGGCATTGTCGGGACTATGATTGCCAAAAAGCGGTGCAACTGGCCCAGGATTACCATCATTATCTGAATCGCTATCAGCGCTGACTTCGAAAGCGCCGGTTGTTGAGAACTCTACACCCCTTACACGGCCAGCCGGATCTCCTGCAACACCATTAAAAAAGTTTCCGGGAAACGGATTGGCTCCCCCCGATGAAAAACTATCCGGCACAGCATCCCAATTAATTTCCCGCCTGCCTTCTCCAGGTAGACAAGCACCTGTACATGGTCCCAAGCCGTTATTGATACCCAGATCTAGACGAAATTGATCAACAGCAGATTGTATGGAAGCAGCATCTGCGCCCACAGCTGATCGAACTACTGTGCTGGCATACGATGTGTCAGTCATGATTCCATTGATACCGAAAACACTTGCTGCGGCTGCAACTAAGATGTAATTTTTCATTTTAGGCTCCTCTCTAGAAGTAGTCAGGCTAATGAATTTCAGGGATAGAAATAAGATAGAAGGCAAGAAAAAATATCTTACCTAGTTTTGGACTTTATCAGAGATTAGGAATGTGATCAATTCTCATTATTTTTGATAAAAAATAGGCGTGCTGCGATAAAACAGATAGTGCCTAGTATGTAAAATACATAATGATAGCAGGTGGTTATAAAATATGAGCCGTGGTGTCACTGCCAGAATAATTTCGATCTTGCCAGCCGGCGCCAGACAGAATTGGATAGATGCGCCTGCTGCGCGGTTTCTAATTCTAATGCGCCGCTGAGCCGGCCAAGCTCGAAGCTGTGTGTGGCGGATTTTTTAGGCAATGTGTGTAGTAATTGCACACCGGTGCGCATGTCGTTTTCACGTCCCAGCTCATCCTGTAATGCCGCTAAGGCCGTGATGAAATGGTTGGCGCGTTTGCCGTAGAGCGGCACAAAAGCTTCTGCCGTATAACGCATCTTCTTGGCGGCGATGCGTGCCAAGTGACGTTCGGAAGAAGCCAATGTGGCAAAGCCGTGGCAACGTTTGCGTAATTTTTGCCAGCGTTTTTCGAGAATCACTTCCGCCCATGCCTTGGCATCTTGCATTTCCAACCCGGATGGCGTAACCAGCAGGCTGCGGCCGATGTCGAGTACAAGCTGGGTGAAAGCTGGTTTGAGCAATAATGTTTGCGCCCGCTGACGCGCGTGCGAAGCAACATCACGCATCAGAGCCAGTGTTGTATCATGAATCGGCGCATTTTCCGGTGATTTCCTAAGTACCGCCAAGGTTTGAGATAAAGTCTCCTGTAAGAACACATCCCAGTCGCGCGCCGGATTGAGCGTGTGCAACGATTCACGTAGCGGCTGATCCCAATCTGGGGATTTCTGATCCAACGATTTTGCCAGCAGCACGCCGGTACGCAGGCGGCGCAATGCGATGCGAAGCTGATGCAGATACTCAGTATCGTGCGTATTTTCAAGAAAGCCGGGCACATTACCAACCAATTGCACCAGCGCGGCTTGCATCGTCGCATTCCAAGCTTCACCGGCGGTTTGATGCTTGTGAATTGCCGCGTGCGTTGCCTTGATTGGCGCAGGAATCACAGCGCCGCTCAGGATATACCCGCGTTCCGCTTTGCTGCGCGGTTCGATGTGGAGTGGCACCTGTTCTAGTAATTGTGTTGCACTATCGAACAAAAATTCCGGTGCGCCGGATTTTAGCTCAATTTCCACTTCGCAGATGTCCCGGCACATTTCTCCTGCATAGATTTTTCCGATATCGAAAGCGACTTCGGCTTGCGCTACAGAATTGCCGATTTGCCAAGTGGTACGTTCAAATTCGGTCGTGAACACCGGCGCAATACGCTTTAGCTTAATTCCAGTTAGTAGCTCGACTGCTGCAGGTGGCAATACGGAAAAATCCGGATGGCTGCCGTCAGTAATCGCCATTTCCCATTCCGGGCGGCTCGACAATGCGCCGACGGATTGCGCTTCGGCTTTCAACGTTTGAATCCACTGATCATCCACCCGGCGCACGCGCAACGCGATGCCGCGCCGCATCAGATCAAACTTCGGGGTATCGAAATAAATGCTGAGCAGCAGGCGTATTTGGGGCGTGATTACGCGCAACAAGGGATGCCGCCGGATACGCGCAGTATGGCGCGGATGCAGAGCCAGTTTCAGTTCAATTTCCATGAAAGCTTTCCTATTTGAACAATGCTACTGCGTGTGGCTGTGTTAGAGAAACGCTGAATAAGTTACACGCTCAGAGCTCGACAAGCTTACCATGGTCGTGATTTACACCTCGTTTTTCGCTCGGATCCTGTCAAGGACTTAATCAAAATTGGCGTAAAATTACTTTACTACTCAATCTTTAACTTATCAAAGTTAATCCCTGCAGGAGCAGAAGGTATTTTTAACTTCATATCTTCCAATGCGTTAACGATACGATCAGCGATGACCCAATTGCGATACCATTTGTGGTTGGACGGTACGATATACCAGGGTGCTCGATCGGTACTTGTGGCGGCCATCATGGCTTCGAACGCATTCAAATAGTTTTTCCACAATTTCCGTTCTTCGAGATCCGCTTCGTTAAACTTCCAACGCTTCTCCGGATTGTTGATGCGCTCCTCCAGCCGTTTTTTCTGCTCATCCTTCGAGATATGCAGGAAAAACTTGAGAATCACTGTTCCGCTCTCAGACAACAATTCCTCGAATTCTTTGATCTGATTAAACCGTTGTTTCACCACTTTGTCCGATATTAATCCATGCACACGGGTAATCAGCACATCTTCATAGTGCGAGCGGTTGAAAATTCCGATCTGACCTTTGGCAGGTGCTTTCTGATGCACGCGCCACAAGAAATCATGATCGAGTTCTTCCGGCGACGGCGTCTTGAAGGACACTACTTTACAGCCTTGCGGATTCACACCGGTCATCACATGCTTGATCGTGCCGTCCTTGCCGCTGGTATCCATTCCCTGCAACACGATCAGCAATGCGCGGTTGCCGTTGGCATAAAGGCGCTCCTGCAGTTCCTTCAGATTGTTGATCAATTTTTCTGTGACAGCTTTGCCTTTTTCTTTGCTTTTGTCGGTCTTCTTGTAGTCACCAGTGTCGTCAGCGTCGAAATGAGACAGGCTCAGCTTGCTCTCGGGTTTTACTTGGTAGTTTTTCATTTTATTTTCATCTTTTATCGTGAATCTGGAGTCATTGATGGATGGGTTATAGGTATTTTTACCTTAAAATTTGGCTACTGGTTCTAACCAATTGCCGGATTGTTTGATTCAAATATGGGTGGATTCAAGCACCAGCCGTAACAGTTAATGTTCAGTAGCGAATGAATTTGGCGAGTTTCATATTATGAAGGAGCGCATTGTAAACCGCTACGAGTGAACAGTTTCCGGGAAAACACCCATCCATGCAATGCCATCCTTGCCGATGGTGCCGCGGTACATGCCGATGGTGTTGAAACGCATGGCATAATTGCCGCGCTTATCCAGTAAAATCAAGCCGCCGTCACCGCCAATAGCGGCGATTTCTGCCAGTGTGATATCGGCCGCCTCGGCAATCGGAATATGCTGTAACCGAACTTGTGTAGCGGTGTTGAAAGCCGCTACCGTGCGGATGAACATTTCCCCGGTACCGGTTGCAGATACCGCAACGGAACGATTGTCCGCATAGGTTCCAGCGCCGATGATCGAAGAATCCCCCACGCGCCCGTAACGTTTGTTCGTGAGTCCGCCGGTCGATGTGCCGGCGGCGAGATTGCCGTAGCGGTCCAGCGCCACGGCACCGACGGTTCCATGTTTTTCATCCACGTCTGGCAGCGGTGTGCCGGGATCAGCATCGTGGTCACGTAATACGCGTTCTTTAGCGATGGCTTTCTGCAACTGATCCCAGCGGTGCTGTGTGTAAAAATAGGAGGGATCGACGATTTCCAATTCCTGTTCGGCAGCAAATGTTTCGGCGCCTTGGCCAATCAACATCACATGTGCACTTTTCATCATTACGGCGTGGGCGGCGCGGATTGGATTGCGAATTGTTGTAACCCCGGCAACGGCACCCGCCATGCGCGTGGCGCCATCCATGATTGACGCTTCCAGTTCATTGCGGCCAGCATGGCTGAAAACGGCGCCTTTGCCCGCATTGAACAAAGGTGAATCTTCCATCGCCACGATTGCCGCAATGACAGCATCCATGCTGCTGCCGCCTGCTGCAAGCACGGCATGGCCAGCAATCAACGATTGAGCAAGTGCGTGCCTATAAGCGTGTTCACGTTCTGCAGTCAGCTTGTTGCGTTTGATAGCCCCGGCACCACCGTGGATCACCAGCCGGATGGGCGAATTATCTGTCATAGTTATGTAATTCCCGTTTGTAATGTCATGACCGGCAGAAAGAAAGGAGGTTCTGATTCAGTCCTTCGACAGGCTAAGGATGAACTTTATCAGAGCTCCCTAAAGAGGGATCTCTGAAGCCAGTATCGACTGGCCGTGGTAATGTCGCAATGTGCGGTACACTGTTCCCCCGAAAATGCTTTTGTTGTGGGAAAAGCAAATAGGATTATGATTGTAATCAGCCATGGCGCTTGTTTTTTCGATATTTCTATTCTTTCTTTGCTGATAAATAGTATGAATAATGAATCTGTATTGGTACTTTTGTAAAAGTTTCTTTTCTCAATAAACATATAGCAGTTACACTGCGCAATGCGGTCTGATTATAATGAGAGCATCAGGCAGATGCCTTCGCGATTCAACTTCAATAAACTGCGCGGGGGCGGTAGCTGATAGAACCCAACCCTATACACGATAGGATGGAAAGTCTATAGGTCTTCCAAGACATCTGAGGCTTTTTTATCCGTACTGGGTTATAGCGGGAATTTCTGCATCTCCAATTTTGAAGCCCTGCAGCGTACAGGAGGTACGTGATCTATGAAGTTCAGTCATAAATTGCAGCAGATGGCGGTGTTTATCGAATTCCTCGCCGGTGCAGGATTAGCAATTTTCTTCCATTTAGTGTTGCACAATGAGATGGCATCCTACCTGATTTTTGGTGTCGGAGTGCTCCTGTCATTGGCCACTTATTTGCTTCGGGAAGACATAGAAAAGACCCGTACTGAATTGACCGATCTTTACCATCAAGTTCACGAAATAACCTACGCCATCAGCCGGCTTACCGATGCCGAATGTCAGGCCAAGGCTCAAGAGTTGTTGGCTAATACAATGCGCACCATTACCATGTTGCAAAATGGTTTTATTCCGCTGGATGAAACCGAATTCTACCTGGATGGCGCAAAATCTAGTGATGCGGCCACTTTGCACATCAGGGCTGTCGATCCGATCACTTTTGGCTGGCTGGCTCGCGCCACACTGGTGAATTTCTACCAGAGCAACTTGCGAGCCCTGGAACGAAGGGTCAAAATTACACGGATTTTTGTCATTAACCGGGAAGAATTTGTAGAGCCGGAATTTCAGAAAATCATTTTGACCCAGTTGAAAGACGGGATCGATATCCGGATTGCCTTTCGCGATGAAATCCTGGGAGCCGATGCCGTGAGCGATAGGAATACGAATATTCCATGGGACTTTGCGGTGTATGACGAACAAATCGCCACCGAAGTTTTTCCCCACGCCGGCAAATACTATGGTCGCAAAACCACTCAACCAGCGGAGGTGGAGAAATATCTGCACTACTACCAGTTAATTGAGCACAACGCCCATGCCGTGATCATTGAAGGGGATCGGGTAGCTCTGGCTAGCGATGTTACAGCGGCCATTATGTCTGATAAATCAATCTGATCATTTCATGCTAGAACTTCTCTACAGCCTTGCGTTTCGTCCTTATGTAACCCTATTCCTGCTGGCTTTTCTGACTTTGAGCTGGCTTGAACAGGGAATGCTGCGCACTTTTATCTGGCTGGTTACGGGCTTCCTGGTTGCGCTTGCTGCCGAATGGGGAAGCATTAATCACGGCATACCGTTTGGCTATTATGCATACCATTACGAAGCGCTGGAAAATGACTTGATTGTCTTTGGTGTCCCTTTCTTTGATTCACTTTCATTTGTTTTCCTCAGTTATGTGAGCTTCTCATTTGCGCAGTTCTTTCTGTCTCCGCACTGGCATCGCGGTTTCAACGTGCAACGCGTAACGTCACGTGATCTTCGTAACAGCGGTGCTGTGCTGTTCGTTGGCGCATTCTTTATGATGGTGCTGGATTGGATCACCGATCCCGTTGCGCACTTGGGTAAGCACTGGTTTCTGGGCGATATTTACCATTATCCTGAGCCTGGCTGGCACTTTGACGTCACTTTGGCTAACTATGGCGGCTGGTTCATTGTCGGATGGGTAATCATCTTCATCAATCAACGGGTGGATGTGGCGCTGGCCAAGCGCGAACAGTTTGGCGGCAAGCCGTTACAACTGCAGTATGTACCCGGCAAAGGACTATTCGCGCCATTGTTCTGGTTCGGTATTGTCATTTTTATGCTGGGAATGACAGCCTGGTTGGGCTGGAGTTACGATCTTGCGCAGGTGCCAGTTGCAGAACACGAGGTTTTTGTAGCCGAGATACGTAAGCTGTTTATTGCCGGCGCTTTTATCATTGCACCGATTGCCGTGCTTGCCTGGGTGCACCTGACGCGACTTGACGGTCAGCCTTCACTCGAGCAACTGAGCGTGTGGTTGAAGGATTATCCCTGCGTCAAGCTGAAGGCGCGTTTGGATATTTAGCTCTGTTAACCGGGTAAAATCTTGGGAGAAAAAACCCCGTTATTTAGACGGGGTTTTGTTTGAGGTGGAAATAATCAGATTATTATACGTTTTGCTTTCTGCGTCGCGCAGTAAAGCCCAGCAAACCGAGTCCGGCAAGTAGCATGGCATAGGTTTCGGGTTCAGGAATGGGGGTTATGGTGAAATTGTCAGCATAGACAGAGCTGCCGCCGACGGCATCTATCGCGCCGAAAATCGCATACGAAATTCCAGGGGTGCTTAAACTCAAAGTCTCCATGCCTGTGAAAGAAGCTTCAATAAAAAATTCAGTGCGGCCGAGTGAAGTATCTGAAGAATCAAACACCTCTAGAAATAATAAATCCGAATCGCCACCGAAGTCGCCAAGATCGACTGAAACCGACACTGCGCCACCGCTGATGTCCGCTCTCAGAAAATTTTTCGGTGAACTTTCTTCAAGAAGAGCTAAGGTGCCATTCGGGGAATCTAGCGTAGAGAAACTAGGCGCAGTAAAGGTAACACCTGATTCCGTGTAGCTCGATACGCCGGACAGTGACAGTGCATCAAAATTAATCGTAATTGGGGCTGCATGGACCGAACTGGTTGCGAATGCAAAAGGCGCAAACAGTGCAATACTATAAATAATTAAGGTATTTTTTTCATAATTTTTAATCCTTTCGAGGCTGTTAATAAAGTTACAAAATGGCGATGTAATAACTTTCAGATAATTCTGCTTATGTAAATCAAGCACAAGTGCAGTTTATCATACAAAGCTTTTTTTAAAATAGACTTAAAAACTCCCCATTGCAATGAGCGATTGCTCCTCTCTTTCTAGTACATCTATACTATGTTTTTGCCATCAAACAGGATACTTGTCCTATAAGACTCCAGACGAGAAGTAATTTTAGATCATATTTTTTTTAGTTTGCAAACGATATTTACGGCATCAAACTGGATTGTATTTTTGAGGGTGTTGATACTGAAAATATCAATGGATATCCTATCGAGCCGGACCGGATTCCTTATTTGCTAACTTGAGTACTTCTGCCGCTGTCAATTGTCCCTCCATGTCGCCTTCCCAAGTCGCGTTGAAAGGCAGGATGTTTTGCACGCGCGTGGCGCGGTCAAGATAGGTTTGTAATGTCATATCCGGTTGCGTGACTGGCGTGGCTACAGCGCGTGGATTGCGGATGACTTCATCGAGCAGAGCCTGGTTGATCTTGGCTTGGGCACGCGCTTCGCGTTTTGCCTTAGGTGTGGTGCGCACGGTGCTTAGCGATTTCTTGAGTAATTGGGCGTGATTGCGCTTGTCGTCTTCCAAGATAGGATAGGTTTGCAGATACAATTTATGGTCACGCCATCCGAGCAGGCGGGGTTGATTCACTACGCGAACGGACGTGCCGACCGGCACACTGTGATATATGCCTACGATATCTTCCGGATACATGCGCAGACAGCCGTGACTGCCGCGCAGACCGACACTCGGCGGTTTGTCGGTGCCGTGAATGGCATAGCTCGGCCACGCGAGTCTCAACACATGCGTACCCATCGGGTTATCCGGTCCGGGTGGAACGATGGCAGGCAACGGATCGCCGTTTTTTGCATGTTCTTTACGGATGGAAGGCGTCGGTATCCAAGCGGGGTTTTCTTTTTTGGATACAACTTGGGTTATGCCTTCCGGGGTTTTCCACTCCACGCGTCCGATGCCGAGCGGATGCGTGATGACTCTCTGCGGTTCCCCGGCCTTGGCTTTGGGAAAATAAAACAAGCGCATGGCAGCGAGATTGATCACAATGCCTTGACGCGGTGCATCCGGCAGCACGAACTGAGTGGGAATCACGATGGGAGTGCCTGCTTTGGGCAACCAGGGATCAACATTCGGGTTGGCGCTGACGATTTCCTCGTAACCCAGGTTGAAGCGCCGGGCGATATCGGAAAGCGTGTCATCTTTATTGACGGTGATCACCTGAAGCGTGCCGACCACATCATCGCGAGCGGGATCAAAGTTGAACTCATGACTGGCCACCGGAATGGGCAACGATTTAATCGCCGGAGTGGCTAGAACCGATGGTTGAGTCAGAAACGATTGACAGCCACTCAGAAGGAAAATGCCAGCGAAAAAGGTGCATGCAATGCCATCACGGAGTAACGATAAAGGTTTTTTATTCATAGTAATCAACAGGATCAATAAAATTAAACGTGATCGATAGCAGTCAATTTACTTGATTTTTCGTGATGACACAACCATTAATCACGACAAATCAGGATATTCTCACTGTCATTTAAAGTACTAGCTGAGGGATAGAAATTGCGCTAATCACTGCCAGGGTTGTCAATACGAGCGTTGCTTTCGAGTTGCTACCAACGTTTTTTTGACCGGTAAAATCGATTGCCAGTATGATTGCAGGCTTGAGAAAACAGCGTTCGATTTTATAGCGTGAAACCAAAATTTTTGCAAAAACCATAAACGCTCTCTCAATGTCGAAAATTTTTATTAACTCTACCGCCGCAAAGATAGCGCGCCCTACGCAGGCCGGTTGTACGACCGGCTGGCCGGCCGTTTTGGCGACGACCATGTGTTTATGGATATCGATCAGATCGAGCCGGGCGAAGTTTTCGACCAAGTTATCCAGGAAAAACTGAAAGCGGTGCAAGTGACCGTGGTATTGATCGGAGAACACTGGCTGGATATCGCCGATGCGAACGGGCAGCGGCGTTTGGATCATCCGGATGATTGGGTTCGGCTTGAAATTGCCGTATTACTGGAACGGAACATTCGTGTTATTCCAGTACTGGTCGGTGGTTCCGCTGACAAAGTGCCAAGCGCTTGAAATCACCGATCATCGTTTTCATACGGATGTCGACATCGCCGCAATCTGAGCCACCTAAATACCGGGAAAACCAGGTTTTCCGCGATTCGCAGCGATTTCAGGTGTGGTTGGTATCGTTCTGGCGGCAGGGGTTTATTTTGGGTTGATTCCACCTCAGTCAACCTCTATTCAACCGGAGCGCCAGGTAACAGAGCAATCCGCTGAAGCATCGCGTGCTGAAACAGATCCCGTTTCAACCAAAGAACCAACTGCGGAACAACCGCAACAGGCAATCCTCGATCCGATTAACCAACCTGTTACCGAGCAACCCAATTCTGGAACCTCACCGATGTAGCCCTCAACAACCTGGGTTTTCGTATCGCCAGGGCTTTTTGTTCTTTGTTCTTTGTGCTTTGTCCTTTGTCTCTTTGCGGGGTGCAGGGGCGCAGCCCCTGTGGGTTTGGTTTTTGGGGTTGGTAGGGTGGATAAATGAAATGCCATCCACCCTAATTTTCCACGCTGTTCATGAGGCATCGGTGGATGGCGCTTCGCTTATCCACTCTACGCGGGTGGTGTAGGACGGATCAGCGTAGCGTCATCCGTCATGGAGCCACTTTATGCACCACCGCCCGGTGCATTGCATTGCACTGCGCTTAAGGAAACTGAATAACTGTCATTTCGAGCGTAGCGAGAAATCTATCGTATTGATTGCCAAAGATTCCTCACTTTGTTCGGAATGACCTATGAGGGTTATTCAGAGTTTCCTTAATGGCACCCTACATCGGTTGAATTTCATGTACAGTGCTGCCTGCTGAGTTTGCTTATTTTAATTTCTGATGACATCTGCTGAATCCACCGCCATCTTCACACGTTCCTGGTCTTTGTACGATTTGATCACGGAACACAATTACATGTTTCATCAGGAAATCTACGCGGGCGTGGGGCGGCTGCTGAGCTTGCGCGAGGATGCCGGGCGTTACCGTTTGCTGGATTTGGGTTGCGGCAATGCACGTTATCTGGCGCCTTATCTGCGGCAATCTCCTCCGGCGCTGTATGAAGGCGTGGATTTGTCCGAAGCGGCATTGATCGAGGCGTGTGGCTATTTGGCTGATTTGCCCGGCTCGACAGTCACGCTGACGCATGGCGATCTGCTCGAAGCTGTTGAAGCCACCGGCAAAACCTGGGATGTGATTTTTACCGGATTTGCGGTGCATCATTTATCGTCTGCGGATAAAGCGCGTTTTTTCCAGGCCGTTGGGGGCTGCCTGGCGGAAAATGGCTGGTTGATCCTGGTGGATGTGGTGCGTGAAGAAAACCAGAGCCGCGAGGATTATCTGGACGGTTATCTGAAATGGATGCGCGACACCTGGAGCAAAATACCGCCGGATCAATTGGAAGAAGCGTGCACGCATGTGCATGATCACGATTATCCGGAGTATTTTTCAACATTACAGGAAATGGCCGCAGCAGCCGGTTTGCAAGCCAGCCGTATCGTCAATCAGTACGGGCAGCACCAAACCTTGTTATTTGCGCGTTCTTCCCTGCCATAAATCTAAACGGATCCGACGTCCCTTATGCTGCAAAAACTGACCCTGTTGTTTCCGCTCTGGATGATACTGGCCGGTGCTGTGGCTTTGTCCTCGCCGGAGTGGTTGCTGCCGCTGAATCAAGGGCCGGTTGTGGTGTTGATTCTGGCTTTTGTCATGCTGTGCATGGGATTGACCTTAACCTTCGATGATTTCCGCCGGATTGCCCGTATGCCGAGAGTGGTGGCGATTGGCTTTGTCGCGCAATATTCCATCATGCCTTTGCTGGCTTGGGGAATTGCGGCGGGACTTGATTTGCCGGTGCATTTTGCGGTCGGATTGATTTTGGTGGGCTGCTGTCCGGGCGGCACGGCTTCGAATCTGGTGTCTTATATCGCGAAAGCCGATGTGGCGCTGTCAGTGGTGATGACCGTTTGTTCCACATTGGCGGCGGTGATTCTGACGCCGGTACTGACGCAATTATTTGCGGGCACGTTGGTTCCAGTGGATACCTGGATGTTGTTTAAGCAAACCCTGCAAGTCGTGATTCTGCCTGTTGCGCTGGGCGTTTTGCTCAATCGCGGGGTGCCGCAGCTTGTGCAGCGCGTGATGCCTGTCGCGCCGCTGCTGTCGGTGCTGGGGGTGTGCGTGATCTGCGCGGTGGTGTTTGCAGCCAATGCTGAGACCATTCTCACGCATGGCGGTGCGCTGATTCTCGCGGTTGCGTTGTTGCATGGCGGCGGCTTTCTGATTGGCTATCAGTTTGCGCGGATCCTCGGTTGTCAGACACAGAGCGCCCGGACCATTTCGATTGAGGTCGGCATGCAGAATTCCGGCCTGGCTATCGTGCTGGCCAAGCAGGCATTTCCGTTGCTGCCGCTGGCGCCGGTTGTGGGGGCGATCTCAGTGTTGATGCATTCTTTGATCGGCAGCTCGTTGGCGGCACTGTGGCGGGCCCGATCATCCTAGCGGTAGTTTTTTCTTTCGTTATTCCGGCTCTCGACATATCATTCGACTATCCACTTTCTAACTAAATAAGCAGTTATGGCAAATATCGGTTTTATCGGTCTGGGCATTATGGGCAAACCCATGGCCGGTCATTTGATCAAGGGCGGACATAGTTTGTTCTTGCATTCGCGCAGCGGGGTGCCTGCAGAGCTGGTTGCTCTGGGTGGCAGGGCATTTTCTTCGCCCAAGGTGGTGGCGCAGCATGCGGATATGATTATTACCATGTTGCCGGATACGCCAGATGTGGAGAAAGTGCTATTCGGGGAGAATGGCGTTGTTGAAGGCTTAGAGCCCCATTCTGATCAAGCCAAGATGATTGTGGATATGAGTTCGATCTCGCCACTGGAAACACGAAAGTTTTCGACACGGTTGAATGTGCTGGGGCAAGAGTACGCCGATGCGCCGGTCTCGGGCGGTGATGTGGGGGCGCAAAATGCGACGCTGACGATTATGGTGGGCGCAAGCGCAGCAGTATTTGCAAGGATTAAACCGGTGCTCGATTTGATGGGTAAGACGGTTACTCATGTGGGTGAGACTGGTGCCGGTCAGATTTGTAAGGTCGCCAATCAAATTATTGTGTCATCAACCATAGAAGCCGTGGCTGAGGCGTTGCTGTTTGCATCCAAGGCGGGTGCTGATCCGGAAAAGGTGCGGCAAGCTTTGCTGGGTGGCTTTGCAGCTTCGCGTGTGCTGGAAGTGCATGGCGAACGCATGATTCAGCGGAATTTTGAACCGGGTTTTCGCATCGAGTTGCATCAAAAAGATTTGGATATTGCCTTGGCGAGCGCTTCCGCTTTGGGAGTGAGCTTGCCCAATACCGCGACCGTGCGCGAATTGTTTTCTGCCTGTCTCGCACATGGCGGCGCGAAATGGGATAATTCGGCCATTGTAAAAATGCTGGAAAAATTAGCCAATCACGAAATTCAAAAGCATCCGGAATAATTGTATGTCTCTTCAAGAACTCGTCAACAATCTGCGGTCTTTTTTGCCCCCCGAGGCGGTGTTGTATGAAACCGAAGATTTGAGGCCGTATGAGTGCGATGGTCTGTCGGCTTACCGGCAATTGCCGCTGGTGGTTGTTTTGCCGCGCACGGAAGAACAAATCGTCAAAATTCTCAAGCTTTGCTATGCAACCCAAACGCCTGTTGTGGCGCGGGGTGCGGGCACAGGATTGTCGGGAGGCGCATTGCCGCATGCCCAAGGTGTTTTGTTGTCACTTGCCAAGTTGAACCAAATTATCGCGATCGACCCGCTCGCACGCATGGCGCAGGTTCAACCGGGTGTCAGGAACCTGGCGATCAGCGAAGCGGTGGCGGCGTATGGTTTGTATTATGCACCGGATCCTTCGTCACAAATTGCTTGTTCGATTGGCGGCAATGTGGCGGAAAACTCAGGCGGTGTGCATTGCCTAAAATATGGCCTGACAGTGCATAACATTCTCAAATTGCGTGTTCTGACCATTGAGGGCGAGTGTCTGGAAATCGGCGGCGAAAGCCTGGATAGTGCGGGGTATGATTTGCTCGCACTGATGACGGGCAGTGAAGGCATGTTGGGAATTGTCACTGAAGTTACGGTGAAGCTGATTCCGGTACCCGAAAAAGCCCAACTGGTGATGGCGGCGTTTGATGATGTGCACAAAGCAGGCAATGCGGTGGCGAATGTGATTGGTGCGGGCATTATTCCTGCCGGTATGGAAATGATGGATAAGATTACCATCCATGCGGTGGAAGAATTTTTGCATGCGGGGTATGACCTGGATGCGGCGGCTATTTTGTTGTGTGAGTCGGATGGAAGCGCTGAGGAAGTGGCCGATGAGATCGAGCGCATTTATGCCATCATGCAGCAAAGTGGCGCGACTAAAATCAGTACTTCACAAAATGAAGCTGAGCGGCTCAGGTTCTGGGCCGGGCGTAAAGCGGCATTTCCGGCAGCGGGCAGGGTTTCACCGGATTATTACTGCATGGACGGCACCATTCCGCGCAAGCATTTGGCTGATGTGTTGGACGGCATAGAAAAACTTTCCCAAGAATATGGATTACGTTGCATGAATGTGTTTCATGCCGGCGATGGCAATTTGCATCCGTTGATTCTGTATGATGCCAATCAACCGGGTGAGCTGGAGAGAACGGAAGAATTTGGTGGCAAGATACTGGAAATGTGTATTCATGCCGGTGGTACGATTACCGGAGAACATGGCGTGGGGATGGAGAAAATCAATCAGATGTGCACCCAATTTAGAACGGGCGAGCTGGAAATGTTTCATGCGGTGAAGGCGGCATTTGATCCTGCAGGCTTATTGAATCCCGGTAAAGCCGTACCCAC
The DNA here is from genome assembly GCA_016708955.1 of Nitrosomonas sp. GTDB lineage: Bacteria > Pseudomonadota > Gammaproteobacteria > Burkholderiales > Nitrosomonadaceae > Nitrosomonas. Next base: position 76,644 of record JADJES010000023.1, read on the forward strand.
ACTACATCGTTGTGCAGAGTTGGGTGCGATGCATGTGCATCGCGGTGAAGAAAAGTTTGTTGAATTGCCACGTTTTTAAAGTCCATGCAAGCAATTATTGACCAATACAAAGCAACTATTCGTGCAGCGGCTGAGCAGAAAACCCCGCTGCAGATACGTGGTGGCGGCACAAAAGATTTTTATGGCAATTCGGTAGTGGCGCAAAGTAACACGCTACTGGATGCAACGGCTTATAGCGGCATTATCGATTATGAGCCGACTGAGCTGGTCATTACGGCGCGTGCAGGCACGCGCTTGGCTGATTTGGAAGCTGCGCTGAATCAAAAAGGGCAAATGCTGGCGTTTGAACCGCCTCATTTTGGCGCAGCGGCAACGCTGGGTGGCTGCATTGCTGCCGGTTTATCTGGGCCGCGCCGTGCTGCTGCCGGTTCGGTGCGCGATTTTGTGCTGGGCGTGCGGTTGCTCAATGGCAAAGGTGAAGCTCTGAGTTTCGGCGGTCAGGTGATGAAGAATGTAGCGGGTTATGATGTTTCGCGACTGATGGTGGGTGCTATGGGTACACTGGGAATGTTGCTTGAAGTCTCGCTCAAAGTTTTGCCTAAACCATCGGCTGAAATTACGTTGCTTATGCAAATGGATGAAGCTGCAGCCATCGAAAAAATGAATCAATGGGCCGGTAAGCCGCTGCCGATTTCCGCGACTTGCTTTAGGAGTGGTGAGTTGTTTCTCAGGCTATCCGGTGCTGAATCGGCGGTACGTGCGGCCCATGTGAAGCTGGGCGGTGAAGAATTAAGTGAAGGTGAAATTTTCTGGAAATCGATACGCGAACAAACGCATGGCTTTTTCCAATCTGCTGATTCTCTGTGGCGTTTATCTATCAATCCGGCAACACCGCCTCTGACTTTACCTGGAGAACAGCTAATAGAATGGAATGGTGGTTTGCGCTGGCTGCTGGGCGATGAAAAATTGGATGTAGTAACCATTCGCAAAACAGCGAAAGATGCGGGGGGGCATGCCACCTTGTTTCGCAGCAATGAGCCGGGTATTTCCGTGTTTCATCCGCTTGATCCCGGCATGATGAGGATACATTGTGCGCTGAAAGAAAAATTTGATTCGTTTGGAATCTTGAATCCCGGTCGACTTTATCCAGAGATGTAAATGCAAACTAAGCTCGCTGATTTTATAAAAAATTCTCCGCAAGGACAGGAAGCAGACGCAATTCTACGCAGTTGTGTGCATTGCGGTTTTTGTTTGGCTACTTGCCCGACTTATCAGATTCTGGGTGACGAACTAGATAGTCCGCGCGGTCGTATTTATCTGATGAAGCAGATGCTGGAAGGGCAGCCCGTTACACAAAAGACGCAACTGCATCTGGATCGCTGCTTGACTTGCCGCGCCTGTGAAACGACTTGTCCATCAGGGGTGCGTTATGGAGAATTGGTGGATATCAGCCGCGACCTGCTTGAAAAACAGGTAAAACGCGATGTTAGGTCGGAAGCTATGCGTTACATGCTACGCAAAATTCTGCCGAATTCATTGATATTCAATGTGTTGCTTAAGTCAGGGCAAGCAGTGCGCCCGTTTTTACCAGAAAGTTTAAGAAAAACAATTCCGGAAAAACCAAAACCTGCTAAAAAATGGCCTATGGAGAAGCATACTCGCAAAATGCTGGTGCTCGATGGTTGTGTGCAACCGGTATTAGCACCCAACATCAATGCAGCGACTGCACGCGTACTGGATAATCTCGGTATAGCATTGATTAAGGCAGAGAAGGCGGGATGTTGCGGCGCTGTTACTTTTCACCTGAATGCCCAGCAGGAAAGTTTGGGTTATATGCGCCGCAATATTGATGCGTGGTGGTCATGGGTAGAACGGGAGGAGGTTGAAGCGATTGTGGTAACAGCCAGCGGGTGTGGTGTAACCGTGAAAGAATATGGCCACTTATTACAGCATGATCCGGCATATGCCGGGAAGGCGGCCAGAATATCAGCACTTGCAAAAGATATCAGTGAAATACTCTATGCTGAGCTCGAAAATATTGCGCGATTGATGGATAAGCAAAATGCTAATACCGATAGAACAAAGCTGTCTTTTCACTCCCCTTGTACTTTGCAACACGGTATGAAAATTCGTGGCGTAGTTGAGAAGATATTGATTGCTGCGGGTTTTGACTTGACTGTCGTTCCTAATGGGCATCTTTGCTGCGGTTCGGCCGGTACCTATTCCATTTTGCAGCCAGAGCTTTCACAACAATTACTGAAAAATAAAGTAGTTGCCCTGGAGTTTGGGAAACCTGATCAGATTGCCACTGCTAATATTGGCTGCCTGATGCATTTGCAAGGGGGAACCGCGACATCTGTCAAGCACTGGATTGAATTGGTTGATGAACGATTAACTCAACATGAATAAATCAAATTTGTTAACACAGTTGCACAAACTCTGTTTATCGTCAATATCGGATTATAGTAATTGCATGTGCTGAAAAATTGGGAAATCCTGTCCGCAGGTTGTATGCGGTAACTCGATTTGTCATTGTTTGATAAGCAAAGGAATTAATGGCGATCTGCAAGGTAGGCGATTAAAAACTTTCATTTCGATTAATATTCTGAATTTTTTGTTATACAATCCCGTGCTAAGTTGTTCGGACGGAATTTCTGAGCATACATAAATATAAATGAATAAAATTAGCTTACAGATAACATTTGGAGAGAACATGAAGGTAGTTCCTAGAAGTAGTTGGGTAGTAAAATTAAGTGGGGCTGTTTTGGCATCTTTTTTAGCGCTACCGGTATATGCGCAGTTAATGCTTGCTCATGAAGGTCATCATGACGCGGGGGGGTGTACGATATCCAATGCTGAATTTCCAATAGCATTCAGCGCTTATGAAGTTCCTGAAAATGATCTGCCGCCAATGCACTCATTTTGCTCAAACATACCAACGCCTGGTAGAGTGCAACTAACTGTAGAATTATCTGATTGGGATTCTCGTGAAATACCCTTGGCTGTGCGTTTGGTAAAAGCTGGACATGCCGGTCACGGCGGTGGGCATAGTGATGACCATAAAAGTGCGGCAGTAAGTAAGGAAGTGTCAAGCGATAAAGAAGATCACAGCGGTCATGATATGGATGAGCACTCCGATCATGCTATGGAGCATGAAGGGCCTGGGGGAACAGATCCCAGTGCTGCTGAACATGGTATTAATTACATTCCATATATGAAGCATGCTTCTGGAATCATAGTGGTTTCTGCAGTACTTGAAAAAGGGCATTATGAGATTTTGCTAGAAAGAAAGGATGATGCGGGTAATGTTGTTGTTGCTGGCCGTATTCCTTTTGGTGTCGGTGGTAGTGGCGGCCATGGTAGTCATGGCGGTGGTTTTGGTCTGATGGAATTTATCGTATTACTGCTGGTATCTGTAGGTGGCGGATTTTATTTTTTACACCACAGAAAAACGAAACAGTTAGCAGATAAATCTTAATATATTCTTTACTGCAGAGAAGCTGATCGAATTATCTTGACAGTAAAGATCTGGCTAAGTAGTCTGTCAATCGTTATGAACCGTAAGTCGAAGGAAGGAGGGACTTACGGAAGAAGACAAGAAGAAGCATGACGAGAGAAGTGAAAAAATTTTGGAAAACAAAGGAGAGAGAGATGGTGTCCAAGCTATGGCTGAGGATAGTTACGGTAATGTTGGGAGTGCTGCTGATAGGAGTGGCGCAAGCGAACATACCGACAGTTCCGAACGAATTATATGAAGCACTGAAACTGGACCGTGAGAAGACGAGTCCGAAGGAATTATACGAAGCGGTTGTGAAGCGTTACAAGGATCCAGCGCAAGGGGCAGGTCCAGGGACGATGGCACAATACTGGGAACCGATACCGTATGGTATTTATCTGGACCCGGCGACATTTTACAAATCACCGAGCTCGAATAAAGACGTAGCGAGCCGTAAGGAATGCGTAGAATGCCACACTGATGAATCACCGGTATGGGTACAAGCATGGAAGCGTAGCAGCCATGCGAACCTGGACAAGATTCGGAACCTTAAGCCAAGTGATCCTACTTTTTACAAGAAAGGGAAACTTGAAGACGTAGAGAAGAACCTACGTTCGATGGGCAAACTGGCGGAAGGTGAGCAACTGAAAGAAGTAGGCTGTATTGACTGCCACGTAGAGATTGGTGCGAAGAAGAAAGCGGATCACGCGAAAGAACTGAGGATGCCGACGGCAGACGTATGCGGAACTTGTCACCTGCAAGAATTTGCAGAACGTGAATCGGAACGCGACACGATGATTTGGCCAGCAGGCCAATGGCCGGATGGACGTCCATCACACGCACTGGACTACAAAGCGAACGTAGAGACCACAGTATGGGCGGCAATGCCACAACGTGAAGTAGCCGAAGGCTGCTCGATGTGTCACACCAACCAGAACAAATGCGACTCATGTCATACCCGCCATGAATTCTCAGCGGCAGAGTCACGCAAACCGGAAGCCTGTGCAACCTGTCACAGTGGTGTAGACCACAACAACTGGGAAGCCTACTCCATGTCCAAGCACGGCAAGATTGTATCGATGCTGGGTAACCAATGGAACTGGGACGTGCAATTGAAAGATGCCTATGCCAAAGGTGGACAAAGTGCACCAACCTGTGCAGGCTGTCACATGGAATACGAAGGCGAGTTTGCCCACAACATGGTTAGAAAGATTCGCTGGGCGAACTATCCATTTGTTCCAGGCATTGCAGAGAACATCAACAGTGAATGGTCATCAGCTCGTTTGGATTCATGGGTTGTAACCTGTACTCAGTGTCACTCAGAACGTTTTGCCCGCTCCTACCTGGAACTGATGGACAAAGGTACGTTGGCGGGGTTGGCTAAATACCAAGAAGCGAATGGCATTGTTCATCAACTGTACAAGGAAGGCTTGTTGACAGGTCAAAAGACCAATCGTCCTGCACCGCCTGCACCGGAGAAAGAAGGTTATGCATATTTTGCACAACTATTCTGGTCTAAAGGCAACAGCCCGGCAGCGATTGAGCTGAAAGTGTTAGAAATGCATGAAAATGACTTAGCGAAGATGCACGTAGGATTAGCCCACGTTAATCCAGGTGGCTGGACCTACACTGAAGGCTGGGGTCCAATTAACCGAGCCTATGTTGAAATTCAAGACGAAAACACCCGCATCCGTGAAATGGTTGCACTGCAGGAACGAGTTAAGAATCTTGAATCCAAGAAAACCAGCTTACTGGACTTAGACGGCACAGCAGAGAAGATATCGCTGGGTGGTTTAGGTGGTGGCATGCTGCTGGCCGGGACACTGGCACTAGCAGGCTGGCGCAAACGTAAGCAAAGCGAAGCTTGATAAGCACTAACGCAACCGATCGCACTACCCAGGTAGTGCGATCGGGAGACAAACTACTCCCGTCATTAGGCATACTCCTGGTGACGGGAGGTTTGGTTTTATTGGGCTGGTTTGCTTACCTTTGGTTTAAACTGCCGCCCGCGCCCTACCAATATCAACTGATAGCGGAAGGTGACAGTAAACAGTTTTCTCAAATGGACCTGGACGGTTGGCCGGAGCTGAAGCTTGGTCAATACAAAGTGCAAGCTGACGGTGTAGACAAGCCGATAGCTGAATTCATCGTCGCGAGACAAAATGAAGGGCCACCGGTACTGATCTATTGGAAGAACAGTACGAATGAGATACTTTACAATTTTGACAGAAAGCCATCGGAACTCAGTGCACTGGCAGCAGCAATCAGCAAGCACGCACCGAAAGACGCCCTGATACTCTCCTGGTGGGATACCTCCCGGCAAATCAAACTACTCACTGGACACGACACACTCTTTACCAATCATCTGAACGAACCACTGATGATACCGGTAACCTGGTTAGAGCAAAGTAAAGCCATTCAAGCTTATGAAAACCAGTTTTGGGGAAGCAAAATCAATCCGCAGGAACGGGAACAATTTGAACGCTTCAGCCAAGCATTGGCAGCACCCGCAGAAGAAGGCGTCAAGCAACTGCGCGAACTGATTGGCTCGAATCGAGAAGCGTATGTAATCGTACACGTCACTGACCTATACAGATTAGGAATCATGTACCCGGACAAAATGGGAGTTGCGTATCAGAACTTCCCAATGACAGGCAACATGCACGGCATGATCAATCAAATGAAAGTGCAACTCAAGGAAAATGGCTTTGACACCTACACATTGCAATCTCTATCGGATAATGAGATCAGGGCATTTTTTCTGAGTGATAAAGCCAGTAGTGAAACGCTATTAGCAAGAATGCTGCCCTTTGTAGACAAAAAGCGCCGGTAGAACTGGAAGTAGCGCAACTGATATATCAACAAGGTGGTTACTGGGTTTACAAAATACCCTAAGTAGACAAATGCACAAAAGCTAAGCGAGACTGCAAGTAAAAAGAGACAACTGAAGAACCAAAAATAGACAAAGCGATCACATAGTCATTTACAGAAACTGATGATAGCGTACAATACGCGGCATAAAAACTTGAATTAAAAAAAGCATAAAGGAGGAAGGATGAAACACCTAATAGCCTACATAGTTGCTGTTTGGCAATGATCGCATTTTTAGTGGTGCGGCAATAGCAGACACCTTTGAAGGACGCAGCAAATGCAGCTCCTGCCACAAATCGCAAGCTAAATCATGGAAAGATACGGCGCATGCAAAAGCGATGGAATCGCTGAAGCCTGGTACACGTAAAGAAGCCAAAGTTAAAGCCAAACTGGATCCGGAGAAAGACTACACGCAAGACAAAGACTGTGTAGGCTGTCACGTTGATGGGTTTGGCAAGAAAGGAGGCTATGTAACTGATGCGCCAAAGAAACCACTCGCAGCAGTTGGCTGTGAATCATGCCATGGACCCGGCAAAGTATACCGTGGAGACCACCGCAAAGCTGGACAGATATTTGAAAGTAAAGGAACCACGATGCAACGCAAAGTTGTTGCAGACAAAGGTCAAGACTTTCACTTTGAAGAAGGCTTGCAGCGCTTGCCACCTGAACTACGAAGGATCGCCATGGAAGGGAGCGAAGCCACCGTATACGCCATTCACACCGGCGGTAGACGAAAAATACACATTTAACTTTGACAAGATGGTAAAAGACGTTAAAGCGATGCATGAACACTACAAGCTGGACGGATCTTTCGCTGGGGAGCCGAAATTCAAGTACCATGATGAATTCCAGGCCAGTGCAAAGACACAGGAGAAAGACGCGAAAAAAGGTAAAGGAAAAGAGTAATGACAGGCATACAAAAAGGCGCGATAGGCACGCTACTGACAGGTGGGCTACTGGGGATAGTACTAGTAGCGGTAGTATTCGGAGGAGAAGCAGCGCTCTCAACCGAAGAATTCTGCACCAGCTGTCACTCGATGGGAATTATATTTGGAACTGATGAATGATTATTCGACGTTAGAGAAATTCAACGAACGGCGATTGATCATGGCGCATGATGCGCGTATGAACCTGAAGAAATGGGATAGTATAACTTGCCGTGACTGTCACAAGAATCCCAATCCACCGGGAGCGGATGCACAAGAAGCGCACAAGAAGCTGAAGACGGAAGGTGCGACCTGTATAGATTGTCATCAGAATCTGGTGCATGAAGAAGTAGCAAAGACAGACCTGAATGCGAGCTTGGCGGCTGGGCAAAATGGTACTGCAGAAAGAAGAGGATGGCGGTAGTGGAGAGGATGAAGATGAAGATGAGGATGCAGCAGAGGATGGAAGTGGAGTAGAAGCTGAAGCACAGGGCGATGTGGATGACGAAGATGAAGATTAATTTTAAGTAATTTTAAGTCTAGTTGTTTTTCAAAGGATTCATATCCTGAATAAATTGATCAAGCGATTATATGAACCCGCACAATTGATTTTGTGCGGGTTCTTTTGTTTATTGTAATTGCGAATATTGTACTTCACATGATTCTTTTTTAATAACTTCAATTATGGAAATAAAAACAAATAATGAAAGTAATAAAGGAGTAGTAAAAAAATGTTATTTGAGCAACTCGGTTTATCGGCCGATTTATTGCGCGCTATCTCTGATCAAGGATATACACAACCAACCCCAATCCAAGAGCAAGCTATTCCAGTAATCCTAGATGGCAAGGATGTAATGGGTGGTGCTCAGACAGGTACAGGTAAAACAGCAAGTTTTACCCTTCCGATGCTGCGACGGCTCGAGATTTATGCAAGTACTAGTATGTCGCCGGCTAAACATCCGATTCGCGCTTTAATTTTAGTTCCGACTAGAGAACTTGCGGTGCAAGTGCATGAAAGTGTTAAAACTTATGGAAAGTATTTGGCACTTAGATCAACCGTAATTTATGGTGGTGTTAGTATCGATGCTCAGGTTAATGCCGTACGTTCTGGAATAGAAATATTAGTAGCAACCCCAGGTCGTTTATTGGATCATCTTCAACAAAAGACTTTGGGATTATCTAAAGTGGAAATACTCATCCTAGATGAAGCCGACCGAATGTTAGATATGGGATTTATGCCTGATATAAAACAGATTATTCAGCTTCTGCCCGAACAACGGCAGAATCTGATGTTTTCAGCTACTTTCTCAGAAGAGATTAAGAAGCTTGCTAGTAAAATATTAAGAAAACCAGTATTGATTGAAGTTGCAAAACAAAATTCGGTGAGTGAATTAATAACACATGTTGTTCATCCAGTTAATGTCGCAAGAAAGCAGGAATTATTAATTTTTTTGATTAAACAAAAAAAATTAAAACAAGTATTAGTTTTATGAGAACTAAACAAGGTGCGGATCAATTGGCGAAACGATTGAATCACTGCGGGATATCAAGTGCAGCAATACACGGCGACAGAAATCAGCTGCAACGTACTCAAGCACTGGCTGATTTTAAACAAAACCTGGTCCCGGTGCTTGTTGCAACTGATGTTGCCGCACGAGGACTTGATATTGAAGAATTAACGCATGTAGTCAATTTTGAATTACCCAATAATCCTGAAGATTATGTGCACCGGATTGGGCGAACAGGCCGTGCCGGAACTAAAGGATTTGCTATTTCTTTAGTAAGTCAAGAAGAAAACAGCTTGTTGATTGATATAGAAAAGGTATTGGGAATAGAAGTTAAAATCGAGAAAATAGAAGGATTTGAGTTAAGAAATTTGCATTCAGAGATCTTAGATAGTGACGCATCAGTTGTCGAGCAGAAATTAAAAAGTAATATCCTGCCCAAGCATATTAAGAAAGTATGTTCTATAAAAAATAATGAGAAAACTGATCATTTTAAAAAAAACGTGATCTCTAATTCTAGAAATACCAAGCACTCCAAAAAGAATGAAGATCCGTTATTTACTCAACCTTATGTATCTAAATATTCTGATACAAAAGATGTAATAATGGAATCAAATGGATTGTATAAAAAAGAAGTTCTCAAAAAATATTCAAATAAATCACTTCCTGCTCTATTTGTTTCACCTGTAGTAATTAAGCAGAAGTAAGGACACTCTGAATATGTTTGCCAGGATTAAGGTGCAGTAGGCTTCTAAAAATGAAAAGATATACGATTCGCCAGAGATTTGAACGAGCCAAATAACTAGAACTATGAGAAACAATAAAATTTAGATAGATATTGATGTCTGGGATATTCAGGTAAGGGAATTTCTCAAGATTTCATATTGAATTCCATGATTCTCAATTGAAATAGATGAAGCTGAAACATTAAGAGCTATTTGAGGAATATTTTCAACGAATCGAATAAGATGGTCGTGACACGTGAAGAAGAAAATTCTTTTTGCGTAAGCTATTCGGAAGATAAAGTTGTTAATGCTTGTTAAGCCTCAGGGTAGTAATTGGGATAGCACAGAGAAAACGCTAGGGAATTGAATGTTGCGATGGACTTGGTCAGCGAGTGGAACAAGGATCGCGGCGGTTTCACGCTACCCAAGTATTTTGAATTGAAACATAAAGATAATCCAAGGCAATCGGGCTTAAATTACTCCAATAATGCGGAGCAAATAATCATTATCCCAACCGGCCTTGAGTCATTTTATTTTTACACAGACTTTTGATATTTTGTCTTTATTTATCAGGTTTAAAGCAATGTCTGATAGTGGCAAGATTGGCTGCACTATGGCCTTTGCGTGTCCGGTTTCTATCTTCATCAAAAGCAATATCAAGCACCCAATGTAAATTGTTCTCGATAGCCCAATAAGCGCGAACAGCATGTTCCAGTTTAGCCGGATTATTGGCGCTCAGACTACTGATGAAATAACGCGTTTCCCCGATGATTTTATTGATCGATTCTCTTGTTGCTGTGTAAGCCTCCAATCCTTCCACATTAACATCCTGACACATCATCGTTATCCTCAAACTTCTTACAATTTACTGTCCTGAAAGGAGGGTCCACTATAGTTTGGCCGGCAAAGCATTCCGGGCGATCGTGGTAGAGATGAACCCGGATGTTCTCGCCAATGAGTCCGGATGGCACACTGTAGAGTCCCCGTTTGACCGCTATGGTGCTGCTGGTCCCTTTGATGGTCAGTTCACTGAAGTCCATGAAGCGGTAGCGTGGCAGCGGCTGGAGATGCGCCTGCTCTTCTGCCAATCGCCCTCTGCAGCGCGCTATTGAGCTTATCGACGATCCGCTCAAGAAAACAGCGGTAGGCCCCACACTGTCGAAATCCGCAGATCCCCGCAGTTTGATGGCCTGCTCAATCCGGTGTTTGAGCGAACCATGGGCATTTTCTATGGCGCCGTTTTCATGGCTGATGCCCAGGTTATTGACCGTTGGCTTCATGCCGTAGTGCTGACACAGCGCCTCATAAGCTTGCGTGAGTTCTTGCTTTTGGTTCGCATTGACGTAAGCGGCACTCAGGCTGTCGGTGCGATGTTCCTTGGGCGCGCCGCCTAGTTTATGCAAGGCGGTCTGCAAACCATCGGCCAACGCACTATAACTTTCCCCGCCCCGGATGATATGAACAGCACGCCAATGACTATAAGCCAGACGAAACTGATACAGCAGATGATCAAATGGCTTACCTGCGATCGTAATTGCCGTGCGCGGCCGGGTAAAATCGGACAACCCCTGGTGCCCGGCAGGCACCGACTGGCAAAACATAACCGCCTTACCGGGACCTTGCGTTGCGCGCCAGTGTTTAACGCGGCGCTGCAAGCTTCTGAGCAACTTCTCCGGGTATTGGCCGGGATATCGATCATCCAAGTACTCCCAAAGCGTAGTGCCGGTCAGTTCAGGTTCCCGGTACAGCAATGGAACCAATTCGGTCTCCCAAACCAGTGCAAAAGGATCCTGGCGCGTGCGCCATTGCCGTTGCGATTTCTCCACCCGCACACCTTTCTCAATCCTGCGGCCACTGCGGATACTTACCCCCGCTTTCGCAGCCGCTGTCTCCTGACCATGCCCTATTTGACGATTCTTCAGGGCACTTCTAAAAATTCAGAGTTCTAAACAAAACGAGGCACGAGAAAAAAATGGTTACGCAGCATATGCATGATATGTAAGAATACATTTTTTTCGAGTAACAAAGTGTTGTGACGAAATTTGGATTTTTAGAAGTGCCCTTCATATAAATAGCTTCCTGTTGATGAGTGATATGTTTTCCAGGCAAGTTCTTGCTCCTTGTATAGGGAAGAACTCATACTGATACTTTTACTCAACCGGTCAAGATAATTGCCGACTGACCGGACAGGTTAATTGTCGTCTAAAAAACGGGCTTCGAACCAGAAAATAACACACGGTTGCGACGATTTGCAATCAGTTTACTCAAAGATGAGAAGCGCAATGAAACAGTCACTGAAATGATGAAAAAACTGATGCTGAATACCCGAGTAGTCTTTGATTATCTGAAAATGACTCGAAACTCCAACCCTAGTTCAATGGGATAGGAGATAGCGTAGATTTGCCATAGAACAAGGATTGAGAGATAGCGTATCAAGACGAATAAATGTGTATCATAGAAAGCGGAAAAAGTTAAAATAAAGGAAGCGTGCCAATAAACAGTTCAATAGCGAAAAGAATTTGTGCGGGCTATTGAAGAAGACGAGCGCAGTGAATTAACGCACGTAGCTTCATGCTCTGCAAATGCAAGGCGTGACTGTTCGCAGTAACAGCAGTAAATCTAGCGGGTTAAAGTCCCGTCCGAGGAGTTGTCCGTACGCCTCGGTAGCATGAGGAAGCGGCGTCGTGGTAACACGGGGTCGTGAGTTTCCCCCCAGCAAAGAGCAGGCCGTAACGCAAGTGAACCCACACGTAGCCTCGTAAACGAGCTGGAGGAGCCGACCCTGTGGTTAGAAGGGGAAGGCCGTTTGATGGGTGATGAAATAACGGAAGTGTCACCCATCGACTTCCGGGGTAGCAGGGTCGGCATGTTCTAGAAGATTTATTGCCCAGTGCTGGAGGCCCGATACGGCGGTGGGGAGGCCACCGGCTGCAGCGTATAAGGAAACGAAAGCGCGGCAGGCCGTAGGGGAATCAAAAAATTCATAGTACCGTTTGAGATCAAGGGACAACATAACCCTGATTGAGGGAGGAGCCCTGCTTTGTTCATGCAACCGAAGAGTGAAGGAAAAGGACCTGAGTTGAGGGCTCTGAAGAGTTTGACGTAAACCGTATGCCAATCTTGACATCTTAGGAAACTCTGATTAAGTCCCAAAACTTAAAATACGCGGTAGTTTGTAACCACTGCAAGGGAGTGCATTGATGAAACAATTAGGATTATCGATTCCATTATTTTCAGAAACCAAAAGTACTCAAAAATTTCTCGAAGAAATGGAGCAAGTGATTACTGGGGTGGGGGGGCTTCCGGTGGCGGTTTTGGGACGCAAACCATTTGTTGAGCGATGTTACGGATTCATATGCAACAATGGTTTGGTTATTCAGATCCGGCAAGGAAGAAGCGTTACTGATGTGCCGATGTTGCGTGAATTGCACGACTGCGGGAGAGATGTCTGCCTGATGAAACGCGTCCTCAGTTTCGCCACCTGCGGAGAAGCATCACGGCACAAAGCCTGTTTGCTGAAACAGCTGCGCGGTTAGCGCAACAAGGGTATTACGTCAGGGCAGTTGACGCCACGCTGATGGCGGCTACGCCATCGCCAAGAATCGGCAATGCAAACGGATGGCGAGATGAGTTCGACTAAGAAAGGCAACACTATTACTTTGGATTAAAGCCACATTGGCGTAGATGCCGATTCGGCCTGGTGCTAGCCTGGAAATTACCACGGCCAAAGTGGCCGATGGCAACATGATTGATGCGCTGGTACGGCAAGAGGCATGTTTGGTGATCGGCATACTGTAATGATCGCAATCTGGAAGCGAACGACACCGGAAGGCCGGTCTGGGGTATGCCATTCAACGCAAGCGCGGTGAGGATTGCCAGCAGAACATGTCGTGCTCAATCGTATGCTAGCTTCACTACGCGCAAAGGTTGAACATCCGTTTCGTATTGTCAAAAGACAATTTGGTTATACCAAAGTCCGTTACCGAGGATTGTTCAAGAATGTACAACAGTTTCATCTGTTGTTTGCTCTGGATAATCTCTACCATGTTCGTAAGGTGTTAATGCCAACCACGGGGTAATTCCGTCCAATACCCCTGAAAATCAGCCTCAGGGGACAGAATACTATGCAACCTGCTAAAAATTACAGCTATTAATCACACAATAATGTCAATATTGGCTACTTTGCCGATAGCTTTGTCACCAAAACTGAAATAAATGACTTAATCAGAGCTTCCTTAGCTCAATCGGCTAGCTTAGATTGCTAAAAGAATCCATACTCAGCACGCAATGAAAAATTTCAGTAACCGAACTTGTGGTTAAATCTAGATTGACTTATGACTCTAAAGTATTCATAATCACCGGTTTCGTTCGGAGGGGTTCCCGAGCGGTCAAAGGGATCAGACTGTAAATCTGACGGCTCTGCCTTCGAAGGTTCGAATCCTTCCCCTCCACCAATTATGAATGTAAAACATAATATAAAGAATCTGAGGTTTGCTGTTTAGGACGATTGACGATTAGAGAGTGGTTGCGTTTTAATATAAAATAGATAGCGCGGGTGTAGCTCAATGGTAGAGCAGAAGCCTTCCAAGCTTACGATGAGGGTTCGATTCCCTTCACCCGCTCCAGATTGGCGTTGCAATAGGTCTGATGGTTTTAATGGTTGTTTGTTTATGCTTGCCCATGTAGCTCAGTGGTAGAGCACTCCCTTGGTAAGGGAGAGGTCGCCAGTTCAATTCTGGCCATGGGCTCCATAGGTTGTATGATGGTTTGGTATGGTTAAAGCACGCAAAGGGGAAACGAGTCATGGCAAAAAGTAAATTTGAGCGGTCGAAGCCACACGTAAATGTTGGTACGATAGGACATGTTGATCATGGGAAGACGACGCTGACGGCGGCGATTACGACGATATTGACGAAGAAATTTGGTGGTGAAGCGAAGAGTTACGCGCAGATTGACTCAGCGCCAGAGGAACGTGCGCGCGGAATTACAATTAATACGGCGCATGTGGAGTATGAGACAGCCAATCGCCATTATGCCCATGTAGACTGTCCTGGGCATGCGGATTATGTTAAGAATATGATCACTGGTGCAGCGCAAATGGACGGAGCGATTCTTGTAGTCTCGGCAGCCGATGGCCCTATGCCGCAAACGCGCGAGCATATTCTATTAGCACGCCAGGTAGGTGTACCATACATCATTGTATACATGAATAAAGCTGACATGGTAGATGATGCGGAGTTAATTGAGTTGGTGGAAATGGAAATAAGGGAGTTGCTGTCGAAGTACGACTTTCCTGGAGATGATACGCCAATCATTGTCGGGTCAGCTCTAAAGGCATTGGAAGGCGATCAAAGTGATATTGGTGAGGCCTCCATCCTGAAGCTGGCAGAAGCATTAGACAGCTATATTCCACAGCCAGAGCGTGCAATTGATGGTGCCTTTCTTATGCCTGTTGAAGATGTTTTCTCGATCTCGGGTCGTGGAACCGTTGTGACAGGTCGAGTGGAGAGAGGTATCATTAAAGTTGGAGAAGAGATCGAAATTGTTGGTCTTAAACCAACGCTGAAAACTGTATGTACAGGTGTTGAAATGTTCCGTAAACTGCTGGACCAAGGTCAGGCAGGTGATAATGTTGGAATACTGCTGCGCGGTACGAAACGTGAAGAAGTTGAGCGGGGTCAAGTGTTGGCAAAGCCAACTAGTATATCGCCGCATACCAAATTCACGGCTGAGATATATGTGTTGAGTAAAGAAGAGGGTGGAAGACATACACCGTTTTTCCCCGGATATCGTCCACAATTTTACTTCAGGACAACAGACGTTACAGGGGCAATTGAATTGCCAGCGGGAACGGAGATGGTGATGCCTGGGGACAATGTGTCGGTGACAGTGAATTTAATAGCACCAATAGCGATGGAAGATGGCTTGCGTTTTGCAATACGTGAAGGCGGAAGAACAGTTGGTGCCGGTGTCGTTGCTAAAATCATTGAGTGATTTTATAAAAATGATTGGAATAATAATTGTTTTAATGTGATGTCAGTATTAAGGAAGTTGCGTATAAAAGGCCAGTAGCTCAATTGGCAGAGCGTCGGTCTCCAAAACCGAAGGTTGGGGGTTCGATGCCCTCCTGGCCTGCCATAATAATTTTTAAATAAGATGACTAAACATCTAATATTATATTAAAAAAGAAAAAGATGTTATGGATGTGGAGAGAAATAAAGTTATGACAAATTGGCGAACTGGAGTGTGTCAGAAGAGTTATATAGAAGCTACAAATTTTAGAAGTAGATTAAACCGTACGAAATATCACAATTAAGGGTATAAGGGGATTCGTTAAACGTGAATAAATTAAAGCTTGGGCTTGTATTTGTATTTATTGTAGTAGGTGTTGCGGGATTCATTTACTTAAGTGAAAGCGCTATGGTCGTGCGCGTTTTGTCTATACTGACTGGATTCCTGTTAGCAGTAATTACTGCAAGATTTACAATCCAAGGTCAAGAATTTTATGTGTTTTGCAAGGAATCTTCAGAAGAAACAAAAAAAGTAGTATGGCCGAGTCGTAAGGAAACACTTCAAACATCGGGAGTAGTATTTGCTTTTGTTATTGCCATGGCTTTATTCTTGTGGTTTATTGATTCTGCCTTGATGTCGCTCGTAAAACTTATGATGAATCAAGATGCTTGATAAAATTTCTCAGAGGAAAGAATGAGTAAGAAATGGTATGTAGTTCATGCTTATTCAGGGTATGAGAAAAGTGTACAGCGAGCATTAAAGGATCGTATTGAACGAGCGGGTATGCAGGATAAATTTGGTCAAATCCTGGTGCCGGTAGAGGAAGTGATAGAGATGAAAAGTGGGCAAAAGAGTATCAGTGAAAGAAAATTCTTTCCTGGTTATGTTTTAGTAGAAATGGAAATGTCAGATGATTCCTGGCACTTGGTAAAGAATACGGACAAAGTAACAGGCTTTGTTGGTGGATCGGCTATGAAGCCGACACCGATAAGTCAAAAGGAAGTAGATAATATACTTCATCAAATCCAAGAAGGGGTAGAGAAACCAAAACCAAAAGTTTTATTTGAGGTAGGGGAAGCTGTGCGTGTTAAAGATGGGCCATTCACTGACTTTCATGGAAATGTAGAAGATGTTAACTACGATAAGAGCAAACTCAGAGTTTCAGTCTCTATATTTGGGCGACCAACGCCAGTGGAATTGGATTTTAATCAAGTAGAAAAATCTTAATAGGGTCTATTAACAGCTAATAAATAGCTGATTCTCAGTAAGATATTTTTTAAATTATTTAGGCAGGGGAGAGTGCATAAGTACTCGTTTTGGACCCAACAGGAGATCGTGGTGGCAAAGAAAATAATAGGTTATATAAAATTACAAGTACCGGCTGGTAAGGCTAATCCAAGCCCACCCATTGGACCTGCACTAGGCCAGCGCCAGTTAAATATCATGGAATTCTGTAAAGCGTTTAACGCGGCTACGCAGAAAATTGAACCGGGATTGCCAGTGCCAGTTGTAATTACTGCATATGCTGATAAAAGCTTTACGTTTGTAATGAAAACGACACCGGCATCAGTATTAATCAAGAAGGCTGCAGGTGTTGGTAAAGGAAGCCCTAGACCACATTTGGATAAAGTAGGAAAACTAAGTCGCAGTCAGGCAGAAGAAATCGCTAAAACAAAGATGCCAGATTTAACTGCAGCAAATTTGGATGCTGCTGTACGTACTATTGCAGGCAGTGCAAGAAGTATGGGTATAGAAGTAGAGGGAATATAAAATGGCACGTTCATCAAATCGCTATAAAGCTATAGCAGGGAAAGTTGACCGTAATAAGGCATATCAGATTGATGAAGCACTGGTGCTTGTTAGAGAAGCAGCAACAGCTAAGTTTAATGAGTCTATTGATGTGGCGGTTAATTTGGGAATTGATGCGAAGAAATCAGATCAGGCAGTTCGTGGATCGGTAGTTTTGCCAGCAGGAACAGGTAAAACAGTACGTGTCGCAGTATTTGCACAAGGTGAAAAGGCTAAAGAAGCCCAGGAAGCAGGTGCGGATATTGTGGGTTTTGAAGATTTAGCAGCTGATATTAAAGCAGGAAACATCAACTTTGATGTTGCTATTGCAAGTCCGGATGCTATGCGCATAGTCGGTCAATTAGGTCAGATTCTGGGGCCCCGCAGTTTAATGCCAAACCCGAAAGTTGGTACTGTAACAGTTGATATTGCTGGTGCTGTTAAAAATGCTAAAGCCGGGCAGGTACAATTTAGAGCTGATAAAACGGGTATTATACATTGTACGATTGGGCGGGCATCATTTGCAGCGGATTCATTAAAACAAAATTTGATGGCGCTGATTGATGCGCTGAATAAATCTAAGCCACCCTCGTCAAAAGGTGTTTATCTGAGAAAAGTATCTATTTCAAGCACAATGGGCGTTGGTGTTCGGATAGATCAAATGAGTATAACGCAGCAATAAAGAACTTTGGGCCACTGAATACAATATGTATTTAAGTGGATTGTCAAAGACCACTGGGGTAAGCACAAAGAGAAAGCAAATATTAGTTTACTTGATGATACTTAAAATTTCGACTATTAAAAATAGAATTATCTTGTAGGATAATTCTTTTGATTTAAGTCGAATACCCAGCGTAGATGGTGAAACCAGAACAGGAGTTCTTTTCCTGGTTTAAGGTCACCAGTTTGTAGTATTTGGAAGAGAGTAGCTAATTAGATATTTTTTATACCAAATACTATTTTTACTGATGGAGAATGAACCTTGAGTCTTAATCTTGAAGAGAAAAAAGCTATAGTAGCCGAAGTGAGCGCTCAAGTAGCGAGTGCTCAAGCTATTATTATTGCAGAGTATCGCGGGATAGAAGTTGGTAAAATGACACAACTAAGAGCAAAAACTCGTGAATCAGGGATTTATTTCCGTGTCATAAAAAATTCATTAGTTCGCCGTGCAGTTGCAGATACCCCTTATGAAGGGCTTGCTAAGCATATGATTGGCCCACTTGTCTATGGCATTGGCACCGATCCTGTATCAGCAGCGAAAGTGCTACATGAATTTTCCAAAGACAATGAAAAATTCGTGATCAAAGTTGGCGCAATAGGTGAGCATGTAATGTCGCGTGACGAGATTACTGCGCTTGCCTCATTGCCAAGTCGAGAGGAATTGTTATCGAAACTATTGGGAACAATGCAGGCGCCAATCACCAAGTTTGTTCAAACACTTAATGAGGTGCCAGCCAGATTTGCGCGTGGCTTAGCCATGGTACGTGATAACAAATAATTCTAAAGACTTCTATTTAATACGATAGCGTTAGCTAAATACAGAAAATAACCAGGAGAAAATAATGGCTGTAACAAAAGTTGAAATATTAGATGCAATTGCAAATATGACAGTACTTGAATTATCGAAACTGATTAAAGAAATGGAAGAGAAGTTTGGCGTATCTGCGGCAGCCACGGCGGCTATTGCAGTTGCTGCGCCTGGCGGTAGTAGTGTTCCAGTTGAAGCAGAACAAACTGAATTTGCTGTGATTCTTACAGCAGCCGGTGATAGTAAAGTAAATGTAATTAAAGTAGTAAGAGCAGTGACTGGCTTAGGCTTGAAGGAAGCTAAAGACTTAGTTGATGGTGCACCTAAACCTGTTAAGGAAGGAGTATCCAAAGAAGATGCTGCTGCAATCCAGAAACAATTGCTAGAAGCAGGCGCTACTTGCGAAATTAAGTAAAAAAAATAATAAAATTTCAGGGCTGGTGTGCATATTATGGCTGCCAGCCTTTGGTATTTTGACCATTTGATGTGTCATTGTGGGTATCTGAACAATTGATAGTTATTTGGTCTCAATTCTTCAATCCTCTGTCTTCTTCTTCCGGAGAAAATTCATGAGCTATTCGTTCACAGAGAAAAAACGTATACGTAAAAGTTTTGCCAAACGTGCGAGCGTTTTGCCAATTCCATTTCTTCTCGCTACCCAGCTCGAATCATATGCGGCTTTCTTGCAGGAAAAAGTGGCACCCAATAAACGTCATAATCAAGGGCTGCATGCTGCTTTTAACTCAATATTTCCAATTGAGAGTCATACCAAAAATGCACGCCTAGATTTTATCAGTTATGAACTTGGATCACCTGTATTCGATGTTAAGGAATGTCAGCAGCGTGGACTTACTTACGCCTCACCTTTGCGCGCTAGAGTCAGACTCACAATTATGGATAAGGAAATATCCAAACCAACTGTGAAGGAAGTTAAAGAACAAGAAGTCTATATGGGTGAAATTCCTCTAATGACCGACACTGGATCTTTTGTTATCAATGGCACTGAGCGTGTGATCGTTTCACAATTACATCGGTCACCTGGTGTATTCTTTGAACATGATCGCGGCAAAACTCACTCATCCGGTAAGTTATTATTTTCTGCGCGTATTATCCCTTATCGTGGGTCTTGGCTTGATTATGAATTTGACCCAAAAGATTGTTTATACTTCAGGATAGATCGCCGCCGCAAAATGCCTGTTACTACACTGTTAAAAGCGATTGGTTGTACTCCAGAGCAGATTCTTAAAGAATTTTTTATATTTGATTGTTTTTATTTTTCAGATAAAGGTATTCAATTTGAACTTGTGCCTGAACGTATGCGTGGTGAGGTAGCGAGTTTTGATATTTTGGCCAAAGGAAAAAAAGTAATTGTCCAGAAGGATAAGCGTATTACAGCTAAACATATCCGAGAAATGCAGGAAGCTAAGATTGATCAACTGGAGGTGCCTGAAGATTTTTTACTCGGAAGAATACTTGCACAGAACATTGTTGACAGGGAAACAGGTGAAATTGTTGCGTTAGCCAATGATGAAGTAACGGAGGAGACACTGAATAAGCTTCGTAAAGCCGGCATAAAGAAAATTAATACACTTTATGTGAATGATCTTAATCATGGCGCTTTTATTTCGCAAACACTAAAAATTGATGAGACAACCGATGAATTGAATGCGCAGGTCGCTATTTATCGGATGATGCGACCAGGTGAGCCTCCAACTGAAGAAGCGGTTAAGGCTTTGTTTACTGGTTTGTTTTATTCGCCAGAACGCTATGATTTGTCAGTTGTAGGCAGAATGAAATTTAATCGCAGAGTGGGTAGAACTGAGTTGACGGGATCTCAGACACTTTCGAATGAAGATATTATAGCGGTTATCAAAATCCTGGTTGAACTGCGAAATGGTCGTGGAGAGATAGATGATATTGATCATCTCGGCAATCGGCGGGTACGATCAGTAGGTGAGTTGGCGGAAAATCAATTTAGATCGGGATTAGTGCGTGTCGAGCGTGCTGTGAAAGAGCGACTAAGCCAAGCTGAATCGGATAATCTAATGCCACATGATTTGATCAATGCAAAGCCGGTTTCTGCAGCGGCGCGTGAATTCTTTGGTTCGAGTCAATTATCTCAATTTATGGATCAAACCAATCCACTATCTGAAATTACGCATAAGCGTCGTATTTCAGCTTTGGGACCAGGTGGATTGACGCGTGAAAGAGCTGGTTTTGAAGTGCGTGATGTGCATCCGACGCATTATGGTCGTGTATGTCCTATTGAGACACCGGAAGGACCCAATATTGGTCTTATTAATTCGTTGGCATTGTACGCGCGAACCAATGAGTATGGATTCATAGAAACGCCCTATAGTAAGGTGAAAGATTGTCAGGTTACTGAAGAAATAGATTACTTGTCGGCAATTGAGGAAGGTAACTATATGATTGCTCAAGCTAATGCAGAGCTTGATGATAGTAATCGTTTTATTAGTGAGATTGTTTCTTGCCGTCATAAGAATGAATTCGCATTGTCAACACCGGAACGAATCGAATATGTCGACGTGGCGCCTGCACAAATTGTTTCAGTCGCAGCCTCACTTATTCCATTCTTAGAACATGATGATGCTAACCGCGCTTTGATGGGTTCAAATATGCAACGCCAGGCGGTTCCATGCTTGCGTGCAGAGAAATCGCTTGTTGGTACAGGTATTGAGCGGGTAGTGGCAGTACACTCAGGAACTACCGTCCGGGCGAAACGTGGCGGAATTGTGGATTATGTGGATGCAGGACGAATTGTAGTGCGAGTGTACGATGCAGAGACTCGAATGGGTGAGGTGGGTGTTGATATTTATAATCTTATCAAATATACCCGTTCTAACCAGAATACCAACATTAATCAGCGCCCGCTGGTCAAAATTGGAGATAGAATTGAAAAAGACGATGTCATTGCGGACGGTGCTTCCACAGATATGGGTGAGCTTGCATTAGGACAAAATATGCTGGTGGCTTTTATGCCATGGAATGGCTATAACTTTGAAGATTCGATTCTGATATCTGAGCGAGTTGTGGCCGAGGATCGTTTTACATCCATACACATTGAAGAATTGTCCGTTGTGAGCCGGGATACTAAGCTTGGCACAGAAGAGATAACTGCTGATATTCCAAATTTATCAGAGCATCAGTTAGGACGCCTTGACGAATCAGGTATTGTTTATATTGGAGCCGAAGTTGAAGCGGGTGATGTGTTGGTTGGAAAGGTCACACCAAAAGGTGAAACACAGCTCACCCCGGAGGAGAAATTATTACGGGCAATTTTTGGTGAAAAAGCATCTGATGTTAAAGATACTTCACTACGCGTGCCATCTGGGATATCAGGAACAGTCATTGACGTGCAAGTGTTTACCCGAGAAGGTATTGAGCGTGATAAACGTGCTCAAAAAATTATTGATGATGAGCTTGATCGTTACAAGAAAGATTTGGCTGATCAAATGCGTATTGTAGAAGAGGATGCTTTTGAACGTCTTGAGCGCTTACTGCTAGGTAAAGTTGCTACAGGAGGACCTAATAAGCTGGCCAAAGGAAAAGAAATAACGGCTGAATACCTAAAGGGTTTTGATCCACATTATTGGTTTGATATTCGACTGGCTGATGAAGATGCGAGCATACAGTTGGAACAAGTGCGCGAAAGTATGGCACAGAAGCGTAAAGCTTTTGATGCCGCATTTGAGGAAAAAAAGAAGAAACTTACGCAGGGTGACGAATTAGCACCCGGTGTACAGAAGATGGTCAAAATATATATCGCTGTAAAACGTCGTTTGCAACCAGGCGATAAAATGGCGGGACGTCATGGTAATAAGGGTGTGATTTCAAAGATTGTGCCTTTAGAAGATATGCCTTATATGGCTGATGGAACACCTGTCGATGTGGTACTAAATCCGTTAGGGGTTCCATCTCGGATGAATGTTGGGCAGATACTTGAAGTACATTTGGGGTGGGCCGCGAAAGGGCTCGGTAGGAAAATTGATGAAATGCTGAAAGCACAGCAGAATGCAAATGAAATTAGGGAATTTCTTGACAAGATTTATAACGGAAGCGGGAAAAAGGAAGATATAGCTTCTTTGTCAGATAGTGAAATAATATCGTTAGCTGGAAATTTAACCGAAGGTGTTCCTTTTGCTACCCCGGTATTTGATGGAGCAACAGAAAGCGAGATTAAAGACATGTTGGCGCTAGCCGGATTGCCAAAATCCGGTCAGATTACATTATATGATGGCCGAACTGGAGAAGCTTTTGATCGACAAGTGACAGTTGGTTATATGCATGTTCTGAAATTGCATCATCTGGTGGATGATAAGATGCACGCACGCTCAACTGGCCCATATAGTTTGGTAACGCAGCAACCTTTGGGTGGTAAAGCGCAATTTGGTGGGCAGCGTTTTGGCGAGATGGAGGTTTGGGCACTGGAAGCATATGGTGCTGCTTATACTCTGCAGGAAATGTTAACCGTTAAATCGGATGATGTCACGGGACGTACCAAAGTGTATGAAAGTATTGTTAAGGGTGATCATAAGATCGATGCTGGAATGCCGGAATCATTTAATGTATTGGTAAAGGAAATACGTTCATTAGGAATGGACATTGATTTAGAACAACATTGATTATCCGGAAAAGTTAGGGTGATCAAACAGGATTTAATCCTGTCACCCATACTTAATTTGTACCAATTATTTATTATTGCCCCCTGATTTACAGGAGTGACAAATGAAAGCATTGCTAGATTTATTTAAACAAGTTACCCACAAAGAAGAGTTTGATGCAATTAAAATTGGTCTCGCTTCTCCAGAGAAAATTCGTTCGTGGTCATACGGTGAAGTAAAAAAACCTGAGACGATTAATTATCGTACATTCAAGCCTGAAAGAGACGGTTTGTTTTGCGCCAAGATCTTTGGTCCGGTTAAAGACTATGAGTGTTTGTGCGGAAAATATAAGCGCCTCAAGCATCGTGGCGTTATCTGTGAAAAATGTGGCGTAGAGGTGACTTTATCCAAGGTGCGGCGTGAGCGGATGGGGCATATTGAGCTAGCTTCGCCAGTTTCTCATATATGGTTCTTAAAATCACTGCCGTCTCGTTTAGGCATGGTATTGGACATGACTTTGCGTGATATCGAACGTGTGCTGTATTTTGAAGCTTACGTGGTCACTGATCCAGGATTGACGCCTTTAACGCGCTGCCAGTTGCTAACGGAAGATGATTATTTGATCAAAACAGAAGAATATGGTGACGATTTTAGCGCAAGCATGGGTGCAGAAGGTATTCGTGATCTATTGGGTAATCTGGATATTAGTTCTGAGATTGAGAACCTGCGTCGTGAAATGGAAAGCACGGGATCGGAAACAAAAATCAAGAAAATCTCTAAGCGTCTTAAGTTGCTTGAGGCATTTAATAAATCTGGAATTAAACCACAATGGATGGTGTTGACTGTATTGCCTGTCTTACCACCAGATCTTCGTCCGCTGGTTCCTCTCGACGGTGGACGTTTTGCGACATCTGATTTGAATGATTTGTATCGACGTGTTATCAATCGAAATAATCGCTTAAAGCGATTGCTTGAATTAAAAGCACCAGAAATTATCGTTCGTAATGAAAAACGCATGTTACAAGAAGCTGTTGATTCATTGTTGGATAATGGTCGTCGTGGTAAAGCAATGACGGGTGCCAATAAGCGAGCACTCAAATCCTTAGCTGATATGATCAAAGGTAAAGGAGGGCGCTTCCGACAAAATCTTCTGGGTAAACGGGTTGATTACTCGGGACGATCGGTTATTGTTGTAGGTCCACAGCTTAAACTACACCAATGCGGATTGCCGAAGAAGATGGCGCTTGAACTGTTTAAGCCATTTATCTTCAATAAGCTGGAAATAATGGGCATCGCAAGTACCATAAAAGCTGCTAAGCGCGAGGTTGAAAATGAAAGCGCAGTGGTGTGGGATATACTTGAAGACGTTATCCGTGAACATCCGGTTATGCTGAATCGAGCGCCGACGCTGCATCGGTTGGGTATTCAAGCCTTTGAGCCGGTCTTAGTTGAAGGTAAAGCAATTCAATTACATCCTTTGGTGTGTGCAGCATTTAATGCTGACTTTGACGGTGACCAAATGGCCGTTCACGTCCCATTGTCATTAGAAGCACAAATGGAGTGTCGTACGTTAATGATGTCAACCAATAATGTACTGTCCCCAGCCAATGGGGAACCTATTATTGTACCATCACAAGATATCGTGCTGGGGCTTTATTATACAACGCGTGAGAAAGTAGGTGCACGTGGTGAAGGCATGCTGTTTCAAAATGTCGCTGAAGTATCACGTGCGTATGAAAGCCGGAATGTGGAGTTAAACGCTAAGATTACGGTTAGGATTAAGGAATATGATACAACCGTCGATGGTGAAACTTATGAGAAGATTACTCGTCATGAAACGACTGTAGGGCGGACATTGTTATTTGAGATTTTTCCCTCTGGTCTGCCGTTCTCTCTGCTTAACAAGACTCTGAAAAAGAAAGAAATCTCGAAACTTATTAATGCAAGCTTTAGGCGCTGTGGTTTGCGTGAAACTGTTATATTCGCAGATAAATTGATGTATGCAGGCTTCACTTATGCGACGCGAGCGGGTATTTCGATTTGTGCGGATGACATGTTGATTCCGACTCAAAAGAGCGATATTATTGCTGCGGCCGAGAAAGAAGTGAAAGAAATTGAAGGGCAATATACTTCAGGACTAGTAACACAAGGTGAGCGTTACAACAAGGTTGTGGATATCTGGGGACGTGCAGGTGATCATGTGGCGAAAGCAATGATGAATCAACTGGGCGTTGAACCTGTGTGTGATCAGATTACCGGCAAAATTCAGTTGAGCGAAGCCGGCAAGCCATTGACACAGGAATCATTTAATTCGATATATATGATGGCGGATTCTGGTGCGCGAGGTTCTGCGGCACAGATACGCCAGCTATCGGGTATGCGCGGACTAATGGCAAAACCTGACGGCTCTATTATTGAGACACCAATTACTGCTAACTTCCGTGAAGGATTGAATGTTTTGCAGTATTTTATTTCAACACACGGTGCACGCAAGGGATTGGCTGATACTGCGCTAAAAACCGCGAATTCAGGATATTTAACTCGCCGTTTGGTGGACGTTACTCAAGACCTTGTTGTCACAGAAGAAGACTGTAATACAGGTAACGGTGTTGTTATGAAAGCACTGGTAGAGGGTGGTGAGATCATTGAAGCATTGCGCGAACGGATTCTTGGTAGAGTCGTAGCTAACGATGTGATCAATCCGGAAAATCAGGAAGTTGTTTTTGACTCGGGTGTGTTGTTGGATGAAGATGCTGTCGATTTAATTGAATCATTGGGTATTGATGAAGTAAAAGTTCGTACACCGTTGACCTGTGAAACGCGCTTTGGATTATGTGCTAAATGCTATGGTCGAGATTTAGGGCGTGGTACTCCAGTTAATGTGGGAGAAGCGGTGGGAGTCATTGCAGCGCAATCGATTGGAGAGCCAGGTACACAGTTAACGATGCGTACATTTCACATTGGTGGTGCAGCATCAAGAACGGCAGTGGTAAGTCAAGTTGAAAGTAAATCGAGCGGAACAGTGCATTATTCCTCTACAATGCGTTATGTGACTAATGCACAAAATGAGTTGATAGCCATTTCACGCAGTGGTGAAATCATCATACTGGATGAAAATGGTCGTGAGCGTGAACGGCATAAAGCATCTTATGGCGCGACATTATTAGTACGGAACGGAGAGGTTGTGAAAGCTGGTCAATTATTGACAACATGGGATCCGCATACTCGTCCAATCATTACTGAATATGCTGGTAAGGTACGTTTTGAGAATGTTGAAGAGGGAGTAACGGTAGCCAAGCAGATTGATGAAGTAACGGGACTTTCTACGCTGGTAGTAATTGATCCGAAGCGACGTAGTGTCACGCAATCAAAAGGCTTGCGCCCATTGGTTAAATTTTTGGATGATGAGGGAAATGAAATCAAAATAGTTGGTAGTAATCAGCCTGTGAGCATTACTTTCCAGATTGGCTGTATTATTACTGTGCGTGATGGACAGCAAGTCACTGTTGGTGAAGTTTTGGCAAGGATCCGCAAGAAACATCGAAAACTCGAGACATTACAGGTGGTTTGCCGCGTGTGGCTGAGTTATTTGAAGCGAGATCACCAAAAGATGCAGGCATGCTAGCTGAAGTAACTGGTATTGTGTCGTTTGGGAAGGATACGAAAGGTAAGCAACGACTTGTTATTACAGATCTTGAAGGCACTGTACATGAATACTTGATAACTAAAGATAAGCATGTAATGGCTCACGATGGACAAGTTGTTAATAAAGGTGAGAACATAGTTGATGGCCCTGCTGATCCACGTGATATATTACGCTTGCAGGGTGTTGAGGCATTGGCGCGCTATATTACTGACGAAGTTCAGGATGTATATCGTTTACAGGGTGTTAGGATAAATGATAAACATATTGAAGTGATTGTTCGTCAAATGTTGAGGCGGGTTCAAATAAGTAATTCTGGAGATTCAACGTTTATACAGGGTGAGCAGGTTGAGAGAGCCGATTTATTAACTGAGAATGAGCGTTTGATTGCTGAGAAGAAGATGCCTGCTACTTATGAATTCATGCTTCTTGGCATTACAAAAGCGTCATTATCAACAGATTCATTTATATCTGCAGCATCATTCCAAGAAACAACGCGTGTTTTAACTGAAGCTGCCATCATGGGTAAAAAGGATGATTTGCGCGGACTAAAAGAAAACGTTATTGTTGGAAGACTTGTTCCAGCAGGTACAGGATTATCTTTTCATAGTAAGCGCAAGAACCAAGGGAAATCACTTGAATTTAGCCAAGAGTCAAATATTGCAATCGATAGTGCAGTTTAGAGTTTATTAAAATGGTTATTGTAATTTTAGGCAAAAATTCTTGACAGACCACTTATGAATAAGTAGCCTGGCCGTGAGCAATTTGTTTGAGACATGAGGGATAGAAAAGGTTAATAAGCAGGAAGGTATGATTTGGTTTTTATGGATGGTCATACGGAAGAAGACAAGAAGAAGCATGACGAGAGAAGTGAAGAAATTTTGGAAAAACAAAGGAGAGAGAGATGGTTGCCAAGCTATGGCTGAGGATAGTTACGGTGATGTTTGGAGTGCTGCTGATAGGAGTAGCGCAAGCGAACATACCGACAGTTCCGAACGAGTTATATGAAGCACTGAAGCTGGATCGTGAGAAGACGAGTCCGAAGGAATTATACGATGCGGTGGTGAAGCGTTATAAGGATCCTGCACAAGGAGCGGGTCCTGGCACGATGGCGCAATATTGGGAACCGATACCGTATGGTATTTATCTGGATCCGGCGACATTTTACAAACCACCTACTTCGAACAAAGACGTAGCGAGCCGTAAGGAATGCGTAGAATGCCACACGGATGAATCACCGGTATGGGTACAAGCCTGGAAGCGGAGCAGCCATGCGAACCTGGACAAGATCCGTAATCTCAAGCCAAATGATCCTACTTTTTACAAGAAAGGAAAACTTGAAGACGTAGAGAAGAACTTACGTTCACACGGTAAACTGGCGGAAGGTGAGCAACTGAAAGAAGTGGGATGTATTGACTGTCACGTAGAAGTTGGTGCGAAGAAAAAGGCGGACCATGCCAAAGACCTGAAAATGCCAACGGCAGACGTATGTGGAATCTGTCATCTGCAAGAGTTTGCGGAACGTGAATCGGAACGCGACACGATGATATGGCCGGCGGGACAATGGCCGGATGGGCGTCCATCACACGCGCTGGACTACAAAGCGAACGTAGAAACGACAGTTTGGGCGGCAATGCCGCAACGTGAAGTAGCGGAAGGCTGCTCGATGTGTCACACCAACCAAAACAAGTGCGACTCCTGTCATACTCGTCATGAATTCTCAGCGGCGGAATCACGCAAACCAGAAGCCTGCGCGACCTGTCACAGTGGTGTAGACCACAACAACTGGGAAGCTTACTCCATGTCCAAGCACGGCAAGATGGTATCGATGCTGGGTAACCAATGGAACTGGGACGTGCAATTGAAAGACGCCTATGCTGTAGGTGGACAAAGTGCACCAACCTGCGCAGGCTGTCACATGGAATATGAAGGCGAATTTGCTCACAACATGGTTAGAAAGATCCGTTGGGCGAACTATCCATTTGTTCCAGGCATTGCAGAGAACATCAACAGTGAATGGTCATCAGCCCGTCTGGACTCATGGGTTGTAACCTGTACCCAATGTCACTCAGAACGTTTTGCCCGCTCCTACCTGGAATTGATGGATAAAGGCACGTTGGCTGGACTGGCTAAATACCAAGAAGCGAATGGTATTGTTCACCAACTGTACAAGGAAGGACTGTTGACGGGGCAAAAGACCAATCGGCCTATGTTGAAATTCAAGACGAAAACACACGTATCCGTGAAATGGTTGCACTACAAGAACGTGTTAAGAATCTTGAATCCAAGAAAACCAGCTTACTGGACTTAGACAGCACAGCAGAGAAAATTTCTCTGGGCGGTTTAGGTGGCGGTATGCTACTGGCCGGAACACTGGCACTAGCAGGCTGGCGCAAACGTAAGCAAAGCGAAGCTTGATAAGCACTAACGCAACCGATCGCACTACCGCCCAGGTAGTACGATCGGGAGACAAACTACTCCCGTCATTAGGCATACTCCTGGTGACGGGAGGTTTAGTTTTATTGGGCTGGTTTGCTTACCTTTGGTTTAAACTGCCACCTGCTCCCTACGAATATCAACTGATAGCCGAAGGTGACAGTAAACAGTTTACTCAAATGGACCTGGAAGGTTGGCCGGAGCTAAAGCTCGGTCAATACAAAGTACAAGCGGACGGAGTAGACAAACCGATTGCTGAATTCATCGTTGCGAGACAAAATGAAGGACCGCCGGTACTAATCTACTGGAAGAACAGTACGAACGAAATACTGTACAATTTTGACAGAAAGCCATCGGAACTCAGTGCGCTGGCAGCAGCAATCAGCAAGCACGCACCGAAAGACGCTCTGATACTCTCCTGGTGGGATACCTCCCGGCAAATCAAACTACTCACCGGACACGATACACTCTTTACCAATCATCTGAATGAACCACTGATGATACCGGTTACCTGGTTAGAGCAAAGCAAAGCCATACAAGCTTATGAAAACCAGTTCTGGGGAAGTAAAATCAATCCGCAGGAACGGGAGCAATTTGAACGCTTCAGCCAAGCACTGGCGGCACCCGCAGAAGAAGGTGTCAAGCAACTACGCGAACTAATTGGCTCAAATCGAGAAGCGTATGTAATCGTACATGTTACAGACCTATATAGACTAGGAATCATGTACCCGGACAAAATGGGTGTTGCGTATCAGAACTTCCCAATGACAGGTAACATGCACGGCATGATCAATCAAATGAAAGTGCAACTCAAGGAAAATGGCTTTGACACCTACACATTACAATCGCTATCGGATAATGAGATCAGGGCATTTTTTCTGAGTGATAAAGCCAGTAGTGAAACGCTATTAGCAAGAATGTTACCCTTTGTAGACAAAAAAGCGCCGGTAGAACTGGACGTAGCGCAACTGATATATCAACAAGGTGGTTACTGGGTTTACAAAATACCCTAAGTAGATAATGCACAAAAGCTAAGCGAGACTGCAAGTAAAAAGAGACACCTGAAGAACCAAAAAAATACAAAGCGCACACATAGTCATTTACACAACCTGATGATAGCGTACAATACGCGGCATAAAAACTTGAATTAAAAAAAGCATAAAGGAGGAAGGATGAAACACCCAATAGCTTACATACTTGCTGTTTTCGCACTGACCGCATTTTTTAGTGGTTCGGCAATAGCAGACACTTTTGAGGGCCGCAGCAAATGCAGCTCCTGTCACAAATCGCAAGCCAAATCATGGAAAGACACGGCGCATGCAAAAGCGATGGAATCGCTGAAGCCTGGTACACGTAAAGAAGCCAAAGTTAAAGCCAAACTGGATCCGGAGAAAGACTACACGCAAGACAAAGACTGTGTAGGCTGTCACGTTGACGGATTCGGCAAGAAAGGTGGTTATGTGATTGATGCACCCAAGAAACCACTTGCAGCGGTTGGCTGTGAATCTTGCCATGGACCCGGCAGAGTATATCGCGGAGACCACCGCAAAGCTGGACAGATATTTGAAAGTAAAGGAACCACGATGCAACGCAAAGTTGTTGCAGACAAAGGTCAAGACTTTCATTTTGAAGAGGCTTGCAGCGCATGCCACCTGAACTATGAAGGTTCGCCGTGGAAAGGAGCGAAACCACCCTATACACCATTCACACCGGCGGTAGACGCAAAATACACCTTTGACTTTGACAAGATGGTAAAAGACGTCAAAGCGATGCACGAACACTACAAGCTGGATGGATCTTTCGCTGGGAGCCGAAATTCAAGTACCATGATGAATTCCAAGCCAGTGCAAAGACACCGGAGAAAGACGCGAAAAAGGTAAAGGAAAAGAGTAATGACAGGCATACAAAAAGGCGCGATAGGTACGCTACTGACAGGTGGGTTGCTGGGGATAGTACTAGTAGCGGTAGTATTCGGAGGAGAAGCGGCGCTCTCAACCGAAGAATTCTGTACCAGTTGTCACTCGATGACCTATACGCAGACGGAACTAAGGGAATCGACCCACTATGGAGCGCTGGGAGTAAATCCTAGTTGTAAAGACTGTCATATTCCGCAGGGATTCAAGAACTTTCATTTAGCGGTTTATTCCCATGCGGTAGATGGAGCCAGGGAATTATATTTGGAACTGATGAATGATTATTCGACGTTAGAGAAATTCAATGAACGTCGTTTGATCATGGCGCATGATGCGCGGATGAACTTGAAGAAATGGGACAGTATAACCTGTCGCGACTGTCACAAGGATCCGAATCCACCTGGAGCGGACGCACAAGAAGCGCACAAGAAGCTGAAGACGGAAGGTGCGACCTGTATAGACTGTCATCAGAATCTGGTGCATGAAGAAGTAGCAAAGACAGACCTGAATGCGAGTTTGGCGGCTGGCAAAATGGTACTGCAGAAAGAAGAGGATGGCGATAGCGGAGAGGGAGAGGATGAAGATGAGGATGAGGATGAAGATTAGTTGTCTTTAGGTTTGCTAAAAAATAATAAAATATTGAATTTATTGTAATATTCTTGCATTTTTAGCTAAATAAATGCATAAGTTTTCAATAATAACTGAGTAAGCCCGCCTATGGCGGGCTTTTTATTACACTTAAGTTTTTTGCGTGCAATATGTTGAATCATTTTCCAAAGACTGATATTGATTATCCACATAGAAATAGAGATTATTTTATTGCAGGATTTACTTTCTTTTGTGTTGCGGTGAGCTTGGTAATTGATGGTAGTGCAAGCCATGAAACCCAAAAACAGTTAGGTGTTATAGCTTGGATCTTTCTAATGGGATTACTAGTAGGGGAGAATAAAGAAGTAAGAATGCAAGTTATTGTTGCTGTGGCATTTGCTAGTGCTGGTGAACACTTTGCTTCGATTTATATGGAAGGGTATACCTATCGATTTGGGAATGTACCTGCGTATGTTCCACCTGGCCATGGAATGGTTTATTTGACAGCTGTTGCACTTGCGCGCTCAAGACTTTTCTTAATGAATGCTAAAAAATTGGTTATTTCTGTCATTGCGATTGGTGGT
Organism: Nitrosomonas sp.; assembly: GCA_016708955.1. GTDB lineage: Bacteria > Pseudomonadota > Gammaproteobacteria > Burkholderiales > Nitrosomonadaceae > Nitrosomonas. The sequence goes on from JADJES010000023.1 coordinate 109,281, forward strand.
TTGTGGTCACTGTGGGGTATTAGTGGCATACCTGAACAGGGAGATCAGGTTGGTGCATTTTTATTCTGTATTTTTATAATTTGTTTATTCAGAGGACGATCGCCGATGGTTTATCTGGGTGCTTTTTTTATTTGCACGTGGCTGGAAATTATTGGTACAGCAGCTGGAACGTGGAAATGGGCATCAATTGAACCTGTTTTTAATTGGACCCAAGGGAATCCGCCCAGTGGCGTCGCTGCATGGTATTGCTTGGTTGATGCAGTAGCCATTGGTTTTTCTCCAAAAATTCTAAACGGTTTGCAAAAAATGAATAACTGGTATAAAACATCACTGAGTAAATAATTATTTACCAGATAAATTGTAGGAAGTATGAGATAACTTATAAAAGTTTTAATTTTTATTCAACATAATCACTTGGAAGGAATGTTTGTGGCCGTTGTTCGTTTACCAGATGGATCTGAGCGTATTTTTGATGATCCCGTAACTGTACTAGACGTTGCTACTGCGATTGGCCCAGGGCTAGCTCGCGCAGCAATTGCTGGAAAAATTAATGGAAAATTGACTGATGTTTCCAGTCAAATAGATGGGGATTGCGATCTTGCCATCATTACAGAGAAAGATACTGAAGGATTGGAAATTATCCGGCATTCCTGTGCGCACTTGTTGGCTCATGCAGTAAAAGAACTTTTTCCTGAAGTACAAGTTACGATTGGGCCAGTTATTGATGATGGATTTTATTATGATTTTTCTTATAAGCGGTCATTTACTCCAGAAGATTTGGCTGCGATTGAAAAACGCATGCTTGAAATTAGTAAACGTGACTTAAAGGTAGAACGAACAATACTGGAGCGTACTGAAGCAATTAATTTTTTTAAACAGCAAGGTGAACACTATAAAGCGCAGATAATTGAATCGATACCTGGAGATCAAGATTTGTCACTCTATACTCAAGGTAATTTTACAGATCTTTGTCGAGGACCGCATGTTCCAACAACTTCTAGGATAAAAATTTTTAAACTCATGAAGGTGGCAGGAGCTTATTGGCGAGGCGATTCGAATAATGAAATGCTTCAGCGGATTTATGGAACCGCTTGGATAAATAAAGAAGATCAGAAAAGCTACTTGCATCGTTTAGAAGAAGCTGAAAAAAGAGATCATCGAAAACTTGGTAAACAACTCAATTTATTTCATACACAAGATGAAGCACCTGGTATGGTATTCTGGCACCCCAAAGGGTGGATATTGTGGCAGCAGATAGAGCAATATATGAGGAATATACTGAATCAAAATGGCTATCAGGAAATACGAACCCCGCAGATTCTGGATAAAGATTTATGGGTACGATCAGGGCATTGGGAGAACTTTCGTGAGAATATGTTTACCACCAATTCGGATGAACGTGATTTTGCTATCAAACCAATGAATTGTCCCGGTCACGTACAAGTATTTAATCAGGGATTACGAAGTTATCGTGAGCTTCCTATAAGATTGGCTGAATTTGGCTCATGCCATCGAAATGAAGCATCGGGGGCATTACACGGTATTATGCGAGTGCGTTCATTTACTCAGGATGATGCACATATTTTCTGCACAGAAGATCAAATACAAAATGAGGTTGTTAGGTTTGTCGATTTGTTGAAAGTTGTTTATTCGGATTTTGGCTTTAAAGAGCTTCTGGTTAAACTTTCAACACGTCCACAAAAACGTGTCGGATCAGAATCTCAGTGGGATGAATCAGAAGCAGCACTTGAAGCAGCACTGAATGAAGCTAAGCTCGAATGGGAACTGCAGCCAGGAGAAGGCGCATTTTATGGTCCAAAAATTGAATTTTCATTAAAGGATTGTATTGGACGGGTGTGGCAATGCGGTACACTACAATTGGATTTTTCTATGCCGGAACGTTTGGGTGCTGAATATGTAGCAGAAGATAATTCACGGCAGGTGCCAGTTATGCTGCATAGAGCTATTCTCGGGTCTCTTTAACGATTTATTGGCATATTAGTAGAAAACCATGCAGGGGCATTACCTCTGTGGTTATCGCCTGAACAAGTTGTTGTATTGAATATTTCTCGTGCGCAGATTGATTACGCGCAGGAAGTGACTGCTCAATTAAGGCAACATGGCATTAGAGCAAGCTTAGACTTGAGAAATGAGAAGATTACCTATAAAATTCGAGAGCATAGCTTGCAGAAGCTTCCTTATCAAATTATAGTCGGAGACGAAGAAGTGCGAACAAATATGATCGCCGTTCGTAATCGTGCAGGTGAGAATCTTGGTCAAATGACATGCCAAGCTTTTCTGGAATGTCTTAAAGAAGAGATTTCTTTAAAATTATAATTAATTTCTTTAACAAACTAATCTTGGAGAATTTACCATAGCTCAGGAAAAATCAGTGCGCATCAATGAAGAGATCGATGTGCCAGAGGTACGTTTAATCGGTGTGAATGGAGAGCAAGTTGGTATTGTTACACTTGCTGGTGCAATAGTCTTAGCGGATGAAGCTGGGGTAGATCTGGTTGAAATCGCGCCGACAGCACAGCCGCCTGTTTGCCGCTTGATGGATTATGGTAAGTTTCGCTATCAGGAAAGCAAGAAGAAACACGATGCGAAATTAAAACAGAAACAAGTCCAAATTAAAGAAATTAAATTTAGACCTAATACGGATGAAGGGGATTACAATATTAAATTGAGGAACTTAACTAATTTCCTCAATGAGGGGGATAAAGTTAAGGTAACATTGCGATTCCGTGGACGTGAAATGGCACATCAAGAATTTGGCATGCGATTATTAGAGCGTGTGAAAGGTGATTTAGAGTCTTTTGCAATAGTGGAGCAATTTCCAAAAATGGAAGGGCGGCAGATGGTTATGGTATTGTCGCCTAAAAAGAAAGACGTTAAAGCTGATAAATCAAAAGCGGCAGAGGAAGATTCATCAGTGGCCTCATAGTTGGGCTTGTTGCTTGCAAAGTTTTTTGTTGTAAATTAAGTAAGTGAAAAATAAGTGATCACCAGGTTTGGGAAGTTTTTCAATGATGAAAACACCTGGTTTCATGTTAAATGAGGAGTAGTTATGCCCAAAATGAAAACTAAAAGTGGTGCAGCAAAGCGCTTTAAGTTTAGAGCGAGCGGGAGTATCAAACGCTCACAAGCTTTCAAACGTCATATACTGACTAAAAAAACAACTAAAAATAAGCGTCAGTTACGTGGTATTGCGGCTGTTCATGCCACTAATACAGCATCCATTCGCGCTATGATGCCGTACGCATAAGGGAGAACGATCATGCCAAGAGTTAAACGTGGTGTAACCGCCCATGCGCGGCACAAGAAAATATTAGATCTGGCTAAAGGCTATCGTGGACGTCGTAAGAATGTTTATCGCATAGCCAAACAAGCTGTTATGAAGGCCGGTCAATATGCGTACCGAGATCGTCGGCAACGTAAAAGGCAGTTCCGCGCTTTATGGATTGCACGTATCAATGCGGCTGCTCGTGAATGCGGATTGTCGTACAGTGTATTTATGAACGGACTCAAGAAAGCAAGTATTGAAGTCGATAGAAAAGTTTTGGCTGATTTGGCTGTATTTGATAAGAGTGCTTTTGAAAAAATCGTGCAACAAGCAAAAGCCAGTTTAGCCACATAATTGGTTGTAAAAAAAGAGATACTGGGAGGTCGGGTAAAGCCTGAGCCTCCCTTTTTCTTGTGAAATTAATCGATCTGGCCCCGATTCTTTAATCTGAGATGTTGAATTTACATGAGAAATTTGGAAGAAATTATTAGCGAAGCAACAAACCTGATGAATGGCGTCGAAGATCCTATTGAATTGGAGAATGTGAAGGCGCGTTATCTCGGTAAGAGTGGCGTTCTTACTGAGTTACTCAAAGGATTAGGAAAGCTCCCTGTAGAAGAGCGCCCTGCTATGGGAAGTCAAATAAATGAAGCAAAAAGTCGATTAGAAGAAACACTTAAAAGCCGCCGGAATGCGATTCAAGTAAAGGAGCTAGAAGCTAAATTAACCGAGGAAGCTTTGGATGTTACCCTACCTGGAAGAGGGCTAGGAATTAGTGGATTACATCCAGTAACGCAAACTTTAGTGCGAATTGAAGCACTATTCCATTCGGTCGGTTTTAATGTGGTTTCGGGGCCTGAAATAGAGACTGATTTTTATAACTTTACTGCTTTAAATATTCCAGAGAACCATCCTGCACGGGCAATGCATGATACATTCTATATTGATAATGGTAACTTGCTTCGCACACATACATCGCCTGTCCAACTTCACTATATGCAGAATAACCAACCGCCCATAAAAGTAATTGCACCCGGACGGGTTTACCGATGTGATTCTGATGTGACTCACACACCAATGTTTCATCAGGTGGAAGGCTTATGGATTGATGAGAATGCTAATTTTTCTGCATTAAAAGGCATTTTGGCTAATTTCATGTCGCATTTTTTTGAGCGTGATGATCTGCCTGTAAGATTCCGGCCATCTTTTTTCCCATTTACTGAACCTTCCGCTGAAATGGATATCGGCTGTGTCATGTGCGATGGGAAAGGCTGTCGCATCTGTAGTCACACCGGTTGGCTGGAAGTACTCGGATGTGGAATGGTTCACCCAAATGTATTAAAGCATGTAGCAATCGATAGCGAACAATACATTGGGTTTGCTTTCGGTATGGGTGTGGAACGATTGACAATGCTCAGATATGGCGTTAATGATTTGAGGCTGTTTTTTGAAAACGATTTGCGCTTTCTGAAACAATTTAATTGAACCTAACTAACCTTTCTATTTTAAGTAATAACAGATTCTCATGAAATTCTCTGAAAACTGGTTACGCAGCTTTGTTAATCCTCCTCTTTCGAGTGATGAGCTTGCACATGTACTAACGATGGCAGGAATTGAGGTTGAAAGCATTGAATCGGTTGCAGCGGCCTTTGATAAAGTCGTTGTGGCTGAAGTTCTTTCAGTCGAGAAGCATCCAACAGCTGACAGGCTAAAAGTTTGCAATGTCAAGATAGGAAAAGCAGCGGAAGATTTATTGCAAATTGTTTGCGGTGCATCCAATGTAAGCACTGGCGTGAAAGTGCCCTGTGCATTAACTGGCGCAAATTTGCCGGGTTTTATGATCAAGAAAACGAAGCTGCGCGGCATAGATTCAGAGGGCATGTTGTGTTCAGCTAAAGAATTAGGCATCAGTGATGTGGCTGATGGTTTGCTGTTACTCCCCGATGATGCCCCGGTAGGCACAGATTTTCGTGATTACTATGGACTTGATGATCGCATTTTTACATTAAAATTAACGCCTAATCGCGCTGATTGTCTTGGCGTGTTCGGTGTTGCACGCGAAGTTTCCGCCATAACTGCAGTCGAATTGCATGATTCATTAGCGATAAATGCTATTCCTGTCGAAATTAACGATACTCTAGATGTGCAGGTGATGGCATCTGAAGCATGTCCTCTGTATTGCGGTCGTATTATGCGAGGCATTAATCTCGATGTGTCGTTAACACCCTTATGGATGAAACAGAGGTTGGAACGTAGCGGAATCAGGTCTATTAATCCGGTAGTCGATATCACTAACTATGTACTGCTGGAAACCGGACAGCCAATGCATGCTTATAATCTGGAGAAGATTACCGGAACTATTCAGGTTCGCTATGCTTTGTTGCATGAAAGCATAGCGTTGCTAAACGGCAGTCAAGTCAATTTAAATCCAGAAATGCTGTTGATTGCAGATGCGCATAGACCGCTAGCGTTAGCCGGTATTATGGGTGGATTGGATAGCGGTGTGACGCAAGGCACGGCAGATATCTTTCTCGAAAGTGCATTTTTCAATCCGAATGTAATCAGTGGCAAATCATTTCAACTAGGGTTCAGTTCTGATTCTGCTTATCGTTTTGAACGTGGTGTAGATTTTTCTGCGACCAGAGCCGCACTGGAGCGCGTTACTTACCTGATACAAACTATCTGTGGTGGTCAGGCGGGCCCAGTGACTGAAGTAAAGCATAAGTTGCCGCAGCGGTCCGCCGTGAATGTGCGTATTAATCGGATAAAACGAGTATTGGGTATAAATATCAACAAGCAGCAAGTAAATGATTATTTTAAGCGCCTGGGATTTGAGTTTTTAGTGAAGGAGGATATTTTTAATGTAAAACCGCCATCCTACCGGTTCGATTTGGCGATTGAAGAAGATTTTATAGAAGAGCTGGCGCGCATCTATGGTTATGATCATATACCTGCCCATTTTCCGCATGCAAGTATGGCGATGCTGCCAGCATCCGAGACCGAGCGTTCTTCGATGGAGTTAAAGCAATTATTAGTAGCTCGCGATTATCAGGAAGTTATTAACTATGCTTTTGTGGACGCAGATTGGGAGCTTGATTTTGTCAATAACAGCACGCCAGTTACATTAAAAAATCCGATTGCGAGTCAGATGAGTGTAATGCGGAGTACATTGATAGGGGGATTGATATCCAATTTGCAATTTAATTTAAACCGGAAACAAACCAGAGTACGTTTATTTGAAGTAGGTTGTTGCTTTGTCAGAGAGGATGAAAGTGACTGTAAGCAAATAGAAAGGATCGCAGGGCTCTGCTATGGGGATGCCGTATTTGAGCAATGGGGCGTGTCGGCGAGAAATGTTGATTTTTATGATGTCAAAGCGGATCTCGAGGTTTTATGCAGAGGGGCGGAGCATTTATTTCAAGAAACTTCTCCATCCGGCATTACATCCGGGTAAATCTGCACAAATTTGTGTCGAAGACAGATCAATCGGGTGGTTGGGCGAGTTGCATCCACGTTGGCAGAAGAAATACGGATTGCAAAAAAATACGATACTATTTGAAATAAATTTAGAAAATCTAAAATTTAAATCTGTATCAGTTGCCAAGGAAATTCCAAAGTTCCTACCAGTGCAGCGTGATATCGCAATCATTGTTGAAAGTGATATTAGCGTACATTCACTTTTGGTCTGTTTATTTGCAGAAAAATCGGCGATTGTATCGGATATCTCATTATTTGATATTTATCGTGGCAAGGGCATGGAGAATACCAAAAAAAGTCTTGCATTCCGTGTGTTGTTACAAGATACTGAGAAAACATTGACGGATGAAGAGGCTGATTTTGCTGTGACAAACTTAATTGAAGTTTTAAAAAATAAATTTGGTGCAACTTTACGTAATTGAAACTTGCTTCGGTATGTGCATCGACTGATTGTTGTTGGGATTGACTAGCTAATAGGATTTATTCTTCGTAGATTCACTTATGAGATGAATATTAGCCTGTCTTATAAAAGCGCCATTGTTTAATGAATCTAAATATTGTTGGGTTAGAGCTACAAAATTAATAACGTGATGGAGTGAAGTATGGCATTAACAAAAGCTGAGTTAGCGGATTTATTGTTTGAGAATGTGGGACTTAACAAACGTGAAGCAAAGGATATGGTTGAGTCTTTTTATGAGGAAGTGCGCACAGCGCTCCAAAATGGAGAGGGAGTTAAACTGTCAGGCTTTGGTAATTTTCAACTGCGCGCTAAACCGCAACGTCCAGGCAGAAACCCGAAAACAGGCGAAGAAATTCCGATTACGGCGCGTCGTGTAGTCACATTTCATGCCAGTCAGAAGTTAAAAGCTTTGGTTGAGAAGACTTATCATGGAAAACAAAAAACTAAATAATCCCCCACTTCCAATTCCGGCTAACGGTATTTTACAATTGGAGAAGTGGGTATTCTTTGTGGCGTTAAGCCGCATGTATTACGTTACTGGGAACAAGAGTTTGCGCAGCTAAAACCTGTAAAGCGTCGTGGTAATCGTCGTTATTATCAGCATCAAGAAGTGTTGTTGATACGACGTATCAGAGAATTACTTTACGACCAAGGTTTTACAATCAATGGGGCGCGGAATCGTTTGGACCATGGCGAAAATAAACTGCCGCCAATTGAAGAAGTTATTGCTAGTCCGATATCCACAACAGCAGATTTAGGCTATGTTCGGCGTGAAATTAGAAATATTGTGTCGCAATTGCTTTCTTAAAGAAAATGTTTTTCAGTAATAGTTTATAAAGTTTGGGTATTTTGTTTGTTATAATTTACTGTTCGGGGCGTAGCGCAGCCTGGTAGCGTACTTGCATGGGGTGCAAGTGGTCGGAGGTTCGAATCCTCTCGCCCCGACCCCTTTGATAGACACTCTTCTTTTTAAATAGATTGATGCTGAGTTTAATGTGCGGGAATGTCCGTTTGACCATCCGGTGGCTAACATAACCTTATAAAAATGCGCATATTGCTTAGTAATGATGATGGATATTTTGCGCCTGGTCTTGCATGTCTTGCTGATGTACTTTCAGAAATTGCAGAAATCATAGTAGTCGCACCCGAAAGGGATCGCAGTGGGTCCAGTAATTCGTTAACTTTGGATCGTCCGCTAAGCTTACATAAGTCCCATAATGGTTTTTATTATGTCAATGGAACACCAACAGACTGTGTTCATCTGGCAGTGACAGGTATGCTTGATGTAATGCCGGATATGATCATTTCGGGTGTGAATAGTGGCGCTAACATGGGCGATGACACGATTTATTCGGGCACTGTTGCTGCTGCGACAGAAGGTTTTCTACTCGGAATTCCTTCGCTGGCTGTTTCTTTGACTGGCACACTGAATGAAAATTACTTAACAGCTGCTCGTGTGGCCGCTGATATGGTGAAGCGGTTCAGGGAAAATGATATTCAGAGTCCGGTTCTGTTAAATATTAATGTTCCTGATATCAAATATCAGAAACTTGAAGGAATTGAGGTTACTCGTCTCGGGCGACGCCATAAAGCAGAACCGGTGATTAAGTCGAAAAATCCCCGTGGAGAAATCGTATATTGGGTTGGTGCAGCAGGTGCTGCACAAGATGCTGGAAAGGGTACGGATTTTTATGCAATTCAGCATAATCGGGTTTCGGTAACACCGTTACAAATTGATCTAACGCGATACGATCAATTGGATCTCATAACAAGTTGGCTTGGTATCTAGGTAGGTACTTGTTATGTCGAGAGAGTTGAAATTTTATAGGTACTGATTGGTGAATGTTCGTCATTCTGGAATTGGTATGACCTCTCAGCGTACACGCATGCGCATGATTGAACGTTTGCGTGCACAAGGAATTTCTGATGAAGTGATCTTATCAGCTATAGGTACAATTCCTCGTCATATTTTTGTAGAAGAAGCTCTGGCAAGCCGAGCTTATGAAGATGTTTCTTTACCCATAAATTATGGACAAACGATATCCAGCCCATGGATTGTTGCGCGTATGAGTGAGCTATTACGTGCAAATTCTATTTTAGTTAAAGTACTGGAAATTGGAACGGGTTGTGGCTATCAGACTGCTGTGTTGGCGCAGATTGCGCAAAAAGTTTACTCGCTAGAGCGTATTGGGCCATTATTAACACGTACTAGAATTCGACTGCAGGAATTGCAGATCAGAAATGTTTATTTGAAGCATGCGGATGGTTTGTTAGGGCTTGCGGAAGCAGGGCCGTTTGATGGTATTATCATGACAGCTGTGACAACCCACGTTCCTGCTTCATTATTGGAGCAACTGGTGGTGGGCGGAAGGATGGTTTTCCCAAAAGGAACTCAGAAACAGAATTTATGTATTATTGAACGGAATTCCCAAGGTTATACTGAAACTGTATTGGAAGAGGTGAATTTTGTACCCTTACTAGCAGGGGTTGTAAAAAAATAGCGGCGCAGGGAATATTAAAATGAAAAATGATGCAATGATCAGGCTGAGCGATTTTGTTATCTCGAATTATATCGTCAAGATATTTATTGATTTGTCAAGGCGGCCACAATCAGTACCTTTTAATTTTTATTTGCCGTTTGCGTTTTTTTTACTTGTTGCATGCAGTACAACACAACCGCCAGTGCCTGTCGTCGATAGTGTGAAAAGCGGCTCATCGGGATCGGCAAAACCAATTGATTCTAGTAATCCGAACAATCAGTTTTATATCGTGCAAAAGGGGATACGTTGTACGGCATTGCATTAAATCATGGTATTGATTTTAAGAAATTGGCAGAGTGGAATGATATTGCTGACCCCAAGACTATCCGGCCGGGGCAGAGGATTAATCTGTCAATGCCAGCGAGAGATTCGCAACCTGAGTTGTTTGCTTTACCCCAGCAACCGATAGCAACGACGATTGACCCGATTGTATATCCATCTGATCCAAATAATGCGATTTCTCAGGAAAGTAATAATATTGCCAATACGGGTAAAGTAAAGACAAGCCCTAAAGCGCTTAAATTGCCTTTCTCAGAGCAAAATGTGGCTCAATTACAATACCCAACAAAAAGTCCGTTGCCAGCAGCACAATCTTCTCCCGTGCCGTCAACGGCAGCGGAGAGAAATACTAAAATTGAAGTGGCTCCTCAACCCGACTCATCAAATCCGGATAAGGCATTCGTTCATTCTAATGCCGAGTGGATATGGCCGACAACGGGAAAATTGTTATCATCTTTTTCAAAAAATTCTAAGGGCGTAAAGATATCGGGGCAGGCAGGACAACCAGTTTTGGCATCCGCTGCAGGCGAGGTGGTTTATAGTGGCCATGGTTTACGCGGCTATGGAAATCTGATTATTATCAAGCATGACAATACATTTCTCAGCGCATATGCGCATAATAGTAAGCTTTTGGTCAAAGAAGGGGAAGCAGTGATAAAAGGCCAGAAAATTGCAGAAATGGGTAATACAGACACGGATACAATTCAGTTGCATTTTGAGATACGCAAACATGGTAAGCCGGTAGATCCACTGGAATATTTGCCGTACCAATCATAACCAACATCAGATAAGTATGTTAAAAAAGCGTATAGCTCTTTGTGGGGCTATACGCTTTTTTATACCTGTTTGTTTATTTTTTTATTCGGCAGCTGCATCTTGCATATGCTTTAACGCTTCTGTCGTATGCTTGGTCGCTATATCTGCATGACCCTGCTTCGCATGCGCGATGGCTTCCTCCAGATGCTTGATTGACTCAGTCATGTGTTGGCGTGCTTCGGCATGCTCCTTTTCAGCAGCTTTTGCATGCGCCAGACTTTCCTGTACATTTTCCAATAATACTTTGGTATGACCTGATTCACCATGTGTTTTGGCGGCCTCTGCATGTTTTATAGCTTCGGCAGCATGCCGGTTTGCACTGGATGCGATTGCCAGCGAGCTGAGACAGAATGATATTGCACTGATTGCGATAATACTTGTTGTTTGCTTGATTTTCATAATGTTACCTCCGCAGTGTTTGTTGAAATTACCATCGAAAAGATGTTTATTCCCTAAGCGTTCGTGTCCATCCTAATTGATTGCGCTATATTACGTATTGGTAGCGACTGACTAATGGGCTAATTGGCTAGAAAATCGCTTATTCACAGAGAATACAAGGAAAATAAAATGCCCGGTATTTTGATGGATTAAGTGTGTTACGCCGACTATTTGTCCTGCCTATCGTCAAAGCAATTTGGACAGGCGATAACCTGAATTTAGAGACGTCTTAGCTCATCAGGTTTGAAAATTCAGATTGGTTATCGTAATACATTTGCCGTTGCATCGCTAATGTTCGAAGTTTAATCTTCTCTCGCTCATACAGAATAGATTGGCTACGACCCCTAAAAGACATCAACGGGTGTCAGATTATTCAATGACTCATGGTAGTGTTCGTGTTTGTAGTAATCGACAAATTGGCGAATACGGTCTTCCAATCCACTGAGGAAGTGATGGTTTTTCAACAAGATCTGGTTCTTCAGTGAACGATGCCAGTGCTCGATTTTACCTTGCGTTTGTAGGGTTTGCAGCGTGTATGAGTCATATTCTGCTTCTCAAGGTAATGAATGGGCTAACTCATCTGGATAGATCGAAAATTCGTGGGGACTGCAAGTTAATCCGATTTGGTTTGTTAATTCAGATAGTACTTTTTCAACTATTCTAAGTAGCGTGTGGTGCGACAATTTGTCGCATTGATGTTTATTCATTTCTCACATAGTATGGCGTCTTTTTTTATAGATGTTTACAGGTTGGTTCATAATGAATTTCTTTCAAGAGATACTCCAAACCCTCCAAACCCTCCAAACCCTCCAAACCCTCCAAACCCTCAAAACCCTCAAAACCCTCCATCAGATTAGCTATCAGTGGCTTAAATTGTGAGCTGTCATAGAAAAAATAAAATTATTTCAATCGATAGGAGCTCATTTAGTGACTCCTATCAGTAGACCCACTTTAGAAATTTCTTGGAGCACAAATTGATTAAATATGTTTTCGTCGGATTATTTTTGTTTTTTTTCAATGTAATGGCTATGGCTCATGAAGGTGAGCCGAATATGGCTTTTGCATGGCGCGATGGCAAGATTGAAATTGATATCAGGCACCAGGGAAGATTGCTGGGTGACCATACTGCATTTGTCATTCCTTTTGCTGATGCACTATCACCTTATCGTATGGGGGATTCCGGGTTCACCGGGATAGATTTCGATCAGGGCGGTATCGTGGGTTATCAAACGGAAAGCACATTATTGAAATGGTCAAATGAGCAATCTCAATGGTTACGAGAAGGATTTTCGGAACAACTAATAATTAGCCGTCTATCTGATGAAAAAATAGTGACTGACAAGCAAGGTAACGGATTGCAAGGATTTATCGCTAAATTGACGAGTAGCAGTAACTTCGAAGCTCATGCCATTTTTCGAATAGAAAATCCAGAAGGATCTTCACCTGATGATGGCGCCTATATGGTTTTTATCAATATCTTGGGCTTGGATGAATCAGGTGAACGTATTCTCTACAAACCCTCCGATCCATTTGCACTCGTTTTTCATATCAACGCACAAAAAAACTTTGATAGCTTGGCATTATCTCAGGCTCTAAAAGTAACGCCGGAAGTCAATTTGAACGATTACAATCGCTTGGATGCGTTATTTGATTGGGCAGAATCACAATATGGGCAATTATTTCCACATGCCGCAGAGAGCCGTTTTCTCTTTGGATACTATGCGCGTTGTTATGACAACTCCGTTTGTGTCGGTAGCAAGGACGGTAAAATTTACACTGTTGGTGGGATACTTGGTGATATCACCGAGCAAGGTTCAATAGAGGCTTTTTATAGTCACGCAGGGCTTTAATGAAGGATTGCCAAACTGCCTTTCGTTTTATTCTTCTGATGGGTTTTATTGTTTTCTTTTTGAATCCTGCTTTCGCAATGGATCGGAATGCACAAAAAAAATCAGTAGCAGACAATCAATCTAATAGCGGAAACTCTTCCAGTTCTCATATTCCGCAAGAACCTGTCAAATTTAAAACCATCACGATTGAAGCCACAGACATAGCTGCTGATCCCATACAGAAGCTAGAAAACCGTGAGTTACGTGTTCGTACTGGCGAAACGCTTGGGAAAACACTAGAGCGTGAAATGGGTGTCAGCAACCTGTCCTATGGGCCGGGTGTTGGCCAGCCTGTTATTCGCGGCATGAGTGGTCCTCGCGTCAGAATCATGCAAAATGGGATAAGTGCACACGATCTTTCCGCTTTGAGTCCCGATCTTGCGGTTTCTTTTGAAACTATGTTGGCAGACAGTATTACTGTGTTAAGAGGGCCGGCAACCCTTCGTTATGGCGGTAATGCGATTGGTGGCATGGTTGATATTAAACATCTACGCATACCTGAAAAAATTCCTCTTAATGGCGCCTCTGGTCGAATGGATTTTCGTTATGACCACAATTCTTCAGATAAAGCCGGAATGATCGGCTTAGATATTGGTAAAGGTAATTTTGCGATTCATGTCGATTATTTTCAACGCGCTTCGAATAATACCCATATTCCCGGGACCGCTTTAGATGAAGCAGCGATTCGGCAACAATTTCAAGTTGATCCCGGTACTAATAGTTCTAATGTCATTCAAAATAGCAATTCCAACAGCCAGGGTGGTTCGGCGGGTATCTCGCTGATCGGAAAACACGGTCATCTTGGCGGCAGCTATCATGAAACAGTGAGAAATTATGGTATTCCGCCTGGTGTACCTGGTCACGCCGACGATACAAGCAGCAATACAAGAACTGCACAAGAAGCCATCAGGATTGATATGTCTCAACGCCGCTATGATTTAGATGGGCTGTGGAAAACATACTGGCAATCATTACCTAACGCACATTGCAGTAGACGCCACCCCTGATCATGAAAGAAACTTTGAGGTGGGAGGTGGCGGGGAGAGGTCGCACAGATTTTTGGTGACTTGATCCCGCACTCTAACGTGACCCGCCGAACTGACTCGAACCCGGATTGCTTCCATAGAGAGCGCACGTTAAACAGGCCGAAGGCAGATAATTGCCTTCAGGCATTTTCAGTTCCGGCATCCGCCGCCTTCCATTCACGAGTATAAATTGAATGGAGGAATTATGGAATTGGTCGCGCTTTACAAACGTGTTATTGGACTCGATGTGCATCAAGCACAGATTACGGCCTGCGCACTGATCGAAGAATGCGACGGTTTGATACGAATTGGCAGCGTCAATTTGGTACATTCAAGAAAGACCGACGCGCGCTGGCGCAGTGGGTGGTTCAATTGCAGCCTGACGAAGTTGTGATGGAAAGCACCGGCATCTACTGGAAAGTCCTTACGCGGCATTGGAAGCGGCAGGCATTCGTGCAAAAGTCGTGAACGCCCGGCATGTCAAAATGTTCCCGGACGCAAAACAGATATCAACGATGCACAATGGCTGGCAACGTTGTCGCGTGCCGGATTGCTGCGTGCATCGTTTATTCCGCCCGCAAAATGCGCGAATTGCGTTTGATTGCCCGGCAACGGCAAAGCTGACCGACAGCTTGCATCTGAAAAGAATCGTTTACACAAGATTCTCGCCATGGCGGCATACGCCTGTGTCGTGGTCAGCGATGTTCATGGACAATCGGCCCGCGCCATGATCAAGGCGCTTATCGCAAACAAAATGCCCCAGGAGGTTTTGAAATTCGCATCACGACGGCTCAAAGCCAGCCGTGAAGAATTGTTCGATGCCTTGCAGGGAGAATTAACCGAAAGCCACCGCTTCGTGCTCAATGAATTGATGCAGCATATCGAGGAAATCGAACAACGCATCGCTCGGTTTGACCAACGCTTGCTTGCCGGACTGGAAAGCGAACACAACTGGCTGGTGTTACTGCAAACTCTGCCCGGTGTCGATCGGCCATGCTGCTGGTAGAAATCGGCAACAATATGGATGCCTTTGGCAGCGCGGATCGCCTGTGTTCATGGGTTGGTATCTGTCCAGGCAAACGAATCAGCAGGTAAGCATAAATCCGGGCGGACACGCAAAGGCAACGCTTATGTTCGTCGTCTTCTATGCGAATTTGCTCACGCTGCCAGCCGAACCACTTCTGCTTTTAAAGCAAAGTTCAGCTCACTCATCGTGCGCCGTGGATACAAGCGCTCCATTGTGGCACTGGGACACAAAATATTACGCACCATCTTCTTCATGTTCAAGCGGCGCCAACATTACCGGGACAGCGCCACTGACTATGAGAAACTTTCGGTTCAGCGTAATGCGCACGTTGGATCAAAACGCTGATTCAACACGGCTTTATCAAAACAGCGCAAGCCTAATTTGCGCCAATTGTTATATGGTCTTAGCTGGCCAGGATTACTTGCGCCTGTTTAGTGGTTTCTTTCACGTTAAATTAGAGCAAAGCTAAGCTACATTGACTACGATCATAAAGATTATAATAAAGGCATTACGGATAGAAGCTCGTCATTGACTCAATTTAAGAATGCCGTGTGGGAATCTCGTTTGGAAATGAACCATCAACGAGGTGGTTGGCTTGATGGCACGTTTGGTTTGCAATGGCAGAACCGTAATTTTGCAGCGACAGGCATCGAAACGTTTACTCCGGCTTCAAATATTGATTCATTGGGGTTCTTTTTAACTGAAACACTCTTTATTACTGATCGCCTTAACTTCGAAATGGGCGCGCGTATCGAGCATCAAACAACGACTCCCAAGAGTGATCAAATTAAATTGGCAGGAATTTCGGCACCGTTGCCCTTGCCGAACGCATTGAATTATCTTACCTATTCACTGGCTGCAAGCCTGAATTATGAAATTCTTCCGCAAACATCGTTGTATCTGAATTGGCAGCACGCTCAACGAGCACCGGATGTGCAGGAATTATTTGCATCAGGACCGCATTTCGCAACTCGCAGCTTCGAAATTGGCCGTCTCAATCTTAATGCAGAGCAAACGAATCACTACGAGTTAGGGTTACGTTTTGCAGGCAATCAGGTTGCATTTCATGCCAATGGTTATTACAAATCGGTACAAGATTTTATCTACTTGGAAAACCAGGGTTTCTTTTTCAATTTCGCTCCTGATCCACCGCGTTTCCAACAAACTTGTGCAAATTTAAGAAATTGTCTTCCTGTTTTTGGCTATCAGGCCAATACTGCAAATTTCTGGGGCTATGAAGCTGAGATTACCGCACATCCCCGCTTAGGTTTACCGGTGAATCCTCGCTTTACGTTATTTTCTGATTATGTGCGCGGCTGGTTCCAGAATAACACTTTTGGAGATGTCCCAAGGCTCCCACCCTTACGATTCGGAGGGGAAATAGGATTTGAATGGACGCAATGGCGAGGCGGTTTACGCTACACTCATGCGCTGGAGCAAAATAGGCCTGGGATTTTGGACACTGAAACGCCAGGATATCATCGATTAGATCTGGATTTAACTTATGATTGGAAGATGTCCGAGCATAGAAAAATCCTTTTCTTCGCTAAACTTTCAAACATGACCAATACAACCATCAGAAACTCTACATCTTTTTTACGCAACTTTGCACCTGAAGCGGGATTTAGCACACAAGTAGGAGTGAGTGCATCGTTCTAATCATCATCTCAATTCATATGAACTCAAAACTAATTAATTTTTACTTAAATTTAAACTTCGATATGCCTACTATATTTAAAAACTTAACCATCAATCCTATTTCTAGAATGCGTTCTAACCCAAGCCGAACCGTCCTTAGTATTTTGACTGGGCTTTATTTATTGAATCCACTGATACTCATTGCTGGTGAACTGCATCAGCATATCGAGGTTAAAGTTGTAGAAGAACGTGTGCAAACAAACTTCTGTAACCCTGAAAAAGGATGCAGCCTGGTTAAACCGGAAACGCTCGGTTTGCCTGCCGGGCAAATGCCGATTGACCAACTGACCGGTACCCCGATTTATGTATCAGAATTTATTATTTTTCCTGATCGCACCGCGATTGATAGTCCGGGCTTCGAAAGCATTGCTGGCGATATGACGGCCGGAGATAGGGTTCGCTATCGTGCAAGCGGACACTTAAGTTATTGGAGTTCAGATAAGCATCAATGGTCATTAGCGCCGGAAGGAGTACAGATTCGCTTGGCTGGCGGTTTGGATTTGCAGCCTAATCAAGATTGCGGACAGGTATTTTGTATTCCCATAACTGTCGAAGGATTTACAATATTTAGCCGGCACGGTGTAAGCAGTGCTTCGTCACTCATAGTCGGTGAGGTGCGTTCCGATGGCTCCTTGCACACGCATCTCGATTGGATTGTCGAATCTAATCTGGGCACTCCGAATGCACCCATTGGTGCTTATATGGTTGAATTACAATTGATTACCGATTCTTATCCCGAACCTTCCGATTCGCTATGGATAATGTTTAATAATGGCTTACCATTACAGGATTTTCAACAAGCAGTCGCGGGACGTGTATTGCAATCGAATACCGATACTAAGTTAGCTGATAAGATGTTTGGTTGGGCGGAATCTAATTATCCCACCTTGTTTCCACATGCGGAGACATCCTTCATAGCGCTTGGATATTATGCACGGTGTTATCAAAACGGTGCTTGCGTCGGTGTGAAAGATAACCATATCTTTGCGGTCGGCGGTGAATTTGGCGCCAATATTCTTACGTTAGGTGAATTTAACGCATTCGCAGCCCAAGCTGGGCTTTAATTGACATTCTGCAATGCAATCATTATCTCGAAATAATATTGAGTATTTAGGATCACAACGAGTTGTTTCCTTACCCGGATTGTTGTTTGTACTCATTGTGCATGCAGGGTTGTTTTATTTTCTGTGGAATCAACGCTTGATTCCACCGCCTGAGCAAATGGTTACATTGTTTGCCGATCTCATTACATTGACACCTCCAGCTACTGTGACTAAGCCTCCGCCTGCTAAGCTTCAGCCCGCAACGAAGCCGGTGGTGGTTAAGCCAAAACAAGAGCATCTCGCTGCAAAATCACCTATGACGCCTAAAAATGAGCAGGTTGAATCACTACCGGAGTTTTCTGCAAACCCTATAACAGAAGAAACTCAAACAGCTGGTCCGGCGCTCCCTGCGCAGTTACAAACGGGTCCTGTTACCTTATCTTCGGAATTGTCTGTTTTTTGCCCTAAATTAACCGCTCCAATCTATCCTGCCATTTCCCGGCGTATGGGCGAAGAAGGTAAATTGGTGCTGCGCGTGGAACTGGATGAAACTGGGCACATTGATGAGGCAAAAGTTATCAATAGCAGTGGTTATGACCGTCTTGATGCAGCCGCATTGACTGCGGTGAAAAGCTGGCAATGTAATCCATCGCTGCGAAATGGCCAGCCGGTTCGCGCTGTTGCCTTACAACCTTTTAATTTTGTACTGCAAGGAAATTAACCAATGGAAACAGGACTCGGTTTTTCTAACTTTCTCGCCCAAATCGATGGCGTTGGTATCAGTGTGCTGGTATTGCTGTTGTCGCTTTCAGTTGCGAGCTGGTATCTGATCATCACAAAGAGTATCGCTAATCTTATTGCGAAACGCCGTGCCGAAGCCTTCTTAAAACATTTCTGGAGTTTCGATTCTCTGCAAGCAGTGAATGTTGAGCTTAAGAATGCTGTGCCAAATAATGCATTTGCAGAGCTTGCCAAACTGGGCATCGATGCGGCTGCTGATTCGAAGATTCACAGTTCGCATAAATTGGCTGCAGCTGGTGGTACCAGTGAATTTCTTACACGTACATTGCGTAACGGTATTGATCAGGAGGCTGCTCGTATTGAGAATGGCCTCACTTTGATAGCCTCTGCAGGTTCGGCTGCGCCTTATATCGGTTTGTTTGGAACGGTATGGGGTATTTATCATGCGCTGATACAGATAGGGCTTTCAGGGCAAGGTACTTTGGATAAAGTGGCTGGCCCTGTAGGGGAGGCGCTGATTATGACTGCATTGGGGCTGGCGGTGGCCATTCCTGCAGTGCTTGCCTATAACGCTTTTGTGCGCCGTAATCGTATATGGCTTGCGCGTCTGGAGGCTTTTGCGCATGACTTGTTTACATTGATTACTGTGGGTGATGATCATTATCATGGGCCGGCTTCCTCGCAGGAATTGTTACAACCAGCGGCAGTTAAAGAAGTGAGTAATGTTGCAATTGAAAGGGGGCGGTAATGGGATTTGGCAGCATGCAGGGTAGCGGGCGTCAAGCGCCCATGGCAGAAATCAATGTGGTGCCATTGGTGGACGTCATGCTGGTATTGTTAATTATTTTTATTATTACAGCGCCGCTTCTTACGCATTCAGTGAAAATTGATCTGCCTAAGGCAGAGAGTACTCCCAATATTACTCAGCCTGAGCATGTCGAGTTGGCTGTCCGTGAAGATGGAAGTCTTTTTTGGAATGGTGAGCCCGTAGCATTGGAACAATTGGCACCGCGCTTTGCTGAGAAAGTGGCTCAGGCACCTAAAACAGAATTACATATTCGTGCGGATAAGCTGGCACATTATGAGCATGTCGCACGGGTGATGAGCATTGCAGCCAAAGCCGGTATGGCAAGAATCGGTTTTATTACAGACCCTTCGCTAAAATAATAACGGCTTGTTTAGTTAAGTTAGAAATAATCAAAAATTTCGAATTGCTCCAACTTATAAAATAAAAATTTACTGTTAAACTTGAATTGGTCGGGATTAACAACTGAGATTCCCCCTGTTTTTCGTCTTCCAACAGACGAACAGTTTTATGTTATCAGCTTATCTTTCTGTTGGGTGATTAGCCAGTCATTTAGAAACCGCGGTGGTAAATTATAGCCTTACGTTGAGTGCTGCCGTTTCCGGTTGTAGCGTGATATCGGATGTCCGTACCTGATTGGGCTCGGCTGGGCTAAAATTCCGTTCCAGCAGATTCGGTGCAATCGGCAGATTGTGCTTGGAGTCCAGCGTTACCTTGTAGCGCCGCTTCTGCCTTGCACGAATGCCGTTCTCTCGCATCAAACGTTCAACCCGTTTCTTGGAAGCTGGAAACCCACGGTCACGCAATTCTCTGACCATTCTCGGACTACCGCAGATCCCCTTGAGTTCGGCATGAATAGACTGGATCAGCATTAGCATTTGAGTATCCGTGAGGTGTTTGCGATCCGATTTGCCACCACACTCCCGTTTCAGCCTTACATTCTCAGCACGTAACCGGGAGAGATCCATTTGTTCCGGTGTGACAACTTTGCTACTCGCACTGTTAAGTTTGCCTGCCGCTGCCAACTTTGCCCAGTTACGTAGCGTTTGTTCCTTGAACTCGGTCGTGTATTCCTGCTTCGGTATCTTCTTCATCATTTTCCTCTCAATAGGAACGTTAATGGTACGGCACCCTTGGAAGACTATTTTTCGGGGGAAGCTCAATGATGGAGAACTTCTTCTTTTCGATTAAAGAATCACAGGGATTACGTATATAATGCTGTATTTAGTTGACTAGAACAGCTACTGTATCGCAGTTTCTGAATTTTTATTCGATTCCCGTGAATGTCTTTACCCAATCATGCGCCCAATTTTAAAATCCAGTAAATTAACCAATGTTTGTTATGATATTCGCGGTCCGGTGATGGAACGCTCCAAGCAAATGGAAGAAGAAGGCCATCACATTATCAAGCTGAACATTGGTAATCCGGCGACGTTTGGTTTTGATGTGCCCGAGGAGATCCTTCAGGATGTGATTCGTAATTTGTCTGATGCATCCGGGTATTGTGATTCCAAAGGGCTGTTTGCCGCGCGTAAAGCGATCATGCATTATACGCAGGAGAAACAGATCAAGAATGTGCAACTGGATGATATTTTTATTGGCAATGGCGTATCCGAGCTGGTGGTGTTGACGATGCAGGCGCTCCTGGATAATGGCGATGAAGTACTGATTCCGATGCCGGATTATCCCTTATGGACTGCTGCAGTTGTCCTCTCAGGAGGAAAAGCAAAGCATTATGTGTGTGACGAAGCATCCGGCTGGTTACCCGATCTGGATGATATCCGCGCCAAAATTACACCCAGAACGCGCGCAATCGTCATCATTAATCCGAATAATCCTACCGGTGCGCTGTATCCAAAAGAATTGTTGCTGGAGATTATTGAAATTGCTCGCCAGCATCAACTGATCATCTACGCCGACGAGATCTATGACAAGATCTTGTATGAGGACGCAATCCATACGTCTATTGCATCCTTGGCTGACGATGTATTGTTTGTCACGTTTAATGGCTTATCAAAAAATTACCGTGCAGCGGGCTTTCGTTCCGGCTGGGCTGTTGTGTCGGGTGAAAAGAATCATGCGCGGGATTACATTGCGGGATTGAATATGCTGGCTTCTATGCGATTATGTGCCAATGTGCCTTCGCAATTTGGTATTCAGACGGCGTTAGGCGGTTACCAGAGTATTTATGATTTGACACTGCCAACTGGCCGGTTGATGCGTCAGCGCGATGTGGCCTGGAAAATGTTGACGGATATTCCCGGTGTGACGTGTTTTAAACCGCAAGCGGCTCTGTATCTGTTTCCGCGTTTGGACCCTGAAATTTATCCGATTGAGGATGACCAGAAATTTGTACTGGATCTTTTATTGGAAGAAAAGGTTTTATTGGTTCAGGGTAGCGGTTTTAACTGGCGGCATCCGGATCATTTTCGCGTGGTCTTTCTACCTAATGTGGACGATCTGACCGAAGCGGTGGGGCGCATTGCACATTTTCTTCAGCGCTATCGCAGACGCCATGGGACTGATTCGGCATCGTATTAGCTATTTATTTCTCGTTTTCCGGCTCATATAATCAGGCGACCGGTTATCTCATCAATCAGTTTTTTAACTTTTAAAATTTATGAAACCCATCAATATTGGTTTGTTAGGAATTGGCACTGTGGGCGGGGGCACGTACACTGTTCTCAAACGCAATCAGGAAGAAATAGCCCGTCGTGCGGGACGTGAAATCAAAGTCAAAATGATCGCCGACAAGGATTTAGACCGGGCGCGGAGTTTTGCGGATCACGATGTGATTGTGACCGATAACGCGCATGAGGTCACTACGCATCCCGACATTGATATTGTGGTTGAGCTGATCGGCGGTCAAACGATTGCCAAGGATTTGATACTGGAAGCAATTGCCCACGGCAAACATGTCGTGACGGCCAATAAAGCCTTGTTGGCTAATCATGGCACCGAGATATTTGCCGTGGCACGCGCAAAAGGGGTGATGGTGGCTTTTGAAGCGGCTGTTGCAGGCGGGATTCCGATTATCAAAGCGCTGCGTGAAGGATTAACGGCTAACCGTATTACCTGGATTGCCGGAATTATCAACGGCACTTCGAATTTTATTTTGTCGGAAATGCGTGATAAGGGGCTGTCCTTTGAGCAGGTTTTAGCTGAGGCGCAAAAACTGGGTTACGCTGAAGCGGACCCTACGTATGACATTGAAGGTATTGATGCTGCGCATAAAATTACACTAATGTCTGCGATTGCATTCGGCATCCCGGTGCAATTCAGTAAAGTGTACACCGAAGGAATTACTAAGCTTACCGGCGAAGACATACGCTATGCCGAAGAACTCGGTTACCGGATCAAACTGTTGGGAATTACCAAGCGCGTGGAAAAAGGCATTGAATTGCGCGTGCATCCCACATTAATTCCGGTGCGCCGTTTAATTGCCAATGTCGAAGGCGTGATGAATGCGATTGTTGTCAAGGGAGACGCTGTTGGCGCGACACTCTACTACGGCGCCGGAGCGGGCGCTGAACCGACGGCCAGTTCGGTGATTGCGGATCTGGTGGATGTGACGCGCATGCAAACCGCTGACCCGATGCATCGGGTTCCGACATTATCCTTCCAGCCGGATTTGTTGTCGGATACACCGGTGATTCCGATGGAAGATGTGGAAACGTCTTATTACCTGAGAATGCAGGTGATCGACAAGCCCGGTGTGATGGCGGAAATTACACGTATCGTGGCGGAGAATAATATTTCTATTAGTGCGCTGATTCAGAAGGAACCAAGCAGCGATTCGGATCGTGTCAGTATTATTATGCTGACGCACCTGACGGTGGAGAAAAATATCAACGCAGCCATTGCCCGTATTGAATCCTTGCCGGTGGTGACGAATAAAGTAATTCGTATTCGCATAGAAGAATTAAATAATTAGAATTGAATCCTTGAAATGGATGCGGTGATGATCATTGCATCCATTTTTCAGACACAGCCCCTGTTTTTTAACGCTGTTGTGTGATCAATAGCCTTTACTGAACTCATAAAATCAAGTATGCGTTATATTTCAACTCGTGGTGGAATGCCACCCAAATCGTTTTCTGAAATCCTGTTAAGTGGTTTGTCTCCCGATGGTGGGCTGGCGATACCCGAAGCATATCCACAAATTACCACAACGGAATTGAATGCCTGGCGCAGCTTGAGTTATCCGGCGCTTGCGTTCGAAATCCTGTCGCGCTTTGTCGATGATATTCCTGCGGATGATTTACGCGCTATCATCAACCAAACCTATACGCCAGAAATTTTTGGCAGCGCCGATACTACGCCGCTCAAAACCTTGGAACCTGGTTTGCATATTCTGGGACTTTCCAATGGGCCGACCTTGGCGTTTAAAGATATTGCCATGCAATTGCTCGGCAATCTGTTTCAATATCAGCTTGAGAAAACTGGGGATGAGCTCAATATTCTTGGCGCAACCTCCGGCGATACCGGTTCCAGCGCGGAATACGCCATGCGCGGCAAGCACGGCATCCGGGTTTTCATGCTGTCCCCGCTGGGAAAAATGAGCCGTTTCCAGACGGCGCAGATGTTTTCCTTGCAGGATAAAAATATTTTCAATATTGCTATTCGTGGGGTATTCGATGATTGTCAGGATATCGTCAAGGCAGTCAGCAATGATCACGCTTTCAAACAAGCGCACCGCATCGGTACGGTCAATTCAATCAATTGGGCGCGCATCGTGGCGCAGGTGGTGTATTACTTCAAAGGCTATTTTGCCGCGACTAAAAGCAATGATGAGCAAGTCTCTTTTGCTGTCCCGTCCGGGAATTTTGGCAATATCTGCGCGGGTCACGTGGCGCGAATGATGGGCCTGCCGATTAAACACCTAATTCTGGCGACCAATGAGAATGATGTACTCGACGAATTTTTCCGCACCGGTATCTATCGTCCGCGCACCACCACCGAAACCCAGCACACCAGCAGCCCGTCGATGGACATTTCTAAAGCATCGAACTTTGAGCGCTTTATTTTCGACCTGACCGGGCGTAACGCTCAACAAGTAAAAGAATTATGGTCGGCGGTGGACAAAGGTAACGCGTTCGATTTGTCGCAAACCCCGCTGTTCGCCAAAATCCAGGACTACGGCTTCGTCTCCGGCAGCAGCAGCCATGCAGCACGGATTGCCACGATTCGCGACATCTATCAGCGCTATCACGTGCTAGTCGATACGCATACCGCAGATGGCCTGAAAGTCGGGCAAGCGCACCGTGAAACGGGCGTGCCGCTGATTTGCCTGGAAACTGCACTGCCTGTGAAATTTGCCGAAAGCATTCAGGAAGCCATTGGTCGCGAACCGGAACGCCCTGCGGGGTTTGAGAATCTGGAAGATTTGCCGCAACGTTATGTGGTTAAGGATGCGGATGGGCAGGCGGTAAAGGATTATATTGATGAGCAGTGTAGAGGGAGTTTGTAGGGAATCGGCGGGGGGGGGGGGGGGGGGGGGGGAAAAAAGAGGGGAGAGAGGGGGGGGGGTGAACATTAAGGTAGTAGTGGGGCGCAATTCATATTGCGCCGAACGATGAATGGTGCGACACGCTTCGCTTATTGGTACCCTACTTGTTGTGGATATTTGTTCATGATTGTATATCACTTTATTTCTTCCGAATTTGCCCTGAAAGCATTGCGTGACCGCCGTTTGAAAATTTCGCGCATCAATGAACTGAATGATCCGTTTGAATTTTGTGCTGCAGATTTTTCCGATAGTGATACCAAAGCTAAGCTGGAAACATTCAAAAATCAAGTGAACGAGCAGTATGGTGTCATTTGTTTTTCAGAACACTATCATGATCCGGTGCTGTGGAGTCACTATGCCGATGGTCATCGCGGTGTTGCATTGGTGTTTGAAATTCCAGATGATTACGCTATCCCCATTGATTATCAGCCTGAGCGCTTTAAATTGGATGTCGATGCTGCCATTCAGCGCGGCAGTTTTGCTGAATCCGATTTAAGTCAATTAATCTCGACCAAATTTTCCAGTTGGCGTTACGAAAATGAGATACGAATGACCTGCCGCCTGAACGACCACTTTTGTCAAATCGACTCAAAAGGGAAAAAGGTTTACTTCGAATCATTAAGCTTGGAATCTTTTGGTCTGGATCCGTTGAAGCTAATCGGATTGATCCGCGGCATCCGGTGTGATTTGAATCCTATGGATATTGCGAGCGAATTACTGGCAGCGGATACGCTTTCAGTTCAGGATACCCAATTGGATTTATCGTCCTTTCAAATCATTTCCGGTAAAACTTACCCGGTCAATGGCGTGCGATCCTTTTCCGCTTGTTGCTTTAGGGTTTGATTAGGATGGGATTTAAATAATTCCATTTAACGCAGCCCGCGTAGGGCGCATTAATAATGCGCCGGACTTATTTATAAAAACGGTCTCATGCACCCTCGCCCGGCTGTATTGTGCTTACGCTGAATGCACCCTGCGATCTAAAAATACAAGCCAAACTGTGCTAATCTAACTTCAAATCTGTATACTTCGAAGTATTCTGAGTTGCTTCTATCGACTATAAGCCGTATTTAAACCACCTGGAGCCAGCCTATGAAGTTTTCTATTTACCGCTATGATCCCGATAAAGATGAAAAACCTTATATGCAGGATTACGACGTTCAGTTGGCCGCGACCGACAAAATGTTGCTGGATGCGTTGCTGCGTATTAAATCGATTGATGACAGTCTGAGTCTGCGTCGTTCCTGCCGTGAAGGGGTCTGTGGTTCGGATGCAATGAATATTAATGGCAGTAATGGACTGGCTTGCATTACACCGCTCAGTAGCTTGAAAGAGCCGGTAGAGATACGTCCATTACCCGGATTGCCGGTCATTCGTGATTTGATTGTGGATATGACGCAATTTTTTCACCAATATCATTCCGTCAAACCCTATCTCATTAACAATGACCCGCCACCGGAAACAGAACGACTACAGTCACCTGAGGATAGGGCGGCTTTGGATGGCGCCTACGAGTGCATTTTATGCGCGTGTTGCACAACATCTTGCCCTTCCTTTTGGTGGAATCCGGACAAATTCGTTGGGCCTGCCGGGTTATTGCAAGCTTACCGCTTTCTTGCTGATAGCCGCGATCAGGCGACTGCTGAAAGACTGGATAATCTGGAAGATCCTTACCGGCTGTTTCGTTGTCATTCCATCATGAATTGCGCTGCTGCTTGCCCTAAAGGTTTAAATCCGACCAATGCAATCGGCAAAATCAAAGATATGATGGTAAAAAGAATGGTATGAAGGAACTTGAACGCGCACGCTGGCGATGCCGGCGCGGCCTGCTTGAGTTGGATATTGTTTTGCAACGTTTCATGGATCAGTACTACACGCAGTTGGATGAATCAGGGTTGGAACAGTTTGAACGATTGTTAGCATTACCGGATAATGATTTGTGGGATTTGATCACGGCAAGACAAGCCACTACAGATGATAACTTGCAGCAGGTATTGGAATTATTACAAAAGAGTTAGATTTCGGATGGTATTCTGAAGATCCTGAGATCTTCTGGTAGTGCATACTAATCAATCAATGCTACATGTGGAGAAGTAAAATGGCACAAAAAGGCATAGCAACATTAAATCTTAATGATGGCAGCGCACCCATAGAACTACCTGTTTTATCAGGAACGATGGGGCCCGATGTGGTTGATATTCGCGCACTGCATGCAAAAAGTGGCGTATTTACTTATGATCCAGGGTATTTGTCGACGGCCAGCAATAGCTCTAACATTACCTTTATTGATGGGGACAAAGGCATTTTGTTATACCGTGGATATCCCATCGAACAACTCGCGAGAAACTGTGATTTTATCGATGTTTGTCATTTGTTGATGAAAGGTGAACTGCCCGATACTCAACAGAAATCAGAATTTGATCGTTCGATTAAAGATCATTCGATGTTGCACGAGCAATTGGTCAGGTTTTTTAGCGGATTCCGGCGTGATGCACACCCAATGGCAGTCATGGTGGGTGTCGTGGGTGCCCTATCTGCCTTTTATCATGAAGCTTTGAATATTTCGGATCCGGCGTATCGGGAACTATCCGCTTTCCGGTTGATAGCAAAATTGCCGACGATTGCGGCAATGGCCTATAAATATAATATCGGTCAACCCTTTATCTATCCTCAAAATCGATTAAGTTACGCGGAAAACTTCCTGCATATGATGTTTGCCGTGCCGAGTGAAAAATATGAAGTGAATCCTGTGATTGTTCGCGCACTGGATCGGATTCTGATTTTACATGCGGATCATGAACAAAATGCTTCCACTTCAACAGTTCGATTGGTCGGCTCCAGCGGGGCGAATCCTTTTGCTTGCGTTTCGGCAGGGATTTCTTGTTTGTGGGGGCCTGCGCATGGCGGCGCCAATGAAGAGTGCCTGAAGATGCTGGAGGAAATCGGTGACGTTTCACGCATCGATGAATATATCAAGCGCGCCAAAGACAAAGACAGTAACTACCGGCTGATGGGTTTCGGTCACCGCGTCTACAAGAATTTTGATCCGCGCGCCAAGTTAATGCGCGAAACCTGTCATGAAGTTCTGGATGAACTGGGCTTACACAATGACCGTTTATTTAAACTGGCGTTGCAGCTAGAAAAGATTGCATTGGAAGATGAATATTTTATCACTAGGAAATTCTATCCCAATGTGGATTTTTATTCGGGGATCGTACAGCGTGCCTTGGGAATACCGACCAGCATGTTTACCGCTATTTTTGCCATGGCCAGAACAGTGGGATGGGTGGCGCAATGGAGTGAAATGGTTTCTGATCCGACCCATAAGATCGGGCGCCCGCGTCAATTGTATACAGGTACAGCGATGCGGGATATACCCAGTTCGTATTCAAGAAAATAGCTTTCTTTTATAAAGGCTGCCAATCTTATGAGCAAGCAGTTGTTTGATGACTCCCTTTTATCCGGCGCAAACGCTTCGTTTATTGAAGCGGTTTATGAAGATTATCTGCATAACCCGAATTCTGTCGCATCAGCTTGGCGTGAATACTTTGATCAGCTGGCTAAGCAACCGGATACCGCTGCCAATAAACACCCCCAAGGGGTAGTCAGTAGCACTTCCGTTACGACGGCAGCAACCTATTCCGGCTCAGAAAGTCAAACCACACTGCCGGATGTGATGGCCGCGGATTCTGATGATCGCCAGCAAGTCGCTGTCCTGCAGCTCATCAACATGTACCGTTATCTGGGCCTGAACCAGGCCAAGTTGGATCCGCTTGGGCTCAAACAACAGACTGACGTGCCCGAACTGGATCCTGCTTATTTCGGATTCACCGAAGCGGATAGGGACAAGGTATTTAATACCGGTTCATTAGTGGGGCCTGAGCACGCCACGCTGCATGAAATTCTACAAATCCTGCGGGAAACCTATTGCGGTTCTGTCGGTGCAGAGTATATGTATATTTCTTCAGTCGAACAGAAACGCTGGATACAAGCGCGATTGGAAGGTCAACGATCGAATCCGGACTATTCGGATGAATACAAACGCCATATTCTTGAGCGGCTCAATGCAGCGGAAGGACTGGAAAAGTACCTGCATACCCGTTATGTCGGACAGAAGCGTTTTTCCGGGGAAGGAAATGAGAGTCTTATTCCACTGCTGGATTGTTTAATCCATCGTGCAGGCAAAGCGGGGATCCAACAGATTGTGATGGGTATGGCGCACCGCGCCAGACTCAATGTGCTGGTGAACACGCTGGGTAAGATGCCTGCCGATCTTTTTCGCGAATTTGAAGAAAAACAACCCCAGGATTTACCGTCTGGCGATGTGAAATATCATCAGGGATTTTCATCCGCAATTAAAACATCGGATGGCATTGTTCGATTGGCTTTGGCTTTTAATCCCTCACATCTGGAAATTGTTAATCCAGTGGTCGAAGGCTCGGTGCGCGCGCGTCAGCATTTATTAAACGACAAACTGGGCGATAAAGTGTTGCCGGTATTAATACATGGCGATGCGGCATATGCCGGGCAAGGGGTGGTTATGGAAACGCTCAATTTGTCACAAACCCGTGGATATGGCACGGGTGGCACGGTGCATATTATCATCAATAATCAAATCGGATTCACCACGTCCGATCCACGCGACAGCCGCTCGACATTATATTGCACGGATGTCTCCAAAATGATCGAGGCGCCGATTTTTCATGTCAATGGCGATGATCCGGAAGCGGTGATCATGGTGGCTGAACTGGCGTTTGATTTTCGTATGCGGTTTCATAAAGATGTTGTGATTGATATGGTTTGTTTCCGTCGTCTTGGCCACAATGAGCAGGACGAACCCATGGTGACGCAGCCGAGGATGTATCAGATCATCAGCAAACATCCTGGCACGCGCAAGCGCTATGTGGATAAACTCGTGGCGGAAGGTGTGATTAAACCGGAAGATGCGGATGACCTGGTTCAATCCTACCGGAATGCCATGGATGAAGGCGTTAATCCCAATAAAGCTGTTTGTTATGACTATAAATCCCCTTATACCATCAATTGGGAACCTTTTCTCAAGCCGTTTAAATGGAACGAAAAAGTTAAAACCGGTGTTTCAATTGAAACGTTGAAACAGCTTGCGGTGCGGTTGACGGATATCCCTGAAGGCTTCAGACTGCAACAAAGGGTTGAAAAGATAATTGCCGACCGGCGTTTGATGGGAAGTGGAGAATTGCCGCTGGATTGGGGAATGGCGGAGAATCTAGCCTACGCAGCTTTGCTGCAGGAAGGCTACCCGGTGAGACTCTCGGGTCAGGATTCGGGACGTGGTACTTTCTTTCACCGTCATGCGGTATTGCATGATCAGGTAACAGCAGATCAGGATGAGCGTGTTTATGTTCCGTTGCGTCATATTCAACCTGAGCAACCGGATTTTGTTGTCATTGACTCGATGCTATCCGAAGAAGCGGTGCTAGGTTTTGAATATGGTTATGCAACTACGCAACCGAACGAACTGGTGATCTGGGAAGCGCAGTTTGGTGATTTTGCCAATGGCGCTCAAGTGGTGATTGATCAATTTATCGCATCCGGTGAAGCCAAATGGGGGCGTGTGTGCGGTCTGGTGATGATGCTGCCGCATGGCTATGAAGGGCAGGGCCCTGAGCACTCTTCCGCGCGGCTGGAGCGTTATCTGCAACTATGCGCGAATTATAATATTCAGGTGTGTGTGCCTTCCACACCGGCACAAATGTTTCATATGTTGCGGCGGCAAATGATCCGCCCGCTCCGCAAGCCTCTGATCATTATGAGCCCCAAAAGCATGCTGCGGCATAAAGAATCCGTATCGAGTCTGGAAGATTTAGCGAATGGTCATTTTTATCCGGTCATACCTGAGACCGAGAGTCTGGATTCCAAAAAGGTGAGACGCATCATCGCCTGCAGCGGAAAGATTTATTACGAGCTGATGGCTTACCGCAGAGAGCAGCAAATAACGGATATGGCGATTATTCGCCTGGAGCAGCTTTATCCATTTCCGCACGAGGAGTTTCAGGTGGAGCTCGATCGTTTCAGTAGCGCCAAAGAGGTGATCTGGTGCCAGGAAGAGCCGGGTAATCAAGGCGCATGGCATCGCATTCAGCACTATCTGCGACGACGTATGCGGCCTGATCAGATGCTTGGTTACGCGCTGCGAGCATCTTCAGCCTCTCCGGCAGTGGGTTATTCGGCCCGCCATAAATTTACACAAAATGAATTAATCGTGGCAGCATTCAGAGATAAAATCTAGAAAGAGGGCACCATGCTAGTTGAAGTCAAAGTACCCATGTTATCTGAATCCGTAGCGGAAGCTACCTTAATATCCTGGCATAAAAATGCAGGAGATTACGTCAACCGGTCAGAAAACCTGATCGATGTCGAAACCGACAAGGTGGTACTTGAGTTACCCGCGCCCAGTGCTGGTGTATTGACCAAAATTTTAAAAAAAGATGGCGCGACGGTTGCCAGCGGTGAAGTCATCGCTATGATTGAAACGGAAGCAACCGATAAACCGGATAATCAACCTAAACCGGCACCCGCTGCGGAAAAGCAGACTGAAACACCAGCCATCAAAAGTATTGAAACGATCAGCGCCAAAGGCGATGAACAAGTGGCACCGCTGTTGATGCCCGCTGCACACAAACTGGCGGAAGCAAATAACCTGAAAGCGGGCGAAATCAGTGCCATCAAAGGGACTGGCTTGGGCGGGCGTGTTACTAAAGAAGATGTGCAAGCGTATATGGAAAGCAAACCCAGCCCGGCAGCAGATGCCGAGACTAAATCCGGTTCAGTCAGTACACCAGCGCCACCTGTTCCGGGTGCGCGTGCTGAACGCAGAGTCGCCATGTCCAGATTGCGGCAGCGAATTGCGGAACGTCTGGTGCAATCGCAATCCACCGCGGCGATTCTGACCACGTTTAATGAAGTCAATATGCAGGCGATTATTGATCTGCGTACGCGTTATAAAACTGAATTTGAGAAGGAATACGGTGTCAAGCTTGGCTTTATGTCGTTCTTCGTCAAAGCTGTCATTGCCGCGTTAAAGAAATATCCGATTATTAATGCATCCGTTGAAGGCAATGACATTGTTTATCACGATTATTACGACATCGGCATCGCCGTCGGCAGTCCGCGCGGCCTGGTAGTGCCGGTTATCCGTGATGCAGATCGGTTAACGTTGGCCGGAATTGAACTGCAGATCGCCGAATTCGCCAAGCGCGCGCAAGACGGCAAACTGACCATTGAGGAACTCAGCGGCGGCACTTTCTCGATTACCAATGGCGGCGTATTCGGCTCCATGCTGTCCACCCCGATCATCAATCCACCGCAAAGCGCCATTTTGGGTATCCATGCAACCAAAGAACGCGTAGTGGTAGAAAACGGGCAAATCGTGATCCGCCCGATGAATTATCTGGCTTTGTCGTACGACCACAGGATTATCGACGGCCGGGAAGCGGTGTTGTCTCTGGTGGCGATGAAAGAAGCATTGGAATATCCGATGAGCCCGTTGCTGGAAAATAAAAGAGCAAGTACTGTAGCTAAGAGCCTTAATAGGCAGAACCGGATATTTTGGAAGTTGATGCTGTATCAGTCAATGTTACTTTTTGGTGTCGGCAGGAGTGGCTTGTTGAACTGGAGAAATCAGTGCTACCTGCGCGTGCAATTTCAGTCCTAACGCACTGATGACTTTTAATATCGTATCGAAGCCTGGGCTTCGTTCACCAGAGAGTGCGTTATACAAGCTCTCGCGAGACAAGCCTGCATCACGAGCTACTTGCGACATACCCTTAGCACGCGCGATATCTCCCAGTGCTTTGGCAATGAAAGCGGCGTCTCCATTTGCTTCCTCAAGACATGCTTCAAGATATGCTGCCATCTCTTCGGGAGTGCGAAGGTGTTCGGCGACATCGTAACGAGTTGTTTGCGTTTTGGTCATTTTGAGTTCCTAAAGATTGCGTGCAAGTCGCAAAGCGGTTTTTATGTCGCTCGCTTGACTTCGTTTATCGCCACCAGTTGTTTTGGCATTTCCTAACCAGCGCGAATTATTTCTTCTTTTTCTTTGCAATTTCACGATATGCATTAATAACTTCTTTTGGTAAGAAAACATACTTTATAACTTCATCTAATATCTCGGGATGGAGAGACAACGGAGAATTGACGGCATGGAAAGGTATAGGCACTCTTACGCGATTACGTGTAACTTTTCCAAAAAAGGCATTTTGCCAAATCAATGCGTTCCTGGCTGTATTGTCAGTTTTATCTATGATATTTTCCAGTAGGCCACCTGTTATCTTGAATTTTGCGGTGGTATTTTTTCGCTTTTTCTTTATCATTTCAATTTCCGGCTCTAACATATTTTGCATGTTGCCATCGGGTAGTTCTATTTCGTAATCAATAACTTTACAATATCTCCTAATTTCCCCAGACTGCTCTATCCAGCTCTACCAGTTTGGGTCCACGAATAAAGTATGATGACTCAAGGTATCTAAAACGACCGAAGTTCGAAAGATGTCTAATAAAGTCATTAGTGGAATTACTGCGGAATATTTCGAACGGCAATTTCTTTGTATGTTCAAGAGCACACTCGATATCGTGATTAATATTCGTTGCTTTAATTCGATTGTATAGAAGTATTGCTTTGAGATATTTTCGAGTGCTTGTAGTGATTGCCAATGAAATTGCAGTATAGGCCGTGACGATATGATAGGCGTGCCGCGATATAATCTTGATCGGCGATATCCCTAAAACTTCTTGTCGCGAAATCATTTATTAAGATTTTGGCTTCCATGGGAATAGCTGCCTAACTAAATTTTAAACCTCAAAAATAACGCAATATATCACGTTAGGTATGATGTCTTTTAATATCTGATTTATAGTATCTCGCTAATTCTAATAGCGATATACAGATTTGAGTTTCGTTACAGTTTATCTGGTCAGTGCTTTAGGATGCCCCGGCGTAAAGAAGCGCATCAGTCGTATTATTCAAGCTCCTCAAAAATAAACGCCTTGTTCAACATTGCGGCGGAAACTGAGGTGAGGTCAATTACTCTTTTTTTACCCCGCCTTGTTTAACAGAGCTGAAAGTAATAAGTTTTTTGTGCCAATTTACAGTCCTTTGCGGTATTGCACATCACACAGTAGGCGATCAAATTCTTTCTTGACTACACCGTAACACTCGCAAACGGAGGCCTCTAGTCCGGAACGATCGAGTACTGTAATGTGACCGCGGCGGTAGTGAATATTGCCCGCGCGCTGCAAATTTCCGGCTGCCTCGGTAATGCCTTCGCGGCGCACGCCAAGCATAATGGCGATTTGCTCCTGCGTGATGACGAGATCTTGAGAGGGGACACGATCGAGTGTCAACAATAGCCACCGGCACAACCGTTGTTCTATCGAATGGTGCCGATTGCAGGCCGCTGTCAGGCTCATTTGTGTCATGAGTGCCTGGGTGTAGCGCAATAACAAGCCTTGCATCAATTCGGCTCGGTTGAATTCCTGTTTGAACAAGCGGCTTTCGAGGCGGTAAGCGTGACCGGCAGTTTGCACCATGGCTGAACTGGGTGTGGTATCGCCACCCATGAAGAGTGCAATCCCGACGACACCTTCATTGCCAACTCCTGCGGTTTCGGCGGACGCGCCAGACTCCGTGACATAGTGCAACGAGACGATGGCAGTGGTGGGAAAATAGGCGTGCCATAATTGTTCGTCAGGTTCATAAAGATACTTCCCAAGCGGCATTGCGACCAATTCCAAGTGCGCTGCTATGCGTTCGAAGTCGGTTGCAGGCAGCGCGGCGAGGAGGTGATTTTGATTGGGGCTATGGGGTAAGAGCATGGCAGAGTGTCCGAAATAGGCATACTATTTCTTGGATTTGATCTCTAATCCGATGCCGCGGTAACCGATGTAGCCACAAAACCGGTTGAACATGGGCTCCCCGCTGACGCGAAACTTTTGGTGCGAGCCATCGTGATTAATACGGCTAAATTCGAAATCCAAAAAGGGTTGCCGTGCGGCAATCTTTGCCTGTAATTCTGCATGTTCCGCTGCATTCCATCCGGATAGCTTATCGTTACTTGATTCGCCCGCCAAAGAGTCGACTCGAACGCCGAGCATTTCCAGAACCGGACCGGAGACTTTGGTAAAGTTACCGCTCTCGTCTTGCTCCCAATACCAATCGGAAGCTAATTCGGTAAGGCTGCGATAGCGCGCTTCGCTTTCGCGTAGTTCGGCCGTACGTTCCTGCACAGTCTGTTCCAGTAATTGATTGTGCTGATGAAGTAACTTATAGAGCAATCGTACTTCGAGTATGTTATGGATGCGCGTCTTTACTTCCACTAGGTCAAACGGTTTACTGATAAAATCCTTGGCACCCGCTTGCAACGCACGCAGCTTGTGGCCAGGCTGCGCCGTTAGTACGATCACTGGCAGATAGTCATCCGACTCGTTGGTCTTTAAGCCTTCCATCACCTGAAATCCATCCATATTTGGCATCTGTAAGTCGAGTAGAATGAGGTCATAACCGATCTTACGATGACGTGCACAAACCTCTTGCGGATTCATGGTTGATTCTACTTGCGTATAACCGGCGTCGCTCAGTAACTGCTCAAGCATACTGACATTGGGTTCTTGATCATCAACAATGAGGATGCTGGCGTTAAGAATGTCGGGGGTATCACCTATCATATTTTTCCAGTATTTGTAGAGGCTGATTGCGTTTCGGAGAATAGTATCGCTGCGTCTAGGGTATCGAGAAATTCGTTTAGCTTGATGGGTTTTGTGAGGTAACGAAAGAATCCGACCTCAAGACCTTTTGCGATGTCTCGCGGCATAGCATTGGCACTGAGCGCGATAACCGGTATATGGGCTGTCGTTGGATCTTTGCGCAGAATTTTCAGTGCATGGATCCCGCTAATGCCAGGCAGATTGATGTCCATGAGGATCACATCCGGCAGCGAAGCGCGCGCAATTTCGATACCACGAAGCCCATCTTGAGCGCTCAGCAAGTGGATGTCAGGCCGGCGTTCGAGCAGGTTTTCTACTAACAGTAGATTGGCTGGATTGTCTTCGACATAGAGTAAGGTACGTAAAGGCGTATCAGCTGAAATCTTTGCCGGGCCGATAGCCAGGGATTTATCGTCATCTAGAGCCATATGTGGCGCATTTGTCCGATTTAATTCGATCCAGAACACACTACCTTTCCCGACAGTGCTTTCCGCTCCAATTGCACCGCCCATTAATTCTACCAATCGTTTGCTGACTACCAGACCAATGC
Organism: Nitrosomonas sp.; assembly: GCA_016708955.1. Classification (GTDB taxonomy): domain Bacteria; phylum Pseudomonadota; class Gammaproteobacteria; order Burkholderiales; family Nitrosomonadaceae; genus Nitrosomonas. The sequence goes on from JADJES010000023.1 coordinate 145,604, forward strand.
CCGTGCCTTCCTCTGTGCCGGCCTCTCGTCCAAGCCGGTTGAAGGGTTGGAACAGTTGTGAGAGATTTTCCACGCTCAAGCCTTCTCCAGTATCAGTGATGCTAATGCGGATACGTTCTGCAGTATTTGCGCTGTAGTTCACCACCACCGTTCCGCCTGCCCTGTTGTATTTGATCGAATTAGAAAGCAGGTTGATGAGAATTTGTTTTACTCTTGTCCGGTCCGCTTTGACAAAGTAGGTGCGATCGAACTGAGGAAATGTCAGGGAAATGCCGCTTTTTTGCGCTTGAGGTTCGATCATGGCTTGGCAATCGCTCATTACCTCGTTTAACGACATGGGTTCCAGTGACAACAACAGCTTGCCGGATTCGATCAACGCGAGGTCGAGGATTTCGTTGATCAAATCCAGCAAATACCAGCCTGCCAAGAGAATTTGGTCAATATTGCTCTTCTGGCGGGGGGTAAGCGGCGGTGAACCTGATTCGATCAACTGGGCGAAGCCGAGGATTGCATTAAGCGGAGAGCGTAACTCATGGCTCATGCTGGACAAGAAATCTGATTTTGCGAGGTTGGCTTTTTCCGCGATAGACTTGGCACTTTCGAGCTTGATATTTGTTTCATTCAGAGCCTGATCAAGCAATTTGCGCTCCGTGATATCGCGCGCTGCAGCGAACACACCTTGCAGTTTTGCGGTCACGGTCGTGAAAAGTCGTTGCGTTATAAGACACAACCGTTTCCTTGCCGTCTCTGGCGTGTGCAGTTAGCTCATAATTGGTAATCCGATTTTCAGCCAGCACCCTTTTGATGCCTGCTTCCGCTCGTTCCGGATCGGTAAAGTAATTTTTGAACGGTGCACCGATCAGCTCGTCCCGCGTGCAGCCAGTGAGCGCTTCCATTTGCTTGTTGACATCCGAAATCATGCCGGACGGATCGGTCGCTATTAGCGCATCAATATTGGATTCGATGAGAGAACGTGTGTAGAACTGCTGGTCGCGCAAGCGCTGATCGAGTTTCTTCTGTTCCGCCTCAGCCTGCTTACGCAGCGTATTATCAGTACCAATCAGCAGAAAGCCGATGATTTCGTCCTGGGCGTCGCGGAGTGCCGTGACGGAAACTACTGCTGGGAACCGGTTGTCATCCTTGCGGATAAAGGTAAGTTCGTAAATATCCTCGATACCCCGGGAGGCTTTGAACACAAGTGCCTCAAAGCCTGGCGTAATCGGTGTGGAGAGTTCTATGCTTAATGCCTTGGCACGCGCGATTAATTCCTTAGGATCAGAAATGTCTGCTACCGTGATTTTGTCCATTACTTCAACGGCTGTATAACCCAGCATGCATTCTGCACCAACGTTAAAAATCTGAATCACGCCTTTGGCGTCAGTCGCGATACTTGAAAAATTGGCGCTATTAAAAATGGCGTTTTGCAACGCTTTTGTTCTATGTAAAGTCTCCTGACGCCGCATTTCAATAGCGCCGTCTGCCTTAGCATCATCATTAGGGATGATTGTGTCGATTCCTGTTTCAAACAAAGCCAGTCTCCGTATAAAACCTACAACTGCACACGTTCAGATCTCGTGTATTGGAATAGAAGATGAATGCAGGAAAATCGTTAAGAAGTGTATTTATTGAATTACTATCAATAGATACCTAACATAGCCTGGACGAATCGGTTCGGGCGGTTTAACACTTTGAATGCGCCGACGACATAATTTCTAATATACGCTAGAGCAACATATATATCTTCTGTATGGATATGTCTGTGCGGTACCGAACATAGGTAATGCATTCGATTTCGCCAAATACGGAACCCGCTACCTCGGTGCGTTTGTTTACCGTTTCAACCGGCGCTTCCATCTTGAAGCGCTCCCTCTACGTCTGTTCGTCGCTGCAGCCACTATCGGGCCTCGCCCGGCACGTTGGCTCCGGCAAGCTGAAGAATCTTTCTAATCAGGAGATAAGAAGCGCAATGAAACAATCCCTGAAATGATGAAGAAACTGATGCTGAATACCCGAGCAGTCTTTGATTATCTGAAAATGATTCGAAGCTCCAGCCCTAGTTCAATGGGATAGGGGATAGCGTAGATTTGCCATGGCTATTTATGATTCTTGAGTAAGCTCTATGTATGGAAAGCAGCTTATCAGGGATATCTAAGGGATTGTATTTTAATAGTCTTAAGTGAATTTAAAGTAATTATTGCCTGTTTTTGTATGGTTTCGGCAGCTTATTTGATTTTTCTTATTTGTTCTTGCTTGATAATATAACGCTGTATCATGGCCTCCATATTAGCTGCTAGATCAATAAACTGACATCCGGCTCGCATACAATTTTGTCCATTCCGCAAAGTGATTTCATAAGTATTCTTTACCTGAATGGTGGCATTGATTGTGCCAATTTCTGGAAGCGCAATTTGACAATTTTTATAAATTATTCCCGGATCAAAATTGATAATAGGATGTTGATCAATTACAGCAATACCACCGCAACTAATATCAAGTAGTGCTACTTCAGCTTTGGATATTGTGTCTTTTCCAGTAATTGGAATTACACATTTAAGCGGTTTAACAATTGGAGTGGAAATACGGAAATGGTTTCTTCGCTGTATACGGAGAAGTGATCGGGGTATGTTAACTGCAAAGGCATTTTCGCCTTTATATTGTATTTTTTTGATTTGATCGCAGACGAACTCAATTTTTACTCTATTTTGTGTGGTGACAAAGACTAGTGATATAGACTGGAGTGCCTTCTGGCAATTTCTTTCATTAGTGCCATAATCTACTATCATTTCTTTCTTATCAGGATCTATCGCTATTATTGATGTAAGGATGAAGTCATTTTCATAATTGGGATAGAGCGTGATTAATGAGTTTGTTTGCATAATTCCGCGAAGAATAAAGACAATATCAATTTCCGAATGAATGCGGAAATTTTCATCTATTTCTTCTTGAGAAAATTGCGTGGGCTGTAATACTTCAATAGTTTGATCAGATTCATGCATCATTAATTACTCCGGAATTTTTTGTATGGTTTTTGTGTCAAGGTTATTCGTGATGAGGGGATTTGTTTTCCCTTTTTCCAAACGATAAAGCCATGCCAATAGCTCGGCAACTGCAACATAAAGTTGCGGCGGAATGCGGTCATCGAGATTTACTTGCATCAATAATGCAACCAATTCACTTGATTCATGAACATAGATTCCTGCTTCTTTAGCACGTTTAATAATCTCCTGAGCAATCAGACCGCGACCTTTAGCAACAACCTTGGGTGCAATTTGTCCTTCCCGATAAGCGAGTGCTACTGCAGTGAGATATGATTTACTCTCTGTCATCGTGTTGAACCTCTACTGCCTGAATATTTAATCCAACTAATTGCATATCCATTGTGAGTGGGGATTGGTTGCTTTTTAATAAGCGAGCAGTATCTTGCTGTGAAGTATTTATTTTAATATTAATACTTTGTGCATTTAGTGTAATAGTGGCGGTAATATCTCCTAGTTGCGGCATTGATAGCCGGAGTTGTGTGCGCCATTGTGCTACTTGATCAGATTCATTTTCCTTTTCTTTTTCTTGTGAGTGCTCATTAATATCCCATTCCATGGGTTGACCCTGCCAGATTTCTCCACGCCAAAACAAATGACCAGTTTCTAAGGTAGTAAGCTGCTGCTGTACTAAAGGGATAGTCTGAGTATGCACTGACATTTCAGGGCCTAGTAAAGCAGAAGCAGCCACTTTAGCAGCAGGTAGGTCAGCCGCTACTAGCACTAATTTGCCTTGAGGTTCTTGCTGCAAGTTTTCAAGTGTATTTTCTCCATTTACCCATTGTGCCTGATGTGATTCATAGAATAATCCACTTTGAACAATTGCTTTTTGTAATAAACCGGGTAATTCGGTGCTATTTATTGACGGACCAGCTAGGATGGGTGTTGGGCTCGTGAGAGAGAGTGTGGTGACGGTATTTGTTGGAGTTATGCTGGCAGGTGTCTGCTTTAATGTGTCTTGCATCAAAGCGCCAAGAAAACGCCCTGTAGTACTAATTGATGTATTATTTTTTCCGGTATCTAATGGCGCCTCATTTAGGATCAGAAACTTTAGTTTCGGTTCTTGCGATATGAAAACAAGCTCCAGTTTGTTGCCAGGTTGGAAATTGTCTGGCAAGTGCATTTGCAAGAGCTTACCTGCAACTAACACCCGGGAATTTCCATTAAGTAAGCGTGTTTCTATTAGTGCCTGATACTTCTGGCCTTGTGCGAACTCAGGAAAAGAACTTTGTGGATCAGGTATTGCCGTAACTGGCGTTACGGGTGTAATAGGGGTTACTTGAGTTTGAGTCGCGATTAAATCAGTTTTGATAATGGTTGGAATCACAACAGATTATCTTAATATTTTTTATATTTTCCCAGAAATAACATGCATTAGTACTCTATTAAGAGTTTATATATTATTAATGGGTTGATAGGCTTGCTGAAGGCTGCGAGTACGTCCATTTGTGTTAAGCATATCTTGTAATTTTATCAGCCATGGCTCGGTGATTGCTCTGATTTGGGCATCATCAGCTAGTATTTGGCTAATAATTCTTACTTTCTTCTGAAGTAATTCTTTATCCAGAATAGGCTCTGGGTCATGCTTTATCAGCATTTCAGTCAATTTCCTGCATTCTTGTTCCAGTAATATCAATTGATCCCATTTGTTATTTTGAGCAGCAGTGAGCATTTTCCCGGTAATTGCTAAAATAGCATCATAAGTTATGAGAGCCTGTGTACTATTCATCTATCCGCGTATCCTTTTTCTTACTAAGAATTGATTCAAATTGTTGCTGCTTTTATTGCAGCTTGAGTTCCATTAAATTGTCCAATCTCTTTCCAGGCGCCATGTAATTCAGACAAGAGCTTATTAACTTCATTAACAATCTCAGTATTGTTCTGAATATTAGCGACTAATAATCGATGCGTCATATAATCGTAAAGTGCTTGAAGTTTGATTGCCAAATCACCGCCTGCATTCATATCCAAGCTTGCTTTCAAACCATGATCAATAATCATGATAGCTTTTGAAATCATCTGTCCTTTTTCTGCAATTTCATTGTGCTGTATATGCATTCTGGCTTTTGCCAGAGCTTCTTGTGCGCCTTCGAAAAGCATTAAAATAAGTTTATGCGGATCGGCTGATTCAACGCCGGTTTCAACACCGATGCGTTGATAAGCAGACACTGCGTTATTCATGGCGAAATACATTGTGTACCTCTTTTATATTGTAAAGAGTTTAATTTTTATGAGCTTGTGCTGGGTAAATTGGATAATTGCTGTTGCAAGAAGTTGCTGGTCTGGGTCATGCTGGCAATGGTTGCATCCAATGCAGTATATTGTGCACGTATTCGCTTCTCGGTATTTTCGAGTCGCCGATTTAAAGTATCGCGTTGTGCATCAATATCTTTTATGGATGTCTTAATACCATCAACGCGGCTATCAATGAGGCGTCCATTCAGCATTTCACCAACTATCTTGTCTAATTTTTTTCCAAACCCATGAGCAAAATCTATGTCTCCTCTGGCTCCTGTACCACCCCCAGTGATTTTGATGACTAGCCCGCTGCTATCTGCAGCACCTGTTAGGGTTTGACCGGAACCTGTTGCAGTGATGCCGTTAATCGTACCAGCCACATCTACACCACTGGTTTCGACAGGAGTGCCAAATAAACTCAGTTTGCCACTCCCGCCCGTAATCGATACGGTTGATGCTGAGCCGTATCGATTGGAGGTGATAGTTAAACTGCCAGCAGCTTCACTCAGTGTGACTTTGATACCGGCTGAAGAAATTGCTGAGGTACCATTGATTCTTGATTGAATTTCAGCTGCTAATGAAGCTGCCGTATAAGTGCCTGACGCGAGAGTTACGCTAGCGCTGACACCGTCAATGGTAAGATCTAGCTTGTCATTGACCCCTGAGTTGATGGTTAACGCTGCAGCAGTGCTGCCCACTGCGATACCTTGAGTCGCAATTTGACTGATATTCAGCGAGTACTTGCCATTTGCTGTATCGGTTTTGGCACTGACAAATGACACCAGGCTATCACTGGTTTTGCCAACAGAAGCAAATAGTGTTGAAACATCTTTAGTTGGATCGCTCATCACGCTAGATAATTTGGCTGGATCAAGCTTAAGTGTTCCATCTGTTTGAAAAGAAATACCTACCTCAGTTAGAATGCTCAAGCCGCCGCCTGCTGTGGTCAGCGGATTAGACATTACGTTACGTAGTTGTGTCTGAATTGATCGAACCGTTGAATCTCCTGTTAGAATGGATGCCTGCTTGGTATTCGCATCATATTTTGAAAGATCGACAATAGTTTTGTTCAGATCATTAAAAGCTTTAACAAATGAGGATACTGTACTTTGAACACTGGCTGTGTCTCGAGTCAAATTTAAGCTGGTTGCTGTGCCAGCATTAGCTTTCAGTAAGTTAAAAGTGACCCCTTCAATGGCATCGGTAATTTTGTTGGATGCTTTGCTGATTGAGATACCATCGATAACCAATGTGGCATTACTAGCAGCTACAGTTTGAGTCAAGTTGGTCGTGCCGCCCGTCGAAGCGTCATAAACAAGCTGAGATAATCCTGCATTATCCGTATTAACTGTGTCAGCGTCAGTTGTGGTTATTTTTAAGGCATTACTCAAACCAGTATCATTTGAAGCAATTACTAAACGGTTGCCAGAGCCATCATTGACAATGCTGGCAGTTACTCCTGCATTGGCCTGATTAATTGTGTTACGGACGCCTGCCAGTGATGAGTTATCGGAAGAGATAGTAATTGATTGTGCAGCCTTATCTGGATTAAGCGTAAATGTGCCACCACTGTATGTGCCAAATTGTATTGTTAAAGTGCCGCTGCCAAGTGTGGTGCTTGTGGTTGCAAAGTTGGCAGATTTCAGTTTGTGTGATTGTGCGAGTGTTTGAATCTCTACGGAGTGACTTCCAACTGCTGCTGATGATGTTGCGCTGACATTGGCCAATGTGGCATCAGCAAAATTAGCCGTTACGCCGGTAAATTTTGCCGGATCAGATAATGCGGAAAGACTGCTTTGGAATGTGGATAATGCCCCTTTCAAACTACCAAAAGCAGTTAGTCGAGTTTGCTGCTTGGCTTCTTTGTTATCAAGCGCTGCCAGTGGTTGGCGTTCTATAGCCATCAATTGACTGACGATACCGTTGACATCTAAGCCTGATCCAATACCCGGAGATGAGAGCATTTCTTAGTCCCAGCTATATATAATTTAAATTATGCTTTATCGTTAAATAACAGCCCTTGCACCTTATCCAATGTGCGGGCTATTTCAATGGCCTGTTCTGTTGGAAACTGCCGGATGACTTCGTCAGTATGGGTATCCACTACTTTAATAATTGTTTTGCCAGTATCTTCATCAATTGAGAAACGCAAGTTATGTGCCAGATTTTCCACCGCACCTTGGATATTCTGAACAGCCTGTCTGATCTGCTCGTCAGATTCTGTTTTGTTATCAACTTTAGGTCGTACAGTTGAAACAGGTAATGGGATAATATCTGTATCAGGTGCGGATGCTTTTTTGGCAGCTGACGATATTGATGAAGGCAGTGGAAGTGCGCCTGTTCCATTTAAGTAATTGATGTTCATGATAGATTCCTTAAAGTTGAAATGAACGCGAGAAGGTTTTTTATAACATCCTGCCCGCGATCATCAGCTTTATTTAATGCGCTGTATCATTTGCTACGGATAACTTAACGTAACAGTGAAAGAACATTATTGGGTAGTGAATTTGCTTGCGCAAGGATCGCTACACCGGCTTGTTGCAGAATTTGTCCACGTGTCAGGTTTGCTGATTCAGATGCGAAGTCGGCATCCTGGATCCGGCTACGCGAGGCGGATAGATTCTCAGAAGTGGTTTGCAGATTCGAAATGGTTGAACTGAAACGGTTTTGAATCGCACCCAGATCGCCGCGAGAGCTGCTGATGGCATTTAATGCAGCATCTAGCGTCTTCATTGCAATTTGCGCATTGGCTGACGTGGATAAATCCAAAGTGGCGACTGAGTTAAAAGAGCTGGTAGTAGCACCAAATTCCGTAGCATTTGAGCCAGCCGCAGTAATTTGGCCATTCGAGCTTGCAAGTTCAACGGTACCTGTTACTGTCGTTGAGTCATTACCACCACTGGTTAGCGTTTCTGTGGTTGCTCCGGCAGTGACATCAGCTGTTGTTACACCATTAGTGAAATCTGACAGTACGATATCTCTACCATCTGATGTTGACAGCGTAATTACTGATTTGTCGGACGAAGTCGCGAATGAGGCAGTGACACCGGTTGAGGATTGTAATCCATTAATGGCTGAAGCCAAACCGCTTAGGTCAGCGGTATCAGTGATAGTGGTAGATACTGTGCTGCCGTTTAATGTCAATGCAACAGTGCTCACTGCTGATAAATTGCCAAGCGTGGCGCTGTTAGTTGCGGTTGCAGAGATGCCGATACTGGAAGCAGCTGTATTAATGGCGGCAGCAATGGCTGCAGCATCATCGCCGGCTGCATAACTAATATTGCCGGTGGTTCCTTTATTATTGGCAAGTGTTAAACCGGCTTCTACAGCAACACCATTGGCAGCAAGAGCAGCAGCAGCAGTTGTTGCTGTGCCCATTGCTGTTCCATTGGTGGTTAGTGTGTGGCTACCTAACGCAGTAGAGCGAGCATCACCAATTGATGCAATGTTGATGGTTTGGTTCGCATTGGCACCGACTTGGAAGCTCTGATTCAGGAAAGAGCCGTCCAACAAGTTCAAGCCGTTAAACTGGGTTTGGCTGGCAACTCGCGTTACTTCAGCGCTCAATTGTGCGGCTTCGGTTTGTAGTGATGCGCGGTCACTGGCGCTGTTAGATGCATTGGCAGATTGAACAGTCAGTTCACGGATACGTTGCAAATTATTGTTGATCTCACCTAATGCACTTTCAGCGGTTTGTGACAGTGAGATACCGTCATTCGCGTTACGGACAGCTTGATTTAAACCGCGGATTTGTGAAGTCATCCTTTCTGAAATCGCCAGTCCTGCAGCATCGTCTTTCGCACTGTTAATGCGTAAACCCGAAGACAAGCGTGTCAAGGATGTATTCAATGAGTTTTGCGATGTATTTAAGTTACGTTGTGCATTTAATGAGGCTACATTAGAGTTTATAATTTGTGGCATTTGGGTTCTCCTTTTTGGTTCATCCGGCAAGTGCGTACTTGTTAGTCAGAAATGCATGTTGAAATAAAGTGAATTAAAGGTTGAAATTATCTCTGATTTTCAACGAAGAGGTTTTTTCAACATGTCGACCAGTTTGCTGTATCACGCCTTTGGTATAGTTGGTTATTTTTATCAAAGCACTTGTTTTATTGCGGGTGTCATAGTTGTTGCAATACAAGCGGATCATTGGCGATTGAGATGTCCGGTATGTAAAAGCCGCGAGATACATTGCCGGGGAAAGTTGGTTAGACGCTTCAGGACAGTACCGGTAGGTCAAAAAAGCAGTCTATATCGACCTTCCAGTTCAGCGGGTAGAATGCACCCGATGCCAAGCAGTTCGTCAGGTAAAGATACAGTTTGCTGATGAGCACAAGCGCTATACACGTTCTTTCGAAAGATTGGTTTTGGATCTCTCTAGGCACATGACCATCCAGGCAGTAGCACGCCATCTTGGAGTGAGCTGGGATCTGGTTAAGGGAATACAGAAGGACAATCTGAATAAACGTTATCGGTTGCCGAAATTGGCCAAGATAAAACGCATTGCGCTGGATGAAATATACCAAGGCAAGAAGCTGGGTTATTTAACGATAGTTCTGGATCTTCAACGTGGGGCAGTGATTTTTGTTGGCAATGGGAAAGGTGCCGATGCACTGATTCCGTTTTGGAAGCGTTTGAAACGATCGGGTGCACGGATTGAAGCGGTTGCGACCGACATGGGGCCAGCATACATCAGTGCGGTGCGGGCTAATATCCCAGATGCAACGCTAGTGTTCGATCACTTCCATATTATTAAGCTGTTCAACGAAAAGTTGACAAAACTGCGTCAGGATCTGCAACGAGAAGCAGAAAATGGGTTAGGCAAACCCGTTTTGAAGGGCATTCGCTGGCTGTTGCTGAAGAACCCTGACAACCTGGATGACAAGCGCAATGAACGTCAACGTCTGGACGAAGCATTAAAGCTCAATGAGCCCTTGGCAACGGCCTATTACATGAAAGAAGAGTTACGCAATATCTGGCATCAACCGGATAAACTCTCAGCTCAAAATGCATTGGATGAATGGGTAAAAAAGCCGCTGCTTCGATGTCAACATGCTCAAGCAATTCTCTAAAACTATTGCAGCACACCGCTCAGGTATCCTGGCTTATTTCGATTTTAATGGTTTATCAACCGGGCCGTTGGAAGGTACCAACAACAAGATAAAAACTTTGCACAAAATGGCCTATGGTTTCAGAGATGTCGAGTTCTTTAAACTCAAAATTATGGCGCTGCATGAAACCAATTATGTCCTTGTCGGTTAAACCCAAAAGTACGCACTTGCCGGATGAACCTCCTTTTTGATATCTATGTGTTTGGCAAATTGCCAGTTCCGTTGGTTTTCCCCGCAATCCAAGAGGGTTTGTAACCGCCGTTGATTGCAGTTATCGGACACCATTTTGAAAAGTTTAGGATTTTTACTTTCATGATTTATATCTAATCAATTGGTTAATATCGGCAATTCATGATATAAATTGTTTTTCTTATATAAATTATCTTGTAAAATTAAATAAAAATTCAGGCAGTTAATTCGGGGAGTTAATTTTAGAGGTTATATCGGCTTCAACTGGTGGGGGCTGAGATGGTTAATGAAGAAGAACTAAAAATATTAATGGTCGAACACTCTGCAGAGGATACGGACCGAGTACTCCAAATACTTGTACAGGGTGGCTTCCAGACTGAATGCTTGTGCGTTAGCACAGTTTCTGCATTGCACGATGCTTTGATGATCCGGGACTGGGACGTGATTCTGTCCGATTATGATTTGCCGCAGCTAAATGCGGAGGAGATTCTTCAAACGATAAGAAACCAATATCTGGACATACCCTTGATCATCGTATCCAGTCATGTCGGTGAGGAAGCGGCAGAGCATATCATGGCCTTAGAGCCTATGATTTCATGATGAAGTCAAATCTTGCCAGGTTGGTGCCAGCAATAAGGCGAAGCTTGCATGAAGTAGGAAACTATCAGCGTTTCATAACTGCACAAACTGCATTGCAAAAGAGCGAAGCGCTTTTCAAGCGATTACATCTAATTTGCCTGGAGTGGTTTTTCAGTTTCTACTATCAGTCAATAGAAAGACTTGCTTTCCCTATGTCAGTGATGCCAGTGAAACACTGCTCGGGCTATCGCCCCAGAAGCTGATGGATAAGCCCGAACTATTTCCAGAATTGATCTTGCCGGATGATAGGGAGTCTTATCATCAGTTAATGATAACCTCCGCAGAACAACTTTCGACTTGGAACTGGGAAGGATGTATTCAAGTAAGAGGTGATAGTGATATTAAATGGATTAGTTTGCGTGCAACACCCAGGAGAATGTCGGACGGCACGACGCTATGGGATGGCATCATGATTAATATTACTCGAAATAAACTGGCTGAACGAGAGATTGCGCGTTCCGTGAACAGTTGGCAGAATTATCCTCTTATTTGCAAAAAGTTAAAGAGCAAGAGCGCGCCAGAATTGCACGAAATTCATGATGATATTGGGGGGACATTAACTGCAATTAAGTGTGAGCTATTTCCCTTGTATGGATACAATGGTAAGAAAACCTGAGTTTTATCAACAAAAATCGAAATCCATTGAATCTCTAGTAGACCGTGTGATAGACAGTACACGAAGGATTCTCTAGATTTGCGGCCGGGTATTCTAGACTGTGGAATCATTGCGGCGGTTCAATGGCAAGCAAAAGAATTTAGTGATCGTACTAGTATCGCTTGTAAGGTAACCTGTGTAAACGATGAAATAGCTTTAGATTCTGATTTGGCGATAGCGGTTTTCCGTGTTTTTCAGGAGACATTAACGAATATTTCTAAACATGCTAATGCTTCCCATGTTCAAGTAAAGCTTGTGGAGCTGGAAGGGCTGATTCTACTGGAAGTGACTGATAATGGCTGTGGTATTACCGACATCGATATGGAGAAACAGGCTTCTTTTGGAATTCGAGGGATGCGTGAGCGTTGCCAGCAATTAAAAGGAAATTTCCATATCTCGGGAGATTCAGAGAGAGGTACAAAAGTGACTATTTTGATACCGATGAGTAATTTAGAGTATCAATCCGGGCATTTGGTTGGACTGGAAAATGAGTTTAGAGGGCCCCAGCAGCCTGGACCTATAAAGAAAAAAAAGAAGGTTTCTCGGCTCTAAATAGCCGGAGGTACGCATGATAAGTGTGATGATTGCTGATGACCATGCAATTGTTCGCCAAGGTTTGAAACAGATACTCAGCGAAACGGATGATATTAAAGTAACTGGCGAGGCAGAGACTGGGTTTCAAGCAGTCAAAATTGCCCGGCAGCAAGATTTTGACGTCATGTTATTGGATATTTCTTTACCGGATAGGAATGGTATCGAAATATTGAAGCAAGTAAAGAAAGACAGACCAAATCTTGCGGTTCTCATGCTTAGCATGCACAATGAACACGAATTTGCAATTCGTGCATTAAAAGCGGGCGCATCTGGATACCTGAATAAACAAAGTGCGCCGGCGCAGCTTGTAGTGGCTATTCGTCAAGTTGCAATGGGCGATAAGTATGTGAGTCCGGCTGTCGCGCAGGAACTTGCCAACATTGTTAACTCAGATTTAGATAAACCGCTCTATGCCACATTATCCGATCGGGAATATCAGACTCTGTGCTTTATTGCTGCAGGTAAAACATTGTCTGAAATATCAGCTGAGATGTTTTTAAGCCCAAAAACAGTCAGTGTCTATCGTGCGCTTACTGGAGAAGCTCAAGTTGACGAATAATTCAGAATTGATTCGTTATGCTATAAAAATAAATTGGTCGACTAATCTTATAGTGTCCTGAAGTCAACCTAGAATGTTTTTTTAGCTTGCTTTATCAAATTAAGATTAAGATTCACGTGGATTGGTCGATATTTTTTAGCTCCTGGCTTGCTGGTAACGCTACCTTTTAATTTTTTGACCAATTTTATGAAGCCGCTTAACGATTCGAATCCAACCATTCTTGCCCGTGAAACGTTGCGGCAACTTGCATCGCTCAGAATTCCTCCAACACCAGATAATTATCACAAACTGTATGATCAGATTTCTGGTAAATCCGGAGATGATGTGAATTCTGCAGTTGCAACGACGAATCAACATAAGTCTGCAGATAATCCCACAGCTGAATCCATTTCGACCTGGGGAGAAACAATCGAAGCATTATTGGTTCATCCGGCAAGTGCGTACTTGTTAGTCAGAAATGCATGTTGAAATAAAGTGAATTAAAGGTTGAAATTATCTCTGATTTTCAACGAAGAGGTTTTTTCAACATGTCGACCAGTTTGCTGTATCACGCCTTGGTATAGTTGGTTATTTTTATCAAAGCACTTGTTTTATTGCGGGTGTCAGTTGTTGCAATACAAGCGGATCATTGGCGATTGAGATGTCCGGTATGTAAAAGCCGCGAGATACATTGCCGGGGAAAGTTGGTTAGACGCTTCAGGACAGTACCGGTAGGTCAAAAAAGCAGTCTATATCGACCTTCCAGTTCAGCGGGTAGAATGCACCCGATGCCAAGCAGTTCGTCAGGTAAAGATACAGTTTGCTGATGAGCACAAGCGCCATACACGTTCTTTCGAAAGATTGGTTTTGGATCTCTCTAGGCACATGACCATCCAGGCAGTAGCACGCCATCTTGGAGTGAGCTGGGATCTGGTTAAGGGAATACAGAAGGACAATCTGAATAAACGTTATCGGTTGCCGAAATTGGCTAAGATAAAACGCATTGCGCTGGATGAAATATACCAAGGCAAGAAGCTGCTTTTTAACGATAGTTCTGGATCTTCAACGTGGGGCAGTGATTTTTGTTGGCAATGGGAAAGGTGCCGATGCACTGATTCCGTTTTGGAAGCGTTTGAAACGATCGGTGCACGGATTGAAGCGGTTGCGACCGACATGGGGCCAGCATACATCAGTGCGGTGCGGGTAATATCCCAGATGCAACGCTAGTGTTCGATCACTTCCATATTATTAAGCTGTTCAACGAAAAGTTGACAAACTGCGTCAGATCTGCAACGAGAAGCAGAAAATGGGTTGGGCAAACCTGTTTGAAGGGCATTCGCTGGCTGTTGCTGAAGAACCCTGACAACCTGGATGACAAGCGCAATGAACGTCAACGTCTGGACGAAGCATTAAGCTCAATGAGCCCGGCAACGGCCTATTACATGAAGAAGAGTTACGCAATATCTGGCATCAACCGGATAAACTCAGCTCAAATGCATTGATGAATGGGTAAAAAAAGCCGCTGTTTCGATGTCAACATGCTCAAGCAATTTCTTAAACTATTGCAGCACACCGCTCAGGTATCCTGGCTTATTTCGATTTTAATGGTTTATCAACCGGGCCGTTGGAAGGTACCAACAACAAGATAAAAACTTTGCACAAAATGGCCTATGGTTTCAGAGATGTCGAGTTCTTTAAACTCAAAATTATGGCGCTGCATGAAACCAATTATGTCCTTGTCGGTTAAACCCAAAAGTACGCACTTGCCGGATGAACCGCATTATTGAAGCAATTGGAAAAAAAGCAAGGTGCGCTGACAACAGCAAAGAAGCGGGAAAGCATTAATCGGGTTCTTGCTAAATTTTCAAAAGATTCAAACCAGCTGCATAACAAGCTAAAGGCATTGGTCGATTCATGGGGAGCATTAGCTGCCACAACGCAAGAATCAAATGAAGATGGGCAT
>JADJES010000024.1 GCA_016708955.1 Nitrosomonas sp.
AAATTATCTCTGATTTTCAACGAAGAGGTTTTTTTCAACATGTCGACCAGTTTGCTGTATCACGCCTTGGTATAGTTGGTTATTTTTATCAAAGCACTTGTTTTATTGCGGGTGTCATAGTTGTTGCAATACAAGCGGATCATTGGCGATTGAGATGTCCGGTATGTAAAAGCCGCGAGATACATTGCCGGGGAAAGTTGGTTAGACGCTTCAGGACAGTACCGGTAGGTCAAAAAAGCAGTCTATATCGACCTTCCAGTTCAGCGGGTAGAATGCACCCGATGCCAAGCAGTTCGTCAGGTAAAGATACAGTTTGCTGATGAGCACAAGCGCTATACACGTTCTTTCGAAAGATTGGTTTTGGATCTCTAGGCACATGACCATCCAGGCAGTAGCACGCCATCTTGGAGTGAGCTGGGATCTGGTTAAGGGAATACAGAAGGACAATCTGAATAAACGTTATCGGTTGCCGAAATTGGCCAAGATAAAACGCATTGCGCTGGATGAAATATACCAAGGCAAGAAGCTGGGTTATTTAACGATAGTTCTGGATCTTCAACGTGGGGCAGTGATTTTTGTTGGCAATGGGAAAGGTGCCGATGCACTGATTCCGTTTTGGAAGCGTTTGAAACGATCGGGTGCACGGATTGAAGCGGTTGCGACCGACATGGGGCCAGCATACATCAGTGCGGTGCGGGCTAATATCCCAGATGCAACGCTAGTGTTCGATCACTTCCATATTATTAAGCTGTTCAACGAAAAGTTGACAAACTGCGTCAGGATCTGCAACGAGAAGCAGAAATGGGTTGGGCAAACCCGTTTTGAAGGGCATTCGCTGGCTGTTGCTGAAGAACCCTGACAACCTGGATGACAAGCGCAATGAACGTCAACGTCTGGACGAAGCATTAAAGCTCAATGAGCCCTTGGCAACGGCCTATTACATGAAAGAAGAGTTACGCAATATCTGGCATCAACCGGATAAACTCTCAGCTCAAAATGCATTGGATGAATGGGTAAAAAAGCCGCTGCTTCGGATGTCAACATGCTCAAGCAATTCTCTAAAACTATTGCAGCACACCGCTCAGGTATCCTGGCTTATTTCGATTTTAATGGTTTATCAACCGGGCCGTTGGAAGGTACCAACAACAAGATAAAAACTTTGCACAAAATGGCCTATGGTTTCAGAGATGTCGAGTTCTTTAAACTCAAAATTATGGCGCTGCATGAAACCAATTATGTCCTTGTCGGTTAAACCCAAAAGTACGCACTTGCCGGATGAACCCTCTTTACCACCGATCTCGATCTCACCGTCGAGCAGATTATCGAATACTACGGCGCACGCTGGAAAATCGAAGCCGCTTTCAAAGAGATCAAGCAGGAAATCGGTAGCTCAAAAAGCCAAACTCGAAACTACCATGCCGTTACCAATCATCTCAACTTCTGCATGATGGCCGCCACCGTAACCTGGATTTATGCCGATCACCTTGATAAAACACCGCAGCGTTGTTACGCTGTTAACAATCGAAGTCACTTTGCCTTTTCCGATGTCAGAAAACTGATTACTCAGGCTGCGCTCAATAAGGATTTTGTTAGCTTTTGCCTAAACCAGATAAACCCATTCTTAATTCTTTTATCGATGCATTATTGCGTATGGTTGCTTAAGGGAAAATGTAAAGTTTAGTGCAAAACGGTGAAACTTCAGCTATAATGAAGCGACTGGCGAATCTTGGTCTATTTCCTGTAACTTTCCTACTGGTGGAAATGAGGTGTCCATTAACCAAGTGAATGAAGATTGGGTCTTAGGATTAAAAGGCACTTTGGATCCTGCTAATGAAAAATGTGTGGCTACCAACGTAGCTGCACCCGTTGTGATCGACCTGAGCGGGCAAGCTACTCGTGATTATCGCAATTCATCAACGGGACACGGCAAGTCCATGTCTCTTGGAGAAGCATGGAAGTATGCTAATAAGAGCTACCAATTTTCTGCAGATATGACCGGAACTGTCAATTCTATGGATGGACCGTGGGGTAGTTCTGTTAGCACCAGCCGGAATTATAATATTCAGAAGATAAAGTAATTCGGACCCAAACCGTCTCTGGCGTGCATAAAACCCGCTCAGACGGGTTTTATTGCTTGAAAATTTTCAGCATTGGATCTGGCAAACACAAAGTAGACGGCCGGATAGGTTTGGGGTAAGCGCTGCTACTCGACACTTTCTTCGTTACACTCCACCGAAAACCGGTAACCAGTTCCCCGCACTGTTTGTACCAAATTCTCTTTATCTACCGCTTCAAGAATTTTTCGCAGCCTGCGAATGTGGACATCGACTGTTCTGTCCTCGATAAAGACGTGATCACCCCAAACGCGATCAAGCAGTTGTGAACGTGTATGTACGCGCTCTTTATATGCCATCAGAAAATGCAACAGACGAAATTCCGTGGGTCCCAATGCAATTTCAGAGAGTTTCTCTGGCTCATTGCTGGCATACACATGCACTCGGTGTGTTGTCGGGTCAAGTCTTAATCCGCCCATTTCAATAATTTCATCCGACATTTCGGGTAAGCGGCGGCGAAGCACCGCCTTAATCCGGGCAAGTAGCTCACGGGGTGAGAAAGGTTTGGTAATGTAGTCATCCGCGCCAGCCTCCAGTCCGGCAATTTTGTCACTTTCCTGAATGCGAGCAGTGAGCATGATAATCGGAATCGCTTTGGTGCGATCTTCTCGTCTGAGTTTGCGTGCAAATTCGATTCCACTCATGTCGGGAAGCATCCAATCCAATAATACGAGATCAGGCAAAACGTTGTTGACCATTTTCTTTGCTTGCTCAGCGCTATCAGCGCATAAGACCATATGCCCCGCTCTTTTCAGATTGAGTGCAATTAATTCCTGGATTGCAAGTTCATCTTCAACGATTAGTATTGTTACAGCCATGAACTACTCCATTTATATAAATGTAGCTAAAAGATATTGAGATAATATAAATAAAGCGTTACAAATTTATGACAGTATGATGAATATTATTATTTTTGCAATGAATGACTGATTAATTGCCTTGATTAATCAGCTAAAACCGGCAAATTCGATTCTGAGGAGCGGATATAATTCAACCGAACATAAATTTTCGGTTGAGTCAGTCGATTGCGTCGGGTGAAAAACGAGTGGAAACAATACGCAGTAATGTCAGTACGGCAATTACCGTAATGTGTAAGCTGTTCGGTTTATATCACCTCTATTGAAGGTGCACCTTCAGGAAGTTTCAAATATTTATGACTTACACAACAAGTCAGTGAATATTCCCAAGCTCTCATTTCAGCACTTTATCCATTTTGATTAAATCTAAATGACATCTAAATGTCATGAAAGTGAAATATTCAGCTTGTAGTATGCGAGGCATTGGTGATGAGGGATCGCTGCCAGATTGGATGTTGTTTATTGCGCTCAATATTATTTAATACAACGGGATTTATGCGTAAACATTTTTTTAAAAAAATAATTTCATTCACCGGGATGGTGCTGCTACTGCTTGTTACTTCTGTGTCAAATGAGAATAGCTTGGAGAATCTGGCAAAAGCGCTGGCGAAGATCCGAGGTGAGGTCGAGACATTGCAAACACAACTGGATACCGAGAAGGATAAGCATGGCAGCAGAATGTCTGCGCTGACTTCGCAATTGGCCGATTTGAGTGTTGAGGAAAGAAGGCAAAAAATGAGTATCGAGAAACTACAGCACTCGATAGAAAAAATGACTGTTAACGCCAAGAAAGCGGAACAATCGGGAGAGAGTCTGAAACCCGTGTTATTAGCGATGCTAGCAGATTACCGGCAGCATATTCAGACAGGTTTTCCATTCAAGCCGGAAGATCGCATCAGGGCACTGGGAGACCTGGAGAGTAATGTTGTTAATCAGCTGATTGATCCTAATAAGGCAGTTAATCAGGCATGGTCCCTCATAGAGGATGAAATTCGTTTAAGTAAGGAAAATGGGATCTATCAACAAGTTATATTCCTAGATGGAGAAAATGTACTGGTTGATATTGCAAAATTAGGTACCGTTTTTCTTTTCTTCCAAACCAGAGATAACAGATTCGGGATGGCTAAACGATTGGCTGATGGTGGCTGGAAATATGAAACAGTTGATGACACGAACGATATTGAGCGTATCAAGAATTTATTTGATTCGTTGAAGAAACAAATACGCCAAGGTTATTTTGAATTACCTAATCCGTTGAGAAAATGAATAAAGTATTATTGATATCGTTACTGTTGTTTGCGATGGCAGATACAGTTTATGCCAAAGAAAATGAATCTACAGCTGCTTCAGAAGCTGTATCCGTATCAGCACCCGAAGAAAAACCCAGTGTGGCTGTGCCCCCCAAGAAGCAGAATTCACCTAAGCAGGAAACAGTTAATCTGGAAACTGCTTACAAACGTGAATATGCTTTCCTGGAAGCGCAGAAGCGGGAATTGGTTGACCGGCTAAAAAACTATCAATCCAGCGCCAGTCGTGAAGAGCAAGCACTGAGCAGTAAGATCAATGGCCTTGAGCGGACTTCAGTTGAACGTTCAGCCAGAATTGATCAACTGAATGCACAACTGACAGAAGTTGAGCGTAAAGAAGCCTCTGTAAGTGAGCGCAGTGATGCCTTGGAGACGACCTACCTGCAGGCAGAAGCGACCCTTGAAAATCATGGGATTGAGATACCTGCATCGATTAAAGAGACGCAAGGTAATGATCTCGTCAAAGTAGGGTATTTGTTTAGGCAAGCGCTATCTTTAATTCAGGGGCTTGGAGCGATTCAGGCAAAACCGGGGAATTTCTTTTTAGAGAGTGGCAAACAAACGCAAGGGACAATTATTCATTTAGGCAATATAGCTGCCTATGGTGTCAGCGATGAGGGAAGCGGTGGTTTAGTACCTGCAGGCGGCGGTAATTTCAAAGTATGGAAAGACTATGGCGCTGAGAATGCTGTCGCACTGAGTAAGAATGAGCAACCTGACCTTTTAAAGCTATTTCTATTTGAGTCGCGCACTAACGCGATTGATGAAACCCGCGAAAAAACAATCCTAAGTATTATTGACTCAGGAGGGCCTATTGGCTGGGTTATCGTAATACTTGGCGGCGTTGCACTGTTTCTTATTCTGATCCGGGCATTCTTGCTGCGCACGAATGGCGCTAACACAAATAAGCTGACAGATCAGATCATTCAGCAGCTTGCTGCAGGGGAGCTGGATGTCGCTAAAAAAAGCTGTGAAGACGATTCGTCCGCTATTGGGCGGGTTCTGCACTATACCTTGCGTCATTTGAAAGATGACAGAGATCACATGGAAGGCATTGTGTACGAGGCTATCCTGCAAGAATCCGGCCCGTTAGACCGGTTTGGGCCAGCCATTCTGGTGATTGCCTCGATCGCCCCGCTCCTTGGTTTGTTGGGAACGGTGACCGGGATGATTGAAACTTTCGACATGATTACTGAGTTTGGTACCGGCGATCCAAAATTACTCTCTGAAGGCATATCGATCGCACTGGTCACCACCGAATTGGGGCTGATTGTTGCAATACCGACTTTGTTACTGGGATCCATATTGTCTTCCTGGGCAAAAAACATTAAACGCGACATGGAGCATTCGGCACTTAGGATCATTAATGTTTTTCTGGGTGGCGGGCTTGAGTTGGATGAGTCGAATGTGGCGGCTGTTGAAGAAAATTTCGCTGGTGTTGTATAGCGCACGAAATGGATCTTACAGAACTCATTATATTGACCAAAGCGTTGTTTGTTGCAGGCGGGATAGTCATGCCGCCGTTGGTGCTTTGTATTTTGTTACTTTGGTACGGATTGGGTTATCGATTCTGGGTTATGAAAGAACCCAAATGGATGGGGGTGCGCGATATGTTGAAATACTATCAGGAGCACAATGAAAAGCCAGCCAAAAATATTGTAGCGCGTGCGGTCAAGCAGGGATTAGCGTTTAAAAAGAAAGGTGTCAAAAATCTGCGGCGCCACCTGGATGCGGCTTTTTATGAGTATGAAAGAGAGATTGGTAAATTCTCTGTGCTTATTCATGTAGTCATCCTTATTTCTCCATTGCTGGGATTGTTGGGAACTGTGATTGGAATGATCGAAACATTTGATTCGCTGGCAACCATGACGCTGCATTCTCAATCGGGTGGAATTGCCGGCGGGATTTCACAAGCCTTGTTTACCACGCAAATGGGGCTAACGGTTGCGATTCCCGGATTATTGGCGCATAGCATCCTCATTAGGAAGCAGCGCCAGATAGAGCAGGATCTTTCACAGGTCAAAGACCTATTGTGTCATCAAGCTATTAAATCAAATGAGAAGTAATTAATTATGAGACCCAATGAGTCCAATGAAGTGGAAGCTACGATCGATATGGCGCCATTGATTGACATCGTTTTTATTTTGCTGATTTTCTTCATGGTTACGACGACCTTCGTAAAGGATATGAAATTGGAACTGGAACGCCCCAAGGCAAGCAGTTCGTCGGCCGCATCGAGCAAGGCCATTCGTTTGTTTATTGACCGGCATGGCGACACTTATCTGGATGGTGAGCCGGTTCGTTTGTGGCTGATACAAAGTAAATTGCGAGATTTATTGAGTACTGCTTCCAGCAAAGTAATTTTAGTAGTTACGGATGAAGGCGTTCCTGCGGGGAAATTGATTGAAGTAATCGATCAAGCCCGCTTGTCAGGGGCAGAGAGTGTTGGTGTTGCAACTAAAAAAGAAGCGGGGTAAACGATATGGAAACGAAGCATTTAAATCAACACGCGGCAGGGGCTGTGTCGATGTTACTGGGACTGATTCTGGTTTTCGGTCTGATAATAACGATGAATCATTACATGGGAAAGATTGAAAGAGCCCCTGCGCAAGAAGTGACAGAAATCAGTATGACCAGAGAGATCAAACAAGAGCCTAAAAAGGAAATTAAGAAAGTAGAGCCCAAGAAAGTTACTCGACCTCAGGCACCTGCGCCTTTCAGGGGACTTGACACGGCACTGTCCGGCATTGATTTGGGATCGTTGGGTTTGGATGATGGGCAAGGGAGAGGGCTGGATGATGGTCTGATCGGTAAAACAGGTAATGCCGTGATGACGGCAGACTTAGTGGATGTTCCACCGAAACCCATCACCAGAGGGGTTTTTAGATATCCGCCCACGGCCAAGAAGAATGGTGTGAAAGGTTATGTCCTCTTGTCGGTACTTGTCGAGATTGATGGTTCAGTCAATCAAGTACAAGTGTTAGAGTCGAATCCATCGGGAATCTTTGACGCAGCTGCTGTGCAAGGTATCCGTGCTTGGCATTTCGAACCGGCAAAATATAAGGGAGATACGGTCAAAGTATGGGCAAAGCAAAAAATTCGTTTTGATCTTTCCTGATGTTCTCGCTTAATGTTTAATCTCGGTTAAATAAAATGAAATACCAGATCCGGATAGCCAAGCAGATTCAATACTTCCTTGTTATTTTTATCCTTGGATATTGCAGCAGCGTTGCATGGGCATCCGAAAAGAAAGTACAACCCACAGACTTTATTGAGCTGGCTGCGGTCATGCTGAAAGACGGTCATAGCGATCGGGCGCTATTGGCATTGCAAAGTGTTGATCTGGAAAATAAGAAAACAGACTTGGCAAGATTCTACACGCTGCAGGGTCTTGCTTATATGAATCTGAATGATCTGGAGGCAGCCAAGGATAGTTTGCAGCAGGCTGTCAAAAATGGACAGAAAGACCCGGCGATTTTTATCTACCTGGCGCAAGTCTATTTTGGACTTAAAGATTATAAGCAAACGATTCAAGCCATTGTCAAAGCGGGTGATCAGGCCAATAAAGATGCCTCGTTAATCAGTTTAAAAGCGGATTCCTATTGGCATCTGAAAGAAGCCGATGCGGCCATTAATACTTTAAATGAGGGGCAGAAAATTTTTCCAGGAGATTTTCGCTTTCTGAAGCGCAAAGTTTTCTATTTTGTTGAACTTGGGCTATATCAGGAAGCCACTAATCTCGGCAGAGAATATCTTAAACGATCGAAAGCGGTGGCAGCCGATTATATTGCACTCGGAAATGCACTGAGACTCAGTAGAGAATATCCGGAAGCATTGAGTATTCTGGAGATTGCCCGATTGCAATTTCCGAATGATGAAATGATTGCAAAATTGCTCGCACATACCTATTTGGATCAAGGAAAATTCAATTCTGCGGCATTTATTCTTGAGCAAGCCGCATTATTGAATCCAGCGCTTCAGGCTGAAGCAGCAGAGATTTATCGACGTGCGGGTCGTTTTCATAAGGCATTAACGTTGAATGAAAGTATCGGCGATCAAAAAATTAAGCTGAAGCAGCGGTTATCTATTCTTCTGGCATTAAAGCAGTTCGAGCGTGCGGCCAATATGGAATCCAGTTTGTATCGCACTGGGTTATTGGAAGATCAAGATGTGCGCTATGCGCTGGCCTATGCCTTATTCTCAAGCGGGCGCTTTCCCGAAGCGAACAAGCACCTGGATCATTTAAAAAATGCTGAGCTATTTAGAAAAGGAACCGAACTTCGTCGCTTGATGGAAGTTTGTAAAACAGAGCCATGGCAATGTACGTAATACCGTTACTTACAATTCAAGCATCGTGCGGCGGGTATTTAATATCACGGTCCGTGATCGATCAACCGGCTGAAAACTCCGAGCGGAAAACATCATCGTCTGTTGTATTTTTGTTTATACCGCCTTAGCGCCTATCTAACTTATTCCCTTAATTGACTAACTCTAATTTATCTTCACGAGCAATCAGATTGCTGGTGAAGAGAGGGCTTTGTACGCCAAATGAACACTCAATTTTACAAATTTCTCCGGTCTTGTGTTTTGCGAACAGTTTTTGACTATCAATCTTCTTCTAATTCTCAAAGCGGAAGCGGTCGAAATAACCTGACGCATTATTTACTATTTTTGCTCGTTTTTATTGCGACAGGTTTGGTAAGTCCTTCTGCCCGGGGAGACACGGAAAAAGCCGAATTCTCAATCCACCTATTTCAGGATGGATTGCCTATTGAAGATGCTGAGTTGTCCATTAGCAGCGATGTATACGAGAAATCGAATCCGAAAATGATCTTTGAGGCCATTCCATCTACATTTGGTTGGCGGGCTGATGGAGATTCTTCCATCAAGACCAATGCGAATGGCAGTGTGGCTGGAAAATTACCGCCCGGGTTTTATCACATGACGATCAAGACGAAAGATCAGGTGTTTAAATTTGATTTGCCGCTGCGTCCGGCAGAGAACACGCAAATCCTGATCACTTTCTATCCGAATAAAAAGAAACCATTGCTCAATATTGAAAGTTCATTGTCCGGCATTATAGGCCCAGATATCGCTGCTGAAAAACCGCGTGATCAAGGTGAAGGCACAGTCAATGTACAAGTGATCTCTGCAGAAACGCAAAAACCAATCAAAGACGTACAGGTTTTTCTAAGCGGGTCAAAGCAGAAGTTAAGAACAGATGAGCAGGGGAGAATCATTGCGACGGTACCTGCAGGCAGTTACAGTGTTTCGTTGCTGCATAATGCTTATAGCAGTCAAACGCAGGATGATGTGAAGATTGAGAATGCACAAACAACCGATCTCAGTTTTAAGCTGACGCCCGCAGGTGTTGAGTTAGCTGAATATGTGGTGTTGGAGCCTCATCTCGCAGGTACGGTTGCTTCCATTATCGAAGAACAAAGAAAATCAACCGCAGTAGCGACTATTCTGGGTGCTGAGCAGTTTAGCCGGGCTGGCGATGGGGATGCTGCCAGTGCTTTGAGAAGGGCATCCGGATTAACGCTGGTAGGGGGACAATTCATTTTTATCCGTGGATTGGGCGAGCGTTATGTTACGACATTGGTGAATGGTGCGGCAATTCCTAGTCCGGATGCGACTAGACGTGTTGTGCCGCTGGATCTTTTTCCGACCAATATTCTTGAAAGCGTGATGGTGCAAAAGACCTATTCGCTGGATCGCTCTGCAGAGTTTGCCGGAGGTACGGTGGAGCTGCGCACACGGGGAATTCCCGATGCATTTTTCTTCAATTTAAATTTGCAGACGGGGATAGCCGAAAATGCAACTTTCAAGAAGAACTTGACTTATAAAGGAGGCGATACTGATTTTCTGAGTTATGACGATGGTGCACGTGCAATGCCTGATTCGATCGCTGATGCCACCCAGGATGGACCCATAAAGCCAGCATCTATTTTTAATCCGCAGGGAGCAACGCCTGCACAGATCGAAAAGTTTGGCGAGGATTTGTCAGGAGTATGGGATGTCGATACGAAGAAAGCCGGGCCTGATGCCGGTATTCAGACTTCAATGGGCGATAGTTTTTCACGCGGAGATTTTACACTGGGCTATATCGCCGCGGGCGGCTGGAAGCAGGAATTCAGGAAGCAAAATGAAGACGTTCGGGAATTTTCTGCTGCGAGTGATGGCAGTTTAAAAAAGACCCAGGATTTCGATATGCAAAGATCGTGGCAGGAAGTGCAGGTAACCGGCTATGGGGCAACGGAACTTCAGTACAAAGACACTCACAAAATATTTGCCAAAACCATGTTTCTGCGTCAATCGTTTGATGAAGCCAGGATTTCTGAGGGTTTTACTGATGCAGAGACGAGTCCTATACGCCGAACCAGACTTAAGTTCTTTTCCAATCAATTATTTATGAATCAAGTTGGTGGTGAGCATCAATTTGATTGGCTGAAAGATTTATCCATTAACTGGCTCTACACCGATGCTACCGCTAAAAGAGAAGAGCCCAATACGCGAGATTATCGTTATGACTCCAATATCGATAGCGGAAACTATTTCTTTTCTCAGCGAGCAGACAGCAATCAATCCATGTTTTCGGACTTGACTGACAAAGATCAGAGTTGGCGGGTTGATGGGAAAATACCTTTTCAGCTATTAAATAATTACAAGGTTACTTTGAGTAGTGGTTTTATTACCCAGGATAAGAATAGAGATTCAGTCATTCAACGCTTTAGTTACTTTCGAGCTGGCCCGGACGCGTCTAATCCGGCGGTTTATGGACAGTCATCCCTGGAAAGTATCCTGCAACCCAAATATATTGGCCCCAATGGATACCAGCTTCGCGATGTGACTCGCCCCAGCGATCGGTATACCGCCACCCAGAAGCTTTTTGCTTATTATGGAAAAACGGACTGGATGCTATATGACAGGGTCAATATATCGGGCGGATTGCGCTGGGAAGATAATGATCAGAGAGTTGATACGGTTTCCCTGACTAATCAACCGACTACTGCCGGGCTTAAAGGAATTGATATGTTGCCCTCAGTAACCGCCACTGCTTTTCTCACGGATAAGCAGCAGCTCCGCGCGGGTTTCAGTCAAACGTTGTCAAGACCGGATTTTAGAGAACTATCGTCAGCGCCTTTTACCGATATCAATACCAACCAGGAAACCGTCGGTAATCCCAATTTGAAACAAGCAGCCATTACCAATTGGGATGTACGCTGGGAATATTACTTATCGCCTACCGAAAATATCTTTGCTGGGCTTTTCTGGAAGGATCTAACCAATCCGATTGAGTTGGTTACAGTTCAGGGCACTGCCGGACTCAATACCTATCAGAATACCGATAAAGCAAGGGTCTATGGAGTGGAGCTGGAATTATTAAAAAAATTGGATTTTGTACATCCCATGCTGCAAAATTATTATATTGGAGGCAACTACACTTTGTCAGCATCCAACGCTCAATTGACTGCCGAGAATCTCGCGGCGCAAACGACAAACGATAGGCCATTACAAGGACACTCCGCGCAGATTTTTAATTTTCAGTTTGGTTATGACAATCCGGCCTGGAAAACACAAGCCACGCTGTTATACAACGTTTCCAGCAAACGCATCATGGCAGCTGGGGTATTGGGCGCACCGGACAAATATGAACAACCTGTGCATCAACTGGATTTTGTGCTGAGCCAGAATTTATATAAAGGATTGTCGATGCAGGCTTCCATGCAAAATTTACTCGATTCTGAAATTCGCGTTACGCAAGGCGATGAAATTACGCGGCAGTTCCGTCGCGGGCGATTTTTTAATCTGAGTGTCCGTTTAGCTTATTGATATCGTATCAACGCAGTTCCCTGTTTCATTGGCAGCAGTCATCCTCATCCCCTGCATTCACCCGGTTATATGCGAACGTCCCGGTATCTGTCGATACTTGGATGTCGTCAATACACCTTGGTGTAAATAAACCCCCTGGTTTGTTCAGCCCTAGATTAGACGGGAGCCTGGATCTATAAAATAGATCAGTACAACTATTGCTTCATCATCGGAAACAGACAAAGTGTTGCAGATCATTGGACAAGGTTTTAATTGATTTGTAATAACCTGAACGTGATTCCAGAATCAAATTTCTTTGATTCAAATTATTTCATGACAGATGTTTTACATAGAAATGTAATACGCCTGTCATGTTAGCCTGTTAGATTTGCGCTACCCTAAAAAAACTTGGAGGTGGGCGAATTATGTTTAAATCAAATTCTATAAAATAAAAATTATTGGCTGCGTCAGCTGTTCTATTGAGTACCGTCACATTAAATGGATATGCAGCAACAGCGACCTTTGATCCGTCAGCGGGGATTGTAGATCTTCCGGTCGTTGAAGTTCTGAGTGGTGGATCTTCTGCATTCTATAGCGCTAAATTACAACTCAGCGGAAGCGAGCTGCAGTTGATTGCTGCTGATCCAATTTCAGCAGCGAAAGGGCAGCGCAATGTTTTTGATTCTGACACGAATGCAGTCCATGTCGCTTCTGTCGTTGTCGGAGCAGACGATTATTATGCTAAATTAAAATTAGTGCCTGGATCTAATCCGTTGCGCTTTACAGTGGAACAGCTTGCCAATAATGCATTTCAAGGTTGTCCCAGTTTTGCAGCGCCAGGAGAATCGGAGGGATCCTGTGTTTTAAGTGGTGAATATAACAACGATATGACGCTGACCAAAAACATCACTTGGGTAGTGTACGGTGGGGTCTATATTGGCGGCGACAAAACACGCAGTGCCACACTGACCATCAATCCTGGAACCAAAATTTTTGGTCAGGCAGGTGCTGACTATTTGTGGATCCGACGCGGTTCAAAAATCATGGCGGAAGGCACGCCGGATAATCCGATTGTCATGTCCGGACCACAACAACTGTCGGCAGGGGAATGGGGTGGTTTGGTCCTTTCCGGCAATGCACCCGTGAATGGTTGCAATGTGGATGTGGCTGTTTGTGAAACTCCATTCGAGGCTATTACCTCAGAATTCTATGGCGGTAACAATCCAACGGATAACAGCGGGGTGGTTAAGTATGTGCAAATTCTCTTCGCTGGAAATGCTGTTCGCCCGGATGAAGAACTCAATGGTTTGACATTAAACGGTGTTGGTTCCGGAACGCTTATTGACTATGTGCATGTCCATGAAGGTCTGGACGATGGCGTGGAAATGTTTGGCGGTACAGCTCAGATGAAACATATAGTCGTGACGAACATACAAGACGATTCTTTTGATTGGGGAAATGGTTGGAAAGGACGCGCACAGTTTGTTCTGATTAAACAATCTTCAAGTGTTGGTGATCGTGGAATTGAAGCCGACAACAACGAGAAAAACAATGACAGTCTTCCGCGTTCTCAGCCTATTCTGTCAAATTTAACGATTATTGGCCGCTCTGGTGAGACTGCGACACAAGGCATTTTATTACGCCGCGGAACAGGTGCAAATATCTGGAACACTGTCGTTACTGGTTCTCCAACTTGTTTAATGATTGATAGTGGACCGACTTTCGTGAATGCCGGCTCACCGGGTAGTTTGACGGGTGAATTAACCATGGTAAATTCTTTTGTGCAATGTGCTAGTAACTACAAAGATGGCACAGGAGCAACGTTTACAGTGGCTGATTGGTTCACGTCTCAATCCGGGAACAAGGCAGAAGATCCTCTCTTGAGTGGCTATTTACCGGCTACCGGATCGCCGCTGATACTGGGTGGTGTTGCTGTTCCCGATCCTTTCTTTACTGTAGTGGATTACGTTGGCGCGTTCAAGGATTCGGATGATGACTGGACCGAAGAATGGACTTTTCCATTTAACTAAATCGTTATAATAAAAAGTATTTTTATTTATGTATTAAGTAGAAAAGCTTTCGACCAATTCAACTAATCTCTCTCTGTTGAATAAAAGAATCGCTGGGTCTGGTTTTATCAGTCCAGCGATTCTTTCTTTTAAAAGCCGTACAGATTCGTTTTGGAAATTCTATCTTTACTCCGTTTCCAGTATTTCTGCATTGATATACTTTGTTCACTGTTCTTCTAAGATTCCGGACTGAAAGAGCAGTATTCCGGGATAAACACAAAATCATCGACATAAAACAGTCATCAAAAATTCATTCTTCTGACATCAGCGGTTAATGTTGGGGTTATAAAGTGACATCGGCTAGTGCGGTTTATTCCATCGGATTGTTTTTAAGCATTACTAATGTTTTGTGTCGATACGATACGCACTAATGAGCGATGAATAATTTGTGAGGAGTATAAAGACATGAGAGACAATATTTTTATGATTGTGGCAGTGGGTGTTTGTTTTGTTATATTAAGTATTATCTGCGGCATTGTATTTTATGGAGTGGCTGTAGACTGGGATAGCATTTCACGCATCATCCTTGGGATTTATCTCTATCAGGCTTACCTCTTGCTTAGAATTATCCGGGGCGAATCAAAAAATCAGCGGCATTCTTCACAAGGAAAGGCTTCCGTAATGGTATCGAAGGAATCTTATAGGCCTCTGGCCGCCCGATAGTCATTCTACGCTCCCCTCTAGCTAGGAGGCTGTCCAAGAATAGTGATCGTAGCGAGGGAAAGCTATTTTGAAACAGATTTTTCGATTATTTGAGGCGAATAGTTATTCTATTTAATGAGAATTATCGGAAAATATGACAAAAATAGCTTTTCTGCAGTAGATCGCTCTATCCTCGGACAGCCTCCTAGTGTAGAAAAACCGCTTAACCCAAGCATTCTGTAGCCAGGAGTGTCACAACGATCCAGGAGATCGGGGGCGTTTTGAATTGGGTTCTATGTTAGCTTTGTTTCATTATCTCAACCCGCACCACCCAGTTAGCTAACTGCTGACAGTCGTTGGGAGGATTAATCTGCCTGTCATAATTCTGCAATATCATCTGATTATGATCTCATCTCACTCAAGTTCCATTTCTTCCGATAGGAGATTTTTAGATGAAGCTGCAATTTATTCTTGCGCTGCTTGCTACCACTGCAGCATTGATCGTTACTCCTGTTACTTATGCCGCCGATATTACCGGTGCTGGCGCAACCTTTCCTTATCCGGTTTATGCTAAATGGGCTGATGCCTATAAAAAACAAACCGGTGTTCGTATGAATTACCAATCCATTGGTTCCGGTGGCGGGATCAAGCAAATCAAAGCCGGGACAGTTGATTTCGGAGCATCGAGAGCTGGAAATTAACGGACTGACCCAATTTCCGACAGTACTGGGGGGCGTGGTTCCAGTGATTAATCTGGATGGCGTCAAACAAGGACAGATCCGATTAACCGGAACAGTTCTGGCTGATATTTTTCTCGGTAAAATCAAGCGCTGGAATGATCCTGCGATTGCTGGTCTAAATGCCGGTATTGATTTGCCAGCCAGTAACATCACCGTGGTACATCGTGCGGATGGTTCAGGTACGACTTTCTTGTTTGCCGACTACTTAAGCAAGGTCAGTCCGGAATGGAAAGAGAAAGTCGGTGCGGATGCTTCCGTAGCCTGGCCTGTTGGTACCGGCGGTAAAGGTAACGAAGGCGTGGCCAATTTCGTAAAACAGATCAAAAATTCGATTGGTTACGTCGAGGCAGCTTACGTGAAGCAAAGTAAGATGAACTATGTCCAGTTGCTGAACCACGATGGTGCATACGTGATACCTACTGAAGATGGATTCAAAGCTGCGGCTGCCAACACGCAGTGGGATAAGGCTCCCGGGTTTTACGAAATTCTTACCAACAAACCTGGCCAAAACAGTTGGCCGATTACCGGCGCTACCTTTGTCCTCATGCATAAGTCTCAAGTGAATCCTGCTCAGGCTTTAGCGGTTCTGAAATTCTTTGAATGGGCGTATGCCAGCGGTGATGAAATGGCACTGGAACTGGATTACATTCCGCTGCCGGATAGTGTGGTGCAGCTGATTGAGAATTCCTGGGAAGCTAATATCAAAGGTAAAGATGGTAAAGCCATTTTCTCAGTTAAGCACTGATAAAAGTAAAAGGCCAGAAATCATAGCGCGAGATATATTCAGTGCCGCTCCTGGTGATCGCCAAGTGCAGCTACTAGAAATAAGTTCTAGTGTATTTTCAGCTAGGTGAAACAAAACAATGTCAAAAATACACTTTGCAGCAAAGCTAAAAAGGCAGCTACTATTTGACCGGATATTTCATAAAGTCACTTGGTTCTTTACCTTTGTCGTTTTCGCATTGCTGGCTGCACTTATTGGTTCACTAATAATTGGCAGTATTCCAACCATCAAAGCTTTTGGTTTCGATTTCCTTTTTAGCGCCGACTGGAATCCGGTTACTGAGAAATTTGGTGCATTGGTGCCCATCGTGGGTACGTTGATTACTTCAATGATTGCGCTGTCGATCGGTATTCCAGTCAGCTTTGGCATTGCATTGTTTCTTACGGAATTATCGCCGCCATGGTTACGCCGTCCGCTCGGGACGGCGATTGAGCTTCTGGCTGGAATTCCCAGCATCATTTACGGCATGTGGGGCTTATTCGTATTTGCGCCACTTTTTGCTCAATATATACAACCGTGGCTGCAGAATTCACTGGGACAGGTTCCAGGAATCGGCTTTCTATTCGAAGGCTCATTTATGGGTATCGGCATGCTGACTGCCGGTATTATTTTGGCGATTATGGTGATTCCTTTCATTGCTGCGGTCATGCGTGACGTGTTCGAGATTGTGCCGTCCATGCTCAAGGAGTCAGCCTATGCCTTTGGTGCTACCACTTGGGAAGTGATCTGGCACGTGGTCCTCCCCTATACCAAGATCGGCGTAGTCGGCGCTATCATGCTCGGCCTTGGCCGTGCCTTGGGTGAAACCATGGCGGTCACTTTCGTGATCGGCAACGCGCACCAGTTACATACCTCACTATTCATGCCGGGAAACAGTATCGCTTCAGCGCTGGCCAATGAATTCACTGAGGCTGACGGCGAGCTTTATACCTCGGCGCTGATTGAGCTGGGGTTGATTTTGTTTTTTATTACTTTTGTTGTGCTGGCTTTTTCCAAGATTCTTCTGGTGCAACTCAAGAAACGTGAAGGCACGGCCACCTAAAGGCGCACCATGATCCCAGTTTACACGCGACGGCGCATCGTGAATGCCATTAACCTTACTTTCTCCATTCTGGCCATGGCTTTTGGTTTGTTCTGGCTATTCTGGATATTGTTTACTTTATTTGAGAAAGGGCTGGGCGGAATCAGCATCGCCACATTTACCCAGATGACACCAGCGCCGGGGAGCACAGGTGGTCTGCTCAATGCGATCGCCGGTAGTCTGGTGATGGTAATACTCGCTACCTTGATCGGTACACCGGTCGGTATCATGGCGGGCACCTATTTGGCTGAATATGGCCAGCGCGGCTGGCTTGCTCCCGTCACTCGTTTCATTAACGACATCCTGCTGTCTGCGCCGTCAATCGTGATTGGTCTTTTTGTTTATACCGTCTATGTTGCTAAGATGGGGCATTTCTCCGGCTGGGCCGGGGCGCTGGCACTGTCGCTGATTGTCATTCCGGTCGTCGTGCGCACCACTGAAGATATGCTGCGGTTGATTCCGGATAGTTTGCGCGAAGCAGCCGCCGCTTTGGGCGCCCCACAATGGAAAATAGTGACGCTAGTCACTTGGCGCGCTTCCAAAGTCGGCATAATGACCGGTGTGCTGTTGGCCATTGCACGCATCAGCGGAGAAACTGCACCGTTGCTTTTCACTTCACTTAACAACCAATTCTGGAATGCGGATATGAACCAACCTATGGCCAATCTGCCCGTTGTTATATTTCAGTTTGCTATGAGTCCCTACGAAAACTGGCAGGAGCTGGCCTGGACTGGGGCGCTACTCATCACACTGGGCGTTTTGGGGCTGAATATCGCAGCACGATTCTTTTTACGTAAACAAGTTTTGCCAAATTAGAGCGCTTCCGCCATTAAGCCTCTGAGTCACTGTAAATAATTTCAGGTTAACGTTTATAAGAGGATCATTAATATGAAAAACCAACAAATGCTGTTTTACAGCAAATTCATGGGATCGCATGATTATCAACAATCAACGATGAACGAACCTAAATTAAAAACTGAGATGAACATAATCCCTTCGCAATCGATTGCTCCCAAAGTATCCATCAACGACTTAAACTTTTACTACAATGGATGTCAGGCACTGAAATCTATTAACATGAACATCTTGAGAGAAAAATTACCGCATTCATTGGCCCTTCCGGATGCGGAAAATCCACGTTACTGCACTTTCAACCGCATGTATCAACTCTATCCCAGCCAGGAAGCTCACGGTGAAATCATGATGGATGGCATGAACATTCTCGACAAGAAGCAGGATATCAATATGCTGCGCGCTAAAGTCGGTATGGTTTTTCAGAAACCTACCCCATTTCCGATGTCAATTTTCGATAATGTGGCGTTTGGTGTAAAACTGTATGAATCCTTAAATCGCAACGAGCTGGAAGAGCGAGTGGAATGGGCGCTACAAAAAGCTGCTTTATGGGAGGAGGTCAAAGACAAGCTGAACCAAAGTGGCATCAGTCTTTCCGGCGGCCAGCAACAACGCCTGTGTATTGCACGCACGATTGCGGTGAAACCCGAAGTGGTGTTGCTTGATGAGCCGACCTCGGCGCTTGATCCGATTTCTACCGCGCGGATAGAAGACTTGATCTTTACGCTCAAGGAGGATTACACCATTGTTATAGTTACGCACAATATGCAACAAGCAGCACGCGTTTCAGACTATACGGCGTACATGTATCTGGGAGAGTTGATTGAGTTTGGTGACACCGATACGCTTTTTACTAAACCCAGGCAGAAGGCTACAGAGGATTATATTACTGGCAAATTTGGCTAGCGAAGCAGGGGAGCACGTGGACAAATCTAAGGTTGAGAATATAGCCGATGAATTAAGTGTGATTTTTGTTTTGTGACCCTGTGATATGTGCGTTGTTGGTATGGGATTCGTGATTCGGTACCTGATCCCATATTTAAAAATAAAGTGCGCAGCGAGTGGGGGTGGGGCAAAGATTATCGATAAATACAGCAAAACAGAAAAAATTTCATCAGAAATAGAAACAAAAATCGGGGCAGGGCCGCTGCGCTGCATGAATAGGGCGCCCTCTTAAATTCGCTCATATTGTCTTGACTGCGGGGTCCACTTTACTCTTCCTGAATTTCTGTCTCTTCTTCGAGATCATCGCCCACAAATGCCCGATATTGAAAAACGTAATCGCCGGCGGTTAATTCACCTTTTCTTGCTTTGAGATACACATTGAAATCTTTATTAGTACCGCAGCCATAACTAATATCAATATGGACTTCTTCATTTGAGTTTTCGGGGTTTTCTATAAGCTCAACCTGAAAATATGGAATATCCGAAAGTAGAGGCCTAAATTTTCCGCTACCTGTTGCATATTTCATTGGTCGTTCTAGCGTTATTACAATAATCCCTGAGTTTTCATATTCATCACAAAAGCTAACCTCTTGAGATACCCGTATAGAAGGAGTGGTTGATTTCTTGCTTTGGAAAACAAATTCATTTGTTTCTCTTGTTATTTTCTCTAAGCGTTCGCTAATTTTCCTAATTTCATCCATTACAACTGGATTAACTTCTTTTTTGTTGATGCTAGCCGTCTCTTCAATAAACTTACTCACGGAATACATCCAGAAGCTTTGTCCAGTCTCTTTTATAAACTCTTCAATTAATTCAGGCCTAGGGCTAATTGTTCTTCCAGATTGCTCTAACCACCAATCCTCTTTTTTTATCATCAGTGATAAATACAACTGAACAGCTATTTTCTTTTGCATATTCTAAAGTTTGAAGCCAAACAAGTAGATCTCCATACTTTTTGTTGCATCTTCTATTGAGTCTTTATTAGAGTCTTTATAGCCAGGAGGAATTTTAGCCTCATACCTTTTTCTCCAAGCTGAATTATTTCTTTAATTTTTGCATCACCAAATGGCTTACCAGTCTTTCCTTCAAAAGTGGTTTCAATAAATTCCAAAATTTCATCATTAGAGAGTTTATTCAACAATGCGGATTGTTGCTCTTAAATTGTCAACAACTTGACCTGAAAACTCATTTAATTCCTTTAGCTTGTTATCACTTATAAAAGGATGGCGATCTTTACTTGATATTTTACTAACTAGATCTTTAATTGTTTTTATCGCGGACGTGTACTCTTTAGATTGATCTGGAAGTTACTGTTAATCTATTCCGTAAAAATTCATTAGCAGCTTGATGTGGAATAAAAATCCTGCCATCTAATGATGTAATGGCTTCTTGTAGTTCTTTTCTAGTAGCTTCTGAATATCTGTAAAGATTAAGTAAAACATTAGTATCAACTATAAATGTCGATTCTTGTCAATGCTTTTTAAGTTCTTGTACTTTAGGCTTAAAATGTCCGGGGAAAATACTTCTCATCTTGTATCCTTAAAGATTGCTTAATCGGGATAGGAGAAAGCCTCACAGCCGCCCTCTCCCACACCACCAGACATACGGGTCAGGTATCCGGCGGTTCGATGATCAACCAAAGTGGACCTCGCAGTCAAGACAATAATTGATCGAATCTTAAGAGGGCATCCTATTCATGAAGCGGAGCGGCGCTGCCCCGATTTTTGTTTCTATTTCTGATGAAGTTTTTTCTGTTTTACTTTATTTGTCGATAATCTTTGCCACACTCCCGTTCGCTGTCAGGTAAACCTTGTCCGGTGTGTTATATCCCAGTGACTGATGCAGAAGCATGGGGTCTATCATCAGTATTTTGCAGGATGACACGCCACAGAACCATAGTTGATATCCTTGGTTACCAAGATTATCTTGCTCTTCGGAGATTCTGCACTAATTGAACTGAAAGTGGTATAGAGGCATATTCTGTTATGTGTTCGTAAGATTCTGTCGCTGCAGAGAATCCCCTACTTTTATACTCTCTTAAATTAGGCAAAGAAACTCCTTGTTACGCTTAGAAAGCAATATACTTAGTGTCAGCCCGAAAACCCCATTTTTTTGCCAGCAAGCTACCTAAATTTTCAATCATTCCTGAAAAATGCAATGAGGATATGCATTCAAAAAAGCTTCCGATTGCATTTTTTGGAGGCGTAGTACAAAACTCGATTTTTACCCAGCACCAGCCGCTGATTGCTCGCAATCAGGTACTTTGGGCGCTAGATGAAAATTTATTTTAGGCTGTTCGCTGGTATCTTAAACTTTCTCTTCGCTTTGCGCGCACGTTCCACATCTTGTTGCCACAGGATGTCACCCATTCGGCGGATGTTCCCGGTGACAATGGCCAGTGCAACATAACGTTTAAAACCATCGATGCCATGGTCTGGGCATTTGTCCAAACCATGTATCTCTAGTGCGTTGATTGCCGACCTACCGCCGAGTGTGCATGACGGGCTTTAACAAAATTTCTTCGGTTCGTTCTACCGCTTGACGTTCTTGCTTAGTTTGCCTTTTCTGGGGAGCGTGACCTGGTCGAGATGCTGGATCAGTTCAGCTTGGTTGGCGGGTGAATGAAAGCCTTTGGTCGAAGCTACAGGCGTTGAGTTTGGGAAAGCGTTTTTTAGCTTCTGCGATCATGGATACCGCAATCTGATCATCGGTTTGTTTTTCCATCACGTGATGATGCAAGATGAATTGATGCTGGTCTTCCAGGATGCATACTTTGACACCCAGCTCAACCGGTACGCCTGCCTTACCTTTGCTTATCCATTCGGTGTGCGGCTCAAATAGGGAGAATACTTTTTCTTCGTGTGGAATCACTTCACCTTTTAATGACACGACGCTCAATTTGATCGATTTGGCGTTCGGCGTGTTTGATGTAGCCTTCAATTTCAATCTTTGCAGCAGCTCAGTAGACGCAATCGCGGCCAGTTTGGTTAGGGGTGGTCTGAATTTTGTCTAAGTGACTTCTGGCTTGGTCAATATAGGCCTGGTGCGCTTGCGTAACTTGTGCGTCGATTTTGTCTTGTCGTGCTTTAGCGACGCTGCGCTTTTGTTCTGTGCACTACGCATCAGTCGTTTTAATTGGCGCAGGCTGTAGCTATATTGCCGCCAGTCGCTTAATTGTTGCCTTTCACACCAGTGCGCCGTCAGCGTAATCGCTTTGCGCAGGGCATCCCACAATAAGTTGATGTCCGTTGGAAAATGCACATCGGTTTCAACAACAAAGGAGTCGCACCGCCCACGCAGGACCT
This sequence comes from Nitrosomonas sp., assembly GCA_016708955.1. GTDB lineage: Bacteria > Pseudomonadota > Gammaproteobacteria > Burkholderiales > Nitrosomonadaceae > Nitrosomonas. Next base: position 22,512 of record JADJES010000024.1, read on the forward strand.
TCGCTCTTTTAGGAGTGGCATGCCTCCCGCAACTATGATTTGGTTTATTTTGTCCAGCAGTTCTGGTGTGAGCAGGTTGACGTTCTCCACCAAGGTTTGATACACATATTTCTTTGTCTTCATCATACAGATGATGTCCCAACATTTCGCGTAAGGTTTTATGCTGGTTAACCAGTTCGTGAAGACGACCATAATCAGCATTTAAGTCCAGCCGCAATACGCCACAAACCAGTATGCTCCACAGGGTCATGCCAGGACGGCCTGTGCTCTTATCTACCTTGGGAGCAATTTCACTTTCCAGTAATGCAAAAACGCTCCGGCGCATCCTCGTTCATGTACAGGTGCTGTAACCCGCGCAGTATCTTCGGTATGTCATCGCGGATCTCAAATCGAATTTGATTTGTGATACATTAATTTCACCCAATTCCATCTGTGTATTTTGGACTACGCGCATTTGTGCTCCACTCGAACGAAGTTTGTTTTTGACAACGATATTTTCGCCGATTTCAATCGAAGTTTGGGGTTATTTTGCTTTAAAATGCACCAGAACTACCTAATAACAGCAGTTTGGCACAATATTTCAGAATTCTTATCACCATAACTACGGGCAACCTGTTGTTTCTTATTCGGATAGAGGGTTTCCGGGCTGGCACTACTTAAGTATTTAATTTAAACAATAACACCAAATTTAAAAATGAATTCATTGCCAGAAAATACCTGGGAATTAAATGAGGTGGCCAAGAACACCGACATTCTCTCGGAAATATCCTCTGAGTTTGATATTGAGGCTAATCCGGGCACAACCGCTAATCTACAATTTTACGATGACTTTGATTCTCATCTGTGGAAGGCGAATTATCTGCTTTGTCAAGTAGATAAGCAGCAGTTTCAACTCATCGATCCTTCTGGCTGTATTGACGAAGTTAGCGCATCAAGTGGAGCCAGATTCTGGTGGGAATTTTCAGAGAGCCGAGTTAAAGACAAATTGCAAAATTTAATTGGTTTGCGCGCGGTATTGCCAATCGCATCCATAAACTTGCTTGAAACGGATTTCTCATTGCGCAATGGTGATCAAAAAATTGTGGTGAAAGGTCGTTTAACACAAACGTTGGTTAGCAACAAAATTGTCCTTTATCTCACACTACAAGCCCTGCGTGGCTATACGAAATACTATACCCGGGCTGCACAACTACTCAGGCCTTTTATTAAGGCGGAAATTAGACATTTCGGATTAAGATTCCTGTTAATGAATCAAGATATCCAGGCCCTCGAACCAAAACAAAGCGCTCTACTCTCCCTGACGGAGGATATGCGGACAGAGCAAGCGGTACGAGCAATGGCCATTGCTATGCTTGATCAGGCAAAACTGTATGTTGGCGGCGTAATTGCAGATATAGATACCGAGTTTTTGCATCAATTTCGAGTTAACGTTCGAAAACTAAGATCATTAATCAGTTTGTTAAAACAAGCATTGCCGGCATCAATGCTGGATACGCTAAAACCCAGAATATCTTCAATTGCAAGCAAAACGAACAAGCTTCGGGATCTGGACGTATTTATCCTGGCTCAGGACAGTTATCGTGCGATGTTGCCAGCGAATTTTGAAAGCGGCTTAAACGAGCTGTACCGTTTAATTGAAAAACAGCGCAAGCAAGAAAAAAATAAGGTGGCTAGATATTTTTCCTCTACCGAGTATAGGAACGATGTCACTGCTTGTGCGGCTGAATTATCTCAGAGCTCTGCTTTTCAAACACCCATGGCATCAAAACCGGTATTGCAAGTTGTAAAAAAATTATTGTTAAAGCGCTATCATAAAATGCTCGCAATGAACGCGGCTATTAATAGCCAATCAGCAGATGAAAAAATTCATGAATTACGTATTGAATTTAAAAAGCTACGCTACTTGATCGAATTTTTTGTTGATTTGTTGCCAAAGAAACGTACAGGTAAAATAGTCATTGAAATTAAAAAGATACAAACTGTATTGGGTGACTACAATGATTATTGTATCCAGATCGAGTTTTTAAACGGTTACATTGATGATGCCCGGATTGAGATGTCAAAAGCCTTGAGTGGTTTGATAGCAATTTTGTATCAAAAGAAAACAGAAGAACGTCCGAAAGTTGAAGGCGCATTAACGGATTTTTTCACAGAAAATATGACCATTGAATTTGATTTGGTATTTGGGGCAGTTGAGCCAGGAGATTCAGAATGAAAGTGATTGCTTGCTATAGCATGAAAGGAGGCGTCGGAAAAACGGCTACTGCGGTCAATCTTGCCTACTGGGCTGCCAAATCCGGGTTAAAAACATTATTAATTGACTTGGATCCTCAAGGTGCCTCGTCTTTTTATTTCAGGATCAAGCCATCCTCAAAGAAATGGGCAAAGCGCTTTTTTAATGCGTATGAAAACTTGGTAAAACACATTAAAGCGAGTGACTTTGAAAATCTGGATATTATTCCGGCACACTTGAGTTTTTCGTAACTTTGATACGCTGTTGGCAGGCTTCAAAAAACGCAAAAATCGTTTGAAGCGCGTATTAAAAGGCTTCAATAAAGAATATGACTTGGTGATATTAGACTGTCCGCCATCCATTAGCTATCTGTCGGAATCTATATTTATCGCATCTAATTTGGTTCTGGTGCCTGTTATTCCTACCCCGCTTTCAGAGCGGACTTTTGAGCAGCTGATGGCATTTTTTGAGGAAAATGATTATCCGCAGAATAAGATCGTGCCTTTTTTCTCAATGGTTCAGGGACAAAAGTCACTGCACAAAGCAACAATGGAAGCCATGTCTGCAAGATACAAAATGTTTCTGAATACAACCATTCCATATTCATCAGATATCGAGAAAATGGGCGTACACAAAGCGCCTGTCGATGTTTTTGCTAAATCCCAACAAGCTAATTACGCTTATATCAAACTTTGGAAAGAAGTTTCAGAAACCACGAGAAAGCGTGGATAAGTTAGAGCAATTGAGGCGGGATGAGAATTCTATTTAACTGAGAAAAAAATCGGACCTGTGCCGGAAAGAGTCCGGTTTTTTTATGAGGAAGTATTGAATTTTCTATGATCCATGACCAAAGAAATGCAGCTGGAAAAATAACGATATGGTTTTATTCCGAATAGTCATCGACTTGAGTAGGGTATTTATAATGAATCACACAGACCTTTGATATTTTTGGAAGTAGAGTTTTAATCTAAAGTGGAAGCCGTTACCCCTACACCGTCAGAGTTTGCAGCATTAGGTATGATTGAAAATAAATGCTATCAGAATGCCCATCCGGTCAAGGAGGGTAAGCGGGATTATGGCTAGCAAGCAACATCATAAGAAAAAGCGAATCGCAGTAGTCCCTGTCGTCATGAGAAAAACTAGGCTTCAGGTATATCTGGTCACCAGTCGTGAGGAACGAAAGTGGATTATACCCACAGGGAAATTGGAGAAGAAGCTCAATAACAGGCAGGTAGCGGCACTGGAAGCGTTTGAAGAGGCGGGTATTCTCGGTAAGCTTGATAAACACTTCAGAGAGCAGGTGTTACTGCAAAGTCCCAGTGGCAAGCACAAGCGCAAAACAACAGTTTTTTTGCTTTACGTCAAGCGTATTTTAAAGTGCTGGCCGGAAATTCATGATCGCAAGCGTAAACTGGTAAGTTTGAGAAAATATTTAAAGTCAGTTTCCAATAGAAAGCTAAAACGAAAGTTAGTAAAAAATATATATGCCTAGGAGTCTGTCCGAGAATAGAGCGATTTACTGCAGAAAAGCTATTTTGGTCATATTTTCCAATTATTCTCGTTAAATAGAATAACTATTCGCCTCAAATAATCGAAAAATCTGTCTCAAAATAGCTTTCCCTCGCTACGATCACTATTCTTGGAAAGCCTCCTAGGAGTCCGTCGGTTTTAAGCAATCGTAGCGAGCCGAGTGGAAGAGCGAGTGCGGATTTTTTCAGTTTCTTGGATTTCTAGACATAAGCGAGCGGGATTCTTCGCTAAGAAAACTTAACCCGGATATTGCATGAATTGCGCACGCCCTCACTTGCCTCTTGATTCCACAAGGAATTTGTCTCAGTTAGGTGTATGAATAACTACACCGCTTCTTCGAAAAATCCCTTGTGAAACCAATATCATGCGTGAGCATCGTGCGAATTCATGGAATATCCGGGTTAAGTCATTGTTATTTATTCCTGCTGATCATCTTCAGTTTGATCTATTTTGAATGGATAGAGGCTTTAGAATTCGTTTTTTTATGAAAATTCGATGGATTTTCCTGATCTTTCCACATCCTACTGAAAATTGTACAGCGGTATCATAGCTTGTCTCTATGATTTTAAGCAGACTTTAGATTTAACGGATTCTTTAAGCTAGGAATGATTAGTTTTTTGCTGAAAAACATAACCTCAGAATCTTTGCTGTGATGTCGTACGTTGTGATTGAAATCACAGATTGTGGTCGGATAATCTTTGTACATCTCAATAATTTCCGGATTGTTGTCGCATGAAACTATCCAGTGCTGAGTGATATGCTCCTTGACCAGTTCTGCAATACTTAGGTGATCATTATGCAAATTGTGGTTTTCATAAAGCCGGTGTCCTTTGACAAAGGAGGGGAGGTCAATATGAATAAGTGTTTTGCCGGGAAGTACCGGTAATACGGTTTTAATAAAATCTGCCGCATTTTGGTTATATAGGTGAATCTGTGAGCGGTACAGCGCAATCCATTCAATCCGGCGAATTAAGTCAACCTTGTCAAAGCGTGCATCAAGCTTCCAATGACAATCTTGGTTTACTCCATCGGCAGATCCTCCCCAGAGTATTCCTAAGCGATTAATCCGATTTAGAAAAAAAATTGAAAATCCTACTTCAAGTGGACTGTGACTCGCAGGGAAATCTAGAATAGCTTTCTGCCGTTGCCATTCTTTCATTGTTATTTCTACATCGTGAATAGCTTTGCAGAGTGCTTCGGGTTGATTGATAACACTGTGCCAGAAAGCGTATATAGCAGGATTCGCATCGTTCAAATGGATGCAGGATGCATAGCCGCGGGTTAGTAAATTTATTGCTATCCCCGCACCGCCTGCGTAGAGCTCAACATAATGTCCATCTAACAGATTGTTTTGCTCAAAAATCAACTTAATGAATCCTGATAATTTGTTTTTTCCGCCTGGGTAACGTAAAGGGGTATTGAGTTTCATCGGATACTCCATTGTGAATTTGATGCGATGCTAACAACCAGATTCTTACGCAGAAACGAAGTCATATTTTTATTATACATTTGATATAAGGGGAGTGCGCGGTTCGCTACACCAAATCATCGTTAGGCGTTGCACTTCGAAATTGGACTCACAGTGTAATTTGAGCATACTATTAAATAAGTATGTGCAACTGGTGATCTGTCATATTGATGTAATCAAATTTTTCTATAATTTATAAAATTACTTTTCGAATCCCTGAAAATTGTTGGGATTATGATCAAACAGAAACCGGGTTCACGCAAATCTGAAGAGTTGCACCCTTATGCCAGCTTGCTGAATGAGCTTGAAGGGTTGCGGAGTGAACTGTTGGCGCTTGAGTACTCATCCTCGGCAACGCTACAGCATGTAAATTCTTCCCATCTATCCAGTACCGTTAATCTGATTCACTACCTGGGCTTGAGGCGACGGGATATTCGGTCGCTGCAAGAAAGATTGGCGGCAGTAGGTCTCTCATCGTTAGGTCGCATGGAATCGCATGTCTTCGCCAATCTCAACGCGATCATTGATCTTTTGAGTTGCGCATTAGGCAAGAACTCGGCTGACAAAATATCGCCTTTCCCAGAGGCGGCAGGCGCGGCACAGCTTGGAAGCAATACCAATCAGTTATTTGGCAAGCCTCCCGCGCATCGCCGCGTCCGGATCATGGTCACGATGCCAGGTGAAGTGGCGGACGATTATTCGTTGATCAAAAACATGCTCATACATGGTATGGATTGCGCCCGAATCAATTGTGCGCATGATACACCCGAAATATGGAACCGCATGATTGCGCATATCAATTTGGCGCGCCGTGAAACCGGTAGGCCTTGTCGTATCCTCATGGACTTGGGCGGCCCCAAGTTGCGCACCGGCGAGATTGCCGCTGGTCAGGCCGTACTCAAATGGAAACCACAGCGAGATCTCTATGGCAACGTGATTGCACCCGCACGAATATGGTTGCATCCCGAAAACGATACTTCTCCCAGCCCGGCCCCTGCGGATGCTTGTCTGCCTGTCCAGGGAGATTGGCTGGCAAAAGCTTCGTCGCGCGATATCATTGAGTTTACTGACGCGCGGGGTTCCTCCCGCGTCGTGCAATTAGTTGACCAAATCGGGGCGGGATTTTGGGGTGAATCCAGTCAAACCACCTATATCACACCTGGTATAGAACTCAATCGCCTGCGGGTGCCCATGTCCGGGCACCCGCGCCGGGCTGGTTGTGCCGGCATTGTCGGTGCGCTATCTCCAGTACCCGAATTGATCCGCTTGCACATTGGAGACAATCTGAATATCACATGCGAACCTTTGCCGGGTAAGCCAGCTCAATTCGATGCGGGCGGACGGTTACTGCATGCGGCCAGTATTGCCTGTTCCTTGCCGGAAGTATTTCTAAACGCCCAGCCAGGCGAACGTATCCTGATCGATGATGGCAGAATCGGTGGCGTAATTCGCAGTGTCTGTAAAAATAAATTAGTCGTTGAAATCACGCAGGCCCGCGAAGGTGGAGAGAAACTGCTTGCAAATAAAGGCATCAACTTACCGGATAGCCGGCTTGAGTTGAATGGCCTGACAGCACAGGACATCGAGCATCTGGGATTCGTCGTGAAACATGCTGATATGGTCGGACTTTCATTTGCCAGAAGGCCTGCTGACATTCTTTTATTACAAAAGCATTTGAAACGACTGAAAGCTGAAAAATTGGGGATCGTGCTGAAAATAGAAACGCGTGCAGCGTTTGAGAATCTACCGGAACTGTTGTTGACTTTGCTGCGATCATCAAATGTCGGTGTAATGATTGCGCGTGGTGATCTGGCGGTGGAATGCGGCTATGAAAGACTCGCGGAGTTACAAGAAGAAATTCTTTGGCTGGCCGAGGCGGCGCGTTTGCCGGTGATATGGGCTACGCAGGTATTGGAGGGATTATCCAAGAGCGGCAAACCCAGTCGCGCTGAAATTACCGATGCGGCGATGGGTGTGCGTGCCGAATGCGTTATGCTAAACAAAGGATCACATATTATCGAAGCAATCCAGTCATTGGATGACATCCTGCATCGCATGCAATCCCATCAGAATAAGAAGATATCGCTGTTGCGGCGCCTTCATTGGTGAACTATCGCTGGGGGAAAGTAAGTTTTTCTTCTTATTCATCAGGAGTTTCTATGAATTCAGAACTCACCCAAAAAATTTGATAGATCAACCTCCTCAGGGTTCTATGTCTGTAATGGCCAAGATTGCGAAAAGTGCAGATTCAAAGCTATCAAGGGCACTTCTAAAAATTCAAAGTTCTAAACAAAACGAGGCACGAGAAAAAAATGGTTACGCAGCATATGCATGATATGTAAGGAAACATTTTTTTCGAGTAACAAAGTGTTGTGACGAAATTTGGATTTTTAGAAGTGCCCTCAACATATGTTCTTGGCTATCTTGCTGCTGCTCACGACCCATTCGATTAATATTTTTGTCATGTTGCTGTCATGCCATCATGCAAAAATTAAATGTCATTCTAGTATCAGAACTGACTAAATAACCAACGATAATGACTTTACAACCGCTGCCGGGGATAACCAGTTCTTCGTGATTGGTTTCAAGGATGCTGATCTTGGAGGCTCTGTTTATCTTCCTCAAACGGTGGCGGCAGTTCCAGAACCCGAAACCTATGTGATGTTGTCAGTCGGATTAGGCTTGCTGGGATTCATGGTGCGTCGTAGCAAAGAATCATTAGTTTAAAATGACTTACACGATACGTCCGTAATTAATGACTGACTGTATTGTCAATAAAAACTGCGAAACGTGAAGTGCAAGCAGCATCCGCTATTCAATTGGAATAGTCGCGATCCGACTGGATATGGTGACTGTCAGATCGGACGCGACTATTACAAATTATTCTTTTGCAGGACGTCCTGTTTTGATTACCTCGACCTGGGCTACCGCTTGGAGTAATGCTGTTTGATTGAGTTTAGATAAGCGTAATAGTCCTGCGCGCATCAGTTCACTTTTTTTCACATGCACTCCTGCTTCAAGGCATTTCTTTTTCAGTTCAGCCAGCTTGGCGTAATCACCTTCCGGTAGAGTAAAGCTATCGCGGATCATTTTAATTTTCTTTGGTTTATCTTTTTTTGATTGTTTCTTTGTTTCATCTTTGGTCGCAGGAAGCGCTGTCTTGGCCTCTTTGCCTGCAGTATTGCTAGGCATGTCCGTTTTTTTCACAGCAGCAACAGGCGCTTTTGCGACAGAGCTTTCAGCAGTTGATGAGGTTTTGCTTTTTCATTGGGTGTGGTTTTCTTTGTCATGATTAATCCCTTTAAAGTGATGAATTGGCAATTGAATAGCTTAAATTACATAGAATAATATAAACTGTTTATACAGTATAAACCAATTAATGCTTTTATGAGTGAGTCTTCATTTAAATCCAATTTCTCATCAATCTAGCGCTGTTGATTGATTGCATAACATGTTTTGTAATAATTATTTCATATCGCTTTGTTAAAGTTGATCATGACAATTTGTTTGCAGGGCTATTGTATGGATGTGAATGTAAAAAAGATTTTACCCGGCAGGGCAATTGATTTTGCTGCAACCCATGAATCCAGCCGGAGCGAGATATTCTTGCGGCTTATCCAGATTATTGAGCAGCGTCAGCTAACTCCGAACTTCCAACCCATCATTTCTATGGCTACAGGCGAGATTTACGCCTATGAAGGATTAATTCGCGGACCATCCAACAGCCCGTTGCATTCCCCGCTCAGTTTGTTCAGAGCGGCTGGGCAATTTGGATTGCTGCTGGAAGTAGAGCGGCTGTGCCGCCAGGTTACGCTAGAAGCTTTTGTTCAACAAAAACTGATGGGAAAGCTTTTCTTGAACGTGAGCCCTGAATGCTTGCTTGATGCAAACTTTAAGAATGGAGAAACGCTGGATTACATGCATTCACTTGGTTTAGAGCCGCATCGTGTGGTCATCGAATTAACTGAGAACCAGCCAACCTATGATTATTCTCTGCTGCTCGAAGCTGTGCGGCATTATCGCGCGATGGGATTGGAAATTGCCATCGATGATCTGGGTGAAGGATTTTCCAGCCTGCGTCTGTGGTTCGAACTCAGGCCTGAATACGTCAAAGTCGATCAGCACTTCATCCAGAACATCAATCAGGACCCCATCAAACTGCAGTTCGTGCGATCTATCCAGCAAATCGCTGAAAATTCGAGCACTCAGATTATTGCGGAGGGTATCGAAACCCATGCTGAATTTATGATTGTCAAGGATTTGGGCATCTTACTCGGGCAAGGTTATTTCATCGCCCGCCCCAATGCGATACCAGCCGCCATCATATCGACGGATGCTGCCAATAGTCTGAATCAGAATGGGATTATGGTTTTTCCCCGGAAAAATACCGTTATTCAGAAAACTTTGTCTACCATGAAGCTGTTGATTTCAGTGCCGCCTGTTACACCGGAAGTGGATAGCGATGAGGTGTATAGCCGTTTTAATACGCAACTGGCTCTGGAGTCACTGCCTGTGGTCGAACAGGGTATTCCAATTGGAATCATTACCCGCAACCGGTTAATTGATGCTTACGCGCGACCTTATTGGCGGGAGCTATACGGCAAGAAATCCTGCACCTTATTTATGGATTCGGCACCGTTAGTGGTGGATAAAAACATCAGTTTACAAGAATTGAGTAATGCGGTTGTGGCTGCCGGGCAGCGCCATTTGTCGAATGGTTTCATCATCACTGACCGGGGCCAATACCTCGGTGTCGGTACCGGTCATGATTTAATGCGGGAGATTACCCAGTTGCAGATAACGGCAGCACGTTACGCCAATCCGCTTACCTTGCTACCGGGGAATGTGCCCATTGATGAGCATATTGACCGTTTGCTGGAGAGTCAAGCCGGATTTTGTGTTTGCTATTGTGACCTGGATGCATTCAAGCCATTTAATGATATTTATGGTTATCGCAAAGGGGATGAGGTTATTCGCGTTACAGGCAATATGCTGTCACAAGCGTGCGACTTGGAGCGGGATTTTATCGGGCATATTGGTGGAGATGATTTCATCATTTTGTTTCAGAGTCTTGACTGGGAAATTCGCTGTCGCCATGTATTGGCAAGTTTTACGCGTGAGATCATGCATTTCTTTAAACCGGAGCATTGCGATCAAGGCGGATATTCTTCGATAGATCGTAAGGGGCAACGTGTATTTCATTCACTGATTACACTTTCCATCGGCGCAGTTTTGGTAACCCCAGGTATATTTAGTTCGCACCATGAAATTTCGACCATCGCAACAACTGCCAAACACCAAGCCAAGCGTATGCCGGGAAATAGCCTGTTCCTTGAAAGGCGAGAACACTACTTGCAACCCATGGACCGGATAGATTCAACGCAATGTGTGAATGGAATCTGATAATAGCTTAGTCCGTGATCCGGTACCTTATCCCTAACAGTACCTGTAACGATGGCGTTACCGCTATCTGAATATCCCCAGTAGGTTGCAAAAGATCTTCGAGCTTATAGGCTCGATGTCCGTTGTTAGCAGGTCGAACAGAACAGTTGACCGGTTATCTGCACTTGTAGCGCTTTTCTAGTTCAATACAAAGAATAATTTATTCAACTCAGTAGATTAGGTGCTTAATTCAACACCTGATTTTCTAAACTCTGATCGACAGACTCCTAGCCCGGATATTGCATGAATTCGCACGATGCTCACGCATGATATTGGTTTCACAAGGGACTTTTCGAAGAAACGGTGTAGTTATTCATACACCTGACTGAGATAAATTCCTTGTGGACTCAAGAGACAAGTGAGGACGTGCGAATTCATGCAATATCCGGGCTAGATCTTTGTGGCGTGCAAAAAAATGCGCAATTTGAGATAGAACAAGCTGCGGTAACTCTTCGCAGGATTCGATACCTCCATAAAGATTACACAATTTGTTGATGGGGACAGCTAACAAATTTCATCTTCTCCGGCTTTATCGAACATTCTTAGCATTCCGAGCAGGCGGCAACGTACTATCACGCCTATAATCAACGGAACTGGTGATATCACCAGCACATCAACCGGATCACCGTCATCCGATTGCGTGTGCGGAATATAGTCATAGTTACAAGGGTAATGCATGCACGTTGACATGAATCGATCAACAAACATTGCACCAGTTTTTTCGATTTCATATTTTATAGGATCAGTATGCATCGGGATTTCAATAATGACATTAAAGTCATTTGGAATATCTATACCCGAACCAACACGATTAGGCTTCATTTGACTTAGTAAAGGAGAAATAAAATGAACAAACTGCTTATTGCATCTTTCTTACTGGCTTTATTTATTGCAACACCTATTCATGCTGAAGAAAAAGCGGATGAAAAGAGACTTGATGAAGTTGCGGAACGGGGTGCACATGTAATGCCGTTTGATTTGGAAAAAACTACGCATATTTTTTCCAAAACAGATACCGGAGGAATTCAACAGGTTATTGTAAAAGATAAGTTTGACACTGAGCAGATTGGCTTAATACGATCTCACTTATCTGGAATTACTGAAGAATTTAAACACGGTAATTTCTCAAATCCGGAAAAAATTCATGGTGCCAGCATGCCTGGGTTGGCTGAATTGAAAACAGCGAAAGCGGGCCAAATCAAAATCGAGTATAAAGAATTGCCTGATGGAGCAGAAATTACTTATTCAACTCATATTCAAAAACTTAAACTTGCTATTCATCAGTGGTTTGATGCCCAAGTAAGTGATCATGCACGTCATGCTGTACCAGGAGGACATCATCATGATTCGATTCATCATAACCATAAGTAAATAAGTTGGTTATGGAAATAGAGTAAATCCTAACTAATTATGCCGTTGAGCCACGTGTCTGGAGAGATTACACCTAGCTCTTGATAGGTGCCGAGCTTCATAACATGTATCACAGCAGTCTCGCTGTATACATAGGAACAGCTTCGCGAACGCCAATTGCTTCGATTAAAACAGGAAGCAAAATGATTTCCCTCCCGTACCTGCTATTGCCGCTACAGTTGATGCGGCCAGGAGTCTGTCCGAGAATAGAGCGATCTACTGCAGAAAAGCTATTTTGGTCATATTTTCCGAATATTAATAATTATTCGCTTCAAATAATCGAAAAATCTGTCTCAAAATAGCTTTCCCTCGCTACGATCACTATTCTCAGACAGCGCTCCTAGCGCTGCCAATGAAATAATCAGCCATTCTTCCATAAATTGCCCCTTTCGAATAACATTAGGGACAACAGTTTAAAAATAAATGCTACTAACATTATATGCATAGCGCAGATTTTTAAAGATTTTGCGTGTTTCTTTTCCACATGTCACTAAGAAATTCTAAATAACAAGGACCAATTTATTTTCAACTCCATATTGGCAATTTGTATTGGAGCATCGCTCGGAGCGGTGCTGAGATGGCTGCTAGGAATGTCGCTCAATGCACTGTTTCCGGCCATTCCATTGGGCACACTCGTAGCGAATCTCATTGGCGGTTATCTGATAGGCGTGGCGCTCGCTATATTTGCCAATCATCCTGGCTTTGCACCCGAGTGGCGCTTGCTTGTAATTACCGGTTTTCTGGGTGGGTTGACCACGTTTTCCACTTTCTCTGCTGAAGTCACTGTGTTGATTCAAGAGGGGCGTATACTCTGGGCCACCGGCGCAATCAGTGCTCATGTGATAGGTTCTTTGGTGATGACGATGCTGGGATTAGCGACAGTTTCTGCGTTCAGAACCATTTGATTCTAAGGAGAAGATATGAATGGCTATCAATTAACTTTCTTTACTCAGCAAGATCGCAAGCATGATCACATGCCGCTAGGCGAATGGTTGGTGCAAGAAGCCCGGAAACTCGGTATTGGCGGTGCAACGCTGTTTGTTGCCAGCGAAGGGTTTGGACACGACCGTAAGCTACATTCTGCGCATTTCTTTGAACTGACTGACCAGCCTATCGAAGTGACGATGGCCGTGAATGAGCAGGAAGCAGATCGCATGTTCGCGCATCTGAAGCAAGAAAGCATTAATGTGTTCTACGTCAAAACACCGATTGAGTTCGGCATGACTGGGGAGTCTTGATTCCAGACTCTAACTTTTCCTCGCCCATCGCGAAGTGCTGGCTCAGCTGCACCGAGGTCGATGGGATGTGGGCGGCTGGTCTCTCCCGAGATTGCATTTGCGCTCGCCACCGTGTTCTTGCTGGCCGGTACGTTTGCGCTGCTGTGGGTGTGTGACTGATGGATCGTCTGACCCTCGAACGCCACCAAGTTTGGATTTATCTCGCTGCAATTGCCGGAGGGCTAGTGCTGGGCAACGCCCAGCCCTCGCTCGCGCCTCGCTTCGAGGTCTTGCTGTGGCCGGTTTTGGCGGCGCTGCTCTACACCACCTTCGTGCAAGTGCCGCTGCTGCATACTCGCGACGCTTTCCGTGACCGGCGTTTCGTATTCGCTATCCTGGTTGGCAACTTCGTGCTGATTCCATTGGTGGTATGGCTGGCCCTGAAATGGCTGCCCGACGATCCGGCCCTGCACCTCGGCGTGCTGCTGGTGCTGCTGGTTCCCTGCACTGACTGGTTCATCACCTTCACCCAGCTTGGGCAAGGCAACACGGCTCGGGCGATCGCAGTCACACCGCTCAACCTTGTAGTGCAACTGCTGCTGTTGCCGATTTATCTGTGGCTGATGCTGCCGGCAGTTGATTTTGGTACTGCGCTGCGTATGGAAGAGATGTTACCCGCTGCGCTCGCCTTGATCGGTGTGCCTTTGGTGGCAGCCGCACTGACCGAGCGCTGGGTCGAGGCCAGACCCGAACGAGCGGTTTGGCGGGAACGATTGGGTTGGTGGCCTGTGCCTCTGTTGGCGGTGGTCGTGTTCCTGATCGCTGGCGCGCAGGTGGGTACGGTGCGCGACGCCGGACCGATGTTGCTGGAGGTGCTGCCGGTATTCGTGGGCTTTCTGCTGGTCGCCGCGGTGCTCGCGCGCCTGCTTACTCGGGCACTGCGATTGCCGATGGATGCCGGACGCACGCTGGCCTTCAGTCTCGGCACGCGCAATTCCTTCGTAGTACTGCCCTTCGCGCTTGCCTTGCCGGCAGGCTGGGAGACCACCGTGGTAGTGATCGTATTCCAGTCGCTGGTCGAGTTGTTCGGAATGGTGTTCTACCTGTGGTGGCTGCCGGATCGGTTGTTCAAGGAAATACCGGCTGCACTTTCCTAAAATTACTCTTTATCGCTGCGGCGAAATTCTTCACTGCTTAATTACGGCGGCGGAGAGTGCGCAACATTACAACCAGCATACCTAGCCCTAACATCCATATCGTATCGGGTTCAGGCACTGGAGAGGCCACGATGCTGGCGCTATATTGGCGGCTGTAACGCTGATTCCTGCGACACCGCCGATCAATAGCGTGTAGTCACCCGCGGCGAGTGTGTCGGTCGAATAGACAATGCTGCTGCCGCCCGCGGTGCCAGCAACATTTCCCAAAAAGGTAAGGCCGGTTGTGCCAACGGGTGTGCCGCCATTGTTGTTGTAATTGACCAACCGATCCCAAGTTGAGCCGGTATCCCATCCCGAATAGAACGACATGCCTGGAATCAAACCTGGAGCGAGGGCAGTTAGCGTAATGGTCAGTTGCGCTGCTTCGTCCAGATGAATTAAACCGAAGTCCATGCCATGATACCTGCCGGTGTCCGGTACCGCAGTGCTGAAACGCCAGCCCCTGGGGCCGACAGCGAGCGCATAATCGAGCGCGGCTCCTTTGGTCAAGGCATCGGCTGTCGAAGCAAGAAGGGATTCGTTGGCGGTATTAAAATCCATGAACCACATCGCATCCATGCTGCCGGTGTAGCTGCCGGGTGCAATACCGCCAATCCAGTTCGCCGGTTGCCCGCCGTCAAGCCCTCCGGTTCCCGTACTGTCATATCCGGTGGTGTTGAAGGCAACCTGGGCGTGCGTGATGCCTGTAGAAAAGAAAAAAAGTAAGACTAAGCTATGAAAAATTGTTTTTCGCATTTGAGTTCTCTGTTGAAAAGTAGGTATCCCAGTAGTTTTTATGTTGGCCGCGTGCCGGATAAATTTTAACTGGATCTTAGTGTGCCCAGCAATGCGGCAAATTGTCGCATTGCTGGAAGTAAGCCGGTCAGTATTACTGAGTTCCGGCATAGGAAGGTGACGGCGTGGCGTAGCGTGCGATGGATGGGCTATCGATTTGCTTGATGATTCATTTTGCTACCGTTCGCCAGTTTATTAACAGCTTGTTAAACACGCAATCCATCATTGCACCGGACCTGTTGCAGTCAAACGCGCCAGGCTGGTAAAGTCAAACCTCAGATCTTCACTATCAAGGAGTTTCAAGTGCGAAAAATTCAAATGATTATTGCCTGTTTGTTGATCTCTACGTCGGCAATCGCAGCCGACAAAGACAACCGGAAAATTCTTGCGCTCTCCGAAGCGCAGCGCGGCCATGTGCTGGAGGAAATGCGAGCGTTGTTGTCGGGTACGCGAAACATTCTGGCAGCGCTTTCAACCGATGATATGGCGGCAGTTTCCAAGTATGCCCGTCCTTTGGGGCTGGGCATGGCGCATAAAGCCGAGGATCACCTCAAAGGTGTGTTGCCCAGGGAATTCATGCAGCTGGGTATGTTCCTGCATCGGGATTTCGATCAAATTGCCGCGGACGCGGAATCCAGGCAAGATCCCAAACTCACGCTGCGGCAGTTGAGCGATGCGATGACTAAGTGTGTCGCGTGTCATGATACCTATCAAATCCGTACGACACCGGTATCCGGTCAACCGGCGAAAACCCATGAACACGGACGCCATCATCATTAGGGCTTGGCGAGGCGAGCACAGATCTCAAGGTTTTTCGTTTCGAACAATATCGACTGCATCGGATAGCGCATCGGATTAGAGCCATATTCTTTTTTAAACGCTTCAGTTAACGCCTCCGCGATCTCGTCAGGGTTAACGCCACCGCGGTCTCTGATTTCAAATAGCACACGCGAGTACACAAGTGCTCGCGCGAAGGCCGACACATCGAGAATATCGTATTCATGGCGGTGAACCGAGATCACGATGGGGTCAAAGCCAATATGTATCAACTGTTCTTTGAGCGGATCCATTTGGTGGCAGGAAACGGGATCGAACAGAAACCGGGGCGTATCAGACGGAAAGAATTGCTTTAATACCTCGAAGCTCAAACTGGCGAATGGATTGTATCGCCCGAATCCCAGACGCGAAACAGGTAGCGGCCTCCGCGCCTCAGCACCCGGTAAGCCTCGCGAAAGGCTTTTTCTTGATCGAAGAACATGATGCCGAACTGGCAGACTACCGCATCGAATACTTCGCCATTGAACGGCAGCGCCGTGGCATCGGCATTTTGAAGCGTGACTTGTTCATCGGGAAGAAATTTTGTGCGCGCCAGATCCATCATCGAATCGCTGATATCAATCGCAGTCAGGCGGACACTTGGCCAGCAGGTTACGCAAATGCCGGGTGACAATACCGGTACCGGCGGCAATTTCAAGCACATCGCGGGGCGATTGTTCCGCAATGCGCCGCGCGGTATCTAATCCATAGTGATCAAACAGCACGGGGCCCAAATCGCGATCATAAGGAATGACGACTTCGTCAACATAGCCTGCCATGGATAATTCTCCAAAAATGAAATTGATAAAGATAGAAGGTCCGATCGCCTATTTTGCGATTGACTCGTCCAGCGTCGCCGGGGTTCCGACTGCTGGCGGCTGTTTGCCCTGGAAGGTTTTTCGCCATTCACTGGGCGTGACATCTAACCTGTGCTTGAAATGCTGGCGCAGCGACGCGGCTGATTGAAAGCCCGTCTGTTCCGCGATAGCGTCTATTGACAAGGCAGTGGATTCGAGCAGTTCCTGGCTGAGCTGTATGCGCTCTGCTATCAACCATTCGCCAACAGGCATTCCTGTAGCCTTGAAAAATTGCCGTGTGAAGGTACGGCGGCTCATTTTGCTGTACTGCGCCAGCTCGTCCAGGCTATGGACCTGATTTAAATGATTTCTCAAGTAATCCAGCAGCGTATTGATTCGGATGTCTTGTGTTGAAACAGGAATGGGCCGCTCAATAAATTGCGCCTGACCGCCTTCCCGGTAAGGCGGGATCACCATGCGTCTGGCCAGTTTATTAGCAATCACGCTGCCGTAACGCTGACGAACCAGGTATAGACAGCAGTCGATGCCGGCTGCCGTGCCTGCGGAAGTGATCAAACGATCGTCATCGACATACAATGCATTGCTATCCAGATTTACATCAGGAAAACGGCGGATGAAATCCTGTTCAAACTCCCAATGTGTGGCAGCCTTATGGTTTTTTAGCAGTCCGGCATAGGCAAGCACATAGGTGCCAAGGCACAGTCCGACAATCTGACTGCCTCGCGCATGTGCTGCTACCAAAGCATCCAATATTGACTGGTCTGGTTTTTCGGCAGGATCCCGCCAGGAAGGTACGATGATGATATCCGCTTGCGCCAGTTCATCCACGCTCAGCGATGATTCAACACGCAATCCTTCGTTGGAACGCAACATACCGGGTTCGTACGCATAAATCCTGAGTTCGAACAATTTCTGCTCATGCAGGAGATCGCCGAAAATAATGCAGGGCACTGCCAAATGGAAAGGACTGAAATGATTAAAGGCAACAACCGCAACTAATGGAACAGACATGATGAAATCTCGTTGATTAGTCCGTTATCATTGTAAAAACTAATAGACAGAATTAAAAAGTGATCAATCTGGCAAGGCTGATGCAGCATTCCGTGAATCAAAAGGTATAGGACTCACCGTCTTCAGGGACTAATACCCGTTGCATCATTCCCTTTTCGTTCAGGAATTCGCGCAGTTCCTTTCTGGATAATGTCGCATGGTTCACCGCTTCCATGTGGCTGGCAATGATCGTGGCCTCGGGTGCGGCTTTATAAACTTCGTAAATATCCTGCTTGCCCATAATGATCGATTCGTTGCCGATGACCTGGGCGTCGCAGCTATTAAGGATAACGATGTCAGGATGGTATTGCCTCAGACTGTCTTCAACCGCCTGGCACCAGACGGTATCTCCGGCGATATAAAATGATTTTTCATCCGGGTGCTTGAAAATGACGCCACTGACTTCCCCGAGCAATGCTTTCATGTCTTCCAGCACCTTAGGTTTGCCGTGCTGGCCCGGTGTTTTGATCAGTGTAATACCCTCATAATCATTAACTTCGTTTAGAACGCGAACATTGCTGAATCCCGCTGACTTTACCGACTGAGCGTCTTTTTCGTGCTGCACGAAAAAGGGTATATCCTTGCGGATCGCATTTCTGGCTGCATCGTCCCAGTGATCGGATGATCATGTGTCAAAATGATTGCATCCACGTCAACGATTTGGTTGACAGGCATCGGCAGTTCAGCCGTCGGATTATGGATGTGGTCGTTGATTGTTCCGCCAAATCCTGGCACTGCGCCCTTTTTTGCCAGCCAGGGATCGATCAGGAATTTTTTGCCCGCATAATTCAGTTGAATGGTTGCGTTGCGGATTTGCGTAAATTGCATGGGTATGTACTCCTTAGTCAAGTTGGTTGAGAGGTATTATGAATCAGCAGCTGGAAATGGCAGTGTCCCGCAGGACATTTTCCGTGACATTTGGGCCAAAAAGCATTGAATCTGTCGGTAACCGTTCTGGACGACTCGCGGTTACATCGAAACTGAAATTATGCCCAATTCGGCCACCAGGGATGGGGTAAGAATAGCGGCGATCGTTGTTGCGGTTAGGTAATACGCTTCGCACGGTGATTTTGTTAAATCTTCTCAATGCTTGATTGATTGATGTCCTCCGGACAACGCCAATAACTTCTCAATGCCCATCGGTTCTTCTTTGAGTAACGGAACGACGGCGTAGCGCTTTGCATGAAGGGTGGCTACCGCCTCGATATCAGTGAGTTCATTGCTGGCGCGCTGACACAGCAAGGGGAATACGACGGTCGTGGCGGCGATGCTGTTATTGATGATCCACGCCCACGGCTCAATACCGGCACGGCGTAAATCGGCTTGCAGGCTGGCAGCTTCCAATACGGGCGTTGTTTCCGCCAATGTAACAAGCAGTATCTTGGTTTGCTTGGGATTTTGCAGTTGCATCATCGGCGTGGTGTAGTGTGCGATGGAATGGCTATCCATTTGTTTGACAACTTCGCGATGATAAGCGCCGGTAGCATCCAATAATAATAACGTGTGGCCGGTCGGTGCAGTGTCCATCACGACAAATTTCTTACCCGCTTCGCGGATTATTCGTGAGAATGCCTGAAATACCGCAATTTCTTCGGTACAAGGCGAACGTAAATCTTCTTCCAGCAAAGCCCTGCCTTTAGCATCCAGATGAGCGCCCTTGGTTTGCAGAACATGCTGGCGGTAACGCTCGGTTTCCATATGCGGATCAATCCGGTCTACCGCCAGATTGGCCATCGCCCCGCTGAGCGTTTCGCTTAAATGCGCTGCCGGGTCTGATGTAGTCAAATGCACTGGCAAGCCGCGATGTGCGAGATTGACTGCGATTGCCGCAGCAAGCGTGGTTTTGCCGACACCGCCTTTGCCCATCAGCATGATTAAACCGCAGTCGTCTTTGGCAATCTCATCAGTCAAACTGGATAAACTTGGAAATGGGATTGCAGTATGCGTAAATTCTTTACCACCTTCGTCAGGCGAAGCATCAATCAGTAATTTCCGTAACGCGGTCAATCCGACCAGGTTAAACGGTTTAAGTACAATTTGATCGCAAGGCAATTGGCTGAGAACTTCCGGTAGAGTCGCCAGAGCACTTTGTTCACGCTGGAATATTGCGGCGGCTAAAGGATCCCGTGTCGTTTCGGCTTGCGGCAACAAGCCATTGATGACCAAAAATTGTTTCGTCAATCCGATAGCCGTTAATTCTTCATGCGTCCGCGCTACCTCGCGTAACGTGGCTTGTTGCGCACGAGCCACCAATATCAATCGGCTACGCTCCGGGTCAGCGAGAGCATCTACCGCTGCTTTGTATTGGGCGCGCTGCTTTTCCAGACCAGCCAATGGGCCGAGACAAGAGGCGTCGCCTTTGCCTTCCGCAAGAAAATCACTCCACGCGCCGGGTAATTGCAGCAACCGGATGGTGTGACCGGTCGGCGCGGTGTCGAAGATAATATGATCGTAGTCCGCAGTCAGCACCGAATCGGTCAAAAGCGCGGTAAATTCATCGAAGGCGGCTATCTCAGTCGTGCATGCACCGGATAATTGCTCTTCGATACCTTTAACTACCGTATCCGGCAACACACCACGCACCGGACCGGTAATGCGGTCGCGGTAAGCCTGGGCCGCTGCTTGCGGGTCGATTTCCAAAGCGGCTAAACGGGGTACTGCGGTAATTGCCGTAACTTGATTTCCAATCGTGATACCGAATACCTGGCCAACGTTAGAAGCCGGATCGGTGCTGACCAATAACACCCGTTGACCGGCATCAGCCAGTATTATCGCCGTGGCGCAAGCCAATGACGTTTTGCCGACCCCGCCTTTGCCGGTAAAAAACAGGAAACGCGGCGGCTGAATCAGAAATTTGAGTTTGGTCATAGGATGGGACCGAGATTACTTTAAGGAAGCTCTAACAGGCCGTTGGAAAACTATCTGCGTTGCTGCTGCGGTGTTAAAAACAGACTCAAAATGCTCATTTATTAAGCATAAACTGCGCTTTTTCACCTGTTTTTGCCTTGCATCGGCTACCTCGAAAACGTTTTTCAACGGCCTGCTAATTAAGTCCTTCGACAGGACGAACGGTAATTCTGTCATTTCGAGCATAGCGAGAAATCTATGATGTTGCTTCGCAAAGATTCCTCACTGTGTTCGGAATGACAAAGAGGAGTTATTCAGAGTTTCCTTAGCAACAACCACCGCAACAACTTGATTCTTCAGCTTCTTCCTCCAGAGGAATTCCCGCCCAGCGCGCGAGTTCGCTACGCTGCGGGTAGCGGCCTGCCAAGGCCACTTCTCCGTCTACCAGTATTAATGGCAGCGCTTCAGCACCGGAGCGTTCCAGGAATCCTTTCACCGTAGAATTATCCGCAAAGGCCATCGGTTGCTGCGCCAGATTAAAACGCTCGATTGCAACATCGTGCTGTTTGACCCAATCGACATCAGCGGAAAAGCCGGTCAGTTCCTGGTCTACGTCGGAGCCGCAAACGCCTGAGCTACAGCACGAAGCAGGGTCAAATACATGAATAGTTGTCATTTTGATTCTCCTATAAAGTTAAACTAACAAGGTTGCGATAAAATTCAATTCTGCTTTCAGGCATTCGCGGTTATGTTGCGATTCATGCAATGATAATCTCATTGAATGCTCAGCCACATAGCGAGGGTGGCCAGTGTGACAAGCAATACTGGCACAGTCAACACAATCCCCACTTGGAAATAATATCCCCATGTGATAACCGTATTTTTCCGCGCCAATACATGCAACCACAACAAAGTTGCCAGGCTGCCAATCGGAGTGATTTTTGGCCCCAGATCACAACCGATCACGTTGGCGTAAATCATGGCTTCCTTTATCACACCGGTCGCGCTGGTTGCGTCGATCGACAATGCGCCGATCAGCACCGTGGGCATATTGTTCATGATGGACGATAAGAAGGCCGCCAAAAAACCAGTGCCGAGCGTTGCACCCCAAACGCCATAACTGGCGAAGACATCAAGCAGGGTGCTAATGTACCCGGTTAAGCCTTCATTACGCAAACCATACACCACTAAATACATTCCCAGTGAAAAAATAACGATTTGCCACGGCGCTTCGCGTACTACCTTACGCGTGTTAATAACATGACCATGCGCTGCCACCGCGAGCAGTATTAGCGAGCCGGCGGCAGCCACAAGACTGATGGGTACACCCAAAGATTCGAGACCAAAGAAGCCGATCAGCAGCAATGCCAACACTACCCAGCCGGCACGGAATGTTGCTCGATCGCGTATTGCTTCATTGGGTGCCTTCAGTTGACTGACATCATAGCTAGCCGGAATACTGCGACGAAAATAAAGGAAAAGTACGCCTAAACTTCCCGAGACCGAAGCGAAATTGACCGGAATCATCACCGAGGCATACTCGGTAAACCCGATCTTGAAATAATCAGCCGAGACGATGTTCACCAAATTAGATACCACAAGCGGCAAGCTGGCCGTATCGGCAATAAAACCCGCTGCCATAACAAACGCAAGCGTAGCAGCCGGACTAAATCCGAGCGCCAATAACATCGCCATCACGATTGGGGTTAGAATCAAAGCTGCGCCATCGTTGGCGAACAGCGCTGCAACCGCCGCACCCAGTAATACAATATAGGCAAATAATAAATACCCATTGCCGCGACCCCAACGCGCCACATGCAATGCTGCCCACTCAAAGAATCCCGCTTCGTCGAGCACTAGGCTGATAATAATGATGGCAATGAAAGCCGCTGTCGCATTCCAGACAATATTCCAGACCACCGGAATATCATTGAACTGTACCACGCCAAGAAGTAATGCTGCGGTAGCGCCGAGCAGAGCGCTCCAGCCGATACCGAGACCACGCGGCTGCCAGATAACCAGCACGAGCGTAAAAATGAAAATGAGTAGGGCAATCAGCATATCAATATGCGCTCATTGCTATCTTGTCTTGGTCTGTGGTTATCACTTTGTGTGCGGCTGTTTAAATTTCAAAATACTGATGTAATCCAATTTCGCCTTGAGCGCGGAGGGATCCTGGCGCAAATCGTCTAACGGCAGGGCTAATAAAGTCTCGATACCCTCGCGCAAGGTACGATAAGCCTGTGTGAATGCCGCATTGATCTCTTCTTCGGTGCCAGTGGCTTTGGCTGGATCATCGACACCCCAATGCGTACGCAGCGCAGGGCCAAGATACGCCGGGCAAGTTTCTCCAGCCGCGTTGCCGCAAACAGTGATCACGATATCCGGGGTCGCGGGTAAGTTGTCCCATGATTTACTGAAAAATCCCTCGGTTGGGATACCTTCGCGTTCAAGCAATGCGAGCGAACGCGGATGAACTTGGCCGGCCGGTTTGCTGCCCGCGCTCATTGCTTGCCAGCCTGCGGGTGCAAGGTGATTGAAAGTAGCTTCCGCAAGGATAGAGCGGCAGGAATTTCCGGTGCAAAGAAATAGTACATTCATGATCAGGCCGCGCAGCAGGATTCAGTTTTGGCCGGGATGGCCGTGTCTTGGCCAAATACCGGGATTGAGGTCAGCGAATGAAACGCTTCCCAGGCGATGCCTTGCGGATCAACCGTCCAGTATTTATTCGATGCGGCATAACAGCATTGCGCGTTTTTTGTTCCGCAGCAGACAAACCGGCTTGCGCCAACCGGTGATTCATTTCGTTTAACGCTTCTTCCGAGTCAACCTGGATTCCCACGTGATCCAGACCCGGTTTTGCGCCGCGCGCCGATATGGCGAAATTGATATACGGATCATCCAGCATCCATTTGGCATAATCCGTTTTGCTGATGGCGGGGTCTGCGCCGAACAACGCAGAATAAAAACGGATATTATCCTGCAGATTATCGACAGCGATGTGAACATGAAAGCGTTTCATTTTTGTCTCCTTCGTTAAATGGTCAGGGAAATATGTTTTAGCTGTTTGTTTCATCACAACAAACTTCAACAGGATTACACGGAATACCAGCACAACAATTCTCGGTGAGATAACCCAATAACGCATTCATGGTTGCAAAATTCGCCGAGTAATAAATAAAGCGGCTTTCCTGCCGGGCAATGACCAGCTCTGCATGCGCCAACTCTTTCAGGTGAAAAGATAGCGTTGCATTAGGAATGTTCAATTCCTTGGCAAGCTGACCCGCCGGAAGCCCCGGTTCGCCAGCCTGGACCAGCGTCCGGAATATCGTCAAGCGAGTTTCTTGCGCTAGGGCAGCCAGCGCTTTAATCGCAATATTCATTTCCATATTTCCACAATATTGGAAATAATGAATTATGTCAATTCTTTTGCTGTAATTTATTCAGAAGCCTCATTTGTCATTCCGAACGCAGTGAGGAATCTTTGCGGATCGAGAGTAAAGATTTCTCGCAGTGTTCGAAATGACAGTTCTTTTAAAATATTTTAATGGTTTGAGTCAGGCGAAGGATGACTCGGTTGCGTGGGTGTGCGGTTGCAGCAGGACAACGGTTTATTGGTTTGCCGTCCAGGGATAAAGACGCGGAATGAATAGCGTCAGGGCAGCGGCAAGCGCTATGGCGGCCAATGAACCTACAATAAACACTTCCCAAGTATCGGGCTTGAGCGCGCCCAGTGTGATGATCAGGAACAGCATGGGTAAATCGAGAAAGTGCGTGAATGCCGGTACATTCTCAGCGCGTGCTTTTTCCAATTCGGGCGTAAATTCGCCAACCTGCAAAGCCTCCTGAGTCAAACGCCGCAAGCGCATGAAGTAGATCCGGGTAACGGTATTGCCCTCGATGAATTCAAAAACAAACAAAAAGACCATGCCCGCAAGCCAGGGTATGGAAATAAAATTCCAGCCACCATAGAACGCAACAATCAACCAGGTACCGGAGATGAGAAGAACAATTGCACCCGGAACAACGACGCCGTCGTAAAACACCGCAATGTTGCGCACGGACTCGGAAAAGCGCACCAGCTCACGCGATTGCCGGGATCGCAAATCACTCAGCCAAACACCGATTAAACCGCCGCCAATCAAGACGGCGCCAATGATGTGCGCGAGTTTTAGCAGTTCGTAGGTCATGGTTTTGAGTCCTTAGTGAAGCGCTGGCCTCTCATCCGCTTAGCGATGCGATTTGGCAGTGGGCTCGATGTCACTCGCAACGTTTTATTATACGGTGCCACGTTAGTATCCTAGATGTTCTTTGAGTGAATCGGATTTCTTTCTGTTGCAGGTGCGGCAGAGGATACGGAGATTTTCGACGGTTGTTGGGCCACCCTTCGACACGGGAATAATGTGATCGAACTCAATTTCGTTATCTGGTACGTTGATGCGACAGGACTGACAGATATGCCCGTCGCGCCTAACGACCTGGAGCATGATCTTTCGGGGAATGTGTCGACCTTCAACGCGAGGTTCCTTGGTTTCCGAAGCTCCGCTCTGGTGGAAGAAGACTGGGCAGGTATGACCGAAAATACGGCATGCTACATCCTCCGGCTCGAATTGAGAAATGTACTCGTTTGATTCGGGATTGAGAATGCTGAGCATTCGAAAGTATTCATATACTTCTTCTTCCGTTCGTGCTCCTTTCGATCGGAGATCCTCAAGCACTTCATTGTGTCGCGCTGTCGTATCAAACTTATCAAGGGTATCAGTGACATGAAAAAGTGGGAAGTATTCAACCAAATATCCGTAAGGACAGTACTTCAATTCCCAACAGGGCTTGCATACCGAACCTTCAGGGAATCTTTTACGTGGCATGGCTTCTTGGACGTGCAATTAAAATTAAACTTCCGAAATGACACAATCAATTGCGTCAAAAAAATGAATCAATGCGGTAATCTTAATGATATTCCCTTATCTTTTATGATCATGGCTCGATTGATCTGTCATCAATCCGATGATACCAGACTCCTAATATGACAGATACCTGATCGAGCTTGTCTTTTACGGTGATTACATATTTGCGGCTAGCAACTAGGCGGACGTTCAAGAATAGGATATCTACGAGCTATTTGCTTAACTTCTGAATGAAAAATTCGGGTCAATCAAAGCTTAATAAGGTTTCTTCCATAAATACGGTCAATTCGTTAAGCACCTTTTGGATATCGGTTAGATCGAGTCCGATGGATTTGGCTGTACTTTCCATTAGCGGATCGTCCCGTTTCTCTTTATAAATGCCATACCCGGCGCATTTTGCCAGTAGATTTCCTAACGAGACGGCAAGCAGCTCTCGTGTAACGGATGTTGACTGGTCGAGGGCGTCGTGAAATTGTGCGACTATTGTGATTTCCGGCGGTAATTTCCAGATTTCCAGGAGCTTGCGGCCAAACAGACCGTGATGCTTTTCCAAAAATGCATCCAGTGTGTCTTTGGAAGTAGCCGGATCGATGACATCCCGGGCTTGCAGTTCCGAGATGA
The DNA here is from genome assembly GCA_016708955.1 of Nitrosomonas sp. Classification (GTDB taxonomy): domain Bacteria; phylum Pseudomonadota; class Gammaproteobacteria; order Burkholderiales; family Nitrosomonadaceae; genus Nitrosomonas. The sequence continues at coordinate 48,862 of JADJES010000024.1, forward strand.
TCTGCATCAGAAAGAGCTTGCCGATATCGTGCATCAGTCCCATGAAGAACACTTCATTGGGTTTTGAGAGCTTGGCAAGTTGTGCTATCCGGTAAGAAGCATGAGCGCACGCTACACCATGTTTCCAAAGGTCCTTCAGCGCAGCCTGATATTTTGGGTTGCGCGCCATATATAACGCGCGATTCGCGATGATTTCGACGTATTCCTTCGTGGTGCTCAGACCCAGAACATTGATCGCTTGATCGACCGTGGTGCTTTGCCGCAATCCGCCGTAGCGTGGCGAATTGGCTACGCTGATCAGCTTGGCGCTGATCACCATATCTTTTCTGAGTAATACTGCGATTTCTTCAATCCCGGCATCTCTTTGGACCAGTCGATCCATTTCAAGACTGATGCTGGGGAAACTCGGCAGATTAATTTCTCCACTGTTTAAACGTTTGGCAATTTCCTGCAACATGGGCGCACGTTTTTGTTGGTTGGTTGGCAGTGCCTTGTCAGTTGAATGCACTTCAGCCTCACCACCTGTTTTTACTTTGAGTTGCGCTTCCAGCTCTGCAATACGGGCCTTTTGAGCCATGATCGTGCGCTTCAATTCTCGCTGATCACTAAAAGCAAAGAGCATTTCGCGCACGGCCATTTCCAGCACAGAATTTAGCTTGCCGGTTTTGACACAATAATTGAATGCGCCGATTCGACGGGCCTCAATGGCGCATTGCGGGTCATCGGGAGGGGTGATGAGCAGAACGGGGATATAGGTTTTGCTGCAAACCTCCATCAGAAAATCGAGTCCTTGCGCCTGCGTAAAATTTACGTCCAGGATGATGGCATCAATCCCGTCGAGATTAACCGGCTTGTTATCCCAAGAGGCCATTAAGTGCAAAGTATATTTGCTGAGTACTGCCTGGATAGAATTCAGCTCGTTCTGCTGACTGTTGCAAATTAAAATCCGATTCATCATAACCCTTAAAATTACAAATCCATAAAACCGAATGCTTTGAGTGGCGAAATGCTTATTTCAAAGTTGTAGTACAAATGTCATGACTTTTTCGGATAAATTACTTAAAACTTTACGGTAATTCCTACAAATAATTTTATGTTCTTAAATCTAAATGAGGATCTCAAACACATTGAAATCCGCAAAATACAATTAGCTCAGATAGCCGATACCTGACTGGTTGGATTACTCAATGACGCGAACGCAGCTAAGTAGGTACAATACCGGCAATTCGCGAAAACTCTCGCTTTATGGTTACGAACCCAAACATGTCGACCCAATCTTTAGATTCTGCCCAATTACGCATTACCATCGACCCGGCCTCACTGGGATTTTCGGATACTTCGGAATTACTGCAACGGCCATTATCCTGGATCGGTCAAGAACGGGCGGAAGTGGCTGCGCGTTTTGGCCTTGTCATGATGCAGCCGGATTATCATTTGTTTGTGCTAGGGGAAGCGGGATCGGGACGTACTTCGTTATTGCATCAGGCGATGATTGACGCGGCGGCTGACCAGCCAGTGCCAGCGGATTTGTGCTACCTGTACAATTTTATCGCGCCTGAGAAGCCGCTGGCTTTGCACTTGCCTGCCGGGCAGGGGCGGGAGCTGCGCCAATCGCTGCTGCAATTGGCAAAATCGCTGCCGGCGGAAATCGCGCAATGCCTGAGCGGGCAAGATTTCAAGCTTAAAAGTGATCACGCCACGAAGAAATTCAAAACGGAAGCGACTCAAGCTTACACCAAGCTGGACAAGATTGCGGAATCACTGCATTTCACCATTCACCGCGAAGACGAGCAAATTGTTTTTACTTTCCTGGATGAAAAGGGCGAGATTCTCATGGCAGAGAATTTATTAAAGCTGCCCAAGGCTCGCAGGACTGAAATCGAGCAGGCCGAGCAAGCGCTGCATGAGGCGATTGTGCTGTATTTTGATGAATTCAAACGCATAGAGAAAGAAAAGAATGTGACGTTGGCTGCACTCCAACACCGCAGTGTGCAACCTTTGTTGAATCTTGCGTTGAAAAAAATCCAGGATGGGTTGCAGAAACAGGAACGGCTGAAGACTTATTTTGAACAGATGGAATCGGAGATTCTCGATAATCTGGCGCTGTTTGAAACGAATAACGCCGATGAAGAGAAGCGGGAAACGGAATTGCATCGGATTTTCTCGCGCTATCAGAGCAATCTTGTTGTGGATAATGCGGATTTGCACGGCGCGCCGGTCATTATTGAAGATAACCCTTCAACGTGTGCATTGTTTGGCAGTATCGATTATCAGTTTGAGGAAGGCAAACTTAAAACCGATTTCATGCGCATTCGCGCCGGCAGTTTATTAAAGGCGCATGGCGGTTATCTCATGTTGCACCTGGATGATTTGCTGACGGATGGCCAGTTATGGGTAAAGCTGCGGCGATTTTTGCGCAGCAAACGGTTACAAATCGAAGAACCCGGCTCGGCATTAACCTCGAATACGCCCGTATCCCTCGAACCGGAGGCGGTGGATGTTGATGTCAAAATTATTCTGATCGGATCGCGGGATGAATATTATGAATTGGAGGAAATTGATCCTGAGTTCATGCGGCGCTTCCGTGTGAAAGTGGATTTTGCCGGAAGCTTCATCGCCAGCGCGGAAACTTACCAGGCATCGTCTGTTTTTGTCGCGCACGCCTGCGAGGCGGCAAAATTGCCGCATTTTTCTGCGGCTGCAGTGGCGCGGTTACTGGAAGAATCGCATCGGGAAGTGGAGGATCAAAAACGCCAAAGCGCAATTTTTGCGCGCACCGAAATGCTGATACTGGAGAGTGCCGCATTATGCAGCGCACGTCACGGGCGTATCGTGGAAGTGGCGGATATTTCCGCAGCGCTTCAAGCGCGCACACTCCGGCATAATTATCCGGATTTGCGCTTGCAGGAATCCATTATTGAAGGCGAAATTGCCATTGCGTTACACGGCGCGGAAGTAGGGCAACTGAATGCATTGACGCAGATTGACTTGGGCGACCATCGCTTTGGCACGCCGGTGCGACTTACTGCACGCACTTTTGCCGGGGAAGACGGGATACTGAATATTGCCCGTGAAGTTGACATGTCCGGACCGATTCACGATAAGGGCATGTTCATATTGCAAAACTACCTGACCGGACTCTTTACGCATATTGCGCCGCTCGCACTCAGTGCATCGATTGTTTTTGAACAGGAATATACCAGCATCGAAGGGGATTCCGCTTCCTGCGCCGAGCTTTTTGTATTGCTGTCATCACTGGCGGAAGCGCCGCTGAAACAAAGTATTGCGGTGACCGGTGCGCTGAATCAATACGGTGAAGTGCTGCCGGTGGGGGGCATTAACGACAAGATTGAAGGTTATTTCAAGTTGTGTGAAAAAATGGGTTTAAACGGTGAACAAGGTGTGCTGATTCCGCATCATAACCGGCAGCATTTGGTGCTCGATTACAAAATTATTGAAGCCGTTGAAAAAGGCTTGTTTGCGATTTATACGATGGAGCATGTCACACAGGGATTGGAATTGCTAACCGGCTGCCCAGCGGGAATGACCGAACAAAGCCAGACAATAGGTTATTCACCGGATACGGTTCTGGGGCATGCGCAGAGAGCATTGCTGGTTTTCCGCCGCGCTTGTCAGTTGACTCAACACCCTAAAACCGAGCATAGACGGCTGCCGTCGCGTGCGGAGAAATGATTGTACCCAATAGTGACGGTAAAAGGATTTATCGATTTCTGAATTTTCATTATGAAATGACTGCTTTGCATCAGTGGAGTATTGATGCGATCAAAGATTTGATTCATTCTCAGCCATAGAAAAACCGGTCAAACAAATTCAAATTGAACTCGTTTGACCGGTTTCTGGATTCAAAGCTAAGCGATAATTAAGCGCTAACCACTCTTTTTCCGAAACGGAATTTTCTTAAACAGCGGAATACACAACAACCCAATAAGAAGCCCAATCAGCATCATGCCATAATCTTGGAAATTCTTGTTGGTGAATGCCGTGATTTGCCTGACCATGGCACTTTGTTCTGCTTTATCGGAGATTTTCGGTAAGTTTTCCGCTTCGTAGGTGTCGTTGATATTGTATGGCGTTACCCCAGGGATGCTGGGTATATTTTCCCCGCCTTTTCCAACCACCAATTGCGCTTTCATGCCTTTTTCCATGTGATGGGAAATGTCGCAGTGCACCAGGAAGGTTTCATCGGATCCTGGAACGATAATCGTGCCGGATACGGTTTTGGGTCCGGTGACTTCAAGGTGGAACATTCCATATTTATAGAGGTATTTTGGCAAACCGTGCATCATGAATTGATGACGGATATTGTCTTCGTTGATGAAGTGCCAGGTTACTTTTGCGCAGGGTTTTACATGCCATTGCTGTTGATCAAACGCGAAAGCCGTTCCGGGGAATTTTGCGGAATATTTTCTGCCGGCACGCACGGTGATTTCAACTTCTTCTGAAATGCTTTTGCAGCTACTGGGCAGTTTGTCCAGGTTTTGCCCCATGATCATGGTGCCTTCATGGTCCATAATGTGATCATGGTCCATGTGATGATGGTGGTGCGCATCGCCATGTTCTGCAGATTGCATGCTTGTGGCGTGATCGCCGTGGCCGCTGTGATCACTGTGATCGATCGTGTGATCAGGTTCCATGTTGTGGCCGCTGTGATCCATGGCATCATGATCATGGCTAGGATCTGTTGTGGCAGTATTGTTGTGCTGACTCATGTCATGACCACTATGATCGTGGTGGTCGTGTTCGCTGGGTTTAGCCGGTTGCTGTGCCATGGCATGTGCACTGAAAGCAAGAATACCGGCAAGTAAGAAAGTAATTGTTGAAGTCTTAGCCATTATTGGTTACTCCCTTTTGGGCTTTTTAGACGTGAAACCGCTGCAACAGCGCATTGTTTGATTTGTTCTCGTTTGGCGAAAATCAGATAGATCAAAAGTCCTGCCAACAAACCATAGAGCGCATTCAGCAACGAGGTTTGTGTTGTCGTATCGAAACCCGCCTGACCGGCAGGCGATCCCAGGCTGGACCATGCATCGAGGTCTTGCCACACGGGAAGTCTGCGCTCGAAATATTCTTTGGTGAAATACTTATTGAGATCAATGCCAAAATGACTGACCTTGGGCATGCCATGTTCACCTAAATAAGAGGTGTAAACAATGGAACTCATACTGCCGCCTTCCGCCATACCGTTCGTGGTGATTCCCTTTTCCCGGTGATCATGAAACAGCCAATCACCTTCCCCATAGCTGTGTTTGCCATCATTGACGGTTTCTAATTTTAGATCAAGCCGTTGTGCCGGCGCCATGTCAAAAACGTCCCGCATGATCTGTGCAACCGGGTTGTGCTCCACACCGTCATAATGCGTGATCGTGGCGTGGTGGCCATGCGTATGGACGGCGATCAGTTCACCGCCACTGTTCAGCAAGCGCAGTTTGATTTTTTGATCCGGCTCAACAATGATCAGAGATTCCCTGAGCGTGTAAGGGAAAGACAAGCCGTTCAGGGTGAAGTAATCCTCGGTTGAATCGGTAATGTCATAACGTTGATTCATATCGCGTGCAATGAGTCGAGGATCGTTGTGTTTTTGAATAATGCCGCTCAATTCCTTATCCATTGCATGATAATGCAGATCATATTCCTGATCGAATTGCTCACGCACGGCAACGGAAGGATGACGAACATGCCCGGCGCCAATATTTAAAGTTTGCAGCCAGTTATTCGGTTTGTTTTCTTCAATAACAATCATGCCAGCCAAACCCATTGCCAAATGGGTGTGCGTTTGCACATGGCAGTGGTAAAACATGGTGCCCGGTTGCCGTGCCTGGAATTCATAAATACGGCGTTCGCCAGGCATCAGTTCCACTTCGCTGGTCTGCGGCACGCCATCTTGACCGCCATGTTCACCGTGTGAGAATGGGTGATCAACGCCGTGCAAGTGAATACTGTGCGGGAAATAATGTGTATTTTCCAATACGATTTGGACGATATCGCCTACTTCAACACGGATGACTGGCGATGGTAATCTCAGCAGTGGATTGGCGCGTACACTTTCAAAATTTTCCGTTGACATGCCGCTGGTCTTTGGCGCGAAAACCCATGCACCGGGTTGTATGCCAGGAGCAATATCAAACGTTGGAACCAATCCGGGGAAATCGGGTGATTTGCCATTCAGTTCCATGATTTCCAGTTTGATGATAATCCGATCAGGATCACCGTCACCATCCAGATCATCGGTTTTAATGATGGCATCGGGTGAAAGACCCGTCTTCATCAGGGTATCCATCGAAATGTTGTTGGTTCCTTTAACCGCAGCGGCAATCCAAGCCGGATTATCCGGACTGCAACCCGGCGACGCATCAATCTTGACCCCGTCAATTTCCTGGGCTTCCCGCCATGCAGGGGAGATCTTCGGGTCACACATCGGCTCAGCGGTTAACGCTGCCGGATCAACTTTTATGGTTTCAGGCAATTTCAGAGAAGCCTGAGCAATTGTTGCTGACGTCAGCATGAAGAAAGTGAGTAAGGCAATAAAATTATGGATAGGCATATCAGCACACCTTAAAAATTTATCTAATAGTAAAAACAAATAAGGCTGATTGGATCATGTGATTTATTGATGACCGGTATCAGATTTAATAGCCAGTATCTGTCTGGTATGACAGATCGGTAGGAACAAAATACATTTAATTGTGTATCTGCAGGTAGGTAAAATTATGAGAAATATCTTATCTGCATATATGTAATACTTCTACATTATCCGTCAAGCTATCATCTGAATCATTATACAGAACCCTATTACGCTTTTGTGGTTTTTCCATCGTTGATTAGATTTTAAATTTTTAACTTACGAAGTAATTATACGAGTGACGAACAAAATTATTTTTACCATCTTGAACCATCTTGAATGTTCGCAAATCATTAAGTCAGCAATGAAAGAGTGTGTTATTTTTTTCTGTTTAGGATTAGTGAGTTTGTTATTGATTGCATGCCGCGGTAACGAATCCAGCCAGCCGGCATCTGAAATGAATCGAGCCATTCCGGTTACATTTATCGCTGTAAAACCGGTCAGCATGCCGGTCAGCCTGGAAACGATCGCACAAACCGAAGGTGCTAAAGAAATTGAAATCCGTCCGCGAGTCGGAGGGGTGTTACTTAAGCGGTTATATACTGAGGGTATGGCAGTTAAAGCCGCTCAATCTTTGTTTTTAATTGATCCGGAACCTTTTCAGAATGCTTTGGCAGAAGCCAAAGCAGGGTTTCTTGAGCAGAATGTTCGTGTTATGCGTGCCCAAAGTGAGGAAAATCGTCAGCGGCAATTGCTGGCCGAGAATTTTGTCAGTCAGCGCGCCTATGATGTGGCAAAAGCAGATCTGGCGATTGCAGAAGCTGCTTTGCAAGCTGCGAAAGTGCGTGTTCAGCAAGCGGAACTTAATCTTTCCTATACCACCATCAAAGCGCCAGTGAATGGGATGACGGGCCGTGCTCTTTTCTCCGAAGGTGCGCTGGTATCTGCCAATAACAGTTTGCTGACGACATTGACCCAGCTCTCTCCGATATGGGTACGGTTTAGTTTTTCAGACAATGAAGTGGCACGATTCGGCGGACATTTAAATGAAAAAAATGTACGCAGTGTCAGCCTGATTTTGCCAGACGGGTCTGAGTATCAGCAGGAAGGTAAGCTTAATTTTGCCGCCAGTAAAATCGACCCGTTACTCGGCACACAACAATTGCGCGCAACCTTTGAGAATAGCGATCAGCGCATATTGCCCGGTCAGTTCGTGCGTGTGCGGGTTACTGCGGGAGAATCCAGAGCTGTTTATGTGGTGCCGCAGGTTGCGGTTCTGACTTCGGATCTGGGTCGATATGTGTATGTCATCAATGAGAGCAATGCGGTAATGCAGCGCCCTGTCATTGCAGGCGATTGGATCGGAAAGGATTGGATTATTCTGGATGGATTGAATGCAGGGGATAGAGTGGTTATAGACAATATGATCAAATTAACGCCCGGCAAAGTGGTTGATCCTCAATTGCGGGATACGTTACCTTCCGCACAATCCAATGCGGTATCCACCAATTAAATAGCAACTGCACACATGGCCAGATTTTTTATTGAACGACCAATTTTTGCTTCGGTTCTGTCGATTATTATAGTTCTAGCAGGATTGGCTGCGGCTATGCAATTACCCATCGAACAGTATCCGAGGATCACACCGCCAACGGTTATTGTAACCGCAACATTTCCGGGTGCAAGTGCGGAGACCATGATCAAAACGGTGGCTGCGCCGATCGAGGAAAAACTCAGCGCAATTGAAGGCTTGTTGTACTTTAATTCCAGCGCTGACTCAAGCGGCCGGCTGACGATTACCATTACTTTTGAAATTGGAACCGATATTGACCGGGCTACTTTCAATGTCAGTAATGAAGTCAATACCGCCTTGGCACGTTTGCCCGATGAAGTTAGGCGCACCGGCATTACCATTCAGAAACGTTCCAATGATCTGTTGCTGGTTTTTGCGATAACTTCCAAAGATCCGAAGCATACACCGCTATTTTTGAGTAATTTTATTACGATCAATATCTTGGATGATATGAGGCGTGCCAGCGGTGTGGGTGAAGCCCGGATTTTTGGCGCACAGGACTATTCCATGCGGATTTGGTTACGGCCTGACCGGATGGCGCAGTTGGGTATTACAACCACTGACATTGCGAATGCCATCCGGGCACAGAATGCGCAGCAAGCTATCGGGAAAATAGGCCAGGAACCGGCCTTGGCGGATCAACAATTGGTTTATACCGTGACCGCGAAAGGGCGGTTATTAGAGCCGGAACAATTTGAAGACATCATTCTGCGCTCGGATGGGCCACGCGGTGTGCTCTATCTGAAAGATGTGGCGCGAATTGAGCTGGGTGCGCAAGACTATGCGACGCGTACCTTGCTCAACGGCAAACCGGGATTAGGGATTGGTATTTTTCTGCGTTCGGGTGCCAATGCGCTGGATACAGCAGCCGCTGTTAAAGCCAGGATGATTGAGCTGCAGCAATATTTTCCGGAAGGCATGGAATACGTTATCTCTTATGATACTAGCGTGTTCGTCAAAGAATCGATCTGGGAAGTGGTAAAAACTCTGGGGGAAGCCATGTTGTTGGTGGTTTTGGTAGTTTACTTGTTTCTGCAGAGCTGGCGTGCCACGTTGATTCCCATCATTGCCATCCCGATTTCCTTGATTGGCACCTTTGCAGGGTTATGGCTGCTGGGTTACTCGATCAATACATTGACGCTGTTTGCGATGGTGCTTTCGATCGGCATTGTGGTCGATGATGCGATTGTCGTGCTGGAAAATATTGAACGGCTGATGTCGCAGGAGAAGTTGTCGCCGATTGATGCGGCCATCAAAGCGATGCAGCAGGTATCCAGTGCTGTGGTGGCGATGACGATGGTTTTGGTGGCGGTTTTTATCCCGGTTGCTTTTCTCGGCGGTATCGCAGGGGAGCTGTACCAGCAGTTTGCCGTGACAGTGGCGGTCGCTGGTGTCATTTCCGGTATTGTTGCTTTGACGCTGACGCCTACGTTGTGTGCGGTGCTACTCCGGCCCGCACACCGTCAATTTGTTTTCTTTACCTGGTTTAACGCGCATTTTGAGCGTGCACGCAAGTTCTATGTGGGCATGGTTGGTTTGAGTTTGCGGCATGTGGCCAGAAGCGCGCTGATATTTCTGGTGATGATTGCTGGCCTGGTTTATCTGGTAAAAAATATTCCGGAAAGCTTTGTTCCTCCGGAAGATCAAGGTTATGTTATAGCGTCAGTAATCTTGCCTGATGGCGCAACACTGGCGAGAACAATCAGAACGGCGGATGCCATCAATACCGAGATGGCAAAAGAATCTGCCGTGGCTTTTCAGTTTGCGGTCAATGGATTGGATTTTATTGGCGGCGGCAATAAAACCAATGTTTCGACCATGTTCATTCGTTTGAAGGATTGGTCAGAACGCAGCACAACCGCCACGGATATTGTGAAAAAGTTGTTTCTGATCGGCGCGCAACAACCGGATGGTTTGGCGATAGCTTTTAATCCGCCAGCGATACGCGGCCTGGGCAGTACGGGTGGCTTTGAGCTATTTGTTCAAAGCCGGACAAATTCAGAGACGGCGCAATTGGCCAGTGTGGTGAATGAGTTGGTACAAACCCTGAAACAGGAACCTAAGTTAGCTACGGTGAATACTTTCTTGCGGACATCGGTGCCGCAATATTTTGTGGAAGTGGATGAAGCCAAAGCTATCGCGCAGGGTGTTTCCATTTCAGAAATCTATGCTGCGCTTCAAAGTACCATGGGATCATTTTATGTGAATGATTTTAATCGTTCCGGACGGACCTATCGCGTGCAGCTGCAAGCTGAAGCGGCTTATCGCATGAAAGCGGAGGATTTGGGCAAGGTGTATGTGCGCTCAGAATCCGGTTCGATGATTCCTTTGTCTGCACTGAGCACAGTAAAGCATATCGTGGGTGCAGAGCAATTGGAGCGATTCAATGGATTGCTGTCGGCAAAAATTATGGGAAGCGGTGCAAGCGGAGTCAGCTCCGGCGATGCGATTGCGTTGGTTGAAAGTATTGCGGCCAGAACATTGCCGGAGGGTTATCAGATCGCCTGGACCGGCGCTGCATTTCAGGAAAAGAAAATGGGTTCGGCGGCAATTTTTGCTTTCAGCTTGGCTGTGGTGATGGTTTTCTTGATTCTGGCAGCGCAATTTGAAACCTGGGCACTGCCATTGGCTGTCATTATGGCGATTCCTTTCGCGATGGTGGGCGCGTTGATGGCGATTTTGTTGCGCGATATGCCGAATGACATCTATTTTCAGATCGGAATGGTGACATTAATCGGACTGACAGCAAAAAATGCAATTTTACTGGTCGAATTTGCCAACCAGAGGATGAAAGAAGGCATGGCGATTAAACAAGCAGCCATTCAATCCGCTCAGCTACGTTTCCGGCCCATTGTAATGACTTCCATGGCCTTTATATTAGGGGTTGTTCCTTTGGTACTTGCAACCGGTGCTGGTTCAGCGGCTCGGCAATCGATGGGAACGGGTGTCTTTGGCGGGATGATCATGGCAACTTTGATTGCGACGATATTTGTACCGTTATTTTTTTCCTGGTTTGTGAGAAAACAGTTTCCTAAGCAGCCTAAAGCTGAACAAAACACAATGTAAAAACCCGTGTTATTTTTCAGGTCTGCTAAGAAGACTCAGAATTAACTGACAAGGCGTGGCTAACCAGTGAGTGTATCTGCGTACATACTGCTGCTACAATCGCAGGTATGAATTTAAGAAAAACGAAAATACTCCAACCCGTTCAGGAAAAACTGGGGAATACCAATATAATTCTGGTGGGTATGATGGGTGCGGGTAAAACGACCATCGGTAAAGCGTTGGCTAATTCTCTCGGTAAGGAATTTATCGACTCGGACCATGAGATCCAGGATCGTACCGGTGTAAAAATTCCGGTGATATTTGAGATTGAAGGTGAGGCCGGCTTTCGTAAACGTGAATCGGAAGTGCTGGCTGAGCTGGTTAAGAAGAGTAATATGGTATTGGCTACCGGTGGCGGCGCAGTACTGAGCCGGGAGAATCGTCAGATACTGCGGCGCGGCGGGATCGTTATTTATCTTCGGGCGTCGGTTAATGATTTGTACCGGCGTACCCGGTATGATAAAAACCGGCCATTACTTCAGACACAAAATTTGTTTGCAAAATTGAATGAACTCTATGTGCAGCGGGATGTATTGTATCGTGAAACAGCCCATGTCATCATCGATAGCGGGAAGCAAGGTGTCCGTTTTTTAGTACAAAGACTCATTAATAAGTTAATATCCATTGATTTCAACAATATAATGCAAAATAATAACAAAAATGCCATGCAAACTATTACGGTAGATTTTACGCCTTCGTCAGAGAAGCGCAGCTATCCCATCCATATCGGTCACGGAATTCTGCAACAGGTTGACTTGATCGTGTCTTGCCTGCCGCAAAAAAGAGTCGCTATCGTCAGCAACACGACGATTGCGCCACTCTATCTGGATAATTTGCGCGCAGCATTAGAGAAACAGGGGGTTATTTCTATTTCGATCATCCTGCCGGATGGTGAGGTCCATAAAAATTGGGAAACCTTAAATTTAATTTTTGATGCGCTCCTTAAGAATCACTGCGAACGAAATACTGCCATATTGGCACTGGGCGGTGGTGTGATCGGTGATTTGGCCGGATTTGCGGCGGCGACTTATTTACGCGGCGTGCCATTTATTCAGATACCCACGACATTGCTGGCGCAGGTTGATTCCTCGGTAGGGGGTAAGACCGGTATTAATCATCCCTTGGGTAAAAACATGATCGGCGCCTTTTATCAGCCGCGTATGGTCCTAACGGACAGCGCAACATTGAATACGTTACCGGATAGGGAGCTGCGCGCAGGTCTTGCTGAAATTATCAAGTATGGCTTGATTCGTGATCCGGCCTTTTTTGATTGGCTGGAACAAAATATGCATCGCTTGCTAGCACGGGATCCGGTGACGTTGAATGAAGCGATCCAACGCAGTTGTGAGAACAAAGCCGAAATCGTAGCTGCGGATGAAAAGGAAGAAGGGGTCCGGGCTTTGCTGAATCTGGGTCATACATTTGGGCATGCCATAGAAAATGGGATGGGGTATGGAATTTGGTTACATGGCGAAGCAGTGGCGGCAGGAATCGTGCTGGCAGCTGATTTATCCCGGCGCATGAAACTCATTAATGAAGCGGATGTTGGCCGTATCCGAAAGATTTTTTTACAAGCTGGGCTGCCGGTTGTTGCACCTAAAATGCCGCCTGAAAAATATTTGCGATTGATGATGCTGGACAAAAAAGTGGATGCTGGCAGAACACGCTTTATTGTTCTCAATCGCATCGGTGAAGCCGTGATGCGGGCGGATATTCCACCTGTCTTATTGAACGAAACGATTTTAGCTTGTATGAATGATGAATAAGCGGATTGCTTATGCGGTGTCTTCTGATAATTCACGAGGACGCATGATTCCTGAAGAGCCGCCCGCCGGGCGGAGTGAATTTCAGCGTGACCGGGATCGAATCATACACTCTTCAGCCTTTCGCCGCCTGGAGTATAAAACCCAGGTTTTTGTCAATCATGAGGGGATTTATTCCGTACACGCCTGACGCATAGCCTGGAAGTTGCGCAGATAGGGCGTTCGATTGCAAGAAACTTGGGGCTAAATGAAGATTTGGTTGAGGCGATTTCACTTGCTCATGATCTTGGGCACACCCCATTTGGTCATGCTGGTCAGGATGTATTGAATGATTGCATGCGGGAATATGGCGGTTTTGAACATAACCTCCAATCCTTGCGGGTTGTGGATGTTCTTGAAGAACGTTATGCCGCTTTTGATGGACTGAATCTTTGCTATGAAACACGGGAAGGAATACTCAAGCATGTGGCTAAAAAAAATATTCCAAAGCTTGGCGCATTAGGAGAACGTTTTCTGCAGCAAAAAAGGCCTTCTCTGGAAGCGCAGCTAGCCAATTTTTCTGACGAAATTGCCTACAATAATCACGATGTGGATGATGGATTGCGTTCGGGCTTAATCACATTGAATCAATTGGAAGACGTCTCTATTTTTTCGCGTCACCTGACACAAGTGAAAGATAAATATCCGGTACTGCCGGAGCGTCGCATGGTTTATGAAACGGTGCGCAGTATGATCAATACCCTGGTAATCGATCTTATTCAGCAAAGCACCCGCAATATCAAAGATGCCGGTATCGATACGCTGGCTGCAGTGCATACAGCGCCGCCGCTAATCGGCTTTAGCCAACAGATCAAAAAGGAGCAGCAAGAATTGAAAAAATTTCTGTTCGATAACCTTTACCGGCATTTTCGTGTGGTACGCATGAATAGCAGAGCGCGTCATACGATTGAGAAGTTATTTGCAGCTTTTAGCTCGGAGATATTGTTGTTGCCTGTCAAATATCAGAAAAAATTTGAGCAGGAAGGACACCAGGCAATCGCTGACTATATTGCTGGGATGACGGACCGGTATGCGATTAAAGAGTATCAGCGCTTATTTTCTATTACAGAAAATTAATTATAAACAGAGTCTTATTGAAAGAATACTTCTTTTATCGAGGCAGATTGGTTTTTATGCCGGATAGACAATATACGTGATAGCTATTCACTGGTAATATTGCCGATTGGGAAAAGGTTAATTTATTTGCTTGCAAGTAGCCTTTCAAAAGAACAATAAGATATAGGCTTTTTAATGACAACACTTAAGAATGATACGTTTTTGCGTGCGCTTCTGAAACAACCTGTTGAATATACACCTGTTTGGCTAATGCGTCAGGCGGGTAGATACCTGGCGGAATATAATGAGACGCGTGCTCGTGCCGGGGATTTCCTGTCTTTATGCAAAAATCCGGGATTTGCTACGGAGGTGACACTGCAACCGCTGGCGCGCTTTCCGCTGGACGCCGCAATATTGTTTTCGGATATCCTGACAATTCCGGATGCAATGGGACTGGGGTTGTATTTTTCACAAGGTGAAGGACCTATGTTTGAACGTCCTTTACGCGAAGAAAAAGAAATTCGTGCATTGAAGGTACCGGATCCCGGCCAAGAATTGCGCTATGTGATGGATGCCGTCGCAGAAATTCGCAAAGCGCTGGATAACCGGGTACCGTTAATTGGTTTTTCCGGCAGTCCCTTTACACTGGCCTGTTATATGGTTGAGGGTCGTGGCGGTACTGAATTTCGTGAAATCAAAACCATGCTGTATCAGCGCCCGGAATTGCTGCATCACATACTCGATGTGAATGCAAAGGCTGTGACGGCTTACCTGAATGCGCAGATTGAATCCGGCGCACAGACTGTAATGATTTTTGATACCTGGGGCGGGGCGCTTTCACATGCGGCTTATCAGGAATTTTCATTGCGTTATATTCAGCAGATTGTTTCCGGATTAAAGCGTGAGCAGGATGGTGTGCGCATCCCAAGTATTGTCTTCACCAAAGGCGGCGGTTTATGGCTGGAAGCCATCGCGGATATTGGCTGTGATGCTGTCGGATTAGACTGGACAATAGATATCGGTGATGCACGCCGGCGTGTCGGCGATAAAGTTGCTTTGCAGGGTAATCTAGATCCTTCAGTGCTTTTTGCATCGCCCGAAGTAATCGCTGCGGAGGTGGAAAAGATACTGGCCAGTTATGGGCATGGAAGTGGTCATGTGTTTAATCTGGGGCATGGCATTTCTCAGTTTACTCCCCCAGAAAATGCAGCGGCATTGGTAGAGGCTGTTCATACATTGAGCCGTAAATTTCATTCGGTGAACGTGTAAACAGATTTGAACGATCATCGCAAGTAATTTGTAACTGTTAGTTTATGCATATATTGATTATTGAGGACGATTTGGCGATTGCTGCCAATCTTTATGATTTTCTGGAATCACGAGGACATACGGCAGATGCTGCTGTCAATGGAATTGCCGGTCTTCATCTTGCTGTGACACAACGGTTTGACGCAATTTTGCTTGATTTAGGTTTGCCTGGAATGAATGGGATGACTCTGTGCCGTAAATTGCGCCAGGAATCACAGATTGATACGCCGATTTTGATGTTAACAGCCCGCGATACACTGGAAGATAAGCTGGCTGGTTTTGAACAGGGAGCGGATGATTATCTCGTCAAGCCATTTGCCTTAAAAGAAGTTGAAGCACGCCTGTTGGCGATGCATAAAAGACATGTCGGGAAGGTCGCGAATCGCAAGCTGGAGTTTGACAAACTTTCTTTTGACCCGAAAACACTTTCCATTCTTTTCGAAAATAAAAATGTAAAGCTTCCGCCCAAGTGCATACGTTTATTGGCACTGATGATGAGTGAGCCTGGCAGGGTTTTCAGCAGGGAAGAGCTTGAGCTGGAAGCTTGGGAAGATGTCCAGGAAACAAGTGAAACTTTACGTAGTCATATGCATATTTTGCGGCGTGCTTTAACAAAGGCCGGCGGTTACGACCCAATCGAGACCGTTCATGGTCTTGGTTATTGTTTGAAATCTCGTGCGCAGATTCCCGATGGAACGTAGTCTGCGCTATCGCGTTGCTGCAGCGCTGGCGACATTCAGTATTTTTACTGTTGGAACACTGTGCATTATTCTTTACTTTGCTTCAGACAACATAGAGGAAGATCATATTGAACAAGTGATTGAAATGGAAATGGATCATCTTGTTTATCGCTATCAGAAGCACGCGGATTTTATTTCTCAAGTCGGTTCACACCTAAAAACCTATGTTATTCATGATATAGACGATGAGTTGCAGGTTCCTGCTTATTTACGTGGACTAAATGCTGGTTATCATCGAATCTACTACGGTATTGAGGATTTTCATGTTTTAGTACGTGTTATTGATGAAGTGAAGTTCCTTGTGGCGTATCGGATTGCACTGCATCAACAGCGATTGAGTAAACTGCGATTACTCATTTTATTATCTTGGGTAGCGGTAGTTGCTATTGCATTTGTAGTCGGGTATCTGCTTGCCAGAATACTGGTTAAGCAAGTGACAGATTTGGCTGAACGGGTCAATTTGCTTGCCCCTGGAGATGTCCAAGATGGATTATTGACGCAGCCTGGAATGGATGAGGAAGTGGCGCAACTTGCACGGGCACTGGATGATTATCAGAATCGCATCAAGCGCATGCTGCAACGTGAGCAAGAATTTACTGCCAATATCAGTCACGAACTAAGAACACCGATTACAACTATTTTGACCAGTTGCGAATTGCTGGTTACGGCAGCCGACATACCCGTCAAAGCCTATCAACGTATAAAAATGATTGAAGCCGCCGCCACCCGTATGGGTGAACAGATACAAGCCTTATTATTCCTTGCGCGTGAACAGGCGCGTGGCGTCAAAGAAACGGTTGCCGTTGCGGAATGTGTGTATGATGCAGCAGAGCCATTAATGGCTGAAATTTTCAGAAAGAAGCTTACTCTAGAAGTGCTGATTGCTCCCGATGTGGTACTGAAAGTCAATCGCCAGGCATTGCATACAGTGCTGATGAATCTGATTCGTAACGCGGTGCAATATACCTCGAGCGGGTATATCCGGGTTGGATTTGATCATCAACGATTGTCTATTTCAGATTCCGGAATCGGGATAGAGCCAGCCTATTTGCCTTTGCTGTATGAACGTTTCTTTCGTGGTTCAACGCAGGGACAAGGGCTGGGGATTGGACTTGCTATCGTGAAGCGATTCTGTGATCACTATGGCTGGGGCATCGAAGTGGATAGCACGCCCGGTCAGGGAACAACTTTTCATATCATCTTCAATTGATTAAGTGCTTACTTATTAAATCCGCAAGGCTTGATCTCGTTCTCCGTTGCAACAGCATAAACCCATACTTTTTTTAGACTGAAAGGATAGTTATTTAATTGCCTGAAATATCCGGTATTATTTTGTGAATTTTATTAATCATATGATTCTCAATGATATATTGTTGGTGTTGTAGTATATCCGGGTCGAGAAGTGGAATTCATCTTCACGAAATCTTCACGCTTGTGTGTTAAATTTTTTTTGGCATAAAAAATGAGCATTCAACATATTCAGGGAGAAAGTTATACATGAGTTCCGAAACAGAAGATAAGCCGTCAGTAAACGGCAACGAAGAAAATAAAGCTTCATCAAGTGCTCCGGCAAGCCAGGTTGCTGAGCCTGTGACAGGATCGGCAGCTTTCCAAGCGAAATATGCCGGACGCGATATAGCAGCAGGGCTGATCACAGGTGCGATGGCAATTCCTTTGTCAATCGGTATTGCTATGATGTCGGATTATCCAATCAAGGTTGGTTTAGCCACTGTGGCATTTGCAAGTTTTGTGGGCTGGATAAATGCCTGGTTCAGACCGGGAAACTTTATCGGTAGTCCTGGTATTGCCGCGGGTCTGGCGCCGGTATTAGCTTTGGGTGTTGCCAATTTTGGCATCCAGAACATGGCATTTTGTATCTTTTTGACAGCAGTGATGCAGGCCATTATATGGCACCTTAACTGGCAACGTTATCTACTTATTGCTGTCCCGGTTTATCTGGTGGAAGGGTTGTTAGCCGGGGTAGGTCTAAAGATTCTCTTGAGATTCTTTGAATTCGCCTATGAGATTCCCGCGGAGTCGGTTACGGAAGAATTCTGGAATGATACGCGAATACAGATGTGCGCGATTTCCGCTATTGGATTTGCAGGTTTTGTCTATCTCTTTTCTAAATTTAGAGATACACAGCCAGCCGTGCCGTATTTCGCGTTGATTATCGGTGGTGTAATTTTGGCTCAAGTAATGACTGTTCCGATGATCTATGTAGAAGATGTGCCGCTACATTTTAGATTGCCGTTGCCTGAAGACTTTACTACCATGCTGATGATCTATATGGTTCTGTACTGTCTTATGTTGGCGATTATCGATGTGATCGAGCAGGTGATGAGTAACGCTGCTATTGAGAAAATTGATCCGCTCAAACGTAAATGTAACAGTAACAACAGTCTGCTGGCGATTTGGATTGCTAATCTGGGTTCCAGCTTCTTTGGTGGCATGACCAATCTGGATGGTCTCGCAAAGAGCACAACCAACAAATTGGCGGGTGCTTATACCAAATTCTCTGTGCTGATCATTGGCTGCGTGGTTACTTTCTTTATGCTAAATACAGAATATCTTGATTACTTACCAAAGTTTGCATTGGCTGCCATCATGGTATTCACCGGTTATAAAATGATCGCGGGACTTGTGCATGTGACCCATTATGGTCCTTATGCACTAATGCTGGCGCTTATATGCGGTGGTTTGGTTTATAAAGTGGGTATTTTTGAAGGATTGTTAATAGCTATGGCAATACACGCTATTGTTCATTATATGGTTTATACTAAACATGACAATATGCCCGGAAGAGCTGTTATCAAGCGATACTTTGATAACCTGAAGAAAGATAGCAGCTCCGTAAGTTAATAACAGTCTTTTTTCGTGCAAGATAGTTAGTCTAAAAAGGACAGGTGTCCTGCACCTGTCCTTCAGTGCAAAAATACTACAAGAGGAGTGTGGCCGTATGTACAAAAAAATTATGATTGCTGTCGATGGCAGTGAAACAGCAAAAAAAGCATTACAGGAAGCGCAGAATATTGCCAATAACTATAATGCTGATTTGTGTATTGTTCATTGCATCAAGGGTGAAGAGGAAGCTGATAGAATAGAAGGGAATAAGGTATTGGAAAGTGCGAAAGCATCAGTTGATGCGCTAAGTGTTGAAACACGTTTGTTGGAAGCTGATATTCTATATGGGCTAGAGAGTATTTCTACAGTTATCGCCGCCGCTGCGAAAGAATGGGGGGCGGATTTGCTGGTGGTTGGAACTGCAAATCGTCGTGGACTTGAGCGCTTTGTCATTGGCTCAGTAGCTGAGCAGTTGGTGAGTAAGGTAGAGTCTTCTATACTTCTGGTGCGGCCAGAAAGCTAAATCTTTTGCTGTATCTCTCACGAGAATTCAATCAATTAGGGAATTTCTGAGTATAACTGTCATTTCGAGCATAGCAAGAAATCTATCGCGCTGATTAGCAAAGATTCCTTACTGAGTTCGGAATGACATTTGCGTTTTGTTCAGAATTTTCTTAGAGCGATTGTTCTGATCGGTCTTCCATTTTTCACTCAATACCTTAACCCGTGGGCTTTCTAACATTATTAATCTAGCAGTTTCATTATGCAATGTTAGGATTGCTTGCTTCAGTCTGCTTGAGAGCACCTCTAAAATTCAAAATTTCGTCACAGCACTTTGCTACTCACAAAAAACTTTTCCTTACATATCAGTTATATGCTTCGTCGCCATTTTTTGCTCGCGCCTCGTTTTGTTTAGCACTCTGAATTTTTAGAGACGCCCTTAAGACAGTGCTATGATGCGGGATCTATCATTGTAGTGTTTGTCGAGTTTTATAATTTCCCCGTTTTTCTCATCACATGCACAAAACCACACCATTGTTACTGCGCATTATGCGCCTGATACGCTTTTTCCCGCATATTTTCTCGGGATTGCTGCAATCCATTGTCTATCCGTATTTTCCCCAGAATATTCAGCGCCGTATGATGCAGAACTGGGCAGCCGGTTTACTAGCTATCCTTGAAATCAGACTGCATTGTTATGGCAGTTTGCCGGCAGCGGAAGTGCCACGCGTGTTGTTTGCAGCTAATCACGTATCCTGGTTGGATGTCTGTGTGCTGATGGCAGCTTGCCCGACTCGTTTTGTGGCCAAAGCAGAAATCAGCAAATGGCCGGTATTGGGGCTGTTGAGCCGAAATGCTGGCACATTATTTATTGAACGTGCAAAACGTAGCGATACCTTGCGTATTAATCAACAAATCAGTGAAGTATTGGAAAAGGGCGAGCGCGTCACCGTATTTCCCGAGGGAACTACCACCAATGGAATGCAATTAAATCATTTTCATGCATCATTGCTGCAATCGGCTGTGACAGCTGATGCGTTACTTTATCCCGTAGCCATTAGTTATCGTAATAGTGCAGGCGATATCTGTCAGGAGGCAGCTTATATAGAGCCCTCTCTGGTCTTATCGTTACAGAGAATACTGAGCCAGACAAGCATTGAGGTTAATTTGATTTTTAATCAGCCGATTCAATGTGGTATGAAGAATCGACGGGAATTGGCGCGCTTATCGGAACAAGCGATCGCTGAAACGCTGGCGCTGCCTATTGCGCACAAGGAAGCTGAAAAACTTTCCGGTCTTCCAGACGAATAGCAGTCAGTTGCCCGCCCCAGACACAACCAGTATCCAATGCAATCAAGTTATCTGTGATGTGCAACCCTAATGCCGACCAGTGGCCGCAAATAATGGTTTTTTTCTGGCTCGCCCGTTGCGGTACGTTAAACCACGGCACATAGCCGGGGGGAATGGATCGCAGATCACCTTTAAAAGCAAAATTCATTTTGCCTGTCACAGTGCAGATACGCATCCGCGTCATGGCGTTGATGATCACCCGCAGGCGAGTATAACCGGTCCATTCATCTTGCCAGTAATTGGGTTTATTGCCATACATCTGTGAGAAAAATTCCTGATAGTTATCCTGACGCAAAGCACTTTCAGCTTCGTGCGCTAATTGTTCAGCTTGCGAGACTGTCCAGCAGGGTAACAAACCGGCATGCACCATGGCATATTGCTCTTGCGCATGAAATAGCCTCTGCTGCCGCAACCAATACAATAATTCATCTCGATCAGGCGCGTCCAAGATAGGCTGAATCGAGTCACTGGGATGGGCTTTTTGGATGCCTGCTGCAACCATCAACAAATGTAAGTCATGATTGCCCAGCACCATGATCATCGCATCGTCTGCTTGTTTGATATGACGCAATAGGGATAATGAATCAGGGCCGCGATTGACGATATCTCCAACCAGCCACAATTTATCCTGTGCCGGATCAAACCGGATTAGATCAATAAGCCGCTGGAATGCGGCAAAACAACCTTGTAAATCCCCAATCGCATACGTTGCCATCTTTGGATTGCCGTTGAGTGAAATGTGTCGCTACTGATAGGGAGTATTAACGTAGCCCCAGCACATCCTGCATATCGAACAAGCCATTAGGTTTATCTGCAAGAAAACGTACCGCGCGCAATGCGCCCATCGCAAAGGTCATGCGACTGCTGGCTTTATGAGTAATTTCCACGCGTTCGCCGATACCGGCAAATAGCGCGGTATGATCACCTACAATATCGCCCGCGCGGATGGTCGCAAATCCGATGGTTTCCGGGTTTCTTTCACCGGTTACCCCTTCACGTCCGTAAACTGCCACTTTACTTAGATCTCTTCCCAAAGTTTCCGCGATTACTTCGCCCATACGCAGTGCGGTGCCGGATGGCGCATCCACTTTGTGCCGGTGATGCGCTTCGATAATTTCAATATCGTAACCTTCATTCAGGACTTTGGCAGCAATTTCCAGTAACTTGAAAGTTACATTCACGCCAACACTCATATTGGGTGCAAATACAATAGCAATATCCTTTGCGGCTGCTTTGAGAAGGGCTTTTTCTTCAACCGAAAAACCGGTGGTGCCGATCACCATTTTTACGCCAGCTTTATGACAAGCGGAAAGATGAGTCAATGTGCCTTCCGGGCGGGTGAAGTCAATTAATTGATGACAACCTTCTAAAGCGTTAGAAAAATCGCTCACAATAGGGATGCCACAACTGGCGCCGATTAATTCACCTGCGTCTTTATTCAGATAAGGGCTGCCAGCTCTTTCGAGCGCGGCAGCGAGCTGCATATCGGGTGATTGGGTAATTGCCTCCAACAAAGTGCGGCCCATGCGTCCGGCGCTGCCTGCGATAGCAATCCTTTGAATTATCATTTTATTTTCGCTGTGGTTTTAAATTTAAGTAATAAATTAATATCATTGATCAGCTTTCTTAGCTTCAGCATCCTCTGGCTTCGCTTTTTCTGTATCAGGGGTAGTTTCGGCTGGCTTGGGTTTGACGGGATCTTTAGAGAAAGACAGATAGTTTTCAATATTCACCAGCACGTCGCCGTCAAAAAAAACAGTCATTCTTTTTTGTTCGACTAACTCCCCTTTCTCACGGAACAAATAGACATAATCCCACCGGTTATCACGGAAAGCATCCATGATAAGCGGTGATCCCAAGACGAAAAGTACTTGGGATTTGGTCATGCCAGGTTTTAATTTTTCTACCATTTCTTCTGTAACAACATTGCCCTGCTGCACATCTATCCTATAGAGAACAGAAGGCAGAAATGAGCACCCTGCCAGCAACAGGCACGTAAGCAGTGCGAAAATTTTTGCGACCATTTTGTTGATATTATATGTTTCCAAAGTGAACACAGCACTATATGATACAGTAAATAATTTTACGAGCAGAGAGAACCATGGGTAACTTCGACGAGCTGAAAAGTAAAGACCTCAAAAATATTGGCTTAAAAACAACACTGCCAAGGCTCAAAATACTGAATTTGTTCGAGCAAAGCAGTGTTCGTCACCTATCTGCTGAAGATGTTTATAAGGTATTGATCAGCGAAGGTGAAGATATCGGATTGGCTACTGTCTATCGTGTTTTAACACAATTTGAACAAGCTGGATTGTTGGAGCGGCATCATTTCGAAAGCGGGAAAGCTGTTTTTGAACTGAAAGGCGATGGTCACCATGATCACTTGGTTTGTTTGCAATGTGGCCGTGTTGAAGAATTCTTTGATGCGGAAATAGAGAGGCGCCAGACAGCCATTGCGAAAGACCGGGGATTTACCCTGCAGGAACATTCATTGTCGCTCTATGCAGATTGCATTAAACCAAACTGCCCACATCGAAAATAACAAAATGTCAGTGATCGCTACCCGTTATTTCCCTGCTTTGAATTTTTCCTTGGCGCATAACGCATGTTGCAGGAAAATAGGCTCAGGAATTATGGTGTTTGTTGTTCTGACGTTTACACACACTGCTCATGCCGAAAACAACGGTTTTGGCGAGTGCATTTCCCGAATAAAATCACAAGCCAAAATAGAAGGTATTACTGATAGAACAGTCAGCAAGGTCCTGGATAAGGCCAAATACATACCGCGTGTGATTGAACTGGACCGGCGTCAACCTGAATTCACGCAAACATTTGCAAATTACTTTACCACGCGTATCAATGATGAACGCATTCAACGTGGCCGGGAATTATTTACCAAGCATCGGCTTTTACTGAATCAGATTCAGCAAGAAACTGGTATTCCGGCACAATATCTGGTTTCATTCTGGGGTCTGGAAACTAACTACGGCGGTTATTTTGGCGACTGGTCAGTGACCGATTCATTAGCTACGCTTGCTTGTGATCCGCGCCGCAGTAGCTTTTTCACACAGGAACTGTTCAATGCCATGCGCATTGTCGATGCGGGAGATATCTCTCCGGAACGAATGATCGGTTCGTGGGCAGGGGCCATGGGGCATATGCAATTCATGCCATCTACTTTTTTGCGCTATGCCAAAGATATCGATGGCGACGGGCGTCGTGATCTGTGGGGCAGTATCCCGGATGCCATGGGATCCGCGGCCAATTTTCTTCGGCAATTGGGTTGGACGCCTGGTTTGGATTGGGGGCGGGAAGTCCGGCTGCCGCCAGCTTTTGATTATTCGCTGGCAGGGCGGGATCAAATGCTAAGTGAGGCGGAATGGGCAAAACTGGGTGTTACCACAACGGCTGGAACGCCATTGCCACCCAGCGAACAGAAAGCTGCGTTGCTCGTTCCTTCAGGTCACCAAGGGCCGGCCTTTTTGGTGACCAAGAATTTTTATATAATTATGCGCTGGAATCGTTCTGAATTTTATGCGCTATCAGTCGGGCATCTGGCGGATCGCATTGCAGGTGCAACCGCATTGCATCGTACACCACGGACCGATACGGAAAAAATATCCCGCGAGCAAGTACGCCAGCTTCAGATGGATTTGTCTACACTGGGTATTGATGCCGGTGAAGCGGATGGTGTTATGGGTTCAGTGACCCGTCAGGCAATCAGCCGTTTCCAGAAAAATACACAGCGTATTGCGGATGGCCATTTGGATACGTCGTTATTGATCGTTATTCGTGAAGCGGCGCTAGGCAGTTATGGTGCGCTAATTTAAGCGAGCAGATGCTTAATAGCTTCCTGCTCAGTAATTAATTCCTGATAGCTTTTCTGCATTTTTTCCCGATCCGACGGAGTTATTTCTAATCCTTCGACAATTTTATACTGGCCGTTCTTGCAAGTGACCGGGTAACTGAAGATAACCCCGCTGGGTATGTCGTAACATCCATTGGCTGGTACGCCCATAGATACCCAGTCATCTTCCGGAGTACCGAAAATCCAACTCTGCATATGATTGATAATCGCATTGGCTGCGCTGGCTGCGCTTGATTTGCCGCGGCGTGCTTCAATAATCGCCGTGCCGCGTTTTTGTACTGTTGGAATAAAATGATTCTCTATCCAAGCTGCGTCCCCAATTAGCGACGCCACTTTGTCATTGCCAACGGTTGCATGGCTTAAATCAGGGAATTGCGTATTGGAATGATTGCCCCATACGATCATTTTCTTTATGTCTGACACAGGGACATGGAGTTTCAGTGCGGCTTGAGACAATGCGCGATTATGATCCAACCGTAACATCGCCGAGAAATTCGCGGGATCCAGATCGGGTGCATTTTTTAAGGTGATGTAAGCATTCGTATTGGCAGGATTACCGACGACCAGTACTTTAACATTACGCTTGGCAGCGGCATTCAGCGCTCTTCCTTGCGCGATGAAAATAGGGCCATTGGCTGCAAGGAGATCCTTGCGTTCCATATTCTCGCCACGAGGCCTTGCGCCTACCAGCAAAGCAATGTCCACATTATCAAATACAACTTCTGGATTATCAGTAGTGATAATTTCAGTTAATAATGGGAAAGCGCAGTCATACAACTCCATGACGATGGCCTCGAAAAACGGCTGCGCATCAGTAATGTCGTGCAACTGCAGAATGACCGGTTGGTCTTTGCCAAACATGTCGCCGGCCGCAATGCGAAATAGCAAGCTATAACAAATCTGTCCAGTTGCACCGGTGACAGCAATACGAATAGGCGGTTTCATTTTTTCCAATCCTCGAGAATCCGCCAATAGCTTTGAAAATTGGCGGTATATGGGGAAAAGTGAACGAATTATACTTGCAATCAGGGTCTCGCGGAAGAGCAAGTTTGCTTAAGAAAAAATAAATGCGATAGCGTGTTGATTGCAGATTGAAATACACGGAGTATCTGGAATGTGAAGGAATCTGTGCTGTATCGATACAAAATTTTTCAGATTTTCATGTAACGATGCAGGCCCTAATCAATGATAAGCGCGCGTACACATCGAACTTGCATCATGAGTGGTATTGCGTATGATACTAAAGTTGAATAACTAAAAGGAGATGACTGCCGCAAGTTTTCCTGCTTCTATTTCCACACCCGCAACATCGATTGACGAAGTTATTACGCAATTAACCGCCATCATTGAATGGTCCAAACAAAATGATTCACGCATCGGTTACTTTGCCGCGTTGTATCGCAAAGTGACCATCCAAGTCAAAAAAGCATTGCAGACAATTTTTTTGACGATGGTCCGCATATGGAATGGCTCGATATCATTTCTGTCAATCGCTACATTCATGCGTGCTATCAATATCAGACAGGCCAAATGCCGGCGCAATCCTGGGTGCGTGCATTTAATGAGACCGAACACTGGCGGCCGATTGTATTACAGCATTTGCTGATCGGTATGAACGCGCATATCAACCTGGACTTGGGAATTGCTGCGGCAGAAACAATGCCGGCGGGAGAATTAGCCGGTCTCAAAGGTGATTTTGATAAAATCAATGGGGTACTCGCAGACCTGGTGGGGGATGTACAAGGGGAACTGGCGGAAATATGGCCTCTCCTGAAATTGCTCAATAGCGCTCTGGGTAACGTGGAAACAGCAATCATCAATTTCAGCATGGAAAAAGCCCGTGATGCCGCCTGGTCGTTCGCCGAGAAATTATCACCCCTGCCGACACCGCAGCGGAAACAAGCAATTCTGGAAAAAGACGAGATGATGGCATTGTTTTCCAATGTAATCTCCCATCCGGGTTTTTACGGCTCGCTCATCATCGGAATCATTCGCTTAGGAGAACGGGGTACGACACGTCAGCGCATCGAAATATTGGAGTGACCGGCTTCCTCAATCGCTTCTGGACTGCATAATCACTGGATCATCAACTTACAATGACCTCATACATCCGCAAACACACCATTTTCCCCGAAGAATTCCCGGAACCTTGGGCATCCGATTGGGGCGAAGATGAATTCGGTCTATGGATGGCATTCACCTACAAAGGCGTGCGGCAGGCGTTCCGTTGGTGTGAACCGGGGACGTTTTTGATGGGTTCGCCACCAGATGAGCCGGAGCGTTTTGATGATGAATTGCAACATCAGGTGACTTTAACCAAAGGTTTTTGGATTGCTGATACGACGATGACACAAGCCTTGTGGGAAGTAATCATGGGAGAAAATCCCAGTAAATTTAAGGGTGAAGATCGGCCGGTTGAGAATGTCAGTTGGGAGGATGCACAAGCTTTCGTCGCCAAGATGAACGGCTTGAAAGTGGAATTGAAATTATGCCTACCGACCGAAGCGCAATGGGAATATGCCTGCCGCGCCGAGAGTACTACGCCATTTTGCTGGGGAGATCAGATTGATTCGACGTTGGTTAATTTTGATGGGAATCATCCATACAATAAGGGCAGTCCAAGTCAATATCGGAAGCAGACAGTCGCAGTCAAAGAATTGCCGTGCAATGACTGGGGTTTGTACCAGATGCACGGTAATGTGCGGGAATGGTGCCAGGATTGTTTTGAAAATTACCCGGCGGAGCCAGTCATCAATCCACAAGGACCGGAATCGGGCGACTCCCGCGTGCTGTGCGGCGGAAGCGCGCGGGGGGGACAAACGGGGGATGGACTGCGGGTCCTATCAGCGCTTAAGAGGCCTTTGAAGGGCACCTCTAAAAATCCAAATTTCGTCACAACACTTTGTTGCTCACAAAAAATGTTTCCTTACATATCACACTATGCTGCGTCACCATTTTTTGCTCGCGCCTCGTTTTTTTTGGAACTTTGAATTTTTAGAGGCGCCCTGAAGAATTGTCATTTCGAGCATGGCGAGAAATCTGTATTGTGGACTTATAAATATTCCTCACTTTGTTCGGAATGACAAAGAAAAAAAGGTCAAATGAACAGTTAAATCCATTTGACCGGGGAGTATCTCAAACTTTATCGTCAAAAGTTGGAGAACGTAGCAGAAGGAGGGAGAGAGAGTTCTGCAGTACGTGAGGAACAGTATCCAGTAGTTGTTCTGTAGTGTATGTGATTATTGTCACAACACAGTGCGGGATTCCGGTGGGGGCGTCTGAGCAATGCCATACAACAGGGAATGCCGGAAAAGTTGCCTCCTTGGCTTCGCCTGTAATTCTTATCGATTGAGGTTGGCCGGGAATAAATACGCTAATTATTCATTTGTATTTTTCCTGAAAAGGGATAGTATCCACGTTGTTGATTTTTTTCTTCCGAGAAGTTAAATCTTCAATGGCATATGATTTTTCAGATAAAATCATAAATGTGTGTTTTTTAAGTGAGTTAGGTTCAATGCGCTATTGGTATTCGTTAATAGCTTTTTTCAATTTAAGGAGATCATAATGAACTATCCGATTCTTACTGCTGTGCTGATTGCCGTGATGTTAACTGCCTGTAAAGGCGAGGGCAAGCCAGGTCAATATCCTCCAAGTCTGTATCAAGAACGAGAAGGCGCACTGTCTGATGCCGAACTCGAAAAAAATAAAAAACAAGCAGCAGAGGCAGCAGAGAAAGTTTATCCCGCCGATGATCCTGCTGTACCGCATGCTGAATCCGATGAGGAATTGGCGGAAAAGAATGTTGAAGCAACTGATTCCACCGAAGATTCCGAAACCCCAAAAGCAAAATCAGAATAAGAACACAATACACACAATACAGAGAAAGCTTAAAAAGCCCATCTTGCCGAGGATACAGCACGCCCCGTCGTGGCTATTAAGCAGGAAGTCATACAAGGAAAGCTATAAAGCTGTAAAAATCACTGCGATTCTGGTAGCAATGCCAGAGTCGTTTTTTTTTAAGCAAAAATAGAAGAACTGAAATTGCTAGCTGTGCCATGTGATTGTCATTGCGCGGGCTTGTGAGAGGATTTAGCGGGTTATTTGCTTAAAAACATGTTTTAAAAAAAGAGTGACCCCGGATATTGCATGATTTCGCACGATAATCACGCATGATATTGGTTTCACAAGAGACTTTTCGAAGAGGTGGTATGGTTATTCATACACTTGACTGAGACAAATTCCTTGTGAAATCAGGAGACAAGTGAGGGTGTGTGCAATTTATGCAATATCCGGGATAGATAATCCTAAATAAAAAAACGGCCCCTCATAACTGATAGGAGCCGTTTGATAGTTAATTAACCAATTAATCCTTGCCGGCAGGAGCGCCCAATCTTTCGCCTTTTTCATTTTCATACAAGCTTGGTGGTTTTGAACCTGGTTTGGGGTCACCACATCCGGTGAGTGCAGCTGTAAATGTAAACGCGATGAGGGCGATAGCTAAGAGTGAGTATTTCATAATAATCTCCTTTGTAATAATATCAAATGATGTTAATGGATATATTCAGCGTTACGTTGAAACTCAATCAGCTACAAGTCACATACCTAGTCTACGATCTTTATCTGGAATTAAATTACAGTTCCACAGACAGAAAATATGCTTTTAAAAGACTATCTATTCGTACAAACTTAATCTTCTAAAAGAATAGGATATGATTTCTGAAGTAATTAAGTGATGTAACTAAGAATAAGCGATAACACTTATCCTGATTTAAGGATAACATTAAAAATGTTAATAATGTGTGAAATTTAAACGCAGCAGACAGGCGCGCAGTGATTGAATTGGTGCAATGATTGAGTATCAAAAATTTGATGCCAGAGCCGCGGAATGCATCGATAAAGAATGAAGTGTGTGGCTGGGCTCCTGCTCTTATTGAAGATTTGTCAAGAATAGTCTGTCTGACAGGCTTTGCTAAGAAGTAATACTTTTGCCATGACCGCTTGCCAGATAGCTTTCCGATTGCATTTCCATCAAACGCGAAATCGTGCGTTCAAATTCAAAACCGGCATCGCCTCCGGTATACAGTGATTGCGGCGGCACAGCGGCCGAGCAAACGAATTTGACGCCATGTTCGTAGAGCGCGTCGATAAAATTCACAAAGCGCTTGGCCTCATCGCTATTTTCCTCGTTGAATTGCGGGATCGCGACCATGATGACGGTATGATAGGTTCTGGCGATGGCGAGATAGTCTGCTGCCCCCAATGGATTTGCGCACAGGCGTTTAAACGAGAAAACAGCAACCCCGCGTGCTGATTTGGGCACAAACAGTGTGCGTCCCTGCACATTCAATACTTCGCTGGGAACTTTCGCCCGGTCTTCAATGCGGCGATCGGTCAGGCGGAAAAAAGTTGCTGCTAATTGCCCCGTGGTTTCTGCATTTATCGGGGAATAATAAGTTTCTGCGCCTTTCAAACGGTTGTAGCGATAATCAACCGGACCTTCAAGCGGAATGATTTCAAGTTTTTCCTTGAGCTGCGCAATGAAAGGCAGGAAGCGCTGGCGATTCAGGCCATTCTTGTAAAGATCATCGGGGGGACGGTTGGATGTGGCGACCACAATCACGCCTTGGGCGAACAACTCCTTGAACAATCGTGTCAGAACCATGGCATCGGCAATGTCAGTGACTTGTAATTCGTCAAAACATAACAATGTTGTTTCACCGGCTATTTGCCGTGCGATGGATGGCATCGGGTCATCATCATTCGCACGGCTACCGTGCTGTGCGCGTTCCCGTACTGAGAGATCATGCCATTCTTTAAGCCGGGCATGGATGTCCAACATGAATTCATGAAAATGCACCCGCCGCTTTGATGCAATCGGAGCGACGGAGTAAAACAAATCCATCAACATAGATTTGCCGCGGCCGACACCGCCATAGAGATAGATACCTTTGGGGGCTGGTTTTTCACTACCCGGCCAGCGAAAGATGCCGGCAGGAAACCAGCTTTTGAGCGCGAAGCCATCGCGTTTATGTCCGATTGCCGGGTACTCGATGAGCGCGCGGTGTAGTTGTTCTAATGCTGCGACTGCTTTGACTTGATCGTCATCCGGTTTTAGTTCGCCCGCTTGCATCAATGCTTGGTATTCTGCTTCCGGGCCTGTTTTTTCTAAATTCTGTTGCATGGTTGATTACTTGGCAGAAGTTGCAAATTTTGCTTGCCCGGCAAGCCAGACCAGTACCAAAACAGGCAGGCCCAATATCGCTGTGGCGATAAAGAAATTTTCATAGCCATACGCATCAACAAATTGTCCGCTGAAACCGGCGATAAATTTAGGCAGTAACAACATCACCGAGCTGAATAAGGCATATTGGGTAGCCGAGTAGGCAGAATTGGTGAGGCCAGATAAGTAAGCAATAAAGGCGCAGGAGGCAATGCCGGCAGAAAGATTATCCGCTGATATGGTAAAAATTAATCCGCTTACATCGTGGCCGCGTCCTGCCAGCCAAACGAACAACAAGTTGGTTGCAGCGGATAACACCGCACCCAGGAACAATGTGCGCATAATGCCGATTTTTATCGTCAACACACCGCCAATCGCCGCGCCGGCGATGGTCATGATCACGCCATACACTTTTGAAATCGTGGCGACTTCGTCTTTGCTGTAGCCCATGTCCACATAGAAGGGATTGCTCATCACGCCCATCACCACATCGGAAATGCGGTAAATGGCGATCAGCCCTAAGATCAGCAAGGCTTGACGGCCATGGCGCACGATAAAATCGCGGAAAGGGGCGATTAGTGCACCGTACAACCATATCAACATGGCCCTGATGCGCGGAGGGAGGTTCCAGTGTGCAATCGCTTGTTGTGCGATTTCTTCGTTTTCTGAAATGAGTTTGCTGTACGGAACGTCCGGTTCGCGAATGATCAGTGTCGAGATAATGCCGACTGCCATACTGGCAGCCATCACCAGATAAGCGAAGCGCCACGGCGCATGGTCGTAGGCATCCGCAGAGAGATCCACCGCCGCAGCGATCCACAGCACACCCGCCGAGGCCAGGATCATCGCGACGCGATAACCGGCTTGATACGTAGCGGCCATAGCGCCTTGCAGCTCGACCGGCAACCGCTTCGATACGGTAGGCATCCAAAGCAATATCCTGCGTGGCGGAAGCAAAAGCCACCGCAAGCGCGAAAAATACCATTTGGGTCAGATTCACAACCGGGTCTGTGCTGGCCATGCCCACCAATGCCATGGTAATGATGATTTGTGACAGCAACAACCAGGCACGGCGCCGGCCCAGCAGTTGCGTCAACAGCGGCAGGGACAGCCGATCCACTAACGGCGACCACAGCCATTTGAAACTGTACGCCAAGCCAATCCAACTGAGATGCCCAATCGTGGTGCGGTCGATGCCCGCTTCGCGCAGCCAGAATGACAGCGTGCCGAGTATCAGCAACAGCGGAAGCCCGGCAGAAAATCCCAGCGACAGCATGCCCAGCACGCGCGGATGGGTATAAACGCGCAGTGCCTGCAACCAACCGGAAAATCCTGTGGCTTTCATAAGGTGTGATCGTAGTCGATAATCAACGGCGCATGATCGGAGAAACGTTCCGTTTTAAAAATGGAAACACTGCGTGCTTTTTGCGCAATCGCCGGTGTGGCAAGCTGATAATCGATCCGCCACCCCACGTTCTTGGCCCAGGCTTGTCCGCGATTGGACCACCAGGTGTATTGGTCAGGTTCCGGATTAAGCTGCCGGAACACGTCGACAAAACCAATGTCATCGAAAACATTGGATAACCAGGCGCGTTCTTCAGGCAGGAAACCGGAATTCTTCTGATTGGAACGCCAGTTCTTCAAATCAATTTCCTTATGTGCGATATTCCAGTCGCCGCATAAAATAATTTCCCGGCCGCTGGCGATCAATGTTTTCAGTACCGGAAAGAATTTCTCCATAAAAAAGAATTTCGCGACCTGACGGTGTTCGCCGCTGGAACCGGATGGCAGGTAGAGCGAAATGATGCTCAAGTTGCCAAAATCCGCCTGAATAAAACGGCCTTCGGCATCAATTTCCGGGATTCCGACGCCTTCAATGATGTTATCCGGTTGCTTGCGGCAATAAATACCGACACCGCTATAGCCTTTTTGCACCGCGCAATGAAAGTAACCGTGATAACTGTCGGGTGACAGCATATCGCCGGAAAGATCGGGCAATTGCGCTTTTAATTCCTGCACACACACAATATCCGCCGATTGCGCGGCCAGCCATTCAAAAAAGCCTTTTTTTGCGGCCGCGCGAACGCCGTTCAGGTTAAGCGTTATAATTTGCATATCTTTATTTTTGGGTTGATCAAGTTTATGTCCGATTTCCGGCAGGCATTTATTCAGTTCGCTATTGAACGCAATGTGCTGTGCTTTGGTGAATTTAAAACAAAAGCAGGGCGCATGTCTCCATATTTTTTTAATGCAGGTTTATTTAACGATGGTGATTCACTGCGCAAGCTCGGGCAATTTTACGCCAAAGCGATTGTTGCTGCCCAGCTTCCGTTTGATATGCTGTTCGGTCCCGCGTACAAGGGGATTCCGCTGGTCAGCACAATAGCTATCGCGCTGGCAGAAATGGGTCATAACTATCCATTCTGCTTTAACCGCAAGGAAGCCAAGGATCATGGGGAAGGCGGGGTGCTGGTCGGTGCGCCGCTGGCCGGGCGGGTGCTGATTGTCGATGACGTGATTTCTGCGGGCACTTCGGTGCGTGAATCGGTCGAACTCATTAAAACCTCGGATGCGACGCCAAGCGGTGTCGTGATTGCGCTTGATCGGATGGAACGGGGAACTGGGGAGTTCTCAGCGGTGCAGGAAGTGCAGCAAATGCACGGGCTCTCGGTAACTTCGATTATTGACCTGGATGATTTAGTGGAATATTTGCAGAATCATCGGGAACTCGAACAATATCTCCCCCCCGTAGAGCGTTATCGCGCGCAATACGGAATCAAGTAATCATTGGTCGTGGCGGTAGTTGCTCTCGGGGTCTTGAATTACGGTCACGTGAAGTTCGCAAACAAGGACGCCACCAGCGGGCGCAATGACCAAAGCACTGAAGTCGTATCTATTCGTGATGCATCCCAATCCTTTTACACAAGTTCCGCCGGGATGAATATTCATAGCAGTAAAAATCCGTAGTTTAGGATCTGCCCCTACTTATTCCAATTATTTTGTCTGCTAAAAGCTTTCTTTTTTGGAGTCAAAGTCAGCTCTTATTGTTTGTTAATTTTGATTGCTTCCATACAGACAGAACTAGTGCTTAGGGGGTGCTTTTGTAACTTAAATTGAGAAAGTTTGAAGGTTGAATAAACGAGAGAAAAGAGGGCAGGTGCCTATAACAAACATTGTGCTTTGTTATCGAATCATAAGTTGAAATACTAGCAACAAATAGATATGATTAAATTAAATAATACGTTATGTTCATTGGAAGCTAAATTTATGGCTCAAGATTTCGAAAAAACTCAAAACATTGATCACAAATATTTGGAAATAAAATATAAAAGAAGCTGGGTACAGTTAGCGATAGAAATAACTACACTTTTTATTGTTGGTATTTCGTTGTATCACACTATTAATGAAAAAAAGATGACTTCTGAAATAAAAGATAATACGTATTCAATACGAAATTCGATTGAGAAACCTCTTCAAGGTGTTTGGAACTTTGAATCAAGTTTTACGAAATATTTTGATGAAAAAGATTTAGAAGAACTCGGAGGAATAGGAAAAGCATTCATTATCTGGGGACCCGATAATCAATACGAAATACTTATCGGCTATGAAATAGTTCGGAATGCAACAAAGGGACCTAAAATAACACTAACTGCATTAACGCTCAAAGGTAGTTTCAATTCCAAAGAGGATGGTACTGTCGGTGAGCAATTTTCTATGTCTTTTTCGCGAATAGCGCGTCACAGTAGTTTAGCGGATCATCCTATTCATGATTACCGATATACAAATTGCAAATATGATAAGAGTGTTGATCACGGCAAGGTTATTACCTGTAAATTTATTCCCAAAAGCGGAGCCTCTATTTCAGAAGTAACTTTAAGGCAAGAACGCTATATTAGTATGAATCCAAATACTTTCCTGATTAGAAAGATTCCTCAGCTTGCCGAAGCCAACGTGCCGGGCGAGGCCCGGTAGTGGCTGCGGCGACGAACAGGCGTAGAGGGAGCGCTTCAAGATGGAAGCGTCGGTTGAAACGGTAAACAAACGCACCGAGGTAACGAGTTCCGTATTTGGCGAAATCGAATGCCATGGTAAGCGCCTCCCAGGCTGGTTTTGAGGTTGCCCAAAACCGTATTGATCCAGTTGAATTCTGGCAAATCCTTAGGCTTGCGACCGTCCGCGACGATTGCCCGGTGCTGGACAGCCAGCATCAGTAACCCCGGCAAAACAACCCAATCCATCGGAAGTGACTATACAACCCGGCGCGAGGTCAGCGGTAGCCCAGTCAAAAACGCTTTGCGCGTAAAACCAGGAACCGGTGCCATTTTAATATACAGGGGACGGCCTTCGGCGCTGAGCGAGATCGCCGCCACAAAAGGTACCTTGTTCTCGGAGCCCCGGCCTGCCTTGCCACCAGCCAATTCTCCGCCAAGGTAAAGCATCATCCGCTTGGACATTACCACACAGCGTGTACTTGGCATCCCGTTCGACCATCGCCTGCATCAGCTTCTGCTGAATCAGCCAAGCCGTGGGATAGCTCACGCCCAACTGCCGCTTAAGGTCGAGTGCCGACAAGCCGGTCTTGGAGCTGATCAGATAAATTGCCAAGAACCAAATGCTTAGCGCCAAGTGCGTAAGCTGGAACAAGGTGCCTGCGATCAGAGATGTCTCCGTAACCGGCAGCACTTGCTTGGAAGTTCTTGTGTTTTCCTACCTTAAGCAAGCACTTTCGCGTTGCCGCAGCCTGGGCAGCTGAATCCTTGCGGCCAACGGGATGCTTCCAATGCATCCGCGCATTGCTCATCTGTGCCAAACTGCGCAAGGAATGCAGGTAGGGACAAGCCTGCTTGGAATTGGATACGGTTCATGGCCATGGCAATTTCTCTTTGATGAGTTTGTTTGGGTCAGTATGCGCCTTATAATAGAAAAAATCGGGTTTGGCTGAAGAATCTTTCTAATCAGAATACTTTTTAAAATTAATTAAGAAAAATTTTGGATAATTATAAGCATATAAAATGTATCTAAACCGAGATATTGAATTTCTCAGCGGCGGATAAACCAACTATGGTTTGTGCTGCTTCCAAGATTCAATAATAACGCACGTGCTAACAGGTTTAGTCAACGGGGCCAGGTCCAGAATAAAGAATTTCTGTTCATCAAAATGTGTGCGCATTGAAGCCGTTATTCTTCAATAAGTTACTCTCAATTTTCCTCGTTATTTGGTATGATATCTCTCCTCCTATTTAACCAGTATCTTACGCGCACGAGTGATTGAGTTGCTGTAGGGAGTACTCACTCAGATCACCACGCATATCGGAAATTTTTAATGACTTTCGCACCGTCCCGGCGTACCGTGGACTGGCCTGGGTTATACCTGCGATTGGGGTAATCCGGCAAGCCGAGTCGGCGCGAGTGAGTATATTCTCAGTCCAAACTCTCCTTATCAAATCGAGCGGATCGTGGAGACGGCCGAATATTGCCGCTAAGTTAAGGAAACTCTGAATAACGCATGTTTGTCATTCCGAACAAAGTGAGGAATCTTTGTGAGTCAACGTGATAGATTTCTCGCTACGCTCGAAATGACAGTTATTCAGAGTTTCCTTTATGGCGGTAGCCAGCGTTGATGTTCAAGCAAACTGCTTGCCTTGCGCCGGTTGCCTCGAAAGCGTTTCAACAGCCGATAAAACTATGACAAATGTCCTAATTGGACTAGGCGTAATGTTCTATTGAGCCGGAAAGCCCCGTCGATTAAGATTCTTTAAGGGAATATATATAATATTATGAATTCATTATAATATTTCTCATATAGCGAGGTAAGTTTAGATTTTCAGCCAGACCAAGAAAAGTTTAGGGAAACTTTCTTTATGCCTTGACTTAGTTATAATTTTTTTATTCCAGACTGAAAGGAGTATCAAATGAAGAAATCACTTATAACAACCACTTTTTGCCTAACACTCATTACGTTTTCTTCTTTTATCAAAGCGGCACCCGTTTTAATTGACTTTGACGATGTGATCGGTTCAAGGGTTGATATCACTAACAGGTATGCGGGACTGGGCGTTACCTTGAATGCCATCGACAATCCTTTTCCGCTTTCTGGCGCTTTCCCGGCCCCTGCCACATTACCTGCCATTCTAGGCGGCGTGTCGACATGGACGGAAGGTTTTGCATCAGCATTATCACCGCCTCAGGTTGCGGTAAGTTCGCCATTTTCTGGAGAGCCTGATTATGGGGATGGCGGCATATTAATCAGTTTTGCGTTTGATGTGAACAGTGTTTCTCTGGTAGGAGTCGATAACGGCACCAACTTCGGTTCGGATGACGAGTCGGTGACGTTGACGGCTTATGACGCGGCGGGAAATCAAATCGGCCAGGTTTACAGCACTACCAATTTACCAAGTGCCTTGGGATACGATCAGACACCGGCTTCCATTGCTATGGACGGCATCCGCTATGTTGCGTTTAACTATACCGATTCCAATTTCGGCTTTTATTCCATCGATAACTTGGAATTTGTAGCCGCACCGATTCCTGAACCCAATAGGGTGTTTTTGCTTGGCGCGGGTTTGATCGCACTGTTTGGATTCCGCAGAAAATTCGGCCAGGTTTCTGCGCAATAATTTTCAACCGTAATCGAAATTCGATTCCATCCAATCTCAGCCAACAATCATCGGGAAAAGCCGGTGGTTGTTGGTATCAAAAGCACTACTTTTCATTGTTAAAATTCAAACCCGCTGTTTGAATTTCCAATATCACCGCATCGTCAATTTGCCGCTCAGCTCATGACATAAGCCGGTATGATGCTACGTTAAGGAGACGGCAATGGCTAAAATTTTGGTGACCGGCGCGACCGGTCAAATTGGCGCGGAATTGACGCTTGCGCTGCGCGAACGTTATGGAACGGATAACGTGATTGCTGCCGGTCATCGCCGGGAACCGTCCGGCACGTTGGCACAAACCGGGTCTTATTGCAGCCTCGATGTGCGCGATGGGGCTGCGCTCGAAGCGGTGGTGACCGGGCATGGCATCACGGCGATTTATCATTTGGCTGCGCTGCTTTCCGCTGTGGCCGAGGAACAGCCGTTGCTAGCATGGGATATCAATATGAATGGTCTGCTCAACGTATTGGAAAGCGCGCGCCAGCATGGTTGTCAAATATTTTTTCCGAGTTCGATCGCAGCATTCGGCCCCGGTACGCCGCCGTTCAATACGCCGCAGGATACCGTGCAGCATCCGTCGACCATCTATGGGATTACCAAGGTGACCGGGGAATTGCTGTGCGATTATTATGCGCATCGCTACGGCATCGACGCGCGCGGACTACGTTATCCAGGGTTGATTTCCAATCAAGTGCTGCCGGGTGGCGGCACGACCGATTACGCCGTGGATATTTTTTACGCTGCGGTCAAGCAGCGGCATTATGACTGTTTTCTGCGCGCCGATACGCAGTTGGACATGATGTATATGCCCGATGCAATCGCGGCAGCGATTCAATTGATGGAAACCGATGCCAGCCGGTTGACGCACCGCAATGGTTTCAACGTCACCGCGATGAGTTTCACACCGGCACAATTGGCGGCAGAAATACAAAAGCATCTTCCCGATTTCACCATCGGTTATACCGTCGATCCGTTGCGCCAGGGAATTGCCGATTCCTGGCCGCGCCACATGGATGACAGTGCCGCCCGCGCTGAATGGGGCTGGCAGCCGCGCTACGATTTGCCAGCGATGGTGGACGATATGCTGCGGCATATCACGGCGAAACTGCGTAACGAATAAACGAAGGATGTCATGACGCTTGCAAAAATCGAACCGCTGTTTCAGGCAAAACTCAAT
Source organism: Nitrosomonas sp. (assembly GCA_016708955.1). GTDB lineage: Bacteria > Pseudomonadota > Gammaproteobacteria > Burkholderiales > Nitrosomonadaceae > Nitrosomonas. The sequence continues at coordinate 87,642 of JADJES010000024.1, forward strand.
CAATTGCAGCAACAAGGCGTGCGCAAGGGCGATGAGAAAATCGTCAGCGGTGTGCTGCCGCCGTCCGATGGCCTCGGGCCGCGTTACCGGCTGCAAGGCTATAATGATCGCGTGTTTCTGCGCATGAACTCGAATTCATATTTGGGACTGACGCGGCATCCGGCGGTGATCGCGGCTGAGACGCGGGCAGTCGAAGAATTTGGCACCGGGCCTGGTGCAGTGCGTTTTATCAGCGGCACGTATGCACCGCACGTCGAGCTGGAGCGGCGCTTGGCGGCGTTCCACGGCCGCGAGGCGGCGATGTTGTTCAGTGCCGCGTATGCCACGATGGTCGGGGTGTTGCCGCAATTGATTTCCGAACAAACCATGGTTATCAGCGATGCGCTCAATCACAACTGCATCATCAGCGCGATCCGGCTCGCGCATCCCGCCGGTAAGGCGATTTATAAGCATGGCGATATGCTCGAACTGGAAAGCATCTTGAGCGCCAATCGCGACCGCTATCAACGCGTTTGCGTCGTGACCGATGGGATTTTCAGCATGCGCGGCGATCATGCGCCGCTGGCTGAACTCGATGCTTGTTGTACCAAGTACCAGAGTGATTATCCGGAAGGGATCGTCACCCTGGTCGATGATTCGCACGGCATTGGCGCAATCGGACTCAGCGGACGCGGCACCGAGGAAGTCACCGGCGTCCAGGCGGATGTATTGGTAGCCACGCTCGGCAAGGCATTCGGCGTTAACGGCGGTTACGTCGTGGCAAGCGCGACCACCATCGCCTATTTACGCGAAACCGCGCCACTGTATATCTATTCCAACCCGATCACACCCGCCGAAGCCGCTGCGGCATTAGCGGCACTGGACATACTGGAAAGCGACGAAGGCTTGGGGTTGCTCGAGCAATTGCGCCATTTCAGCCAAAAACTGCGAACCGGCTTGCAACAGATCGGCTTTGAAACACTCACTGGCGAACATCCGATCGTGCCCATTTTTATCCGCGATACCGCGAAAACCGCCGCGCTGGTTGCACATTTATTCGATCACAACATTCTCGCCACCGGTTTGAATTATCCGGTGGTGCCGCAAGGCGACCAAGAAATTCGCTTGCAGGTCTCCGCCGAACATACGGAAAAGGATTTGGATTATTTGCTGGAAGTGCTGGGGTGTTTTAACAGTTAATTGCCAGTAAATCACGAATGATAACGGTATCAAGAATTATTATCGTTTGTAATCAATAATTTGTTGTTGTTTTTGTAGTTTTTGACTCGTATAATGCCGGGTGTTTGCAAAATACTTCACGGCTCTTGTGTGCTTGGATAGAGCAGCATCAAGGGCCGCCTGTCATTCAATAGATTAGAGGAGCACCATCATGAAAGGCAATCAAAAAATTATCGATTTGCTGAACAAACTGCTGGCGGAGGAGTTGACCGCTATGGATCAATATTTTGCCCACTCGCGGATGTACGAAGATTGGGGATTCAACAAACTGTACGAACGCATCAATCACGAAATGGACGATGAAAAGCAACACGCCGATCAATTGATCAAACGGATTTTGTTGCTCGAAGGTGTGCCGGTGATAGGTAACCGCAGCCCGCTGCGAATCGGCCAGGATGTGCCGGAGATGCTGCAAAACGATTTGATGCTAGAACGTTCGGTGATCACCGCGTTACGTGATGCCGTCGCGATTTGCGAACAGGCACAGGATTATCAAACGCGGGAAATTCTCGAAGGTATGCTTGCAGAGACAGAAGAAGATCATGCGCATTGGCTGGAACAGCAATTGGGATTGATCAACAGAGTAGGACTACAGAATTATTTGCAATCGCAGATGTGATTGAGGCTGTAACGCTCATGGCACCAGCAGCAATCTGTGTCATGAGCGATGACTTCAAACCGATCTCGCACTCATAAAATCACGTTCAGCTTAGATTCTCCAAACGGTCTGAGAAATAACCCCCCAATTAACCGCCTGCTTGTTGTTTTAAAGAATACTCGCTGAATCTATCATTGTCTCCGGAATCACAAAAACGCCTAGCCTTTAACTTCAAGGCTATGATTTCCGCATATAATCACAACGCCCTCACGGCCTAGTCCGCTATCGGTCGTGCAAACCCTCTACTAAAATAAATTGTTCTTTGCATGCTGGATCAGATCCAAATATCAACCGGAGTGTCTTTGAAGATCATACGACACAATGCCTATGCGGCTATTGGTTATGTCCTATTTGGCTTCCTGGGATTGTTACTCGCGATTCCGCCGGGTTATGCGAGTCCGGTTTTTCCTGCCGCTGGTTTAGCGCTCGCATTGACTCTGGTGTCGGGTTACCGCCTGTTGCCGGGCATCTGGATTGGCTCGTTGGGACTCAATATCTGGGTTGCTTGGAATCAGAACGATCTAACGCAGAGTAGTGTCCTGATTGCGGCGCTCTTAGGAATGGGTGCGATGCTGCAAGCCGCGCTAGGTGCTTGGCTTGTCCGCAGATTCGTCAAGGAGCGCTGGCAAATTTTGATGCGGGAACAAGAGATCTTCACGTTTTTTCTGCTGAGCGGCCCATTGTCTTGCATGATCTCAGCCAGTGTCGCGCATCTGACCCTGTTCTTTTCCGGCGCGATCGGTGCAGACGGTATCTCGTGGTCATGGTGGAACTGGTGGTCCGGCGATACCTTTGGTGTGCTCGTCTTCGCACCGTTGTCGCTGGCTTTTTTCGGCAGCCAATCCTACTGGAAAACGCGAAAGGCCGTCATTGCTCCCATTACGCTGATTCTGGTGATGTTGATCGTTACGGGATCTATTAACACATCGAAACTTGAAAACAGGCAACAGCAAGCCGAAATTCAGAGCATTGGGCAAAACATCGCTTTCCAGTTACAGGAACGTTTCAATGCCTACAACGAAACGCTATCGGCTTTGCGGCGTTTGATCGAGCTGAATCCGGATATGAGCTACGGGCAGTTCGATTACTTTACTCAAGAGATATTGCAGGATTATCAGAGCATTGCAGGATTAAGCTACAATTATCTTGTACGTGACCGAGACCGGGCTCTCTTCGAGCGAGCCCAATCAGGAAATGTTCCTGGGAAACCGTTCCAAATAACCGAATTGAATGCCCAGGGCGAGTTAACTGTTGCAAGCAAGCGGCCGGAGTATATTGCCGTGATCTATATGGCACCGCTTGGAAGCAATCAAAGGGCAATCGGTTACGATATTTATTCCAATCCCGTTCGGGCAGAAGCCATTGACCGCGCCCGGCATTCCGGCCAGCCAGCGGCAACCGGTTTGATCAATTTGGTGCAGGACCAACACAATAAGGCGGGCATATTGGTACTGCATCCTGTTCATCGCCAGATTTTTGATCAGAATGGCCCCGAACATCCGCCGGAATTTATCGGTTTTGTGGTGGGTGCATTAAAAATTCCCGATATGGTTAACTTCGCCGTCGGCCACGTTGCTGCGCCTGGTATTGTTTTTCAATTGCGAGATTCTGCCGGGCACCGCGATCGTCAATTGCTGTTCAGTTCAGCGTCAGGAAGTGCAACGGATACCAATCTTGATTGGCGGACAACGCTGATGATGGCTGATCGTAGCTGGGAATTAATCATTTCTCCGGACACGAGCTGGTTGAATGCGCACCGGCCATGGCAGGCCTGGGCGCTGAGCTTTGGTGGATTGCTGGTGGCCAGCATGCTGCAGATATTGATGTTAGTGACTACGGGTAGAACCTTGCTGATTCAGGAAACCGTCGATGAGCAGACGGCACAATTGCGTGCGAACAGCGAAGCGCTCCGGCAGGCTAAGGTTGCTGCAGAATCGGCTAATTTAGCCAAGAGCCAGTTTCTGGCGACCATGTCTCATGAAATTCGGACGCCTCTGAATGGCATTCTGGGCATGGCCTACCTGCTCCAAAAGCCGGACATCAAAGATAACGAGCGACTGGATTACGCCCGGGTAATCATGACCTCCGGAAACAACTTGTTGATCATACTCAACGATATCCTTGACTTGTCAAAAATTGAAGCCGGACAGATCAAATTGGAAAGCCATGTTTTTGATCCCGGACAATTGATGCTGGAAACGGCGGCACTATTTGCCGAGAGTGCGAATATGAAAGGACTGGCACTCAATGTGTCATGGCACGGAAAACCACGAATGCGATACTGTTCGGACTCGGTCAGAATCAGCCAGATGCTGGCTAATCTGGTTAACAATGCCATCAAGTTTACGCCGCAAGGTTTTGTGCATATCGAGGCACGCGAAATCAGAAGCGCATCAGCGGAAACGATGCTGGAGTTTACCGCGACCGATAGCGGCATTGGCATTCCTGCCGACAAGCACGATAGACTGTTCAAGCTTTTTTCTCAGGTGGATGCTTCGACAACCCGGCAATACGGCGGTACCGGTCTTGGTCTTTCCATCGTACACAATTTGGCTCGATTGCTGGGAGGATGCGTCGGGTTCGAAAGCCAGGAAGGCAAAGGTACGAGAATATGGTTCCAGATCCGTGTTAACCCGGCCAGCGTCGACGATGCAGGCAATCTTGCCGCAGGCGATACCATTACCGGTGTTGTACCGGCGCAAAAAAATTCTCAGGAAGCCGGTTTGATTTTGGTGGCTGAGGATAATGCGATCAGCCGCACGGTAATCGTCTCTTTATTGGAAAATCAGGGATTCCGCTGCGAGGTTGTTGGAAATGGCCAGGAAGCGGTGAATGCGGTCATGCAGGGGATGCAGCCTGTGCTGGTGCTGATGGATTGCGAAATGCCGGTGACGAATGGTTATCAAGCGACAGAAAAGATTCGTCAATGGGAACGGGAAACCGGAAAAACGCATCTGCCGATTATTGCCTTGACTGCAAATGCATTCGAGGATAACCGTCAGCGGTGCTTTGCAGCAGGGATGGATGACTTTCTTTCCAAACCCGTCAATATGAATCTTTTGGTGGCGACGCTCAATAAGTGGGTTACTGAGAAAACCGGCTAAATGTTCAGTCAGGATAGCGTTATATTTGAATCCGCTTTTAACACCGGAAGAGAAGTGAGCATCGTTTTTAAAGGTTTGCTAATTTGCTGCTGCCGCCAGTTCAAACTACTCGCCGAGCCCCGGCGGTTTCGCGCCGCCGAGGGATCGCCGCATGACGATTAGGTGCCTACCACGCCACCGTCATCTTTGGTAATGACAATCACCGACGAACGGGGTTTAGAGACCGATGTTCCGGTGAAGGTGGTCGGTCCGTTAAAACCGTTGTCCGGCCAGCTTGAATTGTCGGTGAAGTTGATTCGCCAATCTTCGCCCGGATGCTGAATGCCGACAAACATGCTGCGGCCATCTGGCGTAGTAACCACGCCGGTCACTTCGCAGTTCGGCGGGCTGGTCAGAAAACGCTTGGTTTCTCCGGTTGCAGGATCGGCGCACATCATGACGTTACCGCCGATGTTGATCCAATCGCCTTTGGCATCGCCTTGCTGGTCGGTTTGAATCCACAAACGGCCATCCCGGTCGAACCACAAACCGTCGGGAGCGCCGTAATCGTCGCCGTTGATGGCGCCTTTGTAGCTGTCGGAGCCGGTTGAGTCGTAACTGCTTCCAAGCGCCTTGGCCGAAACCTTGTCACCGCAACGTACGAAGATGTCCCAACTAAAACCGGTAGCGCGGACATCCGCATTATCTTCCCGCCAGCGGATAATATGGCCGTAGTCGTTATCCGGACGCGGATTGGCGCTATCCACCGGCGGATTGGAACTGCCGGCGTTGCTGGTACCATCGACATTGTTGCTGGATGCCGGCGTATTGCCGCGGCGGCTGTTGTTGGTCAACGTCATATAAATTTCACCGGTGACCGGGTGCGCCGCACCCCATTCCGGACGATCCATCATGGTTGCGCCAAGCCGGTCGGCTGCCTGGCGGGTTTTTATCAATACTTCCGCCTGGCTGCCAAAACCGTTCTCGGGGGTCAATCCGTTCTCTCCCCACACCAGCGGCAGCCATTCGCCGCTGCTATCGGCGTTAAACCGGGCAACATACAGCGTGCCCTGATCCAGCATATTAGGATCGGTGGCTTGCGGATTACCGCTCCATTTTTTGGCGCAAACAAACTTATAAATATATTCGTTGCGCTCATCGTCTCCCATATAAAAAGCAACATTGTTATAGCGGTCGATCACTATTTGCGCGCCTTCGTGCTTCATACGTCCCATTGCAGTACGTTTGACCGGGGTGCTCCAAGGGTTGGTCGGATCGATTTCGACCACCCAGCCGAAACGATTGGGTTCATTAGGATGCAAGTCGACGCGGAACCGCTCGTCCACTTCGTGCCAGCGGTAGCCGAAACCGCCTTTTACTACACCGTAACGCGTTTGCCCCTTGAGAATATTGAATTTGCGATCGATGTCCAACTCACCGACAACATCACCGGTTTCATTGGAAAAGTAGCCGTTCCAGTTTTCTTCGCAGGCTAAATAAGTCCCCCACGGCGTATAACCATGCGCGCAGTTGTTCAAGGTACCCAGCACCTTTTTGCCGCTTGGGTCTGCCGCGGTTTTCATGAGCGCGTGACCGGCTGCCGGTCCGCTGATCCGGCACGGCGTGTTGCCGGTAATGCGGCGATTCAATGGCCAGTTGCGATTGACTGTCCATTGATTGCGTTTCTTTTCAATCCCGACGATATTGACGCCGTGCGCCGCTTGTTGCGCACGCACCATTTCGAGGGTGATAGAGGCCTTGGCATAATCAGCGGCGGGGCTAATATTGTTGACCAGTGGCGGATCGCAGTATTCGCTGTTGGTGACCAATAACCCGCGGCTATTACCTGCCAACCCCGGTAACGGAAAATAATGCATGCCGTCGGTATGCGCGCCGTAGCAATGCAACTGGGTGGCTTCGTCCATCGCCGAAACGGTATCCCAATGCGGTTCTTTGGTAATGGAATCCCCCCAGGATATCAATACCTTGGCGGTGTAGCCCTCCGGTACGGTCACTGCATCCGTCATCGGCACCAAACTCGGCGCCACCGGATTAAAACTGATTGGCGCAAGCGGTGATGGCGCCGCTTCGGCAAGGTTCGCCATGCTGCCGACCACTGCTGTCCCGAGAACGGTCATTGCGGTGATACCCGCAGTGGCGCTGGCGGATGATTTGAGAAATTCTCGCCGTGTCAGCGTGCATTGTCCGATGATATCCGTTATGGCTGTATTATTGCTGTCGTTGCAGGTAGTATCGTTGGATTTAAGCCTGCTATCTGGGTGTAAGTTACTGCTCATGCTGTCTCCTTCTTTACTGTGATTTGTTGTTCAAAAATCTTAATCTGTGGGAGTGACAGCTTGATGACACTGGGGTTAAATTTTCATGATGGTTTGATAACGGATGGTTGCGGTTTGCCGTTGCCCTCCGGACAACAGTAACTCTGCGCATCGGCGACAATGTGGTGATATCGACCGGTGCGATTGTGGTTGGTGGAGCGGAGATTGGCAGCGGGTCGATTATCGGCGCTGGTGCGGTAGTTACCGGACGCTGTGAACCGTTGGGCATTTATGCCGGCATACCGGCTAGGCGGCTACGGGACCGTTTTGATCAACGCATGGCGGAGTTGTATGCGCAGGTGCGATTACCCCAAGTGTCAGCCGAGGATGTTAGTAAACTACCCGCGCTACTTGCCCGGCTGGCCTGTGGCGAAATGGCATTAAACGATTACATGAGTAGCGTGCGTTTGTTGCAGGATAGGCCGAAGATTCTTCTGGAAGGTTCGATTGGCAAAGGCAGCGCGATTAATCTGATGAAAATCCTGGGCTATAGCATTGGTGGACAGAAGGTGACTAACACGGATCTGGATGCCTATTTCGGTCAGATCTGGCGCAAGGAAGGCGATAATGTGCGCTGGAGCCCGGATATTTTTGCGGAATTGCAGTTGATTCAGTGATCGTCCTGATAGTCCGTTTTTCCAGCGCTTCCGCCGCTATGGTTGATTGTTCAACCCGCTACCAATAACGGAAATTGCCGGTATCCAAGTGGACAAAGTTGGAGGAAGGATAGTAACCGACGCCACCGGCTTGTAACGACATCGCTGCGGCGCGGATATCGGAGAGCTTGCGTCCCGGTAAGCGAATGTCGATGGCCTTTCCATGCGTATGCATGCTGTTTTTAGCAACACCACCGCTTTGTTCCGCCAACTTGGCATTGGTCGCAGGGGAGCGGTATGCCGAGACCACATGGAATTCCTGATTGGTTCTCAGCCTGTGTTGCAGCAGATGCAGAAAATCGAATAGCTCCGGATCTATTCGATAGCGGTCACCGGTACGATGGTCGCGCAACACATGATTGATTGCGCGCATTCCTTCAGGAATATAGCGGCCATTGGCCCAGAAGGTTGCACGCGTGCGTTCGCCGGTGTGTAAGTTAAGAAAACTCAGTTTCTTTTCGAAGGGTTTTTTGATTGCTGCATGAACAGAGGTTGCGGCCATTGGTAGCGTCAGCAAAGTGCATGCGCCTAATCCTGCTTTTAGAAAGTGGCGGCGGCTTAGTTCTGGTTCTGTTTCGGATAAGTGGGTTTGATTTAGAAAGTTTCGTATCATCGGCTATTTTCTCCCTGAAAATGTTGCGAATGTGTGCGAATAATCGATTATTACCAGCGCGCATACCGCAAAGCGCGCGTATCCCGATCATAAATGTCAGACGAAAAGTGGACCTTTTCTTGCTCATCAATCCAGGCCGTAATATACACTAAGTAAACCGGTAGTGGTTTGGGTAAATGCACGGTGGCGGTTTGGCCGTTTTCCATATCAGCAAGGAATTTCTCGGGTAGCTCTTGTTTACCCAGTGCAAATGCCGCAAATTCCAGCGGTTTTTCCAGCCGGATACACCCGGAACTGAATGTGCGAATATCCCTCTGGAAAAGTGACTTGGACGGCGTATCGTGCAAATAAATATCAAATGAATTGGAAAACATGAATTTAATTCTGCCTAATGCATTGTTTTTTCCTGGATCTTGGCGCAAAACATAGGGGAATCTGTGTTTGATTGCTTGCCAATCGATCGTGTCCGGATCGATGGCTTCAGCATTCCGGTCATGACTCGGAAAAACTTTGATATTTAACGAGGTGAAATGACTCGGATCGCTCTGCTGTTTCGGTAGTAAGTCTTTACGCGCAATACTGTCAGGAATATTCCAGTACGGATTCAGAATCATATGCGAGAGCCGGCCATTAAAAGTAGGCGTTGAACGGTAATCGCGCCCGACGATAATGCGCATATCGAGAACAGGTTTTTCTTTTTCGACGACTGTAAGGCGGAATCCGGCCGTGTTGACCAGCACGTAGCGTTCACCCAGATTTCTCGGAAGCCAACGCAGGCGCTCCATATTGATACGCAGTTGGCGAATTTTCCTATCAAGCGGGACATTTAGGGCGCGGATGGTGTTTTTGCCGATAACGCCGTCGGTATTTAGTCCATGCTGTGCTTGAAATGCCTGAATGGCCGTAACCAGCTCGTCATCGTAGTGAGCGCTTTCTGTGGGAGCAAGGTGATATTCATCGATTCCATCGGCGGCATACGCTTGCGCGATGCGTTGGCGGATCAATGGGATGATTGCATTCGTTGTGCCCGGGTGTATGGATGGCGTACTGGGGATAGTTATCCATTCTGTATGGCTGCTAAGAAGTGTCTGGTAGCGCGCCAGTGTTTTCTTAAGTAATTGATAGCTTGGCTGCTTTGGGGATAAATCATTGAGCGATTGCTGTAGCCGGTTCGTTTTGATTGCTTCGACCAAGAAAGGAACTGCATCGAAGTCAAGTTGTGGAATATGCCAATCCGAATCAGCCTTAACCGCTGTGAACCGTCCGCGTGATAAATCCCGTGCCAATGTCAACAGCGCATGCGTCGTGTGCACTTCCAAATCTATCGCCGCGGGTAAAGACTGGCTGGCTTGCTGCTGCAGTTGTAGTAATTGTTGCAATTGATAGTCGTGACTATCCAGCCCCTCTGATTCAGCGCTGGCGATGAAAGTGAATGCTGTTTCGAGTAGAGATGATCCCGATTCCTGCGTTACCCACACCGGCTGATAATTCCGTGCGATGTAAAAGCGCTGTAAATCGGCAGTTTCAGTTTTGCTCAAGCCAAACGAAGCGAGTTTTGAGAAGTGTTGCTCTATTGCTTTCGCTTCAATGATCAGTGCATAAGAAATCGTTGAATTTAATAGAAAAAAAGCGTAACAAAAGAATCGGAAAACCAATGAGATGGATTTAAATGGATAGTACGGCAAACTGTGGTTCCTTTCGATGCGGCAATGTTTTTATCAGGGATTGCCGGATTTTACCATCAATGCCTGCTTTCACGTATTGGGGTGAAAGGTAAAATCACCGCGTAATTCTCGATTTTTAATCAAAAAGGGCTTATTGAAGACGCGGTAGCGCGTTTGACTAAATATCCGGCATTACGTATATTTGGCACGGTGAGAACAGGAATTATAATATAAGTAACTGAATTATAATAATAAATTATGACAGATAAACAGCACGTGCAGCACTTATTGGACTTCATCGATAAAAGCCCCAGTCCCTGGCATGCGGTCGCATCGATTGAAGCGGTGATTGAAGCATTTCAATTTGTTCGGCTCAATGAGACAGCCAAATGGCAATTGCAAGCGGGCGGGCGATATTATGTGGTGCGCGATGATTCGTCCATCGTGCTGTTCGTGTTGGGAAATAAAGCGCCAGCCGAATCGGGCTTCAAAATTGTTGGTGCGCATACCGACTCGCCAGGATTCCGCATCAGGCCGAACGCCGCTACTGCAAGCGACGGCCTGGCCCGGCTTGGTGTCGAAATTTACGGCGGACCGATCCTCGCGACCTTTGCTGACCGCGATCTGAGCCTGGCCGGGCGGATCAGCTACCTTGACGAGCAGGGAAATCTTGCTTACAAATTGGTGCGCTTCGACCGGCCATTGCTGCGCTTACCGAATCTGGCGATTCACATGAACCGAAGTGTCAATGAAGATGGCTTGAAGCTGCATAAACAGAACGAATTGCCGCTGCTGTTTGCGCAATTGACAGCCAAGCAGTTGCCACAGCCCTATTTTATGGCGTTGCTGGAGCAGGCGGCAGGCATCGGCGCTGCGCAAATTCGATCGTGGGATTTGGCGGTTTACGACACGCAAAAAGGCGCATTCTGGGGCGCGAATCAGGAGTTTTACGCCGACAGTCAGATCGATAACCTGGCTTCCTGTCACGCCGGGCTGCAAGCCTTGCTGGACGATACCATCCTGAACAATGCCGAAAGCACGCTGGTGTGCGCGTTTTTCGATCACGAAGAAATCGGCAGCGAAACCCATGTTGGTGCCGGAGGCAGCTTTTTATCCGATGTCTTGCAACGCATCAGCATCGCCACATCGCCGGAGCGCGAAGATACGGCACGCGCAATGGCGCAGAGTTTCTTGATCAGCGCGGACATGGCGCATGCCTATCACCCCAATTTTCCTTCGGCGTATGACGCCGATCATCGCGTTTTCGTCAACAAAGGCCCGGTGATCAAATCCAACGCCAATCGTCGCTACAGCTCCGAAAGTGTTTCCACCGCGCATTTCATCCAGTGGTGCGAAGAAGCCGGTGTTCCCTATCAACGCTACTCGCACCGCAGCGATCTGCCGTGCGGCAGCACCATCGGCCCGATCGCATCGGCAAAACTCGGCATCCGCAGCGTCGATGTCGGCTGCCCGATGTGGGCGATGCACAGCATCCGCGAAAGCGCCGGTGTACAGGATCATGACTATATGATCCAAGTGTTGAAGCGGTTTTTCAGCGATTAGGGACGGCGACCAGTTTGGGGGCGTAGTGCTCATTTTTTCAAGGCGTGATGCGGTTGCTGTCAGTGCGCTGCGCGGTGTGTATGCCCTGGAAACCGCGACCGCACGCTTGCCGATACGCCGGGTTTGGATTACTCGATGGCCGCCAAAATTCTCTTCCTGATTGAAACGCTGGAGAAGCCCCGCTAGCGTCCGCACTTCGCGGTATGATTGTGTCCCGATAAATGGGGCCTCGGGTTTGATTGAGTGTGTTTTTCTTCGTTATTGTTGTCTGATCCTGTCAAATCGCCGACAACCTTACCCGGTGAAGTCGATTCTGAATAACCAGCATTTGTCATTCCGAACGCAGTGAGGAATCTTGTCGTATTTACGGTTCATCCGGCAAGTGCGTACTTGTTAGTCAGAAATGCATGTTGAAATAAAGTGAATTAAAGGTTGAAATTATCTCTGATTTTCAACGAAGAGGTTTTTTCAACATGTCGACCAGTTTGCTGTATCACGCCTTTGGTATAGTTGGTTATTTTTATCAAAGCACTTGTTTTATTGCGGGTGTCATAGTTGTTGCAATACAAGCGGATCATTGGCGATTGAGATGTCCGGTATGTAAAAGCCGCGAGATACATTGCCGGGGAAAGTTGGTTAGACGCTTCAGGACAGTACCGGTAGGTCAAAAAGCAGTCTATATCGACCTTCCAGTTCAGCGGGTAGAATGCACCCGATGCCAAGCAGTTCGTCAGGTAAAGATACAGTTTGCTGATGAGCACAAGCGCTATACACGTTCTTTCGAAAGATTGGTTTTGGATCTCTCTAGGCACATGACCATCCAGGCAGTAGCACGCCATCTTGGAGTGAGCTGGGATCTGGTTAAGGGAATACAGAAGGACAATCTGAATAAACGTTATCGGTTGCCGAAATTGGCCAAGATAAAACGCATTGCGCTGGATGAAATATACCAAGGCAAGAAGCTGGGTTATTTAACGATAGTTCTGGATCTTCAACGTGGGGCAGTGATTTTTGTTGGCAATGGGAAAGGTGCCGATGCACTGATTCCGTTTTGGAAGCGTTTGAAACGATCGGTGCACGGATTGAAGCGGTTGCGACCGACATGGGGCCAGCATACATCAGTGCGGTGCGGGCTAATATCCCAGATGCAACGCTAGTGTTCGATCACTTCCATATTATTAAGCTGTTCAACGAAAAGTTGACAAAACTGCGTCATGATCTGCAACGAGAAGCAGAAAATGGGTTGGGCAAACCCGTTTTGAAGGGCATTCGCTGGCTGTTGCTGAAGAACCTGACAACCTGGATGACAAGCGCAATGAACGTCAACGTCTGGACGAAGCATTAAAGCTCAATGAGCCCTTGGCAACGGCCTATTACATGAAAGAAGAGTTACGCAATATCTGGCATCAACCGGATAAACTCTCAGCTCAAAATGCATTGGATGAATGGGTAAAAAAAGCCGCTGCTTCGGATGTCAACATGCTCAAGCAATTCTCTAAAACTATTGCAGCACACCGCTCAGGTATCCTGGCTTATTTCGATTTTAATGGTTTATCAACCGGGCCGTTGGAAGGTACCAACAACAAGATAAAAACTTTGCACAAAATGGCCTATGGTTTCAGAGATGTCGAGTTCTTTAAACTCAAAATTATGGCGCTGCATGAAACCAATTATGTCCTTGTCGGTTAAACCCAAAAGTACGCACTTGCCGGATGAACCGTATTTACGCTATAGATTTCTCGCGCTGCTCGAAATGACAGTTATTAGAGATTCCCTGGAAACTATACCCACCCGTCCTGCAATAGGACACTGCCAATCAGATGGGTGACAGCTTCGGAGCTTTGTGCAATCTCAACCGGCAGCCAGTTGCGATCTATTTGGTTGCTTTCCAGCCGAGATAATTGCAGATCGAGTTCATCGCCGGTTGCAGATCGTCCCAATGTCTGGGTATAAATCGTTTGCACATAGTCGGTATCGGATAGATCTTGCAAACCGGCCTGCTGCTGGAACCAGTCCAGAATTGCATCCGGATCGTAAGGCTGTTGCAGTGTTTCGCGTCCGAGTTGCCATTCCGCTGCAGTGGCATCGCGGTTAAAGAAGCTGTGCACTAGGCGCGCTAAAGTACCTTCGGTTTGATTATGCGCAATCACGACGGTTTCATTGTTGTCGAATGTAATCATTTCGGCACTCTTAATGCTGAACATGGCGCCATTACTGAGTTGTGTCAATTCCAGACGATTATCGACAAACTCCAGATGCACGTCGTCACGATGACCCAGCATGCGCAATACATCAAAACCTGCGCCGCCATCGGCATTCATGGCAAGTCCTAGCGGCAAATAACCCTGATTATCTTCATCGCCGCCAATAAAGTCACGGATTGCATCCACCCGGATAATGTTCGGATTCGTTTCCAGACCGGCCAGTAATTCATCGCGGGTCATATCTTGAAATGCTAGAGCTTCAGGCAAGCTGTGGAAGGCCGCTAAAATATCATCGGGTGTTGCGCCTGCCCAGTTTTGTACCGCGCTGCCTTCGGCAGCCGTCAAATCGCGTTCCAGCCAGGTCTTAGCCAGATGATGGACAACCGCTTCAACCTCAGAGTAGGCAATCGCCAGACTGGGGCCGCTGGCAAAACGGACTAGCTCAACATCGGTCAGTGTATCGATTTCGCCATTACTCTGCGTTAGCGTGATCGCGTTGCCATGCACTGCAACCCGATAATCGGATAATTGTCCTGCTTGAACTGCGTTATCAAAACCCAAACCGCCGTTGAGCCGATCATTGCCGGTTCCACCGCTTAGCAAATCATTTCCGGTGCCACCATAAACAGTATCATTACCCGCATCACCGGAAGCTTGATCATTGCCGCCCAGACTGCCGATTGTGTCATCACCGCCGCCGCCGGACAAAATGTCGTCATCCGCGCCCAGGACAATGAACTGGTTGTGATTATCGCCTACTACAAAGTTCTCGCCACTACCGCCTATCACCCGTACAGCGCCGATAATCGATGCGAACGCGACATTATCCAGTTGGATGACAGTGCCGGATGGAAGACTGCTGGTATCAATGATCAGGATCTGTTTACTACTGCTGGTAAGATTCGATCCGGTAATGACAATGGGCACTCCCGGTGCCCGATTATCACTGACTGTCGGAGTAACCACTTGCACAATAACTTGTTCATCCGAGGCCAATGAGGATAGGAAATCCTCGGTATGCCGGATGGCTTCTTGGCTAACACCGGTATTTACGCCGGTTTTTTGCTCGATGCGTTGGATCAGGTCATTTTGGGCATCTGTTAGACTCAATTCCTTTGTCTGACCTGCAATACTCAAACCTACCCCGACCGGCAAACTGGCGGTCAACAGGGCATCCCCCGCGGTATTGGTGATGACGGGAATATCCGCATAATCATTGAATAACGAAGCAGGATCATCCTGCCGTTCTGCAGTGATGGCCGGGATAGTTGTTACTACAGTGCCGTCCGGTTGAATGGTGGTTTGGGTAACCACGCCGTCAATGGTGGTAGTCGTTGTACTCGTGCCACCGCCCCCGCTTGCGCCGCCGGATGAAGAAACCGAGATGGTTGCAGTAATGCCATTACTGGTCAGATCCGCAACAGTGACCGCCACATCGGCACCTGCCGCCCAGTCTTCCGCTGCCCCTAGATTGTAGGTTGTGGCATCGGTGGAGGCTGTGCCATCCTTGTTCAAAAGGAGATTCACCGCGGTTTTGTCCGTACTGCTCAAGGTGATCGTGAATGCGGTGCCGGAAGTGATCTCGACATCGGTGGAATCGGTCAGTGTATAGGTTGCGCCGCCTTCGCCAGTGAACGTGAATTTGGAAGCGTCGATGTCGTTGGCGGCGCCGCTTGCTTTCAGGAAACCGCTGCCGGTTACAACCAATGTGCCAGTGCTGGCGTTATAAGTGGCCGATGTGATAGCGGGTACGGCAACATTGGAAGTGGTGATGCCGTTACCGCTGGCATCGACCACGTTGACCGCTGCATGAGCGCCCGCGGCCCAATCTTCTGCAGCAGCCAGATTGTAGGTAGTGGCATCGGTCGAAGCGGTGCCATTTTTATTGATGATTTGGTTGACGGCGGCTTTGTCGGTAGTGCTTAAGGTTACGGTAAATGCTGTTCCGGAAGTGATCTCGACATCGGCGGAATCGGTCAGTGTATAAGTCGCACCGCCTTCACCGGTGAACGTGAACTTGGAGGCATCGATATCATTTGCCGCGCCGCTGCTTTTCAGTAAGCCGGTACCAGTGACTACCAGTGCGCCGGTGCTGGCATTATAGGTTGCCGAGGTGATCGCGGGTGCGGCTACGTTGGATACGGTGATGCCATTTCCGCTGGCATCCGAGGTATCGCCGGTGGTGACATTGGTATCCCAGTCATCTGCCGCAGCCAGATTGTAAGTAGTCCCGCCGGTCGAAGCGGTGCCGTTCTTGTTGACGATCTGATTGATGGCCGCTTTGTCGGTGGCGCTGAGCGTGACAGTAAAAGCCGTGCCGGAGGTGATTTCGACATCGGCGGAATCGGTCAGCGTATAGGTTGTGCTGTCTTCGCCGGTGAAAGTTAATTTGGATGCATCGATGTCGAAACCGCCGCCATTGGCTTGCAGATTGGTGCCGGTAACGACCAGCGCGCCGGATGAAGCATCATAAGTTGCTGAAGTAATCCGCGGATTGATTGAAACCGTGACCGCATTGGTTGCATCGCTGATATCGGGGGTTGCATTGGCACCGGCCAGCCAGTTGTCTGCGGCGGCCAGATTGTAGGTGGATCCGCCGGAAGAAGTCGTGCCGGTTTGATCCAGCAAAGCATCGACACTGGTTTTGTCTGCGCCGGATAGCGTTACGCTGAAAGAAGTCGCCGAAGTGATTTCCACATCCGAGGCACTGGTAATGGTGTAGGTCGCGCTTGCGGTACCACCGGTTAATGTTAACGTGGAAATGTCAATGTCGTTATTGGCCCCGGCCTTATTGAAGAGATTGGTGCCAGTGACAACCAGTATTCCGGAGTCGGAATCGTAAGTGGCTGAAGTAATGGCGGGCGTTTGGACATTGCTCACCGTGATTCCGTTGCCTGTCAGGTCGGCGACAGCGATCGAAGCGGCACTGCCAGCCATCCAGTCTTCAGCCGCCGCGACATTGTAGGTGGTTGCGCCGGAAGAAGTCGTGCCATCCTTATTCAACAATCCACGAACCACCAATTGATCGGCTGCATTCAGCGTGACGCTGAAGGAGGTCGCCGAAGTGACGTCGACAGCCGACGAGGTCAGTGTGTAGCTACCGCCTTCACCGGTTAACGTGAGCAGTGAAACCGTCACGTCGTTGGCGGCACCACTGTTGGAAACCAGGTTGGTCCCTGTGACCGTCAGTACGTTGGTGCTGGCGTCAAAAGTAGCGGAAGTAATGGCGGGTGCCGCATAGTTGCTGACTGTAATACCGTTGCCGGTCAGATCGGCAACGGTAGCCGCGGCATCGGCTCCTGCTGCCCAATCTTCGGCTCCGGCCAGGTTATACGTCGTGCTGCTTACCGCTGATGTGCCGTTTTTATTGAGCAATGTCTCAACATTGATCAAGTCAGCGCCGGTCAGTGTTACTGAAAAAGAAGTTCCTGAGGTGATTTCTATATTCGTAGCAGTGGTGAGCGTGTAGGTTGCGCCGCCTTCTCCGGTAATCGTCAGCTTGGAAAGGTCAATGTCGTTGCTGGCGCCGCTTTTCTGCAGAAAACCGGTTCCTGTAACTGTTAGCACATTGCTGTTGTAGTCATATGTGGCCGAAGTCATGGCTGGTGCGGCAACGTTGGAAGTGGTAATGCCATTACCGGTGAGGTCGGCCACAGTAACCGCCGCACTCGCACCGGCGGCCCAATCTTCCGCCGCAGCGAGATTGTAAGTCGTGCCGCTGGTTGAGGAAGTGCCGTTCTTGTTGATCATCTGGTTGACGGCGGCCTTGTCGGTACTGCTCAATGTGACGGTGAATGCCGTGCCGGAGGTAATCTCGACATCGGCGGAATCGGTCAGTGTATAGGTCGTGCCGCCTTCGCCGGTGAACGTGAATTTGGAAACATCAATATCATTCGCTGCGCCGCTGCTTTTCAAGAAACCGGCGCCGGTTATAATCAGTGTGCCGGTGCTGGCATCATAAGTAGCCGATGTGATGGCCGGTGTAGCCACACTGGATGCTGTTATGCCATTGCCAGTAGCATCGACCACATTAACAGAGGCATCGGCACCCGCCGCCCAGTCTTCCGCAGCCGCCAGATTATACGTGGTGGCACCGGTTGAACTGGTGCCATTCTTGTTGACGATTTGATTGACCTCCGATTTGTCGGTGCTGCTCAAAGTCACGGTGAATGCCGTGCCGGAAGTAATTTCGACATCGGCGGAGTCGGTCAGTGTATAGGTCGTGCCGCCTTCGCCGGTGAACGTAAATTTGGAGACATCAATATCATTGGTTGCTCCGCTTAGCTTCAAGAAACCGGTACCGGTGACTACCAATGCACCGGTACTGGCATCGTAAGTGGCGGACGTGATCGTGGGAGCGGCTACGTTGCTGACGGTAATGCCGTTGCCGGTTGCATCCGAGATATCGGTATTGCCAATTACCGTATTCCAGTCATCGGCAGCCGCCAGGTTATAGGTTGTCGCGCCGGTTGAACTGGTGCCATTTTTGTTGATAATTTGATTGACGGCGGCCTTGTCGGTACTGCTCAGTGTCACGGTGAAAGCGGTGCCGGACGTGATTTCAACATCAGCGGAATCGGTCAGTGTGTAGGTGGCACTGCCTTCGCCGGTAAACGTGAGTTTTGAGGCGTCGATATCATTGGTGGCGCCGCTGGCTTTTACTAAATTTGATCCGGTGACAGTTAAACTGCCGGTACTGGCGTCGTAAGTGGCTGAAGTGATGACGGGCGTTTGTACATTACTGACGGTTATTGCGTTGCCGGTAGCATCCGCATTACCAGTTTGCGCAGGATTCCAGTCAGCCGCTGCCGCGATATTGTAGGTGGTTGTGCCTACCGAAGAAGTGCCGTTCTTGTTCAGTAATCCTTCCACGTTAATCTGATCGGTAGCATTTAAAGCAACGGTGAACTGAGTGGTTGAATCGATTTCAACGTTGGACGAAGTAAGCGTATACGTTGCGCCGCCTTGTCCGGTCAATGTCAGTTTTGAGACATCGATGTCGTTCAAAGCACCGGAAGTTGCGGTCATATTGGTACCAGTCACAACCAGCGAATTGGTGCTGGCGTCGTAAGTGGCTGAGGTGATGGTGGGCGGGACAACCGCTGCTGAGATGTCAATATCATCAACGGTCAGTTCTACCAGGCTACCAAAAACAAAACGTATTTCGTCAACATTGTTAAATGCAGAGTTGAACGCCAGCAATCCGCTATATTCTGCTCCTGCGTTATCTTGCTGAGTATAGCTGATGTTTCCAGCCGCATCGCTGCTGGTTAAATTGACCGATTCCGCACTAACGATCAAAGCGCCATCCCGGTAACCGGCAATGGTCAAAGAACTTGAGGCGCCATTCGGGCCATTGTCAATCTTGAATGAATTGAGCTGAAAATCGGAGCCATCGGAAGATTTGAAATACTGAAGTTTCACCGTTTTGCACTAAACTTTACATTTTCGCTAAGCAACCATACGCAATAATGCATCGATAAAAGAATTAAGAATGGGTTTATCTGGTTTAGGGCAAAAGCTAACAAAATCCTTATTGAGCGCAGCCTGAGTAATCAGTTTTCTGACATCGGAAAAGGCAAAGTGACTTCGATTGTTAACAGCGTAACAACGCTGCGGTGTTTTATCAAGGTGATCGGCATAAATCCAGGTTACGGTGGCGGCCATCATGCAGAAGTTGAGATGATTGGTAACGGCATGGTAGTTTCGAGTTTGGCTTTTTGAGCTACCGATTTCCTGCTTGATCTCTTTGAAAGCGGCTTCGATTTTCCAGCGTGCGCCGTAGTATTCGATAATCTGCTCGACGGTGAGATCGAGATCGGTGGTAAAGAGTGCGACCCATTGTGATCTTCGATAGATCCAAACAACGCGCACGGCACATTTGAGTGTTTTCAACATCATGATGTTGTCAAAGGCCAGAACATCGCGTTGTTTGCCGTAGAGGTTAACCGAATAAGTGGTAGCGCGTTCATGGAATTTATTGGCCAGCGTTGTGGCATTGCCCATCTTGTCGCCATACTTTCTGGATCGGCCGAGCTGATGTTTTTGGTGTTCGGGTGGTAACGCAAACAAAGTGGTATTGACGCGCAATCTGGAAAGCTAGACAGGCTGTCCAACGGTTTTGCGCATCGGTTTAAGCAAGCCGTCGTTTCCAAACCAGCTATCGGTAACGATCAGCAATGGGGTGCCAGGAAAAGCGGCAGAAATTTCCAGCAGCATTTCGATGGCCTGCTCAAATTTGGTTTGAAACGATGGTATCTTGCCCTCACCCTAACCTTCTTGGTCGCTATCGTTTTTTCCATGTGATAGAAACGAAACGCCAGCGGTAAGCAAGCCCAGCGGCCTTTGACAATTTTAATAAACCGATGGACACAACATTTTGTGACCAGGGGTATTTCGATTGATTGGTCTTGGCATGATCAAAAAAAGACGGGCGGCCGAAAAACTTTTGGGTCTTGGTGGTGTCGGGGGCCGTCCTTTTGTCGTCGGGCTGAGTATCAGAGAACACAGCGTCGTCCAGAGGCGTGACCAAGGCAATTTTGATGAGGCCATGAAGATGTAAAATCGGCGCTGACTAAGCGACAGCCCGAACAATACCTGCAAGCATCGCAATAGGTTGGCGCTGCGTGAAGAAGTGAAATGAGTGATAACAGCCAGAGCGTATAAACAAACCAGACACCTCGTTCATCGCCTTTGCAACGGTGGTTAAATTCCTGTTGGAGGGGAAGAGGATATTGCGTAGAATGAACATGCGGCGATGCCTTTTTTATTATTGGTTTCAGTTACTTAACAGATGAAATTATAACAAAAACCGTGCGTCGCCGCAATCATATCTTACTGTATTTAAAGGATATATTTCGATTTTTTCCCTACTGTCAACAGGGTCGATATCAGTACTATTTTGTCACTCAAGAAAAAATCCCGATAATCCAAAATTCCAGACAATTGAATCATCGGCTCATAAAAAAAGCGTGAAACTCCAGTTGAAATAGAAATCGGTTACGTTGGCACCGTTATAATTGAGAATAATCGATCGTCCGCCGGACTGATTCAAAAGTACCGTAAGCTCTCCAGAGTTGGCATTTGCGAAATCAATTGCGCTGCTGGCGCCGAATGTCCATCCGCTATAGGTGGCCGAAGTAACGCCATCATTAGTGACCAGTGATCCGCTGTCGAAATTAGTAGTCGTCATTGTGTGGCTCCTTTAAATGCCTTAGAACTGCAGATTAACCGTTGTTGTAAATACATCACTTAAGGAGTCTCCGGATAACCCATCTTTGTCATTCCGAACGGAGTGAGGAATCTTCACGAATCAACAGGATAGATTTCTCGCTCTGCTCGAAATGACAGTTATTCAGAGGTTCCTTAAGAGTTACTGGTGTTTAGGTGGTCATTTTGATACCGGTGCGATTGGATTTCATCAAATGTTTTTGCTTACCTTCGCTGTAAAGGAAGCTCTGATTAAGTCCTTCGACAGGCTCAGGACGAACGGTAATATATTGATTACGTTCGTGGTGAGCTTGTCGAACCATGAATGTAATCAACTTAATCAGAGTTTCCTAAATGTTGTGCAATTTTCTGGTCGAGCGCGGCTAACCAGGTTTCTGGCATGATGGCGAGTATTTGCTGCCGGATTGATCGGGCAGCAAGAATCTCGTCGCTATCTTCGGATCGTTGTATGGCGGCGGATATCCACAAATACGCTTTGGCCAGATGTTCTGCCGGGAGCCGGTTGGTTTCCGGGTCGGGTTCTGCAGCAAAAAAGTGTTTGCCTGCCTGAAAATAAGCCGGCACATAATTTAATGCGGCGGCTTGTTCAAACAGTTGCCGGGTTTTTTCCGCTGCGTATCCTTCAGGTGACCCTTGTTGCATAAGCATGCCTAAATAATAAAAGCCTTCAGGGGCTTGTTTTTCGGCGGCGGCTGTAAACCAGCGGTAAGCTTCCTGTTTATCCTGAATGGCTGGATCACCTTGTAGATAAAATTTTCCCAACCAGAGTTGCGCCGGAATCGAGCCTTGCTGGGCAGCGGGACGGCAGAGTTCAAGGGCTTTGACGGGATCTTTGGGCACGCCTCTGCCGGTCATGAGCAGATTGCCGAGATGGCAGTAGGAATGAAAGTGCCCGGCTTGTGCCGCTTTTTGAAACCAGCTAGCTGCCGCGGTTGGATCGGCCGGGCGGTGCGTGCCTTCGTCAAGACAGATTCCGGTCAGATGCTGCGCAACCGGAATGCCGCCTTGTGCGGCTTTTTCAAACCATTGGCAGGCGGCGGTCTTATCAATTGCGCGTCCCCAGCCATTTTGGTAAAAAAGGCCGAGGGTGAATTGTGCCAGCGCGTTTTGATCATTCCTGGCAGCGGCATTGTATCCGGCAAAGGCTTTTTCGTATTCGCTAGCCGCCAGGGCCACTTGCGCATCCTTCATCACCTGGCTGCTGTCCGGTTGTGTATTTGCGCTACCGGCAGTGCTTTCAGACAGTAGCGCAGCAGACAAAAATATCAGTAAAGCTTTTTTCATTTTTGTTAGCAGGAATCACGGATAATGGGCGTCATCGATGCGTGTATTCATTGATTGCTTGTTAATCCGGTGATTCCTTATTTCACGTATAAAATTTCTTTACGGTTTAAGGCCGCGACGGAAAAACGCCTTGCCAGGCAATGATGCAGTTAACCGTTGTGTAGGGCTGCATGATTGAGAATGGCTGAGAGCTTCCGGTATTGCCTACTGTGACCGCTGTATTGGTTGTGGTCGTCACATTAACGCCGCTCAGAGTAGTTTCAATGGAGCCAGTGTGCATGTTCACGTTTGGCGCCGTTGTGGAGGAATATATCTTGGTAAGGGCAGCAGACGATGTGGCAATTGCATTGCTGCCTGGAGTAGTCATGTCACCCGTTGCATTGGCAGCTTTGAGTGTAGACGTTGCACTAGCGCCGGGGGCAACCGCAGAAGTGGATGTTGAAACTGCAGTAGCTGGATGAGAATGTGCCGGCAGTTGCGTGGCTGTGAGCGTAACATTTTCAGCGCCACTGGTTTGGCCCATCGTGAAGTTTGAGTATCCTGGCGATTGTCCTTGGTGCACCGGTACTTTTCCCCGCATGTCAGGCAGTTTAAAGTTAGTGACGCCATCCCCGCCGTAGGTAGTGCCCAGTAAGGAGTAAAGTGCTGCGTACTGGTTGATGGCCAGTGTTTGCCCGTTGCATTGAAACCACCCGTCCGGTGCAAAATTAAATGCGACATAGCTTATTTCTCCAACAAATGGTTCCATGCCGGCAGTGGCGCTGCCAGGTGTTGTAGCCAAGAGTGCCAAAGTGGCGGTCAAAGACAAAAAGTTTTGTGTGTTTTTTGTGCGACGCATAAATAATTTCCTTTTTATTCGAATGTAGTGATTAATTTCCTGCGTAATCTCTTCTACCGACGGCTATCGTAGCAGTACACCAATACGGTCATAGTGTTGGAATAAGATGCTTTATGCCTTCAATTTCCCTGGAAGCAGAAATTAATTCGATGAATCTTGAACCAATAAGTGATTATTCCAACTTAAATCCGCGATGCACTGATGATAAGATGGCAGGGTGATGAAACTGAGCGATCTAAAAAACTGGACAGATTACTGGGAGCAGCTCCGCACGGCGCTGCTGGAACCCAGTGTTGATAAGTCGTTGCTGGAAGCATCGTTGCGCGAGGCGCGCGCGAAGATGCCGGTTCCGGTATTATGGCTGTTGGGCAAAACGCAGGCAGGCAAGACCTCGATCATCCGGGCGTTGACCGGTAGCGAAACGGCCGAGATCGGCAATGGTTTTCAACCGTGCACGCGTAATTCTCGTTTTTATGATTTTCCAGCCGACATACCGATCGTCAGGTTTCTGGATACGCGCGGCTTGGGAGAAGTTTCCTATGATCCGAGCGATGATATGCAATATTGCGAGTCTCAGTCGCATTTGCTGGTTGCTGTGATGAAAGTTGCTGACGTTAATCAGACTGCTGTATTTGATGTGCTGCATACCATCCGGCTGCGGCATCCTGAATGGCCTTTGCTGATTGTACAAACCGGTTTGCATGAGCTTTATCCCAATGGATGCGGACATATTCATCCGTGGCCGTATGCCGAGGACCCCTTGCCGGAAACTATTCCACTCGATTTGCGCCGCGCTTTGCTGGCACAACGGGATGCTTTAAAGCAATTACCGGGTTTTTCCCCGATGTGCTGGGTGGCGGTCGATTTGACATTGCTGGAAGATGGCTTTGAGCCGCCGGATTATGGCTTGGAAGCCTTGTGGCAGGCGATTGAGTCACTTTTGCCGTTAGGCTTGCAACAACAACTCAGTGGCGATAAAGAAGTGCATGATTTGTATGCGCGCACTGCGCACCAGCAAATTTCGGGGTATGCGCTTGCAGCGGCAGGTCTGGGTGCTTTGCCGGTGGTGGATCTGGTGGCGGTGTCGGCGGTTCAGGCCAAACTCTTGCATAGCCTGGCGATTCTGTATGGCCAGCGTTGGGATAAAAGCACCCTAACAGAATTTTTAGGGTTGATGGGTGCGGGGATTGCATCCAGTTATCTGCTACGGTTGCTGAGCCGGGCGGTGGTTAAAGTGATTCCTTTCTGGGGGCAAACGGTGGGTGCAGTGTGGGGCGCCAGTTCGAGTGGCGCTACTACGTATGCACTAGGCAAGGCAGCAATCTATTTCTTTATCCGGCGTAAGGATGGTTTGAATGTCGATCCTGAGGCATTGCGACGCATCTATGCGGATGAACTGGAGCGCGGTGCATCGCTACTTAAGGAGCGTTTGCGGGGTAAATCGGGATGAAAGCGCCACTTCCAGCCGTTGATCCGCTACGATTACTGGTACTTATTCTGCTGATATTGCCTGTGCTGGCGCTGCTTGGCTTTGGGGTGTTGTGGTTGTGGCAGAGCGGCAATTTACAGGTTTGGTTGATTGCGATGGTGGTATGCGGCGGTCTGGGTTACGGTTTGCAGCAATGGCTGGTGCGGCGTGAGCGACAATTATTAACGGATACGGTTACCGAGCCTAATCCGGATTGGCCGCCGAGCGCGGAAGTTGTGTGGCAAAAAGTCGAAGCATTGGCTGAAACCTGTAATCCGGAGGATTGGCCGCTTGAAGACGGCACATGGGTGCTGGAACTGGGGCAGAAAGCGCTGCAAACCGTTGCACATTGTTATCATCCGAATGTTGAAAAGCCGTTGCTCGAATTGACTGTGCCGCATACCTTATTGATTATCGAACGTGCGAGCCGTGATTTGCGCCGGGATGTCGCTGAAAAAATACCGTTTAGCAATCGCCTGACTATCGGTGATCTGTTCCGGATACAACGCTGGAAGGCCAAGGCGGAACAAATAGTGAATATCTACCGTGCAGGCAGCATCATTTTCAATCCGGTCAATGCCTTGCTTGGCGAAGCCTGGCGGCATTTGCGCGAGCGTAGTTTTGATCAGGCCAGGGATGAACTGCACCGCTGGTTTTTGCGTGCCTATATCTGCAAGGTGGGCTATTACGCGATAGATCTGTATAGCGGACGTCTACCGCTGGGCGACGAAGAGTCTGCAACATTACCAACACCGGAATCCCAAGCAGACCTGAAACAAGTTGAGGAAAAGGCAAAATCAACTGTTGAGCCATTGCGTATTCTTGTTCTTGGACGGTCCAATGCGGGTAAATCCAGTTTGATCAATGCCTTGTTTGGGAAACTTACAACCACCACGGATGTATTGCCTGATACGACCCAAGCACTTCAGCCATTCACTTTGTCACGTGAAGGGCTAACCCAGGCATTGATCTTCGATAGCCCGGGATTTGATAGTTCATTTTTTGACGATAAACAAATATTGGTAGCAGCCGGGAATGCCGATTTGATTTTGTGGATTAGTCCGGCTAATCGCCCCGATCGGCAGGCTGAGCGTAACTGCATTGATGCTTTGCGCGCATCCCAGGCCGTGCGAATGGATCGCCGCCCGCCACCATTGCTGGTTGTTGCGAGTTTTATCGATCGCTTGCGGCCGGTGAATGAATGGCACCCTCCTTATGATTTGACAAATCGGCAGGATATCAAGGCAGTCAACATCACTGCTGCGGTACGGGCTATCGCTAGTGATTTGGCTGTGCCGGTTGAGCAGGTAATCCCTGTTTGTCTGCTGGCAGGTAAAATCTATAACGTGGATGATACGCTGTGGGCGGCCATATTGAATCACCAGGATGTAGCGCTCAGAGTGCGTCTGATACGTTGTTTGGATGCAAGAAAGCGTGCCGAAGACTGGGTTATGCTGCGCCGCCAGTTGGCCGGTGCCGGGCGGTTTCTTCGGGATTTGCCGGAGATACTGGGTAAACGTTCCGGGCGGTAGTGCGAGTTTCTTGTATTAGACTTAGGAGAGACTGTCCGAGAATAGTGATCGTAGCGAGGGAAAGCTTTTCTGCAGTAGATCGCTCTATTTTCGGACAGCTTCCTAGATTGTCTGTGTGGTTCGATTTTACTTGTGGTGGATACGTTCAGAAATGTTTAAAAAGCAAGTTGTATTTCCCTTTCTCCTTTTACTGAACTCCATAGCATTAGTAGTTATCCCTGATCATGCGCAGGCTCAGTACTGGTGGAATGCCAGCCGTGAACCGGTTGGGTTGGCACCTGATCCTGTTACAACGCCGGAAGCGATTATTCAGATCTATGGTGCGCGTGCTTATAGCTGGCGGGGTTATTTGGGAATCCATACCTGGATTGCGGTGAAACCCGCTCAAGCAAAGTCCTATACCATCTATGAAGTAATCGGATGGTTGCAACGCAGGAAAATGCCGGTATTAGTGATTTACGAGAATGTGCCCGATAGGCGCTGGTACGGCAATATGCCCGAAATATTGCTGGAGAAACGAGGTGATGGCGTGGATGCACTGATTGAGAAAATTGATCAAGCGGCACGGAATTATCCTTATGCTAAAGAGTATACGATTTGGCCGGGACCCAATTCCAATACATTCACGGCCTGGGTTTCGCGGTCGGTACCGGAACTTCAGCTTGATCTGCCGCCAACGGCGATCGGTAAGGATTATCTGGGCTATCGGCTAATTTCGCAAGCACCAAGTGGCAGCGGCTTTCAGATTTCATTTTTTGGTTTGATGGGTGTTCTGGTCAGCGCTGTTGAAGGCATTGAATTCAATCTGTTGGGCCTGTCGTTTGGTGCTAATTGGAACTCGCCAGCAATCAGATTGCCACTGGTGGGACGAAAAGATTTGGATTTATGGCCTCAGCCAGTAATTGAAAAATAGTTGTAATCGTAAGATCCTAAGCCTGAGATATTTAATTGATAATTATTCGTATTCATAATATAGTAAACGACGATGATGTGTCGAGCCTATGAACATTTTTCCTGGAAGTTTTGTCATGCCAAGATTTAACACAAGCCGTTTTGTTGTCGCAGTTTCGTTCCTTTTCTCTTTGTTTGTCACGCACTCGGCACATGCCGAAGAGGTGGTGGTTTATTCTGCGCGGATTGAGCAATTGATCAAACCGATGTTTGACGCATTTACCAAGGAAACCGGGATTAAGGTCAAATATACAACGGACAATGAAGGTGCATTACTTGCTCGATTGGAAGCCGAGGGGAAAAATACTCCGGCTGATATGCTGATAGCAGCGGATGCCGGTAATCTTTGGGCGGCTGCGCGGGCAGGATTGCTGAAACCTGTTAAATCAGATGTACTGGAGAACAATATTCCGGCACATTTACGGGACCCCGGTAATGAATGGTTTGGCTTGTCAATACGCGCACGCACATTGATTTATAACACAAAAAAGATGGACTCTTCTGAGCTCTCCACATATGAAGATCTGGCTGATCCCAAGTGGCGCAAACGGCTATGTCTGCGCACTTCGAAGAAAGTGTATAACCAATCTCTGGTAGCGATGTTGATTGCGGAACATGGTGAAGCTGAAGCAGAGAAAATTGTCAGAGGCTGGGTAGCCAATTTGGCAACAGATCCGCTGTCGGATGACACACGGGCTTTGGAATTTGTTGCAGCCGGTAAATGTGATGTGACTTTGGTCAACACCTATTACTTTGGCCGGTTAATGCAAAAAGATCCCAGCTTACCCTTGGCAGTTTTTTGGCCAAACCAGAATAACGGTGGCGTGCATGTCAATATTTCAGGCGCAGGGATAACGCGATACAGCCGGAATGAGCAAGCTGCCATTAAATTGCTGGAATTTTTATCATCCGATAAAGCGCAAAATCTTTTTGCTGATGTAAATATGGAATATCCAGCAAATCCAAGAATTAAAGTGGATCCATTTGTTGCGGCCTGGGGCAGTTTTAAGCAAAATCCTATGAATTTGGTTAAAGCCGGTGAATTACAGACAACCGCTGTGAAATTGATGGATCGTGCAGGTTACCGGTAAATTATCAATGAGAGTGCGAGGAATAATTCAGACCGAATGGGTTGGTAGAAAATAGAACCCATTCAGAGAAGAATTTTTCTGCGCCATCCTGCCCCTACCTCTAAATGACCATCTGGCGTCTGGTTCCTTTTATAGCAGCAGCATTGGTGCTGGCGCCTGTTGGCGTGATCGTTTCATCTTTTTTTGCGCCTGCCAGTGATATTTGGCAGCATCTGGTTGAAACTACGCTGCCACTATTGCTTATCAATACGCTTTGGCTTGCATTGGGCGTGATCGTTGGTACTGCATTGCTGGGCATCAGTCTGGCTTGGTTTACGGCTGTTTATGAATTTCCTGGCCGCCGCTTTTTTTCCTGGGCTTTGTTGTTACCATTGGCGATACCGGCTTATGTGACGGCATTTGTTGCATTAGGTCTGTTTGATTTCACCGGTCCCATACAGACCACACTACGTACTTGGCTGGATAACGACTTATCCTGGTTCCCGGATATACGGAGCAGGGCAGGGGTCATCATTGTTATGACTCTGGCTTTTTATCCTTATGTGTATTTATTGGCACGGAATGCTTTCTTGAGCCAGGGAAAGCGTTCGCTGGAAGTGGCGCAGTCTCTCGGATTAAACCGCAAACAAGGCTTCTTCAAGGTGGTGTTGCCGATGGCACGCCCCTGGATAGCCGGGGGTATCATGCTGGTGCTGATGGAAACATTGGCAGATTTCGGTACGGTCGCGGTATTTAATTACAATACGTTTACAACAGGCATTTACAAGGCATGGTTTAGCATGTTTTCGTTGCATGCAGCGTCTCAGCTGGCTTCGTTGCTGATTATTATTGTTTTCGTCGTGATTGTTCTGGAGCAGCAGTTCAGGTCACGCATGCGCTATGCTGAAAATAAACGAACTGAGCGGGCGCAACGTATTCAGCTTACAGGCTGGCATAATTGGTTGGTTACCGGTTTTGTTCTGTGCGTATTGTTTTTGGCATTTTTGTTACCGGTTACGCAATTGTGTATTTGGGCCATACAGTCGTTTACACCAGATTATGACGTGGCCCGGTATTTGGAATTTCTCTGGCATTCATTATCATTGTCTGGTTTGGCCGCATTGTTGACTTGCTTGGTTGTGATTACCATGGTTTATGCTTCACGGCGCTATCCTGGGTCAGCCATGCGGTATGCAGTACGTACCGCAACCATTGGTTATGCATTGCCCGGCACAGTTTTGGCGATTGGTGTGTATGTGCCGCTTACTTGGTTGGACGGACAGCTCAGTGAATTAGCGCTGCGCTGGTTTCAGATTGAAACAGGACAACTGATTCAAGGTACACTGATTACTATGTTGATTGCTTATTTGATACGGTTTATGGCAGTCAGTCATTATCCCATTGATGGCGCCATGCAGCGTATTACACATAGCATTGATGAGGCAGCAATGAGCCTCGGATTGCATGGCTGGGCAATGATAAGAAAAGTGCATGTTCCGATATTGAAGCCCGGTATTTTTACGGCCGCCACCTTAGTGTTCGTCGATGTCATGAAAGAGATGCCGATCACACTGATGACGCGTCCATTCGGTTGGGATACGCTGGCTGTCCGGATTTTTGAGATGACTTCGGAAGGACAGTGGGAGCAAGCGGCTCTGCCTGCTGTAACCCTTGTGCTGGCTGGATTGATACCGATTTTCTTGTTTATGCGTCAAACTGAGAAGTGAATTGATGAGTACCGTACTGCTGCAGCTTAACAATATCCGGCAAACTTATGGCGAGCAAGTCGTTATTCATGATTTATCTCTGGCATTGCAGAGAGGGACTATCGGGTGTTTGCTGGGCCCGAGTGGTTGTGGTAAGACTACCGCATTAAGGTGTATCGCTGGTTTTGAGCCGGTGTCTGCGGGAGAAATTTTGCTCAATGGTGTTTGTGTGAGCAGTGCAGATATCTTTGTGCCGCCGGAACAAAGACGGATTGGTATGGTTTTTCAAGATTACGCGCTATTTCCACATCTGGATGTGGCTGCAAATATCGGTTTTGGTTTGCATCGATTAACCAGAGCGGAACGCGAACGGCGTGTGGATGAGTTGTTGCAGGTTGTACAACTGGCCAGTGTATCTGGAAAATATCCGCATGAATTATCAGGCGGTCAACAACAACGGGTAGCCCTTGCGCGTGCACTGGCACCTAAACCAGAATTGTTGTTGATGGATGAGCCCTTTTCCAATCTGGATGTTAGCTTGCGTGAACGCTTAAGCATGGAAGTGCGCGAGATTCTTAAGGATCAGGGGATTACGGCGATACTGGTAACCCATGATCAAGCAGAGGCATTCGCGATTGCCGATGAGATCGGTGTCATGCATCAAGGTGAGATTCAGCAATGGGATACGGCTTTTAATCTTTATCATCGCCCGGTAAATCGTTTTGTGGCAAATTTTGTCGGTCAAGGTGTATTTCTTCCAGGCCGAGTCATTAACGCTCAGCAGGTTGAAATTGAATTGGGAATTTTAACTGGAGAAATTCCACAACCCTGCGATAGTGGTTGCAAGCTTGACGTGTTAGTGCGCCCGGATGATATTGTTCACGATGATGCCAGTCCGCTGCAGGCAACAGTGATTCACAAAGCATTTCGCGGTGCAGAGATTCTATATACATTGCGCCTCACTGATGGAGCTAAGTTGCTGGCGTTAGTGCCTAGCCATCATAATCATGTAATTGGTGAGAAAATAGGCATCAGGCTTGAAGCAGATCATATCGTGGCATTCCATCAATCAACGCAGTGACCATCTCTTTTAAAGAAACTTTGCTCAATCTGCTTTTCTGGATGTATTTAAAAAAATGATGCTTCCCTTTTAACAATTTTTTCTATAGCATAGCAAATTAGTGTGTATACCTTTCTTTTACAGCTCTATTCCAAGCAATCCCGTAACCCAATCTCTGAGATAATGTTGGGGTTTACTAATCTTAAAACTGAATAATTTGAATGAGGATTATATGAGTCAGCATATTCATTACGTTACTGATGCTAATTTTGATGCGGAAGTTTTGCAATCGACAACTCCTGTGCTGGTTGATTACTGGGCGGAATGGTGTGGTCCGTGCAAGATGATAGCGCCGATACTTGATGAAATCGCGGGTGAATATGGAGAGCGCCTTAAAGTGGCCAAGCTCAATATCGATGAGAATCAAATAACGCCACCGAAATATGGCATTCGCGGTATTCCGACATTAATGTTATTTAAGAACGGCAATGTAGAAGCGACCAAAGTCGGGGCATTATCAAAATCGCAATTAACGGCATTTATTGACAGTCATATTTAAACCCGCTAGTCTTATACGATTAATAGATTTGTGGGTGATACAGATTGTAAAGACCACACCTTATATTTAATTATCCCGTCCGTAACAACTTTCCTCCTAGCGTCACTATCTTTCAAGTAAGTATTCTTTTTTCACGAGCTTCTTCATGCGTTTATCCGATCTAAAAAACCTACATGTAACTGAATTAGTAAAAATGGCCATCGAAAATGAAATTGATGGCGCGAACCGAATGCGAAAGCAGGATCTAATTTTTGCATTGCTTAAAAATCAGGCGCGTAAAGGTGAGAATATTTATGGCCACGGTACACTGGAAGTATTACAGGATGGGTTTGGTTTTTTACGTTCTCCAGACACTTCGTATTTGGCAGGTCCTGATGATATTTATATTTCACCTAGTCAAATTAGACGCTTTAACTTGCATACAGGCGATTCAATCGATGGTGAGATTCGTCCCCCAAAGGATGGTGAGCGCTATTTTGCGTTGGTAAAAGTTGATAAAGTTAACAATGAGCCTCCAGAGAATTCTAAACAAAAAATCTTGTTTGAGAATTTGACTCCATTATTTCCTGATGAACGATTGATACTAGAACGTGACATCAAGGCTGAAGAGAATATTACAAGCCGTATTATTGATTTGATTGCGCCTATCGGTAAGGGACAGCGTGGTTTGCTGGTTGCTAGCCCAAAATCCGGTAAGACCGTGATGTTGCAACACATTGCGCATGCCATCGCAGCCAATTACCCAGACGTGATTCTGATCGTATTGCTGATTGACGAACGTCCTGAAGAGGTAACAGAGATGATCCGCTCTGTCAGGGGTGAAGTGATTTCTTCCACTTTTGATGAATCAGCCATGCGTCATGTGCAAGTAGCTGACATGGTAATTGAGAAAGCTAAGCGCCTGGTTGAACATAAGAAAGATGTTGTCATATTGCTCGATTCCATTACGCGACTGGCGCGTGCTTATAATACGGTAGTGCCTGCTTCTGGTAAGGTACTGACCGGTGGTGTGGATGCAAGTGCGCTGCAACGACCTAAACGTTTCTTTGGGGCTGCCAGAAATGTCGAAGAAGGCGGGTCGCTCACTATTATTGCAACGGCGTTGATTGATACGGGATCACGCATGGATGACGTAATTTATGAAGAATTCAAGGGTACTGGCAATATGGAAATTCATCTTGATCGGAAAATGGCTGAAAAACGTATTTATCCTGCGATTAATGTGAATCGATCAGGTACTCGCCGAGAAGAATTGCTAATTCCTCCAGAGGTTTTGCAAAAAATCTGGGTATTACGTAAGTTATTGCATCCAATGGACGATATGGACGCTATGGCGTTTTTGCTGGACAAAATTAAGGCAACCAAGAATAATTCTGATTTTTTTGATTCTATGAGACGAGTTTAGGAGGGATTTCTTAGTTGCACCAGTACGCACATTAAAGGATAATAAGCGGTTTTTTAATTTCCCTTTAGGGATGGAATAATTAAGGATATTGGCCATGAAAGCAGACATTCATCCAGACTACCAGGAGATAACCGTAACTTGCAGTTGCGGTAGTGTTTTTAATACACGCTCGACTATGAATAAACCTCTGAATATTGAGGTTTGTTCGCTTTGTCACCCATTTTATACTGGTAAGCAGAAAATTGTAGATACTGCAGGTAGGGTTGAGAAATTCCGTCAGAAATACGGCAAACCAGCGCCAAAATAATTGCGGATATAAAGCCAATGCCATGGTGATATTAATTCGCCTTTTTAATTTGCATTGTTTGTTTGCTTAGTCCGGACTTTCTTAAATATTCAGATATCTGATCCAATTCGAATAATGCTATCGATAGTGCACAGCGAGCCAGATAGTTTCGTTATCAGGATCTGTCCATGCAACTCTGTGTTTCTTGTGAGCGGGGATATTAATGAAGTCTCCCTCATTAAGTTGCACTGACGTTTGATCTTCAAAAAACAACATAGCTTTCCCTTTTAGAACCATAACCCACTCATTCTTTTCCTGATCATACCAATCAGATTCTGGCGATTTTTG
This sequence comes from Nitrosomonas sp., assembly GCA_016708955.1. GTDB lineage: Bacteria > Pseudomonadota > Gammaproteobacteria > Burkholderiales > Nitrosomonadaceae > Nitrosomonas. The sequence goes on from JADJES010000024.1 coordinate 121,374, forward strand.
GCCTTTTGAAATGATTCTTTCTATCATTACCGTATCATTCTTAACAAGAAGTTCAAAGAACTCTTCTTTTCCTAAGTTCTGAGGAGCTTTAGTGAAAATATTTTGTGATTTCATTTTTGATATGACTGTTTTGCATGTCGTTATTTTGCTAATTAATAAACAAGATTATTGATTGCTAAGGACAATACGATATTTTGCTTTACCACTTGCTAATCTGGCTAATGCTTCATTGATCTGATCAAACCGAAAGACCTCAACGATTGGTTCAATGTCATGTTGTACTACAAAATTCAGCATTGTTTCCAAACTTGCTGGACTACCGACAGGCGAACCCGAGATTGAGCATTGGTTTGAAATTAAAGGGAATAAATTAATATCCAGTGATTCAAGGATTACACCTAAGAAATGTAAACGGCCCTTAGGGCGCAACGTTGCTATATAGGCATTCCAGTCGAGCTTCACATCTACTGTCGATAAAATTAGGTCAAACTGGTTCTTTGCGGCACCAAGTTCAGCCGGATTGCGTGAATTTAGAACTTGATGTGCACCTAACGCCAGCGCCTCTTTCTTTTTGTCATCGCTGGATGTAAATGCGGTTACTTGACAGCCCCATGCATTAAGGAATTGCAAGGCAACATGTCCTAAGCCACCTATGCCAATAACAGCAACCTTTGCAGTTGGCTGGATATTGAATTGCAGAAGAGGATTAAAAACAGTAATTCCAGCACAAAAAAGAGGTCCTGCGGTTTGAGCGTTTATGCTATTCGGTAGAGCAACAACGCTGGCAGCATTAGCGCGAACTCTATCTGCAAATCCACCATGACGATTGACAATCGTTGATTCCGCTTGTGCGCAGAGATTGTGATCGCCGGACATGCAGTCGTGACAGGTCATGCAGTAGCCAGAATGCCAACCAAGACCGACTCGTTGTCCGAGTTGAAAATTGTGCACATGCGCACCTTTGGCTGTAATCGTACCAATAATTTCATGACCCGGTACAAATGGATACTGAGTGATTCCCCACTCATTGTGGAGCATGCTCAAGTCACTATGACAAATACCGCAATGCTCGATTGCTATTTCGACTTCGTGAGTACTTAATAACCCTGGCTCGTATTCAAAGGGTTGAATTTCCCCGCCCGCACCAAATGCTGCATATGCCTTAATCATTAATTTTTCTCTCTAGATATTTATCATTTAATTGTTATGTCATTAAAATGAAGCAGATATTTGGTACATTAAGTTTGTAATTAAATATTATTATCTGACGATAGCTCTAGTTATTTTAGCAGGGAGCTCTGAAAGTTGAATTAGCTTTAAGAAATACTCTAAGTATTTATAGTGTTATCCTGCTACTCTGCTACAAAAATAATGGCGCCGAACGAAGTTGCGAAGTTCATTGTCCAATTATGCTCAAATAATCAACTTATTCAAATTCTACTTCTTTATCTTCTTGGGTGGCTCCGTGAGTAAAAAATTAGCTTTATAATAACTAGTTTTTGGTTTAATATATATATGATTATTAATAGATATTAGTGTATTTTATGAGATAATACTTTAAGTGTTAAAGTTTCTAATTTAATTGTCGTAGCTAATTTGAGACTGATCACTCGATCTTATTGATTGTATTTTGTGTTTAATGCGGTGATATGTAAGGCACATTGAAAATTGTTTTGTTATATATTTGTAACTATAAAGGGAAAAGTATTATGGTATTAGCATATACACGGATGGCATTGATTGGGTTTGTGAGTATATTTGTTTTAGTTCTTACAGCTTGCGACAGTGAACCTAAAGAAAAAAAATCCGGACAAGCCTTAGTTAGCGTTAATGGCAAAGAAGTTACCATGCTTCAACTTAATGATGAAATAAAGCGTGCCAATATTCGTCCTGATCAGTATGAAGCAGCTAGCAAACAATTATTGGAATCACTCATTGCTCGTCAATTGATTATGGACGAGGCTATAAGTAATAAACTTGATCGGACTCCCGATGTCATGCAGGCGCGTGAACGAGCTAATGCTCAAATTATTTCACAAGCTTATATGCAAAGTATTGTAAGTAAAGTTGCTAAACCATCCAAGGCTGAGATTGATGATTATTACCAAAAACATCCCGAATATTTTTCACAACGTAAACAGTTTGATTTAACGATAGTGCGCATTGCAACTAAGGATCTTGGTGATGAACTAAAAAAAATCATAGAATCAGCTAAGTCTCTTGATGAAGTTGTAGCCTGGCTTGATAAAAATAAAGTACAGTATCTTCGTAACTTAGCATCGCGTAGCACTACTGATCTACCACCTCAAATGGCGACAATGATGCAGCAGAAAAGTAAAGACACTATTTTTATCATCAACGAGCAAGAGAATAGTCTGCTTATATCCGTTAATGCGATCAAGGATAGCCCAATCACAGCTGCTGTTGCAGCACCGCAGATTGAGAAATTTTTGATGAATCAAAAATACAAGGAAGCGACCGATGCAGAAGTTGCACGCTTGCGCGCGGCAGCAAAAATAGAATATCTTAATGCTAAAACGTCAACATCCGATGCGGAGAAACCAGCTGTTCAATCAGCAGTGACTCCTCCCTCTGATGTTACTAATAATTTGAATATAACAGAGTCAGTTTCGGAAGGGGCAATTGAGCGTGGTATCATGGGAATCAAATAAGTGGAGGTTTGTATCAAAAAGTTTTGTTTTTATCAACCTATTGCGGCATGAATTAAGGATTATAGGCAAATGATATATGTTATGAATAAACTGAAACTCCTGATGATCTTTACATTACTCTGGATGATTTGTATTGGCGGCGCGGTTGCTGGTGAGACAAAGGAAAGCGTATTGGGGCCTGGAGATGCATTAAAAATATTTGTCTACGGGCAACCCGATCTCACTACTGAAACGAGGGTGAGCGAAACGGGGAGTATAACTTTTCCCTTGCTGGGTGAGATATTAATAGATGGATTAACTCCATCCGCAGCAGAACGAAAGATAGTTAATTTGCTGAAAAGTCGTGATATTCTTCGTAACCCGCAAGTAAATATCTTAACTAGTTCGCTACAGAGTCAGATGGTATCTGTACTTGGCTCTGTTCGAAACCAGGGACGTTATCCAATTGAAGGTAAGCGTAGCCTAACCGATATTCTTGCTATGGCAGGAGGGATATTGCCAGAAGGAGGCGATCTGGTTACCTTAATTCGTTCAGATGGGAACAAATTTGCTAAAGAAGTGATTGATGTTATAGAGATGGTTCGGTCCGGTGACTTAACTCGAAATTTGAATGTACGTAGTGATGATCTTATTTACGTCGAGCGAGCTCTCCGTTTTTACATCTATGGCGAAGTTCAGCGTCCTGGAACATATAGACTTGAGCGGAATATGACAGTGATACAAGCACTGTCAGTAGGCGGTGGATTGACCCAACGGGGTACTGAACGCGGTTTGCGAATTCAGCGCCGCGATGTTGATGGTAACTTGCAGATGTTAACTGTCAAATCCAGTGATTTCGTTGAACCTGATGACGTGATTTATATCAAAGAGAGCTTATTTTAATATTTGTTCAACAGCTTCTTAAGTATTTATTATCTTATCAAGCATTATTGTTACTAGATTAGGTTTACACTTGGATTCTACACATGGATTTTTCTCGATTCTTTCTGATTATATTAGCTCGTCACAGACTTATTTTGCTTACACTTATTGTGACAGTATCAACTACTTTAGTTGTGAGTTTGTTATTGCCAAAAAATTACAAATCGTCAGCAACATTACTGGTTACTCATAAAGGAGCAGATCCCGTTACTGGTATGATTCTGCCCGCACAGTTAAGTGCGAGTTATATGGCGACTCAATTGGATGTTATAAAAAGTACCAGGACTGCATTGATGGTGATAGATCAACTTAGACTTGATCAGAGTGAAGCAGTAAAAGGACAATTTGAGAATAGCAATAGCAATTTGGGGTTGCGTGATTGGTTGGCTGCCTTGCTGCTTAAAAATTTGGATATTGACACCTCACGTGATAGTAGTGTGATCGGTATTAGCTTTAAGGGGACTGATCCTATATTTACTTCAATCATTGCAAATGCATTTGCGAATGCCTATCAAGAGATGAGCATTCGCCTCACTGTAGAGCCTTCACAAAAAGCAGCAGCCTACTTCACTGAACAGCTTAACGTTCTGCGTGAAAAGCTGGAAATAGCACAGAAAAGACTATCTGACTATCAACATGAAAAAGGCATTGTCGATGTAGACTATCGGCTTGACATTGAAACAAAACGACTGAATGATCTTTCTAGTCAATTGATAGTTGCTCAAGCGGAAGTTATGGGGGCAGTATCTGGGGCAAGTGATAATAACTCCAATGGTGAGAAAAATAGTATTGGTAGAAATCCAATGATTAATAACCTCAAGTTAAGTTTGACACAGGCTGAGTCTAATTTTTCGGAGATTTCACAGAAATTGGGGCGCAATCACCCCAGTTATGCAGGAGCAAAAGCTGAGGTTGAAAAACTGAGAGCAGAGCTTAATAGATATATAAGAGTCGCCACAAATACCGCTATCAATCAGGAGAGTGGAATACGCGCGGCACTTGAAGAGCAAAAAACTAGAGTATTGACTCTTAATCGTGCGAGAGATGAACTTCTGCCTCTAGTTAAAGATGTAGAGGGTGCTCAACAGGCTTATAATACTGCTATGCAACGTCTAAATCAGACTAGCCTTGAAGGACAATCCAATTTATCAAGCGTGTCTATACTTGATACAGCAAAAATCCCGGATACGCCGGATAGTCCTAAGATACTTCTCAATATGGTTCTATCAGTAATTCTAGGTACGCTCCTAGGACTTGGGTTTGGCTTGCTTGCGGAAATGGTTGATAGGCGTGTGCGCTCTGCGGAAGATCTGGTGGACGTGCTTCAAGTACCGGTGCTTGGTATTATAAAGCGGGGAGAACCTAAGCAGAAGCGCATGATGCTGTTAGCCTGGCCGCGTCTGATACGATGAATCAATCAAAGTTTAAAACAGGAAGAAAAAAATGAGTATTCCAGGTTCCTCAGAAACAAGAAAACATACTGATTCTAACTCTATTAGCGCAAATACATCTCCCGTTCACAAATTCAGTATAGGGCATATGCTGCTGGATATGGGGAAAATCACACCCGTTGAAGCAGAGCGTGTGCTGCGGTTGCAGAAAGAAAGTGGCATGCGTTTTGGTGATGCTGCACTCAAGTTAGGGTTAATTACAGAGGCGGATATCCAATTAGTACTGGCACACCAGTTTGACTATCCTTACCTATTACCTGGGCAGGGAAATTATCCACCGGGGTTGGTGGTTGCCTATCAACCATTCGGTGCGCAAGTAGAGGTTTTTCGTGCAGTGCGTAGTCAGTTAATGTTACGTTGGTTTACCTCAGGGCATAAAGCGTTGGCAATTGTTAGCTATAATCCCGGTGATGAAGCAAGTCTTTTTACGGCTAATCTAGCTGTGGTATTTTCCCAGCTTGGAGAACGCACATTACTAATTGATGCTAATTTACGTTATCCACAGCAACATGAAATCTTTAATTTAAAGAATAAGCAAGGCTTGTCTGATGTTCTTGCAGATCGTGCTAATGTTTCTGAAGTTATCGCCAAGATTGATTCGTTTATTGATCTTTCTGTTATACCAGCAGGAACGCTTCCGCCCAATCCATTGGAAATTCTTAATCGTTCCACATTCGATAAACTTAATGATCAGCTTACAAATCAGTTTGATGTAATTCTTTATGATACTTTGGCTTTCTCGAATGGTGCAGATGCACTTGCTATCGCTGCCCGTACAGATGGTGTATTGATAGTTGCGCAAAGAAATAGTAATCGCCTGAATGATATAAATATTATGAATGAGCAACTTAAGGGGAATGGTGCGGAGATAATCGGTTCCATTCTAATAGATTAATTTTGTAATAATAAGCAGACATATGTTTACTATTCCGTACAAATTTCATGTTGAGAAGCAAGTGGTTATGGCAGACTGGTTACCTGTGCTACTAGGGTTGTTGGCTTTATATATACCGACTTTTTACGATCTTGCAAATGGGATTTGGGCTAAAGAAGAACAAGCGCATGGGCCAATTATCCTGTTTCTTTCGCTTTGGCTTATTTATCGCAAGTGGCCAGAAATGATAAAAAGAAGCGAAGGGCAATCAACTTCAATTCTTGGGTGGGTAATCTTTCTTATAACTCTCTTACTTTATATTATTGGTCGGTCTCAGCAGATATTAATTTTTGAATTAGGCTCGTTTGTTACGGCTCTGGTGGCTATTTTACTTATCAAACGCGGAAGCAGTGGCTTGAGAGCTATGTGGTTTCCGATTTTTTTCTTATTGTTTATGATTCCATTACCTGGTACATTAGTCAGTTTGCTTACGATGCCTATGAAAATGGCGGTTTCATATGTGGCAGAGAATATTTTATTCTGGGCAAACTATCCTATCGCGCGTAATGGCGTTATCTTGCAAATTGGGCAATATCAACTTCTTGTAGCTGATGCCTGCGCCGCTACAAACATTGTTGACCTTGGAAGCACTTGGGTTGTTCTATCTGAATCTTGTTCATCATACCTCAATCTTCCGAAATGTAGCACTGGCTATTCTTATCATACCGATTTCTTTTACTGCTAACGTTATTCGCGTTATTGTACTTACCTTAATCACTTTTCATTATGGCGATGCAGCGGGGCAGGGATTTTTGCATGGGTTTGCTGGGATGGTTCTGTTCATTAGTGCACTAATACTTATCCTGGGAGTAGATACATTATTGCAATATTTTATAAGCACAGCCCATGAATGTCCCTAACCTTGCGAGTAAATCATCAAGTAGTTAAGAAATTCTAATAGACTTCTAAAACTAATTCTACTGACTGAACTATAGTTGATATCAAACTCATCCTATGGTCATCTTGTTCTTAGACGCTTTCTAAGTTTTGTAGCTTTATTTAGAACTTATGTGTTTTTTGATTGAGATAATTTACTTATATCGTATAAATTTTAGTCAACAAGGGAGTTAATTAATGAAAAAATCTTTAGTTACCAGCATTATTTTGGGGGTAATGATGGCGTCATCCGGCGCCTTAACACTAGCATTAACTCCAACCAACAAAATTGCAGATTTGCAAGAAAAGATTGATCTTGAGATCATGATTCCTTCAAAGTTTGGGGATTGGAGAATTGATGAGTCGATTATTCCACTGCAGGTAGATGCTGAGACGCAAGCTATGCTTGACAAGATATATAATCAGACATTATCGAGAACATATGTTAACTCTCTGGGCGAGCGTGTTATGCTTTCTGTAGCTTATGGAGGTGATCAGAGTGACAATCTTGCAGTGCATAAACCGGAAGTATGCTATTACGCGCAAGGCTTTGAAATAATGAAGACTTATGCTGGGGAGTTGCTTACACAATATGGAAAATTACCGATCAAGCGCTTAATGGCAGTGAAAGGTAATCGTAACGAACCCATTACTTACTGGGTAACAGTTGGTAACAAAGCGGTTCTACCTGGGATTGAAGAAAAATTGCAGCAGTTGCGGTATGGATTAACTGGAAGTGTGCCTGATGGAATGTTAGTGCGTGTATCTTCTATAGACTCTGATAAAGATAAGGCTTATCAGCTTCAGAATATTTTTATTCAGGATTTATTGTTAACAGTTGATGTCAAGGAACGCACCAGACTGATAGGAACTTTTGGTGTATAAGCAAGATTTTGTCTACAAGGTAAGTGCATCATCTGATTCAGGTAGTCAGAAAGTTTTTTATAGTATCGTATTTGCCAGTGTGTTAATGGCTATGTTATTTGGCTTGTTTGCAGTAACAGCCAATCCCATAATTATTAGTCTTGCAATAGCGCTCATAGCAGGTACGATACTTTTGGCTAAACCTGATTGGATTGTGTGGTTAGTTCTGACGCTTGGATTGCTGGTGGTTGGTATTCTCCCGCTCCATTTTGATTTTATTGCATCCAAGGTAGCATGGGGCGTTTCATTACTTGGATTTGCTCTGTTGTTTTTGGCGTTTGTTAGAGCTGCTACTCACCCTGGCATATTGAAGCACACCCCATTTTTTGTTTGGCTTGCTCTATTTTTTTTGATCTTTTCGGTACTTAACTCCCTTATCCAGTGGCATTCAACCTAGGAGTTTTTTGGCGGAGTTAAGCGTTATTTTCAGATGTGCGGAATCCTTTTTATTTTGAGCTGGACTACTTTCGATGAGCGAGATATTTATCGATGGAAGATATTTTTTCTAATAGTAGCTTTAGTACAGTTACCCACTTCGATATACGAACTTTTGGTTTTTGCTCCTTTGCTGCAAGCTACCTGGGGAGTTGCCGCTGTAGATTTGGTTGCAGGAACTTTCGGAGCACAAAAACAGGGTGGAGGCGCTAATGGAGAGATGTCTCTCTTTTTGATTATTATGCTAGCTTTCTTGTTTGCAAGGCATAAACAAAAGGTATTATCTTTAAAATGGCTTATTTGGCTATCACCGGTTTTGATAGTGCCATTTTTCCTCGGAGAAACCAAAGCAATTATCGTGATGTTGCCATTGATGTTCGTAGTACTTTACCGCCATGAAATTTTTACTCGTTTTCACTATTGGTTGCTAGGATTTATTGTGGCAACTATAGTTACGGTGGGAACAGGATATTATCTCTTTAGTCTTTCCTCTCGTCCAATTGATCAATATTTTGAACAAGTTATTAATTACAATTTTAAGGAAAAAGGCTATGCAGAGTATCATCTTAACCGTACAACAGTGCTTACTTTCTGGGTTGAGAAGCAGGGCCTTCATGATCCGGTTTCATTTATGTTTGGCAATGGTCTGGGTACTTCGCATACTTTGACTGGAGGGCATATCGCTAAGAGTTATTCTGGTTATGGTATTGATTTAACGTTAGTTTCCGCGATGCTTTGGGATGTGGGTGTGTTTGGTTTCAGCTTGTTTGTGGCTATTTTTGTTTCTTCTTGGAACTGTGCTAGAAAATTGTGGAGGGAATCTGTCATTCCTGCGGTGAGAGCGGATGCCATTGCTATTCAAGCTTCTTTATCGTTATTCGCGTTTCATCTTTTTTATCGCGTAACATTACTAGAATTAATAAGCATACAGATTGTTTTTTATTCAATCCTGGGATATTTGGCATGGCTATATCGTAATCATACAGCTACAACTTTTAAATAGCCTCCCCTGAAAAAGCTCCCGGAAATTTCCATTTAGGACTAAAGAAGTAGATCAGATCTTCCTGCGGCTAATGGAAATAAAAAACAAATCGCAACAAGTAGTTATTTGTATAAATAAAACTATTTTTTTGTAATTAAGAAGCGCTAAAGTACGACAGCCTAGTACACGTTGCTTATTAGCGTAATAATCAGTTCTCAACCGTAAGGTGCTTGAAAGAAACATATTAATGCCATTGGAATGTAATATTTATATATTGCATGAATTAGTCACTTATATTTTTTTAAAAGAGATTGGCTGAAGCCTAAACGACTAAAATTCTTGCATCAAAGGAGAGGTTTTGTTAAGAAACATATCGGATATTGAACAAGTTGTAAATAATGGATATTGTATTGGGTGTGGTGTTTGTCAATCTGCAGATCCTGCCATTTCAATTAAATTAAATAATTACGGCGAATATGAAGCGCATATAGAAAATTCTAATGAGGAAGGGCGCCGAATTGCTTCTCAAGTTTGCCCATTTGCAACCAGTGTAAATGAGACGGATTTGGCTGAGGAACTGTTCACGGGTCAAATGCAGCACGAAGTAATTGGTCGATTCATGGGTTTATTTGCTGGATACTCTTTCTATGATAGAGACTCAGGCTCTTCAGGCGGATTAATTACTTTTATCATTAAAAAATTGTTTGAGTTAAAGAAAATTGATTATGCAATTCTTGTTCGTCCAAGTACATCAAATAATGACCGAGGATTAGAGTTTTCTTTTGATGTTATTTCATGTGAAAAAGAAGTAAGTTCCGGAGCCACCTCATTTTATTATCCAGTCACTTATTCAGAAGTTTTAACGTTTATTACTAATACTCCAGGGCGTTATGCAATTTCCGGGATCCCCTGTTTTCATAAAGCCATACGCTTACTTAAGCGGCAGAATCCTCTTTTTCGTGAACGAATTCAATATCAATTGGGTTTGGTTTGTGGCCAATTAAAAAGTACATTTTACTTTGAATACTTGCTTCGCTGTGCTGGGGTGCCATCTGGGAAAATAGAATCGGCATGTTTTAGAAGAAAAGATACTAAATCTCGAGCTGATGAGTACTTTTTTGAAGCGGTAGTACGTGGTAAAGATGATACCTACCGTATTAATAATAGAAGTATCGGTATTAATTGGGGAATGGGCCTATTCAAACCCAAAGCCTGCGATTATTGTGATGATGTTTTTGCTGAAACTGCGGATATCGCAGTTATGGATGGTTGGCTGCCACAATATGCAATAAATGGTCGAGGAATACAAGTTTGATTGTCGTGCGCAATAGGCAAATACAAGATATTTTGTCTAATAGTCAAGAAGAAAGAGAAATCTATTTGGAATCCATTTGTCCCGATGAAATTGTTAAGTCGCAGCAAGGCGGGGTAAATCACCGTAGAAAAGCACTTGCATATCGTTTATCCATAGCACGAGGGTGGGTGCCTAAAAAACGAGTTCGCCCAACTTCCAATTTTCCGTTATTAATGAAGCTAGAGCAAGTTCTCCGTATCATTCTTAGAAGAACAAGCCGACATTCAATGAAAATACAAATCAGAGTTGGACCTGGGCTATTAGTATTTAATTTTTTAATGGGGTTGCAATTTTTTGTTTACGGCGTGGTACAAAAACTTAAGCGAATCTTTTAAACAGAAAGTTATTATTTCTTAGTTGGACTGATATGGCACATAAATACTATTTTCTAGGTCATGAAACTTTTTCTAATCGTGGGTGCGAAGCTTTGATACGTGGAGTTTCTGGCATTATTCGTGAGCGATCGCCGGAGTCGGAATTTCTGGTGCCAAGCTTTAAGATAGAAAGTGATCGGAAGCAATGGAATGGATGCACGAATGCTGGAATAAGGTTTATTCCGGCTTATCAGATGCCTCTTCGTTTGAGAATTTGGGGAAGGTTTGACAAGATGGTTCCTGGATTCAGGTCCTTCTGGCTCCCTACACCCCATATCCCGTCAAATATCCGGAGATATGTACGGGATACAACTGCGGGTATTATGACAGGTGGGGATGTTTTATCATTGGATTACGGGATTCCGTCGCTTCTTAAATTCATAGGGCAGGCAGAAAGTTACATGGCCAGAGGGCATCGAGTATTCCTATGGGCTGCTTCAATTGGTCCTTTTGGAGCTGACCCTGAGATAGAGCGTTTTGTAATCAAGCATCTTAACGGTTACGCCAATATTTCTGTACGTGAATCCTCTAGTCGTGATTATCTTGAGAAGTTGGGTTTCAAGAATGTAAAACTAGTTGCTGATCCTGCGTTTGTGCTGATGCCAGAATCTTGGGATATTTCTACTGTTTTGCCAACTATATCTGGTGAAGGATTGCTAGGATTTAACATTAGTCCACTGATTAAAAGCTTTCGTAACAATGAATCCCAGGTTTCTGAACTAGAAACCGCAATTGTAGAATTTCTGTGCGATGTGATCAAACGCACAGAGTTGTCAATTGTGCTGATACCTCACGTGGATAGTATTGATGGTGGAGATAGGAATAGTGATTATCGTTATATGCAACGATTAATCGATCAGCTTGGCCTTCTATATCCAGAAACAATTTCAACTCGAATTGTTCTTGCGCCTCGTGATATGAACGCAGTGCGGACTAAATATCTTATTTCCAGATGCCGTTTTTTTATCGGTGCAAGAACTCATGCAACAATTGCTGCGTGGTCAACTTGTGTGCCGACTATTTCAATTGCATACAGTGTCAAGGCAACAGGATTAAATACGGATTTGTTTGGTGATCTTAGATACGTTTTAGAAACTCAAAATCTATCGAAGATGACACTTTGGGAATCTTTGGAAAAATTACGTACTGAAGAGCAGGGTATAGGAAGTTTGCTGAAACAACGTATACCGGAATGTCAGCGGCGTGCTCGGTTGGCAGGGTTAGAGATCGGATAAACATCAAAACACAAAAGCCTAGTTGGAAATGGCGTGTGGTTTATAGCTCCGGTTATTAATAAGTGTGATCGTACAAAAATGTGCTAGGGGAGTTACACTAGCTGACGATAGGTAAATGAGATTTTTATGAAAATTTCTAGCTTACAGAAACATGCGATGGAATTAATGTCAAGCTTTCTGTTCTGATTGATAGTGAGCAATTAGGTCGTAAAGAGCTTTGGTTTTCTACATTAGAGAAATATGCTCATTGTTTATGTCGTGTCAGAATGGATGGTTTTCTAGTAGGCATGATTTTTCCCGCAATGCATTATGGAGAAAATATTCATGTAGAGGGATGTGTATCTAGTAAATTACTATTTAATTTGAATCAGTATGTTGTTCCAATGTTAATGGCATTTTTGCCTGCTTGTAAGCGAATAACGATAACTGCAACTGAAACTAATTCAGAGCAATTCAATTGCTCGGGGGTTGGTACCGGTTTTTCAGGAGGAGTCGATTCATTTTGTACTTTTTTTGATCATTATGAGCTGGAAGCGGATTCAGAAAACAGAATTAATAGCTTGATTTTTCTTAACGTGGGTTCAAACGGGCCGGGATGTACCGCAGAGGAATTGATAGCTGCTCGCAATAAGTTCTATAGTCGTTATAACTATTTAAGTAAATTCCCGAATGAACTCGGCTTGGATTTTATTCCTTTAGACTCAAATCTCCATTCTTTTCATCCGTGGGGTCATCAATTAACTCATTCACTAACGACAGTATCTGCGGTTTTAATCATGCAGCATATGTATCGAAAATATTATTATGCATCGGGAGGATTATCCTATCTGGAATTATATAAATATCACGATTTCTTGCTGAATAGAGACACTGCGCTGATTGACCCAATGTTACTTCCCTTGCTATCAACGGAGTCAATAGATTTTATTTCTGATGGTGCTCAATTTACACGTGTAGAAAAGATTCTTCGCATCGTGGATTATGAACCGCTGCACCGTTATTTAAATGTATGTATTCGTGTTCGCTATGGAAAATCTCATGAAAATTGTTCTGTGTGTAGCAAATGCTGTCGAACAATGATGATTCTCAATTCCATTGGTAAGCTTGAGGAGTTCTATCATGTATTTGATATACAAAAATATAAAAAAAAAATAGAATTTCTTTATGTTTGCCAACAAGTTGTGCTACAATTTAAAGATCCATTCGCACGAAATAGTATCGAACTAGCAAAAAAAAATGATATAAAGTTACCTTCATTCCTAATCAGTTATAGTTTAGTTTCATTAGTTAACTTTGCCAGAACTTGCGTGCCGGCAGTAATTCTTTCCAAGATCAAAGCAATAATAAACCGTCATTAAATTAGATGCTTAGATGTGCTGATTAAATAATTAAATCAATTCTTTAGGCTCTGTAGCAATCAATGTTGAATTGCTAGTCAAATATGCATCGAAATGTAAAAAAAGAGGTATGCATCATGAAAGCAGCTGAATTCAAAGATTGGATAGAATCGATTGAGAGGATGAGCCGCAGTCAGCGAGACAAGCTTCGAGAAAGATTAAAAGGAAAAGCCGGTGTTGATACGACCATAGAATTGAGTGAGCAAGGGCAGAATGACGAACGAACTTTTGTCCCTATTGTCAGGGAACGAAGCTGTACTGGTGGGGTAAAGCCAGTGAGTTACAACGCTATCGATGTCGCCACTGCAATCACACATTTAATGCCCTGACAGGCACGACATTGCCCCGATTACGCCTTAAAGACAAGTGGTTTGATTATGAGCAAGCGATGGTTCAAGGGGTAAGTGTACGTAAAGCAGCGATCAGCTGCGGAGTAACCAAGAACACAAGCTTTAAATGGCGTCACCGTTTTCTGCGAGTACCTGCAATCTAACAAAATGAATGGCATTGTTGAAGCTGACGAAATGTATTTTCTGGAATCTTTTAAGGGACAACGTCATTTACCGAGAGCCGCACGCAAACGAGGCAGTAAAGCTGCCAAGCGCGGCACATGAAAAGAACAGAACCTGTGTTAGTGATACGTGATCGTCATGGTGAAACTGATGATCGTATACTGCGTGACACAAGAGCAGAACATATCGGAGCAGTGCTTATTCCTTTGTTAAGCAAAGATGTCATTCTTTGCACAGATGGAATGCCCGCCTACAAACAGATCACCAGGAATGCAAAAATTGTTCATCGCCCAGTCAACATTGCTGCAGGTCAACGAGTTATCAACGATGTTTACCACATTCAGAATGTTAATGCTTATGGCAGCCGGCTCAGACAATGGATAGCGAAGTTCCATGGTGTAGCAACATGATATCTTGCGAGTTATCTGGGATGGCATAGAATGATTGACCGTCTCGGTCAGAACGTTACACCAACCCTTTGTTTCCTAATGTCACTTGGAAAAAACAAGACAGTTTCAACAGTTAAGCACAACATAGCGATTTTTTAGATGGATAGCGATTAATGAAAAACGAGATAAAGTTGACCTTTGTCGGCGATATTATGTGTCAAAGCGAGCAAAATGCTGCAGTATGGGCACGTCATAATGCTTATATCTATGACGAGGTATTCACTGCCGTTGCGGGATTGTTTAAAGAGTCAGATTACGTGATAGGAAACCTGGAAACTCCGATTGCTGGCAGTTCGCTAGGATATACTTCTGAAGCCGCCCAGTTTAACACTCCGGAAACTTTTTTAGATGCTTTGAAAATTGCAGGAATCGATTTTCTATCCACAGCGAATAATCACTGTCTCGATCGAGGGGTTGATGGTATTCAACGAACACTTGAAAATTTGCAAGCTAGAGGATTTGACCATACAGGCACCTATGCATCAAGGGAATTGAGCGAACAAATTTTCATTAAAGAAATAAGTGGCATCAAAATCGCGTTATTGAGTTTTACCTATGGAACAAATTCAGAATATTATGGTGAGCCTCTTGTTGATACTGAAACTTGGCGTGTTGATTTATTGAAAAAGCAATCTAGGCGAACAATTGAAAATCAACGGAAACGTTCACTTCGAACACGCCTTGCATCGGCCCTGCCGGGCAGGGTTAGTTTAGCGCTTGCAGCTTTACTTGGTAGAACGAATCAGAAAATTTCTGATTTTGTGCCCGATAATGTCAGCTCCGGTGAGATTGAGTCACCAGAGCACCAACATTTTTTGAAGAGAGCTAGAGAAAAGATTGAACGTGCCAGGAGCTTGGCTGATTTTGTAATTTTGTTACCACATGTTGGCGGGCAATATAACCCTGCTCCCGGCGAATATCACAAATGGACAATGCAATGGATGTCACAAACCGGAGCGGATGTAATAGTCGCAAACCATGCGCATACGCCATTACGTTGTGAGAGATTAAATAATGGTTGTATTGGAGCCTATGCGCTAGGAAATTTTTGTTTTACACCATATATGGGTTGGTTCATTCCAAATGCTCTCTCTGAATACGGGATTGTTTTAAATATATTTATATCTATAAGTGAGAAAAAAATCACTAAGATTACATATAGTGTTGTTAAAACAGTTCTGGAACTGGATGGGGTTGCGTCAGTCCGCTCTGTTGTTGATTTAATTGCCAAAGAGAAAAATGCAGTTTCCCGGGAACGCCTCATCATTGAAAATGAAGCGGTTGTCAATCGTTTTGGTGGCATGTCAAAAACAATTGATCCTCAAGACCATTATATCTATAAGTTATAAAGTAACCATGTCACATTCAAATCCGGGTAAGCTTGCTAAAAATACATTTTTTTTGTATTTTCGGCTCATTATAGTACTCGGCGTTACACTATATACCTCTCAACAAATACTTGCAGCGTTGGGTATTGGGGATTATGGCATTCACAATGTTGTTGCTGGCGTAGTTTGATGCTCTCGTTTTTGAACGGCACTATGGCTTCGGCAACGCAGCGTTTTTTGTCATTTGAGCTTGGAAGGGAGCGGCATGAAGAAGTTAGGAAAATATTTGGCACAGCCCAATTGATTCATATCGTAATTGCAGTAATCATCTTTGCACTCGCTGAAACGATAGGCTTATGGCTTTTATATCATGTGCTCGAGATTCCTGAAGGTCGTTTGAATGCTGCTCACTGGGTATTCCAATGTGCAGTTATCGCGTTCATGATTACTGTCTTACAAGTTCCATATTTAGCTGCTATCTTTGCACAAGAACGAATGGGGCTATATGCATACATAAGTTTGCTGGATGTTGCATTTAAGTTGTTGAATGTATTTATTCTTGTAACCACTGATGCTGATAAGTTAGTTCTGTATGGCATTTTGAATTTGTGCGCGGCTTTTCTTATGACGCTAATATATGTGATTGTATGCCGAAGGATTTTTACGGAGTGCCGGTTCACTCTCGAGCTCTCGGATACGAAAGTCAAGGAGATGTTTAATTTTATTGGATGGAATTTGTCAGCGCATCTTACATCGGCTCTTAATGCTCATGGTTCTAATATATTACTGAATGTATTTTTGGGCCAGCAGTCAATGCGGCGCGTGGTGTGGCTATGGTTGCTTCAAGTAGTATTCAAGAGTTTGTTAGAAATTACCAAATTGCCTCTGCTCCACAGATTACTAAAACATATTCTGCGGGTGATATTGAGGAAGAGAAATTGCTGATTTTATCTTCTTGTAAGATTTCTTTCTTTTTGTTGTTATTGTTGGTACTTCCGGTATTTTTGGAGACCGATTTTCTTTTAAGAATTTGGTTGAAGAGTCCTCCAGCTGAGACAGCCTTGTTTTTGAAACTGATACTTATAGATGCGATGGTTTGTACATCGGCAACTCCTATGTATCATGCAATTATGGCTACCGGTAACATCAAGAATTACCAACTAATTGCTAGTTCCGTTGTATTTGGAACTTTTGTAGTCTTTTGGATCTTATTGGAATTGGGTGCCCCCCCATACTCAGTATTTTGCCTCGCTATTTTAAGCTCGTTGGTATTACTTCAATTACGGCTTAAGTTTTTGTACGGTATGATCAATTTTTCAATTTTGAGATATTTCCAGGTAGTTGTATTACCTGGATTGAAAGTTGTTTTGCTGAGTGCCATCGTGCCAGTAATCATATTCTTAAATTTTGAAGAAGGCTTCCTGCGGTTTTTCTTAGTAAGCGGCGGGGGATTTTGCGGCACAATAATTTTTATATTTTTTTTGGGATTGAATAATGATGAACGCACTTTTCTTATCAAAAAGCTTATGTCTGTTTTGAAAAGAGAATGAAATTCAAATTCAATGTTCTGATTAATAACGGGTAAACCCCCGGCCCTGACGGTGACTTCTGAAGGGTTAGTCGTTATGGTAATCGTCGTATAGCGTTCTAGTCTCAACCACGAGACTAGAAGTCAAAGATGAAGGAGTATCAAAGTTTGAGGCTATGCGCTGGGATTGTAAATATCATGTGGTGTTTATTCCGAGGCGGCGAAAGAATTTGATGTTTGGCAAAGCGCAGGAAGTACGTGGACATAGGAGAAATGCTGCATAAGCTGTTAGCTCCAGGTAGTATACTCGCTATTTATTTATTGATTAAACTCCCTTCTGTTAAAACAGGTGCGGATATTTTGGAATGGACAGCTGATCATTCCAAAGGAAGTGCAACGCGCACCTTGAAAATCAGAAAGAAAGTGTTATTGTAGAAGGACATTTGATGTTGGATCACATCCACATATGCATAAGTATTACGTCGAAGTACTCGGTATCTGAAGTTTCACGCTTTTGATTTTGTGGTAATATCGGGCGCATGCCATATTTCATTGAAAAATTGTATATTTTTCCATCAAGTGAATAACTGCGTTTAAAGATAATTTAATGGGGGTTTGCTATAAATAGCGCAAACCCTATCAAAATTATCTTCGCCCCATAAGCACTGCGCACCTTTGTAATCTTAAAACGGAGAAACTTCAGTCTCGGTATTACATGTTGTTGATTTTATCAAAGGTAAAAATACGATAGCAATAACTCGCCAATTGGAAAGTAGAAAGAATTTTTCGGGAGAGAGTTTTTTGGTTCGTGGATATTTTGTTTCGACTTTGGGTTTGGATGAAGAAATGGCCAGAGTGTATATACGGGATCAGGAAAAGGAAGATGAGCGTATGATCAGTTGAAACTGGATATGTAGATGCCGCTCTAGCGGCTCACAAACAGCCCCTTTGAGAGGCTCCAGCAATAAGCCCCCGGCTCTGCCGGAGTAATTTAACTGCTGCACAGCCTATATAAACTATATTTTCCATATTTAAGAGCTTATTGTGATAAATGATTCTATATTTTGTGGTCCGGTTTTTCTCATTGGAATGCCTCGTTCTGGCACTAAGCTTTTGAGAGAATTACTTAATCGGCATCCTCTTATTTTTATAAATAATATTGAAACCGAATTCCTTCCATATTTTGTAAATAACTGGGAACTCTTTGGGGATTTAAGCAATTTTGAGCAGTTTCAATCTTTTTATACTTGTATTACTAGATTACCTTATTTTATTTATCGCACCGATGCAAGGATAGTTAGTGTTCATGATTGGTATGAAGCATGTAGTGAATACACCCCCGCAGGAGTATTTGAGGCGCTAAGTAGATTAGATCTGAATGTTCCTCTAAGTAGTAATTATTTATGGGGTGACAAGTCACCATCTTATATACATCATTTGTCTCTCATCAAAAGCCTGTATCCTAGAGCACGTTTTATTCATATTATTCGCGATGTACGTGACTATTGCTTATCCATTAATAAGGCTTGGGGTAAAAATATATTGCGTGCCGCACAACGTTAGTCTGAAGGTATTGAAGCTGCTCGCAATGCTGGTATTGATCAGCCGATGATTATCTAGAATTACATTATGAAGATTTAGTAGTGGAAACAGAGCCGACGCTAAGACGGATTTGTGTTTTTCTTAATGTAAGTTTTAATCCAAAAATGTTGACGCTAAATAAGCCATCAGAGAATATTGGGGATGCTGCAGGGGTAACGCATATTAAGTCAGATAATTTGGGAAAGTTTTCTAATGCTATGAATTTGAGCACTCTCACAAAGATTGAAGCAATTGCTGGAAGCGTATTGGCGGATTGCGGATACAAGTTAGCGCTACCTTCGCAACCACCTATGAAGCTTTCAATGTATGAATTGCGAAAAGCACAAATATGTGATGCCATCAATTTTCTTAGGTATGAACAACGCCAAAGAGGTTTTTCTGGTGCAATTCGTTTTTTTATGGCTCTGCGGTCAATTAATATAGTTAATCGGAAATAATGAATACTAAGTAGGGGACTCAGTATAGTGGCATCTATATACCGAAGTAGGGAAGCAAAATAGAATTGAAGTTGATTTTGAGTGAAAAGCTGTTGTTATGAAAGTATCTTTGTTTTAGTTGGAGGGAGTTTGAATCTAGCAGGCCGTTGAAAAACGTTTTCGAGGCAGCCGATGCAAGGCACAAACAGGCGAAAAAGCGTAGTTTATACTTAATAAATGAGCATTTTAGGCTGTTTTTAACACCGTAACGGCAATGCAGATAGTTTTTCAACGGCCTGCTAGTAGACCAACGAGTTTAGATTATTGGCTGTGTCGTCGTTAATTGTTGGCCACTGTAGATAAAAACAAGTCAGTAACCAAAAAACCAATAATTGATATTTCGTGATAAATTCAATGTATTGTATGGTGCTGCTAACTAACGATGATGTAGCTAAATTATTCTATAGCTGTCAGGTTGGCTGAATATTCAATATCATAATATTATTTAATATGACGGTACTTGTCTTTTAAGGATAAGATAGATTAATGTGCGGTATTGCTGGCTTTGTGGGGCCAACCACAAAAAATATCAATTCTAGTTCAGTGTTGCGTAATATGTCGGCTATTATCAGTCATCGAGGGCCGGATGACGATGGTTTTCTGGAAACGATGACACGCGATAGCTGCTATCAGATCGGTTTGTCGCATCGGCGTCTTTCAATTATTGATCTATCGACCGGTCATCAGCCGATCGGCAACGAAGACGGTAGTGTTCAGATTATTTTTAATGGTGAAATATACAATTTTCAATCTTTGCGCGATGAGTTAATTGCGCTTGGGCATCGATTTGCCACGGCTTCCGATACTGAAACCATTGTTCATGCTTATGAGCAGTGGGGGGAGCGTTGTGTGGAATATTTTCGTGGCATGTTTGCATTCGTGATTTGGGATGCTCGCAACGAGCGGTTATTTTTAGCGCGTGATCGTTTTGGCAAAAAGCCATTATTTTTATGCGAAGTAAATGGTGTTTTATTATTTGCTTCCGAAATTAAATCTTTGCTCACTTTTCCTGGTATTAATGCAGAAGTGGAACCCTCAGCGATATGGGATTATTTAATGTATCGCTATGTTCCTGCACCTGCCACCTTATTTCGTGGTATCAGGAAGCTAATGCCCGGTAGTTATGCTATTTGGGAAAAAGGGGCACTGATTGAGCGGCGTTATTATCAGCCACCGGATTGTTTGGAGTATTCCAATGTACCGTTACCTATCGATCCTGTGGGTGTTTTTCTGGAGAAACTGGACGAAGCGGTGAACATTCGGATGATTTCCGATGTACCATTCGGAGCATTTTTATCCGGCGGAATTGATTCTTCGGCTGTTGTCGGTCTCATGTCACGTCATTCATCGCAGCCAGTAAAAACATTTTCCGTAGGGTTTGCTGAGTCGAATTATAGTGAACTAGGTTATGCAAAAGCGGTTGCTGATCAGTTTAAGACGGATCACCATGAGCTGATTGTTTCTCAGCAACATCTCATGGAGTATTTGCCTGAATTGGTGCGTTTTCGTGATGCACCAGTTGCTGAGCCGTCGGATATCCCCATCTATTTGTTAGCTAAAGAAGCAAGGCGAACCGTCAAGATGGTGCTAACAGGAGAGGGGGCCGATGAGTTCCTGGGGGGGTATCCTAAACATGTTTATGAGCGCTATGCCGCGTTGTATCAGTTGATACCGGGTTATATCCGGCACGGAATTCTGGAGCCCCTCATCCAAGCATTACCCTATCGATTTCGGCGCGCCAAGACAGCAATTACCAACCTTGGGTTAGAACATTTCGAAGAACGGATGCCCCGTTGGTTTGGTGCGCTATCTGATGAAGAGCGTAGAGAATTAGTCGCAATTTCCAAACCTGATATTCGTTCAAATGGTGTACAGTTTGATTCATCTTTCGAGAATAGTGCCTTGCGGCGTATATTGTATTTTGATCAAACCAGTTGGCTACCCGATAATCTTTTGGAGAGAGGCGACCGGATGACCATGGCTGCTTCACTGGAAGCGCGAATGCCATTCATGGATCACGAAGTGGCTGCTTTTGTGTCCAGTCTACCGGACAATTACCGGGTGCGTGGTCAGAAAACTAAGTGGATTCTACGAGAAGCAATGAAAAGATTACTTCCAGCGACTATTTTGCAACGCCCTAAAGTGGGATTTCGTGTGCCGGTAAATGAATGGTTTCGAGGAATCATGCGTGACTATTTGTATGAGCATCTGATAAGCCCAGCATCTATTACTCGAGCATATTATCAACCTAAAGTGCTTGAAAAAGTGCTGGCAGATCATATGGCGGGCCGTCAAAACCATGAAAAACTGCTGTGGAGTATGCTTAATCTCGAGATTTGGCATCGACAGTATATGAAATGATATCGTGCTGTTACCTACTAGGTAGTTAGACATTATGAGAGATGTAAGCGAAAGTTTTTATATCCCGTCTTTAGACGGGATGCGTGCTGTTGCAGCGATTTTGGTTTTTGTTGCACATGCCGGTTGGTCTCATATTGTTCCAGGTGGATTTGGTGTGACAATTTTTTTCTTCTTAAGCGGATATCTTATTACAACTCTATTGCGAAGAGAGTACGAGCGTACTGGATCGATTAATTTTAAAATTTTTATTTACGCCGTGCGTATCGAATATTTCCACCTTTATATATTGTGTTATTTTTGATCGCGTTGTTCGCTCTTGCTGGGGTAGTAGAACATCAAATGCAGCCGTGGGCAGTAGCCTCACAAATTTTTTACTGGACGAACTACTATATTATTTTTTATGGGGGAGAGCATTTGGTGCCGTTTACATCGGTTAATTGGTCTCTTGCTATTGAAGAGCATTTCTACTTTATATTTCCTTTAATTTTTATGCTGGCGATACGCCAGCTTTCATACAGAAATACAGCATTTCTTTTTTTTACACTTTGCTTATTAGTACTGATTTGGCGTTATTGGCTTATTCTGGAAGGAGGTATGTCACATGATTACACGTATTATGCGACAGATACCCGGTTTGATTCGCTTTTGTTTGGGTGCATCATGGGGGTATGGAAAAACCCCGTTGCTGATGATGTGTGGAAATTAAGTAACAATGCTATTTATACAATACTTTGCTTGGCACTTGTAGTGCTATTTTTTGTTTTATTTGGCGCAATGAGGTTTTTCGAGAAACGTTGCGATACACTCTTCAGGGAATTGCGTTGTTTCCAGTTTTTTGGCTGGCGGTACGGTACCCTAATTGGTTAATTTTTCGTTGGCTTAATTGGCGTCCTATTCGATTCTTCGGGGTTGTATCTTATACATTCTATCTCAGTCATTTATTTTTCATTTTTGCAGTAGACCGTTTCATTGATAGCAGTGGTGCAATACGTGCAATTTATAGTTTTATTCTGACGTTTTCTTTTTCTGCGTTGATGTTTTATTTGGTTGAGCATCCTATTGCAGATTTAAGAAGGCGTTTGCACAGCTCGTAATCAAATTAAAAAGTTGTTTGCTATTTTCACGATCATTTTGCAGTTGTGATGATTGTTTAAGAAAGATTTAGTTGTTTAGCCCCATATTTAAGTGGTTGCCGTTGTTGTGGAGGTCGGTGTGGAAATGAACTTGCCGGTTAACGGTCAGCCTCTGAACTTATAAGCGGTAGGGGTGAGTCGCCACTGGGCTGAGGATCACGTAGCTTTGATGAGAAAACGCCGATACCTACGATCTCTTGGCGAGAAAAATTGCCGGGCATGCTCATAAAATAGATTCTGATTATTGAATTAAAGGAGTTATATGAAAATAAGTATTTTTGGATTGGGTTATGTAGGTACCGTTTCTGCTGGATGTTTGACTACGGATGGACATTTTGTAATCGGGGTTGATCTTAATAAAACAAAAGTGGATTTGATCAATCAAGGCACATCCCCGATTGTTGAGAAAGACATTGGGGAAATGATTGCCGAAGCGGTCAAAAACAAGCAATTGCGAGCTACCCAGGACGTGCATGATGCTGTTATTAATTCCGACATTTCACTTGTTTGCGTCGGCACACCATCCCAACTTAACGGCAATCTGGATTTAAGTCATGTTCGTAAAGTGTGTGAACAGATTGGTGCAGCGATCAAAGAGAAAAGTGCCTTTCATGTTGTCGTTGCACGTAGCACGATGTTACCCGGTTCGATGCGTAGCGTTCTCATTCCAGCCTTGGAGTCATTCTCTGGGAAAAAGGCAGGGGTTGACTTTGGTGTGTGCAATAATCCGGAATTTCTGCGAGAAGGGACGGCTGTATTCGATTATTACAATCCCCCAAAGACGGTTATCGGTGAGACAGATACCAAAGCGGGCGAGTTGCTGATGCAACTGTATATAAAAATGACCGCACCGCTTATTCGCACTGGTGTCGAAACCGCAGAAATGGTCAAATATGCCGATAACACCTGGCATGCGGTCAAAGTCGCATTTGCCAACGAAATCGGCAATCTCTGCAAGGCAGAGGGAGTCGACGGTCATAAAGTGATGGAAATTTTCTGCCAAGATACAAAATTAAATTTATCGCCGTATTACATGAAACCTGATTTGCTTTTGGCGGCTCTTGCCTGCCAAAGGATGTGCGCGCGCTGATGTATAAAGGAAAGAGTCTGGATATCGACTTGCCCCTTATCAATGCAATCCTTCCATCCAATCAACGGCAAATTGAGAGGGGTATCAAGATGATCGTTGAAAAGGGCAAAAAGAAAGTTGGTATTCTGGGGTTTTCCTTTAAAGCGGGTACGGATGATCTGCGCGAATCCCCACTGGTCGATGTGATTGAATACCTCATTGGTAAAGGATACGATCTTAAACTGTATGATAAAAATGTGAATCTTGCCGCGTTGACAGGAGCGAATCAGGACTACATTCTGAATCACATTCCGCATATCTCGAAACTAATGGCTTCATCGATGGAAGAGGTAATAAATTTTGCGGAAACCATTGTTATCGGTAATGGTGCTGCCGAGTTTCGTAATGTGCCGAATGAACTGAAATCAGGGCAAGTGGTGGTGGATTTGGTAAGGATAGTCCCTAATCAAAGTGGGGAACGTTATGACGGAATTTGTTGGTGATAATATCGAGAATGTAGATTTTTCTAATCGTAAGATTGAGATTATTGTCGATATATTTAACAACAAGGGCGGATTCAACTTTGAAGTGCAACTTTTGTAAGGAAGTTTATAGGCAAGCTGCGGCAATCTGGCTTGGCAGAGCATTATGATTATTCCATTGTATTTACATACGGAATCTGTAATAGTTGACGAATTCGAATTATTCATTTAATTCTGGTCGGCAATTTTCTATTTCGATCATCTAAAGACTATTTTGGGAAGTTGGGAAAAATAATGGCAAAGAATCAGAAGACATCTTTCATCAGTGAAGATACAGAAAACTTACTGTCACATTTTCGTATAGAATCTCGGAAGCGCCGAGCAAAAATGTTTCTAAGTAATTTCAAACTAACTCCTGAGACTCGAATACTTGATTTAGGAGGGTGGAATGGTATGCATATTCATGCTGTATTGGAGAATACCCCAGTGTTACCAGAAAATGTCTATGTTGCTGATATCAAAGAACAAGCCGTAAAGCAAGCAAAAGAGCGCTTTGGATTTGTTCCCGTTGTTATACCGGAAGCAGGTTCTTTGCCTTTTTCAGATAAATTTTTCGATATTGTTTTTTGCTCTTCTGTAATTGAACATGTAACTGTACCAAAAGATATGGTGTGGGCATTAGTATCTGGTCGCGACTTTCGAGAGGAAGCTCTCCTTCATCAGCGTGAATTTGCTGGTGAAATTAAGCGCATTGGTAAGGGTTATTTTGTACAGGCACCATATCGCTGGTTTCCTATCGAAACCCATACTGGGTGCCTTTGTTGTTATTTGCCGCGCCGACTTCTGGTACCACTACTACGGCTAACTAATCGGTTCTGGATTAAGAAAGCGAACCCTGACTTTTACTTGCCGACGATGAAAGATATGAAATACTATTTTCCTGATGCAAATATCCTTGAAGAGCGTGTGCTTGGTATTACCAAATCGTTGATAGCCTGCCAGCGAAGCGAATAAATGTCTTATAGTCATCCTTGCAGAGTTCTGATCTTGGTTGAGAACCTCCCATCCCCTTTTGACCGGCGAGTATGGCAGGAAGCTACCACGTTGTATGATAACGGTTACGCTGTTTCGATAATTTGCCCGACTGGCAAAGGTTATGAGAAGGAATACGAGATAATTGATGGGATCCATATCTATCGCTATCGCTTGCCCTTTGAGGCAGAAGGCGCAAAAGGTTATTTGCTCGAGTATTCGCTTGCTTTATTTCATACTTTTCGTCTTGCGTGGAAGGTACATTTTAAGCAAGGTTTCGATGTGATACATGCTTGTAATCCACCGGATTTATTATTTCTGATTGGTGGATTCTTTAAGTTGTTGATGAATAAAAAGTTCATTTTCGATCATCACGATATCAACCCAGAGCTATATGAAGCCAAGTTTGGTAGACGTGATTTTTTCTATCGATTACTATTGACGTTTGAACGCTGGACATTTAAAGCATCTGATATTTCTATTGCTACTAACGAATCATATAAACGGATTGCTATCGAACGAGGTGGCATGGATCCCACGAAAGTTTTTGTCGTACGTAGTGGACCTAAATTAGACCGACTACGAATATTGCCTCCCAAAGTAGAGCTTAAATGTGGACGAAAATATTTGATCGGTTATGTCGGCGTGATGGGTGCGCAAGAAGGCATTGATCTGCTTTTACAAGCGGCATCTTATCTGATCAAGGATCTGGGGCGCGCAGATGTGCATTTTGGATTGGTGGGGGATGGTACCTCCCTTGAAGAAATGAAGCGGATGGCCAATGACCTTGGTATTGGTGATTTTGTAACCTTTACTGGTCGGGTGCCGGATCAAGAATTGCTGGAAATGCTAAATACTGCTGATATATGTGTCAATCCAGATGTCGCCAATGAAATGAACGATAAATCAACAATGAATAAGATTATGGAATATATGGCGCTCGGTAAGCCTATTGTTCAATTTGATTTGACCGAAGGAAAGGTTTCTGCACAACGTGCCGCATTGTATGCCAATAATAATGATCCCAAAGATATGGCACAAAAAATCTTACAACTACTAAACGACCCAGAACTCCGTCAGCAAATGGGGGAATTTGGACTTGATCGGGTAAAAAACGAATTGGAATGGCAGTATGAGGCGCCAAAGTTATTGACTGCTTATAATGCTATTTTTCTCGAATAAGATTATTGGAAGGTTTTTTAGACAGATTCTAGTTAATTGTTAATGTGAGTGGGGTATGAAAGTCAGTGTAATCATCAAAGCTTTAAATGAGGAGCGGAACATTGTTCGTGCCATCGAATCCGCTCTAGCAGCAGTAAATAAGGTAGGGCAGGTGAAGCAATTCTTGCCGATTCACTTTCGACCGATCATACGGTGAAGTTAGCTAGCTGCTATCCATTGCGTATTGTGCAATTAGTGAATCCGCTTGATCGTTGCTGTGGAGTGGGTGCGGAAATAGGCTATCGCATGGCGCTTGGAGAATACATTTACATTTTAGATGCCGATATGGAATTAAATGGCGATTTCTTGGTTGCTGCGGTAGCCAAGATGGAAGCCGATTCAGGTCTTGGCGGTGTTGGTGGTCTTGTTGAAGAGATGCATATAACGAATGCCGAATTTCGCCGTCGCGCATTGGATGAGGATGTGTACTGCAGATTTGGTGAAGTTGAATGTCTTAATATGGGAGGGTTGTATAGAAAATCGGCTGTGGAACAGATTGGATATCTAACAAATCGTAATTTGCATTCCTACGAAGAATATGAGCTTGCTTTACGGTTACGAGCCAATGGGTGGAGATTAGAGCGTATTAACTGCCAGGCTATAAAGCATTATGGTCATACGGATACTAGTTTCGGATTGCTTTGGAGGCGCTGGTGTGGGCGTTATGCTTGGGGTGCTGGTGAATTGCTTCGGGAGGTTTGGGATAAACCTTATTTGAAAGAAGCTTTGAATGGCATACCGCAGTACCGTTTGTCAGTAATTGTAGTGGTTTGGTGGTTGAGTCTTATGGTGAGTATTGTCGTTGGAATTAGCTATGCCGAGGGTTGGTGGTTATTTTCTTTGCTTCTGTTTGCGCCTTTGGTATTCGGAGTGTTGCAAAAAAAACTTTTGATAGACGGTTTGTATATGGTTGTATCACAGAATCTCTTTACTGCTGGTGTGATATTTGGTTTTTTTTCCCAAAAACGAGGAAATCCTGCTCAGCCTCCAGAGATTAGACTGGTTAAATAGATCCCAGACGTTTCATTTTATTTTTTCAAGGTGTTTTAGTGCTTATGAGATTTCTTCCGTTATTAACATTCATTTTTATCTTGGTTTCTCCCGTAACACAAGCTGCCAACCTTCTTTTCAAGTCGAGTTTTGGTGATGGTGTTGCACTGGGGAGTATAGAAAATTTTTACTCGAACGGTAAAGGAGCGCAGCGGACTATCATAGGCACTGATAAAGAGACAAGTTTTAGCTGGCCAATTAAGGCATTCGGTGCAAGTTCCTCAGTCATTCAATATATTACTGTTGATCCAATTACACCGGACACAATTAAGGACTATATAACCGCAGAAATTAGGGCGGTTCCTGGGCCTGATGGCAATATGGTCAATGCACTATTTCAAAACGTAAAAATAAAAGGACCGGTAGGGAATGCCGGTTCTCAATCACCATTTGTTATTAATAGACGGACAGACATTGGCGATGTAACTACTGCATACATTACATACTGGTTCAAGTATCCAGTTGATTTGGCATCGAAATTAGATAGTAGCGTTTCTTCCGGAAACTGGCGCACTCAATTTGAATTTAAAACGGGAGGCTATGACGGATTGGCATATAGTAGTATTGGTGATTATCGTGTAATTATTAACATACTAAAAAATAAAGATGGCCAGCTCTATTGGCTTACAAAAGGAGACAGCTCCAATGCTCCATCACCTAAAGTAGATTACTGGCGCGAGGAAAACCATACCGTACCGGTTCCAGTAGATAAATGGTTTAAATTTGAGGTGTATTGGCACCGTTCAAATGATAGCGACGGACGCTTTTGGCTGCTATCGACGGTCAAGAGATTGTCGATCATTATGGTCCAAACATGGGAGCATACAATTTACCGATTAATCGGATAATGATCCATAATGCTTATAGTGGTGGCTATGCAAATGTCGAAGCGCATACCACAGGACTCGAAATTTGGGATGGCTTTCCATGTGGAATTGGAATATCTTGTATTAAAATTACTGAAGTTTCACCGTTTTAAGATTACAAAGGTTCGCAGTGCTTATGGGGCGAAGATAATTTTGATAGAGTTTGCGCTATTTATAGCAAACCCCCATTAAATTATCTTTAAACGCAGTTATTCACTTGATGGAAAAATATACAATTTTTCAATGAAATATGGCATGCGCCCGATATTACCACAAAATCAAAAGCGTGAAACTTCAGATAAAATTAGTCTTCCCTGAAAAAGTATCAAACAACAGTTGTTCTGGAAAAGCTACCCGGGAAAACTGTTGCCTACTAGAATGCATGCCCCGGTAGTTTAAATTTCCATCAAGGAATCTGATAAATTTGCAGTTTTCGCCACGGGAAAGAAAGCCAAAGATGGCCAGTAGCGATTGTTTCAGATTCCAATCGGCAGCACATCAGCATGTTGATGCGATCGCCGATAGCGCCTTTCAGATAGTATAGTGGACCCTCCTTTCAAGACAGTAAATTAAGATGGTATAAGATGGTATCCTGCTAAAAAAGGAGCAGGAAATGACGGGAGTAAAGCGAAAGAATTTTACGGGTGATTTGAAGGCTAAAGTAGCGCTTGAAGCAATTCGGGGCATCAAAACGGTGAATGAAATTGGTCAGGAGTTTGGTGTGCATCCGACGCAAGTTGGTTTATCCTATTTTCCTCAGTTGATTCCTGTAAAATTGCCACAAACGTATTTCTGGTAAGGGTTTGCGACAGAATAGGAGGCTCACCCAATGGGTGAAATTAAATTTGAGAAGAAGACACTGGTCGAGGCGATCAATACTACTTTGCAGAAGACGGAACAAACGGCGGCTGAACAAAGCGTAGCCACCCTGGTGGCCGGTTTCACGTTCGCTGGGATGAAGGCGGAAGCGCCACAGCACTGGGGCACTACCGTTTTTGCCGAGTTTTTGGAAGTTTCTGGGTTATTCGCCCGCTGGGTGGATGGATGTCCAATGGATTACACTAGTCCCAACGCACCCAAGGTAGTTGATGTGCTTGGCACCTGGCTATTATCGATCTTGGATGGACAGCGACGCTATGCACATGTTGCCGGGCTGCGCGGCGATGAAGTTGCTCCCCAGATACTCGGCATGAACAAGATCATCAGTGACGAGAGTCTGCGTCGCGCACTGGCGCACTTGGCACCGGCCCCATGCAAGTATGGTAGCGAAGAAGAACGCGCTGCCCGCGCAATCCAACTGGCGAAGAGCACAGCATGGATGGATAAAGCCTGGGCGAGAGCACCCAAGAATCTTTACGCACACCCTGGATACTCGATGCCGACACCAGCGTCAAACTGTTGTATGGTCACCAGGCAGGTGCCGAGATTGGCTACAACCCAACCAAGCCGGGACGGCCGAGCCATACTTTGCACACCTACCGGATCGGCAACATTCGGCTGGTGCTCGATGTCGAGGTACAAAGCGGTAAAGCCAGTGCGGCGAAACATACCTGCCACGCCTGTGCCAGCTAATTGAGCGGCTCGTCCCCGAGGAACGCCCCGCCCTGGTGCGCGGTGACAGTGCCTTTGGTAATCAGGGGGTAATGGCCGAGATGGAGCGAACTGAACAGCACTACCTCTTCAAGCTACGGCAAACTGCCGGAGTTAAGCGTCTGATCGAGCGGCAATGGCAGCAAGGCGACTGGCAGAACGCAGGGCAAGGCTTTGACGCGGTGGAAGGCAGCTTCGGCTGACGGGCTGGAGTGGTGCACGGCGTGTAGTGGTACTGCGGCGGCGAATCAGAAACAGCATGGCGGCAGCCGAGACGAGCAATGAGAGCCAGCAGCCGACGCTCCATTTCATTGACCATTCAGACAAGGTTAAACTCTGGGAATACGCTATATTGGTGACCAATACAGACTACTCCCTCGACGCCATTGGCCAGTTATACCGGGATCGGGCTGACTGTGAGAATGGCTTCGATGAGCTGAAAAACCAATGGGGCTGGGGTGGCTATACCACGCAAGACCTGGAACGTTGCAACCTCTCGGCGCGGGCAGTCGCGCTCATCTACAATTGGTGGAGTTGGTATGTCAGACTGGCACACCCGAAGACACGCCTGGAGGCAATCACTAGCCGTCCCATGTTGCTCAGCGGCATTGCCCGCCTGACCCAGCACGCCGGTCAATCCCGATTACTGCTCACTCTGACTCACGCAGCCGGAGATCATATCAAGTCGATGATCGCCAATATACGAAAGGGTCTTGATCATGTTTTGGCAAGTGCGCCTCAGTTGACCAAAGCAGATCGTTGGGGCGTACTTGCACGCTATATCATTAACAAAATTATTGCAACCAGACCGAAAAATTCACAGCTTCTCGGTTCCCTTCCACCCTTTTTTGCCATTGAAATGACCTAACAGAGGAATTTAGGTTTATGGAAGAAGGAACTGCAAGAGCAGGCATCGAGCCTATTTGAGACCAAGCGCGGTGTGAAGCCTGTTGATCCGTCAGCGAGTTCGGAACGACTGTATTCCGAAATCGGTCGATTGAAGATGGAATTGGACTGGCTTAAAAAAAAGTCCGGGATCAGCCAATAGCGGTGCGAAAACAATGGGTCGGCGCGACGGAGCCATTGCCACTGATGCGCCAATGTGAACTAACCGGCGTGGCGCGTTCCACTATATATACGCCCCGCCTGGTTGTGCAACCGGATGAGCAGGAACTGGCTTTACTGGCACTAATTGACGCGGAATACACACGACACCCGTTTTACGGCAGCCGCAAGATTGTGCACTATCTGCAAAGTTTGGGGCACACAATCAACCGCAAGCGTGTACAAAGATTGATGGGCATATTATGCCTTGCGGGTATGGCGCCGGGGCCACACACCAGCCGACGACACCCGCGACACAAGGTTTATCCGTACTTGCTCAGAGGCGTGTCGATTGATCGCCCCAACCAAGTGTGGAGCACAGACATCACGTACATTCGCCTGCCGCGAGGGTTTGTGTATCTGGTGGCGATCATTGACTGGTACTCTCGCAAAGTATTGTCATGGCGGCTATCGAACACGCTGGATAGTCGATTTTGCGTGGATTGTTTAGAGCAGGCACTGCAGTTGCATGGCGTGCCTGACGTATTCAATACCGATCAAGGCAGTCAGTTCACCAGTGACGAGTTCATCGGCGCACTCAAAGCGCGTGGCATTGCCATCAGCATGGATGGGCGTGGCAGGGCATCGGACAATATCTTTGTGGAACGGCTCTGGCGCAGCGTCAAACACGAAGATGTTTACCTGAAAGGATATGCAACAATGACTGATTTAATGCTTGGTTTGGCAGAATACTTTACGTTTTACAACACGAAAAGGATGCATCAGTCGCTGGAATACAGCACACCGGGCAAGGTGACCTGGTCAAGTAAAACCGGACACCTCAGTTAAGCAACTTTCATCGTTTTTGCTGCTTCAGCTTCATATTGGTTCGGACTTTTGTAATCCAGGTATGAATGCAGTCTTTGGTTGTTATAAAACACGGCGATATACTGCAAAATGTCCTGCTGTGCTTCATAGCGGGTTTGGTAATGCCGCCATTGGCAACGTTCCTGCTTGAGGCTGCCAAAGAAGCTTTCCGCAACTGCATTATCCCAACAATTTCCCAGACGACTCATGCTGCCAATAAAACCATATGCTTTCAGTAGATTGCGGTATGCTTTGCCGGCATACTGCGACCCGCGGTCCGAATGCACGATCAGGCCAGGCGGTGGCCGACGCAACCAGATAGCCATTCGCAATGCATCACAAACCAGTGTTGCTTTCATCCGTGAGCTCATGCTCCAACCGACCACTTTTCTGGAAAACAAATCTATTACGATTGCCAGATACAGCCAGCCTTCCTGAGTCCAAATGTAGGTAATGTCGCAAACATAGACTTGATCCGGTTTGGCAACCGTAAATTGCCGATTCAATTGGTTCTCAAACACTGGCAACGGGTGATTGCTGTCCGTCGTCACCTTGTATTTCTTCCGGTGTCTCACTTGTATCCCGGCTTCCTGCATTAGTCTTCTTGCCTTCCAGCGACTAACCCGATAGCCCAAGGCATTTAGCGCTCGTTTCTTCCTGCGACTGCCATAGGTGTAATCGCATGATTCTGCAATATTCTTCACAGCATCAAGCAGCTTTCGATGATACAAGTCATCAGGCTGATTTCTACGGCGTTGTTCATAGTCATAGTAAGCACTGCGACTGACACCCAATAGCCGGCACATTAGGCCGACCGGGCAGGTCTTTTTCTTTTGGGTGATGAACGAATACTTCACTTCGTTTCTTTCGCGAAAAAGACCGCCGCCTCCTTTAAT
>JADJES010000025.1 GCA_016708955.1 Nitrosomonas sp.
AAGATCGCGACAACCCAGTCATCCAAAGGCATATCGATCAGCGCGAATTTCTCCTCGGAAATCATTGGGCCATGAGCTATATACAGTAAGATGTTCGGCTAATTTTCCGAAAAGATTTGTGCTGTGGTTTCACACGTTTCGTCCGGCCCTTCGGCAATGCTGACGCAGAGGCAAGTTTTTTTGAGTAAAGCGCGATTTGCTGACCGTTTATTTCTTGCATTTAGCCGTAAAGAACAACACGATATCTGCATTCTTAGTGCTTTAATAAAATTTGCTGCTGAGGAGAAACATATCAATTAAAATTTTTCCAAATAGCCACTGATAGTGATTTTGAGCAGAGGATATTCCATCGCATGCCCCATTTCTCCAACCCAGAACAAGAATTTGAAAGGATGCAGTCGCAATCTTTGCTCTTTTATCGGGCAGCGATTTAATAATGTAATTGGCTAAAAGCTTCACGCCTGCAGGAGCAGATTGCATCAATATCCATCTGCCGCACACCACACAGCAACGGCGTTGTGTCGATAATTGATCCATCCTCTGGCGACTTCTGGTATTTTAATAATATTGCTTGCTTCGGCTTTTTCAATCAAATTATGGTACTCGTTATTTCAATCACATGAAAAATAACCACAATCCATACACGGGAAACACAGAGGGTATGGCACGCACCATTCAATGTAAATGCAAACTTCAATACTCCAAACCTCGGCTTGGCGATGTTTAACAATCAGGTGCGGCCAACCTGAGGATTCTGTCACAGTTGACGAATGATCAACCTGGCAAATTTGGCGCAATCAGGAAAGTGCCCTATTTATTGGCAAGATTATGCGGGCGTTGAGCGCCGCAGAGAGTTTGCGGCAACCTTTGTTGATGATCTGTTCGGTGACCGGTATTTCACCATCATTAAAACCTGATATTCGATTTTATTGGCAAATCAAATGACTATTGGCGTTGATCCGCCCAGGTTGATATCAGAGCTGACTGGTGTTTTTTCTTCATTCCTCCATCGATACCATTGGGGAAAAGCCGCTTTGCATTACAAACACCTGCAATGCGGCAAAGATTATCGACCATTTGCCGGCCGACACGTTTGTGCCAGCGGATAAGGCAATCGTGACCGATCATATGGTTGCACAGATGGCTGCCGGTAAAACTTTCGGTGCTATGATCGTGTGGGCTATCGACACATGGATCGCGCCGATCACGACAATCTTGTTTGGAAGAGCCGCAGCGCTTTTCAAGAATCGCATTGAAGTCTCGAAATATTACTCGATTGATGAGGCGAGCAATGCTACATTGATCTAGTAACATTGCAACAAATCTTATCAGGGTAACGGTTGATGCCGATTCGATCGGTGCGGGCCAAGGCTGTAATTGATAATCTAATCAACCTTAATAATTGCTTGTTAGATACTGATAATAAATACTTTCAATTGAATAAAGTATTTAAAGATAAAGAAAGAAACTTAGCGTTAAAATGTCGCGAAGAAGATCAATGGCAACCGGAATTGATTACTTGAACAATAAAATCGAGCTTCTTGGTTGAAGCGCAGAAGGACAGTGCAATGAAAAATTGAGGAAAATATGAACTGCTGTCCCATTGGCGCAGTAGATTGACCTTAAGTCCGGCTGACTTCTCGCATGGGATCTGAGAAGCACGATCCGGTGATTCTTTGCTTAAAAAGCCAATTAACGTAACATGGAGTTTTCTTAATCTATTTTTGGTACTATTTGCCTGCAGCGTTCTGGTTAGAAGTTTTAAATGATCTGTTGCTAATAGGTAAAATAGGCTATGCCAAGAATTGAAGCAATTTTAGAGTCCGCAAGGGCGAATCTTTATCGGGTTTGCTGGAAATGCCCGACAAGGGGCTAAATCCTATGCACATATTTGCCTCATTGCTTTACCTGCTCCAAAGATAATCCCGGCTGCCGCACGAATTGCATTTTCCCTCGCTGCTCAGGGGATTGCGGTGCTGCGATTTGATTTTACCGGGTTAGGAATAGTAAAGGCGATTTCTCAAATACCAATTTCTCGTCCAATTGCAGGATTTATTAGCCGCTGCTAATTATCTTGAGCAGCAATATGCTGCGCCATCCCTTTTGATCGGACATAGTCTGGGTGGCTCCGCCGCATTGGCGGTAGCACAAGATTTGCCATCGGTGCAAGCAGTGGTCACCATTGGCGCACCAGCAACGGCGACCTATCAAGCATTTATTCGCGGATTCATATCGTGAACTGCGGGATAAACAATCCGTGCAAGTTGAACTAGGTGGAAGAAGCTTTAATATAAAGCGCCAATTCATTGATGATTTAGAGAAATATAATTCTGTTGCGCATGTTAAGGCGTTAAAAAAAGCCCTGCTGATATTTCATTCGCCTGTAGATGCTGTGGTTTCTATCGACGAGGCAGCACGAATATATGCCGCAGCCAAACATCCCAAAAGCTTTGTGTCGCTGGATCGCGCGGATCATCTGTTATCCAATCCTGAGGATTCCCGATATGTGGCAGAGGTTTTATCCGCATGGGCGAGCCGTTATCTGAAAATGGATCAGATGCCTAATAAGGAAATGGAAGCGGAAAAGCCACCAATCGGGCAGGGCAGCGTGATTGTGCGAGAATGCGATAAAAAATTTACGCGAGAGATTCTGACACAGCATCATCGCATCATCAGTGACGAGCCGATTGCACTCGGTGGCGCAGATCTGGGGTTAAACCCTTACGAATTATTACTCGCGGCACTGGGCAGTTGTACTTCAATGACATTACGTATGTATGCAAATCATAAGCAAATGGATTTGCAGGCTATCCGAGTCGAATTGCATCACAGCCGGATTCATGCGGAAGATTGCGCCGGGTGTGAGAAGCAGACGCTTCTCATTGATGTGATTAAACGTGATATTCATTTGACAGGTAATCTGAAGGAAGCGCAGCGCGCCCGGTTGCTGGAAATCGCCAATCAATGCCCGGTTCATAAGACTTTACAAAACAAGATTCAAATTAACACTAATCTAATAGAT
Organism: Nitrosomonas sp.; assembly: GCA_016708955.1. Lineage (GTDB taxonomy): Bacteria > Pseudomonadota > Gammaproteobacteria > Burkholderiales > Nitrosomonadaceae > Nitrosomonas. The sequence goes on from JADJES010000025.1 coordinate 3,023, forward strand.
TAACTTTGCAATGCAACAAGACGAGAATATAGAGAAACATCGTATTGATAAATGGTTGTTTGCAGCACGTTTCTTTAAAACGCGCTCATTGGCAGCCGAAGCAATTGACCGTGGACGGATTACTGTAAACGGCCATCGCGTAAAACCTGCCAAAGTAGTTGCAATTGGGGATATGTTGACAATTCGCATTAGTAATTATCAATATAACATTGAAATATTGGAGTTATCTAATAAACGTGGTTCTGCAACGCAGGCACAGCAGCTCTATAAAGAAACCGAAGAAAGCCGAAAACAACGGGAATTGCTGACAGCCAGATTAAAAACGCAACCGCAGCCATTTTTTACCAAAAGCCGTCCAACCAAGCGCGATCGACGTGAAATTGAACGGTTTATTTCCATTCAAGACGATTCTTGAATTTACGAGAGAAGACCAATGCTTCGTTTTGATTAATAAAAATAAATCAAGTGAGAGAACATGAATAACAAAACTTTTAATCTGGATAAAGAACAGTTGATCAAGCAATCCTTGGTTCAGATGGACACGCATCTTCAAGGAACAAATTACACGCAAGCACAGAAACTGGCGCTGACTTGCCGTATTTTGTTTGAGAATGGGCACGATTCGGGATTGGCAGGACAAATCACGGCACGGAGCGAGAAACCGGGAACGTATTTAACCCAAAGATTGGGCATGGGTTTTGATGAGATTTGCGCGAGCAATCTCCTGCTGGTTAATGAAGACCTGGAAGTTTTGCAAGGAGACGGTATGGCAAACCCGGCCAATCGTTTTCATTCATGGTTATATCGTGCCAGACCTGATGTGCAATGTATTATTCACACGCACGCCGTGCATACTGCTGCACTCAGTATGTTGGAGGTACCGCTGGAAATATCGCATATGGATAACTGCGTATTATATGACGACGTAGCTTTCTTGCCCAAGTGGCCGGGTATACCGGTAGGAAACGAAGAAGGCGAGATGATTTCCAAAGCCATTGGCAGCAAACGCGCCTTGCTGTTGGCGCATCATGGCTTGCTGGTTGCCGCTTCGAGTATTGAAGAGGGTTGTATTTTATCCATTGCCTTCGAAAGGGCGGCGCGCATGCATTTGCTGGCCGCTGCTGCGGGTAAGATTCAGCCGATTAATCCTGACTTAGGGCGAGAAGCCCATGATTGGATACTTCGTGGACAGCGAAACGCGGTAGGTTTTGCGTACTATGCGCGCCGTAGCTTGAAAAAAAATATCGATTGTTTGGAATGAGAGAAAGATCCATGAAATCAGTGAGAGATCGCTTAAAATCCCATATTTTATTTTTAAATATCCTGAACTATCCAGCCTCTTTTCTTGGGATCCATACGGCAGGCAAGCAATCGTGTTTCTCTGTGGAGGCTCTATTCTTTTATTGACTCATTTCAATAGTGGCATAGATTTTGTCTAGTTTTCTTTGAGGGAAGCATGTAAAATTGAAAAATTTTTCCATTCTAAAATTTAGTGGATAGTTGATCTGTGGCATTTTTCGTTCAAAAATATGGTGGCACATCGGTTGGAAGCACTGAGCGGATAAAGAATGTTGCGCGCAGGGTGGCGAAATTCCATTCACAAGGGCACCAAATTGTAGTTGTTGTTTCAGCCATGAGCGGTGAAACCAATCGCCTTATTGCTCTTGCGCACGAAGTTCAGGAAAATCCTGATCCGCGTGAATTGGATGTGATGATTTCCACCGGTGAGCAAGTATCCATCGCACTATTAGCCATGGCATTGATGGAACTTAACGTCAAAGCCAAAAGCTATACCGGTCCGCAAGTGCGAATACTGACCGATAGCACACATACTAAAGCCCGGATATTGAGTATTGATGAAGCGAAAATTCGGAGCGACCTAGAAGCCGGCTATGTGGTGGTAGTCGCCGGATTTCAAGGGATCGATGAGAAAGGCAGCATCACCACACTGGGTCGTGGCGGATCAGATACTACCGGAGTAGCTCTGGCAGCTGCCTTAAAAGCCGATGAATGCCAGATTTATACGGATGTGGATGGGATCTATACGACGGATCCTCGCGTAGTCGCTGAAGCAAGAAGACTGAATACAATCACCTTTGAAGAAATGCTTGAGATGGCAAGTCTTGGCTCCAAGGTTTTACAATTAAGGTCTGTTGAATTCGCGGGAAAATATAAAGTAAAGTTGAGAGTTTTATCCAGTTTTGAGGATGCAGGTCAAGGTACTCTGATTACTTTTGAGGAAGATGAAAATATGGAACAAGCGGTCATTTCAGGAATCGCATTTAATCGTGACGAAGCGAAAATTACTGTATTAGGTGTTCCCGACCATCCTGGTATTGCTTATCAAATTCTTGGGCCTGTGGCTGATGCTAATATTGATGTGGATATGATTATCCAAAATGTAGGCCACGATGGTTTGACAGATTTCTCCTTTACCGTTCATCGCAATGAATTTAAAAATACGATGAATATCCTGAAAGAAAAGATCCAGCCTCATATTGGCGCGCGCGATGTACTGGGAGGTGATAGAATTGCGAAAGTCTCGGTAGTTGGGGTTGGCATGCGTTCTCATGCAGGTATAGCCAGCAAAATGTTCCGTGTGCTCGCAGAAGAAGGAATCAATATTCAGATGATTGCTACTTCAGAGATAAAAGTATCCGTTGTTGTCGATGAAAAGTATATGGAACTCGCTGTCAGAGTGCTGCACAAAGCATTTGATCTTGAACAGGCACTTTAACAAGATTAATCGTCTTCATCGAGAATTAGCTTGTCGCAATAAATAACGGAGAGATGGCCGAGTGGTCGAAGGCGCTCCCCTGCTAAGGGAGTATAGGCACAAAAAGCTTATCGAGGGTTCGAATCCCTCTCTCTCCGCCACATATGTTTCTAGCAACACCAAGTAATGCCAACAAGACCCGCATAAATGAAAAGTTTAGCGGGTTTTTTGTTATCCGTAACCAGTCTCATATGAAATGTGAGTAAATCGGAAAATATGATCAAAATAACTTTTCCGCAGCAGATTACTCTATTCTCGGACAGCCTCCCAGTAGCGGCTCATCCATCAGCGCGATCTGCTCGCGTAATTCCAGTATTCGCTCTTGCCAATAGCGTTGTGTATTAAACCACGGGAATGCTTGTTTAAAGGCTGGATCGTTCCATCGTTGTGCCAGCCAGGCGGAATAATGAATCAGGCGCAAGGTGCGAAGTGCTTCGATCAGATGCACCTCATTTGCATCAAAATCGCAAAAGTCTTCATACCCGGCCAGCACGTCATTCAACTGTCGCACCATATCTGTACGCTCACCCGATAACAACATCCACAAGTCCTGCACTGCAGGACCCATGCGGCTATCGTCAAAATCTACGAAGTGCGGGCCGCTATCTGTCCATAGCACATTACCCGCATGGCAATCGCCATGCAGGCGTAGCACTTTTATCTGGTTCCCGGCACGTTCAAAGCAAAGACGAATACCGGTCAGTGCTTGCTCAGCCACGCTATGATAGGCAATTTCAAGATCAGCCGGGATAAAATTATTTGTCAGTAAAAAATCAAGCGGTTCTACACCGAAACTCGCTATATCCAGTGTAGGGCGATGCTGGAACGGCTTAAGTGCGCCAATGGCGTGGATACGACCCAAAAAGCGCCCCATCCATTCCAGCGTGTTCCGGTCTTCAAATTCTGGCGCACGTCCGCCGTGTTTGGGAAAAACAGCGAAACGGAATCCTTCGAAAGTGTGCAGTGTTTTTCCACCCAACACCAATGCAGGTACCACAGGAATCTCGCGCTCGGCCAATTCCTGTACGAAAGCGTGTTCTTCAAGTATGGCTTCATTTGTCCAACGCCCTGGCCGATAAAATTTTGCTACCAGCGGAAAGCCTTCTTCCATGCCAACCTGGTAGACGCGGTTCTCATAGCTGTTCAGCGCTAACAATCGGCCATCACTGTGGCATCCCAGGCTTTCCAGCGCGTTCATGACGCAATCGGGGGTAAGTAAAGAGAAAGCTAGCGTCACTGTTATAGCTCTTTACGCATTGATTTATTCTCCAAAGGAGGGTTGATCTTAACCAACCCCAAATCATTCCAACCTGTGTGACCCAAATCGCGCAAAGTCGCAATGTTCTTATCGAATATTTTCCCGGCCTCGGGAAAAGCCAACACCGCCTGCACGACACTGGCTTCGCGCAGTAGATGCATCATGGGATACGGCGACCGATTGGTGTAGTTTTCGATATCGTCTGGCTGCGTTCCGGAAAATTGATACTGCGGGTGAAAACTGGCCACTTGCAACGTATTTTCCAAATCCATGTCTTCCAGTGCCGCATCGACCACATCGAGAAAATCGTTGTAGTCGAGAAAATCAGTGAGTACATAGGGATGAATCAGCAAGGTTGTGTCAATCTTTTCTGCTGATGTTTCAGCCAATATTTCCAGTGCGTGCATCAGGTCATTTAGCAAATCATCATGCGTGGTTGCATTGCTCACCATATAGCTTATCTGATTTTTCACGTGTACGGCCTTCGCGAACGGGCATAGATTGAGGCCGATGACGGCACGCTCCAACCACAGTTTGGTCGCAACTATTATTTTTTCGTTTGTTGCGTTATCCATAGTAATTTTAAATACCCCAGAAAATTAAGTCATGCGCGTCGATACGAGCTGACAATTTCGAATTCGTTTTAGTGAAAAATTAATTGATTAGCTTTGCCGGAGCCAATCCGGTTAATTAGCGGGTTCCGTGACTTGGCGAAAACATGGTTTAGCGAGCAGTATCCATGGGATCGCTACAATTAAAATATTATTACTCCTCTTCAACTTTGCCGCGCAACGACTTTCTGCGACTCTGAATCGCTTTGCCTTCCAAACGTTTTGTCTTAGAAGCTTTGGTTGGCTTGGTGGGTTCCCGAGGCTTTATTTGGATAGTGATACTCTTGATAATCTCCACCAGTCGATTGAGTGCATCTTCTTTGTTCTTAATCTGACTGCGATACCGTTGCGCCTTGATAATAACAACGCCTTCACTAGAGATTCGACTATCATTTAAATTCAACAGTCTTTCTTTGTATATTTCTGGTAAAGATGAAGCTTTTATATCGAACCGCAAATGAATCGCAGTCGACACTTTGTTCACATTCTGTCCACCAGAACCTTGTGAGCGTATCGCCTGGATTTCGATCTCAGCCAAGGGTATTGCCAGATTGTCTGATATTCTCAACATGATTAGTCTTTTAATTTCCGCTTCATTATTATGATTACTACTTATTTAGCGCGGAATTATCTTATCTTTCATCAGATTTCCTTGTAATTCTAACCAGCGAGCAAAAATACCTACCCCCGGTATTATGTCATTGTTCTCGTGTATCCAACTGTCTGTGATAGCAATACCTGTTGATCGTGTGTCAATCCGAGTGCATCGGCAATCGCAGCGCGATCGATCCAGGCGCGAATTACAGTAGCCAAACCATTACTGGCGGCGAACAAGTATACATTTTGGGCAATAGCACCTGCTGCGACAGCGGCATAGGATTCTCGTTGACCAACCGGCACTAGATGCATCCTCGTATAATCGGCCACATACACCAGATCCAGTGGTGCCTCATCGACGAAATCTTGATAACCCGTAATGCGCCTCAAGTCACTTGCTGCTACCAGATGCAGTTCATTTACTGCAGCATCGTAGCGGTATGCCCCCGAAGGTAGCGCGAGAAATACATCAATTTCTTGGGCATTCAATGCAGAAGGCGCCGTGCGTCCGCCATCCTTGCGATTAATCCCATCAGCTGCCCACAGAAGATTTGAAAGTAGCTGCATAGACAATGGATTGGGTGAAAAATCACGGGAAGAATGGCGTACGGCTAGTGCATCCATCAATGGAAGGCCGCCATGTATCTCAGGTGGCGGTAGTAAAATCGAAGTTGCCGCATTTCCTTTTGCAGGTTTGGCTCGCAACTGTCCCATCATACCCAGTACTAGCTTGGTTAAAGTATTCATAGTAACACCCCCTTCATTGGTAGGTTAGACATGAGGATACATGCATAAATAGTGAGGCGTAAGTTATTGCCATAAAAAGATAAAACTTTACGAAGCCCTTTTTTTTATGATAAAAGAATAGGGCGGTATTTGATCATTTTAAAGAAGAGAATAAAATCATGACTGCGTTGATTCTGACCGTTCTGACACTCACATCGCCATCTTTTTCTCATAATGACTCTATCCCAGCCCATTATACGTGTGATGGAAAAGATATTTCACCGGCACTCTACTGGACAGGCATCCCTGATGGCACCAAAAGTTTAGTGCTAATCGTTGATGATCCGGATGCCCCGGATCCATCCGCGCCTAAAATGACTTGGGTACACTGGGTACTGTATAACATCCCTCCCAGCGCCACCGGTTTGGCTGAAGGTATTTCAGAAAAAAATCTTCCGTCGGGCACTTTACAAGGAATTAATGACTGGAAGCGCACAGGCTACGGTGGTCCATGCCCGCCAATAGGCAATCACCGTTATTATCATAAACTGTACGCATTAGACACCGTGCTGCCCGATCTGCAGCAGCAGAACAAAGCTGCACTTGAACAGGCTATACAAGGCCATATTATTGGTAAGGGTGAATTAATTGGGCGTTATCAACGCCATTTTTAGTTTCAGCCACCCCGTTAGCAGTCAGTCGGATTCAATCCGCGAAGTGCTATTTCCATAGTGCCGTAGATCAGTTTCAAGTCCGACAGACTTCTTGGTGGATTGTTAAAAACTATTTATATTGCCGCTGCGGTGTTAGAAACAAGCCCTAAGGTAGCTCTGATTAAGTCCTTCGGCAGGGGTAATAAATTGATCGTGTTCGTGATGAACATGTCGAACCATGAATGTAATTAATTTAATAAGAACTTCCCTAAATACTTATTTAGCGTGCATAAACTGCGCTTCCTCGACTATTTTTTTGCATCGGCTCTCAAGTGCGTTCTCAATCGTCTGCTAAGATAAGCTGATTGGAACAGGCTCATTGTCGATTTTGCAGAGCAAAATTATTTCCAAGTTTCTTCAGTATGATGGCCTGCAGTTCGTTATTGACCCAAGCTTTTCTGGGCAACGCCCAAAGTTTACTGTCTGCAAAACCCTGGCACTGTAAAGCATTTTCTTCAGGCATGAGTACAACATCTGCTTCAGTAAAATAAATCTCTGGTTGGGTAAACCGATGATTTTCTGCATACGAGTGTAATTCTGCATTTAGGCCTATTCCCTGTATAAAATCAAAAAACCAAGAAGAATTATCCTCGTCTGCAATGGCGTGTACACGTTTGTTTTTGAAATCAGAAACCAGTTGATGGGCTGCCGGATTGAGTACATTATAAGCAATTTCATTGATCAGCTTCATATTGTACGTTTTCCCCCATTTGCTCGTATCAGTATGAAGATTTTGTTTTCCATTTGTTACGATAATGCCTGATTTCCCCAAATACTTAAGATTCATTCGTAAGGGACCGGCAGGCAAGAGCAACCCGTTGCCGAAGCTCCGCTCGCTAAAATCAACGGCAACCAGATCAATATCCCGTTCAAGACGATAAAACTGCATGCCATCATTACAGATAATGACATTGCAAGTTGGGTGTGCAAGCAGAAGTGCTTGCGCGACTTCGACTCTGTCATTTCCAACCCATACAGGACATGATTTTCCACAATGTTGCGCGAGTAAAAATATTTTTCCACCGGCACTATAAGGATCACTGGCGGGAGTTACAGCGTCAGGTGGCCCAGGGTTATCATAGTTACCCCGTGTGATGATTCCCGGTGAAAAACCATGTGCCAGTAAGCAATCAACAAGCCAAAGCAGCAGAGGTGTTTTGCCGCCATCATCGATACTGATACTATCGACCATAATGACAGACACTGGTAGTTTGACCGAAGGCAAAATATCCAGCCAATAGCATAATTTCTTTAGTGCTAAGAAGAAACTATAGAAAACACTTAGAGGCCATAACAGAAAGTGTAGTGGAGTGATACGATGCCAATAGAGCTCTGACAATTTCATATTTCGCTTCTATTCAAGTTATAGTTATGGATTTGCATTTCGGTTCATCCGGCAAGTGCGTACTTGTTAGTCAGAAATGCATGTTGAAATAAAGTGAATTAAAGGTTGAAATTATTCTGATTTTCAACGAAGGGTTTTTTCAACATGTCGACCAGGCTGTTACGCCTTTGGTATAGTTGGTTATTTTATCAAAGCACTTGTTTTATTGCGGTGTCATAGTTGTTGCAATACAGCGGATCATTGGCGATTGAGATGTCCGGATGTAAAAGCCGCGAGATACTTCGGGAAAGTTGGTTGACGCTTAGGACAGTACCGGTAGGTCAAAAGCAGTCTATATCGACCTTCCAGTTCAGCGGGTAGAATGCACCGATGCCAAGCAGTTCGTCAGGTAAAGATACAGTTTGCTGATGAGCACAAGCGCTATACACGTTCTTTCGAAAGATTGGTTTTGGATCTCTCAGGCCGACCATCCAGGCAGTAGCACGCCATCTTGGAGTGAGCTGGGGTCTGGTTAAGGGACTACAGAAGGACAATCGGAATAAACGTTATCGGTTGCCTAAATGGGCCAAGATAAAACGCATTGCGCTAGATGAAATATACCAAGGCAAGAAGCGGGGGTATTTAACGATAGTTCTGGATCTTCAACGTGGGGCAGTGATTTTTGTTGGCAATGGGAAAGGTGCCGATGCACTGATTCCGTTGGAAGCGTTTGAAACGGTGCACGGATTGAAGCGGTTGCGACCGACATGGGGCCAGCATACATCAGTGCGGTGCGGGCTAATATCCCAGATGCAACGCTAGTGTTCGATCACCCATATTATTAAGCTGTTCAACGAAAAGTTGACAAACTGCGTCAGATCTGCAACGAGAAGCAGAAAATGGGTTGGGCAAACCCGTTTTGAAGGGCATTCGCTGGCTGTTGCTGAAGAACCCTGACAACCTGGATGACAAGCGCAATGAACGTCAACGTCTGGACGAAGCATTAAAGCTCAATGAGCCCTTGGCAACGGCCTATTACATGAAAGAAGAGTTACGCAATATCTGGCATCAACCGGATAAACTCTCAGCTCAAAATGCATTGGATGAATGGGTAAAAAGCCGCTGCTTGGATGTCAACATGCTCAAGCAATTCTCTAAAACTATTGCAGCACCCGCTCAGGTGGCTTATTTCGATTTTAATGGTTTATCACCGGCCTTGGAAGGTACCAACAACAAGATAAAAACTTTGCACAAAATGGCCTATGGTTTCAGGATGTCGAGTTCTTTAAACTCAAATTATGGCGCTGCATGAAACCAATTATGTCCTTGTCGGTTAACCAAAGTACGCACTTGCCGGATGAACCTGCATTTTCATTCTAAGCGGTAATTGATTTGGAATTTAAAAATTTTTACATACCGTATATCCGATAGACAAGGTTTATGTGAAGATTGGGCGTAATGAAGAATACACTTTGTTTTAACCTATTTTGTTCTAAGCGCAGAAATAAACGATGAAAATATTAGTCAATCGATTACTTGTTCCCACGTTATCGGGCGATGGCAGGCAAAAAGATCCGCATCATATTGCCTATACCGATTGGGGAGACCCGCAGAATCCGCATGTTGTCATCTGCGTTCACGGATTAACGCGTAATTGCCGTGATTTCGATTATCTTGCACGTGCACTGCAATCGGACTGCAGGGTGATTTCTGTTGATGTCGTGGGGCGAGGTCAGAGCGATTGGCTGGCGCATGCGCATGACTATGATTATTACCCGCTATACCTCTCAGACGCGATGTCATTAATGGTTCATATCCAGGCGCAATACCAAACGAAGATTACGTTGGATTGGGTGGGTATTTCGATGGGCGGATTGATCGGAATGATTCTGGCGATACAACCGAATCTACCTTTTGCAATCAACAAATTGATATTGAGCGATATTGGCCCGTTGATTCCTGCGGTTGCTCTGAAAAGAATTGCCGATTATGTGGGTAAAGATCCGCGTTTTGCTAGTTTTGAAGAATTTAAACAGTACATGAAAGTAATTTCTGCGTCCTTTGGTCCCCTTACTGAAGACCAGTGGAATCATATGGCGATTCACAGTGCGCGTGAATATGCCGATGGATCCTACGGCTTCCGCTATGATCCAAGGATTGCAATCAGTTTTAAAGATCGTGAAATCAAGGACATTGATTTATGGGAGCAATGGGATCAGTTAACCAATCCTACTTTGGTCTTGCGTGGAACTGAATCGGATATATTAACGGCTGAAACTGCCGCACAGATGCAGGTGCGTGGCGCGAAAGCCAGAATCGTCGAATTGCCCGGTATCGGTCACTCCCCGATGCTGATGGATGACAATCAGATTAAAATCGTACGGGATTTTATTTTGAAATAGTGTGTTGTTATGTTTTGAACGCCAATAACGAATTTTTAAGCGACCCCGTAAAAGATTTCAGTGAGATTGTTACCCCAATCTTTTCCGCATTCTCCCATTCCTGGTTATGCCAAAAATTGGCCATTAAGCCAATATTTTAATAAGTAATTCCCAGATTTCCATTAAAAAGCCTATCTTGAAATCAGCTTGTCAGTGCTGCGGCAAAATGCCGTGTGGCAACTTGTTGTATTCCCAACTGCGTCCATTTAGTTTGTGGTTAGAACTTTAAGGCATTTTTGGGATTTTTTTGCGCTTAGCGCGGTTCAGCGACTTATTCAGTACCCAATCTCACAACTGAGTTACTTATCGGAGTGGGGACTGCCGGGAAATTATCATGAAACCAGCCAATTTCACTGCAATCTCAGGGTGCGGCAATATGTCGCATTGTTTTCTCATGATAATCAAATAGAATATAAAAAAGAATAATTCAATTTTTATATACAAAGCCACCCTTGTCGCAAGGCAAGTCCGGAAAACCAACGGATCTCTTCATTGAGATGGCCGGGTTGCCTCCCATGAGTGATGGGGAGTAACTGGAACCGGAAAGTAGCAGAATCACACACCTCCGCTTCAGATCATCATTCGCAAACGAGACGCCGGAAGCTTTCTTGTTAATTCTACAAGCAGCCAATGGCGCTGTGTAATCTTTAAAGTAGTGCCTCAAATATTTGGAGAAAAGTAAATGCGAAAAAATTCATATAGTAAGAAAACAAACGTGTTAGTTTCCGCAGCAATTATTTCTGCTGCCACATTGGTTAGCACCAATGTATTTGCAGCGGGTGCAGTGGGATTTCAAGCTTGGAATGCTGGTAACGATCTTTTTGCGGGTAGCAGCATTTCCGCCGCCAATTCTGGACTGAAGAGTGCCTATGCCGACAATCCCGGTCTAAACTATTCCGCTTGGGCGCATACGGGTGACTGGTTCGTATTTCAAAACCATTCCCCAGTCGACGTCACCCTAACCGTGTCCGGAGATTCCGGTTTTGTTCCGGGTGTAACCGTATGGGCAACCGGCGGATCGGTATTTGATGGCGGAACTACTGGTTTCGGTGGAGAACTCAGTTTGGCAGGGTTTGGTACGCCACATTCATTAAATGCAACAGGCGCAATGGGCGATGCTGGCACGCTATGGATGGCGAACGGTCAAGGCGGCAATGTGCTAGAAACCCTGGGCTACGCAGTTTCCGGTCCCTCACACGCCGCTGGAACGACTGGTTGGGGTGAGAGCATTGTTACCGGTGCGAATGACGTGAGCCTGACAAATGCATTTGAAAATGGCGTGAGTGGTAGCGTGGGCGCGAACACTGCTGAGCTCGTATTCAATGATTTGGCAGCGGGCTGGTATGCTGTTTATATTGGCGGAACTGATCATGCGTCTGCAGGTGGTGTGTATGACTTGACTGTCAGTGCAGTACCTGAACCAGAAACCTACGCGATGTTATTAGCAGGTCTTGGTCTCGTTGGCTGGCGCATGAAGAAGCAGCATAAAGCGTCGAATAAGACTGCAGCTTAATTTACGGTGAAGCGATAGCAGAAACGGGGCGTTTCACAGAATCGCTCCGTTTTTCTGCCGGGAAGAATGAATTTAACCTGGCTGCAACAAGAATTCACCCAATATGACTGTGCATTATGTTTAGGGCACCTCTAAAAATAAAGCGCTAAACAACACGAGGCACGAGAAAAAAATGGTTACGCAGCATACGTATGATATGTAAGGAAACATTTTTGTGAGCAACAAAGTGTTGTGACGGAATTTGGATTTTTAGAGATGCCTTTAATAGAATTATTAGCACGTACTCAGCAAAACGCATAAACATACTGATGTTCCTTGATGTGCATGCGGAGTAACTAGGAATGTGAGGAGTATTATCATGCTAATCGATATAAAAAAAATCATCAGTACCTTAATCAAGGTATTTTGTCTTACTATTTTTACTGGTTCGGTCTTGCAGGCTGACGGTTTCGGTCCTATCCCCATGACACTGAAAGGTGCACCGGTTCCCGAAGTGCCCGGCTTGTTGGATGGCCCTGACCCCATCATTCTTAACAAGGAAAAAGCGATCGCACTTGGCAAGGCCTTGTTTTGGGATGTTAATGTGGGAAGTGATGGCGTGGCCTGTGCCACTTGTCATTTTAATGCCGGTGCGGATGTGCGCATTAAGAATCAGATTGCGCCGATCGGCCGAGGCAGCGACTTACCGAAAGAATTTTCGCTTGGCCGCAGTGGATCCCCACGCGGGCCCAATACCGTCCTTAAGAGAAATGATTTCCCTTTTCATCAAATCGATGATCCGATGAATCCCACCAGTGTTCCAATTTATAGCAGCGATGATGTCGTTGCTTCCTCGGGCACTTTCAGCGGTGCTTATCGGGATGTCGAATGGTTTGATGAACAAAACGATACGTGTGACCGTAGCGCTGACCCGGTTTTCCATGTCGGCGCAATAGGCACGCGCAAGGTTACACCACGCAACACACCCACTGTCATCAATGCTGTTTTCAATTTTCGCAATTTCTGGGATGGCCGCGCCAACAATATTTTTAACGGTAGCAGTCCTTGGGGAGACCGCGATCCTGATGCTGGCGTCTGGGTAAGAAATAACAATGGCACTGTTACCAAGCAACGCTTACGACTCATCAATTCCGCGCTTGCTTCTCAGGCGATTGCTCCGCCTATGGATGACATTGAAATGGCTTGTCATGGACGTACCTTTACCGACCTGGGGCGTAAACTATTGAATCGCAGACCACTGGAGCATCAGAAGGTGCATTGGAACGATAGCGTGCTTGGCAACCTAGCATTCAGCACGAAAGATAACTTAAAAAAAGGTTTAAATACACGTTACTATCGCTTAGTCATGCAAGCATTCAATCCCAAGTATTGGGATTATACCCGTCCTGATCAATTTGGCTCTCCGCCACCGGGCTCTGCGTCGTATGGCGCACCTTATACGCAAATAGAATCAAATTTTGCTATGTTCTTTGCGCTTGCGATTCAAATGTATGAATCAACTTTGATCTCCGATGATTCGCCTTTTGACCAAAGTGCCGTTGATGAACATGGCATACCTATTGAATTAACCGAATCAGCGCAGCGCGGAATGGAAGTTTTTCGTGATTCGCATTGTGCGCTTTGCCATATTGGCCCCAACTTTACTTCATCCGCGATCGTGACGAATGGTATTTTGCAGAAACTCAATCCGCATGCTTTTGGGAATTCCACTTTCCGGGTCAGTACTACTAATGTTGTAACCGCTTTATCTTTAAACGGCGGTATGATGTTTCAAGATACTGATTTCTCCGGTACCGGCGTAACTCCAGTAGAAAACGATATTGGTTTGGGTAATACCGACCCATTTGGCAATCCATTATCATTTTCCGACCAATATATGCAGCTTTTGGCAGGAAATAATCATGGAGTAGTTGATCCTTATGTGGCAGACGTACGGCCCTGTGATCTGGATTCGTCCATAGCAATCGATCGTGACAAACCACATCCGCTACTATTTACGCGTGCGGACGGAATACAAAAGCAAACACAGAATACCGCTAATTGCTTTAATCCAGCGGGCACTTTTATTCCAACGGCTGATGCAGCTTTGGCGGAATTAGAGAAACCGGGGAGAAGGCGGTTTTTAAGTGCCGCCAAGGGCTCATACAAAATTCCGACATTAAGGAACATTGAACTAACAGGGCCTTACATGCATAACGGTGGCATGGCCACATTGGATGAGGTATTGGAGTTTTATATCCGGGGTGGTAATTTTGAAACTCCCCCAAAGGAATTTGCTAAGATTTTTGCTCTGGTTGACGTACGGTTTTCATCGGAACAACGTGAGGATTTGCTTAATTTTCTTAAAACCTTAACGGATGATCGCGTGCGCTTTGAAAGAGCACCGTTTGATCATCCTGAATTGCCTGTTCCCCATGGACACGTTGGAAATGTCGAAACAATTACTAAGATTAACACGATTAGTGAAACGCTCGCGGCAGATGAGTTCCTAGTGATTCCCGCTGTTGGGGCCGAGGGAAGAAAAGAAGCATTGCAAGCATTTGATCGGTACTTAAAATAGCACCTGGAAGCGCTAATTTATAACTAACGTTTCGAAGTTCATTTTAACCTAAAAATACCATTGGAATGCTTGATTTACTTGGCTTCCAGCCTCAATGTTCTGACATCAAGTTGCAGGGCTTGCACGAAGAAGCTTTGTACATGACGTTCAATTGTTGCCATGATCTGAGAGGCCGTATCACCGATCAGCATTTCCATTTCGTCGATCGCGCCCGCAATCACAGACCGAAAGACCTGCCACAATCTGGCGGCATAATCGATCGATGTGGCGTTCGCCGTGAGCTGTTGGCGTACATCCGCGATGCCGCTGGCCTGATGCCTCGACTTGGCAATCACCAGCATACAAAACCGTATCGCGGTCAAATGGATGGAGGCGATATAAGCGGCATAGTGATTGCTTTGCTCCTTGAGAAAGCCCAGATATTGTTTGGCTTCCTTGAAGTACACTTCAATCGCCCAGCGCATCGCATACAGTTCCAGTATGCGATGCGGCTCAAGGTTGTGTCCGTAGTCAAGAATATCGCCCAGTCATGTTTTCCGGGCTGCGCTTTTTCAGGCTGGGCAATGCCGCGAACAAATAGCAGGCGCACCTTGATCCATTGATCCGCCTCGTCTGGCGAGCTACTCAAATTTAACTCAACATCCAGTGCCTTCGCCTGATACGGCTGCTCTGGTATTTTCTGCCACTGGCAGCGAATGCAGGACTGGTAGAGGGTATTCACATCCCTATCCCGGTGGATTGCTTGCCCTCCCTTGCATTCGGTTAGCCGATATTTCATGGTGTTCTTCTTCATCCGCAGAATCGGTGTCAATAGTTGCTCGTCGGCCAGGCGGATTATCGGTTTGGTGCCGAACCACGCATCTGCCAGCAAGTAATCCGCCTCGATCCCGGCGCGTTGCGCCCGGCGGATCATGTCTCCAGCCATTTGAGGCTTGGTCTGGCTTTGCGCCACCCGATAACGTTTCGCAACGATACTGCGACCATCACGGAATGGTTGATGTAGCTCTTGCGCCTTCGTTGCGCTGATAAACAACTCGCTATCGATGGGCACAAAGCCTTCCGTGCTGCTCATGCCCAGGGTCAAAACCTGTTGCCCCATAACCTGCCGTCCCGATGTGTGGTCAAAGTGGCTGGATACGCCAGGCATCTTTTTTCCATGGCGCACCTGAATGGAATCATCCAACACAAACGCACGGATATGGCTCGATGTCTCCGCGCTTGGATCGCTTGTCGTGCGACATCCCTATGCAGATGACGCCAGTTCCAGTCTTCCTGATTCAAAGCCGCATACAGGGCATCTTTCTCGGCACAGGAGAAGGTCTTCAATGACTCCCGCGCAAACATGCCAATCGAGTCCACTTTCAACCAGACCCAAATCATCAGGCAGTACACCAGTTCATGCGCCGACGTGCCGGAGCGCTTGGGAAAGCCGATTCGATTCAGCCGCGCTTTCATGCCCTTGTGCTTCCACAGATCAGCAAACAGATTGTCAATGAGGCAATCTTTGTCCCGTAATAGATTAGCCGTCAATTCTGGAAGTTCTATCGTTTTTGTGCCATGATCCATCGCGGTCTCCTGAGTTGTTTTGGCTGTTTGCAAGACAACCATTATTATACTCTTTGTCAGACCGCTTTTATTATTACAATCAAATAATTAAGCGCGATTTTATGGGGCTTTTGAACTCCGAAACTTTAGTAATTAAAAAACCATAATAAATCATACCTAAATACGGTCAGTATCTTTGCGCTTTAATATCTGTTCACATTTGAAGTAGTTTTGCATTATAGAGACGGGAAATATTCTGGAAATGTGCTAAATTTTCGCACCTTGAAAACCAACAGGAAGGGGAAAAGTTATTACAATTGCAATCGTTCTTAGTGTGGGAGAGCGTAGGTTAACGAGAGACTGAAGTAGCGCGATAAGTATTTTAAAAAGGGAGTCTTATATCAGGCGTAGGAGATAAGTAGCGTAATACAAGACCCCACTCTTGCAAGTAAACCGAGAGCTGTTTTACAGAACTAACTGTCCAATGACTAAACCGCTTGGCGGCGTCTGGCGCTAAAGCCCAATAAACCCAAACCTGCCAGTAGCATCGCGTAGGTTTCTGGTTCCGGCACTACAGACACAACACCCGTTAAGCCATAAGCAGGCCGAGGATCAACGCTTTGACTGAAATAATCCGTGCCGCCCACAAATATCGAGTAATCGCCCGCTGTCAAATGAAAAACTTGCGAGACCATGTGATCCGCTAAACCATCCGCACCAGGGATCGCGCCGGTACCGTAGTCGATACTGCTGCCGTCATAGGCGTGACCGATATACTGGAAGAAGCTTTCGGGCAATACGCCAACTGGATCTGTTGTTGCACCCGGATTAGCAGCGGTAGGGCCGTTCACCCATGCACCCCCTTCAAAGTTCCAACTATCGTTGGTAATTGCCCAGCTTTCTAACCCTCTGAACGAACCTTCGGTTGCTGCGCCGCCACTATCCCGATCACGTATGTATTCCGACCCAGGTCCAAAATCGTGGTCGGCTTGCCCGCCAGTTCCTGTTGAACCATGAGCGAGTCCCTTATAGAGAGAAAACCCGGGGTTAGTATCGCCAAGCACAGTAGCGCCAGCCGAATTAACAAAAGATAGGCCACTGAATGTAATACTCACATCAGCCTCTTCTGTCAAACTAAACTTGTATGCGCGCAATCTGTGAGAATCCCCCCAGTCGGCATCCGTTCCGTCAATCCAACCATGATTGCCGGTAAATGACTGATTGATAATTGTGCTCGTTGCCCCTGGTGCGGCAGTGAAAGTACCAAAATCACGGCCACCATAGCCGATATGTGCCATGGCCGGCAGCGAAGTCATGCCAACGAGCAGCAGTGCATATTTGAATGTATTTCTCATGAAAGACCTTTTTAAAAAATATTATTATAGAAAGCACACAAAAGTATTGTGCGTCATACGTGATAGAGCGCGTTAATCGCATTCAACACAACTGTAGTATTTATCAAACTGTACAATGGGTCAATGTGACAAATTGTCGCACCTCATTGATTATAAATATATTCTATAAAAAAGCACTCCCCCAGTTAAGCGATATTGACTCAACTGGGGGAGTAGGTTAATGAAAATACAAAAGTAAAATTTCCTGCGGCGAAGACGGAGATTATCTATTATAACTAACGTTTCGAAGTTCATTTTAACCTAAAAATACCATTGGAATGCTTGATTTACTTGGCTTCCAGCCTCAATGTTCTGACATCAAGTTGCAGGGCTTGCACGAAGAAGCTTTGTACATGACGTTCAATTGTTGCCATGATCTGAGAGGCCGTATCACCGATCAGCATTTCCATTTCGTCGATCGCGCCCGCAATCACAGACCGAAAGACCTGCCACAATCTGGCGGCATAATCGATCGATGTGGCGTTCGCCGTGAGCTGTTGGCGTACATCCGCGATGCCGCTGGCCTGATGCCTCGACTTGGCAATCACCAGCATACAAAACCGTATCGCGGTCAAATGGATGGAGGCGATATAAGCGGCATAGTGATTGCTTTGCTCCTTGAGAAAGCCCAGATATTGTTTGGCTTCCTTGAAGTACACTTCAATCGCCCAGCGCATCGCATACAGTTCCAGTATGCGATGCGGCTCAAGGTTGGTGTCCGTAGTCAAGAATATCGCCCAGTCATGTTTTCCGGGCTGCTGGGCAATGCCGCGAACAAATAGCAGGCGCACCTTGATCCATTGATCCGCCTCGTCTGGCGAGCTACTCAAATTTAACTCAACATCCAGTGCCTTCGCCTGATACGGCTGCTCTGGTATTTTCTGCCACTGGCAGCGAATGCAGGACTGGTAGAGGGTATTCACATCCCTATCCCGGTGGATTGCTTGCCCTCCCTTGCATTCGGTTAGCCGATATTTCATGGTGTTCTTCTTCATCCGCAGAATCGGTGTCAATAGTTGCTCGTCGGCCAGGCGGATTATCGGTTTGGTGCCGAACCACGCATCTGCCAGCAAGTAATCCGCCTCGATCCCGGCGCGTTGCGCCCGGCGGATCATGTCTCCAGCCATTTGAGGCTTGGTCTGGCTTTGCGCCACCCGATAACGTTTCGCAACGATACTGCGACCATCACGGAATGGTTGATGTAGCTCTTGCGCCTTCGTTGCGCTGATAAACAACTCGCTATCGATGGGCACAAAGCCTTCCGTGCTGCTCATGCCCAGGGTCAAAACCTGTTGCCCCATAACGTGCCGTCCCGATGTGTGGTCAAAGTGGCTGGATACACCAGGCATCTTTTTTCCATGGCGCACCTGAATGGAATCATCCAACACAAACGCACGGATAGGGCTCGATGTCTTCGCGCCTCGGATTGCTTGTCGTGCAACATCCCTATGCAGATGACGCCAGTTCCAGTCTTCCTGATTCAAAGCCGCATACAGGGCATCTTTCTCGGCACAGGAGAAGGTCTTCAATGACTCCCGCGCAAACATGCCAATCGAGTCCACTTTCAACCAGACCCAAATCATCAGGCAGTACACCAGCTCATGCGCCGACGTGCCGGAGCGCTTGGCAAAGCCGATTCGATTCAGCCGCGCTTTCATGCCCATGTGCTTCCACAGATCAGCAAACAGATTGTCAATGAGGCAATCTTTGTCCCGTAATAGATTAGCCGTCAATTCTGGAAGTTCTATCGTTTTTGTGCCATGATTCATCGCGGTCTCCTGAGTTGTTTTGGCTGTTTGCAAGACATCCATTATTATACTCTTTGTGAGACCGCTTTTATTATTCTAATCAAATAATTAAGCGAGATTTTATGGGGCTTTTGAACTCCGAAACTTTAGTTATTAAAGCTGCAACATCAAAAGCTGCGGAAGATCTTGGCATTCCTGGTTTGGGTACATTGACTCCGGATGCGCCAGCAGACGTGATTGCCGTAAGAGGTAATCCGTTTGAGAAGTTCAAAATCCTGGAATATCCGGATTTGGTTTTGTCCGGCGGACGCGCGGTGGTCAATAATTACATCAATCAATCATCCGAGGAAAAGATCAACTGTGTCTTTAATTGGGCGGAAGGTAAATATTCCGGAGCCTTGGCACCTTCGGGCGCGACTACTCAAATTTCCGGCGCCTACAGCTATCGCCACTATCCGGGTACTAAAGCTTATTTAGGTGTTTCCTCGGCAGATCATCATTTGTATTACATGAATGAAGATGATGGCCAACTGCACGACCAGGGTTTGTTGGTTAATTGGTTGTTGGTATCGGAATGTAATTAATTAACATTGTTAGAAAATAAATAAGAGGAATCATAATGATCATAAAAAAAGTAGCAACAATCATAGGGTTTGCTATTGTTTTGATGGTTAATCCGGTCTATGCGCACGACCCCGTCGATAGTCTATTTCTTTCCAATAACGGCGGAAGTATCGCTGTGCGCGATGTGACCGGCCAGCCGATTGAAAGCAATATATGGCAAAGCTTCTTTGGTACCGAACGCGAATGGGACGAGCGGTCAATTTACAATCACGTGAATGCTTTTGGTACCCCGATTGATGCCACCGGCAATGCCGCTTACATTGGCGGATCAACCGATCAGCCGCATTTGAGAAGTAGCGACGGGACCAAGAGCCCTCTCTATAATACCGAGGACTACGCATGGAATTATTACCACCATGCGGCAGCCCTGGCCGTAGTGCCTGGAGTGGATGGCAGTGTTGACAATAAGCCGATCCGGCTTGAACTGGTTAGCGATCTTATGGTGTGGAACGGCAGCAGCTTTGTCGCAACCGGCGGTAACTCGGTCGATGTGTCAATCTGGACTTGGACGCAAGTCGATGGCGATGGCAAGAATGATTTCTATGATACCGTGCGCTTTCCTGATGGCGGCTGGCATGCCTATCTGGATGGTACTGTACAACTTAACGGCAGTCTTGTTGAGGCAGGCGGTTATGATTTTGCTCCGGGCGACCATTATCACTGGTTGCTCCAATTGACACCCGATATCGAAGGTAATCGCGACGCTGGCGTCTATGCGCTACGTATGAGGTTCGCAACAGCGGATGATAGTATGGGTGCTAGTGAAACTTTTGATGTGCTCCTGGCCAATGGTCTTGGCGCAAATTGGGAAGATTCTACGCATCATCCGATTTATGAAACGGCATTCAATTTCTTGGCAGAAAATCTGGACATTTTGTCACCGGTACCCGAACCCGAAACCGAAACCTGGGCGATGTTGCTGGCTGGTCTGGGTTTTGTCGGCTGGTGCTTTAGCAATCGAAGCCGCGAGAAATCCAACGTGGTTGCCAGATAAATGAGCGCATAGCAAGAACTAAGGCGATTATCAAGCGCGGCACGCGGGGGTGCTGCTTGACTCTATTTATTCATACGCGCATCGCATTTCAATCCATCGGGTTGCTTTATGATCGGAGTCCCTGAAAACAACAACGGCATCCAAGTGGATGCCGTTGTTGTTTCAATTAATAGCGCTTAGAAACGAATGTTGTACTGAACATAGAAAAGATCAGCAGAAATACCTGGTCTCTGTGCTTCTAAATAATTTCCACTAAACAGTTTAGAGTATCCAATCAGGACATCCTGTAGACGGTTTACGTGAATGTTTGCACGGAAATCTATTTCATCGCCGACATGACTGCCTGATTGACCTGTTGGATCTCTCATTGTGGCTACACCTGCTGCGTTGTATAAGAAGTCACGATCATTCGCTAAATAGAATCTATGATACTGAGAAATAAATGTGAGCCAACGCTTTGGATGCAGAGTTATTTGAGCATTGATATCATGAATATTCTGCCTGCCTACACGATCCAGAAAACCCATATAATAGTGACCGAACGGGAAAAGTTGGTTAAATGTATTGCTTCGGCCATCTTGTGGATTGCTATCACCGGAAGCAAAGTCGTATCTAAGCCATATCTGTGGATTCAATGGTGTTTTGAAGTGATAACCCACACCAGTAGCTACAGCAAAAGCAGAAACATCTAGATTGGACCGTTGACCGAATTGATACATACCTTCCACTTCATATAGAATACGATCAAGGTTCCCAATTACTCGACCACCCAGAGTGTGCACAGTCGAATTCCTTGTATAATGTTTCCCAGTGCCAGATTTGCAGGAGAAACACTTCTACTGTTATCTAAACCTAGATAATAAAGGTCAACTAAATGGCTTCCCTGTTGGTCGCCCCATTTGTGAGTTCCCCATAATCCCCAGAAATTCTGGTGCGTATCCCAATTATCAAAATTACCTTTTTCAGTAATCATTGGACGTACCCAGAATGCGTCCAGATCCCATCCAGGTGTGCGCCAGAAAGTTTTTACACCTTGGAAGGTTCTTCGTGTATTCACCCAATCCAAAGTGGAAATCAGTCTTTGAGATCCATACAGTAATTCTTGACGCCCTACGCGAACATATACGGGACCATTATTAACACTGGCCAGTTTTATATCGGTAAACAGATTTAACATATCTGTATGGTTTCTATCCGTTGGGAGTGGAGGTAAATCAGCCCCGAGGATACGAGCATCAATAAATTCTGCAAATAAACGCACTCTATCTTGATACCATAAATCCGCATGGAATCGCGTGCGCAACAGATGAAAATCGTTATTAATGCCCGCTGCATTTAAACGACTGTCTGTTTCATGTGTGTAGCGGTGCCAGAAATTACCGCCAAAGGAAAGCAGCCAATCATCGCCAAGATGAATACGTTTGATTGGGTCTGTGAAATATTTCTCATGATCGGGCTTATCGAGATAGCGAAAATCTACATCGAAAGCCGGTGTCGGAAGCAATGCAAATGGACCATAAGGTGTGGGATGTGGTTTATCACGCACAGTTCCGGTAATACGATCCCATAGAGTATAGTATCCTCTTCCAGGTATCGCTTTGTATTCAGGCTCAATTTCCGCCAATAGGTCTACGATAGTACGATAATCCGGATATCCTGGAGGTAGAACAAATGATCCTGGTCGCGGCGTGGGTGTTACAGGGGGCACAGTTGATCTGTCAAGTTTACTTTCGGCAGTTTTCGCTGTGGAAGAATCTGCGCTTGGTGTAGTGTAGTTCGATGCATGAACCTGAAGCGCTACCCCTACACCTAACAGACATATGCTAAATTTAAGTAGCCATTGCTGTAAGCTTTTTACCCAATGCACTTTTAATTCAGCGAGAGGCTTTGCTGAAAAAGGAAAAATGCTTGATGAATTCATTACGGAACTCCTGTTGTATGGACGTTAACATTGTGATTCAAGAGTCATGCTGTGTGAGAGATGGGTTGTACTGGTTTTCTCTGAGCAGGACCCTTTTTAGGGTATGACATTGTTTCTTAGATATTCCAGGCATGCATTATAAGCGATAACAATTTAGCTTAAACCTCCTATTTGCCATCTTTTTCAGTATTTATTCTGATAAGAATCTAATTCTCGAATGTGTTATAGCCAAATGTAATAAATATCAGTTATATAAATGATTCGTTTGATCAATATTAAGAAAATATACAGTGTTGTAAAATAGTGACAACGCAAGCATTATAGTTAGCTGAAAGGAATCTGAACGATGTGCTGACTGAAAAGACTAGGAGTCTGCCAGAATAGGGTCTATTGTATTTTCCGATTTTTCGTTAAATAGAATAACTATTCGCCTCAAATAATCGAAAAATCTGTCTCAAAATAGCTTTCCCTCGCTACGATCACTATTCTTGGACAGCCTCCTAAGGATTCAGTTTAACAGCCAAACCGAGTGCTTTAATTTTTTCACCATATGCAATTAACCATGATTCAGTCACTTGGGATAATTGTGCCGCTTCAGGTTGTAAAGATGGGCGCGCGATTCCGTACAACAAGACCCCCTTGAGGGGTAACCCTTCATCTTTTAGACTCGAGACAAACTTAAGATAAGCATTGGTTTCCAATTCACTGGGTGGTGTTCCATTGATTTGGAACACGCAGGTTTGTAGCCAAGTGGGGCAAAGCGAGGTGACGATTTGCAGGTGATGGTGAATTTTCTTTAAACTGATTCTTGTATTATTGATGCGCTGTCTTTCTTCAGGGAGCGCACGATCAAACTTAAACCAAACTTCTCCATTTAGCTGAGCCATCCGTTCCAATCCAGCCTGTACCGGCTGTCGATTAATTAAACTGCCATTGGTGATTAACACAAGCTTTATGTTTTTTAGCGCATCAAAATTCTTCAGGATGCTGCCGATCAGTTCGATGACTTGTTCAAATTCTTTCGCACTGGTGGGTTCACCATTACCGATATGGCAATATCGTGAATTTTTCTGACTTCCGGCGGTACATGCTTTTGCATGAAATCGCCATCTACTAATTCATGCAAAAAAGACCGTAATTCTCTTTCTAATTTATTTAGGTCAATCCGCGGCGCCGAACCACGTTTAAGATCCGGCACCTGACAATATACACAGCGCCAGTTACATGCATTATTAGGATTGAGATTAATGCCGATTGAAACACCGCCTGCACGCCGTGATATTACTGGATACACATAAGTAAGCCCAGCGCTATCACGACTGTGGTCAGTCGTATTCAATCGTTTAGAATCTGATTGCAATGTTACAATTCCACATATTTATTTTGCGCTATTAAAATTGTACGTATGTTAATCACACGCAAGCTGGAATTCGATGCGGGCCATCGCATTTCGACGCACAACAGCCAGTGCCGTCATTTGCATGGTCATCGCTATATGATCGAAATCACCCTATCGGGTAACATTATCGCCGACGAAGGCATTGCTGAGCAAGGCATGGTCATGGATTTCTCAGAAGTGAAGCGTATTGCCAAATCCGTTCTGGTTGATCAATGGGATCATGCATTTCTGGTATATTCGGGTGATACGGTGGTATTGCAATTTTTACAATCTATCGAAGGTCACAAAACGGTCGTGCTGGATGTTCAACCAACGGCAGAGAATCTGGCTTTAATTGCTTTTGATATTTTAGATGAAGCTTACCAGGATAGCTACGGCAATCATCTTCAATTAGAGCAAGTGCGATTGTTTGAAACACCGAACTGCTGGGCTGATGCGCTACGTGGGGCACACTAACTTTTTGAAGATCTCTTAATATATGTTCATTGATTCGCATTGTCATCTCGATTTTCCTGATCTTGCAGCAAATCTGGATGAATTGTTACGCAAAATGCAGGAAAACCAAGTGACTCACGCACTGTGTGTCAGTGTTAATTTGCCGCATTTCCCTCGTGTGCGGGCATTAGCCGAAGCACATGAAAACTTATTTGCCTCCGTTGGCGTGCATCCGGATTATGAAGACCAGATAGAACCGGAAGCTGACGAATTAGCGGATCTCGCCAACCATCCCAAGGTCATTGCCATTGGTGAGACCGGTCTGGATTACTTTCGTCTGACTGGAGATTTGGAATGGCAACGAAAGCGCTTCCGCCAGCACATCCGCGCAGCACGAAAAGCGAAGAAACCCTTGATCATTCATACGCGCTCAGCCGCTGCAGATACGCTGCGGATTATGCAAGAAGAGGGGGCTGATGAAGTGGGCGGTGTGATGCATTGCTTTACTGAGAGTTGGGAAGTGGCACAACAAGCAATTGCAATGAATTTTTATATTTCATTCTCGGGCATCGTGACATTCAAAAATGCCGTGGTATTAAAAGAAGTGGCTAAGAATATTCAATTGGATAGAATGCTGATTGAGACAGATTCACCCTATCTTGCGCCGGTTCCTTTTCGGGGCAAGCTGAACCAACCCGCATATGTGCGTCATGTGGCCGAAGAAATAGCACAATTGCGGTCCATGACAGTAGAGGAAATTGCGGTTGCAACTACGGATAATTTTTTTAACTTATTTAAAGTGAACAGAAATGGATAACCTGCCTGCTAATTCGCGATTCTTATCTGTTTTAATTGCAGCAATTGTTTTTTTCTTATCTACAAAAGTTATTGCTGGTGTTCAAGATGATTTTTTCTGGGCTATCGACAAAGATAATTTATCTCAAGTATCCGAATTAATTAAAAAAGGCGCTAACCCTGATGTTCTGAACGCAGAAGGGTACACGTCACTCATGGTTGCTGCAAAGACCGGCAATCTAAAATTAGCACAGTTCCTGATCGATGCTGGTGCGAAACTCAATATCCGCAATAGACTGGGTGAAACAGCCATTATGTTGGCCAGCTATCAAGGCCAAGCTGAAATGGTGAAGCAGTTCTATATCAAAGGAGCGGAGATTAATCACAGTGGATGGAATCCTTTACTTTATGCTGCTTCAGGCGGACATGTGGATACGATTCGATTACTTTTGAATGCGGAAGCCGATATTAACGCGACTTCAGATAATGGAACTACTGCATTGATGATGGCGGTGAGAGGGAATCATTTGGACGCAGTTTCATTATTACTTCACAATGGCGCAGATCCCGGTATCAAAAATGAGCAGGGTGACAATGCGCTTATCTGGGCTGAGAAAAGAGATCACCAGGACATCGCAAAATTACTGAAGAGCCATGGTTTATCAAAGTAAATCTTTTGTCCTATAAAGCTATTGCGCGCCGCTCATGAAATCATTGCATGGAAAAGTTGCCATTGTAACTGGATCTTCGCGAGGGATCGGAGCGGTAATCGCGCTTACTTTAGCCAATGCCGGGGCAAAAGTTGTCATCAATTACCTAAAAAATAAACCGGCTGCCGACGAGGTTTGCGCGGCAATTACAAGTGCTGGTGGTGAATGCGTGGCGGTGCAAGCCGATGTGAGTGATTCGAGTGAAGTACGGAAGCTATTTGATGCGACTGCCGAACATTTTAAGCAAATTGATATCCTCGTGAATAACGCCGGGATATTGCTTTTTAAGGAAATAGCAGAAATCCGGGATGACGAGTTTGACCGCATTGTCGATGTGAATTTCAAAAGCGTTTTTTATACACTGCGCGAAGCGGGCACAAGACTCGCAGACCATGGGCGCGTGGTGAATATTTCGAGTACGGTGACGCGCCTGATGCTGCCGAAATACGGTGCATATGCTGCAACTAAGGCCGCTGGAGAGCAATTGACGCGGATTTTCGCCCGTGAGATGGGAAAAAGAGGCATCACCGCCAATACTATTTCACCGGGTCCGGTTGATACGGAACTGTTCCGCGCAGGCAAAACCGCAGCGGATATTGAACGCATGGGGGCGATGGCTGCGTTGGGAAGACTTGGTGAGACCGATGATGTCGCTCAGGTTGTGTTGTTTCTGGTTAGTGACGAAGCCCGCTGGATCACGGGGCAGGATATTGCGGCCAATGGCGGAATTATTTAATGGATAGGAATGGAGGATCAGATGCATATCGGGGTGCCTAAGGAAATTAAAATTCATGAATCCCGTGTGGGTTTGACGCCGACAGCGGTGCGTGAGCTGAGCGCGAATGGCCATCAGGTGATGGTACAAAAGAATGCTGGATCCCAGATTGATTTAAGCGATGACAAATATCTGAGTGCTGGCGCAGAGATTGTGGAGACACCGCAGGAGATTTATGCCAGAGCCGGCTTGGTTGTCAAAGTTAAAGAACCGCAGCCATCCGAGATTCCATTATTGCGCGAAGGGCAGGTGTTATTCACTTATCTGCATCTGGCCCCAGATCCTACACAGACTAAAGGCTTAATCGATTCAGGGTGTATCGCCATAGCCTATGAAACGGTCACCGATAGCTTCGGCGGCTTGCCGCTTTTGGCGCCGATGAGTGAAGTGGCCGGCCGCATGGCGATTCAGGCGGGCGCGCATGCATTGGAATTGGATCAAGGCGGCCGCGGCATGCTGCTCGGCGGTGTATCCGGTGTGCCTGCCGCCCGTGTTGTGGTCATTGGCGGCGGTGTTGTCGGTACCAATGCTGCCCGCGTAGCAATGGGCGTGGAAGCGCATGTGACTGTGCTGGATAAATCCATTCACCGGCTACAGCAACTGGATTTCCAGTACGGCTCAAGAATTAACACCGTTTTCTCGACGGTGGATGCCGTGGAAGAGTACGTGGCAACAGCAGATCTGGTTATTGGCGCTGTGCTGGTTCCGGGAGGAGCAGCCCCTAAATTGGTCAGCCGTGAACTGGTCAGCCGCATGAATCGCGGTGCTGTGCTGGTCGATGTTGCGATTGACCAAGGCGGTTGCTTTGCCACTTCCAGGCCCACCTCGCTCGCCGATCCTATTTTTATCGTGGATGGCGTGGTGCATTATTGCGTTTCCAACATGCCCGGCGCGGTCGCGCGGACTTCTACTTTTGCGTTGAATAACGCAACGTTACCGTTTGTTTTGGCACTGGCCAATAAAGGCTACCGCAAAGCGCTGACAGATGATCCGCACTTGCGCAACGGGCTGAATGTTTATCGCGGAAAGTTGACGCATGAAGCGGTGGCGCGTGATTTGGGTTTGGTGTATATGCCAGCGCTGGAGCTATTAATATAACCCGGAGAGCGGAGCACACGCCCCCCTCCCCCTTGCTCCCACAAAAAACCCCCACCAAAAAAAAAAAAAAAACACCGAAAAACAAAAAAAAAAAAAGCACCTGTGCGTCGGCTAAGTACCTGAAGAATCGACGGTGGTTTGATGGTGTGCCCAAGTTTTAAGCACATAACGCAGCGGTTAGCGATTTAACTTCTTCTTCCGATTCTGCAAGGATAGCGTCCAGTGCTTGTTGGTTGGCTAATCGATCAAGTTTAGTTAAGAAATCATCCCTCGCTTGAGTCTGTGCCGGAGCAAAAGGCGATTTTACCGGTGCGAGTTGATCAGCAAGCAACAGCGTGTCTCCTAGCGTAGCGGGTGGAAAAATTAAAGAACCCTGCCAGAGATGCGCAATGGCATCAGCAACAGGTTCCGGTACTGAAAGCGCATTGAGAATAGCTGTGCTAATCTTTATTTCACACGCAAGCTCGTCATCCTCGTCTAAATCGTCATCGCTAACCCATGAATTGGCGATGTTTCCATCAATCAAACCCGGATAAGCTTTTTCACGGGATAACAAGTAGAACCAGCTAATTTCATGAATGATTCCAGCAAACATTGCGGTATCAGGATCCTGGTGGGAAATTCTACGGGCGATCACCTGAGCGAGCGCAGCCACATGGGCTGAATGTTGCCATAATTGGGTAACCAATTCACTTTTGGATTGCGTTCCCGCAAGTTGCTGCGTAATCACAGCCATCGCTAAATTTCGAACGGTACGAAGTCCCAGAAGAGTAATCGCTGCGTTAACGCTGGTGATTTTTTTTCCGGAACGATTAAAAACGACAGAATTGGCAACTGCCACGATCTTTACTGACAAGAGGGGATCGGCCTGTATTAGCCGAGTCACGGCATCGAGATCACAATCCGGGTCCTCGAGCATTTTTTTGATTTGGAGAGTGGCCGTCGCTGAGGTGGGGAAGAATAATTTTCCTCGCTCGACTTCATCAGCCAGCGCACTCAATAACACTCTTTTTTCCATCAATACCTCCGTCGGCTTAAGGAAACTCTGGATAACTGTTATTTCGAGCGTAGCGAGAAATCTATAGTATTGATTGCCAAAGATTCCTCACTTTGTTCGGAATGACGTATGCGGGTTATTCAAAGTTTTCTTAACTAATCAAGATCTAATCGTATCAGCTCAGACCTCAGACCGCACAGTTACCCGATGAACCGGATTCAAATTTTTACTGTTTTAATCTCTTTTCTACCGAGCAAAATTTTTCTAGGATTTTTTCCATTAAAAATTTTACCCTACTGTGTACTTTCGTCATTGAAATAATAGAGCTGGTAATTTAGGTCATTTTTCAAGGATTCTAAAGCAGGATCTAGAATTCGGTATTCTTTGTGTGGCGTGCGGTAGATAGGTTGGCAATTCTTTCGGAGGGGCGAGTGTATCGCCGAACTTTGTTTCATCCGGCGCAGTGAATGTATTGGAGCGTGTTGTTAAGCTAATTTCTTTATTTGGTTAAAGTCTGAGATAGAGTCAATATCGTCCTTTTCGGATTGTTGCGCCCAATACAAATCCCAGCGGGCTTGGAGATTGAGCCAGTAATCTGCGGAGACATTGAAAAACTTCGCCAATCTTAACGCCGTGCTCGGCGTGACACCCCGTTTTTGATTGACCAGCTCATTGACACGCTGATACGGAACATGGATAGCTTCTGCCAATTCTCGCTGGCTGATGCCCATCGGTTCCAAGAATTCGGCACGAAGCATTTCGCCGGGATGCGTGGGTTCTCTATCGGTTGGGATGCGCATGGTACAAGACCTTTATCTGTGATAATCGATAATCTCAACATCGTATGGACCTGAATCACTCCATTTGAAGCAAACCCGATATTGATCGTTGATACGGATACTGAATTCCCCTTTTCTGTCACCTGACAGGCTTTCGAGATAGTTACCGGGGGGTATCCTTAATTCCTCCAAAAACAAAACTGAATCGTTGATCCAACTTTCTGAAAGCCACTTTCCACAAAGATTGCGGGAGTAAGTTACGAGTCAGCTTGGAGTTTTTTCCGTTAAAAATGTCTTCAGTCGCTTGATTCTTGAAGGAAACTATCATGCTGGCATGATAGCACGGTACACATGTTATTCAAGCAGCTACTTTACCAGTATGTGTGAATTCTTACCGAATAGAATGCACACGGGAATAAGGTTTTGTAGGGTACCAGAAGGAAAATGCATTGCACCAGGTGTTGTTTTCATTCGGCGCAATATGGATTGCGCCCTACGCGGGCTGAGGTACCATCGAAGCCCATTGGATGCCGTTAGGGCACATTTAGAGCGCTCTACTTGCGGGGCTTAATCTTGATGACACGATACGCCTCGATGCCATCTTGAACCTGCCTACCCATTAGGTAAGTTGCATCCGGATATTCCCATTCAACAAGCAATCCGTTTCCGTCGCGTCCCACTTGCCTTGTGGACAGCGCTTTCCCGCGCAATTCGAGGACGGTGTCTGCAAGTGTTCCAACGACTACCGGGGAAGGCTTCTTGGCATTGCCGGAAGTGCTTTGGGTCAGCGCAGGCGGGGAGGCGGCGAGTGCTACCCAGCCAACCCATAGTGTTTCGCCGGTGGTTCCACAGTAGATAGAAATTGGTCCAAGGGATTTCCTTGGTGCTTGGTTGGAACCGCCGGAATAATGCTTCGACTGCTGGGACTTTGCATAATCGACAATAGCGTTGGCTTGACTATGGGTGCCCCAAAAAGCGGCAAGAGTTTTAAGCTGTTCGATTTTCTTGGGCGACAATTTGGCGGGCCGTAATGTTGATTGCCCATTCCAATGAATCCCTACCTCGACGATATCTTGACCTTTTGTTGTCAGTTCAACGCCGATGGATGAATTGGTGTTCTCTGTATCTTTGAAGGAATACGAGTTGTTCTTTCCCCCAGTCCGGAGGTCGTAAGGCGGGTCCTTGCTTACCAGAGTTTCCTTCTTATAGAAGGCACTTGATTCGAAGTCCGAGATGGTTCTACTTTGGGCGACTGTTGGTGCCGCAAGCGCAATGGAAGCGAAAAGGAGTAAGAGTAGATGTTGGCGCATGATGGGTTCCTAACTATTGGTGTGGCCTAACTACAATTAGACTTCCGGAATGACGCAATATAGCACGTCAAAATTAACGTAAAACTCATAATTTCACCCGATTTTTAAAGCACAATGGACTGATTGAGGTTTCCTCGCGGTATGCATTATTAGATCCACAAAAATGATCAATTAGCTGTTTTATTTTCTTCCGTGATCAAGGTAACAAAAGAAAAATCAAATCTTAACCTTATCACTCAATATTCTGCACCTGCTCCCGCATCTGCTCGATAATCACCTTGAGTTCCATCGAAATCCGGGATATTTCCAGGTCGACCGATTTTGAGCCGATGGTGTTGGCTTCGCGGTGCAGTTCCTGCATCATGAAATCGAGCCGTTTGCCGACAGAACCGCCTTTATTCAGGATACGTTCCACTTCATCCAGATGCGCTTGCAGGCGGGATAATTCTTCGTCCACATCAATCTTTCCGGCGAACAGTGAGATTTCCTGGTGGATGCGGTCATCTTCCTGATTGCCGAGAATTTCTTCCAAGCGGGTGCGCAGTTTTTCCTCAAATGCGGCAATCAGCATTGGAATACGGGGGGATGCGGCGATCAGGAGCTGGCGGATCTGGTTGAGGCGTTCTAGCAAAATGAATTTCAGTTTGTCGCCTTCGCGTATCCGGGCGGCTTTTAGGTCCTCAAGCGCGATTTGCAGGAGCATCATGCCAATCTCTCCGGATTCTTCCACGGGGGAATGGTTGTCCCCTAGCATGCCCGGCCATTTCAAGATTTCCGCTACCGTTAACGATGGTGCGGCAGGGTGATGTGTTTTGATCGTACGTTGCAAAAGCAAAAGCTTTTCTAATAATGCGCTATCCAATTGCTGAACATTTTCAGCTTGCGTAGAAGGGGAGAAATTCAGGCGGCATTCGACTTTGCCGCGGCTGAGTTGAGTGGCCAGCAGTTCCCGCATTGCGGGTTCTTGCTTGCGAAAATCGTCCGGCAAACGGAACTGGACATCCAGATACCGGTTATTGACAGAACGTATTTCCAGGCTGAAAGATCCATGGGGCGTTTCCTGGGTTGCGATGGCGTAGCCAGTCATGCTGAAAATCATGATAGAAGCACTTCCTACTTCAAGAGTGGTGATGGAATGGATAAACCGAACAAACTATCGTCACAAACTGCCGGAGCCGGTTTCCGGTCAAGTAAGCCGGTTACCGTAAAAGGGCATGGTTTTGTTTTCCGGGTCAAACAGGATTTGGCTGGCATCGATGTATTTGATATCACCGGGCGCATTGAGCCGCCAAAGATTGGGAATTCCGGCATACGGTTGATGCAGGCAATAGGCCAATGTATCGCCGTGAATTACCAAAACCGGTTTCTTAAATTGCAATGCTTTAATTTTAATCAACTCACGTATCATTCGATATCCATCGCACTCTGTGCGATTTTCTGCTGAGCAAGCAGGTTTGTCATGATCGAAGTCAAACATGTCCGCATGGAAGGCAATTACTATCGCTTGCGCGGATTCTGCCGCTGCAAATAATTGCTGCAGCCATTTTCCATTGGATTGGTCGCGATGATCCGCTTCATCCAATGCCTCTTCGATGTTGCTACGCAGAATTTCATTTCTGCCATTATTGTTGCCGGGGATATGCAGTGTCGCGAAAACGACCGGATCAATCTTCCACAGGGCATTTTCAATAAAACCTTCCTGCCGGATAAGACCCGGAATGTCTTTCGTTAATTGATGCACATCTTGGTGAAAGAAAATCTGGCGCAAATAATTGAGCCGCTCCAACTCGTCATATCGCGCGGAAATATTGAATCGATCACAATCTGCCCAATCATTATCTCCGGGCGTATACACTGTTTTATGCGGATTGAGATGCGCGATTTGCCGGTAGTTGTCTTTATACAATTCATCGGTGCAGCTTAATCGGCCTCTCTTGAAATCACCCAGGTGGATTAGTACCGGGGGATTGTGTGCTTTAATGGCTTTGGCGATTGCGCCATCGGGATGTTCCAGCAGGGCAGATTCCGTATCGGTATAGGGCATGTCGCCGATGACAATAAACCGGGTTGATTTTTCAGCAGTGGGATGGGTTACATCGCTGGCTAGTGCCGAGGAAGATAGAAAGATCAGCGGTACAAAAAACAGTATCCATTTCATCATGTTCTGAAATTATCCATTCATATGGCTCTGAAAAACCAGTCCGGCATGTTCACGTAATTTATGAAAACGAATGGCAGGCCAGTTGTCCTGTGCCACACTCAGTTCCGCGCCGAAGGATGCCAGGAAGGTCGGTGCATCTACCGCATCATAGGCGATACGATGGGAATTCGCTTCAATAAACCGCTGCAATTCGCGCGGGTCATCGCAGGTAACCCAACGTGCCAATTGATATTTAGCCGATGCAATACGAGCAGCCACACCGTATTCATGCTGCAGGCGGTGTGTCACCACTTCAAACTGCAATGTGCCGACAGCACCGAGTAACAACATATTGCCCAAGAGCGGCCGAAATACTTGAATAGCGCCTTCTTCCCCCAATTGCGCCAAGCCTAATTTGAGTTGCTTGCTGCGCATTGGATCGGCAATTTCCACAGTGCGAAAAATCTCCGGCGCAAAAAAGGGTAAACCGGTAAATTGTAAAACTTCGCCTTCGGTTAATGTATCGCCCAATTGCAGCGTGCCGTGATTGGGTATGCCGATGATGTCACCGGGATAAGCTTCCTCAAGAATATCGCGGCGCTGCGATAAAAAGGATACCACCGTGCTGGTGCGGATATCTTTGCCGCTACGTGCGACTTTTAAATTCATGCCGCGTTTGAAGTGACCGGAGCAAACCCGGACAAACGCAATGCGGTCGCGGTGCGCCAAATTCATATTGGCTTGAATCTTGAACACCATACCGGAGAATTTCTTTTCATCCGGCAGTACCTCACGCTGAATGGCGTTGCGGGATTCTGGCGGCGGTGCCAGATCGACCAAAGCATCGAGGATTTCCCGGACACCAAAGTTGTTGATCGCGGATCCAAAGAAAACCGGCGTTTGTTTACCGGCGAGGAATTCCTCATGATCGAAAGCGGGTGAGGCGCCTTTGATTAAATCGATGGCTTGCAATGCGGTGGACAGATCGGTGCCAAAGCGTTCATGCATTTTCGGATCATCAAAATCCGTGATCACTTCCTCTTCATTGCCGACCCGATCCGCTCCGGGCTGGAATAAACGCATGCAATTGTTTTGCAGGTCGCATACCCCGCGGAAGTTGCGCCCCATGCCGACAGGCCAGGTGAAGGGGATCGTAGACATTCCAAGTGTGCGTTCAATTTCGTCAATCAGATCGAGCGGTTCGCGGACTTCCCGGTCCATTTTATTTACAAAAGTAACAATCGGCGTGTTGCGTGCGCGGCAAACTTCCAGCAAGCGCAGTGTTTGCGCTTCCACGCCATTGGCGGCATCGATCACCATCAGCGCGGCATCGACGGCAGTGAGCACGCGATAGGTATCTTCCGAGAAATCCTGGTGACCGGGGGTATCGAGCAAATTGATGACGCAATCGCGGTATTCCATTTGCATGACCGAGCTGGCGACCGAAATGCCGCGTTGCTTTTCAATTTCCATCCAGTCTGAAGTCGCATGCCGGCTGGCTTTTCGTGCTTTAACGCTGCCGGCAATATGAATGGCGCCGGCATACATCAGCAGTTTTTCGGTCAGTGTGGTTTTGCCCGCATCCGGGTGTGAAATAATGGCGAATGTGCGGCGGCGTGCCACTTCATTATTAATGCTCATAGTTTTCAGAACCTTGTTCCTGTGGATAAAGAAAACAATGGGCAGTATGCGTTGTACTGAATGCACTGACAGACGGGTAGGATTCTCGGCAAATGGGCATAGCTTTAGGGCAACGTGGGTGAAAATGACAACCGGCAGGTGGCGCGGCTGGCGAAGGCAAATCGCCTTTTAAATGGATAATTTGCCGGTCCGGATCGGATTGGATCTGCGGCACGGACGACAGCAGTGCCTGAGTGTAAGGGTGCTTGGGGCAACCGATTACCTCATCAATGTGTCCATGTTCAACGATCCGTCCTAGATACATCACAGCAACCTCATCAGCCAAATATTCTACAACAGCGATATTGTGGGTAATAAACAAAAATGCAAGTCCTAAGTTATTTTGCAGCGATTTGAGCAGATTCAAAATTTGCGCCTGAACGGATACGTCCAGGGCGCTAGTCGGTTCATCACAAATCAACAGTTTGGGGTTAACAGCCAAAGCGCGGGCAATCGCGATGCGTTGCCGCTGACCACCGGAAAATTCATGTGGAAATCGCCATTTTACATCAGCGGGCAATCCAACGCGCTGCAATAATGCATCAATTTCTTTTTCTCTGGAGGGGTTGGATGATTGGTTATTGGCGTCTGTGTGATTAATTTTTTCGATATGCAATGCATTCATGCCTTCTTGCAGAATTTCAATAATGCGCATGCGCGGATTGAGCGAAGAGTAGGGGTCTTGAAAAATGATCTGAAACTGCGAGCGGATTTGCCGCAATTGGCTTCTGCCCAACGCGACCAATTCCTGATCTTTGAAACGCACGCTACCGGCTGTGGGTTGAATCAATTGCAAAATGCTTTTACCGATCGTTGTTTTACCACAGCCGGATTCACCGACGAGCGCCAAAGTTTTACCGGCAGCAATTTTCAGCGATACCCCGTCGACCGCTTTGACATGACCGGTCACGCGTTTGAATAATCCTTTGCGAATCGGGAAGTGCACTTTGAGACCGGTTACCTGTAATAAGAGAGATGCTGTTGAAGCGTGTGCTGTTTGTGCGATGTTTACAACATTCCGTGTAGGACTGTCTGTCATCGGGTTGCTGGAAACATGCATGGAATCTTTGTCATATAAATGGCAGCGAACCTGATGTTGACCGGAAACCGGATGCCACTGGGGAATTGTGTCATGACACAAGGCCAAAGCTTGATTACAGCGGTCAACGAAACGGCAACCTGCAAACTGTTGCGATAAGGGCGGCACATTGCCATTGATGACGGCCAATGCTTGATCGCGTTTTTGTTTTCCGGGCAAGGAGGCAAATAACTGCTGTGAATAAGGGTGAGCGGGCTGATTAAAGAAATCATCCCGGGTTGCCAGCTCGACAATTTCTCCCGCATACATCACGGCGACACGTTGCGCCATTTCGGCCACCACCCCCAAGTCATGGGTAATCAGCAAAATCGCCATGTTCTTGCGTTGCTGGATTTGCCGCATCAGATCCAGTACCTGTGCTTGTATGGTGACATCCAGTGCGGTCGTCGGCTCATCCGCAATGAGCAATTCAGGTTCACCGGCAAGTGCCATGGCAATCATGGCGCGCTGTTTCATCCCGCCGGAAAATTGAAACGGGTATTCATGCATGCGGCGCGGCGCATCGGGTATGCCGACTTGTTCCAGCAACTCCTGAATACGCAGTTGCGCGGCTTGCCGGGGCAGATTGAGATGTTGCTTTAATACTTCGTCAATTTGTTCGGCAATGGTCATAACCGGGTTCAGGCTTAGCATCGGTTCCTGAAAAATCATGCTGATGCGCTTTCCACGGATTTTGCGCATTTCAGTTTCAGGTAATTGCAGCACATCCGTACCATCGATTCTGATCCGGCCAGCAACAATTTCACCGGCATCAGGCAGCAAGCGCATAATCGACAGTGCTGTCATCGATTTGCCGCATCCGGATTCACCCAATAAGGCAAACGTTTCACCTTCTGAAATTTTCAAGGTTAAGCCATCGACTGCACGTACTGGCGCATCGCCGGTGTGCAGCAGCGTCTGAAGATTTTCTATGTCCAGTAAGGTTTTCATGGATGTTGAGACGGTCCTGACGGCGTGGTAGTTTCCGGTGTTTTATTTAACGGAATGGTTTCTTGCTTTGCCGGGCGGTGAAAAAAACTGTTTCGTTGTTTCAATATCCGGGTGCGCGGGTCAAGTGCGTTTTGTACCGCATCGGCAAAGAGATTCGCACTCAGTACCAATGTGAACATAAAGCCAAATGCCGCCATCAACGCCCACCAAACCATCGGTTCACGCGCCATTTCCAGACGCGCGGCGTTGATCATCGTACCAAAGCTGATTGTGGACGGATCCACACCGACCCCAACATACGATAAAACCGCTTCGGCTAAAACCAGACCGCTGAAATCCATCACGGTTGCGATCAGGACGATGTGCATCACATTCGGCAAAATATGACGGCTGATGATGCGCCAATGCGAGACGCCGAATGCATGCGCGGCCTGGATATATTCCAGTTCGCGCAATTTCATCGTTTCCCCGCGCAGTAAGCGGCATAAACCGGTCCAACTGGTAATCCCAAGAATGATGCACAGGAACAGTAAACGCAGATCCGCTCGTGAGGCGATTGTTTCAAATATTTCCGGGTGCGTTTCGATATACACTTGTATCATCAATACGGCGGCTGCGATCAGTAAAACACTCGGAATAGAATTCAACGTGGTGTAGATATACTGAATAACATCATCGATCCAACCGCTGAAATAACCCGCCATAATCCCCAACAGCAACGCGAACGGGAGCATGATCAGTGTGGTTAAGGTACCGATGACCAGTGCGACGCGGATGCTTTTAAGCGATTGATACAAAATATCCTGCCCGACTTTATCGGTGCCCAAAACATGATAATGCGTTGCCAATGTCGATACACAGCCGATTAGCATCAGCAGGATTAACAATGTGATTAATATGGCATACCAGGGAATCTCGGTAGTGCGGCGCCAAATGGCAGACAGGGTATGCTGGAAGCTTTGCTGGTTACGACGCGCCAAAAGCATACACAAACACGCAACCAGGATACCCCAAACCAATAGGCCATACGCCAAGCCTGTTGTGCCACGCCATATAATATCGCCGATGTGTTCCGTTTCCGGGTTTTGCAGGTGTGCACCGCCATATTCAAGCCGTGCGAAGGCGCGTACTTGCTTGCCATCCGGAAGCTCAATGGTTTCTTTTGCGTAGAGATGCGATGCCAGCGGCGCTGAATAGGTTTTCTCGACATGAGTGCGCAGCGGCGTCACCACGATATCCAGAAGACTCAATACCTCAACACTGTAGATTTTTTCCCCATCATTGGTTTTATGGTCAAGGACTGGGCGGAAATGCACGGTATCCAATAAACCAACTGTCAGGAAAAAAATCAGAATGGTGAGGGCAGACATACCGCTGGCGCTGTGCCCAACGCGTTTCCAGGGCGTCAGCAGGTGCTCGTGATGACGGACATACCCAATAAAAGAAAGTACGATAACGACAAATAAATAGATGAGCGCATCTGTCCACAGAATAATTGGGCTAAAGGGCATGGTCGGGAAAATAGGCGCTGTGGCTGTGATGTCGCATTAATTACAATTGATTACTTATATCATAAATGAATGCTGTGATTTTTTGAAAGTTTATCGTTATGGGTGAGCAAGTGAGTGCATAAAAAGCTGAGGTGACGGATAGCAACCAATTCACGCAACTGTGCGATCCGATTTGATCTGATGCAATTTATAGAGTCGGCCATTAAACAGTTCTATTTTTCATAGCAAATAAGACCGGAATACAGAGATTCTAATAAATCTTTTTAATGGCCGCATCAATAGTATCGAGTGCGCAAAAATATTAGCAAAAAAACTGAAATGTCACCCTGCGGTATGGGTTTTTCCAGGGTGGATGTTGATATTGCTGTTTAAAGCAGCTTAAGAGGCAATTCTTTTGAACTGATCATTTTGATTCAAATACCACCGGTAAACCGGTGGTATTTGAATTATCAACCCGTAAGCAGAATTACAAATCAATTCCAAGAAGAGCGTGAACGGAGAATTATTATTCCCAAACCGGCTAAAAGTAATAGGTATGTTGTAGGTTCTGGGACAGGAGCCATGGTTCCGACAGTCACATAATCATAACGGGTATGAGATTCCCATATCGCTCCTAGACCAATGCCGCCATAGAGATAGGGATTGGGGTGATTGTCAACAACTGGACTGCTGGTGAGTGAATAACCATTGATGGAAACCCAGAACTGATTGCCAACAGCCCAGATATCCAGCACATTATCCCTATCGTTAATTGGAACCACCGATGGATCTATAGTGCCGCTAGCTAAAGAGAAGGATGAACCACCATCGGCTCTATATAACCCCCATCCTGCTCCTTCATGAGAGCCCCACAAAGGAGTCGTTAGCAAAATACTATAGTAATGCCCTTCAGTCCAGCTCCCGATATTATGTTCTTGTACTCTAAAATTTACGATGGTGTTATACCAGTTGTTGCCGCCGCCATCTGCTATAAAGCGCGTGGACAGATGATAGTCTGTCCAATCGGGATTGCCTACAGCAGTTTCAATAGCTGAATCTCTACCAGTCGTAGAGCCGTACGTATCCACATAACCACCTGCAACATCTGCAAATCCCCTTTGAATTGTCCAGTTTGGAGCGAGCGAGGTACCGGAAAAATCATCTGCCAGTAATATTTCTGCAACTGCCGGTGCTGAAAAAAAAATTGCGGGTAAGTGTGATGTGATTGTTTGAAGATTTCATTTCAGCTCTCCTAATTTAAATTAAAAATCAGATATATAAGAATGATATATATCTTTATTTATTGTAGGGAGCCAGGCAAGATGTGTATATAAGCAAAATCCTTATTTTTTGATTAGTGTTCATTTGATGGTAAGCATACTCATTGAAGAAGCATTGCTACGGAATTATGGAAGAATTAGTTGTGCTACTACAATCAATTAAGCTTAAGTAAAAAATCACTTTTGAATCGGAAGCTTGATATATTGATGTATATTGCTTGGTTTTTCGGTTCTGGTTTTTTATTCAAACAGATCTATATCCAGTTTTATGCCATAACTGAGAGTTTTTCCGTTTTCATCATCGTCGACTATGATCATTGCACCACACGTGGTGATCTGGCTTGAAAGTCCCTTCTCATCCAATCTACGCCGGAAGCTCAAGGCTTGTTCGCGGTTTAAGTAACCGACTGTCCGGTTATTGACATCAATCCGGATGGCGTTAGTGTCGTAGGGATTGTCGTTATCCGGTATCAAATGCGCTGTCAGAATGTGTGCTTTGAAGGCTGAATCTTCATCAGGGGCTATTGCATTTTCCTGAAGCAATTGTTTGATCGCTTCCTGAAAGGATTCTCCATCAACTGCGAAAGCAAATTGCCCCAACTCCGGCCAGGCGTAATAGCCGCTTGCTGTATTGGTGTTTTGTTGTGCATCGACATGCGAGAGTGCTGCCGGTTCTCTGGCGGAGATTTTGTCTCTTGATATGTAGAGAATTATCGCTGTAATCAGTGCCACCGGGAGAATATGAGACTTATCAACACTGGCGCCTGCCATTAGTCCGAAAATCAACGAGAATGCTAGGATTGATAATAGGCTCATTTCCTGTATACCTCCTTTGATTACCGGAACAACCAAACTGGCTTGCAGCTCTGATTCGGGGGGGGGAAAAAAATGTTGGTGGGCTTGTCGAGCCATAAATGAAATCAATTTAATCAGAATTTCCTTAATTGTGGAAAATATCTTTTTCAACAATAGGGAATTCATTATTTTATTTTTGCAACGCCTGTTCGATGGCTGTCACAACTGCAGAGTCAAACGGTTTTGTGTGCGGGCTGAATTGTGCGATGAACTTGCCATCGCGGCCGATCAGGTATTTTTGGAAATTCCATGTCGGGTAGGTTCCTGATAGCTCAGCCAATTGCACATAGAAAGGATGTGCACTCCCTTTGATCACCGTTGTTTTTTCAAACATCGGGAAGTTGACGCCGTAGGTCAGGTGACAGAATTCCTGAATTTCCGCTTCAGTTCCCGGTTCCTGGCCCATAAAGTCATTGGATGGAAAACCCAGAACGACAAGACCTTGTTTTTCATACTGGGCATACAGCTTTTCCAATCCTTCATACTGCGGCGTGTAACCGCATTTACTTGCAGTATTGACGATAAGCAGCACTTTGCCGGAGTAGGCTTCACATAAATTCACTGTCTCCGGTGCCGCAAGTTTGCGGAAATTATGATCTAACAGCGTGCTGTTGCAGGCAAAAGCGGGATTAACCAGAAAAATCATGATCAATGCGAGAAGAATACGCATAATTGTTCCCTCTATCGATGGGTTGGTAGGTAGAAGAAAGTACCCTTTTTCATTTTAACGCACTTCTCGAATTAAAAACTTATTTGAGTGCGAACAGAAAGAACAGATAAATTATCCTTTTGTGTCGATGTGCCTAAATCTGCATGACCGATCATGGCTTCGGTAAGGTAAGTGCCGGTTCTGCACGGATCTGCAGCAAGATTTTGATTGCTGTTTTCAGCAGATCCACTCCGCAAATTGTGCCCAATTACCTGAATCTGGCCATTAGAATAGTGCCGGTTTGAAAGCGATTTGCAGCAATTTCGATTTTGGTATTCTATTTTCAGCAGATAATGAAAGCGTCCAAAAACTTTTACAGTATCCTCCATTCTGCCACCCAGGCAATGGTTTACCAAAGGCGGCACGATTCTTCCGGTAAACTGCATTTTCGCCGGTTAGGAACCAGCTTGCTTGCACATAGAAGGCCTGAATCGTGGAATTTTTTAGGTTTCCACCGGCCTGATTCTAACAGAACGAAGCCTAGCGATGAGGTAATGCACAAAAAGGATCAGAGTCACGAATCGTAGGTTACGAAACAAAAAATATATGCAAGCCATCAACAAACTCTTTTATTAACATTATCTTGTCAAGCACGCCTTTCCATCTTTTGCTATTTAGGCTAGAATTGAAACAAGTTTCGAGAAAAGTGATATATCCATATGATAATTATGGAGAAAATTTATTGCTATCAAAAGGGTTTTTCAAGTCTCAATCAAGGAGGGGATCGCACATGGCCGAGTATCTTACCAAGTCAGCCGCGCGTAACATTTTTTATGGTGGTTCGATTTTCTTTCTGATCATTTTCGCGGCGTTAACCATTCACACGCATTTTTACATGGTGAATGTGGCGACCGATGAATCCACGCTCACAGAATCCGTAGTGCGTGGCAAGCATGTTTGGGAGCGTCACTCCTGCATCAATTGTCATTCGCTACTGGGCGAGGGCGCGTATTTTGCGCCGGAACTGGGCAATGTCTGGATCCGCTACGGCGGCAAGCAAAGCCCGGAAGGCGCGCGTGCCGGACTAAAAGCCTGGATGCGCGCTCAACCAACCGGAGTGGAGGGGCGGCGGCAAATGCCTCAGTTCAACTTATCGGAACAGGAACTCGACGACCTTGTGGATTTTCTTGAATGGACCAGCCGCATCAATACGCTTGGCTGGCCTCCCGGAATTTCAGGTTAGTCATCCGCATTTTCCGGACAAGTTTCTAGCGAATTTATTGATCAAAAGGTTTCAATGGAGGCACGGCAATGAAATATCATACGCAGGCACTTGCTTTTCCCTACTTTATCGCTGCACTTGCTTTATTTTTGATTCAGGTTTTGGCAGGCGTCTTGGCGGGCACTGTTTATGTGTTTCCTAACCTCTTGTCTGAATCAGTACCTTTTCATATCATCCGGATGATTCATACAAATGCGCTACTGGTTTGGTTGCTGCTCGGTTATTTTGGCGCCAGTTATTTTTTGATTCCGGAAGAAAGTGAGCGGGAGATTCATAGTCCTAAACTGGCCTGGCTGCAACTGGGTATTTTTGTTTTTGCTGCGCTGGCTGCAGTAGGCAGTTACCTTTCAGGCGTGCACGAAGGACGGGAATTTTTGGAGCAGCCTTTCTGGGTCAAGATCTTGATGGTTATTGCTTTTCTGATATTTATCTACAATGTTACCATGACCGTGCTCAAAGGCCGCAAAACGGTAGTGTCTATTGTGTTGTTGCTGGGTTTATGGGGCGCGGCCATTTTCTTCATGTTTGCGTTTTATAATCCCGATAATCTCGCCGTCGATAAACTGTACTGGTGGTGGGTGGTGCATGTGTGGGTGGAAGGCGTATGGGAGCTCATTATGGCGGCCATGCTGGCGTTCCTGCTGATTAAACTGACCGGTGTCGATCGTGAAGTCATCGAGAAATGGCTGTATGTTATCGTCGGATTTTCTTTATTCAGTGGCTTACTTGGTACCGGCCATCACTATTATTGGATTGGCGCGCCGGAATACTGGCACTGGATTGGCATCATTTTTTCTTTCCTGGAAGTTGTGCCGTTTTTTGCCATGATGCTGTGGGCTTTTTATCTGGTCAAAAAAAGCGGCCGGGATCATCCCAACAGAGCTGCCATTCTCTGGAGCCTGGGCTGTCCGGTCATGGCTTTCATCGGCGCGGGGTTACTTGGCCTGATGCATAGTTTTCCATCAATCAATTTCTATACGCATGGAACCCAACTGACAGCCGCGCACGGGCATTTGGCTTTTTACGGCGCTTATGTGATGCTGAATCTTGCATTTTTCACTTACGCGCTGCCCGCATTGCGTAAGGTGCAACCTTTCAATCAAACATTGAACATATGGAGTTTCTGGTTGATGAACGCGGCCATGATCGGCATTACGTTTGCGCTGGTTTTCGCCGGTGTCCTGCAGACGCACCTGCAACGAGTGCTGGGGATGGGTTACATGCAAGTACAATCGCAAATTGAATTGTTTTATTGGCTGCGCTTGGGCGCCGGGGTATTTTTTATCATCGGTGCGTTGATGTTCATTTATTCGGCATTAGGGCCGGTGCGTGAACAGATCACGACAACGAAACATGCGCACTGACTACGATGATCAATAATAAAACCGCCCACGCGGCGCTCGGCACTGCACCTGATCGGCCGGGCACGGAATGCGTTCCATTTTACCGGCCGTCGGGCAATGAATGTGCATTGTTTGAAGCGGCCTACCGCGAAGGTCTACCGCTGTTGATCAAAGGACCGACCGGCTGCGGCAAAACCCGGTTTGTCATGCATATGGCCGCTCGTCTGGGAAGGCCGTTGCACACGGTTTCCTGTCATGACGATCTGACTGCGGCGGATTTGACCGGGCGTTATTTATTGCAAGGCGGTGAAACACGTTGGGTGGATGGTCCGCTGACACGCGCCGTGCGCGAAGGGGGTATCTGCTATCTCGATGAAGTTGTTGAAGCGCGCAAGGATGTGACGGTCGTGCTGCACCCATTGACCGACGACCGCAGGGTTTTGCCATTGGAGCGTACCGGAGAGCTGTTGCAAGCGCCGCAGTCATTCATGCTGGTAGCGTCTTATAACCCGGGCTATCAGAATATTTTAAAATCCCTGAAACCCAGCACGCGCCAACGTTTTGTTTCCATCAGCTTCGATTTCCCGCCACCCGAGGCCGAAGCCCAGATCATCGCCACCGAAAGTGGCTTGCCCGAATCGCAATGTGTCTCCTTGGCTGCTCTGGC
This sequence comes from Nitrosomonas sp., assembly GCA_016708955.1. Lineage (GTDB taxonomy): Bacteria > Pseudomonadota > Gammaproteobacteria > Burkholderiales > Nitrosomonadaceae > Nitrosomonas. The sequence goes on from JADJES010000025.1 coordinate 47,481, forward strand.
GCAACGGCTGCGCGCATTGAAGGACGTTGATCTGGAAGAAGTGGTGTCAACGCGCTTGCTGATTTATTGCGCCAAGCTGCTGAAGAATGGCATTGATCCCAATCAAGCAGCCGAAGCGGCGCTGGTGGAGCCTTTGTGCGATGATCCGGATGTCAGGCAGGGATTGCTGGAGCTGATTTATGCGGCTTCCGGCTGGCGATGAAATGGCTTGAACTCACTGAGCTGGAAGAACAGACCGGCCGTATCTGGCACCGGATGGTCGGCAAAACCGCCAGCTACCGGTATTACCCTGATGCAGCCGTATCGCTGGATGACGTGCGCGTTGCGCTCGGTGTGTTTTTTCGCGGGCTGGGCGGTTCACCGGGCGTAGGCATCATCGTGGGAACGCCGCAGTCGTCGGAACACCGTCTGACATTGCGCCAGCGGCTTGGTTTGATGCAGGAATCGCTTGCCCCGATCGAGTGTAATACGGAACGCATGCTGCTGCCCGAAACACTGGGCTACTTTCCGGATAGCGGCCTGAACCGGCAACACTATTTCTGGCTCGCCGCATTTTTCGCCACGGCGCATGATTCCGGTTGTCCATCGCAGCCTGAATACACCGATCCCCTGCAAGCTGATCTGGCTTTTTTGCAACGGACTTACTGGATAAGTGTTAAGGTCTGTGATCGTTATCCCGGTTTGGCGCTCAGTTACCGCAGACTTGGTGCTGCCATCTGGAGGCAGCGGCCGCAGCGGGCGCTTACGCCCCAGGAGCAAGCTGTTGAGGGCGTGATTCAGGCGCTGCTGTGTAATCAAACCTGCGCAGATACTTTAGACAGTGTTTTTCTGCGCGCTATCCGGCACTGCGTGCCTGAATTTTCGCACTGGCAAGCCACCCGGCATTATCGTACTTTTCTGCCAGTGCCATTATGGGGCGTGATGCACGCCTTCCTGAAATCGGGAAATGTCAGACCGGATACGCTGGATGATAGCATTGGTACTAGCGCAGACGGCGATGAAAAACAACACAAAAAGAAAAGCCGGTGGGAAAAGCAGGATCAGAGCATGCGCAACGATCCGTTGCTATTGAATCGTTTTGAAAAGCTGATGAGCTGGTCTGAAATGGTTAACGTCAACCGCGCCGTGCAGGACGACGATGCGGATGGCGCCAGGGATGCCGCAAAAGCGCTTGAGGAAATCACGCTCAGCCCTAATGCGCAACGCGCAGCTACGCGATTGAAGTTTGATCTGGATTTGTCGCCGGATGATGTCAATCCGGCGCTATTGATTTCCGAGCTTGCCTATCCGGAATGGGATTTCAGGCGCAGGCAGTATCATGATCGGCAATGCCGGATTATTTTTCAGCACGCCACAGAAGGTGTGGAGTACTGGGAACCCGATCTTCAGGCAAGAAAACGTATGCGTAAAATTCGCCGTCAATTCGAGGCGCTGCGGCCAAAGCGGGAAATACTGCGTCGTCAACTGGATGGTGCTGAACTTGATATGGATGCATTGGTGCGCGCGCAGTGTGACATGTCTGCCACCGGGAACAGCTCGGATCGGATATATCTCGATGTGCGGCAACATGCGCGTGATTTGAGCGTCGCCATTTTAATGGATGTTTCCTTGTCGACCGACAGCTGGATTGGCGGGCGGCGTATTCTCGACATCGAGAAAGAAGCATTGATCACGCTCGCGACAGGGCTGGCCACATGCCGGGACACATTCGCTATTTACACGTTCACTTCACGTAAACGCGATTACGTGCGCGTGACCAGTGTCAAAGATTTTAACGAATCGTTTAACACCCAGGTATTACGCCGTATCACAGCATTACGGCCCGGGTATTACACCCGCATGGGCGCAGCTTTGCGTCATACTCAACACCTCCTGAGCCAGCGATCCGACCGTCACCGCCTGATTCTGCTGCTGACCGATGGCAAACCGAATGACCTGGATTATTACGAAGGCCGCTATGGTGTTGAAGATACCCGGCAAGCCATCATTGAAGCCCGCCGTACCGGTTTATCGGTATTTGGAATCACGATAGACCATAAAGCGCAGGATTACTTTCCCTACCTGTTCGGCAGAGGCGGTTATGCAATTGTAGCCAAGCCGGATCGCCTTCTCCCACCTATTGCCGATAATTTATCAGCAATTAATCAGCAGCTAATCGTATATTGTCAGATTATTCCAAAGTCACCTCGTGCCATAGTGACAGGAGAATTCTCGAGCACCGCCTAACGCAGCAGATATATATCAACCGGAAGTGCGCGTAAGGAGTTGCATTTTGTATTGTGCGGATCAGTGGTTTGGGAGCAAGAATTCCTATTTTTCTGCACGTGCGGTCAGATTGATGCCTTCCTAATCCGTGCGTAAAGCATCTACCGGATTCAGTTTGGCCGCGCGCATCGCCGGTATCACACCGGCGGCAAGGCCGATCACTAGGGATAAACCTAAAGCACCGAGCACATAATCCCACGGAATATTCACCGGCAAACCGCTAATCAGAAGTTTGAGCAATCCTGCGATACTGGCCCCGATTATCAGTCCCGCCAATCCGCCAAGGGTGGACAGTGCGATGGATTCCAGCAGAAATAAGATGCGGATGCGCGCGCGTGTCGCGCCTAATGCGGTGAGCAGGCCGATTTCCGATACGCGTTCGGAAACCGCAATATGCATTAGCGTGACCATGCCGACTGCGCCGACCAATAACGAAATGCCACCGAGTGCGGCAACGGCGAATTTTAATACATTCAGAACCGTGGATAATGTGCTAAGCAATTGCTGTTGCGGCTTAACGGTAAAATCTTCACGGCCATGCCGCGCCACCAGGATACGTTTAATATCATCGACCACTGCTTGTACCGGCGCATCGGGAAAATAAGCTAAATTGATTTCCATCACGCCTTGCCGGTTGAATACTTCCAATGCCCGTGCTGTGGGCATAAAAATCGTATCGTCCAGATCAAAACCGAGTACATTACCTTTGGTTGCCATCACACCAATAACCCGAAAGCGTGATCCGCCGACTTGCAACAGCGCACCGAGCGGATTGGCGTCGCCAAATAATTCGGTGCGTACTTTGGAACCTAGCACCGCATACGCACGCGGATTGCACGGATCATCATCCGGTAAGAATTGCCCGGCCGCCACTTGCATATTGAACGCCCGAGCAAAATCAGGTCCCTGACCATACGCAGTTACCCGTCTACTGCGACCCTGGGCGCGGATTTCCGCATTACCGACCACGCTGGCATTGGTGTATTCCGCATAACGGCTTTGTTTCAGCGCCATGGCATCTTCTATGGTCAATAACCGCGCACTGCCGATGGCGCCCAAGGAACCGCCATGTGTATTAATTTTTCCCGGCGTGATCGTGACGATATTGGTGCCAAACTGCGTAAATTCGGACAATACGAAACGCTGAACGCCATCGCCAATCGCGGTCAGCAGAATTACCGCAGCAATCCCGATGGCAATACCCGATGCCGATAAAACGGTACGCAGACGATGCGCCGTTAAAGAGCGGAAGGCAAAATGAAAAGTATCGAGGGTGTTCATTGTTTGCTTTAAGTAACATTAAATTTTCATATTTCTAATCCTAAGCAGTGTACCAAGATAGTAATGTGCCTGCATAAGAGCCTGAAAGTTGTGCTACTGTGACGGCTGAATTGGGTATCAATTCCAGCGAGCTTCCTCATTGTACTAGCTGTATTAGCCAGAATTTTAATGCCAAGCATTTGTTTATTAAGTATGGGGTGCTATAGATTGTGTACAAAATTTCTGTTTTTTTCGTGTTGATTGAGTAAAGATGCAGTAAGTTTTGCTGCGGTTATGCATGATTTTGACAGCTCATCTGGCTTTCGTTAAATTCAAGTTCTATAAATAAGAAATAATGTTTTTTTCTATACATGCATAAATGCCGCTATGGTTTGTTTGGGGAAGAGAATGGCGCAGTATACTGAGATGAATGCCGGAATCATGTGTGTTATTTCAAAATGGCGAGTCATCGTAGTCCTGTTATTCTGGGCGCAGCCCCTGGCGGCCGAAGAGGGATATAGATTTTTCTACAACTTCGCGCCGGGCGTGATGTTTTATGAGACGGATCATAGCCGCCAGGAGAGCGGTACCAAACTCATTTCCGAATTTCATCGCACGGTAGAGTTCCGTGTCGCACAGGCACGCGACGTAGCAACGCCCACATTGAGCGCACGGATTATCGAACTGAGCAATAAAGGACGCCGGATTAACTATTATGATGGTGTTACGTTCGAAGCAAATATCTCAGCCGCCGGCGAGGTAACGGCATATTCTTTTTCCGGTGGCATGCCGCGTTATCAACCGCTCATTCAAGCAGCCGGACCGGCCAATCGCAGCAATATTTTCTGGATGCCTCGTTTCCCTGATAAACCGATTAAGATCGGTGATACTTTCACACATACGATATCCCTCGACGGTGGCGGGATGGAGGCGGGCGGTCAGACTGTCTTCGAGCTGAAAGAAGTCCGGGAGAATCTGGCGCGGTTTCGATTGCGGTCTTCAGGCTCGGTGACAAGCGGAGCGGTCGGCGGAACGCAGACAAGCGATGGGCGCGCAGTCTTTGATATGAGCAAAGGTATGTGGTCGTCGATGGAACTTTCCGGGGAAGGAACGGCGCAATTGGCAGGCGCGCTCAGCGAACACTACAAGACCACCAGCCGGAAGGAGATTTCTCGCGGCGCTGGCTGCGATCAGGCAACTACCGGCGTGAGTAACCCGGACGGTGTGATCGATCATGCACGTAATCTGGCCAATCAACTCGTTCGCAATGCCCTGGCGCGCTGGCCGGGGACGGGTGAAAATCTCTATGCGAGTTACCGGCATTTTCACTGCCCGGACCGGCCGCAACTGACGACGATCCGCGACAATCTCTCGGCAGCGGGCCAAGTGCTGGGCGATCTGACGTTCATTTGCCTTCCGGATTCCGCAGAGGTCTGCACCGATACGCGTGGCGGCGAGATCAATTTGCCGACGGGATCACCTGCTGGCGGCGCTTCAAGTAACCGGCAGGTGCAGCTTTGCCCGAGCTTCTTCCGCATGGACGATGACGAACAAGCGGGGACACTGATCGCGGCCGCAGCTAAGCTCTCGGGTGTTGGGGATAGTCATCGCTGCATGCTTCAAGAGGCTTGTTACTTTGATTTCCTGAGACCGGCGGCTGAGGTGGTTGGCGGCAATCCTTATGCTTACGGGTACTATGCCCTGGCGCTCTCAGGATGGACATTCTCCAGGGAACCCGAAAGAACTCCTTGCTTTCCGCAAGCTAGCGGAAATTACATTCAAGTGGATGGCGGCGCCGCAGCCACTGATCCGGCGAGCGTTCAGCCTTATCGCGGAGATTTTTACGAGATATTCTCGGACCCGGCGACGGGGGACCGTTTTATCTGGCACGACAATCTGCTTGGCGCACGCTATTACCTTTACGGCGAAACAAGAATGCGGTACTACCTGCCAAGTGATTAGTTTATCCTCTGGGCGACTTCTATTTCTTCTCCGCCAAATCGCAAACAGCACGTTTTCCTATAAAACTATTCAAAGGAAAGAGCAAACGGAATGAAAAGACCGGCTTCAGACATAAAGCTCTTCACCAACTTACTGGGCCGTTTATTGCTCGCGCCATTGGGTAAATTTGTATTGATACCCATCCTATCGGCTTTTATTGGCATCATCATTGTGAGCCGGATTACTGATTGGTGGATTGGTGCGGACAGTTATTATATTTATCTTGTGGGTGATCACAGGAATAATCCGGCCATTGCCGAAATATTTGAAGGTTTCCGGGATAAGCCGTGTGATAGTGGAGACATACTCATTCTGGACGAAGGCATTAACAATGTGCCCATCAAGGCCAAATGTGTGGATGACCAGGACGACCCAATCAAAGCCCGTCAAATCTCTGACAATCTTGCGGCGCGCAAAGACACACTTATGGTTATAGGACATGTCAAGAGCACGCAGACGAAAGCGGCATTACCCGCCTATCTGCAGCAAGCGACTCCCCCAGTTCCAGTGATTCTCACGATGGAAACCAATCCGCAATTGATCCCCGTGAAGAAATCGGATCAAGAATCATCAGACGATTATAGTCCGCTATTTCGCCTGTGGCCGACAGATGATGAACAGGCAGCCAGGGCTGGGCAGTTTGCCGCCGGAAATAAAAATTCCATCTTATGGGTCGTGGAAGATGAACACAATCCGGTTTACTCCAAGTATCTGGCGCTCAAGTTTGTTGAATGGGTACAGAAAAAGAATGAACAGGCAATGAAAGTGGCGCTCTGGTCAAGCAACATGTCAGTGCCGTCCGCAGAAACACTCAAGAAACTCGACATCGATTTTGTTTTTTTCGCTGGAGACTGGTCAAACGCACTGATACTAATCAATCAGATCAAACGATTACTCCCGAATCAGAAGATAACGCTTTTTCTGAGCGATGCAGCGGCGGGTGAAGAACTGCTCGACAACGGCAAAGACGATTTGATTCAGTTAAACGTTCATCTGACCTTTCCACTCAAGCGGAAGCTGTATTCTGAAACGAGTGATAATGGTTTCAAGTTTATTGGAAAAGATGCCCGCTCAATTGTTAACTGGTTGATTGATGAAACGCGCCAGCATTACGCGACAGAAAGCCGCGAGCGTGCATCATTCAAGTATTGGGCGATGCTTCTCTTAAACAGACATGAGATCGAGGATGCACGTTCTGTGTTGAACGCCAGAATGGAAAAAGCCGTGCGTGATGATAAAGTATTTGAAGGCAAGCTAAACCGCTACCAGTTTATTCGTGACAATGGTAAAAACATACTGGCGCAATGGCATATCTGGAAGGTGGAAAAAGTCAAGAAAGACGGACAATATCAATATCGATTTGTCGACGCCGAATGATCGTTCTGCAGTTCGAGAATTCTTTGTCCGTATTGAGTCTCCTTCACGCAAAGCTTATTAATTCAAGGGGCTTGCATTTGACATTCTTGTTTGCTTCTTCATCTGCTTCATGTCCACGAATCAATGGGACTCTATTGAAAGGAATCGGAGCGGATTGCTTTATGCGTCCCATTGATTCATGGCAAGGCTACTGAAATAAAGACACCGGCATGATCGGACACGGTAGGTTGATTGGGATCAATAAGCGTGTTAAAAACAACGCGACTTTCACTTACGCCCTTTATTCTATTGATAAAAATATAGTCAATGCGCCGGGCAGCATCTCCCACATCCAGATTCGAAACACCCACTGTGCAATGTTTGTCGGCTTGGCCTGCATCTGCGCATAAATTTTCTAATGAACGGTTTTGAGCATAGGCATCGGCAAAGCCAGCTTCAATGACTCTGTCATAGAAAGGCCGTTCCTTGAAGGGATCAGTGCGGAAACGGTCGATATTGAAATCCCCGCCAAGAATGACAGGATTATCCTGCGGGAAAAATGTCTCTACCTTCTCGACGAATGGGAGCAATACATCCAGCTGAGCACTGAGCTCATCCGCAGAACATTTTGCACAAAGGTGGGTATTATAAATATTCATTTTTCCAGAGCCGGGAATATTAATGCGTGCCATCATCACGTTTCTCGACAGTTTGATGTCATGTCCCTGAAACTCTAATTCAGAAGCGCGCGGCAAACGCTTGGAAATCTTGAAATCAATTTCACAGCGGCTCAGCACTGCATTAGCCACCGCCAGTAGGCCAGGCAAACCGGTTTCGAATGCCGTATACAATTCGTAATCGCGCATTTTGGCACTCAGCTTTCCCTGAAGATCCAGCGCACTATTAGCCGTATGAGCCAAAGTGCCGCCAACAACTTCTTGAAGCAGAATGATATCGACAGGTGTTTTTGCTGCAAATTCGGCAATAGCCTCTAAACGCTGATCACGTGTTTCAATCTCGGAGAAAAGGAGATTGATGGATAGGATATTCAAATGCTTGCGATTTGCAACATCAGCGCATTGGACCAGTGGCTCGCCTCCATCTTCCTTTCCAAGGGGCTGACCGGCACAACCGGATAAAGCTGCAATGCTGAGAATTACGACGAAAAGAATGTTTCGCATGCTGGGTCTCCTTGTTGGCACTGCAAACAGACATTCGATCGAGTATTTTGCATGGCTTTTACTAAAGGGCATCTCTAAAATCAAATTTCCTTTGTTACTCAAAAAAATGTTTCCTCATTCTGCTGCTGTAACTATTTTTCCGTGCCTCGTTTGTTTAGAACTTTGAATTTTAAAGTGCCCTAAAAGATTACGCTCAAAGCCTAGCTTCCAAACTCGTCGCACACCAAAACTCACGACATCTTCTTTTTACTCCAAAAAGCTAGTAAATAAAAGCTTAACAATTAGAAAAAATTTGGTTTACCGCGTTACATTCAATGTGTGAAAGAGGAAAATCAATGAAATCTACCGCGATTTAAATAAAAGAAATGCTTTTAAATCAGTGCTGCTTATTTGGCTATTTTGATGATTCAGCTTAATTGACAGATCAGGATTGATATAGATCAATTTATATCCAACTCAAGTGGATTAGTCTTAAAATTTATAGATAGGAGAGAAAAATGATAACGATGAAATATATATTCTTAACTGTACTCATTGCCGCCTGGATGTTCACTGGTTGTAATGAACCGAGAAGAACGCCCGATGGGCATCTGATGGATAGGCCAAAAGTATCTGCCTACGGGCTGATGATGTGACGAGACATGATACGGGTGCTTCTGACGCTGACGGGAAATCTGTTGGAGACAAGAAGTAATTTCTATGAGGGCATTTTATTCATTTTTACCCAATGCTTTCACGGCATCCAATCGGGCCGCTTGGCCGGCGGGCAGCAAACTCGCCAGAATACCGGTGATCAGTGCGACAAGGATACCGGCAATCGAGGCCCAAGCGGGTGCCCAGGCGGGAAGTTGCGGATAGGCCAAACGCAACATCAGGCTGCCAAACTGTCCCAGTAAGAATCCCAAAATAGCGCCAGCCAACGACAACCAAACTGCTTCAGCAAAAAACAAGCGGCGGATGTCGGCGGATGTGGCGCCGATGGCTTTCAACAGGCCGATTTCCGCTGTGCGCTGGTTGACCGAAACCAGCATCACATTCATCACTAAAATACCGGCAACAATCAGGCTGATCGCGGCAATACCGGCGACGGCCAGAGTCAATGCCTGTAAAACCCGGTCAAAGGTGGCGAGGATGGCGTCTTGTGTAATGACCGTCGTGTCATCCTCACCGTCATGGCTTTGCCGCATGGTTGCCAAAATGGCTTGTTTGGCGGACTCAATTTCACTGTGGCTTTTGGCTTCGATCAAAATACGGAATAACGAGGTGGTATTGAACAGCGCTAGGCATAGTCGATTGGAATGATGACGATTTCATCGGTATTGAAACCCATCGACTCGCCTTGCGAAGCCAGAACGCCAGAGACCAAAAACCGATTGTCGCCTAACCGGACACGTTGCCCGATAGCCTGGCTGCGGGGAAAAAATTCATTGGCTATTTTTGCACCTAAAACAATTTGAGCACTGCGCTCGGTGCCATGCGCCAAGAAACTTCCTTGTGCCAGTTTCATATGACGGATCGGTATTAAATTGGCCGTGCTACCTAAAACCGTGACTTCACGCAACCGATTGGCAGCAGATAGTTCCGCGGCACCGACATTGAGCGGGGCATAACGCCGGACTTGCGGCAACCGGCCCAGCAATTGCGCATCTTTTAAGGTTAAATCGCGTGGTGTCTGACCTAACTGGAGTTTCACGCTTTTTTTATGAGCCGATGATTCAATTGTCTGGAATTTTGGATTATCGGGATTTTTTCTTGAGTGACAAAATAGTACTTTGATATCGACCCTGTTGACGGTAGGGAAAAAATCGAAATATATCCTTTAAATACAGTAAGATATGATTGCGGCGACGCACGGTTTTGTTATAATTTCATCTGTTAAGTAACTGAAACCAATAATAAAAAGGCATCGCCGCATGTTCATTCTACGCAATATCCTCTTCCCCTCCAGCAGGGAATTTAACCACCGTTGCAAAGGCGATGAACGAGGTGTCTGGTTTGTTTATACGCTCCTGGCTGTTATCACTCATTTCACTTCTTCACGCAGCGCCAACCTATTGCGATGCTTGCAGGTATTGTTCGGGCTGTCGCTTAGTCAGCGCCGATTTTACATCTTCATGGCCTCATCAAAATTGCCTTGGTCACGCCTCTGGACGACGCTGTGGTCTCTGATACCCAGCCCGACGACAAAAGGACGGCTATTGCTGGCCTTGGATGACACCATCAATCCCAAGACTGGCAAAAGATTTTCGGCTGCGCGTCTTTCTTTGATCATGCTGCCAAGACCAATCAATCGAAATACCCCTGGTCACAAAATGTTGTGTCCATCGGTTTATTAAAAATTGTCAAAAGGCCGCTGGGCTTGCTTACCGCTGGCGTTTCGTTTCTATCACATGGAAAAAACGATAGCGACCAAGAAGGTTAGGGTTGAGGCAAGATACCATCGTTTCCAAACCAAATTTGAGCAGGCCATCGAAATGCTGCTGGAAATTTCTGCCGCTTTTCCTGGCACCCCATTGCTGATCGTTACCGATAGCTGGTTTGGAAACGACGGCTTGCTTAAACCGATGCGCAAAACCGTTGGACAGCACTGTCATATGCTTTCCAGATTGCGCATCAATACCACTTTGTTTGCGTTACCACCCGAACACCAAAAAACATCAGCTCGGCCGATCCAGAAAGTATGGCGACAAGATGGGCAATGCCACAACGCTGGCCAATAAATTCCATGAACGCGCTACCACTTATTCGGTTAACCTCTACGGCAAACAACGCGATGTTCTGGCCTTGACAACATCATGATGTCGAAAACACTCAAATGTGCCGTGCGCGTTGTTTGGATCTATCGAAGATCACAATGGGTCGCACCTTACCACCGATCTCGATCTCACCGTCGAGCAGATTATCGAATACTACGGCGCACGCTGGAAAATCGAAGCCGCTTTCAAAGAGATCAAGCAGGAAATCGGTAGCTCAAAAAGCCAAACTCGAAACTACCATGCCGTTACCAATCATCTCAACTTCTGCATGATGGCCGCCACCGTAACCTGGATTTATGCCGATCACCTTGATAAAACACCGCAGCGTTGTTACGCTGTTAACAGTCGAAGTCACTTTGCCTTTTCCGATGTCAGAAAACTGATTACTCAGGCTGCGCTCAATAAGGATTTTGTTAGCTTTTGCCCTAAACCAGATAAACCCATTCTTAATTCTTTTATCGATGCATTATTGCGTATGGTTGCTTAAGCGAAAATGTAAAGTTTAGTGCAAAACGGTGAAACTTCAGTGACCTAATACAGCGCCCAAAAATGATCCGGAAGTTTCTGCGCGCCCGGGAAGTACTACGAGCAAATTGGTGCCGATGGAAGAGAATTGGTTGATCACATAGTTTCTGGCGCCGTCGCCCAGAGCCGTCAACACAACCACCGCAGCCACACCCAGCGCCATTGCCAATACGATCAGCAGTGAGCGGACGCGATAGCTCACCACGGTTTTAAATGAAGTTTGCAGCGTATCAGTGAGCGTCATCGGTTTGATCCGTCAATATCTTCCCGTCGCGCATGCCGATTTGGCGATGCGCGCGCGAACCCAATTCACGATCGTGCGTGACGACAATCAGCGTGGTGCCCGTGTGATGCAGGTTTTCCAGCAGCAGCATGACTTCAGCACCGATCTGGTGATCCAGATTGCCGGTGGGTTCATCGGCCAGAATAACGCTGGGATGCATGATCGTTGCACGCGCAATCGCCACACGCTGGCGCTGCCCGCCGGAAAGTTCGGCTGGGCGGTGATGCGCGCGCGGCGACAGATCAAATGCCTGCAAGGCATCATTGACAAGGTTTTGGCGTTGCGCAGAAGGCATGCCGCTTAGAATCAAAGGTAATTCGATATTTTCTGCAGCGGTAAGCCGTGGCACCAGATGGAACGATTGAAAAACAAAACCGATTTTTTCCCGGCGGATTTGCGCTTGTTCCGTTTCCGACAAATCGGTAATCAACCGGTCATCCAGTTCATAGCTGCCGCTGTCGGGTTTATCCAGCAAGCCGACAATATTCAGCAATGTGGATTTCCCGGAGCCGGAAGGTCCCATAATTGAAACATATTCCCCTGAAGCGATATGCAGATTGATATTATTGAGTGCATAAACCGCCTGGTCACCCATGTGAAATGTGCGCGTAATGGCGGTCAGGCGAATCATTGAGACTTAGGTTGCACGGCAACACCGGCTTTGATGTTGTCCTGATCAAATGAAATCAGTATCTGATCGCCTGCTTTTAAACCACCACGGATTTCGGTGAAACTCCAGTTGCTCAATCCGGTTTCCAGTTGCTGCTCGACTAAGCGGTTATTGGCATCAATCATCCAGACTTTATTGTTTTGCCGGATGGCTTGTGTCGGAATGCGCAGGACATTGTCTTTGCGCTCAAGAACAACCTCGACATCGGCGCTGTAGCCCACCAGCAAGGTATCTGTTGGAATCTGCAGAAAATCCACTTCGATATCCACGGTTCGAGCTTGTTTTTCAATTTCAGTCACATACGGTGCGATACGCCGGATTGTTCCAGGGAAAATTTTATCCGGCATCGCATCCAACGTGATGCGTGCTTCTTGCCCTATTTTAATTTTAACTTTGCATCGACTTCATCCATCGGCGCAGTGACGTATAAACAACTGTCGTCGATCAGATCAATCGTCGGTGGCGTCGGGATACCGGGGGGTGAGGGTGTGGTAAATTCACCCAATTCACCGCTGATATGGGCAATCACACCCGAGAAGGGCGCGGTAATGACGGTTCGATCCACTCCCGCCTGAGCGACCCGAATTTGTGCCTCAGCGCGCTTAATATCGGAGATGGTTGCATCACAACTGGCCTGCCGGGAACGTGCATTGGCATCGGCATCCTCGGCGCGCTGTGAGCTGACAAAACCCTGTTCAACCAATTGTTGCGTGCGGATCGATTCACGCCGGGCATTTTCTGCCAGAATACAAGTTTCGCGGCGGCGTTCCTGCGCCATCGTGAGTTGCCGCTGCGCCAGTTCACGCTGTGCCTGAAGATCCTGACTCCAAAGCTCCAATAAAATCTGGCCTTTTTGCACGTGATCGCCTTCTTTGATCCAAATTTTGGCGATTTGCCCGCCGGTAATGGGTGCGAGGTTGGATCGCTGGCAGGACTTAATCGTGCCTGCACGCGTGTTGACAATGCTTGATTCGACATTGCCGGTTGCGATAGTGGCCAATTCCACTTCCAGCGGTTTGGGCCGGGTGAAATACCAACTGGCAAGCGCGATTGCGGTCACTGCAATGGCAAGGCTGAATAATCGTAGCGGTTTTTTGATCGGCGGCATTATCAGGTATGCGAAGTCAGTGTGAAATAGGGTGGCATTGGGTTGTATTTCGTTCTAAAACTGCGTATTTTACGTTCATTTAAAGCTGCTTGATGGCAACTCACAAAAACCTCGAAATAGACTATCCGTATGATTGATATTTGGCGCAAAAAATTCATCTTATCCGATTCCGATCGGCCCGTAAGTATGGAAGATATCCGTCCAACCGAGACGGATTACGAAGCACTAGACCCGAAAACGTTTGAAGCGATAGAAGCTGAAGCGCTGTTTCGCACGATTGATCAAACGAAAACCGAGATCGGCCGCTTGGCGTTGTACCGGTCTATTGCCCGTCCTGCCCAGGATGCGCAGGTATTACAACAGAAACAGATTGCGTTGCGTGAAATAGAATCGAACCCGGCGCTCTATAACGCGCTGACTCATTATGCCGGCAAAATTACATCCGGAGAGAAATCGCTGAAACATCTTCTGTATGGCGAATTTTCAGGCGGCTTGGCGACCGATGCGCCGAGTTCACGCTCGGACAAGCTGGAATTTGGCGGCTACGGCTACCGGCAATATCAGGACGGTACCCAATTTGCAGTCGATCTGGTCGAGAAAGCCGAGGCGCTGCCACGCCCGCAATCCGCTTATTTACGTACATTACTGGATGCGATCCATGATTTTGGCCAATCGCGTACGTTCGCGCTGATGCAAGGCCCGGTTTATTCGCTAGGCGGCAAATTCAAATCAAAAAAAGAAAAAACCAGTTTTGACCTGTACTCACGCTTCCACCCTTCGTTGTTTAAGTTCATGCCGATGCTGCTTTCCCTTGCCGCCGGATATGGTCTTTTGTTTTTTATGGAAATTTTGATGCCTGCATTGGGCACCTCGTATCTCTTTTACGGTATCTTGGCGCTCACTTTGCCGGTGTTTCCGATTGTTCTGCTGGCGATTGGTGTATCCGACCGCGATTCGATCATATATCCGTTGCGCAAACAATTCCGCGAAAGCCCGGAATTAGCCAAGGCGATCGAAGCATTGGGATTGCTTGATGAGCTGTTGTCTTTTGTCCGCTATGGGCAAGCGTGTACCGGAGACAAAGTTTTGCCGGAAATTCTCGATGACAAGCAGCACCGGCTGACCGTCAGTCAAGCGAGGAATCCGCTGCTGATTAAGAACATGCCGGATTACGTGCCGAACGATATTCACCTGGATCTGGCAGGCCGCGTACTGATCATCACCGGCCCGAATAGCGGCGGTAAAACGGCGTATTGCAAGACCATCGCGCAAATCCAATTACTCGGTCAAATCGGCTGCTACATTCCCGCCACGCAAGGTCAATTGGTTCCGGCCGAGCATATTTATTACCAAGTCCCCGACCCCGGCCAGCTCAGCGCCGCGATGGGACGCTTCGGCCATGAACTCCAGCGCACGCGCGAAATATTCTTCAATGCCACACCACGCAGCCTAGTGGTGCTGGATGAATTATCCGAAGGCACGACTTTCGAAGAAAAAATGACGATTTCGGAATATATCCTGAAGGGATTCCATAAGCTCGGCGCGAGTACTTTGCTGGTCACGCATAACCACGAACTGTGCGAGCTGCTGCAAAAAGACGGCATTGGCCGGTATCTGCAAGTCGAATTCATGTCGCAAGGCCCGACGCACCGCTTGATTGCAGGCATCTCCAAAGTCAGTCATGCGGATCGTGTCGCTAGCGCGATTGGGTTTAGCCGGAAGGATGTTGAGGATCATTTGGAGCGGCAGAGTGAAACGCATTAGGAACAAAGACAGAATTAAGAATCCAATTTTTACGGTGTGATAATTAATCTCCTTAGAATCGATTCTCTGCTAGTTACAGCAGGTGTCTTTTTAGCGAGCTAATAAATGACACTTAAAATTTGGATGGAAAAATGTTCCTTCGAAATGGGATTATTGTTGAAAAAATCTTTTGCACTCTTGTTAGGATTTATCTTGAATAAAGCAATGAAGAAAGTAATCGCAGCAATTATATTTATGTTCACAGCAACGTCATTTGCAACGAGTTTTGATTGCTCAAAGGCTTCTACGTCAATCGAAAAGGCTATTTGCTTGCACCCAGAACTATCCCTTCTTGATGAGCAACTTGCATCAGTCTATCGCTTAGCAGTTACCGCAGCGATTGATCAAGGCCAACTTAGACATGAACAACGTACATGGATAACTCAAGTACGCAACAAGTGTGAGGATGCAAACTGCCTCGCAGGCGCATATCAGAACCGCATCAATGATTTGACTAACAATGGATCTAGACAACTCTTGCCAAGTACTGAACAGAAGACATCAATCTCAACCGAGAATTCGCGACAGATATCTTTGATGGTTGATAAAGAAATTTCCGAAAAATTGAAACCAAATGAAAAGAATGGTGAGGAGGAAGATGTGCGGATAGATAAAATCAATCAAGAGGAAAAGGGGGGACAAGAAGCAAAAGAAACACAGAAAGATGAGTCAATTAAATCAACAGTATATTTAGTATTAATAGTACTTGGTAGTGCCTTGTTTTGGCATAAATTTATACGTCGGCGTTGTCCAAATTGCAAGACTGCAAGCCCTGAATTAATAAACAAACAAGATCTCGAGTCGTGGCTTGGCACCAAGGAAGTTTCTGAAGATTTGGGAAACGGAAAAATAAGAAAAAAGGTTCTAAACACTACTTTCGCTAAAGTACAGCGTACATATGAATGCATGGCTTGTGGCAAAAAATGGAATGAAGTTAATAAAGAAGAAAAGTAATAAGAACATACAATGCAGTAGGGCGCAATCAATATTGCGCATCGAAGTATACCGTAATGCTTATAGTGAATTTTCATAATATATATCGGAGTATATCCTTGCGGTAGCTTGCTGCAGAGTGATGGGGCATCAAATTATCCGTAATCACTTATCCATCGGATTATTCTAATCCCCATGATAACGATTGCCGAAGTACCGGAATATATCCGCCAAGCGGAAAAAATATTGACTGAGGCGGAACGACAGGATGTATTGAATTACTTGGTCGTTCTCATCCCAAAGCGGGGGATCTGATCGAAGGCACAGGTGGTATTCGCAAGTTGAGATGGGGCAGGAGCGGACGCGGCAAGCGTGTCGGCGTGTGGGTTATTTATTACTACCACAGCGATTTGATGTCGCTTTATTTGCTAACGCTGTTCGCCAAGAACAAGCAAGACAATTTGAGCAAAGCTGGACGCAACGAATTGGCGAAACTGGTGGATATTTTGGTTGCAGCATGGATCGAGAGGTGAGAGATGGGAATGACTTTTGACAGTATCGCGCGTGGCTTGAACGAAGCCGTTGCGCATGCCAAAGGCAAGAAAGTTGCAGTAGAAATATATCAACCGGAGGCAGTGGATGTTTTGGCGTTGCGTCAAAGCATGGGTATGACGCAAGAGCAATTTGCCGCGAGGTTTGGGTTTTCTGTTGCAACCTTGCGCCACTGGGAACGCGGAGATCGTTCGCCGCATAGTGCATCACTGGTGTTGTTGAATGTCATTAAACGCGCACCGGATGCTGTCAAAGCGGCATTGAGCTGAAATATTGGGTGTGATAGCAGAGTGTGCGATGCAATCGTGAAGACAGGCAATGGCCATGAGGCAAGCCTTACTATTTAACAATTGCGTACAAAATTATAGCCCGCTCATTTAGTTTGTATCAGAAAGAAGTGAAGAAATATTTTGCTTGAAAATGATCTTATCCTGATCCGATAAATGCCCCAATGTACTGATGATTAAACGATGATCCAGTGTAAATAGTTTTAAACGAATTAATGATGCTACCGGTAGACCTGTGCAATCCAAATCATTTATCGGTGTATCTAATGGCCAGGCAGAATGTTTGGCGGAGGTGATCATTGCCATGACGCTATGATTGATGCCGCTATTAAATAACTTTGCTGAAGAAATGATCAGCGCAGGCCTATTTTTATTTGCTTGCTGATCAGTAAATGGAAATGGAATTTTAACGATGTCATAGCGATTATAAATCACGATATGCCTCATCATCTTCAGCGCTACTCCATTCCGATAAAGTGCCACTTAATGCGCTAATGTAATCAACATCAATAGGCTCGATCCGGCGTACGGATATTTTTCCATCTTCTTGTACTTCCCAGGCAAGTGTGTCCCCCGTTTTAAGCTGCAAGGTTTTACGCACTTCAGCGGGCACAGTGACCTGGCCTTTACTACTTATTTTGGCAAGTTGGAGCATACTATTACCTTCTAAAGTAAGGAGCCTTTACTTTAATGAGTATTGGAGTTGTATGCAATACTTGCAACAATAGAATCTTACAATTCATCGTACCTATACTACAATTTCCTGTGGCAAGATTTTTAAGAAATGCAGAAGTATTTGAATTCTTTTAATTCTGTTTATCCAAAGATTCCGAAACACAACCATTATTGATGATTAAGCTATACTGCTAATATTCGAATCTGAAGTCATACTGATGGAGTTACACCGATGAAAATTCACGAGTATCAAGCAAAAGAAATTTTGCGGAAATATGGGGTTGTTACGCCGAAAGGCATTGCCTGTTTCAGTGTTGACGAAGCCGTGAGCGCTGCACAGCAACTGGGTGGCGAGGTATGGGCGGTTAAGGCGCAGATTTATGCTGGCGGACGCGGTAAGGGTGGTGGGGTGAAAGTGGCTAGGTCGTTGGATGAGGTGCGGCAACGTGCGGGGGAGATTTTGGGCATGCGGTTAGTGACGCATCAGACCGGCCCGGAAGGGCAGGTGGTGCATCGGCTTTTTATCGAGCAGGGCGTGTCTATCGAAAAAGAATTCTATGTCGGCATGGTGGTGGATCGTGGCCGTCAGCGCGTGTGCCTGATGGCAAGCTCGGAAGGCGGCATGGAGATCGAAAAAGTCGCGGCTGAAACGCCGGAGAAGATTCATAAAGTGTTTATTGATCCGATTGCGGGACTCAGTCAGCAGCAAGCCGAGGAAGTTGCATTAAAAATCGGCATTCCTGCACAAAGTGTGCCGCAAGCGGTCACGTTGTTGCAAGGTCTATACCAGGCTTTTGATGAAACCGATTCGTCGCTGCTGGAAATTAATCCGCTGACATTAACTGCTGAAGAACAGGTGATCGCGCTCGACGCCAAAATGAATTTTGACGACAACGCGTTGTTTCGCCATCCGGAAATCGTCGCACTACGCGATCTGGATGAGGAAGACCCGGTTGAGATTGAGGCATCGAAACACGAGTTATCGTACATTCCATTGGACGGCAATATCGGCTGCATAGTGAATGGCGCGGGGCTGGCGATGGCAACGATGGATATCATTAAATTGTATGGCGGCAATCCTGCGAATTTCCTCGATGTCGGCGGCGGCGCAACGGCGGAGAAAGTGACCGAGGCGTTTAAGTTGATGCTACGCAATCCCAAGTTGCAAGCGATTCTGGTAAATATTTTCGGCGGCATCATGAAGTGCGATGTGATCGCGCAAGGTGTGGTGGCTGCAGCGCGAGAGGTGCAGTTGACCGTGCCGCTGGTGGTGCGCCTGGAAGGCACCAACGTGGAACTGGGGAAAAAAATTCTCGCCGATTCCGGGCTGACCATTATCTCGGCGGAAAACATGGCCGATGCGGCGCAGAAAGCGGTCAGCGCGGCCAAAGCCAAGTTATCGTCGTGAGGTTATCAGTGTCAGTCATAAAAGGAGTCGTACCATGTCTATTCTGATTAATCGCAACAGCCGTGTAATGACGCAGGGCATTACCGGTAAAACCGGACAATTCCATACGCGCATGTGCCGCGACTACGCAAACGGCAAGGAATGCTTTGTCGCCGGCGTGAATCCGCGCAAACCCGGAGAGGATTTTGAAGGCATACCGGTTTATGCATCGGTCAAGGAAGCCAAACAGCAAACCGGCGCGAATGTTTCGGTCATTTATGTGCCACCACCTTTTGCTGCGGCGGCGATTGATGAAGCCGTTGAGGCCGAACTGGATTTGGTGATCTGCATTACCGAAGGCATCCCGGTGCGCGATATGCTCCGCACGCGCTACAAAATGCAGGGTAAGAAAACCCGGCTGATCGGCCCGAATTGTCCTGGAATCATTACGCCGGATGAACTCAAGATCGGCATCATGCCGGGTTACATCCATAAAAAAGGCCGTATCGGCGTGGTTTCACGTTCGGGCACATTGACCTATGAGGCGGTAGCGCAACTGATGGCGCTGGGGTTGGGGCAATCCACCTGCATTGGCATCGGCGGTGATCCGGTGAATGGTTTAAAGCACCTCGATGTTTTGCAATTATTCAATGATGATGACGAAACCGATGCCGTGCTGATGGTCGGTGAAATCGGTGGCACCGATGAAGAAGATTGTGCGCGCTGGGTGAAAGAGAACATGCGAAAACCGGTAGCCGGATTTATTGCCGGTGTGACCGCGCCGCCCGGTAAACGCATGGGACATGCCGGGGCGATTATTTCCGGCGGCAAGGGAACAGCGCAGGAAAAGCTGGAAGTGATGGAATCCTGCGGTATCAAAGTCACCCGCAATCCGGCTGAGATGGGAAAATTGTTGAAATCGGTTTTATAGTTAAGAAGCCTCTGATTAATTGTCATTTCGAGCATAGCGAGAAATCTATAATGTTGATTCGCAAAGATTCCTCACTGTGTTCGGAATGACAAAGATGAGTTGTTCAGAGTTTCCTTAAGTCAGCTTACCAATTATTGGAGATGTAATGCATGCGTTATCGTTTATCGTTTTTTATAATTTTAGTGGCGTTAGTCGTTTCTGCTTGTAGTGGAGTGCCGGAAAAACAACAACTTCCCGCCAGAAAGCCTGAACGCCCGGCAGGCCCGTTACCGGAAAGCGCGAAACCGAAATACAACTTAACCGGCTATCCGTTGAATACTCAGCAAGGCTATATCGATGGCTGTGAAACTGCCAAAAGAACCAGTTGGGCGTTTAAAGACCTGAATCGGTATCAGAAGGATGATCAGTACCGGATGGGTTGGGATGATGGGTTTTCGATGTGCAATGGGAAGAAATAGTAACTTAAGCGGTTGCACATAAGAATGATCCGAATTTGTCTGTATCTCAGTCTGCTGATCCTGCAAATTGCGCTACCAGTTTCTGTATTTTCCAATGAACTACCGCTTGCCGTTAAACAAAAACTGCTTCAAGCTGCCATTTCGGAATCTGCTATCGGTGTGTATGTGCAGGAGATTGGCGCGAATCAGCCGCTGGTAGCGGTCAATGCCGATGCGGCAATGAATCCCGCTTCGGTGATGAAGTTATTAACAACGTATGCCGGGCTGGAATTACTTGGGCCTGCGTATACTTGGCCGACCATGCTGTATGCCAATGGAAAGATTACTGACGGTGTTTTGGATGGCGACCTGGTCATCAAAGGACACGGTGATCCTAAACTGGATTTGGAGAATTTCTGGCTGTTGATTCATCGTTTGCGTCAAACCGGATTGCATGAGATTCAAGGCAATCTGATTTTGGATCATACGCATTATGCTATTCCCAATGATGATCCGGGTGAGTTTGACGGGCAGCCTTATCGCACCTACAACACCCTTCCGGAAGCACTGTTGGTGAATTACCGCACATCCACGATTCATCTGTTTCCTCAAGCGGAAAAAAACTCAGTTCGTGTTGTGGTTGATCCATTGCCGGAGTCCTTACAGGTACAGAATAACTTGAAGCTTACCCAGGGCGCATGCGGAGATTGGCGCAACTCACTGACGATTGATGCGATTGCGGATAACGAAGAAAAAAATAATTTTACCGTGGTTCTGAACGGAAGTTTTTCCAAGCAGTGCGATAAACAATCGTATATGTTGAGCCTGCAAGACAGTGCGATCTATACCCGGGACTTATTTAAACGCCTATGGGCACAGCAGGGCGGTCTGTTTCATGGCGATGTGATCATGAGCCAGACGCCAACAGGTTTGTCGCCGCTTAAGATTTATCAGTCCCCGCCGCTGGCGGATATTATTCGGGGCATTAACAAATTCAGCAATAATATTGCGGCGCGCCAACTCTATTTGACACTAGGCACGGGTG
The DNA here is from genome assembly GCA_016708955.1 of Nitrosomonas sp. Lineage (GTDB taxonomy): Bacteria > Pseudomonadota > Gammaproteobacteria > Burkholderiales > Nitrosomonadaceae > Nitrosomonas. The sequence continues at coordinate 68,936 of JADJES010000025.1, forward strand.
AGGTGGTCAGCAATAATTCTCCGGCCACATTGGCAAAATCCGATGCAGCGATCCGCCGCTGGCTGGCAGATAAGCAATTGAGCTTCCAAGAATTAGTGGTGGAAAATGGCTCCGGGTTGTCACGCAAGGAACGGATCAGTGCCCGGCACATGGGACAGCTTTTGCTTGCGGCTTTTAAAAGCCCGGTCATGCCGGAGTTTATTTCGTCACTTCCCATTGCGGCGGTGGATGGGACTTTGAAAAATCGTTTTACGGATACACCGGTGAAAGGTCTGGCGCATATGAAAACAGGTGCCTTAAACGATGTGCGCGCACTGGCGGGTTATTTGCTGGACAGAATGGGACGGCGTGTCATCGTGGTCTTCTTTGTCAATCACGATCAGGCTGGGCAGTCCCGTATTGCGATGGATACGCTGGTTCAATGGGTTTATACCCGGCAATAATCATTTTCATATGTATTGATTCCGAATGCTATTCGGCGTAGAGTCCCGGATCAAGGTAGATTATCTATTTTGTAGTCAGTTGTTCCCATCAACCCTAGAGGGAGTACACAATATGATGAATGAATATAAATCGCTTCCTGTACAGTATCTGACCGGCACTGTACAGATATCCAAACCCGCCTCACCAAATTCAGTAACATTGGAATCACCCGCATCTGAAGTAATGACTGATTTGCGTAAATTGCATGCAGCCGTCATCGCGCCAAATATCACCATGGAAGTTGCCAATAACTATATGATGCATCGTGGCGTGCGTACACTACTTGTTATGCATGACGACAATTCACTGGCGGGAATTATTACTGCAACCGATATTCTGGGCGAAAAGCCTATGCGGTTTATTCAGGAAAGAGGTATTAAGCACAGCGAGATTCTGGTGCAAGACATGATGACGCCGCTGGAGAAACTGGAAGCAATTCCACTGGAAGAAGTGGCGCATGCCAGAGTTGGCAATATAGTATCCAGTTTACGTGAAAGCGACCGGTTACACGCGCTGGTGATAGACGAAAATACCGTCGGACTATCCAGAATATGCGGTATTTTCTCTTGGACTCAGATCGAAAAACAGCTTGGGACAGTTATTCCACCCAATAAAGTCGCCAAGAGTTTTGCGGAAATTGAATCGACGTTGATCGCGAGCTAACAATAGAATAAATAAGCCAGTTGGTGGATTGAATTCCGGTTGGCTTATTTATTACGGCTGAATCAGATTTTACTATCTAATCCATTCTCGGCAATTTCTGCAGCACGTAGCAATGCTTTGGCTTTATTCTGCGTTTCGATCCATTCATTTTGCGGCACCGAATCGGCAACAATTCCTGCGCCTGCCTGAACATGTAATTGACCATCTTTGATAACACCGGTACGGATTGCAATCGCCAGATCCATATCGCCATTAAATCCCAGGTAACCTACTGCACCCGCATAAATACCACGTTTGGATATTTCCAGTTCGTCAATGATTTCCATGGCGCGTACTTTAGGGGCGCCACTGACTGTTCCAGCTGGAAAAGTAGCGCGCAGCACGTCGATAGCGGTCAACTCTGGTTTTAACTTGCCTTCTACATTGGATACGATGTGCATCACATGCGAATAATTTTCTATTTGCATTTTTTCCGTTACTTTCACGGTTCCGGTTTGCGCAACTCGTCCAATGTCATTACGCCCTAAATCCATTAGCATCACATGCTCCGCCAGTTCTTTCGGGTCGGCGAGCAAATCCGCCGCCAATTCGGCATCTTCCTGAGGATTCTTTCCACGGGGCCGGGTACCTGCAATCGGGCGAACTGTAACGGTATCGCCTTCAAGGCGTACCAATATTTCAGGAGAAGCGCCCACGATATGAAAATCATCAAAATGATAGAAAAACATATACGGTGAAGGATTAAGGCTGCGAAGCGCGCGATACAGTGACAATGGAGACGCACTAAAAGGTTTGCTGGTGCGCTGGGACAAAACGACTTGCATGATGTCACCGTCATAGATATAGCGCTTTGCCCGCTCGACAGCAGCTTTGAAGCCGGCTTCAGGAAATTCAGATACTGCAGCCCCGGAACTAACGGATTGTTCGATTGGAATGGTTATTGATTGACGAAGCTTGGCCAATAAAGTTTTTAAGCGATTGCACCCGGATTGGTAGGCATTCTCATTTTCCGGATTGACATAAACGATCAGATATAGCTTGCCGGATAAATTATCCACCACAGCCAGTTCTTCCGACAGTAACAGCAAAACATCCGGAGTATTCAACGTATCCGGTTTTGCATGGCCTGCCAGTTTGTGCTCGATGTAGCGAACGGTATCGTATGAAAAGTAGCCAACCAAACCGCCACAAAAACGGGATTTTCCAGCCGAACAGGGTGCTGCCTTGAATTGCGCCAGATAAGATTCGACAAATGCCAGGGTGTCGTCCACTTGGATTGTTTCCGATTTGCCATCAGCGATTGTGGTAACTGCATTGCCACGCGCTTCAATCCGTGTTGTTGCCGGTAAACCAATAAATGAGAATCGGCCGAAACGTTCTCCGCCTTTGACGGATTCCAATAAATACGAATAGGGCTGGTTGGCCAGTTTTAGATAGATGGATAAAGGGGTGTCGAGATCCGCAAAAGTTTCCAGTACTATTGGGATGCGGTTGTATCCTTGTTGTGCGAGCTCATTAAATTCGGTTTCGGTCATCTCAGTTTTCAAGACAGTCTTTTAACCAATTTTGATGCATCGAACAATGATTCGACAATCGCATCGCAATCCAGCTCGTATACATTGCGTCCTTCGTTATAGCCATAAGGAACAATGAACACATGGCAATCGGCAGCTCTGGCGGCAATGGCGTCATTCAGTGAATCGCCAATGAGCAAGGCTTCGTGCGGTTGTGCATCAAAATGCTTACAAATATGCGTTAATGGCATCGGATCAGGTTTTTTCCTGGGAAGACTGTCACCGGATAATACGATTTCAAATTGATCGTATAACCCAGTTGCGCGCAGCAGAGGCAGGGTAAATGCTTCCGCTTTGTTGGTGATGCAAGCTAGCTTAAATCCCGCCTGTTGCAAGGCTTTAATGCCTTCGAGAACGCCCGGATAGGGACGTGTGTTGACACTCAAATTATTGGCATAATGCTTCTCGTAGATGGGCAGTGCTTTTTCAAACAAGGCCGCATCGGGTTCGCCATCCAATTCCCCGGTCAATGTACGCTTGACCAGCTTTTGTATACCTTTGCCGATGTATGAGCAGATCGTTGCTGTGGATTGCTCCGGTAACCCCAGATCTTTTAACATCAGATTCGCAGACAATGCGAGATCGTCAGCGGTATTAAGCAACGTGCCGTCCAGATCAATCATGATCACTTTAACCGCTAACGGAAACTTGATTTTTTTTGCAGAGGCATTTGCGCTGCCAGAAAGACTATGATTCATTTGAGTATACGGAATAGCAATAAGCTAAATAGGAATGTTAGAAAATTACACTTTTGCCAATTCAGCGCGAAGTGCCGCCAAGACGGTATCATAGCGATGCGGATCAGTGTCTTTACCAGCCGAGTAAATGGCTGATCCAGCAACAAAGGTATCCGCTCCGGCACGGGCGATTTCAGCTATATTGTCCACTTTAACACCGCCATCAATCTCCAGCATGATATTTTTTCCACTGGCATCGATACGTTTTCTCACGGCACGTAATTTGTTCAATGCTTCAGGAATAAATTTCTGTCCGCCAAACCCAGGATTCACCGACATGATAAGGATCAGATCCAGCTTGTCGAGCACATGATCCAGATAATGTAAAGGAGTGGCAGGATTAAACACCAAACCCGCTTTGCAACCTTGCTCCTTAATCAATCCGATAGTTCGATCAATATGATTGGAAGCTTCAGGGTGAAACGAAATGATATTGGCGCCCGCCTTGGCGAAGTCCGGAATAATGCGATCAACTGGTTCGACCATCAGATGCACATCAATCATGGCATCAGTGACAGGACGAATGGCTTCGCATACCAATGGGCCGATGGTGAGATTGGGAACATAATGATTATCCATGACATCAAAATGAACTATATCTGCGCCTGATTCAATAACGGCGGTGATTTCATCGCCTAGTTTAGCGAAGTTGGCTGACAAAATGCTCGGTGCAATGCGGTACATGAAAACCTCTTAGTATAATAAACAAATTCTGTATTTTAACCGTAAATGACGAATTGCGCGTAAAAGAGTAGAAATTATTACGTAAATTATCCTGAATATTACGCCTTATACACGCCTTATACCTTTTCTTGATACACTATTGAAAAGAGTATGGAATGAAAAGATGACCGAAGATAAAAAATATGAAATTGATGTCAGTATCCGCACGATATACCTACCCGATCAATCCGATGAAGAGGCAGAAAGGCATGTATTTGCTTACACGATAACCATTGCGAATACGGGCACTGTAACCAGTCAATTAATCAGCAGGCACTGGATCATCAATAATGGGGATGGAACCACCCAGGAAGTGCGAGGACTGGGTGTCGTGGGTGAGCAGCCATTACTTAAACCGGGTGATAGCTTTGAATATACCAGTGGAACGGTGATTCCAACCCCTGTGGGATCGATGAAAGGAAGTTATCAGATGGCGGCTGAAGATGGTGTGCATTTCGATGTTGCGATACCGGAATTTATACTGAGTGTACCCAGAATCCTCCACTAGGAAATCTGGGCATAGCCTCGACTATATGTTACATGTCTCCCAATCACCGGCATTCTGATGACCGGCAAACTCTATCTGATCCCAACGCCTATCAGTCAGGAAAACATTGCTTGGGCATTGCCGTCGGCGGTTCAGCAGTGCATCGCTGAAATTTCACATTTCATTGTTGAGCATCCCAAAACGGCAAGGCAATTTCTGAAACAGATTGATTGTAAGCATTCTTTGCAAGAATTAAGCATGCAAACCTTGAATGAGCATACGTCACCAAAAGATCTGTCGGCATTGCTGGATCCAATATTGGCCGGACACGATGTGGGGTTGTTATCGGAAGCGGGTTGTCCCGCAGTGGCGGATCCTGGAGCAGAATTAGTCAGATTGGCACATAAAAATGGCATCACGGTCGTGCCATTAGTCGGACCTTCATCCATATTGCTGGCACTGATGGCATCGGGCTTAAATGGTCAGCGTTTCGCCTTTCACGGTTACTTGCCGGTTGAGAGTACAGCGCGAGCAAGCAGAATAATGGAGTTGGAGAAATTATCAATCAGTCTGAAGCAAACACAGATTTTTATCGAGGCACCTTACCGTAATCAAAAATTACTGGAGCAGTTGGTTAATGTCTGTTCTGACAGCACGGATTTATGTATTGCAAGTCACCTTACTTTTTCCAGTGAGCTGGTTGCCACAAAATCCGTTAAAGAATGGAAGCGTTCTTTACCGGATATTAACAAGATACCGACTATTTTTTTGCTGTACGGGTAGCTTGCAGGAAGCGTATCGCTAAATCGGTAGTCGAGGGTATTGTAGAGTCAGGCTGTTTTCTTCTGGATAAACTCTATTTTGTATCCGTCAGGGTCTTCCACAAATGCAATAATCGTTGTGCCATGTTTCATCGGACCGGCTTCGCGCGTTACCTTGCCACCCAGCTTTTTGGTATTTTCGCAGGCCTGATACGCATCATCGACTTCAATGGCAATGTGACCAAAGCCTTCCCCTAGGTTGTATGCCGGAGTATCCCAATTGTGGGTCAGTTCAAGAACCGTGCCGCTCGCTTCATCCTGATAACCTACAAATGCAAGTGTAAATTTGCCATCCGGATAATCTTTGCGGCGCAGTAATTTCATGCCCAATACCTGCGTGTAAAACGTAAGTGACTTTTCGAGATTGCCGACTCGAAGCATGGTATGCAAAATTCGCATTTATATTTTTACCATTTCAAAATCTTCTTTACGCGCACCGCATTCAGGGCAGGTCCAATTGATCGGGACATCCTCCCAGCGTGTGCCTGGTGCAATGCCTTCATCCGGAGATCCCAAGGCTTCATCATAAATAAAGCCACAAATTAAACACATGTAACGATTGTAATCTCGATTCTCTTCGGTAGGCATGATAGATAGCAATTTCCTTTTAGGTTAAAATGACATTTTACGGTATTAATGCATGTTACAGCCACCCCCTATTGTACTTTCTTTTGCAGCCAATGACCCCAGTGGTGGAGCAGGCCTACAGGCTGATATCCTCACCATTGCCAGTATGGGGTGCCACCCATTATCAATTGTAACGGCTATAACCGTTCAGGATACTGCCGGTGTCGACGATGTGATGCCACTCGATCCTGAATGGGTCGCTGATCAGGCGCGGGCGGTGTTGGAAGATATGCCTGTTCATGTCTTCAAGATTGGTTTACTAGGCAGCGTTGAGATTATCGCTGCCATTGCAGAAATTATTTCAGATTATCCGCATATTCCTTTAGTCATGGACCCGATATTAACCTCGGGGCGCGGGGATGAGCTGGCAAACGAAGAAATGATCGATGCGATGCGAGAATTGTTACTACCGCAAGTCACGATATTAACTCCCAACAGTCTGGAGGCCAGGCACCTTGCGCATCAGGAAAATGACGCCAATGAAGTCAAGTTGGACTTAAGTCTTTGTGCACAAAGATTGCTGCACATGGGCTGCGAATATGTCTTAATAACGGGCACGCATGAAAATTCGGCTTACGTGTTAAATACATTGTATGCGGCTGATGGTATTGTGCGCACCGATGAATGGGAAAGGCTTGAAAATACTTATCATGGATCGGGTTGTACTTTGACGTCGGCAATAGCAGCTTCATTAGCCAATGGATTATCCGTGAGCGAAAGCATCATTGAAGCGCAGGATTATACTTGGCACACTTTACAAGCAGGGTTTCGTCCGGGGATGGGACAATATATCCCGAATAGACTTTTCTGGGCTAAAGAGATAGAAGATACCGAAAGCGAAAACGAAAACGAAGAGCCAGTCATTGAGAAACCCAAAAATTAGCGGGTTGTATGCAATTACCCCAGAGTTTAAGAATACGAATGATCTGCTTGATAAGACGCGACAAGTGTTGGAGGGCGGAGTGCAGCTCTTACAATACCGTAATAAATCAGCAAACAGGACTTTGTTGAGAGAGCAGGCTGGATTATTATTGCTGTTGTGTAGAGAGTACGGCGTGCCTTTGATTATCAATGATCACCTTGATTTAGCGATAGAGATTGATGCGGACGGATTACATGTCGGCCAACAGGATGCATCCCTATTAAATGCAAGAAATCAATTGGGGTGCAATAAAATTATCGGTGCTTCCTGCTATAACAATCTGGATTTGGCCATCAAGGCTGAAAAAGAAGGGGCAGATTATGTTGCTTTTGGCGCTTTCTTTCCTTCATTGACCAAGCCCAATACAGTTTTAGTTACGGTGGATTTAATCGGGGAAGCTAAAAAGAAAATAACTGTTCCCATTGTCGGGATTGGCGGCATTCGATTGACTAATGCCAGAACGGTTATTCAAAGCGGATGTGCCGCAATAGCCGTTTGTAATGATTTGTTTCAATCCGAAAACATTAAGGTAAAAGCAGCACAGTATGCGCAATTATTTGCAGTAACGAACTAACGTCTGGGCACCGCTAAAAATTCAAATTTCCAAACAATACTAGGCATGAGCATAAAATGGTTACGCAGCATATGAATAATAGGTAAGGAAACATTTTTTGCGAGCAAACAAAGTGTTGTGACGTAATTTGGATTTTTAGAGATGCCCTTTATAGCCAGTTTTTATTTAAAATTTTTATCATGAGTAACCAAATGACTTCACGCAATCATCAATTATTTGAACAATCCCAGCAATATATTCCAGGCGGGGTTAATTCGCCTGTTCGCGCTTTTAAATCGGTAGGTGGCGAACCTATTTTTTTTCAGCGCGGCGAGGGCGCGTATTTTTGGGATGCTGATGGTAAATCGTACATCGACTATGTGGGTTCATGGGGTCCCTTGATTCTGGGCCATGCGCATCCGGATGTGGTTAAAGCGGTTCAGCTTGCAGCACAAAATGGCTTAACCTTTGGCGCGCCGACGGAAGCAGAGCTAGACATTGCAAAATTGATTTGTCAGTTGATTCCTTCTATCGAACAAGTCAGATTGGTGAGTTCCGGTACGGAAGCGGGGATGAGCGTAATTCGGCTGGCACGCGGGTTTACCGGCAGAAGCAAAATCATTAAATTCGAAGGCTGCTATCATGGTCACGATGATTCTTTGCTGGTTAAAGCAGGTTCTGGTGCATTAACTTTCGGGAATCCAAGTTCTGCCGGTGTACCGGCTGAAACAGCCGGACATACGATAGTCCTGGATTACAATGATCTATCAGGCATTGAAGAAGCATTTAACAAATGGGGAAAAGAGATCGCTGCGGTGATCGTTGAACCGGTTGCAGGCAACATGAATCTGGTTGCACCCACGGCAGATTTTCTTGTTGGACTGCGAACATTGTGTACGCAAAACGGCAGTGTGCTGATATTCGATGAGGTCATGACAGGATTCCGTGTCGGCCTTGGATGCGCGCAAGGGCTTTATGATATCAAACCCGATCTGACGGCATTAGGTAAGGTTATTGGGGGAGGTATGCCGATGGCTGCGTTTGGCGGCCGCCGCGACATCATGCAATGCTTGGCGCCGCTGGGTCCGGTTTATCAGGCAGGCACACTTTCCGGTAATCCGGTGGCAGTTGCGGCAGGATTGGCTACACTGAAACAAGTACAAGTACCCGGGTTTTACGAGAAATTAGGAAAAAGGACGCAACAGTTGGTTGATGGTATTACAGCAGCAGCAAGTAATCAGGGTATAGATTTTTGTGCACAATCAGTCGGCGGTATGTTTGGATTGTATTTTAGGAAGAGTATTCCCACTAGCTTTGCTGAAGTGATGCAATGCGATAAGGAAGCTTTTAACCGATTCTTCCACGCCATGTTAGACGAAGGAGTCTATTTTGCACCGTCGGCATTTGAGGCTGGTTTCGTATCTTCAATGCATGGCGATAATGAATTAGACAAAACCTTGTCCGCTGCAGCGAAAATATTTAAAAATTGGTAAGAAAATAGTCTGAGTAGTGCTTTCTGACGTGGAGATAATAAAAAAGGCGGCACCTGCCGCCTTTTTTATTAAACAACGATAGTCAATTCTAGCGCATGGTGGAAATATAAGTTGAAACTGCTCGTTTCTCATATCCGTTCAAGCGAGTAATCACTTGTTGCATAACATCCTTATCATTTGCACGGTCGCCCGTATTAAACAGATTCAATTGCGTTATCGTGTATTCGGCATGCTGTCCAGCAATTGCAGGATAGCGCGGTGGAATACCCGATCCATTGGGGCCATGGCAACTTGCACAAGCGGGAACGCCATTTGTAAGACTGCCACCATGATAAAGGAGTTTTCCAAGTTCAATTAATTTATCATCATCAACAGCCACTTGACTTGGAATTGCCTTTTGTTGTGCGTAGTAGTCGCCCAGCTGCTTCATATCTTCCGGCGAAAGTGCGGCGACCATTGAGGACATGATGGGGCTGTTACGTTTTGCTGGAGCACTTTCAGTTGCTTTAAAGTCGATCAACTGCTTAGTGATATACTCAGCATGTTGTCCAGCCAGGATAGGATTCATCGGAATGACACTGTTGCCATCGGCACTGTGGCAACCTGCACATACGCCAGATGCGATTTCCGCAACAGTTGCCGGCGCAGCATTCTCGGTTTCAGTTGCTTCAGTTGCTTCAGTTGTTTCGGCTGCGAGCGGTGCAGTCATTGTGAGTGCTGCGAGCATTACCATATTCTTAATCATTTTCATATTTCTATTCCGTTTTTAAAGGCAATCAAAAGTTGGTAGGTTTGTTTGAAAATTAACGGTATATTTTAACAAGGCACAAGACTGTTAACAACAAAATTAAGTTAATCTCCATTATTTAAATATTTTATTTTTCAATGAAAATAATCTTTATTATTTTACTGATTATTAATATCGCTTATCAGATTGGCATGCGGATTCAGTTTACTGAGCAAAATTCCGCAAGCGCACCGGCATTAGTTAATCCTGAAAAAATAATATTAGTGCCAGCGCATGAGGACTGTCTGGTGTGGGGTAATTTTTATGAAGAACAAATACGATATGCTGAAAAGGTGCTTGCAGAATTATTTCCGGATTTGTTTTATAGTCAGGAGGAATCTGAAGATACCACAATGTATTGGCTATATATTCCACGATTTCCGAATAAAGAAGCAGCCAATCGCGAGATTAACAAATTACGCAATCTTGGGATTGTCAGTTTTCGTGTAAAAGATGACAGTAAATGGGAGAATGCCATATCGCTCGGCATGTTTTATGATCAAAAGGATGCGCTGAAACAATTCAGAGAGATTGAAAAAAAAGGAATTACAAATGCTAAGATAGAAGATCGTAGCGTCATACTCAAAAAAATTGTAATTCATAATCCCACGCATCGGATTAAAGAACAGATGCAAAAATTAGTCGAACAATTTGATGACACGCAATTGGCGCAAGGTAAATGTGAACGTTTATAATGTGCAACGACTTGTGAAACAGGAAAATCAGAGGTTGTTTAAATTCTTAGAAATCGCAGCTATTTTCAATAGCTATCACTGAATAATCAATAAGATAATAATGACGGTATCAATAAAAACTCCGCAAGAAATTGAAAAAATGCGTATTGCGGGACGGCTGGGTTCAGAGGTGCTTGATTACATAGTCCCCTTTGTTGTAGCAGGCATTACTACCGAGGAACTGGATGTGCTCTGCCATAATTACATGGTAGATGTGCAGAAAACGATACCCGCGCCGCTGAATTATGCGCCTTCCGGGCACACGCCTTATCCTAAATCCATCTGCACTTCGGTTAATAATCAGATATGCCATGGGGTACCTGGGCAGAAGAAACTAAAGAATGGCGACATCATTAATATTGATATTACTGTGATTTATGAAGGCTATCATGGTGATACCAGCCGGATGTTTTATGTCGGCGAGCCATCCATACAAGCCAAACGCTTATGCGAGGTGACTTTTGAAGCGATGTGGCGGGGCATCGATGAAATAGCACCGGGAAAACATCTGGGTGATATCGGACATGCCATCCAGAAACTGGTTGAAGGGGTGGGATACAGTGTGGTCAGAGAATTTTGCGGGCATGGGATTGGCGCAAAATTTCATGAAAGCCCCCAAGTGCTCCACTATGGACGTGCGGGGTCAGGTCTGGAACTTAAACCGGGAATGATCTTTACAGTCGAGCCGATGATTAATGCCGGAAAGGCAGCCATTCGCCATCTTCCGGATGGCTGGACCATTACCACCAAGGATGGCAGCCTGTCGGCGCAGTGGGAACATACCATCCTGGTTACTGAAGATGGGCATGAGGTTCTGACGGTATCGGCGGGCGCTCCCGCTAAACCCATCTACCGTTTTTCAAGTTAAGGAAACACTGACTAATTCGGCGAACGAGATGAAGCACGAGGCGCACGGAACGCAACACCGAAACAATCAAATGATAGGCAGGGAGTACCGCGCAACGAAGTGATTCGCTCGTGCAGTTAATTAATCAGCATTTCCTTAAGTTTTTCACTCTGGAATTTTATTGACTATGACACGAAGTTATCAGCGCACACCCGCTCAAATCCGCCCTGTTAGAATTACACGCCACTATACCAAACATGCCGACGGTTCCATTTTAATCGAATGCGGCGACACCAAAGTTATCTGTACAGCCAGCATCAGTGAACAAGTTCCTCCGTTTCTCAAAGGAAAGGGGCAGGGGTGGTTGACTGCCGAATATGGCATGTTGCCTTGCTCAACGCATTCACGCATGCAACGCGAGGCAGCTAAAGGCAAACAATCGGGACGCACCATGGAAATTCAGCGTCTGATTGGACGTGCCTTGCGCGCCGTTGTTGATTTAAAGCAATTGGGAGAACGCACCATTCAAATCGACTGTGATGTGATACAGGCTGATGGCGGCACCCGGACCGCCAGTATCACGGGGGCTTTCGTGGCGTTGCACGATGCGGTCGAGAAATTAATTTACCGGCAACTCATTGAGACCACGCCGATCATTGACCATGTGGCGGCGATTTCAGTCGGCATTCATCAGGGAATTCCGGTGCTGGATCTGGATTATGTTGAGGATTCTTCGTGTGACACGGACATGAATGTGGTGATGACTGGAAACCTGGGGATGATCGAAGTACAAGGGACAGCGGAAGGCGCCGCATTCAGCCGCAAAGAATTGGATAGCATGCTGGATATGGCGCAGCACGGCATCCAAGAACTGATCGCTTTACAGAAAAAAGTTTTGGCACAGGACACAGCAAGTCATGGCTAAGCTGGAAAAACTGGTAATCGCGAGTAATAATCAAGGCAAGTTACGTGAAATAAACGCCTTGCTGGCACCCTTATCCATCGAAGTAATACCGCAATCTGATTTTAACGTTGGTGAAATTGATGAGCCGCATGGTACCTTTGTTGAAAATGCACTAGCCAAGGCACGCCATGCCAGCCGCTGTTCCGGATTGCCGGCGCTGGCTGACGATTCAGGGATTTGTGTGAGCGCCTTAAACGGTGCACCCGGTGTGAATTCCGCGCGCTACGCCGGAGAGCCAAAATCCGATGAGCGTAATAACCTGAAGTTGATTGAAGCGCTTAAAAATAACTCAGACCGGCGCGCTTATTATTATTGCGTAATTGTTTTGGTACGCCATGCAGACGATCCGCAACCGATTATTGTCGATGGTTCGTGGCACGGTGAAATTATTGATCAACCACAGGGAGAGAGCGGGTTTGGTTACGATCCGTATTTTTTTGTACCCCAGTTTGGTAAAACTTCCGCCGAATTGACCGCTGAGCAGAAAAATAAAATTAGCCACCGCGGCCAGGCACTGGCGCACTTGGTGGAAATTTTACGTGCTGGGAAGTTTTAAAAGCAGCCACCCTGCAAAATTTCATTGATTCAGCATAGTCGTGTAGGATGGATAAGCGTAGCGCCATCCGTCAACATTATAAATTTCATTGATCAAGAAATTTCTTGTCCGTATCCAATTTTGTTAAAAAATATTCCGCAATGATGTAGGTGAAATGCGGTTTTGGCAATTGGATAGAGTGTTGAAAGATATGGAATGGTAGATGGTTGTGACGGATGGCGCTGCGCCTATCCGTCCTACCTTGCTAGACGAGGCCCCAGGCTTTTACATTGTTATATTTTTACTTAAGATCAATGGAGCCATCGTTAATTTGCCCGTAGACTGTATAAGGTAAAGCAATGGTATCCAGTACACTTGATAGCGCTAAATCAACGAGTATTAGTTGGGGTGCCGACCCCAGCCACAACATCGTATGAGATGGTTTTCCACGCAGAATACAGATATCGTAAGAAACACCACTATAAACCCGCGGTATCGTTTTACAGGATGTTTCTACTTGGTTGAGATTGCGCCTGGCAACCGAGTCACTCCGAATAGTTGTATTAATAGTGCCGCATCCCAATAAAGAAAACGCTATCAGATAGACGAGCGTGTTCTTAAATTTATCCTTCATTCGATTAGTCGCAAGAAACATTGACTTAATTCTCATAGATAATCTTCAGACGAGGGTATCCTAAATTTTGTGTAAGTGGCGGTAAATTACTGCTGAGGCATCGTCCATTTCTTGCTGATATTGATCAGTGCCAAATAGAACAATTTAGTGACAGCTTCATCATTTGGAAATGAGCTCCTATTTTTACTAACTTTACAGAAAGCTCGACAGAAAGCTCGGCGCCTGGTCCATAATAAAGAATTAAAGACCAATTAATCTTAGCTTATCTGCATATGCTAGGCATGTGCTGAAATGACCCGTTCAATGACATTTTCCGGTAACGATATGCAAGTAAAAGCAGTAACCGGGTATAAATAATCTTCCCCCGATTCATCAATGACGCGAATCTGCCCATGCTTTTCCGCGTCAACATCGGGGAGCACTTCGTATAGTTTGCGGGTTTCTAGCGATACTTCGTAGCCGCGGTTATCAATGCAAATTGCAAACTCATGTTTACTCATAATGTTATGTCCATGTACCGTTTGATTTTGAACTCACGCTTACCAATACCTGTAGCCTCGTACCAGTGAATTTCAGCAATACAAGTTGAACCATCAGGCAAGCGCACTGTGGCATAACCTTTACGTTTACGCCAATTACCCGGACCATGAATTTTTCGAAGCCGGTTTATCTCCCTGATACCGGAACCGCGAGCGATTGTTTCGGAATGTTTGATTTCGCCGATAATTTCAAAGTCCATGCGAAATTCTAACATAACGAACCAAAGCTACTCATTTGTTTATAGACATAAATGTAATAGACACAAACTACCCAAGCTGCTCTCGATGATAGCTCAAATGATCGCTAATAAACGTACTGATGAAATAATAGCTGTGGTCGTAGTCCTGGTGGTAACGCAATGTCAGTTTCTGTCCGGCTGCTGCGCAGGCATTTTCCAATCGATCCGGATGCAATTGTTCGGCCAGAAACTGATCGTTCAATCCCTGATCAATCAATAATTCCGCAACGCGATGACCTGCGGCGATCAGTGCGGTCGCATCGTATTTCTGCCAGTTTTCCTGATTTTCACCCAAATAATTGCGAAACGCTTTTTGTCCCCACGGACATTGCATCGGCGCGCAAATCGGTGCAAATGCCGAGACCGAGCGATACAATCTGGGGTAGCGCAACGCCAGTGTCAATGCGCCGTGCCCGCCCATCGAATGACCGAAAATACCCATGCGATTTTTATCGGCAGGGAAATGTTCGACAATGATTTCGCGTAATTCCTGCGTCACGTAACTTTCCATCCGGTAATAGCGCGACCAGGGCGCAACGGTCGCATCCAGATAAAATCCGGCACCTGCACCAAAATCCCAGCTATCGGTTTCGCCTGGAATGCCGGTTTGGCGCGGACTGGTATCCATCGATACCAGCATCAGCCCGTATTCAGCGGCATAGCGCTGGGCACCGGCTTTAATCATGAATGTTTCTTCGGTACAGGTAAGGCCAGCCAGGAAAAACAATACCGGAACGCGTTGATGCTTCGCTTGCGGCGGTTGATACACTGAGAACCGCATGGGTAAACCGATAACCGTGGATGGGTGCTGGTAAAAGCCTTGTATGCCGTCAAAACACGAATGTTGACTGCGGGTTTCCAGTGGCGCCACGATTAATAGATCACCACGGAGCGAATCGATTCACCGCTTTTCATCAAGTCAAAGCCATCATTGATCTTATCCAGCGGCAAGGTATGCGTGATCAACGAATCGATGTCGATTTTTCCTTCCATGTACCAGTCGACAATTTTAGGCACATCAGTGCGGCCGCGCGCGCCGCCGAAAGCGGAGCCTTCCCATTTTCTGCCCGTGACCAATTGGAAAGGACGCGTGCTGATTTCAGCACCCGCTTCCGCCACGCCGATGATAATACTGCGGCCCCAGCCTTTGTGCGTACATTCCAAAGCCTGGCGCATGACTTTGGTATTACCGATACACTCAAAACTGTAATCGGCGCCGCCATCAGTCAATTGCACCACGGCATCGACGATATTAGGCACATCATTCGGATTGATGAAATGCGTCATGCCGAATTTTCGTGCCATGGCTTCGCGTTGCGGATTGATATCAATACCGATAATTTTGTCGGCACCGACCATGCGCGCGCCTTGAATCACATTCAGCCCGATGCCGCCCAAACCGAAAACCGCGACATTGGCGCCTGCTTCCACCTTGGCGGTATAAATCACCGCGCCGATGCCTGTCGTCACGCCGCAGCCGATATAGCACACTTTATCAAAAGGCGCATCCTCGCGAATTTTTGCCAGCGCGATTTCCGGCACAACGGTGTGATTTGCGAAAGTGGAAGTACCCATGTAATGAAACAGCGGTTTCCCATTCAGAGAAAAACGCGAGGTACTGTCCGGCATCACACCGCGTCCTTGCGTGCTGCGGATTGCCTGACACAGATTAGTTTTTTTGGAAAGACAGAATTTACATTCTCGGCATTCCGGCGTGTAGAGCGGAATGACATGATCGCCTTTGCGTAACGATTTGACGTTGGGACCAACATCCACCACCACACCGGCGCCTTCATGACCGAGAATGGCAGGAAATAAACCTTCCGGATCGGCACCGGAAAGCGTGTAATAATCGGTATGGCAAATGCCGGTAGCTTTGATTTCTACCAATACTTCACCGGATTTCGGGCCTTCCAGATCAACTTCTTCAATCGTTAACGGTTGACCGGCTTTCCAAGCAACAGCGGCTCTTGTTTTCATCAGAATGTTTCCTTTTTATTAGTGCGAAGATGCGCCAACAGACCCTGGCTGGCTTCCTCAACCATATCCAATACCAGTTCAAAACCTTGATTCCCGCCGAAGTACGGATCAGGCACCTCGACATCCGGATTAACTTGCGTACTGTATTGCATGAATAATTGAATTTTATTGATATGTTGCTGAGGACTTCGTTGTTGCAGTAAAGAAAGATTTTCCTTATCCATTGCAAGAATGTAGTCAAATTCCTCAAAATCATTTGGTTGAACTGCACGAGCCCGTAAATCATGCATTTTATAGCCGCGTTGCAGTGCTGTGTTCTGGGCGCGGTGATCCGGTGGATTACCAATGTGATACGCATGCGTGCCCGCAGAATCCACGTGGATCATGTGATCAACACAGGCTTCTTTGACTATGTGTCGAAAAACTGCATCGGCTGTTGGTGACCGGCAAATATTGCCCATGCAGACAAATAATACTTTTATCTTTTTATTCTGGTTCATAGCAAATTGTTAGTGTAATTGGGTTTTGAAAGTAGCAAGCTCAAGCAGAAAGAATTGAAAAGTGCAGGATAAAGATAAACCGAGTTAAGGATCGGGCAGCGTGCCCAGTCGCTTCGGTCGGCGGCACACTCCAGATATATAACAAGAAGGCGCTTAAATCATTTAATCTCAGCGGCCATGGTTCGATGAGAGTTCGCCATATCCTTATTAGCTTTTACAGCTTGTTCGTATAAGTTAATTAAGTTTTCACAATGGGACTGCAATGCTAGTCCATCTTTTCCATAGTTAAAAGTAACTGTTCCATATGATTCAAGCATTTTCTTATGTTCTTTTACCTTTGCCTGCATTTCCTTGGCAGCAGCCTCATAATGTTTAACCAATGCTTCATGGTCGCAACGCGTTGTGGCTCGCAGAATAGCTTCCTGTGTATCTGTCGGAATACGATTAGTCTGCGCGCATGAAGTCAGAAAACCCAGTAAGCCAAAAACAATTAAAAGCAAAGTAATAATTCTCACAGCATGTCCCTTATCTATAGCCAAAATATCCTAAGGGCGCCTCTAAAAATTCAAAGTTCCAAACAAAACGAGGCGCGAGCAAAAAATGGTGACGCAGCATATAATTGATACGTAAGGAAACATTTTTTGTGAGCAACAAAGTGTTGTGACGTAATTTGGATTTTTAGAGGTGCCCCTAAAAGAAATAGTACTATATTATGTTATTACTCACACCAATGAATTGCGCTTCCTCAAGCAAATAATCAATCTACACTGCCTTGCATTCCGCAGATACCTTCATTGCACTGGCCTTCGTACTTCACGAAACCAAACCCGGTATTGTTCCATTTTCGCGCGTTGTTCCGCCGGTGCATTGCGGCGGCAGGTGGCATATTCTTCCGTATCCGGCTTCGCACCCCAGCGTATTTCGGCACAGTCGTTCGGGTTATAAGCCATTTCATAGGCCGGTTTGCGTGCCAATACCTCGGCCACGGAAAGCTCCCATGAACTGCCGTCCGTGCGTGTGTAGTGGAGGCTTTGTTCCTGGATGCGTTTTGAGTGGTATTGCTCAATCTCGGCCTTGGCTTCTTCGGGGGTTTTGTCCTTCAGCACAAACAATTCGGGGTGGCGCACGATTGTCTCGGGCAAACCGTTTAGCACGTTGATCGCGATGATCAGGCGCAGGTCGCGAGAAGGGGTGGAATAATCCTCCCAGGGGCCGAGAGTTTGAAAAATTGCTGCGCCGCTGGGCATGGAGATGACGCTGCGCGGGTTTTTGCGGAAATACGCTTCGCCATTGTCCACGGAATTGACGCGCGTCTCGATTTGCTCGACCAAGGCCGTCAACGTCGCTTCGTAAACTTGCACGGGATCAAGGCCGCTAGGGTTGATGAGCTTAGCAAGCGCGGCGTAGAAATCATCGGGCGTGAGGTAATCTTGCTCCAGTGAAAAAGAAGTGAATTCAGGGTGATCGATTAGCTCGTCATTGGCGAGTGTCCGCCACTTGCCCGGGGGCGTGGAGATCAAAGGCCGGAAAGCCTTGAAACCCGGCCCTGCGTTTTCGGTATTGGCGAACAGCAGGGTACCTTCCCAGATTCGCTTGCGCGCGACCGAGTTGTCGGGTTGCGCATCGACGGCCAGTAACATACCAGGGCGATTGACTGTCTGCGGCACCCACTCGACCAGCACCAAAATATGCCCGTAGGGATCGGCATAGACCGTTCCCGGCCACAGTGTTTCGCGACTAAGCGAAATCGGATATAGATCGGTGGATTCATCGGCAAGCCCAGTGCGCGCCGAGCCGGAATGAACGGTGTCTACCAACCGTCTGTTGAATTTCTTGAAATTAGCCTGCGAACTGATGCCGCGGGTAAATTCGGTCATGATGGTGGGCGTGGCGCAATACGGTGGCGCTTTGGCCGAGCCACGCCCGCAGGTGCGGAAGGCAATTGGCAGACCGGTTTTCCAGGCAAAATAAGCCCGCAAGGTGTAAGGCAGGTCAGCGCAATCGGGGGTTAGCGGCAAATTATTATCTTCGTTGATACCGAGATGGTTGTGCAGAAAGTTGCGTTCGGTGTTGCGCAGGAGCGGTTCCAGGGAATTGAAAGCGAGGTTTTCCTCGGGCGGTGCGCCAAATAATGCTTCGATCCAGGCGGAATAAAATGCTTCGGTGGCAAAATTCCATGCTTGCGGTCTTTCCTGCTGACCTGATCCACCTAGGGTAAGCGTATGGCAGGCAATAAGCTTACCATCCCGGTTTGTTTCTATACGATATTGCCCCGCGTTAAGTCTTTCCAATCCGGCGATCAGACTCCAAGGCGGACCACCGCGGCGGCGGGATTGCAGCGATATACGCTGGCCTTGACTGTCGATCAATATCAATTCAGATGCCGGACCATCCGTGGACACGACCATGATCTTGACCGGCTCATCGATCTTAGGATTGAGAGGGGAGACCCAAATGCGTGTTGCACCGGTTGCTTCGCACGCGGTGTCCTCAGCATGAGCCGCCGGAATGCTGATCCATGCCAGCATGCATACAAGGAAATAATTCGCGGACTGGGCTAGCAAGCCCGGAAAATAGTCTAATCGGTAAGAACGCATAGACGCTCCTGCAATAGTTTTCTCGAAAGATAGAAATAGAACTTTCGCAACAGATTGCACTTCCTGTTGCACAATTTCAATCACTTTTATCAATTTATTTGACAGTTATCGATGCATCTTATGGTTCATCCGGCAAGTGCGTACTTTTAGTTTCAACCGACAAGGACATAATTGGTTTCATGCAGCGCCATAATTTTGAGTTTAAAGAACTCGACATCTCTGAAACCATAGGCCATTTTGTGCAAAGTTTTTATCTTGTTGTTGGTACCTTCCAACGGCCCGGTTGATAAACCATTAAAATCGAAATAAGCCAGGATACCTGAGCGGTGTGCTGCAATAGTTTTAGAGAATTGCTTGAGCATGTTGACATCGAAGCAGCGGCTTTTTTACCCATTCATCCAATGCATTTTGAGCTGAGAGTTTATCCGGTTGATGCCAGATATTGCGTAACTCTTCTTTCATGTAATAGGCCGTTGCCAAGGGCTCATTGAGCTTTAATGCTTCGTCCAGACGTTGACGTTCATTGCGCTTGTCATCCAGGTTGTCAGGGGTTCTTCAGCAACAGCCAGCGAATGCCCTTCAAAACGGGTTTGCCCAACCCATTTTCTGCTTCTCGTTGCAGATCCTGACGCAGTTTTGTCAACTTTTCGTTGAACAGCTTAATAATATGGAAGTGATCGAACACTAGCGTTGCATCTGGGATATTAGCCCGCACCGCACTGATGTATGCTGGCCCCATGTCGGTCGCAACCGCTTCAATCCGTGCACCGATCGTTTCAAACGCTTTCAAAACGGAATCAGTGCATCGGCACCTTTCCCATTGCCAACAAAAATCACTGCCCCACGTTGAAGATCCAGAACTATCGTTAAATAACCCAGCTTCTTGCCTTGGTATATTTCATCCAGCGCAATGCGTTTTATCTTGGCCAATTTCGGCAACCGATAACGTTTATTCAGATTGTCCCTTCTGTATTCCCTTAACCAGATCCCAGCTCACTCCAAGATGGCGTGCTACTGCCTGGATGGTCATGTGCCTAGAGAGATCCAAAACCAATCTTTCGAAAGAACGTGTATAGCGCTTGTGCTCATCAGCAAACTGTATCTTTACCTGACGAACTGCTTGGCATCGGGTGCATTCTACCCGCTGAACTGGAAGGTCGATATAGACTGCTTTTGACCTACCGGTACTGTCCTGGAAGCGTCTAACCAACTTTCCCCGGCAATGTATCTCGCGGCTTTTACATACCGGACATCTCAATCGCCAATGATCCGCTTGTATTGCAACAACTATGACACCCGCAATAAAACAAGTGCTTTGATAAAAATAACCAACTATACCAAAGGCGTGATACAGCAAACTGGTCGACATGTTGAAAAAACCTCTTCGTTGAAAATCAGAGATAATTTCAACCTTTAATTCACTTTATTTCAACATGCATTTCTGACTAACAAGTACGCACTTGCCGGATGAACCCATCTTATCGTTAAGGGCACTTCTAAAAATTCAAAGTTCAAAACAAAACGAGGCACGAGAAAAAAATGGTTACGCAGCATATGCATGATATGTAAGGAAACATTTTTTTCGAGTAACAAAGTGTTGTGACGAAATTTGGATTTTTAGAAGTGCCCTTAATCTTAAAAGTAATTGAACCAAACATCGCAGGAGCATTATGGAAAAAATCACGTGGTTTGGTCGTACATTAAGCCAGTTGTGGACGAGCAGGGGTGCGTTGCCTATGTTTGCCACATTTCGGATTAAAAATTACCGCATATCAAACTATCCATTGCCAAGCTCAGCACCTGGGCAGAACGCACCCCATTAGACCCGGAAGAACAGGAAAGTAATCATAAACTAAACAACATCTTGTAATGTAGTCTTATCGTTGTAGATGAAGCGATGTATCCCTGGCCGGCCGTTGATCTGAAAGACCCACCGGAATATATCAATATCTATACCAGCACAGAAAACACGGGCTAAACTTTCTGGTTATCACGCAATCACCTAAATTCGTACACATCCGCATGTTTTGGAAAATGCAGATCGCCATATCCACCTGAGCCAGGAATGGTCCGGTGATAAGTCTTATGAATGACCGGAATTCTGCGCCAATCCGAAGCTGAAAACAAACAAGCAGAATACAGTCAAAAAGCCGTATCGACTCATAAAACAAGCCTTCTCACTGTAATCGCAAGTCTGCATGTGGAAAAACCGAGGCGG
Organism: Nitrosomonas sp.; assembly: GCA_016708955.1. Classification (GTDB taxonomy): domain Bacteria; phylum Pseudomonadota; class Gammaproteobacteria; order Burkholderiales; family Nitrosomonadaceae; genus Nitrosomonas. Next base: position 90,593 of record JADJES010000025.1, read on the forward strand.
GTGATACCTAAAATGGCCTATACAGCCATTTTCTTGTTGTTTGCAGTCCCAGCTATGGCCATGTTTGCCTATGGCCGTGTTACTGAGCGTCTTGAGTCTCCACAGCTTCCAATGAACCGGGAAAAACAGCCATGGCGAAGCAGGGGAGTGATACACCGCCAGCAAGCCCAATGCCGGTATCTCACTCAGCCTGTCGTTGCATTATCCAGTACAAAACAATCGCTTTCTATGCTCTCTGATGCGGTCGACTGGTCACAAGTCGCCGCATGTGTTAAAAATACTACCAATTGCATTTGTTATGGTCACCAGGCGCAACGCCTGAATATCGTTCCAGATACCTGTGACGCTGCAATAAGTTACGGGTGGATTGTCCCTAAAAAACTTTAGAGGAGTACAAAAAATGCCCTATATAACAATTGATCACAATGCTGATGGTTCTAACTCAGTCAATCTCTATTTAGATGAAATTGCACATATTGTTTCGGGCATGCGTCCCTATGTTTTGTTAAAGCGATATGGCAAGAATATAAAGCTTCTTAACAAACTTACTATCCATCATAAAGCTTGCCCGGTAGACTCTTTTCCTCAGCTTCCAGACCTTGAGGCACGGATACTTTCCATTCACAAGATTAATACTTTTTTCAGTAAGCTGTTTATTGTCACCCTTGTAATTGACACGGTGCCTCGTGATTTCTTCGATTACGTTATGAAAAAAACAGACCAAATTGCACATTCCAAGGATCCTGTCTTGTGTTCTTCTGAACATTCCCTTTTCAGTCATTTTCGCCCCAGATAGTCTTCAGCAGTATACCGTCTACACGTATACGTAGTATGTTTGCACGCAGACGTTCTTGACAATTCCATCAAAGAATTGAACGCCCAAGGATCGCGCCGCCGACCGGCGCAAAGAGTATGACCCCAAAGGGGCATGCTGCCCGATCCCTGATACGGATTATCTTTATCCTGACTTCCCCTCTATGCTAATAAACAAAATTGATTTTACTCTCCTGAGGCTTATACATACTTGAATAAGCTGGATGATTTATCCAGATTCTTATTGGCTGAGAGTGCCGTATTTATTTGTGGAATTATCTTGTTACGCTATTGTTTAAGAGAGATAACTATTGAAATAGTTAATTTTATAAATTACAAGTGATTAGATATATAATATTTATCTGCTGCGTTGGGTACTGAATATAAGGGCTACTGAAACATGGTAATCAAAGAATCACTTCAGCAAGTGAAAAATCCACTTACTATGATAGCTATTTTTGCTGGTCTCGCGGAAATGGCTGCAACCGCGGTTTTGCCTATACTTACAGGTGCAGTGCAAAGTACTTTTGTTTGGTACGTTATGTTTTTTCCAGTTTTCTTGGTAGTATGCTTTTTCATCACTCTGAATTTTAATCACAAGGTTTTGTATGCACCAAGTGATTTTAAAGACGAACGTCATTTCTTTGATGAGCTCCGTGGAGGCTTCACACCGGAGACGAGTGAAATCGAACTTCTCCGAAAATTCTGGAAGCCTAACGGGATTGTAAATAGACTTAACGAAAATCGATTGAAGCTATGGTTAAAAATGAGCGGAATTGATCCTGAATCAATAACTTTTTTTCTGAGAAATAAAGCGTTCACTGAGGCTAGAAAACAGGCTGTAGCAGATCTTGAACTTTAAATTTAGGAGTTATCTATGTTACCTATGCAGAAAGAACGTGCGTTAACGGATATTCCAAATGATGAAGTTGATGAAGTAGTAAATGACTTTCAGAGTGAGGGTGCAAAGACTACCAAAGAACTTCAACCAAATGGAAATTGGACAGTTAGAGCTATCTTTTTTAATCCAGAAGAGTTTCAGAAAAATATGAGCAGTTCATCCCGCAGTTAAAAGATAGCTTCGGAGTCAGCACATTCCAAACTTGATACTGAATAATTTTGTAATCCTTCTTTGAAAAATATCACACATTAGCTGGCGATATTTAACCTGCATAGCTTCCAAGGGTCGCGCCGCCGACCGGCGCGAAGGGTATGACCCCGCAGGGGGCATGCTGCCCGATCCCTAATACGGTATATCTTTATCCTTACCACCCCTTTTGCTGAACAGGATTTTCATTTAATTATGCATAGTTAGCATATGAGAATCGACACCAATCACTTTTTTATTATTATAATCTCTAGAATTTAATGTCATTCTATTATTAAACTGCTATGACTTTCTTAGTTACTATTCGTTTTAATATTACTTAATATATACTGAGGCCTTACAATTACTTGTTAATCCTCATTGAAAACTTACGTATGGATCAGAAATGAAAATTAAATCTATTGATATTGAAGAAATCGGTGGAATTAAGCAGCTGCATATTGATTTTGACAACAATATGAATTTCATATGTGGGCCAAATGGGATTGGGAAAACAACCATTTTAGAGTGCGTGGCTCACTCTTTCTCAGTTAGCCGTACTAATATATTAAAGCGGAATGTATCAAGTGTGCACGGAAAATTTCAAGCCAAAATTGAAGTGGAGGGTGAAAATAAAGAAGCTAATATTGTTATAACCGATTTCGCTCCGGATAAAGAATCAAATTTTGAAGGCTTATATGCTCATGCGAACAAACTGCTTTCTCTCAAAGTGACTAGATCATTTACTTATCGTGCTCTTGACTCAGTTGGCAGAGATATTACGAAAGAAGGCGCTACACTTTTAACGAGGCTAAATCTGGAGTAAATATTAGTGAAATAAAAAACTGGTTTGTAAACCGTTATCTTTACTCCGCCCATTCTGGAGCGTTAACTGAAGAACAAACTCATAATTTTAGACTGGCAAAAAGCTGCTTTTCACTGCTCAACGAAAATTTTAGTTTTAGCAAGGTGTTAGCATCTTCTAATGAAATTATGGTTAACTCACCTAATGGTGAAATCTATTATGAATATCTTTCTTCCGGTTTCAAATCTTGTCTATCTATTATTTTAGGAATAATAAAAGAAATTGAATTTAGATTCAAAAATCCTTCTTTAAAAGCTGATGATTTCGATGGAATTATTTTAATTGACGAACTTGAATTGCATCTACACCCTGAATGGCAAGCAAAAATTGCAGACATACTAATTAAAGTATTTCCAAAAATTCAATTTATAACAGCGACCCATAGTCCGCATATTCTACAAAATGCCAAACCTAATCAAATAATTGCATTGGGATTTGAAAATTGTCGTGTTTATAAACGAGAGATAAATAGCGGTCAGTATGGCTTTCAAGGTTGGACAGTAGAAGAAGTGCTAACTGATGTAATGGGAATGACTGATACAAGAACCGAAATTTATCAAAATAAACTTTCGGAATTTAACCATTCTATAGATACTGAAAATTATAGTTCGGCTAAACTAGCTTTTGATGAACTTGATAAACTCCTTCATTCAAAAAATCATTTGAGAAAGCTACTTAAGCTTGAGCTTGCTTCAATCCGTGAGGCAAGTGAATGATAAAGCTGAATCGCTCTGAAGCTCCTGCATATCTAAGTGATGATAAAATTGTAGAACTGACAAACGAATTTAAAATTAATGGCGTATGTGTTTGGAACATCCACCATATTAAAGAACCTCTTTTAGCATCAAGTTACGGAAAGTGTGCTTATTGTGAATGTCCTTTAACTACTCAAAGTAACTATATGGAAGTTGAGCACTTCGAGGACAAAAGTAATAATCCTAATAAGGTTATTCTATGGGAAAATCTTCTACCATCTTGTAAAAAATGTAATGGTGCAAAAGGTATTCATGATGTCATATCCGAACCAATTGTGAATCCATATATTGATGAACCAAAAGAACATTTATCTTTACGTCTGTACCGCTTGAGAGGAAAAACTCAGGTTGGAGAAAGAACAATTGATGTAATTGATTTAAATAATTCTTGTAGATTAGTGTTTCCCAGATATGAGATTGGAGAAAAAATCTCAGATTTAATTGAAGTTTCATGCGAGCGATTCCATTTATATAAGATAAAAAAAGACGTAAGATCTAGAAATCGTTTGATTGGTGTCGTGGAAAGCTTATTGAACGAATGTCAGCCTGTTGCAGACTATTCTGCCTGTACTGCAACAAATCTCTTAACTGACGAAAAGTTCTTAGAGTTAATTAAAAATATGAAAGCGGAATCTATTTGGAACGATGAATTAGAACTAAGTTTAAGAACAGCTGGGTCTGTTGTTCTCGATTGCTCCTAATAGAAAATATTCTACAAACTAATTTAATTACTTGTTGGTTCTTTTCTGAATGGAATTTAATCAATCATTACTACCTTTATTTGCGATTTCTTCTGAAATCTAACTACATTTACCTAGTTTTAACATTTAATCAAATTAAATCAAAAAATCCAAAAACTTTAAGTAAAGCAATTATATGTTTATAAAGTTATCTGATTCCTTACTTATGATAATTTAATTTTTTTATGTGTTATGTTTTCCAAGCTTAATAATTTTTATTGGTTTATACGGTACACACGAATTAAATCTGTTAAACGCAGATACTACCGATATGTTGCAAAAGAAAAAAAACGCCTGATTGAGTCAGGCGTTGATGCTGAAGAACTTAGATTATATTGTCGTCATTTATCCAATCTTAGAAATGAACGAGCCGAAAACCGTTTAATAGATTATAGAAAAATTCTGAAAACTTATCGCTCTTCCGACGTAACTTAATTCTTCTATTTAACATAATACAAATTATTGGCAATTGACTATGGGAATAAGTACACGTCGAGTAGCGTAATAACTTCATTAATAACTAATCTGTACGGCGATTGTCGAAATGAGGAATCCGCACTAAGAAAGTAATTTTATTACGCTAAATTAGGAACTAAACAACATAAGTGATACAAAACAGGATAAAAACGGTCAGTGCAACTAAATGTCTATTTAACGAAACAGCCTGTTCAACAGGCTGTTTCGTCTTTGCTGAGGGAAGATTACGGTTAGGATGTGCAGTAACGCAATACTCGATGCTAAATTTAGCTTGTTTTGAAAACTAACACTATGTTTTTCTTCAGTGAATTTTTAAAGTATTTCAGTATTTCTTTCATCGTATGAACGACAGCATGTTCATATGAAATTTCGACAATTTTATGGAAGCAAGAATGCAAGATAATCAATTCAAATATTCTTTCTGTCATTCTGAAAAGAACTCTCGCGCCTTATCCATCCAAGACTTAGCACGAGGGCTGTGGCGTGGGCCATCATTCAGACTTATTGTCTCCAACTCTTCCAGCAATTCTTTTTGACGCGCTGTCAGTTTGACTGGGGTTTCCACAACGACATGACAAAGCAAGTCGCCTTTCTCACGACTGCGCACACCTTTAATTCCTTTACTGCGCAAACGGAAAATCTTTCCCGTTTGTGTTTCGGAGGGCACTTTAATTTTGGCATGCCCTTCTAGAGTGGGCACTTCAATTTCTCCACCTAAGGCGGCTACAGTAAAACTAATCGGTATCTCACAATGCAGATTATCACCGTCACGACGAAAAACAGAATGTGCTGATAAGTGGACCACCACATACAGATCGCCGGGCGGTCCACCGTTCATTCCGATTTCACCTTCACCTGAAATACGAATACGATCACCATCATCGACGCCTTCCGGAACTTTCACATTCAGTGTCTTATGCTGCTTCACTCGCCCTATTCCATGACAAGCTAAGCAAGGGTTCGCGATAATTTTGCCAGCACCGTGGCACTTGGGACATGTTTGCTGGATTGAAAAGAATCCCTGTTGCATTCTTACCTGACCATGGCCATTACAAGTAGGACAGGTTTTCGGTGAACTCCCTGGTTTAGAACCTGTGCCATTACAAGGTTCACATTTTTCCATTGTCGGAATGCGAATCTTTGTTTCGGTTCCATGCGCCGCTTGCTCGAGGGAGATCTCCAGGTTGTAACGTAAATCAGAACCACGATGCACATTTGATCGTGCACCACCACGTCCCCCGCCAAAGATATCTCCGAAAATATCACTAAACGCATCACTGAATCCTTGTGCACCGCCCCCGCCTGCTGCACTGGCATCAACACCAGCATGCCCGAATTGATCATAAGCAGCACGTTTATTAGCATCCGTTAATATTTCATAAGCTTCTTTAGCTTCTTTGAACATCTCTTCCGATTTGACATCGCCAGCGTTTCGATCGGGATGATATTTCATTGCCAATTTACGATAGGCTTTCTTGATTGTACCTTCATCGGCGTCACGGTTGACACCAAGTACTTGATAGTAATCGCGCTTACTCATATTGATTTCCTGCTACCGGGATAAAATTTATACTGCCGTGGTTTTTAAGAAAAATTTAAAATTTCATATCAAACACCAAAGCGCAGAGCACGCAGAAGAGTTCGAAAATCCTCTTCCTGCGTCTCTGCGCCTGAGTAGATAGAATAAAAATTTATTTCTTGTTTTTGACTTCCTCAAACTCTGCATCAACCACTTCACCTTCCACTGGTTTTTCACCTTGGTTAGATGAAGCCCCTGATTCAGGTTGCGCTTGCTGGCCTTGTTGATCTTTTGGCTGGTACATCTTTTCAGCCAGTTTGTGCGCTGCTTCAGTCAATGCTTGTGTTTTGGCATCAATGTCGTCTTTATTATCAGTTTTGAGCACCTCTTCTGCATCATGCAATGCAGTTTCAATTTTAGCTTTTTCATCACTACTTAATTGATCGCCATATTCTTTCAACGATTTTTTAACCGAATGAATGATGGCATCGCACTGGTTACGGCTGGAAATCAATTCCAATGCCTTGTGATCTTCCTCAGCATGTGCTTCGGCGTCTTTTACCATACGTTCGACTTCATCATCCGATAAACCAGAGCTTGCCTGAATTTTGATCTTGTTTTCCTTGCCAGTAGCCTTGTCTTTCGCTGATACATGCAAGATACCATTTGCATCAATGTCAAATGTCACTTCAATTTGCGGCATGCCGCGCGGTGATGGCGGAATATCACTCAAATTAAATTGCCCCAAGCTCTTATTACCCGACGCCATCTCGCGTTCGCCCTGTAACACATGGATAGTAACAGCCGTCTGATTCTCTTCCGCTGTAGAAAATACTTGCTGTGCCTTGGTTGGAATCGTAGTATTTTTCTGGATCAGTTTGGTCATTACACCACCCAGCGTTTCGATACCTAACGAAAGCGGTGTCACATCTAATAACAAGACATCTTTCACATCGCCTTGCAACACACCACCCTGAATGGCTGCACCAACTGCAACGGCTTCGTCTGGATTAACATCCTTACGCGGTTCTTTGCCAAAAATTTCCTTAACTTTTTCTTGTACTTTGGGCATGCGTGTCTGCCCGCCGACCAGAATGACATCATCAATGTCTGAAGCGGACAAACCCGCATCCTTAATTGCCGTGCGGCAAGGTCCGGCGGTGCGTTCTATCAGATCTTCCACCAGACTTTCCAATTTGGCACGTGTTATCTTGACGGCCAAATGTTTAGGTCCTGATGCGTCGGCAGTAATGTACGGCAAGTTAACTTCAGTCTGCTGGCTGGATGACAATTCAATTTTGGTTTTCTCTGCAGCATCCTTCAAGCGCTGTAGCGCCAGCATGTCTTTCTTCAGGTCAATGCCGGTTTCCTTCTTGAATTCATCAACCAGGTATTCAATCACACGTAAATCAAAATCCTCTCCACCCAGGAAAGTATCACCATTGGTAGCTAACACCTCAAACTGATGCTCGCCTTCAATTTCAGCAATTTCAATAATGGAAATATCAAAAGTACCGCCGCCTAAGTCATAGACAGCAATTTTCCGGTCACCTTCTTTCTTATCCATACCAAAAGCCAATGCTGCGGCTGTTGGTTCATTGATAATACGCTTCACTTCCAGACCGGCAATCCGTCCGGCGTCTTTAGTTGCTTGGCGTTGCGAATCGTTGAAATAGGCTGGTACTGTGATAACAGCTTCAGTTACTGGCTCACCCAGATAATCTTCGGCTGTTTTCTTCATTTTTATCAATACTTGTGCGGAAACTTCCGGTGGCGCAATTTTTTTTCCGCGCACTTCTACCCACGCATCATTGTTATCTGCTTTGATGATGCTGTAAGGCACCATCTTGATGTCTTTTTGCACCATATCTTCGTCAAAACGGCGTCCAATCAGACGTTTCACCGCAAACAACGTATTTTTAGGATTGGTAATCGCCTGGCGTTTCGCCGAGGCACCCACCAAAACTTCATTATCTTCCGTATAGGCAACGATAGAAGGCGTTGTCCGTGTACCCTCTAAGTTTTCAATAACTTTAGGTTTTCCGTTCTCCATAACGGACACACAAGAGTTGGTGGTACCCAGATCAATACCGATAATTTTTGCCATGTTTAGATCCTTTTAAAGATTAATTCTGTCTATCAACTGACGTAAAAGTGGAGATACTTGGAAGAAATTCAAGTATCTTTTGCTTTTGAAACCGACACAAGTGCTGGACGGATAATGCGTTCATGCAACTTATAGCCTTTTTGCATGACTTGAACCACCGTATTTGGAGCCAGTTCAGAATCAACTGCACACATTGCCTGATGTTGGTGCGGATCGAACTTTTCTTCTTTTGGATCAATCGCCTTAATGCTGAATTTATCAAACACGTTGGTCAATTGTTTAAGTGTTAATTCCATACCATTTTTATAACTCTCCACACTTGCATTCTCAATTGCCAGCGCGGCATCGAGGCTATCCATTACCGTCAGCAATTCGGCAGAAAAATTCTCAATGGCATATTTATGCGCATTAGTCACATCACTTTGAGCACGTTTTCGAATATTCTCAGTTTCAGCTTTCGCACGAATCCAAGCATCATGATGTTCAGCTGCCCTGATTTCAGCTTCCTTCAATAAATGCTCAAGGCTAGGTTGCGGGTCCTGGTTTTCTCCGGTTTGAATGGTTGCATCACTGGTTATCCCAGGAATTTTGGTTTCCTCTTCCGTATAGGGTAATTCAGTAGAGTTATTTTCTGGATTATATGGATTCTCTGGGCTTTGCATCGTACCTCCTAATGACTGTGCAAGCGATATTGGGGCTGTATTTTTAAATTTCAAGCGGATAATTGAAAATTATTCACACTTTGTTCAAATTGAACCGATTAGTGCATCAGTTCTATGCATTACCGGTTGTAATTTTCGATCAATTTTTGATTTTTGCGGCTAAAGTACATGCTTTGCCGATATAGTTTCTTGGAGTTAATGCTAGCAGGCGATCTTTCTCGGCTTCAGGAATGCTCAGATCAGCAATAAATTGACGCAGCGTTTCTTTGGTAATCCCGCTCTTGCCGCGCGTTAACGCTTTCAGTTGCTCGTAAGGATTGGCGACGCCATAGCGCCGCATCACTGTTTGAATAGGCTCGGCCAAAACTTCCCACGTGTTATCCAGATCGGTCAGTAATTGCGCCGGATTGACATCCAATTTATTGAGTCCTTTAGCGCAGGAATCATAAGCCAGCAAGGTGTGCCCTAACGCTACGCCCATATTACGCAATACGGTGGAATCGGTTAAATCCCGCTGCCAGCGAGACACTGGTAATTTTTCACTTAAATGACGTAGTAACGCGTTGGCGATACCCAAATTACCTTCCGAGTTTTCAAAATCAATTGGATTGACTTTATGCGGCATAGTAGAAGAACCCACTTCACCCGCTTTGGTTTTTTGCTTGAAGTAGCCCAGTGAAATGTATCCCCAGATATCGCGATTCAGATCCAATAAAATAGTATTGATTCTTGCATACGCATCGAATAATTCTGCGATCGTGTCGTGGGGCTCAATCTGAGTCGTATAAGGATTAAATTCCAGACCCAACTTTTCAACAAATAACTGTGCAAATTTTTCCCAATCCAGATCGGGATAGGCGGATAAGTGCGCATTGTAATTACCGACCGCACCATTGATCTTGCCCAATATGGAAACTGTTTCGAGTTGTTTCCTCCCGCGTTGCAGACGATAAACTACATTCGCTATTTCTTTGCCTAAGGTCGTCGGCGTGGCTGGCTGACCATGTGTGCGAGCAAGCATCGGAACATCCGCTAATTGATGGGACAACTCGATCAGTCTATTAATAATGTTGTCGAGTGCAGGCAACATGACTTGTTCGCGGCTAGATTTGAGCATCAGGCCATGCGATAGATTGTTGATATCTTCAGAGGTGCAGGCAAAATGAATAAATTCAGCAACCTTGGCAATCTCAGCATTATCCGCCAGCTTCTGTTTTAGCCAGTACTCAACGGCTTTCACATCATGATTGGTCGTAGCTTCAATGGCTTTAACTGCTTCCCCGTCAGTAACGGAAAAATTTGCCACCAAATTATCCAGCTGCGTGTTGGTTTCGGATGAAAAAGGCGGAACCTCAAAAATCCCTGGCTCGTTACTTAGCGCTTTAATCCATGCCACTTCAACCTGAACACGATAACGAATCAAGGCAAATTCACTGAAATAAATCCGTAGCGGTTCAACTTTAGTTTGATAACGGCCATCTAGGGGAGATAATGCGGCAATTGCAGAGAAATTCATAGTATTTTCAAATTTTTTGAAGCCAGGATTCTAACATGCCTGCTTTGAATGAATGGTGATATAGGATGCGGCCATATTCTCCACGATATCAACTCAATGCGGCACGAAGAATTTGTCGTGGATACGCCGCGTAGTGCGCCAAACTATCCAGAGTACGATAGGAATCATCAGTCCGGTCGCCATTTCAGGGTGGATGGGTAAACCGGCAGCCTTGCCGGCTTTCGCTATATACAACAACAAACTGATAACGTAATACGTAATGGCTGCAATCGACAAGCCTTCCACTGTACTTTGTAACCGCAATTGTAATTCCTGACCACGAGAAAGTTTTTCAAGTAATTGCTGATTTTGTGTTTCAGTCAGAATATCGACACGCGTTCGTAGTAAGGCACTAGCACGTGAGATGCGCGCAGAGAGATAACTCATTCGCTGCGCAGTCGCCTCAACAGTCGCGATAGCCGGAGAAAGCCGCCGCTGCATAAACTCACCAATGGTCTGAGTGCTTGGTATGGCCTTTTCTCTGAGTTCGCCAATACGTTGCGTTACCAATTTATTGTATGCTTGTGTCGCTGCAAAACGGTAGGCATGCGCAACAGTAGCATGCTCGATACGCGTAGCCAATGAAATGAGCGTATCAAGTAATTCTTGATCAGAAGCAGCTTTATTTTCCAATTGTGCGGTAATATCAGCCAACTGCTGCTCCGCTCTGGTCAATTCAGGAATAAGCTGCTTAGCTACTGGCAGACCTTTTAGCGCCATGAGCCGGTAAGTTTCGATTTCAAGCAGGCGTTGCGAAACACGCCCTGCCCGCGTTTCTGATGCATTAAGCGGCATAATCACCAACATGCGTTCAAAACCACTAGGACGCAGCATAAAATCCGTCACCGCAAGCGAGTGTTCATCTCGACCGATGCGAGATGCCACCACTGCATTTCCTCCAAACCACTGGCGTGCTTGCATGAGCAACTCATCGGATTCGTTCAGATCGCCATGCACCATGGCCAGTTTGATCGCAGCGAAAGTCCGCCCCGGAATTTCAGCCAACCACTCCGGAGGTAAGGTCAAGTAAGAAAGTAACTCAGGATCTGTCGCACCCAATTGAGCAACTTCTGGTAAATTTTGAACAAGCGAGTAACGCGTAAATTCGCTATGACGTTCCCATCTTAAGGTATAACCCTGCAATCGCAAGCGCAGAAAGTTATTCTGCAATTGTTCAAGTACCAGAGTCTCTTGCCCGGGAAGGCGACGCAAGTGCTCACACTCTTGCTCGCGTGTTATGCCATCATTGATGACCACAACATAAATCACTAATGCGGGTAATCGAATCCGCTGGCTCGGGCGCGCATGAACTTCATTGTGTAATAAAATTCGTTGCGGATCATTGTCAGGCAACAAGTCGGATGAATGAATGTCAATGTTTGGATACATATGCGCAAATGAATAAACAATTTTCTTGAAATGCCTGAAACTGTACCAATGATCCTAGTCAAAAACACTGAAAAACCGCCACTCATAGTCTACAATGACTGATCGCTCTTGTAGTTTACTGAGTTTGAAAGCAGTCTTCCGAAATTTTCGTGATACGTTTTAAAAAATTACATGTCGAATATCAATAGTAGCATACCTTTATCATCGCAACTTCAGCAGCGAAGCCTTGAAGCTGTATGGCATCCTTGCACGCAAATGAAGCAACACGAAACCTGTCCGCTCGTTCCGATTGTGAGCGGCAAAGGGGTATGGCTTTATGATGCTGCAGGCAAGCGCTATCTTGACGCGATTAGTTCCTGGTGGGTCAATCTGTTTGGTCACACCAATCCTTACATCAACGCGGCGATCCGCGATCAGCTTGAGAAAATAGAACATGTCATGCTGGCGGGTTTCACCCATGAACCAGTTGTTTTATTATCGGAACGGCTCAAGAAAATAGCACCCGGCGCACTCGGGCATTGCTTCTACGCCAGTGATGGCGCATCGGCGGTTGAAATCGCATTAAAAATGAGTTTTCATTATTGGCTTTTGTGTGGTCAACCGCAGAAAAACAATTTTGTCAGCTTGCAAAATGATTATCATGGCGAAACACTCGGGGCATTATCGGTTACTGATGTAGCAATCTTCCGGGAAACCTATGCGCCATTGCTTCGGCCGTGCACACATGTTCCCACACCTGACTGGCGTTATGCGGAAACAGGGGAATCCCCGGAAGATTATGCCATCCGTGCAGCGGCTGCGCTGGAACGTTATTTGGCTGAAAATCATACACAAACCGCCGCATTCATTCTTGAACCGCTGGTTCAAGGCGCGACCGGCATGGGCATGTATCACCCTATTTATCTGCAACGCGCCAGAGAAATTTGCACCCGATACCAAGTACATTTGATTGCAGATGAAATTGCGGTTGGCTTCGGTCGGACTGGAATGCTATTTGCGTGTAATCATGCAGACATTACACCGGATTTTTTATGTTTATCGAAAGGTCTGAGCGGCGGATATTTGCCGCTGTCAGTTGTCATGGCTACCGATACAGTTTTTCAGGCTTTTTATGATGACAATACGGCACGTGCTTTTTTACATTCCCATTCGCATACCGGCAATGCATTAGCCTGCCGCGCGGCACTGGCCACGCTGGATATTTTTGAACACGATCACGTCATTGAGGCCAACAAAATTAAAACGGCCTATCTGAATAAAATTGCAGCATCGCTCGCAGATCACCCAAAAGTCAGAAATTTCCGCAATTGTGGAATGATATGGGCTTTTGAAGTAGAAACGGATGATTGTGATTTTGCAGCGAACTGTTTTCAAGCAGGTTTGAAACAACAGCTAGTACTGCGTCCCTTGGGAAAAACCGTTTATTTCATGCCGCCTTATGTCATTAATGAGCCGGAAATAAACTTATTGATCAATGGCACACGACATGTGCTGGATACGCTATAAATTAATGATGGGTATTTAATGCGATGCAACTTACTTTCTTAGGCGCAGCCGGTGAAGTGACCGGATCCAGTTATCTCATCGAAACTGGAACAATACGATTTCTGGTTGATTGCGGTATGTTTCAAGGCGGCCGGGAGGCGGACAGAAAAAACCGCACTGCTTTTAAATTCGATCCTAAAACGATTGATTTTGTTTTACTAACCCACGCCCATATTGACCATTCCGGCCTATTGCCGCGGCTGAGTGCTTGGGGCTTCCGAGGCCCGGTATACTGCACCGCGGCAACCGCCGATTTACTTCAGGTCATGCTCAAGGATAGCGCCTATATTCAGGAAAAAGAAATCGAGTGGCGCAATAAATCCCGCCATTACAGCCGATCAACGCAGGAGCTTGCCCCGCTATATACCGTCACTCAGGCGGAAGTACTTCTCAAGCAATTAATCCGCGTGGATTACAATACAGAAATTAATCCCCATCCATCCGTACGCTGTTGTTTCCGCGATGCTGGCCACATTCTCGGTTCAGCCATCATTGAGCTATGGGTCAAAAAGCACTCGAATTACAAAAAAATTGTATTCTCGGGCGACCTGGGACAACCCGGTCACCCGATTGTGCGTGACCCCACTTTCATCCAGAAAGCAGATATCCTGCTGATCGAATCAACTTATGGCAACCGGTTGCATCGGACTATGCCAGACACCATGGATGAATTGGTTCATGCGATCAACCATACACTTATCCATAAAGGCGGCAATGTAATCATACCGGCTTTCACCGTTGGCCGTACTCAGGATCTGCTGTTTCTGCTGATTGACCTCTATCGCCAAGGCAAACTAGGAGAAATGGATATTTACGTTGATTCACCGATGGCACGAGCGGCGACAGAAATAACGCTCAAACATATTGCATTGCTTGACAAAGAAGCTTCCGATGCGCTGCAGTGGATGAATAAAAATGTCAGAAAACCACAAATACATTTTGTGCAGGATATTGAGGAATCCATGCAGCTTAATCACAAGAAACATGGGCTTATCATTATTTCAGCCAGTGGTATGTGCGATGCAGGACGTATCAAACATCATCTAAAATACAATCTTGACAGATCCGAGTGCAGCATACTGATTACCGGATTTCAGGCGGAAAGAACTTTGGGAAGGCGATTAGTCGACGGCGCCCGGAAAGTTAGGATCTTCGGTGAGGATGTTCATGTCAAAGCAACCATTTATACCATCGGCGGACTCTCGGCGCATGCCGATCAGGCAGCTTTAATCAACTGGTTGCGGCACTTCCAGAAAATGCCTGAAAAGATTTTTGTCGTACATGGTGAATTCAGCAATTCCTCTGCGCTGGTTACTGCGATTCAACAGAAACTCAATTGGACAGCATGCATACCGGAACAATTGTCAGTCGTCACACTTTAAACCTAAAAACTGCCGGCTTTATTGCTCTTGTGATAATTACGAGTATTCGTTATTCAGAATCTGGTTTCATGAAAAACGTAGCTGCTGGCGCAGGCTTGCCGATGTAATACCCTTGTGCATAATCAATATCCATTTTTTCTATTAAAGTAAGTATTTCGGCGCTCTCGACGAACTCCGCTGTAATTTTCTTACCAAATCCTCTGGCTACACTACATAAGGCATTGACCAGAATCAAATCATCACTGCTTTCAGATAAATTACGTATAAACGAACCATCAATTTTAACCACATCAACCGGCAATTCCCTTAAATAATAAAAAGAAGAAAAACCAACACCGAAATCATCCAGTACAAAACCACAACCCAGTTCTTTAATTTCTATCATCAGCCCACGTGCACCGGGTAAGTCTTCTAATGCCGCGGTTTCGGTTATTTCAAACATTACACATGCCGGATCCATGTCTTGCGTTAACAATTCTTGTTTCAGGATTGGCAATAGCTCAGGATCATTAAAGGCATGCGCGGATAAATTGATTGAAAAGCTAACCTTGAACCCGGCTTGATATATTTTAGCGACCTGAGCAATAGCTTTACGTAGCACCATGTGATCAATTGCATGAATTAACCCGGTATGCTCAGCAGCAGGAATAAAGTCGGCAGGCGACAACACTGAACCATCCTTTTCCTGCATGCGCAACAATACCTCATAGTGAGAGATTTGTTTCGATTTAACATGCATGATAGGTTGCAAGTAAAGGACGAAATTATCATGCAAATGGGAATACTCAATCTTCTCCTTCCAGTAAACTAATGTGTGCATCCGTTCACGGCTACGGTCTTTATCAGAAAAAAGGTACCAGGCATTCCGCCCCATCGCCTTTGCCTGATACATGGCAAGATCGGCAGCAGCCAGCAAGTCATGAATATTAGCACCGTGTTCAGGAAATAATGCAATACCGATACTGGCTGAAATTTTATGGGTACGATTGCTAATGGTTAATTGTGCCATACCCAACTGATCCAAGACTTTTTTGGCAACTTCTATTGCGCCGCCAGCATTGATTTCCGGCAAGATGATTGCAAATTCATCCCCCCCCAAACGGCCTGTTATATCATCTGTCCGAATGGTCTGCGCCAACATACCAGCAACCATTTTAAGCAACGTATCGCCGGCCTGATGCCCGCTGGTGTCATTAATATATTTAAAGCGATCCAGATCAAAGAATAGTAAAGCACCTGGATGCTGATAGCGTTCTGCACGGCTTAACACTTGCTCCAGCTCTTCGCTAAAACGGCGCCGGTTAAACATGTTTGTCAAAGGATCATGATCGGCCAGCCAAGCCAGATGTCCCTCAACCCGTTTATATTCGGTGACATCCAGACCCACCGATAAAATAGACGGATCATCCACAGACTGCGTGGACAAATGTGAATGTAACCAAGCAACATGCCGCGTTGCCCCATCTTTGCAATGAGTAATGGCTTCATGACGTAATTGCATTCTTTGACCGGCTTGTATCTCTTTAAAGCGCGAAAGCAGATCTTGCGATTCATACTCCGGAATCAAAATATTTAGAAAAGACTTACCCAGCAACTCACTCTCCGTATAGCGAGTCAACATCTCTCCATACGCATTTAGTGAAATGATTCCGCCTTCAGAATTCTGTGTCAGAACTATAGCTTGTGCCGTATCCAGCAAATTCCCCACAAAATCTCTTTCCTTGCTGAGCGCATTTTTTTGCTCAATCAGCATCGTTGTCCGGGTAGATACTTCTTGCTCTAGTTTTTCCAGTTGGAGTGATAAAGACACGGCGGCTTCAGATAACGTATCCACTTCATCCCTAAAATGCGGTGCGCGGTCTGCTGAGGCCAGTGACAGTCGAAATTTCTCAAATTGCCCGCTAGCAAGAAGCGGGAGCAAAAAAACCACATCTTTTAGTTTTGCAAGTAACCTGGTAAAAATCAGGAATAATAAAATCTCAGAGAAGATAAGCCCAAGCAAACCGATTAATGCAATTTTCCAGATGGAATCATGAATATTATTCACTGCAGCCGTCACATCGGTAATTACAACCAAATGGGCCTTGTCGGGTTCATACGAAGTGAGAGGGAATAATTTTAATTGCAGATATTGATCATTCCAGCGGATCTGAACACCATCATTGAGTGACGACATGTCCGGATAAATCTGAGCAGTCTTATTGAGAACGTCACGATTTCTTTCTTTGTTGGTAAGCGCGGGGATATGAACATTCCAGCGCAAATAATCGAAATCATTTTGGAGCAGCAGATTATTCTGTTCCTTAATTAACAAACCAATATCAGCGCCCGCTATCCGTTTGAAGGCTAGAAATACATCGGCTAAAGAAATTCCCATGACCACTACGCCCGCTTTCCTCCCTTCTACCAATAGCGGCGCTACGATGTACTGTATGCAGCTTTCCCTGCAAAGCAAAGGATTGATCGGCCGTTCAGACTGATTGACATGACTTACCCAAGTTGGCAGCAGAATATTGCCATCAATATTCGTATCCAAACTATCCCAGCTCGCATTCAGTTGATTAACAGGGTTATAAAAATGGACAAACTCAACACCATTATGAAATTGCAGCAATGCCCAGTGTTGATCGAAAGCTCTGCTAATACCCTCGCCATCACTTTTGAGTAAAGCATTTTTCATTCCGTCTAAAAACGGAATCATTTCAGCCAACTGATATAAATTCTGCGAAGTATTCTTGATCAGGCTATTGATTTCTCTGGAATATCGTCTATATTCGACATCCCGCTGATTGTCGAAATTGGCCATTAAACCCAGATAACTAATAAAGCAAAACATCATCACAACAGCCAACAGTATTAAACTGCTGCCCAGAGAGATCTTCCATCTCATGCTGCGGTACCTTCGCCCCTTAATACTAGGAGTAAGAGGCGCTTCTTCTAATTGATTCCCGGAATCTCTATCGGTAAAAAGCACATCGTAACGCAAAATAGCTTCCCATTTTGGAGTAAAGCGATATTCACCTTGAAAGTAAAAACTTTCTCCAAAGAAATCAAGGCCATTTAGTGACTTAACGTTAAAATCTTTATCATACTTAAAGTGACGTATTGCATATTCAGAGGTCAAGGTCCAACGTTCAGCATTATATTGGGCGGAAAAATAGACCGGGGAGAATTGAAATGAACCGGGTCCCAATTGCAGTCATTCCTTCCTACTGGATCATAGCATGTATTAAACCATATTCCACTAACAGCCAGGCGAAGCCGTTTATCATTCGTTTCAAAAACCCCTCTGCCAATGTAAGAAGCCTCTCTCGTTAAATGCCCCGGTTGTGGTTTACCAAGAACAGCCACTTCCGTGTCCCTGTTATGGACTATCGGCCACCATACTCCAAATTGAGTCGAAACTGTACCCCAATTGGAAACAGCAGTTTCTCCGTATAATTGCACGGAATCTCCTGAAAGACCAAAATTACGTGTTCTATCAAAATAAATTGATTGCGGCAACATGATGCTAGGGCGTGTGAATGGTACATCACGCGTATCATTATAGAAGCCAAATGGATTTTTCAATCTGCCGACGCGTATACCAAATTGGTTGGCTTCATGCGAGTATATTCGATAATCCAGAAATCCAAAATCAAGGCGTGGCGTAGCCGGGGTTCCCTCACCTGCCCGGCGTGACAACATTTGCGACGACAATAAAAGTCTAGGGCAATAGCCGCACGGAAGCATTCAGTCCAGCTCTGTAAAGCCCAAAGCTACCGCCTTTATCACTATTCCCAAAAACATCATTATCTGAAGTCGTTATATAAGCCTGGCTGGCGAATCCATGGATTTGCAAATCGGCGGGAAGATCTGTTCTTCGAAACCAATTTATCGCCTCACTCACCACTCCAGGTTTTTCTTTCGCACTGTCCGGTCCAGCAGCTTGTGCGGGTAACTCCGATGTTTGCAGCCATTTAACGGGCGATTTTATAGATTCAGATTGCTTCTGTACCTGATTGGGTTCTTGCGCATGCGCTGAAAAGCAGCCGATACAAAATAACAAGACCAAATCGCCTAGTTATCCACTTGAGAGAGGCTATAAAATAGTTACTTAATTTGGAGTACGCTAACATTTTCATTAATATTTTTTCTCCATAAATAACCTATTGCACCAGGCGTATTAGCAACCTTAGCAAGCATCTCTTCAGCTGAATTTACTTTGACGGGTGCTTGGCCGGTTCCAGAGTATACTAGCCGGTCCCATGTGGATCTCAATTGATAAGGAAATACGTTTAATTTTTCCTTGGAAAAATTTTGATGCAGTTGATCGTCATCGGAAAATACAAAAACTCTAATCTTGGTACCGTCAGACCAGGTCTTCAAATGCATACTGAATATAGAGCGCAACGAGTTGACTGAGAGTACTTTCTCGTTGACCCCTGTATTAGTCACAATTTCATAGTGATCATTTGCTTTGACTTCAGTTTTTATGCCCAGAAGGCATATCGCTAGAGCAAAACAAAAATAGGCTCTAATCTTTAACAAACAACGCCTTATTAATTGGATTCGTATAGTGAAATGAAATAAATTTAAGAACCGTATTCCTAATTCAACACTATCCTTTTAGTTAATATGAATCGGATGATATTTACCATACTCCGTCAAGATTCCCCAAATATCACGATGATCCTTGTACATCCTATTTAATAAATCGTCTACTTTTACATAATAAGGTCGGCGAATACCATGATAATTAACGGGTGGGCCGATTGGATTAAAACTCAAACCATTATAACCAAGCAGTCTATTGAGAGCGGGATCCTTAGCGGAAATCCAATATCTGATATTGTGTTTGATTGACATACGCATGACAGCAGCCATTAGCATTAAACTTAAGTGCGGTGTAGATCGTCTGTCCGAAGCTCGCCGGTTTCTTTCGGCACTACTCTCATCGGTCACATCTGCTCTAGATTCACGACGCTCTCCTCTACGCCGATCAAACTGTTTCACAACAACAGAACGGGAAATCTCAGCAATATGCTGACGTGGCAACGCTTTGATATTACAAAGCGTTGGATCAAGTTGCGTATATAACTCGACCGGAAATAACTTTTCAGGCTGCAATGGGTCGAATAATATTAATCGGACTGCTCCAATAAAATCTCCCGATGAGCGAAATCGTAAAAGAACATGAGAAGAATGATTATCGTAATTGTCTTTTTCCAGTTTATCCGGGTAAAGTGAAGCATCAAGAAAGTCGTGCTCTACACAAAATACCTGATAACGGATTCGATAAACAATCTCAAGCAGTTCATTTGTATTAGCTTCTACAATTTCAAAATACTTCTGAAAGTTATTATACATATCACTCATAGAGTTACCCAGTTGAGTTATAAGTGGTCGGCTATACCCACATTCAAAAATTATTGAGCTTAACTCTTAATCATTCAACTAAGAATTAGTTAGTAATAGTAAATTTTTGATGAATCGTCTAGCTGATCACTATTGACAGTCTCCTAGTCTAGACAATGAGTAAAAATAGTAAACCGCATTCGCACAATGTCATAATCGAATAAGCGCGGGAACTACAGCGCATTTTCTATTTTCAATTTCACAAATCAAATACTCTCTCATTCAATAAGTAATATATGTTAATTGCAGCAAGCATTTAAGTACATTTAAAGCGAATATTCAACAGATCTTTTTCTTTTAATGGAAGAATCACAATAAAGATATAAGCCTGTGCACAATAAACAACAGACCGGTGCAGTGCGATGAACTTTGGGTATAGACTAATCTTGCGCTAGAACTAACAAACAATCCGTCTCGTGATTGATTCGAAGTTAAACCAACACTTCGATCGGTATAGGATGACTAAGAAATGCTGTCGGGCTGGCAGTCAAACCATAGGCACCCGACTGCAATATAACAACCAGATCATCAACCGATGCTTTGGCCATTTGCATTTGATCGGCCAACAGATCCAATGGCGTGCAAAGCGGTCCCACGACCGAAACGATTTCCCTGTCAGCGCCCCGAACTTTATTTCCGATGATGACAGGATAATTTTTGCGGATTACCTGACCAAAATTACCGGAAGCAGCCAAATGATGATGCAGTCCCCCATCGGTCACGAGAAAGGTTTGTCCTCGCGATACCTTTCGTTCCAGAACCCGGCATACATAAACCCCTGCTTCTGCCACCATGTATCGGCCTAATTCGATCGCGATCCGGACATCGGGAAATTGCCGTTTTACTTCCGGCATCAAGTGCTGCAAATTCTCACCAATGGCAGCAATATTCAATGTTTGATCTCCGGGGAAATAAGGAACACCAAAACCACCGCCAATATTGAACAACCGTACAGGTGATGGTGCATGTTCTGCAAGTCGAATACCCAGTTGGAAAGTTTTTGTGTGCATTTCCTGAATCGCTGTTGCATTCAGATTCTGCGAGCCGCTGAATATATGAAAACCCACAAAATTTAATCCGAGCAAACTCAACCGGATCAGCATATCAGGCACACGTTCAGCGTCTACGCCAAATGGTTTGGGTCCGCCACCCATTTTCATTCCGGAAGATTTGAGTTCAAAATCCGGATTCACCGAATGGCCACATTTGGAATAATGCCTAAATATTCGCCCAATTGCGCGACCAATTCCATTTCCTGTTCGGATTCCAGATTGAGAACGACACCGGCAGCGATAGCGCTGCGCAGTTCATGCTCTTTTTTCCCTGGTCCGGCGAAGCTGATTTTCTCAGGCGATAGCGTTGTATCCAATGCCGTTTTCATTTCCCCCGCAGAAGCGACGTCCACTCCATCAACCAACCCCGCCAAATGTTGTACCACTGCAGGCATCGGATTGGCTTTCATCGCGTAATGCAGCAGAATCCCAGCAGGCAGATGCTGGCGCAGCAAAGCAATTCGCTCTGAAATCTTTTGCCGGTCATACGCATAGAATGGTGTCGATCCAATTCGTTGCGCTAATCGAGTCAGTGCAATACCGCCTATTTGCAGGCAATCATCCTTCACGGAAAATTGCACAAGTGGAGCATGCTCTGGGGGTAAGTTGTTCATTGCGCGTCTCCCGTAAATAAATGCTGCACTTCGTAGAAAAGGAATTTGCGGTCTATTTTACCGTTCGGATTACGCGGCAGATTCCCTTCACGCACTTCAATATGACTCGGCTGCATATAAGCGGGCAAATGCCGCTTGCACGCCGCCAACAAATTATCAGTTTTCAACTGAATAGCTTTCCGTGCTGTCACAATCACCACAATCGCTTGCCCCAGCACCGGATGCGGAACTCCGATGGCAATGGCTTCTGCGACACATTCCGTAGCATAGATAACTTCCTCCACTTCCGTCGGGCTGACCCGGTAACCCGAGGTTTTGATCATCGCATCGCGACGTTCAATAAAATATAGAAACCCCTTCTCATCCATCTGCACGGTGTCACCTGACCAAGCGGCAATTTCCGCAAGCGGTAAACCAGGCTGACACGGTTTAACCGGTTTAAAACACATCGCTGTTTTTTCCATATCATTCCAATAACCCATCGCGACTAAGACACCCCGATGCACCAGTTCTCCTGGTTCACCCGGCGCACAGTGTGACCCATCTTCGCGTAACACCAGTACTTCAACATTTGGTATCGCTTTGCCGATAGAATCTGGACGCCGATCCAGCTCCTCCGGCGCCAGATAAGTTGAGCGGAAGGCTTCAGTAAAGCCATACATCAAGAATATTTGCGTAGCCGGCAATGCTTTACGCAATCGTTCCAATGTCGAGCGCGGCATGGTGCCACCTGAACTGGTGATATAACGCAATGAAGACACTTGCCCCCAGTCCAACTGAGCCAGTTGAATCCACAACGGCGGAACCGCCGCAAGGCCGGTGATCTTTTGTTCTCTGATAATCTGGATAATGTCACGTGGCAACAGATAATTCATCAAAACACTTGCCGCACCGGTATAAAATGCAGTAGTGAGCTGACTCAATCCATAATCGAAACTCAGTGGCAACACGGTCAGAATCCGGTCATCGCATTGATTTCCTAAATACTGCGTTACACTTTTTGCACCTGCCACCAGGTTACGATGTGAAAGCACAACTCCCTTGGGTTTACCGGTACTGCCGGAAGTATAGAGAATCGCCGCCATATCACTATCGATCGTGGGGAATGCAGTGTAAATCCGGTTTGCAGCGTGTAATGTTTCCCAACTCATAACGAGAAGACCGGCAATAGCCGGAAGTTCATCCTTAGCATCTACCACAACAACTGTATGCAGATCATGACAAGACAACAAAACCCCTTGCAGTAATTTCAAGCGTTCCAATGAAGTGACTAGCACTCGAACATTACAATCGGCCAGAATGTAAGCCACCTGTTCGGGTTTTAATACTGGATTCACCGGAACAAATACACCACTTGCCGCAGAGGCAGCAAATAATGCCACCACTGTCTCCAGGCGTTTCTCAAGATAAACAGCGACACGTTCACTGCGGCTTAAACCCAGTGCACGCAAACCATTTGCTTTTGTCTCAATTTCTCCGGCCAAAAAGGAATAACTCATTGTCTGATCTTGGTACAACAATGCTTCAGCATCGGGCGTGTGATCAGCCGCTTTAAAAATCAGATCATGAATTAAGTCAGTCATTTACCAAATACTTTATTGTCATACAAGCAGAAAAAAATCAATTGGATTAGATTGTTAACATTATAACCGGCTTAAGCCTACAAGCTGTTATCAACATACATCATACCGGCTAAAGTCCAGGCAAAAGAAACACCGTCTTTACGGAATCGCGTAAACTATCGAATTCTTATACTTAGCATAACAGTAGACACAACAATCATGATGGTACGTACACGATTTGCACCGAGCCCGACCGGTTATCTCCACATTGGTGGCGCGCGCACCGCTCTTTTTTCCTGGGCCTATGCACGCAAACTTGGCGGTAAATTTATTCTGCGCATTGAAGACACTGATCTGGAACGTTCGACCCAACAGTCAATACAGGCAATCCTTGATGGCATGGCATGGCTAGGGCTGGATTATGATGAAGGACCGTTCTATCAGATGCAGCGGTTAGCACGTTATCATGAAGTTGCCGAGCAATTGATACAGAACAACCATGCCTATCATTGCTACGCCACCAAAGAAGAACTGGATATAATGCGCGAGCAGCAATTGGCTGCCGGCCTAAAACCACGCTACGATGGCCGCTGGCGCGATTCAAAAAAAACACCACCCGCGGGTGTAAAGCCAGTGCTTCGATTGAAAAATCCATTGGAAGGTCATGTCACAATTAATGATCAAATTAAGGGACGCATTACTGTCGCCAATAGTGAATTGGATGATTTGGTTTTGTTACGCGGCGATGGCGTACCGACTTATAATTTCAGTGTGGTGATTGACGATCTGGATATGAACATCAGTCATGTAATCCGCGGCGATGATCACGTCAATAATACGCCGCGCCAAATCAATATTCTTAAAGCTCTGAATGCGCCATTACCAGAATATGCGCATGTCCCCATGATATTGGGCGCCAATGGCGAGCGTTTATCCAAACGGCATGGCGCTGTCTCAGTTATTCAATATCGTGAAGACGGTTATTTACCGGAAGCCCTGTTGAACTATCTGGCAAGACTCGGATGGTCGCATGGCGATGAAGAAATTTTCAGCCGCGAGCAATTGGTTGAGTGGTTTGACTTATCGGCGATTAGCCGCTCCCCGGCAAAATTCAATCCGGAGAAGCTGCATTGGATCAACCAGCAGTATCTTAAAAAAACCGATAATGCGCGCTTGGCTGAATTGGTCGTTCCTTTCCTGGCAAAAGACAATTGCCATGTTACCGGCGGCCCTGATTTAGCGCGTGTTGTAAATTTACTAAAGGAAAGAGTAAATACCATCGAAGAACTTGCGGACGCTGCAGTTTACTTTTACAGGCCATTGGAGCCCGCCGATGAATTGAAAACGCAACATCTGACCGCAGAAGCAAAACCCATTCTAGCCGCTCTGATAGAAAAATTTAACCATATTGAATGGACGCGCGAATCTATTCACGCTGAAATAAAAACAGCAGCCAAGGATCATAATGTCAAATTGCCAAAAATCGCGATGCCACTGCGGGTTATGGTGACCGGTGAGGTTCACACGCCTTCCATTGATGCGGTATTGGAATTGCTTGGCCGTGAAGAAACGCTCGCCCGCATGAACAACCGTCTGAACCGTTTTACTGATTGATCTTTTCTTTACAATGAATCAAGGCATCAGTATAATCCCCCCTTCCTTTGATCAGGGGGTATAGCTCAGCTGGGAGAGCGCTTGCATGGCATGCAAGAGGTCAGCGGTTCGATCCCGCTTATCTCCACCAGTTCATCATTGATAGAACGCGCTATAACGACATAAAATTTGTCCCCATCGTCTAGAGGCCTAGGACATCGCCCTTTCACGGCGGTAACACGAGTTCGAATCTCGTTGGGGACGCCAAATAATAAGATACTTGTAAAAATGCTGAAGCTTTTTTCTTCTTCGTGGGAAATCTGTGCGTATTAGATGGGTTCGGGATATTTTGGCATTTGAGAGGAATTGTGTCTGTCGAATTCCCATCACAAGGATGGTCAGGTTAGAACACGCAAATAGTCTGCTTATATTCTCCTCTTCATTCCTCGATGCCAGGAATCACAAAATGGTGATTCATAAACCGCGATATTCCAGCAAGATACTGAGCGGGTACGATCCCTTGATTTTATGCATGTAATCTTTCTCCAGTGAACAAAATTTCTGCAAAAAATAGTCTTGTAGCATATGAACGCTCGAGTCAATTCAGTTTAACGTGAAAGAAACCACTAAACAGGCGCAAAACCCTGGCCAGCTAAGACCATATAACAATTGGCGCAATTTTTAGGATTGCGCTGTTTTGATAAAGCCGTGTTGAATCAGCGTTTTGATCCAACGTGCAGCATTACGCTGAACCGAAAGTTTCTCATAGTCAGTGGCGCTGTCCCGGTAATGTTGGCGCCGCTTGAACATGAAGAAGATGGTGCGTAATATTTTGTGTCCCAGTGCCACAATGGCGCGCTTGTATCCACGGCGCACGATGAGTGAGCTGAACTTTGCTTTAAAAGCAGAAGTGGTTCGGCTGGCAGCGTGAGCAAATTCACATAGAAGACGACGAACATAAGCGTTGCCTTTGCGTGTCCGCCCGGATTTATGCTTACCTGCTGATTCGTTATTGCCTGGACAGATACCAACCCATGAACACAGGCGATCCGCGCTGCCAAAGGCATCCATATTGTTGCCGATTTCTACCAGCAGCATGGCCGATCGACACCGGGCAGAGTTTGCAGTAACACCAGCCAGTTGTGTTCGCTTTCCAGTCCGGCAAGCAAGCGTTGGTCAAACCGAGCGATGCGTTGTTCGATTTCCTCGATATGCTGCATCAATTCATTGAGCACGAAGCGGTGGCTTTCGGTTAATTCTCCCTGCAAGGCATCGAACAATTCTTCACGGCTGGCTTTGAGCCGTCGTGATGCGAATTTCAAAACCTCCTGGGGCATTTTGTTTGCGATAAGCGCCTTGATCATGGCGCGGGCCGATTGTCCATGAACATCGCTGACCACGACACCCAGGCGTATGCCGCCATCGGCGAGAATCTTGTGTAAACGATTCTTTTCAGATGCAAGCTGTCCGGTCAGCTTTTGCCGTTGCCGGGCAATCAAACGCAATTCGCGCATTTTGCGGGCGGAATAAACGATGCACGCAGCAATCCGGCACGCGACAACGTTGCCAGCCATTGTGCATCGTTGATATCTGTTTTGCGTCCGGGAACATTTTTGACATGCCGGGCGTTCACGACTTTGCACGAATGTCTGCCGCCTCCAATGCCGCGTAAGGACTTTTCCAGTAGATGCCGGTGCTTTCCATCACAACTTCGTCAGGCTGCAATTGAACCACCCACTGCGCCAGCGCGCGTCGGTCTTTCTTGAATGTACCAAACTGACGCTGCTCAATTCGTATCAAACCGTCGCATTCTTCGATCAGTGCGCAGGCCGTAATCTGTGCTTGATGCACATCGAGTCCAATAACACGTTTGTAAAGCGCGACCAATTCCATAATTCCTCCATTCAATTTATACTCGTGAATGGAAGGCGGCGGATGCCGGAACTGAAAATGCCTGAAGGCAATTATCTGCCTTCGGCCTGTTTAACGTGCGCTCTCTATGGAAGCAATCCGGGGTTCGAGTCAGTTCGGCGGGTCACGTTAGAGTGCGGGATCAAGTCACCAAAAAATCTGTGCGACCTCTCCCCGCCACCTCCCACCTCAAAGTTTCTTTCATGATCAGGGGTGGCGTCTACTGCAATGTGCGTTAGGATGAAAAATATGCAAATAGTTCTGCTATTGCATAAGTCTTTGTTCATACATAATATTACTATCTGAGCAAAGATATTTCATATCCAAATCAGGCGCTTTATTTATATATTATTACAACCATAATGATAATCATTATCATTATGGTTGTAAATAGAGACATTTCAGAATGTCAGGGTAATCGGGCTTGCACTAACAATTATCATGCCTCCAGCCAGTAAAAAGACCGTGCAGGAATCATTAGATTCCCATTCATTGCATGCAAAGATTCTCCATTACATAAATTTTTGATTGAATCGTACTGAAAAAATCCCATGCGCTGCAAAGGTGATAGATCCAGAAATTGCGGTTCATCATTAAAGTTTCCAATGACCAAAACGCGCGAGCTGCTATTGATTTGATCAAATCGTGAAAACACAAAAAGATGGGGATTATCTACGTTCAATAACTCACGATTGTTTCTATCTGCAAAAGCTGGTATTTCTTTGCGTATTGAAATCATTTTCTTTACTGCATTGAAGATGCTGTACTCAACTGTTCCTGGTTGTGTTCTGTGCATAGCTTTTTCCCAGTTCATCTTCGGGCGGTGTATCCAGCGACTGTCGTCGTTTTTTGATTCATCATTAAGATAGGAATCATCATTTAGTGTTCCGATCGCATCTCCGTAGTAAAGCATCGGAATACCGCCGAACGAAAGGATCATTCCGTGTAGTAGGAGAATAATTTTGATGGCCATATTAATGGCATCGGGGTCGTTATTTTTTAGCGCACGCTCGAGTCCAGCGAGTGAAGCCAGCGATCCGGAGATACGCGCATCGCCGGTCTGCGAATTTCTCCCGAAGGCAAGTCCGGCCGAAAGCGATCCTTCGTAATTCCCAGTAAAATAATCCACTAAAAAGCGCCGATGCGACTGCGGCTCATAACCAGCAGTGACAATATCGTCGTCGCTGAAACCCCAGCCAATATCATCATGACAGCGCACGTAATTGAGCCAAGTTGCCCGCTCAAGTTTTGAAGGAATATTTTGTATCCCTTTGTTAAGCAGTATGGCCTTTTTTGTCGCCACTGCATCCCATAGCAGCGCCATGAAAGTCGCGTTATAGGCGATCTCACATTCTTTAGCATTGATGGCATCTTCCCCGAAGTATTTGATGATCTCGGTAGGTGCAACGATGGCTTCCGCGATAAACAGCACACCGGGAGCGGTAACTTGGCAGCAATCCTTCATCAATTGCAAAATTAGGTGCGCTTCGCGCTCATTTTGGCAAGAACTGCCCATTTTCTTCCACATAAATGCCACTGCATCAAGCCGCAGAATATCCGCGCCACGATTTGCCCAAAACAGGATGATGTCTAGCATCTCTATAAAAACTGCTGGGTTCCGGTAGTTTAAATCCCATTGATAGCGATTAAACACGGTCATCACCCATTTACCCATCGCCTCATCCCAAGTGAAGTTTCCGGGTGCAGTTTCTGGAAA
Organism: Nitrosomonas sp.; assembly: GCA_016708955.1. Classification (GTDB taxonomy): domain Bacteria; phylum Pseudomonadota; class Gammaproteobacteria; order Burkholderiales; family Nitrosomonadaceae; genus Nitrosomonas. The sequence goes on from JADJES010000025.1 coordinate 119,335, forward strand.
TACTTCCGGCATGGATTCTTCATAGATATCCGGAATCGACCGGTCATCAAAGATGAAGTAATAATCTTGATATGCCTTATCGCCCTCTCGTGCTTTCTTAGCCCACTCATGCTGATCGGAGGTATGATTGACGACCACATCCAGTGTCAGCAGCATGTCTCGCTTTTTTAGGTTAGCAACCAATTCATCAAAATCTTCGAAGGTACCGAAGCGGCTATCAATCTTGCAAAAATCTCTTACGGCATATCCGCCATCACTTTTGCCTTCGGGACAATCGCAGATAGGCATGATGTGCACTAGATTAACCCCCAGTTCTTGAAGATAATTCAATCTGGACAGCATATCTTTCAGGTTGTCAGCATAACCATTACAGTACAGCGCCATGCCTATCCATTTCTGACTTAGAAACCAGTTGTGATCTTTTTCTCGCTCCAGATCAATTTTCTTAAGATGACTAGGCCGGCTGATATATTGGTGCATTAGTGTTTCCACTAGATGCAGGATGTGTTTCTTCGAGTCTGGATGCTCTCCATAAAGCGTATTGAATAACGAGTAAATGGCGTAGAAATTTGCTCCCAGCCGAGTATAGAAAAATTGCATATTCTGCGGCTTAGTTTTTTTCTTCAGTTCAACCAGAATGTCATTGAGCAAAGAATGTGAAATCTGTTCATACATGAATATATGCGCCTGGAATTATTTGTTATGCTCAATTCGCCAGTTATAGTGCACCAGCCCTTCCAGAATACCGTCAGCTTGGTGACCTTGAGCAAAATATATCTGCTCCAAGTCGCGCAGCGGCTCAAGCTCCGGACTGTAGTTACCAACCACTATCCCCAGCGTATCACCGAGCAACATCTCTTTGTCATTGCCGGAGTCACCTACCACCAGAAAATTCTCTAGGGGCAGTCCCCATTTATAAGCCAGATAGCGGATGGCATGCCCCTTGGAGGCACGTATCGGCAATACGTCTAAAAATTCTTCGTGCGAATAGATAAGTCGCGCATGCAACCGATGTTCCCGCAACAATCGATATAAATCCTGCAGTGAGGGCATCTTCTTTGATATCACGTTATAGCTTAGCTTGAATTTACGCTGGTTCTCAGCAGTTTGAAGTATCAACCCCGGCAGGCCGGACAAAACCTGCTCCAGTGCATCACGTCGCCATAGATGGGCAATGCGGTTGGCCCAGCCGACGTCCGGTTGTAGCCTAGGGCCATAATTGATTTCGCTTCCAACTGAGGTGATTAGTACATTCGGAATTGGGACCCGTGAATTCTTAAGAATTTTTACTGCACTTTCCAGAGAACGTCCAGTAGCGACACCGAAGACGACTGATCCTGCATGCTTTTCTAGCCAGCTAATCAACTGCTTCAATCCTTTTTTGTTCCCAAGCAAAGTGTTGTCTATATCGCTGACCAAGGCCTTTCGCGCCAGCGGCATGGGTGATTTGCCGTCTTGCATGGTGAATGAAATCTGACGCCGCATGCGCTTGCGATCACGGTGCAGCAGTCTACGTACTTCCTTCATATATTTGCTTACGTGAGCATCCCAACTATAATGACGGCGTGCGCCTATGACGCCATTCTTCGACCACATCCGCCATTGCTGCTTGTCCGATAATACGTTGGATAATGCCGCAGCAATAGCAACCGGATCCAACGGGTTCACCAACAAACCATTACAACAATTCGCCAAAATATCCCGCGGTCCACCATCTTCGGTAGCTACAAAGGGCAAACCACTCGCGGCAGTTTCAATCAAGGTCAAGCCAAATGGTTCGGTAAGTGCCGGATTGACAAATACACCGCGGCGGCGCGCAGCCAAACGGTATAGCTCCGGCACATCTTCGGCAGCATGGTGTTTGGGTATCGCTACGCACCCCCATAAATCATAACGATCTATATCCAGCAACAGTTCCCTCAATACTTTCTGCGAGGCTTCATCCAGTTCACGAATGTCGTCGCGATTGCCGGAGACAATAACCAGATTAGCCCTTTCCTGTAGCTCAGTATTACCTCCATAAGCTTCAATCAGACCCTTCAGATTCTTGTGAATGGAAGGGCGGCAAATTGTAAGTATTATCGGCTTGGCTGGATTCGATAGAAATTTATCTACCATTTGCATAACATTAGGATTAATTTTTCTACGCCCCGGCGGCGAGAAGCGCGTAATGTCTGTACCTGGCGGAATCACGACAAAGCGACTACGATCATGATTGTGATACATGCCATACTGTTCGGTAACCTCTTGCCGCGTGCTGGTGACCACCATGTTAACGCTTACCAGCAAATCCTCTTCTACCGCGATGCGGCGTTCGAAATTGAACTGACGTTCAATAGCGTGCTTTTTCCGACCACTTGCCAATAAGCGCGACTGCTTAGGGCGCCCCAGTGAATGCCCCGTGTGCACCTGAGGTATGCCAAGGAGCAGTGATAGCTGCTGCCCTACATACCCTGCGTCGGCGTAATGTGTATGTATCAGATCCGGCAATCGTCCCTGCTGGCGCAAAAAATGTAGGCTGCGATCCACCAGTTGATCGAGATGAGGCCACAGCAATTCCTTGCGTATGTAATGCGATGGACCGAAAGGCAGGCGCAGTATACGTGCGCCGTTACTAACTTCTTCAATGGGCTGGGAATAATCCGGAGATACTGCGGGATCATCAATCAGCCGCGTCAACAAATCAACTTGCCCGACATCGCAATGGCGTGCTAATGCACGCACTAGCTCCACCACATAGGTAGTTTGTCCGCCAGTATCAGCATCTCGCCCCAGCTCCATGTTATTTCCTCTGATCAAGCCGTGCGGACTAATCATCAAAATGTACAATGGGTTTTCGTTATTGATCAGATCCATCGTCATATATTCCAATCCTTTATGAACGGTTCGTAAAAGTCCGGAGAATCTGGAATTGCTCCTCGTATTTCGCACAAAGTAGCAGCAAAGTCATTGGCACGCGACAAGGTAAGCGTAGACGGCCAGCCGCGCAATAAGCCTAAGATGTAAACAGAGGCAAAACCGTCCCCTGCACCGACCGTATCCATTAGTGGCCGTGAAGATGCGGATCCTTCAACACCTTCTACTTTACCTTCGTTGTCGAGTTGCCAAGCTCCTCGTTCACCACATGTCACCAATACGCGGTCCAGACCAAAACATCTGACCAACGCATCAGCATTTTGCACTTGATTTTTACCGGATAACCGGAATAACGATGTCAGTATATCCAACTCTTCCCGATTTATTTTTACCAGGTTTGCGTGTCTCAGAGAGCGTTCTAAGGTGGGTGCGTCATACCAAGGTTTACGCAAATTAATATCCAAAAAGCGGGGCGCGTTGCTGCTTCGGATCAATGCGCCCAGGGCCTGAGCGGACTTTGCACTACGCTGGGCCAAGGTGCCAAAATATATCAGTTGCGGACGCACTGCCAAAGTAATCATATGTGTTATGCCAGCATGTATGTAGTCATATGCCTGCTCCGGCAGAATTTCAAAACGGTGTTCGCGCCCTTCCATATGCACCATCACTTGACCAGTTGGATGAGAAACATCAAGCTGTATACCGCAATCATCCATACCGGCATCCTTTATCACCGCAAGTAATTCACGGCGAAGTTCGTCGTTTCCAGTGCGCGTTATCAGTACTGGGTGCAGTCCAAATGCTTGCAGGTGGCGTGCAACATTGAACGGCGCACCCCCAAGCACTTTTCGGTCATCGAATATATCTGCCAGTACCTCACCGAACAATAAAATTGTTTCTGCTTGAATAGATGTCATAGATACTTAGCCACAATCAATCACTCCAGTCGAAACTCGGTGGCGATGGCTCCATGAGTGATGCCGGATTGAATCGTTCCAGATTTTCCAGAGGCACATTTTCTTGAGTCAAGTTGCATCAGCTGACTCTTCCCGATTGCGATAATACGCCCTTTAAAATTCTGCCGGTGGGACATAACCGATTGCATCCAGCAGTCTTCGATTGTTGAACCAATCCACCCATTCCAATGTAGCAAATTCTACTCCTTCGATACTACGCCAAGGACCGCGATGCCGTATGACTTCGGCCTTGTACAAACCATTGATGGTCTCAGGCTATGGCATTGTCATAAGAACCTCCGATGCTGCCGACGGAAGTGTCAATATTTGTCGGCACCAAACGTTCAGTATAGCGAATCGATAAATATTGGCTGCCTCGATCACTGTGATGAATCAATCCTACGGTTTCTTCCGAAACCATAGCGCCTGTTCCAATGCATTCAGTACTAGATCGTTCGTAATGAACAACGCATTCATTTCGACTTCATTGGTTTGCTTGGGATAGAAGCTGCCTGTCACAGGCAATGTACCGACTTTCTTGGGTGATACACAAGACGGTCTTATGCCCGACTACGCTCATGATGTGAGTTTTTTGTCCCTGCCCGTCGATGGCGTTGCACATCGTCTTGCCATCAATCGCGAGACTTTGATCTTTCTCACCGAAGGCTGCATTCCACCGCTGCAGAGCAAGATCGAGAGCGACCGGACCAACACATCTTGAATGATGGATTCGCTGGGAACAATGTCACGTTTTGCTATGCTGCGGTAACCAAAGCGTTCGCGTGCCTTGGGGCCAAGGTCTTTTGCCCATTCGGCAATCGCTTTGTAACCACGCATACCGCACAAGGTTGTGTCAGCGGCGATACCGAGCACAACGCAGAACCGATATCGTCGACCTTCGGCGCGGATCAGGGATGCCATTAAAAAAATTGGGTAACGGGCGCATCGCTGCAGGCCACTGCAATGAGATAAGCTGTATGCTTATCGGTGAGTTCTCTGGCGCCTTATCCGGACGCGGATGATCTTTCAAGGCCGATTCCGGCCTTTCTTCCACGTAGCGTTGTCGTGTCTCTGCCACCATCGATGGCGAGACATTCAGCGCATCTATAATGTCTTTGTCTCGCGAGCCTTCAGCGGCCTTGAGCAGAATGCGAATGCGTGTTTGGCCGCATGCAGCGTTCTTGCCTGTTTGTACTACCGCTTGCAAGATTTGTCGCCCCGGGGGGAGGGGGGACGACGGCAGGAGAGGGGGCAAAAAAAAGAAGGGGGGGAAACCCGGGGGGGGGGGCAGGGGGGGGGGGGGGGGGGGGGGGGGGGGGGGGGAAAAAAGGGGGGGGGGGGGGGGGGAGGGGGCCGGGGGGGGGGGGGGGTTTGGGGGGGGGGGGGGGGGGGGGGGGGGGGGGGGGGGGGGGGGGGGGGGGGGGGGGGGGGGGGGGGGGGGGGAGGGGGGGGGGGGGGGGGGGGGGGGGGGGGGGTGGGGGGCGGGGGGGGGGGGGGGGGGGGGGGGGGGGGGGGGGGGGGGCGGGGGGGGGTGGGGGGGGGGGGGGGGGGGGGGGGGGGGGGGGGGGGGGGGGGGGGGGGGGGGGGGGGGGGGGGGGGGGGGGGGGGGGGGGGGGGGGGGGGGGGGGGGGGGGGGGGGGGGGGGGGGGGGGGGGGGGGGGGGGGGGGGGGGGGGGGGGGGGGGGGGGGGGGTGGGGGGGGGAGGAGGGTGGGGGGTGGGGGGGCGGGGGGGGGGGGGGGGGGGGTGGGTGGTGGGTTGGAGGCTTACTGTCATTCATTATCATGCAGATTAATTTTGTATTTAATGGCAGGCATGGTTGGTTTCTCTCACAACAAATACCTCTTAATAACTCGCTTTAAGATTATCTGACATAATTTCGTTTTTTTAATGACTGACTACTAGGTTTAAATTATCATTTAGGAGCATTCGTATTATTACTGGCGCCCAATTTGCTATTATAATTTAAAATATTAGCTATTTGACTGATGAGTGTCACCTAAATTCAAGAACCGTATGTCTAATTTATCACTAAAAGTTTTAACCTATAACATCCACAAGGGTTTTAGTGCAACTAATCTTCGATTTATCCTTCACGAGATAAAGAATTTATTGCGCCATATCGATGCCGATGTGATTTTTCTACAAGAGGTGCACGGTGAACGCAACATTTCCAATAACCGATTTGATGATTGGCCCAATAATCGGCAATTTGAATTTCTTGCAGATCAAGTTTGGCATCATTATGCATACGGCAAGAATGCTATCTATAAATCGGGGCATCACGGTAACGCAATCTTAAGTAAATATCCCTTTATTGAATGGGAGAATATTAATGTTTCTATGTTACGATCAGCCAGTCGTAGTCTTTTACATGGAACAGTACAAGTTCCTGGAATTCATCAGAAAATTCATATCATCTGTGTACACTTGGGATTGTTCAGACATGAAAGAGAGCGCCAACTATTAACGCTAGTAAAACGCATCAACTCCCACGTTCTTTCCGATGAACCATTGATCATAGCCGGTGATTTCAATGATTGGGGTAGTCGTGCCGAACACTTCCTAAATCGGGATTTAGGTGTTAGGGAGGTTTTTAAAATGACCCATGGCGCATATGCACGCACCTTTCCTGCTTGGTTGCCTGTATTATCAATGGATCGCATCTATTACCGTGGACTCAATGTTATCAGCTGTAATAACCATGTCAACGGTCTGCCCTGGAAACGATTATCAGATCATGTTCCACTGTTTGCAGAATTCAAGTTAATTTAAAATATTTTTTATACCACCAAAAAGATAATCAAATTTTTAACTCAATGTTTGATCAAGGATTCCACTAGCTTTTCATCACTAGCTGACTGTAAAGCCGGTTGAGCAATAGCAGCAGATAGCCGCTCTGGCTTGTGCTCCAGTGCTAAATCAAGTACTTGATCTATCCATTTGACGGGATATATAGTCAGTTGATTCTTCACATTTGAAGGAATATCAGTTAAATCCTTTACATTCTTCTCAGGAATAATCACGCCCTTAATCCCACCTCGATGTGCAGCCAATAATTTTTCCTTTAATCCGCCTATCGGAAGCACTTCACCTCTTAAAGTAATCTCTCCTGTCATAGCCACATCAGCTCTCACGGCAATATTTGTCAGAACCGACACCATCGCAACACATATCCCTATACCTGCGCTTGGTCCATCCTTCGGTGTTGCACCTTCTGGAAGATGTATATGAATATCATTTTTTTGATAGAAGTCTTCCGCGATACCTAATAGGTGAGAACGTCCTCTAACTACAGAAAGTGCAGCCTGAATAGATTCCTGCATCACTTCGCCTAATTTTCCGGTAGTAATTGTTTTCCCTTTTCCAGGTAATACTACAGCTTCAATAGTCAATAATTCACCACCTACTTCTGTCCAGGCCAGTCCAGTTACTTGCCCTATTTGATTTTTTTCTTCTGCAATTCCATATGTGAATCGTCTTATACCCAAGAATTTATCCAGATTACGGGATGTAATGATTACTTTGCTCTTTCCCTTTTTAAGCAACATCGCTTTTACAGCTTTCCGGCAGATCTTTCAGTAAGGCAGAAGAAGGATCACCACGAAAATCCATGCCCATCTTATCCACTTCATCAAGTAAAAATAATGGATTCTTAACACCCACCTTACTCATATTGTGTAATATCTTACCTGGCATTGATCCGATATAGGTTCTTCTATGTCCACGTATCTCAGCTTCATCTCGTACGCCACCCAGTGACATGCGTACAAACTTTCTGTTCGTAGCATGTGCAATTGATTGTCCGAGTGAAGTCTTACCAACGCCTGGTGGCCCGACAAGACATAGAATCGGTGCTTTCATCTTGTTTACACGTTGCTGAACAGCCAAATATTCAACAATCCGTTCTTTGACTTTTTCTAAACCGTAGTGATCCTTCTCAAGCACTGTCTCTGCCGCTTTTAAATCATGATTGATTTTACTCTTCTTTTTCCAGGGGAGTGCTACGAGTGCATCAATGTAATTACGCACTACTGTTGCTTCCGCAGACATCGGAGACATCAAGCGAAGTTTTTTTAATTCTGATTCAGCTTTAGTGTGTGCTTCTTTAGGCATTTGAGCAGACTTGATCTTTTTCTCAATTTCATCTATATCTGCACCATCCTCACCTTCGCCTAATTCTTTCTGGATTGCTTTTACTTGCTCATTTAGATAGTAATCACGTTGGCTTTTTTCCATCTGCCGTTTAACTCTACCCCGGATACGCTTTTCTACGTGCAGGATATCTAATTCGGTTTCTAACAAACCCAGCAAATGCTCCAGACGTTTAGATACATCAAAAATTTCAAGAATTTCCTGTTTTTGCTCAAGTTTTAATGGCAAATAAGCTGCAATCGTGTCGGCTAACCGTCCAGCATCATCTATGCCACCTAACGAAGTAATAATCTCTGGTGGAATTTTTTTGTTAAGTTTTACATATTGATCGAATTGGGTCAGAATAGCGCGCCGCATAGCTTCTGTTTCTGGGTTTTCCGCTATCTCAAGCAATACTTGTGATGCCCTTCCAGAGAAATGAGTCTCAGAATCAATCAAATCCAGAATGCGAGCACGATGATTGCCCTCTACCAATACCTTTACTGTGCCATCGGGCAGTTTTAGCATCTGTAATAAGCTGGCTATACTACATACATCATAGAGATCCTCAGGTGCAGGGTCATCCTTAGACGCAATTTTTTGAGCAACGAGAAGAATATTTTTATTCGATTCCATTGCAAGTTCAAGTGCTTTAATAGATTTCTGCCTTCCAACAAATAATGGTATGACCATATGCGGAAAAACAACCACGTCACGTAATGGCAAGAGAGGCAGTATCAATTGCTCAGAACTCTGGATCAAAGAAGTCATATCTACTCATTTATAAAATTCACAACTGATTGATAACATATATACACTAATCATAAATTCAATATGGATATATAATTTACACTAGTATATATCTGCCGCACTAATACTCAAAATAGAGGTGTTAAATATACATATCTGCTTAATAACACGAATAATAAACAATCTTTTTATACTTAAATCTAACAGTTCGTAGAAAAACGATCCTGCATATTTCCCTCTGTTTCTGCATTTCGCATTGTGACTTATCAACTTAAACATTATTGATTAATTATACTCCGCCCACTTATTTGGAACGTTTGGCAACTTTGGGTTGGTCAGAGTAGATTAGTATCGGCTTGATATCATCATTAGTCGAATTATAGTCAATTACAACCTTAGAAACATTTTCTAATGAAGGTAGATCGTACATAATATCCAGTAATATTTCTTCCAGAATTGAGCGTAATCCGCGCGCACCTGTTTTGCGTGTCAAAGCCCTTTTTGCAATTGCCTTGAGTGCTGGTTCACGGAATTCTAGGTCTACACCACCCTCCATATTGAACATTTTCCAGTATTGCTTAACGAGTGCGTTTTTGGGTTCCGTTAGTATCTGAATTAATGCTACTTCGTTAAGTTCTTCCAGTGTAGCTACAACAGGTAAACGTCCTACAAATTCAGGGATCAAGCCAAATTTAACCAGATCTTCTGGCTCTACTTGTTGTAAGACTTTATTCATATCTTTACGAGTATGGTTTTTCACATCAACACCAAAACCAATCCCACCTTTCTCGGTTCGCGCTCTGATTACTTTATCAAGCCCATCAAATGCGCCGCCACAAATAAACAAAATATTGGTAGTATCAACTTGAATAAATTCTTGGTTAGGATGTTTCCTCCCGCCCTGAGGAGGGACCATAGCAATGGTTCCCTCAATTAATTTCAATAATGCCTGCTGTACTCCTTCACCAGAAACATCACGTGTAATCGAAGGATTATCCGATTTACGTGAGATTTTATCTATTTCATCTATGTACACGATACCTCGCTGCGCCTTTTCAGCATCGTAATTACATTTCTGGAGCACTTTCTGAATAATATTTTCAACATCTTCACCAACATATCCTGCTTCGGTCAAAGCTGTGGCATCTGCCATGATAAAAGGGACATCTAGAAGTCTAGCCAAGGTTTGTGCGAGCAGTGTTTTGCCTGAGCCAGTGGGACCGACAAGTAGAATATTACTTTTTGAGAGTTCAATATCATCCGCATCGTCTGATTTTGTTACATTCCTCAGGCGTTTGTAGTGGTTGTAAACCGCTACGGACAGTATCTTTTTTGCTGATTCTTGCCCAATTACATATTGATCCAGTATTTGACAGATCTCACGAGGCACAGGCAAGTTTGACTTGACCAATTTTGTCGCTTCATCACCTTGCATTTCTTCACGAATGATGTCATTGCAAAGATCAATACATTCATCGCAAATAAATACAGAAGGGCCGGCAATAAGTTTCCTTACTTCATGTTGACTTTTGCCGCAAAAAGAACAGTAAAGAAGTTTCTCGCTACTAGCTTTGTCTGGCATATTATTATCCTACAGTGATCGAGTTTAAATACCCGTGATTCAAACGATTTCTTACAAGTACTTCACTTAATTCGCACTTTCATCTCTATGTGTTAATACTGCATCAACTAAGCCATAATTTACAGATTCAACTGCACTCATAAAATTATCACGGTCTGTATCTTTTTCTAAATCAGACACTGGACGCCCCGCATGCTTTGCCATAATCTCATTTAATCGAGCTTTAAGATATAGTATTTCACGAGCATGTATCTCAATATCCGAAGCTTGTCCTTGAAACCCTCCCAGAGGCTGGTGGATCATTACACGTGAATTAGGCAAACAATAACGTTTTCCTTTTGCTCCTGCGGTTAATAGCAATGCCCCCATACTTGCCGCTTGGCCGATACATAAGGTACTTACATCCGGTTTAATATACTGCATTGTGTCATAAATGGCCAAACCAGCAGATACCATACCGCCCGGTGAATTAATATAAAAATGTATGTCTTTTTCTGAATTCTCAGATTCAAGAAATAAAAATTGTGCTACTACCAAGTTGGCTGTAGCTTCGGTTACAGGACCGACTAGGAAAACCACTCTTTCCTTTAATAAACGCGAATAAATATCATAAGCACGCTCCCCTCGCCCGCTTGTTTCTATCACCATTGGAATTAAACCCAAATTCTTAGGCTCAAGATCATGCATGTTATCAGATAGTTGCACCATTTCAAGATATCCCCATCAGCTCATCGAACGTCACTGTTTTATCAATTAATTTTATTTTATCGAGTGCCCAATTTACTACATTTTCTTCCAATGCCAATGATTCCGCTTCTTGCAACCGTTCTGGAGAAGCATAATGCCATTTAACTACTTGTTCTGGATTTTCATAACTTTGCGCAGCATCTTCAATTATGTTTCGAACTTGGTCCGGCGTGGCCTTAAGAGCGTGAACCTTTACAAGTTCCGCCAGAATCAAACCCAATTTTACGCGATACTCTGCTTTTTCTTTAAAAAGATCAGTTGTAAGAGGTATATCTTTCGCTTTCATTCCTCGCGCTTCAAAGTCACTTCTCGCATTCTGCACCAATCTTTCTTTTTCCTGATTTATCAGTATGCTAGGTGCTTCAATTCGAGTTGTATCTAAAAATGCTTGCATAATTTGCTCTTTAATTCTCGACCTAATTCGTTTTGAAACTTCACGTTCGAGATCTTTATGTATTCCTTCTCGCAGTTTTTTGGTATCTCCATCGGGAATACCCAACAACTTGGCAAATTCCGCATTAACATCTGGCAATATCGATTCTTCAAGCTCATTTAGTTTAACTTCAAATGTAACGGTCTTTCCAGCGATATCTTTACCATGATAATCATCCGGAAAAACAACATCAAATGATTTATTGTTTCCCACTTTCATACCTATCAGTGAAGCTTCGAAATCCTTAAGGAACTTTCCGTCTCCGATTATCAACTGAATATCTTCAGCCTTTCCACCAGGAAAATCATTACCATCAAGAGTCCCATGATAATCTATCTTGGCGCGATCTCCCTTTTTTGCCGCGCGACTAACCGATTCATATGTCACGCGCTGCCTACATATCATATCCAAGGTTTTATCAATGTCAGATTCCTCAATCTGCACAGTAGGACGATCGATATTTTGCTTGCTTAAATCGCCTAATACTATTTCAGGATAGACCTCAAATGTTGCGCTGACCGTATAGTGTGTTTCGTTATCATTCGTAGCTTTTGCTTCAAAACGCGGATACCCAGCAACCTGTAGGTTGTGCTCCTTAACGGTATCCTGAAATTCTTTATGCACAGCGTCATTTAGCACATCCTGCTGGACTTGCACGCCGTACATTTGAGTAATTATTCTTAATGGAACTTTTCCAGGACGAAAACCATGCAATTTGGTTGTCTTCGCTAGCCGTTTTAGGCGATTTTCAATTTCACCCTGCAATTTTTGCAGAGAAATTGTAATATCAAAGCGACGTTCTAGTGTACTGAGGTTTTCTACATTTGATCCCATTAAAGTTCCTGACTGATTAAATATTTTTCAATATATTACAATACTATCCGATCAATATTTTTTGAGATTATCGAATAAAAAGCTTTGCGGTAACATACAAATTCCATTTGGTGCGAAAGGGGGGACTCGAACCCCCACACCTTTCGGCGTCAGAACCTAAATCTGGTGCGTCTACCAATTCCGCCACTTTCGCATTATTTGATGTTAGCTTAGCGATTATACCTTTTAATCCCATTGACCGCAGCCAGATCATTCAATACTCTGTGTAGCAAGGAACTGTTTGCCCACTCACACCTTTACTATCTGGCCCCATCAAATATAAATAAGTCGTCATCAAATCTTCGGGTTGCCGCATCGTTTGCTTAATTTCACCTGGGTGAGTTTTGGCACGCTGCGGTGAATTAACGATACCTGGTATAATTGTATTGATTCGCAAATTTGGCATGGATTCCCATTCATCGGCTTGTACTTTCACTAATGCTTCAACACCTGCTTTCGCCACTGTGAATCCCCCCCAATAGGCTGATGGCTTATGTCCGTGAGAACTTGACGTCATTACGACACTGGCATCAGGAGAAGCTTTTAACAAAGGAAGACATGCTTTAGTCAAAGCAAAAGGAGTAATCAAATTAACCTGCAGCATCGCTCGCCATTGCTCAACACTTTGATTTTCTAGTGGACTGAGACCATGTAGAAATGCAGCGTTATGCAAAATCCCATCCAAACGGCCCAGCTGCTGTTCGATGGCCTGTGCTATCACTGCAAAATCAGCTTCTTCAGCTTGTTCCAAATCCAAAGGATAAATTAGAGCTTGTGCTTTACCGATAGTTTCAATCTCATCATAGACAGACTCCAGCTTTTTTACTTTGCGCCCATGCAAGATCACCGTAGCTCCATAATTTGCATAGGTTAACGCTGCAGCACGCCCTAAACCTTGCCCAGCCCCCGTAATAAGTACTACGCGATCTTTAAGCAGATCTTTAGGCGCCGAATAGTTTTCTAATTTATTCATAATTTAGAATTTATCACGATAAAGTATTTTGAGAGAAAAATAAAACACCTAAATAAGTATCTTTATTCCCTCATTCAGCTCAATAAACATAAAAAAACAGACTCCAACGAAATGTTAGAGTCTGTTTTATACTCAAAATACTGAGTAGCGCAGGTATGGAACCGATACCTACATATCCATGCCACCCATGCCACCCATGCCGCCCATGCCTCCACCCATGCCACCAGCTGCGCCAGATTCGTCTTTAGGCAATTCAGCAACCATCGCATCGGTTGTTAACATTAGACTTGCAACTGAAGCCGCATTCTGCAAAGCAAAACGGGTAACTTTTGTTGGATCCAAAACACCCATCGACACCAGATCACCATACTCACTTGTTGCCGCATTGTAGCCAAAATTGCCCTTGCCTTCAGCAACTTTATTCACCACAACGGATGGTTCATCACCACAATTGATTACAATTTGGCGCAATGGCTCTTCAAGAGCCCGCAAAACAATCTTAATACCGGCATCCTGATCGTGATTGTCGCCTTTAATCTGCTTGACAGCCGGGATAGCACGTAACAGTGCCACACCACCACCAGGAACAACGCCTTCTTCCACCGCTGCACGTGTGGCATGCAATGCATCTTCAACTCGCGCTTTTTTCTCTTTCATCTCAACTTCAGTAGCAGCACCGACTTTAATAAGCGCCACACCACCTGCTAACTTAGCCACGCGCTCTTGCAGCTTTTCTTTATCATAGTCGCTAGTAGCTTCTTCTATCTGAGTGCGAATCTGCTTGACACGGCCTTCAATGCTTCCAGCATTACCTGCGCCATCAATAATCGTCGTATTTTCTTTACCTACTTCTATGCGCTTGGCTTGACCCAAATCATTCAATGTGGCTTTTTCTAAAGTCAAACCAACTTCTTCAGCAATGACAGTACCGCCTGTTAGAATAGCGATATCTTCCAACATAGCTTTGCGACGATCACCAAAGCCAGGTGCTTTAACTGCACAGGTTTTGAGGATGCCACGAATATTGTTTACAACTAAAGTTGCCAGTGCTTCCCCATCCACATCTTCAGCAATAATCAATAGTGGTTTTCCTGCTTTGGCTACTTGTTCTAATATCGGTAACAAATCACGGATGTTAGAAATTTTCTTGTCATGCAACAAAACAAAAGGATTATCCAATAAAGCAATTTGCTTTTCTGCGCTACTTACAAAGTAAGGAGAGAGATAGCCGCGATCAAATTGCATACCTTCAACCACTTCCAATTCATTCTGCAGTCCGGACCCATCTTCTACAGTAATCACGCCTTCCTTGCCAACTTTATTCATCGCATCCGCAATGATCTTGCCTATCTCATCATCTGAGTTTGCAGAAATACTGCCTACTTGAGCAATTTCCTTGGCTGTCGCACATGGTTTTGAAAGCTTTTTCAATTCACCGATGGCCGCGGTAACTGCCTTATCAATGCCACGTTTGAGATCCATTGGATTCATGCCGGCAGCAACATACTTCATGCCTTCTTTAACGATGGCTTGAGCTAATACAGTTGCAGTGGTAGTACCGTCACCGGCCACATCAGAAGTTTTGCTAGCAACTTCTTTCAGCATTTGTGCGCCCATATTCTCAAATTTATCTTTCAGTTCGATCTCTTTAGCAACCGAAACACCATCCTTGGTAATAGTTGGCGCGCCGTAAGAACGATCCAAAACAACATTGCGACCTTTTGGTCCTAACGTTACCTTTACTGCATCGGCTAAAATATTAACACCAGCCACCATTCTATGGCGCGCTGAATCACCAAATTTCACTTCTTTTGCTGACATAACTTTTCTCCTAATCTTTCAAAACATTATCTTTAGTGGGGTATTGAATTGATACACTTAGCCTTCAATCACACCCATAATATCTTCTTCACGCATGACTAAAAGCTCTTCGCCTTGAACCTTGACAGACTGTCCAGCATATTTACCAAACAATACTTTGTCGCCAACCTTAACTTCCAATGGACGAACTTTTCCATCATCACCAACTTTTCCTTTTCCTACAGCCAGAATTTCACCTTGATCAGGTTTTTCCGCTGCACTGTCTGGAATAACGATACCTGATGCGGTTTTACGTTCATCTTCTAATCGCTTGACGATGACACGATCATGCAAAGGGCGAATTTTCATACTACTTTCTCCTATTAAAATTAATAACACGAAATTTACAAAGTATTTTTTACTTTATTCTTATGAGTTTCCGAAACACTTAGTGTTTCGCAATATTACAAAAAGTAAATATTAGCACTCACTAACTAGGAGTGCTAATAATAGGGGTTCTTATTTAGAATTTCAAGCAAGGAGATACAAATTTTTTTATTCAAATTACAAACAAGGGTATAAATTGGACGGAATATTCCCTTAAATCTAGGAGGAAATCCGAGAATAGTAACTTATCCAGGAGAAGCCACTTTGAGATAGACTATTAAATTAATTGATATGCACAGCTATTCTGTGTGACACAATAATTTGGAAATATAACCAAAATAGCTTATCCGAAGCAGATTACTATCTTCTCGGACAGCTTTCCGAGCACATATTTTGCAGTAATCGAATTGGAGTAATCGATCATCTGCTGGTATACTGCCGACACTTTGATAAGTTTTATGGCGGGCCTCCCCGCATTGCAAGATGGTGAATCTGGTCAGGTCCGGAAGGAAGCAGCCACAGCTGTTTATTGCGAGTGCCGGGGGTCTGGCTCGCCACCCAACACAGGTTGTTGGAATCGTTTTTTCTATCTTTTCGGACTATATATTGGTTTAATCGGTCAAATTCGCTTTTCCAATTCAATCAAAAACGTGTCTCAAACACAAGTCCTTGCGCGTAAATGGCGCCCAAGAAGTTTCTCAGAATTAACCGGACAAGAGCATGTGGTCAAGGCGCTGACCAATGCGCTTGAGCAGAACAGGTTGCACCATGCTTATTTGCTGACCGGCACGCGCGGCGTTGGCAAAACAACCATCGCCCGTATTCTGGCCAAGTCGCTCAACTGTGAAGCGGGCGTAACCGCAACCCCGTGCGGCACTTGCCCGGCATGCCTGCAAATTGACTCTGGCAGTTTTATTGATCTCATTGAGTTGGATGCAGCTTCCAACACGCAGGTCGATAATATGCGTGAATTGCTGGAAAATACGCTGTATGCCCCTACCAGTGCGCGCTACAAGATTTATATCATTGATGAAGTTCATATGCTTTCCAAATCAGCTTTCAACGCTATGTTGAAAACATTGGAAGAGCCGCCTGCCCACGTCAAATTTGTATTAGCAACAACCGATCCGCAAAAAATACCGATCACAGTTTTGTCCCGTTGTTTGCAATTCAATCTGAAACAAATTCCGCAGACACAAATTGCCGGCCACCTCAATAAGATTTTGGCACAAGAAAAAATCCAGTGCGACACGCCATCGCTGCAATTAATTGCCCGTGCCGCCCAAGGCAGTATGCGCGATGCTTTAAGTCTGCTGGATCAGGCCATTGCTTTCGGTGAAGGAAATGTTGCAGAAGCTGGTGTGCGGGATATGTTGGGTAGCATTGATCAAGGCTATCTTTTTGATCTGCTGGAAGCGCTGGCGCAGAAGAATGGTTTAAAATTATTGTCATTGGCCGACGAAATGGAAGCACAGTGCCTTTCTTTTGATTCAGTCTTGCAGGATTTGGCAGCTTTACTGCATCGCCTGGCACTGGCACAAACCGTCCCGCAAGCTATCAGTGAAGATACGCCGGAATACGCACGTATTTTTACATTGGCAAAAACGTTTTCACCCGATGACATTCAGTTGTTTTATCAGATTACATTGCACGGACGCAGCGATCTGGGTCTGGCACCGGATGAATATGCCGGTTTTACCATGACGCTGATGCGCATGTTGACTTTCATGCCGGATGATCTTTCAGCAAATAATCAACCGCAGCATGTTGCATCAATGGATACCAAGCCAACCAATAAAGCGGATACTACACAGCGAGCGGAGCCTGAGCAGATTGTGCAGCCCTCCCCTGACAATATCCGTGTGGATTTATCTGGTCTGGATTGGCCAAAATTGACTCAGCAATTAAAACTAACTGGAATGGCTAAAATGCTGGCACAGCATAGCGAAGCCAGAGTTCTTTCAGCGGAAAATATAGAGCTATATGTACCGGATGTGCATAAGCACCTGCTGGAAAAGAAATATCAGGATAAAATCCGGACAGAATTAAATAGTTATTTTGGCAAACCTGTCGTGCTTAATTTTTCCGTTGGCAGTCTGACAGGATTGACACCCGTGGCACTGCAACAACGTGAAGAAGAAGAAAAACAGGAACAAGCCATTGCAGCAATTGAAAAAGACCCGATTGTGCAAGAATTGATCGAGCAATTTGATGCAAAACTAATCGTTCCTTCAATTAAACCCATTCCAAATAAAGGAGATAGTAATGATGAGAGGTAATCTGGGAAACATGATGAAACAAGCACAAATGGTGCAGGAAAACATGCGGCAAATGCAGGAAAAGCTCGCCACTATCGAAGTGGAAGGTCAATCTGGGGCAGGCATGGTCAAGGTCGTCATGACTTGCCGTCATGATGTCAAAAGAATCAGCATTGATGACAGTCTTGTAGGCGATGACAAAGAGATGCTGGAAGACCTTGTCGCCGCAGCTTTTAATGATGCTGTACGCCGAGTGGAATCCACCACCCAAGAAAAAATGGCGGAACTGAGCAGCGGATTGGGCTTGCCGCCAGGTATCAAACTACCTTTCTAAAGTAAATTATCACCTATATTTAATAACGATATACGGTAATTTATTTACCTTATTTGGGTAATTCATTTACCTATTCATTCGGTAGAATCAATTTATATACGTGGCATCATCGATGCTGCTAAAGTAAATTTGAGGAATACCATGGATGACAAACAACTGGAAGTGATACAAACAGTTGAAGCGATGTTCCGTGCGGCACCGGGTGCACGCTATTTAAATGAATTCGTTGCTTTTATTAAAAATACTGGCAGTTCTGTTAAAGAACTGGCCAATATTCTTACACAGTCTGACATTTTTAAACAATCGCTCTATTCAGACACGCTTTCCAATAGCGTGTTTGCCCATCAATTTGTAGAAAATACAGTCGGAACCCTAGTAAACAAGGAAGATAAGGCATGGGCCGCCGCAGAAATAGAGAAAATGCTGGATGCTGGTGAAAGCCGCGGGGAAATCATTCACTGGGCGGCCACAGCACTGGCATCCATTGATACCGATAATACGCATTGGGGTGCTGCAGCCCAACAATTTAATAACAAAGTCGAAGTAGCTGCCTACTATTCGATTGATCAGGGCGGATCAGCCACGAGTCTGGCTGTTTTGCAGCATATCACTGCAGATGTTACTGCAGATACCAGTAGCGTTACCTCAGCGAAAGCGGTTTTAGAATCGGGTGTAAGCGGAAAAATAATCGATGGTTATATCAAGGATGCGATTGTATTCTCAGATCTAAATGGTGACGGAATTCACAACAGCAATGAATCCAGCACCACGTCGGATACATTGGGTAACTTTGTTTTACCTGGGGTGACTGGTTTTGGTCAACTAATTGTATCCGGCGGAATCGACATTTCTACTGGAGTAGCATTTACCGGAAGTATGACAGCTCCCCCAGGTTCAACTGTCATTACTCCGCTGACCACACTCATTGACAAGTTAACACAAAATAGTGGCATGACCGTGGCAGATGCTACCGCAAAGGTACTGGCATCGCTGGGTTTATCTCCCGATGTCGATTTGCTTCACTTTGATCCCATTTTCGAAACTAGCCGAACAGATACCGGCAAGACTGAATCAAATATTGCTTTAGCCATTCATGCTGCGGCTGTTAAGGTAAGTATTCTCATCAGTCAGACCGGCGCATTACTGAGTGGTGCAGGCGTTCTAGCGAATGAAGCTGCGGCTATTGATTTAACCTATGAAGCACTCGCTGCATCGCTAGCAAGTAATGTGAGTAATACAGGTTTAATTGATTTGACAGCCGACAATACCATCGTACAGATCATTCAGGACACTACCGAATTATCAGGAGCTAATAATTCGGTGTTATTCAAAATTGGCGCTTTGGCAACCGATGCTTCACAGGCCATTGCTAATCTAAACAAAGCAGTCCTTAATGCCGCTACGGACAACGCAGATAAATCAAAAACACTCTCCACCATTGCTGCTGTTCAGATTGTATCTGAATACATTGAATCAACGATGAAATCCGGCGCTGCTACAGGAAATGTCGAGATTACGGTCAGTAGTACAACAGGATCAACTTTAAACGACGCAATCACGATAGCTGGCACTACGGTGGGTGATGTAACCGGTGATGGATTGCCGGATCCATTGCCACTGCCTCCGGCACCATCAACCGGTGGTGGTGGTGGTGGTGGCGGCACTTCGACTCCAACCACGGTCCAGTCCTATTTAGCAACCAGCGCGACTGCGTTTTCAGGCACTTCGGCAAATGACATCTTGTCGATTTCCACTGCGGCAACCTGGACGCCCCTCGTAATGACCACGGTTATCCTGGATGGAAGTTCAGGCACCAACACATTGAGCGTACAAGATGGCTCCAATATTACCTCAGCGATTGTAATCAATTTTCCTAATTTGACCTTTGATGCGACAGGTGTTACCGGAACCAATGACGTAACCATGTCAGCTTCACAGAATCAACTTTTTACCGGCACAATCACGGCGGTTGGCACGGGCGCAAATGGTGAGAAAATCACGATTATCAGTGATGGGTCCATCACAACATTAACAGATGTAGAAAATTACACTGTGGGCGATGACTCAACGAACGCACGCACTATAACCGTTTCTAATGCGAGCACGAATGTTACTGCCAGCTCGACAACCGATGCGATCACTTTTAGCCTGGGTACACTAACCTATACTGGCACCATCACGGGTGATAATACAGTGGATGATGTTCTCAGCTTGAATACCGGTGCAAATGTTAGCGGCGGCACCATAACCAATGTAGAAGCGCTGACACTGACGCCGGGGGCATTGGTCACCTTATCAGCATCACAAAATCAGAATTTTACAGGCACTGTCACGGCGGCAGGCACCGGAGTTAGCGGGGAAAAAATCACCATCAGCGGTAATGGCGCAGTGACGGCCTTATCCAATATTGAAACCTATGAATTGGGTGATGACACAACAAACGCCCGTACGCTGACAACCGGTTCAGCCGCGCTAAATCTGACTGCGAATAATGCCACCGACACCATCACAATAAATGCGACGGCGCTGGCGCAGAATACGGAACTCACCATAGCAGCAGCAAGCGCTTCGGCGCTGATAGTCACTAGCTTGGCCGGCGATATGGTTGCCTCCAATCTGAGCGGAACGCTGGCAGTGACCACAGCCAATGCAGCGGATAACGGAATCAGTATTACGACAGGAACTGCTGCGACATCAGTGAATGTGGCCGCTGGCGCGGCATCCGATACCGTGGGTATCAACGCTGCCGCTTTAACCAATAACATTGGCCTAACCATTACCTCGGGCGGTGCTGCTGCGGGCACGGTCAATGTCACGAACCTGGTTGGAGATATGACTGTTTCAAACCCGACCAGTGGCACAATCGGCGTTACCGTGACGGATAATACGGTTGACGATGGAATCGCCATCGCAGCCGGGGCATCCAATCTAGCAATTTCAGGCGTAGCGGATGGCGATACCGTGACGATCACTGGATTTACCGGAACAACATTGACCGGGGCGATTGCCAATACCACGGGAAAATTCAATATAACTACGGGCACGAGCACCAGCAGCATCTCCACAGGAGCTGGTGACGATACTTTTACTTTTGTTGCTGGCACTGGTTTGACCAGTGCAGACACGGTAAACGGCGGTGCTGGCACGGATACGGTCGCGCTGACTAATAACACAGCGATTGCTGCAACTAACTTTAGCAACGTCAGTAATATCGAAGTCATTACGATCGCCAATACAAATACGGCTGTTGCGATTACAACGCAAGATACTTTGGTAGCAGCAGGCGCTACATTGACGCTATCGAATGCGGCCAATTCGGGTGTGCTGACATTTATTGGCAGTGCAGAAACAAATGGTACATTCAATATCACGGGCGGCACAGGTATCGCCAGCATTACGGGCGGGGCTGGTGATGATACGTTTACTTTTGTCGCAGGGACAGGATTGACTACCGATACAGTCAACGGCGGTACCGGAACAGATACGGTGACATTGACCGGCACCACAGCGATTACTGCGACTCAATTCAATAATGTGAGTAACATCGAAGCCATTACACTACCCAACATGGTCAATACGGCGATTGCCATTACTACAGTGGATGCACTGGTAGCGGCAGCCGCCACGCTGACATTATCAAATGCGGCAAATTCGGGAATATTGACATTTAATGGCGCCGCAGAAACCAACGGTGCGTTCAATATCACCGGGGGGACAAGTAACGATACTATTACCGGCGGCTCGGGAAATGACACCATTGCCGGTGGAATCGGTAATGACAGTATTACCGCTGGCTTGGGGAATGACACACTGACCGGGGGCACTGGCAATGACACATTTACGTTTGCTGCTGTTTCGGGCTTAACCAGTGGAGATACCGTGGAGGGTGGTACAGGATCGGATACGGTTGCTCTGACTGGAAACACCGCTTTTACCGCAGCCACCGATTTCGATAACGTTTCGAATATTGAAGTCATTACTTTAGCAAACACGACCACAGCTGTCTCGATTACAACTAAGGATAGTTTGGTTGCTGCGGGTGCCACGCTGACGTTATCTACTGCGACTACTGGCGGATTAACCTTTAACGGCGCCGCAGAAACGGATGGCGATTTTAATATTACCAGCAGCGCCGCTGCTAATGACACTATTACCGGCGGCAATAACGATGACAGCATTACTTGCGGCACCGGTACGGACGTCATCGCCGGCGGTAGCGGTGATGACACACTGTCATTTGCGGCAAGTACGGGCTTAACTACGGCAGACACAGTGGATGGTGGAACCGGGATCGACACAATTTCCCTGACCGGTACTACGGCGGTTACTGCGACCAATTTTGACAATGTCAGCAATATCGAAGTCATCTCGTTCGCGCATACCACTACAAATGTCGCGATAACCGCCCAAGATATTTTGGTCGCAGCCGGAGCCACCTTAACACTTCAAGCAACGACACTGACAACTGGTATATTAACGTTTAATGGGAGCGCAGAAACAAATGGCACTTTCAATATTACAGGCGGCGGGGCAGCAGACGTTATTACGGGGGGAGCGGGCAATGACATCATTGACGGTGGCGCGGGAAACAATGCCATCACAGCGGGCCAAGGTAACGACACGATTACCGGCGGCACAGGTAACGAAACCTTCACATTTGCCGCCGCCACCGGTCTAACCAGCGCAGATATTGTAGATGGAAGCTCGGGTACAGATACAGTCGCCTTAACCGGAAATACGGCATTTACCGCGTCAAATGACTTCGACAACATCAGAAATATTGAAACCATCACTCTTGCCAATACGAATACCGCGGTCACCATCACTACGAAAGATATTCTGGTTGCATCCAGTTCAACGTTGACACTCACGAATGCCGCCAATTCCGGCGTGCTGACATTCATTGGCAGCGCAGAAACGGATGGCACCTTCACGATCAATGGCGGCACCGGCAATGACAGCATCACCGGGGGCGCCGGTAACGATACACTCGCTGGAGCCACTGGCGACGATACGCTCATCGGCGGCGCTGGCAATGACAGTATCACCAGTGGCGCCGGTAATGACAGCATCACGGGCAACACCGGTGCGGATACAATTACTTTGGGTAGCAGTGCAAACGATAATACCCGGCAGACAGTGATTTACAGTTCCGCTTCAGATGGTACGGCGGCCGGTGCGAATAGCGGCGCTGACACAATAACCCAATTTGATGCCAATGCTAACGACGCTACGGACGACCTGTTTCAGATTACTGGAACTTTAAAAACACTACTGGATGATGACAGCGATGGGATCTTGGATTATGCAACGAGTGATGGCGCTGATTCGGGAAATCAAGCCATTGTTGGCGGCACTGACCAGGAAGCAATCGTGCTGTCCGATGCTGAAATTGAGATCGCGTTAGCTGCATTTACTACTTCCGGGCTAGCCGGTTTAGCTGCTGAACTGGGAGAAGAAATCGACTTCACCGGAATCGCAACGGGGGAAGAATGTCTATTCGTCATGAACTTTCCACCACACAATCAGCGATCGTACTGTATACCGCCGGAGTCGGCGGCGATGATACGATTGTTGCCTCGGATATCCAGGTTCTCGGTATCGTGACCCATAATGATGGCACCGGCCTGGCGGCAGGCAATCTGATATTTTAGTAAGCATAATAATTCAAATTCTGATCATGAAGTTGCTCGCGTTTGCCAGGCGAGTATTCACTCGGCCGCATCAGATGTTATCTATTTCTGTGACATAATTTACAAAGTAGCGATTGATAAATTCATAATTAAACGCTAAATGGTTTAAAATCCTTCTTCTCACGTTTCATCAAATAGTTTTTTTCGTCAGCACACTTCCCGGATTTAAGCATTCATGAAAGTAAACAGGCCCATCAGGCCAATAAAGAAAAAAGTACCCGTTATACAAATACAAACTGATGAAGCAGAACAAACACCAGCGCTTCCCAACGCACCGGCAACACCCACTTTCAAATTACAGAAACTTCTGGCACAAAAGGGATTGGGTTCACGGCGGGAAATGGAAGTGTTAATTGCTTCCGGCGCAGTCAGTATCAACGGCAAAACTGCTGTGGTAGGCGACCGGGTCGGCGCGCATGATCTCGTGCGCATCGGCAAGCGTGTGATCCGTCTCAATCTGGAAGAAAGTTTTCCCAAGGTCCTGCTGTATCATAAACCGGAAGGCGAGATTGTCAGCCGGGATGATCCGGAGGGCCGCCCTTCCGTACTCGACAAATTGCCCCATCTCCGCTCTTCCAAATGGATTGCCATCGGGCGGCTGGATTTTAACACCAGCGGGTTGCTGATTTTCACAACCGACGGTACGTTGGCCAATCGGCTGATGCACCCAAGTTTTGAAGTGGAACGCGAGTATGCGGTACGGGTATTGGGAGAACTGACCCCCGAACAGATCACGCAGCTGACCACCGGTGTTATGTTAGCCGATGGACGGGCGGCTTTCTCGTATCTGGCCGAGCAAGGCGGCGAAGGCGTCAATCATTGGTATCGTGTCATTCTGAAAGAAGGTAAAAATCGCGAGGTGCGGCGCATGTTCGAGGCAGTGGGATTGACGGTAAGCCGCCTCATGCGCGTGCGTTTCGGCCCGATCAACTTACCCCCGCGGATTAAACGCGGACAGTGGTTAGAGCTTGACGAGAAAGAAATCCGGCGCTTGTTAAATTTAATCGCGTAACTTGCTCCTTTTGTCGTTTGGCTCACCATTGAGACAGTTCAATACACCAGAGCGATTCGGATACGGGTCAATCACTCGGGTTGATCCAATCCTTGCCGACTGACCATTCATTATTGCTATTCCGTACTGTGGCTTAATCTTTTGTTTTCTCCTCCAATTTGATAGGACCTGATTAAATGGAATGGTGGTTGATTTACCTGCTAACCGGTGCGTTTGTGGGTTTCTTTGCCGGGTTACTGGGCATTGGCGGCGGGCTCATCATCGTACCGGTGCTAATCGCTATCTTCACTGCCCAAGACTTCCCTGCCGATCGCATCATACATCTGGCACTAGGCACCACGATGGCCACCATCATCTTCACCTCAGCCGCCAGCCTGCGCACGCACCATCAGCATGGTGCAGTGAACTGGCAGATTGTAAAAAATATTACACCCGGCATTTTTCTCGGCACTTTTGGCGGAGCTGCTTTGGCCAGCTCAATGACGGGCCAACTATTGAGCATTATTTTTGTGATTTTCATCTTTTACGCCGCCACCCAAATGCTGCTGCAATTTCGCCCCAGCCCTATTTTCCAGCTTCCTGGAAAAATCGGACTATTTCTCGCCGGTAGCGTAATCGGCGCACTCTCCAGCCTGGTTGCGATAGGCGGTGGATTATTGTCCGTGCCATTTCTGACTTTGTGCAAAATCAAATTGCAACACGCCATCGGCACCGCGGCCGCCATTGGTTTTCCCATTGCGCTGGCGGGCACAGCCGGTTATATCGCCAATGGCTACCTGCAACCGGAAACACTGCCCGAATACAGCCTGGGTTATGTGTATTTGCCAGCACTCGCCTGGCTGGTGCTAGCTAGCATGCTGACAGCTCCCTTCGGTGCGAGGCTCACGCATTCCACCAAAACTGCCACTCTAAGAACGATTTTTGTTGTGCTGCTGTATGGGTTAGGAATCAGGATGTTAATGAGCTTATTCTAATTGGTGGAAAGGCGAGATCGCGGTAGGTCTATGCGCATCTTGGATCAATTTTAACAACTTGAGCAGATTGACATTGAACTCATAGACATCGCTTAGCTGCACCCAAAATCACCTTTAGAGAGCCTCTGAATAACTGTCATTTCGCGCACAGCGAGAAATCTATGTTTTTGATTCAGAAAGATTCCTCACTACGTTCGGAATGACAAAGGTGGATTATTCCGGGGTTCCTTAGGTAATGCGAATAGAGCGAATTATTATGTTTTTACAGAAACGTTCTCTAAACCATGTTCTTCGAATTCTTTAGCCCACTTTTCTTCATGCTTGCCCAATGCCTTGAATCTTTCAATTGGCTCCAAATTCGAAAATTCTTTTTCTCCTAACTCTCTGATCACATCCCGCATTGCCAAACGATCTATCAGTTCATCCCAGAATGTTTCTTCATTATATTCATCAATAAAATCTCGATGTGGCGATTCCATTTCAAAAAAATGGGTCGGGTAGTAACCATCCAATTCCTTGGAATATTTCACCTTATCTTCACAACCGAATTCAGGCGAAAGCGCGAACAACTTTCCTTCGAGCGCTTCGTAGGGCTCCTCTATGGGCCCCTTTTCAACCTTATTTGCCGAAATCACCCAATTTGCAATATCAATCATTTCAAGCAGGGTAACAAACTCTTTTTTTGTAAAATTGATTTTCATGTTTATTTCCGGTTTAAATAAAAAAACAGCCCGTGGGGTCAAATACAGAACCACGAATCATCTACTCGGATCGTACAGTCGCAAGAATTAATTTATAGTTGCAATCTAATCAACCGCTTCGATTTCTGAAACAACCGATCTGGATCCCAATCCATAAAAATTAGTGAAAAAAGCAAGCCGATCGCTATAGTGTACTTTAACGATGGTGGCATTTTTTAAGGTGGTAATTGCAAAATCATATAAATCTTGATCATCTATGACGAAATGACGGAATTTGCTCCCGCCAGTGCCAACTTGTATCGTCATAAAGTAGCTTCTATTGGCGCCCTTGTTTCTAATTAAATTTGTTATTCTTCCCAACTCAACACCGTGGGAAATCTCCTGGTCCGTAGTATAAATGTTGCCAACAAACTGTTTTTGTTCCAAGGGTTGATTCTGAATAACCGGATAAACCGCCACCAATTCGTTTACAGAAGAACAAGAGAGCAGTGAATTATTTTTGGGTGTTTTAAATTCCAGCACGACGTCATTGCCAATGAGATTCTCAAGCTCCTCGTACCGATCCTTTTCAAAACAAAACTGCCATGGATTAGAAACCAGATTAGGCGGTTGATTTCCAAGACTAATAAAAGTCATACTTTCATGTCCGAGTGAAATTTCCCCAACATAAGCTCTGGTTACATTATTGTCACGGCTTATTCTATTTAATTGACCGGAGACGTAACCTTCCGTGGTATGCAGCAATGGTCCGGCAGCAATCCATCCAGGCGCATAAATCAACATAAGCAATAAAAACATCACATTGATACTGAGATGCTTGAGTAATTTAGTCATGATTGTTACGTTCTCGTAGTTTGTGTCGAAGTGTTTATTGCGCAAATCCAATATACCCTTAAGCAAGCTTCCAATGCGCTTTTCTATGCAGATCATTGATACCAGTATTCCTGCCAATGCTAATCTATACCAATGAAGGTAAATAGAAACTGAATAAATTCAGAAATCCGTACTGAAAATTAAGGAAACACTAAAGGGCATTTCTAAAAATTCAAAGTTCTAAACAACACGAGGCGCGAGCAAAAAATGGTTACGCAGTATATGTATGATATATAAGGAAACATTTTTTCGAGCAACAAAGTGTTGTGACGAAATTTGGATTTTTAGAGATGCCCTAAATAATTTGTTCAGAAGCACCTGAAATACCCTGTGGAATGTTTGAGTCGCTATAAGATACATCGATCACACCGCACCGGATGGTTACGCGCCGCCGTTTTGGGCGTCAATGATGGTATCCGTTTCAACAGCGAGTTTTATTATCGGCTTAGCATCAACTCAGGCAATGCGCACTTAATTCATACATCGGCAATATTCTTGATTCGCGACCCCATGTTTTTACTTGAACCTGCCTCTTGTATTGGTCTACCGCGCTTACTGTAACCAACCCGAGTCCCGATAGCAGATTCGATCTTTTTCTTGAAATGGTCATTACCCAGCGGAGTACCTGAATGTAAGCATGCTCGGATTAGTTCAAGTTCATCCGGCTGAGTTTTGCTATCAAACCCAGCACGATAAGCAGCTTGACGCATCTCGCACGTATCACCCAATGACAAATAAAGCGCATGTGGCTGAAGAATGGCATTATCAATCCCATGAGCATTCGCCGTATAACTGGACCATCGGTACTGTCCGGGATGATCAACCATTGCGGCGCGTACCGGATTCATTTCAATATAGCGCATGCAAACTAGAAAATAAGCTTCCGATTCTAAAATATTCCCTTTATGCCGCCATTCCCATAAGCTTCCTCGACGGTGATAGGTTTTATTAATATAAGGCACAAAGTGGCGCCCAATATTTTGAAACAACAAACTAATATCGTTTTCAGCTTTCGGTGTCGCCAATAAATGCACATGATTGGTCATCAACACATACGCATGGATCAAACACCCCAAATCATCAGCTGCAGCTTTCAAGAAGCGCAAATAAGCCAAGTAATCCTGAACATCAAAAAATACCGGTTCTTTATTATGCCCGCGTTGGAACACATGTACCGGTACTCCAGGCTGATAAAAGCGCTTTTTTCTTGGCATCAGGAATCCTGCAAAGCCAACGGATGACGCGCTTTTAAACCTTTAAAGCGCTTAAAACCCTTATCTGTCGTCACCCATACACAATTCCATTCCATCGCCAAAGCAGCATGATAGGCATCGGCTATATCATTTCCTTTCGCATCAATTTGTTCGATGCACTGCAAGAATATCTTCCAGTGCATCGGTCCGGGTGCAAGACAAACCGCATTCTGCGATTCCTTGATTTGGTTAACAAAACGTGTAGCACTGGACAATGCAGAAGGCGCCTCAAAAATTCTCGGATGCGTAACAATTCGCAAGAACCCACTCAACACCAACTCCGAATAACCATAAGGAACAGTATCATTGATGGTTGACTCCAACCATTCGCGATAAGCTGAATGTTCCAGCGTATCCTCTCGATGAGCATAGACCAAGACATTCACATCCATTAGAAACATTAACGATCGTCCATAATGTCGCTCAAACTACGGCTATTGTCCAAATCAATACCCGGTTTTAGACCGGCTCCCGAAACCGTTTCTAACTTTACCGGATCGTGTTTTAAATGATGGCGAGAAAAAAACTCACGCAACGCATCCTCAATGACTTGCTTCAACGTGCAACCCTGCTGCGCCGCTTGGAGCTTGGCATATACTAATAACTGTTCATCAATATCGATTGTGGTTCGCATGATTTAATCCCAAAAAAATAAAATCGTATCACAAACTAATATGCATAATACACAAATATGATTATTTCATATAGGGTCTGACCCCTTTTCTTTTCTTTTTCTTTTCTATTTCTCACGGCCATAACGCTCTCTTGTATGCTAAGTATTCCGAAGCATGGTTAAGAGATGGCATGAGTGTAAGCCTTGAAACATCTAATCTATATAGCAACCGTAAAAGTTGATCGGCCTCGGATGCCGGTAGAGAGAAACGAACAAGAGGATGTTTCGTGTATAACGTTCCTGGATTACGCTCAGCCTTCACTATATCCTCTATGCTTGGCCACCTACCATTCGTCAGAAGGAACTGATTAGCATTATTTATAACGGTAAAGACACCTCGTTGTGCGCGTAGAAACGAATTGTTTGCTCGTGGCGCAGATACAGATCTAATACTCTTCACTTTCTGGAACAAATGTGTTTGAAGACCAATAACAGCAAACTCAGCGTCCTTTCGGTCACTACCAGCCAAAGCGGATGCTTTCTCAGCAGCGAAATATGCAGCAACTAACGGTGATTCAGTCCAATCTAGAAGACGCGTCGGAACACCATGGTGCTGAGCTAGCGCCATGCTCGGAAGAAACTGTTGGTCAGGGAAATCTGAGTGTAGCTCGCTAGCTTCATCTGAAAATAGTTTGTCAAGTAAGGCTTGATGGAGAGAGATATTGCTATAATCGAGGGGGGTTTGTATCCCGACCCGATCAGCAGCTTCTAGAAAAAGTAATACAGCTCGCAACTCAGCATGCACATGCATAGCTAAGTATTCCTTAGGCTTACCACTGTCGAGTGATCCTTTATACGGTGGTTGAGGGGTGTATTCCTTTAGAGCATCATAATTCCGATGTGCAGTAGGAAGAAGCGTCCAATTTTTTTCTGCTTGGCCTCGAAAAATGTATCCATTGATAAATTTCTCGCTAACATCAAAGATATTTTTCGGCTCAAATATATTCTCTGCGAGGAAGCAGTCTATCAGTTCACGTGCGTTACTAAAGGAATGATCTATATCAAACATCTGCTTCTCTGACCTCACAAAGTAAGCAAAGCAAGGGGTCGGATCCAGAATCAAGAATCTTATTCTTACCCATGATGATATCAATTGTCGTTGGTTGTGTACTCGCTTTATTGGCGATCATGATTGTCATTTTCGTTCGCGTAGAAGTTTATCTTGTCAACAACCGCAGAGCCTTCCGATACTTTTCCATCGTCTGCTGCAAAATGGCTTCCGGCAATTCAGGTGCAGGTGCTTTTTTGTTCCAATCTTGTTTTTCCAGCCAGTCACGCACGAACTGTTTATCGAAACTGGGTGGATTCTGCCCTGCCCTATACTGATCGGCTGGCCAGAAGCGGGATGAATCGGGGGTCAGCACTTCGTCGATCAGATACAGTTCACCGGCATCATCCAGTCCAAATTCAAATTTGGTGTCGGCGATGATAATGCCGCGTTGCGCGGCGTAATCGGCGGCTTCGGTGTAGAGCCGGATGGCTTTTTCACTGACTTTGGCGGTCAGCACTTTGCCTAATTGGGTTTCCACTTCTTTCAGCGGGATGTTTTCATCGTGCGCATCGGCTGGCGCTTTGGTCGAGGGGGTGAAAATTGCGCCGCCGGGAAGTTTTTCAGCCAGTTTCAATCCTGCGGGCAGTTGAATCCCGCAAATCGCTCCGGTTTTTTGGTAATCCTTCCATCCTGATCCAACCACATAGCCGCGCACAATTGCTTCAATCGGCAACGGTTTCAAGCGCCGGATAACAAATGCGCGCCCTTCCACCTGTTCACGCTCATCCTCGGCCACAACCGATTCCGGCAAAATGCCGGTCA
Source organism: Nitrosomonas sp. (assembly GCA_016708955.1). Classification (GTDB taxonomy): domain Bacteria; phylum Pseudomonadota; class Gammaproteobacteria; order Burkholderiales; family Nitrosomonadaceae; genus Nitrosomonas. Next base: position 150,408 of record JADJES010000025.1, read on the forward strand.
AGTGATTGGGAAGGATATGCGCCAGTTTCTTGAACCAGAAATCGGACAGTGCCGTCAGCAGCTTCCCCTTCCCCGGCACCGCAGTCGGCAAAATCACATCAAACGCCGATAAGCGATCGGTTTGAATGATCAGCAGCTTATCGTCATCGACGGCATAGATGTCCCTGACTTTGCCGCGATGCAAAAACGGCAGGCTTTTGATGCTGGTTTCAAATAAAGCGGAGGATTGCGTCATGGGTTTCGTTTTGGATTTAATGGTGTTCAAGTTGTTTTTTAATGGCGGTGGCTTGTTGTAACGCCGTGTCGATATCGGTGCTTAACACGGTGTAGTGTCCCATTTTGCGGCCTGGGCGTGCTTCAGTTTTGCCGTATACGTGTAATTTGGCCGATGGGTTCTGCAAAACCAGGCTCCAATCGGGCGCGCCGTTTTGCCACAAATCGCCGAGCAGATTGACCATCACCGCAGCGCAGTGTTGTTTGGTATCTCCCAGTGGCAAGCCGCACAGGGTGCGCACTTGCTGTTCGAATTGCGAGGTGACGCAGGCGTTGATCGAATAATGCCCGCTGTTGTGCGGGCGCGGCGCGATTTCATTGATCAGTAATTCATCGTTCTGCAATACAAAAAACTCGACACACAGAACGCCCTGATAATCCAGTTTTTCCGCAATCTTACAAGCAATGGTCTGGGCTTGTTCAGCCAATTCCTGAGAAATTCTAGCCGGTACGATACTGATATCGAGAATGCCGTTGACGTGCTGATTCTCGGATACCGGAAAAATCTTCAATTCGCCATCCCCGCCACGCGCCACGACCACCGATAGTTCGCTTTTCAGCGGCATGAATTTTTCCAGCACGCAAACCGGGTGATTCAATTGCGCATAGGCGGCTAGCAATTCCGTTTCATCCACAGCGGATTTCTGGCCTTTGCCATCGTAACCGAACTGACTGACTTTCAGAATACCGGGAAGCAAATCTGCGACATCCTGAGTGGTAAAGTCATCCTGCTGCTGTATGACTGCAAACGGCGCAATGGCAAAACCATTGGTACCCAAAAATTGTTTTTCTGCAATTCTGTTTTGTGCGATCGAAACACTGTAGGCATCCGGGCTGACGACACAAGATTTAGCCAGCTTTCGTAGCGAATTCGCAGGGATATTTTCAAATTCGGTGGTAATGGCCGCACATTGGCTGCTGAGTTTTTCCAGCGCCGATTGATCGGCATAATCGGCACAGATAAAATCATCCGCTGTTCGTCCGGCAGGACTATCCGGCAATGGATCCAATACCGTCACCCGGTATCCCATTTGCTGCGCCGCCATCACAAACATGCGTCCGAGCTGCCCGCCTCCAAGAACACCCAGCATGGCTCCCGGCATGATGCGCATTATTTCGGCAGCTCTGCGTTAAGAACAGATTCGGTTTGTTTCCGCCGGTATTCGTCCAGTTGCGCACTCAATTCACTGTTATTCACCGCCAGCAATTCCACCGCAAATAATCCCGCATTGGCCGCACCCGCTTCGCCGATGGCAAACGTAGCGACGGGCACGCCTTTGGGCATTTGCACAATCGAGAGCAGTGAATCCAGGCCTTGTAAATGTTTCGAGTTCACCGGAACACCCAGAACCGGTAGCGTGGTTTTTGCGGCAATCATACCGGGCAGGTGCGCAGCACCGCCCGCGCCTGCAATAATGCATTTGATCCCGCGCGCTCTGGCTTCTTCGGCAAATTGAAACATCAAATCCGGCGTGCGATGCGCCGAGACCACTTTGGCTTCATAAGCGATATGAAATTCTTCTAATATGGCAACTGCGTGCTGCATCACATCCCAATCGCTTTTACTGCCCATCACTACGCTTATTAATGGTTTAATCATTTGACTTCAGTCGGCTATAAATTTGAGAATCCCTATTGAAAAGTTCTTGCATGAGCAAGCTATAAAAACACGGCTGGCTATTTTATAAGTCTGTGCAATAATTGTGTCATTATTTCGATAGCTTCAATAAAAAATACAATTGGTATTATACTAATCTGCTTTAGCAATGCGTCTACTCATTGAATGAAATATTGCTGTATTGCGTCTCGCAATTTAGATTATCCTTAAACACGACCTGTAACGGAATGAATTTTCAACGCGGAAAACAAAATAACGACCCGGAAATCAATCTGATACCGATGATTGATGTATTGCTGGTGATACTGATATTTCTGGTTGTCACGACCACTTATTCAAAATTTGCTGAACTTGAAATCAGTTTACCCGAGACAAGTGCGGAAAAAGTCGACAAAAATATCGACAAGCCCAATAGCATTGATATTACTGTCAACGCACTAGGAGACTATACAATCAATCTGGTACCGGTCAAGTTTTCCAGTATCGAAAGCTTGCGCGATGCGTTGCTCTCAGCAGCCAAGAATCAACCGGATCCGTTTATTATTATCAATGCGGATGCCAAAGCAACGCATCAATCTGTCATCACAGTGATGGAAGCTGCCCGGCTGGCGGGTTACAATAAAATCACATTCACCACGGAAACCAATAATGCTCACTGAGGATTATTCCCGATCATGATTGAATTAATTAAAAGTTATTACAATAAACTCACTTTTCATTCTAAGGAGACTCCTATGTCCGCTGTCAATCTCGATAATTTTTCCAAAGCCGCTCAATCCGGTTCGCAATATGTGCTGGCACCCCTTCCCTATGCGAATAATGCATTGGAGCCGGTGATCACCGCCAATACGCTCAGCTTTCACTATGGCAAACACCATAAGACTTATGTCGATAACTTGAACAATCTGCTGGCAAACAGCGATCTGGCAGGACAATCGCTGGAGCAGATCATTAGGGCAACCGCCGGGCAAGCTGATAAGGCTGCGATTTTTAATAATGCCGCGCAAGTCTGGAATCATATGTTTTATTGGCATAGCCTGAAACCCAACGGCGGCGGCGAGCCATCCGCTGTGCTCAAACAAAAAATTGAAGCGTCGTTTGGCAACCTGGATGCGTGCAAAAAAGATTTGGCTCAAGCAGCATTGACACAATTTGGAAGTGGCTGGGCATGGCTGGTGTTGGATGGGGACAAAGTTGCTATCGCCAAAACCGGCAACGCTGAAACACCGCTCACTAAAAATGTCCGCCCATTATTGACCATCGATGTGTGGGAACACGCCTATTATCTGGATTACCAAAATCGCCGCGCCGACTATGTGAATACAGTATTGGATAAATTGATCAATTGGGATTTTGCCGCAGCCAATCTTGGATAATTTCCTGATTTATGACTGATATTACAATCGCCCTGTCAAAAGGGCGAATTTTTGAGGACACGGCGCCTTTGTTAAAAGCGGCGGGAATCGTTGCGCTGGATGATCCGGAATCATCGCGCAAATTGATTCTCTCCACCAATCGCGCCAATGTCCGTTTGATTATTGTGCGCGCATCGGATGTGCCGACTTATGTGCAATATGGCGCGGCGGATCTTGGCATTGCCGGAAAAGACGTGCTGCACGAGCACGGTGGCTCCGGTCTTTATCAGCCGCTGGATTTAAATATCGCCCGCTGCCGGATGATGGTAGCCGTGCCCGAAGACTTTGATTATGATTCCGCCGTGCGGCAAGGCGCACGATTGCGTATTGCCACCAAATATGTCCAGACTGCTCGTGAACACTTTGCTAGCAAAGGCGTCCATGTCGATCTGATCAAATTGTATGGATCAATGGAACTGGCTCCGCTGGTAGGCTTGGCTGATGCAATCGTTGATTTGGTTTCAAGCGGCAACACATTAAAAGCAAATAATCTTGTAGCTGTCGAAGAAATCATGCCAATCTCGGCAAGATTGATTGTTAATCAAGCCGCGTTGAAGCTAAAGCGAGATATTATTCAACCCGTATTGGATGCGTTTTCTGAAGCCGTGAAAGAATAGAATCTTCCAGCAATCGCATTCATCAAGAATTTAACTCACACCATGATCCGAATTAAACGATTCAATTCAACCGATTCTGATTTCGATTCCAATCTTGAGAAGTTATTGGCTTTTGAGAATGCGCAAGATGATGCGGTCGATATCACAGTAGCCAAGATTCTTGCGGATATCAGAAGCCGTAAAGATGCGGCCTTGATCGAATACACCAACCGTTTTGACCGGCTAACTGCAACATCCGGAAAAGATCTCGAGCTGACGCAGGAAAATTTGCGCCATTCCTTGGAAGCTTTACCGTCAATCCAGCGGAATGCATTGGAACAAGCTGCAGAGCGTGTTCGCAGCTATCATGAGAAACAGCAATTGAATTCATGGCAATACACGGATTCAGACGGTACGCTGTTAGGTCAAAAAATAACCCCGCTGGATCGTGTAGGCCTCTATGTCCCTGGCGGCAAAGCCTCCTACCCGTCGTCCGTTCTGATGAATGCCATCCCCGCGAAGGTGGCCGGTGTGAAGGAACTGATCATGGTTGTGCCTACACCGGATGGAGAAAGAAATGATATGGTTCTGGCGGCGGCTGCAATCAGTCAGGTTGATCGGGTTTTTACCATCGGCGGCGCGCAGGCTGTTGGCGCACTGGCGTATGGCACTGAAACGGTACCGCAGGTTGACAAAATCGTGGGTCCCGGGAATGCCTATGTCGCCGCCGCCAAGCGCCGGGTATTCGGCGTCGTCGGTATTGATATGGTTGCCGGCCCTTCTGAAATTCTGGTTATCTGTGATGGCAAAACAGATCCCGACTGGATTGCCATGGATTTATTTTCACAGGCAGAGCACGATGAACTAGCGCAATCAATTTTATTATCTCCCGATGCAGAATTTCTCGATCAGGTGATGCACAGCATAAACCGCTTGTTATCTGAAATGCCGCGCAAAGATGTCATCCGCGCTTCACTGGAAGATCGCGGCGCTTTGATTCAAGTACAAAGTCTCGATGAAGCGTGTGCGATCGCCAACAGAATTGCACCTGAGCACTTGGAGTTATCTGTCGATCAGCCGGAAATCTGGGTGGATAAAATCCGCCATGCCGGCGCTATTTTCCTCGGCCGCAATGCATGTGAGGCGCTTGGAGATTATTGCGCCGGCCCTAACCATGTTTTACCCACATCACGGACAGCACGATTTTCTTCTCCATTAGGCGTCTATGACTTCCAGAAGCGCAGCAGCCTCATTCAAGTCTCTCAGCAGGGTGCTGCAAAACTCGGAGAAATTGCATCTGTTTTAGCGCGTGGAGAAGGGTTACAGGCGCATGCCATGTCAGCAGAGTATCGCTATAAAAATCGATAAGCCGGGGATGACTATCGTAATCACTTCTCGATAACTGCGGGATTTAATCATGCCGGTTATTACTTCACGCGATCATCCGCTCATCAAGCAACTGATCAAGTTAGAAGGATCATCACAGTATCGTAAAAGATCGGGCTTAACGTTGCTTGATGGCGTGCATCTCATTCAAATCTATTGCTCGGTACTGGGCACGCCGGAGAATCTAATTGTCGGTCAAGCTTATTATGAAGATATTGAAAACAAGCGTTTTCTAGATAGGCTATTTGGCAATGCACGCCCTAAAATAACCATTGTCAGCAATGCCCTGCTTCGTGGCATATCCCCTGTCAAGACACCGACAGGAATTCTTGCGCTCATTGCAATTCCTGAATTGAAGAAAGAAACCGATCATGGCAAAGAAATTTTTAGTGTTTTACTTGAAGCAATTCAAGATCCTGGGAATCTTGGCTCCATCTTACGTTCAGCAGCCGCCGCTAACATAAGCGATGTTTACCTTTCAAAACAATGCACCGACGCCTGGTCGCCCAAAACACTACGAGCATCCATGGGGGCGCATTTTTTTCTGCGCATTCATGAGAACTGTGACTTACAGAAGGTTGCACAGGAATTTTCCGGGACTGTCCTCGCCACTTCCATACAAGCCACCAAAACGCTTTTTGAGATTTCATTAGCTGGACCGATAGCCTTTGTGTTCGGAAATGAAGGCGCGGGGTTATCTAAAGAGATGATCCAAGCGGCCAACGAGAATATTTCTATCCCCATGCCCGGCAAAACCGAGTCACTCAATGCGGCAGCTGCAGCTGCCATTTGTTTTTTTGAAAAGGTGCGCCAGGATAGAGCGTCTACAAAATTTTCCAGCATTGGAACTAAATAATGCAGCAGTGTATTATACTGCGCCGAACAACACCGTATTTTTGGAGCTTGCATGAAAATTTCATTTTTATCCCTTATCACCCTGGCCGGATGTTTACTATTGAATCCGGTCAATGTCATGGCACTTCACCATGAGCCACCGAACAGTCAAGGATCCGCTGGAAAATTAGCTACTAACGAAGGAACAGTCCTCGCTATCCTCGACACAACCGGTTATACGTATATGGAATTAGAGAATGGCGGCAATAAGTTCTGGATCGCAGCGCCTACAACAAAAGTCAATAAAGGCGATCATATCCGTTTCGTTGAAAGTATGGTGATGACTAACTTCACCAGTAAAACGTTAAACCGCACCTTCAGTACCGTCATTTTTGTTTCTTCTACCGAAGTTAAGAAATAGTTTCTAGGTAACATCGGTAAAGCCGATCAGCAATTTATTCTTGAGGCTTTTTAGTTCATCCCGATACGATGCTGCTTGCTCAAATTCCAGATTTTTTGCGGCGTTCAGCATTTGCTTTTCAACTCGCTGAATTTCCTTGGCTAACTGGGTTTCACTCATGGCATCATAACGCGCCTGTACTTGCGCCGCTTTATGATTCTGTTGTGCGGATTCATAATTGTACACACCGTCGATCAGATCTTTAATCCGCTTATGGACAGATCGCGGTGTTATCTGATGTTGCAGGTTATGTTGTGTCTGCTTATCGCGCCGGCGTTTGGTTTCGTCAATTGCAAAGCGCATTGATTTGGTTATTCTGTCGCCATAAAGAATTGCCGTACCATTTATGTGACGTGCAGCCCGGCCAATGGTTTGAATCAATGATCTTTCCGAGCGCAGAAAGCCTTCTTTATCGGCATCCAGTATGGCGACCAATGAAACTTCCGGAATATCCAGCCCTTCGCGCAATAAGTTAATGCCAACCAGCACATCAAATTTACCCAGGCGCAAATCACGAATAATCTCGACTCGTTCAACCGTATCAATATCCGAATGCAGGTAACGCACTTTGATTTGATGATCGGAAAAATAATCCGTCAGATCCTCAGCCATGCGTTTCGTTAAGGTAGTGACTAAAACTCGTTCATTCTTAGCTGTCCGCAAGCTGACCTCAGACATCAAATCATCAACCTGCGTTGCCACTGGGCGCACTTCAATCATCGGATCAACCAACCCTGTAGGCCGGACAACCTGTTCCACAACCTGACCGCTATTTATTTTTTCATAATCAGCCGGCGTTGCCGAAACAAAAACAGTTTGCGGCATCCTTTTTTCAAATTCCTCAAATCTTAGAGGACGATTATCCAACGCCGATGGCAAACGAAAACCATAATTCACCAGATTTTCTTTACGCGAACGATCCCCTTTATACATCCCGCCCACCTGGGGCACGGTAACATGGCTTTCATCAATGATCATCAAGGCATTGCGCGGCAGGTAATCGAGAAGCGTTGGGGGTGGTTCGCCCGGTTGCTTGCCGGAAAGATGACGTGAATAATTTTCAATCCCTTTGCAGAAACCCAATTCATTGAGCATTTCCAGGTCAAATCGTGTGCGTTGCTCGAGGCGTTGCGCCTCAACCAACCGGTGCTCCTGATAGAAAACCTCTAAACGTTCACGTAACTCAACTTTTATTGTTTCTATTGCACGTAGCGTAGTACTCCGAGGCGTTACATAATGACTGGAAGGATAGACGGTGTAGCGTGATAATTTTTGTAATATTCGGCCCGTTAGCGGATCAAATAGTGCCATACTATCGACTTCATCATCAAATAATGAAACCCGCACAGCCGCTTCAGAGCTTTCGGCTGGGAAAATATCCACTACATCGCCTCGCACGCGAAACACACCGCGTTTAAATTCTAATTCGTTACGGTCGTATTGCATTTCGGTCAGGCGTTTAATCATTTCACGTTGCGTGATTTTCTCGCCGTTACGTAGATGCAAAATCATGCCGTGATAATCAACGGGATCCCCGATACCGTAAATGCACGATACGCTGGCGACAATGATTGCATCCTCTCGTTCGAGCAATGATTTTGTGGCGGATAAACGCATTTGCTCAATGTGCTCGTTAATACTCGAATCTTTTTCAATAAAAATATCGCGTGACGGCACATACGCCTCAGGCTGATAGTAATCATAATAAGAAACAAAGTACTCGATCGCATTTTCAGGAAAAAATTCGCGCATCTCAGCATACAACTGTGCCGCGAGCGTTTTATTCGGCGCCATCACAATTGCAGGGCGGCCGAGACGCGCAATCATGTTGGCAATCGTATAGGTTTTCCCTGAGCCCGTAACGCCCAGTAATGTCTGAAATGCGAGGCCATCATGAATCCCTTCGACCAGCTTCGTAATTGCTTGGGGTTGATCGCCTGCTGGCTCAAATGATTGATGTAATTTGTACGGACTATTGGGGAAGGTTACGATCACAGGTATAATTCCACGATTGATTTATTTCTTTTTACCATTTTAACATGCTGGTCCACCTATTTTTGTGTGAGGATTTTTTGTGGAACTCTCTAATCGCGTTCAAACCATTAAGCCATCCCCTACCCTTGCTGTTACTGCTCGAGCTGCCAAATTAAAAGCTGAAGGCAAAGATATTATAGGATTGGGCGCAGGCGAACCTGATTTTGATACCCCACAGCATATCAAAGATGCCGCAATTGCTGCGATTAATAAGGGCCTGACCAAATACACCGCAGTCGGTGGAACGCCCGGTTTGAAAAATGCCATTGTGGCAAAGTTTAAACGTGAAAATAATTTTGATTTTGAGGCCAAACAAATTTTAGTCTCATGTGGCGGCAAGCAGAGCTTCTTTAATTTGGTATTGTCCGTGATCAATCCCGGCGATGAAGTGATTATCCCGGCGCCCTATTGGGTTTCCTATCCGGATATTGTTTTAATCGCTGAAGGTAAACCAGTTTTTATTAATACCGGTATCGAGCAGAATTTTAAAATTTCTGCAGAGCAACTGGAAGCAGCGATTACTCCTAAAACAAAAATGTTTGTCATCAACAGCCCGAGCAATCCATCGGGAGCGGTTTATACCAGTGATGAGCTCAAGGCATTGGGTAAGATTTTACGCAGACATCCACAAATTCTGATCGCCACAGACGATATGTATGAACATATTCTGTTATCGAATCAGAGATTTATAAATATCGTCAATGCTTGCCCGGAATTATTTCCGCAAACGATGGTTCTGAATGGTGTATCCAAAGCTTATTCTATGACCGGATGGCGAATTGGCTATTGTGGCGGACCTTCTCACATTATAACCGCGATGGAGAATATTCAGTCGCAAAGCACATCAAACCCCAGCTCCATCTCGCAAGCGGCCGCTGAGGCCGCATTAAATGGTGATCAATCTTGTATGAATCCAATGATTGCCGCATTCAAAGAACGCAACATTTTTGTGACCGAGCAATTGAATCAAATCCGTGGCTTCCGCTGCTTATCTTCCGATGGTGCATTTTATGCGTTCGCTGATGTTCGCCAATCAATCGAGAGTCTCTATAAAAGAAACTTGATTGTTGCACAGAACGATATTGTATTTAGCGAATATCTCCTGGAAAATGCGGGTGTCGCTGTTGTTCCAGGTTCCGCTTTCGGGTGTGAAGGGTATATGCGCTTATCTTTCGCTACTTCATTGGAGAATCTGAAGCAAGCGTTAAGTCGTATTAAAAACCTGCTTAAGTAAGCTGACTGACTATGCTCTCTTACTCTCTTAATGAAGAGCGGTCATAGCAGCCTTTTTGGTTTTTCCAGCTCGTGAGGGAATATTGCACAGACCACATACGTGATTTGAATGAATTTCCAGCGTATGTACAACAAACTTGCCATGGCAACTCACACAAGGTGCTACACACAATACCCCACTGTCAACAAAACGTACTAAAGTCCAGGCACGCGTCAAACTTAACACTTTCTCAAGTTCATTGACATTGATGTGCTCAATGTAGAGCTTATAACTCTTAATCAGCGCATCTATACCATCAATCCCAGCATTCGTTGTAATATAATTATATATGTTAATAAACAATGAAGAATGCATATTGGGCTGCCAACTCATAAACCAATCTTCTGAATACGGCAGCATGCCTTTAGGGGGAGATACGCCTCTAATTTCTTTATATAACTTAACCAGTCTTTCACGGCTCAGATCAGTATTTATTTCCAAGACTTGTAATCGTGCGCCCAGCTCAATTAATTCAGTTGCAAGTTGAATTTGTTTAGCCTCAGTTATAATGCTTCGATTTCGCATAATATATCCCTTTTCCGTCGATTAATTTCTTAAGCTATAGCTTCCGCCGGTTTTCCTGCCATTAATATCGCTGCATGAGACTTAATAACAGCTTGCTCACGATTATCACTAGTTAACATTTCAGCAATTAGACGATCATCAAAACGAAAACGGCATAGCAACATATTTGATGCAGCCATTTTGATTAATTGTGCCGAACTTAAATTATCCAAAATATCAGCGAGATCTTGGTTAATTCCCAATCGATAGACTGCCGACACCCTATCATCGCGCAACATCTGTTTTGCCAGTAACAAATAGCTCAAATTGATGTCTCTGATTTCATCAAGAATTTGATTTGTCTCCATTTCAACACCTCTTTAGATTAAAAATTGTTTAAACCAAAAATGCAAATGCGTAGGTGTAGATTTTCGATTATGCAGCATTGGAAGTAAATGGAAGTTCAGCCTAAACGAGGTTAGGTACTATTCCTATCGCAATGTAAGAATTTTACCTACACGAAAGAAACAGAATTTTATTGGATTTGGAGTTTCTTAGGGATCCGGAGACTAAGCAAGTGTCCCGGTTTTACGTTGCGTCAGAAAATGTAACATGTCTTGAGCGATCATTGGTTTACTGAAAAGAAAACCTTGCGCACGGTCACATCTCAAGTGATGTAAAAAATCAAACTGCTCTTTAGTTTCAATTCCTGTTGCCAATACTGAGAGATCAAGATTCTTAGCCATTGCGATGATTGCCGCAATAATTTCTGAGCTATCAGGATCTATAATAATATCATGTGTTAAGGAGCGATCTATCTTAAGAATATCAATGGAAAAATGCTTTAAATACCGCAATGATGAGTAGCCGGTACCAAAATTATCCATGGCGATTTTAATATTCATATCTTTTAGTGCTTGCAAAATCTGAGTACTTGTTTCAGCATCTCGCATTAAAGTTGATTCAGAAATTTCCAGCTCCAGTAATCCAGAAGAAATGCCTGTCTCGGCAAGCACCTGGGAAATACTGTTAACAAGCTCTATTTGATCAAATTCAATTGCAGAAATATTGACCGAAATCGATAGTGATCCATAGCCTGTTTGGTGCCATAACTTGGCCTGTCTGCATGCCTGCTGCAACACCCATCTACCAATATCAATAATTAGCCCGATTTCTTGCGCCAATGGAATAAATTTTTCGGGTAGAAGTAAACCAAACTCAGGATGATTCCAGCGGACAAGTGCTTCCACTCCTGACAAAGCACCGGATTGGAGATCTACAATAGGCTGATAGTGTAATAATAGTTCATTCTTTTCGATTGCACTGCGTAACGATATTTCCAGAACTGAACGTTTTATAGCAGCTACTTCTATTTCTTTTGTGTAGTACGTACAAGTATTTTTCCACAGATATCGGGTATTAGATAAGGTGCTTTCAGCATTAGCCAATAATCGAGCTATATTTTCCCCATTTGCGGGATAAACACAAATCCCGATATTAAGTCGCAAATAAAATACCAAATTATCAATAGCAACCGGTGAGATTGCTAATTTAATAATTCGATTGGCAAAATCCTGCACACTTTCTGCATCTATCACATTCGCATTAATGAAAGCGAACTTACAACCTTCAATCCGGGTCAACAAGCAGTTTTCATTACTAAAAGCTGATAATCGTTGCGAGAACTGCTGAATTAACCGGTCACCGACACCAGAGCCATAAATGCTATTGATATAAGGTAAACGATAGAAGTCTACTAAATACATTGCCGCAATAGCATCCGATTCAACTAGCCTCGAAAGCATAGCCGAAGCCTTGTCAGAAAATAAACTGCCATTGGGAAGGTTGGTCAATCCATCATGAAATGCTAGGTAAGAAATTTGATCGTCAGCTTTAGCTTTTGTTTGCCGGATTCCCGCATTTCTTATTTCCCTCTCAATAGCATGAGTCAAGTAAAAAGCATTGCCTTTATGGACATAATCATGCACACCGGAATATAAGGCAGAAAGAACAGTATCCTCATCGGAGACATCCGAATAAATGATAAATGGAATATCTTTTCCACTTTCCTTTAGTACATTCAGTACAGTACAGTAATCAAGGAAAGATTTATCATGATTAAAAAGTATCACATCCCAATCTGATCCCCACACGGCAGAACGCATATCCGAAAGATTATTTATGTTCTTATACACATGAATATTAGTTATCTCAGAATACAAAAATTTCTCGTCTTCTTCCGAGAAAGCGATAGCCAAAAGTCTTAAGTTTTTTCTGAGCATAGCTGGCAAACATACTATTTATATTTGGCTTTTTTACGACGGAATAAAACGAAACTTTAATTACACCCCTTCAGTTCTAGGTTGTGGGAAATGCCATAGAGAAAGGATTTAATGAAGCTAACTGCTTTTACGAAACTGATACTCGGCGCAGTGTGCGTCGCTGAGCTTCAGCCAGATACCTACTGACTTCATCAAGAAATACCCAGCAACGCAGTTAATTTAAATGATCAGCCTGCAGGTATAAACTGAAGTTTCACCGTTTTGCACTAAACTTTACATTTTCGCCAAGCAACCATACGCAATAATGCATCGATAAAAGAATTAAGAATGGGTTTATCTGGTTTAGGGCAAAAGCTAACAAAATCCTTATTGAGCGCAGCCTGAGTAATCAGTTGTCTGACATCGGAAAAGGCAAAGTGACTTCGATTGTTAACAGCGTAACAACGCTGCGGTGTTTTATCAAGGTGATCGGCATAAATCCAGGTTACGGTGGCGGCCATCATGCAGAAGTTGAGATGATTGGTAACGGCATGGTAGTTTCGAGTTTGGCTTTTGAGCTACCGATTTCCTGCTTGATTTCTTTGAAACCGGCTTCGATTTTCCAGCGTGCGCCGTAGTATTCGATAATCTGCTCGACGGTGAGATCGAGATCGGTGGTAAAGAGTGCGACCCATTGTGATCTTCGATAGATCCAAACAACGCGCACGGCACATTTGAGTGTTTTCAACATCATGATGTTGTCAAAGGCCAGAACATCGCGTTGTTTGCCGTAGAGGTTAACCGAATAAGTGGTAGCGCGTTCATGGAATTCATTGGCCAGCGTTGTGGCATTGCCCATCTTGTCGCCATACTTTCTGGATCGGCCGAGCTGATGTTTTTGGTGTTCGGGTGGTAACGCAAACAAAGTGGTATTGACGCGCAATCTGGAAAGCATATAACAGTGCTGTCCAACGGTTTTGCGCATCGGTTTAAGCAAGCCGTCGTTTCCAAACCAGCTATCGGTAACGATCAGCAATGGGGTGCCAGGAAAGCGGCAGAAATTTCCAGCAGCATTTCGATGGCCTGCTCAAATTTGGTTTGAAACGATGGTATCTTGCCCTCAACCCTAACCTTCTTGGTCGCTATCGTTTTTTCCATGTGATAGAAACGAAACGCCAGCGGTAAGCAAGCCCAGCGGCCTTTGACAATTTTTAATAAACCGATGGACACAACATTTTGTGACCAGGGGTATTTCGATTGATTGGTCTTGGCAGCATGATCAAAGAAAGACGCGCAGCCGAAAATCTTTTGCCAGTCTTGGGATTGATGGTGTCATCCAAGGCCAGCAATAGCCGTCCTTTTGTCGTCGGGCTGGGTATCAGAGACCACAGCGTCGTCAGAGAGGCGTGACCAAGGCAATTTTGATGAGGCCATGAAGATGTAAAATCGGCGCTGACTAAGCGACAGCCCGAACAATACCTGCAAGCATCGCAATAGGTTGGCGCTGCGTGAAGAAGTGAAATGAGTGATAACAGCCAGGAGCGTATAAACAAACCAGACACCTCGTTCATCGCCTTTGCAACGGTGATTAAATTCCTGCTGGAGGGGGAAGAGGATATTGCGTAGAATGAACATGCGGCGATGCCTTTTTTATTATTGGTTTCAGTTACTTAACAGATGAAATTATAACAAAACCGTGCGTCGCCGCAATCATATCTTACTGTATTTAAAGGATATATTTCGATTTTTTCCCTACTGTCAACAGGGTCGATATCAATACTATTTTGTCACTCAAGAAAAAATCCCGATAATCCAAAATTCCAGACAATTGAATCATCGGCTCATAAAAAAAGCGTGAAACTCCAGTTTCAAACTTAAAGTAGTGTAAATTATTTAAAAATTACCTGTGATATCTTGTACTGTTCGCATCGTAGCTTTTAAAACTCTTAACTTTTCTTCCCGTATTTCAACTTCTTTGATGGATTGTATGCGCTTCAATCGCTCTTGGTGTAATTCAAGTACTTTATTTCGTTGTATCAATGTCAATATCGCTGTTACCCAGATCACCAATATTGCCATTAAACGGTTCTTAAAAACTTGATACATCGGAATATCACTCGGCGGTGATCCTAGATATCCAACTCCTACCAGGAAGGTACAGATAGAAGCTACTAGTAAGGTAAAGTGCTTTTCAGGCGACTTTAACGAGAGCAACACGACAGCAACATAGGGAATACCGCTCGCTACGCCAAGCGGTGTAGCAAAATCAACCAGTAAAATGATCATTGCAATGAAACCGCACGTCAGATAAACACGGACTCTTGTTTCGTTAACTGCACCGAACATATTCTCATTGATGAAGTCTGGGTGGGCCATATCAAATAACTATTGAATAAACTCTGATTGAGTTAGTGTATATGAATTTCCTTAAGTCATACTCATCAATATGTAAGCATATCCTTATGCATTTCATCAAATAGCAACTTGAATCCTATCCAAGAAATTTCTATTTCTTTGAATTAGCCATCAGTTCTGCAGCTTCTTTTAACAAAAATTCTCTGAAAGCATTGGCGACACCCGATAGGCGCTTATTCTTCCTGTTCACCACATGCCAATAACGGATAATTGGGAAACCCTGCACATCCAGAATCTTCAAACGATTCGTTTCAAGTTCCAATTCGGCCGTATGCTGCGACATAATACCTAACCCCATGCCAGCCTGTACTGCCTGTTTGATCGCTTCCGTCGTATCCGCTTCCATCCCTTTATTGATTTTGACATCATGCGCTGCAAAAAAACGCTCCATGGCACCGCGCGTTCCTGAACCGGATTCACGTACCAGAAAAACTTCCTTGGCTAATCGATTAACCGGTATGTTTTGTTCTCTGCACAAAGGGTGATCCGGCGGTGCTATCACGACTAACGGATTCTCAATAAACGATTCACTATCGATATCGAGATCCTCAGGCGGTTGCCCCATGATAGCAAGGTCTATCAAATTGTCAGAGAGCTGTTTCAATACGGTTTCACGATTAGAAACATTTAAACTCACTGTCACCCCTTTATAGCGCTGGCAGAACTTTGCCAATAAATGCGGTGCAAAGTAATTGGCAGTTGTCACCACAGAAATATTTAACTTGCCCCGCTCCATGCCTTTCAATTCATCCAGCGCAACTTCCATATCAGCTAATTGCTGAGAGATAGAACGGCTATATTGATATAACTCGCGCCCCGCATCAGTCAGATAGATGCGTTTACCCAATTGTTCAAATAACGGCAAACTAATGTTGCCTTCCAGTTGCTTAATCTGCATAGAAACAGCAGGTTGAGTCAAGTGAAGTTCATCGGCTGCTCGGGAATAGCTCAAATGCCTGGCAACCGACTCAAATACTTTTAATTGCCGCAAAGTAAGATGTAGCATACATCAACTCAGTAAGTTTATTATAAGTACAACCTTATCATAAATATTAGAATTATTGATTTGTTCTTATAGATAAGAAGCGTTATAGTCCGTTTCATAGATTTGAGTAGTTTTGTTTGTAACGCAATATCCTCTCTTTTCTGCCTATGCTGTTGGCTGGAGTTGAGTGGAACTTAACTGGAGAAGAAACTATGGCAGTAAAAATATATAACGCTGGTGTCAAAGAATATCGACAAACTTACTGGACCCCTGATTATACGCCGCTGGATACCGACATTCTGGCATGTTTCAAGATTACACCGCAACCCGGTGTGCCACGCGAGGAAGTAGCCGCTGCCGTGGCTGCAGAATCTTCCACGGGTACCTGGACCACAGTGTGGACAGATCTTTTAACCGATTTGGATTACTACAAAGGACGCGCTTATAAGATTGAAGACGTGCCTGGTGATGACACTTGTTTCTACGCATTCGTAGCTTACCCTATCGATCTGTTTGAAGAAGGCTCCGTGGTTAACGTGCTGACCTCGCTGGTAGGTAACGTGTTCGGTTTTAAAGCGCTGCGTGCACTGCGTCTGGAAGATGTTCGTTTCCCGATTGCCTACGTCAAAACCTGCGGCGGACCGCCAGCAGGTATTCAAGTGGAACGCGATCGTCTGAACAAGTATGGCCGCGCGCTGTTAGGTTGTACCATTAAGCCTAAACTGGGTCTGTCTGCCAAAAACTACGGTCGTGCTGTGTACGAATGTCTGCGCGGCGGTTTGGATCTGACCAAGGACGATGAGAACGTTAATAGCCAACCTTTTATGCGCTGGCGTGATCGTTTCGAATTCGTGGTGGAAGCTTGCCAAAAAGCTGAGCGTGAAACCGGAGAACGTAAAGGTCATTACTTAAACGTCACCGCGCCAACACCGGAAGAAATGTATAAACGTGCAGAATTTGCTAAAGAATTGGGCGCGCCGATCATCATGCATGACTACTTGACCGGTGGTTTAACGGCCAATACGGGGCTGGCTAACTGGTGCCGCAACAATGGCATGCTGTTGCACATCCACCGTGCGATGCACGCCGTTCTCGATCGCAACCCGCACCATGGTATACATTTCCGTGTTTTAACCAAAGTGCTCCGTTTATCCGGGGGTGATCATCTGCATTCCGGTACCGTGGTTGGTAAACTAGAAGGTGACCGTGCAGCAACTCTCGGCTGGATCGATACCATGCGCGACAAATTCATCAAAGAAGACCGCAGCCGCGGCCTGTTCTTCGATCAAGATTGGGGTTCTATGCCAGGTGTATTCCCAGTTGCCTCGGGTGGTATTCACGTTTGGCATATGCCAGCACTGGTCGCGATTTTCGGTGATGATGCCTGCTTGCAATTTGGTGGTGGTACTTTAGGTCACCCATGGGGTAACGCTGCGGGTGCCGCTGCTAACCGTGTGGCATTGGAAGCCTGCGTAGAAGCACGTAACCAAGGTGTTGAAATCGAGAAGGAAGGCAAAGCGATTCTGACCAAAGCTGCTAAGAGCAGTCCCGAACTGAAAATCGCCATGGAAACATGGAAAGAAATTAAGTTCGAGTTTGATACGGTTGATAAGCTCGACGTAGCCCACAAGTAAGCAATACACAAATCAGAAGAAGAAGAGCCGATCGTTAATATTGCTTTTCTTCTTCATCTCTCTAAAAATGAGGAATAAATAATGAGCGAAGTAATTGACTACAAATCACGTGTCAGTGATCCAGCAAGCCGTAAGTTTGAGACATTTTCTTACCTGCCTGCAATGTCTGACAAAGATATCAAGAAGCAAGTAGAGTATTTAGTTAGTAAAGGCTGGAATCCAGCCATCGAGCATACAGAACCAGAGTATGTAATGGATTCCTACTGGTATATGTGGAAACTACCGATGTTTGGTGAAACTGATGTAGACCGCGTGCTGGCAGAAGCTGCTGCATGCCATAAAGCCAACCCGAATAATCATGTTCGTTTAATTGGCTACAACAATTTCAACCAATCACAAGGCACAGCCATGGTGATATACCGCGGCAAAACTGTTTAAGACATAACGGGTTTCGTACCCTGGAACCCCCTTACCTGTAAAAGGATCGGGGGTTTTTTTTGACCAAAAAAAAGCACTTTTCAGATAGCTATCACAGGAGTTCATCATGAGCGAAATCATTGATCAATACCGCGTAACCACTGAGCCCTATTACCATCCCGTAGCTGATGAGGTGGAATTATACGAAGCCGCCTATTCAGTGCGTATGCCGATGATGTTGAAAGGTCCTACCGGCTGCGGCAAAACCCGTTTTGTTGAATACATGGCATGGAAATTAAAAAAACCGCTGATTACCGTGGCTTGTAACGAAGATATGACCGCATCCGATTTGGTGGGCCGCTTCCTGCTCGATGCCAACGGCACGCGCTGGCAAGATGGTCCGTTGGCTGTTGCGGCACGCTTTGGCGCCATCTGCTATCTGGACGAAGTGGTTGAAGCACGGCAGGATACCACTGTGGTGATCCATCCATTAACCGACAATCGCCGGGTCTTGCCATTGGAAAAAAAAGGCGAACTCGTTCATGCGCATGCTGACTTCCAAATTGTTATTTCCTACAATCCCGGTTATCAAAGCTTGATGAAAGACCTCAAGCAATCCACCAAACAGCGTTTTGGCGCATTGGATTTTAATTATCCCAACCATGACGTTGAAAGTGAAATTGTTGCGCATGAAACAGGGGTATCCACTGACATTGCCGAGAAACTGGTTTCGATTGCCGAACGCGCACGCAACCTCAAAGGTCATGGATTGGATGAAGGCATCTCAACGCGGATGCTGATTTACGCAGGCAGTCTTATCGCCAAAAAAGTAGACGCGCATGCCGCTTGCCGTGTTGCTTTGGTACGCCCTATTACCGATGATCCCGACATGCGTGATGCATTGGATGCGGCAGTCAGCACTTTTTTTAATTAAGTGTTTTGATAATTCTGAAATCTATCGATTGTTTTGTAAAAATAAACAGGTGCTCCCATGAGTATTAATCTGGATGACTACAAAGAATTACTGGAAGATTTAGAGCCAGAATCGGTTGAATTACTCAAGCATGCATGGCCGGAAGCCGTCAAAATTTTTTCATCGCGCGGATTGGATAACTACCTGAAAGGGGCCTCGGCAATCCGTGGATTAGGTCGCGGACGAAGTCTGGTGGATTGTTGGATCGATGAAATTCCATTGGTCGCCAAAGAAATTGGCGAAGATATTATCAGCGATCTGGCGACTACTGCGCTCTCACTCGCCTCCAGAACCTCCGGTGCGGTAATTGAGCTGGTATTAGCCACCTCCCCCACGGCAGCCAAACGCCTCGGTGATGCGCAACTATTCCAGAATTATCTGCAATTCCTGAATACATTGATTGCACAAGCGCCGCGTGGCATGCGTCCGATGCTCAGCAAACTGGATATTCTGTTTGGGCAACTGACTCTGGGCGGGCTGCGCCGTTGGGCAATGTGGGGAGCGCATGCGCATCGCACGAATTATGAAGAGCAAATCAAATATTTTGGATTGGAATCCAAGGAATCACTCGCGGTACTACAAAAAGAACGCAAGGGTACTCTGTTTGTGGATGTGCAGCGCCGCATCAATATGTATCTGCGCGCACTATGGGCACGAGATTTTTTCATGAAACCCACCTCCGGTGACTTTGAAACGCGTGAAGGTTACAAACCCTATATCGAAAATTACTTCATTTACCTGCCTGATGCCTATGACAGCCATGCAGGTGTAACCGCCACTGAGGTTTATCGTGCCGCCGCCGCGCATGCCGCAGCACATCTGGTGGAAACCAAACAGCCGATCTCTGCGGAAGGATTGAGTCCAATGCAGATGGCGGTCATTTCCGTGATCGAAGATGCACGCGTCGAAGCACTTACCATCCGCCGCTTTCCGGGATTACGCAAAACTTGGGCGGCCTTGCATACGGCCACGCCGGATATGGCTGTCACCATGGGCGATTATCTCAATCGCCTGGCACGCGCTTTACTCGACCCGGATTATCAGGACAGCGATGGCTGGATTGCAGAAGGCCGCCAGCTTTTTGCAGCCGCACAGGACAAACTGGATACCTATCAAATCTCATGGGACATTGGTGTTCAACTGACGCATAGTTTTAGAGAAAAAAACATTCCGTTCGCCATGCTTACGGATCAACTCACCGCCCCGTATCGCGATGACAACCGTTATTTCTGGGAATTTGAGGAATTTGATTTAAACAAATCCCTGTCGGCTGGCTATGAAGCGCCAAAACAAATCCGCAAATACGTTAATGTGATGGAATTCGCCAACGAACTCGACGTCGAAACCGCCGGTGACGACGCGCAGGAAATCTGGGTCATGGGCACCGAATTCTTCCCGTACGAAGACATGGGCGTATCGTACAACGATATGGAAGGCAGGGAACCGGTGTCGGCGCCCTATCACTATTCCGAATGGGATTACCAAATTCAATTGGAACGCCCGGATTGGGCCACGGTACAGGAGAAACGCCCAAAACTTGGCGACATGCAATGCATCGACGACATCGCGCAACAATACAAACGCGAAATTGCACGCATGAAGTTTCTGCTCGACGCCATGCAACCACAGGGAACTCGCCGCATCCGCAAACTGGAAGATGGCGACGAAATCGATATCAATGCCGCGATTCGTTCGATGATCGACATCCGCATGGGCATGCAACCCGATCCCCGCATCATGATGCGCTCGGTGCGCAAAGTGCGCGACATTTCGGTGCTGGTATTGCTCGATTTATCCGAATCGACCAACGAAAAAGTCGCCGGACATGATTACTCCGTGCTGGATCTGACACGCCAGGCCACGGTATTGCTCGCCAACGCCATCAACAAAATCGGCGACCCTTTCGCGATTCACGGCTTCTGCTCGGACGGACGCCATGACGTGGAATACTACCGCTACAAGGATTTCGACCAACCCTATAACGAAATCCCCAAAGCCCGGCTCGCCGGCATGACCGGGCAACTCTCGACCCGCATGGGTGCCGCGATGCGCCACGCCACGCATTACCTAAAACTGCAAAAATCTGCAAAAAAACTGCTGTTGGTCATCACCGACGGCGAACCCGCCGACGTCGACGTGCGCGACCCGCAATACCTGCGCCACGACACCAAAAAAGCCGTCGAAGAAGCCGGCTGCTCCGGCATTTTGGCCTACTGCATGAGCCTCGACCCGCGCGCGGATCAGTATGTGTCGCGCATCTTTGGCGAACGCAATTATCTGGTGGTGG
Organism: Nitrosomonas sp.; assembly: GCA_016708955.1. Classification (GTDB taxonomy): domain Bacteria; phylum Pseudomonadota; class Gammaproteobacteria; order Burkholderiales; family Nitrosomonadaceae; genus Nitrosomonas. The sequence continues at coordinate 171,773 of JADJES010000025.1, forward strand.
ATCATGTGGAACGGCTGCCGGAGAAATTGCCGGTGTTGTATGCGGGGTTGACAAGATAGATGGTTGCAAACATTGTAGTGGTGGATAGATCCACCCTACAGTGTAGCTTTAATTCCAATTATCGAACTCTTCCCTTCAAATCACTTGGATTCAATAAAGCAGCCTGATTATATTTTTTGAATAAGAGCTTCGACCATAATTTCATCACTTTCAGCACATAAAGGACCAAGTCTTACTTCCATTTTTGAGTAAGCTTCGTCTGAGATTTCCAAAAAATATTCTTCAAAAACCAATTCCTTTTCCTCTTCTAGTGCTCGGCGCATGGGTAGCGTATTCATTGGATCAATCTGCTTAATCCCTAAGGGATAAATTATTAACTTAAATCGCCATTCTTGTTCAATGCTCCAAATTGTCGGTTTATGTCTTCCTAGCGCACCAAGCGCTACGGTGAGTCCACCATCGTCGTTTTGGTTAAGAATTGGTGGTGTTAGCAGCTTTAAATCATCCGTATATTCCATCGGAAAAAATTTATTACTCATTGCATTATAGTTCGCCACCAAATGATCTGAAGTAAATAATTTTTCTTCGGGAAGAATCGAATCAAATAAATTCCCATAGCTGACAGAACCGCCAGTCTCGGGGAATTGCTCTCTCACTTTATAACTCTTGATGAAGTTAATGGGCAACCCTATCCGGATACCGCGACTGTTGTTACCATACATATACCAGAACGGTAGCATCTCGGATGATTGCGAAGTCCAGCAGGTAACAAAGAGATACTTTCCGTATTTTCCATCTCGTGAAAGCTCTTCAGTGGGATCATTAACTTTATCAAGCCTTTTTAACTTTATTTTCTTAGTTTTAAGAATTAAAGATAATGCTTCTATGGATGTGTAGTGATAAAGATAATCTGGTGTTGAAATTTCATCTGTAGACATAGTGAATACTTACAGTTATTTATGGGAGACTTTTGGTATCAGTTCTTGCATTTGATTTTTTATAGACCAAAATCCTTTTGCTTCGATGTGTACCAAGTTTACCTATTTGCCTGAGCGGCATCACCCAACAACAACGCCTAGCCATATTCCAGAAACTCATCCAAATGCGTTTCGATAATACTAGTCAAGATCGGTAGTTGCAGCGCCTGATAATCATGCACGGCAATGTTGCGAAAACCCACCATGCGTTTGAGTTTTCCGGCAAGCACGGTATCGATCCAACCGCCCTGCGCCAGCAGCGCAAACACATCGCGCGCACTTTGCGGCACGCCGAGCTTTTCACGCCGGATTACGTGCTGTCCCATATCCAGCGCTGCTTCGCAAGCACGTTGAATGTTCAGAATAGCTGCATCTTGCCGGGTGAAATCTATGGGAAGAGTAGCGGGATTTTTTAGAGGCGCCCTTTACATATTCCTCCCGCGCCCGCGCCACACAGCGCTCGATGGTGGCAGCCTTGTTGATCAGCACATCATCAGCCATACACCTTTCCCCTTTTTAGAATGTCGGATAGCAACCCGGCACGAGCGGTGTCCAGTTCCGTTTTCTCACTCAAGATGGCGGCCTCGAACAAAGCCGCTTGTACATCCAACGCCCACCAGCGCTGACCGGTGGTGATGACTTGGTATTGCATCACGGTGGAAGCGGCACGCAGATCGAGCAAATCGACCGGGCAGCCAGCCACATCCGCCAGATCACCCGCCAGCGCCCACAATACCAGAGGCTCGGCATAACCCGCGACCAACACCGCCAGATCGAGATCGCTATCAATTTGTGCGGTGCCTTGAATGCGGCTGCCGAAAGCGTAGATCGCCAGCAGATTGGGCAGACTGGTTTGCAGCGTTTGGATGATGGCGGCTTGGTTCACCATGCGAAGCAGCTTGCTCCAACAAGCCAATCTGAGGATAAATCAAGATCTAAAAACATAAGTTCATGCGCTAAGGAAATCTAAAGAAATAAATTGATTTTGAGCGTTTGATCGCATCGGTTCGCCTAGGAGGCTGTCCAAGAATAGTGATCGTAAGCAGTACTTTGATGAGCACGTTCTTGTTGATTGTACCAGCCAAACCAATCCAAGTAATCGCCATTTAATGGTTTCCTTTAGTAAAAAACAAGGGTTTCCCCAATATACACAGTGCGTTAGTGAAGTTAAGATGGCATCGTTGGTTAAATAATTATCTGGAGGATACTTACCATGAAAGCACTAAAACTCTCATCACAACTACCACTGCTTGCGTTTATTGCGCTGGTTTTCTTTGCACAAATCAATTCAGCTAGCGCTTCACCAACCGATGCCGTTAGTGGCGACCATGATGCGGTAGCAAGACATTACGAAAATTTGGCTAATGACGCCAAAACAAGGCTACAAGAGAACCGGGCAATACTCGCGGAATATGAGGCACATCCTTATTATTACGGCCGTCAAGGTCAGGATCTTCTATCACACACGACTGCTAATATTCGCGAATACGAAAAAGCGCTGCAAGAAAATCTGAGTAATGCGGATCTTCACAAAAGAATGGCAATAGAGTCTAATCATCGCGTTAATAAAGCAGCCATTAATTCAAATCATAAACTGTGATTTTTAACGGCAAAGAACTCAGATTTTTCTGCTCGAAAACGCCACAAATGCAATCACCGGTAGATTCCGGTGATTGCTCTAATCAACAAATCCACACTATTCTATCCTGACAATTTGTTTTTTATCACTGCGTTGATTGCACCCTCAGCCAGTGTTGTAGTCCATTAAACAGATACTTTTCTCAATTCTTTTTCAAATTCTATCCGTGTCGTATCACCCGGAGTTGTCTGGATATGGCTGAGCATTTAGCAGAATCACTTGTTAAGAAACCTATCATCAGTTATGTTTACGGCACTTTGATAATCTCTAACTGACCCGGTTTCGCCAAAAAAAACGATTCCGACTTGCTAATAGATAGAATATTTACTTCTGTATTGAATTGAAAAAGGATTGTTATGCTTTCCAGGTCAAAATTGCCTGCCCGTAAATTTCTTATTGCGATTTGGGTGTGTGTCATCGCTGTTTTCGTAACATTCGGAACGTTGTATCGTACAAGCTCGCAAGGCGACTTATCCGAAACCTATCCGAAGGGTTTTCGCGGCGGCGCTTGCACCATCGAAACGGAAGCTCTGACTATCGGTTACTCGGGTTACTATCTCCCCAAAGATTATGAGTCCTCTGAGGATATAATCCGATCGCCGTATATACCTGTTCAATGCGGTAAAGTGCCTGAGCCGGCTGCACTGAATATTTCGATCGACCTGTTGTATCCGGAATCGGCTCGCGATTACCTGCTGGCAATGCGCTTAGTTCAAATAGAAGTGGATGAAAAAGAGAATCAGAAAGAACACGAGATACTATCGGTACCCGCACAGCAACACCTATCAGGAGTAATCACACTCGCATTTAAGTTGCGCGAGCCAGGACAGTACATTCTGTATTTAAATGGCAAAAATACCGAAGGCACAGATCTTCAGGTAAAAATTCCGCTACAAGTCGGTTTGAACTGGAAGGATCATCTCCGGAAGAATTTCTCAACATTCTTAAGAAACCACTGACAATCCTACGCACTCCTCATGACAACACACTATCCTCGATATACAAGGTGAATAAGGAATATATCGTGGCACAACTCTTTATTTAATCATGTTTTTCTCAAATATCTTACGTTCCCTGCCGCTATAGGTATGAGACAAAAGTTAAGGAGAGATTTCATGGATGTTACAGGTATAGCAAATGTGGCCACGGCAATGTCCGATGCGAGCACCAATCAGGCAGTCGGTATTGCGGTTCTTAAAAAAGCGATCGATCTGAATGCTGCGGGTGCGCTCGCTTTGATTGAAGCGCTTCCGGATAATAGCTCCACACAAAATCTACCGGCACATCTTGGAAAAAATATTAATACGACCGCTTAGTCGTATATTTTATCCAGATACGACAGCGCCACGTGAGTGGCGCTATTTTATTATGAGTGCGGTGCGATTTCCGAACCGGATAAATCCGGGTTCTTTTTAGCCGTTAAATCAAATTTCCCAATGCAATGCCCTTCCCTTTGCTGATTGCACAATCTCTCAAATTCTTCGGCAGGCATTGGCGCTGAATAAAGATATCCTTGCGCATAATCACAACCAAATTCAATTAACAAATCCTGTTGTTTCTGCGTTTCCACACCTTCGGCAATAGTCTTGATATCCAGCTTATGCGCCAGCAAAATTATTGCTTCAACCAATGCGTTATCAGTCGAATTAGTAGTCAAGTTGCTTGTAAAAGAGCGGTCAATCTTGAGATAGTCGATATCAAAGGCTTTGAGATAAGAGAGTGAAGAAAAGCCAGTTCCAAAATCATCTATGGAAACTTCAATGCCACTATTGCGAAATTCCAATAAACAATTTTTTACATCAGGCGTATCTTTTAATAATAACCCTTCGGTAATTTCCACGTTAATGCAGTTCCCAGGCAATCCCAGTTGCATCAGTTTCTCAAACCACACTAGTTTGGTGTGTTGTTTAAATTGAACTGGAGATTTATTCACACTGATCTGAATCGTATCGCCATACTGTTGACGCCACTGCTGAATATGGGCGATAACTTGATCAAATACCCATTCGCCAATTTCCAGGATTAAACCACTTTCTTCTGCCAGCGGAATAAAGATAGCAGGATTGATCATGCCTAATTGCGGGTGTTTCCAGCGCAGCAAAGCTTCTGCTTTAACGATGCGTTGATGCGTTAAATCCAAAATAGGTTGATAGTAGACATGGAGTTCATTGCGCACCAGCGCGCATCTAAGATCACGGATCAGTATCATTTTCTCGTTGGCATTCTGCTGCATGGCCGGTGTAAAGTAACAAAATCGTCCACGCCCTTGGTGTTTCGCAGCGTACATCGCTTGATCTGCGTATTTCATTAAGCTTTCCATGTCCGTACCATCTTCCGGATAAATGGCAATCCCGATACTGGTAGAGATATGATGCGCGACCTGATTTTGATTAAATTGGAAGGGTCTGCTTAGTGCTTGGATAATTTGCTGAGCAACCATCTCAATACGCAGTTTGCTATTGATTTCCGGCAAAATAACAATAAACTCATCGCCGCCCAGCCGTGCTACGGTATCAATTTCACGCACGCATGACTTGATGCGGCTCGCAACCTCCTTAAGCAACTCATCCCCGGCGTCATGACCGAGCGTATCATTGATTTCCTTAAAGTGATCCAAATCAAGGAGAAACAAGGAAAGTAACAATCCACTGCGGTGAGATTTTTTAATTTCCTGAGCCAATCGATCCTTGAATAAATTGCGATTGGGTAAACCGGTCAGCTGGTCGTAACTGGCTTGCGTTAGGATCAATTCGTCTCTCTGTTTTTTCTCAGTGATATCTGAAAACTGTGCGACATAACAATAGATATCGCCATCGGGATGACGAATAACGCTGACAGTTAACCATCTCGCATGGATTGTACCATCTCGATGACGATCCCAGATTTCACCTTGCCAATGATCAGTTTTCTTAATCGCTTGCCACATCTCATGATAAAAGGCTCTGTCATGGCGTCCTGAATTAAATATTCTGGGATTTTTACCCACTACATCAGCCAACTGGTAACCCGTCATATGCGTAAATGCGGGGTTAACGTGTCTAATTGTATTATTTCCATCAGTTACCATAATCGCTTCGCTGCTCGATTGATAAATAGCGCTCGCTACCGCGTAAGGCCGCTTGGATTTCTTCTTCGGTGCGTTTCAGGTCTTTGGGATAAACATTTGTACTCCAATCCTCGTAAACACCTCGAAAATTTTCTTTCGAAATGCCATAAAGAACAAACATCTGATCATCCCAAACTAATTTATCCTGAGCAATGTCCCAATTCCAGATGCCCACGCCGCTGATGTGTGTGGCTAATCTCAGATGTTTAATGATCTGATTAAGCGTATCCTCTGTTTGTTTGAATTGAGTTATATCGATGTAAAACCCGTATAAGCCAATGATCTGGCCTTGCTCATCGCGCATTGGCTGCTTGACTGACTGGTAAATTCGCGTCTCGCCATTTGATTTGACGACCATCTTCTCTTCTCGTCTGATCGTTTCTCCAAACTCGATCACGCGACGGTCATTGCATTTTAATTCTTTAACAACTTCCGAATCGAAGAAATCGCTATCCTCACAGCCGATAATATGGTCTACAGAAGTACCAAAAAGATCTTGAGCTCTCTCATTTACATACGTATAACACCCCAATCTATCCTTCACGTAAATGACGCAATCAAGCTGACTCAGAATCGTTTGTAACTCAATTTCTCTGTTTCCAAGTGAAATAACTGAACTATTTATCAAAGAATATAACGAGGATTCCCCAGAAGTCATTGGGAATACCATTGGGTATACTTCCGTTGAAGCGATTCTTATTTTTTCTTCTGATGCCATAGCTTTATTAATGTCAGATTGAAACTGAGGCTGTACCGGATAGCGCGTAGCGCGATCTGCCTATAATCAACAATTCAGAATGATCAACCACTTCCGCAGTGGTTTCAGCACCCCGGAAACGGCCCCTTTGAGCGGCCTCATTGATAGTCCGATGGTTCTGCTGGAGAAAATTTAACTTATCCACAACCCTATTCACCGATTTTCTGAGTAGATTGCTCTCACATCAATGCACACAGTGGAACAGGCGATCAGCTTCTACTTTAACCACTTGATAGCACTCACAGGCCCGGTCTTCTATGCCCGCCCGGTCTAGAACGATAATATGGCCACGGTAGTGTTCAATTAATCCTTCTGACTGTAATTTTTGAGCAGCTTCCGTGATACCTTCTCGGCGCACCCCCAGCATATTGGCGATCAATTCCTGTGTGATGCTCAAGTCGTTCGAAGGCAGCCGATCAAGGGTTGTCAGCAGCCAGCGGCATAATCGCTGCCTTATCGAATGATGCCGATTGCAGACCACCGTCTGTGCCATCTGCGTAATTAATGTTTGAGTGTAACGTAGCATTAAATAGTGAAACGACTCATCATTAGTTTTTTCAGGAAGACGTTTGAATTCTTGCAAAAATATATGCTTCCGCAGCCGATAAGCGCATCCTTGGCTTCGCACGATGGCCCGATTCGGCATGCTTTTCCCACCCATGAAGTGGAAGATGCCGATGACACCTTCGTTGCCGACCCCAGCTATTTCAGTAGACCCGCCATTCTGCGTGTACATAAACTTGGACACAATGCAAGTTGTGGGGAAATAGGCATAATGCAATTCTTCCCCCGGTTCATAAAGGATTCTGCCGTTGAGCAACGAGACCCGCTCCAGATAGGGAAAAATACGCTTATAAACATTTGTAGGCAAGGCGCTGAGAAGATAGTTTTGCCGAGGAGTATCCAAGTTATTCATATCTATTCTCCGGATTAGTTGTTATATTTGTTCAGTAGTGTCCGGTTAAAAGTTTAATAAATTTAGTTGGTTAGCGGCACCGCACTGTTCTGGAATGTAAGAGGCACCTTGTAAGGCTTGTTGCAACTGGTTTTTCTCAAAAATAGAGACCGATAAAATCTGTAGCAAAGTGTAGAGCGAGGCATCAATTTGAAGTTCCTTTTTGACAATGGCGATTAGCACGTAAGTGGCAACGGCACACCAGATTTGCGTTTTCACCGCATTCTCGCTGTTGCCGATGAAACGTTTGATACGAAGATGTTGCTTGATCCACTTGAAGAACAACTCGACTTGCCAGCGGCTTTTGTACAGTGCGGCAATCGTCAGTGCAGGCAGGGTCGTGTTGTTGGTCAGGAACACCAACGTCTTGCCGGTTTCCGGGTCTTTGAAGCGAATGCGCCTTAGTTGCTCGGGATAATCCTGCGAGATGTAGAAACCGTCGAGCGCGATACGCTGATCGCAGATGATGCCGGTATTCCGATCGACCTTCATCGAGTACACCCTGTGCGCGTTCATTCCACGTTTGGCGCGAGTTACGAAAAACGCGCCCGACTGATGCAGCGTGAATAGGCGACTGAAATCCAGATAACCTCGATCCATCACGTGAAAGCCCCCTGCCTCGAAAGACAAGGCATCCAGTACTTTGACTTCGTGGGTCTTGCCATCCGTGATGTGAATGAAAGCCGGAATATTGCCGCGCAAATCCAGCAGGGCATGCAGTTTGATCGCCGCTTTGTTGGTGCGAAACGGCGCCCATGGAAACAGCGACAGGCACAGGTCTATAGTCGTTGCATCCAATGCGTAGACCGTATTGGTCAGATCGACACCGAAGCTGTCGTTGCAATACAGTTTGCGCGCACGCCGGATCAACAACATCGCCAACTCTTCCCAGATGTGCCAGTTGCGCGCTTCGTTGGCGTCGGCCAGTGTCGAACGTTTGACTGGCGCGCGAAAACCCATGCTGTACAGCTTCGTCTGGTTGGCCAGCAAACAGGCTTCGATATCCCGCAGACTCTCGCGGTAGGCCAACTGTGCAAAAGCCATGGCGCGGAATTGCTCGGTACAACTCAGATTGCGCACGCCCGAATCGCCGCCATGACGCGCCACGATTCTTGCGAAGCTCGTCCATGGCACAAACTCCATGAGTTGTGCGAACAGCGTTTTCCAAAGTTCATAGACCACCTCCAGAGGGTTCAACTTCTGGAGACTACTCGAACCTGAGTTTGCGAAATATGATTTCAAATCGACACCAAAATAATTTCTCTGGAATCCTTGTAAATACTGGACTCTACCGCTTCAACAGCTAATTAAACCGGACACTACTGATATTTGTTCTAAATTAGACGGAAAATCACTACTACAGAATGTCTCTTCAAGTTCGTATTTTTAACATGAAGCGTTTTGAGAAAAAATTAGGGCAAATACTTACTCAAAAACCGATCGTTGGGTATTGAGGACAATCGCATCTTGCTGGTTTTATGCGCGGAACGAAGAACCAAGTATAGACAAACGATAGAATTGTCATTGAACAATGCGGTTCTTCAGTGCGATGAAGGCCATAGCGCGGATATTTTAATCAAACTACTCAATGACCAACTCAACAAATGTTTTGCTGATTACTTAGAAAGTGGATCGGTGCTTACCAATAAACCAATACTTACCGATGCCCTTCACGGTATGGATAAAATTAGTGCGTGGGCTGGGGTAGCTCGAATAGAAACTTTAAATTAAAATCAAATTCATTATAATCCGGGAAAGAATCCCTTTCTTTCGTAGGTAATTTTTATTTATGTGTACAGTTTATTGCAATGGATCGACGTTATCGTTTAGCCTAACATTAAATTAGAAACCTTATTTCGGTTATAAAATGAACATTGCCCCTAAAAATTGATGGCCAAGCAATCAATAACCCAATCTGCTTTTCTTTATCTCGATACACAACCGCTTTTATTCCACTACGCCTTGGCGATGGTGACAGTCACCGCAGCCTTGCTCGCGACGCTCTATACTCCGGTCATTGGCGAGCGCACAGCATTCATGTTATTTTATTTTGCGATTATCCAGTCCACATTCTGGCTTGGAAGGAATCCTGGAATCTGTGCAATCGTTTTATCTTTAATTGCGATTAATGCGTTTATTTTATTTCCGATTTGGGCTTCTGCACCCTACGATGCTTTTATTTTAAACGCAGGCTTTAGTATTTTGTCTGTTGTTATCATCGGCACAACCAATCTTCATCGCAGGTCAACTACGGCGCTATGGAAAAGCCAGAAACGCTATAGTGAGATAGTTGAATCGGCAAGAGATGCGATAATCACAATCGATGCGCATCAAACTATTCTGGTGTTCAATTTAGCAGCGGAAGATATGTTTAGTTGTACGGCAAATGATGCAATCGGAAAGCCAATTGAACGTTTTATCCCGGAATGCTTACGTTTCGAGCACTGCTGCACGCATAATCATGCTTCTGGGTTTACCGGCTCCACGAACCATAAAACACCCGAACTGTACGCTGTGACTGGTCTCCGTACTAGTGGCGAGAAATTTCCTATCGAAGCTTCCATATCTTGCTGCGAAACAAGCAGCAAGAAAACGTTCACTGTCATCCTGCGCGATGTTTCTGAGCGACTGCGCACGGAAGCTGCGCTGCGTGAAAGCGAAGCACAGCTTGCCTTAGTAGTTGAAGAGGTGAAAGCAGGTTATTGGGACTGGGATCTCATATCACACACATTATACTTTTCGCCCGAATGGAAGCAGCAAATCGGCATGGATGAAAAGGAAATGCTCAACAGCTGGGAGGAATGGAGGAACCGTTTGCATCCCGACGACCGGGAACCGGTATTAACAGCTATTGAAAACTATATCGCCGAGCGTCAACCAGTCTTTGATATGGAATTTCGCTTACGTCATCAGAATGGCTCGTACCGCTGGATTCACTCACGTGGCGGATTGTTGCGCGATCCCAATAACCATCCCTATCGGATGCTGGGTATCAATTTAGACATTACCGACTACAAGAAGGCAAAGGAGCTGAATTTACGGCGCAATTCGATGGAACAAGCGTTCCGGTTATACGTCGCCAGCCAAACAGCCGTTGCTATCGCGCACGAAATGAACCAACCGCTCACTGCGCTCTCCTCCTATATAGATCTCTCACTGACTATGCTGCATAACGGCAACCAGGACCCGCCCAAGCTCTCTCATATATTGGAAAAATGTTCTTTCCAAACACATCGTGCCAGCGAAGTGATACAGCAGTTGCTGAACGTATTGCATAAGGGAGGGACTGTCATCGAGACGATAGATATCAATCACTCGATCCTTGAAGCGATCGACTTTATCAAGATGAATGGGTATTTAGGTGTTTCCAAATTAGAAAGAGCTCTCGCTGACGGTCTGCCACTGGTTGTGGCCAATGGTCTACAAGTCCAAAAGATACTGACTATTCTGTTGCAAAATGGCTTAGAGTCGATGCAGGAAAGCGGGAGAAACACCGGAACAATCACTGTCACATCGCGTTGCTTCGCCGATGATCCGTCTATGGTGCATGTCACAGTATGCGATACTGGAATTGGCGTGAAGGATACTGCCGCGCTTAAACTTATCTTCCAACCCTTCTACACCACCAAATCGGCGGGCTTAGGCATGGGCCTCGCTGTTAGTCGCGCCCTGATAGAAGCGCACAACGGAAAGATATGGGCTGAACAAAATGCCGGTTTTGGCATAAGTGTCCACTTTACTTTACCCTTTGTGTATGAGTACTGAACCTTGCGTTTTTATTGTCGATGACGATTATGCAGTCCGCGATGCACTCAGACTGGTAATTGAAAATGCCGGCTTTGCCTGCCGGACTTTTGAAAGTGCCGAGCACTTTCTGCAAGCTTCCTGTCTGAATGAACTGAAGTTTCACCGTTTTGCACTAAACTTTACATTTTCGCTTAAGCAACCATACGCAATAATGCATCGATAAAAGAATTAAGAATGGGTTTATCTGGTTTAGGGCAAAAGCTAACAAAATCCTTATTGAGCGCAGCCTGAGTAATCAGTTTTCTGACATCGGAAAAGGCAAAGTGACTTCGATTGTTAACAGCGTAACAACGCTGCGGTGTTTTATCAAGGTGATCGGCATAAATCCAGGTTACGGTGGCGGCCATCATGCAGAAGTTGAGATGATTGGTAACAACATGGTAGTTTCGAGTTTGGCTTTTTTGAGCTACCGATTTCCTGCTTGATCTCTTTGAAAGCGGCTTCGATTTTCCAGCGTGCGCCGTAGTATTCGATAATCTGCTCGACGGTGAGATCGAGATCGGTGGTAAAGAGTGCGACCCATTGTGATCTTCGATAGATCCAAACAACGCGCACGGCACATTTGAGTGTTTTCAACATCATGATGTTGTCAAAGGCCAGAACATCGCGTTGTTTGCCGTAGAGGTTAACCGAATAAGTGGTAGCGCGTTCATGGAATTTATTGGCCAGCGTTGTGGCATTGCCCATCTTGTCGCCATACTTTCTGGATCGGCCGAGCTGATGTTTTTGGTGTTCGGGTGGTAACGCAAACAAAGTGGTATTGACGCGCAATCTGGAAAGCATATGACAGTGCTGTCCAACGGTTTTGCGCATCGGTTTAAGCAAGCCGTCGTTTCCAAACCAGCTATCGGTAACGATCAGCAATGGGGTGCCAGGAAAAGCGGCAGAAATTTCCAGCAGCATTTCGATGGCCTGCTCAAATTTGGTTTGAAACGATGGTATCTTGCCCTCAACCCTAACCTTCTTGGTCGCTATCGTTTTTCCATGTGATAGAAACGAAACGCCAGTGGTAAGCAAGTCCAGCGGCCTTTGACAATTTTTAATAAACCGATGGACACAACATTTTGTGACCAGGGGTATTTCGATTGGTTGGTCTTGGCAGCATGATCAAAGAAAGACGCGCAGCCGAAAATCTTTTGCCAGTCTTGGGATTGATGGTGTCATCCAAGGCCAGCAATAGCCGTCCTTTTGTCGTCGGGCTGGGTATCAGAGACCACAGCGTCGTCCAGAGGCGTGACCAAGGCAATTTTGATGAGGCCATGAAGATGTAAAATCGGCGCTGACTAAGCGACAGCCCGAACAATACCTGCAAGCATCGCAATAGGTTGGCGCTGCGTGAAGAAGTGAAATGAGTGATAACAGCCAGGAGCGTATAAACAAACCAGACACCTCGTTCATCGCCTTTGCAACGGTGGTTAAATTCCTGTTGGAGGGGGAAGAGGATATTGCGTAGAATGAACATGCGGCGATGCCTTTTTTATTATTGGTTTCAGTTACTTAACAGATGAAATTATAACAAAACCGTGCGTCGCCGCAATCATATCTTACTGTATTTAAAGGATATATTTCGATTTTTTCCCTACTGTCAACAGGGTCGATATCAGTACTATTTTGTCACTCAAGAAAAAATCCCGATAATCCAAAATTCCAGACAATTGAATCATCGGCTCATAAAAAAAGCGTGAAACTCCAGTGAATGAATATGGCTGCTTGTTGCTCGACGTTAACATGCCGGGAATGAATGGCGATGAGTTGCAAACCGAACTCAACCGTCGCAATATGCGCTTTCCGATTATTTTCCTCACCGCGTATGGCAGCATACCTCAAACAGTTCGGGCAATGAAAGCTGGAGCGATTGATTATCTAACGAAACCTATTTCAAACGATCTACTAATAAAACGCGTTCAGGCCGTGTTACAAGAAACAGCTAAGCGGAAAGAAAAAGATCTGGCAATCCAACAGCTGAATAACCGCCTAAATGATCTGACCAACCGAGAACTAGAGATTTTACCGTTGATTGCAGCGGGCCACTCCAATAAGGAAATTGGTCGGCAGCTCGGAATAAGTTACCGTACGATTGAAGTTCACCGCGCACGGATATTACGTAAAACCGGCATGACCAATATCCTGGAACTAGGCCGCCTGTACGAAGCATGCCGATTGAAATCAGACTAAGCGCCTTACGAAATGAACGTGAAATCCGTCTTTCCAGACTCGCGAATTATCATCATTCTGTAAACCTGCATTAACGGATACCGTATGAAAAATTGGAAAACGTTTAATTGGACTATTGAAACACTAACAATCCTCGGAATTAAACATGGGCATGTTAATCGATAACAGATCGCGTGAAGCGCTATTAGCCGAGATAGAAGCACTCCACCTTCGCCTCGAAAAAACCGAACAAATGTTGCAAGGTTACGAAAGTGTATACCGGATTCTGGTCGAGACCATGAACGAAGGTGCCGCCATCCTAACCATGGACGGCGTCATCCTCTATTGCAATAACCGCCTGGCTACACTGCTGCAAGTACCGCCAGATCAACTTATCGGATCTTCGTTAGGCGCTTATGTTACCCCCTTGGATTATCCACTGATCACATCCCTTCTGGAGAATCATAATCAGAGCTACGATAAACAGGAACTCTCCATGATAAATGGAGAGGGTACGTCCATACCGGTAGTATTTTCCTGTCGCACCTTAGAATTTCCTGTCAACCAGCGGATAAGTGTGATCCTCACCGACATTACTGAGCGCAAACAGGAAGAGATGGCGCTTCTTACCAGTGAGAAGGGATTTCGTCTATTAGCCGAGGGCATGCCGCAAATCGTTTGGGTCACTCGAGCAGATGGCTGGAACTGTTATTTCAACCAACAATGGGTGGAATATACAGGACTCACACTGGAAGAAAGCTACGGACACGGATGGAATAAACCTTTTCACCCAGACGACCAACAACGCGCTTGGGATGCTTGGCAAAACGCAGTAACAAACAATGACTCTTATTCACTTGAATGCCGGTTGCGTCGTGCTGATGGGATTTATCGCTGGTGGTTGATTCGCGGGGTACCTGTTTTAAACAGCGCGGGAAATATTCAAAACTGGCTTGGTACTTGTACGGATATCGACAACATTAAGCAAGCTGAAACGCAAATACAAATAGCAGCGGAACGGGAGCATGCGGCTGCGGCTCTCCGCGAGAGTGAGGCGTTGTACCGCGCTATCGGAGAATCCATTGATTATGGCGTTTGGATTTGCGATTCGGGAGGACGAAATATTTATGCAAGTCCCAGCTTCCTCAAGCTCGTCGGGCTCACCCAGGATCAATACTCGAATTTCGGATGGAGTACCGTGTTGCACCCCGATGATGCCGAAAGCACCCTTTCGGCATGGCAAGAGTGTATCCGCACGGGTGGTATGTGGGATATTGAGCATCGTTTCCGCGGGGCGGATGGGCAATGGCATCCAATTCTAGCCCGCGGCGTACCGGTGCGGGACAAAAACGGGAATATCAAACACTGGGCGGGTATCAATCTCGACATCACCGGACAGAAAAAGACTGAAGCACTACTGCGCGAATCAGATCGACGCAAAGACGAATTCCTGGCCATGCTTGGTCACGAATTGCGCAATCCGCTCACACCCATCAGTAATGTGGCGCAGGTCTTATCTTCATCGCCTCTCAAGGAATCGACACTGAACTGGGCCACTGAGACACTTATTCGTAATGTGACTCATATTACTAAACTTGTCGATGATCTATTGGATGTTTCGCGCATTACCAGAGGCCTAGTGAAGATTCAACGGGAACGCGTCGAACTGGTTAAGCTGCTCAAAGATTTGACAGAATCGATTCTGCCATTAATCCAAACGAAACATCAAACGTTCAATCTCGAATTACCTGCACAGCCCATCTATCTGCAAGGCGATCCCATCCGTCTCACCCAGGTGTTTACCAATCTGCTTAATAATGCTGTTAAATATACCGATCTGGATGGCCGGATTGATCTAAGAGTCAGTGTCGAGTGTTCGTCAATCTTCGTTTACGTCCAGGACAACGGCATAGGCATTGAACCGCAATTGCTGCCTCATATCTTCGATCTATTCATCCAAGGCAGAATAGAACTCGACCGCTCCGAAGGCGGCTTGGGACTTGGACTTACCTTGGCGAAGAAGCTGGTCGAACTACATGGCGGCCAAATCACAGCTTACAGCCAAGGTATCAATCAGGGTTCGCAATTCTTGATTCAGTTACCCGAGTTCGTAAAAGAAACGGCTCTGACAAAGCCGCTAACTTTGCAGAGTTCAACTAAAGAGACTGATCAAGGCCTGAGAGTTTTGCTGATTGATGATAATGAAGATGTTGTGGAAAGCACCGCTTTATGGTTTACGATGTCGGGACATCAAATAGCGATTGCACGCAACGGAACACAGGGCGTATCAACTGCACAGACATTTGAACCTGATGTCATTTTGTTGGACATAGGACTACCCGACATAGATGGTTATCAGGTTGCCAGAAAGCTACGTGAATTGCCTACTACCCAGGGGGCGTTGATAATTGCCTTAAGCGGCTATAGTCTTAATAAGACTTTGCTCGGGGAAGTAACTGACTTTGATCATTATCTGTTAAAGCCGCCCAACTTTAACCAATTAAGGAATTTGCTTGCCAATTTCGAACGCTCTAATCAGAGTACAAGAGATCTGCATTTATAAAATAACTCATCTTCCGCTATCATTATCACAGTGTTACATTGCGTTTATGTGCGATCCCGTACAAGGGTAGCGAAAGAATATTAGAAATAAACTTGCTGTTTAATCCCTTGGGCATGACGATTATCAACCGCCTTCAACTTCATAATATAACTTCTCATGATTTCTGGATCCGATTTTAACTTGACGGCTTTCGATTCGTTAGAGTCCCAGAAAAAACGGCTTTGTCTTCTCAGCAATACAGCCGGGATTGGCGATTGGTCCTATATTTTCAAGACTAACATTACGATCTGGTCTGAATATCTGTATGACTTTTATGAATTAGATAAAAACTATAATTGCTCAACCCTGCTTGAAAGCACACATTTTTATCAGGAATCTGAGAAAGAAAAAATGCTCGCATTGATTGCGCATGTCACCACAGAGAGAACTGAGCGAACTGAAGAATTTATGATTGTGATGGATGACGGCAGATCCAAATGGCACACCACAACCATTTACCCAATGCTTGATGAGCATGGAGACATGATCGGTTTGTATGGCATTTTGCAAAATATCACAGAAAAAAAACAGGTGGCAGAAAATAAGAAGAAAGAGCATCTTCTCTACAATTACATACTCGATAGATTACCGCTCGAGCTGGTCGTGCTGAACAAGGAAGGCCAGTATATTTATGCTAATGATGCAGCCATTAAGAGCAAAGAGCGCCGCGGAATTGTGATTGGAATTAATCCTAGCGGGCATAGCGATCTTGAAAACTGGATTCCTGCTGTTGAATCAAGGCGCAATGAAGTCATGAAAGAATGTACGGTTAATAAAAAATCAGTGACTTTTGAAGAAATACTTACTGATTCCGATGGCACAGAACGAATCTATATGCGCAACATGTATCCGCTTTTAGATGAAAACGGTGATGCAGAGCTTCTCATCGGGTACGGCATCGATATCACTGCAAGAAAGAAGAGCGAATTGGAGATACAGCGAATGGCCATTGTTGCTGAGAAAACCAATGGCATCGTGATGATTACCGATCCGGAAAAGCGCGTTATTTGGATCAATAATAGTTTTGAAAAGATCTTGGGATATAAGTCTGAAGAGGTGATTGGAATTGATCCGGGAATTTTTCTCCAAGGACCAGAAACTTCTATCGAAACAATCCGTGAAATCACTCGCTCCCTCCGGGATACAGGTACATTCTCCGGTGAAATTCTGAATTATACAAAAAGCGGCGACAAGATCTGGCTTTATCTTAATATCGCTGCGGTTTATGATGACTCCGGTAAATTGATCAATTATGTGGCTGTCGAAAATGATATTACGCTAATAAAAATGGCGGAACAGCGGCTTCAAAAAGCAATGGAAAAAGAACGCGAACTCAATCGCTTTAAAACTCAATTCGTCAATCTGGCTTCACACCAGTTCCGCACTCCCCTAGCTACCATTCGTTCCAGCATTGATCTACTGGATCTGAAAACGGAATCAACCGACATCAGCGCTTCCTTTCTCGAGTTCTTTCTGAAGCACAAAGCGATTATGGCTGAAGAAACAACGCGCATGACGGAACTGATGGAAAATATTTTGGACATCGGCCGGATTGACGAAGGCAAAATAGAATTATCCAAAAAAGATCACCCATTCAAGCAGTTTATGGATGCATTTATTCAATCGAATATTGAACCCAATGGACAGCAAAGAATGCTGAATTACCATTTTGATGCACCAGACTACATTATCAACATGGATGAAATTCTGCTACGGAATGTATTACGCAACGTTGTGTCAAATGCATTTAAATATTCTGAAAGTAAGCAAGCGCCTGAACTTACTGTTATCTTCCATGATAATACTTTTTTAATAACGATAAAGGACTATGGAATCGGTATTCCGGAAAAAGATCAGCCATTTCTGTTCCAGTCATTTTTTCGGGCATCCAATGCTAAGGCTTTCCCCGGGAGCGGGCTGGGACTTATGATTGCCAAAAAGTTAATCCTAATACACGGTGGCGATATCAGTTTTGCAAGTAAAGCCGGAAACGGATGTACGGTAACGATTCAACTGCGATTATAAACAGCAGCAATGAACAATACGCTGATTCTTGTGATAGAAGATGAAAAAGCATTACGCGAAAACATATCCGAGATTATTGCGCATTATGGTTTTCGCGTAATCAGCACACCTACCGGCGAGGAAGGACTCACAATGGCGTTGGAGTATAATCCGGATATCATCATCTGCGATATCATGCTTCCGGGAATTGATGGTTTTGAAGTATTCGCCAGAATAAAGCAGCTACCGCAATTATCATCTACAGCATTCATTTTTCTGACCGCAAAATCGACCCGATCGGATACCCGCATTGGCATGAACATGGGTGCCGATGACTATCTCACCAAACCGTTTACGAAAGAAGAATTAGTCAATAGCATAAGGGCGCGGCTTGAGAAATTATCCAAAAGAAATAAACATCAACTGGAAAAGGATGAATTGATTGAGGCGACACTTGAAAAAATGACAAGCCTCACTAAAGCAGAACGCAAAGTACTGAATGCGATATCTGAAGGATACACTACGCCGCAAATTGCCCAGAAGTTGTTTGTGAGCAAAAAAACAATAGAAAATCACCGGGTCAATATTTCCCGGAAACTCAATCTGAGCGGGCCAAATAGCCTGATCAGTTTTGCGCTGCGATTGAGAATGCAACATTCAAACGATCACTCTCCGGATAGCCAGATACCACCCGCATCAAATTAATTCCCCTTCAAACAGTGGTTCTGCGTCATTCAGGACGAACTGGGGTTCTCTTCACTTTTTCTTTAGTTGACCATTTTCTTACCGAAGAAACCACGCTGTAACCTTAAAAATGAGTGGATCCACTCATTGTAAAAGAATAACAATACGCTATTCTTAACTGCGTAAAAGAGGGTTTATGAAGACAATCCTATCATTTTAAGGACGATATACCTTACTAAATCTTTACGCTGTATTCATTAACAAAACAAACGGAGGATATGATGGCAACAACTTATGGCACAACGAGCGCAAGTTCGAGCGCTAACTATGACATGTCGCTGTGGTACGACTCAAAGTACTACAAGATAGGGATGCTCACCATGCTATTGGTAGCGATATTCTGGATCTGGTACCAAAGAACGTTTGCATACTCACACGGTATGGACTCGATGGAACCGGAATTTGACAAAGTATGGATGGGCCTGTGGCGCGTACACATGACCCTGATGCCTTTGTTTGCGTTAGTAACCTGGGGTTGGATACTGAAAACCCGTGACACCAAAGAACAACTGGACAACCTTGATCCGAAATTAGAGATCAAACGTTATTTCTACTTCTTGATGTGGCTGGGTGTTTATTTGTTTGGTGTTTACTGGGGCGGCAGCTTTTTCACCGAACAAGACGCATCATGGCACCAAGTGATTATTCGTGACACCAGTTTCACACCAAGTCACGTAGTGGTGTTTTATGGATCATTCCCGATGTACATCGTATGCGGCATAGCCTCATACCTGTACGCGATGACCCGTCTGCCACTGTATAGCCGCGGCACATCATTCCCGCTGGTTATGGCAATCGCAGGCCCGCTGATGATTCTGCCAAACGTAGGACTGAACGAATGGGGTCATGCATTCTGGTTCATGGAAGAATTGTTCAGTGCACCATTGCACTGGGGCTTTGTGATTCTTGGTTGGGCAGGACTATTCTCAGGTGGTATTGCAGCACAAATTATCACCCGTTACTCCAACCTGACCGACGTCATCTGGAATAACCAAAGCAAAGAAATTCTGAACAACCGGATAGTTCCTTAATTTCTCACTTATGTACATGTAGCAATTTTCCATGGCCTGTTTTAAGCAGGCCATGGAACTAAAAGTGTGTAGTAATACTCCGTAGATTATTGATCAATAAGTGTAGGGGGTTTATATGATTAGACAAATAATAAAAATATGGGCTTCAGCAGCTATGCTTTCTGTAGCCTTTTATTCTGGTTTAGTTGCTGCTCACGGCAAAGTATCTTTGGAAGCGGATGCCTGTGTACGCAATATATCTGGCAGTATGGTTCATTTGAGTACCTATCAGCCACAACACGATCCAGAAGCGGAATACTGCACTGAGATCCCTAAAGAAGGCGAAACTTTGTGGGTTCTAGATCTTGTTGATCAGGCATTGCGTGACATGCCTATTATTATCAAAATCGTAAGAGGCAGCGGCCAAGCCTTAAGTGATACTGTAACATCTATGTACTCAACCAATCATTCAGATGGCGTCATTAAAGGTGAATTTAATCTGGATGAAGGGCAATATACGCTATTCGTTACAGGGGAAGGCGTACCTCCTCTCCACTATGAATATCCACTACGAATACAGATGACTAATTACAAGGATACTTTCTCAACTGCTGTACCTTACATTATCACCTTTTTGTTACTCGCTTTGTTTACAGATAAATTTCTGAAACGGCGAAGAATGCAGCATTAATAATAATTATTTATCCTCGATGGCAGCGCCTTTTCAATGACACAACAGTGGCTTGAGATTTTATTGATATCAAACCACTGAGAAAAGATTATCGTGGCGGTGGGGGTGGCGGATTGCCGGGTGGTGGTTGCGGAGGAACAAAATTTGCTGTCGGCCTTGAAGTTCTCCTATCTATGCCACTGTTACCCGATGGATTATTAGTAATTCTACCATCAACAGGAACACGATGCCCCTTGGCATACATGCACTGAGTATAACTGATATCATAGCGCCGCTGACTAGCGTACCCAGAAGTATTGGCTGTACTTGATCCAACCAGCCCGCCCATCAACAATCCCATGCCAGCACCGATAGCAGCGCCATGACCGCCCCCTAAAGCAGCGCCGGCAGCAGCGCCAAGCCCGGCTCCAATAGCTGCACTTTCTATACCACTGGTTCGAGATGCTTGCCGTGGAGTAGTGCCACCCACTTGCTCATCCGCATACTGCCTGCATTCGTATTCATCGGAACGGAACTGATCAAAACTTTTGCCAGAGCCAGGTAATGTCATAACACTAGGACCAGTTGGCATATGAACGCATGCGGTTAGTAGGCAAGCAATCAGTAGAATGAAGAGAATTCTTATTGTTAACATGTTTTACCTCTTTGCATTATTGTCCAGGTGGCTGGGGAACAACTTGTAGCCACCCGCCCGGGCAATTTTTGACATACGGATAATAACCTTCAGGGTTCTGGCAATAGTGCCAGTAATTAGTCTGTTGCCGGACCGGTCTAACTTGTTCTTGCTGGATATAGACAGGTGGGGTTACCGGCACGACTACTGTAGGCGGATGGCGATAATACGGTCTACTGAAAAATGGATCCGGGTAGCCATAAGAACGATATCCATAGAAACCGGGGCCATAAAAACCAGAACCATAAAAACCGGGATAATATCCGCCGCCTACACTGATACCTAAATTAAAATGACTATGTCTGTGACCATGCCCTCCGCGAGCCCAAACAGCATCGTTCGCTGTAAGTGCAAGTAAGACAACTAACAAAATATATCCAATTGAAATTTTTCATGTCCCCACCTCGCCGATTAATCTTTAACTCACACACTCTTAGGTTTTGCTGTTGATTATTTAACACCGCAGACCCAAGCTTACCGCCTTGGAATATTCTCAATTAACCTGATTTAACTTTTTCATTCGAATTGATTGTATTGTTTTATGGATGAATGAAAGCTGAATAGTCGAAAGATGCAAGCAATGTAAAACAGATTAAAATACATCAAATGAATAACGCCATCCGTTCATTCCGGTCAAGGTGATTCACATTGTCCGGCGGACATGACACAAAGGAGGAAAATAGTGAAACTGCTGACATGGAATATTCAATGGGGACGCGGGTTGGACGGACGCGTTGATCTGCAACGCATTCTGCAGACTATCCACCAACTGGGCGATTTCGATGTTATCTGTTTACAGGAAGTTGCGGTTAATTTTTCCGGCTTGCCAGGCAGTCGAGGTGAAGATCAGGTTGCTGAATTATCAGCTGGATTACCCGGTTACACCGTTATTTATGGTGCCGCAACAGATGTGCCGGATGGTTACGGAGGCCGCAGTCTCTTTGGTAATGCCATCTTTTCCCGCCTTCCCGTTGGTCAAATCTGGCGACATCTACTACCCTGGCAAGCGGAATTGGCCACACCCAGCATGCAGCGGGTATTGGTAGAAGCCGTCGTGACAGCGGATTTTGGTCCGCTACGTGTAATGACCACGCATCTCGAATACTACTCCCAGCATCAGCGTGAAATCCAAATCGACGCCATCCGCCGCTTGCATCATGAAGCTTGCGCCATGTCGCAACGTAAATTTCTAAAAGAAGAACAAGGTGGAACCTTCGAAGTCTTTCCCCGGCCTGCACAGGCTTTGCTGTGCGGAGACCTGAATTTCCCAGCTCTTGCCCCTGAGAGATTGAAAATCCTTGCCCCTTCAGCGATGGCACACTTCACTTTCGCGACGCTTGGTCGGTATTACATCCTGGTACATTGCATGCGCCGACAGTCGGCATTCACCCGGTAGATTTCGTTGATCGCCCCGAATGCTTCGATTTTATCTTTATTACGGAAGGACTAGAAGATCATCTTAAATTGCACGGTATTGATCCTGTAACGGAAGCTTCGGATCATCAGTCGGTGTGGGTTGAGTTTGGATAAGAGAATTTTGATTGTTAAAACACTTGAGCGATCAAGTCTTAAAGCAATGCCTCTAATGCTTACAAAGCTGACTTGGATAACAAAACACACGCACAATCATTATTGTTAGTTAGTATGATTAATTTTATTAGCATAAGAGGGAAGAAACATGTTAAATTGCAATTAACGTATTATTTTTGCATAAAATTTGCAAGAATAAAGATAAAATACAATATAAATGGTGCTAAAGTATGTTAATTGAATTTAATGTAAGTAATTTTCTATCTATTCGTGAGCAGGTTTCACTTAGTATGGTCGCAGCAAAAGGGCTTGAATTAGCGAATAACAACACTTTTCTTACAGGGATACCAGCAGTACCTAGCCTACTGAGGAGTGCAGCAATTTATGGGGCAAATGCGGCTGGAAAATCCAATTTTATAAAAGCATTACAAGTTATGCGTCAGCTGGTACTTCAATCATCCGCTAAAATTCAGGCAGATGAAAAATTACCTATAACCCCTTTTTTATTAGATGAAGGCAGTCCTTTAAAACCGTCTGAATTTGAAGTTACTTTTATTAATCAAGGAATACGTTATCAATATGGATTCTCAGCAACACCCAAGCGTATTATTGAAGAATGGTTGTTAGCCTATCCATCCGGAAAAGCACAACGCTGGATTGAAAGACGTTATGACGAACAAAGTCAGTCATATCGGTGGGGAGGCATGGGTAACTTAACGGGTAAAAAAGAACTCTGGAAGGCGACCACACGATCTAATGCTCTATTTCTTTCAACTGCCATGCAATTAAATAATCAACAACTTTCTCCTGTATTCTCATGGTTCGACAACACGTTGCATGTTGCAGGATTTGGTCGATGGCATCCGGGATTTTCAATGAAAATCTGCGAAAAAGATAATACCAGAGAACAAGTTATCGCTTTTCTGAAAGCAGCTGATGTCGATATTAATGATATTGAATTGGAGAAAGAAAAATTCGATCCGCAAAATCTGCCTGATGATATACCAGAAGAAATAAAAAGACATTTAGAAAAACAATATAAAGACAAACCCATTACACAAGTCAAAACAGTTCATACCTTAGAAACAGGCCGAAAGATTTTATTTGATTTAGATGACGAATCTGACGGCACTCAGAAAATATTTGCCTTAGCTGGGCCTTGGTTAGATACCCTAGAGAATGGTTATATTCTTGTTATAGATGAATTACATGACAATCTTCATCCTTTAATGGTCAAATTTTTAGTTGGTTTATTTCATAACCCGGAAACAAATCCTAAAAATGCGCAATTGATCTTCACTACACACGATACTTCGATCCTAAATCAAAAAGTATTTCGCCGTGATCAAATTTGGTTTTGCGAGAAAGACTCTCAACAAGTTACAACCCTTTACCCATTAACTGATTTTAGTCCTCGAAAAGGCGTGGAAAACCTTGAGCACGGATACCTTTCCGGCCGTTACGGTGCATTACCGTACCTGGCAAGCATTAAAACAGCCATGGCGGATTAAATGGGTAATGAAAATTTTTTTTATAAGCGTAAAGCAAAAAACGAAAAGGACTTAGCTAGGAAAAGAGCAAAGCGATCAAGCTATGAGAAAATATTGATTGTCTGCGAAGGTCAAAAAACTGAACCAAACTATTTCAATGAGTTGAAAGATTTCTACCAACTCAATACAGCAAATGTTGTGGTAGATGGCAATTGTGGATCGGATCCATGGAGCGTTTATCAGCACGCTCAAAAATGTGCTCGCAAGGCAAAAAAAGACAATGATCCTTACGATAAAATTTATTGCGTGTTTGATAAGGATAAACATACGACATATCAAAAAACACTTAATGCTATTACTAGTAAAAAGTCTTTTACCGCCATTAACTCAGTGCCTTGTTTTGAATACTGGTTATTACTACACTTCACTTATACGGCTAAGCCTTTTAATGCAATTGGAAATAAAAGTTCTGGTGACAGAACAATCGATAAGCTAAAAGAATACTTACCAGAGTATCAAAAGGGGGATCTAGGAATATTTAGAAAGTTAGTGTTAAAGCTGGAGTCAGCTAAAACCAATGCTCAAAGAGCAATTGATGAGTCTATTGCCAATCAAACTGATAATCCTTCTACTATTATTCATAAACTGGTAAGTTGTTTACAAAATTTAAAAAATCCACAAACAAACCAATGTGAATAAACAAACTTAGAAGAGATGAGCACCAAAACTCTCAAAATAGTATTGATCAATCTCATCACGAGAAAATCGATGATTCTGCCCGCCCTTCCGGGCGATTTTTAAGGAACCCATCAGTGAGCCGAGTTGTCCTGTTGTTTGCCAATCCAAATTATTGACAATGCCATACAGCAGACCGGCACGATACGCATCGCCACAACCGGTTGGATCGACAATTTCTTTGGGTTTAACGCAAGGAATTTCAAATTTTTTGCTATCTGCGTAGATGACGGAGCCTTGCGCTCCTAGTGTGACAATCAACGCTTTGGCTTTGTCTGCGAGGGATTCAAGGCTACGTCCTGTCCGATCTTGCAGCATTTGGCCCTCATAGTCGTTGACAGCGATATAATCCGCTTTATCGATAAAATCCAGTAATTCCTCCCCGTTATACATCGGCAAACCTTGACCCGGATCAAAAACAAACGGGATGCCAGCTTCGTGGAATTCACGGGCATGTTGCATCATGCCATCACGTCCATCCGGTGCAATGATCCCTAAACGAATGTCGCTGGTATCTTTCACGGAATTGAGATGCGAGAAATTCATTGCGCCTGGGTGAAACGCTGTAATCTGATTGTCCGCCAGATCGGTGGTAATGAATGCCTGTGCGGTAAAGGTTTCGGGAATATGCTGCACATGTTGTTGGGTCAGGCGTAATTGTTCAAACCGTGCAGCATAAGGCGCATAATCATCGCCAACGGTGGCCATCATGACCGGTTCGCCACCCAACATCTTTAAGTTGTATGCGATATTACCTGCGCACCCGCCAAATTCACGACGCATCTCAGGAACGAGGAATGCGACATTCAATACATGAATCTTTTCCGGCAGAATGTGATTCTTAAAATGGTCAGGAAAGACCATAATATTATCGTAAGCGATAGAACCACATATCAGTGTGCGCATAGTTTTTATAGCGATAGCTAGTTAGAAAGATTAGATAGTAACGGCAGGTTCATCAAATATCCTAGCACTCGATTAATCTTTGATCTCCCCTGCCGTGTTGCTGAATGTAACGAGATGATTCTTCCTGATCAGGCGCTTGGCTTCCAGGCCAGATCCAGTTCACGCGCTGCTTTGACATCATCCAGTTTACGCACCGGCATGGTATGCGGCGCACCTTTCACCAGATCAGGTTGCAACTCGATTTCCTGTAAGATTTCTTTCATGGATTTGACGAATGCATCGAGCGTTTCCTTGGATTCCGTTTCAGCCGGTTCAATCAATAAGCATTCTGGCACCAGCATCGGAAAATACGTTGTCGGTGCATGATAGCCTTTGTCGAGTAGGCGTTTGGCCAGATTCATCGCGGTGACACCGGTTTTATCTTTAATATCTTTCAGAGTGACAATAAATTCGTGGCTGGCACGACGTGTCGGATAGGCTATTTCAAAACCCGCTTTACTCAACTCGGCCATCAAATAATTGGCATTCAGTGTAGCAAATTCAGAAATGCGATGCATACCATGCATTCCCAGCAAACGAATATAGATATAAGCGCGCAGCAAAACACCGGCATTACCCATGTGGGCCGATAACCGGCCAATTGATTGGGGTTTCTCTTTTTCAGAAATCCAGCGATAAGTATCTCCTTCCTTGGCAACGATAGGAATCGGCATAAACGGCAGCAAGCGCTCAGCAACTCCAACTGGCGCAGAGCCTGGTCCGCCGCCACCGTGTGGCGTGGAGAAAGTCTTGTGCAGGTTAATGTGAATCACGTCAAAACCCATATCACCCGGTTTAACCTTACCCAGCACTGCATTCAGATTGGCACCGTCGTAATACAGCAACCCACCGGCTTGATGCACAACGCGACTCATTTCCGCAACATTCTTTTCAAATACACCCAGTGTGGATGGATTGGTTAACATCAATCCGGCAGTTTGCGGTCCGACAGCAGCTTTTAATGCAGCCAGATCGACATTACCTTCTTTGTCGGTGGCAATTTCCACGACCTTGAAACCGCACATCACAGCGGTAGCCGGGTTAGTACCATGCGCCGCATCCGGTACAATAATTTCAGTACGTGCAAAATCACCGCGCGATTCATGGTAGGCACGAATCATCATGACACCGATCAACTCACCTTGCGCACCGGCCATAGGCGTTAGGCTCACACCTGCCATGCCGGTAACCGCTTTTAACGTTTCCTGTAATTCATACATACAGGCAAGAAAGCCCTGCCCGGTGTCTTCCGGTGCAAGCGGGTGCCGGGAAAGAAATTGCGGCAGCATGGCCAATGAGTTACAGGCGCGTGGATTGTATTTCATCGTGCATGAGCCCAGTGGATAAAACTCGGTATCAATTGAAAAATTCTTTTGTGATAGACGAGTGTAATGGCGCACCGTATCCATCTCAGAGACTTCGGGCAGAAGTACTGGCGATTTGCGCAGCAAATTTTGTGGAATCTTAGCCGTGCTTGCGGCAGCCGCCGGTGACTGAGAATAATTACGGCGCCCTGGGCGCGAGTGTTCAAATATCAGCATTTTTTATGGGTAAAGCGTAAATTTATTTTAAGGCAGCTAATGCTGCTTCGTAATTCGGTTCGTCAGCAATTTCCGGAACCAGTTCAGCATGGATGATGGTATCCGATTCATCCAGAACAATGACCGCACGTGCCGTAATTCCAGCAAATGGACTGTCCGCTATAAAAACGCCGTAATCCTTCATGAAGTTAGCGCCACGCATGGTTGACAGTGTAATCACCTTATCCAGTCCTTCGGCATCGCAGAAGCGGCTCATGGCAAAAGGCAAATCAGCAGCAATGATCAACACTACGGTATTATCCATATTGCTGGCTTGCTGGTTAAATTTCCGTGTCGAAATCGCGCATACTGGCGTATCCAGGCTAGGAACGATGTTCAAGACTTTCTTTTTACCGGCATAGTTGGCCAAAGTAACATCGGCCAAATTCCTATCCACTAGAGAAAATGCCGGCGCTTTCTGTCCGACTTTGGGAAAAGTGCCTTCAATTTTGATAGGCTTTCCTTTAAGAGTAACCATAGTTTTTCCTTTATGATGAATTTAAAAAAAGCCGTTTTTAACCCAGAGCGTGCTTTAAGGCCTCAGCATAACTTTGTAAATCATTCGTTGTCTTTGTTTCTGTAGCACAAACCAGTAATGCATTGCCTAATTCAGGATAATGCCCCTGCAAATCGAGCCCCCCGAGTATGCCTTTTTGTTTTAACTTGGATAATATTTCTGCAACTGGCGCAGATAAAGTCAGTGCAGCTTCGTGGAATACCGGGCCGCTGAATGCTCTTTTCACACCATTGATTTTTTCCAATTGTTCGACCAGTTCCAAGGTGTTGGCATGCGATTGTGCGGCGACGCGGCGCAAACCTTCTGGTCCCAGTAACGACATAAAAATGGTGGCAGCGGTAACCATCAATCCTTGATTGGTACAGATGTTAGAGGTGGCTTTAGAGCGCCGGATATGTTGTTCACGCGCTTGCAATGTCAGCACGAAACCAGGTTTATTATCCAGATCCGTGGTGCGGCCGATAATGCGCCCAGGCATCTGGCGTACCAAATCATTCTTACACGCCATAAAACCAAAATATGGTCCGCCACTGGAAAGCGGAATACCCAGCGGTTGACCCTCACCCACGGCAATATCAGCACCTTTGCTACCCCACTCACCTGGCGGTGTCAGTAATGCCAATGCGGTTGGATTCACAACACCAATGGCAAAGGCATTTTTACTGTGTGCCCAGTCGGTCAGCGCATCCACCTGTTCCAGCACACCAAAGAAATTAGGTTGCGAGATCACCAGTGCGGCAAAGTCTTCGTTGGCAAATCCAGACAACGATTCCGGCTCTACTTGCCCGGATTGTGTGTTAAATGGCAATTCGACCACTTCAATTTTCTGATTGCTGACAATCGCGCGAACGACCTGACGATAAACGGGATGTACCGTTTTTGGAATCAGAATACGCCGTGACGATTTATGTGAGCGAACAGCCATCAAGGCAGCCTCAGCCAGCGCAGTTGCACCGTCATACATACTGGCATTGGACACATCCATGCCCGTCAGTGAAGCCATCATCGTCTGGTATTCATACAGTAATTGCAAGGTACCTTGACTGGCCTCAGCCTGATATGGCGTATAGGAGGAATAAAACTCTCCGCGCGTGGTAATTTGCCAGACGGCAGCGGGTATGTGATGTTCGTAGGCACCCGCGCCAATAAAGTTTTGATAAAAACCATCTGTTGTAGCGCGTTCCATCATCAGCCGTGTTATTTCCATTTCGCTGAGTCCGGGTGGAACGCCTGTCAATTCACCGCTGACTAATTCTTTAGGAATTTCATCAAACAGTTCTTCAATTGTTTTTGCACCAATGCTGGCCAGCATTTCGGCGATATCTTCTTCGGTATGTGGAATAAACGGCATGATTTATTTAAAAAACTTAAAGTAATAAGGTATAAAATAGACAAACGAATTCAAATCTCAATCCAGATGTGATTTTAGTGTTCTTCGTTTTCAACCAGTTCGGTATAGGTTGCAGCATCAAGTAACCCATCCAGTTCAGCAGCATTGCTTGGTTTTCAATTTAAACAACCAGGCCGAAAAAGCATCTTCATTAATTTTTCCCGGCTCATCCACTAACGGAGAATTAACCGCAATGACTTCGCCGGAAATAGGTGAATACACATCGGCGGCTGCTTTGACGGATTCAGCGACGGCACATTCTTCTTTTTGTTTAAGTTCACGTCCAACTTCCGGTAACTCAACGAACACCATATCGCCGAGCAATTCCTGCGCGTGATGGGTAATCCCAACAGTTACCGTGCCATCGGCTTCAGATTTCACCCATTCATGGGATTTGCTATATTTTAAGTTTGTTGGAACACTCATTTTTTACTCCAGATTAAAATAATAATTTTCTACAGTTTCGCATTAAACCAATACTTTTCCGTTACGCACAAACGGGTATTTTACCACTTTGGCGCGCAGCTTCTTATCACGTACCACCACGTTAACTTCATCACCAACGGCTATCTGTACCGGTAAACGTGCCAAAGCGATCGATTGATTCATCGTCGGTGAGAATCCACCACTGGTAATTTCGCCTTGATATTCAGCGCCATCGTGTTGACCAACTACTTGCTGGTGGCTGCGCAGCACACCGCGATCGACCAGTACCAATCCAACCAATTGTTGCGTCACAGCAGTATCTAACAACGCTTGTTTGCCAATAAAATCCCGTTCACTTTTGAGATCAACCGTCCACGCCAAACCCGACTCCAATGGATTCTTGGTTTCATCCATATCCTGGCCGTACAAATTCATCCCGGCTTCCAGGCGTAATGTATCGCGAGCGCCTAATCCGGCCGGTGCAACACCGGCAGCATGCAAAGCTTTCCAAAACGACGGCGCGTCAGCGGCTGGCAGGATAATTTCAAAACCATCCTCACCGGTATAGCCCGTGCGCGCAATAAAATACTGATTCACTACGGCAGATTGAAACAGCTTGAGTTCTTCCGTGGCAGCTTGAGAACCTGGAATGACCTGCCAGACTTTGGTGCGCGCATTGGGACCTTGCACCGCGACCATAGCCAGATCACGCCGCGGCGTAATCTCTAAACTGGGCGCCAATTCATCGCGTTGTTTGAGCATCCAGGCAACGTCTTTATCGGCTGTACCCGCATTCACTACGATGCGAAACCAGGTTTCCGACAGAAAATAAATGATCAAATCATCAATGATGCCGCCCTGAGGGGTTAGCATGCAGGAATACAGGGCTTTGCCGGGGAGAGTCAGTTTATCAACATTGTTAGCGACCAATCTGCGTAAAAAACCGCGCACATTGTCACCTTTGATATCAACCGGAAGCATGTGAGAGACATCAAACATGCCAGCATCCTGGCGTACTTTATGGTGTTCGTCTAACTGTGAGCCGTAATGCAGCGGCATATCCCAGCCACCAAAATCCACCATTTTGGCATTCATGTCCCGGTGGGTTTGATTAAGGGGTGTCATTTTCAGCACGGATTATTCTCCCGAAAATAAAAAAAAGCCATTTCAAATGACTTCACGCCCCTCTGTCCTTTTTACCTGAGAGATTTACAGATTACTATCCGTGTGCCCCTTCGGTGGCCAAAAATAAATTTCTCGGCACTCTCCAGATTGCCTGTCACAAGCGGTTCTCAGGGAACAAGTTTAACTTGACCATGCCTGAGCGATTCCGGGGGGGTTACGCCTTCGGCGGCGCTAAAATAAAAGCGCGCTCTCCTGCTTGGACTTTAATGGCAGAGTGCGAACTATACCTTAGTAGCGGCGGTTTATACAAGCTGTTGTGGTTAAATAGACGACCACTGTACTAAGGGCACTTCTAAAAATTCAAAGTTCTGGCACGAGAAAAATGGTTCGCAGCATCCAGTGTAAGAAAACGGTATTAGAGTAACAGAGTTGTGGGGCGAAATTTAGTTTTTAGTTCCCTAAGTATTTTCAGAATCCTTGATGTCATATCACCGATAGCTGTATAAATATGCTGAATATCGTTTTTAGGAAAGACAACGAGCACCCTGTTTAAGGTATAAGCCCAGATTACTGTCATATAAGGCCTTAAGGTCTCTGAATAATTGTCATTTCGAGCGGAACGAGAAATCTATATTTTTGATTCAGAAAGATTCCTCACTACGTTCGGAATGACAAAGATGGGTTATTCAGAGATTCCTTAAGCTACTTTAAAACTATTTAATGCGCGATCAATAATCACCTGGAGCTGCGCTTTCTGCAGTAGACCGTCGCCACTTCTCGGACAGAGACTACAGAATCACGGGAATCTCCACTATGACAAAAATACAGCTACTGCAAAACGCCATTACTCGATTGAAACAAATCGATTATCAGATCGACAGGAGGCCTATAGAAAAAACACTGGCTGGAAAATATATCCACATCCGGTGCACCACGCCCGAAACAGAAGCATTTGAGATGCCAGTATTAAAACAGAATTACTCAAACGCTTCCACGGCTCCACAACCAGCAGCGGCACTGGCTTATTTCAAAGAAAGACTCTCTAACGCTTTCTGATGATCCCATTTTCCATAAAACAAAAGGCCCTTTTTCTCAGGCGTGCGGTCACTGGTCCAGGTTAAATAATTGCCATCCGGTGTAAATACCGGCAGACCATCAAAACCCTCTTTATCGGTCACACGCACGGGCTCTTTTTTGCCATCGACATCGACGATATAAAGTTCAAAATTGCGATGCCCATGTACATTCGTCGCAAAGATAATGTACTTTCCGGAAGGATGATAGAAAGGTGCCCAGGACATCACATTAAGGCGGGTGATTTGTTTCTGATCCGATCCATCGATAGCCATCGTGAAAATTTCCGCCTCCCGGCCATTCTCCGAAAAACGCCGCCAAACGATTCGCTTTCCATCCGGACTAAAAAATGGGCCGCCGTCATAGGTTTTCGTGTGGGTTAATCGCTTCACATTGGAGCCATCCGCATCCATGATGTAAATATCAATCATCGACGCCGGATTCGCCTTGAACAATACGGCTTCTTCATCGGATAATTTTTCCGCATAAGCTCTGCGATTGGAGGCAAATGCAATCAGCTTGCCGTCCGGTGACCAAGAAGCCTCCGCATCGTAACCCAATGTTTTGGTCAGATTCCTGATATTACCACCGGAAAAATCGGTTTCATAAATATCGTAGAATTCATCGTAATCCCATGCATAAGACTTCTGTTCACCGGATTTGCGGCGCTCAATCTCTGCAGCCATTTTGGCTTTAGCTTCCGCATCTTCATGCGTCGAAGAAAACAACACCTTTTCCTGCGCCGGATGCACCCAGGCGCACGTGGTCTTGCCGGTGCCTGGCGATACCTGCGTCACCGCACCAGATTCGACATTCTTCAAAAAAATCTGATAAAACGGATTATCATCAGCCACTTCCGCCTGATAAATCATCCATTTTGAATCGGCACGGTAATACGCTTCACCGGCCCGTTTTTCCTTGACGGAGAGTTGGTGCTCGCCAGTGATGAAATCGGTTGCACCAGCATTGACTGAGAAGAGGAAAGCCAATGGCAAAAAGAAGCCACTGATTAATAGTGGAATATTGATAAAGAAAACTGTCTGTATAAAGTTTCTCATTGGATTTAAAGACCTTATGCCCAAATAGAAAACATTTAAACATAGCTATAAAAGGAAAATAAACACTCTATGTTATAGAATGCGTTTAGTGACTCCTAGTTATAAGATTTAAAGAAATAATGCAAGAATCTATAAATCACAGTGTGGCAGTGCTCTTCTTCATCATCTGCGCGTTCTACAGCCTCGTTACATTCGCAAGCACCACAGCCTTCCATCATCAGATGGAAATCCAATTATCACCGGAAACTTCTAAAATCCGTGTCAAAGACCCATTCAGATTCCGGAACATATGCAGAATCAAGAATTACCGCACAACTTGAATTCTTCCTGCACGCCGGTTTATGATTACTGATATACAAAGCGCTGAAATTAAAGACGAAATGAAGTGACTTTGAAGTCCAGACCAATTTCCATTAAACATTACACTTTAACGTTGCCACCCGGTCAGCAGGAATTCACGCTGCAATTCAGTGGAAAAATCAATCACCCGGTGCAAGGCCCTGGACAGGAATACGCGCGCAGCTTCGGTTCCACGCCGGGAGTGATTTCGCCGGAAGGCGTGTTTCTGGCCAATTCCAGCGCGTGGTATCCGCAGTTTGCTGATGATGTCATGGTGTCATTTCGCCTGGATATTCAAGTGCCCGCCGATTGGGATGTGGTGAGTCAGGGCACGTTATTGCGCGAACAGAAGACAACCACAACCCAGAAATGACTTCGGGAAGAAACACAGCCGCAGGACGATATCTATATCATCGCGGGCCGTTATCAACGTTACACACAATCCGCCGGCGCGGTGAATGCTTTGGTTTATTTGCGTAACGCGGATGACGCGCTGGCGCAGAAATATCTGGATGCGACGGCGCAGTACATCGCCATGTATAACAAATTGATCGGCCCCTACCCTTATACAAAATTCGCGCTGGTCGAGAATTTCTGGGAAACCGGTTACGGCATGCCGTCATTCACGCTGCTTGGCCCCAAGGTGATTCGCTTTCCTTTCATTCTGCATTCCTCGTATCCGCACGAGATTCTGCATAATTATTGGGGCAATGGCGTGTTTGTCGATTACGCCAAGGGGAACTGGGCGGAAGGCTTAACTGCTTATCTCGCGGATCACTTGGTCAATGAGCAACGCGGCAAAGGCGAGGAATATCGCCGCGACGTGCTGCAGAAATACGCGGATTTCGTCAATAAGGAAAAAGATTTCCCGATCATCCAGTTCGTTTCGCGCCATAGCGCAAGCTCGGAAGCCGTGGGTTATGGTAAGACCATGCTATTTTTCCACATGTTGCGTCAGGAATTAGGCGATGAGGCTTTTGTGCGCGTACTGCGACAATTTTATAAGCAGTTCAAATTCAAACAAGCGACTTTTGCAGATTTACTCACGACGATCAACGCAACCACCGGCCAAGATTTTTCCGCGCAGTTTGAACAATGGGTACACCGTACCGGCGCGCCCGATCTATTGCTGCGCGATGCAGAAACCGAACGCACGGCGCAAGGATTTAAGCTCAAAATGACGATTGAGCAAACACAACCGGGTGATCCCTATCGTCTGCGCGTCCCCGTTTCTGTCACTCTGGAAGGTGAGGATATGGCGACGCAATCGCACATCACTATTGATCAGCGAACGCAAACCATCGAAATGGATTTCCACGCCCGCCCGGTGCGTATCGACCTTGATCCGCATTTTGATGTGTTCAGGCGCTTGGATAGCCGTGAAATCCCTTCCGCGTTGTCACAGGGTTTTGGTGCAGAAAAACCGTTGCTGATTCTGCCTGCGCGCGCAGATAAACAAATCTTAGAAGCGTATCGCGCGCTGGCGGCGAATTGGCAGAAAACCCAATCAAACCAACTGGAAGTGATTACGGACGATCAACTCACCGCTTTGCCCGCAGATCGCACCGTCTGGATCATGGGCTGGCAAAATAAGTTTTCTGAGACTGTCGCCAAAACTTTGGCGGATCGCGGCGTGACTTATCAGCAGAAAAAATTGCAACTGGATCAAAAAACCTATCCGCAAGCGGAGCACGCCATCGTATTGACCACCCGGCAACCATCCAATCCGGATAAAACGCTATTATGGATCGCATCGGACAATCCCAAGGCGATTGCCGAGCTCGCCAATAAATTGCCGCACTACCGGAAATACAGTTACTTGGTATTCAAAGGCGACGAATTGACCAATATCGACAAAGGTCAATGGCCGATCACGCAATCGCCGCTCTCGCAATGGATCAAGCAAAAAGACAATTACGCCATTCACACGACACACACCGGCATCACCAAGCCGCGCCGCGCATTGGCGGAACTGCCGCCGGTTTTTTCCGAGAGCCGCATGATGGCAGATATTAACCACCTGGCGCATGAATCGTTCAAGGGACGTGAACTGGGCACCCCGGAACTGGATACCGCAGCCACATATATTGCCAAGCAATTTCAGCAAATCGGCCTGACACCCGGCGGCGGCGACAATAGTTATTTCCAGATTTGGCAGCAAGACGTCGGACTGCCGAAAGGCAATATTGCACTACGCAATGTGATCGGCATTTTGCCGGGCACCAACCCGCAACTCGCCGGGCAAAGCCTGATCATCGGCGCGCATTACGACCACCTTGGCATGGGCTGGCCGGACGTGCGTGCTGCGCATCAGGGGAAAATTCATTACGGTGCGGATGACAATGCCAGTGGCATCGCCGTATCCTGGAACTGGCACGGCAGATCGTTCCCAAATGGCAACCGGAACGCACCATTATTTTGTCGCTTTCACCGGAGAGGAAGCGGATCTGCTCGGCTCCAAGCATTACATCCGCAATACCAAAAATTATCCAACCGAGAAAATCATCGCGATGTTGAATCTGGATACCGTTGGGCGGCTTGAAAACAACCCGGTCACCGTGTTCGGTACCGGCACTGCGCGCGAACTGGTGCATGTTTTCCGTGGCGCAGGCTTTGTCACCGGCATTCCCGTCAACGCCGTGCAAGATGACTTCGGCTCCAGCGACCAAGCCGCGTTCATCCAGGCCGGTGTGCCCGCCGTGCAATTCTTCGCCAGCGCGCACGAGGACTACCACGCCCCCGGCGACACCGTGGACAAAATCGACTCCGCCGGATTGGTCAAAGTCGCCGCGATTCTCAAAGAAGCCACCGAATACCTGGCCAACCGCATCGAACCGCTGACCGTCACATTGCCATCGCAAAATGCGCAAACTGAACCCATAGAAACAAAAACCAAAGAAAAACGCACCGCCAGTCTCGGCACCGTGCCGGATTTTTCGTACCAGGGCGAAGGCGTGCGCGTGGACAATGTGATCCCCGGCTCCCCGGCGCAACAAGCGCAATTACAGCCGGGCGACATTCTGATTCAATTAGCGGGCCAACCAATCAGTGATTTGGCGTCGTATGCTAATATCCTGCGAACGCTCAAGGCGGGAGAAAAAACCGAATTACAATACCGGCGGGATGGAGAAGCGAAGTACGGTTGAGAGTATTTGGCTGAACGTTAATTGCGTTATAGTTTCGCCATTCCGTTCATATCCGACCGATTTCGTCAGCATTTGCCAATGAATAACCCCTTTCGATGGCTCGCTAACTTTAGCGGCTAATTATCTTTATCGGAGTTGTCGGCGATCAGGGACGCGGCTTACCGCCCGCCGCTGGGGGGGTGGTGGTGCTGTTTTTTTGCGTTTTGTGCCGATGCTGGCGCCAGCGTATTTTTGAAACCGTGCTCCAAACGCCATGCCGAGCTCGTTGCCAAGGGCAGCCCAACGTCGACGCCATCCTCAACAACCTGGCCAAGGATGAAGACGGCAAGCCGCTGGGCTTTTTCACAATCACAGCCTGCTCGACTTTCAGAAGCTCAGGGCGATCCGGACAACATTAGCCCGCCACCTGGCTGATTACATTGCCGGCTTCTCCGGGGTATCCGCAAGATCTTCGAGCGCTTCCCGAATTCGACAAGGAGATCAAGCTCAGGAAAATCAACCGCCTCCCCCTGGTAGTCGCTCAGTTCGCCGAAAGCGTTGACCTGCATCCTAAGCACATTGACAACGCATCACCATGGGGCTGGTGTTCGAAGACCTGATCCGGCGCCTGGGCAAGCCGCCAGCGAAACAACGGGCGATCACTTCACCCCGCGCAGATCTCATCGGCTCATGGTTAACCTATTGCTGGAGCCCGACACCCAGGTGCTCACGCAGCAGGGTTATCGTCACCATCTGCGACCCGGCCTCGCGGCACGGGCGGCATGCTAGCCGAGGCGCAGGAACTGAATTCGCGCCCACAACGAGCAAGCCATCGTCTGGGTCTTCGGCCAGGACTGCAACCCGCCTCTACACCGTCGCCGCCTCCGATCTGCTGATCAAGGAGCCACAAGGATGGCCAAGTGGTGCTGGGCAACACCCTCACCAACGACCGTTTCCCGATCACCATTTCGATTATCTGCTGGCCAATCCGCCCTTTGGCGTGGACTGAAAGCGGAAAAGAAGATCATCGCGCCGCTGGCCCAACTTCTGCGGCTACGGCGGCTGAAGCTGCTGCCCATCAACGACGGGCGCCCTGCTGTTCCTGCTCTACATGATGAGCAAGTTCCAGGACTACAAAGGCGAACGACCGCGACAAGCCCGGCTCGCGCGCACCGCCATCGTCTTCAACGGCTCGCCACACTTCTGTTCACCGGCGCGGCAGCGCTGGCAGTAACGAGAGTGAAATCCGCCGCTGGATCATCGAACACGACTGGCTCAAACCATCGTCGCCTGCCCAGAGCAGATGTTCTACAACACCGGCATCGGCACTTTCCTCTGGGTAGTCAGCAACCGCAACGCCGCCACTCGCCGCGGCAAGATCCAATTGATCGACGCCCGCGAACGCTACACGCCGATGAAGCGCAGCTTAGGCGACAAGCGCCGCTACCTCGATCAGGTGGCAATTGACGCCATCACCCGCGAGCACGGTGCGATGGAAGACAGCAAGACCAGCCGCGTGTTCGACAACAGCGATTTCGGCTTTCGCCGCATCACCGTGCTGCGCCTCTACGGCTGCGCTTCGAAATCACCGAGGAAGCCCGCGAGCGCTTCTTGAACTCCTGCCGGAACTGTTCGATGCCCTGCAGGCGGTGCAAGACCAGCTTGGGCCAGAGCCGCTGCTGGACTGGAATCTCGCCTGGAACGACGTGCAACAAGTGTTCAAGACCCTGTAATAACGACGTGGAAGGCTGGGCCGTGGCGCCAAGGGCACGGCACAGAAGAAGATCTTCCGTGAGTGCTTCACCTACCGTCCGACCCCGATGCCGCGCCGGTGATCGCCAAACTACAGGCCGAACCGCTGGGCCGCGCAGCCTTGTTCCCCGGCCAAACCACTGCCCGCCGGCATCACGAGAGGATGATCTCTACGCCCTGCTCGGCCTGCACACCGACGGCAAGGGAAAATACATCGAATACGAACCCGACCCGGCGCTGAAGGACGCCGAGAACATCCCGCTGAAGGAAGACGTCATCAGCTACGTGCTGCGCGAAGTGCGGCCCTATGTGGCCGACGCCTGGATCGACCGCGAGACGCTGGACGGCGGCATCGGCAAGGTCGGCTCCCGAGATCAATTTCAGCAACGTGTTCTTCCAATACCAGCCGCCGCGCCACTTTGCGAGATCGATACCGAACTGGCCGGCGTGGAGCAGCGGATTCTGGCGCTGTTGCGGGAGAGTAACGGAGTGAAGGAGCTGATCCACGACATCCGCGATCTGATCCTCTCCGCCCCGTCAGGCGGTGGTGCGGAAAAGCCGTAGTTTTGATCCAGGTGCTGACCAATTTTGAGATCGGCCGCCGGATTGTCGTGCATGAGCAGCAGGGAGCGGAGCGGGCGGGATACGGCAAAGCGCTGCTCAAAGGAATTATCTGCCGGAACTGACGAACGAATTCGGGCGCGGCTTTTTCCGCTCAATCTCGAATATATGCGCAAGTTTTACCTGACCTATCAAGATGGGAACTGGCCAGATTTCCCAGGTGCCAGCTTGCCCCGTTCCTGTCTGCCAAGAAATCCCAGATGCCATCTGGGAAGTGCCTCAGTCCCGAAAATCCCAGAAACACCTTCTGGAAAATCCGATTCCCCTTTGCGCTGGGGTGGTCGCAATATGTCTTTCTGATTGCCATCGGCAATGCAGATGAGCGCCGTTTCTACGAGATTGAAGCCGCCGCCAATGGCTGGTCGCTCCAGGAACTCAAACGTCAGTTCAGCTCGGGTCTGTACGAACGGTTGGCCCTCAGTCGCGATAAAGACGGCATCAAACAGCTTGCTGCCGAAGGTCAGATCATCGGCCGCCCCGAGGACTGCTGAGAAGGAGCCGTATGTTCTGGAATTTTCTCGGCCTCGATGAAAGGCCAGACTACTCCAGAATCCGAACTGGAAAGCGCCATCATTGACAAGCTCGAACACTTTTTGCTGGAACTGAGCAGGGATTTCTGTTCGAGGCCCGGCAAAAGCGCTTCACTTTCACTTGAGCATTTCTTCGTCGACTTAGTGTTCTTCAACCGCCTGTTGCGCTGCTATGTGCCAGTCGATCTCAAGATAAACCGACTCAGCCATGGCGACCTGGAGCCAAGATGCAGATGTACGTCAATTACTTCGACCGGTTTGTGAAACTGAGAGACGAAGCGCCGACCGTCGGCATCGTTCTGTGCAAAGAAACAGGGGATGCCTGGTAGAAATCCCCTGCCCAGACGCCAACATCCATGCCCGGGAATATCGCTCTATTTACGACCAAGGGTTATTGCGCCAGAAACTGGCGGAATGGGGCGATGAGGT
>JADJES010000026.1 GCA_016708955.1 Nitrosomonas sp.
TGTAGTTTGAGGTCGGTAAAAGCGGGCTCCCAAACTACTTCCTTTTTCAACTTTCAATCTGGGTTGATCCAAGCTTTTCTTCAGTTAAATCAAGTTTATACTCCTGACGTATTGCTTGCTTGCAAGTTACCTTTGGGATTAAATGGATTGGGTTCACCTAAAGATCCATCCTTTCTTATCTAAAATTTAGTTTAAGCACGCAGCGAACACCCAATATTTTTGGAAAACTTGCTCACCAATACGAACAGCCGCCTCAATTTCAGGATATTAGGAATCACTTGGCCGGGCACTGCAAGTTGCGCTGGAAATAAAGTGACTGCAGTGATATCCGCGCGAAATTTCGTGAAGAAATCATCTCCATCCACATCGATATTGATACCGAACCGTTCAGTCGACTGAATGCCATGATGTTGGTGAAATGCATTATTAGTAGAGGTGGCGTAACGATACGACGCCGCCAGACTGATGGAAGGGCTTAATAATTGGGCTTGGTGGATTACAGGCGCCATCACTAACCAGGCTTGATGCAAGCAATCCGTTAACATCGCTGGTGTTCCAACTGCCATCTTGATTCCTCGCTAAAGTCCCAAATGAAACCCCTTTGCTAATCAATTTCCGACATTCCTGCCGGAAGTAATGGAATCCCAGATTTTTTGCAAATCTGTTGTCATCTGACCGCTTAGCATCTCGATATAGCCAAAGAACCGAACAAACCCAGCGTATTACGGGAATTGGCAATAGTTTGCTGTTGTACAAATTTGCCTTCTTCTCTAATGCACCCCCGCGTTGGCGTCGTGTCGTTATGGTCAAGGTTTGCAAAATCAAAACGTTGTCCAGGAAGAAATGCGTTGGTAACAATTTCTCCACCGCCACCGATACGAGGCTTGTTATGGCAGCCTGCACAGGAATTCGTATCCGGTGCTGAGATACGATTAAAGTTACGTGGAAAAACTAATGGCGAAGGATGAATCTGTCGGCGGGAGAACCGGTTCCCTTGGTTAATGGACGTCCGCCGCCTTCTTGATTGGTCCAGTTCGCACCGAATAATAGCTTGCCGTGACTAATAAGCTTTCGTACTTTCATGTTGAATTCATCGCCGTCCTGCAAATGATTGGGCACAGAAACTTCTTTGCCAAGCTCTGTTGCAAATGTTTGGGACCCTCCCATTGTAATTAAGCCGATAACAAAGATTGGAATGACTGCTAATCGATATTGATTATTCATAAATTTCTCCTGTAACTAAATTTTTTAACCTGAATGTTTTAATAACTGCTATGAGGCATAGCTTTGTATTAATTATTGGCGTCGCGTGAAAATTGGCAGGTGTTATGGCTGTGTAGCGGTACTACACAATGATAGGTGGACGATTAATCCGGGTTGTCCGGAAACTTAAGACAATGTATTCCAGCGCTTATTTTTATCATTGCACGCTAAGCTGATGTACTTCAGTTCGGTAACGTACATAGAATCAGGATAAAGTAGCTGCGGTCTACTTGCTGTTTGATGCAGGCATTTGCGTTGGCATTGCTAAAATATCCGATCATCGGCCCCATGACTGGCAGGTTTGTTCAGTGCTTCCGGCAGGCTATCCGGCGCACCAAACAAAACAACCCTCCGGAGAGGGCTGTCGAGATTATTGTGTTAGCAATATTTGCTTAAGGAAACTCTGATTAAGTTGATTACATTCATGGTTCGACAAGCTCAAAACGAACGTAATCAATATATTACCGTTCGTCCTGAGCCTGTCGAAGGACTTAATCAGAGCTTCCTTAAATGACATATTCGATAGGCATTGCTGGAAAAAAGCGGCAATAATTGCCGGGCGGCAGCCGGACAGCCTGTTTGACTGAACCGATTCTTCATTCAGTCCCGATTCAGATTGATCGCTGTACAGTGATCTCATCAGAATCCACCCGGAACGAGCAATTGAAAGGAGAAGCGAAATGGACACCAGAAAAAACCAAGCTATTCTTCTGCGAGACAAAGGATATTTGTTCGAGCCACTCTCAATGGTTCATGCCTTTTCTTTTAATTTATCTGGCAATAAAGGGCTGCTGCTGCTTCTACTGGCAGTTCTATACTTGCCGGTTGTAAAACAGTGCCCCTCCAGGATAGGAATTTTTCTGAAAGAGGCGGTTTCTTGGAACAAGCTGAAAATACAGGTTTCCGTATTCATCACAACGCCGGTACTGACAATGCAGTTATCGGTACCATGTACGCATCGGGCAAAGCGCATTACTCAATGGCGAGCAAGTGAAGATTTCTGCGAAGGTAAAGAATAATTCGTTTGTGAGTACGGGTCCTCAAAGCAGTGCGCGCGTTGAATTCAACGCATCGGATTCATCCTGCTTGCTACGCGTCGATAGATTTAATGCGGGTAATGCTTACGCGGATTCATCGGATTGCCAGCAAAAAATTGAAACCCTGCATGCAAGGCTACAAGCCAAGGAGGCTATCCTGCATATCCGTGTGTCGCAGCATCAAACAGAAGTCATGGTACTCAGCGGCGCGATCAAGGTCATATTGCTGGAAGATGCATCGCAATCCATTGACGTCAGAGCAGATCACGGAATTATTGTTACGCATGAGGCGATTGGCCATCCTTATCCGGTTACTCCGGACGAAGTCTGGCAGCGCATACGCTGGAGAGGGGACTTCCAGCTCTATAAAACAGTCATTGATTGGAATAAAATAATCGCAGGCGCAGTGACTGTTGCAATCGTCGCTGCTGCGATATTATTCAGTAGAGTCGTGGAGGTGGCGGTTATGGCAGAGGGTTTCCTAGATATTCAAGATAGCGATCATCTGTCTCATGTTACCTATTCATTTTCTTTGTTCGCGGCCCCGTTTGCTGCGACAAAATCTCAAACTTTGAGAGATAATCTATTTTCCTATTTTTATATCTTTAATAGTTATCGTTTCCAGAGCATCGAATTTTTTCGGATCCATCATTTCTTCCAATAATTTCTTTATGTCGGCAATACTGGTTTTATATAAATTGATGTCCAATTCAACCGTCACTTCAACTTTCATAAGTTGCTCGCTTTTATTTGCATTTGATAAATAGATTACGGGTGACTATTGAACCCGAAGATGTTAAATATCCGATTGATGCCGATTGCGTGTTTGCACC
The DNA here is from genome assembly GCA_016708955.1 of Nitrosomonas sp. Taxonomy (GTDB): domain Bacteria; phylum Pseudomonadota; class Gammaproteobacteria; order Burkholderiales; family Nitrosomonadaceae; genus Nitrosomonas. The sequence continues at coordinate 3,134 of JADJES010000026.1, forward strand.
AAACTCACGGATTGCTTGAGAGAAAGGAACAATATCACCTTGCTGATTCAGTAGGTGATATCCACGTGTGCCGCAGATTTCCCCCGCTTTCTCAAGACAGTTGCTATAGTTCATTCCAGAGCCGCTGCAGTTGATGTTATGCCCTTTGGTCCCGTCAGCCAGAAACACTTCTCTGGATGAAGCGCAAACTTGAAGCGTTATGACAAAGAGGATAAAAATAAAAAGTGATCGGGACATATTGGTTCCTTCTAATATTTGACCATACTACTGCTAGGTGGAGGTAAGAGATTGTTCAGTTCGATTTTATACTACATTACAATAACGTTGTTAAGTTCGGATGCTATGTCAAATTGACACATTCCAAAATATAACTTATTTAATAATTACATCGCCATAAACGAACGCTCCCGGCTAATTACCCCGCAACACAAATCAGTTCGTCCCAATGTCGTGTAATTCGGATTTCTATTGCCTTGTTTTATCCGCACCTCTATAAAACAGTCGTTGATTGAAATAAAGTAATGGCAGTCGTCGTCACTGTTGCCAACGTCGCGGCTGCGATAGTACTCAGTAGAGGTCATGGTGGCGGGTTTCCTAGACATTCAAGACAGCGATCATCTGTCTCGTGTTACCTATTCATTTTCTTCGTTCGCGACCTGACTCCTGTTCTTTTTGATGAGGATTTGGTGTACCTTTCCATCGGCTTCTGCTAAAGTGAAATAAATGTTGTGTTTGTTGCCTCTTCAAGAAAATGATAGTGAGTGTTAGCATTCCGCTACCAAAAGAGTGAAAACCTCCTCTAATCATCAAGTAATCACCCATTAAAACTATTAAACAATTCCGTTTGTAGATGGTATTGGTAACCTTCTTTTCTCAAATCATAAGTGAGGCCACCGCAAACTGGAGAGGTAGGGACTTATACCATTGTTCCTTTGATGCGATAAGTTTGTTAGCTGAATGTACGGATCCGCTTATTATTTTCGGAGCGGGCATTTAATTCAATTCCAATAAGCTGTTTTTTGCTGATGACCTCAAAATTGTTCTTACTATAGGTTTCATTGTTCGTTATCTTTATGGGATGCGACGTGAAAGAGGATAACTTCGTGAATAACCAATATCTCTAGTCTACGGGTAATATTGATGAGAAGAGCCTTATCTTCATTAATAGTTCGCCTGACTCTATTTCAGAGTAGTAGTGCTTCAATATCTATTTTGTCTCTCGAGAACTGGAGCTCAACATTGTAAAACAAATGTCGAGTGGCATTTAGCAAGGAGAGTAGAGTCACTATTTTTGATGAATGTCTGCAGGTAAACCAAGAGGGGAGCATAACCCTAAACGATTGCGGTGAGTTGGAAGATCCCTTCTAGAATCTAAAAATTCGATGCCCATACGAACTCACTTTTTAGAATATTACGGCTGAAAGCTCGTTTTAGGATCACACTGAATGCATAGTTGAATAGCATGACAACCAGTGCGCCGATGACGATTGCGGTAAAGCGCACCAGCGCCATTGGTCGCACATTGCCGGGCAGAGCAGAGGCAGGTCACGAATCACGATAGGCCCGATTACAAAACAAAAAATATATGCGTTCATCCGACTATTCTCAAATCCCGACGACCTGCTCCTGTTTGTAGTATGCGTTGAGCATCCATCAAGTTGTCCATGATCGGGTTGGCGATGTCCCAGATCTGTTGTTCGCTCAGCTTGTCGAAGCGGATGATGGGTGTCATTTCGGTTCGCTTCCGGTTCCGGATTGCTGCTTGTACGCTTCATACGAAGTGCTGGTACTCGATAGGCAGCGGCTGCGTTCCTGTTGATCCATGATTCTGCCGCACTCGTTACGTTGCCACGCCTGCCCGGTATTGTAGAGTTGCTGAGTGGTGCAACCGGTTCCGGCTAATAATGCTGCCATTGCACCGCCAATAATCGAGATGCGTGATTTCATCCGGCGCATTCGGATGTGACGACATTGACCATCCAACTGATGCCGAAGCGGTCGGTGAGCATGCCGAAGCGCGGTGACCAGAATGTTTTGGCTAGCGGCATTTGTACCTGGCCGCCGTCGGAGAGTGCGGTGAAGAAGCGATCCGCTTCGGCTTCGGTGGCAACCGAGATCGATAGCGAGAAGCCTTTGAATTGTTGACCTTCTTCGCAGCCATCCGAAGCCATCAGTATGTTGTCGCCGATGCGAAAGCTGGCGTGCATCACTTTGTTTTCAAACCCCGGCGGCAGCATGCCGGGTGGTGTGGGATCCGGCTTTCGCTGAAGCGCATCAACATATCGATCTGCGCGCCGAGCGCGCTGCGGTAAATTCGAGCGCTTCCTCGCAGCGGCCGCCGAACATTAAGTAGGGTTGAACTCAATGGGTTTGGCATGATGACTCCTTCTGTTAAGAAACCGCTGAGTAATCCTCATTTGTCATTCCGAACATGGTAGAGCAATCTTTCTGGGTCACTTCTAAAATCAAATTTCGTCACAACACTTTTCTCGAAAAATGTTTCCTTCATATCATGCATGCTGGTAACATTTTTTCTCGGCCTCGTTTGTTTAGAACTTTGAATTTTAAGTGACGATAGATTTTCACACGCTCGAAATGACAGTTATCCGAAGATCCCCAGTGGATGAATAATTTGCGTCCTGTCAAAAAATTACAACGTCCTCATGCACTCAATAATCGCCAACGCGCCTTGCTTGTCAACGGATCAGTGAGGGTGATAAGTTTTTTGCCTTCCACGATGTCTTTTCGCGGCCTTTATTGCGTTTAAGCCGGAGTGTCGTTTGGCTTGAAATTGAGTAACCTTCGCTTTGACCGGTTGCCACGCTGTGATCCCAGTTGAAAGCCGAGAAACTTTTGGTCGTAATCCAAGCGGTTTTTGATAAGCCGCTGGATGGGTTCATCCGGTAATAATAAGCGATAAACGGTCGGCAGCGGTGCCATTATGCAAGTACGGCGCTTGGCTCCGTCCTTGATGCGCTTTCGCTTTAACGGGAGGTAGCGTTGTATCCGTGGTGTTCGCCTTTGGGTGACATCAGCAGGTCTTTCTGTCGCCGGTTAACGAAAGCCGCCGTCAAATTCAGCGCAAGGTTTAATGGCTTTGGCTCCGTCCAGATTGACCGTGTCGTATCCGGTGAACACCGTCATAGTGTTTTTTGCGGGCGGTGTTTCGTTAATAACAGCGCAACGCCTACGTAAGCCCGCTTTCGGATGGTGCCCAGAGTGTCGTACATACTTTGCCGACTTTGAGTTGATGGCAATCCGGGCTCTACGTTCGGCTAATAGCCTTGCCCTTGTTTCGCCAGGTTGATATCCACAGCCAAAGGATAAGGAGTGGCGGGTAAGCCATCCAGTAGTTCTTCGGTAAAGACAGCGTTAAGCACATCGGTTTCTTCCAGCCCAGGGTTAACATGGCAATCAGTTGCGGTAAGATAGGTAAGTCGGTACATTGCCGTTCCAACGCCGCCGCCGCCGTTAATGTGTCTTTTGTGTTTTCATCCAACTGGCGCGCCGTTTATCTTGTTCCCATAAGCCGACATGAAATCAGTAATGCCGGTTCCGAAGTGAGCTGATGCCGGCAAACCATTTCCGTATCGGATGTGGCGCAAACCAATATAACCATTGACGGCACTCAAACCGGGGGTGTCGGCCATGCCAGGAAAGCCCGCCATCCACGGCGGATCCAAACCCGGACTAGTTTTATGACTGGGAATGCGCCGAAAACCGTCGGCTTCGGGCTTCCTGTTTCGCCGCGCGAAATTTCTTGATTGTTGTGCAGCATTTTGAAGAGCGAAACCTGGTCGGCTTCGTAGTCAGCGTCAAAGTTTCTGCCCAAAGATTGATACCGTTGGTAAAATAAACCGGATTCTGTTGATGCGAAGGATCCAATGCGTTAAGCAACTTCTGCGTTAACAAACTGGTATTTGTTGTCGCCGGTTTCACCTCCGCATAAGCTTTTTGTAAGGCTTCCGTTTGATACAGTCTGACGCGTAACAGTATAATGTTGAATGGCGCTCGATCCCCGCCATCCAGGCAATCGTGTTGGCCGTTTTCCAGCCGCACGCGGCCAAGCTGGCATGCGCCGCACGAAAGAAGCGTAGTCGAGGCCGTCTTGCGCTTCCGCCCGGGATAAACCGCCAAAACCGATGCCGCGTGCAACCGGATAAGATTTCTGCCGTCCATCGATAAACAAACCTACAGCATCGAGAAAAAATTTTCTCCGCTCCCTAGAGTCCGGCGCTAGTTTGGCAATAGCTTCAACGCAATGTAGGGAATACCGTCCACTTGCAAACGAAAAATTGGAAAACCAACTACAAGCAGTCTGATGAGACTGAATTATAGTCGGTCTTCTCCTCCGCGACTTCTTGCTCTGAGCCTCCAACCAATTATCCGGTACTGGAAACACAAAAGCGTGGGGTGACGATGCTTCTAGTGGTTGAGAAACCTACAGGCGGGGAGGTGGCTACTGCAGGGTGATGGCGAACAAGGCGGAATAGTGGCTTCAAGGAAATTCCTGATCCTCTGTTTTGTGGTAATAATATCATCGCTTATGACAACATGATCTTCTGATGCGGACTGATTGTAGCATAGCTTTGATACAACTCTATTGAGGGTGGATTAACCGGTGGTTTTTGGTTTTTTATCCCTGGCTTATGTGTGCTACCACATTGCAGAACTGATTCACTGATGATTGTAATGTAAAAGCAAGCTTTGGAGTGGGTAATTCACGCTTGTGCCGTCACGGCTGGTCTGTATGGAAGCAGGGCTTTCGCATTAAAGCGGGATAGATTCGATCCCGTGCAATTATTTTAAAGGGAAAACATGCAACGCAAAAAAAAATAGAATTTCCTTCAGTTAGCGGTCGTCATTGCATTGACCTTCTGCAAAGTTGGAGCAGTTTATGCGCAGAGTCAAGGGCCGCCCAGATGAATATAGATCAAGTAGACGGCCGGGCGGTGAAGCCGGAAGGTAAGGTAAAGGAAGCCACCGGCGTGATACTGGATGACAGAATTTGCAGACAGAAGGCAACGCGAAAAAATGCCGGCAAGCCCAGAAGAGTTATGAGATCTGAAACAAGATATTGAGCAAGGCAAATAACACGAGTAAAACTGAAGTGGGCAGGCGAATCACGGTAGACTAGCGAACTTTGTTTGTTAGGTTCCGTGAGGGGTGATATGAGAGTGACCGTACTATGAGTATTAAAAAATTGATCGAGACCAAACTGCAATCATTGCAACCGCAGTTTCTGAAGTGGTTAACGAAAGTGATAAGCACAATGTACCGGAAGGATCCGAATCCCATTTCAAAGGTGACGATCGTCTCCGATGCGTTTCATGGAAAAATGCTGTTAGCGCGTCATCGGATGGTTAATGAAATCCTGGCTGATGAGCTGGCGCAATCTATTCATGCGCTAGTTCTGCATACATGGACAATGGAAGAATGGTTTGAAAAGAACGGATTACGCAACGATTCTCCACCCTGCCTGGGAGGGGAAAATCCCTATAACCTGGAGTTAATCGATTGGCATCAATTACTCGCGCTTTTCGCCTATTTACGGAGTAGTCAGATGAATCCACAAGCCTGTTGAACTAAGTAAGGAGAAGTCTAATGGACGAGAAATTTGACAAACCAGCGGTGCTGAGCTGCCTCAGCAAGATCCTCGAACTGGAATTGGCCGGTGTGGTGCGTTACACCCACTATGCTTTCATGATCTATGGCTACAATCGTATTCCAATTGTTTCCTGGTTGCAGGAACAGGCCGATGAATCCTTGGTTTCATGCGCGAGAAGCCGGTGAGATGATCACTTACCTGGGGGCGCATCCGTCCTTGGCAATCGGCCCTTTGTTGGAAACTCATCAGCATGATATTGGCGACATACTGCGTGAGTCTCTGGAGCATGAGCGTGCGGCACTGGCGGTTTACAAAGAATTGTTGTCCCAGGTGGATGATAAATTCGTGATGATTGAAGAGTACGCGCGCCGGATGATTGCCGCGGAAGAGATGCACCAGGGTGATGTGGACAAAATGCTGCGACGGCCGGGTGCTGTGGAGGCTTTTCAGAGACGAAGGCGGTTTAGCCGGAATACTGCAATGGATTGGTGCGAGATTCGCCGGTTTTTGCTTTTCTTCTACATGAGCGGGGATAGAGTTCCCGGATATCCGCCCATTCGGTGTAGTAATTGATAAATAGCACGATAATCCCAGGAGGCAATCATGATAGAGCAATGGCAAGTCCCCAGTGCAACTTTTAAACGCGCGTGCGCGATGAATCGATAGGTGGCGATAATCCATTTCGCTGGCAGGATGTTACAACGGACGATATTTTTAAGAATAAGCAAGTTGTATTATTCGCGTTACCCGGCGCATACACCCCGACGTGTACTACTGCGCATTTGCCCGGTTACGAGAAGCACTATGATGATTTCAAAACATTGGGTATTGATGAGGTGGTTTGCTTGTCGGTGAACGATGCATTTGTGATGTATCAATGGCGCAAGCATCTCGGGGTCGAGAAAATATTTATGTTGCCCGATGGCAATGCCGAGTTCACTCGCAAGATGGGAATGCTTGTAGATAAATCGAACTTAGGATTCGGCATGCGTTCCTGGCGCTATTCCATGGTTGTTCAGGATAAGCAGATCGAGAAAATGTTTGTGGAGCCCGGTTTTTCAGACAATTGCCCTACGGATCCTTTTGAGATTTCAGGCGCTGATTCTATGCTGAAGTATCTGAAGTCTCAATAAAGGTTGCTGGCAAAGTGTGATTACGAATCGTGCTGGGAGGTATATGTTCCCAGTATCCTTTCGTATTGATCCTTAACAACCTCGGTAGCACTCACACGGGCAGCCAGCAGACCCTTTCGATCAAGCAATCCGATTTTGCCGCGCGTATATTTGATCAACCCTTTGTCTTGAAGTTGTGCTGCCGCAGCGGAAATGCTTTCACGGCGCACACCCAGAACGTTGGAGATGCGTCCGTGCGTTATATGAATAGATGTTGTTTGCAGATTGTCATTAATGATCAGCAGGAATCGGCATAACTGCTGCTCGATAGTATGCAAACGATTACAGATCGCATTCTGAGAGATCTGAGCCAGCAACGTCTGTGTATAAAGCATACAGATGTCTTGAAAATCCGGTATTTCCTCAAAATATTCTTCAATATCTTTGGCCTTCATCTTATAGGCCTGCCCGGGATTTATGACTACAGCCCGTTTAGCCATCCGGGCATCGCCGATAAAAGTAACAATGCCAACCATACCCAGCCTGCCAGTCATTCCAACTTCAATCGATTCGCCCTCTTCTGTTTCGTAGAGCAAGCAAATCATGGCGGTAGTAGGAAAATAGACATGCTTGCGCTTCTCGTCCATTTCCCACAATACTTCGTTCAGTTTCAGATCGACCAATGTTAGCGAGGGCTCAATGGTGTCGAATACGTTTTTCGGCAAGGCTGCCAGAAGCAGGTTCTGTATTTTGGTGGAGGCTTTTTCGACTGTGGGCATAATGGCTATCCAAATTATTCCGGTCTTGACCTGCATCGTCAGTTCGTCTGGAAATTGTTGATCTATTATACAAAATCTTTTGGCAGTCTGGATGTTAGCATACATCTGTGTGATCGCTCAAAGTGCGCTAGCGAACAGACGCTTCTTTTCTCGCCCCGTATCTTTTGCGTAATTGCAATACATGTCTGTAGCTTTCTTCAGGCAAGTTGCAATGAATACAAGTCGCTTCGTACATCACCTTACGGGAGAATATAACATGAACGATATCAACATGCAGGCGTGCATAGATGCGTGTAGTCACTGTCACCAAACCTGCTTGCATACCGCGATGACTCATTGTCTTGTGGTAGGCGGAAAACACGTCGAAGCGAGTCATTTTCGACTCATGATCAACTGCGCAGAAATCTGTCAGACATCGGCTAACTTCATGTTAAGCGGTTCGGCCTTTCACCAGAAGGTTTGTGCAGTCTGTGCCGAGATCTGCGACGCTTGCGCCAAGAGTTGCGAACAGATCGGCGGCATGGAAGATTGCGTCACGGCCTGCCGAGAATGCGCGGAGAGCTGTCGTAAAATGGCTGCCACCAGGTCTTATTAGCATGAATTGAGGAACAAAATCCAACGGTAACCTCCAGTCTCTCCGGTTTCGATTGGGTGCTCGAGGAGAAAGTCGTATGCGTAGCGTTACCTGGTCTCCCGCTTGAAGATACAGGAACACCGGAGCCCTAAACTACAAACAGGCACAGTACTGAGTTGCCGTCATCATCGGAGGAAATTGTTATGGATGAAATACTGGATGTGATTATCGTCGGGGCGGGTAGCGCAGGCCTGGCCGCGCTACGGGAGGTAAGAAAATACACGCAACGCTTTGTGATTATCAATGACGGGCCTTGGGGGACTGTCTGTGCGCGGGTGGGTTGTATGCCATCCAAGACATTGATCGAAGCGGCCAATGCCTTTCATCGTCGCGGTAGCTTTGAAGAATTCGGCATTCGCGGCGGGGATCAGCTTACGCTTGATATTCCTGCCGTGCTGCGGCGTGTGCGGCGGTTGCGCGATGATTTTGTTGCCAGTACAGTAAAGACGACAGAAGAACTGGGCGAAAGAGCCATTTCCGGGCGTGTGCGTCTGCTTGCGCCGGATAGGCTGGAAGTCAATGGTGAGGAATTGCGTGCGCAAAAAATTATTATTGCTATCGGATCGCGCCCGATTGTACCTGCGCCCTGGAATGCATTGGGGAATCGGCTGCTCACGACGGATACTTTGTTTGAGCAGGAGACTCTCCCCGCACGCATGGCGGTAGTGGGAATGGGGCCTATCGGTGCCGAGATGGCGCAGGCGCTTTCGCGGTTTGGTATTCAAGTGGTGGCATTTGGCGGCAGCCAAGCGATCGCTGGATTAACAGACCCGCAGGTGATTGCAGTAGCGACAGATTTGTTTGGGAGAGAATTTCCTCTGCATCTGGGCGAGAAAGCCGAGTTAAGCCTTGTGGGCGAGGGCGTGCAGGTACGTTCCGGAAAAATAGATGTGGTGGTCGATTGCGTGCTTGCTGCGTTAGGGCGTCGTCCGAATATCGACAATCTGGGTCTCGAGACATTGGGTGTTTCGCTCGATGAACACGGCATGCCGCCTGTAAATCCAGGTACCATGCAAGTGGCCAATCTGCCGGTATTCATGGCGGGTGATGCGAATGACCAAGCGCCGCTGCTGCATGAAGCTGCTGATGAAGGATACATTGCAGGGCTTAATGCCACGCGCCCTAATTCAATTTGTTTTACACGCCGGACACCACTGGCCATCGTTTTTCTGATCCGAACATCGCTGTCGTAGGCAGTCGTTTTCAGGCACTTGACCCTGAAAAGATCCTGATTGGAGAAGTTATTCAGCGTCTTTATGCCGACGCGGTAAGCGGCCGGTTATTGGGTGCGGAAATGTGCGCACCTGCTGGCGAGCATATGGCGCATCTGCTGGCGCTAGCTATCGATCGCTCGCTCACAGTGCAGCAGTTGCTGCGTCTGCCGTTTTATCATCCGGTTCTGGAAGAAGGCCTGCGCACGGCACTGCGTGCTCTGGCGGTGCAGCTTCCTGCCGTCAACGAATCCGATCTGTCCATGTGCGGCGCTTTTAATACGGAAGCTCTTGATTGATAGCCATCTTGTGAAGCGTGCGGTGATGGTATTGTCGCGATTAGTCAGGATCCGGAGTCAGGGTAACAACGACAAATAGATTTCCCGGTAAGCCGCTGCGCTGGCGTGCCAACTGAAGTCTTTTGCCATACCGTTTTTCTGCAAGCGCTGCCAGACTTTTTATTATGATGATAGAAGGTGCTGCACGGCAAGTTTTGCCGGTGTGTAATCCACCACCGTGTCTAACAGACCGCCGGTGGCGTGGACTATTGGCGGCGTGCCGTAATGCTGACTATACATTTGATTCAAACCGCACGGTTCAAATCGGGATGGCATCAGGAAGCAATCTGCGCCTGCTTCAATCAAATGCGATAAGGCTTCATTAAAGCCGATACGGACGGCTATTGCACCGGGATAAGCTTGAGTCAATGTGGATAATTGGTGTTCCAGTTCAGCATGATCGCTGCCGAGTACAACCAGTTGGGCGGGTATTTTTACCAGTTGGGATGCGATCTGTATCAGCAGATCGGTACCTTTCTGATGATTCAAGCGGCTGACTACACCGAATAATGGGATATCGGCATCAACTGCTAACCCCATCTGCTGTTGCAAAGCGCTTTTATTCGCGGCTTTATCGCATAGTTTCTTGCTGGTGTAGTTTTTCACCAAATGGGGATCTGTCGCAGGATCCCATTCCCGGGTATCGATGCCATTGATAATGCCGGTGAGATGGCGGCGGCGTGTTGCCAGTAATCCTTGCAGGCCAAAACCCAATGGCTCGGTTTGAATTTCCTCGGCATAATTGGGACTGACTGTGGTGATATGGCCGGCATAATAGAGTCCTGCTTTGAGAAATGACATATTGGCATAATATTCAACGCCGTTGATGTCAAAACTCTCCGGAGGCAATCCCAATTGGACGACACTGCCAGGTGGAAAGATACCTTGAAATGCGAGGTTGTGGATCGTCATCAGCGTGGCCGCCTTTTTCCCGGGATGATAATGCAGATAAGCGGGAGTGAGCCCGCTTTGCCAATCATTGCAATGCGCAATATGCGGACGCCAGGCAATCGGACTGGCGTCGCTGGACAGAATCGCGCCAATTTTCGACAGTAAGCCAAAACGTAATGCATTATCCGGCCAGTCGCGCCCAAGCGTATCCATATAAGGGCCGCCTTCGCGGTGATATAACCGGGACAGTCAATCACAAAGACCGGAATGTTTTCGGATTTGCTCAGCGATAACCGTGCTGAGAGCAGTGTGGCGGGCGGAAATTGCGGCAAGGTATTGAACTCAGCCACTTTGGATTTGTATTTAACACCGGCCAAAACCTTCGGGTAGCCCGGTAGCAGAAGCCTTACGTCGTTTTGCAGCGACCGCAGCGCCGCCGGCAGTGCGGCACTGACATCGCCTAGACCGCCGGTTTTGCACAAAGGAAAAACTTCAGAAGTAATAAACAGAACGCGGAGTTCTTGGGATGACGGCATGGGGGTATGTTTACTGATTCGCTTTGAAATAATTGATCAAGCCGTTAGTGGAGGCGTCGTGGGAAGCCACTGTCGTGTCTTGTTCCAGTTCGGTCAGAATTTTTCCGGCCAGTTGTTTTCCCAGTTCCACGCCCCATTGGTCAAATGGATTGATATTCCAGATCACGCTTTGCACAAAAACTTTATGCTCGTACAGTGCAATGAGCGCGCCCAATGTTTTAGGATCGAGTTTTTTGAACAAAATAGAAGTGGTTGGACGATTTCCAGGAAAAACTTTATGCGGCAATAGCTGTTCAAGGGACTCACCGCTTAACCCTTGTGATGCCAATTCAGCACGCACTTCCTGTTCATTCTTTCCAGCCATCAATGCCTCAGTCTGGGCAAAGAAATTGGCCAATAATATTTGGTGATGTTGCGTCAGCGTATGATGACTTTGGCAAGGGGCCAGGAAATCAGCCGGAACAGTTTGTGTTCCTTGGTGCAGTAGCTGGTAGAAAGCGTGTTGGCCGTTGGTTCCCGGTTCGCCCCAAACGATTGCTCCGGTTGCATAATCGACGGCTTCTCCGTCACGGGTAATGCGCTTGCCATTACTCTCCATTTCCAGTTGTTGTAAATAGGCGGGGAAACGGTGCATGGACTGATCGTACGGCAGCACTGCATGCGCTGACGTACCAAAAAAATTAATTTGCCAGATACCCATCAAACCCAGCATAACCGGGAGGTTTTCTGCGAACGGGGCTGTAGCAAAATGCTGATCCATTTCGCGTGCGCCCGCAAGCAACGAATAAAAATTGTCCATACCGACAGCTAAAGCAATTGGTAAGCCAATTGCGGACCATAATGAATAGCGTCCGCCCACCCAATCCCAGAACTCAAACATGTTGTCCGGATTAATGCCGAATTTTTCCACGGCAGAACGATTGGTGGAAACCGCGACAAAATGCAGGGCGATATCTTTTTCACTGCCGCCATGAGTCAGAAACCATTTTCGTGCAGAATGCGCATTGGTGAGCGTTTCTTGTGTGGTGAAAGTTTTCGAGGCGATCACAAACAATGTTGTGGCTGGATCAAGATGCCGCAATACTTCGGATAGCTGCGCGCCATCAATGTTTGAGACAAAGTGTGGTGTGATACCGTTTAATTGATACGGTTTTGAGCGCTTCGGTCACCATGACCGGGCCGAGATCCGAACCGCCGATGCCAATATTAACGATATCGGTAAAAATCTTTCTCCGTATAGCCTCTGCGTGCACCGCTTTGTACGGCGATTGAAAAGCGTTCCATCTGTTTCAATACCCGCTTAATCTCAGGCATGATCGCTACACCATCCATTTCAATGGCTTGTTCGCCACGCAGCGCAATATGCAGTGCGGCACGGTGTTCCGTGGAATTGATTTTTTCTCCCGAGAACATACGCGTAATCCAGCTTGGCAGTTGTTGCTGATGCGCCAGCGCCAGCAGTAAGTCCACCGTTTCACGAGTAATTGGCTGTTTCGCGAAATCGATCAGAATATCATTGAAGCTTAGCGAGAATTTTTCAAAGCGTTGCGGATCATTTTGAAATAACGCACGCAAGTGTTGCTGCGACAGGGCAGATTGATGTGCCTGCAAGGCAAGCCAAGCGGGGGATTGAGTAAGAAATGACATAGTTTGCTTTAATCGCTGATGATCATGAATCGTATTGATTGCGCCATTGGCTGCTTGTTAAAGCGAGTAACCGAACGGGATTAATTTTACACTGTGCACGGCTACATTCTCCTTGTATTGATCTCCAGGGTGATAACCAATTCTAGCGCTGTGATCGGCCATTCCAATAAGAGAGTGGTTGCCTGCATGATTTTCTCAAAGCCGCTCTCGGATTGTGAAACCGAAAAATGCGGTTGTGCAGAAAACGTCACAGGAGAAGAAGTTTTGAGTATCACGCTGCCGCCTAACGTATCGTCGTCCAGTGTTATTTCAGTCAAGCTGGCCAGCTCAAGCACTTGTCCGAAACCGCCGGGAATCTCCCCCCGGTAAATGTAACGCCCGCCCATTCCGTCGCAGCTTGGCATGGCGAGATTAATTTCGGTACTGAACACCTGCGCCATTTTAGCGGTGAAACGATAGGCGACTTGTAGCTGATTATTGTCAAGCATGATGTGCTTGTGAATCGGATACACGGTATTCTCGGATTGGAAGTGATTATTTTCAAGCGCCGCAGCTTTGGATCGATAAGAGATAAACACGTCATCCAAGCGATCTACAAACAGACTTCTGGGATGATCGTCCGCTTCAATATCTACTGCGTTAATCTCGTGCTTATAGCTGATTCTGTCATGCGCCGAAGCAATGCCGGTGGCGGCGTGGTTGGATGCCTGACGCTCGCCCGGTTGAATTTTCTGATAATAGTGTTCGACCTGGCAGCGCAGTGTATCGCCGAAGTTATGTTTTAGCCGGTAGGCATCCAATTCACAAATACTGGCAAAACTATCCAGTTTTACGACCGCTTGAAGTATGCCGTTCTGGTGATAAGCTTCTTTCACGCCATCCAGATCGGTATCTTCGGTATGAGAAATTGGACGTGGCATGAGGGCATCCAACAATGTTTCCAGCTCAACGAGCGCTCCGTACACAGCGCGCCGCAGATGCGGAAGATACAAACCGCCGAACAAGCCATGCCAATAGGCATCATTGGCTTGAGATTCGTAGAGTTTCTGCTGCATCAGATCCGTACGGTATTTTTCCGGCAATGCATTCAATCGCGTAGAAAGCCCTAACATGCGCTTGTGCATCCAGTTCGATTCAGGATAACGTGAAAAAAAGTTTTTCCAGATGCCGCCGCGCAGGAATGCTTTTTTGTGTTCATACCAGCCACTGGTCTTGGCCTGTTGCACCAGATCTGCGTAGGTATTGGCAGATTGGGCAGGCAGCGTCCATTCATTCATTTCAATGTAGGATACTGTGGGCAGATAGATAATACCCCGCGTTTTTTCACCGGCATGATATTCGCTGTAGTGCCGGGTACAAATTTTCGTTGATGCGAGCACGCCTTGGATAAATTGCTCAAGCCAGCCTTTTCATAGACCCACTGGTAGGTTTCCGGCCAGATGCCAAATTTTTCAATGTCATCAAAATAAATTGCCGCAGCGCTGGAATTTGGTAAATGATTATCTGCCAATGATTCCAGATAGGCGATCGTTTCCGCAACGGGGGAAAACGGAATTTTATAGCGTAGATTTTCAGAAATCGGGAACAAGTCAAGTGTTCGTGTATCTTCCTCGGTGGTGAAATAACCATTTAATTCTTCAGGCGCTCTGCCAGCACAGAGAAAATGGTAGTCATCGACAATTACATAACGGATTCCGCAGTCCGCGAGTGCTGGGACTACGGTTGATTCCCACGCGTTCTGTCAGCCATGCGCCTTGCGGGCGTTGCCCTAGCTTTGCTGCCAGTTTGTTGGAGAAGGTTTGAATTTGTCCGATCCGGTCACGGTTTGGAATAACCGCCAGGACCGGTTCAGTATCGCCCGCGCCGAACAACTCGACTTGTTTCCGCAGGACCATTTCATGAAGTAGCGCCATATCTTCGGGATAATGTTGCATCAGGTAATCGAGCAACCAACCAGAGAAATGGACTGCAAAACGAAAATCCGGATAGCGATAAAGTACCTGTAGAAAAGGTTTGTAACAACGCAAGTGCGCGTCAGTCAGCACGCTGGGAAAATTGCCGACGGGCTGATGTGCATGAACACCAAAAAGTAGCGATACAGGTTGTGACATTCAATTATTCCGGTAATTGTTTTAAAAACCTGGGCAACCGAAAACCTGATTGATTTCAATCACTGCGCAATGCAGTTTAAAATCAATCGAGTGTTATGAAGATCGCCGCATGGCGCCGCTTTCTTCCGTTTGCTCATTCCCTTTGCTAATGGGTTCAAGTATTGCGGCAGGTGCCGGTAGTTTCAGTAAATGATAAAGATTGATCAGATTCTTTCTGAACAGCTGATCGAAACTGGCCACCGAATGTGCCGGATTGTAATCACCGAACCACCAGAACCAATCGGAACTTTCACAAGATGCCAGCTGCCTGTTGGCAAGGATTTTTTCTTCATCAGTCAGCTGGCCGCTCTGCATCACCAAATCAAAACTATTTTTGGCCGCACAAAGCATGTCCCAGGCGCAATTCTTTTCCTTGTCACCAATCCAGGTGGAAAATGTTCCATATACCCAGCTACCGGCAGCCAGCGTTGGTAATGTCGTAATGTTTTCACTATTTTCAGCGCTGGCGATATAGTCACGATAAGTTGTGGTGCGGATAAACGGGTGGTTGTCGAGTAAACTGTAGAGATCGTCAAGAAAATAGAATCCGTTATAAGGGTAGGATTCCCAAGCATTTTCTCCGTCCAGGATGATGCTGACAACCGGGTTTTGCTCGGCCGGTGTGTTATGGTAAATGCGTTCTAAAGATTGTACAAAATTTTCCGCGGCATCACGTCCAAACCATTTGGAATATTCAAAACCGATCAAATCGGATAAATGATCATCACGAAAGAAACAAGTGACTTGTTCTGCCTCTCCGGCAATCCGGTAGGGATGATATAAATAACTATTGCGATCCAGCAATGAGGTGTCCGGATAAGCGGTGCGCAGGCTATTCACCAGAACACCTTCACCACTGGCGCTCCAATGACAATTCTGCTCTGCCAGGATTTTCAATAAGGCTGTTGATATAGAGCCTTCAGCAGGCCAGATACCGGAAGGCTCTTCATTAAAACGCTGCGTGTGACTGGTGATTGCCGAGGACAGATGAAATGCGACACGGCCGTGTCCACCTGGATAAATATTATGCTCCGGTAAGGTTACATCGGGCTGACTGTCCCGGGCGGAAGAAAAATCAATCATCAGCGGAGCAAGCGGATGATAGTGCGGCGTGGTGGATAATTCAATTTGACCCGATTCAGAGAGTTTGCGGTAGCGTGGAATCAAATTCCTGATCAGTTCGCCGATCAGATCGAACAATTGCAGCCGATCCGCATGCGAGAATCCTTCGCTTTGCGCCATCAACTGCATCACGAATTGCTTATGCCGGCGCACACTTTCACCCATCCAAGCCAAGTGATACCATACCAGCAGATCGGCCAGATATTGCCCGGAAAAATAGATTAGTTCCCGCTCGCCGCGTTGGCTCAAGGGTGCTATAGAGCTCATGCAGGCGTTTATAGGCCGGATATGGTTTCAGCATTGTTTCATGATTGCTGAGAAAGCAGCTGTCGAACACATATAAGCGATCTTGCATTGTGATGTGCTCGAGCTCAGGTGTAGCTAATAGGCGTAGCAAAGGACAACGTATCTGTCCTGTGGAAAATTGTTCAGTGAAATCTTCCAATTGATCCAACAGTACTGGGACAAAATTGATCACCGCTTTGGTTTTTGGATGCATCTCCAGGTGATAGGCCATATCGGTATAGTCTTTAATGGCATGCAGGTACACCCACGGCAAAACGAATTCTTTGGTTACATAATCCCGGTAATCCGGTTGATGCATGTGCCATAACACGACAAGATTTAATTGCTTCATGTAAGAATGGAAATACTTATAAAAATTTTCTGCGTTAAGGAATTTCTTTAAGTCTTTCGCGGCCCGGGCGGTAATAGATTGATTCGTTGGTGGTGAGCTTGTCGGGCCAGGAATGGAATCACAATCAGAGTTTCTCTAACGGACATGATGAACATTCTGCCCTAACATTTCCGGTGTAATCAATGTGATGCCTTTCTCAGTCACATAAAATCGCTTGCGATCTTCCTCAGTATCATATCCTGCCACCAGTCCTTCAGGGATGATACATTGTTTTTCCACGACGACCCGTCGTAGACGGGCATATCTGCCTATTTCAACATTGGGTAGTATGACGGAATCTTCCACACTGCTATAGCTGCGCACTTTTACATTAGAAAATAGCAAAGAACGGCGAACCGTCGCACCGCTGATAATGCAACCGCCCGATACGGAAGAATCCAGCGCCTGACCACGGCGATCTTCATCATCAAAAACAAATTTGGCGGGAGGCAATTGTTCCTGATGCGTCCAAATCGGCCAATCTTCATCATAGAGGTTGAGTTCCGGGGTCACTGTAGTCAGATCAAAATTAGCTTCCCAATAAGCATCCACTGTTCCCACATCGCGCCAATAAGGTATTCCAGATGCCATATTCACGCAACTGTTTAAAAAACGGTGTGCAAATACGCGATAACGAGGCACCATATACGGAATCAGGTCTTTACCAAAGTCATGCGACGACTCATTAATTT
This sequence comes from Nitrosomonas sp., assembly GCA_016708955.1. Lineage (GTDB taxonomy): Bacteria > Pseudomonadota > Gammaproteobacteria > Burkholderiales > Nitrosomonadaceae > Nitrosomonas. The sequence continues at coordinate 20,530 of JADJES010000026.1, forward strand.
TACTGTCACGAATTAATTGCTCATAAAGGAATGCCGCATTAAAAACATAGATTCCCATACTCGCCAGTGCTTTTTGGGGTTGACCGGGGATCGGTGCTGGAGTTTCTGGTTTTTCAGCAAAACTGGTTACCTGCCATGCATCGTTTACACCCATGACACCAAAAGCACTGGCTTCGTGCAGTGGAATTTCAAGACAGGCCACCGTCATGTCAGCCCCTTTTTCTAGATGTTCAGCCAATAATTTGCTGTAGTCCATTTTGTAAATATGATCTCCTCCCAGGATGAGAACATACTTTGGATCGTGGCGTAGCAGGATATCGAGGTTCTGGAAAACCGCGTCGGCTGTCCCTTGATACCAGGTTTCCGTAGTTCTTTGCTGCGCGGGTAACAGTTCGACAAATTCTTTAAAGCGCCCATCGAGAAAGCTCCAACCATGTTGTATATGACGGATCAGGCTCTGTGACTTGTATTGCGTAACGACGCCGATGCGGCGGACACCCGAATTAACGCAGTTGGAAAGCGGAAAATCAATGATGCGGAACTTCCCGCCAAAAGGAACTGCCGGTTTGGCGCGCCAATCTGTCAATTGATGTAAACGGCTGCCCCGCCCGCCCGCCAATATCAATGCAAGCGTATTGTGCGTTACACTGTTGTGGAAACGTGTGCTGGTTGTGGACTCTGCTTGGGATTCGTTCGCATACATCCGTTCTTTATTTTCCATAGCGATGTAACCCTCCCCGATTCATCTCAATATATAGTATCGCATTATGGCATTTTCTTACACCTTACTTTTATTTTAATTGTTAATTGCAGTATAAGTAGTATAAGGTGGCAGGCAAGCTATAATTCATTCTATACCAGTTAACCAGTCTATCAAATGTGATCACTCTACATAAAACCAATTCATTGCAGAACGCACTGCTGACCGCGCAGCTCCACGATCCATTTGCATATCTTGGATTGCACAAGGAGCACGGTCAATCTTTGGTGCGCGTATTTCGTCCCTATGATGCGAATGTATGGATCAAGACAGCTATTGGTTTTGAGCCGATGAAACGTATTCATCCGCATGGGGTTTTCGAATGGCACGGGGAGTCACCGCCGGATATGCCGTACCGATTGCGGGTCGAAGAAAAAGAGGCGAAGCATACCGTCTATGAAACGTATGATTCATATGCTTTTCCACTGCAGATTTCTGATTATGATCTGTATCTGTTTAATGAAGGTAAGTTGCGGCAGGCTTACCAAATGCTCGGCGCGCAGCATGTCAGGAATGCCGGTGTCGACGGCATGCGTTTTTCGGTATGGGCGCCCAACGCCGGACGTGTCAGCGTAGTCGGCGACTTCAATCGCTGGGACGGGCGCACTCATCCGATGGCGGTACACCATGCCAGCGGCGTCTGGGAGCTGTTTATTCCAGGAATATTGCCAGATTCACTCTACAAATACGAGATCTGCAATCGGGATAGCGGAGAAATTGTTCTCAAGACGGACCCTTATGCCAATCGTTATGAACTCCGCCCCAACACAGCAGCGCTAACGCCTGCCAATGCCGCCTATGATTGGTGCGATGCGGCGTGGATAGCGAATCGCACCAATTGGGATTGGCTGCACGCGCCATTAAATATTCTTGAAATGCATGCCGGATCATGGAAGCGGCATCCGGATGGCCGTTTTTACACTTACCGGGAATTGGCCCAGCACCTACTGCCTTATGTGCAGGAAATGGGCTATACCCATATCGAATTAATGCCCGTTTCAGAACATCCACTGGATGAGTCGTGGGGTTACCAGACCACCGGATATTTTGCTGTTACCAGCCGCTACGGTTCACCCGATGATTTCCGTTTTTTCGTCGATGCCTGCCACCAGGCAGATATCGGTGTGATTCTCGACTGGGTTCCCGCGCATTTCCCGCAAGATACTTTTGCACTGGCGCGCTTTGACGGCACGGCATTGTATGAGCATGAAGACCCACGCCTTGGATTTCACCAGGATTGGGGCACTTATATCTTCAATTATGGCCGCAATGAGGTCAAATCATTTTTGATATCCAGTGCGCATTATTGGCTATCCGAATTTCATCTGGACGGATTGCGTGTTGATGCAGTGGCTTCCATGCTTTATTTGGACTACTCGCGCAAGGAAGGAGAGTGGTTACCGAATAAGTATGGCGGCAGGGAGAATCTGGAAGCGATAGATTTCCTGCGTGAGCTGAATATTATGGTGCACGAGGAGTTTCCGGGCGCATTGACCCTGGCGGAGGAATCCACCGCTTGGCCGGCCGTATCGCGCCCAACCTATGTCGGCGGTCTGGGGTTTTCGATGAAATGGAATATGGGCTGGATGCACGACACGCTGTCCTATATGCAGCAAGACCCCGTCCACCGGCGCTATCACCACGATAAGCTGACTTTCAGTCAACTGTATGCGTATACGGAAAATTTTGTATTGCCGTTCTCGCATGATGAAGTGGTGCATGGAAAAGGTTCTCTATGGAACAAAATGCCCGGCGACGCCTGGCAGAAATTTGCTAACGTGCGCCTATTGTTTGTCTTTCAGACGACTTGGCCGGGGAAAAAACTCAATTTCATGGGCAATGAATTTGCGCAGAAACAGGAATGGCGCGTGAGTTATGAGCTGGATTGGTCTTTGCTGCAACGAGAGAAACATTCTGGTGTACAGGCAGCACTGCGTGACTTGAATCAATGTTATAAAGATATTCCAGCTTTACATCAACTCGACTTTTCATCAGAAGGCTTTAGCTGGATTGATTGCCAGGATGCCGATCAATCCGTAATTAGTTATGTGCGGCGTGCCAAGGATGGTATGTTTGTGTTAGTGGTTCTTAACTTCACTCCGGTTCCGCGCACCGGTTATCGCATCGGTGTTCCAGTTGGCGGCGTTTACTGTGAGCTATTCAACAGTGATTCAACTTATTACGGTGGCAGTAATGTGGGCAATGTGGGAAGCATAGCCAGCACGCATAAGCCATGGATGGGTTTTTCTGATTCTATCGCCATTACTTTACCGCCTCTGGCAGGTGTTATTTTCGCTTTGCAGGATTTGTCCAAAACTGAGGCTTAATTAGCCACCTGGTTTCTCGGATGGAATCGGCAGCCTGTGTATTGTTCTGTGTACGGAATGTTCGGCGATACTTAATCTTGCCATTCCTGGGTTATGTTGCGGTCGAGTTCTTTGCGCAGTGCAATGTCTCGGCCGTCAAATACTTTCCATATCCGTATTGTTTTGTCATAGCTAACTAACACTCGAGAATCATTTTGGTTACACTGTAACAGTACGAAAAGAATGGCCTGAATGATGCCGCTTTGCAAGCGTTTCAAATTCATGTTTCGGTACAAATTTTAGTATTTTGAAAAAAGATTGTATAAACGGATATTGGCATGATTGTCCTTTATGATTCAACAAGTTATGCGAGAATTTATTATACCAATTAGGGCTGAACTTGCGATCCCCCGTGGTCTTGCCACGGGGTTGTTTATTCGGGCCGCAGTACTTTCTCGTTAATGGGACAGCAATGGTTCAATATACCAAAACACCAGCCGATTACCCGGCGGTACCTTTATGTGGCGATTTAGAATTCTTCCCAATCATCACCACCGCCGCCAGCTGCAACTTTGCGAGGTTGCGCCGATACCGATGTGGATCCTGTAACTTATTGTAGATCTTTTCGTAACAGGGCCGCGATTGGGCAGTTTGGCAACCGTTGCAGGACGATTACTTCTTTTTACCGGTGTTAGTGTATGACCGCCCCCGCCAGACAGTTTGAATGAACTGACTGCTTGGGTGAGTGTTTGCGCTTGTTCCTGCATGGATTCAGCCGCTGCTGCAGCTCTTCCACCAAGGCTGCCGTTAAGATGCATACGCTGCTTGACTTGCGCGGCAATATTCCAACCTTCATTCATATCAGAGATGGCAAGATGCACGAGGTCAATGTGCTCGACATCCTGGTACTCGAAGCTGGCAGCTTTTACATCATGGATCGGGGCTTCACCGATTTTGCTCGCTGGTACACCATGCACCATGTACCAAGCGCAGGCGTTTTTTGTAACACGGGCCAAATCCAATCTGCTTTTTCGCCGCGTCTACTTTCGCTCTGTGGACCAAGCCACTGGACTGCCCTTACCTGCGCTGACTATCGCTCAGCTTTATCGTTGTCGCTGGCAGGTCGAACTATTCTTCAAATGGATCAAACAGCATCTTCGTATCAAGCGTTTCTACGGAACTACTGAGAACGCAGTAAAGACACAGATATGGATCGCCATATCGGTTTATGTCTTGGTTGCCATCGTAAAAAAGCAGATCAATACCAAAATCTCGCTTTACACAATTCTACAGATTTTGAGCCTAACTCTTTTCGAGAAAACACTTATTGATCAATTGGTTAAAAATGCCGAGGTGCAAATGGATGCGCCAGAAAGTTATAATCAACTGAATTTATTCAACTAAATTGCCGAACACTAATGAGCTTGTATATACATGTTGAGGTATAAATCAATGTGGAAAATCAGAATTAGAACTGAAATTAATTTTTTCCAATTAAAGAAAATTCCACTGGATTAATCTCGGTATTCAATCTGTAGAGAATTTATTCCATAGGTTTAGATTGAGGATAGCGTTTTTTTAATGAAAACCTGCCAGGGCGGAGAGTTATTGACACCCCTGATAAGGGAATCTCCTCTCGCTGTCTCGCCGCACTCCAGTGTCCGGCGTTGGGCCTCAAGCTCCAACGCCGGTGGTATCCGATTTACTTAATTCGGAAGTAGGTGGGTGATGATGTATAGCCGCTGGGAGTGATGACAGTGATACGACTAAACGTGGGGGTGCCGACGGGGACGGTGGAAGTGATTTCAGTGTCAGACACTACGGTGAAATTGGCTTCAATACCAGAGAATTTTACCGATGTGGTGGGAGTGAAATGTGAGCCGGTGATGGTGACTAAAGTTCCGATCGCTCCTTGGGAGGGGGCCATTGCTGTGATCGCTGGTGGCGGGAACAGGATCATGTCAGCTTCGCTGACGACAGTGCCTTGCGAAGTGGTGACTGTGATCGGTCCGGTAGTTGCGCCGATCGGCACTGTGGAGGTGAGCGTCTTCGATCCGAGCGAACTAAAGCTTGCTGTAACGCCATTGAAAGCTACTGCTTCTATGCTGTTCAGGTTGTCGCCGGTGATAGTCACAAGTGTTCCGCTTCCGCCCGTGGAGGGAGCAAAGGAAGTGATCAAGGGTGAACCGACTACGAAGTTGGATGCGCTGGTTGCGACGGAGACAGAATTGGTAACTGTTATGGGACCGCTCATGGGATTCGTTGGAACGTATGCCCATATTTCCGTTGGCGAAATGACTGTGAATCGTGCTGTGATGCCGCCGATGGCTACCGATTGCACATCGACGAAATTGTTGCCAGTAATCGTTATTTGGGTACTAGGCGGGCCCGACGCCGGTGTGAATTCACTGATGCTTGGTTCGACGTTAATGACGGTGACGGGATTAGCGAAAAAATCGAATACCGGCTTGTTCAGGTGCCCCATGAAAGAATGTTCTGCAAAGGCTACTTCCAGCTGGTTGCTTACCTGATATTTATAAAATTCATATATGGCAGGCAAGATGGCTTCCCAACCGGATGTAGTAGGATTGCTAAGAAGGTAACCATTTCCATCGAGAAAACCTGCGTTGTCGATAGCGTTGTAGATCGTCTGGGAATCCAGGGCAGACAAACCTTCGATTCGCCAGAAGCGTTCAGGGTAAAGTTGGCTAGGTGTGCTGCTGATCAGTTGCGTTGGTATGCCCATGGACAGGAGTAGGCCATAGCTTTTCTGGATGGTATTGTAGGGTATCAATGTGTCATTTACCCCTGTGACGAAGATTGTGGGGGTGGAGGCGGAAAGTATGGAATTCCAGTTTCCTGAAGCTATGTACAGGGCCATAGCCTCGACGGGAAATTTCAGGTAATCCTGGACTGACTGTGTGAATAGGGATGCAAAAAATCCTCCAGAAGAGATACCGGCCAGATAGATTGGATCGGCAGGGTTTATGCTTCCCTGAGCGACTAAGGCTTGGCGCAATGCGGCCACGCGTTGCAGATCAGGATTGTTAGCCGGTTCTATTTCTAAATTCCAAGCCCTAGTTTGCCGGTCATAACTATTCAATGCGACAATAGCGTATCCCCGTGCCGTGGCATCTTGTATGAATGATCGGGTTTCAGTCTGATCGAAGAAACAAGCGGCACATCCTCCCATCCCGTGAAACATGAAGATTACGCCGATGTGGGGATCGGGGAAGTAAGTCACAACGTCAAGCCATCGGGGTGCATCCTTGTATTGTGCCGTGATGTTGATATCGCTTGCAGGCATGGTTACGCTGGTCTGCGGTGATTCAACGTCTGCTATCTGGGCGGTGTCACCTATCCAGCGGTCAAATATCCGCATCGGTAGGTTCGCGTCAAGGGGAGCTCTCGTTGTACTCAGCGGATTTGCATCTTCTTGCGGATTTGCCCAAATGGTAACCTTAGTGCTTGCGGGATAGCTCCCACTGCCGCTACCATTATGCACGGTTAAAGTACCGGCGATTGCCTGGGGCGTGGATGCGAAAGCAAATATCAAGATGATTAAGTATGCGTAAGAAATCCGTATTAGTACGGATATGGTATAAGTAGAATTCATAGATCTAAGTGGCATTCCGTTATCAAAAGATAAACAACGGCAGGGTGTGGCAAAAATTAATGCAGCCATACTCGATTGAGTCAAATATGACTATGTCAGGCCCTGAAAAATTGGTGATAGCAGAAAATACTTTTTAGATAGAGGAAAATATGCTATTTATTACTTATTACTGCGATGCGTTAAGGTATTAGAATGTACGGTAAGGAAAAGCGGTATGTGAATAATAGAAGAAGATACTTTGAAAGTAATAAATAGTGTAAAGAATAAATCAAAGTTACTGATTAATAGGAATAATGTATTCGGATCTCTTCAGCTTGCAAGACTATGGAGAGTGACGTGTATAAGGATAACCTCAAGAGATGAAAAAAGTGATAAATAAAAGAGAAGAAGTCGGCAATAGGTGCTTTGTGTTGCCCTCTGGTATGGGGGACCTACCGAACCGGGGAAATAGTCATACCGATCATGTCGTTTCTCCATCTTGACTAACATTCAGAGAGGGTAGGTTTATGTTTACTTTGAAACGTGCGATAAGTAAAGCATTTCTTGTTTTTGCCGCCGTGTTGTCACTGTCTCAAGTCAATCAGGCGCAGGCGAATCCTCGCTATTCTTCTATTGTAATCGATGCGGACACAGGTGCAGTACTACACGAATCCAACGCTGATGCCAGCCGTTATCCAGCATCTTTGACCAAGATGATGACGCTCTATATGTTGTTCGAAGCGATTGAACAACGCAAGATGACGTTGGATACGCGAATGCAAGTGTCGGCGCATGCGGCATCAATGCCGCAGACGAACATCGGTTTACGCGCAGGGGATAGCATCAGCGTACGAGATGCGATTCCGACATTGATTGTACGTTCTGCCAACGATGTGGCGGCAGTGGTGGCCGAGTCGCTGGGCGGTAGCGAGGCTAATTTTGGCCTTATGATGACTGATAAGGCACACAAGCTGGGTATGCATTCCACCGCATTCCGTAATGCTTCCGGTTTGCCCAATGGTGAACAAAAGACCACAGCGCGGGACTTGGTGACCTTGTCTAAACGATTAATGAAGGATTTCCCCAATCACTATCATTATTTCTCTACCCAATCATTCAGCTACAAGGGCACTACCTATAACAGCCATAACCGTATGGTACGTAATACCCCAGGTGTGGATGGCTTGAAAACCGGATTTATCCGCGCTTCTGGATTCAATGTGGCTACTTCCGCTAAGCGCGGTGACCGTCGTGTGATCGCAGTGGTGATGGGCGGACAAACCGCTGTCGCGCGTGATCAGCATATGGCGCAGTTGCTCGATCGCAGTTTTAACCATGGGCGTACGACCCAGTTGGCCAGCAATAACGGTAATGCCCGTGCTGTGCCGGTTGCCGCCCTGAAGACCAGTGCTTCGACTCCTGTACCTAAACCATCTCCTGTGGCGGAAAAGATACCTGTTTACGTCGTGAAGCAACAGATTGTTCAACCGGCAGTTAATGTAAAGTCGCAAAAAGTTGCGATGCTGGAGAATGACAGCTGGGCGGTGCAGATAGGTTCTTATCATGAGCCCGACCGGGCTCATGCTCAGGCCCTAGCCGCTGCCCGTTGGATACCAGGAGAAGTGAAAGTAACCGAGGTGGAAATCAGCAACCGCAAATTGTATCGAGCGAGACTGGTAGGTTTGCACGAAAGCCAGGCGCGCACAGCCTGTCAGAGTCTCGCCAGGCAGGGGATAGGATGTTTAGTGGTGCGCTCATAGGGTTAGCCTGCGGATTTATGATTCGGTATGATGGATCGGCAAGTTTAGATTCACTCTTCTTCCATTAATCACTGGTCAGAGTGCCAAGGCGCGATGTCGCGTTCAATAATGAAGCTGTGTTTGCTGATGCTGGCATCATCAAAGTCGGCTTGCTCATGCGCGTTGATCTGATAGACCCCGGATGCGACTTGGATTTTTACGTGCCCATCTGCAAACGCGATATGGTTACTTCCATCTTTCTGCATCCGGATACTGAAGCGGGTTCCAGTATTCTTAATGATGGCATTGCCGACTCTGACTTCAAGCCGGTGGGTAGCACTTTTCTTGATGTCAAAATAAACATTTCCCTTGAACAACTCAACTTGCAATGGCTGACTTTCTTTCACGGCCACAGAACTGCGCGTATCTAGCGCCATGTTGATATCGGGTGCTATCGAAGTGGCAAGCTGTTTCTCCGATTTTGTTTCATAAAACCGGACGCTATGCGGTTTACCAAAATACCAGGTCATCAGACCCAGTAGCACACAAACGCCCATAATTGCGCAATGCAGCAAAAAGCGCCGCCAGCTGAAAACAAAGGTAAAAGATTCTATAACGGGTGGTTCAGGTTTCTGCATCTGAGTTCAACGAAATAAAGAATGAAAGCCCTGATTATATACTGATGGTGGAAAATTTTTTAGTCTGGGGTACGTGGTATGTTCACGGTCAGCACCCAAGGTTTTTATTGATTTAAAGGTTGAAAGAATTCATCAATATCATTGACTAACGATTTGATAGAGTGTTTTGTTCTATGGTCACGATGTCTATCATCTTTTGCAGTGGTGTCAAATGTAAAATCTGAACAAGACTTGCAATGTGCATTACGTGCCTCAATCCTTACTCTTCAACCAATTTTCCCGAACGCCTCGAGCCCTAGAAAAAGCCTGTTCCAGTGCTTTACCCTCATTTTTTTTCAGCATTTCCTGCAACAATTTAAGTTCATTTTGATACGCATCAATCTGCCCAAGCAGTGCTTCACGATTCGTCAAACAAATATCCCGCCACATCTCCGGGGAACTGCTGGCAATGCGGGTGAAGTCGCGGAAGCCGCTGCCGGCGAAACGTAGCAGGTTTTCCGGATGGTTAGTGCTGTGATTGAGGTGATTCATTAACGTGAAGGCCAAGATGTGCGGCAGATGGCTGGTGACTGCGAGTACTTGGTCGTGCTCATCAGCTGGCATTAGCGAGACTTGCGCGCCGCAGGCTTGCCATAATTGGCTGATTCGCTCGACGGCATCAATGCTGGTTTCTGGCAATGGGGTCAGAATGACATGTTTGTTGTCATATAAATCCGCTTGCGCGGTTTGCACACCGCTTTGTTCAGCACCGGCGATGGGATGGCCGGGTACGAAGTGGTGCCGGTTTTGCATAGGGAGATGGTGGCGCGCGGCGGCAATGACATCCTGTTTGGTACTGCCAGCATCGGTAATAATAGTGTTGGCTTGCAGGTACGGAGCGATCTGCGCCATGATGCGGGCAGTCTGGCCTACCGGCATCGCCAGGAACACCAGATCCGCGTGGTGCAAGGCGGATGCTATATCAGTGGCTATTTCATCGATGACACTGCGCTCTACAGCGCATTGCATATTTTGCTGACTACGTCCAACCCCAACGATATGCTTGACCAAACCAACTTTACGTAACGCTAGGGCGAATGATCCACCGATCAGGCCGACACCGATGATGACCAGCTTGTTGAGTATCGCTGTATTTGTCATGAGCTTAACCAGAGTTCGCGTTATAGGGTACGTCCGATGACTTCCGCGATGCCTCTCAATGATCCCATTAAATCCTTGAATTCCTGTGGGTTCAGTGCTTGATCGGCATCGCACCAAGCTTCGCACGGATTCGGGTGCATTTCCACCAGCAAGCCATCCGCACCTGCTGCAATGGCTGCACGCGCTAACGCTGGCACCATCCACGCTTTACCACCGGCATGCGAAGGATCAATGATGACTGGCAGATGGGTTTCACGTTTGAGAACCGGCACGCACGTGACATCCATGACATTGCGGTAGGCGGTCTCAAATGTGCGGATGCCACGTTCGCAGAAAATAATATTATGATTGCCGCCCGCAGCAATGTATTCAGCCGCCATGAGCCATTCGGAAATGGTAGCGGATAGGCCGCGCTTAAGGATCACCGGTTTGTTGATTCGCCCCACTTCTTTCAGTAAGTCAAAATTTTGCATGTTGCGCGTACCAATTTGAATGACATCGACATCATGTTTGAGAAAAGTATCGAGCATGCGCACATCCATCAGTTCAGTGACAATCGGCAAATTATATTTGTCGGCTGCCTGACGGAATATGGTCAGACCATCGACGCCTTTACCTTGGAAAGTGTATGGACTGGTGCGGGGTTTGAAAGCGCCGCCGCGCATCAGACGGCAACCGGCTGCCGCGACTTGCTGTGCGGACAGATCCATTTGTTCTTGTGTTTCGACTGAGCAGGGGCCACCGATGACTTGTACTTGCTTGCCGCCGACCGGGATGCCGCGTACATCGATGATCGAGTCTTGTTTGTGCGATTCGCGAGAGACAATTTTGTATTGTTTGACGATGTGCATGGAATACTCAACACCCGGCATAGAATCAAATAATTTCGGGTCGAGCTTGCTTTCATCGCCGATGGCACCGATGACTGTACGGTTGGTGCCGCGTGAAATATTGACTTCGTGGCCCAAGTCTTGGATTTTTTGCACTACTGCACCGATTTGTTCTTCAGTAACATCTTTATTCATGACGATAATCACGCTAATTCTCCCATTGCATGCTCAAGTGATTCCAGAAATCGTTTATTTTCGGATTCCAATCCAATTGTAACCCGAAGGTGGTGCGGCATTTCGTAAATACCCAGAGGGCGTACGATGATACCTTGTTGCAAAAGGGTTTTATAGACTTTCTGGGTGTTGGCTGCATCGCCTTGGACGCGGAAACTGATGAAATTTCCATACGAAGGAATAGTTTCTATGCCTAATTGCCGGAAACCTTCGGTGAGTTGTAACATGCCTGCGCGGTTCAGCGCATACGATTTCTGTACAAATTCCGCATCCTGCAGTGCGGCTAGTGCTCCGACAAGGCCAATACTACTGACATTGAACGGCTGGCGTACGCGATTCATCAGGTTAGCTACGTCGGGATGTGTCAGTCCATATCCGACACGGACACCGGCAAGGCCATAAACCTTAGAAAAAGTTCGTGTGATCAGCAAATTGGAAAATTGTTTCAGCCATTTAACGCTCTCCGGTTTGTTGGCTTCGGGCAGATATTCGTTATATGCTTCATCCATAACGACCAATACATCTCTGGATACCCGCTCCATGAATCGAAGTAAATCATCGGTACTGGATAATGTGCCGGTTGGATTGTTGGGGCTAGCAATAAATACAATACGTGTCTCAGGTGTGATGGCATCCAGCATGGCGGGCAGGTCATGGCCATAATCCAGAGCGGGTACCGATATGCCATTAGCGCCGATCATCTGTACCACCAGTGGATAAACCGCGAAAGCATGTTGTGAATACACCGCAGCAGCGCCCGGCTTAAGGAATACACGCGCGGCGAGATCCAGAACATCATTGGAGCCATTCCCTAATATGATCTGCTCTGGGGCAACGGCATAACGTTTCGACAATGCGGCTTTTAATTCATAACCGCTGCCATCCGGATAGAGTGCGACATTATGCAATGCGTTAATCATTGCATCCAGTGCGAGTGGACTGGTTCCCAGCGGATTTTCGTTGGAGGCCAGTTTGATGACGCACGACTCATCCAGCCCCATTTCCCGTGCCAGCTCAGAAATAGGTTTGCCGGGTTGATAAGGCTGAATGGAACGAATATATTCCGGAGCAAAGTCACAAAGATTCATAAAATTAAGTTTATTAGCGATTGAGAAAAGAATACAAAGAGTTTAATAAGTTTGGTAAGGCGACTATTCAGAGACAACGAACAGCTATGTGGCCGGATAAGATCCCAGGATTTTCAGGAAAGCCGATTTTTCACGTAATTCAGCCAGCGCGGCCGCTACATTTTTATCTTGTTGATGCCCTTCAATATCAATAAAAAATATATATTGCCAGAGACCAGTACGCGATGGGCGTGATTCCAGGCGGCTCATGCTGACGCCATGCTGTGCCAACGGTTCCAGTAATTTATAGATAGCCCCGGAACAGTTATTGGTCGATAGGACTAATGAGGTCTTATCCTTTCCGGAAGCATCCACAATTTGTTTGCCGATGACCAGAAAACGCGTGGTATTTCTCGGATCATCCTCGATGTTTTCCGCGCATATACTGAGTCCAAATAGCTCTGCCGCTCTTTTGCTTGCTACCGCTGCTGCTTGCTTATCAGCCGCAGCTCGCCGGGCTGCATCCGCATTGCTGGCGGTAGTGATAAATGCAGAATTAGAGACGTGTGGTAAGTTAGTTTTTAACCAGTGGTGGCACTGCGCCAACGATTGCGGATGTGAATAGATTTTGTTGATTTGTGATAATTCGCTCTGCTGCGCCATCAGAAACTGATGTACGGGCAACTGAATTTCGCCGCAGATGTTTAATGGCGTTTGTAACAGCAAATCCATAGTTCTGCCAACTGCGCCTTCAGAAGAATTCTCAACTGGTACCACGCCATAATTGGCCGCATCCGATTCCACGTTGCGGAATACTTCGTCGATCGAATCGCAGGCTACCGTTGTAATGGCGCTGCCAAAACGTTTCAATGCCGCATCTTCAGAAAAAGTACCGTTGGGACCCAGGTAGGCCACACTCATGGGTTTTTCCAGGGCGCGGCACAGTGACATGATTTCTGTAAATAACTGTTTGATGTGCGTGTTGCTGATAGGGCCTGGATTTTGTTTCTGGATACGGGCCAATATTTGTGCTTCTCGTTCAGGACGATAGACGACACCACTTTTTTTTATCATTCCAATCTGCTGCGCAAGTCCAGCGCGCTTGCTCACCATTTGGAGTAATTCGTCGTCTATGGCGTCAATCTGATCGCGTAATTGTTTGAGTTGTTCAGACATGGGTGGTGAGAATTTTGTCTTAATGGTAATTCATCAAAGTTCAGATTTTATCTGGGAAGTAGCAGATAGCGTGCCATTAATACACCAGTGATCCGGGCAATTTCATCCAGTACATGCTGTTGTACCGGGCTGTCCACATCGACCAGTGGCGGTCGTTTTCGCCACGTGATTTGTTGATCATGTTATGGATATTCAATCCGGCCTTGGCCATACTGGTGGAAATTTGTCCCAGAATATTAGGTACATTGGCATTCGCCACCGCGACCCGGTAAGGGGATTCCCGTTCCATGTAGATATCAGGAAAATTGACCGTATTTGTGATGTTGCCGTTTTGCAGATGATCCATGAGCTGATTGACCGCCATGATGGCACAATTTTCTTCCGCTTCAAGTGTCGAAGCACCCAGATGCGGCAAGGTGATCACTGCTTTTTGTGCTGAAGTTTTGACTTCGGATTCATCATTTTTACATGCTTCTCATCAATCAGGTGATGCGTGGAATCCAGTAATGGGATATGCACGGTGACAAATTCGCTATGGCGGAGCAAATCTCCCATGCTGTGAGCTTTTTTTACTTCTGCGGATAGACTCCAGGCCGAATCGACGGTAATCTTGGGATCATATCCGATGACTTTCATTCCCAGTTTGATCGCTGCATTAGCCACCAACCGGCCAATTTCACCCAAACCAATAATGCCCAATGTGCGGCCCGGTAATTCGATGCCGGAAAGCGTTTTTTCATTTTCCGCCTGCTTGTTTAGCGATGCATCATCACCTTGCAGAATTTCTACAAATTGCAATGCCGGAACCAAATTACGCGCAGCTAAAAACATGCCAGCCAGAACCAGTTCCTTGACTGCATTGGCATTTGCACCCGGTGTGTTGAATACTGGAACGCCACGGGTGTTCATATCCTGTACGGGAATGTTATTGGTACCGGCGCCCGCCCGTCCGATTGCTTTGACACTGCTGGGAATTTTCCAATTCAGCAAATTTTGCGAGCGCACCAGAATGGCATCCGGCTCTGCGATATACTACCTACTTGATAGTAATCTGCAGGAAAGCGATTCAGGCCGAGGGGGGAAATCTGATTAATGGTAAGAATCTTAAAGATTCTGTCTTGATGTTCAGGCATGCTGACTGGCGAACTCCTTCATAAACGCTGCCAATTTTGCCACACCTTCTATGGGCATGGCATTATATATTGAAGCACGCATGCCCCCTACTGAGCGATGTCCCTTCAGTTGGATCAAGCCATTGATTTCGGCTTGCTTGAGGAACTCGCCATCCAATTCAGGGCTTTTGAGCGTGAAGGGCACGTTCATACGTGAGCGATCGGATTGAGTCACCGGACAATGATAAAAATCGGTGTTATCCAATAAGTCATACAACAGATTGGCTTTGGTGATATTGATTTTTTCCATTGCCGCCAGTCCGCCTTGTTTCTTCAGCCATGCGAATACCAGTCCGGTAATGTACATGGCATAAGTCGGCGGTGTGTTGTACATCGAATCATTTTTAGCATGAATCTGGTAATCATAAAGCGTCGGGGTGCCTGCTATCGGCATACCCAGTAAATCCTCGCGTACAATGACGAGTGTCAGTCCGGCCGGCCCCAGGTTTTTCTGCGCGCCCGCGTAAATCAATCCAAAACGTGTGACATCCAAAGGTCGAGACAGGATATTGGATGACATATCGGCTACCAGTGGAATATTGTTTTCCGCAGTGATTTCCGGGATCCAGTGAAACTCGACACCGCCGATGGTTTCATTGCTGGTGTAATGAACATAGGCTGCCTCCGGATCCAAGTGCCATTGATCTTGTGGTGGGATATACGTGAAATTGGCATCCTCTGATGAAGCGGCGACATTGACTGCGCAATACCGGCTGGCTTCTTCGATGGCTTTTGTCGACCATTGGCCGGTATTGATATAGTCCGCTTTCTTTTTGCCGCGTAGCAGATTCATCGGCACCATAGAAAACTGGCTGGAAGCGCCGCCTTGCAGAAATAAGACTTTATAGTTTTGCGGTATTCCAACCAGATCGCGTAAATCGCTTTCAGTTTTTTCAGCAATGGCCATAAATTCTTTGCCGCGATGGCTCATTTCCATGACGGACATGCCGCTGCCATGCCAGTCCATCATTTCATCACGCGCTTGCTGCAGAACCTCTTTGGGTAGAACTGCCGGCCCTGCACTGAAATTATAGATTAGATCCATTGAATTTTTTTGAATAATTATTCTATTGTGCCCAGGAGGTAGGCAGCTCGTTTGATTTTAATCATCACTATCACCACCACTATCGCTGTCTTCGCTCTCTACCACTCTTTCCAGGCCAGCGAGTTTCTCGCCCGCATCCAGGTTAATTAGGGTAACGCCTTGTGTGGCACGGCTCATTTCCCGTACTTCGTTGACACGGGTACGGATGAGTACACCGCCGGAAGTGATCAGCATGATCTCATCATCTGGTTTTACCAGCTTTGCCGTGACAACTTTACCATTACGTTCACTGGTTTTGATCGCAATCATGCCTTGCGTGCCGCGGTTGTGGCGTGTGTATTCGCTGATTGGTGTACGCTTGCCATAACCATTTTCAGTCGCCGTTAATACAGTGAGTTCTTCATTTTCAGCGACCAACAAGGAAATTACTTTTTGTCCGGCACCGAGTTTCATGCCACGCACGCCGCGGGCAGTTCGTCCCACCGGACGTACATCATTTTCACTGAAACGCATGGCTTTGCCGTTGTCTGAGAACAGCATGACATCGTGTTTTCCTTCCGTCAGCTCAACACCAATCAAATAATCGCCTTCATCCAGTCCGATGGCGATAATGCCATTGTTCCTTGGACGGGAAAATTCTGATAGGGGTGTTTTCTTAACGGTTCCAAAAGAAGTTGCCATAAATATATAGCGGGTTTCATCGAAAGCTTTAACGGGCAGAATTGCGTTAATTTTCTCGCCTTCTTCCAGTTGTACCAAATTAATGATTGGCTTGCCACGGGATAATCGCCCGCCTTGCGGCACTTCATAGACTTTGATCCAGTACACGCGCCCCAAGCTAGAAAAGCACAGGATGTAGTCATGGGTGTTCGCGATGAACAGCTTGTCTATGAAGTCATCTTCTTTGGTGCTTGTCGCCAGTTTGCCGCGCCCGCCACGTTTTTGTGCGCGATATTCATCGAGTAATTGAGATTTAATATAACCGCTGTGCGACAGTGTGACGACGACATCTGCTGGTGTAATCAAATCTTCCATACTCATATCGTGAGTATCGATAATAATCTCACTTCGGCGTTTGTCCCCAAATTGCTCTTTGATTGCATCCAGTTCTTCAGTGATGATGCTGGTAATGCGTTCTGGGTTAGCCAAAGTATTGAGATAATCAATAATCTTTTCTATGACTTCTTTGTATTCTTCAACGATTTTTTCTTGTTCCAAACCGGTTAGGCGTTGCAAGCGTAATTCCAGAATCGCTTGCGCTTGTGCATCCGATAAGCGGTAACCTTGGGCCTTTAAACCAAATTCCTCACCTAACCCATCCGGGCGTAGTGCGCTGGCATCTGCCATGGCGCGCGATAGCATTTCCTCAACCAATTGAGAGCGCCAAACTTTTGTCATAATCGCATCTTTAGCAACAGACGGTGTTGGCGCAGCTTTTATCAGCGCGATAATTTCATCGACATTGGATAAAGCAACGGCTAGGCCTTCCAATAGATGCCCGCGCTCACGCGCTTTCTTGAGTTCAAAAACAGTGCGCCGCGTGACAACTTCACGGCGATGACGCAAGAAAGCATCCAGTATCTGCTTTAGGTTCAGCAGGCGAGGCTGGCCATCCAAAAGTGCGACCATGTTCATGCCGAAGGTGTCTTGCATCTGTGTTTCTTTATACAAGTTATTCAGTATGACTTCAGGTACCTCACCACGCTTCAGTTCAATCACGACACGCATACCTGATTTGTCGGATTCATCACGCAAATCAGATATGCCTTCAATTTTTTTGTCGCGAACCAGCTCTCCAATACGGATTAGTAAATTAGCTTTATTGACCTGATAGGGCAACTCATCGACGACAATGCACTGACGGCTGCCTTTTTCCATGTCTTCAAAATGAGTGCGGGCACGCATGACAACACGGCCGCGGCCTGTGCGATAACCATCCCTTACTCCGGAAACACCATAAATAATACCGGCCGTTGGAAAATCCGGAGCCGGGATGAATTCTATGAGTTCATCGATACTGATATCGGGATTTTTGAGTAAGGCGAGACAGGCTTCAATAACTTCATTCAGATTGTGCGGCGGAATGTTGGTCGCCATACCTACGGCAATTCCTGATGAGCCGTTGATCAGCAGATTGGGGATCTTGGCGGGAAGTATGAGTGGCTCTTTCTCGGAATCGTCATAATTGGGGCCAAAATCCACCGTTTCTTTGTCAAGATCAATAAGAAGCTCATGGGCAATACGAGACATGCGGATTTCGGTGTAGCGCATTGCTGCGGCATTATCGCCATCCACCGAACCAAAGTTACCTTGTCCGTCAATTAACATGTAACGCAAGGAAAAGTCTTGCGCCATGCGAACAATCGTGTCATATACTGCAGTATCGCCATGAGGATGGTATTTACCGATCACATCACCCACAATACGTGCAGATTTTTTGTAAGGCCTGTTCCAGTCGTTAGAGAGTTCGTGCATGGCAAACAATACGCGCCGATGTACCGGTTTTAAACCATCACGTACGTCTGGCAGTGCGCGACCGACAATGACACTCATGGCGTAATCAAGATAGGAACGCCGCATCTCTTCTTCAAGGCTGATGGGCAAGGTTTCCTTAGCAAATTGATTCATATCTTATGATTTTTCTGAGAAACAACGGGTTATGATGCAGAGGTGTATCTTCTTAAAATTAAGTATAAGAAATTTATAAATCCACCCATTCTAACATGCTGTCTTCCTTTCTCAGGTAACTTTGACGTATATAAGTTGCGATAATAAGTAGATCTTTAAAGAAAAAAAGCTTGAAAAAGCAGAGTAAATAGGTAAACATAATAGTTTTTCTAACTTTTCCTTAGCAAGTAGGGTAGAGCGCTTAATTGAATTTTCCATCTGAAATGAGGGTGTAGTGTTGTGCCTAATTTAATGAATACCTACTCACGGCTGCCTGTTACCTTTGTCAAAGGCGAAGGGGTGTGGTTGTGGGATGACCATGGTGAACGGTATCTGGATGCATTGGCTGGTGTAGCTGTGTGTGGACTGGGGCATTGTCATCCAAGATTAACTCGAGCAATATGTGAGCAGGCCAGAACGCTGATTCATACATCTAATCTATATCATATCGAAAAGCAGGAACGCTTGGCGGATCGCTTGATTGAATTATCAGGAATGGATAATGCATTTTTCTGTAATTCCGGTGCGGAAGCCAACGAGGCTGCCATAAAACTAGCCCGATTGCATGGACATAATAAGGGAATTTCAATCCCAACTATTGTAGTTATGGAACGCTCATTCCATGGCCGCACGATGGCAACCCTGACAGCAAGTGGAAATCGTAAGGTACAAGCTGGGTTTGAGCCTCTATTATCGGGATTTGTGCGCGTTCCCTATAACAGCATGGAAGCGATTACACAGGTTGCTGTGAATAATAAAGACGTCGTAGCAGTACTGGTAGAACCTTTTCAGGGTGAAGGCGGTGTTAATATTCCTGAAGCGCATTATCTACGAGAATTACGGAGTTTGTGTGATCAATATGGATGGCTTTTGATGCTGGATGAAGTGCAGTCAGGGATTGCACGGAGTGGAAAATGGTTTGCATTTCAACATAGTAATATTATGCCGGATGTTGTTACCCTGGCT
This sequence comes from Nitrosomonas sp., assembly GCA_016708955.1. Taxonomy (GTDB): domain Bacteria; phylum Pseudomonadota; class Gammaproteobacteria; order Burkholderiales; family Nitrosomonadaceae; genus Nitrosomonas. The sequence continues at coordinate 39,865 of JADJES010000026.1, forward strand.
AAAGGCCTGGGGGGGGGAGTCGCGATTGGTGCTTGCTTAGCAAGAGGCATGGCTGCAGAAGTCTTCAAACCGGGTAATCATGCGTCCACCTTTGGCGGTAATCCACTGGCTTGTGCTGCTGCGATTGAAACACTGAGTGTAATCGCCGATGAAAATCTTCTCGATCACGTAACTAAATTGGGCGACTTCATGCGTGATAAGCTGAGAAGACAATTGGCAGATGTCACGGGAGTTGTGCAAGTCAGGGGGCAAGGTCTGATTGTTGGCATTGAGCTTTCGGTACCTTGTGGTGAATTGGTGAAGAAAGCGTTAGAAAAGAAATTATTAATCAATGTAACATCCGATAAAGTGATACGTTTGTTGCCTGCGTTTGTGATGCAGCAAGGTGAAGCTGAGCAAGTTGTAGATATTACTTGCTCGTTAATAAAGGAGTTTTTGAATAACTAAGACTGGTTACCTAAGGTAACGTATTTCTAATTAGTTATTTATCACGTTATGCAATTTAAGCATTTTCTGCAATTCAATGATTTTTGCCGTGAAGAATACGAGTATTTATTTGAGCGCACTCGCTGGATAAAGCAGGAGTTCAAGCAATACCGGCAATACTGGCCTTTGAGTGATCGCACGCTGGCGATGATTTTTGACAAAAATTCGACACGGACGCGTTTGTCATTTGAAGCCGGTATGCATCAATTGGGCGGCGCGGCAATCTATCTGTCAACGCGGGATACGCAACTGGGACGAGGGGAGCCGGTAGAAGATGCTGCGCGGGTAATTTCGCGTATGGTAGATCTGATAATGATTCGTACCTATGAGCATGACATTATCAGGCGTTTTGCGGAGAATTCCAGAGTACCAATAATCAATGGGTTAACTGATGAATATCATCCATGTCAAATCATGAGTGACATCTTTACTTACTTGAATACAGAGGAAGTATTGAAGGCAAAATCGTGGCTTGGATTGGTGATTCCAATAACATGTGTAATACCTGGTTACAAGCAGCAGAAATTTTTAATTTTAAAGTACATGTGTCAACGCCTCCTAGTTATGATATTGATCCTAAGCGGATAGGGCTAAATAGCACATCACATTATGAAAAGTTCGCGAATCCTCATAAGGCTGTGATTGGTGCGGATCTTGTAACTACAGATGTATGGACCAGTATGGGATTTGAATCAGAAACCGAGCAGAGAAGAAATGATTTTGCGGAATTCTGTGTTGATGGAGAAATGATGTTGTTGGCTAAAAACAATGCGTTATTTATGCATTGTTTGCCGGCGCATCGCGGCGAAGAAGTCAGTGCCGAAGTCTTGGATGGGCCGCAATCAGTCGTATGGGACGAAGCAGAAAACCGGCTGCATACGCAAAAAGCGCTGATGGAATATTTGCTGTTGGGTAAATTAGATGCTGGAAGTTAAGTTTGTATTTTAAAATTAATGATCGAAGTGTTAAATCGTAGCTGTACGAGATAAAAAACATAATGAAAAAAATTAATAAAGTGGTTTTGGCCTTCTCGGGAGGTTTGGATACTTCAGTTATCTTGAAATGGTTGCAGGATACCTATCAATGTGAGGTTGTGACATTTACTGCGGATATCGGGCAGGGAGAGGAGGTTGAGCCAGCACGAGCAAAGGCAAAGCAACTTGGTGTCAAAGAAATTTATATAGATGATTTGCGTGAAGAATTTGTACGCGATTTTGTATTTCCTATGTTTCGAGCTAATACAATTTATGAAGGGGAATATTTGTTGGGTACTAGCATAGCGCGCCCATTGATTGCAAAAAGGCAAATTGAAATTGCCAATGAAACAGGGGCAGATGCGGTTTCACATGGTGCAACGGGAAAAGGGAACGATCAGGTACGGTTTGAACTGGGGTATTATGCGCTGCAGCCAGATATTCACGTGATAGCGCCTTGGCGTGAGTGGGATTTAACTTCAAGAGAGAAGTTGCTTCTGTATGCTGAGCAACATGGCATTCCGGTTGAAATGAAAAAGAAAGCTGGGTCACCCTATAGTATGGATGCAAATCTCTTGCATATTTCCTACGAAGGCAGGATTCTTGAGGATCCAGCGGCAGAGCCTGAGGAATCAATGTGGCGTTGGAGTGTTTCGCCCGAGAAGGCGCCTGATGAACCTGAATATCTGGATATGGAGTTTAAGCGTGGTGATGTTGTCGCATTGAATGGCAAAAAATTATCACCCGCGAATGTGCTGGAGAAGCTCAACCAATTGGGTGGAAAACATGGGATAGGTAGATTAGATTTGGTTGAGAATCGCTATGTTGGTATGAAGTCTCGCGGGTGCTATGAAACGCCCGGCGGAACAATTTTATTACGCGCGCATCGTGCTATTGAGTCGATAACTCTGGATCGGGAAGTGGCACATCTAAAGGATGATTTGATGCCACGCTATGCAGCTCTGATTTATAATGGCTATTGGTGGAGTCCGGAGCGCAAAATGCTGCAGGCAATGATTGATGAGAGTCAGGAAAAAGTAAATGGATGGGTAAGACTGAAATTGTATAAAGGGAATGTCATTGTGGTAGGAAGAGATTCCCATACTGACTCATTATTTGATCCAAATATTGCGACTTTTGAAGATGATTCTGGTGCTTATGATCAAGGCGATGCAGCAGGATTCATAAAGCTAAATGCTTTAAGGTTGCGTATTGCGGCTGGAGTTGAAAGAAATAAAAATTAAGGTCTTCGAAGTAGCGCAGTGAAAAACTAAGATCAATTGCCTCAGTTAAGAGAGATATAATGCCCACATTTGATATTGTCTCAGAAGTTGATAAGCAAGAAGTCAGGAATGCAGTAGACCAAGTAAACAAAGAGGTGAATACTCGGTTTGACTTTAAAGGTTCGGATGCGAGGGTTGAGCAGACAGATTATCAGCTGACAATATTTGCTGATGATGAATTTAAATTGGAGCAAGTGTCAGACATTCTGATGGCTAAGTTGACGAAGCGAAATGTCGATGTGCGTTGTTTGGACAAGGGACAGGTTGAGAAAATCAGTGGAAATAAAGTAAAGCAGGCTGTGATAGTTAAAACAGGACTTGAAACAGAGCTGGCAAAGAAAATTATTAAGTATACAAAGGAAAGCAAGCTTAAAGTACAAGCGAGTATTCAAGGGGATGTAGTGCGCATAACAGGCGCTAAAAAAGATGTGCTTCAGGAAACAATACAATTAATAAAAAAATCAATTGATAATTTTCCACTGCAATTCCAGAACTTTAGAGATTAATATGGACAAAATAGGTGATATGAGAATTATTGAAAATCATTAGCATGATTTTAGAAATAAAAATTGTATTAGCAAAATAGGCTATATCTGTCCATGTTTGTCTTGACATGAAACAATAAACCCAATAAAATCCGCTCTCTTTTTTGTCGCATCTTATATGAAATATGAAGGTGCCAAATTGCTAATTGCTAGGGCCATTAGTGAAAAAAATAAATTCAGCAAATAGTACGTGGACGGCGGAAAGCCGTCCCAGTTTTTTAGGACATAGAAATGCCGACAATTAGTCAGTTAGTTAGAAAACCACGCACAGCTAAGCGGGTTAAAAGCAGTGTTCCAGCATTAGAGAACAGCCCACAAAAAAGAGGGGTGTGCACAAGGGTGTACACGACAACACCAAAAAAACCGAATTCAGCATTGCGTAAAGTTGCAAGGGTTCGATTAACTAACGGATTTGAAGTGTCAAGTTATATTGGTGGAGAAGGGCACAATCTTCAAGAGCATTCGGTCGTTTTGATACGTGGTGGTCGTGTAAAAGATTTGCCAGGTGTTCGCTATCATACGGTTAGAGGTAGTCTGGATACGGCGGGTGTAAAAGATCGTAAGCAGAGCCGATCAAAATATGGTTCCAAAAAGCCAAAAACTGCTTAGAATTTAGAATCAAGTGCTGTTTTTATAGATAGAAGAAAAACATGTTGCGAAAGGTAATGGGGTTGCATAATGCCAAGACGTAGAGAAGTTCCAAAGCGTGAGATATTGCCAGATCCAAAATATCACAATGTAGAATTAGCAAAATTTGTTAATGTTCTCATGACTCGTGGTAAAAAGTCGGTAGCAGAGAGGATTATCTACGGAGCATTAGAGCATATAGAAAAGAAAACTGGCAATGATCCATTGGAAGTTTTTACACAAGCGTTGACGAATGTGCGTCCAATCGTGGAGGTTAAGAGTCGTCGGGTTGGTGGCGCAAACTATCAGGTACCGGTTGAGGTGAGATCAGTGCGTCGTAACGCTTTGGCTATGCGATGGCTTAGGGATGCAGCCAGGAAAAGAAGCGAAAAATCAATGGATGCAAGACTAGCTGGGGAGTTAACAGAGGCAGCTGAGGGACGTGGAGGAGCGGTAAAGAAGAGAGAGGAAGTGCATAGAATGGCGGAATCAAATAAAGCATTTTCTCATTTTAGGTTTTAATTAATAGAAATTAAAGTATTAAAATCATTCACCAATTGTATAAATCGTAAGGCATTTGACTGTGGCCAGAAAAACACCCATTGAGCGCTATAGAAACATAGGTATTATGGCGCATATTGACGCTGGAAAAACAACGACAACAGAGCGTGTGCTCTTTTATACTGGCGTGTCGCATAAATTAGGCGAAGTTCATGATGGTGCGGCAACCATGGATTGGATGGAACAAGAACAGGAAAGAGGTATAACAATTACCTCTGCAGCCACAACTTGTTTCTGGAAAGGAATGGCTGAAAATTACCCGGAACATCGAATCAATATTATTGATACGCCAGGACACGTAGATTTTACCATTGAGGTTGAGCGTTCATTACGTGTTCTCGATGGAGCATGCACTGTATTTTGTGCGGTTGGTGGTGTGCAACCGCAAACCGAAACGGTTTGGAGGCAGGCAAATAAGTATAAAGTCCCTCGATTGGCATTTGTAAATAAGATGGATCGATCGGGTGCAAATTTCATGCGCGTGTATGAGCAGATCAAAACACGGCTTAAAGCGGTGCCTGTGCCAATACAATTGCCAATAGGTGCAGAAGATAAGTTTGAAGGTGTCATTGATTTAGTAAAAATGAAAGCTATTTACTGGGATGAAGAAAGTAAAGGCACAAAATATGAGGAACGTGAAATACCTTCAGATTTGAAAGCGGATGCGCAGTCATGGCGAGAAAAGATGCTTGAAACTGCAGCAGAAGCAAATGAAGATTTGATGAACAAATATCTTGAAAATGGAGATTTAGAATCTTCAGATATTAAAAGCGGCTTGCGGGTGCGTACTATAAATAATGAAATAGTGCCAATGATGTGTGGAACTGCCTTTAAGAATAAAGGCGTACAAGCTATGTTGGATGCGGTTATAGATTATATGCCATCACCCACAGATGTCTTGGCGATACAAGGTGAAAACGAACGTGGTGAGCCAGATAAAAGAATGGCTGATGATAACGAGCCTTTTTCAGCATTGGCATTCAAGATTGCAACCGATCCATATGTAGGGCAGCTAATATTCTTCAGAGTTTATTCTGGGGTAGTTGTATCAGGTGATACAATCTACAACCCGGTGAAAGGAAAAAAAGAAAGAATTGGCAGGATACTGCAAATGCACGCAAATCAGCGTGAAGAAATCAAGGAAGTCCGTGCTGGAGATATTGCGGCAGCTGTTGGTCTGAAAGATGTCGTTACCGGAGATACTCTTGTGTGATCCACAAAAAATAATTACCCTAGAAAGAATGGATTTTCCCGAACCAGTCATTCATGTGGCAGTTGAACCAAAGACTAAAATGGATCAGGAGAAAATGGGGATTGCGCTAAATAGATTAGCGCAGGAGGATCCTTCGTTCAGGGTGCGAACAGATGAAGAAACTGGACAGACGATTATATCTGGAATGGGTGAATTGCATCTCGAAATCATCGTAGATCGCATGAAAAGAGAATTTGGAGTGGAAGCAAATGTAGGAGCGCCACAGGTTGCTTATCGTGAAGCGATAAGAAAACAAGTTGAAATAGAAGGTAAATTTGTGAAGCAATCAGGAGGGCGTGGACAGTATGGTCATGTATGGTTGAGAATGGAGCCCAATGAAACCGGAAAAGGTTTTGAGTTTATAGATGAAATAAAGGGTGGTTCAGTGCCACGGGAATATATACCAGCAGTCGAAAAGGGATTGTTGGAAACACTGCCAAGCGGTGTGTTAGCTGGATATCCAGTAGTAGATGTGAAAGTTACACTCTTCGATGGTTCATATCATGACGTCGATTCTAATGAGAATGCATTCAAAATGGCTGCTTCAATAGCATTTAAGGACGGAATGCGTAAAGCCAATCCAGTGTTACTAGAACCCATGATGGCGGTTGAAGTGGAATCACCAGAAGATTTTATGGGGAATGTTGTCGGCGACTTATCATCAAGGCGTGGCATGATTCAAGGAATGGAAGATGTGCCAGGATTCAAGGTAATTCGAGCTGAAGTACCGTTAGCAGAAATGTTTGGATACTCTACGGCATTGCGCTCAGCTACTCAAGGCAGGGCAACCTATTCAATGGAGTTTAAGCATTATTCAGAGGCTCCTAAGAGTGTGGCAGAAGCAATAATAAATAAGAAATAATTGAATTGTATAGAGTGTAAAGGAACGAGTCATGGCAAAAAGTAAATTTGAGCGGTCGAAGCCACACGTAAATGTTGGTACGATAGGACATGTCGATCATGGCAAGACGACGCTGACGGCGGCGATTACGACGATATTGACGAAGAAATTTGGTGGGGAAGCGAAGAGTTACGCACAAATTGACTCGGCGCCAGAGGAACGTGCACGAGGAATTACAATCAATACGGCGCATGTGGAGTATGAAACAGCCAAACGTCATTATGCCCATGTAGACTGTCCTGGTCATGCGGATTATGTGAAGAACATGATTACCGGCGCAGCGCAAATGGACGGAGCGATTCTGGTGGTATCCGCAGCCGATGGCCCAATGCCGCAAACGCGTGAGCATATACTGTTAGCGCGCCAGGTTGGCGTTCCATACATCATTGTATACATGAATAAAGCTGACATGGTTGATGATGCGGAATTAATTGAGCTGGTGGAAATGGAAATACGGGAATTGTTATCGAAGTATGACTTTCCTGGGGATGACACGCCAATCATAGTTGGGTCAGCGCTAAAAGCACTGGAAGGCGATCAGAGTGATATTGGAGAAGCGTCCATCCTGAAGCTGGCAGATGCGTTAGACAGTTATATTCCACAACCGGAACGTGCAATTGATGGTGCCTTTCTTATGCCGGTTGAAGACGTTTTTTCGATCTCAGGTCGGGGGACGGTTGTGACTGGTCGTGTGGAGAGAGGAATCGTGAAAGTGGGAGAGGAAATCGAGATAGTTGGTCTCAAACCCACACTGAAAACAGTATGTACAGGTGTGGAAATGTTCCGTAAACTGCTGGACCAAGGTCAGGCAGGCGATAATGTTGGGATACTGTTGCGTGGTACGAAACGTGAAGAAGTTGAGCGAGGTCAAGTGTTGGCAAAGCCAAGTAGTATATCGCCGCATACCAAATTCACGGCTGAGATATATGTGTTGAGCAAAGAAGAGGTGGAAGACATACACCGTTTTTCCCCGGATATCGTCCACAATTTTACTTCAGGACAACAGACGTTACAGGGGCAATTGAATTGCCAGCTGGAACGGAGATGGTGATGCCTGGGGACAATGTGTCAGTGACAGTGAATTTAATAGCGCCGATAGCGATGGAAGATGGCTTGCGTTTTGCAATACGTGAAGGCGGAAGAACAGTTGGTGCCGGTGTCGTTGCTAAAATAATTGAGTGATTTGGGAAAGTTAGAAAAAGTAAAGATCAATAAAGATTTATATTGAGTTTACAAAATCAGGATCGAATAAATGCAAAACCAAAAAATAAGAATTCGCCTTAAAGCCTTCGACTATCGGTTAATAGATAAATCAGCGCTTGAAATTGTTGAAACAGCAAAAAGAACAGGAGCGGTTGTTAAAGGGCCTGTACCATTGCCGACTAGAATTGAGCGCTTTGATGTGTTGCGATCGCCTCATGTTAATAAGACATCGCGTGATCAATTTGAAATAAGAACACACCTGAGATTAATGGATATTATTGATCCCACAGATAAAACAGTAGATGCGCTCATGAAATTGGATTTGCCCGCTGGTGTGGATGTGGAAATTAAATTATAAATAATTTGTATCATCGATGATAAGAAAAGGGATTTTTTTATTTCTAAAAATCCTAAATAGACTGAAATAAATAACTCCTTATAAGAGGATAAAAATGAGTTTAGGACTAGTCGGTCGGAAGATCGGTATGACACGAATATTTACAGAAAATGGAGATAGTCTTCCTGTGACTGTAATTGACGTTTCTAATAATCGTGTAACTCAGATAAAGAAAACTGAAAAAGATGGTTATTCTGCTGTTCAGCTTTGTTTCGGGGAAAAAAGAGCAATTAGAGTAAATAAGTCTAGTGCAGGTCATTTCGCTAAGGCAGGTGTTGAAGCTGGTTGTATCTTAAGGGAATTTCGGGTAAATAAAGATGAAGATCTTAATCAACTACAAAACGGAATGGTAATTACTTATGATATTTTCACAGTTGGGCAAAAAGTTGACATATCGGGAATAACTATAGGAAAAGGATATGCAGGTGTTATTAAAAGGCATCACTTTTCATCCAATAGAGCAAGTCACGGTAATTCAAAAGCACACAATAAACCTGGCTCAATTGGCATGGCGCAAGATCCTGGGCGTATTTTCCCTGGTAAGCGTATGTCTGGCCACTTGGGGAATGTTAAAAGAACTACCCAAAATCTTGAAGTAATAAGAATTGACACTGAAAGAAGTTTATTGCTGGTAAAAGGCGCAATACCAGGACCACGAAATGGAAATGTCATTGTGCGTCCAAGTATAAAAGAAAAAAAGTAAATTAATCGCTAAAATAAACAGTAATAAGGTGAACAGGTAATGGAACTAAAGCTTATCGGTAAAAAGGATCAGAAAACAGATAGTATTGTTGTTTCTGATGAGCTTTTTAATAGAGATTACAATGAGGCACTTGTTCATCAAGTCATAACATCATATTTGTCTAACGCGCGTGGTGCGACACGAGCGCAAAAAGGACGATCAGATGTGGCTAAATCTACACGTAAGCCATGGAGACAAAAAGGCACAGGACGTGCGCGTGTAGGGATGGCATCTAGTCCAATTTGGCGTGGTGGCGGAAAAGTATTTCCAAGTAGTCCTGATGAAAATTTTAGAAAAAAATTAAATAGGAAGATGTACAGAGCTGGTGTTAGTGTGATTGTATCTCAGTTAATAAGGGATAATAGATTGTTAGTTACTGATACATTTAATATCGATACATATAAAACAAAAGCTCTATCAGAAAAATTAAAAGCACTTGAACTAGATGAAGTGATGGTGATAACTCACGAGATCGATGATAATTTGTTGTTATCTTCACGCAATATTCCACGGGTTGCTATTGTTGAAGTGAAAAATGTTGATCCTGTTAGTCTATTAAGATTCGAAAAAATTCTTATTACAACTGAAGGATTGAAAAAATTTGAGGAAATTCTCTCATGAATAATCTAAATATAAGTCATGAACGATTACTGAAAATAATAATAGCTCCACATATTTCAGAAAAAACGACATTTCTGGGAGAGCAGAATAATCAATCAGTTTTTCGCGTGTCAACTGATGCGACAAAAAAAGAGATTAAGGCGGCTGTTGAATTACTATGGAAAGAACAAAAAATAGAAGTTATAAATGTCCGAACTATCAACGTAAAAGGAAAACGAAAAAGATTTGGGCGATTTATGGGATCTAGAAGTGATTGGAAGAAAGCTGTTGTTAGTATCAAAAAAGGACAAGAAATAAGTTTTACTAATTTTTCTACTGCAGAGGCTAAGTGATGGCACTAGTCAAATTAAAACCAACATCACCAGGGCGAAGATCTGTAGTTAGACTGATAAATAAGGATCTACATAAAGGTGAGCCGCATAAAAGCCTGATTGAAAAGCAATCTAAAACGGCTGGCCGCAACCATCATGGACGAATTACAACAAGACATCGTGGTGGTGGCCATAAACAGCATTATAGATTGATTGATTTTAAGCGTGACAAAGATGACATTGCAGCAATTGTAGAGCGAATTGAATACGATCCAAATCGAACAGCGAATATTGCCTTAATTTGTTATGCGGATGGTGAAAGACGATACATAATAGCACCCAAAGGGTTAAGTGTTGGCGCAAGAATTAGCAGTGGTAGAAATGCACAGATTAAAGCAGGAGATGCTTTACCATTACGTAATATCCCTATGGGGACGATAATACACTGTGTTGAATTATTACCAGGAAAAGGCGCTCAACTAGCACGATCTGCAGGAACTTCGGTTCAATTGCAAGCACGCGAAGGTAATTATGCACAAATTAAACTTCGTTCAGGTGAGATGCGGAAGGTTCATATCGATTGCCGAGCAACAATTGGTGAGGTGGGTAATTCCGAACATAACTTGAGATCTATTGGTAAAGCGGGTGCTGTACGGTGGCGAGGGATTCGACCAACTGTAAGAGGGGTTGCTATGAATCCAATTGATCACCCTCATGGAGGTGGTGAAGGTAGAACTTCTGCTGGTCGGCATCCGGTAAGTCCATGGGGGACCCCAGCGAAAGGCTACAGAACACGAAAAAATAAAAGAACAGAAGTGATGATAGTACGTCATCGTTATTCAAAGAAAGGATGATAGTTAGATGGCACGTTCAATAAAAAAAGGTCCATTCGTTGATACACATTTATTGCGAAAATAGAAAAAGCACGCGATACAAATGATAAAAGACCGATAAAAACTTGGTCTAGAAGATCGACGATATTACCTGATTTTATTGGACTGACCGTTGCTGTCCATAATGGTAAACAACATATACCAATTTATGTAACGGAAAATATGGTTGGTCATAAGTTCGGTGAATTTTCGCTAACTCGTACCTTTAAAGGTCACGCTGGCGACAAAAAAGCTGTAGCAAAGCGATAGGAAATAATCATGGAAACAACTGCTATATTACGTGGCGTTCGCTTATCAGCTCAAAAGGGACGTCTTGTGGCTGATCAAATCAGAGGGCTTTCTGTAGATAAAGCATTAAATATCCTTACGTTTAGTCCAAAAAAAGGAGCTGAAATAATACGAAAGCTCTTAGAGTCTGCAATTGCAAATGCAGAACATAACGATGGCGCTGATATTGATGAGCTTAAAATATCTACAATTTATATTGATCGTGGCACGTCAATGAAAAGAACAAGTGCGCGCGCGAAAGGGCGTGGTAATAGAATTGTAAAACCTACATGCCATATATTGCTTACAGTAGGCGATAGAGATGGCCAGACTAAATAAAGGCATTAATTGATATGGGTCAGAAAATACATCCAACAGGATTTCGTCTATCTGTTCAAAGAAATTGGCTATCCAGATGGTATGCAAATAGTAATAATTTTGCCACTATGCTAAATGAAGACATTAAAGTGCGGGAATTTCTTCATGATAGATTAAAGAATGCTTCGGTTGGTAGAATTCTAATTGAAAGACCTTCAAAAAATGCAAGAATTACAATTTTTAGCTCACGCCCTGGTGTGGTGATTGGAAAAAAAGGTGAGGACATAGAAGTATTACGAAGTGAACTTCAGAAGAGAATGGGAGTACCTGTTCATGTAAATATTGAAGAGATAAGAAAACCCGAGTTGGATGCTCAACTAATTGCAGATAATATTGCACAGCAATTAGAAAAACGGATAATGTTTCGTAGAGCAATGAAGCGGGCGATGCAGAATGCCATGCGCCTGGGTGCGCAAGGGATAAAAATAATGAGTTCAGGCAGATTAAATGGAATAGAAATTGCACGAACTGAGTGGTATCGCGAAGGAAGGGTACCTTTACATACGCTTAGAGCTGATTTGGATTATGGTACGTCAGAAGCTAAAACTACTTATGGAATTATAGGCATTAAGGTATGGATTTTTAAAGGCGAAGTCCTTGGTAAAAACGAGCAGTCTAGCCTTGCTACACCAAACTTAAATTCAGAGAACGAAAAAAAGAAGACTTCTAAGAAATCATCTGCTGCATTAATAAAATCAGCGAGTATTAAAGGTGTAAAAGAAACATTTGGATATTCTGAAGCAGAAGTTCTTATTATTAGTTCAGAAAATTCAGAAAATACAGAAGTAAATAAGATTTCTGGAGAGAGAAATGCTTCAGCCAGCTAGAACAAAATATAGAAAACAACAGAAAGGTAGAAATACTGGAGTAGCAAGCCGCGGAGCTAAAGTAAGTTTTGGTGAATTTGGGCTTAAAGCGATTGGTAGAGGACGATTAACAGCACGTCAAATTGAAGCAGCTCGACGAGCTATGACTAGGCACATTAAAAGAGGTGGTCGTATTTGGATAAGAATATTTCCAGACAAACCAATTTCACATAAGCCAGCAGAAGTTAGAATGGGTAAAGGAAAAGGAAATCCAGAATACTATGTAGCTGAGATACAGCCCGGAAAGATGCTATATGAAATGGATGGTGTCAATGAAGAAATGGCAAAAGAAGCATTTCGACTAGCTGCTGCTAAGTTGCCAATCAGAACAATGTTTACAATAAGACAAATTGGCGGATAGTAATGAAAGCAAGTGAATTAAGAGAAAAGCAATTACCTGAATTAAATCGAGAGCTTGTTTCTTTGCTAAAAGCACATTTTGGCTTACGTATGCAATTAGCTACTCAGCAACTATCAAATACTAGGCAATTGAAAATAATTAAAAGAGATATTGCAAGAGTGAAAACTGTTATAACTCAAAAGCAATCATATCATGACTAATAAAAAATTAAATCGTACTTTGAGTGGACGTGTTACAAGTAATAAAATGGATAAAACAGTGACAGTCATTGTAGAGCGTAGACTAAAGCACCCTTTATATGGAAAATTTGTTACACGAACAAAGAAATATCATGCCCATGATGATAATAATCAATTTTCCATTGGCGATTTTGTTTGAACCAAGAATTGGAAGGTTACCAAATTACTAAATAAAGAATCTAATGCTCGAGATTTGGGTGCAAATATATAATTAAGTTTTCTTATTGCAATTCATTAGGTATAATTTCAAATTTTTATAAGTTCGAAATAAAACCATTAAATTGATGTTGATAATTGTTTAAGTGTTTTTTCCTAGCGTAAATAATTTATAAAACACCGACGAAGTAAATTAAATATCAAAAGCGAATAAAAATGATTCAAATGCAATCAATATTAAAAGTAGCGGATAATACTGGTGCTAGATCACTTATGTGCATTAAAGTACTTGGCGGTTCAAAAAGACAATATGCTGGAATTGGGGACATAATTAAAGTTAGCATAAAGGATGCTGCTCCGAGGGGACGTGTTAAAAAAGGAGAGGTATATAATGCGGTCGTAGTTCGTACAGCAAAAGGAGTGAGGCGTGTAGATGGCTCCCTTTTGAAATTTGATGATAATGCAGCAGTTTTGTTGAATAATAAATTTGAACCAATAGGAACACGTATTTTTGGACCAGTGACGCGGGAATTACGTAATGCGAGATTCATGAAAATAGTTTCACTAGCGCCTGAGGTTTTGTAGTGGTAAAAAGGAACATTTATGCAAAAAATTAGAAAAGGTGATGACGTAATAGTTATTGCAGGAAGAGATAAAGGCAAAAGAGGATCCGTCCTTAGAATTGATGGAATTAATCGTGTTGTAGTACAAGGCATTAATGCTGTAAAAAAACACCAGAAACCTAATCCTACAATTGGTAATGCAGGTGGAATCATCGATTTAGAAATGTCAATTCATATTTCAAATGTGGCAATATATAATTTTTATTCTAAGAAATCTGATAGAGTGGGATTTAAAATAGATAGTGATAATAATAAAACACGTATATTTAAATCTACTGGCGATTTAATAAAAACTTAATAAGGGAATTGGAATTTATGGCGCGATTGCAAGAATATTATCGCAACACTGTTACTAAACAGTTGATCGATCAATTCAATTACAAATCCCTTATGGAGGTACCTTGCATTAGCAAAATAACTCTTAATATTGGTTTAGGTGAAGCTACTGTAGATAAGAAAATCATTGAACATGCAATTTCTGATTTGAAGAAGATATGTGGTCAACAGCCTGTTGTTACAAAGGCAAAGAAATCAATAGCAACCTTTAAGGTGAGGCAGGATTATCCTATAGGATGCATGGTTACACTTCGTCGAGTAAGAATGTATGAATTTTTAGATAGATTAATTACTGTTGCAATACCTAGAATCCGAGATTTTCGTGGAATTTCTGGAAAATCATTTGATGGGAGAGGTAATTACAACATGGGCATTAAAGAGCAGATTATTTTTCCTGAAATTGATTACGATAAAATTGACGCTTTGCGTGGAATGAATATATCCATTACCACAACAGCAAGGAGCGATAAAGAAGCAAAAGCTTTATTATCTGCATTTAATTTCCCGTTTAAGAATTGAGGTAAGAATGGCAAAGCTATCTATTATTAATAGAAATTTAAAAAGAATAAAGACAGTGCAAAAATTTGCCAACCATCGTCTTTCATTATTTAAGATAATAAATGACACTAAACTCGATGATGAAGATCGTTTCAAGGCGCGAGAGATTTTGCAAAATCTTCCTAGAGATTCAAGTCCAGTACGTTTAAGAAATCGATGTTCATTAACTGGCAGACCGCGTGGTGTTTACTCTAAGTTTGGTCTAGGAAGAAATAAGTTACGAGAAATAGCTATGAGTGGCAAAATACCAGGAATTATTAAAGCGAGCTGGTAGCGGGCTAAATTAAGAGTGTTAGTAGAATTAACACAATAATTATTATATAAATAGGTACTGACATGAGTATGAGCGATCCAATTGCAGATATGTTAACTCGAATAAGAAATGCTCAATTGGCTAAGAAACAATCAGTAAGAATGCCAAGTTCTAATATTAAACTATCGATAGCGGACGTTCTTAAAGGCGAAGGATATATTAATGACTTTAGTGTTGTGAGTGATAATAATAAAAGTACTTTAGAGATATCCCTTAAATATTATTCTGGTTATCCTGTAATCGAACAAATAATACGTATCAGTAAACCTGGACTTAGAATATACAAATCTAGTAAAAATCTGCCAGATATTATGAATGGACTAGGGATAGCAATAGTTTCCACTTCGAAAGGTGTAATGACCGAACGCAAGGCGCGAGTAGAGGGTATCGGTGGCGAACTGTTGTGCACTGTTGTCTAGTTTAAAGGATTATTTAAATGTCTCGAGTAAGCAAGAACCCGATAACAATTCCGGAAAGTGTTAAAATTAGCATATTACCATCTAATGTTTTAGTTAAAGGTCCTCTAGGGACACTTCAGCAAGCATTAACTAATGATGTTATGTTAGAAATTAATCAAAGTACTTTAAAGGTTCAAACAACTAACGACTCTAAGCATGCTAATGCGCTATCAGGGACAATCCGTGCACTTATTGCTAATATGATTCAGGGTGTATCAATTGGGTTTGAAAAAAAATTGCAATTGGTTGGTGTAGGATATAGAGCTCAAGCAGGTTTAAACAGAGTAAATTTAACTTTGGGTTTCTCCCATCCTGTTGATCATGTTGTTCCAGATGGTATAACGATTGAAACACCATCGCAAACTGAAATAATTATTAAAGGTATTGACAAGCAGAAAGTTGGCCAGACTGCTGCAGATATTAGAGCTTATCGGAAACCTGAGCCATATAAAGGTAAAGGTGTTCGATATTCCGATGAAGTTATTGTTCTCAAAGAAACGAAGAAAAAATAATTGAGATAAAAATGTTGAATTTAAAAGAAAAAAGAATTAGACGCTCACTAAAAACGCGAATTAAAATTGCTGAACTGGATATAATACGATTATCGATACATCGCACTAACTCACACATTTATGCTCAGCTCATTGATGATAAAAATAATAAAATCTTAACCTGTGCATCTACTTTAGAGCCAGACGTGCGTAAATCGTTCACTACTGGAAGTAATGTGGCCGCAGCTGCTTTTATAGGTAAAAGAATTGCTGAGAAAGGTAAAGATTGTGGCATAACAAATATTGCCTTTGATAGATCAGGTTATAAATACCATGGACGTGTTAGGGCATTAGCAGAAGCTGCGCGCGAGAATGGATTAAAATTTTAATTTAAGGTTTGATGATGGCAAAAATCGGTAAAACTAATGGTAAAGCAACGGGCATAGAAGAAAGTGGTGATGATTTGCGCGAGAAAATGGTTGCTATTAATAGAGTAACTAAAGTCGTGAAGGGTGGACGTATATTGGGTTTTGCAGCGCTTACCGTTGTTGGAGATGGTGACGGGAGCGTAGGCATGGGTAAGGGGAAATCTCGAGAAGTTCCAGTTGCTGTACAAAAAGCAATGGATGAAGCTCGAAGAAGAATGACTAAAATTAAAATAAAGGGCGGTACTATATATCATCCTATCACGGCTTCGCATGGTGCTGCAAAAGTTTATATGCAACCCGCACCAGAGGGTACAGGAATTATAGCTGGAGGACCGATGCGAGCAATATTTGAAGTAATGGGTATGACAAACATTCTGGCTAAATGCATCGGATCAACAAATCCGTATAATGTCGTTAGAGCGACACTCAAAGGCCTTAATGCAATGAATACACCAGCAAATATTGCCGCTAAGAGGGGAAAAACAGTAAAAGAAATTCTTGGACAAGATAATGGATAACAATAAGAAGAAATTAAGAACATTGAAAGTAACCCTTGTGAGAAGTCCTATTGGAACAAAACAAACACATCGTGCTACAGTGCGAGGATTAGGTTTACGTAAAGTAAATAGTTTTTCAATGCTGATTGATACCCCTGAGATACGGGGTATGATTCATAAAATTAACTACTTAGTTAAGTGTGAGTAATATATTATGTACTTGAATTCAATTAAATCACCTGTTGGTTCTAAAAAAACTAAGATAAGAGTTGGAAGAGGCATTGGTTCAGGGATTGGTAAAACTTGTGGTAGAGGACATAAAGGTCAAAAATCACGTGCAGGTGGCTTCCATAAAGTAGGCTTCGAAGGAGGACAAATGCCAATTCAAAGAAGACTCCCAAAACGAGGTTTTAGCATTATAAATAGAGATAAGCCTGTAGAATTGACCCTTTCCGATTTGAATTCTTTGTCTGAAAAGGATATAAATCTTGCTACATTAAAGAAATTTAAAATAATTTCTAATAGAGTAACGAAAGTAAAGATTTTGAATACTGGAAGTTGTGAGAAGTTGTTGAATATAAGCGGGATACTTGTTACTGGCGGAGCTAAAAAGGCCATAGAAGTAGGTGGTGGCTCTATTACATAGAAGTATAAGGATATAAATTGGCTATAAAAGGAACAACGGTTAAACCAGTTAAAAAATTTGCTGATCTGAAACGACGTTTGTGGTTTCTATTGTTAGCTTTGATTGTTTATCGTATAGGAGCGCATGTACCAGTACCCGGTATAGATCCAATCACTCTTAAAGCGCTTTTTGACTCACAGGAAAGTAGTGTTCTTGGCATGTTTAATATGTTTTCTGGAGGAGCGCTATCTAGGTTTTCGATCTTTGCACTTGGTATAATGCCGTACATATCTGCTTCGATCATTATGCAGCTAGGAACTGTTGCTATTCCTTATCTAGAGTCGCTAAAGAAAGAGGGTGAAAGTGGCCGACGAAAAATTACACAATATACTCGATATGGTACATTAGCATTGGCTTTAGTACAAAGTTATGGAATATCAGTTGCCCTTCAATCACAGCCAGGGTTAGTGATCCAGCCTGGTGGCATGTTTGTTCTTACGACCGTCATTACGTTAGTTACGGGAACAATTTTTTTGATGTGGTTAGGAGAGCAAATCACAGAGCGTGGTATAGGAAATGGCATTTCACTTATTATTTTTGCAGGAATAGCTGCAGGATTACCTAGTGCAATTGGTGGAACTTTAGATCTTGTTAGTACAGGTTCTATGCATTTTCTAGTAGCATTGGGTATTTTTCTCGCGGCTGCATTAGTTACTGCATTTGTTGTTTTTGTAGAAAAAGGCCAAAGACGGATTTTAGTTAATTATGCCAAGCGCCAAGTAGGGCAGAAAGTTTATGGTGGACAGAGTTCACATTTGCCGTTAAAACTAAATATGGCTGGTGTTATACCCCCTATTTTCGCTTCAAGTATCATTTTATTTCCTGCAACTTTAGCAGGATGGTTCGCTAGTGGGGAATCTATGACATGGCTTAAGGATATTAGCGGAGCATTATCCCCTGGCCAACCCATATATGTAATTCTTTATGCGGTAATGATTATATTCTTTTGTTTTTTTTATACAGCTCTTGTTTTTAATCCAAAAGAAACAGCTGATAATCTAAAGAAAAGTGGGGCATTTATACCAGGTATTAGACCTGGTGAACAGACTACAAAATATATAGAAAGAATTATGTTGCGTTTAACTCTTACTGGTTCTATATATGTGACGCTTGTTTGTTTATTACCTGAATTCCTAATTCTTAAATGGAATGTGCCATTTTACTTTGGCGGTACATCTTTATTGATTATTGTAATCGTAACTATGGATTTTATGTCACAAGTTCAATCGCATGTGATGTCTTCACAATATGATAGCTTATTGAAAAAAGCTAATTTTAAAACAGGCAGTGGAAAACTTCCTGCACGATAATTTAAGTGTGATAGTTAATGGCTAAAGAAGACACAATACAGATGCAAGGTGAGATAATTGAAACACTCCCGAATGCTACATTTAAAGTAAGATTAGAAAATGGCCATGTCGTACTTGGCCATATTTCAGGAAAGATGCGTATGCACTATATTCGGATACTACCAGGTGATAAAGTAACCGTAGACTTAACACCTTATGATTTAACAAGAGCAAGAATCACTTTTAGAGCGAAATAATTTTAAGAATTAGATCGTTTTCATATATTCACTATTGATTTATGGAATTTTTATAATGAAAGTAAATGCATCTGTAAAGAAATTTTGTAGAAACTGCAAAATAATACGACGTAATCGGGTTGTTCGAGTGATTTGCACTGATCCTAGACATAAACAAAGACAAGGCTAATTATAATAATTTTTGTATATACAGAGACAGGGAAATTAAATGGCGCGTATAGCTGGTGTAAATATACCAAATCATCAACATGTAGGAATTGCTCTTACAGCAATTTATGGTATCGGAAGATCCAGTTCTAATAATATATGTAGCGTTGTTGGCATAGAAATTGATAAAAAATTGAAAGATTTATCTGAAG